>CAWFXO010000006.1:0-532133 GCA_963819825.1 uncultured Acidobacteriota bacterium
TGGTGGACATGATAATTCCCCAGGTTATTTCTTCGAAGGATCAATCTCGTTCCAAGGTACGACACCGACACTAGTTGACCATCGCTGGTAGCGCTCGACCAACTCCTTTACTGCGCGGGATTTTGAGCAGCGACATTGTTCAGTTCGGTGCGGTCGGCATCCAGGTCGTAAAGCTCCCACGGATGACCGTGCTCGGCGACGAGCTTCCATTTGCCCTGGCGAACGGCTCGATTGCCCTCGTGTTCCCAGAAGATCGCCTCGTGGCCGGCTCGCTCTTTCCCAAGGAGAATCGGCAATAAGGTCTTACCTTCCACCGGCAACAAATCGCGACCTGGATACCTGTCCGGGTACTTTCCTCCGGCAACCTCCACGCACGTCGGCAAAAGGTCAATGACGTGTCCAGGTTGATCGGTAAGCGAAGCCCGCGTAATCTTCGCTGGCCAATAGGCGATTAGTGGGGTGGCGACTCCTCCTTGATGCGTCCAGTGCTTGAAAAGCCGAAAGGGTGTGTTGCTGGCATTGCCCCAGGGCAAACCATTGCTCTGGAAAACGTCGTCTGGACCAGGAAGGAAAGACGGGAGATTGCCGACACGAGTCGGTCGGCCATCGCGCGTTTGCTCCGGGAACATGTCGCCGCGCCAGCTTGGCAAGATCTCTTCGGCATTGCCGCCGTTGTCGGACAGGAAGAGGACCAGAGTGTTTTCTTCCTGGCCACTTTCTTTGAGCGCCTTCATGAGCTTGCCAATGCCTTGATCCATGCGATCGATCTGCGCGGCGTAGACGGCCATGCGCAGATCCTCCCAGTCTTTGTTCGCCGCCTTCTCCCAGGCTGGGGCACCGCCATCGCGAGGTGAAAGCTTCCAGCGAGCATTGATGAGGCCCATGGCAAGCTGGCGCTGGTATCGAGCCTGGCGCACAACATCCCATCCACCCCGGTACTTGCCTCGATATTTGGCAATGTCCTCGGGCAAAGCGTGCAGCGGCCAATGCGGCGCCGTGTGAGCGACGTAAAGGAAAAACGGCTCCTGGTGCTGGCTTGCCTCCTGGAGATACGCGACCGCGTTCTCGGTAATGGCGTCGGTCAGGTAAAAGCCCTTGCCCGCTTCGATGGGTGTATTGTCGCGCGTCAGAGTGGGTGGATCGTAATAACTGCGCACGCTGGCGATGAGGCCAAAGAATTTGTCAAAGCCGCGCTGCAAGGGCCAGCTGGCTTTGCCGTCCTTGGAATTCGTGACATGCCATTTGCCGATCATATAGGTGCGATAACCCAAAAGCCGCAACAATTCGGCAATGGTGACACAGCGCTGATTGAGGCAGCCCTGGTAGGCGGGCTTGCCCAGGTCCTTGACCATGTGGCCGATGCCGGCCTGGTGCGCGTAAAGTCCGGTCAGCAAGCTCGCTCGGGTCGGGCAGCAACGTCCCGTGTTGTAGAACTGGGTGAAACGAATACCCTTGGCGGCCAGCCGATCCAGGTTCGGCGTGACAATCTCCGATCCATAACAGCCTAAATCGCTGAAGCCCAGATCATCCGCCATGATCAGGATAAAATTGGGCTTCTTGACCTCAGCCGCCGAAGCCGGGGAAACTGTCAGTCCAAGCGCCAGAATGAGCCGAATCCCATTGAACCGCATGACAACACCTGGAAGAACAAGGAAACAGTGGTTCACCGGATTATCGCAGCTATTTTTGTCGAAGTTTCGGGCCGTGTCCATTAAAATGGCCAGACCACTTGAAGGTCTCCCCATGTTCCGCCCGCGCATCTTTCTTGGCGTCGTTTTGTTTTTTCCGTCCATGGCATCCGCGCAGCCGAACGGCCCGGTTGCCACGGATACCGTTCGCAAGGATATCGACTTCCACCAACTTCTGGAAAAGGTCAAGTAGCCCGCCACGGCGAAATATTTGCTCCGGAAATCTGATTTCCTTTCATCCTTGTTTCGAGAACCAAGGCCGCTGTCATTGGCGCCGGTTCACCTGGCTCAAGAACTCAAACATCTCCTGAGTCGGTTTGTCGTCCGGCAAGCCGAGATCGTTGTTAAGCGTGCTGTGGTCCTTGCCGGCAGCACCATGAGTTCTTACCGGCACGCCCGCTGCCCGGAGCGCTTGGGCAAATCTCTCCGCCTGCGCCTGGGTCTCCGGGTGATCGGGGTCCACAATGTGGAGGATCAAGAACGGCGGAATGTTCTTGCCCTTGGCAACGTGCATGACCGGTGACAGCTCCTTTTGCAAGTTCTCGGCGCCGAAGCGCTCCCGGTCCGTTGCCGCTACCTTTTTTCCCGCATTGGCTTTCACGTGCATTGGCAAATCGTGGGAATCGCCATCGATCGGCACACAGCCTTTGATGTTGGCCAGCGACAGTCCCTCTGCCTTCAGATAGCGCTCATCCGTGCATACCAGGGCAGACAGGTGCGCCCCCGCCGAATGGCCCATGACGATCAGAGCCGCGGGATCGCCGCCATAGTCTCTGGCGTGATCGTGCACCCAGCGAATCGCCTTCGCGACATCTTGAGCTTCGTGCTTGAGTGTCACGGTCCCAGGAAAACTTTTCGACCACGGCGGCGTCCATAAGCGGTAGTTGATCGATGCCAGGACGAAGCCCCGGTCTGTGAGCGCCTTGGGCTTGTTGTGCACCTCCGCCTTGTCGCCGCTGTGCCAACCGCCGCCGTGGATATAGATAACCACCGGATGATTCTTGCCCTCTGCGGGAGCAAAGACATCGAGCATCTGAAACTTGTTCTTGGGCTCGCTGTAGGCAAGCCCGCGGTGAATCTTGGGCTCGGTATGGGCACTTCCCGTGACAATTGCGAGCGAGAGCAGCGGCATTGTCCACAGCGATATTAAGGTTGATCCGATCATGGTGCGCGTCCTCGTTGAAAGTTCGGTGAATCTCAGCCTACCCACATGCCGATCCAGCTTCCTTGGCGTAAGCCTACAGAACGATCTGTCGACTTCCAGAAGGACAAACCATGAAGCTCAAAACGCCTGCGCGGTCTGTGGTCGTGTCGGTTTTCGCGATCGCCTTGTTCGCCATGCCGGCGATGGCCCAAGACCGAGACCAAGCCACCCGCCACGTACCCGGACTTGCCGAGCGAGATCCCGGCCAAGTTCAAGCCGACGAACGACAGCTTCGACTACACCAGGCGCAACGTGATGATCCCCATGCGCGACGGCGTCAAGCTGCACACCGTCATCCTGATTCCCAAGGGCGCGAAGCAGGCGCCGATCCTCCTGACCCGGACGCCCTACGACGCCGACAAGCTCACGAGCCACGCCGAGAGCGCTCACCTCGGGCCGGTCCTGAACGGCTACGACAACGCCGCTCGACGTGATCCTGGAGGGCGGCTACATCCGCGTCGTGCAGGACGTCCGCGGCAAGCACGGCTCCGAGGGGGACTACATCGTCAATCGTCCCTTGCGCGGCCCGCTGAACCCGACGCCCGTCGATCATGCGACCGACACCTGGGACACCATCGACTGGCTCGTGAAGAACGTCCCCGAGAGCAACGGCAAGGTCGGCATCCTGGGGATCTCGTACGACGGCTTCCTGCCCTTGATGGCGCTGGTCGATCCGCACCCGGCGCTCAAGGTGTCGGTGCCGATGAATCCGATGGTCGACGGCTGGATGGGCGACGACTGGTTCCACTACGGGGCCTTCCGCCAGCTCAACGTCAGCTGGATTTACAACCAGGTCGCCACGCGCAAGGGGGACGCGAAGTGGTGGCGGAGCCACAACGACGATTACGACATGTGCATGCAGGCGGGCTCGGCCGGCGAACTGGGCCGCCGCCGCGGCCTCGATCAGCTCGGCTTCTGGAACAAGCTCGTCGAGCATCCCGCCTACGACGCCTTCTGGCGGGACCAGGCCGTCGACAAGCTGCTGGCCGAAGCAGCCGCTGAAAACGCCCGTGATGCTGGTCCACAGCCTGTGGGACCAGGAAGACATCTACGGCGCCCCGGCCGTCTACAAGGCGATCAAGCCGAAGGACACGGCCAACGACAAGGTCTTTCTGGTCATCGGCCCGTGGCATCACGGCCAGATGATCGGCAACGGCAGCTCGCTGGGCGCGGTCAAGTTCGGCAGCGACACCGCGCTCTACTTCCGCCAGAAGATCCTCGCGCCCGTTTCTCGCCCAGTATCTGAAGGACGGCGCGCCGAAGGCCGACATCGCCCCCGTCACCGCGTTCGAGACGGGCACGAACGCCTGGCGCCGCTATTCCGCCTGGCCGCCGAAAGCGGAGGGCGACAAGGCGGTCAAGAGCGACGCCGCTCTATCTCCGCGCCGGTCTGAAGCTGAGCCTGGAGGCCCCGACGGCCGGCGAGCGGCCTTCGAGGAGTACGTCTCCGATCCCGGCCAAGCCGGTCCCCTTCCGTCCGGCGCCCCATTCAGCCGATGGGCTACGAGGAGGGCAACACCTGGCCGCGCTGGCTCGTCGACGACCAGCGCGAGGCCTCGGGACGCCCGGACGTCGTGACGTTCGTCTCCGACGCGCTGACCGAGCCGATGAAGATCTGCGGGCGAGCCGATCGCCAACCTGGTCGCCTCCACGAGCGGCACCGACTCCGACTGGGTCGTCAAGCTGATCGACGTCTATCCCGACGAGGTCGGCGGCGACGCCGTCATGGGCGGCTATCAGCTCATGATCGCCGCCGACATTTTCCGCGGCCGCTACCGCGAGAGCTTCGCCAAGGCCAAGCCGATCACGCCGGACACGCCGCTGCTGTACCGCTTCGCCCTGCCGACGGCCAACCACGTCTTCCTGCCGGGGCACCGGATCATGGTGCAGGTCCAGTCGAGCTGGTTCCCGCTGTACGACCGCAATCCGCAGACCTTCGTCCCGAACATCTTCTGGGCCAAACCGGGCGATTACCGCAAGGCGACGCAACGGGTCTATCACGCCCCCAAGCAGAGCAGCTTCATCGAGCTGCCTTAAGCCGCCCCGTCGCATCGGCCCTCGCCCCTGCGCAGCGCCTTGGATGGCCGCCACAAGGATGAACAAACGGATCCATTTGGCCAAGCCTTGAACATTGGCTGCTCGGCATGCTTTGCAGCGGTCGGTAGCTCCGGCCTGCAAGGCAACGGTCCATCGTTCGATGCGAATAACCCAACGGCCCAGAGCCTCGGAGAGCACGAGATGTCCTTGCTCGCCGTAGGATCGGCGTGCCAGGTGATTACTTGGTGAATTCCCGCAGGCGGATGTTACGAAGACTTATGGGCATCGCCTCATCCTGAAAGGCGATGGGGCCTGTCTTCGGCCGCTGACGGAGGGCACCCTTGGTCAGATCTACCTGATCTTGCACCTTCTGGTCGTTGAGGAACACCGCAGGGCGAACGCATCAAACTCCACCCGAATTATTGCCTCGCGCTTGATTTTGACAAGTGTACACGCCTACGATTCTCCTCGGAGCTATCCCTTCATGGAGGAGAATCATGGGCACTTCCCCGCTTTCTTTGAAAATACATTTCGGCACCTTGCGTGACCCTCGCCTGCGTCGCCGCCGTCGGCATCAGTTGTTGGATATTGTGGCTATCGCCGTTTGTGCCGTTATTGGCAACGCCGATACGTGGCCAGATATCGTAACTTTTGCCAAAAGCCACCGCACGTGGTTGAAGCGCTTCCTCGCGCTACCCAATGGCATTCCGTCTCACGACACCTTCGAGCGGGTGTTTGATCGCCTGGAGCCGGCGGCTTTCGCGCGCTGCTTTTCGAGTTGGACGGCTTCCTTGTTCGAGAACCTGGGGCTCAAGCAAATTGCCATCGACGGCAAGACCTTGCGTGGCTCCCGCAAAGATGGCTTGGGGGCCTTGCACATGGTTAGCGCCTGGGCGAGCGAAAATCATCTGTCGCTGGGCCAAGTGGCCGTGAACGAGAAATCCAACGAGATCACCGCGATTCCTCGATTGCTGGAATTGCTCGATTTGAAGGGAGCGCTGGTGACCATCGACGCCATGGGTTGTCAAAAGGACATCGCCCGAAAAATTGTGGACGGTGGCGGAGACTACCTGCTTACGGTGAAAAGCAATCAGGAAACCTTGCTGAATGATCTGCAAGATGCTTTTGAGAAGGCTTTGGAAACGAACTTCGCCGGCCTGGACCATGACACCTATGAAACCAACAAATACGCTCATGGTCGTTTGGAGCGGCGCTTGTACACAGTCATCCAGGACCCGCAAGGCTTGAGTCAAGCCGAAGCGTGGGCCAATTTGAGTGTCATCGGCATGTGTTGCAGCGAAAGAAACATCAACGGCAACGTCAGTACCGAAGTACGCTTTTTCATCGGCAGCAAAAAGGCCAAAGCCCGGTTCTACGGCAAGGCTCTGCGCAACCACTGGGGGATTGAGAACGGCTTGCATTGGCAGTTGGATGTCAGTTTTCATGAGGACCGCAACCGCACGCAGAAACGGCACGCAGCGGAAAACCTGAGTTGCCTACGACGCCTGGCTTTAACTCTCTTGAAAAAGCACACCAGTAAAGAAAGCATCGCCCGCAAGCGTTATCGTGCCAGCATGGATGAAATCTTCCTTGAAGAGGTCCTCCAAGGTTAGTATTTTAGGGTGGTTTTAATGCGTTCGCCCTGGGTAGCAACCCCAAACTGCTGGCAGGGCAGATGAAGAACGTTCATACGCGGGCATTACTGCATCCCGAGTCGGGTGGGGTGACAGTCGGTCTATTCGCCATCTACCTTACCGCTATCTTGCTCGGGATCGTAACGGCGAGCTTGACCAATCTGGGCGAGGATCCGGACAATGGCCGATCAGGATAAAACATCAGGTAACAGGGTCAGTGGATGGCGAACCATCACCAGCTAATTAAAACCCGCCTGCCCGAAAGGCGCGGTCAATGAACGCGCTCGTCAGGGAAGCTTGCTGAACGGGAGCCTCTACACCGACGTGAGAATCCGCCCTTGCATGCCCCTCACGACAAACAGGCGATTAACGTGACCGGCGCGGATACCATTTTGCCGCGCCGGCACGATTTTGCCGGCGCGGGCAAGTGGTGCCAGCGAGGTCAATTCGCGTCCTTTTTCTTCTTGCCCTTGAAGGCGATGGTCGAGATAGCCGTGATGTTCTTGTTGTCGGCGTCGGTGGTAATGCTGGCAAACTGGCCCTTTTCGCCGATCTTTGTGAAAACGTCGTTTTTAAGGCCGTTCTCAATCGGATCGCCGGCGTCGACCTTCTTGGTATCCATGTTAAACTTGCCCTTGGTAATCTTGGCATCCTTCGTCACGGGCAACGTCGTCTCGTCGCCTTTTTCACCCTTTTTAAATTTGGTGAAGGTGACCTTGTTGCCGTCAACCTTCGAGATGATGGCCCTGAATTCGTCGGCCATCGCCACACCCAATCCGAAACCAAGAATCACCGCCGCGCAGACAAACCTTCGCAACATGGTTGCTCCTTGAACAAAGCTTTGAAGAGATCGTGCCGGCCCGCTGCTGGCACACATGGCTTTTGGCGAGGCTACACGGCTTGTGATCCGTCCGCAACAAAAATCCAGAGGTTCACTGCCCGCGTGCCCGCCCGCCCCACCTGGGCAGGCGTTTTTTGGTTTCTCGCTGGTTCGCTGCCAATGCGTCCCGCGCCAGAAGACGTGGCTCCGCCGGCCACCCTCCCAGAAGATTCGGTTTTTGCGATCGGAAATCTGGCGTGCAGCCCCGAACCGACCACCTGATCAGCGTCTTCGTGGACATGACGGAGGCGATGTGACCGGAGCGTACAGCGCCCCGAGGATGCTTGTTCCTGCATTTCGGCAGGCAGCGAAACGGCAGCCGCGACTATTCAGGAGCATCGAGATGGAGGTCTGCGATGGCGTGGGAGAAGTACGGAAGCCAATGAATCGATTTCGACGCATGTCTTGACATGAACGGCATCCGAGCATTGATGGTCTTCCAGCCGCCAGAAAACGTTGGCGGAATCACTTTCAATGCTTCTTCACCCACGCCACGATGTCGTCGATCACCTCCAAGTCGACGTGGCCCTCCCTGTCGTATTCCGCCGGCGTCGCCTTGCCCTCGCCCACCATGAATAGGTGGTTCAGCATTGGGATAGCTCTTCAACTCCACGTTCTTGCGGGCCGACAAGGCCTTCTTCCAGAGTTCGAAGTCGGCCGTCGTCACCTGGTAGTCGCGCCCGCCTTGTAGGATCAGCATCGGTTGCTTGATCTTCGCGGCCGTTTCGGTGGGATGCAGGGCGCCCAGCGACTTCCAATAGCGCAAAGGTCGCCCCAAGTAGCGTCCCAGCCGCGACATCCTCGGGTGACAGCTTGGGATCCGCCAGCCGGGCGGCATCTTTTTTCATCTTCTCTACCTTCGCCTTATCTTGCTCGGACAGGTTCTTTTCCAGCGACAGGACGTACTCCAACTGTTCGACAAGTACCTCCTCGATAGGTCGGGCGGCGCCGGCCATGACGATGAGCCCAGCGATATTCGGGTCGAGCTCGCCAGGCGCGGCGCCGCCATCGCTCCCAGGCTGTGGCCGAGCACGAAGATCTTGTTCGGGTCCACGCCCTGGACCTTGCGCAGCAGATCCACGGCCGCCAGGGCGTCGTCAAGAACCTCCTCCTTCACGGTAAGATCCATGGCCTTGGCCAGCTTGCCGGCGTACGCCTTCGTGCGCTTCACGTAGCGCAGCACAGCCACGCCCTTGCTGCCCAGGCCCCAGGCCAGGTCGCGGAACGGCTTGTTGGGGCCGATCGTCTCGTCACGATCCTGCGGACCAGAGCCGTGAACCAGCACCACCGCTGGGAAGGGGCGCTCGCCTTTCGGGAGCGTCAGCGTCGCGGGCAAGACCCACTCGCCGGAGCCAACCTGTACCTCGCGCTCGGTAAAGCTATCGCGGTTGACGTACGGCGGCGCCTTGTACTCAGAGGCTGGCCTGAAGAAGAGACCCGTGATCTGCTTGTCAGCGTTGAAGACGACTCGGGCGTTATAGGCCGCCTTCTCGAACTCGCATCTGACCGTCACGATGTCGTATTTATCCACCTTGCCGGTGCTGGCGCTGCCCAACTTCCTGAAGGCGCCTCCCTTGGCGACCAGGTCTTTCCAGACATCTCCCAGCTTTTCCCCAGGTAGGGCCTTCTTCATGGCCTCGTCGAAGTCTTTCGTCGCGGCGACGAGGTGGTTCTCGGCGATGGCTGACAGGAACGCCCGTGCCCTGGCTTCGAGATTAGCCGGCTCGGCCGCGCGGGCGGAGAGTATGACCGTGGGCACGGCGACCGCAAGCAGAATTAGCCAAGCTCGGCATCTCATCCGACGTGTACCTCCGGACATACGCTTCAGGAACCCGTGTAAGGGGGTTGATCCGTTTTGAGCATCGCGGAGCGACCTCCGCGAAGAAAACCTCGCACCTTTGCGTTAACTCCATTCTAGGTCGAATGAGATGCCTCTTCAGCGATCGAGCGGGCAATTCTGCCACTCTGGAGCCGGTTATCGCGTCTGGGGCGACGCCAGAGGTCTTCCGTGGGCCTTTCAGGCGAGGCGCCGCTAGCTAACCGATTTGCATGCCAATTTTGAATGCGTATTCAACATCTGCCAAGGGCACGGCGTCAACCGCGTTGCCCAGACGGACGTAGTCCGAGCAACGTTCATAAGGTGTTGTTGAGCGTCGGGTGAAAATGCGATTTCTATCGCTCCGCGAACCTCTCGGGCAAACGGCCTCGATATACCAGACGTATTCCGCCCGTGGAAATGTTCGTTGAGGCCGCATTGAACTGGACGCGGTCGGTTACGTCCACAAAAAGTGCCAAGTTACGACGATCCCGCCACTCGCACTCTGCGCGAATGTGCCACCCCTGCAATACCATTCTCTGACGAGGGCCACTTTTGGCTTATCCTGCTAAACTAAGCGCATCTGGAATGTGCAGAACTTACCATGGTGTGATTGAGTGCAAAGGGGCACGATATGATTCACGCGTCTCTGACGGAAGGCACGTCCACGGTGGTTCAGGGTATCCTGAAGACCGCTTTCACAATTGCCGGCGAAAGAAAGCACCGTACCGTGAGTCCCTCCCATGTCCTAAAGGCCTTGCTTCTCGCTCGGTGTCGTGCCGAACAGGTGCTTCGTGCCGTTCTAAATGGGAATGCCTACGGCAATCTGGAGAGGGTTGTCGATGCCACGATCGATCCAGGTACAGCGGCTATCGATTTTCCGCAGGGCGTGTCGCCAAAGGTCGACTCGATCCTCAAACGGGCGCACGTGCTCGCAAAAAACCATGGGGCTTCGGAAGTCGAGTCCCTTCATCTCTTGTTGTCCTTTCTGCTCGAGGATGAATGCAATCCGCAGGTCCTTCTCGCGCAAGCCGGCGTTACCACCTCCAAGATTATCCTGGAGACCTCAAAGGCAATTCTCCCAGGGAGCGACGATTCCCAAAGCAAAAGTGAGGCTGAAGATGTCGCAGTCGTATTCCAACGCCTGGTAGCCCCTCTTTCCGCAGAGGGAACGCAACCCTCACTGTTTCGTGAGTTCATCACTCTCTGCGAGAAAGACGGCCCGTGGAGAGAAGAGTTGCTCCGGCTAGTGCATCTGTTTGCCGCCGCGCATATAAGATAACGTCAGGCCCGACAATAAGGCCGTTGCACGCGTCGCTCACATCGACGTCACATCGCCCGTGACATGCGGACTGCGCCTGTGCGAACAACGCTGCTCCAGCAAGTTCGTGGCCCACCTTTGAACCGCGCTGTAACATATCCTGTGGGCTTGAAAAGGAGGGCGCGAGTCGTGAGCGGCAACGAGAAAACACCTTCGCAATCGAGCAAGGAACCTTATCGGCAAGGAATTGATATTCTTCACGACCCTCGCTGGTTCTGGTGCTGATTGAAACCACCGACGTCATCTTCGCCGTAGATTCTGTCCCTGCCGTCCTTTCCATTACTCTGAACACGTTCGTCGTTTACACCTCAAACATTCTTGCCATCCTGGGCTTGCGCTCCCTCTTCTTCGCCCTCTCCTCGCTGATAGATGTCTTCGAGTACCTGCACTACGGAATCTCCTGCCTGCTGGTCTTCGTAGGATTCAAAATGCTGGTCTCGCATTACTACGCAATCCGCACTGATGTGTCGCTGGGGATCATCGCAGGGATTTTGATCGTGACGATCGTAGTGTCAGCACTGCATCGGGACGAGCCGCACGCCAGCGCGTAAGCCGTCCGTTTTCCAATGTGAGGCCGCTCGTGACTGGTGTAGTGACGATGTTTCCCTGGTAAGCGCGGTGACATCCCAGTGTTTTCTGCGTCTATCCATTGGCATTGCTCACCGCAACCAAAATTTACGATGACGGTGCAAGCGGCAAAGTCGAGGCTGTTTTTATCACCAAAACCGAATTCAACAGCCGTGCTGATAAAGGCATCAGAAGCGAAGGGTTAGCCGTGGTGGGGACGCCCGAATCACCGACAGCCAAACTCTTTTATCAGAAGAAAAATGAATAGCGGTACCTGGCCCTCTTACTCGACTTTCGCTGCATCGTCTCGGATATGAGCGGCAATTCAAACGAATGTAATCAGGCGATCTCACTCGCAACCCGGTCGGTGAGTGTAATGGCGATATTCACTCCGCCTTTAGCTTGTCAGGCTTGCAAATCGGACAAGGTTGAAAATGGTGCATCAGTCGTTTCCACCACGGCCAGTTCTGTCGTTCAGCCTGATGTCTAAACGGAAGCCATCTGGCATCCGACAACTTTTTTCGGTTCTCCGGATCACTGATCCCCATACTTCACACGCCCCAAAATGGTCGTTCGACCGTGCTCGACACGCAATCGGTTGTTTGTCGCCCCGATGCAGCCCAAGATTCGATCAGGAGCATGATAAACGAAGCTGAGGGGATTAGATTTGTTAATTGGCGAATCAAGCGATTTCCTCATACCATCCTGCCTTCACTGGCAGTAATAACAGTTGGTTGCCACCAGACTCTCGCTATTCTGCCAGTGGGGCACACACGGAAGCGGCAGACCTGAGAGTGTGCGGGATTTCAGCACACTGGCGAAGGAGGAAATCATGGCCACCCAACCGTTGCCAAAGGAACCAAAGAGCGAGCCAAAAAAACCGCAAATCGTCGAGAAGCCGAGGACGAACGATTGGACGAGACCAGCCGCAATGGCGATCCCGAAGGAGGGCTACTTCAGCCTGGAAAAAGGACGCTACGGACCGGTGTTTCCGAGAACTCCCTCTTGCTACGGGTTTTCAGTGATCGCAAAGGTCAAACCTGGCCGGGAGCAAGCGATGCGAGATTACGGAAAGAATATAGAGGAGGCCGTGAAAGGTGACCCCTCTGTCCTCGCGCCGCTCCAGCTCCATTACCTCCGCTGGGTCTTGTTCGACGTTGGCTCGGGACTGCACTTTATGTATCAAGGCATCTTCGACACCGATTTCGACAAATACATCGAGGACGCGATCGAACTCTTTAACAAGACCGGCATCACCACGGTCTTCACAAATCTCGAAGGATGGCCGGAAGACTGGCGATCAAACGTGCCGGCGGTCAGCAAGTTCTTTCGCGAGCATCAGCGTCCGAGTTTTTTGGAATATGGGGAATACCCGTTTGTGAGCGCTGATGAGGTCAAGAAGGCTCTCACGCTCAAAGCGGCCTTCTCAGACATGCTCGACCAGATGCAATAGGAGTGATCTTTGATTGCAGAGAGCGTGGCCCTTGAACTCGACGATATACAGCATTTTCTGATTTCACGCCCGACTGCCCTCACCGCGCGATACGAATTCTTGACGTTTCGTCAACCGGCGGGCGGACGTGCATGGTTGAGAGGCATTCTCGATAAAGTAGGGGTTGCGAAGGCGGTCGGCTCCGGCGCACCAGACTCCAGATGGGTGACCGTTGCCTTTACCTGGAGTGGCTTGCGGGCCCTCGGTGTGGATGAAACGTCGTTGGCCACGTTTCCCGAGGAGTTCCGGCAGGGGATGGCAGCCCGCGCCGGGATCCTCGGGACCACTGGAGCGAATCATCCAGAAAACTGGGTGGGAGGCCTTGCCAGTCCTGATCTCCATGCCATTGTCGTGCTGTTCGCTCGCGACGTTGCTGAACGCGAGCGATGCAAGATCGAGCACCGGGATTATCTCTCGCAATGCGCGGGTGTAGAGGTCCTTTCCTGGTTGGATCTGGAAGCGATACCGCCCTTCACATATGCCAAGGAACACTTCGGCTACCGCGACCGGCTGTCGCAGCCAGTGATCGAAGGCACAGGCGATCAGCCGACACCCGGCTCGGGTCCGCCTATCAAAGCAGGCGAGTTCTTTCTCGGCTATCCCGACGAATTCGACGCTCAACCTGTGTTGCCCCAACCCGAGGTCCTTTCCCGTAACGGCAGCTACTTGGCCTATCTCAGACTGGAAGAGCACGTGGGTGCATTCCGCGACTTCCTTCGACAGCATGGCGAGACGAGCGAAGAACAGGAATTGATTGCTGCCAAGCTCATGGGGCGCTGGCGAAGCGGCGCGCCTCTTACCCTGGCGCCGCAGCATGACGACCCCGCTCTTGGCGCAGATATGCAGCGAACCAACAACTTCAACTACGGAACAATGGACGCCTACGGCTATGGCTGCCCAGTGGGCTCGCACATTCGGCGCATGAACCCGCGCGACACAGGTGAGAATGTGCAGCGTCGCAAGATGATCCGGCGAGGTGGCACTTACGGCCCGCCCCTACCTGAAGACGCGCCAGAAGATGGTGTGGAGCGCGGCATCGCCGCCTTCATCGGATGCGCGAGCCTTGTCCGCCAGTTTGAGTTTGCCATGAACGTGTGGGTCAATGATCCCGCATTCGAGGATCTGGGCAACGAGCGCGATCCGTTTGTCGGCACTCAGGACGGCACGTTTGACATGACGATTCCGAAGCGGCCAATTCGACAGAAGATCAAGGGGCTGCCCGCGTTCACTACGGTGCGAGGCGGGGCGTACTTTTTCTTGCCTGGTATCCGGGCACTTCGTTACCTCGCGACACTCGCGGATGGAAACTAGCTTCCCTGAACGCAGGCGTTAAGAAAGGATGGGTGCAATGAGTGCACTAAAATCTGCCCCCCGAACTTACAACCAGACCCTGGTGCCGCGTCAATACACTCCCGGCAAAAGACGGTTCAGCATTTATTGGACATGGAGCTATCCCTGGGAAGCCAACCGGGATGTAACGGAACTCGACAATCGCTTCTCGACCATGACCGAAGTCCGACGTGTGGGATGGCCCGAATACGAGTCGTTACAGTATTCGGAAAAGATGTTCTTGCAGGGCATTGCCGGGACCCTGGAGCTATTTCACCTGTCCCTCTTGAAGTTCCAGTCGCTGGTAGGTGAAGTAACAGAACACCCCGTTGCGGTGTATCAGCGGATCGACCAGGCGGGACAGCGGCTCCTGCTGGACGAACGGGTGCTCTCAGACACTGACACTCTAATGGTATTTGGTCTGGACCACATGGTCACAGAGCAGGAGGCCTCTCCGGAGGAAATAGAGGCGGTTCGACAGTTTCTCACGCGGGAGGGAACCTGCATCGTCTTGGGCCCGCATCACGACGTCGGTGTCTCACCCGATCTCAGAGTAAGGGACATGGAATACGCCCACCACGGCGATCCTCTGGTGCCACGCCAGCAGCGCTTCGGCAAGTACACCCGCTCGCTGATGAAAGGGCTGGGCACCCCCGTTGAGAATCGCTACGGCCTCCGCCCGGCAGTAGTCAAAGGGACCAACCAGATCGCACCGCTGACCACTGTGAGAGACCTGGATACGCGCGGTTGGCTCAACGGAGTTACAAGCTTCAATTTCCATCCTCACTTGCCTCACTACGCGTTGACGACAGAAGACAACGATGCCATTTATGTTCTGGCCAAGCAGCCGATTGATCTTTCGCATCCCCATCCCTTCACAGAAGCGGGAAACCGGGAATTCAACATGTTTCTCTGGATGCCACCGAACGGCAACCGCGCTGGCGACATTCTGTTTGCTGACTCGACCATATTCACAACGTTGTTCGGCGGCGACCAATCGCTAGAGCACTTCTGGAGGAATCTTGCGAAGACGCCGCTACAGGCAAAAGAACGAGACTTTCCTCGTCGTTCGGGAACACGCGCAGCTTGAAGGGGCAGCTTGCAACCGCGGGAAACGTCCTCGCAGGTCTGGGCGCCTGGCCGGCTTGACATGGTTGAGCGCGCTCGCGATCGCGTTTGTGTCCTACCTACCAATATCGTCGCAGGCCCAGAGCAGAGGTGTATATCCGCTCGGAATGAGCGCCCTGAACTCTGGCATCACACCAGAGCCTGGGTTTACTTACTCCAACCAGTTGCTGTTCTACTCGCGCGATCAAGCGAAGAGCGACGATGGCTCTACTTTGCCGGTCGCCGGAAGCAACTCGGTATTGATGGACATGAACTCGTTCATATGGGTGAGCAGTAAGAGCATCCTGAATGGCGCCCACTATTCTGCGATCGCAACTCTCCCGGTTGCCCAAAACGATCTCACTTCGGATGTCCTCGGCAATATCAGCGGTGGAAGCGGATTTGCGGATTCATACTATGTGCCGCTTGTTCTAGGCTGGAACAAAGAGCGCGTTGCACTCCGCATCCTTTACGGCTTTCTGGCGCCTACAGGGCGTTTTGCCGCAGGAGGCACAAACAACGTGGGTTCGGGATACTGGACACACGCTTTCTCGTCCGGACAGACATTCTTTTTGACGAAAGGCAAGCTGCTGACGCTTTCTGCTTACCAGATGTACGAATTCCATACCACTCAGGAAGGAACGGGAATCCATCCAGGCGAGACTTTCAACCTTGATTATTCTTTGACACGAACGTTTGCGTTCACGAATGGTTCCACACGCCTCCAAATCGGGCTCGCCGGATATGAACAGCGTCAGACCACGGCCAAGACAGGACCGGTGATCACTCCGGAACAAACCAAAGAGCGATACGCCGTCAACGCGATCGGATTCGCGTCAAATATGACATTTCCGCATCGAAACCTGAACCTTGGCGTAAAATTCTTTGAAGAATTTGCAAATCGAGCGACTTTCCAGGGGTTCTCCCTGCAAGTCTCCGGAGGGCTGAGTTTCTAGCCGAGGCGAACCTCGCTCCTATTTCGAAATGGAGCCTTATGGTCGCCGCGCTACTCAAACCGTATCCTCTCCCCCACCGCCACCGAATGCTTCTTAAACTTCAAATCGTTGTGATCCGGAAAATCCGTTCGATAATGCGCCCCCCGGCTCTCCTCCCGCGCCAGCGCCGACCGCGCCACCAGCAGCCCGGCAATCTGCAAATTCCGAGCTTCGTGCTCCCGCCGGCTGTGCGGCTTTGAAATCTGTTTCCCAATTTCTTCCAGTCGCGATACCGCCTGCTTCAACCCACTCCCCGTCCGCACAATGCCGACATCTTTCCACATCAGTTCCTGAATCTGCGTAACCGTGGCCTCTACCGGCACCGGCGCCGGCCCATTCGAATACGCCGCCGGAGGCAGCATCTCAGCCCGTTGGGGCGGCGCCTTCAGTTCATCCCGCATCTTCAGACCTGCGCGCGCCCCGAACACCAACCCCTCCAGCAGGGAATTACTCGCCAGCCGGTTCGCCCCATGCACGCCCACGCCCGCTGCCTCTCCTGCCGCGTAAAGCCCCGGCAAACTCCCGCGCCCGTGCAGGTCCGTCCGCACCCCGCCCATCGCGTAATGTGCCGCCGGACGAATCGGAATGAACTCAGTGGTGATGTCAATGTTGTACTTCATGCAGGTCGAATAAATTCGCGGAAACCGCTGCTGAATATACTTCGCTTCCAGATCCGTCAAATCCAGATACACCACCGGGTCCTTCGCCCGGCTGCGCTCCAGTTCATGCATGATGGCGCGCGCCACCACGTCGCGCGGCGCCAGTTCGCCCATGGGATGATACTTGGGCATAAACCGCGTCATCTCCATGTTCCGCAGATGCGCCCCTTCGCCCCGCAGCGCCTCCGAAAGCAAAAACCGTGGCGCCTTCTTCAAATACAGCGCCGTAGGATGAAACTGAATGAACTCCAGATCAGTGACGTCCGCCCCCGCGCGATAAGCCATCGCAACGCCGTCCCCGGTTGCCACCGGAGGATTCGTAGTATTGAGGTAAAGCTGCCCCATGCCGCCCGTAGCAAGCAACACGGCCGAGGCGCTGATCGAGCTAAGCTCGCCGCGCTCGTTGATTACGCGCACGCCGCACACGCGACCGTCATGAATTTCAAGGTCAGTAGAAAACTCAAACTCCCGCACTGAGATTTCCGGCAGCGTCTTTGCCTTCGCGTACAGCGCCCGCAGAATCTCGCGTCCGGTCGAATCCCCATGCGCATGCAGAATCCGATTCCGGCTGTGCGCCCCTTCGCGCCCAAACGTCAGCTTGGTTCCTTCCCGGTCAAACTGCGTGCCCCACGCAATCAGTTCTTCAATCCGCTCCGGAGCATCTTCCACCAACACCTTCGCTGCCTCAGGATTGCACAGCCCGTCCCCGGCGTTGAGCGTGTCCTGCAGATGTAAGCTGATTTCATCTTCGTCGCTGAGCGCGGCCGCGATCCCGCCTTGAGCATATTGCGTGCTCGAATCGGTAACCTCGCGCTTGGCCAGCACCACCACGCGCCCTGCAGGAGCCAGTTCAATGGCGGCGCGGAGTCCGGCGACTCCCGCCCCAATGACCAGAAAATCGGTTTCCGACAAAGCGGCTGGCATTGCACGAATGGTATCACCGCAATTGAAAGACATTCCAGCCGGTAAAGGGTTTGGCGTGAGTCGCAGCGCGATATCAGGGAATGCCTTACAGCCAAGAGCCAAGAGCCAAGAGCCAAGAGCCAGAGCTAAGAGCTAAAAGCTAAGAGCTAAAAGCTAGAGCTAAGAGCTAAGAGCTAAGAGCTAAGAGCTGCCCTTGTTATGATGATTCCACATGGTCCGCATCCCCATCCAAACCGCATCGTCGAGCTACGAAGCCGTGATCGACCACGGCCTGCTCGCCGGCACCGGCGCAATCCTCCGCGAAGTCCTCGGCGGAACTCCGCCCTTATTCGTCGTTACCGTCCCACCAGTCCGCCGCTGCTGGGGAAAACGGCTTCTGCGTTCCCTGAAATCAACCGGATTTGTCACTCAAGTAATCGAAATGCACGACGGCGAGCGCTTCAAGCGCCTCTCGACGGTCGAAACTCTCTCCGAGAAGCTCCTCAAACTCGGTGCCGACCGCAAAGCCGTCATACTCGCCTTCGGAGGCGGCGTAGTCGGCGACGTCGCCGGATTGCTGGCCTCGGTGTACATGCGCGGCGTAAAGCTGGTGCAGATTCCCACCACTGTCCAAGCCCAACTCGACGCCGCCATCGGCGGCAAAACCGGCGTCAATCTCCGAGCAGGGAAGAACCTCGTCGGCACTTTTTATCAACCCCAAGTCGTCCTCATCGACCCAGCCACGCTCTCCACGCTCCCCCCACGCGAATTTCGCGCCGGAATGTACGAAGCGCTGAAGGCGGGCGTCATCGGTAATCCCGAACTCTTCTCCCGCCTCGAAAACTCTTCCATTGCAGCGCTGCGTAAAGACAAAGACTTCCTAACGTGGGTGCTCGCCGAATCCGTCCGACTCAAAGCCGAAGTTGTTTCCGCCGACGAAAAAGAGGGTGACCTGCGCCGCGTCCTGAATTTCGGCCATACCATCGGCCACGCCCTCGAAGCCGCCACCAACTATCGGACATTTCTCCACGGGGAAGCGGTAGCCTGGGGCATGATCGCCGCGACAAAAATCGCCGCCGAAGTCGGCCTCTGCGACCGCGCACTCTATGAACGCATCGCCAAGACTACCCGTGCTTGGGGCTCCTTACCAAAGGTCACCATTCAAACCGCGAAAGCTTTAAAGCTGATGCAGTCCGACAAGAAGACCGAAGCCGGATCCATTCACTTCGTGCTCCCCCGCGAAATCGGCAAAGTAGAAATCGTGAAGAACGTCCCGCAGAGCGCGATTGCCGAGGCCCTCGCAGAAATCAGGCAGGCATCGCGTGGTGAAACACGTGGGTGAAACACAGGTGAGCGAAATCCCCAAGCCGATCGCCGCCGAGCCTGTCATTGGAGCCGCCCCGGAAGGCGCCACCGACCGCGCCTCCGCCTCGCGCGCCGTCCGCGAGATGTTCACCGCCATCGCCCCGCGCTACGACCTGCTCAACCATCTGCTCTCAGCGAACATCGACAAGCTCTGGTGGCGCCGCACGGCTCGAGCGTTCTCTGCGATTCTGTCCAAGCCCGGCGCACAAGTCCTTGACCTCTGCTGTGGCACCGGAGACATGGCCTTCGCTCTCCGCCGCGAGTCTGCACAAGCCCACATCACCGGTGCAGATTTTTCCCACGCGATGCTGGTCCGCGCGGCAGCGAAATCTTCTCCTGATAGCCCTTTGAACTGGATCGAAGCCGATGCCCTCCAACTCCCATTCCCCGACCAAAGCTTCGACCTGGTGACATCAGCCTTTGGCTTCCGCAATCTCGCCGACTATGATGCCGGCCTGCGCGAAATCCGCCGCGTACTTCGCCCTGGAGGCGAGTGTGGCATTTTGGAGTTCAGTGAGCCGGAGGGTATTCGCGGAAAGCTTTACGACGTTTACTTCAAATCCATACTGCCCAGAGTTGGCCGATTAATCTCGGGTGCACCAAGCGCCTATTCCTATCTCCCTGCGTCAGTTGCCCGGTTTCCCCAGCCGCCCGAAATGTTGTCACGAATGCAGGCCGCCGGGTTCGATGAAACTTGCTGGACTCCCTACACCCTCGGTATCGCCGGCCTATATTGCGCCAAACGTTAAGATACCGCTACGCCCGCTTAAAGCACTCCGCAAACGCCTCCGCCACCGGATACCTCACCACATTCTTATACTCATCCCCCAAAAACGCCGCCAGCCGCGACGTATCCATTACCGTCTCGGAAGTCATGTAAGGCGCCACATCCGGCGGGATCGTCGAAATCTTTATCTTCCACAAAAACTTCAGCACCAGCTTGAACAGGCCTACCGTCGGCACCCGCACCAGCTCGGCGTTTGCGATTCGGACGCATTGCTCGTAAGTCATCGGTTCGCCCCGCCCCGCCACATTGAGCACCGTCAACCGCTTTGCCTCGGGCTCCGTCTTCCGCAAGATGTGCTCGATCAGTCTCGCCACGTCATCCACGTGGACGAACTGCAACCGGTTCTGCAGATATTGTTTTCCTGATGGCAACATGCAGGGCAGCCGCTTGCCTCGCTCCCGCATCCGTGCGGCCCGCTTGCTCGTCCCGCCGGGAATCCCGCGAAACGCTTCCATGAAGTAGTTGTCCACGCTGGCCCCGGCAAAAATGTGCGGACGCAGCGTGTAAACGCTGCATCCGCGCAACGCCGTTCCGCGCTGCTGCACCACGCGGTCGGCCTCCATCTTGTCGGTACCGTAAAGGTAAGTGTGCGCCGCCAGCGGAGTCTCTTCCGTCGCCGGCTTCGAAAGCCCCGGCCCGTAAGCCGAGACACTGCTCGTGAAGATGAACTTCTCAACCATCGGCCATTCGCGATTGCCCTCCGCGATGGCTTCCATGACCCGCGCCGTGCCCGCCACGTTGGCCTGCCACGCGCGCTGGCGGTCGAGCACTCCCGTGCGCACCGCGTCCAATACAAACGCCAGATGCACCACCGCCGTCGGCCGCACGTCGCGCAGCAGTTGCAGCAATTGCTGGCACGACGCTTCCTCCCCAAGGTCCATCTTCACGAATTGAACGGAAGAATTTCCCGGCGGAGGCCGAAAGTCCACTCCCACCACATGAAACCCGGCCAGCATCGGCAGCAGCCGCTGCCCCAGGTTGCCGGAGATTCCCGTCACCACAATGGACGGTAGCGCGTCTGCCATTACTTCTTACCGGGTGCCGGTGGTGCTGCGGGAGCAGGTTCGCCGGGATTTCTCAACGTTGGCGGCGCCGCTGGAGCAGGTGGGAAGTAGGCGTCGTTGAGTTTGGTGGACTTCTGCATAGTGTTCCGGACCGCGGTCTCCCGTTCCATCGCAAGCCGGCGGGTGATCTCGTCGCGAACGCCCGCCACCGGCAATGCCTCCACAGCCTCAATCTTGTACACGACGTAGTCCCCTCCATCGTCGAACACCTGTGAAACCTCACCCTTTTTCAAATCGAAAATGGATTGGTCTGCTGGCGGCACCGTCGCCTTTCTCGCTTGGTTCACCCTCGGATCTCCACTTTTGACCTGGGTGTAACCGGCATAGTCATACGCTTCCTGTTGCAGCTTGGCAAAATCTTCCCCTGTCACCGCGCGCGCCCGAAGTTTGTCGGCCTCGGCTTTCATGGCTCCTGCCCCGGAATCCGGCTTCTGCGCAGAGGCAGGAGCGACGGGCTTCGCCGCTGGGGCCGCGGCTTGTTTCTGCTTTGGGATTCGTAGCCGGTCAAAGCTGATGGTCTGGAACTCGGCAGCGTGTTCCTGATAGTAGTTTGCGATTTCGCCGTCCGTCACCTTGGTAGCGTCGTCATGCACGCGGGTTCCGCCTAGTTGCGCCAGCAGTTGCAGCCGGGCAATGGACAGCTTCTCATCGAAGCCCGGTCCCTGGTCGAGCCCCGCCTCGTGCGCCTTTTCCGCCAAGTACAGCATTTGCGCATAGCGCTCGGCGATCTGTCTCTTCGCGCCTTCGGGCAGATTGGGCTGCACCGCATTAATCAGCTTCTCAAAGTCCGCCCGCGTGACCACTGTTTTGCAATCCGCCGGGGTCGCGCTGCTATTCGGTGCCTTCTCGCACAAACCCTCAATCGTGATTACCGGCGCATCCGGCGCTACGCTCGGCGTTCCGCTCTCGGCCGGGCTGGAGGCAGATGGCGGTGCCGGTCTCTGCTCCAATTTCGGTTCAGATGAATTCGTTTGGGCAAGCGCCACGCCGGCCAGCGCCAGGCAGGCCATTGCAGTATTCAGCTTCTTCAAGGGGTTCCTCCGGAAAGTGATAAGGCCAACACAGAATCCTAGCACAGAGCAGACTGGGTACCTGCGCTGCGTGTACCTTGGACGGAACCCCGCGCCGAGGCGATAATTGCAGGCATGGGCGCGCCCGCCATTCCCGGTCCCGAGTTCGGTTCAGGAGCCATGCGCGCCGAGAAGCGCTCCGTCGCTACCAACTCGGTGATTGCCGCCGTCGCCATCACCTCGCTCAAAGTCCTCGTCGGCATCACCACCGGCAGCCTCGGCATTCTGTCCGAAGCTGCCCACTCCTTTCTCGACCTGATCGCCGCGACCATCACGCTCTTTTCCGTCCGCGTCTCCGACAAGCCCGCCGACGCCGACCACCAGTACGGCCACGGCAAAGTCGAGAATTTCTCCGCCTTCATCGAAACCGGTCTCCTGCTTCTCACGTGCGTCGTCATCATCTACGAAGCCGTCAAGCGCCTGTTCTTCCACCACGTAGAAATCGAGCCCACTCCCGTCGCCTTCGCTGTGATGCTGTTTTCGATGGTGGTCGATTTCTGGCGTTCCCGCGCCCTCGGCAAAATCGCGGACAAATACGACAGTCAGGCCTTGCAAGCCGACGCCCTGCATTTCTCCACCGACATCTGGTCCAGCGGTGTAGTGGCGCTCGGGCTGGCTTTGGTGCTCATCGGCAGGAGGCTCGGCATCCAGTGGCTGATCGACGCCGACCCCGTCGCCGCCCTCTTCGTGGCCGGCGTCATCATGTTCGTCAGCACCCGCCTCGCCCGCAAAACCATCGACGCGCTGCTCGATACCGCCCCCGTCGACGCCCGCAGCCGAATCATCACAGCAGTAAGAAGAGTGGGCGGCGTGCTCGAAGTGGATCGCGTCCGCATCCGCCGCGCCGGCAACCGCTATTTCGCCGACGTCTCCATCGGCCTCGCCCGCAGCGTCACCTTCCAGCGTTCCGGCCAGGTCGCCGACGAGGTAACCCGACGCTGTCCACAGCGTTCTCCCCAACACCGACGTCGTCGTCCACTCCGCGCCACGCCCAGCCTTGTCCGAAAATATTTTTGACCGCGTTCGCGCCGTCGCCACCCGCCACAACTTAAACGTCCACGACGTCAGCGTCCAGGATTTAGACGGCCGCCTGCACGTGGAGCAGCACCTCGAAATGGACGAACAGCTCCCGCTGAAAGAAGCCCACGACCGCGTGACGTTTGATGGAAGATGAAATCCGCGAAGAAGTCCCAGAGATCGCCTCCATCCTCACCCACATTGAAAGCGAGCCCGCCACCATCGAGCCGGGAGAACAAATCGAACGCAATGCCGACCTGGAAGAAAGATTGAAAGCCGTTGCCGCAGAATTTCCAGAGATCCTCGACACTCACGACCTCGAGGTCAAACGCGTCCGCGATCACGTGTACGTCTCCTGCCACTGCACCTTTTCAGATGACCTTCCGCTGGCCCGCGTGCACGATCTCTCCACCGCTCTCGAAATTCGCTTCAAGCAAGCCGCCCCGGAATTATTCCGCGTCCTCATCCACCCCGAACCCAGCACCGACAACCGGAGGTGATCAGAGGTGAGTAAACAATGACCCACGCCAGCGCCAAATGGACTTCCGAAACCAAGTTCGACGGCCACGCCAGCCATTCCCTCACCATGGACGGCAGCAGCAAGTCCGCCAATAGCCCGTCGGAATTAGTCCTGATCGCCCTCTGCGGATGCACCGCCTACGACGTCGTCACCATCCTGCAAAAGAAGCGTGAACCCTTCACCGCCGTGGAAGTCCACGCCGAAGCCGAGAAGGCAAGCTGAGTCGCCGCGTGTCTATACCGCAATCAAGCTGCGTCTATCGCGTGAAGGGCAAGTGTCGCCCGCAAAGCCGTGGAAGATGCCGTCAGGCTCTCCGAAGAAAAATACTGCTCCGTCGGCGCCATGCTGGACAAGACTGCGAAGATCACTTTCGAAATCGAGCTGGACAAAAATTGAACGCCGCGGCTATCGACCCACGGTCCGCGCCGGCCCAGCATCGCTATCGCGGGTATTTCTACATCGCCATGTCCGCGGTGTTCTGGGGCATCTCCGCCACCCTCGGCCGCGCCGCCTTCACCGGACGCCTGCTGCCCAGCTCCGGCATCCGTAATGTAAATCCGCTAATCCTCTCGCAAGCCCGCACCACGTTCTCATTCCTCGCCGTGCTTCTATTCTTGCTCCCGACTCGCGGATGGCATCGCCTGCGCGTTCCGCTCGCCGACCTCGGACGCCTTCTCTTCCTCGGCCTCGCCGGCGTGGCCGCGTCCAACTATTTCTATTACCTCGCCATCCAGCGCACCAACGTAGCCACCGCCATCATCGTGCAATACACCGCCCCGGTGTGGGTACTCGTCTATATGGCCGCCCGCGGCCTCGAGAAAGCCACGGTCTCCAAAATCACCGCCGTCGTTCTCGCCATCACCGGCATCGCCTTGGTCATTGGACTGTTCGGGGGCCTCTTCGGCGGGCTGTCCGGCAACGGCCGCCCGCATCTCGACACCCTCGGCGTCATCGCCGCCCTGATCGCTGCCTTTTCCTTCGCCTACTACAACGTCGCCGGATACTCCGTCCTCACCCGCTACGATCCCTGGATCGTCCTGCTCTACGTCACCCTTTCCGCGTCCGCGTTCTGGATCGTCGTCAATCCCCCCAACAAAATCGCTGCCGCCCACTACTCCGCAACCACCTGGATGTTCCTGGTTGCGTTCTCCATGGTCTCAGTCCTGATTCCGTTCTCTTTCTACTTCGCCGGCCTACAACACCTCGAACCCACCAAAGCCATAATCGTCAGTTGCCTGGAACCGGTGTTCACGATCCTGATTGCCGCCGTGGCGCTGAAGGAAGTGGTCAAGCCTCTCCAGGCAGTCGGCGTCGGCATGGTCCTCGGCGCGATTTTGGTCGTCCAGCGCCCTGCCCGTGGCCAACCCGCCCCGCCCGCCGCCGGCCCGGTGGATTAGAACGGATTCGCCTAGATCTCCGAGGCGGGTCCGCTATGCCGCTAGCACCACCGTGGAAGAGCGACGCTTCAGCGCCGCGTACGGAGCGCCAGGTCGCAGGGCTTTAGCCCCGGGGTTCCGCCTGACAATCTTTTTACAAACCGACACCCTTTTGAAACTAAAGTTATCTTCCGCCCTACAGTAACCTCAGGTTATCTTCGGCATGAGGTCCAACACCGTGAAACGCTTTGCCCAATGGATGGTTTTCGCTGTCGCGCTGGCTACGCCTTGTTTCGCTCACCACATGGCCGTCGTCGTGTCGAAAGACGCCGGCGTGGAAACCATGACTTCCGCGCAACTGAGCAAAGTATTTCGCGCCGAAACCAAGAAATGGCCCGACGGCAGACCCGTTGTGCTGGTCTTCCACCATGCGTCATCCGGCGAGATGATCACCCTGCAGCACCTGAACAAGATGACCGCCGCGCAGTTCCAGGCCTGGACTGCCGAGCACCGCGATTCGCTAAAATTTGTTGATTCCGATTCAGGCGTACTGGATGTCGTAGAAAGCACTCCCGGCGCTGTTGGCTTGGTCGAGGTGCATTCCTTGACCGACGGTGTGAAGGTGATTCGCGTGGACGGAAAAATGCCGATGGAAGACGGCTACTTACCTCACTAAGGTTGGATTTCAGTCTTCCGCCGTTGTCTGCCGCATCAGTTCAAAGAAGTGTCGCGCCTTCGCAATGTCCCGCCCAATCTGGTCCCGCAGCTGATCAATCGAAGCAAACTTGATTTCATCGCGCAGCCGCGAAAAGAAAGACCAGTTCAATCTCCGTCTCCGGCGTCAGCTCCAGCGGATGAAAATCCAGCAGATGCGTTTCAATCGCAAACGAATCCGCCCCAAACGTAGGCCGATTCCCAATGTTGGTAACCGAATCAAAGCACTCGGAGCCAACACGCGTCTGGGTGATGTAAACGCCATCCTTCGGCACCAGCTCTTCATAGCGACTCAGATTGATGGTCGGCACCGTGTACTTCGCCCCATACCCCCGTCCCCGCCCCGGCGTAGAAAGAATCCCAAACGGCCGCCCCAGCAAGCACCCGCGCCGTCTCCACATCGCCCCACGCAAATCAACTCGCGGATCCGCGAACTCGAAACCGACTCGCCCCGCTCCCGCAATCTCCGGATACACCACCACTTCAAATCCCAGCTCGCGCCCCAGTTCAGTCAGCAAACTCGACATCCCCGGCAGCCTTGTGTCCAAAATGAAAGTTGTATCCCTCATGCACTTCGACCGCATGCAGCCGCTCGCACAAAATCTGCCGCACAAATTCCTGCGGACTCATCAACGACACGTCGCGAGTGAAGGGAAGCAGCAGCACCGCGTCAATCCCGGTCTTCTCCAGCAGCCGGAGCCGTTCCGTCGTCGGAGTCAGCAGCTTCAGCCCCGAGTCCGGCCGCAGGATTCGCATCGGATGCGGCTCAAACGTGACCACGACAGACTTCGCTCCTTGCTTCCGTGCCCGCGCACCACGATTTCGTCCAGCACGCGAAGATGCGCGAGATGCACCCCGTCAAAATTCCCCACGCTGACCAGGAAGGCCCAAACCCGTCGGAACCTCATCGAGTTTGTGAAAATCTGCATGCAATGCTTCGCCGCTAAAAAAACGTGGGAACAGCCGCCCTCGGCTGTCCGGGCAGGGCCGCCAAGGCCCTGCACTCGCCTAAATCTCAAACTCCAGCTTCATCCCGTCATACGCCAGCTTCACATTCTCCGGCAGCGCCGCATTCGTCTCCTCATGCGGCAAATCATGACAAATATGCGTAAAGAACGCCCGCCGCGGTTTCAGCCGCTCCACCGTCTCGCAGCGAATGCTCCACCGTCGAATGCGTCGGATGCGGCTTATACCGCAAAGCGTCCAGAAACAGCACATCAAGATTTCCTGCAACTGAGCCAGTGACTTCTCCGGAATGTCATTGTGGTCGGTCAAATACGCCGCCGACCCAAATCGAAATCCATAAATCTCCGTCTCGCCATGAATCACGATCATTGGCTCGAACCGCGCACCAAACAAATCCAGCGGACCGTTGATGTTCTTCAGTTCAACATGCGGCAATCCGCCAAACTTATAGTCCGCGTCGAAAATGTAGCGAAACATTTTGCGGATAAACTCCGCCGCCTCCGGATGCGCATACAGCGGCAGCCGGTTCGGCTTGTGCAGAAAACTCAGCGGACGAAGGTCGTCAATCCCCAGAATGTGGTCGGCGTGAGTGTGGGTGTAAAGCACCGCGTCCAGGCTGCGGATGTTTTCGCGAATCGCCTGTTCGCGAAAGTCAGGAGTGGTGTCAATCAAAACCGCCCGCCCGCCGTATTCGATCATCACCGACGGCCGGGTGCGGCGGTCGCGCGGATCGGAAGAATGGCAGACGGCGCAGTCGCACCCAATGGTCGGCACCCCCATCGAAGTGCCGCTCCCCAACACCGTCAACGTTGCTTTCATTTTATGATGGCCAGATCCGATGGCTACGATGGACGGCCCAGCCGGAACCCTGCGGGCCTTTCGCGATGGCATTCGTCACTTCCACATAAGCCATGCGCATTTCGTAGAGCGCATTCTGCAGAAAGTTCTGTTCGACCGGAAGTCAGATTCCCTTTGGTCTTTTCCGCCAGCAGGGACAACGAATCAATCGTCTGCCGCGCCCCAATCAAATCCAGCTGCGGCGGCCCACCCTGTTGCCGCATCAACCCCAGTTGCAACATTCCGGTCATATACAGCGAAGCCAGAAACCGCTCAAACGTAATCTCCAGATCTTTCGCCGACTGCCCGCTCGCTTCGACGTGGCGATCCATCTCCGCCGACGACGCCTGATACGCATCCGCCTGCACCTTCTGTTCGGCCGACGCTAGGCCCAGCCGGCATCTGTGAATCCGAAGCAATCTCCGCCACCTGCGTCGACGCCGTCGATTCCGCCGCCGTGACCGGTTTCGGCGCAACCGCGACTTCCTGCTCCTCAGACGTTTCCTTGCGCAGTTCGCCCTCAGCCGTAAATAACCGTCGATCGGTTACGGTAAAACTCTCGTTCTTCTTCTCAGCCATTGATCTCCTCAACTCGTGTAACTATTCGTGTGGCGCGGGCGTCCTCGCCCGCGAAATGTGTGTAGCGTCTCAATCCTCCGCCGGAAAAATCCCAGCAAACGGCACCGCAGCAACCCGCAACTTTGTCTCGCCAACCACAAACTCCCGCCCTGGCACCATCACTTCTCGCCGCCCATATCCCAAAGCCAGAATCCGCTCACCGCTGTCAGACGGGAACCGTCAGCCACGCTGGTTATCTCCGCCACGTCCTTACCCTCTTCCTGAATCCTGAAGCCCAACCGAAGGCCGATCCCCCGTAAATCTCAAACCCGGTCAGCATCCGATGCACCGCTCCCCGCGACCGAATCCGCTCCACAATTTCCTGCCCGATGTAGCATCCCTTGCTAAAGTTCAGCGCCCGCTCCTGCCCCGTCTCCTGCGGCAAGTCTTTCTGCCGGATGTCCACTCCAAACTTCGGGATACCGCAAGCAATCCGCAGCGCCTCCAGCGCTTCCGCATGAATTTCTTCCGCCCCCGCCTGCACCAAAGCATTCCAAATCGCATCAGCGCTCTCGGGAGAACTCCAAATCTCGTAATTCGGGACCGCAGGATTGTCCCCGCGAACCACCGTCACCTCCGCGCCTTCCCACTTCGCATCGGTAAACTGTAGCGGTTGCAGTTGGCGACACTTTGCTCGGGCGGGGATTGCGCTCAAGCATCGCCGCCGACCTCGGCCCCGTGAGTCGCTACTACCGCGAACTTGCCCGTCAGATTCTCCACCTCAACATCATCCATAATGATGTAGCGGTCGAAAATCTGCAGCACAGTTTCCACCTGCGCGGCATCGGTCTCGACAATCAAACTCTCTCCGCGATTAAACGCATACAAGTCCGCCTGAATCTTCCCCTGCGGATTCAGCAGAAACGCATACACCCCATGCCCCACGGCCAAGATCGCGGATGTTATTGGTGACCATCCCGTTCAGCCACCGCACCCGGTCCGAACCGGTCAGCGCAATCTGCGCGCGATCCAGCCGGTAGATTCCGCATCCCGAGACCAGGGCCTGAAACTCCCGCCGAAAATCCGCGCGCAGTCAGCAGCGCCGTCAGTCCGCCTCGTCCTGTAGCCACAACACCCATGCATCTTTGATTATAGCGAAGCGAATTAGGTCGCATTCCTCTGTGCTCCTCTGTGCCCTCTGTGGTTAAAGCCCTTCGCCAGCAGCGCCACCGAACTGTCGGTCTCACGAACCGCATGCAGCAACTAACTAGCACCACTACCCACTAACCACTGCGTTGTGATACTTTCTCCCCGTGAGCACCGCCAAAAAAATCGCCGTCATCCCCGGCGACGGCATCGGCAAGGAAGTCATCCCGCAAGCCGTCAAAGTCATCGAAGCCACCGGCGCGCCCGTTCACCTTCACCTATTTCGACTGGGGCGCCGACCGCTATCTCAAAGACAAAACCACCGTCCCGCCGGATGGTTTCGCCATGCTCGCCCGCGACTTCGACGCCATCCTCGCCGGAGCCTTCGGCGATCCCCGCGTCCCCTCCAACATTCACGCCAAAGAAATTCTCCTCGGCATGCGCTTCCAGATGGACCTGTACGCCAACGTCCGCCCCGTCCGCCTGCTCGATGCCTCGCTTTGCCCGCTAAAAGGAATCGAGCCGAAAGATCTCGACTTCGTAGTCATCCGCGAAAACACCGAAGGCGTTTACGTCGATAAGGGCAGCATCACCGGGCAGGGAACTGACGCCGAAGTTGCCATCCAGGAGGACATCAACACCGCCAAAGGCGTGCGCCGCGTCATCCGCTACGCCTTCGAATACTGCCTGCACCACACCAAAGCCGACGGCACACCGCGCACCCGCGTCCTCATGTGCGACAAATCCAACGCCATGACCTACGCCGGCGGCCTCTGGCAACGCACCTTCAAAGCCATCGCCGCCGAATATCCCCAGATCAAGCCCGAGCACATGTACGTGGACGCCCTCTGCGCCGCCCTCGTCCGCGACCCGCGCCCCTTCGACGTCATCGTCACCAACAATATGTTCGGCGACATCGTCACCGACCTCGCCGCCGGCCTGCAAGGCGGCCTCGGCATGGCCGCCAGCGGCAACATCCATCCCGGCCAGACGTCGATGTTCGAGCCAGTGCATGGATCCGCTCCGCCGTTGGCAGGGAAAGAACGTTGCCAATCCCCTCGGCGCAATCCTCACCGCCGCCATGATGCTCGATCATCTCGGATTTTCTGACGCGAGCACGAAAATCGAAGCCGCGGTTCTGGAATCGGTTCGTCAAAAGAAGACAACGTCAGACATAGGTGGGAACTTGGGTACAAAAGAAGTAGGCGACTGGATCGCCAGCCGCCTCTAAGCTGATAGATCTAACTAAACTCTCTGCTGAGACTTACACCCGCTCAATCACCACGCTCTTCACCACCACATCCTTCACCGGCCGGTCCTGCCGCCCCTTCGGAACATTCACGATCTTCTCCGCGATCTCATAACCCTCGACCACTTCGCCGAAGATCGTGTGTTTCCCGGTCAGCCACTGCGTCGGCGCGACGGTGATAAAAAACTGCGAACCGTTGGTGTTGGGCCCGGCATTGGCCATCGCCAGCTTTCCCGGCTTGTCGAAATTGTGCGGTGAGCCGCGCGTTTCGTCTTCAAACTGATATCCCGGTCCGCCCATGCCGGTGCCCTGCGGGTCTCCGCCCTGAATCATGAAATTCGGAATCACGCGATGAAAAATCGTCCCGTCGTAAAGCTGGTCTGAGCTTTTCTTGCGCGTGCTCGGATGCACCCACTCGCGCTTGCCCTCGGCAAGCTCGGTAAAGTTCGCGACCGTCTTGGGCGCGTCTTTTTCAAACAGGCGGCACACGATCGTGCCTTCGGAAGTCGTAAACACCGCATAAGTGCCAGGTTGACGTGCCATAAATGAATCCTTTCTTAAATCGCATTGATCGAAAGCGATGCCAGCTGTATCAGGAGCGAAGCCTTTAAGCACGTGCCTTACTCTCGCGTGACAATCCGCGAAAATCCGTGCCCTGTCGACGTTTACTGCGGTTTTGTCGCCGGAGGCGTCGCCGGCTTCGCCACCGGCTTGTGCACCGGCGCAGTGATGAACCGTCCCGCCCGCGTGCAGAATCGTAATCTTAACGATCTTCGGCGGATTGTCCGGCCGGTCATTCGCATTTCTCGGCATGCGCGCGATCTTCTTGACCAGCTCCACGCTAGCGGCATCGCACTGGCCGAAAATCGTGTAGCCGCCGGTCAGGCGCGGGACCGCAACTTCGGTGACAAAAAACTGCGAGCCGTTGGTGTCCGGCCCAGCGTTGGCATAAGCCAGCCGTCCCGGCTGGTCAAAGGCCAGGCCCGGCGGAGTCTCATTCTTGAACGAGTAGCCGGGATCGCCCTGCCCGTTGCCGAGCGGATCTCCGCCTTGAATCATGAATTCCGGAATCACGCGATGAAAAATCGTTCCGTTGTAAAGCGGCACCCCGTGCATCTTCCGCCCGGTCGCCGGATTGGTCCAGTCCTTGGTCCCGGTCGCCAGGCCAATGAAGTTGGCCACGCCGATCGGCGCCTTGTCCGGAAATAACGTACAAGTCAGGTTGCCGGCAGTCGTGTCAATGATTGCCACCGGCTGCGCCGGGGCCGCAGTCATAGGCTTCTTCATCGGTGGTTTGGCAGCAGGCGTGGGCGCCGTTTGCGACAGCAGTGGAAGCGAACACAGCAAAATGAAGCGATCAAGCACTTGCGCATAAGGTTGCTCCTGAATGGAAATGAATGAAAGCAGAAAGAGCATTGTACGACAGCAAGACTTTCTCCGCAGGTCCGAGGATGGCAGGCGGTGATTCGACCGATCTTCTTCGCGATCTTAGCGACATTTCTCCGCGCCCTTTGCGGTTAAAGGCTCTTGATCTGTCCAGGGACGGGCCAAAGTCAGAATTCAGAGACCCAGCGCCCTTTCGCGCGTTGAACGCAAGTCTCAATCGGCTCGTCCGTATCAATCACCGTCTTGGGCAACGTGATTTCCTCGAACCTGGCCTTGACCTGCAGATACAAATCAAAATCCCGATTCGCCGCCAGATGATATGCGCCGGATCGCGCCAGCCGCCCTCGCGCCGTCTCTTCGCTGCATACGCATTCCAGAATTCGCCACGGCTGGCCCAGCGCTTCGGCAAACCCTGTGGCCCGCGCCAACTGATAACTGCGAGAGAAACGTCCTGCCATCAAGAAAAACTCGTCGCGAAGGATCCTTCCGAAAAAGATACCCCGCGACCTTCAGCATGATCCCCATGCAGAAGTCGTCCTGCTCGGCGGAGTATTCGATGTCGGCAGGTGAGAACAGCGCCGCGCGGACTTCGTCCTTGTCGAGCACGGTGCCGCCAAGCTTCAGCCGCCAGCGCCCGGCTGAGCGCGCTCTTGCCGGAGCCGGGAAGTCCCGCCATCAAAATCAACATGGTTTGAAACTATATCGGATCGTGACGAGGAAAGATTGCAGAGGCCGCGCAGTCTAAGCGGCCAGGATTACAGCGCACTCCAGGGAGCGACCGTGCAGACCACCGACCCACCGCCGGCGGCCAGTGCAGCGGCTGCAGGAGCGCCTCCGGTGTTGGCGATGTTGGGCGGATTTTGCCGCATGATGTTGTCTTCAAAAGTGCAAAAGTCTCGGGTTCCGGTGGCATTGTAGGAAATTGGGACCGCTACCGCCGTAAACGCCGCGAACGCCCCGTTCACGGGATTCTGGCCGAGTGATTCGAAACCGTAGCCGTCTTTGGAGCCATTGGCAAGCACTGCGTCAATCAAGCAGCCGTTGGCTATCGACGGCCCCGCCGCGGGACAGGTCGTGTTGCCGGCACCGGGGCCAAGGGACAAAAGATTTGCCGCATAGCCGCTTTGCGGGAAGCTGGTTTGGAAGGAGACTTCCGCAGTGTAAATATTGCGTATGGAGCTTACCGCCGAGGATTCATTGGCCGCGATCTTGGCGCGCAACAGGTTGGGAATCGCGATCGCGGCGATCACCAGGATGATCGCCACCACAATCAGCAATTCGATGAGTGAAAATCCCTTTTGACGTCGCATCTTGATGGTTCCTCTTTCCCCGCTATTTACGTTGCAATCCGCCTGCCACTACACTGCCGATTCAAACTTTCGATCGCCCTGCCGAATTGCCGACTAATGAAAAAGGAGCACCAGATGTTTCCATCTGGTGCTCCCGGCTCTTACCCTCCCCCAGGTAATTGCCTAACTTAACTATTGCAGCACGACCCAGGGAGCCACGGTGCAGACCGCCGCGCCGCCGCCGCCGACCAGCGACCACAGCCGCAGCCGCGCCGCCGGTGTTACCAACCGCCGGAGGATTCTGGCGCAGAACGCCATCTTCGAAAGCGCAGAATTCGCGCGTACCCGTCTGGTTGTAGGTGACCGGAACCGCAGCCGCGGTGAACGAGGTGTTGACGCCAGTTCACCGGAACCTGTCCGATCGACAGCAAAGCCGTAGCCGCTCTTGGTACCGCCGGCAAGCACGGCATCAATCAAGCAAGCGTTGGCCACAGCCGGACCGGCCGCAGGGCAGGTCTGGTTACCGGCGCCAGGTCCCAGGTTCACCAGCATGTGGCCGCATAGCCCAGCTTGCGGGAACGTGGTGGAGTAAGAAATTTCAGCGGTGATCAGGTTACGTACGGAGCCGACGGCCGAAGATTCATTGGCGCTGATCTTGGCGCGCAGCAGGTTCGGGATGGCAATCGCGGCGATGATCAGGATGATCGCCACCACGATCAGCAACTCGATAAGTGAGAAACCCTTCTGTTTACGCATTGTTGTTGTTTACCCTCTTCTTGGTTTTGATTTCTGCTTCTTCGAATCATTCGGTCTCAGCGACCTACGCCAAGATCATGGCACTTGGCTCGCCATCCTCGCTAGTTACTAAAGGAACTTACCGAGAGTGCGTGTTGCCTCTGTTTCCAATCACTTGCGAGAGATGACTTGCCCGCCTGCTACGCCCAGAAGCGGCTTCCACTGGCACCTTTTGTCACTCGATGACACTTTCTGGCAGGTAGCCCCAAACCCCAGCATGATCCCCTACGTCGAAGAACGCCGGTTCCCGCCGCGATCTTGCATCGGCCAAGCCAGGCTAGATTCGACGGCGGGAGCCTCATTCCGGTCCACGAACGGACATGCCCGAATTCTAATTCGGGACGGAAGGGTACCTCTTACGCTGATTGCTCTAGAAGCCGATTCCGTCTCGGTTTCTCCGGCAGGACGGCACTTGCCAAATTGTGTCAAGGAAGGTGACAGTTCCTGTCGAAGTCCAGTTCTCAGCAAGAACAAAGGGAGTTACTCCCTGCGCGCTGCCATTTCTCAGCACCAGCGCCGAGTTCTTGGATCCAAACGCGATGCAGTTGCACACGGCGTGCTCGACCGTCTTCTTTCTACCCGCTGCCGGAACGTAATCCAGGTCGCACTCCGGATCGGCGGTTTCCGAGTTCAAGTTCAGCGTCGGCGGCAATTGCTCGCGCTGCATGGCCACGATCGTCGCCGCAACCCCCGCCGCCCCGCACGCTCCCTGCGGATGCCCAATCTGTGACTTCAGTGCAGACATTGGTACCTGCCGCGCCCGCTCCTCGCCCAGCGCCAGCTTCAGCGCCCGGGTCTCGATCCGGTCGTTGAGTTGGGTCGAAGTCCCGTGCAGGTTCACGTAGTCAACGTCGCCCGGCCCGATCCCCGCCTGCTTGCATGGCCAGCCCAATCGCCCGCGCCGGCTCCTCGCCGCATTCCTTCAGCCGCACCCGGTGATAGGCCTCGCAGGTTGATCCGTATCCGCAGACCTCGGCGAGAATCGTTGCCCCGCGCGCCTTGGCGTGTTCGTATTCCTCGAGCACAAACATCCACGCGCCCTCGGCGACCACAAACCCGTCGCGGTCTTTGGAGAACGGCCGGGAACCTTTCTCCGGCGTCTGGTTCCATTTCTCGGTCACAATTCCCAGCAGGATGAACCCCTTGACCGTCCCCAACGAAATCGGAGCATCCGCGCCGCCGGTCAGCACCCAATCCAGCCGCCCCGACTCAATCTGCCGCATCGCGTAGGCCATGGCGTCCGTCGAAGATGTGCATCCGGTGGTGATCACGTGACTCGCGCCGCGCAGACGCGAAGCGCACACTCAATTCGCTGGAGAGCGATCCCATCACTCCGGTCGGCACGCAGAACAAACTCATCTTGCTGTATTGCTGATGAAAGAACAGCCGGTACTGTTCCTCGGTGAACTCCGACGATCCGCCACCCGATCCGATGATGACGCCAAATCTCCGCCGTTCCTCGAGCGGCAGGGAAGCGGCATCCAATGCCCGCCGACTGCAAGGCCTCGCTCGAAGCGCACAGCGCAAACGGCAGCACTCGCGAGACATGCTTGCGTTCTTTCTTCTCGACCCAGGCCAGTTCGTCGAACCCGCTCACCTCGCCGGCAATCTGGACCTTGATCTCCGAGGGATCAAACCGCGTGATGCGCCGTATCCCGCTGCGCCCCTCGCAGAATGGCGTCGGCAAACGCCGGCGTCCCCACCCCATTCGGACTCACCACTCCCATCCCGGTAATCACGCAGCGTCGTTTCATAATGCTGTCCTATGTGTTGCGAATTGTGTGGGGCGGGCGCCCTCGCCTGCCAAGGCAGCTCCACAAAGCATGCCCGGAGCCACCGCTAGCAGCGCCCAAGCTCGTGTAGGGGCGGACGCCCTCGTCCGCCCACCACACACTCAAACATATCAGGAATGTACTGAACCGGGCGACGAGGAGAAAGCGAGAATGTCAAAATCTGGTCAGCAAAGCCGCATCGGCCAGCTACGAAAGCCAATCTGTGGAAATTTCTTGTCAAGCCCCCCGGCTGAGCCCGTTTCGCGCAAACTCTTCATTCCATTCCAGAAAATATTCCCGGCGAACCATGGCACAACCAGCCTGGTCGAAATGCTAAGCTGAAGAATAGGTAGATTGGATGCGGCGACAGTCGCTCACTCAACCCCCAGCTCCTTCGCCAGCGCCTTCCACTTCCCATCCACCGCGCCTTGGTCTTAGCGTCCATCACAATCTCATTCGGCCATGGCCGCGTAAATCCTTCGCTCGTCCACTTGCGCGTCGCATCAATGCCCATCTTCGACCCGAAATTCGGCAGCCGCGACGCATGGTCGAGCGAATCCACCGGCCCCAGCGTGAACTGAATATCGCGCTCGGGATCGATATTGTTGAGCGCCTTCAGAGTCACGTCGCCGATGTCCTGCACGTCGACGTCTTCGTCCACGACGATGATGCACTTGGTGAACATCGCCTGCCCCAGCGACCAGATGGCGTTCATCACCTTGCGCGCCTGACCGGGATAAGACTTGCGGATCGAAACAATCATCAGATTGTGAAACACGCCCTCGATCGGAAGATTGATGTCCACCAGTTCCGGAATCGTCAGCCGCATCAGCGGCAGGAAAATGCGCTCGACCGCCTTGCCCATGTAGGCGTCTTCCTGCGGCGGCTTGCCCACAATCGTCGTCGCATAGATCGGATTGTTGCGGTGCGTCACGCAGGTCAGATGAAACACCGGATACAGATCTTCGAGCGAATAAAACCCGGTGTGGTCGCCGAACGGCCCTTCGGTGCGAAGCTCGTCAAGATTCACGTAGCCTTCGAGCACGATCTCCGAAGCCGCGGGAACTTCCAGGTCCACGGTCTCGCACTTCACCAGCTCGACCGGCTTCTGCCGCAGAAATCCGGCAATCAAATATTCTTCGACATCCGGCGGCGCCGGAACGATGGCGGAAAACGTGATCGCAGGATCGGTTCCAAGCGCGACGGCGACTTCCATTTTGCCCGAGGGCTGCTCGCCATCGGATAAGACTGATCCGCCGGAGGTCCGCGCCATGATGTCCACAGCTGAACTCGGAGAGGTCGGCCCACGCTAGCCTGATTTTGGCGAGCGCGGGCGTTCTCGCCTGTGCATGCGCGCGCAGCATCTCCCGATAATGCTCGGCCCCAACTTTCTGCCGCTGCCAGTGCATCCCGGTGGTCCGCTCGTCGAACACCTGCATGCGATACATCCCGACGTTGCGCTTGCCGGTCTTGGGATCGCGCGTCACCACGCACGGCAGCGTGATGAACCGTCCCGCATCCTGCGGCCAGCATTTCAAAATCGGCAGATGATTCAGCGAGAAATTGTCTTTGCGAATATTTTCCTTGCACGGCCCGCTCGAAACCGTCTTAGGAAAGAACTTCCCCATCTCCGCCAGCATGGGCAGCATTTTCACTTTGTCGAGAAAGCCCTGCGGCGACTTCACATCCATGAACTGCCGAATGCGGTCGGCCACTTCATCCAGCGAATCCACTTCCAGCGCCATGCGCATCCGCCGCTCGGAGCCAAACTGATTGATGAGCACCGGAATGTCGTGCCCCTTGGGATTCTCAAACAGCAGCGCCGGCCCGCCGGCGTGTTGCCCTCGCTGTCTGCGTGCCCTTCGAAACCCGGTCGGTAATCTCAGCAATCTCCAGAATCGGATCCACTTCAGTCTTGATCCGCTTCAATTCGCCGGCGCGTTCGAGCGCCGCAATCCATTCGCGTAAGTCGTTATAGGCCAAACCGTCTCCCTAACTGAAAACGCTCGATTATAACGGAGGAACCCTTGTCTACAAATTCGCCCACAAATTCGCCCGCTCCCACCGCGCCTCTGGCGTGCCCGCACGGCCTCGACCAGATCCGCTCAACCTTCGGCGACATCTTCAAATATATTCTCCCCGACCACTCACTCGACCCGCGCTGGCAAACCGATTTCCTGACGCTCATCGCTCTGCCGTTCCCGCTGCCGCTCTCCTGGGACAAATCGCGAATCGTCACCCAGATGACCTGCCACAAACTCATGGCTGGACATTTTCACGGATGTGTTCGAGCGCCTCCAAAGCGCAGGCCTGCAGGAAAAAATCACCAGCTTCGGCGGATGCTTCTCGTTCCGTCCGCAACGCACCGGAACCAAACTCTCAGCGCACTCCTGGGGAATCGCAATTGATCTGAATCCGGAGACCAACGCTCAGGGCACGGCGGGAAACATGGATCCCGGCGTAGTCGAGAATTTTCCGCGATGCCGGATTCGAATGGGGAGGCGACTGGCAGGGAAGAGTCCGCGATCCCATGCACTTTCAGTTCTGCACAGGATACTAGACAGCGGCTCTTGGCTGCTAGGTTCTTGGCTCTTCGCGAAGAACGATTCTCGAAAGGCAAGGTCCGAGACCCGCACCATGACAGCCAAGAGCCAAGAGCCGCTTTTACCCAGCCACCTTCTCCAACTGCCGCAAATGATTCACATCGTGCCCGGCGCTAATCTCGATCAGCCCCAAAAACGTTTCCTGCCCGCGCTCCGGATGCATCACGCCCTTCGACATCTGCTCCGGAGTGAGTTTCGAAATCAGCGCCAGATTCCAGCGCCGCAGCGCGGTAAACGTCTCCAGCGCCTGGCGCGGCATCGTAGGCCGCGTAAGCCCCAGCCCATTTGTCCTGATCAAAAGGCTGGACGGTGTGATTGTCCTCCGCCAGCGTCTGCCGATAGCGAAATCCAAAAGCCAGTTCGCAATCCGCCAGATGAATAAAAATCTGCCGCGGACTCCACTTGCCGGGAGCGATCGGCTGTTCAATCCGCGCAGTCGCCGAGCGATTGCGCAAGTTCCTGCAGCCGCGGCGCAGTTGCCGAAAGCACGAATGGGGTCCTGAGTTCCAAGTTGGGAAGCGTAGGGGTTCATATCAAAAAAGGTAGCACGCGGAATGCAGAAGTGAGAAGTTGGATTAAGATGAAGCATGAACCGACAATCCAAGGAGCAATCATGGCAGAGCCAACTTACGAAGAATTAAAAGCGCGTCTTGAAAATCTTGAAAAACAGCAAGGCGGCCGCCGCACCGGCAGCCTGGAATTCAAAGTCGGCGAAAAAGGCGGAGTCAGCGTGTACGGCCTCGGCCGCTTCCCGGTCACTCTTTACTACGAACAGTGGAACCGCCTGCTCGATACCGCCGACAAACTCAAAGAGTTTCTGGAAGAGAACAAGTCCAGGCTGAAGCTGAAGGAATAGTCTCGCGCCTCCTATCCCGACCAGCGCGATGTCATTCCGAGCAGCGAAGCTGCGAGGAACCTGCGTTTGCGCAGTGCGGGACTGCATGCGAAAAGCAGGTTCCTCGCAGCATCGCTGCCGGAATCACCACGCGACTTGCAGCTCAGAACAACTTCATCTGCTCATCCTTCAGCAGCAACCTTGTCCCGCCACTGCCACCGGCTCGCGCGGTCAAGCCCATACTTCCCCCGCAGCTTCCCCATCAGCTCCGAGATCCGTTTCCGGTAAGCCGCCGGCAAGAACGCCCGATCCTTAAACCGCCGATCATAATCCGCCACCAGCTGCGGAAAATGTTCCTTCACGAACGGCAAAAACACCGCCGCCGAACACGGCTTCAGAAACAGCGGATTCGCATAGATATAGGAAGCCTTCGCCTCCGCCGCCGCCCGCACCACCGCCTCCAACTGCTTCGGAGAATCCGTAATCCCCGGCAGCACCGGCGCGCAAATCACTCCCGCGCGAATCCCCGCCTCCCGCAGCTTCTTCAACGCCTCCAGCCGCAGATCAGGACGCGGCGCCCGCGGCTCCAGCAATCTCGCCAGCTCCGCGTCGGTGGTCGTCACCGTCAGATTCACCGTCACGTGACTCCTCCGCGAAATCTCCTGTAGCACGATCAATGTCGCGCGCCACCAGCGCCGACTTGGTCACAATCCCCAGCTCCAGCCCCGAGTGCCGCGCCAACTCCTGCAAAATCGCCCGCGTAATCTCCAGCTTGCGCTCAATCGGCTGATACGGATCGGTCGCCGTCCCAATGGCAATCTCCTCGCCCGGCTTCACCCGCCGCATTTCCTGACGCAGCAACTCGGCGGCATGCTGCTTGGCATAAATCTTCTGCTCGAACTCCACCCCGTCGCGCATCTCCATGAACTCGTGGGTGTAGCGCGCATAGCAATATTTGCAGGCAAACTCGCACCCGCGATAAGGATTGATCGTCCAGGTAAACGGCATGCGCGATCCGCTGCACCGGTTCAGCAGCGACCGCACCGGCAGCGTGAAATATTCCACCTCATGCCCCTGCCGCACACTTTCCCCATGCGCCGCCAGCCGCGCAATGCCGACCAGTCGCGGTCCGGAATCGGGGAGCAAGGGAAGGGAAGACATAGCGTATTCGCCTTTTGTTCGCTATTGTAGCGCAGGCAAGTTGTGGAGCGCAACCGCGGTGTCGATATCCATGTGCTCATTCGCCTTGGTCCGGCTTTTGAGGTAGAAGATTGGTACGTACGATCAGGCAGAGGCGTCATCTCTTGTCTATCATTCGTTCAAGACGATTTGTTCAAGATGAGGAACCGGGCGCATGAATAATACGAATGGTCAGGACACGGCAGACCGCCTCTCTGCAATTGTCGCGAGCTCCCTGGACACTCCGGCGAAAACGCAAGATCTGGCGCGCCAGGCCTATCAAAGCCGCACCCAGTTCCACCGGTTGTTCCGAAGCGTGATCGAAGAAACTCCTGCAGCCATGCGACGGCGGTTATTGCTCGAAAGAGCAGCCTATCAATTGGCCAGTACCGGAATTTCCGTCACGGACGTCGCCCTGGACGCCAACTACGGTTCCTTGGAGGCGTTCACTCGTGCTTTTAGAAAGGCTTTTCGAATTTCTCCCAGCCGCTACCGCCGCATGCGTGATCCGCATTTTCATTTGCCGGCGTCCAACAAAATTCACTTCCTTGCACCGAGTTCTTCAAAAGCTGGTTCATTAACAATAGGAGGAGCAGACATGGATTTATTCGATCGTTTTGCCGGCAACGATTCCTGGCACACGCGGCGGTTGCTGGAATACGCGGGTGCTTTGACGGAGGAACAATTGGACCGGCCGCTGCCCACGGTCGTAGAGATGCTGCCCTGGCGGGAGTCGAATAAGACTCTAAGGCAGCTGTTAGAAAACATTATCTTCACAAAAGAAGTCTGGACCGCCGCGCTGTCCGGAACCGATGTGGATATGAACCCTCCCCAATCGCAGCGCTCCCCGCAAGCGATGCTGCAAAGGCTCGAAAAGACGGATGCTGGACTGCACCGTATTTTCAGTGACGTCCGAAACCGCTCCGCCTGGGATGATACGTTCGTCGATGCTCTGTGCGAACCGGCTGAGACCTTCACCTTCGGCGGCGTCTTCGCCCATATCATGACCTTCAACGCGCATCGCCGATTGATGGCCTTGGACGCTCTACGCCAGCTCGGCGTCCAAACCGAAGGTTTCGGCGATCCCATGGAGTATGAGGAAAGTGTGGCACCCTGGAACCAGCCGGTCGCCCTCAAAACGCGATAACGATAACCAATGACGATGAGAACGGAATTGTTTCGATTGAACGGCGCTGTCGAGCGCGATCCCGCCATCGATGCGTGGATGAAAGAGCATGCAGGTGAATTGGGAGTCCATCGCGCATCAGTGGTTTGAGGTGATGCGAAAATGCGGAGACGAAGTCCGGGAGCTTATGCATGATGGCTGTCCGACCGCATGTCTGGGAGATGCGCCCTTCGCCTACGTCAATGTATTCACGTCGCACGTAAACGTGGGATTCTTTCAGGGCGCAGCGCTGCCGGATCCGGCCCGCTTGTTGCAAGGCACCGGCAAGTTCATGCGCCATGTGAAGTTGAGACCGGGAACGGCCACGAACGCCGCAGCGCTAAGCAGTCTCATCGATGCGGCGTACGCGGATATAAAGGCACGCGTCGAACACGGCTAGCCCAGAGAAACGCCTTGGACGGCGGGCTGTGGCCCACATTCTCGCGGAGAACATAACTCCGAAAGAATCCCTCATTCCCAATCTTGGTACCCATTTCTCGCCCGAGTATGGCGGAAGAAAGTGCCTCGCTCGAAGTATTGTCCTGATTCGATTTCTTGGCGACCTCTGCGGCCTTTCTCAGCGATCTTTGCGGTTACAGGCTTTTGACCTTTCTTGGCGCCAGGCAAAAAAGACTTTAACCGCAAAGAACGCAGAGAAAGTCCGCCAAGGACGCGAAGCTTTGACGCGATCAAGTTAGCACACTACCCACCACCGGGTTAGTATTGTTGTCTCTCGGGAGGAGCAATGAATCGACACATGCGGAACGCAGCACTCTTTCTAGCCATCATTTTCACGACCGTCCAACTCGTGACCCGGCAGTCCGGCGCGCAAGCGCCTACCTGGCCCACGCCCCAGGAAGGCGATTTCGTCATCCACAACTTCCATTTCCAATCCGGCGAGACCCTCCCCGAAGTCCGCATCCACTACACCACGCTCGGCAAGCCGATCAAAGACGCCAGCGGACACACCACCAACGCCGTCCTCGTCCTTCACGGCACCGGCGGCAGCGGATCGGGACTTCTGCGGCCGATATTCGCCGGCGTGCTCTTCGGTCCCGGCCAACTGCTCGACGCGACCAAGTACTTCATCATCCTGCCCGACAACATCGGCCACGGAAAATCCAGCAAGCCCAGCGACGGCCTCCACGCCCGCTTTCCGCAATACGAATACGCCGACATGGTCGCGCTTGCAGCACGAGCTGGTCGAGAAAGGCCTGGGCGTGGACCACCTGCGCCTCGTCATGGGCACGTCCATGGGCTGCATGCATTCCTGGATGTGGGGCGAGACCTATCCCGACATGATGGACGCGCTCATGCCGCTGGCCTGCAACCCGGTCGCAATTGCCGGCCGCAACCGCATGTGGCGCAAGATGATCATCGACGGCATTCGCCAGGACCCGGACTGGCACAACGGCGACTACACCACCGAGCCGCGCGCCGGATTGCAAATCGCCAGCCGATGTTCTGCTGATCGCCGGCAGCGCGCCGCTGCACCTGCAGGAAGATCACCCCACCCGCGACTCTGCCGACCAGTATCTTGAGGAAACCACGAAACGAGAACTGGACGGCCTGGACGCCAACGACATTCTCTACGCCGTCAGCTCCTCGCGAGATTACGATCCGTCGTCAAAACTCGACACCATCAAAGCGCCGGTGATGTTCATCAATTCCGGCGACGATTTCATCAATCCACCGGAACTGGGCATCGCCGAGCGCGAGATCAAGAAAGTGAAGAACGGCAAGTTCGTCCTGCTGCCCAGCGTCCGAGCAGACGCACGGCCACGGCACCCACACCTGGGCGGCCGTCTGGCAGCAGTATTTAAAAGAATTGCTGGACGAATCGCAGCACTGAGCGATTCGGCAGAAAGACTACAGATCTTCTCGACGCTAATGTCGCCGTCCCCGGTGCGCACCTCGATGGAAAGGCGCCGCCGCCGTTAATCTTGCCGCGCATGGAATTTTCCTTGTCCAACGTCCCGAGGCGTGGCGATTGGGAAGCCAAAGTGAACTTCTCCATCGCCCGACTTGAGCGTCAAGACTCGGCGCCGAAATTGCCCGGCAGCTTCAAGCGGACGTTGCCGTCTCCGCTGCGCAGCAACCATCCGCGGCTGCGGCGCGGACGTCGCGTTCACCTCGGCGTCAATGTTTCCGTCGCCGGTGTGCAGGTTCAGCGCGTGAACCGGCCATTCACGTCAACGTTGCCGTCGCCGGTATCGGCGTGCACCGAACCTTCCACGTCGCGGAGCGTCGACATTGCCGTCGCCGGTCTCAAATTGCAGGTTGCCCCTTTACGCTGTCGGCCCGGACATTGCCGTCGTCGGTGTGAACCTCCAGGTCCGAATCGCGCGGCACTCGGACTTCGACCCGCATGCTCTGGATGCACAACCCCAAAGCACACATGCGAAGTCTTGTGCAGCTTGATTTCGACGTGATTGCCGGACTGCGTTTCCCGTGACTCTGCACCTCGTCCTGGAATCGTTCCAGCCGCTGCGTGATGACGCGCACGTCCACCTGCTGGCTGGATCCGACCATGCACCTCGATGTCGCCGTCGTTGGCGTTGACCGCCACTTCGGGTTTACCGGTGACCGGGTAGCAGTGGCTCCATTCGTCAGCGCGGGCTGCGATGGAAAACAGAGCAAGCAGAGCAATCAGGGCAAGATGGCGCACACGTCACCTCCGGGGGATTCAGACGATAGAGATACGCAGGGGTTAGCAGGGAAGTTCCCGAAAAGGGGGGAGAAGCAAGCGCGGTTGCCAATCCAAGTTGGCCAAGATTATCCGTGGAGGCCGGTTGTGCCCCAATTTGGTTTTCTCGGCGAACTTGGCGGAAGTTCTTTGCGATCTTAGCGGTTAACGTCTTTTCAGTTTTCTCGAAAACAGAAGCAAAAGATTTTAACCGCCAGGCTCGCCAAGAACAGGCCGCCGAGGACGCAAAGGACCTAAACTCACCTATTGCGCCGGGCCGCCGGCTTCTCGAAAATCTTCATATCCACCCGCGGGTTGAATCTGAAAACTGGTGAACTCCACCGAGCTCGAATCCTGCCCGTTCTGCTTGTTGGCGCGATGAAACGGCAGATTCAGGCCGTCCACGTCCTTCCAGTCCGAAAACGCCGTCTCTCCGTCGAACGGCCCGGACTGGCCGACCGCCTTGTAGGTTTCGCGCACGATCTTGCCCGTTTGCGGATCGACGAACCACCGCATCGTCACTCCCGGCCCGGAAACATCCACGATCACCGTCTCCACGCCGCCGGTCTTGTCGGTCCCGGCCGCGGTGAATGAGAATGCGGGATCGTTCACGTGTTGCGCAATGTAAACAGGATCGCGATGGATCTGCGCCAGACTTTCGCTCTTGCGCGACTCCGGGAAATCCTGCACTCCGCCTCCGGCAACGCCGAACGCCGCATCCGGGCGTCGTGATCATTGAAAACTGCCCCTGCGGGGTTTGCAGGTCAACCCTCATGCGGTCGGGATAAACCGTGGTGGTCTCGATCTGAATGGAGCGGCATCCCGCCGGTCCCCTGCGTCAGCGCAAAGCCGATCTTCAGCGACTTCACGCTCTGCAGCTTGGCCTCGCCTCCCAACGCCTGCGCAACTTTTGCGGCCAGCGCCTTGCCTTCGGGATTCGATCCCTTGCTCGCCGGCGGCGCAGCGTCTGCACTTCTTCTCATCTTTCGCGGCGGTGCTTCTCTCCCGGCGGCGGAGGAATCGCGATGTCCACATCCGTCTACCGTGCCCAGCGAGGACAGCGGTTTGTCGAACTCGGCGACGTTGCCCACCACCAGCACCGCTAGCTGATCTTTGTGCAGATACTTCGCCACCACTCGTGCCACATCTGCGGCCGTCACTTTTTCAACTCCGGCGCGATAGCGTTCCAGAAAGTCGGCCGGATATCCGTAGTACTCGTACGCCATGCGCTCGTGCAGGACTTTGTCCGGCGTGTCGAAGTTGAAGACAAACGCGTTCAGAATCGAATCCTTGGAGCGCGCAATTTCGGCGTCGGTGATCGGGTTGGTCTTCAGCTTGTCAATTTCCGCATAAAGCGCATTGATGGATTCGACCGTGCTCGCGCTCTTCGTGCTCATCTCCAGCTGCAACACGCCGGGATGATCGAAGCGCGTCCCAATGCCGCCGCCAACTCCGTAGGCCAGCCCTTTTTCGGTGCGGATGCTCTTGAACAGACGTGACGAAAATCCGCCGCCAAAGGCTTCGTTGAAAACTTCAATCGCGTAGTAGTCGGGATTGTTGCGCAGTGGTCCCCAGCCCAACCATGTGGATGGAACTCTGGTTCACATCGTCTTTCTTGATCTGATAGTAGCCGGGCTTGGCGGACTCAAACTTCATTTCCGGCATCTTGGCCGCAGTGCCCGTTGGTCCAGTCGCCGAACGCCTTGCGCAGCGTGGCTTCCATTTTCGCGGAATCGAAATCGCCGACAATCCCCAGAATCATGTTATTGGGATGAGCGTAGGTGCTGTGCCAATCCACCAGGTCCTGGCGGGTGACGGCGGCCACGGTTGCGTACTCCGGAACGCGGGCGTAGGGATTGGTCGCGCCGTAAGCCAGTTTGAGGGCTTCGCGGCCTGGAAATCTCGTCGGTTTCGTCGTTGCGGCGCGAGATGCGCGTCAAACATCTCCCGCTTGGCCAGATCAAGTTTGTCTTCGCGGAATTCCGGCTGCAAGCAGCAAGATCGACAAAGATCTTGAAGGTGTCGTCGAAATCTTCTTTCAGGCACGAAAGCGAAATGATGGTCGAGTCGGCGTTGGCGCTGGTCTCGACTTTCGCCGCGCGGATTTCCAGGTAGTCATCCAGTTGGTCGCCGGTCTGGGTCTTGGTCCCGCCGGTGCGCCAGACTTCTCCGTAGAGCGCAACCAGTCCTGTCTTCGCCGCCGGCTCGGAGCGCGATCCTCCACGAATGCGGGCGAATCCGTCGATGATCGGCAGTTCGTGGTCTTCCTGAAGAAAAATCACCATGCCATTCGGCAATTGAATCCGCTTCGGTTCCTGCGGATGAAACGCCGGCAGAGGCTCGATCGGCGCGATGGGCAGTTTTCTTTCTTGCGCGTTGACCATCGCAGCCAGCGCAATCACGAGGGCGAGCAAGCAGGCTGAGCTTTTATCTCATTGCGCACCTCCGTTCGCCGCCGCCGCATTTTCGATGATGCCCACCGTGCGGTTGGTCGGCACAAAGACCTGGTTCGCAATCCGGCGAATGTCGGCCTTGCTCACGTTCTCAATCCGGTCCACGGTGTGGAACAGCTCGCGCCAGTCTCCGTAAAACGTCTGATAAACCGCCAGGTTCTCGGCCAGCCCGTCGTTGCTGTCCAGGCTGCGAATCAGATTGGCTTTGGCGCGGGTCTTCACCATCTTCAATTCCTCGTCGCTGATGTCTTCCGTCTTCAGCTTCTCGAGTTCGCCGTGAATGGCGTCGGCGATTTCATCCGGCTTGTGCCCGGGCATGGGCAGAGCGAAGAACCAGAACAGGTGCGGATACTTGGCGCCCGGAAATCCCGTGCCGCCCTCGGCCTCCGCCGCAATCTTCTTGTCGCGCACCAGCACCCGGTACAGCCGCGAGGTGCGTCCCTCGGAAAGCAAGTCGGCCAGCGCGTCATACACCGCATCATCTTTATCCATGTAGCTGGGCCGGTGATAGCCCTCGAGATACATGGGCTGCGACTGCTCGTGCAGAACCACCCGCCGCTCCGAATCCTGCGGCGGTTCTGCAGTTACGCGCGGATCCGGCTTGTCGCCGCGCGGGAATGCTGCCGAAGTATTTTTCGATGATCGCCATGGTCTGCGCCGGATCGACATCGCCCACCACCGCCACCACCATGTTCGACGGAATGTAGTAGGTATCGAAAAACTGCTCGGCATCGGTCGCAGAAAAGCTGTTCAGGTCGCTGATGATATCCAATCGTCGGGCGATGATACGGATGCGCCGAGAATGCCATCGCCCAGAAACTGTTCCAGCAACCGGCCCACCGGACTGCTGTCCGTTCGCATGCGCCGCTCTTCGATGACCACGTTGCGCTCTTTATAGAATTCGCGAAACACCGGATGGATGAAGCGCGAAGATTCCAGATACGCCCACAGCTCCAGCCGGTTCACCGGAAACGAATAGTGATACTCGGTGGCGTCCACCGCCGTGGAAGCGTTCATGTCCTCGCCGCCGTTGCGCTCGACCAGTTCCGCCAAATTCGTTCGGGATCACATACTGCTGCGCATCCTTGATCGCATCCTTCCAGGCCTGCTCCAGTTGCTTGAGCTTCTGCTCGTCGCGGTCCCACCGGCTTATCGCGCTCGTGGAGATACGCGGCGTAGGTCATCCTCCACCTTCGCCAGCGCGACTTTCTCGGCGGGATAATTCGTGGTCCCGATCGTGTCCGTGCCCTTGAACGCCATGTGCTCGAACATGTGCGCCAGCCCGGTCTTGCCCATCGGGTCCTGCACCGAGCCTGCGTCCACGTTGGTGTAGAACGAAAACACCGGAGCCGTGTCCGGCCGCCGGCACACAATCGCGGTCAGGCCGTTCGGCAAAGTCTTGACCGTGACTTGCTTTTCAAACGTAGCCAGGTCCTGCGCCAACGCAGCGGCAGCAAGAACCAGAATGACAGCCAAGGATTTCAGAGCGCGCAACATCGAACCTCCAGGTAGGGACAGACGAGCAGCTCGATTGAAATTGGTTGAAACTCGATTTGAAGGGACACATAAGGGATTTGTCAAACTGCATCGGCTTAGTCTTTTAAAATTAACCGGGCGTCATCCCGAAGCCCCGCGCTTTCTCCAGCGGGGCGAGGGATCCCGCGCGCAGTGCCCTGGCGATGCCTTATCCTTAGACGGGCAACGCCACCGACGTTTTTTCCTCGGCGCCTGCTTTGCCAGCTCCAGCAGGTCTGTCTGCCACCCGGTCGGTCGCGTGGCGGGCGACGTTGTCTTCCGACAGATAATCGCCCAGCACCGGACACACTCCCATCGCCTCAATCGCGTCAAGATCGACCACAATCTGCGATGCTCCTTCGAGAGCGTACTTTGCCTTCAAGATCGCTGGAAAGCTGTGCGCGGTTGACCAGGGCGTAGTCGAAGATCTGGTGCCCCGGCATGATCGTTCAACGCGCGAATGTGGTCGGCGGCGGTTCGCCCCAGGCTTTCGTTCGCCTGCGTCATCAGATTGCAGATGTAAACCTTGAGCGCCGAAGATTCGCGAATTGCCTCCGGAATTCCCCGCACCAGAAGGTTCGGAATCAGGCTGGTAAAAAGCGATCCCGGCCCAATGGTGATGACGTCGGCGCGAGCGATGGCTTCGAGCGTCTGCGGCAGTGGCTCCGGATTCGGAGGCACCAGAAACAGTTCTTCAATCCGTCCCTTGCTGGCCGTGATCTTGGTTTCCCCGCGCACGCGGGTTTTGTCCTGCATCAGCGCTTCCAGCTCAACGTTGGCGGTCGTGGAAGGGAAGATGTGGCCGCGCGTGGCCAGAATCTCCGACGACCGGCGCACCGCCTCGCCGAAGTCTCCGGTGAGCGAGGTGAGCGCGGCGAGAAAAAGATTGCCGAAGCTGTGCCCTGGAAGCCCCGAGCCTTTGGCGAAACGATGCTGGAAACAGTTTCGACAGCATGCGCTTCCTCTTCCGACAACGCAACAATGCAGTTGCGCACGTCGCCCGGCGGAAGCATGTTGAATTCTTTGCGCAGCCGTCCGCTGGATCCGCCGTCGTCGCTGACGGTCACCATCGCGCACAGTTCGGAGTGATGCGGAGGGCCGATCGTCGAGCGGCGAGGGCATCGGAATGCCGGTGCCGGAGCGCCGTACTTCTTCAGCCCCCGCAGCAGGGTGGAGAGTCCCGTGCCGCCCCCAATCGCCAGCACTCGCAACTCGCGTCCATGTGCTGGGACCAAATGGAGGGGACATGTGGAATCTAGCCGATTTCCTCCCCGACTCCTTCTTCGGGAGGCAGAGGCATGTCGGCGCCGGGGTCGGGATAAAGCAGCTCGGTAAAGCGCGGGTCTTCAGAAAGGTTCTGAAAGTCGGAATCATTGCGCGCCTGAAAGCGCAGCGCCGGATTCATTCCGATCGCCCGCGCCAGGTTCTTCAGGAATCTTCCACATGCCCGGTCAGGCAATCGAGCGCCGCCAGCCCATAGGCGACGTAGTCGGCCTTCGGCACCGCTTCGAAAGTTTGTCGAGATGCTCGCGCGCGCCGACGTAATCTCCCAGATTGATCAGCGAAACCGCGTAGTCGTAATGCTCTTCCGAGGTTTTGAACTGGGTCGCGGTGCGCTCCAGTTGCTGGTTGCACGCGTTCAGGTGGACGTTGGCGCGGTCGGCCAGCTCGCGGTTCGTGCCCGGCAGCCACTTTCAGCAACTGCGTCTTGGCCTTGTCATACTTGTGCTCCTGCATGGCGCGCAACCCGCCCTCGTAGGCCTGCAAGCAGTTGCGTCATCAGCGGATCGCCGGCAAGAGCGTGCTTATTAGTAGGTTTCGCCATCTGAAGAAGTTTTCCTGATTGAGCCATTCAATTATTGAATCATTGAGTCATTGAATCATTGGGGGATTGGCCCCTCAATGATTCAATCGCTAAATGATTCAATGATTCAATTTCTCACTAAGGTCTGTCTAAGAGCTAAGAGCTAAGAGCCAAGAGCTGCTTAATTTATCTCCGCCGCCGATTGCAGATCAACCTGCCGCCACTCCCCGGCAATGATTCCTTTGCGAATCTGCGCCGCGGTCTTGTTCTGCTTGGTCATCTGATACGCGTAGTACAACTCTTTCATGCAGGTCGTGCACTGCGCGCCGTGCGTGCCTTCAAAGCAACTGTGCAGGCTCTTGTGCCCCATGCGGTCGCAATAGCAGTAACACGGCAGCTGATAGATGACCGTCTGGATCTTCGCCGCCAGTTCGTAAGCGTGCGGTCTGAAACGGAAACTGTCGTTCTCGCCCCAAAGCTGATCTTTGCCGAGAATCGGCGGCAGTTCCTCGCCCGGCTGCCGGAGGTCGCAGGGTGAAACGCTGGAACTCGCGTCTCTTCCACCCCCTGCTCCGCCGAAACCACCCACGGAGCCGAAACCGCCAGCGTCGCAAACGCCACCATTCCCAGCATCAATCCGCGCTTCACCATACTCACCCTCAAGCGCGTATTGTAACCCGAATCCAGGGGCACGGCGCACGGACGGGGGTCACCCGATGCATGCCTCCTCAAGGCTCATGGGTCGGACCCTGTCGACGCTTTGACTTCGGCTGGATCTCTGTTCATTCGGACGCGCCGCAATCCCCAGTATGTTTAAGGAATGTTCCGCTGCCGTCCTGCCGCTTTCGCCTGCTGCTTGCTCTGTCTGCTGTCCTGATGCGTGCGACTACGCGCAAGAGCCACGTCGCCTTCTCGCCGCAATCAAGCTCCTCGACAGCTGACCCAAAGCCCGAGCCGCAGCCCGCTGATCCGACCGCCCAAACCCGGGCCGCCCGAAACCAAAATCACTCCCCAGCAGGCCGAGCAGCTCTTCCGCGACGTGGACACCATCCTCGACTTCGCCAGCAAAGACAGTCGCTTCCCATCAAGCATGGAATCAAGCGCCGTCTCACCAGCCGCGAAGAGGTGGTTTCCTACCTGCAAGAAAGCATGGACGAGGACAAAGACGTCCAGCGCCTGAAGCGCACCGAGCTGGTGCTGAAAAAATTCGGCCTGCTGCCCAAGGATTTCAATCTGCAAACCTTCCTGGTCGGACTGCTGGAAGAGCAGGTCGCCGGATATTACGATTCGAAAACCAAGACCGTGAACATGCTGGATTGGGTCGAGCCCGACTTGCAGCGTCCGGTGCTGGCCCATGAACTGACGCACGCCCTGCAGGACCAATCCTTCGGCCTCGACAAGTGGCTGAAAAAAGACAGCGAGGACCTCGACACCAAGAAAAATCTCACTGCCGACGACATCACCAAAGACGAAAACAGCGAAGCCCGGCAGGCCGTGGTCGAAGGCCAGGCCATGGTCGTGCTGCTCGACTACATGCTCGCTGCCTATGCACCGCACCGTCGCCGACTCGCCGGAAATGGTGGACATGATGAACGAGGAGATGCAGCTCCGGGACGCCCGACTCGGTGCAGTTCAAGAATGCTCCGATTTTCCTGCAAGGAAGTCGCTGACCTTTCCGTATCGCTACGGCATTGAATTCGAAGCCGAAGTGCTGCGCGCCCAGGGAAAAGAGAAGGCCTTCGCCGGAGCCGTTCCAGAATCCGCCCCGCACCAGCCGCGAAATCATGGAGCCGCGCACCTATATTTCTGGCGAGCGATATGCTTCCGCTTGAGCTGCCTGACTTCAAGAAAATCTTTAAGGATTACGATCGCTTCGACGTGGGCGCGATCGGCGAATTCGACGTCGCCGTCTTGGCCGAACAATATGCCGGCGAGGATGTGTCGAAGAAAATCTATCCCAACTGGCGCGGCGGATACTACTATTCGGTGCATCCCAAAGGCAATCCCGGCGGGACCGCTGGGCCTGATGTTCGTGTCGCGCTGGTCAAGCGACAAAGGCCGCCGCGCAGTTTGCCGCGATCTATGCCCGCGGAATCGCCGCAGCGATATAAGAACGTGGAAGCGAACCCCCACAGCGATCTCGACCTGAAGAAGCTGGAAACCCTGAGCGGCGACTACACTTGGCTGACCGAAGAAGGCCCGGTCGTGATTGCGGTGCGGAATGACACCGTGCTGGTAACCGAAAGCCTCGATCCCGCAATCACCGAGGAGTTCCGCCACGCGGTGCTGTGGAACGGGATGACAGACTCGCAGTAATCAGTATCGCGGACATTGCCATGACCACCAGCAGCGTTTCTCGCCTAAAGACGATCGGCTCACCGTGATCGCGATCTCCGCCCTCGCTTGCATCCTTCAGGATGTCCTGCACGAAGGCCTCGGCCACGGCGTGACCGCGTGGTTGAGCGGCGCCCATCGCATAACCATGAGTACGGTCGCGCTGCAGAGCGATCTTGAAACCCGATGGATCTGCGGCAAATGGGACCCTGGTGAATCTTCTATTCGGAGCGATCTTCTGGCTGCTGCTCCTGAAGCCGCGGAGCTACCCACCAGCTGCTCGCTACTTCCTCGTGCTGGCGATGGCGGGCAATCTCTTTACCGGCACTGGATATTTTCTCTTTTCCGGGGTCTCCAACTTCGGCGACTGGGCAGATGTGATTCATGGCTTGCAACCCCACTGGATGTGGCAGATTGGGCTGATTGCGCTCGGCGTGGCTTCCTATTTTGCGGCGTTCCTGTTGGTTGCCGCCAAGTTGATGCCATTTCGAGAAACGGAGGCGGGAATCCCGCCGCTTTCGCGTGCTGTGCTGGACTCCTTACTTTACTGACGGGACTCTGGCCGGGACTCGGAGGTTTGCTGAACCCCTTGGGATTGTTCTACGTGATCGCGTCGGCGCTGCCCTCGACTTTGGGCGCCAACGCCGGCCTGTTGAGCATGCCCAGCGCGATGCCTGGTCTGATACGCAGATGGGGCGAGGGAGAAGAAGAAAGAGTCCAACCCATACAGCGCAGTATTGCCTGGATCGCCACCGCAGTCGTCGCCAGCCTGCTCTTTGTATTCGTGCTGGCACGCGGCCTCACCTGGTCGCGATGACTACCGTCCGCGTCGAATCAACATCGCGCAGCCGATAAGGGAGAATATCCCCACCCCCACCCCGAACGAAAAGCCCACCACAAAAACTGGGTTCTGAAAAGCATCAGGGCCGGCGCTCAAGTAATAACTGCGCAACAGATGGGCGAACCCCACCGTCGTCAGCAGCACCGCAATTCCGCATAGAACATTCAAAATTCGCATTCGTTTTTCCCCGCGCACAGTCTCCCACAAATCGCCCTAAACGCCAACGAATTGTTATGCTCACCCGCGCAACCCATGATGACGCTGCGCAGTGAGCGGTGCTAGATTATGAAGTCATGCTGACCAACCGTTCCGTCCCCACAAACATCATTCTGCCGCACATCGTTTATCAGGACGTCGCCGCCGCGATTGCGTGGCTGAGCAAGACCTTCGGTTTCATCGAGCACTACCGCTACGGCGACGTAAACGGAGCGCAAATGCACTTGGGCGACGCCTGGATCATGCTCCGGCAAGCCCGCCCCGGCAGCGGCAGTCCCGCCCAACTCGGTTACGCGACCCAGAGTCTGACCGTATTCGTCGAGGACGTTGAAGCGCATTTCGAAAGAACGAAATCCGCCGGCGCGAAAATCGTCGAAGCCCTCCACGAGACCGAGTACGGCGAACTGCAATATGGCGTCGAAGATCTCGATGGACACCACTGGCTGTTCTCCCGCCACGCCCGCGACCGTAAGCCCCGAAGCCTGGGGCGCCAAGCTGGCTGCTGGATAGAAAGAAGAGCTCCGTGATTTTCCTCAGTGAAACTCTGTGATTCCTCAGTGCACCTCTGTGGTGAAAGGCTTTGATCTTCGCCAGTCGCCAAACTCGCATTTTGTATAATCACGATTCACTCTAAGCGAGGGCTCTTTGGCGAAAGCAGAAATCGGCATCATCGGCGGCAGCGGCCTGTACTCCATGCCCGGCCTGACCGACATCCACGAAGTCACGCTCGACACTCCCTTCGGCGCGCCTTCCGACCCGTACGTTCTGGGCACGCTCGAGGGCACGCAAAGTCGCCTTCCTGGCCCGCCACGGACGCGGCCACCGCATTCTGCCCACCGAACTGAACTTCCGCGCCAACATTTACGGCTTCAAACAGCTCGGCGTCGAGCGCATTCTCTCTGTCTCGGCCGTCGGCTCGCTCAAGGAAGAACACAAGCCGCTGGAGTTCGTCATCCCCGACCAGTTCGTCGATCGCACCCGCCAGCGCATCGACACTTTCTTCGGCGAAGGCGTCGTCGCGCACATCGCGTTCGCCGACCCCATCTGCCCGCAGCTTTCCGAATCCATGGTCGCGGCCTGCAAGAAGGCCGGCGTCGTCGGCAAACGCGGCGGCACCTACGTCTGCATGGAAGGCCCGCAGTTCTCCACCAAAGCCGAGTCGAATCTCTACCGCAGTTGGGGCATGGACGTCATCGGCATGACCAACCTGCAGGAAGCCAAGCTCGCCCGCGAGGCCGAGATTTGCTACGTCACGCGTCGCGATGGTCACCGATTACGATTGCTGGCATCCGCATCACGATTCCGTCACCGTGGACCAGATCGTCGCCGTGCTGCTGAAGAACGCCGAGAACGCCTGCAACGTGGTGCGCGAAGCCGTCGCCGCCATGCCGAAAGATCGAGACCTGCAAATGCGGATCGGCGCTCGAGCACGCCATCCTCACCGACCGCAAAGTCATCCCCAAGGAAACGCGAGAAGAAACTGCACCTGATCCTCAAGACGATTTTTCGAAAACTAATCATGAGCATACTCGCCGTCGGTTCCGTCGCCTTCGACAACATCGCCACGCCATCCGGGAAAGCCGAGAACGTTCTCGGCGGCTCCGCAACTTACTTCTCTCTCGCCGCCAGTTATTTCACCGACGTGCGCGTCGTCGCCGTCGTCGGCGAGGACTTCACCGCCGAACACGAAAACGTCCTGAAGAAGCGCGGCGTGGACACCCGCGGCATCGAGCACGCAAAAGGGAAGACCTTCCGCTGGGGCGGCCAGTATCTCGACAACCTCAACGAAGCCAAGACCGACTTCACCGAGCTGAACGTCTTCGAAAAATTCCAGCCGCGAATTCCGGCCGAGTACCGCGACAGCGACGTTCTTTTTCTCGGCAACATCCACCCCAGCTTGCAGGCCGCCGTGCGCCGTGAACATGCCGCACGTAAAGCTCACCGGCGGCGACACCATGAATTTCTGGATTCAGGGCGCCAACGCCGAGCTGCGCGAAACCCTGCGCATGGTGAACATTCTTCTCATCAACGACGGCGAAGCCAAGATGCTGGCCAAAGAATCCAGCCTGCCCCGCGCCGCGCGCAAAGTGCTTGCCATGGGCCCGCAGGCGCTGGTCATCAAGCACGGCGAATATGGCGCGACCATCTTCTTCCGCGACGGCGCATTCGGCATCGGCGCTCATCCTTTCCGCGCTCCCGCCTTGCCCATCGAAGAAGTAAAAGATCCCACCGGCGCCGGCGATTCCTTTGCCGGCGGCTTCATGGGATACATCGCCTCGCAAGGGAGAAATCAATCGCGAGGTCATCAAGCGCGCGCTGTTCTACGGCGGCGTCATGGGATCGTTCGCCGTCGAGCGCTTCGGCACCGAGCGCCTGCAATCGCTGACCCGCGGCGAAATCGACGCCCGCTTCCAGGTCTTCCGCGAACTGACCCATCTGGAATAAGCTGACTGGGTTGAATTGACTTCATGAAGAAGCCCAGTCGCCACCGGCAGCGAGATCGCTCTCGTCGCCCAGCTAGCCGCCGCCATCTCCGTCGCGTCCTTCTTCTACTACCTGCAACACGGCGACCTGCTTCTCTACGGAGACGCCGTCGCCCACATCAACATCGCCCGCCGCGTCTTCGATTCCCGCACTCCCGGCCTCCTGCAACTCGGCACCGTCTGGCTCCCGCTTCCGCATCTTCTGATGCTCCCGTTTCTGCTCTCGCGCTGGCTCTGGCAAACCGGCATCGGCGGATCGATTCCATCGTTGATCGCATACGTATTCAGCGTGACCGGGAATCTTTCGGCTGGTACGTACCGCTCCCGGAGTTGATCCAGACTCCGTGCCCACAAGATTCGCCGCCTGGCTCGCCGCCGGGATCTTCGCCCTGAATCCCAATCTCATCTACCTGCAAACCACCGCCATGACCGAGCCGGTCTATCTGGCGTTCTTCATCTGGGCGACGGTTTTCTTTTCGGATTTCGTCCGCCGCGCGGCAGAATCTCCCGATGCCAAAGCACACTCATCTCTGACAAAATGCGGCCTCTGTCTCGCCGCCGCCTGCCTGACCCGTTACGACGGCTGGCTGCTTGCCGTGTTATGCCAGCCGATCGCACTTGCTAATCGCCGCGCGCCCAAAGTTCGCCGCGACTTCGCCCCGCCGTCGCAAAATTCATTCTCATCGTCGCCGCCGCTCCCGTCCTCTGGCTCGCCTACAACGCCGTCGTGTACCGCAATCCTCTGGAGTTCGCCAATGGTCCCTACTCCGCCAAAGCCATCGAACAAAAGACCGCCGTGCCCGGATATCCTCCCCACCCCGGCACCCACGACCTCCGCCTCGCCTTCAAGTATTACTTTAAGTCTGCCGAGTTGAATCTAGGCCAACCCGGCTGGCAGCTCTTCTGGGTCTCCGCGCTCCTCTTCGGCACCTTCATCGCTCTTCTCTTCCAGCGAAAGCTCTGGCCGCTTCTTCTTTTATGGACGCCCGCCCCGTTCTACATGCTCTCCATCGCCCACGGCGGCGTCCCCATCTTCGTCCCCACGTGGTGGCCGTTCTCGCGCTACAACGTCCGCTACGGCATCGAGATGCTCCCCGCCTTCGCCGTCTTCGCCGCCGTCGCCGCCTACGGACTGATGCGCTTCGCCTCAACCACTCGCAGCCGCCTCACTATCGCCGCCATCTTCTTATTGCTTCCCGCAGTCAGCTACGTTCAGGTTTTCCGCGCCGGCCCCGTCAGCTTCGATGAAGCCGTCATTAACTCGCGCACCCGTATCGCCTCGAAAGCGAAGTCGCCCGCCATCTCGAAGCCCTGCCTCCCGATTCCACTTTCCTGATGTACCTCGGCAATCACGTCGGTGCCTTCCAGCAGGCCGGCATTCCGCTTGCCCGCGTGATCAACGAAGGCAACCATCGCCCCTGGATGCTTCCCGCCGACCCCGACGGTCTCTGGGAAAAGGCGTTGCAGCATCCCTCCGCCTACGCTGACTACGTAATCGCCTTCGACGGCGACCCCGTCGCGACAAGCGTGGATCGCACTGACCTCACCACGCTGGCGATCATCCGAGTCACTGGCCAGCCCCAGGCCGCCATTTACCGCACCATCAAGACGCAGAAGTAGTTGTGCGGCGGTCCACTCCAGAAACTCGCTTGGACGCCCCTTGTCCTAACAACGTGGAGACAGCCGTCCTCGGCTGTCTCCGGGCCGCAGGCCCGGTGCCTTTCGCAGGGAGGCGTTAACTACTCAAGGCCGCTGCCAAATCCGCAAGCCCCCACAATGTTAAAATCCGTCCAAATCACCAGACAGATACGTGGAGCCACGGGCGTCTTCGCCCCGGCGACTTCAACGGAGCAACTATGTTCCCAACCCTGGCCACCGACGTCGAAAAGCTCTTGCTGGCCGCTCTGCTCGGCGGCCTGATCGGCCTGGAGCGTGAATCCAAGCACCGCCCCGCCGGGCTGCGGACGAATCTGTTCATCTGCGTCGGGCGCCGCCATGTTCACTCTTCTCTCCGATGCATTGGCCGTAGAACCCACCGACGTCACACCCGCATCGCGGCACAGATTATTCCCGGCATCGGATTCATCGGCGCCGGCTCCATCATCCATGCCCGCGGCGACCTGGTCACCGGCATCACCTCGGCCGCAACGCTCTTCGTGTCGCTTCATCGGCATGGCCGTCGGCGGCGGACTGTATCTAACGCCATTTTCGCCACACTCCTCGATCTTGGGAGTTCTTTCGCTGCTCGGATTTCTGGAACGCTTCAGCAACCTGAAGACAATGATTTTCGCCTACGAAGTGACCGGCAGCAGCGCCGAAGCAAGCCACTCTCGAGGTCAACAGATTCTCGAGCCGCTGCATCTCATGACGGAGAGTCGTGCAGATCGCGCCCACCCCCAGCCACGTTCGCGTCCATTTTGAATGTCGAAGGCACGCGAGAAAAGCAGGACCGGATCTACGCTATTCTGCGCGACTCCAAGGCCTTCGAGAGCGTTGCCGCGCTCGGCCCGGTGCAGCCGGAATGACGGCGATTCCATTCGTGAAGGCCAGCGCCTGCGGCAATGATTTCCTGATCATTGACGGCAGAGCGACGGCATACGTCCCGTCGACGACCTCGTCACCTTCACCCATCGCATTTGCGACCGCCACAACGGCGTCGGCGCCGACGGCGTGGAGTGGTTGTTTCCCGCGCCGGACGCCGACATCCACGCCCGCCTGATCAACGCCGACGGCTCCGAAGCCGAAATTTCCGGCAACGGCACCCGTTGCGTCGCCGCCTACTTGTGCTCGGAAAATCCGCGCGAGCAGGTGAACGTTCGTACCGGCGCCGGAATCAAGAAGTGCACGTCTGACCTCGCACAGCGAAATCGAATTCGAATTCGAGATCGCCATGGGCGAGCCGCAGATCGGCGACGAATTTGCCATCGAACTAGCTTCCGGCGAGGTCCGCGGAATCGCCGGTTTCCATGGGCAACCCGCACTTCGTGATTTTCGTGGACGACTTCGCGCCCAACTGGCAGAGCGATGCCGCCGAGATTGGCAAACGCCGTGAGTTCAAGCAAGGCGTCAACGTTGAACTGGTGCGGGTGCGCGACCGGCAGAACATCTAGAAGTCACGCTTCTACGAACGCGGCGTAGGCGAGACGCAGTCCTCTGGCACCGGATCATGCGCCGCCGCGGTTGCCGTCGATTTTCGCCAAGCGCGCCGAGTCGCCGGTGCGAGTGCGCGCCCCAGGCGGCGTGCAGACGGTGCGCTGGGAAGGCGAAGTATTTCTGCGCGGCCCGGCGCAGATCATTTGCCGCGGAGAATTTCTGATCTAAATCATGGCAGACGCGAAACAATCCGAGCGCATCAAGCCTCCCGCACTGAAAAAGGGAGACACCGTCGGCATCGTCGCGCCTGCCAGCTATTTTCCCGCGCGAGGAATTCGACGCCGGATGCGAAGCCCTGCGGCAGATGGGCTACAACCCGGTTTTCAGCGACTCGATCTTCGACCGTGACCTGTATTTCGCGGGATCAGTCGAGCGGCGGGCGCGTGAACTGGAAGAAATGTTTGTGCGGCCGGAGGTGAAGGCCATCGTCTGCGCGCGCGGCGGCTACGGCGCGAATTACTTGTTGCCTTGCCTCGACATAAAAAAGATCGCCGCGAATCCCGAAAATCTTCGTCGGCTACAGCGACCTTACGAGCCTGTTGACGTACCTCACGCGATGCCGCCGGAATTGTGACCTTCCACGGCCCCATGGTCGCCAAAGATTTCGCCAAGCCCGGCGGCGTGGACGCGGCCTCATGGCAATCCGCTCTGGGCGGCGAAAGCCGATGGCCGCTCGACTTCGGCGCGGACTCGGGAGTCCAGTCCCTGGTTCAAGGATCAGCCGAAGGCGTTCTCTACGGCGGCTGCCTCTCCATGCTGGTCGCGTCGCTAGGCACGCCCTACGAAATCCGCACCGAAGGCACGATACTGTTTATCGAAGACGTCGCAACCAAGCCCTTTCAAATCGACCGCATGCTGATGCACTTGAAGCTGGCGGGAAAATTGGACGGAGTCCGCGGAATCATTTTTGGCGAGATGCTGGGTTGCGTCCAGTCACCGAATCAGGGCTATACATTGGAAGAAGTGGTCATGCGAATCGTTGGCGACTTGGGGATACCCGTTGCTTACGGCGTGCGCTCCGGCCACGTTTCGAAAGGGAATATCACGCTGCCGATGGGAGTGAGCGCGCTGTTAAACGTGGGAGGATCAGGCGTAGCGCTGGAAATTCTGGAACCGGCGACATCTGAGATTTGTTTCGGGTGAGAAAAATCTTTACCGCAGAGGACACAAAGGATCACAGAGGAAATGAAGGGAATCAAAACCGTGCTGAATGCATTGATCTATCGGAGTCGCGGACCACAATGATGATTAAGAATGATCTTCCTCTGTGACCCTCAGTGCCCTCTGTGGTAAAGATTTGTTCCTAATGGCCGGACCAGCAAGAAGCACATTCACCTGATCGGCATCTGCGGCACCGCGATGGCCTCGCTCGCCGGAATGCTGGCCGAGCGCGGATTCCGCGTCACCGGATCCGACGCCGCCGCCTATCCGCCCATGTCCGACTTCCTGCAATCGCTCGGCATTCCCGTGGCGCAGCCTTTCGCCGTTGCCAATCTTGGATCCAACGCCCGACCTGGTCGTAATCGGCAACGCAATCTCTCGCGGCAACGTCGAACTCGAACACGTTCTCGATCAGCGGATTCCGTTCTGCTCGCTCCCGCAATTGCTGCATGACGAATTTCTGCGCGGCAAAGAAGTCCTGGTCGTCGCCGGAACCCACGGCAAAACCACCACCACTTCCATGCTGGCATGGATTTTCGAATCCGCCGGGACACAGCCTTCGTTTCTCATCGGTGGCATCGCCGAAAACTTCGGCCGCAGCTTTCAGCTAGGCAGCGGAAAGCATTTCATCCTCGAAGGCGACGAGTACGATACCGCCTTCTTCGACAAAGGCCCCAAGTTCCTGCACTACTTTCCCGACGCAATCATCCTCACCTCAGTCGAATTCGATCACGCCGACATCTACAAAGACCTCGACGCGGTCGAGACCGCTTTCAAGCGCCTGGTAAACCTCATTCCCCGCCGCGGACGCATCGTCGCCTTCGACAAAGGTGAAAGCATCGACCGTTGCCTGGCCCGCGCGTTCTGCCCGGTCGAACGCTACGGAGCCAGCGCCGAAGCAACGTGGCAAATCGCCAATTTGAAGTTCGAGCCAACCAGCACGCGCTGGTCTACTCTTGCGCGACGGCAAGCCGTGGGCTGAGTTGGAATTTCCCCTCGCCGGCGAGTACAACGTGTGGAACGCCAGCGCCGCCGCCGCGCTGGCGGCGAACTGCGGCATTTCCACGGACGCGATCGCCAGCGCTCTGAAAACTTTCAAGAGCGTCAAACGCCGCCTGGAAGTAAAAGCCGAAGTCAACGGCATCACCATGATCGACGACTTCGCGCATCACCCCACCGCAATCGCCGCTACATTGAGCGCGCTGCGGGCGCGATATCCGGGCAGGCGTTTGTGGGCGATTCTCGAGCCACGCTCCAACACCCTGCGCCGCAATGTTTTTCAGGATGAACTCGGCAAAGAGTCTCGCGATCGCCGATGAAGTCGTGATCGCAAACGTTTTCAAGTCCGAATCAATCCCCGAAGCCGAGCGCCTCGACGTTTCCGCGGTCGCCGCGCAACTTGGCCAGCACCGGCCATCACGCCCGCGTGCTCGCCGACGTGGAAAGCATCGTGCAACTGTGCGCTCCAGAAATGCGCTCCGGCGACGTCGTTGCCATTCTCTCCAACGGCGGCTTTGGAGGCATCTACGAAAAACTTCCACAGCGGTTGAAGTCTCTGCGCTGCAAATCGCGTTGAGGCAGGAAGTCAGCGGTGAGCTGCCATCGCAGCCGCGCTGTTGCTTTTCGTTGTTTTTCTGTGTCAGCTCAGTCTCGCTCAAGCTCCCGCACGCTACATCGTTTCTCTCGCCGATCCCGAACGCCATCTCGTCCAGGTCACGCTTGAAATCCCTCCCGGCAGCGATAGCTCATGAACTACAGCTTCCCGTATGGAACGCTCTCTATCAGGTGCGCGATTTCTCGCAGAACATGAATTGGATTCGCGCGACCAGCTCGGCGATCCGGTCAGCCGCTGACCGTCACCCAACTGAACCCCAGCCGGTGGAAAATCACCGGCGCAGACAAGCGGAGCTCGCGTCGAATACGAAATGTTCAGCGACAGCCCTGGTTCTTTCGGCGCACAACTGACCCCGCACCATGCGTTTCTTCAATCTCGCGCAGATTCTCGTTTACGCCGACGACGAGCGGCAGCCAACCGATGCAGATCGAGTTCCGCAACCTACCTGCGCAATGGAAGATCGCCACTCCGCTCGCGCAGAATCGTGGGTCAGCTATCACCGCGCAGAATTACGACCACCTGGTGGATTCTCCCGTCGAGATCGGGACCTTCGAGGAAGAGCGACTTCACCGCGGCCTGCGGAAGCTATCGAGTGATCTTCGATGCGAACACCACGCTCGAACGCGGATGCCAAGACAGATTCTCCGCGAAATCACTCCTGCCTCTCCAGCGTATCGTTTCTACCGCCACGCAATGGATGAATGATTGTCCGTTCCAAACCTACATGTTCATCTACCATGCCACCGATTCGCCCAGCAGCGGCGGCATGGAGCACGCTTACAGCACGGCAATCAACCTGAATCAGAAAGATTTCACCGGCGACCTCGAGCATTTCACCAGCGTCACCGCGCACGAATTTTTCCATCTGTGGAACGTGAAGCGCATTCGTCCGCAATCGCTCGAGCCGATCGACTACACCAAAGAGAATTACACCACCGCGCTGTGGTTCAGCGAAGGCGTGGACACCGACGGCCAGCGAGCAGATTCGCCTTCGCGCCGGACTGCTCGACGAGCGGCATTATTTGGATCATCTCGGACAAGCAATCACCGACCTCGAAGACCGCCCGGCGCATCTGACCCAGTCGGTTGAAGCAGTCTAGCATCGACGCCTGGCTGGAGAAATATCCGCGCTACTTCCTTCCCGAGCGCAGCATTTCCTACTACAACAAAGGAGAGCTGTTGGGAGTGTTGCTCGACCTAGCGATGCGCGATGCAAGTCATGATCAGGCGTCTCTGCGCGATTTGTTTCGCTGGATGAACGATCACTACGCAAAGCAAGGAAAATTCTTTGCCGACACCGCAGCCGTCGAGCAGGCGGCCGAACTGCTCAGTCACACCGACCTGCAACCGTTTTTCGAAAAGTACGTCCGAGGCACCGACGAAATTCCCTGGGACGCATTCTTTGCGAGCGTCGGTCTCCGTGTTAGTGAAGACCGATGTCACGTTCGCCGACCCCGGTTTCGACGCCGTCGAAAGGTTCGACGAGCCGCTGGTGGTGCCCGAGTACGCCCCGGAAGCGACGCGGAGCGCTCAGGGCTGAAGCCCAATGACGTGATTGTGAAGATCAACGGAAAGATCCAGTCGATCGCGATTCGCCAAGCTCGGATTGCCGCTCTAGCTCCGGGCGCAACGCTCCACTTAGTCGTTCGTCGGGCGTCCGCGTCAGCAGCGAACTGCACTGGACACTCTGCAGCCGCACGCAAACAATCTTTCAGCTCAAGGATGTTCCTGAAATTACTGCGCAGCAGAAAGCCCGCCGCGCGGCGTGGCTCTTCGGCGGAGAGAATTCGGCGGCCAATCCCGTAACCGAAACCATGATTCGAACCATCCTCATGCTCGGTTTCTGGGTCGTGGCGGTGCCGGTTGTGGCGCTCATCTTTTTCCCCTGGGTGCTGATCACCGGCGACATTCTGCCGCTCTACCGCGCAGGCATCTGGGGAGCATGGACCGGAGTCCGCATCGCCGGAGTGAAAGTGACAAACCGTCGGACTGGAGGGCTTAGATCCCAAACGGACCTACGTCTTCATGTCGAATCACGCTTCGAATCTTGATCCGCCAATTCTGGTGCCCTTGATCCCCACACCGCACTTCGGTGATGGCGAAACGCGAATTGTTTCAGCTATCCGATTCTAGGCAAGGCACTGCGCATGGCGTCGCTGGTCCCGGTTGACCGCAAAGACCGCGATGCCGGCATCGCCGCCGTGCGCGCCGCCGCAGAAGTCGTGAAGCAGGGAATCAACATGACAATCTTCGTCGAGGGCGGCCGATCATTCGACGGCAAACTGCTCCCGTTCAAAAAAGGCCCGTTCTATCTGGCCGAGGAATGCCAGGTGCCGGTGGTTCCCGTCACCATTTCAGGGACTCACTTCGTGATGCCGAAGAAAAGATTGGCCATCAAACCCGGCCCGGTGACGGTAACTTTCCACCAGCCGATCGAACCGTCGCAGAATTCGGCACGCCGCGAGGATCTGATGGAAAAGGTCGCGAGCGACGATCAACAGCGCCCTCCCGACGCGAATATCAAAGCTGAGGAATGGTCGCGTGAATCCTTTCGCCACCACAGAATAGCTCGTGTAGGGGCAGGTGCCCTCACCTGCCCCACCACGGATGCTAGAATGGAGCACAGGGCACCGGGTCTAACCGCTGTCGAAGACTCGGCCTGATCCGAAGTCGGGGACCATCGCTAGGAAGCTTACCCATCCGTGTTGCGGCACGTTTGTTCAACGAGAAATTGCTCTCTCGACTTCAATCCGAAACCGACAGCTTCCAGACCAGGTGCCACGTGCTCGACCACGAACCCGTGGTCGGGCAGGTGGGGGCACCCTTCGACTCCGCTCAGGGCAGGCTCTGCCCCTACACAACCAATTACTGGCAAGCTCACTTCTTCCGCAGCAGCTTCACCAACTCGGGCAGTCTGCTCAACGCAGCCGAATACTTCAGCCACAGCCGATGCTCCACCGCCGGCGCCCCGCTGACAATCGCTCCCGCTTCAATGTCTCCCGCCACGCCGCTCTGCGGTGTCACGATCGCGCCATCGCCGACTTTGCAGTGGCCGACGACGCCGACCTGCCCGGTGCAGAATCACCTTGTTGCCAATCTCCGTCGATCCCGCCAGTCCGACCTGCGACGCCAGCAGCGCATCTTCGCCAATGTGCGAGCCGTGTCCCACCTGCACCAGATTGTCAATCTTCGTGCCGCGCCCGATCCGAGTTTCGCCCACGCTGGCGCGATCGATGCACGAGTTCGCCTGAATCTCGACGTCGTCGCCAATCACCACCGGCTGCGGCTGCGGAATCTTGTGCCAGCGCCGTCCGCCGTCTTTGGCAAACCCAAACCCGTCCGCGCCGATCGACAACTCCGTTCTGCAACACAACATTATTTCCAATGCGACAACCCTCGCGCACCACGGTGTGCGAGTGCGCCAGAAAGTTGTCGCCGATCTTCACGCCGCGATAAATCACCACATGCGCCAGCAGCACTGCGTTCGCGCCAATCTCCACGTCTTCGTGAATCACCACGTACGGCCCAATGTGCGCGCCCGCGCCGATCTTTGCGCTGACGACGCATCAATCACCGCTGTCGGATGAACTCCCGGCAGCATACCGCGTCGCCGGATGAAACAACTCCAGCGCTCCGCGCAAAATCCAGATACGGATTATTGCTGCGCAGCATGGCCGTGGCGATAGCAGGGAAGTCCTTCCGCCACAATCACCGCCGCAGCCTTCGTCGTCCGCGCGGCCGCCGCGTACTTCGGATTCGAAATAAACGTGAGTCTCGCCCGGCCCGGCGGTCTCAATGCCCGCCACTCCCGTGATCTCCGTGTCCGGCGAGCCGTTTTCCAGACGCACGTCCAGCGCGTCGGCGATTTCAGAAAGTTTCATGCGCCAATGATTGTAATGGAGGGACTGTTGTTCGACAGACGAAGATGGGGTTGCGGACTCAGCCCCCCGCAGTCGGCCCAAGCTGACCCTTTGTGACGTTTCACGGGTGGCGCTGTGGGTGGGGATCATGTCTTCAGGTTGAATGCGGCACTTCGGATTACTTTGATTAAGCCAGGGATCGTGTATTCGCCAGCTTCGATGTCAACGCGAAGGCCGAGTTGACGCAAGCTGTCTGAAGTAACGGGGCCGATGGAAGCGAAGTGGATGTCTTTCAGGTTGGGGTGGGGCGGCCGCCCCTCGCCCGCCCAGCAACGCCACAAAATTCCTGACCGTTGATGAACTGGTGAAGGTCACGACGTGCGGGCGGCGCTTTGGGCTATTCATGAGCGCACACAAACGCCGTCGCGATGAAGCAGGTACCACGGTTTCGTAGGCTTCAACTACATCGACGTGAGCGCCCATTTTGCGTAGCTCGCGGGGAATTACGTCGCGGGCGATTTTGGCTCTTGCCAGCAAAACGCGTCTTCCTTCTAGCTTTCCGCGCAGGCTTTCGACGACCGACTCCGCGATGTAACGCCGGGGGACGACGTCCACTTTCAGGCCGAGGTTTTCGATCTCCTCGCGCGTGGCGGGACCGATCGCGGCGATTTTCAGGTGCTTGAATTGTTTCGGCGATACCCGCAAATGCTTCATGCGAGACGCGAGTGCCTCGACGCCGTTCACGCTGGTTAGGACGAGCCAGTCGTAATCCGAGATGGATTTCAGCGCGGCGTCGAGGGGCTTGTAGGAGCGCGGCTCGCGGATTTCGATGAACGGGATCTCGATGATTTCCGCACCGAGCTTCTTTAGTCCAGCCGACAAGGCGCTGGCCTGATGGCGGGCGCGGCCCACCAAGACGCGAACGCCGGCGAGCGGCAAGGTCTTAGCAGCTTTCTTAGGCGATGCGCTCACGGTTTCCCCAAGCCGCGTTGTTTCATGAGAGTCGCGACCGCGGCGACGGTGGAATCGGAGCTTGGAGATAGCGACTGGATCACGCTCTCCTGATCGGTGCGGGTGCGGTTCTGGCTGAGCTTGAATTTCGTTTCGACGCGAGTGGCAGTCAGTTCGAATCCGACGATGTGCTGCACCATGCGACCGCGATATTGTTCGCTCAGCGACGGCCACTGCTCCGCATACTGCAAATCGAAGTGCGCGATCAGTTCTTGCAGCAAGTGATTGAGGCGGATTTCGTCGGTAATCGTATTTCCTTTCCCATACACGTGAACGGCGGCGTAGTTCCAGGTGGGAACGCTTTCGCGGGTCTCATAGAGGCTTGGCGAAATGTAGGCGTGGGGGCCGTGGAAGATCACCAGCGACTCTTCATTTTCGTTGATGTGTTTCCAGTGCGGATTGGCTTTGGCCATGTGGCCGCTGAGATGGAGCTGCCCGTCAACTTCGTGCGCGAGGATCGGGAGATGTGTCGCGAAGGGGCCATCTTCCGTGGTGGAAATCAGGATGGCGAACGGGTTGGCTTTGATGAAAGCCAGCGTGACCGCGCGATCTTCGATGCGATGATATTCGGGGATGTACACGTTGGCTCCGATTTGCCACGGGGCTAAAGCCCCCATCATCTAAGGCCGCTCACGCGGCGCTGAAGCGCCGCTCTTCCACGGCGGCGCCGACATTCTGGCTACGGCTGTTGCGGGAGGGGTGCTTTCCCACGATAGACCCGATCCAGTATCTTATCGCCGCCACGGCGCAAAAGATTTTCGCCGACTTCTTCTCCCAGTTGAGACGGACCGCGGCCGGTGGCGGACTCGCGCAGCAAGACGCTGCCGTCCGGGCTCGCGACCACGGCTTCGAGATGCAAGCTGCCATCGTGGAGCCTGGCGCTGGCGCCGATGGGAACCTGACAACCGCCGCCGAGTTTTTTCAGCAGCGCTCGCTCGCACTCGGTCTCGGCGTTTGAAGCGGGATCGTCGAGAAATGAAATGGCCTTGCGGACAGCGATGTCCCCGGCGCGGATCTCAATCGCCAAGGCTCCCTGGCCTGCGGCGGGGCACATAACTTCGACGGGGATGATCTGGCGAATCAGTTCCGTTTGGCCGAGACGGCGTAGCCCGGCGGTGGCGAGGATGATGGCGTCGTAGTCGCCGGATTCCAGTTTTCGCAGACGCGTGTCCACGTTTCCGCGCAGGGGATGGACGACCAGGTCGGGGCGGACTGCCTTGAGCTGGGCTTCGCGACGAAGGCTGCTGGTGCCTACACGGGCGCCTTGGGGGAGGTCTGCAATCGACGCGATAGTTCTTTCGAGCAGAGCGCATCGCGTGGATCTTCGCGGGTGAGCACGGCGCCGATTTCGAATTGGTCGGAAAGTTCTGTGGGCAGATCTTTCAGGCTGTGGACAGCGAGATCAATTTCCCCGGCGGCCAGCGCTTCTTCAATTTCTTTGGTGAACATTCCCTTGGCGCCGACTTGGGCGAGGGCTACGTCGGTGATTTTGTCGCCGGTGGTATGAATGATCTTGATTTCGACTTCGTGGCTGTGCTCGCGCAAAAGGGCGGCGATGTGGTTGGCCTGCCAGAGAGCTAGTTGTGATCCGCGGGAGCCGATCCGGAGGGGCAAAGCGTTAGCTCCTCTTTCCGGGATCGTTGTCTTTAACGGCGTGAGATTCTTCGGCAGCAACATCTTCTAGCGATGACACAGATTTCACTTGCAAGTCAAAGATTTTGCGGAATGATTCGATCAGCGTCGTGATCTCGGGGCCGGCGGCTGCGGACTTCAGGCTGCGGATCGGCGTGTGCAGAATCTTGTTCACGATGCCGTGGCTCAGGGCCTCGATGGCGGCTTCTTGCTCGGGCGACAATTTCCCCAAACGGCCGCGCACGCGATCAAGTTCCGCCTGGCGGATGGTTTCGAACTGGTCTTGCAAACTCACGATCGTGGGGACAACGTGCAGAGTCTGCAGTCGAGCGTGGAAGCGCTCGACTTCGAGCTCGATAATACTCTCGGCGCGCTCGGCTTCTTTCTTGCGGCCCTCGACGTGAGTGGAGACGGCGTCCTGCAGGTCGTCGATGTCGTACACGAAGATGCCGTCGAGTTTGTTCATCTCGGGATCGACGTCGCGGGGGACGGCGATGTCGATGAAGAACATTGGACGGTTCTTACGGCGGGCGAGGAACATTTCGCCGTGCTCGCGCTTGAAGATTGCGACGGGAGCGCCGGTCGAGGTGATGACGATGTCGGCACGGTCACAGTGGTTGTAGAGATCGTCGAAGCGGACGGCCTCAGCGCCGAGGGTGGAGGCGAGCGCGACAGCTCGGTCGTAGGTGCGGTTGGCGACGAAGATCGGCGCCGCGCCCTGGGCCAGCAAGGAACGCGCGGCGAGTTCGGACATTTTCCCGGCGCCGATCAGGCAGACGCGTTTGCCTTCAAGCGATCCGAAAATTTTTCCGGCGAGTTCGACCGCGACGGACGCGACCGAAACGGAAGACGATCCGACGGCGGTTTCGGTACGGACCTTTTTGGCCACGGCGAAAGCGCGGGTCAGTAGCAGGTCGAGATGCGACTGCACGGCCCCGGCGGCGCGCGCAGTGGCGTAAGCCTCTTTTACCTGGCCGAGAATTTGCGGCTCGCCGACGATCATGCTGTCGAGGCTGGAGGCGACGCGGAAGATGTGGCGCACGGCCGTCGTGTTGGCGGTATTCGTAGAGATGGGATTCGTACGATGCCGGCTCAAGTCCGAAATATTGTGCCAGAAATTGGCGGAGGTCGACGCTGCCGTTGGTGGTCTGGGCGAGGACTTCGACGCGGTTGCAGGTGCTCAGAATCATGCCTTCGCCGACGCCGGGGACGCGAAGCAACTGCTGCAAAGCGTCGGGCAGATTGCGATCGGAGACGGCGAGGCGCTCACGGACTTCGACGGGCGCCGTCTTGTGGTTCACGCCGATGAGCTGAAAGTTCATGGTTTGGCCAGCGCGTGAATGGTGCTGAAATAGTTTGCCGCCCAGGCGGCAATCGCCATGGCGAACGTGCCCGCTGCCAGATACGCTGCGCGGCGGCCGCGCCAACCCGCGCTCCAGCGGGTGTAGAGCAGAATCAGATAGACGGCCCACATCAAAAGCGAGAGCAGAATTTTGGCGTCGCGAAAATCTACGTCGGCCGAAACTGGCTTGCGCGATCACCATACCGGCGGCCAGTCCTGCGGTCATAAATGGAAATCCAATCAGCAAGGAGCGGAAACCGATTTCGTCGGTGACTTGCAGCGACGGCAGGCGGGACAGCAATCCGCCGGGCTTGCTTGGCTTTGAGGGCGCGCTCCTGAAACAGGTACAGCAGGCTGGCGCTGAAGCTGAGGATCAGGGCGGCGTACCCGGTGAGAATCAGGGAAATATGCGCGATCAGCCACCCTTGCCGCGCGCTGGAGGAACTCAGACACAAATGGCTCCTGGCTGCTGGCTCCTAGAAACGTCAGCAGAAACACCACCGGGAATACGACGACGCCCGGCGAGGTGGTCTGATAGACCATGTAGACGATGAGAAAGACCACCATGATGAGGAATCCGAGGACGGAGGCGGCGACGGAGAGCGAGGCCAGGCTTAGATCGCCGGACTGGCTCAGGGACTCGGCAAGCGCTACGAAGTGGAAGACCATACCGAGGTAGGCGGCGTGGAGCGCGACGCGATTGACCAGGTCTTTGGCACGGGAGGGGCTGCGAGTGAGCGCCACCAGGACGTACACCAGTCCAAGAGCGTACAGAGCCACTGCAACGCGCAGCCAGGTAATGGGCATGATGGAATGAGGCGGAGCAAATCCGCGTCTTCCAGGCCATTATAGCGGCGTGCCGGCGGGTCTAGCGAAAACCTGGGGTGTATTCTACGCCTTCCGGCCCTAACGAAAGCAGCGGGTATACACTCGTCCTAAATCTCGCGTTCGCAAACGCAAATTCCAAAGCGATCAATCACTTGGGGGTGATGCCACCATGTCGGTCCTGAAGTTGCCATCCCGGCCGCAAGCTTCCCGTCTGGTTCTGTTTTGATTGTCGCCATGTTCGGCTGGCGATACGCAAGCCCAATGGGCGGAACTGCTGAGACCTATCCTGCGCTAGTGGCTAATTCGAACCAGGCGCCGGCGGGGCGGCTGGAGCAAGGCGTCCTGAGGATCGGGCTGGAAGCGGCGATGGGGGATTGGTATCCAGAAGAGGCCGCGGGACCGGCGCTTCGAGTGGCAGCTTTCCGGGAAGCTGGCGGGGCGCTCTCGACGCCGGGACCTCTGATCCGCGTTCCGGAAGGAACCGAGATTCGGGTCACGGTGCGCAATCAGCTGGACGGCACGCTAACGCTACACGGGCTGCACTCCCGGCCCGGGGACGCGAAAGATGTTGTGGTAGTTCCGCCGGGGGAAAGCCGCGAAGTCCATTTCGTGGCTGGCGCGCCAGGGACGTACTTCTATTGGGCAAGCCGAAACGGTGCCGCAACGCTGCCTCAGCGCCGCGCCGAAGACGGCCAGTTGAATGGCGCTCTGCTGGTGGATGCGAAGGGCGCGAGCCCTCAGAGTGATCGCATACTGATCATCACCAACTGGTTTATGGTGGACGATGACACCGTGAAGCCGGCACTGGTGCGCGACGTGTTGGGGATCAACGGCCTCTCGTGGCCGCACACCGAACGGCTGACCTATCGCGTTGGCGACAGCGCGCATTGGCGTGTGATCAATGCCAGCTCAGCGACCCATCCCATGCACTTGCACGGGTTCTATTTTCATGTGGACAGCGTCGGCGATGCGGAGAGCGACACAGTCTATGCGGCGGACCAGCGGCGCATGGGCGTTACCGAGTTGCTGCGACCGGGCCGCACATTCGCGCTGACCTGGACTCCGGATCGAAGCGGCAACTGGGTGTTTCATTGCCATGTATTGCCGCACATTTCGCCGCGGATGAGATATTGGCGCGAAACGGATGACTCCGCCGGGCACAACATGGCTGGCATGGCTCCGGCCGATCACGCGCGCGAGGGAATGGCAGGGCTGGTCATGGGGATTACCGTATTGCCCTCGAAGACGCCAGCTCATGCGCGGCCAAAATCGGGTTCGCCCACCCGGAACCTGGAACTGGTGGCGACCGAGCTGCCGCGCACTTTCGGAAAAGATCCGGGCATGGGGTTCGCGATCGCCAAGGGTCCGGGTTCGGCGCTGGAGCCAAAAATACCCGGCCCACCGCTGGTGCTGACCCAAGGAGAGCCAACCGCGATCCGAGTGGTAAACCGGCTTTCGGAACCGTTGGCCGTGCATTGGCACGGCATTGAACTGGAGAGTTACTTCGACGGTGTGCCGGGAGTAAGCGGCTCCGGACAACACCTGATGCCGGCAATCGCCCCGGGAGAGTCGTTCGTTGTCCGATTCACTCCTCCTCGTGCGGGGACGTTTATCTATCACACGCACATGGACGACGTGAGGCAGCTTAGTTCTGGGCTGTACGGGCCGCTGATCGTGCTGCCTCCGGGGAAAAGCTTTGATCCGGAAACCGATCGCGTGCTGATTGTCAGCAAAGCGGGGCCTGGGGTAAAACCAATCTGGCTCAACGGCAGCGAAACTCCGGTTCTGGGCAGCTTCAAGGCGGGACAAACCTACCGCTTACGAATTATTAACATCATGCGGGAGAACCCGCCGATCGACATTGCGCTGAGGGCGGGAGGGAATGTGTTGACCTGGCAACCGGTGGCCAAGGATGGCGCCGACCTTCCGGAAACACAGCGGACGGCGCGTCCGGCGCAGGTAAGGATTAGTGTTGGCGAGACTTACGACTTCGAGTTTCGCCCTGAAGCAACAGAGCAATTAACGCTTGAAGTAGTACGCCCGCCGATTGTCTTTCCGGCGGAGATTACGCCTTCACATAAGCCGGTTGAGTTCAGGCCAGAGAGCAGGATTGTGGCGAAAATTCTGGTGCGGTAGCAACCCGCACGGCCAGCTGAATCCTGCAAACTCTGGCCAGACTAGTGTTTCTTGCTGGCCTTCTTCGAACTCTTTGCGGGATTCTTCCTGTGCGTGGCCTCTGCGGGCTTCGCGGGTTTAGCGGGCTTTGTGGGTGCGGGCTTGGCAGAGGCGGCCGGTTTGGGGGCCGGTTTCTGCGGACCTTTGGCTGGCTCTGCGGCCTTGGCGGCGATTGCCGGGACGACCGGCGCGGGCGCACCTTTGCCGGCTTTCTTTCCCTTTCCTGCGGGCGGGACAGGTGCGACGGGTGCAGTGGCGGCTTTCGCGCCGCGTCCACGGCGCGGCGGTGGCGGCGGTGGCGGTGGTGGAGGAGCCAGCGGCTTCAGGAATTTCATCAGCTCGGTGTGGGAGCGCAGGCGGCCGTCCAGCATCAGCATGAAGACGTCTTCGGCAATCTTGGGATACTGCGGGCAACTGCGGCGTGATCAGGAGCTCGGTCATCTCAGGCAGCGGAAGCTTCTGCTGCACCTGACGCCACTTGGTGAAGAAATTCTTGATCTTCTCGGCCACGGCTTTTTGGCGTGCCGTGACAGCAAGGAACAGGACCATTTCCTGGCGCGCGCTTGACAGCAACTTCCAGGTACGCGAGGGCGTTGAGGCTTCTTTGCCCGTCAGGCGCTTGGCTAACTCTTTGGCGTGGTCTTCGATATCGCGCCAGGCCTCGGCCAAATCTCGGCGCGGAATTTGTTTGCGAATGTCGTGGGCTTCTTTATCGTTGAGCTTCGCAGTCAGGAAATACAACACGGCGGCTGAAGGATCGGGCGCGTAGCCGAGGTCGTTCATCTGCTGGCGTGTTTTCATCAACTGCTGCAGACCGGGGGTGTCAACTTTAGCGACGGTCCAGTGCGGCGCAAGAACTTTCAGCCAGCCTTCTTTTTCGAAGATGCGGACAATATTCAGCGGATCGTCTTCGTAGGCCAGTTGCTCGATTTCGTAGCCGATGGCCGCGTTCGAAATGTATTCGATGTAGTTGTTCTCTTTGGCCGAGTCGTACCGGGCCTGGGTACGCTCTTCGAGCGGCCAACTGAAATCGTGCCGAAAGGCGCGACGCCCGAAGCAGGCGCGACGGATCTTCGACGAAGGCGTAGTTGTTCAACACGCGCAGCAACTTGGCTTCGATGTCGGCGGCGCCGTTGTAGGGATCCATGAGCAAACCGCGGGAGCCGGGGTTGAGCGACAAGGCCATCGCGTTTACGGTGAAATCGCGGCGGCGCAGGTCTTCGATCAGCGTGCCGGGAGTGATCACCGGGGGCTTGCCGGTCTTCTCATAGCGCTCGGTGCGGGCCATGCTGACCTCGGCGCGAACGCTGCCGGGGAGGGTGACGTAGAGGGTGTTGGTGTCGTCGTCGGCACCGCCGATGATGGCTCCGACGCGCTCGAAATCCTTTTGCAGCTTGAGCGGATTGCCCTGGACGGTGAAATCGAGGTCGCGGATGGGGAACCCGCTGATAATGTCGCGGACGGCCCCGCCGGTCAGATAGACGTTCATTCCGGCGGCGCGGGCGATGTCCTGAACCAGGGTGACGCCCTTTTGCTGGTTCGGCGTCAGCCGGAGTTCCATCGTGTATATGTAGTCTGCCATTCGTGCTTATCGTGTTGGAACTGCTCTACGCCCCGGGTGCACCCGGGGACAGCGGCCCTCGGCTATCCGGCTCGGCCTTGCCGAGCTAGTCCTGACTCGACACAAATCCGGCCTCAAGATTTCCACAGGGCGGCCTGTGGAAATCTGTAAATCTCCTGTAAGTGCTTATTAGTGAATAGGATAGTTTCGCCATCGCAGGCTGAGGCAACTACAGAAAATAACATAACGTTATTGTTTTGGCTACTACGAAGGTAGATACCTGACTGTTTTCTGTGCAAAAGTGCGAAAATCAACGGAATTGAATCATTGAATCATCGGGGGATTGAATCATTTGACAGCGTCGTTGGTCAACGGTCGTCGGTCGTTGGCCAATACTCAAGCTGCAGCACACCCGGCGTTTTCAATGATTCAATCGCTAAATGATTCAATGATTCAATTCCCCCATGCCTTCCACCCATAAGAAAGTCATCGTCCGCAAGGTTGACCGGGACACAGTAAACGGGCACGTCGCGCCGTCGCACTTTGTCCGCGAGGGCAAGCTGGAGCTGCTGAACACCTCCGGCAACGTGGTGGCGATTGACCTGACCGACATCAAGTGCGTGTTCTTCGTGCGCGAGTTCGGCGACTCCGATTCACTGTCGCGCAAGACGTTCACCACCCGCCCGCGCTCCGAGGGCCTGTGGGTGAGGGTGAAGTTCAAAGACGGAGAAATTCTCGAAGGCCTGATGCCCAACGACCTCAGCCTGACCTCGGCCGAAGGGTTTCTGATTAATCCTCCGGACTTGCGGTCGAATGTGCAGAAACTGTTTGTACCGCGGACGGCGCTGGAGTCGCTGACGGTGCTGGCGGTGATTGGGGCGACGCGAGCGGCAGCGGCAAGCGGCGCGGAGGATGTGCGGCAGGTGCCGATGTTCGGGGAGTGAGCGGGGCGATTTCTGTGCTTTGTACAACTTATCAAATATGATATATTGTTTTTAGAAAGCTTCGTTCCGTGAAGCGCTGGCAAATTGAGTTTTACGAGGAACGGAATGGTGGGCGCCCGGTGCAGACTTGGCTGGATGGCTTACCCGAGGAAGTTCGCGGCAAGGTTCTAGCCCGGATCGACCTATTAGGCGATTATGGCCCGGCTCTGGACCACCCTTTATACCTCGCCGATTGAGGGCAAACTGCGAGAGCTAAGGTTGAGGTTTGGCAAGACTAGATATCGGGTGTTGTATTTCTTTGATGAGGAGCGCGTAGGGATGCTGCTCCATGGCTTCACCAAGGACTCGGCTACCATTGAAGAGGCCGATAAGAAAATTGGACGCCTTCGCATGAGCGAGCACCTCGAACGAACGAGAGTCGATGTTAGGCCGAAGACTTCGATGAAGAGGAAGTGAGAAAGTTTATGAAAAAATCCTGGGACGCCTATCTCGACCAGCAATTGAAGAAGCCAAAGGTGCGAGCCGCGTTTGAAGCAGAGAAAAAAACGCTCGCTCTGGGGATTGCTCTGGCCCAAGAACGGAAGAAGAAGGGCTTGACGCAAGAGGACATCGCCAAGCGGATTGGCACCAGCGCGCCCCAAATCAGTCGTACCGAGCGGAAACCCGAGCACACGAATGTGCAGACGCTGATGCGCTATGCGGGGGCGATTGGAATGAGACTCGACATCAAACTGGTGACCAGGGGATAGGACGCTTGCGCCTATTCGTGCCGCGGTCTGCGCCGGAGCGCTAACGGTCCTAGCGGTGACAGGGGCGACGCGGCGTCAGCAAAGAGGGGCGGAGGATGTTCGGCAGGTGCCGATGTTCGGGGAGTGAGGGGCACGGCCGCAGGAGCGTTTCCACTTATTCCACACGCGGCTGAATTTCCTAGCGAGATTCCAGCACGTTTCGATGGGAATGACGCCGAAGTTGGAAGGGCGGCGAGTGGTACAGACCGGTCACATTCCTGACAGAACAGAACGGGGACATTCCGGTGGCCAGGTCTCAAAGGCCCCAAGTCCGTTCCGGGAGGAACGCCTGCCAATAGCCCGGCGCTTCAGCGCCGGGAAGCCAAGCCCACCCGCCCCCGTCCCGTAGGGACGGCTGCCACTCACCAATTGTTCGATGGCGTCCCCTTCGCCAGTATCGGTCCGTCACCTCCGCAACACTCCGTGAGCTTGGTCTGCAGCCGCACATCGAAGCTAACGAATACAACATCCTCGGCTCAATCGAAGCAATCCGAAACGGTACACCCAAACGCAGGCTATAATTCCCACCCATGAGCGCCATCCCATGAAGCGCCTCATCGTCCACATCCTTCAAAAATATCTATTCAACCCGCCGGTCAAGGCGATGTTTGCGATGGGGATCGCGGTCCCGGGACGCGCCCTCCTCGAAACCACCGGCCGCAAGAGCGGCAAGCCGCGCCGCATCCCCGTCGGAATCGGGCTCGTTGGCAGACAGTTCTGGATCGTTGCCGAACACGGTCGGAACGCAGCGTATGTCCGCAACATCATGGAGAATCCGCGCGTCCGCCTGAAACTGCGCGATGGGATGCGCGCCCGCTGGCACGCCGGAACCGCCCACGTTCTTCCCGACGACGATCCGCGCGAACGCCAACGCTGGCTTGCGAATCAGGTGCCCGGCAGCGCCAGCAACGCCGCCGCCGTCCGTTTTTTCGGTACCCAACTGCTCACGGTTCGAATTGATCTAGACGTTTGACACGTCGCGATGGAAGTGCGCGAGTTGCCGAAAATGTGCGCCCAAGGCGGCGCAACGTCCTACCAGAATAAGCCCGGCTTGAGCCTTTGCTGACGGTGATGCCTGAGTCGCAAGAATAACCATTGCAAGGTGCTTCGTACGGCTTTTGCAGGGAGTCTGCTAGTACCTGTTCGGACCGACATTTTAAGTCCAACTGGCATTAGCGCGAGTTCCGCTTCGGATTGGTCACGTGGCACCCAGGCATACGAAAAGGTTGTGCCATCCGCTTCGCAGATCGTATCCAGCAACACTCCCTTCTCTTCAGTCATGCCGCGCTCATACAGGCGTCGCACTTCCCGCTCATTGCTCGCGGGAACAGGTACCCTAACGTAAATCAGACGGCGGCCCGAGAGCAGCACGTCGTCTGGGGTGATCCAGACCACGTCTTTGGCGTAACCGTTATCTTCCAGAAATCCCCGATACTTCGAGAGCGATTCGTCGAAATTGGGATATCTATTCATTCAGCTTGCACCCGCAATCCGCCGGCGGCACCTTCGCCTTCAGAAAATCCGTCACCCGCTGATACGCGTCAATCTGGTTCTCAACTTTCGCGAAGCCATGACCTTCGTTCTCGTAAATCTTGAACTCCGCCACGCCGCCTCGCTTCTTGACCGCATCCACCACCTGAACCGTTTCTTCTTTCGGGCAGCGCGGATCGTGCCCGCCCGCCAGTAGCAGCAGCGGCGCCTTGATCTGGTCCACAAAGAAAATCGGCGACCGGTCGCGGAACAAATCGGGGTTCTTTTCCGGATCGCCCATTGTCGCCTTGTCCGACTGCTGCAACACCGGATCTTCGTTCGCAATCTCAGTAAACCAATTCACGAACGGCACAATTGGCACGCCCGCCGCCCAAACATCAGGCGCTTTGGTCACCGCCATCATGGTCAGATATCCGCCATAACTCCCGCCCATCGCAATCACTTTCTTCGGATCGAGATACCCCGTCGCCTTCACAAAATCCGCCGCTGCAATCACGTCCTGCAAGTCGCCGCCGCCCATGTCGAACAGATTAGCCTGCTGAAATTCCTTGCCGTACCCGGTCGAGCCGCGATAGTTCGGTGCGATCACCATGTATCCCTGATTCACTATGTGCTGGATAAACCGGTTGAACGAATTCACCGACTGCGAAGCCGGCCCGCCGTGGATATAAGACAATCGCCGCATTCTGCCCATTGCGCTGCATGTTCCGCGGCACATAGACAAACGCCGAAATCGTCCACTTCCCATCGCGGCTGGGATAGTGCACCAGAAACGGCTCTACAAAATGCTGCGCCGGAATTCCCGCCATCAGCGAATGCGTGACCTGCGTCGATTTTCCCGTCGCGATGTGATAGACCCATGCATCATTCGGAGCGCTCGGCCCATTGTGGTAATACAGCAGACTTCGAGCCGTCGTGAGTAAACGCCGAGTCCGCCCCGCCCAGCGAATTCACGTCCCTTTGGCAAAGGCAACTTCGTCGTCTTAGCCCGAAACCAAATCGTGCAGATACAGATCTGTGTTGCCGTCCACATTCGCGCGCCAGGTCACCGATTTGCCGTTCGGCGAGAAATGTCCGCCCTGTACTTCCCACTTTCCTTCGGTTAGCCACTTGATTTTCTTGGTCGCAACATCGAACAGCCCGGCGTTATCAACACCGTTGCCTGCGTTGGAAGTGACCAGCACCGTCTTCCCATCCGGCGAAATATCATTCGGAGAATAAAGCAGTTCGCCCTCGTGCGGCGTGAGCAGCGTGCTCTTCCCAGTCGCCACGTCCGCAATAAAAATGTTCGAGTTCGTCCCCTTCGCTTCTTCCTGCGTGTAAACGATGAACTTCCCGTCCTTCGACCAGACAGGCCCCGTGTTCAGCTTGTCGGCTGCCGTGCCCGAGGTTACATGCTTCACCTCGCGCAGCACCGTGTCGAACACATCAATCTCGGGCGACGACGAATCCTTCGGCTTCACCTCATACGCCAGATACCGCCCATCCGGCGACCAGGTCGGATTCTCCTCCGAAACTTCCCGCGTCTTCGTGACGTTCACCACCTGCCCGGTTTTCGGCGAGACGAAAAAAATGTCCCACTGCTCGTCGCCGTCGTAATCCGACTGGTAGGCAATCCATCTCCCATTCGGCGACCACGTCGGATGCATCTGCCGCTGATCGCTGACCGTCAGCTGCGTCGGCCATCCGCCCTCGGCCGGAACCAGCCACAGATTATTTCGCCCGGTGATGTTGGAAACGAAGACGATGCTCTTGCCATCCGGCGACCAGGCGGTGTCGCCGACCTGCCGCGTCATGTAGAGCCGCTCGAGCGAGAGGCTTTCTTCACCCTGCTCGACGTCGGCGTCAGGCGTCGCGGTAATTTGCTTGGGATCGGTTATGACTTCGGGCGGCAGCAGTCTGCGAGACAACAAACGTACTCATGCTCACGACCAGGAGAAGGAATGAAAGCTTGACCATGACTCGAATTTACTTCAGCGAATGAGTACGGCCGATGGTTGCCCCACGAGCGTGACTGGCGTCCCCACGCTCAACCGTCCCGTAGGAGTGGTGCCCGCCGGAGTAACCTGCCCGAACCCGGACACACTGGAGCCGCCATTGTTGGGAACGAACAGCCCATTTCCCATCTGTGGTCATTCCGCCTGAGAGTGGGCTGGCGCCGGTCGAAATTGTCGCGGGAGACAGCGGGCTCAGGACCCCGGTCGCAGGACTGTACTGGTATTCCGAAACCTGGAACGATCCGTTGTTCACCACGTACACAAAGTTCAGCACCGGATCGACGATGAACGATACCGGATGGGTGCCGCCGGCGCTCACCGGCGATGAACCGAGTCTGGGTCAGGGTCCCATCGGCATTGGTGCAGGCGGTCGTGACCTGTATGCACGCCGAAAAAATGCTGATGTCATTCGACCCCGATATTGGCCACAAACAGGAAGCCGGAGGCGCGGTCGAGGGACAGTCGCAGTCGCCGTCGTTGTTCCCGCGCAACGCGAAAGCGCCAGCCCTGCCGGGTTCGTGCCCGCGCTCACCGGCGAGCCCAGGGCCTCGGTGAGCGTCCCGGTGCTGTCATACGAAAGGATCGAAATCGTGCTGGTGTAGCGGTTCGCGACATAAAGGAAACTGCCAGTCGGCGATGCCACTAGCGCCGAAGGCCCATTCCCGGTGGAAGCAAAGCTCCCGGCCGGGGTCAGAGCGCCCCCGGTGCCTATGCTGAATACCGCAACTGTGTCCGGAGTATTCGGCGGTGGGAACACCAACTGGCTGGCCTGATTGGCCACAAACAAGAACTTACCCGAGGGATCGACCGCCAGCGCAACCGGGGTCCCAGACACCGGGCCCGCCGCAATCGTGTTGCAACCCGCAACCTTGGGGGCCACGCAGGGGTCCGCCACGCTGCCGTCAGAGTTGAAGGTGTAGAAGCTAATGGTGTTGTCGTCCCGGTTGGCCACGAACAGCGCAGTCTCCGTCGGCGCGATCGCAATGGCTATGGGCCCGGCCCCGGTTAGCACCGGGCTACCCACCTGCGAGGCTGCGCCGCTGCTCAAGTTGATTGTGTAGGAGGTAAGCAGCTGGTCGCCCTGCGTGGTGACCCACATGAAGCCGTTGCCCGAAGCCGTATTGCCGTTCGAGTTGGTGCAACTGTTCAACAACATGGCAACTAACCCGACCAGCCCAGCCACAACCCAGCGAGACTTCATGCGCATTCGTTTCCTCAGACTCAGGTTTCAGATTCAGGTTTCAATGTTTCAAGGTTTCAAAGGTTCAAGGAATTCGACCCCGTCAGCCCGGTCCGAATGCCGGGTGAAACCTTGAAACTTTGAAACGTTGAAACTCTGAAACGTTGAAACCTTGCTTGATGAAAGATTCTGAAAGGCTTACTCCAATTGTGTATCAGGAACAGGCGGGACAGCGCAAACCAGGAAACCAAGTTTCAAGGTTTCGAAGTTTCAAGGTTTCAAGGTTTCTGTGTTGTCTTGCTAGAATTCCGCCAGCCTGACCTTGAAACCTTGAAACTTGAAACTTTGAAACCCGGTTCCTACCCCGCTTTGCCCGCAACCGCCCCCGCCGGCAACTCCTCACCGGCAACGGCCGGTTGCAAGGGCAGCCGGATTTCAACTCGCGAGCCCGCCTTCCAGCAGGTTGGATGCGTTGACCGAGCCTCCGTGCAGCCTGACCGCTTGATCGGTAATGGCCAGTCCCAGGCCAACTCCCCCAGTCGACCGCACCCGAGCGTCATCAATGCGATAGAAAGGCTGGAAGATCTTCGTCCAGAGCAGTCGTCCGGGACCCCGGGCCCGGAATCGCTCACTCGAATCACAGCCTCTTCCCAGCGCCCGTTCTCTGCCCGCTCGGCCCGAATATTCACGGTCGTGCCGTCCCCGGTGTAGCGGGTGGCATTGCGGACCACATTCTCGATCGCGCTGCGCAACAGCGCCGGATCACCGACCACCGGCAGTTCATCCAGAATCTCGGCTTCCACCTGGCAGTTTCGGGACTGTGCCTCAAACGCGGCATCGCGCGCCACTTCTTCGATGAGTGCCTCCAACTGAACAGGCGTCTTCCGCATGCCGCCCGCCCCGCTATCCAGCCGCGCCACCGTCATCAGGCTGCCGATCAACTCGTTCATGCGGCTTGATTCCAGGCTGATCCGCTCCAGCGCGCTCTGCGCCTCCGGTCCGGTGCGTTGCCGGGCCAGCTCCAGCGCCACCGTAAGCCGCGCCAGCGGAGACCGCAGCTCGTGCGAAATATCCTTCAGCAGACGCGATTGCGCGTTGATCAGCTTTTCGATCTGTTCCGCCATCAAGTCGAAATCGCGCACCAGCTGCGACATTTCGTCGCCGCCGCGGAACCCTTGCCGCCCGGCGCGCGCTCGAGAGATCGCCCGCCGCCAGATTCTGTGTGGCTCTGCCGCAACCGGAATACCGGAGAAGTCAGGAATCGGGCCAGAAGATAGCAGACCAGCCCGGACGTCAGTACCGCAATAGAAATTCCCAGGCCGGGAACTCCGTGCGGCCCGAACATCGGATTCTGACCCGGAAGGCAGCTCGGTCACCAGCGTGTAGTGTGCCCGTCAGTTACGGTCATGGACGTCTTCAGCATCTGAAAACGCGGGTCGATTCGCCCCCGAAAAGTATGGCGGTGCGCCGTTGCGACCAGTTCATGGTCTCATACGAAACTGCGGCCGCACGGGATGTCCCGATCAGCGCGCCTTGTTCGTTGAACAGCACGGAGCGACACATGCTGCGAGTCGCTGAGATTGTGCAAGTAGTCACGCAGCTTTCCAGCGCCGCCGGTCTGATAGGCGCTCCACCGCCTCATTCAGTACCTTGGCTGCAGATGCTTCAATCGATGAGATTTCCCGTGCCGGGCGCATGGCAATGGTCACCAGAATCGCCAGCACGATAAACAGCGCCTGCGCTCCCCAGAACGACAAAAAGATTTTTAGAAACAGGCTTCTCATTTGGTCCCGTTCTTACTCTTAGGCCGCGCCAGCGCAAAAATATATCCCGCGCCGCGGATCGTCTTGATGTAGTCCTCCGAGCCAGAATCGCCCAGCTTTTTCCGCACCTTGCTGACGTGCATATCAATGCTGCGATCGAACGGCGAAAACTTTCGCCCCAGCACTTCATCCACCAGCGCTTCGCGCGTGACCACCCGGCCCGCTTCGCGCAACAACACCTGCAGCAGCCCAAACTCCACCGAGGTCAGATCCACCGGCTTGCCGCGATGTTGCACTGACCGGGTCGCCGGATCCAGTTCCACGTCCCCCACCCGGATGGCTTCCGGCACCGGCGCTTCGCCTTTGCCGCGGGTGCGCCGCAGAATCGCCCGAATTCGCGCAACCAGCTCCCGCGGATTAAAGGGCTTGGGCAGATAATCATCCGCTCCAATCTCCAGCCCGACGATGCGGTCCACATCTTCGCCGCGCGCGGTCAGCAACAATACTGGAATGCGCGAACTGTCCCGCATCTTTCTCAGCACATCGAAACCATTCAAACGCGGCAGCATTACGTCCAGTACCACCAGCGTGTGATCTCCGCTCAGCGCCCGATCCAGTCCCGAGTTCCCGTCGTGCGAGGACTCCACCTGGAACCCCTCCGGCCGCAGATATTCACTCACCAGCGAGCACAACTCCACATCGTCGTCGATGACCAGAATCCGGTCCACGCTGTTCATTCTAGTAGCTCACTTACCCCGTACTCCCAGTAAAGATTCGTCAAAACCGGCAGGGTATGGATTTACAACTCTTTACCCGGTTTGACGCACTCTTTACCACTATTCGCCGCCAATCTGTGTTTCCATTCTTGGTAGAACGCTACGTTCAACCCATCAGGAGGAAGACGTGAAATCCAAAATCGTAATAGCGAAGTTTGCATTGTTCGCCACGTCTGGCAGTTGCTCTCGTTGTCGGTATCTCGTTCGCCGTGGCCGAAGATGGCCCCATGCATCACCACGGCATGGGTATGCACGGCGAGTTTATGGGCGGTCCCGGCATGGGATTCCCCATGCATGGACTAAACCTTACCGACGACCAGCGCGCTCAGATGAAACAGATTTTCCAGAACGAACAGGCCCAACATTCAACCCGCTCATGCAGCAGGAGTTCCAGGCCCATCAGCAGATGATGGCGCTGGTCACCAGCGGCGCTTTCGACGAAGCCAAGGCCACCGCCCTGGCCACCCAGGAAGCCCAGATTCACATCCAAATGCAGGTCGAGCACGCCAAGATCGGCCTCGCAGATGTACCAGTTGCTCTCCGCTGACCAGAAGTCCAAAGTCGCGGACATGATGGCCAAACACCAGCAGATGATGCAAGAGCACATGCAGAAACAATCGGCCCCGCCGGCCGACAACCAATAAAACTCCCGCGGGGTGGGAGGACTAGCTCCCGCCCCGCTGAACTTAGGCCCTCGAAACGTTTCGAGCGGGTTCTTGAGAAGGGGAACGCATGGCAAACACGGCAACCCGGTCCGATTTCGTCAACCTGGTAGCTGAGGAAATCAGCTTCGGCATCGATCACGCTTTGGACTACTGGCTGGGGCGGATTGAAATGGAACTCGTTGACGACAAACTCACACCCGCGGAGAGGCTCTGCGCCATTGAGTTTATTCTTGCGCGAATACAAAGAGGCAACCGGCAAAACCCAACTCGCGTACGGCTCGGCCTAGACCAGCAGCAACCAGCGGCGAACAAATTGCGCGTAGGAGATGTGCGTTGAGGATCACTCAATCAGCGGTTCTCGTGGCAGTAGCGTCAATCACGGTTTCTGTGCGAAAGAGTTTGAGAGAACTCCATTAACATGAATAGTCGATTCGGTCCTCTCCTTCCTCAGTCATTCGAACTGGGTCTTCCTCGGAGGATTGGTCCTTTTGCTCGCCGCCGCCTGCGTCCTCGGTATCTTCGGAGAGACCCCGCACCAAGCGCACCTCCGACACCGACCGCACCTCTCCCCGCTAGCGTGCACCCGCCGCTGGTAGAATCGCATCACTAGCTCATGCTGCTGAAGAACCTCAGCCCACTCTTTCCCTATCTGAAGAAATACCGCAGCGCTTACGTACTGGGGCATCCTCTGCGTTCTCATCATGAACGGCGTCTGGATCCTCTTCCCCCTGGTTCTCCGCCGCGCCATCGACGACCTGAAGAATGGCGTCACCCCTCACAAGCTCCTGGTCAGCGCCGCCCTTGCTCTTAGCCGTAGCCGGAATCAAAGGCATTTTCCAGTTCCTCACCCGCTGGATCGTGATCGGCGCCTCGCGTGAGATCGAATTCGATCTCCGCAATGATATGTTCCGCCACCTGGAAGGCTTGTCCTACAGCTTCTACCAGCGCACCCGCACCGGCGACATCATGGCCCGCTCCACCAACGATTTGAACGCCGTGCGCATGCTGCTCGGTCCCGGCCTCATGTATCCCGCCAGCACCTTCGTCTTCATGGCCGGAGCGCTGGTCTTCATGTGGTCCATCAGCCCGAGGCTCACGCTGTCGCGTTCCTGCCGCTACCCGCCCTCAGCATCATCGTGCAGTACTTCGGACGCCGCATCCACGACCGCTTCGAGCGCATTCAGGCAATGTTCTCCGAAATTTCCGCTCGCGCTCAGGAAAATTTCTCCGGCGTCCGCGTCATCCGCGCCTACGCCCAGGAAGACGCCGAGATCAAGACTTTCGAGACTTCGAATCGCGAATACATCGCCCGCAGCCTGAAACTAGTCCGCCTGATGGGAATGCTTGTGGCCGACGCTCGAAACCATGCTCGGCCTCGCCATTGTTCTGGTGCTGTGGATGGGCGGCAGGGAAGTGCTGCCTTCACCGTATGACCGTCGGCGATTTCGTCGCCTTCAACACCTACATGGTCCAGCTCACCTTCCCCATCATCGCCATGGGATGGATCATCAGCATCTACCAGCGCGGCACCGCTTCGCTCCTCCGCATTCACGAGTTGATGATGGAAAAGCCAGAAATCGAAGATGCCCCCGGCATGAAACCTGTCGGCGAAGAGAGTCCAAGGCGAAATCGAATTTCGCAATCTAACTTTTTCTTATAACGCCGCCCCCAGCAACGGCGGGACAAGCAACGGGAGCAACGGCACCGGAATTAGCGGTACCACGCCCTCCGCCCCCGTCCTCCACGACATCAATCTGCGCATCCCCGCTGGCAGCAGTCTGGCCATCGTCGGCCCCACCGGATCAGGCAAGACGACTCTAGTCAGCCTCATCCCGCGCATCTACGACGCCGACCCCGGCACCGTCCTGATCGACGGCAAGCCCGTCCGCGAATACGCTCTCGCCGACCTGCGCCGCAACATCGGGTTCGTCCCCCAGGAAACGTTTCTCTTCAGCGAGACCATCCGCGAGAACATCGCCTTCGGCGTGCAGAGCGCCGCCGATGACGACAGTCCGCTGGGCCGCCGAAGCCGCCAACATCGCCACCGACATCGAAGAATTTCCCGAGAAGTACAAAACCATGGTCGGCGAGCGCGGCATCACCCTCTCCGGAGGCCAGAAGCAGCGCACCGCCATCGCCCGCGCCCTCATCCGCAGCCCCCGCATCCTCATCCTCGACGACGCCCTCTCCAGCGTGGACACCCACACCGAAGACAAAATCCTCAACCACCTCCGCGAAGTCATGCAGGGACGCACCACCATTTTCATCTCCCACCGCGTCTCCACCGTCCGCAACGCCGACCGAATCGCGGTCCTCCACAGCGGCCGCATCGTAGAACTCGGCACCCACGACGAACTAATCGCCCGCAACGGCTACTACACCGACCTCTACAACAAGCAGTTGCTGGAAGAAGAGCTGGCGGAGGTTTAGGGCGGCAACAAGGTAGTTTGATACGATGACGCCATCGCGCAGGGGTGCAGTCCTATGCGCACATATCGGCGGTTACCATGTGGCATTTGCTTTCAGAGTCGTACGGGCCTGTTGACCGGCTTATTGAACTCGGCGTCTTGGCGATCATTGCCTACGAGGCTATCCATGCCGTCATTGACCGCAAGCGAATCAGCAGGCGGAAAACAGCGATCTTGGGCCTAATGGGCAGGGGCCAATCCCTCCTAGACTCGGTGCCGACCGATTATCGGTCTGAACTAGTGGATGGCTGGGCGCAACAAGGCGAGAGGTGGATAAAAGATGCTCAGACGCTTCTTGCAGCGTATTCTTCGCAGGCTCTCGGTTCATTCAATCACTTGCGCTTGAGTTCGTTTAACTATCCGAATGTTTCTGCTGGCGCACATTCTCATTTCAAAGTGCTCATGGCGCGGATGGAAAATCTGCGGGGCATTATGGAAAAGCCGGAGGTGTGTTACTGAGGGGATTTACGAGTAGCTTTGTCTAGTGCGCGGGAGCCCTCTTTCTCTAGCCTTTTCTTTTCAACCCATGCGTCGAATCTCGCCAAGGCTGTGCCGTCATTTATTTCGTTGCTCATAAACTCTTCCAAGTCTTTTCTCAAAATAGTGATCCCGTGCATCCACGAGCCGCCCATGTGCTCGTCGAAATCCATAGCTGCCGTTTCAGCTATCGCGGAGTAGTCCTTCTTAGTGAAAGCATGAAGGGCGATTTGGTAGCATGTCCACGCTAGGGCATCGACACACTGCAGTCCAGGGAGATCACAACGTTCACGGAACGTAAAATTCTTATATTCTCCTGCCCTGCCGCTCGCTGAGGCCATTCCTTCGCTCATCTCCATTATGTTATCGACTTCTTTCCTCTTGGGATCGCTGGGCTTCATGTAGTCGAATATCCACTCAAGCGGATGCTTGACACCTTTCCCGGATCTCCACGCTACGCACATTCGGACTACGTAGTAAACGGCCCAACTATGGTGATCGTTGAGGTACTTTCGGAAAGCTGCTGGAACCACCTCGTCGTAATCTTTCTTATTGACGGCGAAGGAAAAGCACTTGACCCCGAACTTCTTAACGACCGACCGGACGTTCCTAAAGACCCGGTTATGCTTGGTATCGTCCCAGTCAGCGAATTCCGACTTCGGGTTTCTCGCGGCAAATACAGAGGTATGAAAACAGGAGAATCCCTCTCTCGCTCGCAGCGCATTCCATTCTTTCTCCAGTGCTGCGATCCGCCGCGCCGGAATAATTAGGCAGGTAGCAATCGCGACTTTTTGGTTAGGGTCGGTCCCGCTGTCGTCGATGTATGTGATGAATCGGCACATTGTCAGACGCATTCCATCGCTCACCTTAACCGAAGGCAGCGCACAGATAAAGCCTTTTGTCACCGCCCAATGACACCCGCTGAAGCTCTGCATCCGCTAAAATCCAGCAGTGCAACGCCGCCCCACCGCCGAACTGCTGGACACCGATTCCGGCACCCCCGCCGAAGTCGCCGGGTCCATCTCCGACCTGCGCTTCTTCAACCGCCGCTTTGGCGGCATCAATACAACTCGCAGCCTGATTCAGTCAGTAGCTCGCGAGACCGGAAAGTCAGAGTTCTCACTCCTGGAAGTCGCATCCGGCGACGGATACCTCTCGCAAGAAGTCAGCCGCAGCCTGCGCAAGGTTGGGATTCGCCTAAGCATAACCTTGTCGGATCGCGCCGCCTCGCACCTTCCGGCGTCTGCGAACTCAAATCACAACGGAGACCGCTCAGCCGGAGCAACCGATGCCCATGTGGGTCAAGATGCCCGTGTGGGTCAAGATGCCCGTGTGGGTCAAGATGCCCGTGTGGGTCGGACACTCTTGTCCGACGCCTTTGACGTTGCTGTTGGTGTTGATCTTCAGAACCAAGATGGAGATCGAATTCAAAAGCGTCGGACAAGAGTGTCCGACCCACACGAGTCTGCCACTGTTAGCAGCGCCGTCGTCGCCGACGCTCTCAATCTACCTTTCCCCGACTCACTTTCGATCTAATTTCCTGCTCCCTCTTCGTCCACCACCTCTCCCCAGAGCAGGCCACAACATTCGCCCGCGAAGTCCCTCCGTGTCTGCCGCCACGCAGTCCTGGTCAACGACCTGATCCGCGACCCGCTTCATCTGGCCTTGGTGTACGCCGGCACGCCTCTCTACCGCAGCCGCATCACCCGCCACGACGCCCCCGCGTCCGTCCGCCAGGCCTACACCATCAAAGAGATGCGCGAATTCTTTCAGCAAGCCGGAGCCGCCAGTGTCGAGATCCAGCGCCACTATCTCTACCGCATGGGCGTAATCGCGTGGAAGAGAAGGGGAAGCCCGCCGCATGATCCTGAGCCGAATAAAGTACGACCTAATCGTCATCGGTGCCGGCCCCGCCGGATGCGCCGCCGCCATCACCGCCGCCCGCACCGGCGCAAGCGTGTTCTTGCTCGAACGCGGCCGTTTCCCCCGCCACAAAGTCTGCGGAGAATTCGTCTCCGCCGAATCCCTCGATCTTCTGCAAGATCTTCTCGCCCCCGCGCACCGCAGCTTGATCGCACAACGCCCCGCGAATCTCCCACAGCAGAATTTTTGTGGATGACGCAGAACTACAGGCCGAAATCACTCCCGCAGCCGCCAGCATCACCCGCTTCGATCTCGACATCGCCCTCTGGGATTCCTGCGCCCAAGCCGGAGTCGAACTCCGCGATGATTGTGTCGTGCAGTCTGTGAAGGGAACCGGCCCGTTTCACGTCGCCACGCGATCAGATTCCTTCGAAGCCCGAGCCATAATCAACGCCACCGGCCGCTGGTCAAACTTCACCAGCCCCGTCACCCGCGCCCGCGTAACCAAGAAGAGATGGATCGGAGTCAAAGCCCACTTCCGCGAATCCGCGATTCCCACGCCGCCTTCTGTCGATCTCTACTTCTTCGACGGCGGATACTGCGGCGTCCAACCCATCAGCGCAGATCAGAACGGCGAAGCAACGGCAGTAAACGCCTGCGCCATGGTCCGCGCCGACGTCGCCACCGATCTGCACGAAGTCCTACAGCTCCATCCAGCCCTCCGCGAGCGCAGCCGAAACTTGGCAGCTCATGATCGGACCCCGTGAGCACCTCGCCCCTGGTCTTCCACCCGCCCGAGCCAACACAAAACGGCATGCTCCAAACCGGCGACGCCGCCACTTTCGTTGACCCCTTCATCGGCGACGGAATTTCCCTGGCCCTGCGCAGCGGAGATCTGGCCGGGAACTGCCTCGCCCCGTTCTTTCGCGACGAATGCTCCCTGGCGTCCGCCACCGCGGACTATGCCCAGCTCTACCAAACGCGCCTGGCCCCGGTTTTCCGCGCCTCATCCCGCCTGCGCAATCTCCTCCGCTGGCCCGGAGTGGTCCGCAAACCCGTTCTGTCAATTCTGGAAAAAACTCCGGCCATCACCCGCCGCTTGGTTACGATGACCCGCTAGGTCTCCATTGCAAGTCGATGTCCGACGCGCAATGGCTCAGGAATGGCTTTGTTGAAGAAGAATGTCCGTGGCGCCCTGACGCCCAGCCGCGAAGCGGCGGATGCAGCCCGGCACGGAAGTGCCGGGAAAAGATAGGCGGGGTGACCGAGTCCCTTCAGGGGACGGCACTTGCTACTGCTACCTAACCACCAGCACTTCCCGAATATTATCCCGCGAAAGGAAAAACTTAATCGACCCAAAATCCCGAAACAAATTTTCAATATGCCGGTTATTAAACACTCGTTGCAACGTAAACGCCCTGCCCCGCCGCGTTCACCGATTCTTTCCGCTGCCCCGGCTTCGGCCCCAGCGCCTGCATCTCCAGCGTGTCTTTCCCGGAAATGTGATACCGAAAACACGGCGCATCCGGTCCCGCTTCGCGCGTGTGGAAGAAAGCCAGCAGCATCGCCCCCGGCTTCATCACCGACCACAACCGCCCCACCACCGGCTTCACCAGGCTCTCGTCCATGTAGTCGGCCAGGTTCCAGCAAAACACCGCATCAAACTGCCCAGCGGGATAAACCAGGTTCTCATCGAGAAACTTCTTGCTGTCGAGCATCGGCATCCCTTGCGCGTCATGCACTCGCAGATCCGGATCCGTGGACGCCTCCAGCAGATCTTCGCTGTACATGCGATGCCCACGTTCGGTGAACAAGCGGATATTCGCCGCCGAGGTCGCGCCAATATCCAGGACGCAGAGCGTATCGTCGGAGGTAAAGACTCGGGAGAGTTCACCCAGCGCGCTGGACCGCCGGGTCAGCCGTTCCTGAACGTTCTGTGCCGGAGTCGCTTCCGGCGTGTCGCTGCGAAAAAATCTCATGAGGTTGCGTGCTGCAGATCCCATAACTGCCTGACTGCCGCTAGATTCACTTGCCCGGTTTCGCCGCTCGCCGCCGCCGAAGCCGCGTTGCCCACAATTTCCAGCTTGCCCTTGAAGAACGCGCCTTCCTCAATCGCGATGCGCTTGGTCTGCACGTCGCCGTTGGTCACCGCCGACTTGCGCAACTCGGTGCGCTCGCTGGCGATGACGTTCCCGTCGAGCGTTCCGCCAATGGTCACGTTCTTGGCGGTGATGTTCGCACGCACCCGCCCGTGCGGCCCAATCGTCAGATTGTTTCCGCTCAGGTGAATGTTGCCTTCAACCTGTCCGTCCACGTAAATGTCTTCGCTGCCGGACAGTTCTCCCTTGATCACTACCGACTTGCCAATGTGGGCAAATTCTCCCGATGCAGGCGTGCTCATAGACTGATCTCCCTTGAAGCGGCGCAAATCCAGCAGAGAAGTCTGGATTGTAAATCATTCCCGCCCGCAACAATAGGTACCAACGGCACTCCCCGGTACCTTGCACAAATTGTTGGACCCGGACACCCCCTGCCAACGCCCCCGCGCTCATCAATATGCTATTAGCGTGCCGCGAACCCACACCCACTTCCTCCCGATGCTGGCCCTCGTCGCTGTGTCCGCCTACGCCCGCGCCGTTGACACCCCCGCCGACCTAGTCCGCCGCGCCGTTCAAAACGAGCTCAACCAGGACCCCACCGCGCATTTCATGTTCAAGGACGAGCGCAAGACCGCCCACACCTGGCAGACCAAACTGATCGTAGAGACGCAAGACGCCGCCGCCGGCATGATCATTCTGCAGGACGGCCAGCCTCTGACTCCTCAGCAGCGGCAGGCCGAAGACGCCCGCCTGCAGAACTACATCCGCGATCCCGAGCAACTCGCCTGGAAGAAACGCCAGGAAAAAGAAGACGCCGATCGCACCGCGAAAATCGTAAAGGCCCTGCCCGATGCCTTCCTCTACGAGCTGGGACGGCACCACCCCGGGCTCAGCCTCCGTCGGCAGTCCCGGTGTTGATCTAGTGCGCCTGAAATTTCGGCCCAATCCCAAATACGACCCGCCCTCCCGCGAACAGCAGGTGCTCACCGGAATGCAGGGCCACGTCCTGATCGACGCAAACGCCAACCGCATCGCCGAAATCGACGCCACCCTGGAAAAGCAGGTCGCTTTCGGATGGGGCATCCTCGGCCACCTCGATCGCGGCGGGCAGTTTCTGGTGCAACAGGCGAATGTGAACAATCACACCTGGGAACTGACCCGCATGGAGCTTTCCTTTACCGGCAAAATTCTTCTCTTCAGGAGCTTCTCCGTCCATTCCAGCGACGTCTTCTCCGACTTCCAGCCGGTGCCCGCCAATCTCACGTTCGCCCAAGGAGTCGAACTCCTGCACAAAGAGTTGGCCGCCGAGCAGGCCGCCGCAGTGAAAGCAAAGCAGGCCGGCGCCAACAAACCCGATCAAAAGCAGGCCACCTGTTGTAATCGTTAGTCGGCCCTTGTAGCCGAAGGGTGGAGCAGGCCTTTAGGCCTGCATTAGAGCCTTGGGAAGACTGGGGCTTTAGCCCCTGAGGTATGTGGCAGATGCAGACCACTCAACCCCGAATCGTTTCCTCCCGCACCGTCAACTTCTGAATCAACTCTGTCTTCACCTCATAGCCGGTCCCCACCACGTCCCTCACCGGAATCGTTCCCCTGGACGTGACTTCGATCTCCGGCTCCACAATATCCTCCGCCCAGTATCGCTGTCGACGCCGAAACGTCCCCCGGCAACCGGAAATTCGGCAATGTCGAAAGCGCGACATTGTGCGCTCGCCCGATCCCGGTCTCCAGCATTCCCCCGCACCACACCGGGATGTCATGTCTCTGGCAGAGATCGTGAATTGCAATGCCTCCGAAAATCCCCCCACGCGACCAACCTTCACATTGATGATGCGGCACGCCCTCAGCTCAATCGCCATCTCCGCATCCCGCACCTGCCGAATGGATTCATCCAGGCAAATCGCGGTCTTCAACTCCCGCTGCAGCTTCGAATGCTGATAAATATCGTCATCCCATAACGGCTGCTCGATCATCAGCAGATTGAACTCATCGAACTTGCGCAAATGTTCCAGATCACTCGGCCGATAAGCCGAATTGGCATCGCAACTCAGCAGAATCTTCGGCCAGCGATGGCGAATCTTCGAAAGCACCTCCAGGTCCCACCCCGGCTTCACCTTCACCTTGATTCGCTGATACCCCGCCGCCAGCTCAGTCTCGATCTTCTCGAGCAACTGCTCGTGCGAATCCTGAATCCCAATCGAGACCCCGCAAGCAATCTCGTTCCGCGTTCCGCCCAGCAATTTCCACAATGGAAGCGATTCTTGCTGCGCCTCGGCGTCCCACAGCGCATTCTCCAGCGCCGCCTTCGCCATATTGTGCCCGCGCACCCGCGACATCAGCGCCGCCGAATCCCGGCCTGCCGAAATGGTCTCGCCCATCAGAGCCGGGGCCAGAAAATCTCGAATCGTCAGCCCACGCCGTTTCAATCCACTCGTAACTGAAAAAGGGCCCGTCGCCGGCCACACACTCCGCCCATCCGTCCACACCTTCGCAATGCGCGGTCACCAGCAATACGCGACGGCTATCGACGCGCCCAAAGCTGGTCTCAAAGAAGTACTTCAGCGGCATGCGCAGTTCGCGGAGGGTGACAGCTTCGACCTTCATGATTGCCTGGACATTGTTACTCGGAAATAGCTACTCGCACATAGCTACTTTGCACTAGGAGCAGGTTCGCGTTCCTCTTGCTTGGCCCGTTGCCACAGCGACTCCAGTTCGTCAATGGTCGCCTGCTGCGGAGTCCGCCCGCTGGCGCGTAGTTGCTCTTCCATCCACTGAAAGCGCCGCTTGAATTTGCGATTCGTCTTCTTCAGCGCCGATTCCGGATCCAGCGCCAGATACCGCGCAATATTCACCAGCACAAAAAACATGTCCCCGACTTCTTCTTCCATCCGAAGCCGAAGCTCTTCCGGAACCTGCGGCTTGCCCGACCCCGCCACTCCTCTGCCTGCAGGCTTTGTGGGCGGAGACGGTAGCCGCCGCAGTTCATCCTTCAGTTCCGTGGCTTCCTCTTCCAGCTTCTCGAACAGCCCCGAAACCTCCGGCCAATCAAAGCCCACATGCGCCGCACGCGAACTCAGTTTGTGCGCCTCCAGCAGCGCCGGCATCGCTGACGAAACCCCCGCCAGCACCGACTCCGGAGCCTGCTGAACCTCAGCCGCCTTGCCGCCGCCCGCCTCCAGCCGCTTTTTCTTTTCTTCGGCCTTGATCGCTTCCCAGTTCCTCAACACATCCGCCGAAGTCTCCGCCGTCACATCCCCAAACACATGCGGATGCCTTCTGACCAGCTTGTCCGAAAGCCGCTCCAGCACGTCGTCAATCGCGAACTTGCCGTCCTCCTGCGCCATCTGCGAGTAGAAAAGCACCTGCAACAGCAGATCACCCAGCTCGCCGCGCAGTTCATCCCAGTCGCGATTATCAATCGCCTCCAGAACCTCGTAAGCCTCCTCCAGCGTGTAAGGCTTGATGGAATCAAACGTCTGCTCGCGGTCCCACGGACACCCTCCCGGCCCCCGCAGCCGCGCCATGATCGAAACCGCCCGCTCGAATTTTTCCCCAGTAGTGCTCATTTCATTCAAAAACAAAGCTCAGAATGAATGGCCCTTAGCGGCCCTGCGCCTTTCATCCAGCAAACGGAGGAGTCTCCATAAGGGGAACTGCTGCGTCTCCTCTAGCGACAGCGACACCCCGTAGTACTTTCGGACCCGCTCTAAAACCGCATCTACGTCAGACATGGAAACACCCCACAGCGTAGCTTCGTCGCTGACGAAGATAGGCTCCTCGTCGTAGAGAACATGCTCGAACAGTTCGTTGGCCAGAACTTTCACTCGACTCATCTCGGTGTTGGGACTGAACTCAAGCACGATTCCTTCTCCAGGGTTTTCCTCTGTGCTCTCTGTGCCCTCTGTGGTTAGAGCTTTTTGCCCGCAGCGTCCGTTACCTTGAAAAACTCAATCCCCAACGGCGGCAAACTCAGCGCCAACGAATAAGGCCGCCCGTGCGTGGACACCTTCTCCGCATCCTTCCCGCCCATATTCCCCAGCCCGCTTCCGCCATACTCCACCGCGTCGCTGTTCAAAATCTCCCGCCAGAATCCGCCAAACGGCACCCCGATCCTGTATCCCTCGCGCGGCACCGGAGTGAAATTGCACACCACCAGAACCGTGTCCTCCGGTTTCTTGCCTTTCCGTAGCAGCGAAATCACGCTGGCCCCGGTGTCATTGCAATCCACCCACTCAAACCCCGCCGGCTCATTGTCGAGTTCATACAGCGCGGGCTCTGTGCGATAAAGCCGGTTCAACTGCTCCACCCAATTCTGCGCGCCCTTGTGCACGCCAAACTGCAAGACGTGCCACTCCAGGCTCATGTCGTGTCCCCACTCGCGCACTTGCCCAAACTCATCACCCATGAACAGTAGCTTTTTCCCCGGCTGCGCATACATGTATCCGTAAAGTAGCCGCAGATTGGCAAACTTCTGCCACTCATCCCCCGGCATCTTGCCAATCAGCGACCCCTTGCCGTGCACCACTTCATCATGCGAAAGCGGCAACACGAAATTTTCCGTGAACCCATACAACATGCGAAACGTCAGCAGATGATGATGAAACTGCCGATGAATCGGATCGAGCGCGAAATACTTCAGCGTGTCATGCATCCACCCCATGTCCCACTTCATGCCAAAGCCCAGCCCACCCACATAAGTCGGACGCGAAACCATCGGCCACGCCGTCGATTCTTCGGCGTAAGTCTGCACGTCCGGATGTTCCTTATACGTCTCAGAATTCAGTTGCCGCAAAAACTCAATCGCGTCCAGATTCTCCCGCCCGCCATACTTGTTCGGAATCCATTCCCCCTCGCGCCGCGAATAGTCCAAGTACAGCATCGACGCCACCGCATCCACTCGCAACCCGTCAATGTGGTACTCATCCATCCAGAACATCGCGCTCGACATCAAAAAGCTGCGAACCTCATTCCGCCCGTAGTTGTAGATATACGTATTCCAGTCCGGATGAAATCCGCTGCGCCAATCCGCGTGCTCGAACAAATGCGTCCCGTCGAAATAAGCCAGCCCATGCGCGTCAGAAGGGAAGTGCGAGGGCACCCAGTCTAGAATCACCCCGATGCCATGCTGATGCAGGTAATCCACAAAGAACATGAAATCTTGCGGCGTTCCGTACCGCGAAGTCGGCGCAAAATATCCGGTGGTCTGATATCCCCACGACGCGTAAAACGGATGCTCCATGATCGGCAGCAGCTCCACATGCGTGAACTGCATCCGCTCCGCATATTCCGCCAGCTTCGGCGCAATCTCGCGATAACTCAGCGACCGGTTGCCCTCCTCCGGAACCCGCATCCATGACCCCAGATGCATTTCATAAACCGAAATCGGCGAATGCAGCGTTTGCTTCCCGCCGCGCGATTTCATCCAGCCTTCATCCGACCACTGATAATCCAAATCCCACACCACTGAAGCCGTGCGCGGCGGATTCTCGTGATACACCCCAAATGGGTCCGCCTTCTCCCCCACATGCCCGTGGTTATGGGACACAATCCGAAACTTATACAGCGCGCCCTTGCCCACGCCCGGAACGAACCCTTCCCATATCCCAGACGACCCGCGCGGCTCCAGCTTGTGCAAGTTCTTGTTCCAGTCGTTAAAACTTCCCACCACCGAAACCTTCTTTGCATTCGGCGCCCACACGCTGAAAACGGTCCCACTCTCCCCGTTAAACATGGCCGCATGCGCCCCCAAATGCCGGTAAGCGCGATAATTCCGCCCCTCGTTAAACAAATAGAGGTCATCTGCCGATAGCAGAGATACGTCATGCCGCGCCGGAGCCGCGAGTGGAGCTTTAGTTTTCATGAATTCTCAACCGCCGAGCACGCCGAGGTCGCAGAGAAAATTCTTTCCTCAAATCGGGCGTCGCTTATGAAAGACTGCCTCCGCCGAATACGGCACTTACCGGAATCTGCCAGTGAATTGAAGAAATAAAATCTCGGCGATCTCGGCGTGCTCGCCGGTAAAAGACTTTGCTTTCCCCATGCTAAACTTTGTACCAATCTCATTCTAATCAGGAATCCCGCCACTGATGCCTGTTCTCCGCGTTGTTGTCCTTTGGCACCAGCACCAGCCTTTCTACAAAGACCTGGTCACCGGAGAGTACCGCCTGCCCTGGACCCGCCTGCACGCGCTTAAAGACTACTACGGGATGGTGAAATTGCTGGAAGAGTTTCCCAACGTCCATCAGACTTTTAACCTTGTCCCTTCACTCATCACCCAGATTCAAGACTACGCCAACGGCAGCGCCCGCGATCCCTTTCTCCGCGTCGCTAGCCGCCCCGCTGCCGATTTGACCGCCGACGAGCGCCGCTTCGCCCTGCAATATCTCTTTCAGGCCAATCACGATCACGTGATCGCCCGCTATCCCCGTTACGTCGAACTCTGGGACCGCTTTCAAAGCAGCGGCGCCAGCCCCGAGCGCGCGGAAAAATATTTTCCGGACCAGGACTTCACCGATCTGCAAGTCCTCTCGCAGCTCGCCTGGTTTGACGAATTCTTTTTGAAGGAACCGGAGATCGCCGCCCTCGTCCGCAAAGCCCGCGGCTTTTCCCGCGACGACCAGAATTTCGTCATCGCCCGTCAGCGCGAACTCATTAGCAAAGTCCTGCCCGCGCACGAATCCGCCGCCAAGGCTGGACGAATCGAAATCTCCACGTCGCCCTTCTACCATCCGATTCTCCCCTTGGTCTGCGATACCAACGCCGGCGCCGCTTCCACTCCCGGCCTCCCGCTGCCACAGAATCGCTTCCGCCATCCCGAGGACGCCAAAGAGCAACTCCAGCGCGGACTCGACCTCCACGAAAAAGTTTTCGGCCTTCGCCCCAAAGGCGTCTGGCCGTCGGAAGGCAGCGTCTCCGAAGAGGTCCTCGCCCTCGCCGCCGGCCTCGGTGTGCAATGGATGGCCACCGACGAAGGCGTTCTCTCCCGCACGCTCGGCATGTCGTTCATGCGCGACGGCCGCGGCCGCCTCCCCGACGCAGCTGCTGAAAAGCTCTACACTACGCATCGCTATGAAAACGGCCACACCCGCATGAACCTGGTCTTCCGCGACCATGCTATCTCCGACCTGATCGGATTCGTCTATTCCGGCATGCCTCCCGCTGAAGCCGCCGGCCACTTAGTCCACAACATTAAGGAATCCGCGCAGCTAATTCTGCAGCAGGGCAAAGACGCTGTCGTACCCATCATTCTCGACGGCGAAAACGCCTGGGAGTATTTCGCCGAATCTGGCCGCGAGTTTCTCCGCCGCTTCTACGACGCCCTCGACAAAGACCCCTCCATCGAAGCCGTCACCGTTTCCGAAGCCATCGAGCGCCACAAGCAACGTCAACACGCTGAACTCGCTGGTCCCCGGCTCCTGGATCCACGCCAACTTCAATGTCTGGATCGGCGCTCCCGAAGACAACCGCTCCTGGGACTATCTCTACCACGCCCGCAATTTCTACGCCCAAGCCGCGCCCGGTTGTTCGCAGCCGCAGCGCGACCTAGCCCTCGAGGAATTGCTGATCGCTGAAGGCAGCGACTGGAACTGGTGGTATGGCCCCGAGCACCACTCCGCCAACGACCGCGACTTTGACGAGCTTTACCGCAAGCATCTCTCCAACGTCTATCAGGCGCTGGGCGCGACTCCGCCCGATTACCTGGCGCAGCCGATCATGGCTGCCGCCGCCGAGCCGTCGTTTCTCCCGCAGACCCACTACATTCATCCTCGCGTCTCCGGCGACATGGTCCGCTACTTCGAATGGATGGGCGCCGCCCACTACACCGCCGACCGCCGCTCCGGCGCCATGCACGGAAAGGTCTTCGCCCTCGAATCGATCTATGCCGGCATCGACGAGACCCACGCGTACGGCCGCATGGATTTCGCCAACCACCTCCCCCAAGGCGATTTCGAAGTCGTTGTAAATCTCGAAAGCTGGGCCGACAATGCCCCCCGTCCCCGCCGTGCCCTTCGCCTTCACGTCGAGATCTCTTCCGGAAAAATTGCGAACTGGAAAATCGGAGACAACGGCGACACCCTCCCCACAACCGACGCCGCAGTGGCCCTCGCCCGCCATTTCGAATTCAAGCTCCCGCTGGTTCTGCTCTATGCCACTCCGCGCGCATCATCGTCGAACGAACCCAGCCCTGCCGCCACCAGTCTCCGCCTGCGATTCAGCCTCTGGCAAAACCGCCTCCCGGTAGATGCCCTCCCCGTAGAAGGCTGGCTGGAATTGCTTCTCTTATCCGAAGACGAACTAGTGGCGCTGGCGCATTAATCGAGCGCGCCTGTATCAGGGCACGGCTTCAGCCGTGTCGTTCGCGTCTGTAAAAGGCACAAAGCGCGACCAACGGGAGCGGCCGCGAGCGCAGCTCGATCATCTCTTGGCAGCGCCCAACGCCCGCATTCATTTATAATTTCCAGTTTCCAGAACAAGCCTCACCAGCACCCATACGCAAGCAATCCAAACGCACAAATAAAAGGGGAACACCCATCATGAGCACCATCACCCAAGTCCTCGGCCGCCAAGTCCTCGATTCCCGCGGCAATCCCACCGTAGAAGCCGAAGTCCGCCTCGACGACGGCACCCGCGGCCGGGCCATCGTCCCCAGCGGCGCCTCCACCGGAGAGCACGAAGCCGTCGAACTCCGCGATGGCGACAAGTCAATCTACCTCGGCAAAAGCGTTCTGAAGGCCGTGGAAAATGTGAACGGCGAGATCAGCGAAGGCGTCGGTGGCATGGACGCCGCCGATCAGCGCGCCCTCGATCAGAAAATGATCGAACTCGACGGCACCGAAAACAAAGGACGCCTCGGCGCCAACGCGATTCTCGCCGTCTCCATGGCCGCTGCCCGCGCCTCCGCAAACTCATTGCAGATTCCGCTCTACCTCTACCTCGGCGGCGCCGGCGCAAACACTCTGCCCACGCCCATGATGAACATCCTCAACGGCGGCGCCCACGCCGACAGCAGCGTTGACTTCCAGGAATTCATGGCCATGCCCGTCGGCGCGCCATCGTTTTCCGAAGCCCTGCGCTGGGGCGTCGAAGTCTTTCATACTCTCAAAGGCGTCCTGAAAAAGCGCGGCTACAGCACCTCGGTCGGCGACGAAGGCGGCTTCGCGCCGTCCCTGAAATCGAACACCGAGGCGATCGAAGTCATCCTCGAAGCCATCACCCAAGCCGGATACAAGCCCGGCGCGGAAATCGCCATCTCTCTCGACCCCGCCTCCAGCGAATTCTTCCAGGACGGTAAATACGTCTTCAAAAAATCCGACAAGTCCGTAAAGAGTTCCGACGACATGGTCCGCTTCTACGCCAAGTGGGTGAACGACTACCCCATCGTCTCGCTCGAAGACGGTCTCGCCGAAAACGACTGGGACGGCTGGGCGAACCTTACCAAAGAACTCGGCGACAAAATTCAGCTCGTCGGCGACGACCTCTTCGTCACCAACGTCGAATTCCTGCAAAAGGGAATCGACAATCACGTTGCCAACAGCATTCTGATCAAGGTCAACCAGATCGGCACCGTCAGCGAAACCCTCGACGCCATCGATCTCGCCCGCCGCAACGGATACACCAGCGTAATCTCCCACCGCTCCGGCGAAACCGAAGACACCTTCATCGCCGACCTCGCGGTAGCGACCGGCGCCGGCCAAATCAAGACCGGCAGCGCCTCCCGCACCGACCGCGTGGCCAAGTACAACCAGCTGCTGCGGATCGAAGAGGAGTTGGGAAGCGGTGCGAGGTTTTTGGGATTGAAGGCGCTGAACTACAAAGGGTAGATTTTCGATGAAGCCGGCAGCAGTCGCGGTCATTGGTTTTGGTGGACTATTCCTAGCGTTTACGCTGGGCTGGTACCTTTCGATTGCGATGTTCATCTTGGGCCTCGCGCTTTGCTTGTCCATTGGCGCAGGATTCGCCTGGCGCGGGCATAAGGAGCGAAAATTCTGGATTCCCACACAGGTGCGGAGTGATTCCGAGGATTCGGTGGCAATGACGGGTAAGTCAGTACAGATTGAGGGGCGCGAATTTGCAGTTCAGAACTTGCCTCCTCGCCTTGAGTTTAAGATTCGCCGCCGCAATATGCATATGCTGGCAGCAATTGCACTCTTGGGAATAGGAGCAACTGCGACCGTTGTGACCGGGGCAGTTCATTTATTCGATCCAGTCGAAACTGGTAGTGAGCGTTATTGGCTCTACTATGCTCTTTGTTACCTGATGGCGATATTATTGATTCCAACGCTGGGCTGGGTCTTCGAATGTGCTCTTATTCGACAACCCGGCATCACGCTCGCAACTGTGTCCAGCCTTGGCAGGACGAGGCAGATCGGATACAACTTTGTCGACCCACACGGCGGATATCACGGCGGTACAGCGATCAACTTCGGCGGTCCGCAAAACGATCACCTTAAAGTTGTTCTCTGTAACCCCAAAAACCCGGACGCTAATCGGATCAGTTGCGGCCTTCTCTTCCACAAGATTTCTTGGGCTGATGTTTTGGACTGACTTCTAGAAATCCGCGTTGATCAGCGTTTCGAGGCCAAGAAGTTTTTGTTGTGAAAACTAGAAGCTAACAGCTAGGAGCTAGAAGCTTGACCCCCAAACCTCTAATCCTCATCATCCTCGACGGCTGGGGATACCGCGCCGAGACCAAAGCCAACGCCATCGCGCTGGCCCGCAAGCCGGTTTACGACCGCCTGCTGCGCGAGTACCCCAACACGCTCATCCAGACCAGCGGCCCTTACGTCGGTCTGCCAGACGGACAGATGGGCAACAGCGAAGTCGGCCACCTCAACATCGGCGCCGGACGCATCGTCCACATGGATTCGACCCGCATCGAGCTGATGATCCAGAACGGCGAATTTTTCCGCCAACCCATTCTGCTCAAGGCCATGAAAAACGCCCGCACCGCAGGCCGCCAGCTTCACCTCTTCGGCCTGCTCTCCGACGGCGGCGTGCATTCCTATCAAACCCATCTTCACGCCCTGCTGAAAATGGCCAAGCAGAATGAAGTCGAGCGCGTCTTCGTCCACGCCTTCATGGACGGACGCGACACCCTCCCCACCAACGGCGCGGGATACATCGCCCAGCTCCAGCAGGCCATGCGCGAATACAGCTGCGGCAAAATCGCCACCGTCAGCGGCCGCTACTACGCCATGGACCGCGACCTCCGCTGGGAGCGCATTTCGAAAGCCTACAGCGCGATGGTTTACGGCGAAGCCGAAGGCGGTAAGTACGCCGACCCGGTTCAAGGCGTGAAAGATTCGTACAACAAAAACGTCACCGACGAATTTATTATTCCATTCGTTTGCACCGATGCCAAAGGCCAGGCTCTGACCACCATTCGCGACGACGACTCCTGCATCTGTTTCAATTTCCGCGCCGACCGCGTCCGCGAAATTACCCGCGCCCTCACCCGCAACAGCGGCCTCAACGACCAAGCTGGACGCGACCTCCCCGGCGCCGCCGAACTCGACACTACAGTCCCGCGCGACCGCGTCCCGAAGAATCTGTCGTACGTCTGCATGACCCAGTACGACAAAAAGTTCAGCCTCCCCGTCGTTATCCCGCCCGAATCGCTGGACAACATCCTCGCCAACGTCATGGGCGACAGAAAAATGCGTAACCTGCGCGTCGCGGAAACGGAAAAATACGCGCACGTCACTTACTTCTTCAACGGCGGAGTCGAGCAACCCTTCCCCGGTGAAGAGCGCACGGTAGTGCCATCCCAGAAGGTCGCGACTTACGATTTAAAACCGGAGATGAGCGCCTCCGGAATCGCCGACGTGGTTGTGAAAGCCATCGAAACCGGCAACTTCGACGTCATGGTGGTGAATTTCGCCAACGCCGACATGGTCGGCCACTCCGGCAAACTGGAGCCGACAATCAAAGCCGTCGAAACCGTGGACGCCTGTCTCGGCCGCATCGAGCTCGCCGTCCGCGCCAAAGGCGGAGCCATGCTAATCACCGCCGACCACGGCAACGCCGAAATGATGATCGACCCGGCAACCGGCAGCCCACACACGTATCACACGACCAATCCCGTTCCGTTCATCGTGGTCTCAGAAAACGCGAAACAGTTCACCCTGAAGCCCGGCGGCTCCCTGCGAGACATTTCGCCAACGATTCTGGGAATGCTTGAGATTCCCGAGCCCGGTGAGATGACGGGCAACTGATCTAAGAGTGAAAAGAACCTAGACAATGTAGCCCCGGACGCCCATAGCCCGCCCTGAGCGAAGCCGAAGGGTCCGGGGTGGGCGGACGGAACGTCCGCCCATTGTCCGCGTCGCTCTCCCCCACGCTTGATGGATAATAAAGATCACCCGATGACCCGATCGCCCGATCACCCGATTAAAGCTCTCATCGCCGCCAATCACCGCCTCGATCTCTGGACCGTCCCCGGCTGGTTCTCCGAGCGCCTCACCGCGTGACTTCCCGAAGATCAAAGTAGTCATCGCCAACAACGACACCATCGCCCACGAAATCTCCGACGCCGAAATCGCCTTACGCCTCCGCATCCGCCCCGACCAGTTTCAAGCCGCGCAGAAACCTCCGCTGGATCCACTCCCCATCCGCAGCCGTACACCAATTCCTGTTTCCAGAATTGGTGAACAGCGACGTCATCCTCACCAACGGCCGCGACGTCCACGGCCCGGTGGTCGCCGAGCACGTCATCGCACTGATCTTTGCCCTGGCCAAGAACATCCCCGCCGCCGTGCGCTTTCAGCAACAGCACGTCTGGGGACAGGAAATCGCCTGGGGCTCCCGGCCACCGTCCGCGCGAACTCGCCGGTGCAACTCTCGGCCTGGTGGGCCTCGGCAGCATCGGACGCGCTGTCGCCAACCACGCCGCCGCGTTCGGCATGGAGGTAATCGCCGCCCGCCAGCATCCAGAGCATGCCGAAGCCCGAATCCGTCCACGAAGTCCTGCCGTCGTCCCGCCTCGACGAACTACTCGCGCGCTCCGACTACGTGGTCCTCGCCGCGCCCGTGACTCAATCGACTCAAAAAATGATCGGCCGCCCCACAGCTCGCCAAAATGAAGCCCGATGCCTACCTGATCAACGTCGGCCGCGGCGCGCTCATCGATGAGCCTGCTTTGATCGAAGCCCTGCGCGAGCGCAAAATCGCGCGGCGCCGCCCTCGATGTCTTCGAAAAAGAACCGCTGCCCCCAGATTCTCCACTGTGGGATCTCGAAAACCTGCTTATCACCCCCCACACCGCCGGCATGACCGAAAAACTCTGGGAGCGCCAGTACGCCCTGTTCTCAGAAAATCTCCGCCGTTATCTAGACCGCCAGCCGCTGCTCGCGTTGGTGGATAAGCAAAGCGGCTACTGAAGATCGGGTGATCTGGCGAGCGGGTCAGCGGGGATTTAAAGATTACAAGCCGACATTCCCGATGTACTCTTCGCGTCTCGGCGTCCATCTCTGCGTCTCTGCGCTTAAGAGCTTTTCGCTGACTTCACGTAGGTCCGTTGAGTACACACGTAAGCCAATTGCAATCACCCGATGACCCGATCACCCGATCACCCGATTCGACCCCCATGCTATACTCCACCTATTCGCCCCATGCGCATTCTCACCCGCTACATTCTCGGCGAAGTCACGTCGCACGCTCTCCTTGGGACGGCGATCTTCACCTTCATCATCTTCACCCGCGAATTGGCGCAGATTCTCGAACTGGTAGTCCGCAACAGCGCTCCGCTGCCCAGCGCCGTCGAACTATTTTTCCTCACCGTCCCTGAAGCCCTGACCCTCACCCTGCCCGCCGGAGTCCTGATCGGCATCCTCATCGGCCTCAGCCGCCTCGCCGCCGACAGCGAAATCACCGCCATGAAAGCCAGCGGACTCGGCGTCTGGCATTTCCTTCGCATCCTTTCCGATTTTTTTCGTTGCCGCCTGGGTGCTCGCCCTCGCCAACAACGTCTATCTCGCTCCCCGGGCGCAGGCCGCACTTTCCCGCCTGCAAGACCAGCTCAAAGGCTCGCAGGTTTCGTTCGAAATCCAGCCCCGGGTTTTCTACGAAGGTTTTCCGAAAAGAGTGCATCTACATCAACGACGTCAAAAGCGCGCAAGGCGCCGCCATCTGGAAAGGCGTCTTTATCGCCGACACCAGCGTCCCGGAGCTCGCCCAAGATCACCCTGGCGGAGCAGGGAATCCTGGTCGCCGAAAGCAAGAACACGCTCCACCTGCATTTGATCAACGGATCGCTCCACGAAAGCGACCCCACCGACCCGGAGAAATACCAGATTTCCACCTTCGACGCCACCGACCTGCCCATCACGCTGCCCGAGAGCGAAGCCCCGCAAAGACCAGCCGCCTTCTTCGCTTCGCCGCAGATCCCAACCTTTCAGTTGCCGCAGTTAGCGCGAACCCGCAAGAACCCCGCCACCGCGCGCTGGTACTGGATCGAATTCCACCGCCGCTTCGCTCTGCCCACGGCGTGCATCGTGCTCGCCCTGGTCGGATTTCCCCTCGGCCTGTCTGCCAAGAAAGGCGGCAAGTCTGCCGGATTCGTCCTCACCATCATCCTGGTCTTTTCCTACTACCTGGTTTCGCTGATCGGCGTCTCCTTCGCGCGGCAGGGAAAAATCTCTCCCGCCCTCGGAGTGTGGCTCGCCAACATCGTGTGCCTGGTAGTAGGTATCTTCCTGCTGTGGCGTTCGGAAAAACGCCCCTTCGAAATCGCCGCACTCAAAGGCAGTTGGGCTTCGCTCAAAGCCAGAATCCAGGGCGGCACGCTTCTCGTTCCCACCGCACCCGCGGAAAACGCTTTCGAGCGTGCCTCCACCCGCACCCGCGTCTTCCGCGCTCAGTTTCCCCATGATTCTCGACGACTTCGTGCTCCGCGATTTCGTCATGAATCTCTCGCTGGTGCTGATCGGCGATGCTGCTGCTCTCGCTGGTCTTCACCGTCTTCGAACTGCTCGGAGATATTTTGCGCAACCAGGTCTCGCCCTGGATCGTGGGCGAATATCTGCTCAACGTCACGCCCTATTTCCTCTACAACACCGCTCAATACGGCGTTCTGCTGGCCGTCTTAATCACTCTCGGCCTGATGCAGCGCTACAACGAAGTCACTGCTCTCAAAGCCACCGGCATCAGCATCTATCGCATCATCGTGCCGGTACTGGTCGCGCAGTCCTGGTCGCCGGTGGCCTCTTCCTCTCCGACCAGTTCTACCTCCCTCACGCCAACAAGCGGCAGGACGCGCTCTTGAACACCATCAAAGGCAAGCCCCCGCAAACCTACCTCAATCCCTATCGCAAATGGATTTTCGGCCAGCACTCGACCATTTACTACTACCAGCTGTTCGATCCCGACAAAGAGCAGTTCGGCAACCTCTCCGTCTTTCAATTCAACCCCGCAACTTTCCAGATGACCAACCGCATCTACGCCAGCCGCGCCGTCTGGGACGAAAATCTGCATCGCTGGGTCCTTTCCCAAGGCTGGCACCGCTCCTTCCGCGACACCGCCATGCAGGACTTCCACACCTTCGACGTCTCCACCTTCCCCGCCGTCTCCGAACCGCCGACCTACTTCACGCAAAGAAGTCAAGCAATCGCTGGAGATGAACTACGAGCAGCTCAGCCAGTACATCCACGACTTGCAGCAGAGCGGTTTTGAAGTGGTGCGGCTGCGAGTGCAACTGCACAAGAAAATTGCCTTCCCGGTGGTCACGTTCGTGATGGCGTTGCTCGCGATCCCGTTCGCGCTTTCCGCCGGCAGGCGCGGCGCCGTCGCAGGAGTGGCAACCGCAATCGGAATCGCAGCGGTTTACTCGCTGGTGTCAGGATCGTTCGAGGCTATGGGAAACATCAGCGAACTTGCCCCCGGTTCTCGCTGCGTGGTCGCCGGACGTGATCTTCGCCCTGGTGGGCGGATATTTGATTCTGAAGGTTCCGACCTAATACTACTTATTCACCACAGAGACGCAGAGTCACAGAGGAATCGAGAAGCAAGGTCTTTGGATTCTCTGTGACTCTGCGTCTCTGTGGTGAAATGCCTTTTAAGCCCCCTTCGCCCCCTTGTGCTTTTCCACCGTGCTCCACGTCTTGTCCTCCGCATGGCAAATATTCTCCAGCGGACACTCCGCGCACTTCGGCGACCGCGCCACGCACAACTTCCTTCCGTGCCAAATAATCTGATGCGAAAACAACGTCCATCTGTCTCGCGGAATGATCGCCATCAAATCCTGTTCAATCTTCTTCGGATCATCATTCTTCGTCAGCTCCAGCCGCCGCGAAATCCGGTGCACGTGCGTATCCACCACCACACCTTCGTTCTTCCCGAACCACGTACCCAGCACCACATTCGCCGTCTTGCGCGCCACTCCCGGCAGTGTCAGCAAGTCGTCCATATTGTCCGGAACCTCGCCGCCAAACTCGCTGACGATCCTCTTCGCCGCGCCCACCACCGACTTCGATTTATTCCGAAAAAATCCCGTCGAACGAATGTCCGGTTCCAGTTGCTGCGGCTCCAGCCTCGCAAAATCCTGCACCGTCGGATATTTCTTGAACAGCTCCGGCGTCACCATATTCACCCGCACGTCGGTGGACTGCGCCGACAGAATCGTCGCCACCACCAACTCCCACGCGCTGCGATGCGTCAGCGCGCAAGTCACATCCGGATACTGCTGATCCAGCCGCCGCAGGATTTCCGCGACCCGCTCCGGCGCCACAGGATTGTAGGCCGCTCGAGACGTCTTTTTCGGTTTGCTGTCCCCAAAAGCGAGGCTGCCCCATCCTTTCGCGTTTTTGCGAAAGGGTGGGGAACCACGGACCGCCTGCATTCTTTCCGGCAGGCCTAGCTCGTCACTCCCTCATGCCGTCCCGTCTTTCCCGGACGCCGCGGCGTAATTCCTCGAGCCATTCGTTTCTCCTCGGCAGCCTGCCATCTTAACAAAATGGGAAACGGGAAAGTTCCGATATTGCTCGCGTGACAGAGCCTGCCCTGAGCGAAGTCGAAGGGCGTCCTCGCCTGTCCGATCGAGCGAAGCTCGACAACCTAGCTGCAATTCTCCCGCGATGCACAACAGTCCACCTCCCCTCGTGCCACCTCCGCAATTGACGCCTCGCTTCGCCTCCCTTTACTCTGGAATCCGAGGACGCAAGATGGCAGTCAAGACAATCCAGCTCGGCCAGGTCTGGCGCAAGGACGACAACGGCCAGGACTACCTCGTCACCAAGGTTTACGACGAGGTTTTCGCCCAGTACGCCGTGCTGCGCCCCGCCGAAGTCACCGCCCCCGACGCGCCCACCGTCCGCGTCAAGGTCGCGAAGAGCACCGCCGGCGCCGGCCTGCCCGGCTTCACTTTCACCCAGGAAGGATCGTTCTGAAGGCTCAGAGCTAGAGCACGGCTAAGAGCTAAGAGCTCAGAGCTACGACGGCTTAGACTGAGCTAAGAGCTAAGAGCTAAGAGCTAAGAGCTAAGAGCTAAGAGCTTCTCCATCATGACTGAAAAAATCTTAGCCGCACTCTTCGCCTTCATCAGCTCGCTCATCGCCATGACCGGATACGCCGGCATCGTCATCCTCATGGCCATCGAGTCCGCCTGCATCCCTTTGCCGTCGGAACTGATCATGCCCTTCGCCGGATACCTGGTTTTCGCAGGGCAAGATGAACCTGCTCTGGGTCGCCACCGCTGGCGCCATCGGCTGCAATGTTGGCTCGCTCGATCGCCTACGAAATCGGCTGCTACGGCGGCCGTCCGCTCGTCGAACGCTACGGCCGCTGGATTCTCATGGGCCGCCGCGAACTCGACTGGGCCGACCGTTTTTTCGCCCGCTGGGGATACCTCGCCGTCTTCATCGGCCGCCTGCTCCCCGTCATTCGCACCTTCATCGCCCTGCCCGCCGGAATCGCCCGCATGCCCCGCGGCCGCTTCCATGTCTACACATTTCTGGGATCATGGCCCTGGTGCTTCGCCCTGGCCTGGCTTGGGAATGAAACTGGGGGAGAACTGGCGGGTCGTAGGGAAGTACCTCCACAAATTCGACGCTGTGATTCTCGTGGCTCTCGTCGCGGGAATTGCCTGGTTCCTCTGGTCCCACTGGCAGAACCGTCTTCGCACGGCCTAGTCGCTGCTAGGGTCGCTATTGGAACGGGTTCACTACGCGAACGCCGTCCGTTTCCCTGGCATGCTGCATATCTTCTGAGAAGAGCACCCGGCAGCCCGCCTGCTTTGCTGTGCGCAGAACCAGTGCATCCCAGAACGAGAACTGATGAAGCCGATGCAGGTCGATGGCTGCCAGAATGTCCGCAACCTCAGGAGTGGCGACGTCAAACTCAGCCAGCAGCTCAACCTTTCGCCGAGCGACTTGAGGGTCAACCTGAAGTTTGCGCGTGACGGTCACAAAATACTCCTGCAAAACTTGTAGCGACACCACCCCGGTCCCACTGCGACGGTGTTCCGCCACCAGTTCCACGGCGCGACGTTGCTTTGCCGGCGCAGACTTGTCATCCGCGTAGATAAGAATGTTGGTATCGAAGAAGCTACGAACGCTCATGAATCTCGTCGCGATCGAAGCGCCAGCCGCGTGAGTTACCCTGCCCGGAGAGTCGCTTGAACTCTGCGATGCTCCGCTCCGGATCATCCCCGCCCGCCAGCGTTTGCAGGTAATCGCGGACCAGTTGATTAAGGCTCTTGCCCAGTGCCGCCGCCTTCTTGCGCGCGCGAGTCACGGTCTGCTCGTCAATGGACAGCGTCACGTTCATGCACACAGTATATGTGCGCACATGATACGTGTCAAGAAGGACGCATACTCTGCTATGCGGCTAAAGGCTCGTACGAACCCTCAGTCGTAATACTCCAGCCCCAAGTGCGTAATCAGTTCCTCGCCCTTAAATGCCGTAGCGTGTTCTTCAGCTTCATCAGCTGAATAAACAAATCATGCTCAGGATAAAGCCCCGGCTTGGTCATCGGAGACTTGAAGTAGAAACTCAGCCACTCCTGAATCCCAATCCCGCGCAGCTCCGAAGTCCGCTTGGCCAGATCCATGAACAGCACCAGGTCCAGCACAATCGGCGCCGCCAGAATCGAATCCCGGCACAGGAAGTCCACCTTGATCTGCATCGGATAGCCCAGCCATCCGAAAATATCAATGTTGTCCCAACCTTCTTTGTTGTCCCCACGCGGCGGATAGTAATTAATCCGCACCTTGTGCGTGAACTTCCCATACAGCTCGGGATAAATCTCCGGCTGCAAAATATGCTCCAGCACCGAAAGTTTGGATTCTTCCTTGGTCTTGAATGACCCCGGGTCCTCGAGAACTTCGCCGTCACGATTGCCCAGAATATTCGTCGAGAACCATCCCGCCAGGCCCAGCAGCCGCGCCTTGAACCCCGGCGCAAGAATCGTCTTCATCAGGGTCTGCCCGGTCTTGAAGTCCTTGCCGCAAATCGGAGCTTCATTCTTCCGCGACAGCTCATGCATCACCGGCAGATCCACCGTGAGGTTCGGCGCACCGTTGGCGAATGGCACTCCTTCCATCAGCGACGCATACGCGTAAATCATCGACGGCGCAATCGCCGCATCGCTAGCCATCAGCCCTTTTTCAAAAGCCTTCAGCGACTGATGCACTGCCGTCGGCTGCAAGAAGACTTCCGTCGATCCGCACCACGCCGTTACAAACCGCGACGCCCCCGAAGTCTTCTTGAAATCTCGAATGTCGGCCCGGACCTGCTCCGCCAGGTCCATCTTGTTCTTGCCTTTTTTCACGTTCGGGCCGTCAATCAGCTTCACAAAATTGCGGTCAAACACCGCCGGACGCGGCTTAATCGTGCTCAAGAACGGCTTGACTTTGTCCAGCAGCTCTTTCTCCAGCACCCCTGCCTTACGCGCCGCCGTGTACATGTCGTCCGGAAACGGGTCCCAGCCGGTGAATACCAAATCATCGAGCCCGGCCAGGGGCACGAATTCCTTTACCTTGGGGAATCGCCCTTCGGTGCGCTTGCCCAGCCGGATCGTCCCCATCTGGGTCAGGGAACCGATGGGGCTGCCAAGGCCCTTGCGCACGGCCTCGACTCCGGCAACGAACGTGGTGGCAACCGCGCCCATACCCGGGATCATTACTCCCAGCTTTCCTTTGGCGGGTTGAATGGTGGCAGTCTTCACAGTCAACAGCAGTTTGAGCGGTCTTCTGGCGTTTAGCCATTGTGGGCATTGTCCTTATGAGAACGTGAAGTTATAGGCAAACGGACATGTTCTCGTATTAGCCCAGTCTTTTGCAACCCGCAGCGGCTGAACGGCGAACCTGAAGCATCAAAAGGCTTGGCTAACCCGGCCAAGGGAAGTTGCGTCATACCTAACTGGAGAAAGAGAATCCCAGGGATTCGTCCGCGCACGAGGAATATAATGATTTGCAGCGGCTCCCATTCGTGGGTGATTCGGAGACCATTATGAAATTCCGATTGATAGCTCTGACGGCGGCCTTCTTGGCATTTGCCTATTTGGTTCCAACCAGTTTCGCTGCCGACGACACCACCAAGCCCGCCAAAAGTACAACCCCAGCCGCCCCCGCTCCAGTGGAGCCTTCTGCTACCAAAGTCGCCCACAATGGCGGCATTGACGACCTCGACGCCATCGGCAACCGCAACGTCGGTTGCTCCAAAGGCATGGGCAACTGGTACGGCCTCGAAGGCCAAATCGCCATGGGGAAACAAGTCTCCATGCAGGTGGAAACCCAGTCGAAAATCATCAACGACCCGGTTGTCTCCGAATACATCAACCGCCTCGGCCAGAACCTGGTGCGCAATTCCGATTCCCAGGTTCCATTTACCATTAAGGTAATTGACTCCGACGACATCAACGCCTTCGCCCTGCCCGGCGGATTTTTCTACGTCAATTCCGGCCTGATCCTGGCCGCCGACGAAGAAGCCGAACTCGCAGGCGTCATGGCCCATGAGATCGCGCACGTGGCCGCCTGCCACGCCGCCCGTGAAAACACCCGCGGCAACATCGCCCAGATCATGACCATCCCGCTGATCTTTATCGGCGGCCCCATTGGCTACGCCGCCTACGAAGGCGCCGGGCTCGCCGTCCCGCTCACTTTCCTGAAGTTCTCCCGTGGCTTCGAAGCCCAGGCCGACTACCTCGGCGTCGAATACATGTACAAAGCCGGATACGATCCTCAAGCTTTCGTATCCTTCTTCGAAAAGATCCAGGCGCAGGAAAAGAAAAAGCCCGGCACCATTTCCAAGGCTTTCTCGACCCACCCTCAAACCCCCGACCGCATTGAGAAGTCGCAGGAAGAGATCGCGAAGATTCTTCCCGCGAAGGCCGAGTACATGGTCACCACTTCGGAGTTCGATGAAGTCAAGGCCCGGCTGGCCGCCATCGAAAACAAACACAAGCTGAACGATCAGAAAGATGGCGCCAAGCCCAGCCTCCGCCGCACCTCGTCCACCGACAAGAACGGGACCGACGACAAGACCACCAACGACGACGGCCGCCCAACCCTGAAACGCCGTCCTGACGACAGCAACTAATCTCGATCAAAGCAAAACGCGATCCAAAAATAAAATGGCGGGACTGAACAGTCCCGCCTTTATTGTTCGCCGCTAGGCAGCGAAAAAATTAAGCCGCTTCTTTAGTCGCCAGCGAGGTGGACGCCACCGGGACGCTCTCCGCATCCAGTCCCACAATCTTCATCTGCTGCCAGTCGTACGGCAGCTCCTTGCCGCAGTCCAGGCACACCACGTAAGTCCCGGTAACCTGCGCAGCCGCGCTGCGCCGCCCACGCTTCACCGTGATCGGAAAACTGTAATGTCCGTGCCAGCAGCCGAAAAATGACTCCAGAAGCTTGCCCAGCATCCATCTACCTCCCACACGCCGCACGCACCTGAGAAAATCATGCAGCTAACTACTTAGATTCACTTTTCCCCCAAAGGGTTCGTTTCTGTTGGTTATGACAGTTGCATTCGCATGCCCGAAATCGATGGAAGTTATTGGAAGTGATCAGGTTACCTCGCTGTGTACTGAGCGGCTTCGCGCCCTCGGCAACCCGAGGTTTTCACAGCCCGTTCATACTCCAGAAAAGGAAAATACCTGAGGGTAGTCGGTCGGTGCGGAATCGCCGCTTCGCGGTCTTGGGTAGTCCGCTATGCCGACGGCTCACTCTTCTTGCGCGATTGGCATTTGGTAACGATTGCGGATCGGAGTCTGCTGCGGAGGTCTTCGGGAAGTTCGTACAACTGGGAGTCGCGATAAATCTCAATGGTCTTTTTTGTGGTATCGCAAACCACATAGCAGTTGTGGCACCAAGCCAGATGCTCCTCCAGTTCCGACTTGGTAGGAGCGTCGATGACGCCGTCCAGGTAATCTGTCAATTCGTGGAGGAATTCAGAGCACTTCACTGGTTGCCATCTCCACTGATTGGTTTTTGCGACCCATTGCCTCTGTCCTTGTTTGGTCTCTGAAAATATTTGTTCAGCCGCTCGCGCAATTGCAGGCGCGCCCTAAGCAGCCTCGACTTCACCGCCGGAATGCTCAACTCCAGTGCATCCGCCGTCTCTTCCGTGGACAAACCCTCGACGTCCCTCAGCACGAACACGGTCCGGAAACTCGCCGGCAGGCCGTGAATCGTCTTGTCCAGAATCTCGCGAAGTTCGCCTTGCGTATATTGCTGCTCTGGGTTCGGGCTCCAGTCCGCCACTTCCCGCGGCACCGAGTCGTCTTCCGTCTTGATCTCTTCGTCCAGCGATACCGTGCGCTCCGGACGCCGGCGCCGCAACTTCATCAGCGCCTCGTTCACCGCAATCCGCACCAGCCAGGTGTAAAACTTCGACTGTCCCTGGAACTGCTTCAGATTCGTGTACGCCTTGATGAACGCGTCCTGAACAACGTCCTCAGCATCCTCGCGGTTTTGCGTGATGTGCTGCGCGATGCGGAACACGTTGCGGTCGTACCGGCGTACCAATTCTTCAAAAGCCGTTACATCCCCGGCCTTTGCCGATGCGACCAGAGCCAGCTCATCACTGACCGGCTCACCTACTTTTGGTTGGATTGCGCCCATTCGTCATTCGATGCAGGATTTTTCGCAGCTAACGGAAGGACCTGTACCGATTGGCTATTTTACCGGGTAACCGACATTCAGCGCCAATCCACGAAGACCGTCCACGGCCCGCCCGCGGATCGAGGTTCCAACGCGGCCTAGTCCTCATCCACTCCCCCAGCCTCCTGTGACGGCGCCAGATCCAGCCTCAGCTCCGGCCATCCGGCACCGCGTAGCCGTCGATTGATCTCCGGCATGGCCTTCGCCTTTACCTCCTCCCACCCCTCCACCGCCGCCTTCAGTTCGTTCTGCGTCTTAGCTGACGCCTTCGCCTGTGCCTCGGTGGGCGCAACGTCGGCCTTTTCTACATCCTTGTACAGAGCGTTCACCGCTTCGTCAGCCGCGGTTAGCCCCGGTTTGTCCGCCGTACCCTGAATCGCCGCGACCTCGTGATCGAAGTTTTCGATCGATTCTGCCAAATCCCCCTTCGTACTCTTTGTTAGATTCTCTAGTTGCTCCCGAACCGAACGCGCTTGCGACATCGCCTGCGCACCTTGGGTCATCGCTGAAGCCAGTTGCATCTCCAGATCCAACTGCTTCCTCAAATCAGCCGGCGACGTTTTTACCCGCGGATCCATCCTGACCGTAATCGGCGCCGTATAACTCTGCCCATTCACCGTCAGCCGCACCGTGTACTGTCCCGGCAACACCAGTGGCCCCAGTGGATACCAGGGCGTGTCGTGCGGAACCGCGGCAATCGGATACTCGTGCGTGGTTGACGCCGGAGTCGCATAGCGCAGGTCCCAAATCCAGCGATGCATTCCTGCTTCCGTCGCAAGCGTCTTGGTCCCCCGCAGCCAGTAATGTGGTATCAACTCCTTCTCCAATTCCTCGGTACTTCTCTCCGGCGGGTCCACGCTCGAATAGCGCCGTACTATCTTCCCCTGCGCATCCAGGATCTCCAGCGTCACCGGACCGGAAGCCGCATTCGCAAGGGAATAGTCAATTACTGCGCCGTCCGGCGGATTCTCTCCCGCGGGCTCATCCGCAGGAAGCGGCGTATCAGTGTTCGTGTCGCGCCGCACCCGATATGCAGGTGCCGGATCAAAGAGATGTACCGCCGCGCTCGCCACCGCCGCGCTCATCTGCCGCAGCGGAGTGATGTCATCCAGAATCCAGAACGACCGCCCATGGGTGGCCACGATCAAGTCGTCGCCATGAACGGTCAAGTCCCGCATCGAAGTATGCGGCAGATTCAGCTGCAACGACTGCCAATTCTCGCCGTCATCAACCGACACCCATACCGAATTCTCAGTTCCCGCAAACAACAACCCCTTGCGCACTGGATCTTCCTGCACCGTATTGACGGGAGCATTCTGCGGCAGCCCGCTCACGATCTCCTGCCAACTCCTCCCGCCGTCATGCGTGCGATAAATGTATGGACGCAGATCGTCGATCCGAAACCGGCTCACCGAAATATATGCCGTATCATCATCAAACCGTGAAGCGCTGATCTGCGTAACTTTGCTCCATGCCGTCAGCCCAGGCGGCGTGATGTCCTTCCAGTTCTTTCCTCCCTCCGAACTTCTCCACACCAGTCCGTCATCCGTCCCCGCCCAAAGCACATTTACATCGTGAAACGAAGGCGCCAGCGAATAAATCACGCCTCGCTGTTTCTCTACCTTTGGATTCAGCGAAGCCTGGTCGCCAATGCTTGCCGGCATTCCCGGATTCTCGCGAGTCAAATCATCGCTGATCGCCTGCCACGTCCGTCCGCCATCTTTCGTTGCAAACAACAGGTTCGCCGCGTAGTAAAGCAAGTGCGGATCGACCGGAGAAAACATCAGCGGCTCCGTCCGGTCCATCCGATATTTCCCTCGCACCGGAATTGGCGTCACATTCTCCACCTGCCCTGTGCTCCAGTGAAATCGCGACACTTCGTTCCGTCCACCGCCATAAACGATGTCCGCATCCAGAGGATCGGGAGCAACGTAGCCATACTCAATCACTCCCACCGCATGCCAGTCGCGGAACGTAATTTCCCCGTCGTTGCCGCGGTCCGATATGCAAACCGATCCGCTCTCCTGCTGCGCTCCGCACACCTTGTAGGGGAAATCATTTGTCGTGCTCACGTGATAGAGCTGCGCCGTCGGCTGGTTGTACCAGGAACTCCACGTTTCGCCGCCGTTCACCGTTACGATTGCGCCCTGGTCCGCAACCAGCAGAATGATCTTCGGATCATTCGGATTGATCCACATGTTCTGATAGTCATCCCCTCCCGGCGCCCCGCGCAGACTCATCCAGGTCTTGCCGCCGTCGTGGGACTTCACGGTCACGATGCTTGCGCTGTAGACCACGTCCGCGTTCTTGGGATCAACTCTCACCACCGGCAAGTCCCCGCCCCCGATCTTCATCGCTGGACGCGCATCCGTCGTAATCCGGGCCCAATTCTCTCCGCCATCATCCGACCGAAAAAATCCCAGACCGTCGCCGGTGGCATATGCGGTCGGCTTGGTCGTCGCCACCGTCGCGTACAAGCGGCTGGGTTCGCTCGCAGCGATCGCTACGTTGATCTGCGCCAGATCATCCGGCAGCCCATTGCTCAATTTCCGCCAAGTTTTGCCGCCGTCAGTGGACTTGAACAATCCGCCCGCCGTCCCCTCGAACGAGTTGTCTGTCTTCCCACGGCCCCAGCCGCGACTGCCACAACGACGCATAAATCACATCCGGATTTGCCGGATCAATCTCCACGTCCGACCCACCGGTGTTCTCGTCCTTGTAAAGGACCTTCTGCCATGTCACCCCGCCATCGGTCGAACGAAATATCCCACGTTCCGGGTTCGCTCCATACGGATGCCCCAGCACCGCCGCAAACACCCGCTTCGGATCATGCGGATCCACTGCCAACGCCGGAATCTGCTGTCCCTCGCGCAATCCAAGGTGTTTCCATGTCTTGCCGGCGTCGGTTGACTTGTAGATACCATCGCCCACCGACAAATCTGGCCGCTGCAATCCTTCGCCACTAGCGACATAAACGACGTCTGGATTCGACGCCGCCACGGCAATGGCCCCGATGGACTGCGTCTCCTGCGCATCAAAAATCGGAATTCCAGGTCCTCCCGTAATCCTCAGACTTCCAAACTCCGCCGTTAACCGCGCCTACATAGAACACGTTCGGCTGACTCGGCACGCCCGCCACCGCCCGCGTCCGTCCGCCGCGAAACGGCCCAATCATCCGCCAATGCATTTCCTGATATGGCTTTTCCGAATACTGCTGTGCGGAAGCAGTTGGCGCAAGCACCAACCATGCAGCAAGCGCTGTAATCACTAATGGGAATCGCCCGACTCGCCTCACGATAATCTCCTGTTCCCCCGCGATTCCTGATGATCTCACGACCCGTCATCCAGTGCGCCAAGCTCGAGCGATGGCTGCACTTGCGCGAAACCCGGCAACGAGACCCCAAGATGTGACCAAAGTGACCTCCCCCTCCCTTTAACCGCCGCCTATAATCACGAAAAAGCCGGTCTGCCGCTGATTTTCCGGACCAAACATGTCTGAAAACACTAGGGTTGAAGAGATCGTACGCAATGCAGTGAACCAGGCGCTCGAGCGCCAGCTCGCCTCCCTGCGCGACACCGTAGTCCAGGAAGTCTTGCGCGATATCGGCCCCGCGCTGGCCGCCAAAGGCGGCAAAGCGGCACGCGGCTCAGCGACCCTGCAAAAAGCAGTTCTGGCAATTCAGTCCGGAACCACTCAGAAAGAGATCCTGCGCGCCCTGCTCGACAGTACGGTCTTGTACAGCGAACGCGCGGCCCTGTTCGTGATCAAGGACGGCGCCGCCACCGGCTGGCAGGGAATCTCGTTTTCGCACAACGACGCCATCAAAGATTTCTCGCTCGACGTAAGTTCCGGCCTCGCCGCGCGCGTCATGCAGTCGCGCACCGCCGAAAGTGGCAACGCCTCCGAGGTCGATCAGCATTTCATGTCCAAGTTCGGCGCTCCGCCGACGGCAATGCCATCGTCCTCCCGCTTCTGCTGAAGGACAAAATTTCAGCGTTGGTCTATGCCGACGCCGGCACCAGGCGGAACCTTCGACGACCGCCGCGCTCGACGTTTTGGTTCGCGCCACCAGCGCCTGGCTCGAAGTAATCTCGCAGCGCAAGCAGGCCCAAAAAGAAGGAAGCGCCGAGCCGAGGCGCATGCATTCCGCGCCCGCTGCCAACGATCCTTTCGCCGCGCACACTCCAGTTCATTCGTGCCCGAAAGCGCAACACACGGCGCCGCCGCGCCCGCCGCTGCCATGTCCGCCGCAGCCGCGTGGGGTGGAGCCGCCATCTCAGCAGCGGAAGCTCCCGCTGCCCCAGCTCTCAGCCCGGAAGACGCTGAGATCCATCGCAAAGCGCAGCGTTTCGCCCGCCTGCTCATGGACGAAATCAAGCTCTACAATCAGGCCAAGGTCACCGAAGGCCGCAAGCACAAAGATTTGTACGACCGCCTGAAAGAAGACATCGAAAAAAGCCGCTCCACGTACCACAAACGCTATGGCAACACCGCCGCTGCCGCGTCAGACTATTTCAATCAGGAACTGATTCGCAGTCTCGCGGAAGACGATGTTTCTCTCCTGGGCAGCAATTTTCGGCGATAATTAAGGGTCGTGGTGGTTCTTCGCAGCTTCTTCCTCTTAACGTTGATCTTCGCTAGTCGTGTGCGCGGCCGGATTCTCTCCCGCCGCAGCGCAGACGCCTGATGTCCAAACTGGCGTCCAGCCCGCTGCTAAGTCTTCGACACAGCCGAAACCGTGTCCGCGAAGCCGGTCCCACAATCAACAAACCCCAAGCTGGCACCCCGAAGTCTACTGCGGCCGCCCCGTCTGCAAAAAAGAAGCCGACCTCCGCGACCCAAGCCAAGCCCACGCAAAAAAGCCGTTCGCACCGCCTCTCGTCCGCGCAGAAACTCCCCGCGTCTGCGCCGCATGCATCAGGCCTTCGTCGCCTCCGCCACGTTGAAGCCCATGGCGCGCCAGCTTCTGCAGGACCGCACTCCGCAGGCCTACGCCGGAGTCGAAGCCTTCGCTCGCAAACACAGCGCCGAAGACGCCGGCTCGCTGGCCTGGCTGGCCGTCGGATACGCGCGCTTCACTCGATCGCGATTTCGCCAAAGCCATCGATTCCCTCAGCCGCGCCAAGCCTCACGCCGGCGACATCGGCGATTACGTCGCCTACTATCTCGCCGCCTCGTATCTCGCAAGCGGACGCACTCCCGAAGCCGTCGCCGCGCTCAGCTCCTTCGACGAAACTTTTCCTCAGTCTCTTGCTGGCTCGCGATGCCCACGTTCTCTACGCCAGCGCGCTGCTCACCGACAATCGCCCGAAAGATGCGATCGCGCTTGCTCGAAAAAGACCGCGAGCCCATCCGCTCCGATCTGGAACTGGTCCTCGGCCGTGCCTACGCCGCCACCGGAGACTCGTGCGAAAGCGGTAACCGTTCTTACGAAATTTGTACTTCACGCATGCCGCTCAGCCCCGAAGCCGCTATCCGCGCAAGTCGGAATTACAGAAGCTGACGTCCACTCCTGGTATTTCTCCGCCCAGCTTTCGACGAACGCAAGACTCGCGCCGACCTTCTCGCCCGCGCGAAAAAATATTCCGACGCCGCCGACGCTTACCGCGACGTGCTGCGCGACGCCGTGTCCCGCCGACAAGCCGTGCAATCCAACTCGCTCTCGCCGAGGCCCTGCATCACAGCGGCCAGGACCGCGAGGCCAAACAGTTGCTCGCCAGCGTCCAGATCACTTCGCCCGAAATCGCCGCCGAACGTCTCTACGACCTCGGAGAGATGCAGCGCGCCGCCAACAACGACGACGCATTCCTGCAAGACCGTGGCACGAGATGCGAAAGGCTGCTCCCACCAGTCCTTGGCTCGAACAGGCGTTGCTCAACGCCGGAAATATTTATCTCCTGCGCAACGACAACGACAACGCCATCGCCGCTTACCGCGAAATCGAGCAGCGCTTTCCCACTGGCCAGCGCGCCCACTACGCGCACTGGAAAGCCGCCTGGCTGAGCCTCCGCCAGGGACGCACCGCCGATGCCAAGGCCGGATTCGAGCAGCAGATCGCGCTCTATCCGGATTCCAACGAAGTTCCGTCAGCCCTCTACTGGCGCGCCCGCCTGGCCGAAGAAGACGGCAACTCGGCCATGGCCCGCGCCTTCTATCAGAAAATCACCGATCGTTTTCGCAACTATTACTACGGCCCACTCGCCCGCGATCGCGCAGCAAACTTCAGGCCGACGCGTCGCGCCAATGCCGCCCGGGAGGCCGTTCCGACAAACGACGACGGGGAAAGTCAGGCGAGACTACCGCCGATCGACGACCCGCCGCACTACGTGATTCTCGACCGCATCCCGCCGCTGAAGGCCGCCCCTATCCCCGACGACGCTGCTCCCGAAGACAATCTCCGCGTCCAAAAAGCCAGGCTGCTCGAAAACGGCGGCTTGCTCGATTTCGCCGTCGCGTGAACTGAAGGCCGCCGCCGAAGAAGAGAAGGGAAGCTGGCTGCCCGCGGAAATTGCCCGCATGTACATCGACGTCGGCCGCTACGACATCGCCGTCGAAACCCTGAAGCGCGCCGTGCCCAGTTATTTCGCCGTGGATCTTTCCGCGCTGCCGCGTTCCTACTGGGAAGCGCTCTTCCCCAAAGCCTATTGGACCGACTTGAAGAAATTCTCGTCCAGCCAACGCTCTCGATCCCTACATGGTCGCGTCGCTGATCCGCCAGGAATCCGAATTCAATCCCATGGCGATTTCGAACAAAAATGCGCTCGGCTTGATGCAGTTGCTGCCCCGCGTCGGCAAAGGAGTAGCCAAGCAGGAAAAGCTGAAACACTTCACCGCCCAGCAGCTCTTCACTCCGGCGGTTAATCTCCAACTCGGCACCCGCTACTTCCGCTCCATGGTCGATCAGTTCGGAGGCTTCGAATACGCCCTCGCCGCCTACAACGCCGGTGACGACCGCGTCCGCGACTGGCAAGCCGCCGGCAAATACCGCGACATCCAGGAATTCGTCGAGTCCATCCCCTTCACCGAAACCCGCGAATACGTCCAAGCCATCATGCGCAACGCCAACGTCTATCGCCAACTCTACGGCGCCCCGTAACCCCGTTCTTCACAGTCTCCATCATCCGAGCGAAGTTGCCGCTCGCAAAGCGAACGACAACGCAGTCGAAGGACCCCGCTGTTCAGCGCTAAGCAAGTTGCAGCGATCTCACCACGTGCCGGCTAGCAGCGAAGAACTTCCCGGCCCGTACTGCAGAGACAGAGTCTGGCAACGGATCCTTCGACTCTGAACGGAACCTTACGCCGACTTTTTGCTCCGGCGCCTTCGCAAACAAAATCTCAAACACCAGCAGCCCCGCGCCCACCACAATCGCGCTGTCCGCCACATTAAACGCCGGCCACTGATACGACCCGATATAAACCAGAAGAAAATCCACCACTCGCCCGTGAATGCCCGGTCCCACAAATTCCCCAGCGCGCCGCCCAGAATCAGCGACAGCCCAACCGCCGACACGGTCATGGTGTGACTGCTCCGCCACAGCAGCGCCGAAACAATCACCAGCGCAACTACCGAGAACAAAACCAGCAGCACAATCTTCCATTGGCGAAGGCGAATCGTTGAACAATCCAAACGCCGCCCCGCGGTTCTCCACATGCGTGATATAGAAAACGCGCTTGATCACCGTGATGCTGCCATGCAGCGGAATATCCTTCGCCACCAGCCGCTTGGTAAAGCGGTCCAGCGCCAGCACGCCCGAGGGCAATCAGAAAATAAAATTTGCGCATGATTCGTTGGCAACTCAGCGAAGTGTCAGGAAGCCGGCGGCGGCTCGAACCCCATCTCCCGCAACACCGGCGCGCACCGCTCGCACACCGTCGGATACTTCGCGTCTTCGCCAACCCGAGTCGAATAATTCCAGCAGCGCTCGCACTTCAGGCCATCCGCCTTGCTGACTTCGACCGTCAATTCGCCACCCGACGCCGGCTCCAGCCCGACCTGCGAAACGATAAACAAATAACGCAGCTCGGCCTTGTGCTTGTCCAGCAGCAGGAAACAGAGCATCCGGTGCGCTCAGCTTCAGCTGCGCCTCAAGATTCCCGCCAATCAGTTTATTATTCCGCGCGTCTTCCAGCGCCTTCAAAACCACGCTGCGGACTTCATGCAGCTTGCTCCACTCCTCATCCGATTTCTCCCACCCCGCCACCGAAAAAAGTTTCCCCGCGATCTGCTCCCGATTCCAGAACTTATCCAGATGCACGCTCTCCGGACGCCCCGCCGCCGCCGGCAGTTGCCCCCAGATTTCATCGCAAGTAAAGCTCATGATCGGCGCCAGCAGCCGCGCCAGGGCTTCGCCAATCGTCCAAAGCGCCGTCTGCGCCGACCGCCGCGCCAGCGACTTCGCCCCGAACGTGTACAGCCGGTCTTTCAAAATGTCGAAATAAAACGAACTCAAATCCACCACGCAAAATTCCGTGATGCGGTGGTAAATCCGATGAAACGCAAACGCGTCGTACCAATCGGTCACCTGCTCATTGAGCGTCGCCATCTGCCGCAGCATGAACTGGTCCAGCGACGGCATCTCGCCATGCGGCACCGCATCCTGCGCCGGATCAAAGTCGTACAGGTTGCCCAAAATGTAGCGAAACGTATTCCGAATCTTGCGATAATTGTCCGCCACCCGCTGCATCAGGTCTTCCGACCCGACTACGTCTTCGCGGAAATCCACCGACGCCACCCACAGCCGCACAATCTCCCCGCCCAGCCGGTTCGCGATGTCCACCGGATCAACATCATTCCCCCGCGACTTCGACATCGCCCGCCCCTGCTCATCCAGCGTCCACCCCGGCGTCGCGCACGACTTATACGGAGAACTCCCCTTCGCCCCGATCGCGCACAGCAGGGAAGACATAAACCATCCCCGATACTGATCGCCGCCCTCCAAATACAAATCCGAAGGCCACGGATAGTTCGCCTCGTTCGCCGTCTCCACCAGATAGCTGCATCCCGACTCGAACCACACGTCAAGAATGTCGGCTTCTTTTTTAAAGACTCGCCACCAACGCAGACGACGCGCCGCACTCGCACTTCGCCCCCGCCGCCAAATTGTCAGACTCCGCCGTGTACCAAGCGTCCGCCCCCGACTTCGCAAACAGCTCCACAACTCTGCGATTCACCGCCGGATCCTTCAGCGGCTTATTGCAAGCCGTGCAAACAAACACCGCAATCGGCACTCCCCAAACCCGCTGCCGCGAGATGCACCAATCCGGCCGCGTCTCCACCATGTTCGAGATCCGTTCTTCGCCCCACGCCGGGTCCCACTTGATTTTCTTGATCTCCTCGAGCGCACGCTGATCGAAACGTTCCATCCCCGACCGGCGTCTCCATCGAGATAAACCACTGCTCCGTCGCCCGAAAAATCACCGGATTGTGGCACCGCCAGCAATGCGGATACGAATGCTCCAGCTTCTCCTCATGCAGCAGCGCCCCGCGCGTCTTCAGCAATTCAATAATCGGCGCATTCGCCTTGAACACCTGCAACCCGTCGTACTCAGGCAACCCATTGTGAATCCGCCCCGCCACGTCCACATCGCAAGTCGGATCAAGCTTGTACTTCACTCCGGTCGCAAAATCCTCGACGCCGTGCGACGGCGCCGTGTGCACAATCCCCGTGCCCGTATCCATGGTCACGTAATCGGCCAGAACGCCCAGAATGTTTCGATCCAAGAAACGGATGGGCAAAATTGACGTACTCAAACTTCTGCCCGGGAAACGCCGCGAGCACCGCGAATCCATCTTTCCCCAGTTGCGTCTTAGCCTGTACATCTCCGCCCAGCTTCTCCGCGTAGATGTAAACCTCATCCGACGCGTTCGAAAGCACGGCCACATACTCTTCGTCCGGGATTAAATGCCACCGCCTTCGAAGCCGGCAAGCGTCCACGGAGTCGTCGTCCAGATCACCGCGAAAACTTTCTTCCCTGCGAGCGCCGCATCCAAACTCCGCCGGATCATCCTTCAACGCATACTTCACCCAAACCGCCGGCGTCGTGTCGTTCTCATACTCCACTTCCGCTTCCGCCAGCGCCGTCCGGTCATGCCAGCACCAATACACCGGACGCAGCCCCTTGTACACAAACCCCTGCTCGAAAAACTTGTAGAAAGTCGCCAGCACCACCGACTCATACTCCGGCGTCATCGTCGAATACGGCTTGTCAAAGCGTCCCAAAACCCCAATCCGCTTGAACTGTTCGCGCTGCAAATCAAGATACTTTTGTGCATACTTGCGGCATTCCAGGCGAACGTCGACGGCCTTCATCTGCAACTTTTTGCCACCCAGCTTCTGGTCCACCTTGATCTCGATCGGCAACCCATGGCAGTCCCAGCCCGGGATATACGGCGCATCAAGCCCCGCCATGTTCTTCGACTTCACCACAAAGTCTTTCAGACACTTATTGAGCGCATGCCCCAGGTGAATCGGCCCATTGGCGTAAGGCGGCCCATCGTGCAGCACGTAGGTCGGCGTCCCTTTCCGGGCCTCGCGGATGCGCTCATAAAGGCGCGACTGCTCCCACCGCTCCAGAATTTTCGGCTCATTCTGGGGCAGATTGGCCTTCATGGAAAAGTTGGTTTTGGGCAGATTGCAGGTCAGTTTAAAGTCCAGCGGGATTCTCCAAACTCTTGATTTATCTTCATTATAGCGGGACGCCACAAAAGTAAGCGATGTCATTCCGACCCGCCACAGGCGGAGAGGAACCTGCTTTCGCATGAGTCATGCCGGACAGCGGACACTCACAAAGGTGAAGCCCGGGCCAAGCGCCCGAAGCCCGAAGCCCGAAGCCCAAAGCCCGCCTTTGTAAAACTCGAGTAACAAAGCCGTTCACCTCTGGAGAACTCCCGCCCCCGAGTGTACAATTTTCTTTCAGTACCTTTACCGAACAGACGCATCTAAACTCCAACATAAGCAACTTGGCGATCGGCGTGCTCATCAGTTAAGGCAAGGGGCCAAAAAGCTGGCCCGAAACCAGAGAACTCGGGTAACATAAATGGCGACCTTGGAATTCAAACCGCCCCAACCCGTCGAGCCTGAGCCGGAACTGAATTTCCTGCTGCCGGAGGGCGCAGCAGCCGTCCCTCTGGGCAGTCGCTTACCCAGAACTTCAAGCAAACTTTTTTCCCCGAGAAGCTGCCGCCTCTCGTCCTGACCTCGCAAGCCCATTCCGGTCAAAGACATTTGGGGCTTCTACGACGAGTACCGCAAGAAGAGCGCGACCGCTTCCAACCATCGCTCACATCGTCGTGATCGCCCTCTGATTCTGGGCACCATCTATCTGGGCAGGCGTGTGGTGATGAAGCCGGAGGACGCGATCGTCACTTTTTGGCGCCCAGCAATATTCCCGTGATGAAGCCCGCCAAAGACGCAAGTCGGCGGCGGCGGTGGTGGCGGCGACCGCGATAAGTTCAACGCCCCCAAAGGCAAAATTCCCAAGCAGTCACTGACCCAGATCACGCCCCCGGCCATCGTGGTTCGCAATCTGCATCCCAAGCTCGCGGTTGAACCGACCGTCGTGGTGCCTCCGCAGGTCAAGCTGGCCTACAACGCGCCCGAACCTCGGGGAACCCGACTGCGGCTATGCCCTCCGGACCTCCCTCAAACGGGACCGGCTCCGGCGGCGGAATCGGCTCGGGTAGCGGCGGCGGCATCGGTGTAGGCAGCGGCCCCGGGGTCGGCGAAGGCCATGGCGGCGGAACCGGCGGCGGCGTTTTCCGCGTCGGTGGCGGAGTCAGTGCTCCCAAAGTGATCTACGAGCCGGATCCCGAATATTCGGAAGAAGCCCGCAAGGCCAAGTATCAGGGCGTTTGCGTGTCCAGTTTGTGGTCGGAACCGACGGCCGCCCCCACGACATCGAGTCGCTCGCAGCCTCGGCCTGGGCCTGGACGAAAAGGCCATCGAAGCCGTCAAGCTGTGGAAGTTTGAACCCGGCAGAAAAGACGGGAATCCCGTCGCAACCATCATCAACGTCGAAGTTCAGTTCCGGCTCTACTAGCAGCCAGCTTTCGGACGTCCTACTCCTTCAAATCCACGTGCGTGATGTCTTTGATCTCCTGCCCCAAAAACTGCGTCCCCAACCGACGAAATTTCTCCACCGAATCCGTCACAAAAAATCGCATGGACTGCCTGCTGCCCGCTTACTCGCTGACTCGAGCCTCCGCAGACTTCAGCAACTCCCCCACCGCCAGCGCCGTTGACTCCGCCGAATCCACCAGCGTCACTCCTTCGGGAACCACGCGCTGCAACATCGGCTTCAGCAACGGATAATGCGTGCACCCCAGCAACAAAACATCCGCCGCACCAAATCCATCCCCAAACGCCTCGCCCAGATAAATCTTCGCCACCTGCTCGGTCACCGGATGCTCCACCCATCCTTCTTCCACCAGCGGCACCAGCAGCGGACACGCCTTCTCCCGCGCTTCAATCTTCAAACCCGCCAGCGCCTTCTGATACGCATGACTCGAAATCGTCGCCTCGGTCCCAATCACCACCACCTCGCCCGACCGCGTCGCCGCCGCCGCCCGCTGCGCCCCCGGCTCAATCACCCCCACCACCTTCACCGAAGCCGCCGCCCGAATCTGTTCGGCAGCGCCAGCGCCGTCGCCGTGTTGCAGGCAATCACCAGCAGCTCCGCCCCCTGCTGCTCCAGAAACCGCGCCGCCTCGACACGCATACCGCGCCACGGTCTCGACCGACTTCGACCCGTAGGGAAGCCGCGCCGTATCCCCAAAGTAGAGATAGTCAGCCTCAGGGGATAACCTCAAGTAAAGCTTTAAGTACGGTGAGCCCGCCGAATCCGGAGTCGAAAACGCCAATCATTGTATTTCGCACTGGAATAGTGTACACTGCTTCCCGTATGAAAAACATCACCCTAAGTGCTGATGAAGACCTGATCCAACAGGCCCGGAAAACCGCCGAGTCGCAAAACACCACCCTAAACGCCGCCTTCCGAGAGTGGCTGGAGGACTACGCGAAAAGATCCGGCGATGTTGCGGCCTTCCGGCGCGTCATGGAGAGACTGCGCGGTCGCGTCGTGTCGCATGGGCCCTACACGCGGGACGAAATGAATGAGCGATAGGTTCTTCCTGGACACAAACATTTTCGCGTACTCGCTGGACCTCGCCGAGCCTGCGAAAGCGAAAAAGTCAGAACGCCTGATCGACACTGCGATTGAGACAGGCAAGGGTGTCATCAGTTATCAGGTTGCACAGGAATTCTTCAACCTCGCATTCAAGAAGTTCCGCCCTGCCATGCCCGCCGCCGATTCCTACACCTACTTCATCTCTACCCTACGCCCGTTGCTGAAAGTGCCGTTCTCTCAAGCGCTGCTGTTCCAGGCAATCTCCCTTCGAGAGAACCATTCCTTTCCCTGGTACGACTCGCTGATCCTTGCGGCTGCGATCGAGAGCGAGTGCAAAATTCTCTACAGCGAAGACTTTCAGCATGGCCGCAAAATTGAAGGCGTGAAAATCGTTAATCCATTCCTCTAGCGGGCTCGTCTAGCGGGATCCCCTAGCGAACGAAGCGTTCATTGCTGATCACCGCTGCTGGCTCGCCGGTCTGCGCCCCACAGCATGAACCCCTCGGTATCGGCGCCCCGTGCGGGCACGTCCGCGGATGCCCCAGAAAAGTGCAAATCTTCTCCGTCGCCTCCGGCGAAAGAATGTGCTCGAACTTGCAAGCCTGCTGCTCGATTTCCGATTCACTCTCCAGCGCCAGACTGTCGGTAAACAGCCGCTCCGCCAGCCGGTGCCGCCGGATAATGTCCGCCGCCCGCTGCCGTCCCCGCGCCGTCAACTCCACCACCACACTCCCGTCGCCCACGGAAAAGGTCGACGGCGTCAGCGCGTCATGGCAGGGATTCACAAACGGCTTATGATCATGCGCCACCGGAGGATGCGGCGCCGTCTCCACCAACCCCATGTCGCGCATCTTGTCCACCGCCACGCTCACCGGCAGCGCGCCGTGCACTCCCATGTGCTCGATTTCCGCAATCTCGCCGAGCTCCTCCATCACCCACAAGCTCTTCGAGGACTTCCTCAAACTGCTCCTCGTCCGCCATGGCGAATACTTCCTGCGCCGCAATCTTTCCGTGATGCAGCTCAATCCGCCGGTCACCCAGCCGCGCCACTACGGGATCGTGCGTCACCATAACAATGGTCCGTCCCTGTGCGATGCAGTTCCCGCAGCAGCCGCAACACAATTTCTTCATTCACCGCGTCAAGATTCCCGGTCGGCTCATCCGCCAGAATGATTTTCGGATCATTAATCAGCGCCCGCGCAATGCACACCCGCTGCTGCTCGCCGCCCGAAAGCTGCGCCGGCAGATGCTCCGCGCGATCTTTCAATCCCACGCGAGCCAGCGCCTCCAGCGCTTCCTTCTCGTCCGTCATGCTGTGAAAATATTGCGCCAGCATCACGTTCTCGATCGCCGAAAGATAGGGAATCAAATGAAACTGCTGAAAGATGAATCCAACTTTGTCCGCCCGCACCCGAGTCAGCTGACTCGGATTGAGGCGCGCCACGTTTTCGCCGTCCAACCAAATCTCGCCAATGCTCGGACTATCCAGGCACCCAATCAGATTCACCAGCGTCGATTTCCCCGACCCCGACGGCCCCATGACCGCAATCCATTCTCCCGGCTCCACGTTCAGCGTAAAGTCATCGAGCGCGCGAATCACTCCGCCCGCGGCCTCCGTCTTCGCCGGATAAAATCTGCTGACATGTTCCAGCCGGATCTTGACTCTGGCTCGACTCTTACTCTCCCCTCAAAATCATAGCGGGCTGAATCCGCCGCAACAATTGCAAAGGCAGCAGCGTCGCCAGCAACGTGACTGCGAGGCATCCGGCCAGCACCGGAGGAAACACGCTCAACCGCGGCGCGACCGGCGCATGAAAATTCACCCGCCCAATCCAGGCTGGCAATTCCGCTCCCCGCCGCAAATCCTAAAATCGCTCCCGTCGACCGCCAGCGCCGCCGCCTCTCCCGCCACAAACATCGCAATCACCAAGTCCGACGCCCCCAGCGCTTTCATGATCGCGAAATCGCGCCGCCGGTCAAACACCCATCCCATCAGCGTCGCCAGCACGCACAACGCCGCCGTGCATACAATGAACGCCGACGACGATAGCAGCGTCGAGCGGGTCTTGCCCAGAACATTCGCCTCGCCTTCCGTCACCTGCCGCACCGCGCGCACGTCCGCGCCCGGCAAGTCGTCCTGCAATTGTCGGAGCAGGGAAGTCACTTCTTCCGGCGAACCGCTGGCCGCAATCTCCACGACGGAAGGCTCAATCCCCGTCCACGAATGAAAATCCGACAACGACATATACACGCGGCTGTCTTCCCCCGCGCCCGTGCGCACAGTTCCCGCGGACGAAAGCCGAACGCTGTGCCCACTAAGTTCAAGGTGAAAGGCGCGTCGCCCGGAGACGAGAACCGGAGCCGCGCGCACTCCCACCAGAACTTCTCCCGGAGCTTGCGGCCACGCCGAAACCGACCACCACGGATTCAATTTCCGCACCAGTTCAAAATCAGTTCCCGCGACCACAATCGGACGGTCTTTCTCATCCCGCGCGACCGTGTAAGCAAACGGAACCGCTAACCCGTGCCCGGAAACCGCGGACTCAATCGCGCTAAGTTGCTGCGGGCGAAAGCTCCCGCTCTTTCGCCTCCACCACAATATTCGCGCCGAAGTTGCGAAACTCTTTCCGCAGCTTCGCCTGCACATCCACAAACAGATTGAGCATCGCCGTCGCCGCCGCCGCCGCAACTACAATCGCCGTCAGCGCCGCCGCCGCTTGCCCTTTCCGCAAAGCCGCAGCACGAAACAGCAGCCGGAAATACATCGCGCTCCGCGATCCCTGCCGCGTCATGCCTCGCCTCGCAGCGCGCGCACCGGATCATACTTCACCGCCCGCCGAATCGCCGTCGCGCTCCCCGCAAATGTCACCGCAATCGCAATCCCCAAAATCACCGGCAGCAATACCGGTTCGACCGCGATCGCCGACCCAAAAATCGTGCGCCCCAGTTCTCGCGCCAGCCATGCCCCCGGCCGCAAATCCCACCAGTCCACCGCCGCACGCCAGCAGCACCGCCTCCGAAATAAAAATCGCCGATAGCGCAAAGTTGTCCCGCACCCAGCGCCTTCATCAATCCCACTTCCGTCCGCCGCTCAAACATCGCCGTCGCCATCGCCGCCGAAACCGCCAGCCCCGAGGTAAACAGCGCCGCCAGCGTGATCAGCAGCATCAGCCCCTTGATCCGCGACAGCACGTTGCCCTCATTCTGCGCTACCTGCCGAATCTGCTCCGCATGAGAATGCGGAATCGCCTCGGTCAACTGAAACGCAATCGACTGCGGATACGACGAGCAATACCACCGGTCGCGGTCCGCCGGACCCAGCGAATCCGGATTTCGCCGCGCAAACGCATCTTCTGGCTTGGTCATCGCGCTGACAAAAATCTTCCGCACCGCCCCAGGCTTTCCCGCCAGCGCCTGCGCCAAACTCAACGGCGCAACAATCTGATCATCCTCCGCGCCCGCCGGTCGAAAGAATGCCCGTCACGCGATGCAGGCTTGCCATTAATCTCGATCTGCTGCCCCGGCGCGAATAGCCGACCGTGCCGCCAGCTTCTCGCCAACCAGAACTTCGTCGGAATCATCCGCTGGCCAGCCTCCGCTCACCTTCCACCAGGGAAAAGCCGTTCGCGCTCCGGTAGTGAACTCCCGCGTCCCATACTTCAGCGTCTTCGAAAAGTAGGTTCCCACCAGCGTGACTTCGTATCGCTTCCGCCCGCGATTCCGGCAAGAACGTTCACCGGCAGCTCCGGCGCAAACGCCACAATATTGTTTCCCCAGAAAATCCCTTTGATCTTCGGCAGCGCCGCCTCGTCCAGATAAGCCCCGCTCCCCGCCGGCTTCAGATCCACGCTGCCAATCTGCACATCAAAATCATCTTCTTCAGGCGTGACGACAAGATTCGCGCCGTAAGTCCGCAGCTCATGGCTGATCTTGTCCCCAATCCCGGTGGCGATCCCAATCATCGCCGTCGAAACCGCCGCCCCCAACGTCACAGCCACAGCGACCAGCATCTTGCGCCGCTTCTGCCGCCGAAATGATTCGTAAACCAGTCGAACAAACATAGATTTGAATCGGCAAGATCTCGGGGGAGACTCTCGCATTGGGCACTAGCACGTGGCAAGCCTAGCACGGAGCGAAGTCGAAGGCGGCGCGACTTTCCGGGCCGTCAAAACCAAGCGCCGATGCTAACCATGCCAAATGCCTACTTACCGCTTAAACAACCGCGCCCCCGCCCCCAAATCCGCTTCCTGAATCACAACATCCCCGCCGCTGATCGTCGCCCGCAACGGCACCGGATTACACCCCCCCGGCGTCCCCACCGACTGCGAATTAATCGGCGAAGCACAGTTCTTGCACACCAGCCCGTTCGCCGTCTTAAAAAATCCCACCGACCCGCAAATCTCGCAGGCATCAAACACGATCGCCACTTTGCCGTCCGGCTTCTGATAAAGCAAAAACCGAATCTGCGTCCCGCCTTCGGTCACCGCGTAACGATGCAGATCGCCATCCGCAACCTGCGCCAGCGGAATGCTGACAGCGCCGTTGGTAAACGCTAACCGGAGTCGCCGCCGACAGCGTGCTCGTACCTTTCGCATAAATAAATTCGGCCGTAATCAGCAAAATGAACAGAAACGACGTCGCATAAACCGACACCATCCAGATCCGCTCCCGCCGTGCGCTCCAAGCCGCTTTGCGCTTTTCGGCCGCCGATTCCGGCACCGCCACCGGCTGCCCTCCGCCGCGCCTCGAACAGCACCATCAGCGCCGCCAGCGCCAGAATAGTCACAAAAAAGAAGAAGTCATTGCGCACAATCGGCCCGATCAGCGCCATTTCCTCTCTTGGAAGAAGGCAGGAACCCGCTCTCAGAAAGCTCGTGCAGTCCGGAAACGAGCAATTGCGCCGCCACGAAAAATAGAATCACGGTCGTAATCCGGAAAAACTTCTGCAAGTTGATCCGCACGCTGCCCTTCACGAACATCACGCCGAAAACGACCGCCGCCAGCACTCCAAACAGCGTTCCCAGAAAGCTCGTCAGCGCGCCCGAGTTCAGGGTGACTGCGGAAAGAATCAGCACCGTCTCCGCTCCCTCGCGCAGCACCATCAAGAAACACAAACAGAAATATCCCAGCTTGCGACCCCCGGCTCCGCCAGCGACCCGATCTTTCCCTCGATCTGCCCCTTCAGCTTTTTTCCCGTGCGCATCATGAAAACAATCATGGTCACGACAAAGAACGCCGCCGCCAGCATCACCCAGCCCTCAAATAGGTCTTCATTGAACTGGAACCGGGACAGCAGAACCGCCACGCCAATGCTGGCCACAAACGCGGAGCCGAGCGCGGCAAACACCGCCCGCCGCAGGTCCGGACGCTGAATCTTATTCAGGTAAGCCAGAGTGATCCCGACGATCAGCGCGGCCTCGACGCCTTCACGCAACGTGATGATGAATGCCTGAAGCAAGGATTTCCCTCGATGCAATATGTTGCAACTCAGTTGCAACTAGCAACCTGTGCTTAAGGATATCACGGCAAGCCAACTGTTTTGGGTCTGAACCAGTGTGGGGACAGCCGTCCTCGGCTGTCCCGGCGAGCTTGCTCGCCGTCTTGATTAGCAGCTACAACAACTTCAAAAACCTCCGCGCCTCATCCAGCCGCGGAAACATCCTCTCCTCCGCCTGAAACTCCGCCGAGTGCACGCACCGCCGGCTCCCCCGCATCCGCACCGGATGCTTCAAGTGCAGCATCTCGTGATACACGATGTACTCCACCACCACCCGCGGCACCCGCGGATGATCGAACACCCGGCTCACCACAATCGCATTGTGCGCCGGGTCGTAATGCCCCAGCCGGTTCCGCGCCCGCTCGCTGCTCCACGTCATCCGCGGACGCGCCAGCATCCCGTCAAAAAACCGCAGGTTCAGCTCTTCAAAAATCGCGTCCAGGTCATAGGTATGACCCTGCGCCGAATGAATCCGCTTGCGCCCCCGAATTTGCCGTACCAGATGCGCCTTGCGCGACATATGCTGCGCCGAAACATACCGCCGATACCGCGCCGCCTGCTCCCGGTCCACCGGAATTGCGGTACATCTTCGCCAGCAGAATATGCGCAATCGCCTTCAGCACTGGCTCCGGCGCGCCCTCCAGTAGGTCAGAAACCCGCACCAGTAGTTTGCCTTCGCGCAACCGAATTGTGTTGTTGATATTCGCGAAGCCGAAGAACTCGACCCGCAACTCGGGGACCTCAGACCGCGGCCGCAACTCGCGGTACGTCTCCTCGAACAATTTGCTGATGTCTGCCGCCACTCGAATTGCAGACTAGCACGACGCCGTCACTCTGGAGGCTTGGAATCGTCTTTGTGCTCTTGCTTCTTTTTATGCTTGAAGGCTTCTTCCTGTTCCGCCAGCAGATCGCGATGGTCCTTCGCCGCCGAGTCCACCGTGTCCAGCGCGTTGCCCAGAAGAAAGGCGTAACTCTCCGCTTCCTTCGGGGTACTTGCCAGCGATGCCTTGAACGCCCGCAGCTTGGCTCCAAACTCGGTGTCGGCTTCAATCACCGGCTTCAGCGCCTTCCGCAGATCGTCGCTGCGGTCGGCGAAGGTGTCGACGTTCGTCGTCCAACTCGTCGTAGACGTCCAGGAAATCCTGCAACGCGTCGCGCGTCTGCTTCTGGCGGTCTTCCGCCTTGGTGTCCGCCCGCACCTTGCTCCAGTGTCGTCCAACCGCGCGCGCGCGAAATCCACATACAGCTTTAGCCGCACATCTGGCAGTTGCGCCGCATCCCGCAGTCGGTCGATTTCCAGGTCACGTCAGCGGATCGCGTTGGTGCTGTTGTGCCACCGCCGTTGCCAGCAACAACGCCGCCATCAGAATCCGCGAGTCTGTGCCCGGGTCATGGCTTCTTGTCCTGGTTCTTGGTTCCGAACATGCCATTCAGCAGCTCGGTGCGGAACCCTTCCAGCCGGTCGATCGCCGTTTGCACCGGCGTCTGCTCGTCCACATCCACGTTGAGCTTGAGGTCGCGCAGGCGAATCACAATTTCGCGGATCTTGATCTCGGTGTTCTTCAGATGCTTGCCGGAATGGATGGACGCCACAGTGCGCGCTGTCGGAATACTTGACGACCTGCTCGATTGCCGCCAGGAACTCCGTGTCTTTGTCGGCTTTGTACGCTTCGGTCGCAGCCTTCAGCTCCCGCTGCGCAACTTCCATATAAATACCCGCCTGTTGATCGGGACGCGCGGCTTGGGCCCGCGCAATCAACTCCTCGGTAGTCTCTTCTTTCCCGAGCAAGGGCGCGGCGGCTACCACCAAGATCAGAAACGCCCCAACCATCATTCTCATGCTCGACTCACTTCTGCGGCTCCAGCGCAATCAGCCGGTGCTTGGCCTGCCATTCCTGGTCCGGATACTTCCCGCCCGCGACATCCAGAAACAAATGATAATACTTGCTTGCCTGCTTGATGTCCTGCAAGTGATCGTAGGCTGTCGCCCGCAGGAAGTAGCTCATCGGAATCTCAGGCAAATACTTGCCCCGCGCGTCGGCTGCCTTGATCGCAAGCCCGTAGTCTTTGTTTTGGTTCGCGGCCACCGCCAGTTCTCCGTAGGCCGCGCCGAAATCCGGCTTGAGCTGCACCGCCCGCATCAACTCCTGTTCCGCCTGGGCATACAATTTCTGATGCACCAGCATCCGCCCCGCCCCGTAATGTAATTCCGCGTCGTTGGGATACGAGGCCAGCAGCGCGCTGTACAGCTTCTGCGCCTGGTCATATTTCTTTGCGTCTGCGTATAGATCGGCCAGATCGCGCTGCGCTTTGCTGTCCGCCGGATCCAGCTTCACTCCCGCTTCCAGTTCCATCACTGCTTCGTCGTTCTTCCCGGCAATCGCCAGCATCCTCCCCAATTGCAAATGCACCGCAGCATCATTCGGATGCAGCACCGCCAGCTTGCGCAGCAGCGCCTCCGCCTCCCCAAATCTTTTCTGCACCATGTAGAAATTGGTCAGCGCAGCCAGCGCGTCTGAAGACTCGGGTGCAATCGCCAGCGCCTGCTGATATTCCTTCTCCGCTTCCGCCGAATGCCCCTGCTTTTCCAGCAGGGAAGCGGCCAGCAGATGAGGCTCCGCGTCTTTCGGGTCAAGTAGCGCCGCTTGCTGAAACGCCGCCGCCGCATCTTCCGGTTTGCTTGCGGTGAGAACATTCCCCAGCGCCATCCAGGCCCGCTTGCTGCTTTCCACCGATCCCGAAACCGGCTTCAAGGTGGTAGCGGCGCGCAAGAAGTGCTCCGCGTCTGGCTGCCCTGCCGCCGCCAGCGCCAGACCCAGGTTCAGATTTGATTCGAAAAAATCACTCTTTGTCGCCACCGACTTCCGGTACGCCGCAATCGCTTCATCGCTCTTGCCCGTGGCGTGATACAAGTAGCCCAGGTCATACCAAACCGAATAGTTCTCCGGATGCGCCGCCGCATACTCCTTTAATAATGGCTCGGCGCTGGTGTAGTCCTGCTTCGCAAGATCACTCTCGGCGTTGGCCAGTTTCGCGGCATCCGCGTCTGTCTCTTCCACTCGATGATGCCGCACCGTCACGTGGTCTTGCGCCTGAGCACTCGGCCAGGTGATGCTGGCGAATGCCATCAGGGTCAACACGCCGCCTACCCACGGGCGCACGTTCTTCGAGCGCGATCCCGCACCTGACCTAATGACTCCGATTGGACCGCGAAGCCCCATCCGCCTCCAGAACTCCCGCCAGAAATTTCCCCGTGTAGGAATCCACTAACCCCGCAATCTTCTCCGGAGGCCCTTCTCCCACCACATATCCCGCCGCGCTCCCCGCCCTCCGGCCCCAGATCAATCACCCAATCCGCCGTCTTGATCACTTCCAGATTGTGCTCAATCACCAGAATCGAGCCCCCTGCTTCAATCAGACGCCGAAACGCCGACAATAGTTTGCTGATGTCGTCAAAATGCAACCCGGTGGTCGGCTCGTCAAATAGATAAAGCACCGCCGCCTTCGCCTGGAAGCCTCTTTCGCCCGCGCCGCCGCTGCCGGCTGCAAGTGCGCCGCCAGCTTCACCCGCTGCGCCTCGCCTCCCGAAAGCGTCGTCGCCGACTGCCCCAGCCGCAAATATCCCAGCCCAACTTCGTCGAGCACGCGCAGCTTGTCCGCCACCTTCGGCGAATTCGCAAAATGATGCATCGCCTCATGCACCGTCATCTGCAAAACTTCGTGAATGTTCTTCCCGCGATACCGAACGTCCAGCATCTCCGGCTTAAACCGTTGTCCCTTGCACTCCTCGCAAACCAGCTCCACGTCGGCCAGAAACTGCATCTCGACCACAACCGTCCCGTCTCCCTGGCACGTCTCGCACCGCCCACCCGGCACATTGAACGAAAAATTCCCAGCCGCAAATCCTCGCTTCTGCGCCTCCGGCGTCGCCGCAAACAAATCCCGTATCCCATCAAACGCCTTGATATACGTCACCGGATTCGACCGCGGCGTCCGCCCAATCGGCGACTGGTCCACCATCACCACTTCGTCCACCCACTCCCCGCCCTCAATCGCGAACGGATGACGTGACCTTCCTTGTGCTTCGGGGATTGCAGGGCTTTCCTCCGCCGGGTGCACCATTTCTCGCGCACTTTGCAAGAAGTAGGGCTTTTCCTCGGAGTCAATCCGCGGCGCAGTCAGTCCCTTGTACAGCACATCATGCAGCAACGTAGATTTCCCCGAACCCGAAACTCCCGTGATCGCCACCATCATCCCCAGCGGAATCGTGACGTCAACATTTTTCAGATTGTGCGCCCGCGCCCCTCGAATGCTAATCAACGCCCGTCCCGGCTTCCTCCGCTTTCCCGGAATCTGTATATGAAGTTCATCTGCCAGATATCTTCCCGTCAGCGACCCCGGCGTCCGCAAGATCTGCATCGTAACTTCCCGAAGCAATCACTCTTCCACCGTGCTCACCCGCTCCCGGCCCCAAATCCAGAATGTGATCGCTAGCCCGCATCACCTCCGGATCATGCTCCACCACCAGCACCGTATTCCCCAGATCGCGCAGCCCATGCAAAATCCCAATCAGCCGTTGCGTATCCCGGCTATGCAACCCAATAGAGGGCTCGTCGAGAACGTACAGGGTCCCCACCAATTTCGATCCCAAAGATGTCGCCAGCTGAATCCTCTGCGCCTCCCCACCCGATAACGTAGAAGTCAGCCGGTCCAACATCAGATATTCGAGCCCCACATCATTCAAGAACCGCAACCGCGACCGAATCTCATCCAACAGCCGCTCCCCAACCTCCAACTCCTTCGATGAAAGCGCGGGCGTCCCATCCCTATTTCCGTTGGGTACCCCACTTCTCGCGCCCTTTGCGAGAAGTGGGCGCACGCTCTTCCTTCTCACCACTTGTTCAAAAAACTCCCCCGCTCCCTCCACCGTCATCGTGCAAACCTCGCAGATATTCTTCCCCGCAATCTTCACCTGCTGCGCTTCACGTCGAAGCCGCGCCCCGCCGCACTCCGAGCACAGCGAATACCCGCGATACCGGCTCAAAAACACCCGCACATGCAGCTTGTACTTTTTCCTCTCCAGATACCGAAAGAACCCGCGAATCCCCAGAAATTTCTTCTCGCCCTCAATCACCAGCCCGTTGCTGCTCTGGCTCCAACTCGGCCCACGGCAACATCCAGCGGAATGTCTTTCTCCTTCGCAAACCTCTTCAGCTCGGCAAACACCGTGCGAAATCTCGGCTTCGTCCACGGCTCAATCGCGCCTTCATTCAACGTCTTCGACGGATCGGGCATCACCAGGTTCATATCAAAATCAATCGTGTTCCCAAACCCCTGGCACCGCGGACACGCCCCAAACGGATTATTAAACGAAAACAACCGCGGCTCCGGCTCCTCATAACGAATCCCGCAATGCCGACACTCAAACCGCTGCGAAAACCGCAACTGTCGCGCCGCTTCACCCTCCCTGCAGCGGCCGTCTCAAAAATCACCTCGCCACTCTCGCGAAAACTAATCTCCGCCGCATCCACAATCCGCGCCCGCGCATCAGCAGCAACCACCAGCCGATCCACCAGCACAAACACCGGCTGATCGAAATCAATCTCCAGCAACGACTCCGGAGTAGAAAACTCAAAAATCTTTCCGCCCTGAAACAGCCGATTGAACCCCCGCTGCCGCAATTCAAACAGCCGCGCCTTGACGCCCTCCAACGCGATTCCCGCCGGGCCAGCCGTTTTCGCCGGTTTCGATGTCTTGGCGGACGCCGTCTTCCCAGTCTTCCGCCCGTTTTTAAACTGTCATTCCGAGCGAGCGCAGTCGCCGAGGAACCCGCTGTCTCGCCCGGAGCCGCTCCCCATCTCGCGAGTCGCCCCTTCGCCCGCGGTCCCAGCCCGCAGCGGAAAGAAACACATTCAAGCGCGTGCCCTCGCCAAGCCCAAGCACCCCCGCCGCCACCTCATCCACCGTATCCTTCTTCACTTCCTCCCCGCACTGCGCGCAGTAGGTCCTCCCCACCCGCGCAAATAGCAGCCTCAGATAGTCATAAATCTCCGTTGCCGTCCCCACCGTCGATCGCGGATTCCGCGTCGTATTCTTCTGCCGGATCGCCACCGCCGGCGCGATCCCCTCAATGTGGTCCACGTCTGGCTTCTCAATCCGCTCCAAAAACTGCCGCGCATACGCCGACAGCGACTCCACATACCTCCGCTGTCCCTCCGCATAAATCGTGTCAAACGCCAGCGAAGATTTCCCCGACCCCGACACCCCCGTCACCACGGTCAGCGCATTGTGCGCAATCTCAAAGTCAATATTCTTGAGATTGTGCACCCGCGCCCCCCGCACAACGATGCTGTCTTTGGGAGTCAATTGGGAACTCGATGCAGACGTTAATCTGGCGCTAGATGTGAAACTCGTCGTGGACATCAGAATAGATCGTGTAGCGACAGGTGCCCCCACCTGTCCCGGGCCACAGGCCCGGCGGGTTTAGCGAAAATTTCCCATCACTGGGTCTCCGCGTTGCGCTGGCACTTACAGACGCCTCCGGAACAGCTACCGAATCTTTCCATTATAAGTCACTCGAGAATCGTGCAATCTCCGACGAGCAAGGCTGATTGCGAACTCCCTACCTCATCCCGAAGTCCCCGCGTTCTCACCAGCGGGGCGAGAGCCTGCCCTGAGCGACTGACGCGAAGCGCGAAGGAGTCGAATGGGGATCCCGCGCGGGACTGTAGGAATATCAATATCAATGAACCACGGCAACGTCCTCAGTGCCCTCTGTGTCCTCTGCGGTTAAAGCCCTTCGCCTGCAGCGCCAGCTTTGCCAGCCGCCATCCCCACCGCATAAACTGACCCCATGCCCGTCCAAATCGACAACTTCTTCCTAGGATGCCTAGCCCACGCCTCTTACCTGGTCAGCTCCGAAGGCATCGGCGCCGTCATCGATCCCCAGCGCGACGTGGACATCTACATCAAAGCCGCCGAAGAAAAGAACCTGAAGATCGCCCACATCATCGAAACCCACCTCCACGCCGACTTCGTTTCCGGACACCACGAACTCGCCCAGCGCACCGGCGCGAAAATCTATTTAGGTGCCGGCTCCGGCGCAACTTTTCCGCACACCGCCGTCAAAGACGGCGACTCGCTCCACTTCGGCCAATGCCGCTTCGATTTCTTTTCCACCCCCGGCCACACCGTGGAAAGCATCTGCATTGCAATGACGGATCTTTCCGAACCCAACCGCCCCCGCGCCATCTTCACCGGCGACACTCTCTTCGTAGGAGACGTAGGTCGCCCCGATCTGTCCGGCGACAAGACTCCGCAGGAACTCGCGACGATGCTCTACCAGAGTCTCAAGGACAAGCTCCTGAAATTCCCCGACGAAACCGAAATCTATCCCGCCCACGGCGCCGGATCACTCTGCGGCCGCCAGATGGGTTCTGAACGTTCCTCCACCATCGGCAAAGAGCGCCGCACCAACTACGCGCTGCAGGCCCACTCTTCCGAAGAATTCGTCCACCTCTTAACCGACAGCCTTCCGCCCCGCCCCGAATATTTCGGACGCGACGTCGAACTCAACCGCCAAGGCGCCGCGGCAATCGACCAGATCCCGCCGCCCATCCCCGTCCGCGCTCCCGAAGTCCGCCGCATGCAGTCCGAAGGTGCCATCGTCCTCGACACGCGCCCGGTCATGGAGTTCGCCGTCGCCCACGTCCCCGGCTCCATTCACATCGGCCTCTCCGGCCAATACGCCTCCTGGGCCGCCCGTATTCTCGGCCTCGACAAGCAAATCATCCTCGTCGGAGAAGACGCCGACCAGCTCCGCGAATCCCAACTCCGCCTCGCGCGAGTCGGCATCGAAAACGTCCGTGCGTACTTAGAAGATGGCATCACCGGATGGATCTCCGGCGGCTACGAACTCGACTACATCCCTCAGATTTCCGTACAGGAATTTTCCGATTTGCTGGAAAAAGAAAAAGATCACATCGCCATCCTCGACGTCCGCGAGCGCGGAGAAGTCGAAGCCGGGGCCATGCCAAACTCCATCCGCATCCCGCTAGGCCAGTTGCAGGCCCGCACCGCCGAACTCGACCCCAACAAACTCGTGGTCGTCCATTGCAAAGGCGGCTACCGCAGCTCCATCGCCACCAGCATCCTCCGTCGCGCCGGCTTCCGTGACATCGCCAACCTAACCGGCGGGTTTGACGCCTGGAAGACCCTGAGCCCGGCTGCTTGAGTTTAGGCCACCCATAAGGCGAAGGCCGTAAGCCTTTATCTCTCAATTCGTCTCCCCCGTTTATCCGACCCCCCAGCCCTAGCGTTTCAACGCCCGTATCGGGTATCACGGGTATTGTGGTGCCCAGCCCGAACTAGTAAGTTGTCTGCTGCGGAGAAGTGCTGGACGTCAGATCATTCATCCGGCAATAACGTTTTCGCTGCACGGCACGAGATCAAGGCCGCGGTTCCTATGGATTCCGTATTTACGCCTCTGACCCGGGTCCTGGTGGTGGATGATCACGCCATCGCTCGCAAGGGCATCTGCTCCGTTCTCTCCTGTGACGCCACTCTCGACGTGGTGTCTGAGGCCGCCGATGCCGAACAAGCGATCCAGCGCGCCGAAGAGCTTCATCCTTCCATCGTACTTTTGGATATCACCCTGCCGGGCATGAGCGGCCTTCAGGCCGCTCCGAAAATCCACGCCGTCTCTCCCGATTCGCGGATCATTTTCTTGAGCCAGCATGACTCCCCCCAGATCGTCAAGGCCGCCATGAGCGCCGGGGCCCACGCCTACGTGGTCAAATCCGACGCGGGCTACGACCTTCTCCCCGCCATTCAAGCCGTTCAGGAAGGCCGTCAGTTCGTGAGCCGGACTCTGGTCGCCCAAGGCTGGACTTGAATCTGATCATGCCAGCCTCCGCAACTGTATAAAAAATGCCTGCGTGCTTGGGCTTCCCGAGGCGGGCTACAGGTCTTCGTCAAGGCCCGTACAGTACGCCACCGATTCTCAAAACCGCACGCCGGGGTTTATCAGTAGATAAGCGCTCCGGAGGCCTTTTGTCGCCAAAAGTTGACCTCCGCATCCGAGGGCTTTGAACGCCACTTCAAGCCGAGGGATTTTGTTTGAGAATTGCCCAAGTAGCGCCCCTTTTCGAAAGTGTCCCGCCCAAGCTCTACGGCGGCACCGAGCGCGTGGTTTCCTACCTGACCGAAGAACTGGTGCGCCTGGGACACGATGTCACCCTCTTCGCCAGCGGCGATTCCGTGACCGGCGCAAATCTGGTCCCCGGTTGCCCGGAAGCGCTGCGATTGAATCCCAGCCGCGAGGATCATCTCGCCCACACCGTCATGATGCTGGAAGAGGTCTTCCGCCGCAGGGAAGACTTTGACATTGTTCATTTCCATATCGATTACCTACATTTTCCCTTGTGCCGTCGCCTGGACATTCGGAATGTCTCCACCCTGCACGGCCGCCTCGACTTCCCGGATCTGTTGCGCCTGTATGCCAACTTCGCCGACATGCCCGTGGTTTCCATCTCGGACGCGCAACGCGGGCCGCTGCCCGGCGTGAACTGGCAAGCCACCATCTACCACGGACTGCCGCAACATCAATTCGAGTTTTACCCGGAGCCGGGAAAGTATTTGGCGTTTCTCGGCCGCATTTCGCGCGAGAAAGGCGTTCATCTTGCTATCCAGATCGCCACCTTGGCCGGCATTCCCTTGAAAATAGCCGCCAAGGTGGGCGACCCCGAGCGCGACTACTTTGAAGCCAGAGTCCGGCCTCTGTTTGACAATCCGCTGGTGGAATTCATGGGCGAGATCGGATATCCCGAAAAGAAAGCTTTTCTCGGAAACGCTCTCGCTGTTCTATTCCCCATCGACTGGCCCGAGCCCTTCGGCCTGGTCATGATCGAATCCCTCGCCTGCGGTACCCCTGTCATCGCCTATCCCTGCGGCTCGGTTCCAGAAATACTCGAAAACGGACGCACCGGCTGGTTGGTCAATACCCCCGAAGCTGCAGCAAAAGCTGTGGCCAACATTTCGCAACTCAACCGCGCCGACTGCCGCCGGTCTTTCGATGAACGCTTCACCTCGGCCCGCATGGCGACCGATTACCTGGCAGTGTATGAGCGCCTGACTCAGGGAGTGCCCGACGTTCGATGGAGTGATCCTTGGACGACACAAAGCCCGCGCAATTCTATATAGCAACCAAAATTCCGCCCGCAGACGAGCGCAATCGCGTCCTCAAGTACGGCCAGATGTTTGCCGTGCTCGACCGGCTCGGCGATATTGAACTGGTCGGCCGCGGCGAAGACGGGATCTTCTTCGAAGGCACTCGCTTCCTCTCCCACTTGGCGCTCTTCATTGGCAATCAGCGCCCGCTGCTCCTCAGTTCAACCGTCCGCGAAGATAACTCGATGTTCACCGCCGACCTGACCAACGTCGATATCACCCGCGGCGATCACGTGGTGATTCCCCGCGGCACCGTTCATCTGGCCCGCTCCAAGACTTTGTGGCGCGACGCCTGCTACGAGCAGATTCGAATCTCCAGCTACGCTCTTTCCACCATCAATATTTCCCTAACCATGCAGTTCGACAGCGACTTCATCGATCTGTTCGAAGTCCGCGGCTGCCATCGCTGCCGTCGCGGCGAGCATTGGGAGCCAGAGATCAAAGACAACTCTGTCACCCTCTCGTATCGCGGGCTGGACGAAGTGGTGCGCCGCTCTTGCATCCGCTTCAATCGCAAGCCGGACCACATCTCCGCCCACAGTTGCGAGTTCGATCTGGTGTTGCATCCCAAAGAAGAGCTGGTTCTCGAAACCGTGGTCTCCTGCCTCTACGACTCTTCTCCCGAGCGAACCGACGACTTTGACACCGCGCTCAAGACCAACGCCAACGAGATGCGCCTCATCGGCTGCCTTGAGGACTGCTGCCTTGATTCTTCCAATGCCGAATTCAACGACTGGCTGCATCGCTCCGCCGCCGACGTCCGCATGATGATCGTCGGCAACCCCGAAGCCGAGTTTCCCTACGCCGGAGTGCCCTGGTTCAGCACCGTGTTCGGCCGTGACGGCGTCATCACCGCCCTCGAGTGTCTGTGGTTGAACCCGAGCATCGCCAAGGGCGTGCTTCAACACTTGTCGGCCACTCAGGCCCAGGAGGTCAATCCCACGTCAGAGGCCGAACCCGGCAAGATCCTTCACGAGGCCCGCGGTGGCGAAATGGCCGCGCTGGGAGAGGTCCCGTTCGGCCTCTATTACGGATCGGTCGATTCAACCCCTTTATTTATCGTTCTGGCCGGGGCCTATTACCAGAGGACCAACGACTTCGCCTTCATCCAGTCGATCTGGCCCAACATCGAAGCCGCTTTGGCGTGGATCGACCGTTACGGGGACAGCGATCAGGACGGGTTCGTCGAATATTGCCGCCGTTCCGAGAAAGGCCTGGTCCAGCAAGGCTGGAAAGACTCGAACGACTCCGTTTTCCACGCCGATGGTTGCGTCGCCGATCCCCCTATCGCGTTGTGCGAAGTGCAAGGCTACGTTTACGCGGCCAAACGCGCCGCCGCTCAGTTGGCAACCGCCATGCACCAACCTGAGCGTGCTGCCGCCCTGGAATCGCAAGCCCGCGCTCTGAAAGAGAATTTCTCAGAGTCTTTCTGGTGTCCCGAGCTTGGAATGTATGCCCTGGCGCTCGACGGAAACAAGAAACCTTGCCGCGTGCGCACCTCCAACCCTGGCCACTGCCTCTACAGCGGCATCGCCATGCCCGAGCATGCGGCCCATATTTCTCGGGCTCTCCTCACTCCCGATTTCTTCAGCGGCTGGGGCGTGCGCACCGTCGCGGCTTCCGAATCCCGCTACAATCCAGTGTCATATCACAACGGATCGGTCTGGCCTCACGACAACGCCATGATCGCTCTCGGCTTCTCCAACTACGGGTTCCGCGATCACGTCGTTCGCATCCTTTCGGGATTGTTCGACGTCAGCGCCGAAGTCGATCTGCATCGCTTGCCTGAACTGCTGTGTGGCCTGGATCGCCGCACCGGCGAAGGCCCCACTCTCTACCCGGTCGCCTGTGCCCCCCAAGCCTGGGCCGCCGGCGCTGTCTTCATGCTTCTCGAAGCCTGCCTGGGCATCTCCATCGACGCCCGCAAACACCAGCTAATCTTCCGGCAGCCTTGTCTTCCCCCCGCCGTTCCTCATCTCCGCGTCAAACAACTCCAAGTGAACTCCGGCAGGGTCGATCTCCATTTTGAGCGCCGCCGGGACAATGAAGTCCGTATCGACGTAACCGGGAAGCGCGGCGATGTCGAAGTAGTCGTTCTATAGTCCGCCGCAGGCGTCTAAACCGCTGCCTGAACCGCCCCCAAGTCCCCGTCGTTTCCCAATGCAAATACAGTATTCGCTGCATTGCTCTCTGCCAGGGGCGGGGCCTAAGGTAGTTTTAGGAGGGACCCCCCGTGATTCCGGAGCAGTCCATGTCCATCACCGCCCGGGACATTCCCTTAGGCGTTCACTCGACGCTCCCGTCCCCGGTTCCGAAGCGCAAACTGCTGTGGGTCGATGACTCCTCGGTCCTTCTCTCCCTCTACAAGACAGTTTTCGAGAGGCTGGGCTTTGAGATTGCGTCCTTCATCTCTCCCAAGGAGGCCCTTGCCAGTTTGTCGGGGCATCGGCCTGATGCCGCTATCTTGGACTACGACATGCCCGAGATGAGTGGCGCCGCCTTGGCCTCTTCGATCAAACACCGGCTGCCCAAGCTTCCCATAATCCTCTATACCGGCAAGGACTCAATCCCCCGCGCCGCCCATCGCTCGGTGGACGCCGTCTGCTTCAAAGCTGCTCCGTGCCAGCGATTAATCGCAGCCATCGAGCATCTCTTGCCGCGCCGCCACCCGAAACCCGGGAACTCCCCGCGTTCCTCCCGGCGACTTTCGAACGTCTGACCTGCTAGTCCTTCACTCTTTTTTTAGGCATGTGCCGCAAGCTGCGTCCTTCAATCAGGCGGAAGAGTTCCTCTGCCAGATTGGTCGCATGGTCCCCGCACCGCTCCAGCGCCTGCGCCATCAAGAGCACGTCTGCGCCCTGTTGCACCTTCTCTTCGCTTCCGCTGGCCACATGCCTTCGAAACAAGGCTCCGTAAACCTGGTCAATCTCGCGGTCTGCGCGCAAGACGTAGCTGGCGGGTTCCAGTTGCCGCAGGGTGAAGCCGTCCCGCACACTCTGCAGCATCTTCTCCAGAATGCCGGTCATTTCAATCAGTTGTTGGGAATCTTGCTTGGGCACCTTCGCGGGATAGCTGTGGGCGCGATTGGCCACCCACCACAGCAGGTCGCCGATGCGTTCTAGTTCAGTGCTGAAGCGCAGGCACGCCAGCAGCTCCCGCGCTTCCAGCTCGCTGACCTGGGTAATGGCCGCCGGCAGCTCCTCGTCCATCTCCCGCTCAATGCGGTCCAGTTCCTTCTCGCAATCCCGCACCGCCAGAAACGCCATGTGCGAAGAATTCTCCAGGTAATCCCGGAAATTGAAGGCGGCATCGCTGGCCACCATGCACGCCCGCAACGCCAACTCGGTCAGCACGTGCGGCCCGCTTGGACCCGCAGCCTTCGTCCTTCCGCGTGAGGTCTTCCGCTTGCCGGACTTTCCCGCTCGTGATCTTGATGGCATAAGTGAAAGGCGCGTCAGAATGGACGATCCCCGACCGCCGCAACTTACAGGGATATTCCTTCCCCGTCCGCCCCTTCGCAAGTACGCAGAGAGATTCTCGACGGAGAGTCACATTCTCCAAATCATCGTTCCATGAAAATCTGATTAACAGGGAACAGCGAACCAAGCTGTGCTCTAGTAACCCGCCGCCTCGTCATGCACTCTGCTGACATGGGTGCCGGAGATACGCAAACTAACGCACGGTTGCGAAGTCGGTTGTCCCCCGCCGAAGTATCGACCCTTTCCCAACTGGAGCAAGTCGCCGCCGTTTGTTATCGCCTCCGCGAAGGCGAGATCGAATTTCTGCTAGTCCGGACCCGCCGCGGCCGGTGGACGTTCCCCAAGGGCGGATCGGAGTTGGACTTAACCGCCCCTCAGGCAGCGGCCGCGGAAGCTCGCGAAGAGGCTGGCGCGCACGGGCGCATCGAGGAAACCTCATTTGCCAGCTACCGCCGCGGCAAGCGCTCACCGGAATCCGCCCCGGCCCCCGCCATCGTGAAGGCATACCTTCTTGAGGTCGAGCGCCTGGAACGGCCGCAAGAGTTGAACCGGAATCCTACCTGGCTTCCGCCCCACGCCGCTAAGCTGCAAATGCGCGAGGATCGCCATCCCGAAAATGGCGCTGAACTTGCGCGTGTGATCGATCGCGCCGTAAGGCGCATCCGGCGCCTTCAGCGCCTGCCGCGCCGAACTTCCGATCTGCTGCCAAAAGTAACTTTCGAAAGAAACCGGGAAGGGCTACTGTAAGGCGCGACCCCTCCGGATGTGTCGATCAACCGCGAGTCACCCAACAATGGAGCAAGAGCGAATGGAACATGCACGGACTCTCAAGCTGAATACGCGCCGCTCTTGCGGCGCAGGCGTCGCCCTCATGACGATAATTTTTCTTTTAACTGCCGCCGCGACCGCCCAAGCTCCAGCGCCGAGCCAGCCCGAAATGCCGTGGTCTAAAGATCTCCAAAAATATCCGGGATTGCCCGTTGCTCTCAATCAGCTAATGACCCGGCTGCAGAAAGAAGTCCAGTATCCTCCGGCACGCGGTCAAAGCCGCCTCTTGCCGCTGCTGCCTCAGACCACCATCTTCTACGCCGCGCTTCCCAACTACGGCGACACCGCGCAGCAGATCCTGACCATTTTTCGGGAACAGCGGCAGCAAAATCCGAGCCTGCGCGATTGGTGGCGACACGGTGACCTCGCCACCAACGGTCCCAAAGTCGAGGACTCCATCGAAAAGTTCTCGCAATTCTCTCAATACGTCGGCGACGAAATCGTCGTGTCGGCGACCAGCGAAGGCAAGGATCCCGGCCTCGTGGTCGTGGCCGAAGTCCGCAAACCGGGCCTGAAAGACTTCTTGCAGCACATGGTGGCAGAGCTCGCAGACAAATCAACCTCTCCAGTGCGCGTGTTGGACGCGCAGGAACTCGCCGCCGCCAAAGAAATGCCAGGAGCTAAAGCCCCAGTCATTCTGGTGCGCCCCGACTTCGTTGTCCTCTCCTCCGATCTGGCCACGCTCCGCAGCTTCAATTCCCAGCTTGATAGCAGCGACCATCCATTCCCATCAACGCCCTTCGGGCAGCGGGTGGTGCAGGAATACCAAGGCGGCGCCGAGCTGGTTGCGGCTGCGGATCTACAAACCCTCCTGAAGAAGATCCCGGTCACCAACCCTCAGAGCCAGGCGATGTTCGAGCGCAGCGGTTTCGCCGGCATGAAATATCTGGTCTGGAATCACAAGACCGTTCCCGGCCAGGCCGCCAGCCACGCCGAGTTGAGCTTCACCGGGCCCCGCCACGGAGTCGCATCCTGGCTCGCCGCGCCCGCACCCATGGGCAGCTTGGATTTTGTGTCTCCCAAAGCGATTGTCGCCAGCGCCGTGCAGCTCAAGAATCTGGGCGCGATCTTCGACGATGTGAAGGACCTCGCCACCGCGACCAATCCCAACGCTTTCGCCGTGATCGATCAGATGGAGCAGGGAATGAAGCTGAGCCTGAAAGACGACCTGCTCAGCCAGTTGACCGGAGAGATCGCCTTCGAGCTTGACAGCGCCGCCCCGCCCGAGCCGGTCTGGAAAGCATTTCTCCGCGTCAAGGATCCGCAACGCCTGCAGCAAACTTTCACCCAGTTGCTGGCAACCGCGCCCTTCATGGCGCAGCAATCCGAAGAGGGAGGAGTCACTTACCACTCGCTGGCCATCCCCTCGCCGCAAAAAGCCCAGGAGATCAACTACGCCTTCGTCGATGGCTATCTTCTGATCGCTTCCAGCCACGACACTGCTCTTGAAGCGGTTCGCCTGCACCGCAGTGGCGAATCACTGGCCAAATCCCAAAAGTTTCTGGCCTCGCTGCCCCCGGGCCATCCCCCCGGCGCCTCCGCGTTGCTCTACGAAGACCCATTGGCCATGATGACGCTGCGGCTGGGCCAGCTTTCGCCCGACATGGCCAGCATTCTTTCCCAGTCCAAAGCGGAGACTACCCCGGTTGTGATCAGCGCGTACGGGGAACCGGCCGCCATCCGCGAAGTCAGCACCAGCGGCGGAGTCGATGCCAGCATGGTCCTGATCGGGGCGGCCATCGCCATCCCCAACCTGCTGCGCGCGAAAACTTCCGCCAATGATGCCTCTGCGGTGGGCGCACTCCGCACCGTGGTCACCGCCCAGGTCAGCTACTCGACGACCTATCCAGACCGCGGCTACGCCCGCGACTTGGCGACACTCGGTCCCGCTCCTGGCCCGCCTGCGACCCCATCGGCCGACCACGCTGGTCTGGTTGACCCCGCCCTTGCCGGCGCCAGTTGCACCGCGCGAGCCTGGTGCATTAAGGATGGATTTCGCTTCCGCATGAATGGTGTCTGCGTGCAACAGCAGTGCGGAGAATTTGTCGTGATGGCGACCCCCGTCGCCGCCAGCACCGGAAGCAGGAACCTCTGCACCACTTCCGACGGCGTAATCCGCTTCAACGTTGGCCCGCCCCTCACCCTGCCACTCCGCCCCGCCGAGTGCCGCAGGTGGCCGCCAGTGCGGTAGAAGAGTTCCAGAAATGCACTACGGATGTCGGTTCGAAGCCCGCTCTCTACTTCGTGCTGACTTCACACGCTCCTGAAGCCTGCACAGCCTTCGCCAGCCCTTTTAAGTAGGTGTCCCAGAACGCGGTCGTCTCCTGTAAAATGCAGGCTCGAAACCGTCCACCCACCGCAAACGTCAAGTGCTCGGCTCCATTCACGATGACCTGATACTTATTTCCCTCAGGCATGTGCTGAAACGCCTGCGTCCGCCACTCCGCCGGCTGGCCGCCGATTCCGCGGTCTTTCGTCCCGCTCATGGTCATCGTCGGCACCCCAACGTGGTCCCACGAATGTTCACTGAATCCTTCCTCTCCCGGCCCCTGCGGAGACATCGCAATCACCGCCCGCACATGCTTGTCACGAAGCGACAACGGTTGCCCGCCTGGCGCCGCCGCGGTCGCACCCCCCACCAGCAGCGCCGTCCCCGCGCCCATCGAGTGCCCGCCCACACCAATTTGTTTGTTATTGATCTTGCCGTGAATCTCGCGTACCTGGTGATCGATCAACTTCAGGGAAGAAAGAATGAATCGCACATCGCTGGCGCGTTGCCTCTGCATTTCAAACGCGGTCGCAGGATCACCCGCTCCCCGCAATCCCAACTGTGTCAACGCGTCTATGTCACTGCCGATGTGCGTCGGAAGAATGACGATGTATCCGGCATCCGCCCAGCCGCGCCCCAGATATTCGTACCCTTCGCGTGATCCCCCGTACCCGTGCGAGAAAACAATCAGCGGCAGCGACCCTGAAATGTGGTCAGGATAATAAACCTTCAGCGGGATTTCCCGATTGCGGTCTGAGTCGTGCAGCGTGAGCGTGGCGCTGCGCGAAGACGACGGTGGCAGGGGAGTCGCGTCAGTGCTTGCCGCTTCCGAAACGGGCTGCGCCGGGGCCGCGATGGGAGCAGTCGCAGTCCGTGGCTGAACCGGCTGCGCCGCAGGTAAGGAATGATTTGCCGGTGGAGAAGAACTGGGCGTCGCCACCGGTGTTGGCGCAGGAGAAGACGGCGAAGGCTTCTCAACTGCCGCTGGAGCGTTTGCAACCCCCGGCGACGGAGAAACCTCCGCGCTCGGCGCGGTCGAGCTGACCACCGGCGCCGACTTAGACGAATGAAACCCCACCAGCCGTCCCGACCAGAATCCAAACCCCAGAAGTGCGACGGCTACAATCGCCGCCAACCCCGTCCACATCGCCCGTGGCGAACGTAACGGTTTCGTCCCCGCCGTCACCACAGCCTTTGTGCTTCCCGAAACCGCTCCATCCGCTGTCGGAATTGCCACCATCCCGCTGGTGCTGTCCCGCAAGAGCCGCTTCAGGTCGGCCATCACTTCGGACGCATGCTGATACCTAAGGCTGACATCTTTCTCCAGCGCCTTATTAATGATGTCCTCTAGCTTGGTAGGCAGCTCTGGGTTCAACCGCACCGGCCCTGCTGGTGCCCGGTTCAGAATCGCATCGAAAATCACGCCCGATGTATCGCCGCGAAACGGCGTCACCCCTGTCGCCATCTCGTAGAGCATCACCCCAAAAGAAAAAAGATCAGTGCGCGCATCGAGCGGCTTGCCCCGCACTTGCTCCGGCGACATATACGCGATCGTCCCCAAAGCCGCGCCCGGACTGGTCAGTTCTCCCGTGACCCCGATGGTCACATCGCTCATCGCCGCCGATGACCCCGACCCATGCCGCTCCGGCGTCGTAATCTTCGCCAGTCCAAAGTCGAGAATCTTCGCGTGCCCGCGCTTGGTGACCAGAACATTCCCCGGCTTAATGTCGCGATGCACTATGCCTTCGGCATGCGCCGCGTCGAGTGCGTCCGCAATCTCAATCGCCAGGCCGAGCAGGACATCCATCTCCAGCGGCCGTCCGGCAATGCGGTGCCGCAGGGTCACGCCGTCGAGATACTCCATGGCAATAAACCGCTTGCCCTCATGCTCGCCAATTTCGTAGATGGTGCAAATATTGGGATGGTTCAACGCCGAAGCCGCGCGCGCCTCCCGCCGAAACCGCTCCAGCGACGCTGGGTCCTGCGCCACGCTCTCGGGCAAGAAACTTCAACGCCACAAACCGCCCCAGTGATGTATCTTCCGCCTTATAAACCACACCCATCCCGCCGCCGCCGAGCTTCTCGACAATGTGGTAATGCGATATGGTTTCGCCAATCATGATTTCGTCGCCGGCGCGGGGCAGCCCTAAGCGGACAATCATCGTATGGGCTGCGCGGCAGGGGAGTCAATTTGAGAAACCGCACAAATCCGCGACCCGTTGTACCCTTCTTACATCTAAGAGTTTTACCCGATCCGGAGGCCTCGGCGGATCGCCGATTTATAGCGCCCGCTTCGAGTTCAGTCGGCAGAGCGGTTCCGCGTCATCAGGTTGCAGAGGGTACATCGAGCAAGAGGAGGAGTCGGTGCGGTTCTTTGCAGTCCAAGCAAGACACCCGTGGCAGTCCAGCCTGTGCCGTCCATTTCTGGCATCGCTGCTCTGCCTCGGCGCGGGCGTGCCCTCGCTGTCCCAAACCCAGGACCAGCCCTACACTCTGGGGTCGCAACAGGCGAGCCCGCTCGCCGGCAGCGTTCCCGGCCAGCCCGTCCCCGGCGTCATGCAAATCTCGCTGCAGAACGCCGTCGATCTCGGCCTAAAGCAGAATCTAGGCGCGCTCCTGGCCAACGCCGATATCCAGTCCGCCCGCGGCGAGCGCTGGAAGCAATTGAGCGCACTCCTGCCTCACTTGTCCGCCACGCCTTTCGTGGACGTCTCCAAATCCAATCTCTCCGAAGTCGGCTTCAGTTTCAACACTCCGGGGTTTACCTTCCCAACCTCGGTTGGTCCCTTCTCCTATTTCGACGCCCGCGTGAACTTCTCCCAGTCCGTCTTCGACTGGAGCGCCATCAATAAAGAGCGGTCTTCCACCCAGAGCTTGCAGTCTTCGCAGCACAGATTCAAAGACGCCCGCGACCTGGTTGTCCTCGCCGTCGGCTACACCTACCTGCAAGCCATCTCCGACGAAGCCCGCATTGAAACCGCGCAAGCCCAGCTCAATACCGCGCAGGCCATCTACAATCAAGCCGCCGACCACGTGACCGCCGGGACCTCCCCCGCCATCGACGGATTACGCGCCAAAGTCCAGATGCAGCAGCGCCAGCAGCAGTTGATTCAGGCCCGCAACGACTTCGCGATTCAGAAGCTGACCTTCGCCCGCGTCATCGGTCTCGCCCCCGGCCAGGATTTCGAGCTGACCGACAAATCCCTCTACCAGGAATTCGAAGCCCTTACGCTGGAAGACGCTCTTCGCCGCGCCTACGCCTCGCGTTCCGACTACCAAGCCGCCCTTGCCGACCAGCGCGCCGCCGAATATTCCCGCAAAGCCGCCGTGGCCGGATATTTCCCTTCGCTGTCCCTCAGTGGCGACTACGGTGCCGGCGGTTCGCACCCTTCAACCACAACCTCGGTGTTCGATGTTAGAGGAACTCTCTCGATTCCCATCTTCGCCGGCGGCAACATTCATGGCGATATCCTGAAAGCCGACGCCCGCCTTACCCAGAGCCGTGAGCGCGTCGCCAATCTCCACGCCCAAATCGACGCCGACGTCCGCGAGGCCCTGCTGAATCTGCAATCCTTTAGCCAGTTGGTCGAAGTCGCGCGCAGCAACATCGACCTGGCCGAGGCCGCGCTGACACAATCTGCCGACCGCTTCCGCGCCGGCGTCACCGACACCGTTGAGGTCGTACAGTCGCAGCAGGCCGTGGCCAGCGCCCACGAGCAGTACATTTCCAGCCTCTACAGCTACAACTACGCCAAAATTTCTCTGGCCCGGGCCATGGGCGTGACCGAGCAGGGCGTTCGGGAATACTTCAAAGGAAAATAACCATGCCAGAAGAAAATCCAATGGAGCGGTCCACAACCCTCGCAGCCACAGGCGACGGAGAATCGCGCGCCCCGCATGAGAACGAATCCGCGCCACGCAAGCTCGGCCGCTCCGCTCGTGCCAAAAAACGCACTCGCATTATCATCGTTGTTGGCTTGCTTGTCCTGATCGTCCTCGGCCTGTTCCTTTGGCGCTACCTCAGCAGTTACGAATCCACCGACGACGCTCAAGTCGATGTCCATCTCTATCCCGTCAGCGCCCGCATCACGGGCCATGTCATCAAGGTCAACGTAAACGATAACCAATATGTGCAGCAGGGAACCGTTCTCGTTGAAATCGATCCCAAGGACTACGAAGTCGCGGTGGCCCAGGCCCAGGCCCAGCTCGCCAGCGCCGAAGCTACCGCGCAGTGGCTGAACATTGCGGTTCCCGTCACCTCGGTCAACACCGCCAGCCAACTGAGATTTAGCGTTTCCGATGTCGATGCCGCCCGCGCCGGAGTCACCGCCGCCGAAAAGCAACTCGCCGCTGCCCAGGCCGAAGTGCAGCAAGCGGAAGCGAACGACGTCAAAGCGCAAGCCGATTTGCAGCGGTACAAAATGCTTATCGACAAGGAAGAAGTCGCCGCCCAGGTTTACGATCAAGCCGTCGCCGCAGCCCGAGCCAGCAGCGCGACGGTCGCTGCTTCCCGCGCCAACGAAGAAGCCTTCCGCCAAGCGATCGCGCAAGCCCAAAGTAAGTTAACGCAGGCCCAATCCAGCCAGCGGTCCGCCGAAACCGGCCCCCAGCAAGTGTCTTCAAGCCGCGCTCGCGCCCGCGCCGCCATCGCCGACGTTCAACAAAAGCGTGCCGCCCTCGAGCAGGCCCAGCTCGATCTCGCATATACCAAAGTTCTCGCACCCGTCAGTGGCCAGGTCACCAAGAACGTCGTTGTAGGCATGAACGTTCAGCCCGGCCAGCAACTACTCACTGTCGTCCCCTTGGAAGACGTCTGGATCACCGCCAACTTCAAAGAAACGCAGCTCAAGAACGTGAAAGTCGGACAGAAGGTTGACATCCACGTGGATTCCAGCGGCCGAACTTTGAAAGGCCACGTCGATAGCATCGCCGGCGCCACCGGCCCCCTCTTCAGCCTGCTGCCGCCGGAAAACGCCACGGGCAACTTCGTCAAAATCGTGCAAAGAATTCCCGTCAAAATCGTCCTCGAGCAGGGCGAGAACCACGATCATCAACTTCGCCCCGGCATGAATGTCGTGCCAGACGTACATCTGCGATGAGCTCCAACGCTCCTCCCCCGCCCCAGGAAGAATGGCGGCCGCGGTTTAATCCCTGGCTGATCGCTGTCGTCGTGGCCCTCGCCGCCTTCATGGAGGTCCTCGACACCAGCATCGCCAACGTCGCCCTCCCCTACATGGCCGGGAACCTCGGCGCCAGCAACGACGAGAGCACTTGGGTCCTGACTTCCTATCTGGTCTCGAATGCCATCGTCCTCCCCATCAGCGGCTGGCTCGCCGGAGCTTTCGGACGCAAGCGCTTCTTCATGACCTGCTTGTTCCTATTCACCGTAAGCTCCTTGCTCTGCGGAATCGCGCCCAGCCTGGGCTTCCTTCTCGTCTTCCGCATCCTGCAAGGCGTGGGCGGCGGCGGCCTGCAACCCATGGCCCAAGCCATTCTCGCGGACACGTTTCCGCCCCACCAGCGCGGTCTGGCATTCGCACTCTACGGCATCACCGCCGTCACCGCGCCTACTATCGGCCCTACTCTCGGCGGATGGATCACCTTCAATTTCTCCTGGCGGTGGATCTTCTTCATCAATCTCCCCGTCGGGATCGCAACTTTGTTTCTGGTTTACACCGTTGTGGAGGACCCCCCCTACATCAAGCGCTTGCGCGAAGCCAAAGTCCGACTCGACTACATCGGCATCGCGTTGCTGGCCCTCGGCGTCGGCGCCCTGCAAATCGTCCTCGACAAAGGCCAGGAAGAAGACTGGTTCGGCTCCCACTTCATCACCACGCTTGCCATCATCGCCGCAACAGGCCTCATCCTCCTGGTAATCTGGGAGTGGTATCACAAAGCACCGGTCGTGGACGTCCGCTTATTCAAGAACTTCAACTTCGCCAGTGCCAACCTGATGATGTTCATTCTCGGCGTCATGCTGTTCAGCAGTCTGGTGATGATGCCGCAATTCCTGCAAACTCTGATCGGCTACACCTCCCAGCTCGCCGGCCTTGCCATCTCCGCTGGCGGTATCATGCTGCTCATCGAAATGCCCATCATGGGTCAGCTCACCACCAAAGTTCAGGCACGATACCTCATCGCCTTCGGCTGGCTCTGCCTCTCCGCCGCTATGCTCTACTCCACAACCCGTATAGACCTGGGCATGAGCTTCAGCACGGCGGTATGGCTGCGCGTCGTTCAAGTGATTGGGCTGGGGTTCCTCTTCGTACCCATCAACCTGGTGAGCTATGTCGGCATCCCCCCGGACAAGAACAATGCCGTGGCTGGAATCATCAACTTCATGCGCAATATGGGCAGCAGCTTCGGGACTTCTCTTGTCACCACCATGATCGCGCGTCGCTCGCAATTCCATCAACAAGTACTGGCCACTCACACTGATCCCGGCAACCCGAACTTCCAAAACGCCGTCACCGGCTTGACCCAACGCCTGACCACGGCGGGCCTGGCGCCCCCCGACGCCAAAGTCGCCGCCTACGCGCGCATCTACCGCCAGATTCAAGCCCAAGCCGGCAGTCTGGCCTACATCGACACTTTTAAAGTGCTGGCGGTCGGAGCCATGATTATGTTTTTCATGGCATTCATTTTGAAACCAAATAATCCCGGCAAAGGCGCGGCGTTAGCGGCCGAGTGACGGCGTCGGGGCGGCCTTTAGAAGCATCGTAGTAATTAAGAGGAGCCTCGGAGACAACGATTCGCAGTCAGACGGTCGCAGTAGAATAGCCAGGACGCAGGCGGGGGTCCACCATGATCAAGATCATCACCATCGAACGTGAATACGGATGCGGCGGCGGCGAAATCGCGCACCAGCTCGCCGACCGCCTGGGATGGAAGCTATGGGACCACCAGCTCACCGAAGAAATCGCCCGCCTCGCCAATTGTCCCCAGGCAATCGTAGAGCGCCGTGAAGAGCGCAACGACCCTCTCTACTACCGCCTCTTCAAATCGTTCTTACGAGGAAGTTACGAAGGCAGCCTCAACGCCCACAAGTTGAATTTAGTGGACAGTGAAAGCATATTGAAATTTACCGAGCGCGTCGTCCTGCATGCCGCGAAGCACGGAAATTGCGTGATCGTAGGCCGCGGATCCCAGCATTTTCTCCACGACCGGCAGGACGCAGTCCGCTTATTCCTCTACGCCCCTCGAGAAGAAAAAATCCGCCGCCTCCTGGCTCGCGGCAAGACTGAGCAACAGGCCGAGGAGGCGGTCGATACCGTTGACCAGGAACGCGCCGACTTCATCGCGAAGTACTTCGGCGTCAAGTGGCCCGACCGCACCACGTACCACGCCATGATCAACACGTCGTTGGGCGACGCCGCTGTAGTTCAAAGCATCCTGAGTTTCGTAAAGACTTTTGATTCGCAGCTCGCCCCTGCCTAAGCGGCAGCGCGAATGGGAACCCGCTTTACGCAGCACCCGGCCGTGAGCAACCTCGCCCCTTAACGGCACTACCGCATTCTGGCGGGGAACCGGCACAGTTCAGCCAGGAGCCTCACACGCGGGCGATCATTCCTGACCTACTGCTTCGGCGGGGCCGGCGTGTCCTTGGAACCGCTGCCGGGGCAGGCGCCCGTTCCTCGGCCGACAGCTTGTACATCAATCGAGGAATTACCCATCTTCCCGCTATCCTTCACATCACCCTTGACCCGCACCGATTCTCCCACATGGGATGCCAGCGAAGCCGAGTTGGCGTTCGCGGGAAGAATCAGTTTGTAGGCGGTACCGGATTTGTCCGTGATCGTGTAGTTCGGGTCGCTGCCGCCTAGGCAACCCTCAGTGATCGGCGCACTCGACGCCTGGTCAGGGCTGCTGGGCGTCGCCGGTTGCGACTGACCCGCGTCCGGCGTCTGCGACTGACCCGCGTCCGGCGCCTGCGAACTCGGGGGAGTGGTCTGCCCGTTGCTCGGCTCCGGGGCACTGCCCGGCTGTTGTGCCGCCGCCCAGGCTAGCGTGGCCAACATGAACAGGGTGATTACCAATAGGTTCTTCATTAGGGAAACCTCCACCAAAGTTCCGCGCAGTTGCGCTTTAGGATCGAAACTGACGAAGGATGTAGATGATGTTGCCGCCTTTGGGTTTGCCTCAAACCGGCGGACGATTCCAGAGCTTTGCTTGTAACTATCGCCCCCCTGGGAGATTGCCGGATCTAAATGCCGCCTGCTTTCGCTCGCAAGTTGTTGATGCATCACGCGCGTAGCTCCGCGAAGGCCGGCTACTCGGAAACCCCATGTTCACGTGGATCCAGTGAGCGGAGCACTCGGGGATGGGGTACTGCCGGTGTAAGTTGAATTCTTTTGTGCGCTGAAACTACCGCAACAACAAGGGATAAAACTGGCGGAGAGGGTGGGATTTGAACCCACGATACCCGTTAAGGTATGTCCGCTTTCGAGGCGGATCGTTTCAACCGCTCACGCACCTCTCCGAAGAGCAGCTACTAGCTTTTAGCTCCTAGCTATCTAGCTTAAAACCTTACTTCGCCCTGCGCGCTCGGAAGAACTCCTGCAACAACTCGGCGCATTTTCCTGCCAGCACCCCGCCGCGTACTTCCATCTTATGGTTCGCGCTCGGGTGGTTCACCACGTGCATCACTGACTGCACGGCGCCGGCTTTGGGGTCGTCTGCGCCGTAAACCAAGCGCCGGATGCGGGCATGAACCAATGCTCCCGCGCACATCGGGCACGGCTCAATTGTAACAAACAGGTCACAGTCTCCCAGACGATGGTTGCCGATCGCGGCACCTGCTTCGCGCAGCGCGATGACTTCGGCGTGAGCCGTGGGATCGGAGTCGGCGATGTTGCGATTGAAGCCCCGGCCCACGACCTTGCCGTCGTGAACCACGACCGCGCCGATGGGAACTTCGCCCGCCTCTAGCGCCCGTTGCGCCGCGCGCAGGGCTTCCTGCATCCACAGCTCGTCGGTTTCTGCAATTTGGTGGGTTTGGGATTCGTGGTTGCAACAATGCGCCGTGCGCAGGATATTCTATCGCGCGGAGCGTCGGGATTCGTATCAGGGCACGCCTTCAGGCGTGCCGTAGAGCACCTTGAACGCGCCTTTAGGCGCTGCGGGCAGCGGCTAAAGCCGCGCAGGCCCAGCCGTTTCGATATGGCTGAAGCCATATCCTGATACAAACCTGGAGCGATTCCAACTCCTCCAGCGACTCTACTCGCGGCACTCCGTTGTTCTTATACGCGCCGACCACATCGAACAGTATCCCTCGCATTCCGAAACGCGTCGCCCCCAGATAGTCCACCGAATAAACGTCGCCGATGTAAAGACTCTCCTGCCGCCGCAACTCCCATGCTGCTCAGCGCCGCTTCGAAAATCGCCGGATGCGGTTTTTCCTTGCCCACAATTCCCGAGTCGGTGATGGTCTCAAAGCAGTCGGCAATTCCGGTCCGCGCAAGGACATCGGCAATCTTTCCGTCCGCGTTGGAAATCACCGCCAGCCGGTATTTCTCCGCCAGCCGGAGCAGCGCCTCGCGCGTGCCCGGACGGATGTCGCACCAGTTCGCCGAAATCCGCGTCCGGGTCACCAGATCGTGACCAAGTGGCCTCGTCGGGCGCGCCCAGCCGATCGAGCAAATGCGAGTAGATAGATCTGCCAGAAGCCGTGGTCCACGGAAGAATCGTTCTCCTCCAAAACGTCGAATTCGCGTTTGGTTTGCCGCTCCACTTCGTGCAGCAAGTCCTCCGAAGGGAAGACACCCCGCTGGTGCAACGGACGGCAGCATTCGCTCGCGGTTGGGAAACAGCAGCGTATTGCCAACGTCGAAGAAAAGTGCGGCGAGCGGCATGATTCAGTGTAGCGCGAGAAAACAGATGTCGGTCGTCAGCAACGGCTGTGTTATCGGCAGGACAAAGTTTTTCCTGACGGCTGATAGCTGACGGCTGACGGCTACTTCATGTAATATCGCGCACACGAGGTCAGTAGTCAGGGAAGACCGATTCATGGTGACCTGCGCGTTTCTTCTTCAGTCCGCAGCGGGCGGGAGCAGGTACTACGACCTGCTTTGGGTTGCGGTGTTCGGATTTGCCACACTGAACATTCTCAGCCTGGTGGCGCGCCGTTTTGAACCCGGCCGCTCCTCGGTGACCTTTGGAGAGATGCTGGCCATCGGGACCGCCGTGATTTCCGTCCTTATGCTGGGATGGGAACTGCTCTTGTTCATCTTCCATCGTGGCTGCCGATCGGGCGGGCATCTCGACCGCACGTGAGAGCCAGGTGCTTCGCTCAACAACAGGCTCTGCCCCTGGACGGCACGCCGTTTGCGGTATCATTCCCCGAGATGGCGAAGAAACCCAACTTCGATCTGACTTGCCCCTGCTGCGGCGCATTGATGAAGGTGGACGCGGAGACGCCAGGCGGTCATTTCGCACGTGGCCCCGGTCAAGCCAAAGACATTCAACGACATGGAAGAAGCCGCGCGCGCCATGAAGGAACAAGACAGCCGCCGCGATTCCATCTTCCGCCAGTCCGTCGAGGCTCAAAAGCACGCCGGTGATTTACTGGAGAAGAAATTTCAGGAAGCGGTCCGCAAAGCCAAAGAGACGCCCGACACCGGGCGGCCCATCCGCGATTTTGATTTGGATTAGGAGATTCGAAACCGGCAAGGTTGCTAGCCCGGCGTTGAAGACGCGAAGGGGTAACTGCGCCGCACTCTGCCGCGATGCCGCCAACCACTTTCTCCAGCGACGCCGCAAACTCCTTCGCCACCGATCCCCAACTGTATTTCGTTTCCACAAGTTCTCTGGCGGCGTTACCCAATCGCCGTCTCTCCGCCGCGTCTCCAACAACCGCACCACGCTCTTCGCAAAATCATCCGGCGAATCCGCCAGCAGCACGTCCCTCGCCATGACGCACCGGCAACCCCTCCGCGCCAATGGTGGTCGAGACGATGGCTTTGCCCATCCCCATCGCCTCGAAAATCTTCAGCCGCGTACCACTGCCCACCCGCAGCGGCACGATGCAAACCGCGCTCTGCGCCAGATACGGGCGAATGTCATCCACCCATCCGGTCAAGTGCAGATGATGCGGATCGGTCGCCGCCAACGCCTTCAGCCGCGCCGAAGGTTTTCGTCCCACAACAGAAAGCCGCGCGTTCGGCAGCTTCTCGAAAATTCTCGGCAGGATCTTCTTCCGCGAAATAAAAGATGCCATCTTCGTTCGGCATCCAGTCCATCGATCCCGTAAACACCAGGCTGTTCGGCTCTTCTTCGACGGCCATCGGACTGGAAAAACTCAACGTCCACGCCGGTAGGAATCACGGTCAGCTTTCTCCGCAGGCAGTTCCTGCGCAAAAAAGTCGGCGTCCGTCTGCGAGACGGCCAGTACGTGATCGGCCTCACGCAAATAACCGCTTCTCCGCCCGCTCCATCGCCCGCCACTCCCGCCACGAAAGCAGCTTCCACAGCGGATTCCGCGCCACCTCATAGTGCCGCTTCCAGATCAGCGCCTCAACGTTGTGTGTGAACAAAACTTTGGGGCAGGGAAGGTCCCACGGAATCACACCGGCAGCCACCAGAAAATCGCAGACGATCACGTCGTACTTCTCGCTCTCCGACCAGCTTCCGCAGTTCCCGTCGCCACCCACGGCTGGCAATACTTGCTGATCGCGTAGGGCTCGCTCGAAAAAAGCTCTTTGCCGTACTGCATCAACTCGGCGAAGCTCTTGGCTACCGGCAGCTTCAGCGGACAGGTCACAACCCGCTCAAAAATGTTTTTCAGTTCGGCGTGAGCGCGCATCATCCTGCTCGGCATGAAAGCCGAAGTAGGTCACGCGATGCTCGCGCGCCAGTTGCCGCAGAATGTTGTAGCTGCGGATCTTGCCGCCGCTATCGAGCGGCACCAGTCCGCCTGCCTTCACCCAAAGTATTCTCACGCGATGCCGGTTTCCTTCGTGCCCGTAGCAAGGCCCCTTTCGAGGCACCTCGAAAGCGTCGCTTGCCGGGGTAAGATGTTTCCAGTCATTTCACACTATAAAGTGTTTGCTTGAGAAGGTTACGCCGGTGATGCGAATTCCGCGTGCTCGGCAGAACACCACTCTCCTGGAGCCCAGACGATTGAGCCTCCAATCCGGAAGTCAAACGGAACCGCGACCACATGCCGGCCCCACCGAAAGTTTTCTTTCTTCTGGACTCCTTCATGATCGGCGGCACCGAAACCCAGGCCGTTGAACTGGCCCGGCGTCTCGATCCCAAGCCGCTATCAGGTGACCATCGGCTGTCTGCGCCGCGAAGGCCCGCTTCTCGAACGGCTGAAAAACACGCCGGTCGAGATCATGGAAGTGAACCTCGGCGGCGGCATTGATTCTCCGTCCGGCCTGTTGCGAATCGCCAAACTGGCGCGGTTTCTGCGCCGTAGCAAAATCCAAATTCTGCACGCCCACGATCTGTGGTCGAACATCGTCGGCATGGCCGCCGCGATGCTGGCGCGAACGCCGGTCACGATCACCAGCCAGCGCGACCTCTCCCACGACGCCTGGTACGGCACCTACAACGCCGCAAAGTTCTCCGCTTCTTCCAGCGCCGGTCTTCGCTGCTGCTGACCAATGCCAAAGCCATCCGCGACGGCCTTATCGAGCAAGACCACCTTCCGCCGGAGAAAGTCTGCGTGGTGTACAACGGCGTCGACCTCGACCGCTTCGAACGTGCCCGCGATCGAGCTCAACTCTTTCCCGGCAGCGAAGGCAACAAGCTGATCGTGCTGGTCGGCAACATGATCACCGACGTGAAGGGTCATCAGAGTCCTTGATTGCGCCGCGCCAGAAGTGGTGAAAGCCCACCCGAAGACGCAGTTCGTGCTCGTTGGAGAGGGAACCATGCGCGCCGCTTTCGAACAGCAGGCGAAAGACCTCGGATTGGAAGCAAACTTCCTGTTCCTCGGACGCCGCAGCGATGTTCCCGCAATCCTTGCCTGCTGCGACATCGCCGTACTGCCGTCGCTGGCCGAGGGACTTCCGAACGCGGTGCTGGAATATCTGGCCGCAGGCTTGCCGGTGGTGGCCACCGCTCTCGGGCGGGAATCTCGAGATCATTCAGGATGGTCACGACCGGCCTGCTGGTGCCGCCGCAGGATTCGCCGGCACTGGCTGCAGCGCTGAACAAGCTCTTGAGCGACGAAGGCTCTAGCCGCCAGGATCGCAAGCGCCGGCCACGATTATGTGAAGCAGAACTTCAGCTTCGAGCGGCTGGTTGCCGGAGATGGATCAGCTTTACACCAAGCTGCTAAAGGAGCAGTCGAGCGGCGAGCAGTGAGCGCGTGAGCAACCCGGGCTTGCTCAAGCTCACCGCTCGCTGCTCAATGCTCGCCCAAAAGCAAAGGCCGCCCGAAGGCGGCCTGTTCTCAACACAAAACTCTATTTACAAAGTTGACTCGATCTCGAAGCCCCAGGCCTCCAGCAACGGCTCAGGAATGTATTTTGAGTTCTTGTTCCGGCGCGCCCACTCGCGCAGCCGGGTCGAGCGCAGGTACTGGTCCGGGGTCAGCTTGTACTCCTTGACCACCTGCTCAAACTCGGTGACGGTCGGGATAATCGGCCCAATCGGCTCCGGTTTCCCCCAATTTGGATTTCCACGTCGCTTTGCCATGAATAATTGCCTCGCGCTTGAAATAAATCGCTAAGTCTTAGATTCCGCTGACTTGGCGAAGGATTCCGAAATCCCACATCCGGTCTTCTAAGAATAAACAGCACAACCGGCCAAGCCAACTTGATCCGCCGAAGCCCAAAAGCCATCCGGAACCGCCCGATTCTACTTCAGCCCGGTTCAAAGTCAATGGCAAATCAGGCTCCTGCGAGCCTAAGTGGCTGAAAAAGCGTCCCTTGTGTGCCATTTCGGGAATCTCGCGCCAGTGCTTGGCACGGCGGTTACGGAAGTAACCTGTACTTGCCCGTAAGTCTTTGATCCCAATGGATATAACTGCTAGATTCTTTGAGGGATCGCGGCTCGCTGCCCGGGGTTTCCACCCCGAGATTTATGGAACCAGGTCTTCATTCGCTGTTGCTCTCCACCGACGATACCGTCGTCCGTGTGCTTCGCCGCGTCCTGAGCGAACTGGAGATTGGGGTCGAGCAGTGTGCCGACGTGGACAGCACCATCCAGCAAATGACCCGCCAGCGCTTTGAGGCCGTCATCGTGGACTGCACCACGCCAGAATTCGCCGCCAAAGTTCTCCGGGCATCCGTTCCGCGCCCGCCAACAAGCGCGCCGTGGTCATCGCCGTCACCGACGGACAGGATGCGGCGAAAGGCGCCACCGACACTGGGAGCGCATTTTGTGCTGTTCAAGCCACTTGCCCTGGAGCGTACCCGCTCCAGTTTCCGTGCTGTTCGCGCCCTCATGAAGCGTGAGCGGCGCCGCCATGCCCGCATTCCTGTCGAGCTTCCAGTTGAGCTTCAGTTCGATGGCAAGCAAGGCTCCGTGCGCACCGTCACCTCCGATCTGGGCGAGAACGGCATCGCCATCAAGACCAGGAACCAAAAGCTCCCTGCCGGCTTCCAGGTCCGCTTTACTCTGCCCGGCAGCACCGCCACTGAAATCGATACCCACGGCGAAGTCGCCTGGGAAGGCGCAACCATTGTCGGCATCCGCTTTCGCGATCTGTCCCCGGAAATGAGGCGACCAACTCAAGCTCTGGGTCGCCCGCCAGCTCATCGGGCGCCGAAGCCGATGACCCCACCGTCAGCTGCAAGCTCACCGATCTCAGCCTGAACGCCTGCTATCTGCAAACCGAGTCGCCATTTCCTGTCCGCACTCGCTTGCAATTGATGATGAAAGTCGGCGAACTGGAATTGCAGATCGAAGGCATTGTCCGCCTCATGCACCCCAACGCCGGCATGGGCTTGGAGTTCACCCAGAGCACGCCCCAGCAAAAGACCCGGGTCGAGCAGTTCATCCAGACCCTGGTGACCAGCACCGACGCTGTCCCCGACCTGCAGGTAAAGCCCGACACCATCGACAACAGCCCCGTCACCTTCTCCGCCGAGCGCATCGGCGACGATCACGGTGACCCCCTTCTGACCCTCTTCCGCTCCCAGGCCGAACTCCCGGTGGAACAATTCCACGCCGAATTGCGTAAACAAAGAGGAGTGGTGGAACCGGAAGCAGAACTTCAGGCTACCTAAGCTGATCGGTCCAAATCACCTGCTTTCATAACCCCGCCACCGCCGTCTAAACGGTACAATAGGGTAGGCCCATGCGAACCCTCGGCGACATCTTCGTCCAGATCTTCCGCAATTTGTGGGCGCACAAGCTGCGTTCTTTTCTCACCATGTTCGGAATCGCCTGGGGCGTGGGATCGCTACTGCTCCTGGTAGGCGTCGGGGAAGGCTTCCGTTCCGGCAACCAGCGCGAGATGGCCGAGTTCGGGAAAGACATCATGTTCATCTTTCCCGGCCGCGCGCCTGCGGTTTCGGGCAATATGAGCTCCGCCCGCTGGTATCTTCTGACCTACGCCGATTACCTGGATATCCTCAAAGCCCCTCACGTCCGCAACGCCGCTCCCATGCTTTCCCGCAACGATCTGCACGAAGTCAGCGAGTTCGCCAGCGGCAGCGGGGAAGTGCTCGGCACCGAGCCCCAGCTCAACGAGATCAGCTACATCCCCATTAAAGAAGGACGCTGGCTGAACCAACTGGACAACGAGCAGCGGCGGAACGTCATCGTTCTGGGCAACGAACTGCAAAAAACTTTGTTCCCCGGACGCCCCGCTCTCGGCGCCACGGTCTTGATCAATGGTCTAAGTTTTCAAGTCGTTGGGACCACACCGCATCTCGGCCACGGCGACAACCTCTGGCTCAACATGCGCGGCTACATTCCCTTCAACGTGATGCAGGCGAACTTCCCGATTAAAGGCGACAGTCACGCGAACTCAATTTCGTTCATTGAGTATCAGCCGCAGGTGACCTCCGAGCACAAGCTCTCGCAGGCGGACGTCCACAAAATCATCGGCCGTAATCACGGCTTTGATCCCAACGATCAGGACGCCTTCGACGAATGGGATTCCATTCAGGAATCAAAAATGATGGGCACCATCTTCGACGTGATGAACATGTTTCTGGGCGCGGTGGGGATGGTAACCCTCGCCCTCGGCGCCATCGGCGTCATCAACATCATGCTTGTCGCGGTCACCGAGCGCACCCACGAAATCGGACTGCGGAAGGCCCTCGGCGCCACCAACCGCAGCATTCTGTTCCAATTTTTCCTGGAAGGAATGATCCTCACCTTGGGCAGCGGCCTGCTTGGAATGGGTTTCGCGGGGCTCTTGATGTCGGCGATGAGCACGGTTCACGGCCCCGGCGGATTCGATCCACCGAAGTTAGTTCCTATGTCGGCCGTACTGGCAATCGGTTCGCTGACACTCGCGGGAGTCATTGCCGGCCTTTACCCCGCGCGCAAAGCCGCCATGCTGCAACCGGTGGAAGCCCTGCGCCAGGAGTAAGTACGAGACTGATCCATTATGTTTAACGACCTGCTCCAGGAAGCCTACGCGGCCATGCGCTACAACCGCCGCCGCACCGCGCTCACCATGCTCGGCATGGCGTGGGGCATCGCTACCGTCGTCATGCTGCTCGCCTACGGCGACGGCTTTGGTCAAGCCTGCACCAATATCTTTGCCAACTTCGGCACCAAAATGGTCATCGTCGTTCCCGGCACTACTTCCATGCAAGCCGGTGGCACTAAATCAGGCGCCCCCATCCGCTTCACCTTGGATGACGTTGACGCTCTTACCACCAACATCCCGCAAATTACCCACATCACTCCCGAGGTCGGCAAGCAGGTCACTGTACAGTACGACACGCGCGCCTTCACCTGGTCGGTCACCGGCAATTATCCCAACGTCCTCCAGATCCGCTCCCTCAAGGTTGATCAGGGCCGCTTCTATAACGCGGAAGAAGAAATTCAGCATGCCCGCGTCGCCGTCATCGGTTCCGAAGCCAAAGAGAAGTTATTTTCCGGACGCAACGCTCTTGGCGACCACATCCGCCTCAACGGCCTCAGCTTCGAAGTGATCGGCGTACTGACTGCCAAGATGCAGGAAGGGAACGACGACATCAACCGCACCATCTACGTCCCCTTCAGCAGCATGAGCGATCTTGCCGATACCCACTTCCTCGGCACCATTTGGTTCAACTACGAGACCCCGCAGTACGCCCAGTTGGAGCCTGCCGTCCGCGGCGTCTTGGCCACCGCGCATAAGTTCAGCTCGGCCGACCGCCAGGCCGTGCGCGTGTTCAACATTATGATGCAAGTGCATCAATTTGAAATCATCACCCTCGGCCTGAAAATCCTGATGGGCTTCATCGGCACGCTGACCCTCGGCATCGGCGGCGTCGGTCTCATGAACATCATGCTGGTCTCCGTCACCCAGCGCACCCGCGAGATTGGAGTGCAAAAAGCCTTGGGCGCACCCCGGAGATATATCCTGATGCAGTTCCTCGCCGAGGCCCTGACCATCACCTTTATCGGCGGCATCTTCGGCGTAGTCCTCGCCTACGGCGTCGCCCTCTCCGTCGGCCGCCTCACTCTCTACAGCGCCTTCGCCAAGAACGGCGAAGCCGGCGACATCCGCCTGATCATCGCCCCCAGCACCCTCATCGCCTCAACTATCATTCTCGGTTTAGTAGGCCTGATCAGCGGCATGATCCCCGCCTTCCGTGCCTCCCGCCTGGACCCCATCGAGGCTCTGCGCCACGAATAGCAACAACTTTGCGAAGCGCAGGCATTCGAATGGCGGCTGACCCACATCTCAAGAGGTGAACAAATCGAGGGTGCCCCGCTTCTCGCGGTTTTCGAGAAGTGGGCTTTCTGCGAACCTTGCGCGGCCTAAGGTCGCCAGCGAAGGGGAAAGTGTTTTCTGTTGAAATCCCACTCTTAATCTCAACCTCAGCTACAAACAAACGTTTAGGAGAGCCATGTCCCACCATTATTCCGGTCCCGATTTTGGGTTTCCCCATGGGGATGCCCGCCTAGACTTCACCGATCTCTATGCTTTCCCTAAGCCCGGGGATGCTGGCAAGTCGATCCTGATTATGAACGTGCACCCGTCCCTCGGTGCCAACCCGCAGGGGCCCACGACCGCCGTCGCCTTCTCGCCCGACGCGATTTATGAACTTAAGATTGATACTAACGGCGATAACGTCGCCGATATCGCCTACCGAGTGCGCATCACCTCCTCCCAGGGCGGGGCGCAAGCCGCGGCGCTTCGGCGGGTTGAGGGTGCACAGGCCGCTGGGACAGGTGACGACGGGAAGCTCATCGTCGAAGGCGTGCCGGTCTCGACGGAGATAGAGACACAGGTGACGGAGGCGGGCGACCACCGCTTCTTCATCGGCTGGCGCAGCGATCCCTTTTTCTTCGACGTAAATGGCGCGCTGAACAATCTGCAATTCACCGGCACCGATTACTTCGCCGACGCGGACGTGTGCAGCATCGCGCTGGAACTGCCCAACTCTGCGCTCAGCACTAAAAAGATGGGCCTATGGGCTCGCACCCTCGACGGCACGACCGGAAAATGGGTTCAGGCCGATCGCGGTGCGCGTCCCAATCAAACTCCCTTCCTCGCCGGCGAGCAGAACGCCGCCTATCTTGCTGCCGAGCCAGCGGACGATGCCCGTTTTGTTCCCGTCTTCGCGCATGCGCTGGAGCACACCGGTGGCTATACGCCGGCGGAAGCCACGCGGGTGGCCGCGACCCTGCTGCCGGATGTTCTCCACTATGATCCCACGCGGCCGGCGTCCTTCCCCGACAATGGCCGGGCACTCGCCGACGACGTCGTCGATTTCTTTCTTCCTCTCCTCACCAACGGAAAGGTGACAGGAGATAAGGTAGGGCCCCACAAAGACCTGCTCACCGCATTCCCCTACGTAGGCCCGCCGCACAAGGCCCGGGCTGCAAAACTGGCTGCGTAAAAGTGACCATGTATCCCCCTCAAGCCCGGTTTTGGCTTGAGGGGATTTCCTCCCGCCTCCGGCAGTTCCGCTGTCAGAGCTGACAGTTCGCGAGGCCCGCTTAAAAAAGCTCTAATAAGACGGCGTTCAATTAAGACGGCATTCAATGTAAGGCGCGCGAATCCCACTCGCCGATGCTTCGATTGTTGAGGGTGTGTATCGAGCAGAGCTAGCAACCAGCGAGGTGCCGCGTGGCGGAACCAAGTGACGGCATCGACCACCCATCGTCAGGTCATCCAAACCGGTATCGATCCATCGTCGAAAACGCCCCCGAAGTCCTGGCTCTACTCAGTGCTGTGGGCGTGATTTTCTACGTCAGCCCGCATATGGAGAAAGTGCTGGGTTACCGGCACGACGAAGTCGAAGGACGCAATATCTTCGAATTCGTCCATCCCGAAGACGCCCCTCGCGCCGAGCAGGAATATTCGAAAACGATTGAGCAGCAGGGTGAACGTCCTCCCTCAGTTTTGAGGATTCGCGATACCAGTGGTGAGTGGGTCCCCTTCGAAATCATTGCCAACAATCGATTACAGGACCCTGACACCCGGGCCGTTGTGTTTACCGCCCGCGATCTTCGCTTTCGCAAGGAACTCGAAGCCGCCATCGATCAATCCAACGCCGATACCGAAGCCCAAATCGAGAAGCGGACGACCCAACTAACCAAGATCAATGCCGAGCTGCGCATCGAAAATCAGGCGCGACGCCAGGCCGAGAGCCGCCTGCAGCATACCGTTTCGCTGCTCAACGCCACCCTGGACTCCACGGCCGACGGTATCCTCGTCGTGTCCAGGGACGGGAAGGTCACCAGCTGTAATAAAACATTCGTTGAAATGTGGCGTTTGAGTTGCGATTCTTCCAACGGCGGAGACGATCAGGACTTCCTGACCGAAGTCACGGATCAGCTGCAGAGCCCAACTGACTTTCTCGAGCGGGTACGGCAACTCTACGCCGATCCTTCCGCTACCAGCTTCGATGTTCTCCATTTCAAGGATGGCCGGATCTTCGAGCGGTACTCACAACCGCAACGCATCAATGACAAGATCAGAGGTCGCGTATGGAGTTTTCGTGATGTCACCCGGGCCAGACTCTTGGAAGCGGAGCTGCGCCAGTCTCAAAAAATGGAAGCGCTCGGAAAGCTGGCCGGAGGCGTTGCCCATGACTTCAACAATCTGTTGATGCTCATTTCCGGTTACGTTACTCAGCTGATGGGGAACCCCTCTCTCCAGGAGGGGCATGATACATACGAACAGATTTTGGCAGCCACCCGGCGGGGAGCCTCCGTGACCAAGCAGCTGCTTACCTTCAGCCGCAAACAACCGGAAGCCCCAGCCGTCGCCGATCTGAATCGAATCGTCCTGAATCTGGAACAGATGCTGAGACGGTTACTCCCCGATCAGATCCAGTTGCAGGTATCCGTGACCCCTGATCCTCAGCCCGTCCGCGTTGACGTCTCCCAAATTGAAATGATGCTCATGAATCTAGCCGTCAATGCCCGCGATGCGATGCCCGAAGGCGGCCGCCTTTCGATTGCGACCACCACCGACGTACTTCCTTCGGACGCGGATGGTGCGAATGAGACTGCCAAAGCGCTGGCTGTCCTTGAGGTCAGCGATACCGGGCACGGCATGACACCCGATGTCCAGACACGGATTTTCGAGCCTTTCTTTACCACCAAAAGCTTGGGAAAAGGTACCGGCCTTGGACTTTCAACCGTGTTGGGTATCGTCAAGCGGGCCGGAGGCCGGATCGAAGTGCGAAGTCAGCCCAACCAGGGTGCAACCTTCCAGGTGTACCTGCCGCAGGTCGATGCGCCTGCTGCCTCCCTCGTCACTCCATCCGCTGTGCCACCCGGTGGCGGAAATGAAACCATCCTGCTCGCAGAAGACGAGGCCGGCATCCGTACCATGACCCGGGCCTACTTAGAGTCGCTGGGTTACCGCGTGCTCGAAGCTGCAGACGGGGCTGAGGCCGTTGCGCGCTCATTTGAGTATGCCGGTCCCATCCATCTCGTGCTCACCGACCTCCTCATGCCAGCGATGCGCGGAGACTCCGCGGTCAAAGTGATCCGGACTCAGCGCCCGGCAATCAAAGCGATCTTCATCTCTGGCTATGTGGATCAGGACGTGGCCGCCGGCCCCGACAGTGTCCTGTACAAGCCGTTCGAGCTCCCAGAACTTGGCCGGCGCCTCCGCGCTACCCTGGACGCCGTTTCCGCAAGCACCCCTCACCAGATCAACCCAGCCGCAGACTGAAGGCACCGCACCGAAAGCCATAGCAGGACTCAGGCAAACCGAAATCCCCACCACACCCGTTACCTATCTCACCCTGATTGAGATCGGAGCAACCCGTCTCGCCACAACTGAAATCAAAGACCCGTCGGGGAGGTACCCATCCATGCCGCAGTTCTGTAAGCCTCTCGTCTCGCTGGCGATAATTCCCCTTTGTTTACTATCGTTCACTCAAGTAAGCCAGGCCGTGACTTTCACCAGGCATTCGTACGGACCGTCTTCACCCGCTTTGTGGCATGCGGATCTGAACAACGACGGCCGCGAAGACCTGGTCTATCCGGATTCCGTCAATAACGGTGGGTTCTTCGTCAAGCTTTCCACTGGCGACGGCGTGTATGGCGGTGCGACGCGATACACGCTCCCCGGCAGGGCCGCGGCTTTCGCCTTCGGCATCGGCGACTTTAACGGCGATGGCAAAGCTGACCTCATGATCGCCTCAAACGCAAGCTTGTTCGAGTTTGTGAATAAAGGGAATGGAGCATTTCAATTCAAGGCGGCCTTCCCCGTGTCGTCGGTCAACGATCTCGTCGTCGCCGATTTCAATCATGACGGACATATGGATTTTGCGATCGACGATGGATTGCTGGTGGAAGTTTGGTTCGGAGATGGCAAGGGTGGCTTTACACCGGGGCCATCCACTTCCGCTACGATAGCCGGCTACCTGCTGCTGGGGGATTTTGACGGCGACGGCAACGCTGACATTGCGATCGGCGATCTCACCAATTTCGACACTGTCCAGATACTCTACGGAGACGGCACCGGCCGCTTTCCCAAGACGTCATCTATCATGCGGACGGCCGACCACTCGCAGTTCTCGGCTGGAGATGTCAACGGGGACGGGAGGACCGATATCATGGCGGCCACCTTTTACCCCGCCGCACTCCGTCACATCTCGGTCTATTACGGGAATGCGGCGCGCACCTGGGCTGAAACCAAGATTCCGATTTCGCACTGCTCGGGCCGCGATACGCCCAGCGTAGCGGATGTGAGCGGTGACGGGCTAAACGATTTGATCGTGCCGGAGTCCGACTGCGGCAGCCCCGCGCTAACGACGCACCGCATCGGTATCGTGACGCGCAAGAGTGGCGGCGGTTACAACCCAGACCAGATAGTCTATACATCTTCGTCGCCGTCCCTGACCATCGACGCTGTAGGCGTACTGCGCGCCGACCGCAACACGAAGCCGGATATCGCGTTCTCTCAATGCACCTCCCCGCCATGTACGATACAACCCGTCAATCTGCAAGTCTTGTTCAACACTACGGCCGGACACTTCCCGACCTGCTTTGCGCCCAATTCATTTGAGGGTATTCACGTATGCTTACCAATGGCGGGGGGCACCGTAACTTCACCAGTGCAATTTCATATCGGCGTAGCAGGTCAAACCCCGATGCGGAAAGTGGAGGTCTGGGTCGATGGCCATAAGCTGGCCCAGCAACTGGATGGTTTCTCCCGCTACACCTTCATGGATCAAAACGTGACGATCGCCCCCGGCGCCCACAAGGTGACGGTCTTCGGCGCAGGTTGGGATAATTGGCTGGAGAAAACCAGCTTCACGTTGAACGTCAATAGGCGCAAGCCTGACCAGGCCATGACGCCTCCTCAGACTCGCTTTTCACTTTTAATGAGAAATGTCGGTTTAGAAGGCTATGCCTGCGCCGCCCCGCCTAGCGCCGCAATCGCCTCATCCGGAGTGGAAAAAATCAGAAACAAATCTCCGACCCGCGTTACCTCAAACAACCGCTGTACCCGCGGATTGATCCCGCTCAAAATCATTTTCCGCCCCGCCTTCTGCCGCGACACATGCGCGCTCACCAGCAGCCCCAGCCCCGCCGAGTCCACATACGGCACCTCGCTGAAATCGAGAATCACCGTCTCCGCCGGCTCTTCCCGCCGCATGGCATTCTGAAAAACTGCGCTGTTGTTCCCTGTAAGCGGCCCACACAGAGTGAGCACCTCTTCTGAATACGACTCGCAACGGTCAACCACCAACGGCTCAGACATGGGATGGGGATTCTAGGGCATAGTGCCAGGAAATATCAAGATGTTTGCCGTCAATGGTGGTGTCCTGATTTGGGCTTCGTCGCGGCCTTCGCGGAATTCTCTACGTTCTTTGCGGTTAAAGGCTGTTGACTTTCGCTGCCAGGCAAAGAGACTTTAGCCCTGCTCATCGCCCGGAAAACGACATCAGCGTTCCTGGCGTGAAAGAATGGATGCTGATTAGGACCAGAATGTTTCCTCTTCCCACCCTCGCGAGCGCCGCCCCCGCACTGGCACGGACCTTCAGGCACTGGATCTACCACCTCGGCGGTCTGGGTTTCATTCCCCTCGGACTTCTGGATAGCTCCGTCATTCCGCTCCCCGGAAGCATGGACATCCTGACTATCTTCCTCTCCGCAGGCCGCAAAGATCTGTGGTTCTACTACGCCGTCATGGCGACCATCGGTTCGGTTCTGGGGGGCTATGTCACCTACCGCCTCGCTCGCGAGGGAGGGAAGGAAGCCCTCGCCGGCAGGTTCCCGCCCAAGAAATTGGAGAAAGTGTACAAGACCTTCGAACGTTGGGGCTTGGGCGCGATTGCGATCCCCGCCCTGCTGCCGCCCCCCATGCCCATGGTCCCGTTTCTGCTTGCCGCGGGCGCTCTGCAATATCCTGTCCGAAAATTTCTGCTCGCGTTTACCTTAGGACGATTCGCCAGGTACCTGCTTCTGGCATATTTGGCGGCCCTTTATGGCCGCCACATACTGGCCTTCATCGCGCAACACGGACATCCCGCCCTATGGGTCGCGATCGGACTCATTGTCATCGCGGCCGTGCTTCTCGTCGTGGTTTTCGCCAGCAAGCGAAAGCCGCAACCGCGTGGCGTCTAGCTGGGCATCGGATCTTCCTAGTTCGGCGGCAGAGTTGACGGGTCGGTGAGCGCGATCAATCTTCCCGGCGGATAGTTTTTTTTGCTGATAGGGACCTCCGGCTCGGGGTTCACGATCGTCATCACCTTGCCGCTGCGGACGCCGCGGATGACCAGACGGTCGCCTTCGACCGCCACGACTCTGTACTTCTCGTCGAAAATGGATCTCTTAGTCAGCCGAATCTCTCTGCCGCGTTGCCTTTACCCCCGAAAGAATTCCCACCCCTAAGAGCACGATCGCGCCCACGGCAATCCAGTGCGCCGGCATGTGCATCAGATGCGCGCCGTAAATCAGCCCGCCGATTAAGATCGCAAACCCCATCGCGTAAAGTCCAAAAGACATAACTTCTCCCGGCCGAGTTTTTTTTCGCCTTTGTCGGCAGCCTATAGATTCGCTCACCGCCCGCGGCCGCGCTGTGCAGAACCGCTCACTCTAGCGTGAGGGCAACCGCTTCGCTTGGACATCCGCCCCCCTCAGCTACAGAGGCGAGCAATTCTGACCAGTTTTCCGGCGTCTGAAGTCTGATAATGGCAGCTCGCCAGCTCCCGAAATCGAGGCAGCTTGGCGATCAAACGAAAAGAGGCATAATGGCTGAACTCGCAACCACTGAACTCACGAAGGCAGAGCAGAAGAAGAAAGACGAAGAGCTTACGCCCGCCGAACTCGCGACCTTCGGCATTCTGCCCCCACAGCCCGGCAAACCGAGCCCGGAAAACCGGGACCTGGAGCGTGAAGCTAGCTTAGCAACATTCAACCATCAAGAAGGTTAGAACCGGAGACAACATAAATGACGACGAATGAGCAGAGCAAGCGCGCACACATTCCGTGCCGGTGCTCGGCGCAAGCCGGCGACCGCTACTGCGGTCAAGCCTGCAAGGACGCCGGGTCAGCTGACGTAGAAATCGCGTGCCAGTGCGATCACGGCCCTTGTCCGCTGACGGTGTGAGAAAATAGCGACCCGGAGCCGTCGAACGGAATCTTCAGATTACCCGCGCGGAGCTGGCGGGTTCAGACTGATCACGGAGAATCTCGATATGAGGATGCGCCGAATCGCGCCCTTGCTGCTGGCCGTCGCAGAGCTCGCGGCCTGGCCACTTGTGGTCGCGGCGCAATCGGCGGCCAACTCCCAACCCTCGTCCAGCGCGGCAGTCTTGCCGTCCTCTCCCGGCGCGACCCGTCAGGCGGAAGCTACCTACATCCGGCCCACCCAGAAGACGAAGCTCCACAACTATTTCTTTGACGCATTCGGTCCCTATCCCATCGTTGGCGCCGCTTTTGCCGCGGGCATTAGCCAAGCCTACCACACCCCGCCCGAGTGGGAAGAAGGTGCGGAGGGCTATGGCAAGCGCGTGGGTTCAGACTTCGCCATTGCCGCAGTCAGCACAACAACTCGCTATGCGCTTGCCCAGGCTTTTCGCGCAGATACTCTGTACTACCGCTGCGAATGCAAAGGATTTGTTCCCCGGCTTGGGCACGCGATGATTTCAACCTTTACCGCCCGCCGCGGCAACGATGGCCACCGCGTCCTTTCTGTTCCGGCCCTGGTTGCGCCCTATGCCGGAACCATGATCGCGGTCTATGCCTGGTACCCCGACCGGTACAACGCCAAGGATGCTTTCCGCATGGGCAACTACACCTTGCTCGGCTACGCCGGCGGAAACGTTGCCCTCGAGTTCATCTATGGCGGGCCGCACTCATGGCTCTCTAGAATCCATCTCAGCAACGGCCACGCGAACCAATCAACACCCTGATCCGCCGTCGTTTAACGAGCGGACGATGAAGCGCAGGTAAGCGGGACCTGCGAGTATTGCAGACCGCGCCCAACTAATCCCGAGTATCGCCGCATGAAAAACAGTGTCCCAAGCCCCCGGGGTCAATGAGTGTAATCGCCTGATCTATAAGAGGGGATGTCAAGGGCATTTTTCTCCCTCGACCGGAAGGAGAAAATATTTCCTTGCCTTCCAGCCCCCTATGTGTGAGGGAAGGCGTTGGGTGGTGCCCCGCGGTTGCATGGTTCCATCTCGGTTGCATCCTTATTGAGTAGCGACGACGACGATCGGTTTCGGAAGCTGACAAGCCGCGGCGGTTGCTTGGTTGGCAACACATAGATCTATCTGAGGCTCATGGCCTAGAGCTTTTTCGGGTTGTCCGAGAGGGTATAGGGATTACACGGAGGCTAAGTGCCCGCTGAGCACTTCACGCCTACAGGCGATTAGGATACTCACTCTCGAACCCGAGCGTCTCAAGAACCGATCCACTCTCTCTGAGGAAGAATCACCGGAGATGAAAGGGCTCTACCCCGAGACGCTCAAGCGGCTTGCGAGTTCAGTTTGTTGATGTCGAAGTCTTCTCCCTTCTTCCACAGTGTCAGCGTAATGGCTGCAATCTTGCGTGCCAGCGTGAGGCGCACCATGGTGGGCTTGATGCCTTTGGCGAGCGAACGCTGGTAAAACTCCTGGAACGGTCCGGGCTTTACACTGGCCCGGGTGGCCGCGCCTTTAAACAGGCTTTTCAGATCATGGTTGTAATCCTTGTTCAAGCCGCGAATGGTCGCCTGTTTTTTGCGCCGCCGCACTTGCCCTCGGACGTAGTGATATTCCCCGCTGTCGCGGGTTTCCAGCCCCAGTCCGCTGTAGGTCCACAGTTGGCGCTTGCTGCGAAAACGATGGGGAGTCTGAATCAAGGCCACCGCCAAAGCGGAACAAATCGGTCCCAAGGCGGGAATCTTCCGCAGCTTGGCCGTGATGGTATGTTTGCGACTCTCCGCCAGCAGCTCGCGGCGCGCTTGTTGGCGCAAGGGCTGCAGCATGTCCAATTGCTGATAGAGTTGCTCGGCTCGCCGGCGAGTGCCGGCTTCGGGGATTTTGGCCAGCCACTGGCTACGATGGCGCGTGTAGTAGACGTCCCGGCCGGCACAGGGAATCCCCCAACCGCGATACAGAGCTTTCAGTCGATTCATCACACGGGAGAGATCTTTGACCACGGTCAGATAACTTCGGGCCAGCTCGCGCAGCATACGTACCCCGGTTTCGCCGTGGTACACGGGCTTGAGATCCTTGAGGCGCAGCCGCTCGGCGAGTTTGCGAGCATCGATCTGGTCACTCTTGTTGCCCTGTTTGAGCAGTGGGATCTTGCGTGGATTGCACACCAGAACCTCGGTAACATGCGGCTTGAGCAAGTCGTAGAGCCAGGCTGCCCAGGTGCCTTCTTCGAAGGTTACGAACAGGCTGCCGCGCAGTCCCGCCAAAAACTCCAGAAGGGTAGAGGCTTTGGTTTCCAGGATGGATTCCATGACGACCTTGCCCTGGGAATCCACCACGGCTACTGAGATCGTTGCTTGATGTACGTCCAGCCCAATATACTTTTCATCGCTCATTGAGGGTGCTCCTTTCGTAGGTGATCATTCCGAACGATGACAACCTACTCCAAAAGGGGCGCCCTCTTATAATGCGATTTCGCCAAATGCGGAGAGCTGCGCGCTTCGGATTTCCCGGTGCTCCTGTCAGTGTTGACGGCTCCTCAATACGCCAACCAACCTCTAGGCTTGCCACAGCACCGATAAGGATAGGAAGCGTGGTTTCCGGACGGTCGTCACCAAGGGCCCTATCCGCGAATGCTGTCGTTTTGCCTGAGGCCTTTTAGTCCTGAGCGGTTTCTGCTGACCGAACTGAGCTGTGCTCATGCCTAAAACGCGGGTCGAAGGAGTCTCCTATGAATCAGAACACGAGTCCGCCCTGGAGCCGCAGTGCCTTCTATCCCGGCATTAGCGCTGTGATATTTGGCTTGGTGGTTGTCATACTCTTATTTCTCACTGATCAAATCTCGATGCATTACGGATTTAGGGAGCCGCAGCTAATACTCGATGATCTCGCCGGCGGCATTATCGCGGGATTACTAATTTATCGCTACGAGTACCGCCGTTCAAAATACTTGAACGAGCGGTTGAAGACCATCGAGCTAATGAATCATCATGTCCGCAACGCCCTCCAGACCATTGTTAGTTCGGTTTATGCTCACGGGCACGCCCAGGAGCTGGACGAGATTCGAACTTCGGTCAATCGAATCGAATGGGCATTGCGAGAAGTCCTGCCCGGTCGAGTATTGGATAACTATGACGAACCTGGGAACCCGAGGAAAAACCCGTCGAGCGGCCATCCAGCGGCGTAGTTGCCGGTGAGGTCAATGAGCGCAAGCGCCTGATTTCTTCAATGGAGAAAAGTCACATCTCCCTTGGACTAGTTGGGGGGCAGGTCGCCTCGACTGACAGTGTTGTCAGCCCCGCAGCCGAAATCCCGAGGCTTCCGAGGGATCTGTTTTGCTGTTGGTGCCCGGGATCGGAATTGAACCGATACGTCCTTTTCAGGACCCGGGATTTTAAGTCCCGTGCGTCTGCCAGTTTCGCCACCCGGGCGCGTCCCAATCGCATTGTACAGGACGAAAAATCCCGCGAACCTGCGAGTGCAATCCTGGCTCCTCGCTTTTTCTCGACATGCCCCCCGCCACGGGTTACAATTCCGCCACTTCGGTCGCCCGGTCTTCCCCCCAGACCACCGAGGCTCAGTTCCCAATCGGGCTGAGCGCATTCGTGTCCCTCGCGGAGATTTGACATATGCCATTCATCAGGAGCGCCATGCTCCCTCTTCTGCTCGCATTCTCGGCCTTGGTCACCATTCTGCCTGCGTCTGCCGAAGACTGGCTCCCCATCACCCCCGAAGAATTGAAGCTAACCAGCGAGCCCAACGCCCCCGGCGCCCCCGCCATCTTCCTCTATCGCCAGGTTGACCGCAATGACCAGGAGTCGCACGAATATCACTACGCTCGAATCAAGATCTTTACCGAAGAGGGCCGTGACCACGCCAATGTGGAGATTCCGTACGTCAAGGGCGAAAGCGACATCCACAAGATTGAGGCGCGCACCATCCGGCCCGATGGTAGCATCACCAATTTTGACGGCAAAGTTTATGACAAGACCATCGTCAAAGCGCGCGGAGTGAAATACCTGGCCAAGACCTTCACCTTGCCCGAGGTTCAACCGGGAACCATCATTGAATACCGCTACACCCAGGATATTAATCCGGACTACGTTTATGACTCACGCTGGATTTTGAGCGACAACCTATTCACCAAGCGCGCCAAATTTTCGTTGAGAAAGTACGCAGAGTACGGTTTGGTTTGGACGTGGCCTCTCGGTCTCCCACCCGGCACCGATCCCCCCAAGGATGACCACGGCCTCATAAAATTGGAAACTCACGATGTGCCCGCCTTCCAGACCGAAGATTACATGCCCCCGGAAAACGAGATGAAGTTCCGGGTGGAATTCACCTATTCCATGAACCTGGAAAAGGATGACAACAAGTTTTGGTCACAAGAAAGCAAGCGGCTCTACCACGGCGTACAAGACTTTGCCGATAAGCGCAGCGCCATGGTCAACGCCGTCCGCGACATTGTTTCCGCGACCGACACCCCCGAAGCCAAGTTGCAAAAGATCTATGCCCGCACCCAGCAGATTCGGAATCTGACCTTTGAACGCGACCGCTCTGAGCAGGAACAGCGCCGGCAAAAACTCAGGGACATCTACAGCGTCGAAGACGTGTGGAAGCGGGGCTACGGAAACGGGTACGAAATCACCTGGCTGTTCCTCAGCCTGGCACAGGCGGCCGGGTTCGACGCCTCGCCGGTGAGGGTCTCGACCCGCGACCGCTATTTCTTCAATCCCCAGCTCATGGATACCTTTGAGCTCAATACCAATGTTGTCCTGGTCAAAGTCGATGGAAAAGATTTGTACTTTGATCCAGGAACGGCTTTCACGCCCTACGGTTTACTCCCTTGGTATGAGACCGCGGTGCAGGGCCGTAAACTCGACAAAGACGGCGGCAGCTGGGTGCAGACCCCGCTACCCGAATCCTCGCAGTCCCGCGTGGAACGCAAAGCCCTGCTGAACCTGACCGACGACGGAGGTCTGGAAGGCAAGGTCACCGTAACCTTCACCGGCCTCGAAGCTCTCTGGCGTCGGTTGGACGAACTCGAGGAAGACGACGCGGCGCGAAAAAAATTCCTTGAGGACGAGATTAAGGATTCCATCTCTGCTGCCAGCGAAGTAAAGCTTACCAATCAGCCCGACTGGAAGAGTTCATCGCCCACCATGGTCGCCGAGTACGACATTAAGGTCCCAGGGTGGGCTGTTCCGGCCGGCAAGCGCGAGTTGCTTCCAGTAGGTCTTTTCAGCGAACCGGAAAAGCACATGTTTGACCACGCTACCCGGGCATTTCCCATCTATTTTCATTTTCCGTTTCAAATCTCTGATGATGTGACCATCAATCTGCCGTCCGGTTTGCAGGTCAACAGCCTTCCTCCGGCTCAAGACATCGGCGGAAAAGTCGTTCGCTATACGCTGGCTCCGGACGGCAAGGGCGGAACCCTGCACTGGACCCGTAGTCTCAGCGTTGACATTTTGCTCATGCAGTCCAAGTACTATCCGGCGCTGCAGAGCTTTTACCAGAAGGTGAGAACAGGCGATGAACAGCAGATCGTGCTCTTGCCCAACTAGTCGTCGCGGAAGACAGGGCTGGCTCAGCATAATTATGCTGGCTGGATGTTTGTTCGGCGCAACCCCTCAGGCAATCGCCGGCGGGGCCCCGCCCTGGATGCAGGCTCTCGTCAATGCTCCCGTGCCCGACCACGACGAAAAAACCGATGCCGTCCGCCTCTATTACGAAAAGATTCTGACCGTGCAGCCAGACGGCAAGATCAAAACTCTCGAACGCGAGGCCTACAAGATTCTGCGTCCGGATGGTGGATCCTACGGAATTGTTCGTGCGCCCTTCGATTCCGAAACCAAAATCACTTATCTCAAGGCTTGGTGCATTCCTGCCGCAGGCAAAGACTATCAAGTCAAAGAATCCGCTGCGATTGAGACCGCGCTTTACGGCGTGGACGGGAGCGAGCTCATCAGCGACGTCCGCACCAAGTTCCTCCAGATTCCTGAGGCCGTCCCCGGAAGCATCGTCGGCTATGAATTCGAGCGCCAGAACCGCCCCTACATATTGCAGGACGAATGGGACTTCCAGAGCGGCACGCCGACCCGCGAAGCTCACTTTACGTTGCAGCTTCCCCCGGCCTGGGAGTACAAAGCCGTCTGGCTAAATCACCCCGAAGTCCAGCCCGTCAATGCTGGCAACCAGTGGACTTGGGTACTCAACGACGTCAAAGCTATCAAGCAGGAAGATCAGATGCCGCCGTGGGACGGCGTGGCCGGACAAATGATTGTGTCTCTATTTCCGTCCGGCGGCGTTAAGAAAGGATTTCAGAGTTGGAGTGATGTGGGGCGTTGGTACACGGACCTGACCAACGGGCGGCGTGATGCCTCCCCGGAGATCAAGCAAAAGGTGGCCGCCCTCACGGCTTCGGCCCCCACTCCTCTGGCCAAAATGCAGGCTCTGGCCGCATTCGTACAGAGCGACATCCGCTATGTCGCCATAGAGTTAGGCATTGGGGGCTATCAGCCGCATCCCGCCGCGGACGTGTTCTCCAATCGCTACGGCGACTGCAAGGACAAGACCACTCTCCTTAGTTCCATGCTCCGGGAATCCGGAATAGATTCTTACTACGTGATAATCAATCTCGAGCGTGACGCCGTTACAACGGCCACTCCCCCAAGCTCCGAATTCAATCATGCGATCCTTGCCGTCCACTTGCCCGCTGGTTTGACCGACCCTTCCTTAATCGCGGTCATGCAGCATCCCAAACTAGGTAAGATTTTGTTCTTTGATCCCACGGACCATCTGACGCCCTTCGGCCAGTTGAGCGGGACCCTGCAAGCAAACTACGGTTTGCTGGTCACGCCGGATGGTGGCGAATTGGTGGAGCTTCCCCAATTACCCCCAGCTTCCAGCGGCATTACCCGCTCTGCCAAACTGACTCTAGACGATAAAGGCAACTTGCAGGGCGAGGTCAAGGAACTCCGCATTGGATACCAAGCTGCCCTGCAGCGCTGGGCGCTCCGTTCAGCCGACAAAGACGACGACCGCATTAAGCCCATCGAAGCTCTTCTTTCCCATTCGCTGGCCACTTTTCAGATAAGCCGAGCCACCGCGACCGGCCTTCATGAAACCGCCGTACCCTTCGAGTACGACTACTCTTTTGTCTCGGCCAACTACGCGAAACATGCCGGGGACCTGCTGCTCGTCCGCCCGCGCGTGATAGGCAGCAAGGCCAGCCCAATTCTGGAAACAACGGAGCCACGCCTGTATCCCATTGAATTCGAAGGTCCCGAGCAGGATACCGACTTCTTCGAGATCACCATACCCCAAGGCTACGACGTGGACGACCTACCTCCGCCGGTGAACGCCGACTACGATTTCGCTTCCTACCGCAGTAAGACAGAAAAAGACGGCGCCATACTCCGTTACACCCGGGTCTTCGAAATTAAACAGCTGACCGTGCCCGTCAATCGTATGGGCGACCTGAAGAAGTTCTACCGCATCATTACCTCGGACGAACGCAACTCGGCTGTCTTGAAACCGGTAACCCACTAGTTCCACACCAGTGCGATCACTGAACCGTAAGACTGATCGTCGTGGTGTGGCTTATCGAACCCGAAACACCCTTAATCGTGATCGTCGTTGTTCCCAGCGTGGCGGTGGCGTCGGCTGCCAGGGTCAACGCGCTTACACCAGTCGCCGGATTCGGATTAATACCCAGGGTGACGCCACTGCCTTGGCCACTGGCCGACAAGGTCACCTTGCCGGTGAAGCCGTTCGACGGAGTGATGGTGATTGTCGCAGTCCCGTGATGCCCTCGGGTGGTCGTAACGCTGGTCGGCGACACGGACAGACTGAAGTCGGCACTCGTGGACGCGGTCACCGTCAAAGTAACTGCGGTCGAGTGCATGATCCCGCCGCCAGAGCCAGTCACGGTGATCGGGTAAGTGCCAGGCGCCGTGGTCGAGCCCACCGTCATCGTCATGGTCGAGCTGCCAGATCCCGGCGCCGCGATCGATGCTGGGTTGAAGCTGACGGTCACGCCAGCAGGCTGGCCTGTCGCCGACAAGCCCACCGCCGAGCTGAATCCGCCGGAGATGGCGACCCCAATCGTGGAGGTTCCGCTATTACCCAATCCCACCGTCACCGAACCCGGCGACCCAGAGATGGTGAAGTCGGGAACCGGTGCGGCGGTCACCGTCAACGTGACCGTGGTGGTGTGCATCAGCGCGCCGCCCGAGCCGGTGACCGTGATCGGATAAGTACCAGGCGCGGTCGTCGGGCCTACGGCCATGGTCATAGTCGAGGTGCCCGATCCAGGCGCCGCGATCGACGCGGGATTGAAGCTCACCGTCACTCCGGCCGGTTGTCCAGTTGCTGACAAGCCCACTACGGAGCTGAATCCGCCAGACACGGCGACTGTGACTGTGGATGTGCCGTTGTTACCCTGCACCACTGACGCCGAAGCCGGTGACGCAGAGATTGTGAAGTCGGGAACCGGCGCGGGGTTCACCGTCAACGTGACGGTGGTGGTGCGCATTAGGCCTCCGCCCGAGCCGGTGACCGTGATCGGGTAAGTGCCAGGCGTAGTCGTCGAGGCCACCGCCATGGTGATAGTCGAAGTGCCGGATCCCGGCGCAGGAATCGATGCTGGATTGAAGCTGACAGTCACGCCTGCGGGTTGGCCAGTTGCCGACAAAGCTACCGCAGAGCTGAATCCGCCCGAGACAGCCACCGTGACCGTGGATGAACCACTGTTTCCCTGGACCACTGGCACCGAAGTCGGCGACGCCGAAATGGTAAAGCTGGGAGTTCCTGCACCGTTCACCGTCAACGTGACCGTCGTGGTATGGATAAGGCCTCCGCCAGAGCCGGTGACGGTGATGGGGTAAGTACCAGGCGTAGCCGTAGAGATCACTGCCACGAACATGGTCGAGGTGCCCGCGCCCGCCGCGACGGAGGCGGGAGTGAAGCTCACCGTCACCCCCGCAGGTTGTCCGCTCGCCGACAAAGCTACCGCCGAGCTGAAGCCGTTCGACGGAGTAACCGTGATGGCCGTCGTCAAGTGATGTCCCCGGCTGATAGCGAGGCTGTTCGGTGACGCAGACAGACTGAAGTCGGGAGTCGTTACCGAGTTCACGCTCAGTGTAACCGTGGTGCTCTGCGTGACGCCGCCGCCCGTGCCAGTTACTGTGATCGGGTAAGTGCCCGTTGCGGTGGTTGAGGCCACCACCATCGACATGGTCGAGGTGCCCGCTCCCGGCGCCGCGATCGACGCGGGAGTAAAGCTCACCGTCACGCCGGCCGGTTGTCCCGTCGCCGACAAAGCCACCGCTGAGTTGAAGCCGCCCACAATGCCAACCGTGATTGTGGATGAGCCACTGTTGCCCGGCGCTACTGTTACCGAACCCGGCGCGGCAGAAATGGTGAAGTTTGGAGTCGTCGGGGCGAGAGCGTCGATCAGATTGGCCCCATTCGGACTGCCCCACCCGGTCACCAGGTCGTAGCCCAGCACGGCCGAAAAGCTGCCCGAGATTCCGCTGGTTACATCGTGAAAATCCGTGTTGTAAACCGACGTCACATTCTGCGCGTAGATCGTCGGATTAATGAATCCGATGGTCGGGTTTCCGCCTGCCGCGAGTTGCTGGTTCACCAGCGCAATGTAGCCTGCCCACATGGGCGCAGCAAAACTCGTTCCGCCGTACACATTCGCTGTGCAGGTCGTTTGATCGGCGCAAACGTAAAATGTGAAATTCGCATTCGCCGAAACGTCGGGCCCGTTGCGCAGCGTCGTCGAACCTTTGTTGCTCGAATTGATCACGCCCGTAAGCTGTTGCCACGACGGGATCGTAAGATGGTCCGGCGTGATGCCGCCGCCGCTATCCACCCATGCCGTCTCCGATGCCCACGGCCCGGCCGCGCCGGTCGTGATCAAGTCCGTCCCGCCGACCGAAACCACGAACGGATCATCCGCCGGCCAGGCTCCATTGCTCGCCGACCAGGTGGAAGCGTCGCCCGAAGCCGCGAAAAAGTTCTGCCCCTGTACCGCCATCTTCTTAAAATATGGATCGAGAATTGTCGGGTCCACCGGCGTCCATCCCCACGAACAGCCGATCGTCGTAGGCAGCGGGTTATGCGTCGTCATCGCGCTGATCATCGCGGTATCCGACGACCCAACGTACACCACCAGACTCGCTAGCCCCGGCGCCATTCCCAGCGCCTGCGTCATGTCCAGCGTCTGCTCCGTGTCGTCGCAGAATCCCCCCGCCGCCGAATCCACGCACGAGGTCGAAGTCCCGTCCGTGGAGAACAGCGTGATCGGCACAGTATTGGTCTGACCGATGTTCGTGTAGTACTTGTTCAAATCGGCCAGGTCTGTGCCCACAAACTCCAGCAGTCCCAGGTTCTGCCCCGCTCCGTTCAGCGCCGACCCGCCGTAGTAAGCCGCGCGCATGTCACTTCCCAAAAACGATGCCGAAGGTCCCGAGCCGGTCGTGGCATGAGGCACAACCGCGGACAAGGGAATCCCATGCGCCGCCGCGTAGGTGGACTTCTTCTCGTACAACGGATGCGGAATCGAGTAGTTGTCCAGTCCAGAAACGTGCCACAACGCAAACGGCAGATCGGTGGTCGGCTCACGGTCCGGCGCGTAAAACGTCCGGTTCTCCGTGGGATGTTGATACGTCTTCATCGTGACATGGAACGCCGCCTCCACCGCCGACACCGGCCCGCGCACCTGCACATCCATGCCATCGCGTGTTCCACCTACCACCGCAAGGCCATTCCTCTGCGCGAAACTTACCACCGCGTCGTAATCCACTTGCGTTGGCCCAAATCGTTCGGTAAATTCAGGCACCGTCAGGAACTGACGGTAGTGCACACTGTTCGGGTCGTAGAGTTGTTGCAACAGCAAATCCAACCCTTGCGGATCGCGCAGCGGCAGCACCAAATCGAGCTGCATGATTCGGTTTGCCGCCAGCCGTCCCACCGGCTGCACCGCACCGGTCTGCGTCACATCTCTCGTGTGCCGCGTCATCGTATCCTGCGCCAGGGAATTCATCGTCGCGACCAATAGGATCGCAAACACACTGAGCAACAACAGACCTGTTTTCCGAACCATGACTTTTCCTTTCGGGGCGGGTGCGAGGGAGTCCAGCTCAACGCGGCTGCCGACAGCCTTTTTCGCCAAGGTAGAGTATCACTGGAAAGCCGGAACGGCGAGAGAAAGTCGCTTGTTTTGCACTGCAAACATTTTCACTTTTCCGCCGGGTGCCCCATCCTTTCGCGTTCTGTGCGAAAGGGTGGGCGGCCCTAACCACGACCTGAGCAGTCGAAGTCTCCCCAGGGATCCCATCCCATGAAGATCGTTGACGCCAAAGTGATCGTCTGCTCCCCCGGACGCAATTTCGTCTCAAAGTAACTACCGAAGACGGTCTCATCGGCCTCAGCACAGTTTTCGCTTATAATCCTGGCGCTTGCGGAAAATAATGAAGAACGTCGTACCGAAAGGCGACTCACATGGCTAGCTTGAGGAAGATTTTGATACCAGTGTCAGCGGCCGCTGCAACTCTTTTCCTGATCATCTCTGCGGCCCAGGTGGTAGCGGCCAAACCCCCGGCCGCCTCCGCGAAGACTGACGTAGTGGCAGTGGTGCATCAGTTTTTCGATAACCTGGACCCCAAAAAGATGGAGACGGCCCTGGCGGCGTGTGATTCGCCGGTCTCGATTCTCGACGAATTTCCTCCACACATATGGCACGGCCCCACAGCGTGTGCCGATTGGTGGAAGGCGTTGCTTGCTTACGACGAGAAGAGCGGGATTACCGACGGAGATGCCAAGCTGGGCCCGCCATGGACGGTTGACGTCAGCGGAGACCGTGCCTACTTCGTGGGGCCGGCGGTTTACACCTTCAAACAGCACGGGAAACCTGTTCAAGAACCCCACGCCGTTTTTACGGTAGCGTTGCGGCGAACTGATGCGGGCTGGCGGATAACCAGTTGGACCTGGTCAAAGCACTAGACGACAGGCGCGGCGCGCCGTCGCTCGTGAGACATCGCAAAATTGTGCGCGATTTATACTCTGACCGCGAAGGTTGCGGCCACCCGCCACAAGGATTTCTTCCATGAAGATCGTTGACGCCAAAGTGATCGTCTGTTCCCCCGGACGGAATTTCGTCACCCTCAAACTCACCACCGAAGACGGCATCACCGGCCTCGGCGACGCTACCCTGAACGGCAGGGAACTGTCGGTCGCCAGCTACCTCAGCGACCACCTCGTGCCCTCTGCTGATCGGCCGCGACGCCCGCCGCATTGAAGACATCTGGCAGTATCTCTACAAAGGCGCCTACTGGCGCCGTGGCCCCGTCACCATGACCGCCATCGCTGCCGTGGACACCGCGCTCTGGGACATCAAAGCCAAAAGCATGAACGCCCCGTTGTATCAGCTTCTGGGCGGCGCATCGCGCGACGGCGTCATGGTGTACGGACACGCCAGCGGCGCCGACGTCGAAAAGACAGTCGAAGCTTTCTGCGCACTTCCTAAAGCTGGGATACAAAGCGGTGCGGGCGCAATCCGGAATCCCCGGCCTCGCCAGCACCTACGGCATCGGCCGCGGAGGCATGGCCTACGAGCCTGCAGAAAAAGACGCGCCGCCGGAAAATCAGTGGTCCACCGAACACTACCTGCGCTTCGTCCCGCAGCTATTTGCCCGTCTGCGCAAGGAGTTCGGCGAAGAAGTTCATCTATTACATGATGCCCATCACCGCCTAACGCCCATCGAGGCCGGACGCCTCGGCAAAGAGCTCGAACCCTTCCATCTCTTCTGGCTCGAAGATCCCACGCCCGCGGAATTGCAGGAAAGCTTCCGCCTCATCCGCCAGCACACCACCACCCCGCTCGCGGTCGGCGAAGTCTTCAACACCATTTTCGATTGCCAGCAGTTAATCCAGGAGCAGTTGATCGACTACATCCGCACCACGGTCGTTCACGCCGGAGGCATCAGTCATCTGAAGAAAATCGCCAGCCTGGCAGAGCTGTATCAGGTCCGCACCGGCTCCCACGGCGCGACCGACCTGAGCCCGGTCTGCATGGGCGCCGCGCTGCACTTCGACTTGAGCGTGCACAATTTCGGCATTCAGGAATACATGCCCCACACCCCCGAAACCGACCGCGTCTTCCCCCACGCCTATTCACTTTCAAAGACGGCTTCATGCACCCCGGCGACTCTGCCCGGCCTCGGCGTGGACATCGACGAAGCCCTCGCGGCGAAGTATCCGTACCAGCGCGCGTATCTGCCGATTAATCGCAAGCTGGATGGGACCATGCACAGCTGGTGAGTGGCGGGCGTTGGTCCAAGATTCTCGCCCGATGTGCAGAAGGGAGCATGGCTTACCTAAAAGGAGTTCTCGCAACGGTAGCTTCGCTGTTTCTAGCGCTGCTCGTCCCGCAGTTGTGGTGGTTGATTCGCACGATGAGTACAGACGAAGGGAACAGGCATTAGCCGTCGTTGCCGCCGGATTCCTCGAAAGTATTTTCTCGCCCTGGTTCTGGATTCTTGCGATAGTGTTCTCGCTGCTTCTTCTACTTTTCTGGCCGCTCTCAGAATCAAGGGATAAGAGCTTGTCGTTTTTTTGGATTCCCACAATCGTCATGTCAGTCGGCGGTTTCGGACTCTGGGCCCTGTTCGCGCTTCTCGCTCGCCGATTCGCGACCGGCCAAGGTTAAGGGAACCTCCAGCCCCAAGAACTTCCTCGCATTCTCAAAACAAATATTCCGCACCATGCCGCCGACCAGCTCCTCATCACCCGGCAGCTCCCCATTCTCCATCTGCGCCCCCAGCAGATTGCACAGCACCCGCCGAAAATATTCATGCCGCGGAAACGACATGAACGACCGCGAGTCCGTCACCATGCCGACAAAGCGCGAGAGCAGCCCGGTATTCGACAGCGCCTTCATCTGCCACTCCATCGCTTCTTTCTGATCGAGAAACCACCACCCGCTGCCCAACTGAATTTTCCCGGCCGTTTCGCCGTCCTGAAAACATCCCGCCGCCGTCGCGAAGATGTAGTTGTCCGCCGGATTCAAGTTGTACAAAATCATTTTCGGCAGCGCCCGCTCCCGGTCGAGCAAATCCAGATACGCGCACAGCGACTGCGCCTGCGGCCAGTCGCCGATGCAGTCAAACCCGGTGTCCGGCCCCAGTTCGCGCAGCGCCCGCGTGTTCACCGACCGCAGCGCTCCCAAATGCAGCTGCTTCGTCCACCCCTTCTCCGCATCCAGCCGCCCAAAGAAAAGCATTAGGAAAGACGCAAACTGTTCGTACTCATCGCCGTTCGCCGCCTTGCCCGACTCGCGCCTTGTCAAAAATCGCTGCCGCCTGCTTGTCAGAACATGGAGACGCAAAACAATGCGTCAGCCCATGATCGGACAATCTTCCTCCCATCGCATGAAAGTGATCATGCCGCTGCTTGAGCGCGTCCAGAAAAGTGGGAAGGGAAGAGATGTTAGTATCGCTGGCTTCTTCCAGCCGCGACACCCAGGCATTGAACTTCTCCGGCGCATCCACCTGCAGGGCCTTGTCCGGCCGAAACGTCGGATAAATCCGCAAGCTCGCCGAACGCCCGCAGCCGCATTCACCGTCTTGTGATGCGCCAGGTCGTCGCACGGATCGTCCGTAGTGCAAGCCACCCGCACCCGAAATTTCTTCAGAATCCCCCGCGTGGTGAGCTCGCCCGCCAGCAAAGCATTCGCCCGATCCCAAACCGCCTTCGCGTTCTGCTCATTCAGCAATTCGTCAATCCCGAAATACCGCTTCAACTCCAGATGTGTCCAGTGATACAGCGGATTGCCAATCGTCGACCGGCGCCGTCCGCGCCCACGCCAGAGAATTTTTCGTACGCGGCCGCATCGCCCGTGCAGTACCGCTCCTCGACTCCATTCGCCCGCATCGCCCGCCACTTGTAGTGGTCGCCTTCCAGCCAAATCTCGTGCAGATCGCGAAACCGCCGGTCGTTGGCGATCTCGGCGGCGGGCAAATGCGAATGAAAATCCAGAATCGGCTCGTCTTCCGCGTAGCCGTGATAAAGCCGCCGCGCCGCGGCCGATTGCAGCAAAAAATCCTCGTGGACGAAACTCAAGCGCTACTCCCAGCCGCAAATTTACTCGCCGACGATTGTGCCACACATGCCGGTCATCGGAGCAAATGCGTCATCCACCCAACACCTGCGTCATCCCGAAGTCCCCGCGTTTTCTCCAGCGGGGCGAGGGATCCCGCGTGCAGCGGCTCACCTGTCGGTCCAGCGCGAGTCCCTCCACCCCAGATCCTTCGCAAGCTCAGGATGGCGCCATCGCATAAGCTGGCCAAATCGACTCACCCCGAATCACCCCCAGCAATATCGTTTATTTGACTTCCCCCGCAACTTAAAGATAATGGTTCCTGCCAGATTTCGTGGGTCTGGTCATACGCAGCAAAAACGTTTTAGAAGCGCACGACAACGTCAGTAGGGCAAACCGGGAAACCGATCACGCAACTGGGCAGGCCGGGAAAATCCTTGCGCCCTTGCCCGAGTTCGCGAGCCGCTTTCGCCCAGACCGACGTTCGTGGCACAGGTCTGTAGCGGTTTTGGATTGCCAGAAGCTAGGAGCTAGCAGCCAGTAGCTAAGTTTCATAAAAACGAGAGGACACTTTCATGACCGATCAATTCCGGCCTAAACCTGAGCACAAATTCACTTTCGGCCTCTGGACCCTCGGCAACCGCGGCCGCGATCCCTTCGGCGACGCCGTTCGCGACACCTTCCCGCCCAATGACATCGTTGCCACCCTCGGCGAAATCGGCGCCTGGGGCGTGAACCTGCACGACAACGACCTCGTCCCCATCGACGCCACGCCCGCCGAGCGCGACAGAATCGTCCGCGAATTCAAGAAAGCCTGCGCCGACAGCCGGCATCGTCGTCCCCATGGCGACGGTGAATCTTTTCTATCATCCGATTTTCCGCGACGGGGCGTTTACTTCGAATGACCCCGAAGTCCGCGCCTACGCCGTGCAGAAAACTCTGCGCGCCATGGACCTCGGCGCCGAACTCGGCGCGAAAATCTTCGTCCTCTGGGGCGGCCGCGAAGGCACAGAGACCGACGCCTGCCGCCGCGCCGACGACGCCGTCAAGCGTCTGCGCGAAGCCGTCAACTATCTCTGCGAATACAGCAACGCCCGCGGCTACGGATACAAATTCGCCCTCGAAGCCAAGCCCAACGAGCCGCGCGCCGATATCTACATGTCCACCACCGGCCACTATCTCGGATTCATTCCCACGCTCGATCATCCGGAAATGGTCGGCGTCAATCCCGAAGTCGCGCACGAAACCATGGCCGGACTGAATTTCGTCCACGGCGTCGCCCAGGCCTGGGAAGCCGGCAAGCTCTTCCACATCGACCTCAACGACCAAATGCCCGGCCGCTTCGATCAGGACCTCCGCTTCGGCTCCGCCAACATTAAGGCTACGTTCTTCCTGGTCAAGTTCCTCGAAGACGTCGGCTACTCCGGCTCGCGCCACTTCGACGCCCACGCTTACCGCACCGAAGATAGGGAAGGCGTAAAAGATTTCGCCCGCGGCTGCATGCGAACGTATCTCATCCTGAAAGACAAAGCGGCGCAGTGGAACGCCAACGCAGAAATCCAGTCCATCCTGCGCGAGTTGAGCAAACCCGTCTCCGGATCGCCCCCGGTAGGGAAGTACTCGAAGTCGGGTGCTGACACCTTGCTCGGCCACGCCTTCAACAAAGATAAGATTCTCGAGAAGCGCCTGCCTTACGAGCGCCTCGATCAGCTAACGATTGATATTTTGTTAGGCGCGAAGTAACCATTCGCGCCCAACAAATCAACTAGCGCAAGTACAATTGTTCCCCATGGGACTTCCATCACTCGACCTGAAGTCAAAAGTAGCCGTGGTCATAGGCGGCACCTCTGGCATCGGCCTGACTCTGGCCAAGGGTCTCGCCGAAGCCGGAGCCGACGTCGTAGCCACCGGCCGCCGCGCCGACCTCGTCCGCTCCGCCGCCGACGAAATTCGCTCTCTCGGGCGCCAGTCTCTGGCACTTCCTTTGACGTCACCGATCGCGCCAGCATCGAAGCTCTGCTCGCGGCCAAGGTAGAAGACGAATTCGGCACAGTCGATATTCTGCTCAACTCCGCCGGAATTACCCGCCGCACTCCCACGCTCGACGTCAGCGAAGACGAGTGGGACCGGATCATGGACACCAACTTGACTGGCGACCTGCGCACCTGCCAGATTTTCGGACGCAAAATGATCGAGCGAAAGTACGGCCGCATCATCAACATTGCTTCTGTCGCTTCCGGCCGCGGATTCTACGAAGTCGCCGCCTACGCCGCCAGCAAAGCCGGTGTGGTGTCGCTGACCAAGACTCTCGCGGTCGAGTGGGCAAAATACAATGTCTGCGTCAACGCCATCGCGCCCGGCATCTATCGCACTGACCTCAACAAAGCCTTGCTCGATGGCACCGCGCGTGGCCAGGAGTTCATCACTCGCACCCCCATGCGCCGCTTCGGCCAGCTTCCGGAATTAATCGGCGCGGCGGTATTTCTGGCTTCCGATTCCGCCAGCTTTGTGACGGGACATGTGCTCGCAGTCGATGGCGGTTTCCTGGCCAGCGGCGTTACGCAATAGATCGTGTGGCGCGGACCTGCCTGAGCGAAGTCGAACGGGGCCTCGCCCGCGATGCAGCTCCTCAAATGCCCAACGCTTCGCCATCTCCGAGCCTGGCGTCATCCGATTCCCAAGCCGCGCTCCAGTCCACCATCGGCCGCTTCCGCTGGGTCATCTGTACCCTCCTCCTTTTCGGCGTCACCAAGAACTACATGGACCGCCAGGTCATCAGCGTCCTGAAAACCACGTTGCAAGCACGACCTGCACTGGAACGACATCGACTACGGCAACATGGTCTTTATTTTTCAGGGAGCCTACGCGCTGGGCCTGCTGCTCGTCGGACGCCTGATCGACCGCCTCGGCACTCGCTTGGGATACGCCTTCTCCATGGCGTTGTGGAGTCTGGCCTCGATGGCGCAGGGCATGATGAGTTCGCTCGCCGGCTTCGGCGCTGCCCGCTTCGCCCTCGGCTTCGGCGAAGCCGGAGTCTTTCCCGCCAGCCTGAAAGCCACCGCCGAGTGGTTCCCAAAAAAAGAGCGCGCCCTCGCCACCGGAATTTTCAACGCCGGCAGCAACCTCGGCGCCATCCTCACGCCGTTGCTTGTCCCGTGGATCACCGTCCACTGGGGCTGGCGCTGGGCCTTCTTTTCTATCGGCGCAGTCGGCTTCGTATGGCTTGCGCTCTGGCTGTTGATTTACCGCAAGCCCGAAGACCACCCCAGTTGCTCTGCCGCTGAACTCGCCTACATCCGCAGCGATCCCGCCGAACCGCCCGTCCGAATCAGCTGGCTCAAACTCGCCACCTATCGCCAGACCTGGGCCTTCTCGCTCGGCAAATTCATCGTCGATCCCATCTGGTGGTTCTTCTTATTCTGGATTCCCGACTTCCTCCAGCGCCGTCATGGTCTGAGCCTGCTTGCAGATCGGCTGGCCCATCGTCGTGATTTATCTAATGGCCGATGGCGGCAGCATCGCTGGAGGCTGGTTCTCCTCCTTCCTCATTCATCGCGGCAAGTCCGTCAATGCCGCCCGCAAGTCCGCCATGCTTGTCTGCGCGATCGCCGTCGTGCCTATCATCTTCGCGCCCAATGTCGCGTCCACCTGGGCCGCCGTCTTTCTCCTCGGGCTCGCTGCTGCCGCCCATCAGGGATTCTCGTGTAACTTGTTGACCATGCCTTCCGATCTTTTCCCGTCGCGCGCGGTAGCCTCCGTCGCTGGAATCGGCGGAATGGCCGGAGCCATCGGCGGAATGTTGATCGCCAAACTCGTTGCCTATCTTCTGCAAACGACGGGCAGCTATACTATTCCGTTTCTGATGGCTGGCTCGGCATACCTGATCGGTCTGGGAGTCATTCATCTCATCGAGCCCCGGTTTGAACCGGCGCGAATGTGAGTCGTGTAAATTAAGAGTTCGCTAACATGCCACTCACCATCAAACCCAAAACCCAATGCCGCTGGGACATGGTCAGCCTCGGCGAAGTCATGATCCGCTTCGACCCCGGTCCGCGGCGCATCTGGACCACCCGAAGTTTCGACGTCTGCGAAGGCGGCGGCGAATACGACGTCTCCCGCGGCCTCAAACGCTGCTTCGGACTCGACGCCGCCCACGTCACCGCCTTCGCTGACAACCCCGTCGGCCGCTTGCTTCAGGATTTGATTTATCAGGGAGGCGTTGACCAGACTTACACCAAATGGGTCGAGTACGATGGCATCGGCCGCCAGGTCCGCAACGGATTGAACTTTACCGAACGCGGCTTCGGTGTTCGCGCCGCGCTAGGATGCAGCGACCGCGGCCATTCCGCCGCCTCGGAATTGAAAAAGGGCGATTTCGACTGGGAAGAAATTTTCGGCAAGCACGGCGCGCGTTGGTTTCATACCGGCGGCATTTTCTGTGCGCTCTCTGAAAGCACTCCCGATGTGGCTATCGAAGCCATGACCGCCGCGCGCAAGCATGGTGCGATCGTTTCCTACGATCTGAACTATCGCGAATCACTCTGGAAGGCCATCGGCGGCAAAAAGCGCGCCCAGGAAGTGAACCGCCGCCTCGCCCCGCTGGTGGACGTGATGATCGGCAACGAAGAAGATTTCTCCGCCTCGCTCGGCTTCGAGGTCCCCGGCATGGATGAGCACATCCTGAAAATCGAAACTGAATCCTTCAAGAAGATGATCGAGTCCGTAATGAAAGAATTTCCGTTCAAGGTTGTGGCAACAACCCTGCGCAAAGCCAAAAGCGCCAGCACCAACGATTGGAGCGCGATCTGCTACGCCGAGGGCGAATTCTACGAATCCAAACGCTATGAAAATCTGGAAATCTTCGACCGAGTAGGCGGCGGCGACTCCTTCGCCTCCGGCCTGATTTACGGATTCATCACCGGACAAGACCCGCAATGGGCCGTCGATTGCGGGGTTGCTCATGGTGCCTTGGCGATGACCACTCCCGGTGACACCACAATGGCCACTCTAAAAGAAGTAACGCAGTTAATGCGCGGCGCCGGAGCAAGGATCGCGCGCTAAATAAGCTGGTGAACAAAAAATGACCCGAGATCAATCCGCCGCCAAAATTCGCGAAGTAGGCCTCATCCCCATCGTCCGCGTCGCGTCGGCCAAACACGCCCTGATGGCCGCCGAGGCTGTCTGCGCCGGCGGCATCCCCATCGTCGAAATCACCATGACCGTCCCCGGCGCGATCGACTTAATCGCGCAACTGGCAAAAAATCTCGGAAGCGAAATCCTGATCGGCGCCGGCACCGTCCTCGACGCCGAAACCGCCCAGCATTGCATCGACGCCGGAGCCGACCTCATCGTCTCTCCCGGGCTCGACATCGCCACCGTGCAGCACGTAACTCGCGCCGGTAAACTCATGGCTGCCGGAGCGCTCACTCCCACCGAAGTCATCCAAGCCTGGAAGGCCGGAAGTGATTTCGTCAAAATCTTTCCCTGCGGTACCGTTGGCGGCGCCAAATACATCAAGTCGCTCAAAGCTCCCCTGCCGCAAATCCCCATGATCCCCACAGGCGGCGTAAATCTCGAAACCGCCGCCGACCTGATCCGCGCGGGAGCCGAGGCCCTCGGCGTCGGCGCAGAGCTAGTGTCGGCGTCCGCCCTGCAATCCGGCAACACCAAAGAAATCACCGACAGCGCGCGAAAATTTGCCGCCATCGTCCGCGAAACCCGCGCTAGCATGGAGAAGCCATGAGCTGGGCCAGCAAACTGTCAAAACCCTATCGCATCGATCACGGAAAGAATTTCCGCCTGAAGGACTTCGACCCCGCCGCCACCGCCCACATTCATTCCAAAGACCAGGCCCAGAAGCTACTCACCCAGAGCATCTCCGAACTGTCCGACTTTCAGGACAAGCTCTACGCGCAAGACCGCTGGGGCGTGCTCCTGCTTTTCCAAGCCATGGACGCCGCCGGCAAAGACGGCGCCATCAAGCACGTCATGTCGGGGGTGAATCCCCAGGGCTGCCAGGTCTATTCCTTCAAAGCGCCATCCGCCGAAGACCTGAATCACGACTACCTGTGGCGCACCACCAAGTGCCTTCCCGAGCGCGGCCACATCGGAATTTTCAACCGCTCGTATTACGAAGAGGTGCTGGTAGTACGTGTCCACCCGCCAGATTCTGAAAAACGAACGCCTCCCTGATTCCCTTACGGGAAAAGGCATTTGGCAAACCCGCTTCGAAGACATCCGCAACTTCGAACACTATCTCTCGAACAACGGCATCGTCGTCCGCAAGTTTTTCCTGAACGTTTCCAAGAAAGAACAGAAGCGCCGCTTCCTCGAGCGCCTCGAGACCCCGGAAAAGAACTGGAAATTTTCTCCCGCTGACGTGACCGAACGCCAGTGCTGGGACGACTACATGCAAGCCTACGAGGAAATGATCGCCGCCACCTCCACCAAGCACGCACCCTGGTACATAGTCCCCGCCGACAACAAGTGGTACACCCGCATCGTCGTTGCCGCGGCCATCGTGGATACATTGAAAGATTTGAAGCTGCAATATCCAAAAGTCGATCCAGAAAAGTGCAAGCAGCTAGCCGCCGCAAAGAAGGAATTGCTGCGCAAGAAGTAGGCAGCTCCCCAAAACAGTTCGTGTAGGCACAGGTGCCCTCACCCGGGCCACCACTGCTCTTGACGAAGACACGCATGGACCACCCCCGCACCATCATCGGCCTCGGCGAACTCCTCTGGGACCTCCTCCCTTCCGGTCCCCAACTCGGCGGCGCGCCCGCTAACTTTGCCTACTGCTCGCACCTCCTCGGCAATCGCGCGGTTGTCGCCAGCCGGCTCGGATCAGACGAGAGGGGAAGGGAAGCGCGAGCTTTGCTGCTCCGTTCCGGCCTCACTGATCAGTTCCTACAAAGCGACCCCGACCACCCCACAGGAACAGTAAACGTCCAGCTAGACTCCGCATGCCAGCCAATTTTCGAGATCGCCAAAAACTCCGCCTGGGATTTTCTGACCATGAACGACGACTGGCGCGAACTCGCTCAAACCGCCGATGCCGTCTGCTTCGGTACTCTGGCGCAGCGCTCCCAGCAATCCCGCCAAACAATCTTGAATTTTCTCGATGCCACCCATCCCCAGGCTCTGCGCATCTTCGACGTAAATCTGCGCCAGAATTTTTATTCTCCGCAAGTCATCCGCGAATCTCTCAAGCGTGCCAACGTGATCAAACTCAATCACGAAGAAGGTCCCCGCGTCGCAGAACTCCTCGCCATCGACTTCGTCGATCCACTGCGCTTTTCCCGCACCTTACTCGACAATTTCCACCTGCAACTAGTCTGCGTCACCTGCGGCGCCAACGGCAGCCTCCTCTGCGATCGCGCCAAAGCGCATGAGCATCCAGGTTTCGAGGTCCAGATAAAAGACACAGTCGGTGCTGGTGATGCCTTCACCGCCGGCCTCGTCCACGAGCTCCTGCGAGACGCACCGATAGAAAAGATGAATGACTTGGCCAATCGAATGGGGGCTTGGGTAGCTTCGTGTTCCGGCGCAATGCCGCCAATTCCAACCGCGGGCCTCGCACACACGCTTGAGGGCCTGCAGCCTAAGGAGGTCCCCAACTGAGGGAGTCAGTGCATTCAGGCTGGAAAAAACTCTGCTGTTGTAAAAGCGTCTCAATGCCGCGGATAACTTCGCTACCCGTACTCTTTGAAACCGCTCCGCGAAATCCAGCGTGCGCGGCTTCGGTGGTGAGTTCCTTCGAGACCTGCTGCACCGTCAATAGCAGCATAGGCAGTTCCGGCCGCGTGCGCGAGATTTCCCGCGCCGCCTGCAAGCCGTTCATCTGCGGCATCGCCAGATCGAGCACCACAACGTCAGGCCAGAGTTCCGCAGCCTTGCCGATCGCCTCGTTCCCATTCAGTGCATCGCCGCAGACGGTCCAATCCTCATGGTTCTCAATCAGGCGCCGCAGCAAGCGCCGGATCGAGGCGTCGTCATCGGCGATCAGAACACGTACAGCCATAGCTTGGGGAAGCCCGAACACTGCATTATGCGGCTCCCAACCGCCCCGGTTTCAATACTCTGCATACCGGATTACTCCCCCGATTACCCGCCTGTTGCGCCCTGGGCAGGGTAAACCCTTCCCAGAACAGGGGCTTGCGCCCTGGCCTCAAGACCCGGATCTAATAGAAAGCATCGCTTTTTCGATTCCACTCATCGAAACTTTAACTGGGCATTCGCCTCAAGTAACATTGACAGCGCCGCCCAACGTTTCTACCATCACTAGAAGATCAATGAGCGTGTCCCGCACAATGTGTTGCCAGTGTTGTTGCTGCTGTTGTATGTGTGCCCACACTGGCGCGGGAGTGCTGCTTACCTGAAATTTTAGTAAAACCGGTACAGAAAAGCCCATCGCCAGTGCAAGTGGCGATGGGCTTTTGCTTTATCCGAACAATTTGACTTGAGGGAATTCATAAGACCGTATGTTCCCGATGTTCCTAAAACTCGAAGGCCGGCAGTGCGTGGTGGTCGGTGCCGGCCTATCGCCGACGGCAAAATCGGTAGCTTGCTCGATGCCGGCGCGTCAGTACGGGTGGTTGCTCCCGAGGCTGTCCAGCCCAGTTCAGGAAGCGGGCGAAAGATGGGACCATTGACTGGTACTGCCGTGGATTCGAGCCGCAGGATCTCGACGGCGCTTTCCTCGTCATCACCGCAACTTCGTCGCCAGAAGTAAACGCTCAGGTTTTTCAGGAAGCCCGCAAGCGTGGTGTGCTCTGCAATTCCGTCGATGATCCTGAGAATTGCGATTTCTACTATCCCGCCGTCGTAAACCGCGGCGACCTGCAGATTGCTATTTCCACCAACGGCCGCAGCCCCGCTCTCGCACAACGCCTGCGCAAGGAACTGGAAGAGCAGTTTGGCCCGGAATACGAAGCATGGGTGAAAGAACTCGGCGAAGCCCGCGATCACTTGACCGCACAAAAAGTCCCCGTGGAACCGCGTCGCAAATTGCTGCACGAAATCGCCAGCCAGGAAGCATTCGCGAACCGCAAAAAAGCGTCGCACAGGGAGGGTCAACTAATGGCCAGAAGTTTTCCTGGTAGGCGCAGGTCCCGGCGATCCCGACCTCCTCACCCTGAAAGCCGCCAAGGTCCTCCGCTCCGCTGACGTCGTCCTCCACGACGAACTCGTCAGCGACGATATCCTTCGCCTGATTCCCGCGACCGCGCAGCTCATCAACGTCGGAAAACGCGCCGGCAAGAAGAGCACCCCGCAGGATGAAATCAATCGGGTACTCGTCCAGCACGCGCTGATGGGATTGCAAGTCGTCCGCCTAAAAGGCGGAGACCCGTTCATCTTCGGCCGCGGTGGCGAAGAGTTGCAGGTCCTGCGCGAAGCTGGAATCGAAGCCGAAATCGTTCCCGGCATCACCGCCGCTCTCGGCGCCGCCGCCGCCGTTCAAATTCCGCTGACTCATCGCGACGTTTCGTCCGCGCTGATCTTAGTCACCGGCAGCAGCAAGCATCCCGGCCAAATCGCAAACTGGCCCGACCGTCTGCCCTCGAACGCGACGGTGGTTGTCTATATGCCCGGCCGCGATCTCGCATCGCTCTCAGCGCGCTTGCTTGAGTCCGGCGTGAGTGGTGAGACGCCCTGCGCCATCATCGCCAGCGCAACCCAGGAAGGCGAACAGACTTACATCACCACGGTTAGCGGCCTCGCAACGTCGCCACAACTTCCCGCGCCGCGTTTGCTTGTGATCGGCGAAGTTGTCCACCTCGCCGACGCCGTTCGCCTGCGCCAGCAGTTCAACGACTTCGTAGCTCCTGAGGAGTTAGTTGCTACCGCCGGTTCGCCCGCAACGGAGACCGCCGAGTGAAAGTGAACCCCCAATCCAACTCCAAAGACGGCCTGGAGCAGATTGCCATCGCCGCCGAAAGTTGGAAGCCCGAGCAGGTCATGGCTTGGGCGTTTGACACGTATGGCGACAAGATCGCCATTGCCACCGGCATGGGCGTCGAGGGCATGGCGCTGCTCGACATCGCCTCGCGCGTCAATCCCAACCTCAAGCTCTTCACCGGTGACACCGAATTTCTCTTCCCTGAAACCTACGAGTTGATGGATCGAGTGGAAGAAAAATACTGCATCAAAATCGAACGCCTCTATTCGCAACTCACTCCTGAAGAGCAAGCCGAAGGTTACGGCGCCGAGCTCTGGGCCCGCGATCCCGATCAATGCTGCGCCCTCCGCAAGGTCGAGCCGCTGAAGCGTAAGCTGGCCACACTCGACGCCTGGGTCACCGCCATCCGCCGCGGCCAAACCGCCGACCGCGCCGCTGTCCGCAAGATCGACTGGGACGCAAAATTCAATCTGGTAAAAATCAGTCCTCTCGCCGACTGGACCCGCGAACAAGTCTGGAACTACGTCGTCCGCAACGACGTCCCCTACAACCCGCTGCACGACCAGAATTACCCCAGCATCGGCTGCACTCACTGCACTCGCGCCGTCAAGCCCGGCGAAGACCCGCGCGCCGGCCGCTGGTCCGGCTTCCGCAAAACCGAATGCGGCCTCCACACCGCAGCCGCACAGCCCGCAGCCCCTCTGGTGCAACTGGTCCCCGTAGGTGCGGAAGAGTAAGCCGGTCGTCGGTCGTCAGTCGTCGGCCAACCCTGATTTTGACGACCGACGACTGACGACCGACGACGACGTTTCCCCCACTACCCACTGCCCCTATTCCGCTATAATTCACACGCACTCATGGACTTCGACCAACTAGCCACATTCCTGGAAGTAGCCAAACTCGGCAGCTTCTCGCGCGCCGGACAAAAAGTCTTCCGTTCGCAGTCCGCCGTAAGCGCGCAAATCCGCCAACTCGAACAGGCCTACGGAGACCGCCTCCTCGATCGCACCGGCAAAGACGTTACCCTCACTCCCGCCGGCCGCGTCCTCTTCGCCTACGCCGAGCGCATGCTGCAAATGCGCGACGAGTCGCAACTCGCCGTCGCCGACCAGGGCAGCACCCCGCGTGGCACCATCACCGTCGGCGCCAACGAAGCCACTTGTCTTTACGTTCTGCCCGACGTCTTCGCCAAATATTGCAGCCTTTATCCCGGCGTGCAGATCAGCATCTACCGCAACTTCAGTTACAAAATTGTCGAGAAGCTCGAGAACGGGTCCATCGACGTCGGTATCGTCACCATGCCGGTGAAAAGTTCGAACCTGAAAGCCCACCCAATTTTCCGCGACCAGCTCATGCTGATGGTCGATCCCCAAAGCCCTCTAGCCCGCCTCGAAATCGTCCCCGTAAGCGAGATCGCCAAACACCCGCTGCTGCTTCCCAAGACCGGTTTCAGCCGCCGCGTCATGGACAAACTTTTTCGCCCCTACGCCGCCCACCTGCAAATCCGCATGGAACTCCCCAGCGTAGGCATGATCAAAAGCTTCGTAGCCGCCGGCCTCGGAGTCTCCATCATCAGCGCCAGCTTCGCCCGCGACCAGGTCCTGGCCGGCCGCGTAAAGCTAATCCCGATAAAAGGCGAAGAACTCTGGCGCGAATTAGGCGTAGCCTACCGCCGCGACCGCACCCTGACCCGCGCCACGAATACTTTTATCAGCACCGTACGCCAGCTAGCCGCAGTTTCGAAATAACGTCCTTGGTCGTCGGTCCTTGGTCGTTGGCCAACCCATCATAGGTTGTGGAGGGGCAGAGCCTGTCCTGAGCGAAGTCGAAGGGTGCCCCCACCTGCCCAGTCGAGCGCCGCTCGACAAGGTTCCCTTGGCGGTCTCCCAAGCGCCCAGCCCCGCTCCCCCCTGACGCCCCCATCAATTTTCCCAATCCCATCCATCACAATTTCCAATAACCGCCCCACCCCCGCCCTTGTTATCGTAGAGCTATAACCGCGGAGGTCTCCGATGACCGAATTAGAAAACAAACTGAACCATCTGTTAGAAGAGCACCAACACGAAAGCGGCCTGCACATGATCGGCGGACGCCGCCGCCTCATCGACCGCCTGGTGCAATTCTTCGAAGAGGGCCGCCAAACCGAAGCCCAAAGCGCCTCGCAAGTCAGCACCCGCGAAAACTAAACATCTCCCTCCCCAAGAGAAGAGCCCGCTGCGCAAGCAGCGGGCTCTTGTTTTGAAACCTCCGCAATCTCAATGGTTCGCTTTGCTCAGCGAGTAATTCCACCCCACTCCCACCATCGTCACCCCGATATGCCCAATCGACATCCACCGCTCCATCTTGTGATGCCCTGTGCGATGGAAAATGTAAGCAATGCCAATCGAAGTCGCCGTCCCCGCCGCCTCCAGCGCGACAAACCCCGCTGAGTTGTTCACTACATCATCCGGGATTAGCACTTCGTTGTTGCCGCGCGCTAGAAAGTGTTGGGTCGAGGAGTAGTCTAGTGCCCGAGAAACCGCCACGCCCGAAAAGAGCAAAACATTTGTGCGGTCCCAAAACCGGTGCTGCGGTGCCGGAGCCGCCGGCGGCTCAACCGCAGATCGAGGCTGCACAGCCTCTTGCCCCAAGAGTGAAGTCGAAAATGTCAAAAGAACTACCAACCGCCCCAAAGCAACGCGCATGAAACGATTGTACCGGGCGCGCCGCCATACGCTCGTCACCGTTTATAATTCTCCTTCCACACGGAGGTAGTAATGCCCGACTCGTACAATGGCGTGCCTGTGCCCAACAATGGCGCGCGCATCACTTACAAAGACGGTCGCATCCAGGTCCCGTCCAATCCCATCATCCCTTTCATCGAGGGCGATGGCACTGGCCGCGACATCTGGAAGGCGTCAGTCCGCGTGTTCGACGCCGCCGTCGAAAAAGCCTACGCCGGAAAACGCCGCGTCGTCTGGTACGAGATTTTCGCCGGAGAAAAAGCCAAAGCCAAGTTCAACGACTGGCTTCCGCAGGAATCCATCAACGCGCTTTTGGAATTTCGCGTCGGCATCAAAGGCCCGCTGACCACGCCCGTCGGTGGCGGCATTCGCTCGCTCAACGTCACCTTGCGGCAGGTACTCGATCTTTACTGCCTGCATTCGCCCGGTGAAGTATTACAAAGGGACGCCGTCGCCGGTAAAGAATCCCGAGCGCATGAACATCGTCATCTTCCGCGAGAACACCGAAGACGTGTACGCCGGAATCGAATGGGAGCAGGGAACTCCCGAAGTCGCCAAGCTGATCGAATTCCTCAACAAAGAAATGCTGAAAGGCGGCAAGAAGCAGGTTCGCACTGACTCCGGAGTCGGCATCAAGCCGATTTCGATTTTCGCCACCAAGCGCCTGGTCAAAATGGCAATTCAGCACGCACTCGAAAAGAAACTCAAAAGCGTGACCCTGGTCCACAAAGGCAACATCCAGAAGTTCACCGAAGGCGCGTTCCGCAAGTGGGGATACGAAATCGCCACCGAAGAATTCCGCGATCAAGTCGTGACCGAGCGCGAAAGCTGGATCATCGACAACAAAGACAAGAACCCGAACATTTCCGCGGAAGAAAATGCGGCTCTGGTCGAGCCCGGCCTCGAATACGCTCCGCCCGAATTCGGCAAAGCCGTCGCCGATGAAGTCCGCTCGGTGCTCGCCGCCATCTACGCCACCCACGGCCACGGCGCATGGAAGAAGAAGCTGATGATCAACGACCGCATCGCCGACTCCATCTTCCAGCAGGTGGTCACGCGTGCCGACGAATATTCCGTCCTCGCCACGCCCAACCTGAACGGCGACTACATTTCCGACGCCTGCGCCGCGCAGGTCGGCGGCCTCGGCATCGCCCCCGGCGCCAACGTCGGCGACGGATACGCCGTCTTCGAAGCCACTCACGGCACCGCTCCGAAGTACGCCGACAAAGACGTAATCAATCCCGGTTCGGTCATGCTCAGCGGCGTGATGATGTTCCGCTACCTGGGATGGAACGAAGCCGCCGACCTGATCGAAGGCGGCCTCGAACGCACGATCGAACAGAAAAAAGTCACCTACGATTTCGCGCGCATGCTGGAAGGCGCAACCAAAGTAAGCACCAGCAAATTCGCCGACAGCATTATCGAAAATATGTCCGCAGTAGTTTTGGCGCCGGCATAAAACCATTAACCACAGAGGCCACAGAGATCACAGAGGTCTTTGAAGCTCGTATTTCCTCTGTGATCTCTGTGCCCTCTGTGGTTAAAGCCTTTGACTTTGATTTTGACTTGCTTCCGAAAGGAAGCCATGCGTAAGAAAGTCAGCATCGTAGGTTCCGGCAACGTAGGCGCGACCGCCGCCCACTGGATCGCCTCCAAAGAACTCGCCGACGTCGTCCTGATCGACATCATCGAAGGCGTCCCGCAGGGCAAGGGCCTCGACTTGCTCGAAGCCATGCCCATCGAGAAGCGCGACTCCTACATTCTCGGCACCAACGACTACGCCGACACCGCCAATTCCGACATCGTCGTCATCACCGCCGGAATCCCGCGCAAGCCCGGCATGAGCCGCGACGACCTGCTCAACACCAACTACAAAATCATGTCGGACGTTGTCGCCAAAGTCGTGAAGCACTCGCCCAATTGCATCCTGATCATCGTTTCCAACCCGCTCGACGCCATGGCCCAGGCCGCCTACAAGCTCAGCGGATTCCCCCGCGAGCGCGTAATCGGCATGGCCGGCGTGCTCGATCAGCGCCGCTTCCGCGCGTTTATCGCGGATGAATTAAAAGTGAGCGTAGAAAACGTAACCGCCTTCGTCCTCGGCGGACACGGCGACACCATGGTCCCGCTCCCGCGCTACTCAACAGTCGCCGGAATTCCCATCACCGAACTGATCGCCCCCGATCGCCTCGCGCAGTTAGTCCAGCGCACCCGCGACGGCGGCGCCGAAATCGTGAAGTATCTAAAAACCGGCAGCGCCTACTACGCGCCCTCCGCCGCCGCCACCGAAATGGTCGAAGCCATCCTCAAAGACAAAAAGAAAATCCTCCCCTGCGCCGCCTACCTCGACGGCGAATACGGAATCAAAGGCCTGTACGTCGGCGTCCCGGTAAAGCTGGGCGCAAAGGGCATCGAGCAGATTATTCAGATCAAGCTGACGCCCGAAGAGCAGGCCGCGCTGAACAAGAGCGCGGAGGCGGTGAAGGAGTTGGTGGGAGTGATCGGAGTCTAGCGATCTCCGCAAAATTGTCATCCTGAGCGGAGAAGAGCATTCGCAAACGCGAATGATTTTCGCAGTCGAAGGACCTCAACATGCTCCGCTCCACAACGAACGCTGAAAGGCATTCCCTCTACGACCCTCCATGGTTGTCTTTCCCCCATCGCTTATGTAACCCTTAAAAGACACCATGCCCGCCACCCTCACCCTCCTCCCCACCCTCGACGAAATTTTCGAAGCCCAAAAACTTATTTGCTCCGTGATGCAACCCACCCCGCAGATTTCCTGGCCCTTGCTCAATCAGCGCCTCGAAGCCAGCGTCTGGGTCAAGCACGAAAACCACACTCCCACCGGCGCATTCAAAGCGCGCACAGCAATTGTCTATGCCGCCGAGCTGTTCAAGCTGTCTCCCAACATTAAAGGTCTAATCACCGCCACCCGCGGCAACCACGGCCAATCCGTTGCCCTCGCCGGACAGCGTTTCAACGTCCCCGTCACCATCGTCGTCCCCCACGGCAACAGCTCCGAAAAGAACGCCGCCATGCGCGGACAGGGCGCCACCCTCATCGAATTCGGCACCGACTACCAGGCCGCCCGCGAGCACGCCAAGCAGCTCGCTGAGGACCAGAACCTTCACTTCGTCCCCGCCTACCATCGCGACATCGTGAAAGGCGTCGCCAGCTACTGGGTCGAGCTTTTCTCCGCCGTCCCTGATCTCGATGTCGCCTATGTCCCCATCGGCATGGGCTCCGGCATCTCCGCTGCCTGCGCCGTCCGCAACGGAATGAATCTCAAAACCCAGATCATCGGTGTGTGCTCCGAAGGCGCCCCGGCCTATGCCCTCTCTTTCGCCGCGGGAAGAAAGATCGAAGCTCCCGTCACCACCCAAATTGCCGACGGCATGGCCTGCCGCATCCCTGACGACGAGCCGCTCGAAATCATCCGCCAGAATGTGGACCACATCGTCCTGGTGAGCGACGACGAAATCCGCCGCGCCATGAAAATCTATTTCACCGACACCCACAACGCCGTCGAAGGCGCTGGCGCCGCCTCACTAGCCGCTGCCCTGAAAGAAAAAGCGGCGCTCAAAGGCCAGCGCGTAGGATTGGTCCTCAGCGGCGGCAATGTGGACCACGACGTCTTCGCCTGTGTTTTGCAGGATTAGCCGCCTCGACTTTTTCTCTACCTTTGAAGTGTGTCATTCCGAGCAAAGCGAGGAACCTGCTTCTCGTCGGCGGCGTCACCGCCCTGGAAGCCGTTATCACGCAGGTTCGCCGCTCCGAAATCCAACTCAAACTCACCGCAAAATGGGATGATTTCATCCATGAAGCTCACGCTCGTGGTAGGCGCTCGCCCCAACTTCATGAAGGCCGCGCCCATCCTGAAAGCAATTCGACAGTTCAACGCCACCCGCGGAGAGTGGCTGGATCCCATCGTCGCCATCCTCGTCCACACCGGCCAGCACTACGACGCCGCCATGTCGGACGCATTCTTCGCCGACCTGCAAATGCCACAGCCCGATGTTTTCCTCGGCGCGGGCTCCGGCTCTCACGCCGTTCAAACCGCCGAAATCATGAAGCGTTTCGAGCCGGTATTGATCGGCCATGCTCCCGACGCACTGTTAGTAGTCGGCGACGTGAACTCCACCCTCGCCTGCGCCCTGGTCGCAGCCAAGCTACCCGCTGAGACACGCCCGCTCATTGCCCACGTCGAAGCTGGCCTCCGCTCTTTCGACCGCTCCATGCCCGAAGAGATCAACCGGATTCTCACCGATCAAATCTCCGACCTGCTTTTCATAACCGAGGAAAGCGCTCTACGAGAATTTGCGCGCGGAAGGCATCCCCGCCGACCGCGTCCACTTCGTCGGCAACACCATGATCGACTCCCTGCGCGAGTACGAATCCCGCGCCGATCTATCTCCCGTGCTGCAAAACCTGAAACTCGAACGCGGCAACTACGCTCTGCTCACTCTGCATCGCGCCGCGAACGTTGACGACCGCGAAAGTTTCGTGGGAATTCTAGAAGGTCTCCGCGACCTCGCGCAGTCGCACCGAATCATCTTCCCCGCTCATCCCCGCACACAAAAACAAATTGCAGATCACGGCCTCGACCGCCACTTCACAGCCGCCGCAGGAATTCAGGTCCTCCCGCCCCAGGGATATCTCGACTTTCTCTGCCTGATGAAACACGCCCGCATCGTCGTAACCGACTCCGGAGGCATCCAGGAAGAAACCACAGCCCTCGGCGTCCCCTGCGTCACTGTCCGCGAAAACACCGAGCGCCCGGTAACGGTCGAAATCGGCACCAACATTCTCGCTGGGACGAGGCGCGGTCCGATCCAACAGGCCATCCAGCAACAACTCGCCTTCTCCGGATCACGTAGCCTTCCCGAAAAATGGGACGGCCTCGCCGGCACAAGAATCGTGCAACTCCTGGCCAGCCACCTCATCCCACACCCGTCTGTCGTTCCCGTTTCAGAAGCCCTGGTCGTAACGCCCCACAAGAATGCGTGATAATGTGCTCTGAGCGGCGGCCGATCGCACATGTCCACAGACACAATCCTGGTGACCGGAGGAGCAGGCTTCATTGGCTCCAACTTCGTCCTGCAGTGGATTGCCGAGGAAAAATCCAGCGTCATCAATCTCGATAAACTTACCTACGCCGGAAACCCCGCCAATTTCGCTGCCGTCTCCTCCGACCGCCGTTATAAATTTCTGCAAGGCGATACCTGCGACAGGGAACTGCTCGCCGAATTGCTCCTGACTCATCGTCCGCGCGCCATCGTCCACTTCGCCGCCGAAAGCCACGTGGATCGCTCCATCCACGGCCCCGACGATTTCATCCGCACCAACGTCAACGGCACCTTCAGCCTGCTTGAAGAAACCCGCGCCTATTGGTCGAGCCTTGAAGGCGATGCGAAAAAGAGCTTCCGCTTTCTCCACGTCTCCACCGACGAAGTGTACGGATCTCTTGGCGCAACAGATCCTGCCTTCACCGAGACAACGCAATACGCGCCCAACAGTCCATACTCCGCGTCCAAAGCTGCCTCCGATCATTTGGTGCGCGCCTATTTCCATACTTACGGATTGCCCACACTCACCACCAATTGCTCCAACAACTACGGCCCTTTTCAATTTCCTGAAAAATTGATTCCTCTGGTGATTCTCCACGCGCTAAACGGCAAGCCGATTCCCGTTTACGGCGACGGCCAAAACGTCCGCGACTGGCTCTACGTGGCCGATCACTGCGAAGCTATCCGCTTGGTGCTGGCGCGAGGCAAGGTGGGAGAGACTTACAACATCGGCGGCGAAAACGAATTGAAGAACCTCGACGTGGTAAACACAATCTGCGCGGTGCTCGACGAGCTCCAGCCGCAAGCCCGACCACGCAGCAAATTAATCACCTATGTTACCGATCGCCCCGGCCACGACCGCCGCTACGCCATGAACATCGGTAAAATCGACTCCGAACTAGGCTGGCGCCCCCGCGAGACTTTCGCAACCGGCATCCGCAAAACCATCCAGTGGTACCTGGACAACCCGGCCTGGATTCAATCAGTAACCAGCGGCGCATATCGCCAATGGATGGCAACACAGTATTCTTTGTAAGCGTATCGAGGTCGTGCCGAGCGGTGTGATTTTGAATTTTGGAGTTATGAAATTGAACTCTGTCATCCCGACCGGAGCGAAGCGAAGCAAGCGGAGGGAGAGCCTGCCCTGAGCGACCGACCCTCGGGAGGGAGTCGAACGGGAACCTGCTTCTAGGCAGCGCCCAGTACTGGAATCGTGCACGAACGCTTTTGAAACCTTGAAACGTGAAACTTTGAAACCTGCTCCCATGCCCAAACCCTATAAAGGCATCATCCTCGCCGGCGGCTCCGGCACGCGCCTCTATCCCGTCACCCATGCCATCGGCAAAAGCCTGCTCCCCATCTACGACAAGCCCATGGTCTATTACCCGCTTTCGACGCTCATGCTGGCTGGAATTCGGGAAATCATGCTCATCTCCACGCCAGACGATCTCCCGAAATTTCAGCAGCTTCTGGGCGATGGCTCACGCTTCGGACTAACTTTCTCCTACGCCTCGCAAGCCAAGCCCAGAAGGCATCGCGCAAGCCTTCCTCATCGCCAAGGATTTCATTGCCGGCAGCCCCTGCGCCCTGGTTCTCGGCGACAATATTTTCCACGGCCACGATCTCGCCAAGAGCGTCCTGTCCGCGGCCCAGGTCGAGCGCGGCGCCCGCGTCTTCGCCTACCCCGTCCAGGATCCCGAACGCTACGGCGTGGTCGAATTCGATGCCCAAGGCAAAGCCATCAGCCTCGAAGAAAAGCCAAAGCACCCCAAGTCCCGCTACGCCGTCACCGGACTCTACTTCTACGACTCGCAAGTCGTCGATATCGCCAAGTCCCTCAAGCCTTCCGCCCGCGGCGAGCTTGAAATCACCGATGTCAACCGCGAATACCTGAAGCGCGGCCAACTCGACGTCGCCGTCATGGGACGCGGCATGGCCTGGCTCGACACCGGCACCCACGACGCCATGCTTGAAGCGTCGTTGTTTATTCAGACCCTCGAAACACGGCAAGGTCTCATGGTCGCCTGCCCCGAAGAAATCGCTTACCGTTACGGATACATCACCGCCGCCCAAGTGGAGTCTGCCGCCGCAGCCATGAAGAACAACCGCTATGGCGCCTACCTTCTCCAAATGCTCAAAGAACGAGTATTCTGAATCCCACTTCCATGAAAGTTCTGGAATCTCCTCTCAACGGCGCGCTCATCCTCGAGCCCAAAGTCTTTGGAGATTCGCGCGGATTTTTCCTTGAGAGTTACAACGAAAAAGCTTTCGCCGCCATCGGCATAAAAGACAAATTCGTCCAGGACAATCACTCCTACTCCGCCCGCGGAGTCCTGCGCGGCCTGCACTATCAAGTTCAAAAACCACAAGGGAAACTGATTCGGGTCGTTAGCGGGGAAGTGCTGGATGTCTTTCTGGACCTGCGCAAAAGCTCGCCAACCTTCGGCCACTGGCACAGCGCCAGGCTTTCCGGCGAAAACAAACTCCTGGCGTGGATCCCTCCCGGCTTCGCCCATGGCTTCCACGTACTGTCTGAAAGCGCGCAGGTTCTCTACAAGGCCACAGACTTCTACACCCCAGAGTTGGAGCGGACTATCCTGTGGAATGATCCTGATTTAAATATCCAGTGGGAAAATACGGAAGAGCCGACACTCTCAGAGAAAGACCGCAAAGGAGTGACGTTCAAAGACGCGGAGGTTTTCGCCTAGAAGGGCATGAGACTCAGGCGCGCGCCGCAGCCGCCCGGGCTTCCTTCTCGGACAGTTCATCCTTGATCCACTGCGCCAGTCTGCGCCGCGCGTGGCTTGCCATGTCGAGAAACCTTATCCCGGCGCCGCCGTCTTTGTTTTGCCAAACCAATTCCGCCGTAACTTGAATGCGGTCCGAATCTCCCGGCAGCGCAAAATCCATGTTCAAACTGCCCGAGTACTGCAGATGTCCGTTCTTGCACTGGATCGCCGCTCCCGAATCGCTCAGGTCAACAATCGAAACCTGTGCCATCGGCCCCTTGCCCGGCCGCATCCTCGCTTCAATCGTTGTCGCCACTCGCCCGAACCCGCGCCGCCGCTCCCGCGCCATCAGATTCCGCACCGCTCGCAGCCCGTGGCGCACCCGGTCCGCCGTCAGCGGTTTATACAGGATCACCTGCGTCCCGCCCTTGAATACCGTCTGCATTTGCGCGTCGGGTTCTGCCAGAATAATCCTTACCGCTTTGTTGCACGTCGAAAGCCCCAACACTCTCGCCAGAATGCCCGGTGCGCCCTCAATTTGATCGTCCAGGACTACTGCGTCGTATCGGTGTTTGCCCAGGCTCTCCAGAGCGGAAGCCGGCTCTTCGTGATGCTCAAAAGTCACATCAAGGTCTTTGAACACACGACCCAACAAGCGCACGGTTTTGTCGTCACTACTGACCAAAAGGCTGCGGAGCATGGCTGTTTAATGCTAGGTGGGACACGGAATTACCCGCAAGTTACCGAAGTGACCCACGTAAGAGCTGAGGAAGAAAAGGCTGAGTAAGAAAGAATGTCATTCCGAACCGCCGCGAGGCGGAGAGGAACCTGCTTTTCACTTGCCGCGTCCAACACTCTCGTTCGCGAATAAAGGCTCGGACGCCGACGCCCCAGCCGCAACGCGGCGAAAGAATACAGCCCAGGGCGCAAGCCCTGGGTAAGCCCATCCAAGATTTGCAAGCCCCGAAGGGGCGAAAGAAACGAATGACCTGCGCCCGATTGGACTGCGCTCACATACCCACCCCAACCCACTCCCCCGACCCCGCCGCCTGCTCAACCTTCTCCATCACCCGCTGCACCGCCAGCCCATCCTCAAAATCCGCGTGAAACTCTCCGCCCCGTGCCAACAAAAAATCTCCCAGCGTCGCGATAAACGTATGCTCATACCCAATAATGTGCCCCGGCTTCCAAAACGCCGCCGCATACGGATGCTCCGCGCCCGTCACCAAAATACTCCGTTCCCCTTGCACCTCCGCCGCGTCGGTCGCATCAAAAAACCGCAACCGATTCATGTCCTCAAGATCAAACACCAGATTCCCGTTCGACCCATAAATCTCAAACCCATTCCCATTCCGCCGCCCCACCCCAAACCGGCTCGCCTCAAAGCTTCCCAAACTCCCATTCGCAAACCGCGCCATGACCTGCACCGCATCATCCACTTCGCGCCCCGGGAAAAACGTATGCTTCGTTGCCGCCAGCTCGCTGATGTCCCCATTCAAATACCGCGCCGTGTCCAGCAAATGCGAAAGCAAATCCCCAATCGCCCCCGAGCCCGCCTCCGCGCGCTGATACCGCCAACTCTGTGCCTTCGCCGGATCCACCCCCGACTGATTGAAGTAATACGCCCGATAGTGAAAAATCTCCCCCAGCCGCCCTTCCTGGATAAACTTTTTCGCCAGCGCAATCGCCGGAACCCGCCGGTAGTTAAACCACACCAGATTCGCCCGCCCCCGCACCGCTGCTGCCATCGCCTCCGCTTCCGCCACCGAGACCGCCAACGGCTTCTCGCACCAAACCATTTTTCCCGCCCGCGCCGCCGCCAGCACAATCGGCCCATGCAACGCATTCGGCGCCGCAATGTCCACTACATCAATATCCGGACGCTCCACCACCGCCCGCCAATCCGCCGCCGTCTCCTCCCACTCCCATTGCCGCGCAAAGCTCGCCAGCCGCGCCGCATCCCGCCCGCAAACCACCTTCAGCCGCAGTTCCACCGGCACGTCAAAAAAATGCCCGACCTGATGAAACGCATTCGAGTGCGCCCGGGCAATAAACCCCGTCCCCACCATCGCGATATTCAACGTCTTCTTCGATCCCATCACCAGTTATTCCTCACTAGTTCAGCCCCACACAAAACAACTCTACAGTTCAACCCACGACAAAACTCTGCGGTTCAATTCCACACAAAACTCTGTCATTCCGAACCGTAGCGAAGCAACGCGAGCGCAGGAGAGGAACCTGCTTTTCGGCAGCGCCCAACTGCCTGAGCGACTCACCACTCAGGAACGACAGAATACCCCATCCACGTACAGTGTCTGCAAAACTTTGCACCCAGCCCGCACGATATCCGTTTGTCACCGCCCCCTTTGGCAGTAAAATAGCCCCACCGTGGACGACGACCACAAACGCCCGCACAGCGATTCGCCGGACGAGAGCAACGACCCGTTGCCCAATTCCGCCGCCGATGATTTCTTCAGCAAAATGAATCGCGACTTCCGCCGCCCCAAGCCCAGCGAAGAAGCCGTTGCCGCCGCCCTTCATGCCATCCAAACCCTCGCCGGAGACGCCGCCGAGCACGAAGTCGAATCCGCACCCGCTGACGGTTTTCTGGAAGAAGATTCCACTACGCGCATCGCCGGCGCCACTTGCCCAAAATGCGGAGCAGGGAACTCAGGCTCCAACCGTTTCTGCGGATCATGCGGCGCTTCACTAGCCCGCCGCCCCAAGCCCGCTGCCCACGCTCCCTCAACCCATGCCACGTCAACCAACGCCCCAGAGGACGCCCCCCATCGCGAGCCACCGCCTCGCGAGCAGCCGCACGGAGACTCACCCCACGAGCAGCACATCCATCATCATCATCACCACTATTTCCCCGGCTCCAGCGGAGGCCCCACGGCAAAGCCTCCCGCTTTCAACCCAGCCAACACCACCTTGACTGGAGAACTGGCCGCGCCCAAGCTCATCGGAACCGCCGCTGCGGAAGCCGCCGTCCAGAAATTGATGGTCAACTGGACCCTATTCTGCAACTCCAAGCGTCTCGACGATCTGCTCTCGCTTTATTCCCCCGACGCCATCGTCCTACGCTCCAACGTCGCCCCCGCCCACGGTCATCCCGCGATTCGCCAACTGTTGAAAGGGGCCCTCGAAGCCGGATTGGGCGACGTCGAGCTCCAGCCCGCCGACGCCGGCGTCCTCGGCGACATCGCCTGCCTCACCGGCACCAGCCGCATGCTGGTTCCGACTGCCCCCGGCAAGCGTCACGAAGAAACCGGAAAATTCCTCATCGTAGCCCGCCGCGAATCCGCCGCCTGGAAAATCCTCGCCGACTCCTGGTGCATCGACGTGTTTCCGAGACCGTCGACTGCGCCGACAACTCCGAATCCGGTCGTGCGCGCCCCGCGCAGCAAGTAGAGCCTACCTCGTGAATGCGGGGCTGGTTGCCAGCGCCAGGTTGCGCCACCGAACCGGTAGACAGACTGAGCGGATTGACTCCTACCGCGTTGCGCCGATTGGTTGGTTGGACCTATGTCCTTTAGTTCTGCCGCATGAGCACTATTGGACAGCCTCCCTGTTTCATGTCCCTAGGCTTTGGGAGACGATGTTATAGAGGCCCTTACGTTAACACCTGTGTAAGAGGTTCATCCCAATGACACACCCCAAGATTCTCTTGGTCGATGACGACGAAAATGACATCTTGCTGACGCGAAAGTCGCTGGAAAGCAACAACTGCGACGTAGTCCTCCGCAACCAGCGTCACCGAGGCTCTCAAACAGATCGCTTCGCAGCCCTTCGATGTCCTCATTACCGACCTCCACATGCCCGACCCCGGAGACGGTTTTGCAGTCGTAACCGCCATGCGGCACTTTCAGCCCGAGGTGGTGAACTTGGTCTGCAGCGGTTATCCGGACGTTCACAAATCGATGGCTGCGATTCTTCTGCAGGCCGATGAAGTTTTGGTCAAGCCCTTCGCCGCCGATCAACTGCCCGCGCTCATGACCAAGAAAAGGCTGACCCACCGACCTGCTCCAGGGCCAGCCAAGGAGAGCGTCGCCTCCATTCTGGATCGCGACGTTGCCCTCACCATCCAACACTGGTTGTCCCGAGTGGAGCAGATAGCAGAACTGTCTGCACTTTCGCTTAGTGCGGCAGAGCGCACCAAGTATCTCCCCGCAATGATGGCAAGCATTGCCGCCCGGCTGCGGGGCGACCGCGCCATAGAAGTGAAGGACTGTGTTACTCCGGCGGCCGTAGCGCACGGACAAATTCGCTACGCCCAAGGCTACTCGGCGCCCCTGATCGTGCAGGAATCTCGGCTGCTTCAGGTCTGCATCTTCGAGACCATCGAGCGAAATCTGTCCACCGTGGACTTTACCAAGGTGCTGCCCGACATCATGATTATTGCCGACGAGGTGGACTGTCAGTTGAAGCAGGCCATTGGCAGCTTCTTGACAGCGCCGCGGGGAGCAGCTTTGGCCTCGTCGGCCTAGGTTGGCCAGCGACCCTACATGGCGTGACCGATCGTCACCACTCCACTCCCAGCTCCAGCAGATCTCTCCGCAACTGCTCCGCACCCTTCATCAACACCGTCCGCATCCCCACCTTCGCCGCCGCCTCAACATTCCCCGGACGATCATCAATAAAACAGCACTCGTCCGCCTTCCGCTGACTCAGATCCAGCGCCAGCCGGTAAATACGCTCATCCGGCTTACATATCCCGACGAAACACGAACTCACAAACAGATCAAACAAATCCTCCAGCTCAAACGTATCGATCCGATACCGATTCAACTCCCGCGACTCGTTGTTAATCGTCGCCATAAAATATTTCTCCGACAGCCCTCGTGCAATTTCCAAGGCTCCAAGCTTAGGCTTCGAAAGCGAAAACATAAACTGCTTGAACTCCTCACGCGTATAACTCCGCGCCTGATAAAAAACGCTCCGCTCCAAATACTCATCCAGCCCCATCCGCCCCTGCTCAAATGCCGGAACCAGCTCCTTATGCCGCGCCTCAAACTCATCCCGGTCAATGCCGAACCGCGCCAGCGCCAGATCGCGCTCCTCATGGTCCCATGCATTGTTCAACAACACCCCGCCCACATCCCAAAACAGCGCCCGAATCTCTCCCACAATTCCTCCGGTTATTTTGTGACGGTATTATGCCCCACCGGGGCATGCGACGGCACCCTGCGCCGTGCTATGGTGCGCCACAGTTTGATGCGCCGCCGTTGCATATGGCGTCCTGCGCAAGGTGTGACGCGCCACGGCATTATGCGCCACTGTGGAAGAGCGGCATTTCAGCGCCGTAAGCCCGCAGGTTGAGAGGGTGGAGCAGGGCTTTAGCCCTGCATTACAGCCGCACAAAGAGAAGCGGCTTCAGCCGCTGAGGTACGTTATAACTGTTTAGGAAATATCACTGACCAAACTATAAGGGCCGCAGAAACCTATGCCTTCGCCGCCCTTGCCTTAGGTGCCGTCTGTCGCCGTGTGCTCGGCACATACACGCATGACCGGAAATCATAATGCCGTCCCAGGCAGTCCCCGCACATGTGCACCTGATGCACCTTGCAGTTCACCACCGGAGACTCCGTCCCGCACAAATCACATCCGCCGCGCGACCGCTTCGGCTGCACCTTGGCCTCAACCGGTCCGCCCCCTTGCAGCACCCGCGCTTTCAAATAAATTCCCGCCGCAATCATCAACGTCCCCATCGCAAACAGGGAAGTCCCCGCTCCGAGAGCGACCGGGTCCGGCTTGCTGCCCAATGCCGCCGGCAGAAAACACAACCCGAAAAACATCATCAAACATCCCAGGACGACGGCGCCGCCGCTGACTTTCTGCCCCATTACAATACCTTCTTTGAGATAGGTTGACTTCGGTTTGTACAGAAACGGCTTCACCCTCACCATATCGGCTGAGTCACCTAAACTCCAGATGACCGAAGTAACGAGGACCTAGGAGTGGACGAATGGTTCAGCAAAATCGGCGCGGGTAGCCATCTTTCAACGGCGGAGGCTGAGCATCTGCGCAGCACGGGCTTCGTTATCATTCCCGGTCCGGTGGCGCCCGAGCGCATGTCGCGCTTTGCCGGTGCCTATGACGCCGCCATGAACTCCGGAGACTCCGCAGACCTCAAGGTTGGCGCCTCAACCACCCGCCTCTACGACTTCGTCAACCGCGGCGCAGAATTCGACGACCTCTACATCCGCCTGCCCCTGCTCGACGCCTGCCGCCACATCATCGGAGCGCCCTTCAAACTCAGCACAACTCTCGGCCGAACCTTGCGCCCACACTCCGCCGCCCAGCCCCTCCACGTCGATCTCCCACGTGACTCGCAGGACTTGCCCATGGCCGCCTTCATTCTGATGATCGACGAGTTTCTTCCTAACAACGGCGCTCCAAGATTTGTTCCAGGATCGCACCTGTGGCCGGCGGTGCCGCAGGCCGCGATGCCTGACTGCCAGGCCGATTATGCCGGCCAACTCCTGGCGTGTGCTCCTGCAGGCTCCCCGATCATTTTCAACGGGTCCATCTGGCACGGCCACACCGCGAATATGTCAGATCAACCGCGACGTTCTATCCAAGGCTACTTCGTCCGGCGTGAAGCCCGTTCCGGGATCGACCTGTCAGCTCGTATGCGGCCCGAAACGCTGGCGCGAATCGGCCCGCTCGCGAGGTACGTGCTTGCGGTTTAACGCTTCCGATAGTATCGGGATGGGGAAGGGTTCCCAACTAGGAAACAATCCGTTTGCGCCACGTGATCCGCGTGGGTCGGACACTCTTGTCCGACCGCCTTTGACTTTGATTGTTGATTTACGTCGAGAAAAGACTAACCCCGCGGCCCGACCGCTTCCGCCGCCACCGCCCCGCGAAAATACTCCAGCGAAAGCTTCAGCCCGCTGTCCAGATCGACCTTCGGCTCCCACCCCATCAGCGCCCGCGCCTTCGTAATATCGGGCTGCCGCTGCTTCGGATCATCCTGCGGCAACTGGTTCGTAGCTTCAATCTTGCTCTTCGATCCCGTCACCGCAATCACCCGCTGCGCGCATTCCAGAATCGTGAACTCATTCGGATTGCCAATGTTCACCGGCAAATGCTCGTCCGATCTTCGAGAGCCGCAGAACCCGTCAATCTCGTCGCTGACATAGCAAAAACTGCGCGTCTGCTGACCCGTCGCCGTAAATCGTCAAGTCCTCGCCGCGCAGCGCCTGCTTCATGAAATTCGGAATCACTCGCCCGTCATTCAACTGCATGCGCGGCCCGTAGGTGTTGAAGATCCGCGAAATCCGCGTGTCCACTTTGTTGTAGCGGTGGTACGCCATGGTCAGCGCCTCGGTAAACCGCTTGGCCTCGTCATACACCGACCGCGGCCCGATGGGATTCACATTCCCCCAGTACGTTTCCTTCTGCGGATGCTCCAGCGGATCGCCGTAACACTCCGACGTCGAAGACACCAGATACTTCGCGCGATACTTCTGCGCAATCTCCAGCGCATGCATCGTCCCCAGCGACCCGACTCTCAGCGTATCGATCCCGTGGATCATGTAATCCACCGGACTCGCCGGCGACGCGAAGTGAAAAACGTAATTCACTTCGCCGCAGTCGAACGGCTCGATTGATGTCTCTCTGAACGAAACTCAAAGCTCGCATCGCGCCGCAGATGCTCAATGTTCGCCATCCGCCCGGTAAGCAGATTGTCCACCGCGACCACGGAGTAGCCTTCCGCCAGCAGCGCATCGCAAAGATGCGATCCCAAAAATCCCGCCCCGCCTGTGACCAGTGCGCGAGGCTTCATCAGTGGCGTGCTCTTTCTAGCGGTCGGCGCCGCCGCCGCATCGCAGCCCTCCGGGCTCGAAGCCGCCCGGCCCACGCTGTAGTACGTAAACCCGTTCGCCGCCATCACCTCGGGATCATACAAATTCCGCCCATCAATCACGATGGGATACTTCAGCTCCGCGTGCATCCGTTTCAAATCCAGCGCCGCAAATTCTTCCCACTCGGTCAGGATCAGCAAGGCATCCGCGCCCCTCGCCGCGTCGTACGCATTCTCCGCCAGCCGCACGCTCGAACTCAGCACCTCTCGCGCCCGCTCATGCGCCGCCGGATCATACGCCGAAATCTCACAGCCTTCCTGCAGCAGCGACTGAATCAGCAGAATCGCCGGCGATTCGCGCACGTCGTCCGTCCCGCCCTTAAACGCCAGTCCCAACACCCCCAGTTTCTTGCCCCGCAGCGTCCACAGCGCGCTCCGCACCTTGCGGATGAACCGCGCCCGCTGCTCCTCGTTAATCCGCATCACTTCTTCCAGCAGCCGGAAGTCGTACCCGCACTCCCGCGCCACCGAGCGAAACGCCATCAGGTCCTTCGGGAAACACGATCCGCCGTACCCAATCCCCGGATTCAGAAACCGCGGCCCAATGCGCGTGTCGGTTCCGATCCCCTGGCAAACCTGCTGCACATTCGCTCCCACGCTCTCGCAAATCGACGCCACCGCATTGATAAACGAAATCTTCATCGCCAGATACGCATTCGAAGCATGCTTGATCAGTTCCGCACTCTTGGCCGACTGGTCACAATCAGCGGCGGAGGAATCTGCGCCCGGTCCGGCCGCGGAATCGCATCCGCATCGTCTTGTAATAACTGCCGTCCGTCAGCGGCGCGTAGATCTCCCGCAGCACGTTGCCGCGCACCGCTCGGTGTCCGCCCCCACCACAATGCGATCGGGATAAAGAAAATCCGTAACCGCCGTCCCTTCGCGCAAAAACTCAGGATTCGAAGCCACATCAAATTCGCCCGCCACCCCGTTGCGCTGAATAATCTTCCGCACCCAGTCGCTGGTGTAAACCGGCACCGTGCTTTTTTCGACGACAATTTTGTAGTCGTTGATCGCGCCCGCAATCCCCCGCGCCACCGACTCCACATAAGAAAGATCCGCCTCGCCCTGTTCCGTCGGCGGCGTCCCCACTGCCACAAAAATCGCCGCGCTCGCACCCACCGCCGCCTTCAGGTCGTCCGAAAACCGCAGTTTGTTGCCGCGATGCCGCTGCAGCAACTCCGGCAGGAAATTCTCATGAATCGGCACCTCGCCGCGATTCAGCGCAGCCAGCTTCTTCTGATCGTTGTCCACCACGATCACGTCGTGGCCCAGGTCGGCAAAACACGCCCCCGCCACCAGCCCAACATACCCCGAACCGATAACCGCGATCTGCATCAGACCACTCTCCCAAGGCGCACCACTGCCGGAATAACCACCCAAACCGCTTACTCTACCAGCTTACATTTCCGCCGCACATGCCAACCAGGTTAATAAATTACTTCCGTACTCAATTCGGGAATCCCGCCACGATGCCATGCACCTTCCCCGCTTGACAGCGCCTCTCATATTAGCTAGGCTAGGTTAGCTAATGAAAACCATCACTATCCACCGCGCCAAGACCAACCTCTCCCGCCTCATCGAAGACGCGTGCAAAGGGGAAGTCGTAATCATCGCCAAAGGCGACAAACCTGTGGTTCGCCTAGTGCCCATCTCGGAAGCAAATGGACACCGCAAGCCCGGTTGGTTGAAAGGGAAGTTCAAACTCGGGCCAGAATTCTTCGAACCTCTCCCTCCTGAAGAACTCGATCTTTGGTGGAAGTGACGTTGCGCTTCCTGCTGGACACGCACGCGCTGATCTGGTGGGCTACGGACGATTCCAGCCTGTCGAACCGGGCGCGTACTCGAATTGCACAATCACAGGATGTCTCGGTTAGTGCCGCCTCGGCATGGGAGATGGCAATCAAAGTCAGTCTCGGCCGGCTCCCGTCGGCTCTCGATCTCCTTTCCGATTTCGAGGAGTCATTCGAGAGCCGGGGGTTCCGGGTATTAGTTATCACAGCCGCTCACGGAATCCGCGCTGGCCTTCTCCCAGGCCCACACAAAGACCCCTTCGACCGTATGCTGATTGCTCAGGCCCAAGCCGAGAACCTCGTTATTGTCAGCAACGATGAAGTCTTCGACCGCTACGGCGTCCGTCGCTTCTGGTGACCTCCCATTCACCCCCTCCTTTTCCCCTCCCGCTGCTAATCCCGTGCCTTTCTTGGGCTTACGTTGACCCAAGGTGCCATTTTCGATACCCTTTTCGTAACCAAACGCCGGGAACCGTGTATCCTTAAAGCACTTAGTTCAAAGGAATGACCATTGCCAGAAGCTACAGGAAACGACCCAGAAGAACCTGCTTCTGCTCAAGCCCCGCGGCTTCTGCGCCGGCGTCGTCCGCGCCATTGATATCGTCCGCATCGCCCTTGAGGCCTTTGGCCCGCCCATATACGTCCGCAAAGAGATCGTCCACAACCGCTTCGTGGTCGAAGAGCTCCAGGGCAAGGGCGCCATTTTCGTCGATTCCGTGGACGAAGTCCCCGCCGGCGAGCGCGTCATCTACAGCGCCCACGGAGTGTCCCCCGAAGTCCGCCAGGCCAGCAAAGACCGCCGCCTCCGGGTCATCGACGCCACCTGCCCCCTGGTCACCAAGGTTCACGTCGAAGCCGTCAAAGTTCGCCAAAGAAGGCTATTCGCTGATCCTGATCGGCCACCGCGACCACGACGAAGTCATCGGCACTCTGGGCGAAGCGCCCGGTGTGACCCAGGTCGTCGGATCGCCCGCGCAAGTTGGCGGCGCTGCACCGTTCCCGACCCCAACCGCGTAGCCTACCTCACCCAGACCACGCTCAGCCTCGACGAAGCCCGCGACATCATCGAAGCCCTGCGCGTAAAGTTCCCCAACATCAAAGGCCCGCACGCCCAGGACATCTGCTACGCCACCGAAAATCGCCAGGTCGCAGTCAAGCACGTAGCCGAAGACGCCGACCTGTTGCTGGTCGTAGGGTCCGAAAACAGTTCCAACTCCAATCGTCTCGTCGAAGTTGCCCGCAACCTCGGACCGCTCCTCTCACTTGATTGATAGTTGTAAAGACATTCAGCCCGAGTGGCTCGAAGGCGTGAACACCATCGCTCTAACCGCCGGGGCCTCAGCACCCGAGTGCCTGGTCGAGGAAGTGGTCGAATATCTCGGCACCAAGGGATTCAACAATCTCAGGGAAGTAGAAGTCATGCCCGAAAACGTCCGCTTCGGCCTGCCTCCCGAGATCGTGGAAGCAATCGCCGCTGCGCCGCCCGTTAGCGTTTCGGCCAACTAGAGATTTGTGCGTGGAAGAGCGGCCCTTCAGGGCCGCGTAAGGATGGTCGAATCAGATCGGCTTCAGCCGCTGAGGTGAGCTGTCCGGGGGCGCTCACCAACTGGAGGAACAACCGTAACACTATGGAAAATTCATTTCCCCCGCCATCATCCGCTCCTCAACTTCGCTTCGGAAAAATCGACGACCTCGCCAGCCGTGTGGCCGCCGCCATCGACGGCGCCCGCAACTGGCTTCTCTCCCAGCAGCACGAAGACGGCTACTGGTGCGGCGAACTCGAAGCCGACACCACCCTCGAATCCGACTACATCCTGCTCCACGTTCTGCTCGGCACCGGAAATCAGGAGCGTTTCCAGAAGTGCGCGAATTACATCCTGCGCGGTCAGAACGAAGACGGCGGCTGGCCCATCTTCAACGGCGGCCCCTCGAACATCAGCGCCTCGGTGAAAGCCTATTTCAGCCTCAAGCTCGCCGGATACAAACCTGACCACCCCGCGCTCGAACGTGCCCGCAAAAAGATTCTCGAACTCGGCGGCGTCACCAAGGTCAACACTTTCACGAAGATTTATCTCTGCTTCCTCGGCCAGTACGACTACGACGCCGTCCCCGCGATCCCCCCGGAGATCGTGCTTTTCCCCAACTGGTTCTGGTTCAACATCTACGAAATTTCGTCGTGGTCGCGCGCCATCTTAGTGCCGCTGTCCATCGTGTACGCGAAGAAGCCGTTCAAGAAAATTCCCGACGAAATGGCCATTGACGAACTCTTCGTCGGCGGCCGCGACAAATCGCGCATGCGATTAGAGTGGAGCGACAAGCTCATCTCCTGGCGCAATTTCTTCCTGGTCTTCGATCGCATCACGCACTGGTTCGAAGCCGTCCACATCCGCCCTCTGCGCTCGATGGCATTAAGAAAAGCCGAGAAGTGGATGCTCGAGAGATTCGAAATGTCCGACGGCCTCGCCGCAATCTATCCCGCGATGCTGAACGCCATCATCGCTCTGCGCTGCCAGGGATACTCCCTCGACGACCCCCAAATGATCCGCGCCCTCGACGAATTCGAAAAGCTGGGCATCGAGGAAGGGGACACGTTCCGCATGCAGCCCTGCAAGTCTCCCGTCTGGGACACCGCCTACGCCCTCTTCGCTCTCGGCGAAGCCGGCCTCCCCAAGACCGACGCCCGCATGGTGAAATGCGCCGACTGGATTCTGCAAAAGCAAGTCCGCAAGCCCGGCGACTGGACTGTCAACAACAAGAAGGGCAAACCCGGCGGCTGGTATTTCGAATTCAACAACGAGTTCTATCCCGACGTGGACGACACCGCCATGGTCGCCCTCGGCCTCGCTCAGGTCGAGCACCCCAACGGACGCTATCAGCTCGAATCCGTCGAGCGCGCCATTGACTGGGTCCTCTCCATGCAGTGCAAAAACGGCGGCTTTGCCTCATTCGACAAAGACAACGACCGCATGGTCTTCCAGCACATCCCCTTCGCCGACCACAACGCCATGCTCGACCCGCCGACGGTTGACATCACCGGCCGCATCCTGGAAATGCTCGCCGCCTACGGCTACGACAAAAATCATCCCGCCGTAAAGAAAGCCCTGAAATTCATCCGCGACGAGCAGGAGCCCGACGGCTCATGGTTCGGCCGCTGGGGCGTGAATTACATCTACGGAACCATGCAGGTCCTGCGCGGCCTCGAAGCCATGGGAACCGATCACCACGAGCCTTACGTCCAACAAGCCGCCGAGTGGATCCGCATGGTGCAAAACCCCGACGGCGGCTGGGGAGAAACCTGCGGTTCCTACGACGACCCCAACACCAAAGGCATCGGCCCCAGCACCCCCTCGCAAACCGCCTGGGCCGTCATGGGCCTGCTCGCCGCCAACGACACCCGCAGCGACTCGGTCGCCAAAGGCGTCGCCTACCTCCTAAAAACCCAGAAAAAAGACGGCGCCTGGGACGAACCCTGGTACACCGGCACCGGCTTCCCCCGCGTCTTCTACCTGATGTACCACATGTACCGCCAATACTTCCCGTTGATCGCGCTGACCACGTACAAGAAAGTGATGATCGAGAAGAATTAGGTGCAGCGCCTGACTAGTCAAGGATGACATGTGGCCCACTCAAGCCCGTTTTTGGCTTGAGTGGGATGTCCGTACATCTTCAGAAGGCCCACTCCATTTCTTACTTCGCGCTCCGAACCACACCGTTGATCGGCTGTGTTCCAAAATGCGTGTTGGCTGCCCCCACCAGCGTTATCTTGATATTCGACGGGGAGACAAGATTCCCACCCGTAATATCAATCGTTGCAGTTGTTGGCGTTCCAAACGGCGGTGGGTATTTCCCGTTAATCGTAATCGTAACCGGGCCTGTGACCTCGAACCCATTCGGGATTAATGTGACCGTGCCGTTTACCACCGTCAGGTGATGTGTGTGTGCGTTGCGTTGCGCTGGAACATCCAGGCTTCCGCCTCCGCCGGCGCCGTTCAACATGACTCCCACATCGGAGCGGCCCATGGTTATGGCCGCAGAAAAATTTGCGAGGCTGGAATTGTCTCTCAGATCCAGAGACCAACTGCCGCTCATCTCCCACGGACCCGCTACACCCGTTGCCACGGTATAGTCATTCAGTGTTCCCTCGAAATGTTCGATACGCGTTTGGGCCATCGCGCCGATGCTTGCCAGCGCAAGGACCCCGATTTGTGCCAACCACCAGAAACCTTTGCTCTTCATGACAGACCTCCAAGTCTGAGTCGTCGTGCGTGGCAGTTATGGCTCAAGCTCCGAGCGATAGCAATGCAGGCTTTCTAAAGCCCGGGTAAATTTCGTATAAACCCCTAAGTTGCTGGTGCAGTTGCTTCTTCTCTCATACTGAGTCATGATTCTCAGCATCTTCCACCCCGGAAGTTTGCGAGGATCGTACGGCCCAAGAATTCCGTTTCGGCGATTTCACTCTCGATCAGTCCAGCTACCAGCTGCGACAGGGCGAACGCCTGCTTCGTTTAGAGAAGCTCCCCATGGATCTGCTCATCTTCCTGGTCCAGCGCCGTGGTCAACTCGTCTCCCGGGACGAGATCGCCGAGTGCCTTTGGGGCAGGGACGTTTTCCTCGACGTCGATCACAGCATCAACGTTGCGATTCGCAAGGTTCGCACCGTGCTCCGCGACGACCCCGACCAGCCTCGCTTTATAGAAACCGTCGTCGGCAGAGGCTACCGCTTCGCCGCCACGGTCACCACGGACAAAGGGATCTCCAATCCGCATTTGGAATCAACGGCGTCCTTGCCACAAGCGGTTTCGGAACCAGCGCCTTCGCCTGCGCTAAAAGCAGTCAGGACTGTCTCTTTTCGCCTCAAGGTCTTGCTCGGCGTCTGCGTTCTGGTCGCACTCGCCGCCCTCGGCTTGTGGTTGAACCATCGCGCACTGAACAGGGCAACACACCCCGCAATCAAATCCCTGGCGGTATTGCCTCTAAAAAATCTTTCCGGCGATCCCAGCCAGGAGTACCTTGCTGACGGCATGACCGAAGAACTGATCGGGCGCCTCGCCCAGATACGCGACCTGCGCGTCATCTCCCGCACCTCGACCATGCACTTCAAAGATTCACAGCAATCTGTACCTGAAATTGCCGCGGCGCTCCATGTGGATGCCATTGTCGAAGGCTCAGTGATACGCGACGGCAATCGACTTCGCGTCCATGCCCAACTGATACGGACCGCAACCGACGAACACTTTTGGTCGGAAACCTACGATCGGGAACTGGGGGATGTACTCACGCTGGAGAGCGAGGTGGCGCAATCGGTCGCCGAAAAAGTAGAGGTTACCGTGACCGGTGAGGAGCGTACCCGGCTGGTTGCGGCGCGTCAGGTTTCGCCCGAAGTTTACGAAAGTTACCTTAAAGGACGGTTCGCGAAAGGCAATACTCGGGCGGATGTCGAAAAGCGCATCGCATACTTCAACGAGGCGATCAAGCAGGATGCGACGTTTGCACCCGCTTACGTCGGATTGGCAGAGGCGTACGACACTCTCGGCACGATTTTCTTCGGCGCTTCCCCCACCGAAATACGTCCCAAAGTGCTCAGCGCAACTCTGAAGGCGCTGGAACTCGATCCTGCATCCGCCGAAGCGCATACTCTGCTCGCGGACATGCAGCAAAAACAGTGGCAATGGGCCACGGCAGAGACTGAATACCGCCGCGCTCTCGAATTGGACCCCAACAACGCCGCCGCGCACCTCGGATTTTCAAACTGGCTCCTGTGCCAGGGCCGTACGGAGGAGGCGCTGTCTTGGGCGCAGCGTGCCCGCGAGCTTGACCCGCTCGGGAACTCCGACATTTCAATCGCGTGGGTTTTGTTCCAATCCCACCGTTATGACGAAGCTTTGCGCGAGTACCGCGGTCTGCTGGCGGTTCGACCGGATGACCTTGGCGCCCGCTGGAACCTGGGTTTCGTGCTCATCGCCAATGGCCACGCGGACCAGGCAGTCCCGGTGCTGGAGAAGGTTGTTTCCGATTCGAACCGCAGCCCCGGCACTGTAGCTGTGCTGATCCGTGCTTACGCCCACGCTGGGCGCCGCGCTGACGCACTTCGCTTGCTCGCCGAGTTGAAAAGACGCGAACAGACAAGCTACGTTCCTACGGGTGCCTTTGTGAATGCCTATCTGGGACTCGGCGACAACGAGCAGACATTTATCTGGCTGGAGCGGGCCTACAAAGAGCAGTCCAACATTCTGCAGTACGTAAAAGTGCATCCTTACTTTGATCCGCTGCGCTCCGATCCCCGTTTCACGGATTTAGTCCGGCGCGTCGGGCTGAACTAAACGGACTTTACCGCGGCTGCCCCACCCTTCGCGCTTTTCGAAGGGTAGCCAACCACGTTCCCGCTCCTGAAAGCGCCAACTTCCGATCACGGAATGCGCTGTAGCACGTCTATACGTGAAAGCGATTCATACCCTGCAGAGCTAATTTGGCGGTTTCCCAATCATCGGGGTCGAAATATCACGGAGGCAGGCAGCATGGGTTCGAAGATCGCCAAGGGAAGTCTATGCACCTCCTTGTTGTGGGTTGTTGCGGTGTATTCAGCAATTGCCCAGTCGTCAGAGTGGCCCGCAGCGCGGCTGCACCACTCGGGCACCTACGACGAGGTGCGTAAAGAATTTGTAATCTACGGCGGATATACCTGGAATCAAGCCACCCAGAAGGAACAAGTGGCGAGTGATGTTTGGGCGTGGAATGGGATCAAATGGAGACTGATCTCCGACACCGAAGTTCATAGGTACGTTCCATCCATGGCCTATGATTCCAAGCGCCAACGCATTCTGATGTTCGCCGGCGCTGACGATTCCAACGCGGTTGACGGAAAACTGAGCAGCTTGGAAGCGGATAGTTGGAAAGGCATAAAGGATCTTCCGTCCCTCGGTCGTGCCGACGCCACCCTGGTGTACGACTCAAAACGTGATCGCCTCGTCTTGTTTGGTGGCAGGCACGAGAACGTCCTCCTTGCTGACACCTGGGAATTCGACGGCAGCGACTGGAAACCTACGTTTATGGCAGGCCCATCTCTGCGTTCCGCTGCCAGCGCTGTGTATGATTCAGCGCATGGAGTGGTTGTCTTATACGGTGGGTTTCGTCCCCTTGCCGGGCTTGGCGATACTTGGGTATGGAATGGCGAACAGTGGAAACTCGTCAGTGAATCTGGACCAGGGCCGCGAAGCTGGCCGGGCCTTGCCTACGACTCGAAGAGAAAACGCACAATCCTCTTTGGTGGAGAAGACGAGAAGGGACGCTTCTACTCCGACACCTGGGCTTGGGACGGCAAGACTTGGACCCGTCTTGCAACGGAAGGCCCCCCGGAGCGAATACAGTTCGTGATGGGATACGATTCGGCCAGAGACCGCGTGGTGTTGTTCGGAGGCGTGAACGACAAGCCACAGCACATGCTCAACGATGTTTGGGAGTTCGACGGCCAAACGTGGATGGAAAAGAAACCCGAATAGTCGCCGGGCTTGCCCACCCGACTGATCCTCTTCGACTGGATCACCTAACTGAGCCTGTCACACTCTTCTTTTGTACCAAATTGCTGGAGTTTTGGCCGCAACACCAGCTCGCTGGCCGATACGCGAGAGCTGTCCGACACGATTCCAACTAAGTAATGCGAGAACGCGTCATGCACAAATCACGGCGCACGCTCGCTGCGTTTTGGCGCTAACCTGGCTGCCGACTCTTGTCCACCAGCTTCTTCAGTCCCCCTATCCGTTCTCGCAGTTTTTCTCGTCCTTCGGTACTGTGAATCTCAAGGCGCCGCCGGTCAGTGCTTTCAAGGTGAACCATGAAGCCCAAGGTCGCAAAGTATCCAACGTTAGCCGTTATCTTAAGCAGCACAAATAGTTTGGAATGAGAGGGAACGAGTAAGCCGCTGGGGCCCATTACTAGGATTACGCAGGCCAGAATGACCAGACCAGCAAAACCGAAAATTAGTCCCACGACGAACTTCGCTCGTGCCGAACCTCGTTCCGCTGGAGTGAATGTCCTCTGATCTTCGGCAAACCGAAGTCGTATTTCGAGGTCGGCTATCCGTTCCTTGAGCTTCTTCTGACTTCTAGTGCTGAACCAATCGCGAGTGTTCGGAGCGATGAGATTGGCGAGCAAAAAAGAGGGAAAGACCAGGAATAGAGCCACAGTACATACAACGAAGCTGATTCTGCTGGCGTTCATTTGTCGCTCTTGTACTCTGGATTGCGGCGAATGACAAGACGAGAGAATGACGGCCCTGTAGTTTTTAGCAGTGTGCCGAGGGCTATGCATCTTCTAGTTTCTAAAGGGGGAGTAGGCCTACTGGGGGTGTGTCCGATGCTCGGGTTCCGGCTAGATTTTTGGGATTACCTGACCTTCGCCTCGCTAGCCATTATGGGGATAGCGGTTGTAATCGTGATCGTGTTCCTCGGGAGTTTGCCAGGGCGAATCGCGATCGCACGCAAGCACCCGGAAGCGGAAGCCGTCAAAATCATGGGATGGGCCGGCCTTTTTTTCGCTTTGCCCTGGATACAAGCGTTCGGTTGGGCGTTCAAGCCCACCAGCGTGGTGGACATACGGTACTTTCCCAGACAAGAACAGCAGAACATCGAAGAAGAAACAGCGCGCCTCTTGGGCAAAGCCAGCCCGGCTGCGCAATCTAGACGAGCGAGTGATCTTCCCGCCCCGCCGCAGAAGCGCGCGAGTTAACTCACGATGCTAGCCGCGCTTCTCATCACGGCGGTTTTCATTATTGCGTTCTGGCTGGTCTTTTTCCAGTTCAAGCTGATCAAGCTAACCATCGCGTGGGCGGTGGTCTCCAGCCTATTTCTCGTGCATCTTCTCCTGGCTTTCCTCATTGGAATTCGCTTCGTTGCGCCCTACTCGGAGGACGCCAAGATAATCCAATACACCATCCAGTTGGTGCCGCGACTGTCCGAACCCACACTGGTAACGGCAGTGCTGGTAGAGCCAAACGTTCCTGTCAAGAAAGGTCAGCCGCTGATTCAATTCGACCGTCGCCCCTACGAGGACAGGGTGAAACAGCTCGAAGCGCAACTCGCCCAGGCCAAGCAGAATGTTCCCGCTCTCAAGGCCAATATGGAGGCAGCCGAACAGAATGTAATCAAGGCCCAGAGCGAGCTGGATTACGCAAAATATCAGAAACAACTCTACGGAGCATTGGCGAGCAAGGGCGCCGGGCCGGAGGAGGATTTTCAGAAATGGTCGGCACAAATAAAAGCCGACGAAGCTGGCGTCAAAGCAGCGCAGGCCCAGGTCGAAGAAGCCCGGCTGAAATATACGTCCCAAATCGGCGGGGTCAACACAACCGTGGCGCAGATTCAAGCCGACCTCGACCTGGCGCGCTTTTATCTGGATAACACCACTCTCGTCGCGCCCGAGGACGGCCACATCATCAACCTGCAGGTTCGCCCCGGAATGGTAGCCGGAGACATACGCTTTGGCGCAATCGCGTCCTTCATCTGCGATAACGATCGCTATCTGCTTGCAACTTATTACCAGGAGAATCTCAAGTACGTGAAGCTCGGCCAGCCAGTAGAAGTGGCGATGAACCTTTTTCCTGGACAGATTTTCAAAGGCAAAGTGAATGCCATCTGGCGCGGCAGTGGGGAGGGGCAGATGCTGCCGAGCGGGACCCTTCCCAGCTTCCAGGCGCCACCACCCACGGTGCCGCGTGGCCGCTACGCTGTCGGGATCACTCTTGAGGAAGATGACATATCCAGGTTTACCATCGGCGCCCAAGGAGCTGCGGCGGTCTATACCTCCGGCGGAGGGTTTGCCGCCTTGCGTCGCATCGTGATTCGTCTTTACTCCTGGTTGAACTGGCTGTATCCGATACCGGAAGGATGAAACCAGGCGAGGCCATGCAAAGTCCCATTGCTGCTCGTGGAACCCGCTGGCTTGTGCCGCTCGTCGGCGTACTGGTGATTTGCGCGATCGGGTGTGCGGTTCGCAAGCCTCCGAGTCAAAAAGATATTGCAAATAAGGCTTTGCCACGCGCTACTCCTCCGCCCGTCTGGAGTGCATCTTCGGCGGCGGGCCAAGTCAACAACGACTGGCTGAAGACCTTCCACGATCCTCAACTCGACGCGATTGTCGCCGAAGCCATCGCCAGTAATCTCGATCTGCGCCAATCCGCCCAGCGCGTGGAAGTAGCGCGCCAGACGGTGATCGTTGTCGGCGCGAACTTGAAGCCGCAGATTGCCGCGAACCTCGGCGGTGCAGCCACGGTCACGAGCCCCGAAAAGAGCCGGACTGGCAGCAATATGGCATATGGCGTAGTTGGATGGGAAATTGATATTTGGGGTAAGCTGCGGGCGCAGCGCGCCGCTGCCGAGGAGAGTTACGAAGCCACCGCGCTTGATTACGCCTTCGCGCGACAATCTCTGGCTGCGACTGCCGCAGGCAGCTGGTATCAAGCCGTCGAAACGCGCCAGTTGCTGGCACTGGCGCAGGAAAATGTGAACATCTGCGACCGGCTGCTTGAACTGTCAAGAGTGCGGCGGGCAGCTGGAAAAGTTGCAGACCTCGACGTGGCGGAGGCCCGCGCGTCCCTTGATACTGCCCAAAGCGCTTTGCGGACTGCACAGCAGCTGTATAGCGAGGCACGTCGCAATCTGGAGGTGCTCATTGGACGCTATCCTGCCGCAGAGATCGAAGTCAGTCAGACATTTTCCCCCCTGCCACCTCCGGTTGCGCCTGGACTGCCTTCCTCCCTGCTGCAACGTCGGCCTGATGTTATCGCAGCCGAGCGCCAAGTCCAGGCCGCATTCCACACCAGGGAAGCCGCGCGACTGGCGCTATACCCCAGTTTGTCGCTCAACGTGGTCGGGGGACACTTTGGCGATCTGTTACTCGCAGCACAGGGACTGAATCCCTGGCTGTTCCACAGCGCCGTCGGCATGTCGATACCAATCTATGAGGGTGGCGCGCTGCGGGCTCAAGTAAAAATCGCGACAGCGCAACAGGAACAGGCGGTCGCGTACTACGGCAGCGTCAGCCTCACCGCATTCGAAGAAGTAGAGACAGCGCTGACCAATGAGGACCTGCTTTCACAACGTCTCCCGTTCGAAGAGAACGCCGTCCGAGAGCGCGCCAACGCATTCCGGTTGGGAGAAATCAAGTACAAATATGGCACCATTGACCTGTTCTTGGTGTTGCAATTGCAACAAGAGCAGATCAACGAACAGATCAGCCTCATCAAGTTACGCTATGCACTTCTCGGAAATCGCATCAACCTGCACCTCGCCCTGGGAGGCGGCTTCGACGCCTCGCCCGCAGCGACACCTTAAATCGCGCTGAGTTCCGACCACATATCTCAACTGGAGGCTGGAGGCATGGGCTTTCCCCGAACCCTACGCGGTCTTGAGTTGCACACTTGGAGATTAAGGCGAAGAAGGGAGGCCGCCCGTCGCGGAGGGCTTTGGCTTGCCGCTCAGGGGCAGATCAGCTGCGCTACATTCCGGAGCGGCCCATCACCCGCGAGCCCTACCTCAATGGTCACGGTTCCCGCCTGCCCCGTCACGCAGGTGGCAAGTCCGTTTTGGTTAATGGTGGCGATGCCGTTTGGATTTACCAACCAAGCGCTAACCGGCTGCGGTGTGACTGTTGTAGGTGCCTTGTTGTAGGTCCCGGTTGGGATGAATCGCACCTGCCCATTGGGAAAGTCCTTGGCATCGGCACTCGCTGGACTGGCGGACACCGACAGCAGCCCACGAGGGCTGCTCGTCCCACAGCCTGCGGCCAACAGAAGGAGAGGTAACGTTAGAAATCCTGTCCGCAGTTTCATGGAAACCACCTCTAATTAACGACGTAAGTATATACCTCGACTGCCCGACTTTTCCCGGCCCTCGCAGAGCTGACTCATCGCCCCCTAATCCTTTACTACTATTGCCGCCCTAAACCACACTGCATATTCTTTCGCATATTCGGCGGGTTGCGAACTCAGCGAGCGGGGGACCTATGAATCGGCGGCACTTCCTGCAGTCGAGCGGAGCGGTTTGTGCGGGCTTCGTTCTCACCAAGCCAGCCGCGCTTTTCGCGGACGCACTTTCAACCTGGCGCACCTTCGAAGTCACCACGCGTGTCGAAGTTCTGAACCCGGCCGGCATCACTCACATCTGGCTTGCCCGCAGTCATGATTCGCGACACAGCCTTCCAGCGCAGCCTTTCGAACCACTTTGCCGCTGAAGGCGGAACCGCCCGGTTCACCAAAGGCAAGGACAAGCAAAGCGCACTCGGCATCGTCTCTGCCAGCTATCCCGCGAATGCCAAACCGGTACTGACCGTCACCAGCCGCGTTTCGCTCAAGGATTATGCCGTCGATCTCTCCGCGCCCGCCCGCCCGCGCGTGTCTCATGCCGAACTGCAGTATTTCCTGCAGCCCAGTAAATACGTTCCCACCGACGGCATCGTGAAAGAAACCGCCGACAAGATCACCGCCGGCGCAACCACTGATGTTGACAAAGCCCGCGCCCTCTACGAATGGGTCGTCGAAAACACCTTCCGCAATCCCAAAGTTCGCGGCTGCGGCCGCGGCGATATCCGCGCCATGCTGGAAACCGGCGACCTCGGCGGAAAATGCGCCGACCTCAACGCTCTCTTTGTCGGCCTGTCCCGTTCCGCCGGACTCCCCGCTCGCCACATCTACGGCTTGCGGATTGCGAAATCCAATCTGGGCTACAAGAGTCTCGGCGTCGCCACTGAGGTCGCGACCAAAGGCCAGCACTGCCGCGCCGAGGTTTATCTCAGCCACTACGGATGGATCCCGGTCGATCCCGCCGACGTGCGCAAGGTCGTTTTGGAGGAGCCGCCAGGAAATCTCGCCCTCAGCAACGACATGGTCTCCCGCGCCCGCCAGCGCCTTTTTGGTTCCTGGGAAATGAACTGGATGGCCTACAACTATGCCCACGATGTCGAACTCCCCGGATCAACCCGCCCGCCCCTGGTGTACTTCATGTATCCCCAGGCCGAGACCACCGAAGGCCGCGTCGATCCCTTCGATCCCGACAGCTTCAAATACCAGATCACGGTCAAGGAATTGAGCTAGTTATTCGAGGGGAGGCCCCGTCCGGGGCCGGCTGCCCCACTTCTCGCGCCTTTCGAGAAGTGGGGCTTTCCCTGAACCCTACCCGTACTGACGACAGTTCGGCAGCCTCCGATATTCAAGTGATGCCCTGATTTGGTTTTCTTCGCGACCTTCGCGGAATTCTCTGCGTCCTTTGCGGTTAAAGGCTTTTGACTTTTTTCAATGCCTGCAAAAGACTCTACCCGCAGGATCAAAGATCGCCGAGAAAGTCCTCCAAGGACGCGCAGATTTTGACGCGATCAAATTGCGACGCTATCGATTTCCGCTCCTTCGATTTGCGAAACTGGTACTATTAAATCGTTCTTGCAGCGACTTTCCTTCGCGATTTTCTCTTGAGGTACGGTAAGGGATTCTCGGATGCCGGCAGAAACCGGCCTTCGCAACTATCTCTTGTGTCCGGTGTTTATGAAGCGTAGGAGGTTCTGTTGCTGCAATCTACTGTTCGGATCCTCGTCGTAGATGACTACGAGCCCTGGCGGCAATTCGTCTCATCCACTCTTCAGAAACAGCCGAACCTTCATGTCATCGCCGAAGCGTCCGACGGATTGCAAGGTGTGCAGAAGGCGCAGGAACTAAAGCCCGACCTGGTCCTGCTGGATATCGGCCTTCCCAAACTCAACGGCATTGAGGCTGCTCGAAAAATCCGCGAACTCGTTCCCGGCTCGAAAATCCTGGTTCTGAGCGAAAACAGAGTTTGGGAAATCGCCGAAACCCTCTTCAGCATGGGCGTCAGTGGTTATGCCATCAAGTCCGAGGCCGCCCACGAACTGTTGCCTGCGGTGAACGTCGTTCTTGAAAGCAGGCGCTTTGTTAGTAAGCGCTTGCTCGCTCCCGGTCTTGATGCCTCAACTTTCTCCGCCTGCAACACCATCGCCGCGCCGCTCCCGGCCCCAAGCCTGAGTACTGCTGGTCACGACGTGGGGTTTTATTCTGACGATCAATGTTTCCTCAACGACGTCACGCGCTACATCGCCAATGCCTTGAGCGCTGGCAATCCTGCTGTCGTGGTCGCGACCCCTTCCCATCGTCAAGGCATCCTTCTAAGACTAAGGGCACTCGGCCCGGAGATTGGCGCCGCCATCGAGCAGGGCAGATACACCGCGCTGGATGCTGCCGACGCCGTCTCCTCCTTCATGCTTGAGGGCAAGCTCGATCCTTTCCGTTTCGTGAAACTCTGGACTGATCTCATCGCGGCAATCGAAGAAAGGTGGCAGGGAAGACTACCCCACATCGCAATTTTCGGAGAATGTGGGGATATCCTCTGCGCCCAGGGAAACCCAGAGGCGGCGCTTCAGGACGAAGGACTCTGCAACCAGCTGGTCAAGACGTACGGCATTACCATTCTTTGCGGGTATTCTCAAAGCAATTTTGAGGAATACGGGATGGCGAACCCGGCCTTCCAACAAATCTGTGCCGCGCACTCCGCCGTCTGTTCCCGCTAAGAGCAGAGTTGATCAAGCCGCCCGGCCTTCTGCGAGTCGAGCCAACTCGGTCTCCGCAACCGTAAACTCCCCGGAACCGCAATCAAGACAGACCATCACCGCCGGAAATAGCCACACCGTAGGTTTCTGCAGGCCTTCGTGTCCGGGAAAATGAATGTTCATCTCCACGTCAAACTTGCCTTGATTCGCCGAAGAACATTTCCTGCAAGCCATAATCCCCCCTGGAGTTACCACGCGTGCGGCCAAACGCTATTGACTGTCCTTTGTTCAGGTTGATTCGTGATGAACCACTGGGAACAGTTACAGCCCGCAATTTGGGAGGTAGGTTTCTTACTGCGAAGTGATCGGCACTATCTCCGCCGATCGATAGTCTCGTAGAGTTATCTAACACAGCCTTGCCGATCCACTACACACGTTCGCGTACGCGGACACCATTCTATTCCCGTCTTAGCGAAAACTCCAAGTTCGCTATCACTGGTGGTGTCCTACTTTGATCGCGTTAGAACCTTCGCCTCCTTGGGCCTTTCTCAGCGATCTTTGCAGTTAAAGTCTTTGTTGCCCAGGACCGAAAAAAATAAAAAGCCCGTAACCGCAAAGCACGCAGAGTACTCCGCGAAGGTCGCGTAGAAAGCAAATCAAGACACACTCTATATGGCGTCCAGAGGGTTCTCCAAGCGTGTGAGGAAAGAATACTGCTACGACTCTCGCCCGCCATAATGCTGTGGGCAAACGGCGGCGAAAAGGCCGAGTCCGGCTACCCGGCCAAGCGCGTGGGTTGCAATATTGGGACATCCCGGAATGTCGCAGATAAACTCGCTCAGCTCTTCTTCACGGCCGTCTGAACGAGTAAAGCCTGTTCTTATTGTGATTCGAGGCACGTCACCATATTTGTAACACGAATGAGTGCTCTCCCGTGAAGGCGAGGGCGTCGAGCGACCGCGCCCTTCGCCTCCCCGGCACTGTTACTGCCGCGCCATGGCGATGCGAATAGCATCCTCCGGTGTTATCAGATGATCGACGCTCTCGGCGGCTTCGGCGATTGCGATCTCCACTCCCTTGACGTCACCGTTGAACTCGTTCCCTCGCGAACTGTAGTCTGGGGAAACCGGCGACCCGCTGTCCAAGCCGACATCGCAGCCATCATCAGCGGAGAAGACCATCGGCATCGTCATCGCAACTTTTCCTTCCCCAACCTTCTTACCGTCGGTATACAGAGTCGCTGTGCCGCCCTTGGCCAGTCCGCCACCGGCGTAGGCAAACTCCATGCGCACTTGGTGCTGGCCTGCGGGCAACGGAGTCGCTGCCTCGACATAGAATTGCTGCACGCCGCCCAGGTTGTAGCAGTATTTGAGCTTGCCTCCTTTGGCATATAGGCTCCATCCGCCGATGTTCCCACCCTGCGCGACAATTACGCCCTCAGCGCCAGACTTCGGCACCACAATTTCGGCGGTGACCGCGTGGGATTTGTTTTTGATGTTGACCACGCAGTTCTCGCCCAGCCGGCCCATGCCGTGGAAGAGGATTTGTGTCCTCCCCTTGATCAGCACCGGCCTGCCCGCAGTATCTGGGTCCATCCTCATTGCTAGGCGGTCGTCCAGGGGCAAAACGTTGTACTTTGTCGCCTCGATGAGGAAGAGGCGCTGTAGTTCGTGGAGTTTCTCGGGCATCTGCTTGGAGAGGTCGTTCGCCTGGCTCCAATCCTTCTCCGTGTCATAAAGCTCCCATACATCGTCGTCGAACGCTGGCATCTTCTGGCCGACCAGCAGCCAGGGTGTGCTGTGTCGCGTTACTGCGGTCCAACCTTTGTGATAGATGCCACGGTTGCCGAACATCTCGAAGTATTGGGTCTCATGGCGCTCCCCGGCGTCGGCATCGTTGAACGAGTACAACATGCTCACGCCTTCGATCGGGTGCTGCTGCACACCATTCACGAATGTCGGCTGGGGAAGCCCGGCGGCCTCGAGAACCGTTGGCGCGATGTCGATAACGTGGTGGAACTGCCACCTCATCTCGCCCTTGCCGTTGATCATCTTCGGCCAATGGATGATGGTTCCATTGCGAGTCCCGCCCCAGTGGGAGGCCACCTGCTTGGTCCACTGGTACGGAGTGTCCATGGCATGCGCCCAACCCACGGCGTAGTGCGGGTATGATTCCGGCCCACCCCACTTATCGATTCGGGCAACATCAAATTCCGGCGTCTCGATGCTGGCTAAGCCATTGAAGTTGAGCATTTCGTTGTAGGTACCATTTAACGTGCCCTCGGCCGAAGCGCCATTGTCGCCGATGATGTAGAAAATAAGAGTGTCGTCAAGGATTTCGAGCTTCTTCAGGAATTCGAACAGCCGTCCGACGTTGTAATCCACGTATTCCATGTAGCCCGCATACACCTCCGCCTGCCGGCGCAACACCGGCTTCAGCGCCTCTGGCATGTCGTCAAACGCCGGGATCTCCTGGTGACGCGGGGTGAGCTTGCACTCCGGAGGAATCACGCCCAGCTTCTTCTGACGCGCAAAAGTCTCTTCACGCAGCTTGTCCCAACCTCCGTCAAACTTGCCCTTGTACTTTTCGGCCCATTCGTTAGGGACATGGTGAGGGGCGTGGGTGGCTCCGGGTGCAAAGTAAACAAAGAACGGTTTGTCAGGTGCCAAGGCTTTCTGCTGCCCAATCCAGGCCAGGGCCTTTTCAGTCATGTCGTCCACGAGGTTGTAGCCCTCTTCGGGCGTTCTTTTCGCCTCAACTGGCGTGGTGCCTTCGTAGATCGACGGATACCACTGATTTGCCTCGCCACCGATAAACCCGTAAAAGTACTCAAACCCTCCTCCACCTGTGGGCCATGCGTTGAACGGCCCCACCGGGCTCGTCTGCCATACCGGCACTTCATGGCACTTGCCAAACTGGGCAGTGGAGTAGCCATTGAGCTTCAACGTTCGCGCCAACGGCGACATCGAATCGGGTAGCACAGAGTCGTAACCCGGTGCGGCGCTGGCAACCTCTGTAATGCAGCCCATGTGGGCGGAATGGTGGTTGCGTCCGGTCAATAGGGCTTGCCGGGTCGGCGAACATAAAGCTGTGGTGTGGAAGCGGTTGTACTTCAGGCCACCTGCCGCAAGTTGCTCCGCGTTCGGCGTCTGGCAGGGACCGCCGAAGGCACTGGAGGATCCGAAGCCGGCATCATCGATAAGCACGAGCAGAACATTCGGCGCACCTTGCGGCGGCCGCAGGTCCCGGATCGGCGGATACTTCGTTTCGGGATCTTTAGCATCGTAGGTTGTCAAACCGATGCGCGGCACATCTGGGATCGCCGGAATCGGTAGAACCGATCGTTGAATAGTTGTCGTCGCACTGCTTGCCGTTTGTCCCTGCTTGCCGCCTGCCGGTTTTCCGTTCTTCGCCATGTGAGTCCTCCAATGAGTTCGCGAGAAGTCTCAGCATATGTTCGATTTAGGGTGCGATTCGACTGGCAGAACGTGTAGGTTTGAGCGCTTCAGCGACCTTCGCGGTTGCAAGACTGCGGTTCGTAAGACCCAGTGGTCTCACAACCTCAGAAGCTGGTGCCAATCAAAGCCGCCGCAATCCCCGCATGGAGGATGACCGCTGGCCACAACAGCACGCCTCGCAGCGTTGAAGCCACGCCCACCCACGCGAGCAGGATGGTGGCTCCCACGTTATAGACGACAAGACCCTGCACGGCCCCGTGGTGCGGTCCCATGCTCCCCGAAGGCAGGCACGCAATACCCAGCGCGAGTAGCGCAATCCCGGCCAAGCGGCCAATGGGCCTGCTCATGCCTTCGGGCGCGGTCGCGAACAGCAGCCGGCACGCGGTATCGAGCATCGTCAGGATAGCTGCGCCCGCGACGATCTCCACCCACGCCGCTGCCATGACCACAGATTTCTGCAGCATCGTTTTCTCGCTTCAATACTCTCTCGCCGCTCCTGAGGCGTCGAAGACAACCTGATCATGCCGCCAGAGTCGTTCAAAGAAACAGCGCGCGATGTCGAAGTCCACTCTTCTGTGTTCGGATGACTGCGTTCGGTCCACAATGTCCCCGATGGTGCGAATGGAATCGATCGCGTCGAACAGTCGCTTCTCTCCCGCCCCAATCGGCAATGTCAGATCTTTGTAAGTGTGCGTCCGGTTGATAAGGACCGCCGCTGCGCCAGGGGGCAATGGCTCTTGAACACAGATTGTGTCGGACACTCGGATGGGCACATAGTCGAGCCACGTGTCACTGAGAAAGCTCACCTCGCGACCACTCGCCCTGTCGGTTCGATATGCAACTACGCTATGGCGGCCCATGGTGCCGCGAAACAATTCGATCGCGGCATACTGCTCGGCCAAGGACAGACTTGCGATCTGGGCGGCTTGCGGGATTCTTGCCATGACGCCGCAATGCACCGAGTAGGGCGCCTGCCTGATCCATCGCCCGAGGGTCAACCCGGCCTTGTCGAGGAAGTCAAACAATTGCGGGACGGAATAGGCGCGGTCCTGCGGATGAAGCAAGGCATCGGCCAGCGCCGCCTCGTTCCGAAAATCCGGGGCATGCCTGAGCAATGTCTCCAGCGGATGTCCGGGAGGCAGCGCGGCCAGTGCCCGGATGAGATCTCTAAGTTCTTCATCTCCGGCATGGACACCGATCCGCCGGCAGAACTCCTGCAGCATGTAAACGCCGGCGCGGCCATACGGTGCATAGACCATCAAATGCATCGCCCCTTCAGGCTTGAGCCTGCTGCGCAGCGCCCGCAGGCCCTTGTCCGGATCGGCAAGGTGATGGAGGACCCCGGTGCACACGATCTGATCGAAACTCATCCCGAGGTCGTCAACCCGTTCGATCGCCAACTGTTGGACATCAAGGTTTTTCAGGTCGTATCTTCGTTTGAGTTCTTCCGTGTGCAGTACACTCGTCGCGCTGCCGTCGATGCCGATAACCTTTGCCTGGGGCCAGCGTAGCGCATGTTTCGCCGCTTGCGATGTTCCGCACCCGGCGACGAGTATGGTCTTGTCTTCTCGATACGGCTGGTCCGGCCAAAATAGATGATAGTCAGCGCGCCGTCTTTCCCGGTCGTTCCATGTGCTCTGATATTTTTCCAGGTCCTCGACCGGAGGCGGATACGGATAACGGTCGTAAAAGTCGCGCACCTCCTCGGCTACATCAGCTGTGGGCGAGAAGAGATGTTCTGCTATTGGGCTCATAGCGAGTGCCGGGTTCAACAGCGCGAATCTTGAGAAATCCCCGGCGGACAGCTATCCGTCGGGGATTCTGGGTTTTCAACTTCTTCCAAACGCCGCTGCTACGCAGCTTTCTTTGGCGCTTTGCCTGCTGCTTCCTTTTCCTTTTCCGCCTTGATTGCCGGCGCCAATTGCTCCATTACCGTATCAAGGTTGAATGAGGCCGCCTTCTGGCGCGGCGGGTACTTGACGAAGTTCTCGATCTGGGCCGCCACGATTGCCTGCGCTCCGTAAAGCAGGAAGGCGTGGCTGATCACCCAATCCCAGTACACGTTGGAGTTGAATTGGGCGCGCTCGAAGGGATCGCGCCGCAGGTTAAACATCAGCGGAAGCCGCAGCTTCACCAGGGGCTCTGCCCAGACCTGGGTTGAATTTGCACGCTGCTCTTGAAACACCAACTTCCAGTCGCCGTGCCGGAGTGCCATGACGCCGCCGTCATCGCTGACGTAGAAGTAGGAGGTTCTGGGACTTTCCTTCACCTGGCCCGTCAGATAGGGCAGCATGTTGATTCCGTCGATGTGTACCTTGAACGTCTTGTCCCCGGCTTTGTACCCTTTGAGGAGTTTCTGATTTATGTCGGGTTCACCCGCCGCTGCAAGCAACGTGGGCAGCATGTCCTGGTGGGATCCGATGCCGTTCAGTACAGTTCCCGCCTCGATCTTGCCGGGCCAGCGCATGAAACAGGGAACACGCCACGCGCCCTCCCAGTTCGTATCCTTCTGGCTGCGGAACGGCGTATTGGCGCCATCGGGCCAAGTGTCGTTCTCCGGGCCATTGTCGGTGGAATACATCACGATGGTATTGTCGGCCACGCCGAGTTCGTCGAGCTTGTCCAGCATCTCGCCGATTTGTTCGTCATGGGTCACCATCCGGTCACTGTAATCGTCCTGTCCGCTCTTGCCACGGTTCTTGGCCGCAAGGTGGGTTCTCATGTGCATGGCGGTCGCGTTGTACCACATGAAGAAGGGCTTGTTCGCTTTCACCTGTTTCTCCATCCAGCCCAAAGCGTGAGCGGTGATCTCTTCATCGACGGTCCCCATGCGCTCGATGGTCAGCGGCCCAGTGTCCTTGATCGTCTGCTTTCCTACCCGGCCAAAGCGCGGGTCGGTCGTTGAGTCATCCTTTTCAGTCGCCAGGCAGTGCATCACGCCGCGGGGTCCAAATCGCTCCTTGAACGCAGGGTCTTTGGGATAGTCCGGCAGCTCCGGTTCTTCTTCCGCGTTGAGGTGATAGAGGTTGCCAAAGAACTCGTCGAATCCGTGCACAGTCGGCAAGAACTCGTTGCGATCGCCGAGATGGTTCTTACCAAACTGGCCTGTCGCATAGCCCAGCGGCTTGAGCAGTTCGGCGATGGTTGGGTCTTCCGGCTGAAGTCCAAGAGTGGAGCCGGGCATTCCGACTTTGGTCAAGCCGGTGCGGAGCGGGTTCTGTCCGGTGATGAAGGCGGCGCGACCGGCGGTGCAGCTCTGTTGGCCGTACCAGTCGGTGAATTTGACGCCCTCTTCGGCGACGCGATCGATGTTCGGCGTCCGGTAGCCCATCATGCCATCGTTGTTGCGGCTGATATTCCAGTAGCCGACATCATCGCCCCAGAGGATCAGGATATTCGGTTGCTTCGTTGCCATGATTTGTTCCTTCCTTTAAGAGGATTGATTTGGATTGAGGTTTTCGTACGGAGGCTGTCGACTTTAGGTGCGCGCGCAAGATCAGAACTTTCCGTTGACAAGCTGAAGTTGGCAAGCTGAAAGAGAATGTAGGGGGGCAGTCCTGATGACACAACTGTCAAACCTGACGGGCGCGTGAGCAGGAATCTCCTTAAGCCACTGCAAGCCGCCTCTGCCCATCTCTATGTTGTCGAACTTGTCCCGATGTTGTTGAAATAGCAATCCCAGCTCAAGCCTCCGGCCCTGACACTCTTCGCAGTACCCGCCACAGGACCGGGGTTCTACCTTCAAAAGAGGATGCCTACACGGAGGCGGCAATGAATTTGTCATCGAAATTGTGCTGGGTACTTGTAGGGGCAATGTTGAGCGTGCTCTCGCTAAACGCTCAGCAGCAGACGCTGGACGCGCGCGCGCAAACCCAGTCGCAGCATGCGCTTCCCACCGACCCATCTTCTTCCGCTTCTTCCACGGCCACCGGCAGCGGTTGGCAGTTGGATCTCACCCCCTACCTGTGGTTTGCCGGAACTCGTGGAACTGTGGGAGCGTTTGGCCGCGATGCCAGCGTCCATTCCAGTGCGTGGGATCTTCTTTCCCACTTCAACATGGGCCTCATGGGCGCCGCCGACGCCCGCTACAACCGCTTCGTGTTGAGCGGGGACCTGCTGTGGATACGGCTTTCCGATAGCAACGCATTGCCCTTTCCAACCCTGAACGCGGTTTCCGCCGACGTCCGCGTCGGCGAGCTGGTCTGGACTTCCAAGGTCGGTTACCGCGTAATCGACAAGGAGAAATTCAAGGCCGATGCCCTTGTCGGCGCACGCTACTGGCACCTCAGCCAGAAGCTCAGCTTCAATCCGTCCTTCCTCGGCCTGAACATCAATCCCTCGCAGAACTGGGCCGACATCGTCGTCGGTGGCCGGGTTGAGATGCCGCTAAGCCCCAAGGCCTCATTCATTGTGGCGGGAGATGTCGGTGGTTGGAACGCCACTGCCAAGCTTGACTATCAATTTCTCGGGCTGCTCAACTTCAAAGTCTCACCCAAGTGGGCCGTGAATGCCGGCTACCGATACCTTTTCGTGGACTGGCGCAGCGGGAACGGCATCTATAACATGACCACCCCCGGCGCGATCTTAGGCGTGACTTACACATTCAAGTCGCCTGTACATTAGGAAGCAGCTCGCAACCTATGCGATTGACGGTGGCCCACTCAAGCCCGCCCTTGGCTTGAGTGGGATTCGTTAGTTAACGCCTCTATTGCGCCGTCCGCCCCATCCCCTTGTCCGCCCACTGAATAAACCACTTCATGTTCGGAGCATCCGTATGCCCGCCGTCATGCTGCCGCCACGCCAGTTGCCCATCGAGCAGCCCCTGATTCACCGGAGGCATCTTCGCCGTCTTATAGTCGCCATCGATCCCCAGCCCCTTCGCTCCCAGCAGCGTGAACACGCGGCTCGCATCTACGGTAGCCATGAAGCTGCCCTCATGATCGAGCCACTTGGCGTCGCCTTTCTCCGGAACACCATAGCTGATGAACGTCAGCCGCGGCGCGCACAGCGCAATCAGTTCGTTCGAATCCACCGGAATGTCACCGGGAGTCTTGCTTCCAAACGTCGCCTCCGACGCTCCATACTTCATGAAGTTTCCCGCCATCCAGTAGTACTCGCCTCCCGTCAGGCTCTCCACCGCCTCGCCAAAGTTGCGCCGCAGCAGCGTGGCCCCGCCCTTGCCGGACGACCCCACCAGCACCATCGCAAACCGCTGATCGAACGCCATCGTCACCAGCGCCGCTTTTCCGTAGCGCGACACGCCATCAATCCCCACATGCTTCGCATCCACCGCCGGATCGGTTTCCAGATAATCCAGTCCGCGCCCCGCGCCCCACGCCCACGCCCGCAACGCGCCCCAGTCTTCCGGCTTGCGCGGCTGCCCTTTGTTCACCAGGCCGATAATTCCGCGCGTGATCCCCGCGCCGTCATCCGCCTGCACGCTCGCCGGATCAAACATCACAAATCCCCAGCCCGCCGCAATCAGTTGCCACGTATTCGGCAGATCGCCATCTTCATTCATCTGCGGAAACTGCAAACGGCGTCGCCTTCACCGGCTGCCACGCCGGATGCTGCGCGAACACATCCTTCAGCGATGGATCCTGCTGCACCAGCACCGCCTTCCACGCCGCGTTGATCCGGTCGAGTTCCTCCGCCGAAGGCTCGTTCGGATTGGGGAACCCAGCCCGCCCAAACATCATCAGCACCGGCACCGGCCCCTTCGCATACGCCGGCGTCACCAGCGTCATGTGAATCCGAACTTTGATTGCTGGATAAGCCGAGTTGTCCACTTCGCCAATCAGGTCCTTCGCAATCACCGGCGTGAATCCGATCATCTCGTGATCCACCGCCGTCACCGTCCACTTCACCTTGGGCACGTTCTCCGGCACTCGCCCATACACATATTCTCGAAAGCATTTCCACCAGCTCAGGCCGCCGCTTGCTCCCACCACATCTTCGCGGTCGTCACCTTCTGTGCCGTCGTTCATCGTCAGCGGATCAGGAACGTTCGGATACGGATTCGCCAGCGACTCATCGTAGTTGGCATGATTCGGCGCCTTCTCGTTCCCGCTCGGCCCCGGCCGCAACGCCTTGATGCCCAGTTGGTCCATCATGTTCTGATGATCCTGATCAGCTGTGAACGTCACCGGCGGCGGCACCGCGGAACTCTGCGCCAATGTCAGCTCACAAACTGAAAACACGGCGAGAAGGGAAGCGCACAGCAACAGAAGACTCAACTTGAACGAAAGACGCACGGGAACGCTCCAGGATGTTATGCTCACGTTTTTGAAAAACGATTTACTTCGGGCACCCATGTTAAATCGAAATTCCATGACACAGGCACGGAAATTCTCAGCGATTTTCGCTCTCGCCCTCGCTGTGGCAGTCGTTTTCACGAGCCTCCTGCTGCAAGCCCGCCATCGATCCGCAACCCACGCGCAGATCTGGGTCGCCAGTTGGGGATCTTCGCAGCAGATCCCCGAGCCGCAAAACGCGCTCCCGCCTGACGATCTCCGCGACGCCACCGTGCGCCAGATCTTTCATCTCTCCGTCGGCGGCACAGCTCTGCGCGTGCATCTCTCCAACGCTTTCGGAACCGAAGCCGCTCCACGTCACCTCCGTGCACATCGCGCGGCCGCTTTCGCCGTCATCCCGCGCAATCGACCCTGCCACCGACCACCCGCTGACCTTCGCCGGAAGCGCCGACGTCACCATTCCTCCCGGCGCGGAGTTCATCTCCGATCCGCTCGACTTTCCCGTCGCGCCGCTGTCCGATCTGACCGTCACCTTTCACTTCGATTCGCCGCCCGACCGAGAAACCGGCCATCCCGGATCGCGCGCCACCTCCTATTACGTCCACGGAGATTCCGTCACCGCCGCCAACCTGCCCGACGCCAAAGCACGTCGATCACTGGTACCAGATCTCCGAAATCGACGTGGCTCCCGATCCAAAGCCGCGCCAAAACCCCGCCCGCCGCCATCGTCGCCCTCGGCGACTCCATCACCGACGGCCACGGCGCCACTACCAACGGCAACGACCGCTGGACCGACGTCCTCGCCCAGCGCCTGCAAGCCTCGCCCGCAACCCGCAACATCGGAGTCTCCAACCAGGGCATCGGCGGCAATCACCTGCTCACCGACGGCCTCGGTCCCAACGCCCTCGCCCGCTTCGATCGCGATGTCCTCGCCCCCGCCGCCGTGCAATGGGTCATCGTCTTCGAAGGCGTCAACGATCTCGGCGGACTCGCCCGCCTCGCCGAAGTCTCTCCCGCCGACCACGCCGCCGAGGTCCGACGCGTCCTCGCCGCCTATCAGCAGTTGATCGCCCGCGCCCACGCCCACGGCCTGCGCGTCTACGGCGCGACGATCACCCCCTACGTCGGCTCCGACTACTATCACCCCGGCCCCCTGAGCGAAGCCGACCGCCAGGCCGTCAACGACTGGATTCGCGCCCCCGGCCACTTCGACGCCGTCATCGATTTCGACGCCGTAGTCCGCGACCCCCAGCACCCCGACCAGCTGCTCCCCGCCTACGACTGCGGCGACCACCTCCACCCCTCCCCCGCCGGCTACAAAGCCATGGGCGAAGCCATCCCTCTGACGCTCTTCGCGCGTTGAGAAATGATTAGCAGCCAGCGTTCAGCAGTTCTTGACCGGCAGATTCTTGATTAACTTCAATTGAGGTAGCGTTTAGCCCGGACGACTGAATTCGCTCAGGTTAACGTACAGTATGTACCCTATCGACAGCATGCCTAAGATGTGGCATCGTTTCGCTTGAAACTAGCGTCTTTGAATCTGAAACCATTCTCGCGCCTGGTACCATCAGGCGCTTTTTTCACCCCGAAACGCACTTGGTGTCCTTCGGCCCAGGGAGCCGCTTATGCTGGACAATCGAAAATGCGAAGTCGGTTCAGCCCTCGAATTAAATGCGGAAATACGGGACGTTCTTTCGTTGGAGGATTTAGACAGGGGATGGGAAATTTGCGGCACTCTGCACATCAAGTACACAGACGAGTCCGTGAAACAAGCGAGTTTATTGCCACAACTCGAAGCGCGTGGAGTAGCGATTTCGTGGCACAAGGAGCAGAAAGGGGAGCCGCCATCGGTGGCGGCTTAGCGTCGGGATTGAAAGGAGGTCCCGGTTTCCCGTCACTCCCTCAATTCAGGCTTTGTCATGCCCAACAGTTTCCCACAGGCCGGGGTTGACTGTCAGCAGCGCTGCCTCGATTTCCCGTACATATTTCTTGTGTTGCGTGAAGGAAGTCTCGATGAATAAGTCGAGTTGGGGGGCACTACAGAACATAGAGCCGCAGCATCCACCAGACAAGGAATATCGCGACGATGGCCCCCACGATGTGAATTATCCAGTCGCCAGCTGTCTTCGGTTTCCCAAAATTGAACATGCACCAATGGTAGCAGGCCCCGCGCAGGTGGCTTAACATCGTCATTGCACTCATTGACCAAGCCCTGCCCCGCCTCATTTTTTGGATAAGATCTTCGTAGAGGACTCATGGAGGTTCCGAAGATGAGCAGCCTAGCTCTTTTGCAATCACTCAAGGAAAGCATTCTCACGCAGGCTAACGTGAAGGCGGTCTATGGCGAACCCATCGCGGCCCAATGGAAGACGGTCGTCCCCGTTGCAAAGGTGATTTATGGGTACGGGGCTGGGGCGGGCACGGGCGGTATCGGCGATTCCCATGCTCGGGGAGAGGGAGGCGGGGGTGGAGGCGGAGCACGGGCGGTTCCGGTCGGCGTTATCGAGATCAGCGACCAGCCAACTCGGTTCGTTCCAATTACCGACCGAAGGAAGCTGATGGGAGCGGTGCTAGCGGGTCTCGGGCTCGGTTTGTGGTTGGGTTGGCGCAGACGGCGCTGAACGGGTTCCAGGAAAGCGAGCGTTTAAGGAAATCGAGCGCATAGTCTCAATGAGTGTAATCGCTGTTTACAACAATTGAGTCTGCAAGTACTAGAGTTGGTATTATTTATCGTTCCTAGCAACAGTTTTTGCCCCATGAAACTTCGCCTGCCGATTCTAGTGTTTTTCTCATTGCTGGGTTGGTCGCTATACCTACGGGGTCAGAATTCCAGAGACGCGACACCGTTTTCAAGTTCCGGTTCATCGGCATATATCCGCCAAAGCGATGGAGCATACGTCACCGACAACCGCACTTTTGAGTTCGCAAATGTGCTCCACGACGATGGAAGTGGATACATACGCCTGTTGTTGCTCAAGGGCGTACACAACGAGCACATAGACGGGCATGAAGAAACAACGGGTCAAATGGGGTTCTGGCGTGGACCCTTGAAAAGAATGGCACACGGAATGAGCGTTGGAGTTTCAGAGCCAAGGGGAACGATGGCCATGCGTTAAACGATGTCCGATTTTTCCGCCTGACCGAATGGGGCTGCTGCGACTGGCCTAATGTTCATTGGTATTTCAGCCTGCTGTCTGGCAAGAGTCTGTACGTCTCCAACTCCGATTTAACCGAAGTAGTCGTGCTGAACAGTGGGCCACAAGGCGCGAGATATGTCGCGGTTGGCTGCTACAAAACACGGAACTCCCCCGATGCTACAATACGGGACCGATACCGAGGTCAAACAGTGGTTCTCGCTTCTGTCGTCACGTCATTGCGACGACCGACCGGAGATTTTTGTCACGGTTGGGAGCAAGCGCGAGAAATCACTTTCGCTTGCTTCAAACGAACCCCTCAACTTCACCATCTTGCTGACATACGCGGACGGGACTGAATTGCGCATTCCAGTCCGAAGCGATGCGATCCGACATGAGGAAGCCAAACTCCCGCGGGGATACACCTTGAGCAGCGAAGCGGTGGGTAATTGGTGATAAATCGCCATTACACTCATTGACGCCCCAGCGGGAAATCTCACAACGACGTCACAACCCGTCGCCCGTTATACTCTCCTTTCTAATGCTAGCCTTCCTCACCGGCGCCACCGGATTCGTCGGCAGCCACGTCGCTCGCGCGTTAGCTGAGCAAGGCGCCGACCTCCGCCTCCTCGTCCGCTCCAACAGCAACCTGAAAAATGTCCAGGACCTCAAAGCCGACCTCTTCACCGGAGACCTCCGCGACCCCGCATCGCTGGAGAAGGGAATCGCCGGATGCGACGCCATCTTCCACGTCGCCGCCGACTACCGCCTCTGGGTCCGCGATCCCGACGAAATGTACCGTGCCAACGTCGAAGGCACCCGCGCCATCCTCGCCGCCGCCCGCAAAAACAACGTCCGCCGCGTGGTGTACACCTCCAGCGTCGCCACCATGGGATTCACCGCCAACGCCCTCGCCGATGAGAATCGTCGGCTGTCGATCTCGCGAACATGATCGGCCCCTACAAGCGCTCCAAGTTCATGGCCGAGCAGGTCGCCATCGAAGCCGCCCACGCTGGCCAGGACGTAGTCATCGTCAATCCCACCACGCCCGTCGGCGAGCGCGACATCAAGCCCACCCCCACCGGCCGCATCGTCGTCGATTTCCTGAAAAGGAAATTCCCCGCCTACGTGGACACCGGCCTCAACCTGGTTGACGTAAAAGAATGCGCCCGCGGCCACATCGCCGCCCTCGAGAAGGGAAGACCCGGCGAGCGCTACATCCTCGGCGGCGAAAACCTAACGCTAAAACAAATCCTCGACAAGCTAGCTGCAATCACGGGATTGCCCTCGCCGACGATCCGCGTCCCCTACATCGTCGCCCTGGCCACCGGCGTAGTTGACGAACTCGTCACCGGACGCCTCCTCGGCCGCGAACCTCGCGCCACCATCGACGCCGTCCGCATGGGCCGCAAAAAAATGTTCATAACCTCCGCCAAATCCGAACGCGAATTAGGATGGAAGGTAGTTCCGGTAGACGACGCCCTCCGCCGCGCGGTCGCCTGGTTCAAAGAAAATGCTTACATCTGACCCGAATAGATTGTGGAGCGACGGGCGTCCCCGCCCGTCCACGATGAACTCAACGACCATACCGGCCTCCCGAACCGTACCCCAACTGCGTCATCCCGAAGGCCCGCGCTTTCTCCAGCGGGGCGAGAGCCTGCCCTGAGCGACTGACGCGAAGCAGGAAGGAGTCGACGGGGATCTCGCGCGCAGCACCAGCGAAGCCCGCCCTCAGTGAACCTCTGTGCTCTCTGTGGTTAAAGGTTTTCGCCCGAGTGCCCATCATGTTACGCTCGACCACCAGCGTGATCGTACCCCGAAAAATCGCCATCATCGCCGCACTGGAAACAGAACTCCATCCTCTGATAAGATCCTGGCCCTCCACGACCGACCGGGAGCACACCTTCCACGAATCCCCCTACGCCATCGCCGTCGCGGCGGCATCGGCGCCGAATCCGCCCGTCGCGCCGCCGAAGCCGTCATCGCGAAATATTCCCCAGAACTCCTTATCTCCGCCGGAGTCGCCGGCATCTCTGGCCGCGGACCTGAAAGTCGGCGAAACAATCTTCCCCGCGACCGTAATCGACTCCCAGGACGGCAGCCGCCACGAAACCTCAATCCCGCAACGCCCCAGTCGGCAACACCGCCGTAGGACGCACCATCCTCGTCACCTATCCCGAAGTCGCCACCGTCGCTCAAAAGCAGCAACTGGCAAAATCCTACGGCGCCCACGCCGTGGACATGGAAGCCGCCGCCGTCGCTCGCGCTGCCCAAAAACACAATCTCCCGTTCATTGCCGTCAAAGCCATCTCCGACGACGTCAATTTCGAAATCCCCGAAATGTCCCGCTTCATCCGCGACGGCAAAGTTCGACACCACCCGCTTCGTCCTCCACATCTCCATCCGCCCCTGGCTCTGGCTCCGCGTCTTCCGCCTCGCCCGCAACACCAAGATCGCCTCGGAAAATCTCTGCGCCTGGCTGCGCGAAAGCGCCCTGACTAATACAATAGTTCCAGGCGGTAGCGTTCCAGGCACAGCGGGGCTTAAATCCTGATGGCAATTGCGCAATCAACGCCCAACCAGGCGCCAGAGCAAAATCCCGAGCACCATGCTGGCCGCCGTCTATCGCGGCGTCAACGACGTCCGCCTCGAAACCGTCCCCGTCCCCGAAATCGGCCCCGGCGAAATCCTGATCAAAGTCCACACCTGCGGCATCTGCGGCACCGACCTCAAGAAAATCGCCACCGGATCCCACTCCGCCCCCCGCATCTTCGGCCACGAAACCTCCGGCACCGTCGCCGCCGTCGGCGCCAAAGTAAACGCACTTCTGCCCCCGGCGACCGCGTCATGGTCTTCCACCACATCCCCTGCGGCCAGTGCTATTACTGCCTGCCACAAAACTTTTGCCCAATGCGAAACGTATAAGAAGGTAGGCTGCACCGCCGGATTCGAACCCTCCGGCGGGGGTTTCGCCGAGTACGTCCGCGTCATGGACTTGGATTGTCGAAAAAGGCACCGTCCGCATCCCAGACGGCGTCTCGTTCGAGCAGGCCTGCTTCGTGGAGCCCGTGAACACCTGCCTGAAAGGTATTGAGCGCATGGCACTTACGCCAGGCGATACAGTGCTGGTGATCGGCCAGGGCCCCATCGGCATCATCCTGAGCGTATTGGCCAAACGGGCAGGGGCTAGGGTAATCACTTCCGATTTGTACTGCGCAGAGGCTTACAATATCTAAAGACTTCGGACTCGAAAATTCCATTGACGCTTCGCGCACTGACTCGTTCAGGAAGTGCGCAGGCAGACTGAAGGCCGTGGCGCCGACGCTGCGATTCTGGCCGTCGGAGCCAACAGCCTGATTAAGACCGCAATGGATGCAGTTCGGCCCGGAGGCAGGGTTTTATTGTTCGCGCAGACGCAGCACGGTGAAGCAGGTTTCGATCCCGCCGCGGTTTGCATGGACGAAAAAACGCTGATCGGCTCCTACAGCGCGTCAGTGGATTTGCAGGACGAATCCGTCCGGTTCGTGATGGGGAGAGAGATGGCCCTAGAGCAATTGATCAGCCATCGCTTTCCGCTGGCCCAAGCCGCGGAGGCTCTGGAGTTGGCCGCCCATCCCCAGCCGGGATCGATGAAGATCGTGATTCAGTCAGCGTAGTCGCAGGAAAGGCAGCATTGAACGGAAAGATGACAGCAGCCGTCCTCTACGGTAAAGAGGACGTGAAAATTGAGCAGATTCCCATCCCCCACGTCGAGGATGGCGAGGTACTGGTCAAGGTGCAGGTCGCACTGACTTGCGGCACCGACCTCAAGGTCTATCAGCGCGGCTACCACGCCCGCATGATCGTTCCTCCCGCCCTGTTCGGACACGAACTCGCCGGAGTCATCGAAGTAGTCGGCCCCGGCGTTCGCGGATTCAAGAAGGGCATGAAGGTTGTCGCACTGAATTCCGCGCCCTGCCAGATGTGCTTCTACTGCTCGCGCCATCAGGAAAATCTTTGCGAAGATTTGCTGTTCAACAACGGCGCCTACGCCGAATACATCAAAGTCCCGCGCCGCATCGTCGATCTGAACATGCTGGTCATTCCTCCTCACATCAGCTTTGAAGAGGCGGCTATGGTCGAGCCTCTGGCCTGCGTGCTCCGCGGACTTCACGAAGCCGGCGTAGAAATCGGCGACACCGTCGCCGTAATCGGCGGCGGCCCCATCGGCCTCATGTTCGTGCACGTCGCCCAGGCCGTCGGATGCAACGTTATCGCCGTCGTCAAGCGCGAAGCCCAGATCGAAGCCGCCCGCCGCATGGGCGCGCATGATGTCGTCCACATCGGCTCGGTAAAAGATCCCATCGACGCGGTGAAAATGCTTGTCTCCCGGCCGCCGCGGCGCCGACGTAGTCGTCGAGGCCGTCGGTCGTCCCGAAGCCTGGGCTTGGGCCACGGAAATGGTCCGCAAAGGCGGCACCGTCAACTTCTTCGGCGGCTGCGCCAAAGGCAGCAAGGTCGAACTCGACACCAACCGCCTGCACTATTCCGAAATTACCCTGAAGGCGACTTTCCATCACACGCCGGACAGCGTGCGCAAAGCCTTCGCCCTGATCGCCGAAAAGAAAATCCGCCCCACCGATTACATCACCGGCGAAGCCCCGCTCTCGCGCCTGCAGCAGGTCCTGCAACACATGATGAATCGCAACGGCGACATCAAAACCGCGATCATCCCCGGCCAGTAAGTCAGCCGCTAGCTCCTAGCTGCGAGCTTCTAGCAACCAAGCCGGAAGAGTAAGCCGGAAGGAAGAAACGAAGTGATTGCTAGAAGCTAGTAGCTAGAGGCTAGAAGCTAACTGCCATGAGCGCCGCCAATCAAATCTGGAGCCTTCTTCCCGCGGAATACGCCATCCCCGCGCAAGCTCCCTCGCAGCAGGAAGCCTACGCATACTGCGAACGCCTCGCCCGTAGTCATTACGAAAATTTCTCCGTCGCCAGCTGGTTTCTTCCCAAGCGCCTGCGCCAGCATTTCTTCAACGTTTATGCCTACTGCCGCATCTCCGACGACCTGGGCGACGAAACCGGCAACACGCAAGCCTCACTCCTGCTGCTCGACGAATGGGAAGCTGAACTCAACGCCTGCTACAACGGCAGCCCGCGCCATCCAGTGTTCGTGGCCCTGGCCGGAACCGTTCGCGAATTCGACATCCCCAGACAAACTTTCGCCGACCTCCTCACCGCCTTCCGCCAGGACCAAACCGTCACCCGCTACCAAACGTTCGACGATCTCCTCGGCTACTGTCACTACTCAGCGAATCCCGTCGGACACTTGGTTCTCTATCTCTGCGGATACCGCGACCCCGAGCGCCAGCAACTTTCCGACTTCACCTGCACCGCGCTGCAGCTCGCAAATTTCTGGCAAGACGTGAGCACCGACTACGACAAAGGACGGATATATCTTCCGCTGCGAAGTCTCAAGCAATTCCAAGTTTCCGAAGAAGACATTTCAGGCAAAGCGCAACACCACGCAATTTCGTGAGATGATGCGATTTCGAAGTCCAGCGCGCCCGCGAATGGTTCGACCTCGGCCTCCCGCTGATCGGCAGAGTCAACCGCGAGCTCGCCATCGACCTCGAACTCTTCAGCCGCGGCGGACAGGAAATCCTCAACGCCATCGAGCGCCAGGGGTACGCCGTCCTCGGTAATCGCCCGGCAATTTCCAAAACTCGTAAACTGGCATTAGTCGCCCGCGCCGCACTCAGTAAGCTGCTATGAGCACCTTAGTAGAAAACCCGATGCACTTCGCGCCTACCGAGTCCCAGCTCCACATGGCGTACTCGGTCTGCCGCGGCATCACCCGCGAGCGCGCCAAAAATTTCTACTACGGATTTCTCGTTCTCCCCAAGCGCAAGCGCCAGGCCCTGTGCGCGGTTTACGCCTTCATGCGCCGTTGCGACGACATTGCCGACGACCCCGCGCTCTCCGCTGCCGACCGCCGCCAGCGCCTCGACGCCTGGGTTGACGCCTTCCACGCCGCTCTCTCCGGATTGCCAACTGATGACCCCATCCTGATCGCTCTAACCGACGCCCAGCGCCGCTTTTCGATTTCCGTGGGACTGCTCGACCAACTCGCCTTCGGCACCGCCATGGACACCGAAGAAGCACCCGAAGGCGCTCCCAGCCGCCCCATCCAATACCGCAGCTTCCAGGAACTCGAACGCTACTGCTACAACGTCGCCAGCGTCGTGGGCCTGGTCTGTATCCGCATCTTCGGATACAAAGATCCCGCCGCCGAGCCGCTCGCCGAAAAAATCGGGCTCGCTTTCCAACTCACCAACATCATCCGCGACGTAAAAGAAGATGCCGATCTCGGCCGCGTCTATCTCCCCGAAGATGACCTCGCGCAATTCGGCCTGACCTCCGCCGACCTCGCCACTCCAGATCCCGCGCGCATTCGCCCCTTGCTGGAACTAGAAGCCCAACGCGCCTTTGAAAACTACAAGTCCGCCGACGCTCTCATCCCGCTCATCGACGAGGACAGCCAGCCCGCCCTCTGGGTGCTCGTCACCATCTACCGCAGCTTGCTCGAAAAGATCGTCCGCCTCAATTACGATGTATTCACCCGCAGAGTCAGCCTCACCACCCGTGAAAAGCTGACCATCCTCGGCAAAGGATTCTTGCAGCGAATCATCTGATGGCGGACCGCTCTCCCACAGTAGCCATCGTCGGCGGTGGTCTCGCAGGACTGGCCGCCGCCTGCGTCCTCGCTGGCAACGGCTTCCGCGTCACCGTCTTCGAGCGCCGCCCCTACCTCGGCGGACGCGCTTCTTCCTACGAACATCCCGGCACCGGCGAAGTCGTGGACAATTGCCAGCACGTCCTTTTCGGCTCCTGTACCAATCTGCTCGCGTTCTACAAAACCATCGGCATCGAAAGCAAAATCCGCTGGTTCGACCGCATGACCTTCATCGAGCCGGGCGGAAGGCAGTCGCAACTCGAACCAACTTTCCTGCCAGCCCCTTTGCATCTCACGCCGTCGTTCATGAGATTCAAATTCTTAACCGCCCGCGACAAGCTCTCCCTCGCCCGTGGCCTGACGTCCTTAATCTTCGGCAACTCAAAAGACGATGGCACTTCATTCCAAGATTGGCTCACCCGACATCACCAAACTCCGAATGCCATCGAGCGCTTCTGGAAACCCATCCTGGTCAGCGCCCTCAGCGAAGACATGGATCGCATCGCCATCCCCTACGCCGCTCAGGTCGTCCGCGAGAGCATGAAGTCCCCCGAAGCCCGCCGCATGGGCATCCCCCAAGTCCCGCTGACCGAGCTCTACAACGCCGCCCGCGATTACATCGCGACGCACGAGGGAACCATCCGCTTCCGCGCCAGCGTGCAATCCTTCGCACCGGCGCCACAAGGCGTGAGCATCAAACTCCAGGATTCCGAAGAAAACTTCGACTACGCCGTCCTCGCCGTCCCCTTCGATTCACTCGCCAAGCTGCTCCCCGAGTCCGCCGACAAACCATCCTCGTCGCTGACTCCACTGACGCCGACAGTGCCATCCGCGTCCCCGCAGCCGCAGACCTCGTCACCATCGTCAAGCGCACCCGACGCTCCGCTCGAAAAGCTAACCCACTTCGAAACCTCGCCCATCACCGGCGTCCATCTCTGGTTCGACCGCCAGATCACCGACCTCCCGCACGCCGTCTTACTAGACCGCACCATCCAATGGATGTTCCACAAATCCATGTTGCTGACGGCCGACGCCGAACACTCTGGCGTGAACACAGCCTCTGTCCCAGGCCCGCAGGGCCGAAAGAATGCAGCCCAGGGCGGCAGCCCTGGGTCCTACGTCGAGCTCGTAATCAGCGCTTCCAAATCCCTGCGCGACAAACCCCGCCAGGAAATCATCGACCTGGCCCTGGCCGAGCTCCGCGAATTTTTCCCCGCCGCCCGCTCCGCCAATCTAATCAAGTCCACCGTAATAAAGGAGATTAACGCCACCTTCTCCCCCACTCCCGGCATCGACCGCTACCGCCCCACCTCCGCAACGCCCTGGCCCCACATCTTCCTCGCCGGCGACTGGACCGCCACCGGCTGGCCCGCCACCATGGAAGGCGCCGTCCGCAGCGGCTACATCGCCGCCGAACAAATCACCACCACCGCCGGAGCAGGGAAGCGCTTCCTCGTCCCCGACCTCCCCGCCACCGGCCTGATGCGGCTCCTCGGCTAATGCTGTTTGGATTTCGCCAGTTTTGGTGAGACTATTGGAGCAGAGCATTGCGGGAGGCCATCATGAAAAGCCGAATTACGTTATGGGCGGCCGCAGGTTTCATCACCGCAGCCTTCTGGGCGCTCTACTTTTATCCCGCGGCCCCAATTCCCACGGCACCCGTTTGGACTCTCGTTCGCCTAACCTGCCCTATCGTGTTGGCAAGCGATTATTTTCATTTCCCCGTCGGTGTCTACATGTCCATGCTTGCGAATGCCGCGACCTACGCCGTAGTCGGCCTAATAGCGGAAACACTGAGGCGCCAACTGCGTCCCGCGAGATAAGGCAAGCGACCACTCGCCGAAGTCGCCAAACCCTACCCTCCCCGCATCCAATCCAGTAGAATCAAGTCTCATGCCAGATACGCCTACAACCCAGCCGCAAACCGCTCCCCCCCACACCCCCACCCTTCTCTCCGCCTGGCTCCGCGACCTGGTCATCGCCCTCAGCCTGCTCGCCTTCATCATCGTCTTCCTCTATACGCCCGTGAAGGTCGAAGGCACCAGCATGATGCCCTCCCTCGCCGACCAGGAACACATCTTCATCAACAAGTTCATCTATCGCATCGCACCCATTCACCGCGGCGACATCATCGTCTTCCGCTATCCCCTCGACCCCTCGAAAAGCTTCATCAAGCGCGTCATCGGCGTTGCCGGCGACCACATCCGCATCGACGACGGCCGCGTCTATCTCAACGAACAATTAGTCGCCGAAGATTACGTCCCCAAGGCCTACGAAGACGACCGTTCGTACCCCGAAGTAGTGGTTCCACCCGATTCTTACTTCGTCCTCGGTGATCACCGCAGCCTCTCCAACGACAGCCGCGACTTTGGCCCCGTCCAATCCAGTTTCATCTTCGGCAAAGCCGTCTTCGGCTATTGGCCCATGCAAAAAGTCGGACGCGTGCAGTGAAGGTTTGACGCTGGCATTGCGTGGCAGTTAACCTTTTCGTACCTACTGTCCGTCGAACAGTCCAGGCGTTGGATTTGCTTGCTCAGCCCTAACTCAATCCGTTGCGGTGCGACCTTAGCGTGTCTGGTGATGATCTTGCTGGTCGCACAGGCGGCCGCGCAAACCACTCCCGCCACTTTCGACGCTCTCGCCGCCAAAGCCACCGCCGCCCGCGAGCACAACGAAATCGCTGACGCCATCGCCGCCTACCGCCAGGCCATCCGCCTCAAGCCCGACTGGCCCGACGGCTGGTGGTACCTGGGAATGTTGCAATACAACATGGGCATCTACACCGAGGCCCGTGACGCGTTGACCCAGTTCCTCAGACTCACTCCCGATTCCGGCCCCGCCTTCGCCGTGCGCGGCTTGTGCGAGTTTGAAACCGGCGAATATCCGCAGTCCGCCCAGGACATTCGGCAGGGCTTGGCTCTCGGCGCCGGCAACACCCCTCGCTACGAAAACATGCTCCGCTTCCACCAATTGCTGCTCAATACCCTGAACGGCGATTTTGAAACCGCTCTCCGTGAATACGCCGTCTTCGCCAAGAACGCCGCCCCCACTCCCGAAATCCTCGCTGGAGTCGGCCTCGCCGGCCTGCGCATGCCGCTACGCCCGCAGGATGTCGATCCCGCACAACAACCGTTAGTCCTCGCCGCTGGCGCCGCCGCCTTCACCTTCATGGCCGGAGACGAACCGAAGGCCCAACAACAGTTTCAGGCCCTCTTCCAGCGTTTTCCCACTGCGGTGAACGCCCACTATCTGTATGGTTATCTCTTGTTCGCTGATGATCCCGACCTCGCGATCGCAGAATTCCAACGCGAACTGGAAATCGCCCCCGCCAGCGCCGTCACCCATGTGATGCTGGCCTGGTATTTTCTCCTCCGCAACAACGCCGCCGGCGCACTGCCCTACGCCCAAAAAGCCGCCACCGAAGCCCCCAATTCCCCCAGCGCCCAGCTCGTGCTAGGCCGCGCGCTCATTGAAACCGGAAGCGTCAACGACGGCATGGAACGTCTGAACTCCGCGCTCAAACTCGATCCCAACAATCTGGAAATTCATCTCGCCCTGGTCAAGGGATATCAGGAACTAGGCCGCAAGGATGACGCCGCCCGCGAACGCCTGCTGGCAAAGGACCTCGTGAAAGGACAGGCCAGTGCACCCGCGCAGCCCTAGAACCACTTCCACCGCCCTGCTCGGGATCGTCCTCGCCATCGCCGCCGCGTCGATGACGATGACACAGAAACCACAAGCGCAAACGCCACCTTCGTCCGCCTCCGCCTGCGCCAGTTGCCATCGCGCCCAAACCATCAACCAGCCCAATACGCCCATGGGCCGCGCTAGCATTCTTCTTTCTCAGAACACCACGCTCAAGACTCATCCCAAGATGACCGTCCAGCGTGGCCCCTATACTTACACCGTCGAGTCCCACGACGATCAGGCCACCTACTCCGTCACCGACGGCAAACGCACCGTCTCCTACCCCATTCACTGGAGCTTCGGCAACGGCGTGCAGGCCTGGCTTCTTGAGCGGGACGGAAAAATCTACGAAAGCCTGGTGAGTTATTATCCGGAAACCGATTCCTTAAACCTCACCATCGGCGACGAAGCCCTCAAACCGCAAAACCTCGAAGAAGCCGCCGCCCGCGAGCTCACCACCAAAGTCGTGAAAGACTGCTTCGGATGTCATTCCACCAACGCTGTCTTAAACGGCAAGCTGAGCCTGCAAACCGCCGAACCCGGCGTCACCTGCGAGCACTGCCACCAGGGCGCCAGCGCCCACATGATTGCCGCTTCTCAAGGACAGTTCGACGTCCCGCCGCCCAGCCTCAGCAAACTTTCGTCCGAAGACCTATCGAATTTCTGCGGCCAATGTCACCGCTCCTGGGAAACCGTCATCCGCAACGGCTGGAAAGGCCCGGCCAACGTGCGTTTTGCTCCTTACCGCCTGTCCAGCAGCCGCTGCTTCGACGGATCAGACCCGCGCATCGTTGCGTCGCCTGTCACGACCCCCATCAGAACGTCATCCGCAACGACGCCTATTACGACTCCAAATGCCTCGCCTGCCACAATCCCACCGCCCACGCGCCCGCCTCCACAGCGCTTCTGGGCGCAAAACAATGCCCCGTCGCCCAAAAAGATTGCGTCAGTTGCCACATGCCGAAATCCAAGTTGCCGGATGAAGATGTCACCTTCACCGACCATTGGATCCGCGTCGTCCACCCCGGCGATCCCTATCCCAACTAGGAACACGTACATCGCGACTATTTCCCGCCCACCGCGATCGCAATCCATGCCGCCGCCACGACCAGCAACAAGCCGGGAGCCACCCGCATCGCAAACCTTCGGCCTCCAGCGGTGAAGCTCAGAACCAGCTTGCTCACCGTATTCGTTGTCAGCCCGGCCAGAATCGGGATCACCGCCTCGTTCGCCTTCAACTTCCGCGATGCAACCAGCGAAGCCACCGACACCGCGGCTGAGTGCGCATCTGCAAATCCTGCAAGCGCCGCGCCCGCCAGCGCTCCACTCCGCCCCCAATGCGCGTTCAGGGCGGCAGAGATCACGGTGACCGCCGTCACCGTCGCCGCAACCAAAGCTGTGATTTTCGGAGCAAAAGCTGATCCCGTCGCCGCGTGCTCTCGCGCCTCCCCCGTTAGCGTCTTCCACGTCCACAAAACTCCATACGCTCCGGCAGCAATGCCCGCAGCCAGCAACGGGGCTTTGAGCGTCCACAGCACCGCTGGACTAATCGCTGCCAGCACGAGCGCCATTTCCACAATCGTTGCTATGGTCGAGAGCACGGCTCCCGCAACTGCCGGCCCAGCCAGTCCCGGCCACAGCCTTGCCTGCGCGCCCATGGATCCGATCGTCGCCGTGCTCGAAGCAAACCCGGAGGCCAAGCCGGCTAGCGGAAGCCCAACCCGCGCACCCATCACCCGGACTGCAACGTAACCCGCCCCACTTACCGCCATCATCAGGATGACAATCTTCCAGATAGACCGCGGATTGATCGCCCCGTAGGGCCCCATGTAACGGTTAGGGATCAACGGCAACACCACCACAACCGCCGCGGCAAAAAGAAATGCGTCGTGTAATTCGCGTTCGCTCAGGATGGATCGTACAAAGTAGTGCAAACGCGACCGCGCGGCGAGCAGGATCACCACTACCACCGCGAGCGCAGAAGCCAGCGCCGGCTGCCGTAGCGTCAGGGCCCCCAACAGCAGCGTAAGAATCAGCGCCGCTTCCGTGGTCAACCCCGGGTCTTGCTGGCGGCTTCGCGCGTAAGAGATCGCCACCAGTCCCGCGACAGCGGCCGTAACCACCGCCAGCAGCACTCCCCCGCCCAGCTCCAGGCTCACCGCGCCCAGCACGCAGGCGATGGCAAACGTCCGTATCCCCGCGGGTGCGCGTTGCTGCCCTTGGCCCTTCCGCCGCTCCCGCTCCGCCCCGATCAGCAGCCCAATCGCCAGCGCGACACACAGTTTGAGCGCTAGGTTCGGCAGAACTTGCATACGCGCATGGTAGCAGGCTGGTGGTCTCTAAGTTTTGTGGGTTGAAGCGAACGGACCGGGCGGTGCCCGACTGCGTCCACACCCTCAAAAGAAAACAGGGAGAGCGATCTCTCGCTCTCCCTGCTGTTCTCTTTACTGCTACTCGCTCAGAAGTAAGCGGTCTGGTTCAGCCACTGCACTCGCTGCACCGTAGCCGTTACCGTTCCCGCGCCAACGTTGCCTGCGGCCACTGTGGTGGACGGGAACCACGGCGGCGCAAAGCCGTTCTGCGCATACCGACGATCAAAGAACACGTTACGCGTGGTGGCGCCGATGTTCTTGATCTGGTTCTGAATACGTCCGCCAACGATGTTCAGCGTGTTGATGGCGGATCCCGTGTTCACCAGCCCACCCTGTCCGCAGTTGCGCCGCCGCCGCCGCCAGGGCCGCAAATGCTGGCCAGCGACGCGTCGATCTCCAGGTTGCCGTTGGCCTGCGAATTGGACATCTGAATGTCCCCGTTGGCCGTGAAGATTCCCAGCGCCTGTCCGTTGTTATTGCCCGGAATCAACGTGTCCGCCGGCGTGTTCGGAATCTGGTTCTGCGTCAGGGTCACCGGAGGCGTCTTGTACAGAATGTCTCCGGTGATCGTAACGTTGCTGGCTGCGGTAATGGTGATCGCGTTGTCCGTCCTGCACCGCCGCCACTCCCTGGCCCGGGCCGGTAAGCCCAGTGATGGATCCGTTGTACATACAGCATGGTCGCCGGTCCCATATCCACGCCGGTCGCCGGGTCGTACTGCTGCGGCGCGCCGGATGATGTTCAGCGTGGTGCCGCCCGGATACCATCGTGGTCGTGTTGGCCACTGGATCGATCGTCACCGTGGTCGTCGGTTCCGCCCTGCACAATGGTGTAAACCTGCGCCGAGGTGCCGCTGGTGGAAAGTTTCACTGTGGCGTTGCCCTGCACGTAGATGCCGCCACCGGTGAACGTCGGCACTCCGCCACCACGTTATACGGCAGATACACTCCTGAGGCCGCTCCGCCCACCGGGTACGCCGTCTTGCTGATGTTCTTCAGCGCGGCGTTCAGCTGAGCATTGGTCACCGCTCCCGCCGCCACACCCTTGCCGTCAAGTACTGCCTGTTCCTGGTTAAAGTCGTTGGGCGGCAACGGCACCGCCGGCGAACCCAGGTTGAATCCGTTCTGGAATGTGGGCGCAATGGTCACGCCGCCCACTTTGTCAGAAGTTCGCGGCTCACCTGACGCAACTGCCGCTGAACTGGTATCCCGCCTTCGCGATTCGCGCTGCCTACTGCATCGGTGAAGATGTAGCTGCCGCTGGTGCCAAACGTCCACGCGCCGTTGGTAAACGCCGGGCCAGTAATGGTGCCCGGTACCAGGGTGCCGCCGTTGCAAATCGGTTCCATTGATCAATGAACATGCCCCACGCCGCAAAACTCTGCTGGGTCGCATTCGCTACCAGCGATGCGTTGATCAGCAGCGCGCCGCGGTCAGACAGTTGCGATTTTTCCACGCCTTGCGCCCGGCCCACCGCAGTCATCGTGTACGGATAAATGTAGCTGTAGCCTGTCACCAGCCCGGTCGGAGCCGCACAGGTACCGCCCCCGCCTATCACCTGGCACGTCGGCGCGCTCAGCGTGAACGACGTGAGCTGGAACGACTCCGGCCACGAGCCCGCGGTTTGTCCGGCGCCCGTGATCGTTTCCATACCCCGTGCCATAGGCGTTAGTCATAGTCGTCTGCACGGCGGCTTCTGTGCCCGCCGGAATGGGCTGTTTCGTCACGCCCCATCCCGCCTGCACCGAGCCCAACATCTGGTTGACCGTCGCCTGACGAACTACGTTCAGACCCGAGTCCGAGGCGTAGAACGATCCGCGGAACCCGCGGTAGTAGCCATTGGTCATGAGATCGGAGTTGGTGGACAACACCATCACCACGCTCAACCCCGTGAGCAGGAGGAGGAGAAGCAGCGTCATGACCAACGCCACTCCCTTCTGGCCTTTGCCGGCCAGATTCATCGATTTTGAACACACTGCTTTTTCCCGATGCATTAATTCCTCCCCTTAGTTCATGCTCAGATTTCGCGGATTCACTACGATCGAAAGCCCCTCGACCTTGTAGGGTCCGTTGTCAAACGTGTTCCTATATCCCGCGTTGGCACCAGTGAATGGATTGGTTCGTCCAATCAGCGAGAGCCGCACCGACTTGATCGTGCTCCAGTCGGAGTTGTAGTTCGCCGTCGTGTATTCGTACTGCGTGGTGATCGTGTTCCACGCCCCCACCTTGAATCCAATGATCTGGTCGGCCAGCACGTATTGGCCTGCCCGTTGCCCTGGGTGCGCACCAGCGTCGGATTCTGCCGGATTGGTTACCGTGTCCACGCTGTACTGTGATCGCCGAAAGCTTGATCGCCCAGTCGGTGCCGCAGAACTGCGTCCCCAGCTTGGCGACGTCGGCGACGTTGGCGATGTCCATCGGATCGCCGGATTCGAGCCGTCCGCCGCAGTCGCTCCGTGGGGTGTGCTGAAGCTGCACCATGCCGCCCAGTTACCTGCGCCCGGCGCAGTCAGCACCACCGTTGTCATCTGCGAACCGTCGCTTTTCACCAGGAGAATTTCGTCGCCCAGTTTTGTAGAGCGGCGGCCAACTGGGCACGGTCGTGGCGCCGATCGGGTCGCGACATTCAAGGTGGTCGACGTACTCGAGCTATGCAAGTGACGCCGGCCAATCCTGTCGGATTCGACGGCGGCGTCGTGGGATCGGCCGAAATGATGTTCAGCGTGTCAAAGCATCCCGCCCCGTAGGTCCGCGTGCCCGCGTCGTAGCACACCGCTCCGTTCGGCCGGATTCACAATCGTCAGCCCAATCGGCCACGCCGGAATGTTGATGCCCTGGTAGTAGCCGCTGCCCGCATTCGCCAGGTCAATCTGCATCTGCGCCGCGGCGTTTCTCATCGCCACGTTCACCGCGGTCTGGTTCTGCTGCTGCGTGAACAGGGGGACGTGCTGCTGAAACAAGCTGCACCGCCGCTCCGCCCACCACCAGAAACATCGCCATCGCCACCATCAGTTCCATCAGCGAGAAGCTCCGTTAGACTGCTTTGCCCGAATTGCCGTTAGAATTTTTCATGGCCGCACCATGCTCATTTGGAATGGGACCGTCTTGGACACGTCCTGCACCGTTACCACCACCGTAATCCGCTTCACTCCAACCACCGGAACGTCCTTTTCGATGATCCAGCGCCGCTTGAAGGTGATCGCGTCCGGCGGCGCCACCGGCGCTACCGTGGTGGCGGGGGCCTGTGTCACGACTCCGTTGGGCGAGTGGGTGACCGTCGTATAGGTCGTCGCCCCACCGGCGTTCACGCCCGTGAATGTTTCCGAGACTCCGTTGTTACCCGCCGAAGTCTGGATGTTGTCAAAGTAATCCACGTTCTCCGTCACCGCGCCCACCGTCACCACCTGGCTGGTATCGGCCGTCAGGCTTCCCGCCGTGCGCTCCGGCAGGAACGGCAACTCCTGGGTCGGCGGCCGGCAGCCGGTTCAGGTCGTCCAGCTTCTCTGAAGCCAGCAAGCGACTGCGTGCTCATGTAGCGAGACATATTGCTGGAGGTCGTCGTCTTCGCAAACAGCGACGCAATCGCCAGCAGGCCGACGGACAGGATCACCATCGCAACCATCGTCTCCAGGATTGTGAAGCCGCTCTCGCGGCGCGCGTTAGGGTGTGACATTGATCCGTCCATAGGCTGATACCGTAATCACCTCTGGAGTAGCATTCGAATACGTCAAAGTCATCGGCGTGTTTCCGTTCGCCAGCGCCTGCGGAGACGTCACCGCCCCGCCCGGCCGAAACGTAATCGTTGTGTTCTGGTTCATCATGTTGGGCACCGCGCGTAAACACGATCGGGTTGCCCACATTGGCAAACGCCCCCGTGTCCGTCGGATCGCTCTGAATCTGATACTTCGAAGTCGCCGCTGGTGAAAATGACCTGAAACGGATACCCGGTCGAGATCGCCCGGTACCGCGTCGTCTGCACTGCGTTCGTCACCGACGCCACCGCCGTGCTCACCTTGTACGCATTCAGCGACGACTTCACCACCGGCACCGCATATCGCCGTCATCACCACGACAATCCCCATCGCCACGCACAGCTCCAGTAACGTGAATCCCCACTTGGAGCGCCGCACGGCGCCATCCGCCCATCCCTTTCGATCTTGATAAGCCCTACTGCTTTTCATCGCGTCCTCTCCAGTCCGCAACCCGCGGCTGAATACAAACAGACTTTTCCTGAAAACACTCGCTAAGCCTAGCCCCCGAACCGTGAATAAGAAAATTACGTCGGTACCACTACGCGGTATTACTTTTGCCGTGGTTACCCGGCCAATCGTTTCATGGGGAAGGGCTTACGCGTGCTGGGTTGCTGGAGGGAAAAACCCACTAGGACTACATTGCTGCGAATTAGGACACTGTACCGCCGCCAGAACCCCCGAATAAGAATGAGGCCGTCGGATCTCAAGGCTCAGCCGGAGGTTCACCCAAGAGCGAGTGGTGCCCCGGCCTGGCTGTTCTTCGCGACCTTCGCGGATTTTCTCTGCGTTCTTGGCGGTTAAAGGCTTCTGACTTTGAGCCTTTAACCGCAAAGATCGCTAAGAAAGATCCGCCAAGGACGCAAAGGATTCGACGTGAGCGAAGGTGGGACAACTATCCAGGAACGAACTTCCCAGCAGCCGGCAAGGAAGGGAAGCACCAAGAACAAACGGCCGGAGAGGGCCTCAGGCACCCCTCTCCGGCCGAGACTTCAGGCGCGCCAAAGCGCCCAGTGCGCTAGTTAACCCAGACGATCGGAGCCTTCTTCACCAGCGCGTGCTCTTGCCGGTATGCTCGCGCCGAATCTCCCAGCGGCGTCTCCGGCATCAGCTGGACCACTTCCCACAGCGGCCTTTCGCCCTGCGAATACCCCACATACGACGCCCGCCCGCGCAGATCGCGTTCCATCGCCATATCGTGCGGCGCTGCTGTTTGCGTGTGGTCCGGCATCTGAAACATATCAATTTCAGCGCTCATCGCCGATCCAAAGTTCGACTGGCCCATTGCATTCACCGCGCTCATCGCACAGAAAATGCACGCCAGAAATATGAGTTTCTTCATAGGCTTTAGGTTCTCCCAGACCAGAAACTGTAGTCAGATTTGACCGCGTCCAGCGGCCAGGGCCCGCGTCATCCGCGCCCCACCCTCATAGAAGCACCCCCCATGCCAAACCCTAAACCCATGAATTCTCAGCTTAGTGGCCGAACCCGGCCCGGAATGCTGCAATTGTTTGCACCACTTTGCCCCGGGCCGCCCCTCCTCAGATCTCTCACTCCGAACGCTGTCCAGCAGCAACAAAAAGGCCCCGCGTTGAAGCGGGGCCTGATCGACAACGAATTGACGGGTGCTATTTCTTCGGCGCCGCGTCTGTGCTCTTAGTAACTGTTACGTCGTCATGCTGACGCTTTCCGCTCATCTGCCCGGAAGCCGTATCTTTTGCGTTCTTGATATTCGAGTGGCTGGTGTTGATGGCCGCATCGGCCTTGCCATCACCGTTCACGTCTGCAGCGGCCACTCGCGCTTGTCCGTTGCTGCCGGATGAAGATGAAGACGAAGACGTCGCCGCCCCATCCGCCTTGCCATCGCCATTCACGTCGCCCTTGGCCACCCGCGCCGCCGGAGCCGTCCAGTCATCCTGCGCCGACTTGCCCGTCGCCTTCGGACTCTGCTGCTCCCGCGCTTCAGGCGTAACGTCGTCCGATATTTTCCGGATAGTCACCGGCGCATACTGCCGCTTACCGCTGGCCTGCCCAGTGGCCATATCTCGCGGAGCCTCAACCGGCTGGCTTGCCGCCGGGTCATTGATAACCGCCGTGCTTCCCGCCGGCCGCGCTGCCTTACCGCTGCTCTGCCCAGTAGAAACGTCCCGCGGCACCGCTTTGCCCCCGGTTGCCTTCCCGCTAGCCACTTCCTTCGGATGTTGATCTTCTTTTTGCGCGGCGCTCGCAGCCTGGTCCTTGTTTCCACTCGCCTGCGCCACCGCCAGCACAGACCAGCATGCAAACCCCGCCATCAAAATCTTCTTCGTCATCTTTCTCTCCCTATGCGCTCAATCGCCGCATCCAGCGATGTTCGAAGGTTGGGAGGTAAGCAGCAAGTTACCGAGGTACAACAGCTCGAACTGTTCGCGCCCGCGTGGAGCCTGCCTTGAGCGAATGGAGGTGTCGGACACTCTTGTCCTACGTCTTTGTTTTTGGACTGAATCACCACAAATGAGGGTGCCCCACCCTTCGCGCTTTTCGAAGGGTGGGAACCACGGCCCTAGACACCACATGGAACTACGATGTGCTCCCCGCCTACTTCTCCCGCTTAACCGCGGCGTCGGTGCTCCAATATCCATTGTCGGATGCGAGGTGGAGCTGCATTTCGTCCCCTGAGACTTTCCCGGTCACAATCAGCGTTACCGGCTGGCCTTGCCAATCGCTGGCGATTTTCATCGAGATGCTGTCACCATCCAATTTCCCCTCGGAGACCGAACGCGGCTTGCCATCATAGCCAAGCATCGTGCCGGTGATCGCGCCTTTGTCCACTTTCAGATCGAAAACCGCATCGCCCCCCGACTGCATCAGCCCCTTCCACTTTCCGTTGATGTCGGCAGCCAGCAGGGAAGCCGGAAGCAAGAGAGCAAGGAACAGAATTGACGCGAAACGCAATGCACGCATGACAGCTCCATTCAGAACAAAAGTTAACCACTGCCATCATTGCAATCTAAGGGAAACTCGTGAGCCAGTGCGGAACGTCACTGCGAAGCGCTGACAAATGTCAGCCGCAAATATTTCTTCAGCCCCTGAGGTCAGTGGAAGGGCACGGCTTTAGCCGTTTCGTAAGCCGCAGCTCGTATCAGGGCACGGCTTTAGCCGTGCCGTAAAGGCTTCCATTCGACCTGGGCTTTAGCCCTGAGGGACGTTCGCTACAGCCGTTGCCGCCAGTATCCCGGCTTCCGCTTACCGTGCGCGACCGCTACGATGCTCACCACGTCAGGGTCATCCAGATAGACGATAGAAAAAGGGAAGCGGTGAAGCAGCAATCGCCGAGTGCCGTGGAGATACTTTGGCCAACGATGCGGCGCCTCGCTGATGGTGTCGAACGCCTCATAGACAGCGCCGATGAAAGCAGCGCTGGCATCCAAGCTACGCTGCATGTACCAGTCGTCAGCGCCTTCGATCTCTAGCCATACGTCTGGGTGGACGCGGTAAGGCTTACTTCGCGCCATTCAGCAGCCGCGCCGCCAAACGGCGACGGACCTCTTCGCCCGGAATCATTTCAACCCTGCCGGAGCGAATGTCGTCCACTCGGCTCTTGATTTCGTCCGCCCAGGCCGCCTCGACTCCGTCTTCAGCCGGACCTTCGTCGAGACTCTCAATCAGCCGATCGATAATCAGCCCGCGCTCATGGGTTGAAAGCGTCAGCGCCTTCTCCAGCACTTCGGAAACTTGTGGCGTCATCGGTACCATGACCACCTCGTCAAGCCCATTGTATCGCCCCAAATTCTCCGGGGAACACAAAAAGGTCCTGCCTTTCGGCAGGGATTTTTCCCTGCAAATGTTGGACCCAGAAGGCTACTCACAGGTCCCTCGACTATGCGACTCGCGAATCTTAGCCTTGAAGGTCCCCTCCATCTTTCTCCCATCGGGAAATTCGACGCTAAATTCGCCGGAGATGCCATTTACTACACGACTACGGAACGGGATGAACCAGCGATTCGACACGTGAAGGACTCGGATTTTGCTGTGCTTAACGGACTGGCATCGGTCGGGTGGGGCACAGTTCTCTGCCGAAACGTCGAACCAGCCGAGATCCAGAAAGGTGGGCCAAGCCAGTGGCTGAGGAATGCGAAGGATGACCGGACGCGGTAGCTTCTCTCCACGGAACCTTTCCAGTTGTAGGTGTTCTCCATCAACTATCGAGCATCCAGCCGTGCGAGCGAAACCCGTCGCGTCAACCGCGTATGTGACAGGCGAAGCGAGCAACAACAAACAAACCGAAATCAGCTTAAGTCGCACGACACCCATTCTTCCACGCGCTTAGGCTCATTTAACAGAGTACGCTGGTTACTAGCCTTTCCCCCGGCACACAAAAAGCCCCGCCTTCCGGCGGGGCTTTTGATCCAAGCTAAAAGCTAATAGCTAAAAGCTGCTCTTAGTACATGTCCCCCATGCCGCCGCCGTGTCCGCCGGGCATCGGAGCTGGAGCTTCCTTCTTCTCCGGCAACTCAGCGATCAGGGCTTCGGTGGTGAGCATCAGCGAGGCAATCGATCCGGCATTCTGCAACGCGGTGCGCACGACCTTGGTCGGATCGAGCACGCCGGCCTTGACCAGATCTTCGTACTCGCCGGTCAGGGCGTTGTAGCCGAAGTTGTATGTCCTTGGAGTCGTTGACCTTGCCCAGAACGATTGCGCCTTCTTCGCCGGCATTCTCGGCGATCTGGCGTAACGGCTCTTGCAGGGCGCGCTTCACGACGTTGATGCCGATCTGCTCGTCTCCATCCGACTTCAGCTTGTCGAGAGCGGCCACGCAACGGCTGAGTGCAACTCCGCCGCCCGGGACGATCCCTTCTTCGACTGCCGCGCGCGTCGCATGCATCGCATCTTCCACGCGGGCTTTCTTTTCCTTCATTTCGGTTTCGGTGGCAGCGCCGACTTTAATCACGGCCACTCCGCCGACCAGCTTCGCCAACCGCTCCTGCAACTTCTCGCGGTCGTAGTCGCTGGTGGTTTTATCAACCTGGCTGCGGATTTCCTTCACCCGGCCTTCGATCTCGCTGTGCTTGCCTTTGCCTTCGACGATGGTGGTGTTGTCCTTGTCGATGGTGACTTTCTTGGCCTGGCCAAGATCGGCCAGTTGCACGTTCTCCAGCTTGATGCCCAGGTCTTCGGTGATGGCCTTGCCGCCGGTCAGGATTGCGATGTCCTGCAGCATGGCTTTGCGACGGTCGCCGAAGCCGGGGGCCTTGACCGCACTCACGTGCAGCGTGCCGCGCAGCTTGTTCACGACCAGAGTCGCCAGCGCCTCGCCCTCAACGTCCTCGGCAATGATCACCAGCGGCTTGCCGCCTTTGGCAATCTGCTCGAGCAGCGGGAGCAGGTCCTTCATCGAGCTGATCTTCTTTTCGTGGATCAGGATGTAAGCATTCTCGAGAACCGCTTCCATCCGCTCCGGATCGGTGACGAAGTAAGGAGAGAGATATCCGCGGTCGAACTGCATGCCTTCGACCACTTCCAACTGCGTCTCCAGGGTCTTCGACTCTTCCACGGTGATGACGCCGTCCTTGCCGACCTTCTTCATGGCTTCGGCAATGATCTGTCCAATCGTCGTATCGTTGTTGGCGGAGATCGTGCCAACCTGGCGCAATCATTTCGCCGGAGACGGGCTTGGAGAACTTATCCAGTTCGCCTTTGCCGCGCTCGCCCGTCTTCGGATCAATCGGTCCGCAGACGAGCGCAACTGCCTTCTCAATGCCGCGCTTCAACGCCATCGGATTCGCGCCGGCAGCAACCGTCTTGACGCCTTCGCGATAAATCGCCTGCGCCAGAACGGTCGCCGTGGTGGTGCCGTCGCCGGCCACGTCAGAAGTCTTGGAAGCGACTTCCTTCACCATCTGCGCGCCCATGTTTTCCAGGGTGTCGCGCAGTTCGATTTCCTTGGCTACGGTGACGCCGTCCTTGGTAATGGTCGGCGAGCCGAATTTCTTGTCGATGACCACGTTGCGGCCCTTGGGGCCGAGCGTGACCTTTACCGCGTCCGCCAAAATATTGACGCCGCGCAGAATCGCCTGTCGCGACTCTTCTCCGTGAACAATTTGTTTTGCCATTGTGTCTTCTCCTAGAAAGTTTAGTTTACACAGAGGGCTGCGGAGTCTTTGCTTAGGAGCATCGGAGATCAGCTTTTAGCTGTTAGCTGCTAGCTTCTAGCAACCTCTGCGGCTAGCTCGGTTTTAGGACATCCTGAAGCCTGACGCCTGAAGCCCGAAGCCGCTTTTAGCGCTTCGCGCCGGCAGTTTCCTTCTTCGCGGCACTGCGCCGGTCAGAATGCCCAGCACTTCCTCTTCGCGCATGATGATGAAATCTTCGCCGTCCAGCTTGATTTCGGTCCCGGAATACTTGCCAAAGAGAATGCGGTCGCCGTCTTTTACAGCCAGCGGGAACACCTTGCCGTCCTCGTTGACCTTGCCTTTGCCGGCGGAAACAACTTCGCCTTCCTGCGGCTTTTCTTTCGCCGAGTCAGGGATGATGATGCCGCCACGTGTGGTTTCGCCTTCTTCAATGCGCCGAACCAGAATGCGGTCGTGCAGCGGAGTGAATTTCGTAGCCATTTTCAGACTCCTTTCAAAGTTGGGGGTTGGGTTGATAGCGGTTATTGGAAAAACTGATTATTAGCACTCAATCTTCTACGAGTGCTAATTATAGGACGCTGGCCTCCGCTAGGTCAAACCGCTGCGTCAGCGGGACAGGCTCCTTAGATAGAGCTAGCCATTATGCATGACTCGTCTTGCGGAATTAAACCCGGGCGCCACACCGAAGGCCCGCGTTTTCACCAGCGGGGCGAGGGGATCTCGCGCGTATATGCACAGCCCATTTCTGGCGGCTATTCTTAAAGTAGGTTAACTCCTTACATGGCAATGCATTGCGGACTCCATTTTCCCGAGGCTCACACCGCGTGACAGACCTGCCTCCGCCCAGTTAGAATTTCGGCGAAGGTTCACCATCCTTATGAAGATCGCCGCCCGCCTGGCCCTGATTTCGCTGCTAGTCTTCGGCATGGCCACCGTCGCCTCTGCCAAAAAGAAGAAGGCCACGCCGCTAGCCACTGTGAATTTCGTCGTGGTGCGCGACGAAAACGACAAGCCCATCCGCAACGCGGCCGTCGTGATGCACCCGGTGGACGATGAAGGCAAACAGGAACGCTCCGGCATGGAACTCAAAACCGACCCCGACGGCAAGACCAGCTACGACGGCGTCCCCTACGGCAAGCTGCGCATCCAGGTGCTGGCCCATGGCTTCCAAACCTACGGTGACGACTACGAAATCAACCAGCCCGACATGGACATCACAATAAAGATGAAGCGCCCCTCCGGGCAGTACTCCATCTACGAAGACCACCCAGCAGAGAACAAGGACAAGAAGCCGAGGAGGGGACGAAGCCGCAGTGAAGAAAGATTGGCGATTTTGTAACTGGGCAAGTGAGTAATTTGAACCTCCGGGCAATTCCAACCGCATTAGGTTTGAAATTACCCAATTACAAAATTTCCCAATAACCCAATGCCCCTATGAACTACCTCCTCAAGACCGAGCCCAGCACATACTCCTTCGCCGACCTCCAGCGCGACAAAGAAACTATTTGGGACGGTGTCTCCAACCCCGTCGCCCTGAAGAATCTCCGCGCCATGACTTCCGGCGACCGCCTCATCCTCTACCACACCGGCGACGACAAAAGCGCGGTCGGTACAGCAACAGTAGTCTCCGCTGACATTTCCGATCCCAAGAACCCCCGCGTGAAGATCAAAGCAGGGAAGCCGCTGCCCAAGCCGGTTACTCTCGCCGAAATCAAGTCCCACAAACTGTTCGCTGACTCGCCGCTGGTGCGGCAGGGAAGGCTGAGCGTGGTGCCGCTGAGTGACAAGCAGTACGAGTTCCTGATCGGCCAGTAAACAATAGCTCTGTCATCCCGAGCGAAGAAAATCGTCCGCGAAGCGGAGGATTTTCGCGGTCGAGGGACCTGCTGTTCGCTTGCGGTGCCGGAACTGCGAGCAGAAAGCAGAGCCCGGCCCTGAGCTTGTCGAAGGGTCCCTCCACTTGGTCGGGATGACAGTGTTTGTTGGAAAAAGCCGCGCGCGATTTTCCACAAAGCTCTGCCTTCCGCTCCGCCCTCATCGCTGTTAAAGTTCATCAAATCCACTCCAATGTCAGCCCCCGGCGAAATCACCCACGTCAGCGACACCGCCCTTATGGTCGCCGCTTGCCGCGCGCATGAAACCGCGCTGGAGGACGCCTACATACGCGATCCCTTCGCAGCGCGGCTGGCCGGAGAGCGTGGCGTGGCCATCCTTAACGCCTTGCCACAAGTCAGTGCCAGAGTCTTGCGCTTCGGAATGTCCATTCGCACCCGCTTCGTGGAGGAGTTGCTGATGGAAGCGCTCGCCGCGCCGGCGAACTCTATCAAGACCGTGCTGAGCGTAGGCTGTGGCCTGGACACGCGGCCGTGGCGTCTCGATCTGGCGCCAGATTTGCGCTGGATCGAAATCGATTTCGCTGACATGCTCGATTACAAAGACGGACTAGTGTCCGGCGAGAAACCCCGCTGCCGCCGCGAGCGCTTAACCGTTGACCTGAACGATCCGGCGCAGCGCAGCGCGATGTACGAAGCCGCGGGTCCAGAGCCCACGCTCATGATCACAGAAGGCTTGCTGCTGTATCTACCGGCCGCGACCGTCGAGGCTCTGGCCGCCGAAACCAGCCGCCACAGCGGTGTCACACATTGGATCAGCGACATCACGACCAGCGCCTTCTCCAAGATACTGTCAGCGGGAGCCGATACGATGCAGTCCATTCGCCACGTGCAGGCGTCCGACTGCCTGCAAGGCGAACAAATTCTAGAGGTCCTCCACCGCCACGGTTGGACGACGGACGCGCTGCGAAGCTACATCACCGATGTCGGATTCGTACAAGAACGCGTCCGCCGTATGATGGGCGGCGCCCCGCCGCCACCCCGCCCGCAATTTCCGCCCGGCGACCCGACCGGCGTACTCCGCTTCGCGCGGGGTCGATGAGTGTTAACGCCTGATCTATAAGAGGGGATGTCAAGGGCATTTTTCTCCCTCGACCGGAAGGAGAGAATATTTCCTTGCCTTCCAGCCCCCTATGTGTGAGGGAAGGCGTTGGGTGGTGCCCCGCGGTTGCATGGTTCCATCTCGGTTGCATCCTTATTGAGTAGCGACGACGACGATCGGTTTCGGAAGCTGACAAGCCGCGGCGGTTGCTTGGTTGGCAACACATAGATCTATCTGAGGCTCATGGCCTAGAGCTTTTTCGGGTTGTCCGAGAGGGTATAGGGATTACACGGAGGCTAAGTGCCCGCTGAGCACTTCACGCCTACAGGCGATTAGGATACTCACTCTCGAACCCGAGCGTCTCAAGAACCGATCCACTCTCTCTGAGGAAGAATCACCGGAGATGAAAGGGCTCTACCCCGAGACGCTCAAGCGGCTTGCGAGTTCAGTTTGTTGATGTCGAAGTCTTCTCCCTTCTTCCACAGTGTCAGCGTAATGGCTGCAATCTTGCGTGCCAGCGTGAGGCGCACCATGGTGGGCTTGATGCCTTTGGCGAGCGAACGCTGGTAAAACTCCTGGAACGGTCCGGGCTTTACACTGGCCCGGGTGGCCGCGCCTTTAAACAGGCTTTTCAGATCATGGTTGTAATCCTTGTTCAAGCCGCGAATGGTCGCCTGTTTTTTGCGCCGCCGCACTTGCCCTCGGACGTAGTGATATTCCCCGCTGTCGCGGGTTTCCAGCCCCAGTCCGCTGTAGGTCCACAGTTGGCGCTTGCTGCGAAAACGATGGGGAGTCTGAATCAAGGCCACCGCCAAAGCGGAACGAATCGGTCCCAAGGAGGGAATCTTCCGTAGCTTGGCCGTGATGGTATGTTTGCGGCTCTCGGCCAAGAGCTCGCGGCGGGCTCGCTGGCGCAAGGGCTGCAGCAGGTCCAATTGCTGATAGAGTTGCTCGGCTCGCCGGCGAGTGCCGGCTTCGGGGATTTTTTCCAGCCACTGGCTACGATGGCGCGTGTAGTAGACGTCCCGGCCGGCACAGGGAATCCCCCAACTGCGATACAGGGCTTTCAGTCGATTCATCACACGGGAGAGATCTTTGACCACGGTGAGATAACTTCGGGCCAGCTCGCGCAGCATGCGTATCCCGGTTTCGCCGTGGTACACGGGCTTGAGATCCTTGAGGCGCAGCCGCTCGGCGAGTTTGCGAGCATCGATCTGGTCACTCTTGTTGCCCTGTTTGAGCAGTGGGATCTTGCGTGGATTGCACACCAGAACCTCGGTAACATGCGGCTTGAGCAAGTCGTAGAGCCAGGCTGCCCAGGTGCCTTCTTCGAAGGTTACGAACAGGCTGCCGCGCAATCCCGCCAAAAACTCCAGAAGGGTAGAGGCTTTGGTTTCCAGGATGGATTCCATGACGACCTTGCCCTGGGAATCCACCACGGCTACTGAGATCGTTGCTTGATGTACGTCCAGCCCAATATACTTTTCATCGCTCATTGAGGGTGCTCCTTTCGTAGGTGATCATTCCGAACGATGACAACCTACTCCAAAAGGGGCGCCCTCTTATAATGCGATTTCGACAGCTAAGACTCCCGCTGCTTATACTCTGGATCCATGATTAAACGCTTTGCAGTTGTTCTGACTCTGCTGGTCGTGCCCTCAACTCTCGCCCAACCCAACCTGTTAGTGCGGAATCGCAAGTTCGAGTGGCGCTCGCCCGATTCGTTCAAGCTTTTGATGACCTTGATTGGAAAACATTCCGCTTAGCGTTTGACGACAACGCCACCGTTTTTTATCCGCGTGCGTTTCCTGAGCGCGCAAACGGGCGCGCTGAGTTTGAGAAGACCTTTAGGACGGTGTTCGAGCGAATTCGCAACGGAAAAAGCGCAGCTCCGTACATGGACATTCAGCCAAGGGAAATGAAGATTCAGTTGTTCGGCAACGTGGCGATTGCAACGTTTCATCTCGATGATAGGGCAGGCTTCGTCAACCGGCGAACTATAGTGCTAAACAAGAGCGAGACCGGCTGGAAAATAGTACACCTGCACGCTTCAGAGGTAGCCGTAACCACCACACAACGCTAGGATTGGGAAACTTCATCGCAATTCTTGCTAGTCAATTGGCGATAAATCGCCACTACACTCATTGAAAGGGCGTCAGCCCGATTTTCGATGACTTTCGTTTCGTGCCTGTTGTCGGCATGGTGCGCTAATGACTGCCGCGGAAATATCGACTATTTCCTTATCAGGCTGGTGTGGCTGGCGACGCACTGCCACTTGTCACCGTCCAGCACCCATGTGTCGGTGAAGCGTCCGACATGGTCGTAGGTTTTGCCCTTATAGGTGCCTTGGGTGTGATAGGTGCCAGTAACGACGGAAGTGCTCCCAAAGAAATTCATCTTGACGTCTCGAATGGTGACCAAGGACGGCTTGAACAGCGGGTCCCCAATGTCAGCCAGGAAATGCTGCTTGTCGCTGACCCCTCCATCCCACTCGGTGTTGACGAATCGGCTGTCCACTAAGGCGTCGAGCGCGGCGGCGTCGCGGCTGACCTGCGCTTCATTCCACAGGCGCTCAAGGACAAGTAGTTTGGTTTCGCGCGGATCGGTCTGCTGGGCAACCACGACCCAAGAGCAGAGCGTCAGCAACAAACAGCAGCCTACAGTGCGAAGCATGGTCGAGCAGGTTCGCCGTCATCCCCACGTGAGGGCGAACTCCAGAAACATAGCGACGACACGGACGCTTCAGCTACGAAAATCGCCGCTGAGGGGTTACGAACGTCATGGAAAGCGGCGTAGTTGGCGATAAATCGCCATTACACTCACAATCCCATCGGGCGTACCGAGCCGCTTCACTCTCGGCGACGTGCTCCAGGATTTTCCACAAAACTCTTCCTTCCGCTCCCCGCCCATCCCTGTTAAAATCTATAAAATCCACTCCTTGGAGTACCGATGCAAGCTATCCTTGCGCTCGAAGACGGCCGCGTCTTCCGAGGCAAAGGCTACGGCGCCAAAGGCGAATGCTACGGCGAAGTCGTTTTTAATACTTCCATTACCGGCTACCAGGAAATTTTCACCGACCCCTCCTACGCCGGACAGATCGTCGTTTTAACCAATCCCGAAATCGGCAACTACGGCACCAACCTCGAAGACAACGAATCCACCCGTCCTTATATAGAAGGACTGATCGTGCGCGAGTTCTCCCGCGTCAGCTCCAACTGGCGTTCGCAGCAGGTGACGGAAGAATTTCTCGAACAGTTCAAGATACCCGTCCTCGCCGATATCGACACCCGCGCCCTGGTCCGCCATCTGCGCGACCACGGCGTGATGCGCGGGGTGGTCTCGACAATTGAGACCGACGCCGAAAAGCTGGTCGCCAAAGCCAACTCCATTCCCAAGATGGACGGCCAGGATCTCGCAAAAGTAGTGACCACGAATCACCCCTACGTCTGGGAAGTTGGCGAGCGCTCGCACGAGCCGATCGAAGTGGTCGGCGTAAAAGACGAGCCCGAGCGCTTTCATGTAGTGGCTTATGATTTCGGTATCAAGCACAACATTCTGCGTAAGTTACGCAGCGAGGCCTGCAAGGTAACGGTCGTCCCTGCGCAGACGCCCGCCGAAGACGTCCTCGCCCTCAAGCCCGACGGCGTCTTCCTCTCCAACGGCCCCGGCGACCCCGAGCCTTGCACCTACGCCGTGGACAACATCCGCCGCCTCATGGGCCGCCAGCCCATCTTCGGTATCTGCCTGGGCCATCAGCTAACCGGCATCGCCCTCGGCGGCAAAACTTTCAAACTAAAATTCGGACACCACGGCGGCAATCATCCGGTCAAGCAACTGAACACCGGCAAAATCGAAATCACCGCCCACAACCACAATTTCGCCGTCGACCCCGACTCGCTCCCGCAATGCGAAGTCGAGCTGACGCACATGGACCTGAACGACCAAACGCTAGAAGGCATGCGCCACCGCAACCTCCCGCTGTTCACCGTCCAGTACCACCCCGAGGCGTCGCCCCGGGCCGCATGATTCGCATTACTTGTTTAAGGATTTTGTGAAGATGATGGAGGAGTGGAAAGGGTGAAACTTTCCGTCATTTCCGCAGTCGTGTTGTGTGCGTTTTGTCAGGCTGCAGCAAACACCGTCGTCGAGGGCCATAGAACGTTACCCTCCGCGACCACTATAGCCGTCACCGTATCGCAAAACAGCAAACCCATCGACGGCATCCGAGTGGACATTTACCGCGAAATTCCGAACGGAGAGCATCATTTCTGGACGGGGATGACCAACAGACATGGCGTGGTCTCTCCCCAGAAATTGCCTTATGGAAAATACCGCGTAGTCGCAGATTCCGGTAAGAGCGACGACATTCTTTACCTGCAAGTAAACCTGGGTGAGGAAGCGAATAACCAATTCGATATGGAACTAGCTCCATATCCCAGCACGGCTACTATCGAAAAACACCCAGAACCAGTTTTTCCCGATCTGGCGGCCGTGCCGGTGAGCACGGAGCTGGAAGAATTCCGTGGAGTGGTCCAGGATACAAGTCAAGGCGTAATTCCTGGAATCAAGATCAAGGTCTTCTTGAAAAAGGCGCTGGATAAGCCCTGGGTAGCGGAGATCGAGTCAGATCAGGTAGGGGAGTTCGCTACGCAACTCGACGAGGGTACATACGTTGCGATTTTCGAAGGCCGACACTTCAAGATGCGCGTTCTCGGATTCGAGATTTCCAAGAAGGGATGGAAAGGATTCCGAGTGACAATGGAGATCGAGGGCAATCCCGACGATGTGCCTCCGCAGGAATGGTTTCCTAAGGAATGATCGCGAATAGCAGCACATGTAGAGCAACGTCGGGACGCCGCTCGTTACCGCTCTGCGCGGTTGCGCTGGCGCTGGCCACGACCGCCTTCGCCGCCGACCCCATCTCCATCAAGCTCGCCCACAACACCGGGCGCGAGCGCCAGACTTCCGAGCAACTGCAAAAAGTGATTGCCTCATACGACCTGAGCAAGTACACCTTCACGCGCGAAGTGATCATCGAAGAGCGCGCCATGAACCACGCCTTCCCCGTGCTCACACTTAACGTCCGCTTTGCTGATTCTCCCGACGAACTGCTCTCGTCTTATGTTCACGAGCAGTTGCACTGGTATCTTCGCGAGCGTGACGCGCAACAGAAGGCCGCCATCGCCGAGCTGCGCCAGATGTATCCCAACGCCCCCGTCGGATTGCCCGAAGGCGCCGACTCCGCCTACAGCACCTACGGACACCTGGTGGATTGTTATCTCGAAATTGAAGCCGACCGCGAGTTGATCGGCCCCAAGCGCACCGACGAGGTCATCCGGAACAAGCCCTGGTACACCTGGATTTACAGCACCATTCTCCGCGACGAGCAGAAAATCAGCGACGTCGTGGACGAACAGAATTTGCGAATCAAAGGTGCTGCCGCCGCCGCCCCGATGACTAACCCAACCTACGATCTCTTCTCTAGAGGCAACTTCGCTGGAGATTGCCTTGCCGGGACGGTGCGTTGGGCACACCTTCAGGGAACTTTTGGCCTTTCGAACGGAAAGATCGTTCACGACTTCTATCTTCGGATCGACCCCTGTGAACCGCGCGGCACGGCGGCCTTCTTCTGTCCAAAGATAACAAGGCATGTACCTTTAACCGAAGTATTGCGGCAAGGAACTATTGGACTGCATTCACTTCAAGTCACATCGGACGCCAATAGCGTAAGGCCACACTGCGCCTACGACGATCCGTTACTTTTTCTTGGAAGCAAGATTGACAACTGACTTCAATGCCCAAACGAACTGACATCTCCAAAATCCTGATCCTCGGCTCCGGCCCCATCATCATCGGACAGTCCGCCGAGTTCGACTACTCCGGGACCCAGGCCTGCAAGGCGCTCAAGGCCGAGGGATACGAAGTTGTGCTCGCCAACTCGAACCCGGCCACCATCATGACCGACCCCGAGTTTGCCGACCGCACTTACATTGAGCCGCTCACCCGCGAATATCTGGAAGAAATTATTCGCGTCGAGCGCGAGCTTTCTCCCAGCGCCGGATTCGCCATTCTGCCCACCGTCGGCGGACAGACCGCTCTCAATCTCGCCATTGAACTTGCGACAGCGGCATCCTCGAAAAATACAACGTCAAGCTGATCGGCGCCAACGTCGACGCCATCAAGAAAGCCGAAGACCGCCTCGTACTTCAAAGACGCAATGCAGAAGATCGGCCTCGACGTTCCGAAATCCGCGCTGGTAACCAACCTCAAAGACGGCCTCGAGTTCGCCGGAAAAATCGGCTTCCCCGTAATCATCCGCCCCAGCTTCACCCTCGGCGGCTCCGGCGGAGGCATGGCCTACAACCGCGAAGAACTGCTCGAAGTCCTCGCCCGCGGCCTCGATTTCTCTCCCGTGCACGAAGCGCTGATCGAAGAATCCGTCCTCGGCTGGAAAGAGTACGAACTCGAGGTGATGCGCGACCTCAAGGACAACGTCATCATCATCTGCTCCATCGAAAATTTCGATCCCATGGGCGTGCACACCGGCGACTCCATCACCGTCGCCCCCGCGCAAACCCTCACCGACCGCGAATACCAGGCCATGCGCGACGCCGTCGATCGCCGTCATCCGCGAGATCGGCGTCGAAACCGGCGGATCGAATATTCAGTTCGGCGTTCATCCCACCACCGGCCGCATGGTCGTCATCGAAATGAACCCGCGCGTGTCGCGGTCGTCAGCGCTGGCGTCGAAAGCCACCGGATTTCCCATCGCGAAAATCGCCGCCAAACTCGCGGTCGGCTACACGCTCGATGAAATCCCCAACGACATCACCCGCAAAACTCCAGCCTGCTTCGAGCCGACGCTCGATTACGTGGTCGTAAAAATCCCCAAGTGGCAATTCGAAAAATTCCCCGGCGCCGACGAAAGCCTCGGCCCGCAAATGAAGTCCGTCGGCGAAGTCATGGCCATCGGCCGCACTTTCAAAGAAGCGCTGATGAAAGGCCATTCGCGCCCTCGACACCGGCAAGCGCGTCGGCTCGGAAAAAATCGAGCCGAAGATTCTGACCCAGCGCCTGGTCACGCCGCATCCCGAGCGCCTTTCGTACATTCGCTACGCCATCCGCCAGGGACACACCGTCAAGCAAGTCGCCAAAATGACCGGCATCGACCCCTGGTTCCTCTACCAGCTCAAAGAAATTAACGACATGCAGTTGGAAGTCGAAAAGCATCCCATGGAATCCGTGCCGACGGAAGTTCTGCGCGACGCCAAGCGCATGGGATTCTCCGACGGCCGCCTCGCCGGAACCTGGCGACTGAGCGGCAAAGGCGATCAGGAAAAAATCCGCCATCTGCGCAAGAAGCACAACGTCAATCCCGTGTACAAGCGCGTGGACACCTGCGCCGCCGAATTCGAAAGCTACACGCCGTATCTTTATTCGACTTACGAAGAAGAAGACGAAGCCGCGCCCACCGACAAAAAGAAAGTCATCATCCTCGGCAGCGGGCCGAATCGCATCGGGCAGGGAATTGAGTTCGATTACTGCTGCTGCCACGCCAGCTTTGCGCTGCGCGATGACGGCTACGAGACCATCATGGTCAACTGCAATCCCGAGACGGTTTCAACCGACTACGACACCAGCGACCGCCTCTACTTCGAGCCGCTGACCATCGAAGACGTCTTCGCCATCTGCGAGCACGAATCTTCTTCCGGCGCGGAAGTCGGAGTCATCGTCCAGTTCGGCGGACAAACTCCGCTCAACCTCGCGCTCCCGCTGAAAGCCGCAGGCGTCAAAATCATCGGCACCGCGCCCGAATACATCGACCTCGCCGAAGACCGCAAGCGTTTCGGCAAGCTGCTCGACGAACTCGGCATCCCGCAAGCCCCCGGCGCCATGGCCGCGTCGCTCGAAGAGGCCGTCGCCGGAGCCGCCAAAATCGGCTATCCCGTGCTCGTCCGTCCTTCTTATGTGCTCGGCGGACGCGCCATGGTCATCGCCTACGACGAAGAAACCGTCGTCCGCTACATGAAAGAGGCCGTCGAATATTCCCAGGACCGCCCCGTCCTCATCGACCACTTCCTCGAAGACGCCATCGAAGTCGACGTGGACGCGCTCTCCGACGGCGAAGACGTCGTCATCGGCGGCATCATGCAGCACATCGAAGAAGCCGGCATCCACTCCGGCGATTCCAGCTGCGTCCTCCCCGCCGTCGATATTCCGGCGCACCTGCTCGACCGCATGCGCGAGTACACCTTCAAGCTGGCGCACGCCCTGAAAGTCGTCGGCCTGATGAACATCCAGTTCGCGATTCCGCGTTCGGGATACGCCGACGATGCTCGTGTGGGGACGGGCACTCCTGCCCGTCCAGGCGGAGCGGAGCTCCGCAGCGGCAGCGGAAACGCCCCCGAGGACCGTAAGGCCGGCGACGGGAAGGTTTACGTCCTCGAAGTCAACCCCCGCGCCTCGCGCACCGTCCCCTACGTTTCCAAAGCCACCGGAATCCCCATGGCAAAAATCGCCGCCCGCCTCATGACCGGACGCAAGCTCCGCGAATTTTTGCCTGAAAACATCGATGGCGCACCAGGGGGTCATAAAAAAGACCTCGACACCGGCTCCTGGTACTACGTAAAGTCCCCCGTCTTCCCGTGGAACAAGTTCCCCGGCGTGGACACCGTCCTCGGCCCCGAGATGAAGTCCACCGGAGAAGTCATGGGCGTGGCCGACAATTTCGGCGAGGCCTTCGCCAAAGCCCAAATCGCCGCCGGACAAAAGCTGCCCACACAAGGCACCCTCTTCGTCAGCGTCACCGACCACGACAAGCCGCACGTCGCCGAAGTCGCCCGCAAATTCGTGGACATGGGATTCAAACTGGTCGCCACCGCCGGCACCGCCGACATAATCGAAGACGCCGGAATGGCCTGCGAGCGCGTCTACAAAGTAAAAGAAGGCCGCCCCAACGTGGTCGATCTAATCAAAGGCGACCGCATCCAGCTGATCGTCAACACCCCGCAAGGTCCCGACCCATTCTTCGACGAGAAAGCCATCCGCCGCGCCGCCGTCACCGCGCGCATTCCCACGATCACGACACTAGCCGCCGCCCGCGCCGCCGCCGAAGGGATTGCGGCATTGCAGCGCGGAGAAGTGAATGTGAAGGCGTTGCAGCATCTGCACGCGGAGAGGGTGACGAGACGGTAAGTGTTCGTCCCGATGCGACGAAAACCTAAATACTCAGTTTCGCGTTACAATCGCGAGCGATGCTCAAGACTTATGCAGAGATCGGGATTGACGTTGCAATCGCCGCTGCGGCCTACTATTTTCTGGGCTGGATTGGCGTCGCTCTTTGGGCGCTGGTAGTGATTAGCTGGTTCGCCGTTCATGTAATAAGCAACCAGAAAGTCATAGTGAAGACGTTGCTATCGCGACTCCCGGAGCGGTGCGCATTCTGCCATCGCGAGATCGTGGACGAGGGCGGGACGTTCGATGAGAACGGCATCTACCATCATGCCTGCGCGGACAAACTGGAATCGCTCGAAGACTTGCGGAAAGAGGCAGGGGTACCCTACTCGGAAGCGATCCACAGACCGCAACGACGCCCAAGCTAGCCCAACGGATTGGATCTATGGGAACCTAGTACAGGGAAGTAGAGTGCATAACATATTCTGAAGGCCCGTGTAGCGGATGCTTGCCGAACCAAATGTCATCAACCTTGAGTTTCGGTGACGCCGAGAAATGAACTTGGCATAGGAATGCCTGCACATCCGATAACACCGGCTGCAGTTTCTCGTTCGGAGTGACCATTTGCCATATGGTTGAGGAAAGAAAAGGAGCCTCGGTACCGAGAGGATGAATGACCTCTCCGGCCAGCTTCTCCGGCTTGCCGTGGCCAATTAAATCACGTAGCTGTCTCAGTTCAAGGACAGTGCTCAGTGGAGGACTTGCAGGACTCCAAGGCATGGAGACCAACTCAAGTACCTTTTGTAGCTTTCCCTCCCATCCGCGATAGGGCTGTTTGCGAAAATAGTTTCGCTCATCCTTCCAGATCTCGGGCGCTAACCGCTCACCGACATAGTTGAGGTACGCCTCGATCGTATGGAATGCAAAGACCATCGCCACAAGCGCGGGGTTAAACCAGCCCTGCTCCGACTGAGCTGAACGTTGCGACTCTTCCTCAACGATCCGCCACAGAAGACGATGAAGGATTTCTTCTCCTTTGTATGTTGTTCTCGACATGAGGCACTCCCCGTCAAAAGCACAGCGTAGCTACCCTGATGAGCGAATTTAACATTTTCGGTGGGCGAATACAAGGCGAATACATTCGACCGAAACAATCGTTCACTGGATAAAATCTGTGCTACCATTCCCTCCGCTTACCGCAACCACTTCCTTCTCCAGGGGCACCGAATGGCACACGCAACCGCGACCAATCTCGCACCAGCATCAGCAGGGAAGAGCAAACTCGGCAAAGCCTTCGCCATCCTCGCGTGGACGGCGCTGGTCGCCATCGCGGTCGCATTTATCCTGAAATACGTCTTCCACTATTACCTGCACTACGACGCCGCAACCTTCGCCATGTACTGGCCCCGCCGCGCCGGCCTGCTCCTCCACATCACCGGAGGCATGGTCGCCCTGCTCACCGCCCCCTGGCAATTCTTCACCGGGCTCACCGGACGCCGCATGAACCTCCACCGCTACACCGGACGCATCTTCCTCGGCGGCGTGACCGCAGGCGTAATCGGCGCCACCTACCTCGCCTTCACCACCACTTTCGGATGGGCCTTCGGTTTCGGAATCCTCGGCCTCGCCGCCGCCTGGGCCTCGACGACGGCGATGGCCTACTACGCCATCCGCAAACGCCAAATCGAAATCCACAAAGAATGGATGACCCGCGCCTACATCGTGACTTTCGCCTTCGTCACCTTCCGCATCTTCAACGACTACGGCCCGACATCGCATTTGAAACCCGCCGGCGATCTCGGGATCACGCTGGCCTGGGCCTGCTGGGTAGTTCCGCTGTTCATCTACGAATTGATTCTGCAACTGAGGCGCGTGAGGAAAGCCTCGGCCCGAGCCTGATTCCGAACCAATTGTGCCTCAACGAACCCGCGCTTGGCCTCCGTTTGTGGATGTGTTACACTTCTGCCATATGAGTAACACACTCACAATCCGCCTCCCCGAGGAAATGCTGGAGTGGCTGAAAGAAACCTCTCGCAAGACCGGCATCCCCGTCGGCCGCCTGGTCCGCGACAAGCTGGAGGCCGCGAAAGAGCAGAGCGGGAAGCAAAAGTTCATGCGCCACGCGGGTACGATCACGGGTGGCCCACCCGATCTGTCGTCGCGCAAGGGATTTTCCAGGAAATAGATGAACGGAATCGCTGACACCGGATTCATTGTTGCCTTTGCTCATAAGAACGATCGACACCACGCCTGGGCCACTGATCTCGCCGAGCAGATCACTCCGCCCTTGCTGACCTGCGAGGCTGTGCTTGCGGAGGCAGCGTTTCACTTGGATTCCAGTTCGCTAGTTTTGTCGCTTGTACAAGACGGGCTGCTTCGTGTCGCCTTCGATTTTTCCCGCCACCTGGAAGCGATGGTCGAACTGGCTGATCGTTACGAGGATAGAAATCCCGACCTTGCGGACTTGTGTCTCATCCGCATGAGCGAGATCCATCCCAACCATCCGGTAATCACAATCGATGAAGCCGATTTCCGTGTTTACCGTCGCAACAAGAGGGAAATGATTCCGACCATCTGTCCTCCGAATTAATGTCCGCAAAGACTTGATATCCTGAAGCGAACACATGCTCCTCCACGGCATCTTCCCTCCGATCACTACACCCTTCTATCCCGACGGACGCGTGTACCTGAAAAAGCTCGAGGCCAACGTCGAGCGCTATTCGAAGACGCCTGTCGCGGGCATCGCCGTCCTCGGCTCAACCGGAGAAGCCATCATGCTCTCCGACGACGAACGCCGCCAAGTGCTGAAGACCGCGCGCGCGTTCTGCGCTCCGCACAAAGTCCTGATTGCCGGAACCGGCGCCGAGTCCACCCTCGAAACCCTGCACCTTACCGACTACGCTGCCGACCTCGGTTACGACGCCGCTCTGATCCGCACGCCATTTTTCTATCGCTCGCAAATGCAGCCGGCGAACCTGCTGGCTTTCTATCGCACCGTCGCCGACCGCTCGCCGCTCCCGGTCATCATTTATAACGTGCCGCCATTCACCAATTACGACATGCCCGCCGAGGTCATCATCGAACTCTCCGAGCATCCCAACATCATCGGCATCAAAGAATCCAGCGGCGACGTAGAAAAAGTCCGCCGCATGGCCCAAGCCACACGCCACATCAAGCGCAGCGCGACGGTCACCGCGACATTCGACGCCGTCACCCCGCGCATGATGAAAGCCGCAGAGCCCGAATCACCAAACGGCAGCGGCGAGCTTGTTTCCATAGGCACACTGATGGGAGCCACATCGCCGGGAACTTCAACAGGCCATGGGGGAACGGGCGTCCCCGCCCGTTCGGCGGAGCGAAGCTCCGCACCCGCCAGCGCCACCTCAACTCTCAAAACCCGCCAAAAAGAAGTCGGCTTCCAAGTCCTCGTCGGTGCCGCGCAAAAACTCCACCCCTCGCTCGAAGCCGGAGCCGTCGGCGCAATCCTAGCCTTCGCCTGCCCCGCCCCCACCGCCTGCTACGAGGTTTACGCAGCCTGGAAAGAAGGCGACCAGAATCTAGCCGCCCTGAAACAAGAGCGAATTCTGCAACCCGCCCAGCGCGTAGCCGGCGGCCTGAGCGTCCCCGGTATGAAATACGCAATGGACTTCAACGGCTATTACGGCGGCCCGCCCCGGCTGCCGTTGCTCCCGCTGACCGCAGACCTGAAAGCCGAAGTTGAGCGGCTGATGGCGGACATACGGAATTGATCCCTGCCGATTTTGCGGCGGGTTGAGAGCATGTGCTACATTGCGGCAAATGAAAAACCGACTTCGCCCGCTCCTTCTGCTGATACTCCTTCTGACCGCGTGCGCCTGGCCCAAAGAGAAGAATGAGATCGCCTTCACCATGTTCTGGCCGGACTCCGGAAACCCCACCCTCAAGCTCGCCTTTGGTAAATTCATCGAGACCGCCGAGTATGCACGGCAAAAAACATATCTCTGCGAAGTCATCGTTCAAAACGTTTCTCAAAAACGCATACCCAGCGCTTCGCTCACCGTCCGGATGTTGGACAAGGACCGGGTTCGGATCGCGGACAGCACGCTGAGCGTTATCGACCTGGGCCCCGGCGAAAGCTCCAAGATCCCCCTACAGATCTATGCCTCAGGAATTCCAGCGTCGCTTTCACTAGTCGCTCACAGCGATTCAGTTGGAGTTCCGACCTCGCCGAAGACGATTCCGCTCAAGATCATCTCCGTCCCACCCGGCGCAAACCTGAAGGTGGATGGCCAGGACGCAGGCGTGGCCCCGAAAGTAGTCGCGCTTAGCATCGGCAGCCACACTCTGGAGTTCGGCAAAGAAGGATACGCCACCGGGTCGACGCCACTTGAGATTACTGCCGACGAACTCCCCGGCGGCAGCATTACGGTCGAACTCGCAGGCCTGTCTCGCGATACCGTCGAATTGCGCGACGGTACGGTCGTCCTTGGGGACGTCATGTCCGTGTCTATGACTGCTGTGGTTGTACGGGTGAGCGGGGCGGATCAAACCATCGATCGCAATCGGGTCCTAAAGATCTCCTTAGTAGAACGCGAGACGGTGCAACAACCTGCCGTCACCGCCACGGTTCCTGCCAAGCCGTAAGTCCGCTGTGCACATCTGAGTTGAAAAAAAGGGCTACAATTTAGAGTTCGGAAACGCCTCCAGGAGGACCCATGGCCACAACCCTGCCGCCCACGACGGAGCAGGCCACCAAGCCTCTCGTCAACTACCGCGTCGATCGCGGCGTTGCCGTGATCGAGATGAACGATCCTCCGGCCAACACCTACACCTACGAAATGAACCGCCAGCTCGACGAGGCCATCCTCAAGGCCCGCATGGATAACGACGCTTACGTCATCCTGCTCACCGGCGCCGGAGACAAATTTTTCTCCGCCGGGGCCAACATCAAAATGCTGGCCAGCGTCGATCCCACTTTTAAGTATTACTTCTGCCTGCACGCCAATGAAATGCTGCTGCGTCTTGAGCACACGCCCAAGCTGGTGATTGCCGCGATCAATGGCCACTGCGTCGGCGGAGGCCTCGAAATCGCCATGGCCGCCGATCTCCGTATCGCCCGCAAAGACGCCGGAAAAATCGGCCTGCCGGAAGTGAATCTCGGCGTCCTCCCCGGCACCGGCGGCACCCAGCGCCTCTCGCGGCTGGTCGGCAAAAGCAAAGCCATCGAGCTGATGGTCACCGGCAACACCTTCTCGTTTCGAAGAAGCGCTCGAACTCGGCATCATCAACGACATTTACGAGCGTGACGGCTTCATGGAAAACATCATGGAATACGCGCGCCAGTTCTGCCCGCCGAACAAAGCCGCGAAGGCCGTTGGCCGCATCAAGCGCGCCGTGCAAACCGGCTGGGAGATTCCCATGGAGTCCGCCCTAGCCGTCGAGCGCGAAAATCAACAGTTGCTCTTCCAGAGCGAAGACGCAAAAGAAGGCCTGGCCGCATACGTGGAGAAAAGGCCGGCGGAATTTAAAGCGAAATGAGTTTATTTTGAGAGGGCACGGCTTCAGCCGTGCCGGATGGATGCGACCTGATCGCGGATTCGGTCGCTGAGGGTCCGACTGAAAGAAATAGAAACTCTGTGTTCTCTGTGCCCTCTGTGGTTAAAGGTTTTGACTTTATGCCCGGCAAAGTAGCAAAAATCGGAACCTTCTCTGACTGGGTTGGCCTCTTCGACGACTGGCGCAAGGAAATCGGCGTCAATCGCGACGAGATTGCCAGCTTCAATTTCGATACGCTTTACGGCGCCATCGAAACCGACGAAATCCAGTTCGGCCACTTCAAAGGCAAGCCTAAGTGGGAGAACCTCCGCCAGATCCCAACCCAGCAAATGCGCGACGCCCTGCTGAACATGATCGTCTATCAGGGCGACACGGAATTCGCCAGCGTTGAGCAGCAGCGCCACCTGTTCGAAGCCGCGCCCACGGACTACGATCGGCGGGCCATCACCCGCGTCATGATCGAAGAAATGCGCCACGGCTGGCAGATGTGCGCCCTGCTGGTCGATCACTTCGGCTACTCCGGCAAAGTCGAAGCCCAAAAAATGCTGGAGCGCCGGGCGTTCGAAAATAAACGCCTGCTCGGCGCCTTCAACGTTGACGTGGATAACTGGATGGACTTCTTCACCTACACCGACTTTGTGGACCGCGACGGAAAATTCCAGTTGCAGATGCTGAAGTATTCCGCCTTCGCGCCCCTCGGCCGCTCCATGTCCTACATGCTGCGCGAGGAAGCCTTCCACATGGGCACCGGCAACGACGGCCTGCGCCGCATCGTGCAAGCCGGAGTCATTCCCGCGTGGCTGATCCAGAAATATCTCAACAAATGGATTTCCTGTTCCTACGACCTCTTCGGCACCGATCATTCATCGTCTGCGCATTGGGCCTATGTGTGGGGAATCAAAGGCCGCTACGACGAACCAGCGAATGAAACAGACCGCCGACCTCGACGACCTGAACGATTACAACCGCCAGTTGTATCGCGACGAAGTCGCCGGACTGATCGATCGCCTGAACAATGTCCTGAAGCCCGGTGAGCCAAGACTCTACGCGCCAGATATCAAATTCAATCGCGCCATCGGCCGCTGGGCCGCGCAAAGGTTTCATCCGCAAACCGGCGAGCCACTCGACGACAAAGAATATGCGCAGCAGTTAGGTGACTTCCTGCCCAGCGCCGCTGACAAGAAGCTGCTGCTCGACATCCTGGAAACCGAAAAGCAATGGATTGTGCCGAAAACCGGCGCCCGCGATCCACTGGAAACCATCAGCGAAGTGCGGAAGTCGGCGATTAATCTTTGAAATGATTGTGTGGCGCGGGGCCCTCGCCCGCGAGTGACCATGGGAATGCAAGTGTCCGCCCAACAAGAACGGCTTTCGATCGACCTCCAGCCTCCCTTCGCCCGCATCACCCTGCACAATCCGCCGTTGAACGTCATTGATTTCCCGATGATGACCGAATTATCTTCTGCTCTCGCCGAAATCGAAACCCGCACGGACATTTCAATTGTGGTTTTCTCAGGCGAAGGCAACACATTTTCGGCCGGAGTAGATGTCGCCGCCCACACCCCCGACAAAGTCGCCACCATGCTGGTCGGATTCCACACCGTTATCCGCGCCCTTATCAGCACTAAGAAGGTGACAGTAGCTGCGGTGCAGGGCAGCTGCGTCGGAGGCGGTGCGGAGCTGGCCATGGTCTGCGACCTGGTCTACACAACCGACGATGCCCGCTGGGGATTCCCCGAAATTCGACTCGGCTGCTTTCCGCCAGTGGCCGTGACCGCACTATCGGCGCTGGTCGGGCAAAAGCACGCCGCCGATCTTATTCTCACTGGCCGCACGATCACCGGCGCCCAGGCCGCCCGTATCGGACTCGCTACCGGCGCAGTCCCGGTGAACGACCTCGACAATGCATGCACCGAAGCGATAGAACATCTATCCAAGCTGAGCCCCGCCGCATTGGCCATCACCAAGAAAGCCATCTACGCCTGGGATTCGATGCACTTCGACAAAGGCCTGGCGCGGTCTGAGAAAATCTATCTGGAAGAATTGATGAAGACCGAAGACGCAGAGGAGGGCATACGAGCGTTCCTGGAGAAACGAGATCCGGCATGGAAGGGCCAGTAGGCTCGTCGGGGCAGAGTGCCGGGGTCAAAGCCGCACCCGCCGTAACCGCGCCGAATGAGGCCGGCGCCCGCGCGAAGTCGCCTCACTTGATGTGCGGCACCGCGTTCTGGGGACTCGCCGGCGCTGTTGCGTCAGCGTATTTTTGCTACCGCTCATACTGGCACATTGCAAACGGGGCCTATTCGTGGCCGCACACCTGGTGGACAGTTGTGACTTACGGGGTGTGGGTCACCGTGACCGTCGGCGCATTGACCGAGACCCGCTGCACCCGGGAGCGCATCTTCTTCGGGCTGGTGGCGCTGGCGTTTTTGTTCGGCTTTGCTTTTTCCGCGTGGGCCGGCGTGCCGGAGGGTTGGCTGCGTCAACTGAGGATGGCTTCGACGGCGCTGTGGGGCTTGGCCGCAGTGGCAAGCCTGGCGACGAGTCTTGCGCCGCGCCCGCAGAGCAGGGAAGGAACATAGACGAAGGCGGACTACCCAACTGTGATCGTGTAGGGGCAGGTGCCCTCACCTGCCCCACCACTGTGATGGCACTAGCCCATTACAAACGAGACTACGCGCCGGCTGCTCGAAAAAGTCATGGACTACGAAATCACCCCCGAAGCCGTAAAATCCGCCGCCGACGCCAATTCCCCCTTCACCCTGCTCGACGTCCGCGAGCCCTGGGAATATCGAAACCACCCGCATCGAAGGCGCAACCCTCATCCCTATGGGAGACGTCCCCGGCCGCGCCCATCAGGAACTCGACCCCGAAGCGCATATCATTGTGTATTGCCACCACGGCGTCCGTTCCATGAACGTAACCGCATGGCTCCGCCAGCAGGGATTCGAGAAAGCGCAATCCATGGCCGGAGGCATCGATGCCTGGTCGCGTAGAGTGGATGGAAAGGTGCCGATGTATTGAGGAAGCTGCTAGCTCCTAGCTTCTAGCTTCTAGCAACCAGGCTCTGTTTGCTAGAAGCTAGCTGCTAGTAGCTAGAAGCTGAGTCTCATGAAAAAGCAGCTACTCCAACTCCGCGTCAACTCTCGCTCTTACGAGATCGCCATCGAGCCGAATCGACTCCTGCTCGACGCGCTGCGACTGGACCTCGACCTCACCGGCTCCAAGCGCGGATGCGACGACTCCTCCTGCGGCGCCTGCACCGTTCTGGTTGACGGCACTCCCATGCTCTCCTGCACCATGCTCGCCGCTAGTTGCGAAGGCCAGGAGATCACCACCGTCGAAGGCGTGAGCGAGCACGGCGCCCTCGCCGCAATCCAAAAAGCCTACGGCGACTGGGGAGGCGCCCAGTGCGGCTTCTGCACCCCCGGCTTCATGATGACGGTCAAACATCTGCTGGCCACAAATCCGAATCCGACAGAAGAAGAAGTCCGCGCGGCGCTAAGCAGCAATCTCTGCCGCTGCACCGGCTACAGCCAGATGTACGAAGCGATCAAGGCGGCGATTGAAGCCGAGCAGAAGGGAATGGCGGCGGCAAAGTGAACCTAACTTCAAAATGGGTTGTAATTAAGTGAAAAGAGGCCGCAACGTGTTTGATGTTAAATCGCCTTGGGAATTGCCACGACGAGACTTCATTCCGCGGTATGGCTACACGATGACGCGCTCCGAATGGCAGACCTTACTGAACCAGGCGAAGCAAGGTGACCCCGAAGCCGAGTGGGAGGTCGGGGATAGATACGGCGATGGCGCGGTAGACAAGAAGGGAAGAATTCTGGCGTTACGCTCGTCTAGGAATGCTGCCAAGTGGTTCCGGAAATCAGCGGAGCATGGATTTGCGTGGGCGCAAAATAACATGGGCGTCCTACTCTCCGCCAGAAATGCCGCTAACAAGAATGCAGAGGAGGCGCTTTTCTGGTTCCGAAAAGCCTTCAACGCGGGTTTGATAATGTCAGCCGCTAATATCGCGATAACGTACCGGGACAACGGCAACTTCCGAAAGGCCGTTCACTGGTTTCGCGAAAGTGTCGAATCCGGCGACGATGAAGCCCTCATTCAGTTGGGAGTTCATTACTACTGGGGTAAGGGCGTCGAGAAAGATCCTGTTGCGGCTGTCCGATGTTTCAGAAGAGCAACCAGAGGCAAGGACATCTCTGAGGCTGGGCGAGACAACGCCTTCTTTTATCTCGGAATTGCGTATTGCGAAGGCAAAGGCGTGAAGCAATCTGTCGCGACGGCCAGACAGCTATTCCAACGAGCGAATATAGACAACGATCACCCCGTAGCGCTTGAGATGCTGCAGAAGCTTGGCTCGGTCGGCCGACGACCAACGACGAACGACCAACGACGGTTTTCATGACCACCTTCTCCATCATCGGCCGCCCCATCGCCATGATCGACGCCGCGGGCAAGACCACCGGCGCCGGAAAATATACCGACGACCTCAGCGTCCCTGGGATGCTCATCGGAAAAATCCTACATTCGCCGCATCCCCACGCCCGCATCAAGCACATTGACTCGACCCGAGCCGAGCAACTCGAGGGCGTCATCGCTGTCATCACCGGCAAAGACGCGCCCAATCCCTACGGTATTCTCCCCGTCGGCCACGATGAACACGCCCTCGCTCTCGACAAAGTCCGCTACGTCGGCGACAACGTAGCCTGCGTCGCTGCCATTGACGAATCGACCGCCGAGAAAGCCCTCGAACTCATCGACGTTGAATACGAAATCCTGCCTGCATACTTCGATCCCGAAGAATCGATGAAGGCCGAGCGCGACCTCATCCACGACAACAAGCCGCACAACCTCGAAAAGGATTATCACCACGTCTTCGGCGATCCCGACCACGGATTCGCCGCCGCCGACCACATCGCCGAGGCCCGCTTCATCGCCAACGAAGTCACGCACGCCGCCATGGAGCCGCACTCGACGCTGGCGTCATTCGAACTCGATTCGCAAACCGGACAACTCGGCCGCCTCACTGTCTGGTCGTCAACCCAGGTGCCGTATTACTTGCAACACAAACTTTCGCTCGTCCTCGAAATGCCGATGTCGCAAATCCGCGTCATCAAGCCGCTGGTCGGCGGAGGCTTCGGCGGCAAGAGCGAAGTCATCCCGCTCGAAATCATCGCCGCCATCGCCGCGCGCAAAGCCAAATCTCCGGTAAAGATCACCTACACCCGCGAAGAAGTTTTCTGGGCGCATCGCGGACGCCCGCGCACCATCATCGACCTCAAAACCGGCGTCACCAACGACGGTCGCATCACCGCCGTCAAAGCCCGCGTCGTCCAGGACGGCGGCGGCTACTGCTCCTACGGCGTCGTCACCATTCTTTATTCCGGCGCGCTGCTCGGCGCTCTCTACGACATCCCCAACATTCAGTACGACGGCTACCGCGTCCTCACCAACAAGCCCGCCTGCGGAGCCATGCGCGGCCACGGCACGGTGAACGTGCGCTTTGCATTCGAATCGCAGTTGGACGAACTCGCCCTAAAGATAAAGATGGATCCCGCCGAGATTCGCCGCCGAAATCTGTTGCAGCCGCCGTGCGTGACGGTGAACGGCCTACGTGTGCAAAGCTACGGCCTGCCTGAATGCATCGAGAAAGTAGTCGCGCGCTCGGGATGGAGCGATCGCAAAGGCAAAATGCCGCGTGGCAGCGGCCTTGGCATCGCATGCAGCCACTACGTGAGCGGCGCAGCCAATTCCATCATCCGTTCCGACATGCCGCACTCGACTGTCAACATCAAGATCGACCGTGACGGCGGAGTCGTCGTCTATACCGGAGCTTCTGAAATCGGCCAGGGCTCCGACACCATGACCGCCCAAATCGCGGCCGAAGTTCTGGGATGTTCGCTAGCCCGAGTAAGAGTCATCGCCGCCGACACTGATCTCACCCCCATCGACATCGGGTCGTATTCCAGCCGCGTAACCTTCATGGCCGGCAACGCCACCCTTCGCGCCGCCCAGGAAGTAAAAAAGCAAATCGCCGCAGCCGCCGCGAAAAAGATGAATTGCGACCCCGCTGATCTCGTCTTCGCCCTCGACACCATTTCCCGAACTTCTCGTGTAGAGGCAGAGCCTGTCCTGAGCTTGTCGAAGGATGCCCCCACCTGCCTCACCACGGACCGAGAGGGAAGCACACCCGCCGTAGCCACCACAACCCACGTGAGCCTTGCACCCACCCTTTCCGGCCGTGTCGAAAATCAAATCCTCCGCGGATCCCTCCAACAAAAACGCAAAGACGAAGGCCCCAAAGACTCCCTATCCTTCGAAGAAGCCGTAGTCGCCGCCATCGATTTCCACGGCGCCCTCACCGGCACCGGATCCTACGCCCCGCCTCCCGAAGCCCGCGGCGGCAAACATAAAGGCGCAGGCGTCGGCCCTTCGCCAGCGTATTCCTACTCCGCGCAAGTCGCCGAAGTCACCGTGGACGAAGACACCGGCGAAGTCACCGTCCACAAAGTCTGGGCCGCGCACGATTGCGGACGCGCCCTCAACCCCGTCTCCGTCGAAGGCCAAATCATCGGCTCGGTCTGGATGGGCATGGGCCAGGCCCTGACCGAAGAAATGATCTGGAAAGACGGCCTGTTGATGAACCCCGGCCTGCTCGAATACCGCAGCCCGTCGTCCGTCGAATCGCCCGAGGTCGAGCCAATCATCGTCGAAAGCATCGACCCCGAAGGCCCGTTCGGCGCCAAGGAATGCAGCGAAGGCTCGCTGGCCGCGACGATTCCCGCAATCGCGAACGCAATCTACGACGCCGTAGGAATCCGCCTGCACGAGTCGCCCGTTCACACCCGAGCGCGTGCTGGCCGCACTGCGCGCAAAGAAAAATGCGAAGACGTCTGAATTTAACCGAAGGCGTTGATCCGACGAACGCCCGCACATTTCCGCGAGCACGGCGGCGCGCTACGTTTCAAAGGAAAAGGACCGGAAAGACATCCGGCAGATTTGGTGCGGGCCGAATGAAAACCTTTAACCACAGAGGACACAGAGGATTACACAGAGGAATTACGTCTTGCCTCTGTGTAACTCTGTGTCCTCTGTGGTAAAGCCTTTCGCATGAGTCTCCCCGACTTCCAACTCGCGAACCCGCGCACTCTCCCCGACGCCATCGCATTCCTGCGCGAGCACGCGGGCGAGGGCGCCCGCGCCACACGTATCCTAGCCGGAGGCACCGACCTCCTCCCCTCCATGCGCCAAAAGCTTTTCGAACCAGAGCACGTCCTCGACATCCGCCGCATCCCCGAACTGAAAGGCATCCGCGAAACCGGGCAGGGAATTGAAATCGGCGCCCTGACCACGCTCGCCGAAATCGAACATTCACCCATCCTGAAGAAAAACTATCCCGTCCTGACCGAAGCCGCGAAGACCGTCGCCTCGCCCGCTCCTTCGCAACATGGGCACAATCGGCGGCAACATCTGCCTCGACACTCGCTGCCTCTGGTACAACCAGTCGCTGGCGTGGAGAAAGTCCTGCGGCTTCTGCATCAAGAAAGACGGCGACCTCTGCCACGTCGCGCCCGGCGGAACAAAATGCTGGGCCGCATTTTCCGCCGACACGCCTCCCGCGCTGCTCTGCCTCGACGCCGAAATCGAAATCGTCGGCCCCGCTGGAGCCGCGAAGAATTCCGCTGCACGATTTCTACACCGGCGACGGCGCAATCCACCGCCGCCTGCAACCGAACGAACTCCTGACGCGGATCTTCCTCCCGAGCGCCACCGCCGGATATCGCGGCACCTATCGCAAACTCCGCATCCGCGGCTCCATCGACTACCCACTCGCCGGAGTCGCGGTCGTCATGAAGAAATCCAACGGCCACGTGGAAGACCTCCGCATCGGCATCACTGCCGTCAATCCCGCGCCAGTGCTGATCAAAGGAATTGATTCACTTCTCAATGGCAACCTGAACGAAGCCGCCGCCGAAGCCATCGCCGAACAAGCTGCTCGCATGCGCCAAGCCGCTAACCACGTCGGCCCTGACTCCCGAATACCGCCGCGAAATGATTCGAGTGTTTACCAAAAGAGCGGTGATGGAGTTGTACAGGTAGCGATCTTCCACACCGCAACCTCTCTTCTACACGGGTGGAGCAGGCCTTTCAGGCCTGCATAAAGGTCGGGGAAACGGGCCTTCAGGCCCTGAGGTACTTCGCAGAAGCGTACGGCGCTCACCGCTGTTGGCTCAACGACTTCAAATACGCAACCACCGCCTCCGCATCCTCGCGGTCCATGCGGAACTGCGGCATGGGAGCGCGCAGGTGATCGCCTGTCGTCCACACCCCGGTCATCAGCAGCTTTGCCATGTCTTCATCGCTCGCCGGCAAGGGGACGCCTCCAATCCGCGGCGCCTGCAGCGGCCAGTTCGAATCCGGCGCCGCCGGAACCCACCGAATGGGCGCGCCTTGCAGCCACTGCGCGCGGTCAGGATTTCCTTCGCTGTCAAGCGGCGTGTGGCACTGCGTGCATCGCGCCACTCCTTCCACAATATATTTTCCGCGGGCCGCGGCCGCCTCGTTCACTTTGCCGCTCGGGGATTTTCCTCCCTGGGCCAGCGTGAGCACGCCGCCTGCCAGCACCATCGCCGCCACCATCCAGACTAACCATCTCCATCTCTGTCTCTGTCCCGCCGATTTTCGTTCGCTTTCCGCGCCCCCACCAATATTCAGTTTCCGCATCATGGTTCCACCCCCGGCTTATGGATGCGATTCCCGCGCTCCGCGTGGTCTGCCGTCAATCTTGACGGCGTAGTCCCACCGTGCTCTTGTTCCCGGAGGCGCCGCAGTCGTATGATTCCCCCGTTCGCTTGCACAACCAATTTCGCAACCAATCTTTCGCAACCAGGAGACTTTCATGTCCAAGCTCCGTCTTACTCTCGCTGTGGCTCTGGCCGTGGCCTTCCTCTCGGTGACGCTCGCCGCGCAGGATGAAGGCGCATACCTCATCCTGAGCGCGCAATACGGCACCGCCGAGCACCACGTGGATGTCACCAATCAGCTAAAGCAAATCGCCCGCCAGGACCGCCGGTTTCGCATGGGTAACAGCACCTTCGGCATTGATCCCGACCACGGCCGCATCAAGTTTCTCCGCATTTATGCCCGCGGCCCGGATGGGCAGGAACGCATGTTTGAGTATCGCGAGGGCAGCACGGTGGATGGAGCGCAGTTCCGCGGCTGGGGCCGTGGCGACTGGGGCAATGAACAGTGGAATGGGGGATGGGAAGGCCATCGTGGAGGCGGTGAACAGCGCATTGACCAACCCAACATGGACGCTGCCATGCAGCACCTCCGCGCAGCCCAGCAGAGCCTGCAAGCAGCCAGTTCCGACAAAGGCGGCCACCGCGCGAATGCTATGCAGCTAATTAATCAGGCCATGGGCGAGATCCAGGCCGGGATTCGCTACGAGAACGAGCACGACCGGGACCGCGACCACGACCGGCACTAGAGCGAGTCGCGAAACACGGCGTCTGCGGGACAATCAATGAAACTGCCTGTGTAAGGGCAGGTGCCCTCACCTGCCCCACCCCGCTGCCCGGAGGCTAAATCACTCCTCGCGCAACAAATGCCCCATCTTCTCCCGCTTGGTCCTCAAATACTCCTGCGCATGAGGACTGGCTGTCACCTCACAAGGCACCCGCTCCACTACTTCAATCCCCGCCCGCTCCAGCGCCGCAACCTTATCCGGATTATTCGAAAGCAACCGCACTTTCGCCACGCCCAGCGATTTCAATATCTCCGCCGGCAGCGCAAACTCACGATGGTCCGCCTTAAACCCCAGCCGCTCGTTGGCCTCCACCGTATCTAGCCCCGAATCCTGCAATTCGTAAGCCTGCAACTTCGGCATCAGCCCAATCCCGCGCCCTTCCTGTTGTTCATAAATCAGGATCCCCGCGCCCTCGCTCGCGATCAGAGCCAGCGCCAACTCCAACTGCTGCCGGCAATCGCACCGTAAAGATCCGAAAACGTCGCCCGTCAGGCACTGCGAATGAATCCGCACCAGGGCAGGAGAGGAACGCACGTCCCCCATCACCAGCGCCACAGCCTCTTCCGGCTTCGCCCCGTCAGCAGGCTCCAGCCGAAATCCATGTATGCGAAACCGCCCCCAGCGCGTAGGAAAGTCAGCCGAGGCAAGTTGTCTGGCGGTAGAAGAAGTCACCGGGCCATTATAGAAGGAGTGGCCAGCGGGTATCGGGTTGTCGCAATCCGTGCCGAAGTTGTCCAGATAAGCTATTCTGATGTCATGGATCATCTTGGGGTTCTTCGCGACAAGATTGCGCGTCTGCGCGAGGAGATCGCCGCCATTCAGGAGCTAAACGCTCAGTTTCGGCGTGACGGCAGCAACGGCGCAGATGTTCAAGCCGCTCACCAACACAGGAATGAACGCTTGCAAGCCATCCAGCAGGAGCTTATTCAACTCGCAGACCTTGGCCGCAGAGTTGTTTCGACAGAACAAATGAAGGAAAAGCACCGCTCTCGGCTGCATCCCGTCAAACAGGAACGGGCATCGTAGCGCTTCAGCGGCCCGGAGGCTCCTGGAGCACTGCGCGCGGGAAGGCGTAATTTGTTACCCGGCAGCCCAGCGTTGCCGCACCCCAGCCAGAAATGTTTCTTTATCCGCGCGCATTTGCCTTACCAGCGCCTGATTGCCGGTATCTTCGTGCGCGGCGGCCCAGAGCACCATCTCCGTAAGAACTGGCGCCAGGTCGATGCCTTTCTTGGTGAGCAAGTAAATTACCTTGCGGCCATCGGACGGGTCCGGTTTCGCGGCGATGATTCCGTAGGCGGCGAGCTTTCGCAGGCGGTCGGCCAGGATATTCGTTGCAATCCCCTCATAACATTCCAGAAATGTTTTGTAGGTGCGGGCGCCCTTCAGCATCATGTCGCGAATGATGAGCAATGACCAGCGGTCGCCCAGCATTTCCACCGAAGCGTTCAGTGGGCATCCTGACCGCGGCTTTGGGCCTGCCTTCTTTCGGGTCATCTTTAAATCTATTGTTCAATACTTACTTGCAAGTCGCAAGTTAAATGTGAATACTGTTCGCAAGCGGAATGGCCGCATCATGAGAGCCGGATCGCCCACAAATCTGCTCTGAAAGGGGAAATGAATGGGTCAAAGGACATTCAAGAAAATCGGATTAACAAGCTCCGTGTTGGTTATCGCACTGGGCGTGAGCTCGCAGATGCAAGCACAAGCCAAAACCCAGTATCTGAGCATGGCCGCGCTTAACGAGTACCTGATGCCGGATCGAAATGCCGAAATAGCCTTGGCACGAAGTGCGGCTCCAGACTCCATATCCCACGATGCAAAGGTCCTGGTTCTTGGGCCGCATGGCTACGAAACTGCCGTCGAAGGCAAGAACGGTTTCGTATGCCTCGTGGAGCGAGGGTGGATGGGCCCATTCGAGGGTGAACTCGCTGTTAATTTTTGGAACCCCAAGCTTCGAGGCCCGATCTGCTTCAATCCGCCGGCGGCCCGCTCCATCCTGCCGATGACCTACAAAAGAACGGAGATGGTGCTGGCCGGTCAATCCAAAGCTCAGATCATCGACGGCATCAAGAGATTCATAAAGCAAGAACTGCCCCCTCTGGAACCTGGAGCCATGTCCTACATGATGTCGAAGGAACAGTACCTTACGGACGATGGTGACCACCACAACTGGATGGCTCACCTGATGTTTTACACGCCACTCATGGATGGCTCCGTTTGGGGAGCAGATCTGTCCCACTCTCCCGTCATGCTGAATCCACAGTTCAGCGGCGCTCCCGAACCAATTAACGTATTCATGGTCCCCGCGGGTTGGTGGTCGGATGGAACGGCGGACCCAGTCACGATGAAGTAGGGATATACCTCGATGCGAGAGAACGGGCCGAGGTTTCAAGCGGGGGCAGGATGAACTGGAAGTAGGCGCTGGAATACACATCCTCCATCACCAGCGCCACAGCCTCTTCACTCTTGGCCCCGTCAACAGGTTCTAAGCAGCAGTTTGTCAGCCCTTCATGGGCCCCACTGAGCGTGAATGCATGACAACGCCCGGTCACAACCGTTGACGATGGGAGTCGCCGGCGCAGGTAGCAGCCTCCAAGCACGATCCCATTGCTTCGGCGAAGCCAGACCTTTCGTAATATTTCTGCCTTGGCCTTGGACTAAGAATTTCCTCCCGGGTGCCGATGAAGCAGCCAGTAGTCGGCGAATTCTCCTGAAATTCCCCCTGATTGGACTCATCGGCTATGTAATGGCGCTGCTCGCGGGCGGCCAGTTGATGGTGGTGGCTGTGGGCTCTGCCGTGGTTGGGGCGCTTCTGGTGGTCTCCTATACCCACAAGCTTTCCACCGAGAACAGTTCGGGCGTCACCACAGAGGTTTCCGCTCTAGGCACCTATTTGCTGGGGGCGCTGGTTTACCACGATCAACTCTGGATTGCGACCACGATCACCGTCATCAGCATGTTCCTCCTGGTCCTCAAAACCACATTGGAGGGCTTGACGCAGCGAGTTCCGCCCGAGGAGATCTTCACCTTCACTAAGTTTCTGCTGCTCGCAGCCGTTATCCTTCCAGTTCTGCCGCGCGCGGCGTTTACCCAATTCCAGATCAATCCCTTTAAAACCTGGGTGGTCGTGGTGGCGGTAAGCACTGTCTCATACAGCAGCTACTTGTTGCTTAAGGTGACGCAGGGAAGAAACGGCGTTCTACTTTCCGCGCTACTCGGCGGGGCATATTCCTCCACCGTAACCACCATTGCCTTGGCAAGGCGATCGAAAACAGAACAGCAACCCCATCTATTTTCCGGGGGAACTCTAATGGCCTCCGGAATGATGTATCTCCGGCTTGCCCTGTTGCTGGCGCTATTCAATCATGCCCTGCTTCGGTTGCTAGGCCCTCCCTTTGTTCTCCTGGCCAGCTCAGCCGTACTGGCTGGATGGTTGTGGTCACGCATCGCCGATCCCTCTTCCCAGAAAAACGACCGCAAGCTTGAGCCTGGAAATCCTCTTGAGCTCCGCGCGGCCTTCCTCTTTGCTGCCATCTTTGTCGCCATGGTGGTGGTGACCCACTTAGCGATCGTTTACCTGGGGCATAAGGGTGTATATGCTCTGGACGGAATCATGGGACTCGCCGATGTCGATCCCTTCATCCTGGGAATCGCTCAGTCCGCCGAGCGTGACGTTCCTGCAATTGTGGGCGCTGCGGGAATTGTTGTGGCGGCGGCCAGCAATAACGTCGCCAAGGGTTTCTACGCGTTTTGCTTCTCAGATCGAAAGACTGGTTCGCAAAGTCTTTCTTTGCTGGCAAGCCTCGCGTTGGCAGGTCTCATGCCATTGATCTGGCTGCTGAGATGACAGTATTGCCGCCACGGAATGACCGGACCTCAGTCTGAAACCAACACCCACTGCCTTACCAGCTTGCATACCGCGGCCGTCTCTCCCGCCGCGGAAAGAACTTTGACCAGAATTAGTCCCGCGACAAATCCTCCCACGTGCGCCCACACCGCGACGCCGCCGGTTTCCTGGCCGGTCTGACCCACAGTTTGCGCTCCGCTCAGAAGTTGCAGCGCGAACCAGTAGCCAAGAAACAACCACGCCGGCAGCCACCAGAAAGAAATGAAGACGATCAGCACCACCAGCGTCTGCACCTTGGCCCGCGGATAAAGCAGCAAATACGCGCCCATCACTCCCGAGATCGCCCCGCTCGCCCCGACCGTCGGCAGAGTTCGATCCAGCATTCAGCAGAATGTGAGTCACCGCGGCGGCAAATCCGCAGATACAGATAGAAAAGCAGATACTGAAAATGCCCCAGATAGTCTTCAACGTTGTCCCCAAAGATCCACAAAAACCACATATTGCCGATGACATGCAGCCATCCGGCGTGCAGAAACATGGAAGTTAGAATAGGAAGAAACGCTCCCGCTAGGCTGAAGTGTCCCGCTCCCGCGAGCGCATGCGTGATGTGGCGCGGCACAACTCCGAATGCATACATCAGCGCCACGATATCGCACGCGGATTCTGATACTCGATCGACTGCTCAAACAGAAACACGATCACGTTCAGCGCAATGATGAAATAATTCACGAACGGCGTGCTGAACGCTGGGCTGGTCGTCGCGGATAGGGATCATGGGAATTGAATCATTGAGGATTGAGTCATTGAATCATTCAACCCGTAAACAGTCCTGCCGACCCGTCATTCTACAATGATCCAAATGATTCATCGGCAAATCGCTCGCGATCCGTCAATGATTCAATCCCTCAATCGCTAAATGATTCAATCCCCATGAATGGCGTCCTCATCATCGACAAGCCCTCGGGCTTCACCTCGCACGACGTGGTCGCGCGGGTGCGCCGCATTCTCGGCCAGAAAGCGGTCGGACACCTCGGCACACTCGATCCGCTGGCCACGGGCGTGCTGCCGCTCGTGTTGGGAAACATGACGCGCCTGGCGCAGTTTTATCTCGGCGCGGAGAAGACTTACGAAGGCGTCATCCGCTTCGGCTTCGCCACGGACACCTACGACGCCGAAGGCGAGCCGGTCGGAGAGAAGCAGGAGCCGTCGCTAACTCTGGAACAAGTTCGTGACGCTGGCAGGAAAGTTTCTCGGCAAGATTCAGCAAACCCCGCCGCCGTTTTCCGCCAAGAAAGATCAACGGCGTCCCCGCCTACAAACTCGCGCGCAAAAAGAAAGAAGTTTCGCTGGCGCCGGTCGAAGTCGAGAGTCAAGCAGTTCGATATTTCGAAGCTCGAGAATTCCCGCGCCCACTTCGCCGCCCAGGTCGCTTCCGGCACCTATTTGCGTTCCATCGCCCACGAAATGGGACAGCTCGCCGGCTGCGGCGCCCACCTCGAATCTCTTCGACGCACTTCGGTCGCCGAGTTTCAGATAGGCGACGCCCACACGCTCGCAGAAGTGGAGCAGGCCGCTCAGGGCAGGGAAGCGGCCGCTGGCGAGGTAACGAACGCAGAAGCTCGCCTAGAAGAGATCTTTGTCCATCCCCGCAACGCTGCTCCCCATCGCTCCCCTCGGTCACCGCCGCCGAAGATGTCGCCGCCAAAATCCGCCACGGCATGCCGGTGAATCTTGCCGAGTTTTCTCGCGCCCGCGAAGTCAAAGTCTTCTCCGGACAGCGCGACCTGATCGCCATCGCCACCCGCGTCGCCGGGACTCTGTTTCACCCACGAATCGTTCTGGTGTGAGAGCGGTCGCTCAAACGTAGTCGCACTCTCGCACGTCTACAGCTACCTCAGAACTTCGATACGCTTTCACCAAAAGGACTCGTCACCCAAATGCTGGCGCCGTCGAACACAATGCCCTCGGGCCCGAATCCCCCTCCGAAATACGTTTCCAATATGGCTCCGTCGCTCGGGCGCAGTTTGGTAAGCGTGGGGCTGGGGCTGTTCGCAAAGCTCGCAATCCAAATGTTGCTGCCGTCGAAGGCAATCGGCCCCGGGCAGGACCCCACGGGAAATGTTCCCAGAATCGCGCCGTCGCTGACCCGTATCTTGGTGGTCGTATTCGCGCCGCAAGCCACCGTCCACACATTGGCGCCGTCGAAGGCGATGGTGTCGGCCCCAGAAAGTACCGGGACCGTCCCCAGAGTTGCCCCGTCGCTGGCTCTCAGTTCCGTCACTGAGGCCCCCTGGTTCGCCACCCAGACATTGGCCCCGTCAAAGGCAATGCCGCTGGGATCGACTCCAACGTGAAATACGCCCAGAGTCGCGCCGTTGCTGGCCTTCAATTTGGTGACTGTACCGTCAAATTCGTTTGCGACCCAGATATTCGATCCATCAAACATCAGGCCAATAGGATTGTGCCCCACCCCAAACGTGCCCAAAGTAGCGCCGTTGCTGGCGCGCAGTTCGGTGACGGTGTTGGCGCTGGCATTCCCTACCCACATATGTTCGCTATCAAACACAATCGACGCCGGCCCTGCTCCCACCGGGAACGTGCCGATGATCACGCCATCGCGCGCACGCATCTTGGTCACCGTGCCGCCTTGGTTGTTCGTGACCCAGATGTTCTCGCCATCAAACGCCAACCCGGTCGGGGCATTCCCCACTGCGAAATCTTTTCGATACCACTGCAGCAGCGACGCCTTGCGCTGCATCAGCGGCACCTGCCCCGCCACAAATGAAACGCTGGCCATTGCGACCAGACTGGCTACTATCCAGAATTTCCATGCGATCTTGCTGAACGGATTTTTCATAACCACCTCGCAAAAACTAAATCGAGGCGATTAAATCGAAGCAAATTCCCGCGGTCAAGCGAAATGTCGGGAAATTTTGCAGAAGATGAAAAGCTTTGCACACTTTAGCGCTGGCCACACCTGGGTCGTGTAGGGACAGGTGCCCCCACCTGTCCCCGGCCCGCAGGGCCGGTGGGTTTGAGCGCGGGCCTACTTCAACATAATCTCCGAGCAGCACGGCTTCTCCACCGGCGTCGGCTCCATCAACTCCACCCGCGTCAAATCCGGATCATACAAATTCAGCTGCCACTTCCCATCCCGCCCAATCTTCGGAGGCTCCACATCCTTCATCCCCCGCTTCAACACTTCCTGATACGAATCCTTCACGCTCGGCGTCCCCAACGAAAAATGATGCATCACCCCCAGCGTCCGCGGACTCGGATCATGCACGTTCAACATATATTCCAGCCAGTCTGTCCCATCCGGCACCCGCATCGCCACCCAATCCGTCACGTCGTCTTTCATTCCGCCGTACCACTGCAGCTTGAATCCCAGAATGTCGCGATAAAAATGGTCCGCCGCCGCGCGATCTTTCACCGTCACCCCCACATGAATGATCCGCTCCGAAATCCGCCGCGCCCCCAGATGCTTGCCCGCATCTTTCATCTCCCACCCGCCCGGCCGGTACTCCACAAACTCCACCAAATGCCCATCCGGATCGTGCACCTCAAACCCCAAATTCCCGCCCCCCATCTCGCCCACTTTCGCCGGCACTCCCTCCACGCCCTTGCTCGCCAGGTACGCGCGCAGTTGCTCGGCGTCGGTCGTCTCAAAGCAAATATGATTCAGCCGGTCAGCCGTCGGCTGACGCCAGCCCCGGAAAAATCTGCACATACTGATGATCGTTCACCTTGAAGTCCGTAAACTTCACGCTGCCATCAGGATTGTTCTGCCCATACGCCTCGTCAAACCCCAGCATCGTCCGTATAAAACGCGCGCGTCGCCTCCAGGTCGGCCACATTCAACCCAATATGCGAGACCCCGACAATCGCCGGCCGCTTGATTTCTTTAGCCGCCGGAGTTTGTGCGGCGTGAAGCGAGCGTAAGAAAGAAGAGGGAAGCCGTCGCGATCAAAGAAGAGCAGTCGAGCCAGCGCAAGTTTCATGATCGAGGATGTTGCGCTGCCGCGGGCAGGAAGTCAAGCCTGACAATGTGGACTTCGGCTGTCCTGGCGAGCTTGCTCGCCAAGGTTTCTTCCTCAGGAGCTCCCATCACTCTGAGTCTCATCCTGCCCAATCTACATACAAATCGCAGAGCTCCGCTCCGCCGGACAGCCGAAGGCGGAGGGCGAGGCCCGACGTTAGCCGCGGGCCGCGCCCACGCCGGGCTATGCCCGATTAATGTGGCTGCTTGTCCTTCGACTGATTATCTTTCGGCTGCTTGTCTTTCGGCGGAGCAGCCGGCGGCGGCTGTTTTTGCTGCATCCGCTGCTGCTGCTCGGCGTGCTTTTGCTCCATCTGCTGTGTCTGTTGCTGGTGCTGCTGCTCAACTTGCTGCTTGCGCGCCTCATCCGCGTTTTGTTTTTGCAATTGCTGGTGTTGTTTCTCTTGCTGCTGTTGAAGTTTTTGCCGGTCTCTTTCTTGCTGCGCTTCTAGTTTTTGCTGCTGCTGCTGATATTTCTGGTCCTGCTTGGGGTTCCCGGTGTTGGGAGGAGCGGGGTGTTCCGTCGGCGGAAGGTCATTGGGATGGACCGCGTTGGCATGACCGGAGTTATTTGTTCGTTTCCGCCAGCGTTGTGGACGGCCCCAGCTTCGCGCGCGGGGACGGCTCCGTGTTCGTTGAATGCTCCCGGCCGGGGCGTGGCTGCGATTGGCGGCTTGCCGTGGTTCGCGGAAGCGCGCAGATCAGGATTGGCACGTGCGACTTCCGCGTGCTGCCGCTGTGCGGGACCAGGCGGAATGCGGCGGGCACGTGCGGCAGCTTCTTGTTCGGGTGTGGGGCGAACGTTGATTCCGCCTTCGCCGCCGTTGTAACTGACCCGCGTCGTCTCGCGTTCGTTGATCGTCGCGTTGTACACGTTGTGAATGTTGGTGACGTTCACGTTATTGACGGAGCGGTTGTAGTAAAAGCGGTCACCCTCCCAGCGGCCGCCTTGGTAGCCGTGGCCGAAATATCCGTAACCGTAGTTGACTCCGCCGTAGAAGCCGACCGTCGGCCCCCAGAATCCCTCATAGAAAACAAAGCCGTTCCCGCCCCAGGCCCAGTACCCGGGAGTCCAGAGGTAACCGACTTGCGGGGCCAACACCCACGTTCCGGGTACCCAGAAATAGTCGCCGATGTTAGGGTCCCAAGCCCAGTACCCAGGCGTCCAAATGTAGCCTTCGCCGGGGATGACCGGTTGTTCGTACACAGGAAGATCGGGCGGGGCGAATGAAACGACCACGCCCGCGGAGAATTGTGCGGCCGATGATGCGGGCAGGTACAGCGCCAGCATCACCATGAGCGCAAACATGAAGCACCTAATGTAGGGGACAACTCGGGCAATAGTTCGCATTGTCTTCCTCCTTGTGCTTGGATTGTGAGGGCGCATGTGGTTAGATGCGCCGGGGTTGGGCGTCCTTTGCCGGGGAATTTTAAGGGCTTTGGGATCAATGCTTTGGAACTCATCGCTTTGGATCTCATCCTCCCCCGGTAAACCCGCAATAGCTCGCACGGGAAAGCCTGTCGCTATCCAATCTGGTTTTCAAAACACGCCTATCGAAAATATGAATTGCGCCATCACGCCCCGTGGTAGATACTAATTAGGCAATGCTTCATACCTGTGTCCAGAAGATGGCTATGTGCTGTTGTTGTACATGTCGTGTCTCTTCTGGAGATGGGGTGCCGAGCTAACGTTTTAATCGAATTCTTAAAGCTCACGCCCACCGCCAGAAAGATTGGTTGGTGGGTTTTGGTTTTTGGAAAGAAGCTCTTAGCTGTTAGCTCTTAGCCTTTAGCTAGAGCGGGTCAGGTTTGGCTAGAAGCTAAGAGCTGATGGCTAAAAGCTGAATTATGAAAGCTTCAAACTCACTTTGGAAAGAAAAACTCGCTGGGCGCAGTCGCGGAGCCTCTGTCCCGCGAAATTGACGCCTTTGAAACCGACATCGCCCTGCGCAAGCAGGGCAAGTTGGACGAGCGTCTTTTCGCCGAGACCCGCCTGCGCCGCGGCGCCTACGGCCAGCGCTACGACAACGGCCAGCGTAGCGACGGCCAAAAAGTCCAGCGCCTGAACTTTCCCTCCGGCGACCTGACCAAAGGCCCAATGACGATGTGGGACGCGCCGGGGATGCAGCGCATCAAGATTCCCGGCGGCGGAATGAATGCCGCGCAGCTTGAAGTCATGGCCGAACTGGCCGAGGAATATTCCGACGGCATTGCCCACGTCACCACCCGCCAGGATTTTCAGCTGCATTACATCAACATCGACGACACGCCGGCATTAATGCGGCGGCTGGCCGCGGCCAGCATCACCACGCGCGAGGCTTGCGGAAATTCCGTGCGCAACGTGACGGCTTGCCCGTATGCCGGGGTTTGCCAGGACGAGGCGTTCGACGTGACCCCGTATTCGCACGCGCTGGCGAAGTTTTTGCTGGGCCATCCGGATTGCCAGAATTTCGGCCGCAAGTTCAAGCCGGCGTTCAGTGGCTGCGCGCAGCATGCCTGCGGACTGACCAGCCTGCACGACCTCGGCTTGATCGCGACCAAGCGCACAACCGCTGACGACAGGGCGATGGAACGGAAGAGCTCGGTTTCGAAATGTACGTCGGCGGCGGGCTGGGCGCGGTGCCGTATCAGGCAAAGTTGTTTGATCCGTTTGTGCCGCCGGAAGAATTGCTGCCGCTGACGCAGGCGATTGCGCGAGTGTTCGCGCGGCTCGGCGAAAAGAAGAACCGCAACCGGGCGCGAATTAAATTTCTGATTCAAGATTTGGGGATTGAGAAGTTCAGCGAGCTGGTGCTGGAAGAGCGCAAGATTCTGCCGTTCGATCCGCGGTGGACGGAATACATCAAAGAAGCGCAGGCGGAATTCGAGGAGACGCCGCTGCAAGCCGGGCGGGGAATTGCCGTCGCTGGTCGCGATCGAGGAACTTAACGGCAACTCGGACAGGTTCAAGAAGTGGCTGAAGCACAACACGCGTCCGCAGCAGCAGCCGGGATACGTCACTGTCACAGTAGCTTTGCCTCTCGGCGACATCACGGCGAATCAACTGCGGTCGCTGGCGGACATCGTCCGGCGGTTCACCAAAGAAACCATCCGCACAACGGTCGAGCAGAATTTTGCGATCCGCTGGGTGAGCAAGAGCGATGTGCGCGAGCTGTTCACGGCGCTGAATGCCGTCGGGTTCGGCGACCCCGGCGCCGGCGCTTTGGTCGATGTTACGACCTGCCCGGGCACTGATACTTGCAAGCTGGGGATTTCTTCTTCGCGCGGCCTCGCGGCCGAGCTCCGCAAGCGTGTCAGCGAGAAGAGCTTTCAGCAGGACGAAGCAGTGCAGAATCTGCACATCAAGATCAGCGGCTGCTTCAACAGTTGCGGCCAGCACCACGTCGGCCGATCTGGGCTTTTACGGCGTCAGCCGCAAGATCGACGGCTACGCCGTGCCGCACTTTCAGGTTGTCCTCGGCGGCGAGTGGGAGCACAACGCCGGGTCCTACGGCCTGCCGGTGGTGGCGATTCCGTCGAAGAGCATTCCGCAGGTCGTGACGCGCCTGACCGACCGCTATGTGGCGGAGCGGAATACGGGCGAGACGTTCAAGGATTTCATCAAGCGCGTGGGCAAGGCGGAATTGAAGAAGATGCTGGAGGATTTGACGAAGCCTCCGGCTGGAGATCGGTCGTATTTCAGCGACTGGGGCGATCCGCGCGAGTACACGCTGGGCGATATGGGCGTCGGCGAGTGCGCGGGAGAAGTTGTGTCGTCGGTGGAGTTCGGGCTGGCGGCGGCCGAGAGGGAATTGTTCGAAGCCCAAGTGGCGCATGAAGCAGGAGAAGCGCAAGTAGCCGGAGAGAAGGCCTATCAGGCGATGTTGAACGCGGCCAAGGCGCTGGTCGAGCTTGAGTATCCTGACGTGACGAATGATCCGGAACGGATCGTGGCCGAATTCCGCGCGCGGTATTTTGACACGCAGAAATTCTTCGATCCGTTTGCGGGCGGAAAATTCGCGAATTACCTTTTCGACGCCCACCGTAAGGCAGGGCATCCGTACACGTCAGAATCTAGCCGCTACCTGATGGACGAGGCGCAGCTTTTCATCGACGCGGCGCACAGTTGCTACAACCGGCTGGGAACGTTGGTGACCGTTTAATGGAGATTCAACTTCAGCACATTAACGTAAAGCTTTTGTTGAAGGATGCGCAGGGGCTTGATCTTGATCCGGTGATCCCCGTCTTTCATAGCTGGATTCAGCAGCAGTCGTTTGACGGGCTGTTGCTCGACGTTGCTGACTATCGACATGTGCAGGCTGGGCCGGGAATAGTTTTGATTGGGCACGAAGCAGATTACAGCCTCGACAATACCGATAACCGGCTCGGCGTTCGCTACAACCGCAAGGCGATTCTGGATGGGACGAATGAGGAACGGCTGACCCAGGCGGCGCAGGCGGCACTTAGTGCAATACAGAAGATTCAAGAGGATAGGCGAGTAAATGCAAGGCTTCACTTTAATGGTCACGACGTGGAGATTTTCGTGAATGACCGGGCGCTGGCGCCGAATACTGTGTCCACGAGGGAAGCGCTGCGGGCCGAATTTCAGGCATTCTCGGATCGGTTGTTTAGTGGCAGCCAGTATTCTTTGGCGTTTGGCGATGATCCCCGGCGGCTGCTGGCGGTGTCACTCAAGGCGTCGCGTGCGTTTACGGTGGGAGAGCTAATCGAGAACCTGAAGTCGGCGGCGGCAAGTCCAGGCAAGCACACGCCGGCCAGTGCATTTGAGCAAGATTCGCGCGAACGGCTGGAAGCCGCGCAAGGCGCGGACTAATGGCTGACTCTTCGGTGGTGGCTTCCAGCCTGGCGAATTACTACCGGATGATTCACCGCCGGGTGCGGGAGTTGACCGAACCCCTATCAACCGAACAGCTTTGGATGCGGCCGTATGCTTACGGCAACAGCATCGGCAACCTGGTTCTTCATCTCACCGGGAACCTCAACTACTACATCGGAGCGCAGATTGGCGGGACGGGATACGTCCGGCAACGGCCGCTGGAATTCAGCAACACCGGGCTTCCCAAAGATGAAGTCTTGCGCGAGTTCGACAAGGTGATCGACGTTGTGATCGCAACCATCGCCAAGCAGACCGACGACGATTGGTCAGCGCCGTTCTACGGCGAACTCGAAAGCGAATCGAAAAACCGCTTTAGCGCGTTCCTGGCCTGCGCGGGGCATGCTTATCATCACGTGGGGCAGATGATCTATCTGCAAAAGCAACTTCTAACTTCCAGCCTTAGCTAACATCCGGCTTCAGCTCCCACCGTGAATTTTCCACGGAATTACCGCGACAGGTGTACTATTGCGCTGCTTTGAAACCAACTCGACAGAGAATATTGGCCGAAGCGCAGCCTGACTAAGGAGAACACCAGCATGGCAGAGTTAGCAGACAGCGGTCTCGTCAAAGAGTGGTGGGCAAACCCGGCGGTAGTAGGGCTGATGGGCTTTGGTTTGACCACAATGGCCACCGGCCTTCATAACGTAGGATTCTGGAGCGCTGGACCCACACTGGCGCTGGCCATTTGCTTCGGAGGCACGGCGCAATTCATCGCGGGAATCGTTGACCTTCGTAAAGGAAGCATCTTCGGGGGGTCTGCGTTCATGTCCTACGGCGCTTTTTGGTGGTCGCTCTTCGTGTTGCTATATGTGCAACCGAAGACGGGCATCCCAGCGGGTCATCCGGAGGAACTTGGCTTCTTCCTGATGTGGACGCTGTTCACGCTCGCTTTTTGCATTGCGGTGCACGGCGTGGGGAAGTTCCTCTCGATCCTATTCTGGCTGCTTTTGCTGGCATTCCTTTTGCTGGACGGCATGGTCCTGGGAAAAGTACCGGCAGCCGTGGCGGGGTGGGAGATTTTTGTCACCGGGCTGGTTGCCTGGTACATCGCCACGGCGACGCTGGCGAACACGGTTTATAAGAGGAAGGTTCTGCCGTTGTCTTAGGGCGGCTAGTCGGCGCATGTTTGGTAGTGTCCGATAACAAGTATTATGTAAAGTCGGATGACGCCCTTGCTCTCGGGACGCGAACCGCGCCGAACCAGGCGTATTGCGCTTCCCCAAACCATGGATATACACTTTCTTGTGTAGATCATGGGAGGGTTATGCAAGTGTCCAAATGGGGCAATAGCTTGGCCGTCCGTTTGCCAACGGCGGTCGTAGAGGCGCTCGAGTTGAAGGAGGGTGATCAGGTCGAGATCCGTATCACAGCGGACCGCTCGTTTGAAGTTGGACGCGACCACAGCCGGCAACGAGCCCTGACCAGCCTGCGCAAACTGCGGCGTCCTTTGCCCGCCGGGTTCGTCTTTGACCGCTACGAGGCCAACGCCCGCTAAATGCCCGCTAGAGTGCCAGCGAAAGCTTTTTTCGACACCAATGTGCTCATCTACGCGGTGGCCCAGAACGACCCGCGCAGCGCGAAAGCCGAAGCTCTATTGGCCAGAGGCGGAGCCCTCAGTGTTCAGGTCTTGAACGAGTTCGCCTCGGTCGCTCGGCGCAAGATTCACATGTCCTGGAACGAGGTGACGGAAGTGCTCAAAGCCATTCGTGTGCTCTGTCCGTCCCCGGCACCCATCACGGTCGAGACTCACGACGCGGCGTTGGCCATCGCTGAGAACTACGGCTACGAAATCTACGACGCGCTCATCGCAGCCTCCGCCCTGGAGGCAGGCTGCATCATTCTCTACTCCGAAGACATGCAGCACCGTCAGGTTCTCGAAGGGCGGTTGACGGTTTGGAATCCGTTCAAGTGATCATTTCTTGTACGGCCATTGTGCCTGCACGAACAGTCCGCCATCAATTCCAATGGTTTGGCCGCTGATGAAAGCGGCGTCTGGGCTGGCTAAGAAAGCTACGGTCGGGGCGATGTCGGCAAATGTGCCGACGCGGCCTTGCGGGGTCAGGCCTGACCAGGTTCCGGCGTAGTCCGGATCTTCTTTGCGAGTGCGCTCGGATTCGATCGCTCCCGGCGCGATGCAGTTCACGCGAATGTTGTAGGGGCCCAGCTCCACGGCAGCCTCTTTGGTGAACATTTCAATTCCGCCTTTGCTGGCGGTGTAGGCAACCAGGCGGGGAAACGCCAGCTTGTTGCATCCCGACCCGAGGTTCACGATGGCGCCTCCGCCATGGTCTTTCATGTACCGGCCAGCCTCTTGGGTGCAGAGAAAGCATCCCTTCAAGTTGGTGTCGATCACCAGGTCCCATTCTTCCTCGGTCACGTCGAGCAGGGGCTTGAAGGTTTGGACTCCGGCGTTGTTGACGAGGATATCGAGACGCCCGAAGGCGGCGATGACCTTCTCGAACATGGCCGCGACCTGGGCGCTGGAGCGGATGTCGGCTTCGACAACTAGGACTTCCCTGCCGCCGGCTTGCTTGGCGACGGCGCGAATTTCGGCGATGGTGGCGTCCACCATGGGCTGCGGATCGTTGAAGTAGTTCACCGCAACGTGGCATCCGCGGCGCGCCAGCTCAAGCGCAATTTCTTTTCCGATACCGCGGCTGGCTCCGGTCACCAGAGCCGCCTGGTTTTGCAGGGACATGGTTGCCTCACAGTATTAGGAGATGATAGCCGAGTTCTCCGCCTAGTTTGACGGGCGGCTACTGTGCCGAGAGAGTCGCTTTAGCCACGCCTTGGCCTTGACCGCCGCTTGGTCGGCCAGGCGGGCCATTTTAGGGACGCGCTGGCGGATTTTGGCCATGAGGCGGCGCGCCCAGGCATACTGCGAGGAAAGAATGATGATTCCGATCAGAATGGACAGGAGGCCTTGCAGAATCGGCAGAAACAGTCCGACGATGCCGAGGAGGATAAAACTCCAACCGGCGATCAGGACGAGAATTCGTTTGCCGCGAGCCTGCATGGCGATATGTGATCAATGTAGCAGGAAGGTTATCGGATCCGTGATTGCGGTACTCCGAGCCACTTCACACGGCACGGCTAAAGCTGTCCCTTGATATAGAACTCCTAAATGCAGCACTGAAACGCTGCTCCACCCAAGGTCAGAAGCGTCGGACAGGAGTGTCCAACCCACACGGGCATTTCCGACGCAGGCCATCCTACTGCTGCTGCTGTTCCTGCTCCTGCTGGGCCTGGAAATTGTCCATCATGGCTGGCGGGGGGGCGCGGCGGACGATCATGGCTGGCGCCATTTCTTCGTTAGTTGGTGCGTCGGCGAGGGCGACGGTCACCGAGACGCTGAGTTCGCTTTCGGCGCCGCCTTTGAAGACGCCGCGGGTCGGAGGGACTTCGGCGTAGTCGCGGCCGACGGCGACGCGAATGTGGCTTTCGCCGCCGAGCACGTTGTTGGTGGGATCGAATTCGGTCCAGCCGAGTCCGGGCAGCAGGGCCTCAACCCAGGCGTGGGACGCGCCTTCGGCGGCGGCGGCTTTGGCGGGGTCGGCGTGGAAAAGGTATCCGCTGACGTAGCGGCAGGGGATGCGAAGTTTGCGCGCCAGCGCGATCATGATGTGCGCGAAGTCCTGGCAAACGCCTTTGCGCGCTCGGAAAGCGCGTCGTCAATGGGCGAATCGACGCCGGTGCTGTTGGGGACGTAGGCGAATTTCTCGTTGATGCTTTTCGTGATCTCGAGCATGAGTTCGAGCGGAGTTCCGCGGCGCTCGAGTTTCATTTCGCTGGCCAGGTCTTCGAGCAGCGGCGTAGGACGGGCAAAGGCGCTGGGGAGCATCATCTCCCAATAATCGCCGGCCGAGACTTGCTGGTCGAGTTCGTCCCAGGTGCGCTGGATTTCGGTGAAGGGATTGCGCGGGGTCATGACATCCACCAGCGACTGCGCTTTGACGGTGAGTTCGGAGTGGCTGGCGGCGATGTCGAAATGGTGGACGATGTTGCCGAGGTAATCGCGGTACTGCATGATGGCGGCGGAAGGGCGGACGTCGAGGGAGAAGCTGAGACAGCGCTGGCCCTCGTCACTGCGCGGCTGCATGCGAACTTCCATGACGCTCTCGCGGACGGCGGGTCTGTAGCGGAACTTGGTGACGTGGCGGACGGAGTAGATCATCTGGGCATCAGTTCCCTTCTCTTCTCTGTGGACCTCTGTGCGAGCCTCTGTGTTCTCTGTGGTTCAAGCCTTTTTAAAACCTTTAACCACAGAGGACAGAGGATCACAGGGTAAATCTTTTTTCACGACACCATCGCCGACTCTACTGGGTAATCAAAATAAATCTGATGGATCGCGGTGTGGGCTTGAGCGCACAGCGTTCGGATGTTGGCCAAGTAGCTGTCGAGACCCTCGGCCATGATTTCTTCAATCTGGGTGAAGCTGAGACTGGCGCGCAGGCGGCCGGCGAGGCGCATGGGGGCGCTGGCTTTGCGATCGGTCAAATCGCCGACGGCTTGCAGCGCGGAGTGAATTCTCTCCACGGAAAAGCGCACGGAATGCGGGAAGTCGGGGCTGAGCAGCAGGAATTCTGCGACGCGCATGGGACGGATCTCGGCGGTATATTTCTTGCAATAGGCTTCGAAGGCGGTGCAGCTTTTGAGCAGGCCGACCCACTCCAGGTACTCGTCGCTGTCCACGGCGATTTCGAGGGAGTTGCGGGAAAACGCGCGCAAAGTGGCTGCCGATCAAGGCCGCGAGACCGTGGGTCCGCTCCACGTAGCGGCCGAGATAAATAAAGTGCCAGCCCTCGTTGTGGCTCATGGTGGAGTTGGTGACTCCCTGAAAGAGGTGGGCGCCGTCTTGCACGCTGCGGAAAAACAATTGCGAGTGCAGCAGCCAGGCCTCACCTTTGGGCGTTCCCAGAACTTGCAGATAGAGGCGGTTGAGCTGCTCCCACATTTCGGAGCTACACTGCTCGCGGACCTGGCGCATGTTCTCGCGCGCCGACGAAATGCAGGAGACGATGGACGAAGGATTGGAGCGGTCGAGCGTCAGCGTGTGGGCGAGCGTCGAGGAATCGATTCTTGCGCCGGCCGGGACGGGGACTCTGCAGCGCATTGAGGAGGTGCAACCAGCGCTCAGAGCCGGATTCGTGGGACTGGTCGAGGCGGAGTTGGAAATCCACGTCGATCAGACGCGCAGTATGGACGGCGCGCTCCAGGTAGCGGCTCATCCAGTAGAGACTGTCGGCAACTCGGGAAAGCATGGCGTTTTCTCTTAGCACGGGCTAAAGCCCGCGGGCGCTAAAGCGCCATTTTCTTTTTTTGCAGCCTTTAATGCAGGGCCAGAGGCACTGCTCCACCCAAAATCCTCTTCCGTGCAAATCCTTCATGCGCGCAGCACCCAGGTATCTTTGCTACCGCCGCCTTGCGACGAGTTCACCACCAGCGAACCGCGGCGCAGAGCAACGCGCGTGAGGCCTCCGGGGACGAGGGTGACGTTTTCTCCGTAAAGAATGTAAGGACGCAGGTCGATGTGGCGGGCGCCGATTTCGCCGTCCACAAAACAGGGCCCGCGCGACAACGCCAGCGTGGGCTGCGCAATGTAGTTGCGCGGCTCGGCTTCAATCAGGCGGCGGAATTTCTCGCGCTCCGCGGCGGTGCTGTGCGGGCCGATCAACATCCCGTAGCCGCCGGATTCGCCGACCGCCTTGACCACCATCTTTTCCAGATGCGCGAGCACGTGATTCGCGCTGGGTTTTGTCGGTGAGGACGAAAGTTTCGATATTCTCGAGAATAGGATCTTGGCCGAGGTAATAACGAATGATCGCGGGAACGTAGGCGTAGATGGCCTTGTCGTCGGCGACGCCGGTGCCGGGCGCGTTCGCCATGGTGACGTTCCCGGCGCGATACGCGTTGAACAGGCCGGGGACGCCGAGCCGCGAGTCGGTGCGGAAACCGAGGGGATCGATGAAGTCGTCGTCCACGCGGCGGTAGATGACGTCCACGCGGCGCAGGCCGGCAGTGGTACGCATATAAACAATGTTGTCGTGGACGAGAAGGTCGCGGCCCTTCGACGAGCTCGATGCCCATTTGCTGCGCGAGGAAAGTGTGCTCGAAGTAGGCGGAGTTAAAAATCCCCGGCGTGAGCAGGACGATGGTCGGCTCGTGGCGGCCGGCGTAGTTAATCGGGATGAGCGCGCGCAGAGTGTGAGAGCAGCGACTGCGAATAGTGGTCGATCGGGACGGACGCCGTAGTCGCTGAACAGGCTGGGGAAAACCCGCTTCAGCACCTTGCGGTTGGCCAGCATGTAGGAGACTCCGCTGGGAACGCGCAGGTTGTCTTCGAGCACGGCGAAGCTGCCGTCGGGCAGGCGAACAAGATCGCTGCCGCAAATGCTGACGTAGATTCCACGCGGGACGGGCAGGCCGCGCATCTCGCGCCGGAAATGGCGGCAACTGTAGATCAGATCGCGCGGGCACCACGCCATCGGAGAGGATGGTGCCCTTGTTGTAGATGTCCTGCAAGAAAAAGATTCAGCGCGGTGATGCGCTGGGTCAGGCCGGCCTCAATCGCGCTGCCATTCAGCGCCGGGGATGATACGCGGCAAAAGATCGTTAGGGAAAACCCGCTCAGTTCCCTGCTCGTTGCCATAGACGGTGAACGTGATCCCCTGATGTAGAAACGAAAGGTCGGCGGCCTGCTGGCTCTTCTTCAGTTCCTCGGCCGGCAGTTCCAGCAGCGAACGAAACAGCGCCTGATAGTGCGCGCGAGGCACGCCGGGAGTTTCGAACATCTCGTCATAGGCCTGGTCGAACTGATAGTTCAGGAATGGCGGGGGAAAAGGGGATGGCGCAGGAACTGACTTGACTCGCAGCGAGCGAGATCTGGCGCGTCCTTGATGCACTCGTAGAAGTCTAGAGGTCGAGGGGCGGGCAGTCCAATCGAAATTCTTTATCGGGGGTATTGGCGGGAGGGGGTTGCACTACTTGCCAGACCACAGCGTATTCACAGGATACTTCCGCAATTGGCGGTCGCTTGTGATAAGTATCAGCCCTTCAGTTTGGGCTTGCGCGACCAGCATTCGGTCAAAGGGATCACCGTGAAGCCGCGGCAGTTCAGCGGCAGCAAGAGCGTGCTCGTGAGTGATCGGCAGAGGAAGAAACCCAGCAACCGTAAGGCGATTACGAAAAAACTCACGTGTGGGCTCCGGTAGGCGGAGTTTGCCGGAGGCAGCCTTGATAGCTATCTCCCAAGAAGTGGCAGAGGACACAAACACTTTGTCGTCTGATCGCTTCAACAATTCCCTGACCTGCGGTCCAAGTCTCTGGGTTTGTCCGAAGTTCCACAGAAAAACTGCAGTGTCAATCAAATAGGGGGTCATTTCTTTCGACGATTTGTCTTTGGCAGAGCGCGGCCCTCAAAAAGCGCCTCCAGCTCCAGGTCGGGTGCGTCAAAGTCATCTGCCATCCAAATTCGGCCTTGATCCATCCCCTGTGCCGCAGCTCGGGACGAGGCGATGGGCACCAATCGCGCAATCGGAGTATCGCCGCGCGCGATGGTGATTTCCTCGCCGGCCTCAACGCGCTGCAAAAGGCGCGAGAGGTGGGTCTTGGCTTCGTGGACTTTTACTTCCATGTCGTCATACTAGACTAAGTCATATGACTAAGTCTAGTAGTCGCCTACTTGGGGTCCGCCAGCTTCTTTTCCAGGGCCCGAATCCATCCCCTCTGAAACTCTGGCTCCACGGTTTGCGCGAGATGCAGTGCCTTCGCGTACGCCTGATGGGCCTCGTCGTGGCGACCGAGGGCGGAGAGAGTCTCGCCCAAATCGAAATTCAGCGGTACCGAATCAGGAGCAAGAGCGACAGCTTGCTGGATTTCGGCCAGGGCCTCGGGGTACTTCTTGGCGTCCTGAAACTTCTCGGCCTGCTCATCGTGGCCCAGGGCGGCGGCCAGCGGAATTTCAAAATGTCCATGGAACACGAAGACGCCGTAGTCGATTACTGCGACCGGGCGAAGGGACTTGAACTGCTCATACGGATTCAAGGGGCCGGCGCCAAATTCGTATCCGGAAAGATCGCCGGCGCTGATGAGCACCACGCCGTCGATGGCGGGCGGGGCTTGCGGAGGATCGCCGAGCCAGAGAGAGTCGACCGTCGGGAGCGGTTTGCAGGGAATGCCGTAGTAGTTGGGGTCCACTACGCCAGCGGCAAAATAAACGAACCAGCAGTCCTTGATGCCATGCTGATCGAGATAGCGCTTGGTGGATTTGAGTTGCTGTCCCCAATCGGCGTTCGAGTCGCTCAGCAGGATACTTGAGGTCTGCGACGGGCCTCCCCAGAGTTCGTTCGCGTAGGCGAGATATGCGGGATAGGTCCGCATCACCGAGATGGCCTGAAAGACAAGAAGCGCGAGTATGACGTAAACCCAGCGGCGATTGCCGCGATCAGCTTCGCGAAGGCCCCCGCGATCAGGACCGCAAGAAATACATAAATCGGCAAAATGTGGCGCACGCCGATGTTCATCCCTGAACCCATGGCTACGGCGAAATGGACGACCGGCGGAATAGTGAGAAACAGAATTTCACGCCAGGCACGCAGCTGGCCACTGGCGATGACCCATCCCGTAACGACAAGCATGATCAGAAATGTCAGGCTCGACTTCACGGCGAAGGCAACCGGGAAATAGAACCACTGGCCCTTTCGGATAGTCCTTCCCGAGCACGTAAGTCGAGTAGAAGTCTGACATGATATCGCACGTCGGCGAGGCCGTCAGAGGTACGACTCGGGCAACAGACGCCAGTGGGCCGACGGTGGTCAGCAACTTGACGTCGCGGGGACGCGACAGTCCCTTGCACGTAGTCCGCCAGCGGCGGATTGAGTTTGCAATCCGGCCGGCCGCGCCTGATAGCGGAAACCGTAGAACGACCACAGCACTCCGACGGAGATCAGGCTGACCAGGACCAGGGCGCCAGCCAGGCGAAGAGCGCGTTGGCTCTTTGAAGCAGTGAACCTCTTCGGCTGCGGCCACCGCGGCGCACACACTTCGCAGATTGCCAGCAGCACCAGCATGGGGAAAACCAGAATCGCGCTGTGCTTGGACGCAAGGGCGAGTCCAGTGGCCAGTCCGGCAACTGATCAGCCGTCACGGCGACGGGGCTTTCACGTAGCGATAGAACGCGTAGATCGACGCGAACACGAAACAGGAAAGCCCCATGTCGGTGGTGACGACTGCGCCGTGCGCCAGGACCGTTGGGTCGAAGGCCAGCAATCCCAGAGCGATGAAGCCGGCCGCGGTGCCAAACATTTCTCGCGCTGCCAGAAACACCAACACCATCATCAACAGCGAGAGCAGCGATGCCGCCATGCGGGCGCGAAACAGAATCTGATCGGCGTCATTTTTGAATAGAAACTCCTTGCCGCCGATCAATGCGTCCCTTTTGAAAAATTGATCTTGCAGAGCGGCGGCATTTTCAAGGGCAGGCGAAGCAACGGGGATCGTAGCCAGCAACTTCACCAGCGGCGGATGCTCGGGATTGCGGCCGAAGTCGGCGTGCTTCCACATCATGTACCCGGAGTAGATGTGGTCGCCTTCGTCCCAGGTGGCGGAGTTGGCACGCGCGGTCAGGGCGTACTGAACGAGGACAAGCAGAAAGCAGGCGACACCTGCGGCCACGTGCCAGCGGGGACGTTGATGTTTCTTTGGTGAGTCGATTTGCGGTGCGGTCGCCAAGTCTGACTAGCGTACTTGCTCAACAGAAGGGCTGCAAGCGTTTACATCTTGTAGTGGCCGAGGTCCTCGTCGTTCAGGCCTTCGAGAAACTTGCGCATTTCTTCGCTGCTGGCTTCGGGCGAGTTGGCCTTCTTGGAAATCTTCAGCACTTCGTCTTCGACGAAGATGGGGCAGTCCACGCGCAGGGCAAGGGCAAGTGCATCAGACGGACGTGAATCCACGCTGATGACGCGGCCTTCGCGCTCCATCCAGATGACGGCGAAAAACGTGTCTTCCTTCAATTCGGTGACCACGACTTTGTGCACGTGCGCGTCGAGGCCGGTCAGTACGTTCTTGATGAGGTCGTGTGTCATCGGGCGCGGGGTGCTGACTTTTTCAATCTCCAGCGCGATGGCATTGGCCTCGAACATCCCGACCCAGATCGGCAGCACGGTGTCGCTGTTGGCGTCTTTCAGAATCACAATGGGCGTGTTAGTGACGGGATCCATCAATAAACCGCGGATTCGCATTTCTACTTCCATTGGGACTCCTTCACCCTCGTGAACTTCGGCGGCCTCGTAGCTAACGGCTTAGAACCTTTAACCACTTGGAGCACCGAGGAGCACAGAGACAAATCCTTTCATATCACCATTTCACCTAGCAGGCTATTGGGAAAAGCTACGGTCACGCACACTGGGACGTAGCTTCCCTGCTCCAGATTGACGCCTTCCGGCGCGGTGAAATTCAGTGTCTTGTTCTGCGAAGTTCTGCCCATCCACTGTTGCCGGGCTTCGTTTCTGCCTTCAACCATTACCTCAATTTGCTGGCCTACGTGCTTCTGATAGCTGGCCTTCTGGGTCGCTCTTTGCGTCTCCAGCAGCACATTCAGGCGGCGGGATTTTTCTTCGTCCGGGATCGCGTCTTCCATGGTGAACGACGGCGTATTCGGACGCGGCGAATACTTGAACGCAAAGACGCCGTCGTATCCGACTTCGTCAAGCAAGGACAACGTTTCCTGGAAATCGTCTTCGGTTTCGCCGGGGAATCCGACGATGATGTCTGTGGTGATCGAAATCTCGCGGCGCGCCGCCTTCATCCACGCAATCCGTTCCAGATATTGGTCGCGGGTGTAGAGCCGCTGCATGGCGTCAAGCATCGCGAGTCGACCCGCTCTGCACCGGCAGATGCACGTGATCGCACAGCGCCGGAATCGCGTCGATGGCATCAACAATATCCTTGCCGAAATCGCGGGGATGCGAGGTTGTAAAACGCACGCGGCGGATGCCCGGGACTTCCGCGACGGCGGCCAGCAATTCGGCGAACGTCCGTTTCTTTCCGATTCGGAGCTTCCTGATCGGCCTGCCGGATCGCGATACGAATTCACGTTCTGTCCCAGCAACTGAATTTCGGTGTAGCCCAAGCGCGGCCATCTGACGCGCTTCCGCCAGCACCGACTCCGACGTCCGGCTGCGCTCTTTGCCGCGCGTAAACGGCACCACGCAGTAGGAGCAGAACTTGTCGCAGCCTTCAATGATGGTGATGTATCCGCGATGAGGATTGGTGCGGGCGGTGAATTCGGTTTCGAAACACTCGTCGGTTTCGCGGTCGTCGAGTCCGGTGACGCGCCGGTTCCCTGCTTCGAGTTGCACCAGCATCTGCGGCAGGTTGCGATACGACGCCGACCCCGCCACCAGCGACACATACGGCGCCTTCTCAAAAATCTCTTTCCCCTGTTGCTGCGCCACGCATCCCAGCACGCCGAACTTCTTGCCTTGCTTTTCGTATTTCTTGTAATCGTTGAGCCGGTTAAAAACTTTCTGCTCCGCCTTGTCGCGAATCGAGCAGGTGTTGTACAGCACCAGCCCGGCTTCTTCCACCGTCGGCACCTGCCGGTATCCCTCGGAAACCAGCGTGCCCACAACTTTTTCCGAGTCGTGCGCGTTCATCTGGCAGCCAAAAGTCTCCAGGTAAAACGTCTTCGTTTTTTCGGACCCGTGTTCCTGCGCCGGCATGGGTTTCAGTATAAACCCACGGCGTCGGGCTTCAGGCTTCAGGCTTCAGGTTCGTATCACGATACGGCTTCAGCCGTATCGAACCCGACGCCCAACGATCGCGGCTTCAGCCGTCCGCGTACTGGTGGCCGCCCGCCCCACGGGGAAAATCGACAGCAGATAAGAATTATTTGAATTCCTTGAACTTCATTTTAGATTCCGCATCTAAAATGAGCACCCTATCGGAATTGGAGCCGTCAATGAGCAGCGTACAAATCGACCAGAAGAGCTATGAGATGCCCCCGCGGGAGGGGATCAGCATTGCGCATTTTCTCACCGTCGCCGACGTCGAGCGATCGGCCCGCTACTACGAAAAGGTCTTCGGCGCTCGCATTCTGACCATGGGTGACGGCAACGCGCCTCCGTACCTTCAGCTTGCGAATATCTGGATGATTCTGAACGTTGGGGGCGGGCCGACCCCGGATAAGCCGACGGTAACGCTCAGCGTCCCCGACCCGAATCACATCAACAGCTTTATGAATTTCCGCGTTGCAGACATTCACGCGTGCTATGAGTTATGGAAAAGTCGAGGAGCCGAGTTCATCACCGAGCCGATACCCAAGTACGGCGAGATACGCTGCTACATCCGCGATCCTGACGGTTACATTATCGAAGTCGGACAGAGCACCGACCTCACGTACGGTTAAGGCGCGGCTTCAGCCGTATCACCCGCCGATCCCCAAACCAACTGCCATTCCGAGCGCAGCAGGATCGCTCGCTGAGAGCTTCAACGGATACCCACCCTTTGAAAATCGCAAAAGGTTGATTGGATAAGAGCGAAGGCTCGATCGACCGGGGTAGTCTTGATTTGAGGACTAAGGCTTCTCGGAAAGGAAGGAGCCTTCGCGATGACGATTATAGGATGTGATTTTCATCCCAGCTGGCAACAGATTGCGTGGTTGGACAGCGAGACTGGGGAAAGCGGGGAACAGAAGCTGGTGCATGGCAGCGGCGAGGTCAGGCAGTTCTATCAACAACTGGCGGCACCGGTGCTGATCGGGATGGAGGCCACGGGCAACAGTCAGTGGTTCATTGAGTTGATCGAAGACCTGGGGCACGAAATCTGGATCGGAGACGCGGCGCAGATCCGGGCCAGTTGCGTGCGCAAGCAGAAAACGGACAAGCGGGACGCGGCCCACATTAAACTAACTAAAACTCGTGGTGGAATGCCGATTTCCGCGGCTCTGGACGCCGGACCGGGAGCAGCGCGATCTGCGGCAACTGGTTTTGCACCGCCACAAACTGGTGATCATCCGCAGCCGGGTGAAAAACGAACTGCAACACCTTTCCTTGAATAAGGGGATGCAGCGCAAGCGCACGCTGTGGAGCCAAGCGGGACAGAAGTTGTTGCGCGAGCTGCCCCTGAAGCCCTGGGCGGCGTGCCGGCGGGAAGATTTACTCGGACTGCTGACCATGCTGGACGAGCAGATCGGGAAGCTGGATGGAGCAGTGCAAAAAGCGGCGCAAGAAAATCCGCAAGCGAAGCTGCTGATGACGCAACCGGGAGTGGGACCGAACACGGCATTGGCGTTCGTGCTGACCATCGGCGATGTGAAACGGTTCCCACGCGGCAAGCAGGTGGCCAGTTATCTGGGACTGATTCCGCGGGAAGAAAGTTCCGGCGGACGGCAGAAGTTGGGCGCGATCACCAAGCAGGGCAACCGCATGCTGCGTTCCCTGCTGGTGGAAGCGGCGCAGAACGCAGTGCGCTACGATCCCCAGTTTCGTCGGGAGTATTTGCATCGCTGTCATCAAAAACCCAAAGCCGTGGCCAAGGTGGCTGCGGCACGCAAATTAGCCGTACGACTCTACTGGATGCTGCGCACCCAGAAACCGTATCCAGAGATCGTTCGCATCGAGAGCAGCTCGGGGCTGGCCCTGGTCGGCGCAAGCTAGACCGCAGGTGTTGATTGGGCGCTCTCGCATCCCGTAACGTCGGGATGTTCGCATAGAAGAATCATGGTTGCAGTTCGGGGCCGAATCGCGGCATCCATAGTTGTCTTGTAAGCGGACTTTCTGAGGGGCCCGAGTTGTAGCGGCCAACGTGATACCACGCGTTATGCGCACACTGGCTAAACGGGGTGTAAACGTAGTTGTAAAAATCTAGAATTCCGCTCTCCTCAGCCATTTCTCGTGTCGTCTTACCGGACCACGCGCCCACGTTTACTTCGACAAGGAAGCTCCACCTCTGCGTATTGATCCATGATTCGTAGGCGCGAATCACCTGCATCATATCTTCTTTGGCATCCTCCTTAGCGGATTCCAATCTCTTTTTCCGATGCTCCAACTCCAGCACGGCCTGGCCCAAGCCATGCTCGATGTACTGTCGGGCCCTTGTCATCGGATCAAGGAGAATCCATGAAAGCGTGATGTGGACATCAGTCATCGCGGTAGGAACAACGGTGCCGAATGTCCATTCCAAATCTGCGGGGCAGCTGCTGCCAAAATACAAAGTTTAGTTCTGCAATAACCTTGCCCGTGGAGGGCTGCTGCGACGCGACTTTGTTTAAATTTGCTCGCGGATTGTAAATATTCGGATGTTGGGGATCTGGCAAGCTGAGAATAAATACTGGATTCCAAGGCCAGCGAGCACCGTAGACCGCTTCCAGTGCGTCAGCTGCTGCGTTGCGCACTACAACTTCGCAAAAATGCAAAGGAATAATAAGGAATAAAGAGAGCGGCAGAAACCTGCGCATTCCACTCGTAGAGAGCTATGGCACGCGGATCGTCGTCCCCTTTTATGTGGATTGCTGCCTCGTAAGTACCTATTCTTGCTGGAGATAGGCATTCTTTGATCGCATCGAGAATGGCTCTTGTGTTTGACATTTGTAAAGCAAAGCCTATTATGATTATGCGAGCCGCTGGGAAACGTGGGCGAAAGCCTCCACCTGGGGACGTGCGATATTAGCAAAAAGCCCATTCGATCCGGATGGGCTTTTTTCTTGAGTTTTTTATGTATAAGAACGTTATCACACTCCAGGGACGTCCCGTCTGTCCCCGCATTTCCACGATAAGGCCCATGGCTCAGCCCACTCCGGCTTTTTTCTGTTGATAACTTTGTCAAGCCCTCCGCGAGCCCGATTCCTCCTAATCCGCTGACCCAGTTCAGCAAATAAATCCTAAAACGTGGCACAATTCCCTTTCGAAACGTGCTACACTATATTTATAAGCTAATAAATCAAGCGCAGCTATTGCTGCGCTTTTTGCTTTTTGGGGTCGAGTTTGAGGTTTGCGTGGCGTCCGAACTGCACACAGAAATCCCGAGCAACGCCGAGGGACCTTTACAGGCAGCCACAGACCAGATTTGGGGTAAACCTTGGAAAAATCACAGGAACAGGAAACACCAGTTCGCGCCGTGTCGTCGGATGCGGCGAAGCCACCGAATCCACCTAACCCAACCGCCAATCTTCACACCAAGCAGCGCGGCGAACTTGCCGAGCTTGCTTTCATGTCCAAAGCCGTAAGCATGGGCTTCGGCGTCGCCAAGTCCTGGGGGGATAGCGAACGCTACGACATCATCCTCAACGCCGGCCGGGTGCACTGGCGGGTGCAGATCAAGTCCACGTTTGCCGAGCGACGCTGCCACGTTAACACCTGTGGCAACAGGCGAATCCCCTACACCGCGGACGAAATTGACTTTCTGGTGGTGTATGTCGGTTTCAGGGACCTGTGGTACATCTTCCCTATCTCAGCCGTGCAACAGACATACATCTACGTGAATCCAGAGTCGCGACGGCGCTTGCGAAACGAGCAATATCGCGAAGCTTGGAAGCTCTTCGGCGAACCGTCGCGAGTTATCCCACCAACAGCGATCGTGTAACAACGGACGCGCTAGGCGTCGCGCGTGTCCACCGTAGCTCCGGTTTCGACAAAGGCCTGAACCCAGCCGAGGACGCGCTTCCAGCCTTCACCATGGCTCTGGGCCTGGGCCGCGTCGCCGGCGAAACCTTCGTGACGGACTTTCACCAGCGTGCCGGTGCCGCCGCCGCGGACCACTGCTCTGAAGGTTGTGAACGTCCTGCGGGATGAACTCGATACGAACCACCGTGTGGTGCAGGTGCGCGAAGCTCGGATTCCAGGTGTGGACGATCAGGCGCGGCAGATCGACCTCGAGGTATTCGCCGTCAACTTGGAAGGGCTTGCCGTCGGCGCCTACGCCGACACTTTTCCACTTGCCGCCGGGGCACAGGTCGCTGTGAAATTCGGTGATGCGGTACTGGTCCTTCGCTCCCCACCACTGCGATTTTTGGGCGGGATCAGTAAAGGCCTGGAAAACGCGTTCTGGCGGCGCGGCGATAAAGATCTCCGCCAGGACGGCGTTGTTGTCGGGAGTGATTTGGGCGGTTGCCATTCAGTTTCTCATTTTCCAGGTGTCGTTTTTTAGGACTCGTATTCCAGGTCGTTATCGGGTCTCAGTTCTATGCTCTCACTTCCCTGCTCTCATCTCCCAGGTCTCGCCGGTTTCGACATAAGCCTTGAGCCAGTGCATGGAAGCATCCCATCCGGCCAGGTGGCTCTGGGCTTGCTCTGGGTGTCCGGCAAATCCAGAGTGGCGCACTCGCACCAGAGTACCAGTGCCGACCCGATGCGATCCGCCGGTGTGCAAGCCGTGAACCTCGTGCGGCTCGAGTTCCCAACGGACAATCGTGTCGAAGTTGCCGACGAAGTCGGCGACACGCGTGTGCACCAGCAGTCGCGGAGGATCCACTTCCAGATACTCGCCCTCCATGTGAAACTTCTGTCCGGCGGGGCCGACGCCGTCGTGCGACCATTTGCCGCCGGGGCGAAGGTCCGACGTGGATTCGATGACTTGAAACGTCCCCTTCATGCCCCACCATTGCGCGCGCTGGTTCACGTCGGCAATGGCCTCGAATACGCGGGAGGGCGGAGCGGCGATGAAGATCTCCGCGAGGATGGCGTCGTTATCGGGTGTGATGTGAGCTGTCGCCATTGGTGTCGGCTCAAGGCCTAGTGTCGCCATTTGTTGCTCCTTAGTATCGGCTATCTGTGGTCTCGTATCTAGAGCGGTCTCGTATCTACCGTTTCGCCCTTCTCGACAAAAGCTTGCAGCCAGCCTATGACCGACAGCCAGCCGATGCTGTGGTTCTTGGTCATCTCGGCATCCCCGGCGAATCCGGTGTGGGTGAGTTTCACAAGCGTGCCAGTTCCCTGCTCTTCCAGATCCCATTGAACTTCCGTGGAGACGGGCATCCAGCTTGAGGTCCACGTGTACGCCAATTGGCGCGGAGGATCCACGACGAGGAATTCGCCGTGAACGGTTGTGGGACCCATGGTCACCGAGGCGCCGGCGCACGACCACTTGCCGCCGACGCGAACGTCCATGAGGAATTCATGGAAGCGGTACTTGCCGTCCTGGCCCCACCACTTCAGAGCCTGGCGGGGATCGCTGATAGCCTGGAACACGCGCTCGCGCGGGGCGGCGACGAAAACTTCACAGGTGACAATGTCGTTATCGGGACTGGTGTGCGAAACAGGATTGGCGCTGAGTGTTGCCATTGCTCTTTATCTCCTAAAGAATGCTGGTGTGCGAAATCGGGGCTACTGGGCCTTGCTGTTGGTTTGAAACATCCAGCGCACGCCAAACTTGTCGTTGAGGGCGCCATAGGTGCCGAAAAACAACTCCTTCAGCGGGTCTGTGACCTCGGCCCCGCCGGAGAGTTTGTCGAACAACGCCTGCAATTGTGGGAATGTTCCCCCGCTGAGATAAAGACAAACCGTGTTGCCACGGACCGGAGTCTGATCCGGGCGAAGCCAGTCCGACGCGAAAATCTCCACAGCGCCATTCTTTAGGTGCGCGTTGAGAACCTTGTCCTGTTGGGCTGGCGGCATGTGGTCCTTCACGGCAGAATCTTTTACTTTGGTCGCAACCAGTTCTCCACCAAAACAGGACTGATAGAACTGCATTGCTTGATGGCACTTGCCGTCGAATAGCAGGTACGGGGTCAAGGTTGTCATGTCTTCTCCTGGGATGTTCTGCGTCGTTGCGCCCGCGACGGCGGGCAAAGCCGCGAGGGCGGCCGTGGAGAAGGCGTATGTGACGAACTCACGGCGAGAAATCTCCATGCCACCCTCCTCAAGCACCGAAATGATCTCGGCAAAAGTTGCGTTGTACAGTTTCATGGATAAGAACCATTGTTGAGGGACGGGTGCGGACGCCCGTCCCTCCAACCGATCTTGTAGTTACTTCTTTGGTTTCCACAGAGCGAAATGCGCGCCTGTGGGGTCGGCGATTACGCTGAATTCTCCGTAATTGGGGACCTCGGTGACGTCCTTCATCACCTTGCCACCGAGCGACGCGGCTTTCTTGGTTGCGGCCCCGACGTCATCGACCAGAATGTACGAAAGCCAGAACGACGGTGCGCCGGGGATGGGATTTTTCATCATGCCTCCGCCGGTGCCTTCGCCGACGCCGATCATGGTGTACTCGCCGCCGGGCATGTCTTCGAGCTTCCAGTTAAACAGCTTGCCATAAAACTCTTTGGCCTTCTTAAGATCGGTGGTGTTCAATTCAACGTGACAGAACGGGTTTGGCATTGCATTCTCCTCAAGAACAGAAATGATTTCGGTGAAGGTTGCGTCGTACAGTTTCATCTTCCCTGCTTGATCTTCTCTGCGTCTTACTGCAAATTGCCGATCAGCCTTTCTTTTGCAGATCGAAAGTTTCGACCATCTCTTTTCCGCCTACCGCGAAGTGCCACTCTTCGGTGTGATGGTTCCCGTCGATGAAGCTGAAGACCACGCGGTGCATGTGCGGAGCGTCCGGGCTCGATAGATTGGTGGCGTCGAGAAAATCAAACGTGAGGGTCTTGCCGTCCGCGGAAGCACTGGCTTTCATGCGCGGCTGGTTTCCGGCCGCGCAATAGTGAGTGAGCAGAAGGCGGTCGCCGTCCATGTTGAACATGGTGATCATGTCTTCCGGTTTCCCCTTCATCTGACTGACAATCTCGCTCATTACGGCTGAGCCGCCAGCCGTGAGGCGAAACGAAACCTGGACGGGATCGCTCATCTGGGTCTTCCCTTCCCAGTTCCCGGCGAGAGCCTTAATGGATGCGAACGACTGTTGCGCGCCCGACTGGGCATGTGCGGCTAGAGATGCGAGCAGTACAACCAGTGAAACTGGGATGCGATTGCGGTTCATACTTATTTCTCCTTTTTGGAATGTTTGTGTGTAGCCGCGGCGGTTTCTTTCGCGTATTCCGCCTCGACGAATGCTTTCAAATTGTTGAGACTCGCGGTCCAGAACTGGCGATAGTGCTCCAGCCAGGATCCACGGCTTTGAGCGGTTCGGGGTTGAACTGGTACATGCGGTGCCGCCCCTCCCTGCGCTCTTCCACCAGATGGGCGCGGCGCAGAATTCGCAGGTGCTTGGAAATGGCGGGGCGCGAGACGGGAAAAGCGCGGGCAATTTCACCGGCTGGGCGGGTCCCGGCGCGCAGCAGGTCGAGCACGGCGCGGCGGGTGGGGTCGGCCAAGGCGCTAAAGGCGGCTTCCGGTGAATATGTAACCGAACGGTGACGCATAATGCGTAACCTTACAGTTACGGAAAGAGGTTGTCAAGAGATTTTTGTGGGGCGTGGGCGTGGGCAGAAACAAAAGGGCCATCACTCCGGTGAGCGATGGCCCGAAATTGACGATCCCTGCGTCTAGAAGTTCAGCTTCAACTCGAACTCGATGGCACGGGGAGCGCCGAGGGCGTTGACGCCGGAGCCGAGTCCCAGGCGCAGGTCGGTGGGTTGCGGACTGGTGGTGCCGTTGGGCGATCCCGCGGTGCCATCGAGAACGGTACTGAAGGGCGCGGCGGCGCCGTCGAAGTTGGCGAAGTTGAATACGTTGAAGAAGGTCACGCCGGGGCGAAGTTCGACACGCTCTTTGAACTTGTACGCCCAGCTCAGGCCCACATCGAACGTCTTCAGCCATCCCTGGCCAACGGCGTTGGGAGGAGCCACGGGCAGCGGACAAAGCCGCCTGGTCGCAGACTCGGGATACTGCCGCCGATCACGCCTCCGAGCGCCTGCAGATCGGAGAGGGTCATGAGGCCGTTGTTGATCAGCACCTGTCCCGCGGGCGTGGCTTGACCGACCATGTTCTGGTTGAAAGCTTGATCCGCTGGTTGAGGCCGTTGATCCCGAAGCTGCGGCCGAAGCCACCGACGTTGGTGCCGGGAAGCAGATCACCGACGCCGCCGTTGGAGATGGCGTCACCGCCGCCGGTGCCGTCACCGGTGAGGTCAGTCTGGAAAATGCCGCCGGGAAGTCCGCTGACCGGCAAGAGTGACATTCGAGGGCAGCGGGCTGTCGAAGTGGCCGATCAGAGCTGACGCGGAAGTTATTGGGCACATCGAACGTCCCGCCGAAGGAAAGTCTGATGGGTGCGGTCGAGACCGTTGGGGCCGATGTATTTCAGCGGGTTGATGTTGTCGTGGCGAAGTTAATGAAGTCGCTGTCCCTTGGCGGTGGAGACATAGCGCGAGAAGGCGTAGGAAACTTGCAGGTTCATCGCCTTCAGCGTCGCGGAAAGGATTGTGCACGTCCTGGCGCAAGGAGACTTGCAGGCCGTTGTACACCGAGCGGCCGATGGGGAACAGCATCTGATTGGCGCCGACGTTGGGGTTGATGCCGGGGAAAGCGGCGCCGGTGTTGGGGGTCAGGCAGACGCAACCGTGTTGGGCCGCAGTTGAAGAGCCGCGGGAAATCCGAACAGGGTGGAGTAACCAGAATCGAGACCGCCGGAAATGGGATTGCCGACAGAGTCAGTTTTGAATTCGGCGTAGTCGGCGATGGTGGCCGGGTGGGCGACCCAGTTCCACGTCGGTCGTTCGTTGGCGGATCAGTGCGCAATGCTGGCGGAATACGAGCGATGGTCGCTGCCCGCAGGTCGCCAAGGTGGCGTCGATGGCGTTCTGCGCGGCAGGCCGCTTTGTTCGAGGTAATCGCGCGTCACCGATGTGATTGGTGTCCACGCTCAGCAGATTGTGGGTGCCGACATTTCGCAGATAGTCAACGGTCAACGACCAGTCCCCTTGCGAAACTGGTGCTGAATTCCGATGTTCATCTGCACCGAGCGCGGGGTCCTGTAGTCGGGAGCGAGCAACTGCGTGCCGGTGCCGTCGGCGGTGTCGGTCAGAGCGTTGCCGATGTAGGAGTCATTGCTGGCCGGAGCCGTTGGCCAGGGTCTGGGCCTGGTAGGCCTGCTGGTCGGCGATGATTTGGGAAGCCACGCTGCCAATGGGCTGACCGCAGTAAGTGGCTCCGGAACCAGCCGCCGACCGCCCGAACATTGCGTCTGGAATCCCAGGAAATAGACCTTGCGGCAAGCGGGCGGGGCGGTCGAACAGGTTGTTGTTCCAGATCGAGTTCTCGTAGAACAGTCCAATGCCGCCGCGAATCACGGTCGTCCCCTTCTTGCTAGGGTCCCAGGCAACGCCGAGCTGAGGGCGCAAGTTGATGATGGGCTGATGTACCCGGCTCCCAGATTGTTGTAGTACTGGTTGTTGAACTGGTCGAGAGCAGGAATTGGCGGAATGTCGCTGTCGGTGCGCCCGCTATCGCAAGACGTAGCGGACTCCGTAGTTCAAGGTGAGATTGGATTTAAGCTTCCAGGAGTCGCCGAAATACCAGGCAATGCGGTTGTCGGGACCCTCGCCGCCGGCGGGAAATCCGAACGCGGGTTTCTCGGACTGGAGAAGCCATGCCATTGCCAAGCGTGACGTCGGTTGCTGGATAGTTCAGCGGGTTGGACGCGAAGTCCGGTGGGGTTGCTATCCAAAGACGGGAAGGGGCAGATCGGCGAGCAAGATTGGCTGGAGGCCAGCTAGGGAGGGCGCTCCGACTGCAGGGCCGTGCCCAGGAACGCGGCGAATCCGCCGCCGTGAATGTGGTTCCAGCCTCCGCCAAAGCGAAAGATGTGACTTGCGATAGACGGTGCTGCCGTCGTACTTGAGCTGATGGTCGACTGAAAGGTGGCTTGCGGCGCCAGGAAATTCGGCCCGGAGCAGAAATCGTCGACTCCGGCGGTCAGGCAGAATGAATCGCCGCCGATAGGCCAACTCGATTCCTGGAGCAGGGTTAAAATGTTGGAACCGGCGACGGCATCGGCGATCTGGTTTTCAAACTTGGTCGTACCCGAAGCGGATGCTGTGAGTGAAGTTGCCAGTATTGAAATCAATTCCGACGGACGTGGTCGCGGGCGTGATTGTCACTGGCGAAGGGCTGAAATGAGTTCGGAATGTAGCGGCAACACGCTGTTATTTTGGTCGAAAGCAAAACGGTAAAACAGTCTTGTAGCGGCCGACCTGATAATCGAGGCGGGCATCGGCTTGGGTTTCGCGGAAAGGCGACCAGAAGCTTCCGGTTAAGGTTGAACGAACGGCCGCCGGGGAAGACAGGATCAAGCAAAGTCTTGCTTTGTTGCGCTCACCCGTGACGAAAAAGAAAAGCTTGTCTTTGATGATGGGACCGCCCACGGCGCCGCCAAACTGATTTCGTTGGAAGTAATTGGTGGAGTCGCCGGGAAGCGCGGCGTTCAGGCTCTGGTCGCGGAAATAGTAAAACCCGTCGCCATGCACAGCGTTCGATCCCGATCTTGGTGTTTAAGCTGACCGAACCCGACGAGGTCAGTTCGGTGGAGAGATCCAAGCGACGATTGCTGCAGCGAAGCTTCCTCGATGGCGCTCGAGCGGAATGTTCATGGTGGTGGTGCCGACGGTTTCGTCGCTGATGTCGAGGCCATCGACTTCGATGCGGGCGGTGCGGCCGAAACGTCCGCCGAAGGAGACGGAGGAGAAACCGTTCTTAGTGGGATCGAAGGTGCCGCCGTCCTGAATTTGCACTCCGGGTTCGAGTTGGGCGAGATCGAGGAAGTTTCGGCCATTGATGGGAAGATTTTCGATTTGCTGTTCGGTCAAGATTCCCTGCACCGTGGCTTGCTCGGTATTCACGGTCACACCGCGTGCCCTGCACCTCGACGACTTGCGTTTCCTGACCGACTTGCAGCGCGAAGTTGCCCGGCGCGGTGATGTTGACCTCAACCGTAATCGGAGGCTTCGGTGACCTTGAAGCCCTTGGCTTCAATGCGGACGGTATATTGTCCGGGAATGAGCGCGCCGGAAGCGTAGGCGCCGGCTGAGCTAGTGGTCACCGACTAGCGATTGTCCGGTGGCCTTGTTCGGTAATCGTCACTTTGGCGCCGGGCACGACCGCACCGGCCTGGGTCGGTGATGGTTCCCTGAATGCTGCCGGTCGAAATCGTGGTCTGAGCGGCGAGGTTCAGACAGAACAGGGCGTCAGGGAAACAGACTACGATAAGACCTGTGAAGGAGCAGATCGACGAGACGCGGACTCATGGGGAGAAGTCTTCCTTTCAAAGCTCGATTTCAGTGTCGCCTAGTGTATCGCTTAGAAGGAGATCTGGCCGACGGCTCTGCCAGGGAAACGATTGCGACCTGGGTGGCCCGGCTCATCTTTGGACGAAACAAGGTGCAATCGGTGAGCCATATTGTACTTAGGCAAGCAAGTATTTCTGGAACCAATCACTTACCCTGCCAAACAGTCGGCCCGTGATTTTGTAAAGTTCTGTCTTTTTGTAAGGCAGGAGGCGGTGCTCTATGAACAATCGTAGAGTCGCTAAGGCTTTGACGTGGCGGAATTCAAGTCAAGTCAGTTTGTACCAAGTCAATAAAGGCCTGGTGAATGCGCGGGTCGTCAGTCAGCTCGGGATGGAAGGTTGCGGCCATGGTGTCTCCCTTGCCGCACTACGACCGGGTCCTTTTCGTTACCCTCGGTCGCCAGGACCTCTACGCCGGGGCCGACGCGCGCGATTTTGGGGGCGCGGATGAAAACCATTTCGATCGGCGATCCGCGGAACAGGCCTTCGCGGATGGAGCTGTCAATCTGGCGTCCGTAGGCGTTGCGGCGGATTGCGATGTCGATGGCACCGAGGCCAGACTGGGCGGGATTCTCGACTTCTTTGGCAAGCAGGATCGCACCGGCGCAGGTGCCGAAGCTGGGCTTGGCAAGAACGAAGTCTTTAAGTTTTTGAAATCCGGCTTCGCCGAGAAGTTTTAGGAAAGTGCTGGACTCGCCGCCGGGGATGACCAGGCCGTCAATTTCGTCGAGCTGCTCGGGATTTTTTACGAGCACAACTTCGGCGCCCAGCTCTTGGAGCCGGAGGCGGTGGGCATCGAAATCGCCTTGCAGGGCTAGGACACCGATTTTCATTTTAGCCATCAGGTTTCAGTCATCCAGCATCAGGAAAAGCAAAAGCTTAAACCACCGTGGCGGCTACGGATCGTAACAACAGTCTCTAGTATTTTTGATTCTATATGGACGGATTTCCGGCGCGGGTTGAAACCGATTGCGAGGGGAGAGTTCCCCCCGGTGTAAAACCCGTCGCAATCGGCCAAGGAATGCCCAAATGACGAGCAGAAAGTTGTGTGAGCTGAGTGGAATGTTCTGGCTTCTGGCTGTTGCAGCGAGCTGTGGCGGTGGATCTACAACGACTACGCCGCCGCCCGCGAAGGCCTCCGAGTGGGGCCGGACACTTCTATCCGAAAGAAGACTTTCTCTGGAGCCTTAGAGACGCGAAGAAGCCGCTGCCGCCTTCTCCGTGCGCGTCGCCGCGACAGTTTGCGCGACCATCCAACCCGCCGTCGCGATTGCCCATGAGATGAAGAACGCCGTCCACGGCAGACGCGTCTTTGGGGCGGCCACAATCGCGGGCACCCAAACCAGCAGCGTGAATACGCCAATCATCGCCGCCTCGGCAAAAGCGGCCAACCGTGGAAGAACCGAGAACAGCACGCCGAGTCCCGCTGCAATGTGTCCCGCGCCGGTCAGATATGCCCAACCCTTGCGATAAGGCAGCCACGCCGGCACCAGGTCCACGGTTGCTTGCACATAAATAATGTGCGAGAGCCCGATCGGTATCAGCCAGACCGCGAAAAATATCTGCGCGATGCGCACAGCTTTCTCGCCGGTCAACACCGCCAGCGGCGATCCTTCTGGGAGATCGGCGAGGTTTGCGAACAAAACCCAGCCTCCGGCGAAAAGGACAGCCAGTTCGCCGAAGCCGAGCCATACCGCTTCGACTTTCGGCGCCGCGAAGAGCGCGGGTACTTTCAACGACGTCCAAATAATGATGTACGGAAACAAAATACGCGCCGACCATGCCCGCGTGGCTCTCACCAGCAATCCAACCCCGCCCAACAGCATGATGACGCCGGAAGCGTAGGCAAGCGCCGTCCGCCCCGGGATCCAGTCGGGAACCGGTTGCCACACCATGGCGAAATCACCGTAGATCAGCGCGATGATCCCGAGCCCGATCATTCCAATGGCAAACGCCGTTAACGCTGGCTGCTGGCTTCGCGTCATATTCATTACCCAGGGCGTTAAAGTTATGGAAGATGGTAAGCGGTTGTCAACCTCTGCTGACCCTCGGGGCCGGCTTGACCCTTCGCCGGGACATCCCCCGAAAGGGAATCACATGTGTAATTTCTCTACTGGGTTTTCACTGGTAACATCTGCGATATCTATTGGCGACGCTAAGTTGGATGTACCTAGATGCTTGGATTGTTCACCTCGAACATAGGAGGTAGTCAGGCCGTGAGAGTTCCAATTGGAAAGGCCCTTCCGCTGGCTGCAATGATTTCTTTTTCCCTGGTTATCGGTAGCGCGCAAACTGCGTCCGACAAACCACCTGAACCCGAGTCCATCGCGGTGTTCTACTACCTCGATTCCCCCAGCCAGACACTGAAGCGGCTTCCCCAGGAAGAGTTCAAAAAACATACCGGCGGTTTTGGCAGGGCTATCACAAGTGTAAAAGTCGCTGGAGAAGCGTCCTCTTTTCATATCGCGGCCAGTGACAAGGCCACGTTCGTATTCAAGGTATTTAAAGATGAGCAGGCGGCCGGAGCCAGACTTTACCAGTTCGAAGTCAAAGGGCCGGAGCGCGCATATGATCTGGGAAAGTGGTCGCACCGGGACTATACCCCGAACACGGGTTTACCGGTCGATGTGGCCAAATTCGGCGAGTCCTCTTACAAGGCGACCCCTTCGACCCCTCTCAGCCCTGGAGAATACGCGCTGACGTTAGGGCCCACGCTCTATACTTCAGCGTGAAGTGATCCGTCAGGACCCCCACCTTCTTACGTCTTATCCACCCAGCGAGGACGACATGCCAGGACGACTGCAAAACAAAGTAGCTATCATTACCGGGGCCAGCGCAGGCATTGGACAAGCGTGCGCCCGTAGCTTGATGCGCGAGGGCGCCAGCCTTGTGCTTACCGCCCGCCGCCGCGAACGCCTGGACGAACTGGTTGCCGAGGCGAAGCAACTGGGCTTGAAGGCCGTGCCCCTCGTTGGCGATGCGCGTGAAGAGGAAACGGCGCGCCGTGCCGCCGACGAAGCCGTCCGCGCCTTTGGCCGCATCGACATCCTCATCAACAACGCCGGCGTCGGCAACTACAAGAACCTCGTCGATACCAGCGCCGACGAGTACGCCGAGATGATGGACTCCAACATGCGCTCGACTTTTTTGTTCGCCCGGCACGTGGTGCCGGTGATGATCAAGCAACGCTCCGGCTTGGTGCTGATGATCTCGTCCATGGCCGGCGTGTACGGGTTCGCCGGCGAGGCCGTTTATTGCGCCACCAAATTTGCGCAGGTCGGCTTTGCCCAAGGATTAGACAAGGAACTGCTGCCGCACGGAATCAAGGTCGGGACGATCAATCCCGGCGGCGTCAAAACCGAGTTCGCCATCGGCAAAGGCCGCACCGAAGAGGAAGTCGCTCAGTCGGCCATGCTGGAATCCGACGACGTCGCTGAGGCCGTCCTGTTTGCCTGTACCCAACCCGCAGGTTCGCGAATCATTCAGATTCAGATGCGAACCATGGCGGAATCGCTGACGTAGAGGATGTGTTTGGGTGGCGCAGTGTGTTTGGGTGGCGCAGCGCTTTAGCGCTGCGATAAAGCCTGCAAGAGACTGCGGCTTCAGCCGCTGCGGCTAAAGCCAGTCAGTGTGTGATCCTGAATCGCAGCGCTAAAGCTGCTGCGCCACCCAAATCCAAGACCGCAGAATGCAATCCACCTCTGCGGCCGAGTGACAAAACCTGCGCGAGGCCTTTCAGCCTCGCGCAATCACTCAGCCCTTGACCACTTTCAACTGGTTGTCCACCGAGAAAATTCCCGGCACGGTGTTGGCGCGCATGCCGGCAACGGTCTTGTCGAATTGGCTATCCACCACGCCCAGCAGGGTCACGTGACCGTTCTCGACGATGATACGGATCGGCTTCTGCACGCCCAGCGCATACCGCTGCAACGGGCCGTAGCCATAGATGGTGCGATACAGCCGCGCACGTAATCCATTATCAAAGAACGACAGCGGCAGCACCTGGATTTTGTTGTCCACGTGCCCGACGCCTTCCACTCTCTTCACCACGTTGGCCGCGTCGCTCTTCACCACCGGATTCGTGACTTCGCCGTTCAGCGTGACGTTGCCGTTCGCATCCAGGGTAAACGTCATGTAATCGAACGCGTTCACATACGGCAGCATATTCAGTTCGTGCCGGACCTGCTTCTGAACTCCCGCAATTCCCTGTTCAGATATTGACTGTTCAGAAGCCATCGCCCCCACAGACAACGACAAAGCCGCTACTCCCAACCCCAAAACCAAGTTTCTTAATTTCATGTTCAATACACCTCCAACCTACTTGTACAAACACCGGAGAGGCGTCGAAGTTGGTGGGGGATGAGTAAAGAATTGTCAGTGAGGTTCATGAGATGGAGACAAACGGGCTGGGAGGCCCGCCCCTCGAAAACCGTGGAGAGCTCGCCCTGAGCCAAGTCGAAGGGATGTGGAGCCAGGTTGGGGTGATAAAAAGGGGGCCAGCCCGCCGAGACCCATAGCTGATCATAGTCTGTTACGAATTCGGAACAGCTCGCGTTTTCTTTCCGGATGTCCAACCCCTTGTGATATTCACACGTGCCTGCACTGGAAAGACGTATTGAAGACCAATACAAAGGGGAGACCAATGGCGAAACGTAGATGTGACGGGATACGGGTGGCAACAGTGAACCATTCGATAGGGGTGTGCCTGCTTGTTCTCTCTGCATTCTCAGGGCATATCTTGGCTCAAGTTGATGCCGCGTGTACACACAGTGCGCGCTCGCTGTGGAACCCGCCTTACCAACCCCGCGTCTGCAGCAACTGGGCATCGTCGATCCCGCTGACGGCGAGGCCTTTCATCGCGCTGCCGGCGTCTTCGCTGACTTCAAGTAATACTTTAGGGTCGTTGAAGTGAGTCGTGGCGCGGACGATGGCTTTGGCGCGGCGTTCGGCTTCGGCGGGCGTCGCAAAGGTTGTGGAATCGTTCATGAAGATTCCGCTGCCGACGAAGACGGCTTCGGCGCCGAGCTGCATTACTAGGGCGGCGTCGGCGGGGGTGGCGATGCCTCCGGCGCAGAAGTTGGGGACGGGGAGCTTCCCTGCTTTCGCCACCGACGTGACCAGTTCATACGGAGCCTGCAACTCTTTGGCTTTGCCGAACAGCTCGCCTTCGCTGAGGACGGTGAGAATTTTCATGTCCTGAACAATCTGGCGGATGTGCTTGACGGCGTGGACGACGTCTCCGGTGCCGGCTTCGCCTTTGGTGCGAATCATGGCCGCGCCTTCGGCGATGCGGCGCAGAGCTTCTCCGAGATTGCGCGCGCCGCAGACGAACGGAACTTTGAACGCGTGCTTGTCGACGTGGTGCGCTTCGTCGGCCGGAGTCAGCACTTCGGATTCGTCGATGTAATCAACGCCCAGCTCTTCGAGAATTTGGGCTTCGGCAAAATGTCCGATGCGGCACTTAGCCATGACAGGAATGGAGACAGCGGCCATGATCTCGCGGATTTTTTTGGGCGAGGCCATGCGCGCAACGCCGCCTTCGGCGCGAATCTGCGAGGGCACACGCTCGAGCGCCATGACGGCGACCGCGCCGCTCTGTTCGGCGATGACGGCCTGCTCGGCGGTCGTGACGTCCATAATTACGCCGCCTTTTAGCATTTCGGCGAGGCCGGTTTTTAGGCGAAGGCTGGTGGGGTTTCCGTTGTTGTTGGACATAGTTGAACTCTGGTCTTGCTTTTCTCGTATCGTGAAGGATGGGCGCGAGAGAGCGCCGTTGCTGTCCTCTATTTTACAGCCTGATGGAAGTTTAGGCAGAATCGCTATTTGGGCTGACGCCGGTAGCGACTGAAGGTTGCTAGAATACGTGGGTTTTGCCGAATCTCAAGGAGATGCAAGTGAGATTGCTTTTCAGGTTGCCGTGGTGTACTTCGTTCGCGTGGGCTGCGCTGATCGCTCTTTGTCTGTGGCTATTTCCGGCCAGATCGATGCGGCAGCAGATGATCTGGTCGTAAATACCAGCAGCGGTTCGCTCAAGGGCGCGACCCGGCAATTGGGTGGGCGCAGAGTTTCTGGGGATTCCTTACGCGCAGTCGCCGGTGGGGGACTTACGCTGGCGCGAGCCTCGTGCCTGCGAAGCCGTGGGACGGAGTGCGCGACGCGACAACATTTGGTGCTCCATGCGCGCAGCCGATTCTGGGAGACTGGAACCGGCGCGACGCGGAAACCAGCAAAGAAGACTGCCTGTTTCTGAACGTTATGACTCCGGTGTGGCCGCCGCCGAAGGCGACCTCGATGTTGCCGGTTATGGTCTGGTTTCATGGCGGAGCCAACGCCGGGGGCACGGCATCGAGCGCACTCTATAAGGACGGAACGCTGGTCCAGCACGGCGTGGTTATGGTGACGGTCAACTACCGCCTGAGTATTTTCGGGTTTATTGCGCATCCGGCTTTGACGCAGGAGTCGCCGCATCATTCGTCTGGTAATTACGCGACTGCAAGATCAGATTCTGGCGTTGCATTGGGTACATGACAACATCGCGAAGTTCGGCGGCGATCCGGCAAACGTGACAGTGTTCGGCCAGTCCGCGGGCGCGATTGATGCCGGGTTACTGATGGCGTCGCCGTTGGCGAAGGATCTATTTCAGCGCGTGATTGCCGAGAGTGGTTCGCCTTTCAATTTTCTATTGCCTGCGCTCGCCGACGGCAGAACAAGAAAACGAAAAGCTTGCGGCGACTTTGAAGCTGCCTGCGGGCGACGAACTTAAGGAGTTGCGTGAGCGATCAGTACGGGAACTGCTGGAGGCGGTCGGAAAACAGGACCCGCAAGGAATTCCGATCGAAAGTCCCATCATTGACGGCTGGGTGCTGCCGCGCTCCCCCGTAGAGGTCTTCGCCGCGGGACAGCAGGCTCCGGTTGGCTTGCTTTTTGGAACTACGACTCGGGAGTTCGGCATGGCGGCACCTGCCGACGCGGTACGCAAGTTTATTCAAAGCGTGACGGGAAATCTTGCGGGGCGTGCATTCGCCCTCTACGGTCTCGCCAACGGCGGGACTGGCAAGAACGATCCGATGTACGGTTCAGCCGGCGACCAATGGTTTGCCGATCTGGCATTTCGTTGCCCCGCCACTACACAGGCCATTTGGCAGGCCGCGGCGCACCGTCCGGTTTATGAGTACGAGTTTCAGCACGCAATTCCCGGGCAGGAAGAGCAGGGCGCAGTACACTCCGCCGACTTGCCGTACGTGTTTGGTTATTTTCCGAAGCAGGGAAATATTTCAGGCAACTTCAACGAGACGGACTTCAAACTTGCGGACCTGATTCAGACCTACTTTACGAATTTCGCTAAGACCGGTGACCCCAATTCGAGCGGAGTTCCGAAGTGGCCGGAATTCGATGGGTCGCAGGCTTACATTGAGTTTATGCAGAATGGAAGTGTGGCGAGTTCGACCGGACTTCGGAAGGCACAATGCGATCTTTATCGCGAGGTATTGACGCAGCTAATGAAGGGGCAGCACTGATGGCTGGCTTGACCGGCACAATTCAATGTCACCTATCCAGCGTTGGCGGGATCGGGCGCGCGCTTGGTTCGTTTTTGCTCATACATCAGGGCATCCGCGAGACCTAACAGGCTCTGGATATCGGGATCGACGCCGGGAGTGCCGGAAACAATTCCGACGCTAAACGACAAGCGATAGGCGCGGCCGGGCACACGATTCAGAGCATCCAGCTTTTGCTGGATTCTGCTGACAATTTCGTCCCGGTCGGCCTCAGCGACGAAGATAGCGAACTCATCGCCTCCGAGCCGGGCAAGGATGTCGGACTGGCGGAACGAGTCTCGCAGAATGTTGGCGGTCTCTACCAACGCGCGGTTTCCTTCGTGATGGCCGCAGGAGTCGTTGATGCGTTTTAGGCCGTCGAGATCCACGAAGGCAACGGAGAACGGTTCTCCCGACCGGCTGGCCAGCTTTACGCGATGGTCCGCGAGCGCGAAAAAACCTTTGCGGTTATAGAGGCCGGTGAGATCGTCGGTGAGGGAAAGACTTTCGAGCTCGGCATTCGACTTGGCCAGCTCGGACTCGATGACCTTGCGAGCAGCGATGTCTTCTTCAAGAAGCCGGTTGGCGCGCACCAACTCCGCGGTTCTTTGCATCACGAGTTCTTCCAGGTGGACCCGGTACTGCTGAAGTTCCTGCTCTACGCGTTTGCGGTCTGTGATGTCGCGGGAGATTCCCATGGTGCCGACGATGTTTCCCTGCGCGTCGGTGAGAGGGAGCTTGGTGGTGAGGACCCAGGTTTCATGACCGTCGGGCCAGGTCTCCTTCTCTTCCTTTTCTACAATGGGGCGGCCAGTGCGAATGATCTCCTGCTCGTCGGCAAAGGCCTGTTGCGCGTGCTCTGAGCTGAACATGTCGAAATCAGTCTTGTTGATGGCTTGGGCGGGATCGCTCAGCCCAAACCGGGACGCCAGCGAGCGGCTGATGCGGACAAAACGGCCTTCGCGGTCTTTGAAGTACACGCCGTCGGGAATGTGCTCGAGAAATCCGTGGAGCAAACGTTGCTCCATGGCCTGAAGTAACTTCGCGGGCGCGTCTTGGGGCCGCTTTGTCACGAGGATATGGTAAGGCTTTGCCGAACTCGGACTTCAGCACGCGAGTAATCGCGGCCAACGGCTGGTTAGGGCACCTTGGAGAAATTCTAACCTAGGCGCTTTGGAATCAACACAATAAAACATGCGCACCGGACATTACCCTGCGATTACGTTACGGAACGGCGGGGTTGAGATTGGCTGGAGATTACTGAGCAAGTTGTCGAGAATGCGCGGAAAGCATGCCGGGGTGATCGCGCTTTGCTGCCGCTGCATGGGTACTGGTGCCAGCGGCTGTAAATGCCCACCCTTCGCAAAGAACGCGAAGGATGGGGCACCCACGATCGGGATGGTGTTGGCGAAGGTCAAAGGCGGGCGGACGAGGGCGTCCGGCCCTACACGTGCGATTCCTGTTTGGGCACAGCTATTTGGCGCAGATGAAGTTTGCGGCGTCGTTGGTGTCGCCGGTGCCTTTGTACTTGGCGGCTTCGGGGTAGGCGCAGAGGGGGCGCGTCATCTTTGGTGGCTGCTTGGGGTCGTCGGCGGACTTGGTGGCGATGATGGTGCCGGGGGCGGTTCCCTTCTCTACCCATTGCTCGAGGGCGAAGCGGGCGTTGTGTTGGGGATCGTCGGGGGAGATTCCAGTCTCCGACTGCCGCCGAAAGTCGTCGGGGCCGGGGCCTCCACCGCAGTGCTGGACTCCAGGAAGCATGTAGAGGCGGACGAAAGAATCCGCGGTCGGCTGTGCCCATGGTTGAGACGACGCTGTCGTAATAGTTGACGGCATTGACGGGGGGGATCGCGGGATCTTCCCAGCCGTGATAGATGATCAGTTTGCCTCCGGCGGAGTGGAAGGGTTTGAGATTGGCATCGGTGGCGTTGAGCGCGGCGGCGGTTTTATCTTCGGCGGCCTTCATGCCGGGCTCGACGGCGAAAGTTTTGTAGTCCCAATCGGTTTTTTCGTAAACCATGTAGGTGTAGAAATCGATTCCGAAGTAAGCCATCAGGCTGCGGGCGGGAGCGGGGCCGGTGATCCACAGTCCCCAGCCGCCGGGGCCTTCTTCTGCGCCGGGCAGGAATCCGGGGAAAATGGCAATGCCCTGCGCATCACGCAAGCCGTCGTAAAGTTGTTTTCAGTGCCGTCGCTTGCGGAGCGGTGAGGCATTTCGAGGTGTCGTCTCCGGCTTTGCATTGGATGGATGCGGGATCGAAGTGGCACTGGCGGGGGTCGTTCAGGATGCCGTCGCGGACGCCATCGAGTTCGTCGCACTGGGCGAGCACGGCGGAGGCGATGACGGGAATTTTCGACTGCGGAATGAAACTGGCGGGATCAACGGTCAAGGCCTGTGTGTCGGTCACGGCGGTGGAGAGCAAGGGGACCCAATTGTTGGCGGGAGCTCCGGCGAGGATGCCGTCGTAGTCGGTGGGATAGCGCTGGGCTTCCATGAGCGCTTCGCGGCCGCCGTCGGAACATCCGGCGAAGTAGGAATGCTTGGGAGCGGACTTCCGTAGAACGACTGAACGAGCGACTTTGGCGACGCGGGTCATTTCGTGGATGCCGCGATGGCCGAAGTCAATGACTTTTTCGGGATGTCCCATGGCCCAGGCGGCGTCGATGGGCGAGCCGGTGTGGCCGGTGTCGGTGGCGGTGGAGGCGTAGCCTTTTTTCATGGCGGCGCCGATCTGGTAGTAGTCGATGAGGCCAGCGAATCCGCCGTTGCCGATGCCTTGAAGTTTGCCATTCCAGCCGGAGGCGGGGAGCCAGACTTCTAGTTTGATGTCGGAGTCGGCGGTGGGTTTGGCTTCGGCGACTACGCGGCAGAATGCGGGGAGGGTTTTGTAGAACGGGGAGAGGTCGGTTCCGCTGAAAGCGGCGGGCGGGCCGGAGAAGGTTCCGGCGGGGACTGGCTGCGCGAGGGTGATGGTGGCGGCGGGAATTTGGAGCTTCGCTAAGTTGGCGCAGGGGTCGGTGGCTGGTGCGGCTGGCGATTGGGCGAAGATTCTTGCGGCGGAAAATTAGATGACACGGAGAGAAGGAGAATTGCGCGGGATTGGGAAGACATAGTCCTCCGTGGAGCTTGGATTTCGTTTATCGGCAAGAGACTATCAGAGATTTGTGGGTGACGGGTGATCCACATTTGCGGCGCTGCGTGGGATCTGGTGCCGGCGGTTGTGGTGCCCACCCTTTCGCAAAGAACGCGAAAGGATGGGGCAGCCGCTTTTGTCGTGGTATCCGCGAAAAGTCAAAAACGGTCGGACAAGAGTGTCCGGATGGCGCACCGCATGTGGCGGTGACCACGCGAAGTCAAAGGCGTCGGACAAGAGTGTCCGACCCACACGGGCAAGGATGGGGCAGCCGCTTTGGGGATGGTGTCGGCGAAAGTCAAAGGCGACGCCCTCGTCTTCGACGAGCGCGGGGCGGACCCTTCGACTTCGCTCAGGGCAGGCTTGGGCGTCCGCCCCTACACGAGCTCGGGTTGAGCGATGGCGGACTGCGGGTTGCGGACGACTGAATTCTTGTTCGAGGCGGCCTACGACGAAGACCCAGGCGATTCCGCCTAGCAGCATGATGGCGGCGGTGACTTCGAAGGCGCCGGAGAAGTGGGCGGTTTTGTCGACGATGTAGCCGGTGAGGGTGGCGCCGAGGACGCCGGCGAAGTTGGCGAAACCGTTTTGCAGGGCGGCCCAGCGGCCGGCGGTTTCGGGGCCGGCGAGGGTTTGGGCGAAGGCGAAGACTCCGGCGGCGCTCATGCCGGAGCCTGCACCCACGGCGAACATCCAGGCCATGTAGTGATCGGGACCGGCGAAGGCTAATCCTGTTAGCGCGATTACGGCGGTGGTGTGTCCGAAGGCCATCGCGGTTTTGCGGACGCGCGTGGTGGAGTGGCCGCGGCGGATGAAGTGATCGGCGACGGTGCCGGTGGTAAGGCAGAAAGACCGCGTCCACGACGAAGTAGAGCGAGGCGACGATGGGCATGGTATGCAGCGGAGAGGTGGCGCTCGCGCTGCAAGTAAAACGGAAGCCAGGTGACGCTGAGATAAAGAAGATAGTTGGCGGCGAAGTGGCCGGCGCTGGCTCCCCAGAAGGAGCGCTGGGTGAGGATGTCGCGGTAACCGGTTCTTGCGGTGACGGGACGGGCGACGCCGGGGCCGCGGGGCATCCACTTGGCCCAGGCGGGGAGCCAGAGCAGGCTGATGAGGCCCATGGCGATGAAGACGGGGCGCCATCCATATTTGGCGATGGCGAGTCCGGCACCGAGAGTGCCGACGGCGGGGCCGGATTTGAGTCCGAAGCTGATGAAGGCGTTGGCGAATCCGCGATGATGTTCGGGGAGATGGCGGGCCAGCATTTTTGAGCAGGCTCGGGAAGGCGACGGACTCGCCGATGCCGAGGACCAGTCGCATGATCAGCAGCAGGATGAAGCCGTGGAAAATTCCGGTGCCGACGGTGGCGACGGACCAGAGGAGAAATCCTGCGGCGAGGACGCGGTTGACGTCGAAGCGGTCGACCAGCCATCCGACGACGAACTGCATGGCGGTGTAGGTGTAGAAGAAGGCGCCGAGGAGGACTCCGAGCTTGGTGGCGGAGATGTGGAGTTCGTCCTTGAGGGTGCTGGCGACGATGGAGAGATTGCCGCGGTCGATGTAGTTGATGAAGATGGCGAGGACGAGGAGGACGAGAGCGGGGGCGAAGATGCGGAGGTGGGATTCCGGGCGGGACATGGGCAGGGGGTATTGTGATACGGGTGAGGGGGATTTGCAAGGGCGGGTGATGCGGTGGGGAAGCCGCTTTAGCGGGTGGTGGCGGGCAAGGTCAAAGGTGAGCGCTCGTCTTCGACTAGCGCGGGGCGGCCGAGGGCGTCCGCCCCTACGGCGTTAGCGTTTTTTTCTGAAGAGCTTCTCGGGGTCGATGATGATGAAGATGCCGCGGCTGCGGGCGAGGAGCTTCCCGGTTGCATCGAAGATTTCGGCGATGTGGGTCAGGCGGCGGCCGCGCTTGCTTAGCTTCATGGGATTCGACGCGCAGGGGTTTGTGCAGCGGGACGGGCTTGATGTATTCGACGGTCATTTTCGAGGTGACGGCGATGACGTGGCGGAGTTTGTTGAGCTTGCTCATGGCGTCGTCGAGGATGGTGGCGATGATGCCGCCGTGGCAGTGTCCGGGCGGGCCGGTGTAGCGTTTGCTCAGGCGGAAATTGCAGACGAAGCGGTTCCCTTCCTGAGTGAATTTCAAGTGCATGCCTTGGGGATTGTCGGGCCGCAGGCGAAGCAGAGGTTTTTCTTTTGCGGGTAGGATTTTGTGGCGTGGCCTTGGGCGGAAGGTTTGGCATGGTTCGCATTGTACTCGTGGCTGTTTCGAGAATCGTAGGGATTTCGTTTATCATCGAAGGACACTTTTGTGGTGGCTCCGCGGAGGCGGTGGTAGCTCCGGGCGGAAAGCAGGTTCCTCTGGGCCTGCGGCCCTTCGGAATGACATCGCTTATTAATCGCTGTATGGAGCGCAATCAATGAGACGATGAACGGACTGTGCAGTGGGCGGTGGGCAGTGGGCATGGTTGCGGATGTGATGCTGCGATTGCTCGCATTCGTGCGGCTCTGCGTGCAGGCGCAGGACGCGGCCAAGGCTCCGGCGGGGGCGGCGATTTTCGCGAAGAAGTGCGTGCTTTGCCATGGGGCGGATGGGACGGGGAATACGCCGCTGGGGAAACAACTTGCAGGCGGCGAATCTGCACTCGAAAGCGGTGCAGAAGCCGGACCGATGCGGAGTTGCGCACGGATTGTTCATGACGGACAGACGAACATGCCTCCGTTTGGCGATCAGTTGACGGACGATGAGATTGATCAGGTGATTCAGTATGTGAGGACGTTTGCGGCGCCGGTGAAGGCGGCGAAGAAGCAGTGAGCTTTGAGCGGTGAGTTCGAGCGGTGAGCTTCGAGCTGGAGCAAGCTGGATCGCTGGGAAGCTCGCTCGTCGCTCACAGCTCGCGACTCAGTCGCTGTTTTTGGTGATTTATGCCGGTGATTTCTCCTCCGAGAGGGATTGAACGGGACAAGCCTGGGACCGGGCAGGGTGGCGGAGGGGTGCTGCCTCCGGCGTTTGGCGGGGGCGGCGGGCGACAACGGGCCGGGGGATGGCTCGGATGATTACGTTCGGCGACTGAATCGGGCGCGACTGACTCTTCTGCTCGCGCTGGGTTCCATCAGCATTCTTGTTTGTGACCTTCACGGTGATCTTCGCGCTGCGACATGACAGCACGGTGTTGGACCAGCATGCAGGGAAGTGTATGTTCGCAACTGGATGCCGGTGACGTTGCCGGTGCGGCTGCTGCTGATCAATACGCTGGTGTTGCTGCTGAGCAGCGTCAGCATGGAGATGGCGCGACGGTCGGTGAAGCGGGAGATGGCATTGGCGCCGCTGCGGGGGATTCCGGGAATTGCTTTAGACGACGACGGGGGCCGCGGGACATGGTGGATTGCCATTACGGCGGCGCTGGGGCTGATGTTTCTGGGCGGGCAGTGGATGGCCTGGAACGCGCTGCGGGCGCATGGGTTTCATGTTGATAGCGGCGGGGCGAGTCCGTTTGTTTATTTGCTGACGGCGGCACATGCGGTGCACCTGGCGGGAGGGATTCTGGTGCTGCTGTATGCGGGCGCGATTGTGTTGCTGCGCCGGGCGATCGAGAAGCGGCGGATTGTGGTGGAAGTGGCAGCGTGGTACTGGCACTTTATGGGAGTGCTTTGGATTTATATTTTTGCGCTGCTGGAGTTTGGGAAATAGTGGCTTCTCAAGATTGACACTTGCCCGCCCCGGACAAGTGAATCATGCTTCTCAGTGAAAGCTCAATGGCTTCAATGCATACGAACGAAGCCTGAATGATTCCCTTTCATGCCCACGGTTGAGTCCTCGCGCAATTCGGCCACAGCGGATTTTGAAGCGGGTGACGTCCCGGACTTTGGTTTGGGACCACGCGGCTGGCTGCGGGCTGGAACATCCTTCCTTGCGGTATTGATCCTGGTGATGATCGGGGTGCAGTTTCTCTACTCGATGTACAAGCCGGACATGAACGATCCGGATGTCTGGTGGCACATGCGGAACGCGCAGTATTTGTTCCAGCATCATCAACTGCCGCGGGTTGATATGTACTCGTTCACGGTGGCAGGGCGGCCGTGGATTAGTCACGAGTGGCTGAGCGAGGTGCCGTTTTGTCTGGCGTATCGAGCGTTCGGACTGGTGGGGTTGAAGTCGCTTACTTTCTTCCTGTTGGACGCTATCTTTCTTCTTTTACTTTATCTGAGCTATCAGGAGAGCCGGAACTTTAAGGCGGCGGTTGCGGCGTGTTGCTACGCGACGTTTCTGGCTACGGTTTCGTTTGGGCCGCGGACGATTTTGTTTGGATATTTGTACCTGGTGATTCTGCTGATTATCCTGCAGCGGTTTCGCCAGCGCGGGAATGCTCCGCTGTGGGCGGTGCCGATACTTTTTTGTTTGTGGGTGAACACGCATGGATCGTGGTCGCTGGGTCTGATTTTGTTTTTTCTGATTGGGGCTTCGGGGCTGGTGGGCGGGACTTGGGGACGGGTTGAGTCGGTGAGGTGGACTCCGGAGCAATTGCGGAAGCTGCTTGTGACGGGTGTGGCGTCAGTGGTGGCGCTGTTTGTGAATCCGTTTGGGTGGCGCCTGGTTTTGTATCCGTTTGATCTGGCGTTCCGGCAGAAGCTGAATATTTCGCATGTGGCGGAATGGGTTTCGGTGGATTTCCACGATCTGCGGGGAAAGATGGTGCTCGGGCGCTGGTTCGGATTCTGCTGGTCAGCGCGATGGTACGGAACCGGCGGTGGAATCTGGGGGTGGTGCTGGCGCTGCTGTTTGGGATTTACTGCGGGTTGACTTACATTCGGTTTTTGTTCTTGCTGGGGATCGTGGCGGCTCCGGTGCGGCGGGGGCGTTGGATTTTTTTCCGCGGTATCGTCGCGGAAGCGGACAACTGGAAGCTGAACGCGGTGGCGATTCGTGCTTCTGCTGGGGGTGATGGCGTTGCTTCTGGCCGCGCGAGGCGAAGGTGCGGGCGTCGGTGGAGGAGAGTTATCCGGCGGGCGTGCTGCCGTATTTGAAGGCGCATCCGCCGCAGGGGAACGTGCTGAATTTTTATTTATGGGGCGGATATCTGGGCTGGAATGATCCCGAGATGAAAGTCTTTATCGACAGCCGCGTGGATATCTTCGAATATGCAGGGGTGCTGAAGGACTATCTGGATTTGCTGGGGGCTGACAATCTGCAGAATCGTCCGGATGCGCTGCTCGATAAATATAAGATCCAGTACGTGCTGTTCCCTGCCAGCGACAGCACGAATCCGCTGCATAAGGCGGGGGAGTTGGCGTACGTGCTGGAGCACGATCCGAGGTGGAAGACGTTGTACGGGATAAAGTGTGCTGTGCTGCTGGAGAAGGTGGCGCCTGCGATCGCCCTAGCTGACCGGCCCTGCGGGCCGGGGATCGGACGAGGGCGTCCGTCCCTACGTGAGCGTTTCTATTAAAGTGTCCGCGGCGTAGATGACTTGCTCGCGAGTCATTTCCGGATACAGCGGCATGCTGAGCACTTCGGCGCAGGCTTTTTCGGTGTGGGGGAGGCTGCCGGGTTTGTATCCCAAGGTGCGCGTAGGCTTTCTGCAGATGGACCGGGACGGGGTAGTGCACCGCGGTTTGTACTCCGCGGCGGGAAAGCTCTTCGCGGACGGCGTCGCGGTTCGGCACCCAGGGGGTGAAGAGGTGATAGACGCTTTCGGAGTTGGGAGAGTCTTGCGGAAGGCGGATGCCTGCGTCGCGAGCGGAGGTCTGCGTGAGGCGTTCGCGATAGAGCTTGGCGAATTCCTGGCGCTTGGCGGTCCAGCGATCCAGAGTGTTTTAGTTTGACGTTGAGGACCGCGCCCTGAAAGCCGTCCATGCGGTAGTTGTAGCCGACGCGGTCGTGAAAGTAGCGCTGGGATTCGCCGTGGCTGCGCATTTCGCGGGCGAATTGGGCGACGGCGTCATCGTTGGTGGTGAGCGCGCCAGCTTCGCCGTACGCGCCGAGATTCTTCCCGGGATAAAAACTGAAGACAGCCGAGTGGCCGAAGCCGCCCACGCGCTTGCCGTGGTAGCGCGCGCCGTGGGCCTGGCAGGCGTCTTCGATCACGATCAGGTTGTGGCGCTTGGCGATTTCGAGGATTGGATTCAGGTCTGCGGGGCGGCCATAGAGATGAACCGGGACGATGGCCTTGGTGCGGCTGGTGATGGCCGGCGCGATCAATGCGGGATCGAGGTTGGCGGTGGCGGGATCGATGTCGATGAAGACCGGAGTGGCGCCGGTGTAACTGATGGCTTCGGCGGTGGCGATGAAGGTGTTGGCGGTGGTGATGACTTCGTCGCCGGGGCCGATGCCGGCGGACAGCAGCGCGAGATGCAATGCGCTGGTGCCGGAGTTGAGCGCGACGCAGTGCTTGACTTCACAGTAGCGGGCGAAGGCCTGCTCGAAGCGGGCGACTTCTTCTCCGAGGATGAAAGAAGCCTCTGGCAGACGCGGTCTAAGGCGTCGCGGATTTCGTCGCGGAGTTCGGCGTATTGCGCGGTGAGATCGAAATAGGGGACGTTCATTGGCTCCTTCATTATCTCCTACCTTAGCCAAATCGCGCGGGAGGCCGTAGGTCGAAAGAGTAACCGCCTAGCAGTCGAGAGATTTAGACTTCTCTCGCTAAATGCTTCTGCTCATCGAATGCGGGCTGGTGATACTGGCACTGGTGGCGGCGTTTGCGTGCCCCGGGTGGGGGCGCTGGTTGGAACCGCTCGAACGGGGCTTGGTACGGCTGTCGCGCAGGCGGGCGGTGTGTGTCGCGCTGGTGGGAGCAACGGCGCTGGGGCTTCGGATACTGCTGCTGCCTATCCTGCCGATTCCCGAGCCTGTAGTACATGACGAGTTCAGTCATTTGCTGGCAGCCGATACCTTCGCGCATGGGCGGCTGACCAATCCGCCGCACCCGATGTGGGTGCACTTTGAGACCTTCCATGAAATCCAGCAGCCGACGTACGCGTCGATGTACTTTCCGGCGCAAGGAATGTTTCTGGCGCTGGGGCAGGTGGTGTTCGGGCATCCATGGTGGGGAGTGTGGTTGAGCACCGGGCTAATGTGCGCGGCGATTTGCTGGATGCTGCAAGGGTGGGTGGCGCCGCCGTGGGCATTGCTGGGCGGAATGCTGGCGGTGATTCGGCTGGGGACGTTCAGTTATTGGATGAACAGTTACTGGGGTGGGTCGGTGGCGGCGCTGGGTGGAGCGTTGGTGCTGGGGGCGTTGCCGAGGATTCAACGCCATCGACGGGTGCGGGACGCGCTGTTGATGGGGCTTGGCTTTGCGATTGTGGCGAACAGCCGTCCTTATGAAGGAGTATTTTTTGCAGTTCCGGTGATAGGTGCGCTCCTGTGGTGGATGCGTAGCACGTGAGGGGCCGACGTGGCGGGAATCTTTGGCGCGCGTGGTTTTTCCGTTGAGTGGTGTGCTGGCGCTAATGGCAGTCTGGATGGGGTATTACTTTTGGAAGGTGACGGGGAGTCCGTTTCGGACGCCGCTTCAGGTCAACCTCGCTGACTTATAATCCGGTGCCGTATTTTCCGTGGCAGGCGATGAGGGCCATTCCTGAGTATCACCACTGGGTGATGCGGATCTTTTATTTGGGGTGGTGGATGCGGCAGTATCAGTTTGCGCGTTCGCAACCGTTTCTCTTGTTCTTGCTCAAGAGTTGCAATTTCTGGCTTTTCTACATTGGGCCTCTGCTTACGATTTCGGCATTGGCCTTGTGCTTTGCGCGGCCACGCCGGGCCTGGCTTCGAGATCGCTCGACGCGGTTCCTGCTGATGGTCTGTGGGGTGGTTTGGGTGGGCGCGCTGCTGCCGGTGTACTTTGGGCCACACTACGTCGCTCGCGATCGCCTCCGCTATCTATGCGCTGACGATGCTGGCTATGCGGAGGCTGCGGCGATGGCGGCCGTGGAGAATTCCGGCGGGAATGGCGTTGGTGCGCGCGGTCCCGGTGATTGCTTTTCTGATGCTGCTGTTGTGTGCGGCCTCGCCAGCGATCCGAAATATCCAACTTCCGGACTTGGTAACCTGGAGCTCACCGGTGGCGTTCCATACGCCGCGGGCCGCGATTGTCGCGCGACTCTCGCGAACAGCCCGGCCAGCAGCTGGTGATCGTGTGCTACGCGCGGACCCACGTCCCTGCTTGGGAATGGGTGTTTAACGGGGCGGACATTGATCACGCCAAGATCGTATGGGCGCGCGATATGGGAGCGGAGCAGAACCTGGAGTTGGTCCGTTACTTCAGCCAGCGCAAGGCATGGATGGTGGAGCCGGATCAAGATCCTGCGAAGCTGAGCCCCGCGGCGCCGGATTGCGCTTTAAGGAACTAGGGCAATTGTTGTCCGTGGGTACGGCATGCGATTGGATATAATCGCGCAGGCTCGCGGTTTCCTTGTGGGCTTTGCTTTCAATTCTCAGACGACTGAGTTCCCAAGAGGCGGCCATGTCTCTGCATCGCGACGCGGGGTGGAGCAAGGTCTTGGAAGCGCTGCTACGCGCCAGCATGGTTATTTTCTGCCTGACTGCCTCGGCACAATCGCAGGAACTCACGCTTCAGTTTTCTCCGGCGAACACCAGCATTAAGTTCACGCTGGGCGACATTCTGCATACGGTGCATGGGTCATTCCATTTAAAGAGCGGCGAAGTGCGCTATGATGCGGCGACGGGGAGCGTCAGCGGAAGCGTGGTGGTGGACGCGAAGTCGGGGCAGAGCGGGAACCGGATGCGCGACCGGCGCATGCATCGGGAAATCCTGGAGAGCGAGCGCTATCCGGAGATTGGGTTTCGCCCGGACCGGGTGGAGGGCAAGGTAGCGGCCACGGGCACATCAACGGTGCAGGTGCATGGGATGTTTTCCATCCATGGCAGCGAACATGAACTCACCATGCCGGTACGAATCCAGGTCTTCCCCGGGCGTTGGATCGCGGACGCCAACTTCACGATTCCGTACGTGAAGTGGGGCATCAAGGATCCCAGCAATTTCATCCTGCGAGTGAGCCAGTCAGTGGAGGTCGAAGTGCACGCGACGGGAGCCAACCCGTCGCCGGGCAGCCTCGGGCGCTAGCCAGAGGAGGAACGACTCAACTTGCGGGGGCGGCGCTCACCACGACGGCCATGAGCACCATCCCCAAGGCCACGATGAGCATCACTCCACAAGACAGCAGGACGACCTCGCTCAGCAGATCAGGGTCTAATAGTTCGTCCCTACGCATACTCTCTCCTCGCGTGCTCTTGGATGCGGAGGGAGCAAGGAGAGAGGGCAGACCCGGACATCTTTCTTTCTGCCTTTCTGCTGGCGATACGGCTTTCACCCTACGGACAGGGAGGGGTTCGGCCCTAGCCGGGATGCCAGGCGCAGAGGTCAGCGCCAGCGTTCGGTCGATATGCTGACCGGGACTCCGTGGGTGAGGGAGTCGAATACGGGGGAATGATCCGGGCCCAACTGGCCGAGCTCCTGCAACTGCTGGTCAGGGACATCGGCCTTGATCTTGAAATTGACGCGGATGCCCTGGTATCCATTGCGGACTTTGGGGTCGAGTTTCAGGAAGCCCTGAAGATCAAGGTCGCCTTCCAAAGAGGATTCGACCTTCTCGATGGCGATGCCGCGGGCGGCGGCGTGGTAAACCATGGAAGTGGTCAAGCAGGCGGCGAGGGCATGGAGAAGATGTTCGACCGGATTGGCGGCAAGGTCTTTGCCGAGCAGGACCACCGGCTCGTCGGATTCGAGGACAAAGGGTTTGGGCCGGGATTGCTCCTGGCCGGCGCCGTAGTATGCGCCGGCGGTGGAGCGGTTCTGGCCAGCGTCAAACCACTGGTTGCGGATGCGGAAGTTGAATTTGGCAATCGATGGTTCAGCCTTGATGGCGTTGACCGTCTGAAAGAGGTCACTCACTGAAACGCCGTTGACGGTTTTTGCGACGATCGGTGCAGTTGCTGCCTTGACGCTGTTCATTTTAGTTTTCCTTTCCGCTGATGCGGCGATGATTTGGTTGAGGCGTTGGCGCAGCGCCCGACAGAAAACGGCGAGCGCTGCGGCTTTCGCGATTGGTTACTTCACGTCAACTTCCACGCGCATCCAAGGGTGGATGCAGCACTGGAAGTAGTGCTTGCCTTTGGACAGGCCGGAGACCTGGAGCTGGCTGCCCTGGATGATGCGTGTCCGGGCGACCGCCACGTTGGAGAAGCCTCCGGAACATTCAGGAACGGTTTCTTGTCCGGCGTTGAGTCCGGGGATAAAACCGCCGCCGAAATGGGCGACTTCGGTAAAGGTGTGAGGCTCGCCACCCTGATCAACAGCAACGACTGGGGTCCCTTTGTTGACGGTCAGAGTGTCGGGTTCGAAATCCCAGCCAGGGTCGGGGGTGCCAGCGGCGGCTTTGGCGAAAAGATCGCTAAGCGTGGTGGCGTATCCGAGCGCGGCGAGGGCTACGTTGTGGCAGAAGCTGGGCCCGAGAGCGGCATTAAAAGTGTTGGGATCGCATTCGTCCAAGGCCACGACTTGGGCGGTGGTCGTGGAATGGTCGCCGTCCCGCTCGGAGGCGGTTTTGGGTTGAGGTTGGCCTTGGGCGAACGCGTGGATGGCGGCGCCGGGCGTAAAGGTGAAGGTCAGCGCGACAACCAGACACGCTGCGACGAGACTGATGGTGAGAGTTTTCATGGTTGGTTTTCCTTTGCATCATGGCAACAGCCCTGGAAGCGACCGTGCCGAGGATTTGTTCCCTCACTTGCTATAGCGAGAACCGTGGGGGAAAACTGTAAGGTGCGGGCAAAATAATTTTGCCCTGAGGGGCCTCTGAGAGGCTGCGGGCGGTGTGCTAAGGTTTCCCTGTTATCGCACTTTCTGTGGGCGGGAGCTGAGCTGGATGGATGAGCTTGGGGGACAGGACATCACAGTCCTGCTGCAGGCGTGGCGGCAAGGCGATGAGAAGGCGCTGGAGAAACTGACGCCGCAGGTGTACCGGGAACTGCACCGGGCGGCGAAGCGATGCATGGCGCGGGAGAATGACGGCCATACTCTGCAGGCCACGGCGCTGATCAACGAATTGTATTTGCGGCTGGCCGATCTGAAGCTGGTGGACTGGCAAAACCGGGCGCACTTTTTTGCGCTGTGTGCGCGGCAGATGCGACGCATCCTGACGGACCAGGCGCGGGCCAAGCAATCGCACAAACGCGGCAGCGGCGTTGAGCCGGTTTCTCTGGATGCGGTTCCGGTGGTGGGTGCGCAGATGAGCGGCGACCTGGTGGCGGTGGATGATGCGCTGAATCTTCTGGCGAAGGTGGATGAACGGAAGAGCCAAGTCGTGGAGATGAGGTTTTTTGGCGGCCTGAGCGTGGAGGAAACGGCAGAGGTGTTGAAGGTTTCGCCGGAGACGGTGATGCGGGATTGGAAATTAGCGAAAGCGTGGCTGCTGCGGGAATTGAGTGGGGAGAAAAGCCATGGCGAGTGAGCGGTGGCAGCGGGTGGAAGAGATATTTCACGCCGCGCGGCAGGTGGAGAAGGGCCACCGTAGCGAATTCGTCAGGCAGTCGTGTGCAGGAGATGAGGGGATGCTCCGTGAAGTGGAGTCGCTGCTGGCGCATCATGAGGAAGACGGCAGTTTTATTGAGACGCCGGCGTTTGAAGCCACGCCGTCGGCTGACGGAAAACCAGTCGCGGCGGGCGAGGTGATCGGCCACTACCGCATTGCGGGCAACATCGGCAGCGGCGGCATGGGCGTGATCTATGAAGCCGAGGACCTGAAGCTGGGGCGGCGGGTGGCATTGAAATTTCTTCCGGAAGAGCTTGCCCAGGACCGCCAGGCCCTGAGGCGTTTTCATCGAGAGGCGCGGTCGGCGTCGGCGCTGAATCATCCGAATATCTGTACGGTACATGAGATTGGCGAGGAAGCGGGGCGGGTTTTTCTGGCGATGGAGCTGGTGAAGGGAAAGACGTTGCGGCATCTGCTGCGTGAGGGCCCGCTGGCAGCGCGAAAGACGATTGAGATTGCGACGCAGGTTGCCGAGGGACTGGCGCACGCGCACGAGGCGGGGATCGCGCACCGCGATTTGAAGCCTGACAACTTGATGGTTTCCGACGATGGGTTCGTCAAGATACTGGATTTTGGGCTGGCGAAAGTTGCGCCTCAAGTGGCCGGAGGTACGGAGGCCGACACCACGTGGCAGACGTCGGCGGGGATGATTTTTGGGACGGTGGGATACATGTCGCCGGAGCAGGCGGCTGGGCAGGAACTGGATTTCCGGTCTGACCAGTTTTCTCTTGGCGTGGTGCTGTACGAGATGGTGACCGGGAAGAAGGCGTTTGCGCGGCGGACGGCGGCGGAGACGATGGTGGCCATCCTGCGGGAGGAGGCGGAGCCGATCGGAGTGCACCAAAGCGACGCTCCGGCGCAGTTGGGCTGGGTGATCGAGCGGTGCCTGGCGAAGGAGCCGGAGAAGCGATACGGATCGACGCGGGAGCTGGCGCGAGAGTTGGCGGCGATTCGCGATCGTGTATCGGAAATGCGGCGGCCGGCAGGGGCGCCGGGGCGGGCGGGCAATCTTCCAGCGCAGCGGACTGGGTTGGTGGGGCGGCAGGCGGAAGTGGCGGCGGTAAAGGAATTGCTTTTGCGCGAGGACGTGCGACTGCTTACGGTCACCGGCCCGGGCGGAATCGGAAAGACGCGGCTGGCGGTGCAAGTGGCGAGCGAGCTGTTGGAACGGCTGGGCGGAAACGCCTACTTTGTTTCGCTCTCGTCGCTCAACGATCCCGGATTACTGGGGTCGGCGATTGTGCAGACATTGGGGATCGGAGAAGCAGGAGGGCGATCGCCGCTGGAAATCGTCAAGCAGCATTTGCAGGATCCGGCACGGCCACCCGTGCTGCTGGTGCTGGATAATTTTGAGCATCTGGCGGCGGCGGCTGGGACGGTCGCCGAACTGATGGTTAGTGGCGAGAACCTGAAGATCATTGTGACCAGCCGGTCGGCGCTGCACGTGTACGGCGAACATGAATTCCCTTTGCCGCCGCTGGCGCTGCCGGATGCGGGGGCAAAGTCCTCGCCCGAGAGCCTGGCGCAATACCCCGCGGTCGCGCTGTTTCTGCAGCGCGCGGTGGCCGTCAAGCCGGATTTTAAGCTGGGCAGCGACAATGCCAGCGCAGTGGCGGAGATTTGCGCGCGGCTGGATGGATTGCCACTGGCGATCGAGCTGGCGGCGGCGCGGATCAAGATATTGCCGCCATCTTCCCTGCTTGCGCGGCTGAGCAGCCGTCTGCAACTGCTGACTGGAGGCGCGCGCGACCTTCCGCAACGGCAGCAGACGCTTCGCGCCGCTATGGATTGGAGTTATGACCTGCTGAGCGGGCCGGAGCAAAGGCTGTTCCGCCGACTTTCTGTGTTCGCGGGCGGGTGCAATCTGGAGGGCGTGGAAGCGGTGTGCGACACCAAAGGCGATCTTGATCTGGACCTACTGGACGGCATGGGCTCGCTGGTGGATAAGAGCCTGGTGCGGCAGGTGGAGCAGGGACGGAGTGAGTCGCGGTTCGTAATGCTCGAAACAATTCGTGAGTACGCTGCGGAAAAACTTCGGGAGAGTGGAGAGGAAGCAGGGACGAAACGCGCGCACGCGGCGTACTGCCTGGTGCTGGCCGAAGAAGTTGCGGAGCCCAGCGGCGAGGAGGAAGCGCACTGGGTGGAACGACTTTCGTTGGAGCACGAAAATTTCCGAGCAGCACTGGACTGGCTGATCGAGACAGAGGATGCGGATTGGGGTCTTAGGCTGGGGGCGGCGCTGTTTCGGTTTTGGGAGACGCGGGAGTATCTCACAGAAGGGCGCGACGGGCTGCGCAAGCTGTTGCAGCTCAAGAACGCTTTGCCAGCAACCAAGGCCCGGCAACGGGCGCTTTTTGCGGCTGGCGTTCTGGGGGTTGGACAAGGAGATCACGCGGCCTCGGGCTTACTGCTGCGCGAGAGCCTGGAGATCGCTCGTCAGTTGGGGGACAAGCAGGGCGCGGCGGTGTCTTTGAACGCGCTTGCGGTTAGCGCGCGGGAGCGAGGGGATTCCGGCGAAGCGTGTTCCCTGTTCGAGGAGAGCATGGCACTTTGGCAGGAGTTGGGCGACCGGAGGGCGGTGGCTCGCTCGCTCAGTAATCTAGCGAGCACGGTGAAGATCCAAGGCGACTATGCGCGGGCGCGGGCACTCTATAGACAGTGTCTGGGAATTTTTGAGGAACTGGGAGATCGCGGCGGAGTGGCGTGGTCGCTGAATCATGAGGGCGACGCGGCACGGGAGCAAGGAGACTCAGCGGCGGCACGGGAGCTATACGAGCAAGGCCTGGCAATTTTTCGCGGACTGAATGACCGGTGGGGCATTGCGGGAACGCTGGCTGACTTGGGAAACCTGGCGCGGGAGCAAGGCGACCCTGCGACCGCGCAGTCCATGTATCGAGAGAGCCTGAAGACGTTTCGAGAGCTGGACCACAAACGCGGGATAGCGCGACTGCTGGAGGGATTCGCGGCGTTGGCGGCCGGCAGCGGCGAGGCGGAACGAGCGCTGCGGATGGCGGGAGCGGCGGCGGCGCTGCGGCAACAGATTGGAGCGCCGTTGACGGCGGCGGAACAAGCCAAAATGGAGGCCAGTCTGCGGTCAGCGCGTGAGGCTTTGAGTAGTGAGAAGCGTGCGGCTGCCTGGTCAGAGGGTTGGAATGTTTCGACGGAAAGGGCCCTGGAGGAAGCGCTGCAGGTGGAAGCGGAATCGTCGCGCTAGCGAGCGAGGCCGTTGGCGATGCCAGGCAAAGTTTACGATGAGGCCATGGTTGGGTCGATGAGGCGGCGCACGGCGGAGATGCGGTTGGCCGGGAGGCCGATGCACCGGGCATGTTCCTGGATGGTGGCTTCGTCCGGAGCGAGATAGATGCAATACACTTTGTCGCCGGTGACGTAGCTGTGCAACCACTGGATTTTGGGGCCCATCGCCTCCAGGGCATTGACCGACTTGAGGGAGACGGCGCGCAATTCTGCCTCGCTTAAATTTCCAGCGCCGGGGATGTCGCGTTCGATGACGTACTTAGGCATGGCGTGTAAAGGCTTAATTATCGATGCTAGCATGCAGGACGGACGCCTTCAAGGTCAGCGGGCACGGGGAAAGATCATACGGAAGCGAAAGAAATGAGGCAGGGATGGATATTCGATCGCTACAAAAACCTTTGAAGGAGCAGTACCGGAGCGACCCAGCGGCGTCGCGGATTACGTTGCGGGCCAAGGGCGGGCAAACGGATGCTCCGATTTCATGCTCGGTGGACATTGGCCGCGCCATTTATCAGGCCGAGGCGCACAAGGGTGTGGGTGGGGCCGGCGCGGGCGCGTGCTCGGGCGACTTGCTGCTGGGAGCACTGGCGGCGTGCGCGCAAATCACGTGTCAGATGGTGGCAGCGGCTATGGGAATCCCGGCCGAGCGGATTGAGGTAACTGCAGAGGGAGAAATGGATCTGCGTGGGACACTGGGGATCGCAAAGGACGTACCCGTAGGGTTTGAAAGTATTCGGCTTCATTTTGATGTGGCGGCGCCGAAGGCGACTCCGGAGCAACTGAGCGCGTTGCGGGAAAAGACGGAGCAGTATTGCGTGGTGATGCAGACGCTGCAGCGGCCGCCACGGGTCGAGACGGACTGGCCGAGCCAGGGCTGAGTCCAGTTTTGGAGGCGCTTCCCCGACGGGCGAGGACGCCCGTCGCTCCAGAATCTATCCGGTTCACTGCCCTGCCGCTGGCTGGTTTTCAAACGTTCGGTGATAAACTTCGTTCGGGAACGACGAATCCGTGAAACCACCATCAAACGTCAAGACGCCAGCGCAATACATCGCCTCACTCCCCGCCGATCGTGCGAAGACGATCGCGACGGTGCGCGCACTGGTGAACAAGCACATTCCGCGCGGCTACGATGAGTGCCTGGTCTGGGGCACGATCGGCTGGACGATCCCCCTGTCTCGATATCCAGACACTTACAACCAGCAGCCGATCTGCTACGTCGCGCTCGCGGCGCAGAAGAACTTCTGCACGCTCTACCTGATGGGCGCGTTTTGGAGTGCGAGTCAGCTGGAGCTGCTGAAGGCGGCGTTCAAAGCGGCGGGGAAGAAGCTCGACATGGGGAAGTGTTGCGTTCATTTCGAGTCCCCGGACGATTTGCCGCTCGCAGCGATTGGCAAGCTGATCTCGGCGATTCCGAGCGAGAAGTGGATCGAGATGTACGAACAATCGCGCTTGAAGACCAAGGCAGGGCAAACGCAGAAGGCGAAGCAAGGCGCCCCAGCGGCGAGCAAGGTGGCCGCCAAGCGCGTCGGCACAAAGCGTCGGCGGTAAAACGTTCCCATCGTGACTCGCCGATACCGCTTTTGATCATGAGAAGCATTTAATTGAGTTGGCAGGCGCAACAAATCTCCATCCCGCGGGTTTGATTGTGGTTGGGCCGGCTGCAAACGCCGGGCCTGACTTTCTTTCCATGACTCTCATCCCGGAGAAGCGCTTATGAGACTGTTGTTCCCTGCTTTGTGTTTGGCGGTGTGGGTGATGCCGGCGGCTGTGGTGGCGCAAGCGCCACCGGATTGGACACCGCAGGCGGTTGAGGCGCTGGGGCAGAACGCCTCCACACGAACCGAGTTCACGCTGGACCACTCCATGCTGGTAATGGCGTCGAAGGCCGATCAGGACGATGACGACCTAAGACGAGTGATTGCCGGGGTAAGCGGAGTGTCGGTGCATAGCTTCCGCTTTCCGAGGGCGGGGATGTACGACCCTGAACTGCTGAATGCGGTGCGGCAGCAATATCACGCAGCGGGGTGGAAGCACATGGTCGGAAAGCACGATAAGGACGGCGGGCCGGGCCAGACTGACCTTTGGGTGCGTTACGAACACAACGCGATCAGCAACATCGCGGTGCTGTTCGCGCGGGAGAACCAGCTGAACTTCATCGCGGTGTCAGGATCGATCAGTCCGCTTGACCTACTGCATCTGGCGGGGCATTTTGGGATTCCGAAGATTGAAGGGGGCGTGGTCGTGCCGGCGCCGGATCATTAAACCGTTCCCCACAGAGTCACAGAGAAACCAAGAAAAGTTTTCTCTGTGACTCTGTGTCTCTGTGGGGAAAAGATCTTACTTAGGCGGCGCAGTCATTTCCATGGCCCATATCGCTGCGGGGCGCATGTACATGGAGGCGCGGTAGTGGCCGTCTTTTTCCCAGGCTTCGGGAGTTCGGAACCAGTAGCCTTGCGTCTCATACGTGGTGTGATAGACACCCCAGGCGGTGCGGTAGCCTTCGTCTTTCAATCCTTCGCTTAACATCAGCGCGGCCACGCCGAAGGTGGTGCCGGTCCAAACTTCCTGCACCTGCTCATTGCTGGTGACGATGCTTCCGTCGGGGGCCATGCCGTTGACTGCGCCCATTTCTCCGTTGGCGAATTTCATCACGTTGAAGTCGAAAATCTTTTTTGCGGCTTTGATCTGCATGTCGCGCGGGACCAGGTCGCCGAGACCGGTCATGTTGGCGTACCACTGGCCGGCTAGCTGGTCAGCTTGGATGTCGTCGCGGTATTCGCTGAGGGTGTCGTAGCGGAAATAGTCGCCGGACCATAGCTTGCTGATGTAGGTCTTCTGGCCTTTTTCAAACCACTCGTGATATTTGGTTGCGGACGCTTTGTCGCCGAGCGTGTTGGCGATCTCTTCGGCAGCGCGCAAGGCGGCGAGCCACAATCCGCCACAGTAGGCGCTTTCGCCGTGGACGATCCAAACGTCATAGGTTTGGTCGGGATAGTCGTCGTCCTGGGGGAGGCCGTCGCCGGTGCGGTCGTATTGGCGTAGATGGTCGAGCGCTTCTTTGATCGCGGGCCAGGAGTAACGCAGAAACGCGACGTCCTTCTTTCCTGTGAAGACGTAGTCTTTGTAAATCATCAGGACAAACTTGCTGTTGAGGTCCTTCCAGTCGTTAGTGTTTTGCCAACTGAAGGCGTTAGGCAGCTTGAAGGGGTCTTCCTGCGGGATGCCGAGATCGTGGGGGACGGCGCCTTTGGCTTTGCGAAGGCGGTAGGCCAGCGCGCCAGACATCTGCGTCTTCCATTGCCACATATATTTTTCGGTGAGGTTTTCGGTTACGGTGTCGGCGAACTGCCGCATGATTTGTTTATCGAGGTCGGGCCAAAATTTCACCAGAGGCATGTCGCCGTAGAAGAGCACATCGAGTGTGGAATGGAAGGGGTAATCGAAGCACTCCATGAATGAGAAGGTGCTGGTGGTCTTGGCGGGTGCGTCGATAGGGCGTCCCCAGAACGAACCACCGTCGGTCAGGATGTACATTTCGTTGAATAGTTCGCCGCGATACCAGAGCGGCTTGCTTTCGTCGTTCACGTAGGGAGCTTGCCAGGCGTCGATGGCGTCGCTCCACTGAGAAGAGTTTGCGAGACCGTCTTTGGCAATCTTCCAGGCATTCTCTCCGGTGGTGCCGTAGAAATCGGTGTACTTGCGATACCATTTGCGGCCGGAACCGAACTGGTTGACGGGCATGTCCCAGGCGATGGTCATGGGGACAACGCGTTTTTCGCCGGGCTGCAACGTAAACCGGACGGCGATGGCTGCGGCCAGAGGCTCGCCACTGCTGATCCAGGAATTATTGTCGTTGGAAAGGCGGCCGTCTTTGGAGAATGGGTCCCATACTTCTTTTCCTGGGCCCGGCAAGAACGTTGTCTGATATGTGATCTCGACGCCAGGGGATTCGACCGACGCGATCGCCCACTGGCCGTCGAAGTCTTCGCGGACGCCTTTGGGATGGACGCGATCAAACACAATGCCCTTGATGTGGCCATTGACGGCGGGCTCGTCGACAAAGCGGTTGTGGTTGCCGTGGTCCATGTTGCCGTGCATGTCAGTGCTGAAGTCGCGGAACCAGCCGAGCATGTTGGTCCAGGAGAGGAGAACGGAAACGGTTACCGGTTTGTCGGTGGGATTTTCGGCATGCCAGCGATAGACGGCGACGGGATAGCTGCTCTCGCGATAATTATTGGGGAGTACTGGTGAGAACTGCTCGAGGGTGACGTGAGCGGGAAATTTATCCCATTTGTAGTCGTACCAGGATTTTGGGTAGAGCGAATAGTAGTCGCCGGCGCCGACGGGATAATCCCACTTCCACGAGGAGAGCGTTCCGCCTTCGGGATGGGCTGCGGTGAGGACTTGCGCGATGCTGTCGCCACCTTCGGATTTTTGATACATCGCGAATTGATTCGTCCACACGGTTTGATATTTGTGGACGCCGCTCTTGATGTGCCAGCGGGCGAAGTCGCCGCGATAGGTGCGGGAAAAAGTTCCGGAGCCGAAGCCGCCGACGGGAGCGCCTTGCCAGTAGCCGTCGTCAATCATGCCCGAAGCAGCGAGAGCGGGCTTGCGTCCGCCAGGATTTTCGAGAGGGACGCCGATGCCACGCTTCCAGGCGGCTTTGGGGATGGCATCGCCAGCGAAACTCAGCGGGGCGAGTAGGAGAGAAAGCAACAGACCGGCGAGCACGATACGGACAAAACTCTTCATGAACTTTCCTCCAGCCCCAAAGGGTCTCGGTGAGCTGTACTAGAAAAACGATATTCTACACATGATTCTGGGGATTGCAAGTGGCACTTGTGAGACCGGCAAACGCCTATATTCGTGGCCTTACCAAGATAGACGCGCGAGGGACGCGAGCGTCGTCGCAGATTCGGATGAATAACACCTGAAGCCTGACAGGGCTGTAGAAAAAAACCCGGCCCTTCGCATCTTGTTCAGAAAGTCTTGCCGGCAAAGGTTCTCTAATTCCCGCCGGGAGACTTCATTCGCAAGTTGCTGCGAGGGTTGCCCACGGCTATCGGAGCGTTGGACACCTTCAGGCGCAGCAATGGATCGCCGAACAGGATAAAGGTCTTGCGCACGTCCGGGTCAGCGATGTTCTGTTTTGCTAACAGCACGGCGTCTCCGAGGGTTGTGGACGGTTGACTGAACAGAGTCTTGACCAGGGTTTGATCCATCTGGAACTGGGGGCCGGGGGCGGTCAGGCCAGAGGAGGCCCACACGGACACTGCGCCGCCGTTGGGCGCGAGCATCAAAGCCTCGGCCAAGCTCTGGCTGTACACGTCGTGGAAGAATCCGTTGAGACAATTCATGGCGACGACCAGAGGGAGTTTATTGCCGTTGACCAGCGCGGCGGCGGTGGTGTCATCTAAGAGTCCGCTGCCCCAGATTTCGACTGAGCCGTGACCGTTGTAGTTGACCAGCACCTGTCCGGAGTTGATTCCGGCGACCAACTGTTGATGGGCAGTAGCGGAACCAAGAGTGCTGGCAAACACGTCGCTCACGTTCATGGTTTGCGGCAAGAGCTTCTGCAAGGCTTGCGCGGCCTGGCTGAAGTTTGTGCCTGGGTCATTGATGTCGGCGACCAGCATGGTGTCGTTGGTCCAGCTTGCGGTTGGCGCGCTGGAGTAGGCAAGGATCTTATCGACCAGGGACTGGGCGTCGGTGGTGGTGCGGGCTGGCAGTCTGCCAGTTGCCATGGTGGCGAATCCGGTGTTGTTGAAATCAGAGAACCAGTCATCCGAGGCAGTCTTCAGTTCCGCGGTGGTGACGATCCGGGTGGGCACAAAATCGAAGAAGCCGAAGCCCAGATAGTTTCTGGGATCGACCGAGGCGTCGCCCATCAACAAGAGGAAATGAGGCGAGGTCTTCCAAGCCGTTGTGGCAGTCTGCAGGAAGGTGCGGATCGCGTAGGGCGATCGCTCGCCGAAGTTGAACTCGTCATAGACGTCGTCCACGGTGACGATGGCGACGGATTTACCCTGGCTGCGGCGCAAGGCGGCGAGGGGCGCGATTTGAGGCTTGAACTGCGGGGCGGTGAGCATCACGACTTGCGCTCCGGGTTGCGGATTGTGCAAGTTGGACGGGGAATGCGAGGCGAAGGCCACGGGAACCGCGAGAGCATCGTCGGCGAGAGCGAGGAGTGAATGAGTACCGGAGGAAGTCCACGGAACTGTGGCTTGCAAGGCGTACCCGCTGCTTTGCGTGCTGGTGGTGAAAGCCACGGTGAGCGGCTGCAGCGGGTTGGTGATATCGATAAGGCGCGTGGGCGGCTTCAGGAAACCGCCGACGGTGACGGTGTTTCCGGGGGTAGCGGTGAACTTCAGAAGGTCCAGGGCCGCGGTAAAGGCGTGCGGTGAGCTGACGTTGATGTAGTCCACCAGGCTAATGTCCCTGGACCCAAGCTGCGAAGTCATGGTGATGGAGTTGGCGCCGTTGATCAGGGTCGCGGCGGGAATCACGAAGGCGGCCCTTCCCTCTTGCTGACCCGTGAAGATGACGTTCCCAAGGGTGGTGCCGTTGAGAGTCACGGTGACGTCGTGCTGCTGGCTTTGGGTGACGCCTTGCAGGGCGACGGTGATGCTGCTCTGGCCGGGGGCAATATTGTCGAGGTTCAGGGTCTGGGTTTCTGGCGTGGGTGAAATCAATGGACCGAAGAAATTATCGGTGTTATCGCGCAACAGAGCCGCAAAATAAGTAGTGCGGTCTTTCAGTTCCACGGTCTGGATGAAGCTCTGCGGTTGCGGGCCAGAACTTCCAGCGGGAGGAGCGGCGGAGATTCTGAGTCCGGGGCCCGCGCCGGAGACGAGCCAGTACGCACGCTGACCGGAGTAGGGCGTGTCGATGGCGGTGCCGTAGAACTCGATGTCGGCTTGTGGGCCGAAGGAGGTTGAGGCGCCAGTGATTTGAATCGGCTGCTCGACGCCTTCGGCGTAGAGATGCAGGGTGTTGGGATTCACGGCAGGGTTGAGTCCGGCAGCGACCAGTTGTGGCTGGGTGATGTGATACCAGCCTTCGTGGTCCACGTAGACTTTTACTGCGGGACCGGCGGCGAGTTGGAACCCGGTGTTGAGGGTGGTTGCGTTTGGCCGCGGCGCAGCTACAGCTTCACGAACGCGGGTGTTGGACCCTAGGGAAACGGTTGAGGCCATGGTCAGAGCGGCGGAATTGCCGATGGCCACGCGGGCAAATGCCTGCGGCGAAGCTGGGCCGGATGACACGGCGATGGGGCCGTGCATGCTTCGGGCGCCATTCAGATCGACGTCTTCCAGCCAGTATTGAGCGCCGGCCACGGGCGAGCGATCGATCCACGCATAGCTTTTCGCTCCGTGACGTTGTTGGACTTCGTTCATCAGCAAAGCAGAGCCGGCTATTAGGGATGGATTTAATTGGACTCTGGCACCGGCGAGTTCGCGATAGACGTTGAAGCCGAGGTTGTGGAATTCGCCGCCGCTCTTCCAGGTGACCAGGACCGCGGAGCCGTTTTGGCCGGCATCGAACGAATTGATCCTTACGGCATTGGGGAATTCGATGGTGCTGGTGAAGGTAGCGGTGTTGTTGGCCAATGCGGGATCGGGGGTGGCGGAATTCACCACGGCGGTATTGAGCGCCAACGAAGGCGTGGCCGCGGTGACCTTGATGGTGATGGTTTCGACGTCGCCGTTGACCATGGTTGCGTAGTTGCACGTAACGACGCCCGCCGCCTGACTGCAACTTCCGATGCCTGTGGCAGTGGCTGAGACGAACGTCACCTGGGAGGGCAGCGTATCCACGATCACGACGCCGGTGGCGGTCTGCGGACCGTTGTTGGTGACCTTGACGGCGTAGGTCAAGATCGCATTCTGCAGAACCGGCTGAGGAGCGCCGGTCTTGGTGATCGCCATGTCGGTACAGATGGCGGCTGAATGCGGCCCCGGGCTGGAGCTCAAAGAAATGTTGGTCGCGCTGATTCCTGCGGCTCCGGCAGTGGCTCCGTAAGGCATGGTTGCGGTATTCAGCGTCACCCCGTTGGCGCCGCCGGTCACGGTAAGGCTGGCAGGCGCACCCGAAAGCAGAACAACTCCGCCGCCGCCGCCGCCGCCAGGTCCATGGCGATTGCCCAATGCATTGGCGCCAGCGTCCCATGCATCTCCGCCCCGGCCACCCGTCGCACTCACTGTAAGACCAATTTCCCCGCCGCCGCCGGAGAGGATGACGATGCTGCCGCCCGCGCCGCCGCCGCCGCCGCCGTCATTGGGAGTGGTATTGAAGGCGGCCGCGCCATTGGCTGTAACGGTGGCGGTACCGGTCAGGCTTCCGGCCCGAATCATGACGATGCCGCCGCCCGCCGAACCGCTGCTGGACTGGGTGCTGTTGTTATTGTTGCTGCTGCCGGCCCCACCGCCGCCGCCCAGGACGACACGGTTGATGTTGGCGGGGAACGCGGTGCCCCCTGACCCGCCGACTGAGAGGTCTGAATTCCAGGTATTGCCGCCCTGTCCGCCCGAACCTCCGTTGGCACCGCCGCCGCCGCCGGAATTCTGGTCATTGCCTCCGGGCGCGGCAGTTAAGGCGGGATCCCCATCGGTACCACCACCGCCGGCATTTCCCGGCGCGCCACGCGCCATGCTTCCGTTCGGATATCCCTCAGCATAAGCCTGATTAGTGTTGAGAAAAGTTGCGGCGGACTCGACCCAGTGCGGTGTGCCTGCGATGCCCTCGGCTTTGGAACCGTCCGCCCCAATTCTGGCCGCGCCCGCATAAGAGTTCGGCGACGGAAACAGGTAGTCACTGGTAGTAGCGCCCGGGCTCATCGACGCGGTTGCGGCGTGAGTCTCGGCAACTCCTGCGGCATTGGCTAAAGTCAGCGTGGTTGCTGTGCTCGCGGTGGCGACGAAAGTTCCGTTATTGGCGGCGTTGGTGAAACCTGCAACTATAAAAGTGGTCCCGGCGAGCGCATTGGCTGCGCCGCCGGTGACTGTGCCGGTGTACACCGTGTTTCCACCCGCGGCATTGGCGACAGAGGTGAGCGGGGCCACGCTGCCCTGCAATTGCAGCGCCGCCCCGCCACGGAAACCCAAGCCATTCAAGTTCACGGTGGCGCCGCCCAAAGTCAGTGCACCTGAAACGTTCAGGGCCAAGATGCCGCCGGTCGAGCCATTCCACGCGGATGCGGTAAGAGCGGCGCCTATCGTAGCCGTTGAGTAGTTCGGGACTCGCACCACCTGGAAGGTGCGTGCGCCCTGGGTTACGCTGGCCGCCGCCGAGGTGTAGGTGTAAAGCAACCCACCTCCGGGGCCGGCGGCGGTGACGGTCAGGGTGCCGCCGCCGAGCGGCACCGCGCTGGTGGCGGTGGCGTATTCGTAGCCTCCAGCGTTGTTCAGAGCCGTGGATCCCGAACCGCTGACCCCGTCTCCGTAGCTCGATGAGTTGAAGGAGTTGATGGCGGCATCCTGCATCTGAATGATGAGCACGAGGTCGCCGGATGCGATGGCCGTGGCAGCTCCAGTTGCGGTTCCCAACGTGATCGAAGTGGCTCCGGCATTGGCCGTCGCCGTTCCGGGATGGTAGGTGTTGATGGTCCCGGTCAACGTTCCACCCGGGGTCACGGTGCTGGTGGCGCAAGCTGCAAAGGCGGAATAGGCAACGCCGGTGGCGGAATTGTTGGCGTTGACCAGGTCGGGCGTGCTGGAGGTGACGCTGGCAGTGTTCGGGTAGCCTCCCGGAGCTCCGGGGGTGACGACTACAGTGATGGTTACGCTGGCGCCGACGGCGATTCCCGCCGCGTTCGTGACCAGGTTGCACGTGATGGTTGTGGTCCCGCTGCACGTGCCCTGGGTGGGAGTCGATGAAACCAAGGTCAGGCCGCCAGCCAGGGTGTCGGTCAAAGTCACGGTGGTTCCCGGCACACTGCCCGCTGACGGAATTGCCGTCGGCCCGTTATTCTTCACCGTGATGGTATAGCTGAGGTTGGTGGGAAAGAGCGCGGAGGTGCCGCTGACGGTCACTGCCAAGTCAGTTTGAAGGGGCTGGATGGAAACTGCGCCGTCGGACCAGCGCCCGGCGCCGCTCACAACCTCCGACATGGGGACACTGGCAGCGCCAGTATGCGTCGAAGAGTATCCGTAAACATCGGTTCCGGCTCCGCCGCTGGTGGCCGCCCACTGCTGTACCTGGGTACCGCTGGCCGAAGTAACGGTGAGGGTGCCGGTGATAGCTACCGTATCCATCACCATGTCGTTTGCACCGCTGGGCACATTTACAGACGCGGCGTCGCTGTTACCGTCATTGGAGGCGAAGGTGCGGATGGGGGTAGTCTGGTCGGCCCCGGTGTAGGTTGTGGCGCCAACTACTGTCCCGATGTTTGGGTTCCCGCCGGCGCCGACGTTCACCGTTACTACTACATTGTTGTTCCCGGTCGGCGGGTTGATCAGATACCACATCTCTACCCGGCGCACGTTGGTGGAGTCGTTATGGGCTCCGGCAGAAGTAAGAGCAACTCCGTTGTAGGTGACTCCGCCAACGACAGTATTGATTTTCGCGGAGATGTTCATGGACACGCCTACCACGAGCACCAGATTTGACCCCGTGAAGGTGTTATGGGCGAGCGTAACCGTGTTGGCGGCACGAGTCACGACCCGCGTAATGCTGCTGGTTGGCAAAGGCGTGGCAGTGGCGGCCTGAGTCTGGGCTACGCCCGCGGCATTGGTCAAGGTTATGGTGGTCGCAGTGCTGGCGGTGCAGGTGAAAGTTCCGTTGTTGGCGGCGTTGCCGAATCCGGCAATGGTAAAAACGACTCCGACGTATGCGTTGGCGGCGCCGCCGGTGATGGTGCCGGTGTACACCGTAGTTCCGGCGGCGGCGTTGGCGACCGAGGTGAGGGCAAAGGGGCCGGGGGCGTCGAGCGCAACCTGGGACGATGCGGAAGGAACGGCGAGAGACAGCAGGAAGCAAAGCAAGAGCGCTGCGCCCGCGAAGTGACGAAGGCGGGAAAGATATTTTCGCGCCTGACGGCGGGCCTCCGCCGCAAAGAATTTCATTCGAGCCCGCATGCCGTCCAAGCGGACGGTGGCGCCACTCTGCGCGCATTCCTTGGCTGTAATTTTGCCCACGATTTGCCCCTTCTGGATCGCGGCATCGGCGTTGATGCCTGCGTCCCCACGCGTAATGAAGTGGTCTTTCTGCTTGCTGATGATTCGGTGTGCCTTGAACTTTTCGTTCTGACGAAACAGGACGATGTCGCCGATCTTCAGGCGGGTGGCGCACCGGACGTGCAGGATCTCGCCATCCTGAATGACGGGAAACATGCTGCGGCCGTGGGCCTGGAAGCGAAAGGCCAAACTGTTCTCCAATAACTCTTCCGCCAGTTTGCCGAAGACCTGACTTCGCGACTCATTCATGAAAACCAACCACGGCGTCCACGGCACCGGCGTTTGGAACGAACTGGAACTGGTAGCAGGGGACGGCGTCGAGGATGCGATCCAGGAAGCTTACGGTGCGCGCCAGGCCGCTGGCGCTGTGAAACGGCGGGAAGCAACGCGCAAACATTTCGCCTACGGCGCGAGAACGGGAGAGTGGCGTAAATTTATTGGCCGCACCGTGCTCAAGAATAAAGATGCGTTTGATTCTAGCCTTGCCCGGCGCAGCGAACATTGCCTCTCCGTGCCAGGGCGTTCCATACATCCACAGGCCGCCCTCATGTATTCGGAGGATGATGCGATCGTCGCTGAGAATTTCCGGATCGCGCAGAGACTTCCATATCTCGGTGGTCGTGCTCTTACCCGCACCCGAGTGGCCGAGGAAAAGATGACCGCCAGTTTCGGAGTCCACCAGGCCGCAGCCATGGACTTCAACTCCCAAACCGTTCGCCAGATAATTTGTGACCAGAAGTTCGTCGGCGGGGTATTCAAGCGCAAATACCGGGTGATAATCCTGCAACAGTTCGCGATTCAGAGTGATTGTCGCCAGGCGGAAACCGGGGCCAACCCGCATGCGCTTGTAGGGATGTGCGCCGAGAAGAGGGCTCACGAAGTCAAAAATAAAATCCGAGCCATCGCGAAACAGCTTCCACACTGATCCAGAATCAAAAACTGCGCTGCCTTGCCAGAGCTGCAAATGCTCTGCCCATTTCACGTTGACTTCAATGTCGGGATCAGCGATTTCAGATTGGAAGGCTTCGAGTTGGCGGCTGAGAAGGACGCCGGCAGAATTTGTTCCCCGCAGCGCGAGCGAGACTTCGCCGACGCAGACACAGGCGCTCAACGGCCAGGGGGCCGTCGAACTCGCAGGATGCTCTATCGCCTCAAGCTGCATGATTTGTGGTGTCTTCCACTACCAAGATCAAGACCCGACCTGGTTACATGGACCCACGTTGGTGCAAGCGCTTAGCGCTGGGCCAGTGTGCGTCATGCTCTTGCAATTCCCCAGCACTGCTTCCTCGGGGCGCAAACTAATCACTGTGATCTTCGGCGTTTGGTACGGCCTTTTTTCCTGACGTCCATCCTCATTCGTCATGAAAACTCCTGCCTCCGTAATCCACTGCGGGCTTGCCGCCGCAGTAAGCTGCAAGAAAAATCAATGCACCCCACATCCGCCGCAGCCTGAAGCTGCGGAAGAGGTATTGAGCACTGGCAACAATGTTTGCGGGGCGGTCCAGGCAGCCACATTATTTTCGTGAGACGCAATCCGCGACGCCGCTTCCAGCATCCCCTGACGCCGCTCGCCCTCGCGGCAGAATTCACAATCGCCATGCTCGGGGACTTCACAGCCCAACGCTACCGCGCGCAGGTGCGCAACCTCGCACATGAAATCCACGGGAGTTTCTGCGTTGCCGTTTTCCAGTTCACTGACGGCCGCGCAGGTGCTGCACACGGAGCGAATCCGACAAGTCGAGCATTTGGTCGGCCTGGTACGCGGACGATTGCGGACCTCCAGAAGGAAATGATCCCAGCCCTCTTTGACACTTCCCGACCTTACGTCATACAGGTCCTGATGGGAGAGCACACAGATGCTCATTTGGCCGTAAGGGTCGATGGCGAAGGCCTTGAGGCCACCACCACAGGAATATACGGTGCTGCGCGGCCCCAGCGGCGCACTCCGCTCCCGATCCAGATTCAGCTTGTGCTCAACCGCAACGTTGGCCCAGTGCAAATCCAAGGTCACAACATCTTCGGGAGAGAGGCGCACCCCGAGCGGTGCCTGGGAACAATCAATCCGCGGATTGATTGCCGAATCAAACTTGAAGTCCACACCCAGCTCTTGTTCGGCGAATTCTTTCATCCCAATAACTTCATGCCGGTTAATCGTGGTGCCAACGGTTTTCAACTTGAGGGGCAATCCGCGTTCCATCAGTACGCGAATCCCACGGATACAGCGATCGAAGCTACCGGGCATTGCAGTCAAGGTTTCGTAGGTTTCTTTGGTGCGGCCGTAGAGCGTGATCTCAATGGCAAACGGCGGATACTCTTTCAGATAGTCCGCAATTCTCTCGTTGATCAGGGTTCCGTTGGTGAAGAGCGTTATAAGGAATCCTTTTCTCTTGGCGAAGGTATAAATCTCCAGAAAATCTTTACGGGCAAAAATCTCACCGCCCGTAAACAGCAGCCACATGACTCCCATATCGGCGAGTTCCGTCAGAATCGATTCGTATTCTTCCTTCGATAGCTCGCGGTTGCGCGCCGCCAGATCTCCCATCTCGAGATTGTTGTAGCAATGCTGGCATTCCAGTGGACAGCGTCGAGTGACTTCTATGGCGACCTCGACCGGCATTCGTTTGTCGCCGATATGCTGGTGCAGGCCCGCGCTGAACTCACCGTACGATGCTGCTTCCATCGTCATGACGCCGCTCCAACAGTCTCGACCAGACCCGCAGACTGCATCTCGGTGAGAAAAGACTTTACGTCCTGCTCGACCTGCGGAGCTTCACCCGCAAATTCTTCTGCGATACGTTCGACGATTTTTTCCGCGCTGCAGGGCTGGGCAATTGCGTTCCAAATGGAACTGGCAACCGGGTTCAAGCTATAGATGGAAGCGAGATCGCCGACGCCGCCACGCACCGGCACGATCAACGTCTCGCCGGCAATTACGCGGCAAACAACGGAGCTAGCGCGAACGTAAGACTGCATTTTGCCCACCTCGGATTGCAAACTGTCTCAGTCTGATTTTGAGACGCGTTGGCCTAACCTTAGCAGAGTAATTTTCCAGAATTGTTAGCTAGGTAGGTTCGACGGGGAGCGCGGAGACTGGGGCGGAAGGGCTGGGCATGGCAGATCAATTCTGCTGGCTGCGGCGGTCTTTGATTTCCTGCAGGTGATGACGCAGGCGATGCAAGACTTCCTCGCGCTGCGAATTGTTGAGGTCTTCGCGAAGTTCTTCGAGCGCAAAGTGGATGACATCGTGGTGATGAATTTCATCGGGCGCGACTTCATTGCTGATTTGCAGCCAGAGGCTATGCAGCAGATCGATTTCCTTGGGAGTGAGGTGCGGCGCGTGGGGGCCAAGATAGAAAATATGCTCCTGGCCGCTGGGGAAATAAATTTCCAGAGTGAGCTGGGGCTTGGGATCGGAGAGGCGCTCCCAGGCGAGGCCAGCGATGTACGCTTCTTCGGTGACGGGGCGGGTAGGAGAAACGCCGAGGACCACGGTTGAAGATTCCAAGCTTTGCGCAGCGCGGAGAATGGCGTCCCACTTTTCGGTGGCGGCGGCAACAGCAAGGTGAATGGTCTTCCCTTTTTTCTCGGCGAGGCCCAATGCTCGCGTGAACAAATCTTGTTCTTCGGAACTGAAAAGTTGTTCTGCGGAAAGGCCAAATTCGGCAGCGCCGCCGCGACTGAGAAAGCGCAGATGGAGGACGACGACGTCCTGCTTGCGGGCATCGACGCGATCGAGGATGGCGCCGAGGTTGTAAAGGGTGTTGTAGTTGCGCACCATCACCAGGATGTTGCCGGGGCGGACGCCGAGAGCGGTGGGGGTTAGATCTTCGCCTGGCTCCACGTTGAACTGATCGAGTTCGTGGCCGGCAGTCCGCTTCTTGTGGGTGATCTTTTCAGAAACTTCGAATACGGTGAAGAACACGAGGGTAAAGGCGACTCCTGAAATGGTCGCGACTTCCTTGGTAAAGAGGTTGATCAGGCACAGAGAAAGCAGGGTGAGGGTGATGATGGCCAGGCCGAGCGGAATCTCGGTGTTGCCGATCATGAAATTCAGGGGCACACGGTATTCGCGCTTGCCGGGCTCCTTGTAACGGAGGACGAGGACGGCCAGGCCTTTCATGGCGAAGCTCCACATCACACCGAAGGCGTAAGCTTCGCCCAGGATAAAGACGTCACCCCGGCTCAGGATGATGGTCAGAATCTGAAGCAACACCACCATGTTGATGATGCGATAGGAAGTCCCGAAGCGTTTATGAGGGCGGCGGAACCACTGGGGCAGAATTCCGTCCTCGGAAACGCGGTTAAGAACGCCATTGGAACCGACGATGGCCGTGTTGACAGCGCCAGCCAGCATCAGGAAGCCGACCACGACCACGAAAGCGCGGAAGGCGAGGCGAAGACCGAGGGGGCCAACAAGATTCATGGCCAGACCGCCGATAGGGTTTTCGGCGTAACCGGGCCGAACAGCGTCGGGAACGATCATCACCGTGAAGAAGGCGACGCCGGCGGTGAAGATCAAGCTATAGAAGAAGATGACGAGGGCGGCCTTTTTTAGATTGGGGAGTTTGGGGTGCTCGATCTCGCGATAGACCTGGGCCATGGTTTCTTCGCCGCTCATGGCGAGGACGGAGTGTCCGAGGCCGATCAGGATTCCGATGAGCCCGATGGTGCGGGGCAACGAGGAGTTGCGCAGCCAGCCGAGGGCGCCGCCGTGAGCGCCGGCTTCATAGGTCAGGTTGGCGAGATGCGGCCAAGGCGGAAGATGGGCGCCACGTACCCACAAGGTGTAGCAGCACCAGACGAGCATCATCACCACCATTACAGTGGTCACGTACATGATGCGCAGGGCTTTGTCGCTGGACTCGGTAATGCCTTTGATGTTTTCCCACCAGAAATAAATGGTGACGAGTATCGCGAAGAGGCCAGAGGTCGCGTTGACGGGAAGGACTGCGCTGGAATGGATGTAGTGCAGCAGCTCGTTCAACAGGCCGACGAGATATTGTCCGGCGGAAACGCCGCTGATGGGGCCGGTGAGGATGTAGTCGAACATCAGCGCGGAGACGGAGAACTTCGCGAGGGTGGAGCCCATGGCCTCTTTCACCACGCGATAGACGCCGCCGCGAACGAACATGCCGCAGCTCTCAATGTAGAGAGAGGCCACGGTCCCGGCGATCAGCATGATGGCGAGAATGAACCAGGGGGCGGTTTTTCCAATGAACTGCTCGGAAATGGCGCCGGCGTAGAAAGCGGACGATCCCATGTCATTGAGTACGACGGCGGCGACTCGCCAAAAAGAAATGAAGGCGAGCATGGCGCTGGAGGCAACGAGGACGCGCGCCGCGGGATTACTCAGGATTTGGTTTTTGGAATTTCCGCCGGTAAGTTGCATTCGAATTGAGCCGCGTTAAGAAGTCGCGAGCACGAAATCCTCTCTGCGTCTGCGAGGTTAGCTGACGGGCTCGGACTGAAAGGTGTCCTACCGTGCGCCGGTTTGGGCCGGCCTAACGGATGCGCCCCGCGGAATCTCTTCCGGTTCGGGTCCCCCGCTCCCGCGAAGTAGCGGGATTCAACGTCAAATAATTCTACTGGCGCGCGGCGGGCGGCGGCAAGTTGTTTAAATTTATGGAAGGCATAATCGTCCTGGACGCCTGCAGAGTCGCACCATCCCGACCTATGTTTAGATACTGGCGTGGAAAACGGCTTGGCCTATACTGGCGCTGTGAATGGTCTTCGGAAGCTAAGAGGCGGAGCTCTAGCAGTAGGGTTGCTGCTAGCACCGGCGTGCTTCGCGGGCGACAAGGCTTCGGTGCCAACGCTGCGGTGGACAGCGGGAATGGCGAACTGCACGCTTCGCGAGAGCGATGACGGACGACGTTATTACGGAGTCACGTCGGGAGATTACGAAATCACGTTGGCCGTGGACCGGCAGGAACTGGAGAAGATTCCGCATCGCGCGCGCCCGATGTTTGGAGTGTTCGTATCGTTTCAGTACAAAGGTCAACGGCAGTTTGAGGTGCAACAGAACCGGTTCACGCTGGAATTCACGAAGCATTTTCAGGTCGTGCAAACTTCTCTTGATCCTGACGATTTGCTAAAAACGCTGCAGGAGAACGTTGACGACCTGACGGATGAAGTTGAGCGGCACCAGGTAAAGAAGCATCCCGAGCAAAAAGATCAGATGGAGACAGAGCTACAGGCGCGGCTGAAAGACTATACCGAGATGATGGACTTCATCAGCACGCGGGCGCTGCGTCCGATGACGCTGGACGGGTCGAATTCGTCCGCCAGCGGGTGGGTGTTTTTCAGCATCAAGAATAAGTTTATCGGACCGTGGCGGCGGCCGGAGCAGTTTGTGTTGCGGCTGCCGGTGGAGGACGTGATCGTGGAATTCCCGTTCAGCGTGCCGCCGGAGCCGGGGAAAGTGATCCTGCGGCACCGGCCAGAGGACCAGGGCAACTGAAAGCGGTTACTCCCGTAACCACAATGTCTTTCGTCCTGCTGACTGCTCCCCCTTCAGAAACTAGGATTCAGAGTACCTGTGAAATCCCCGAGTCCTCAGAATTTAGGGCGGTACCGGATCGAGGCCGAGATTGGCCGCGGCGCCATGGGAGTGGTGTATCGCGCGCGCGATCCGCAAATTGACCGGCTGGTTGCAATCAAGACTATCTCACTCGCCGGGCAGGAACCTGACGAAGAGCAGGCTTACCGCGAACGGTTTGTGCAGGAGGCGCGGGCGGCGGGGCGGCTTTCGCATCCGGGGATTGTGGCAATTTTTGATGCCGGGACAGATCCGGAGACGCAGGAACCTTACCTGGTGATGGAGTATGTGGCAGGCGATCCGCTGAGCAGAATTCTAGCCAGGGGAGACCGCAAGCTGCCACTTTCCGACGCGTTGCGGTTCGCGCAGGAAATCGCCGAAGCGCTCGACTACGCGCACTCGCAAGGCGTGATTCACCGCGACATTAAGCCGGCGAACATTCTCATCACCGAAGACGGGCACGCCAAGGTTGCGGACTTCGGCGTGGCGCGACTGAATCAGGCAATGATCACCCACAGCGGGCAGATTTTTGGCAGTCCGGCGTATATGGCGCCGGAGCAGTTGAGCAGAGGCGTGGCGGATGCGCGGTCGGATCTTTTCTCGCTGGGAGTGGTGCTTTACAGCATGATCACCGGATTCCGTCCGTTCCAGGGAAACAGCGCGGAGACGGTTTGCTTCAAGGTGATGAACACAGATCCGGTGCCGGTGACCAGCTTTCAACATGATGTCCCTCCGGAACTGGATGCCATTATCGCGCGCGCGATTGCCAAGACTCCTACCGATCGCTTTCAAAGCGGTGAAGAGATGGCGCGGGCGATTCAGAGCGCTCGCGAGCGGGCCCTTTCCGCGGGAGAAGCAACCGGGGGTTTTGAGAGGGTGACGGCGAAGGGGGCGCGGCTGTCCCCACGGAAATTCAGGAGAAGGCAAGTGCTGGTGGCGGCCGCTCTCGGTGCCGCGGCGCTGACGTTGGCGGGAACTGTGATGGTTTGGCGGTGGATCGATGAAGCGCGGACCGAGGCTGTGATGCCGATGCCTGCGTGGCGGCTGCCGTCGGGGCCTGCCGTAGAAAAGACGCGGGAGCCAAAGCCCGCGGCACCCACCGTTTCTTCTGCGAGAAGGCGGAGGGCGCCCGCATCCCTCGCCGAGATCGCGAAGATGCAAGTCGAGATTCTCCACCACTTCAGCGGCGGGAGAGCGTCCATCTGGATGGACGATCGACTTGTGTTCGAGCAAGCCTTGCACGGCGACAATGAGCGTCACCCGTTGTTCAAGACGGTGGAGATGAATCAGACCGCCAGCTTCCAGTTTCCTGCGGGAAAACATCTGCTGCAGATTCGAGTGGTTTCGCCGGAGAATACCTACGACCAGATCGAGACGGTAAACGTCAATCTGGCGGCGGGATCGGAACATGTTTTGCAGGTCAATTGCGACAAACGCAAGATGCAGGTGGGGCTGCGATAGCGTGTAAGAGGGGCGTCCGGCCTGTGGTCAAGGCTCCCCGCCTTAGCTCCAGGGATTCAAGACGGATTTGACCACTGGCCGAAAATGCGAGGTGTTTCGCGTGACCACCGTCAGTAGGCTGTTTTCGGCGGTCGCCGCGATGAATGCGTCCATAACTTCCATGCGGTGACCGATGGCTTCGCTGCGGGCGATCAATTTTCCGCAAGCACCAGCGACAGCGTCATCGATGCTGAGAATTCGTCCTTCGAAGCGCAAGGGGAGTTCGTCGCCTAGCCACTCATCCAAACGTTTTCTCTTGTTGCCGGGGGGCATGCGGTCGATTCCGTAACGCAACTCGGTTAGGGTAACTACGCTAAGGAAGACGCGGTCTTCGTCGGCGTCGGCCAGCCAAGCAATCACGCCGGGGTTGGGGCGCGGCTTCATCCATTCGGAAACGACGTTGGTGTCAAGCAGGAAGCTCACAGATCAACCTTGCGCACGCGGCCGCGGATGCGCTCGATGCGGACGCCGGAATCACGAAGCGGAGAGGCGGCGAAGAATTCGGCGAGATTGCCTTTGCGCTTGGTTTTGCGTTCCCATTCTTCGGCGGACACGATGACGACCGCGGTGCGTCCATTGCGGGTAACGGTTTGGGGGCCAGCGGATTTGGCTTTGTCGATGACCTCGCTGAATTTAGCCTTGGCCTCGGCGACGGTCCAGGGAGCCTTTATAGTCATACTAGTCATTATAGTCATTTACAAAGTGAAGGCAAGCCGGAGTGGATTTTCGTTCGCATTGTTCCCGAGGGTCGCGACACAGAGCGGTTTCTTTCTCCCCTCCGGGGCTGAGTCCCCCGTCGCTCCGACCCGGGGCTTGCGCCCCGGGCTGCAATCTTTCGCCGCTTCGCGGCTGGGGCTGGGGCGATGCGCCGTTCATGAGGCGTTTTACACCTAGATGGAATAAGGGCTTCCAAGGGCCGGGAAACGGGCAGACTGCTCTATGGGCTGATCAGATTCCGGGAGCGAAAGAGTGCGAAATGCGTGCATCTCTGCTATCTTCCACGGGTGCGGTTCAATGACCGCGCACTATGGAACCGACCACAACTGCTTCCGCCGTATCGACCGATACGCGCTTTTTTGGCCATCCCCGCGGGCTGGCGACCCTCTTCTTCACGGAAATGTGGGAGCGGTACAGCTTCTATGGAACGCGGGCGCTGCTCATGCTGTATATGACTCACGCTGTCGCCACCGGCGGACTGGGTTTGACGGACATGAAGGCCGGAGCCATTTACGGCTTTTATACCGCGACGGTTTATCTGTTGAGCCTGCCCGGGGGCTGGATCGCGGACCGGATTATTGGACAGCGCAAGGCAGTGCTTTACGGCGGCATTCTGATCGCGGCCGGAGACTTCAGCCTTGCGTTGCCGGGCCTGGGGGCCTACTACACCGGGTTAGGGCTGCTCATGGTCGGCACGGGCATGCTGAAGCCGAATGTCAGCACCATGGTTGGACAATTGTATGCGCCGGGAGACCGGCGGCGCGATGCGGGCTTTTCCATTTTTTACATGGGCATCAACATCGGGGCGTTTTCTCCCCTGCTGGTGAGTTGGATTGGCGAAGACATCAACTGGCGGTTGGCCTTTGCGACGTCCGGCGTTGGCATGGTACTGGGGTTGATTCAATATCTCGCCACTGGAAAACATCTGGGAGAAGCAGGGCTGCATCCGTCGAAGTCGGAAGACCCGGCGAAAGATCGCGGGCAAAAGCGAGCGGCAGCCTGGATTGGAGCGCTTGCCGTGCTGGCGCTGGGGACCGTAATTATGGCGAGTTCCCGCGGCTGGATTGTGCTCACGGCGGAATCGGTCTCAAACGGGCTGGGCTTGCTCCTGCTACTGGTCTCGGCGGTAGTTTTCGCGTGGATGATTTTCGGAAAAGGCTGGTCGCCGCAGGAACGCAAGCGGGCGGCAGCGATTCTGGTGCTGTTCATCGCATCGGCCCTGTTTTGGGGCGCGTACGAGCAAGCGGGGTCGTCGCTCAACCTGTTTGCCGATCGCAACACCAATCGATACCTGTTCGGGAAGGAATTCCCAGCGGGCTGGTTTCAGTGGGTACAGCCGCTGTTCGTCTTGATTCTGGCGCCGATGTTTGCGTGGCTGTGGATGAAGCTGGGCAAGCGGGAGCCTTCCAGTCCAGCGAAGTTTTCGATTGCGCTGGTGTTTGTGGGACTTAGTTTTCTGATTCTGGTGCCGCCGGCGGCGCACATGGGAGTTTCGCCGGGTTGGCTTACCGGGTGTTACTTTCTCAGCGTGGTGGGGGAAATGTGCCTGAGTCCGGTGGGGTTGAGCGCCATGACCAAGCTGGCGCCAGCTCGGGCCGCGGGGTTTGCCATGGGGATATGGTTCCTTTCGACGAGCGTGGGCGAGTGGCTGGCGGGCAAGGCGGGGTCGAACTTCGCTACCATGTCCCTCTCCAAGCTGTTCGGGATCAGCGCGGTGGTTCCGCTGGTGGCAGCGGTGGTGCTGGCCCTGCTGGTAAAGCCGACTAAGCGACTGATGTCAGGCGTGTCTTGACGGGTAAGCTTCTGTATCAAATGGCGGCTGGGGAGAATCGAATACTAAGGAGCACATCAACAAGTAGGAACGAACCCGGTTTGCGAGTCCGGGGACGCACCTTCCTAGCCCTTTAGACTCAATACCAGGGTAACCTCGGCATTACCTGGAATGGCCGCAAGCAGTACAACGAAAAGAGGTTTACGCCGCATCCCACAGATTGCGGCCGGAAAAGGCGATTTGACGGACGCGAGAAAATTACAGGCTGAAAAGCTGACGGAAGCGGAGGCGATTGAGCGGGCCAAGTTGGGAGATGGGGAAGCGTTTCAGTTCCTCTACGGCCTGCATAAACGCCGTGTGTATTCGCTGTGCCTGCGGATGACGGGCAACACGGCTTCGGCCGAAGACCTGACGCAGGAAGCGTTCTTGCAGTTGTTTCGCAAGATCGCGACGTTCCGAGGCGAGTCGGCATTTTCGACCTGGTTGCACCGGATGTCGGTCAACGTCGTCCTGATGCAACTGAGGAAGAAGAGCCTGCCGGTGGTCCCGATTGACGAGACCATGGAAGGCGAAGATGAGGGGGTTGTCCGGAAAGAGCCTGGAGCGCCGGATGAGCGGCTGGCTGGTTCCATTGACCGCTTACACTTGCAAAGGGCGGTTGACGAGCTACCGCCTGGTTATCGTACGATCTTTGTTCTGCATGACGTAGAGGGATACGAGCACAACGAGATTGCGGGAATGGTTGGTTGTTCGATTGGGAACAGCAAATCGCAGTTGCACAAGGCGCGAATCAAGTTACGTGAGCTCCTCCGGATGAACAGAGCCGAAAAGGCCGGCGCCGGGAGAACCCGGAAGCGATGAGGAGCCAGGAAGCGATATCGGGGAGTTGGGCCGTATGAATTGCCTGGATTTTGAACGCGTTCTGCCGGATTACTTGGAGAGTGCCCACACCTCTGAGCAGGAGCAGCACGTGAGTTCGTGTCCCGCCTGTGCTGGGTTGTTGGCGGACCTTCGTTTCATCGCCTCGGAAGCGCGGCAGTTGCAGGAAGCGGAGGATCCCAGCCCCGCCGTGTGGAATTCACTGCAACTCCAACTGCAGCGCGAAGGACTGATTCGTGACAACCCGGTTGGTGGAATCGTTCCCGCACGATCCACTTCCCTGCTGGAATTTTTTCGCAGAAAGAGGGTGGCGTGGTTAGTACCCGCGGCGGCAGCTCTGGTCATTGCGGTGGGAGTGAAGCTGTACCGGCCGCTGGGTGCGGGCGATACGACTAACCCGGTCGCGGGAGGAGTGACTCCGGCTGCGGCGCCTGCGATCTCGGGCGAAGATGAAAGAGTGTTGAGCACGGTGGCGGCGAGATTTCCGGCACAGCAGGCGAAGTATCGGAAGAGCCTCGAAGATGCCAATGCATATATTCGCGACGCTGAGCAGTCCATCCGGAACGATCCCAACGACGTTTACTCGCAGGAGTTGCTGATCAACGCCTACGAGCAAAAGCAAATGATTTATGACCTGGCCGTGGACCACACGGGCGAGCAGTAAGACGAAGGGGAGTGAAGTCATGCACACGGGAAGATGCGCGGCGAGAGTCGTGGTGGTGCTGGCGTTGGCGGGGGCCGCGTTTGGGGCTGGGGTTGCCCGCAAGGATTTTCGGTTTAAAGTCGGCAAGCGGCCGACGATTTCCGTGGACAACCAGTATGGCCCGATTACGGTAAAGGCCGGGGCTGCGCACCAGGTGATCGTGACTGCGATCCTTCATTCCGACAAAGTTGAATTGGACCAGAGCAAGAGCGGAAACCGCATTGGATTGGTGTCGCATCTTCTTCCGGGGGCGGATGCAGACAGTGGCGTAGTGGAATATCTGATTCAGGTCCCGGCGGACGCGAATGTGACGGTGCAATCGGAGACGGGGCCGATTCACGTGGAAAAACTGCGCGGGGATGTCACCATCGAAGGAACCAACGCTCCTATTAGCGTGCTCGATGGCTACGACGGACATGTGCATGTGAAGACGCTGAACGGAGCCGTGGCGCTGACCAATATTCGCAATGGACATGTGGAAGTGGTTTCCATGGGCGGCGATGTAACCATGAGCCAAGTCAATGGCCCGTTTGTGAAAGTGAATTCCAATAGCGGAAAGATTCAATACGACGGCGATTTCGGCTCCGAAGGAAATTACGATTTCTCCAGCCACACGGGAAACATTGAAGCGGTGGCCCCGGCGTCCGCGTCGATTGACGTGCTGGCGCGATCTTCCAACGGGCCGGTACAAAGCGATTTTTCTCTGGAACCGAAGCACACCCCCTTCGTGGCAGCGGTTGGGAGTGCCTTCCACGGCACCCTGGGCAAGGCCGCTTCTTCGGTCAGCCTGTTTTCTTTCAGTGGTAGAATCCACCTCAAGAAACGCCAGAACTAGCTTGCGTTTCCAGCAGGCTTGACGTGCCACCCATGACAGACGAAATAGTGTCCGAATCCTCGCCCGCGGGTGAGCGGAGGAGGTCGTCCGGACCCCGCCGCGGCGAGTATTCCCTGCAAGCGGTGGCGCTGGTGGGGTTTATGGGCGCGGGAAAGACAACTATCGGCCGCGCGCTGGCGCAGCGGTTGGGCTGGCGGTTTGAAGACCTTGATGATCTGATTCAGGTGCGCGAAGGGCAGAGCGTCGAGCAGATATTTAAAGAACAAGGCGAGGCTGGCTTCAGGAAGCTGGAGCGCATAGTGGTACGCGAAGTCGCGAATGCGAAAGGACCGGCTCTGCTGGTGCTGGCGCTCGGCGGCGGGGCTTTCACAGAGGAAGCGGTGCAAGAGGTTTTGAGCGAGGCCGGGATTCCGGCGGTGTTTCTGGACGCTCCGGTGGAAGAGCTCTTCCGGCGTTCAGAGCAACCTGAGGTAGTCCGGCCGCTGCGCCGGGACCGCGAACAGTTTCGGGAACTGTGTGAGCGGCGCAGGCCGGCGTACCTGAAGGCGCAGTTGCGCATCGAAACGGGCGAGCGAGAAATTGCCGCCGTCGTGGATGAAATTGTTTTGAGATTGAAGTTAGCGTCGAGGACGGGAGGAATGGCAGAGTGAATTTCGGATCCAGGAGTTTGCGCTTGAAATGGTCGCGAACGGCGATGGTGGCGATGGGCTGCGCTCTCGCCTTGCCGCTGCTGGCAAAGGAGAAGGAGAAGCAGGCGCCGGCGCAGGTCGTCGATTCAGGCTCGTTCGGGGTTTACAGCGCGGGTCACCGGGTGGGGACGGAAACTTTTTCGATTCGCCAGGATGCAAACGGCAGCGTGGTGTCGTCGGAGTTTAAGTCCGAACAGGGCGAGCAGAAGGCGGTGCAGTCTTCAGAACTGCAGCTTACGCCCTCGGCGGAGCTGAAGGTGTACACATGGAAGGAAACGCTTCCGGAAAAGAACGAGGCTGTGGTCCAGCCCTCCGACGCGTTTCTGGTAGAACATTACGGCCCGACGACGGGCGACAAGCAGGCGGAGCAGAACTTTCTGCTACCCGCCTCGACCACAATTCTGGACGATTATTTTTTCGTACAGCGCGAGGTGCTGGCGTGGAAGTATCTGAAGACTTCATGTCCGCCGCAAAAAGGAGTTCCCGCTTGCCCGTTGAACAGCAAAGTTCAGTTTGGGACCCTAAATCCCAATGCGCGCAGTTCGATGGCGGTAAGCATTGAGTTTTCAGGACGCGAGAAACTAACCATCCGCGGCGTGGAAAGCGAGTTCAGCCGTTTCATGCTGCGGTCGGAGAATGGCGATTGGGCGTTCTGGCTGAACGATCAATTGAAGCTGGTGCGAATGCTGGCCGAGAACGGAACCGAAGTTGTGCGGGACTAACTTCTGAAATTTCTGACCCACGGTCGAGTGATCTTATGTCGCTGATCGACGGACGAACGGCGCGGGTGCTGTTCACGGTGTTGGTGTTCGCCGTGGGGATGGGGTTCCTGTATGTGGCGCGGCGGACCTTGATCGCCTTTCTGTTTGCCGTATTCTTCGCATATCTGGTGGATCCGGCGGTGTCGCGCGTACAGAAGTGGACCAAGGGGCGGGGCCGGTCGATTGCGCTGATCTATTTGCTGATCATTGGCGTGCTGGGGACTTTTTTCTTCTTTGTGGGCCCCAAGATCGGGCACGAAGCGCAGAAGCTGACGGAATCCCTCCCTGGGCTTCTCGAAAAAGTCGGGAGCGGGCAGATCGCGGAGCAGATTGGCGCGGAACATGGATTGAGCGTGGCGACGCGGCGCCAGTTGAGCAACTTCTTAAGTTCGCATCGCGGCGATTTGCTCGATCTGGTGCAACATGCGGGGTTGCGGGTAGCGGAAGCGGCCCAGCAATCCTGGCTGCTGATTGTGGTGCCTATACTGGCGGGATTTTTCCTCAAGGACGGGCAGGCCATCAGCCAGGTCGCGTTATCATTCGTCCACACCAAACCGCAGCGGGAATTTCTGCAAGGCGTGCTCAGCGACATGAATCAGATGCTGGCGCAGTTTATTCGTGCGCAAATCATTCTGGCGGCCCTTTCCTGGGTGGCCTATTGCCTGTTTCTGTGGACTACGGGCGCGCAATATACCTTGATGCTGGGGACCGCCGGCGGCCTGCTCGAATTTATTCCAGTGGTCGGACCGCTGGTGGCGGCAGTCCTCATTCTGGGCATCGCGCTGTTAACGGGTTCCTCGCACTGGCTGATCGTGCTCGCGTTTCTGATTGGGTGGCGGATGATGCAGGACTACATGGTTTCTCCGCGCATCATGGGCAAGAGCATGGAGCTGCATCCGCTGGCGGCGATTTTTGGAGTGCTGGCGGGAGCCGAGATTGCCGGAGTTCTGGGAGTGTATCTTTCGATTCCGGTGATGGCCAGCCTGCGTATCGTCTGGCGGCGTTGGCGGATGTACGCGGAGAAACGGCGGTTTGGGCCGCTGAATGAGTACTCGTTTCTGACAGAAACCACGCCACGGAAATAACCTCGTTCCAGTCATTTTGACCGCGAAGAGGCGGAGATTACATCCTGCGCGCGTCCATAGCGATTCCAAATAAAATCTCCCTCACGCACCTCGGCGAGGCCGATTACTGCCCGGACCGTGCGGGCCGCACGGGTACGTTCAAAGATTTCGTCGCTCCGCGGATTGTCGGCGGGAAGGCGGCCGTGCATGACGTGGAACTGGATGACTTTGTTTCTCAGGTTGCGAATCCGCACGCCGCTGAACTGAAGGCGCTGTCCGAGATCAGAGTCTTCTTTTCCCCAGCCTTCAAACTCTTCGTTGAAACCGTTGATTGCCACCAAGTCCTTTCGCCAGACCGAAAAATTACTGCCGTGCAGGCGAAGGTTGGAGGATTCGTAAAGAATCGGGGACACGAAGCCGTGCTCAACGATGCGGGCTTTGCCGCGCAGCAAGAGTCCGAGGAGGCGCGCGGGACCAAAGTTGAGCCCGCGTTCGAGAATTGCAGCAGGCATGGGAACCAAGTCCGGGCTGATGTGGGTGCGGCGGCCGGTGATTACCGTGCCGGGGGCAAGATACGAAAGATGATTGCGGACGAAGTTGCGGTGAGGCAGGCAATCCATGTCGCTGACGATGATGCGGTCGAAGCGGGTGACGTGGATTGCACGGTTGAGGATTCGGGTTTTGCGGAAGCCGCGTTTTTCGTGGGTGACATGCTGGATTCCGTGGGTGAAACGCGGAGCCCAGGAGTCTAGAAACGGGGCATAGTTCTGAGCGGAACCGTCGTCGGCGAGGACGATCTCGAAATCTTGAACGCTTTGGGCGGCGAAGGCGGCGAGGGTGGACTCGAGGATGTGCGCGTCGTTATGGGTTCCGATGATGATGGAGGCTGCGCCGGAGGATGACATGAAGTATGCCGCGTTGGTCTGCGGAAACATCCTAACAGCGTGGCCGCCGCTTCCCTGTTGTAGAATTTAGCCAGTCCCTATTATGCAAAAGAAAATCCCTGTAGGAATTCTGGGTGCCACGGGCATCGTTGGGCAGCGGTTTATCCAGATGCTGGAGCACCATCCCTGGTTCGAGGCGGTGTGGCTGGCGGCGTCGGACCGTTCGGAAGGCAAAGAGTATGGCGAGGCGGCGCGTTGGCGGCTGAAGACGCCGATTCCGGCGTCGGTGGCGAGGATGCGGGTTTCTGCGGCCACACCGGACGGCGCGCCGCATGTGATTTTTGCCGCGCTGGATTCGTCCATTGCGAAGGAGATGGAGCCTCGCTTTGCCGACGCTGGATGCGCGGTGATCACCAACTCCAGCGCGTTGCGAATGGTGAAGGATGTGCCATTGGTGATTCCTGAGGTGAATCCGGATCACATCAAATTGCTTGAGTGTCAGAGCTGGCGGAAGAAGAATGGCGGGTTTGTGGTGACCAATCCCAACTGCTCAGCGATTGGATTGGTGCTGGCGCTGGCGCCGCTGCACCGGCGGTTTCAGATTGAAACAGTGATGGCGGTGACCATGCAGGCGGTGAGCGGCGCGGGATATCCGGGCGTGGCTTCGCTCGACATTCTCGGCAACGTGATCCCGTACATCGCGAACGAAGAAGAGAAGATGGAAGAGGAGACGCAGAAACTTTTGGGCACACTGAATGGGGCGGGGATTATTCCGGCGCCGTTCAAGATGAGCGCGCAATGCAATCGCGTGGCCGTCGAGGATGGGCACACCGAGTCGGTTTCGCTGAAATTCAAGAACAAGGCCGCGGCTGCTGAGATCCTGGAAGCGTGGAGCGGAGTTTCGCAGTCTGCCGCAGGAGCGGAATCTGCCGAGCGCGCCGGAAGTTCCGATTAACTACGTGGATGGGAAAGACCGTCCGCAGCCGCGGTTTGATGTTGAGGCCGGGGCGGGGATGACGACGACCGTGGGGCGCTTGCGTCCTTGCAACGTGCTGGACTGGAAGTTTACCGTGCTCTCGCACAACACCATTCGCGGAGCGGCGGGGGCGGCGCTGCTGAATGCGGAGCTACTGAAGGACCAGGGGTATTTGGGGTGAGGGCAGCTTCTAGCTCCTAGCTTTTAGCTCTTAGCGAGGGGCGATTGAGTTGATGGGCTAGGAACTGCGTCAGGCAACTCTCTCCAAGTCTTCGCTTGATGATTTGCGCGGCGGAGGATATGACCGAAAAGCCTGTGAGCGGGCATTGGTTGACGACCCTGGCGTCGCTGCTCGTGGGATGGCGTTTTTCGGCCTCTGGTTTTGGCTGCTGCCGCAGTGGCTGGGGTTCCGCGTGGAAACCGCCGCGGCGCCGTGGCGATGGCTGGCCGCAATTCCGTCGGTGCTGGGCTTCGCGGTTGCGCTGCGTTGTGTTTGGGATTTTGGGTGGACCGGGCGAGGCACGCCCGCGCCGGTCGCTCCGCCGAAGAACTTGGTGGTGGTTGGCTTTTACCGTTACGTGCGGAACCCGATGTACGTCGGTTTTGCGTTCGGCTGGATCGGGTTGTGGATCGTCTTCGGACATGCGAATCCGGTTGCGATTGCGTCCGTGGCGGCAGTTGCTCTAGGCGTGCATTTGTTTGTGCTCTTCTACGAAGAACCGACTCTGCGTGGGAAGTTTGGGGCGGACTACATCGAGTATTGCGCGAATGTACGACGCTGGTGGCCGCGGCTGCAGGCCTGGAACCAGCCGCATTAGCCGAGCCTGAATATCTCGTCGACTACCTCTTAACCGTTTGGTTCCCGGTCGAATCCTGCTCCGGTTTACGCTATAAGCTAAGGGCTAATGTCTAAGAAGCTGCATCGTAATGAAATTCGGCGGCACCTCGGTGGGTGACGCCAAGGCGATCGGGCGCGTCGCCGACATTGTCCGCGAGCGGCGCTCGCAACGGCCGGTGGTCGTGGTCAGCGCGATGGCGCGGGTCACCGACCAACTGCTGCAGATGGCGCGAGCGGCGGGCGCCGGGGACCGCAAGACGGCGCTGACTCTCGCGCGGGAGTTGCGCGAACGGCATTACAACACTGCCGGCGAACTGCTCGGCACCGCGCTCTTCACTCAATTTCACAGCGATCTCGGGCACGGAATTCGAGGAACTGGAAGAACTGCTGCGCGGGATCTCTGCGGTCGGCGAACTTACGCCGCGCACCACCGACCATGTTGCAGCGTTTGGTGAAGTGCTTTCCAGCAAGCTGGTGACGGCGGCATTCTCGGCGCACGGGATTGAATCCACGCTGGTGGATTCGCGGGAGTGCATTGTCACCGATGACGCTTTCACGCGGGCGGCGCCGCTTTTCGACGACACCAATGCGAAGGTCCGCGAACTGATCGAGCCGCTGCTGGAGCAAGGCCGGGTGCCGGTGATGGGCGGGTTCATCGGGGCGACGCGGACGGGGATCACGACTACGATCGGGCGCGGGGGAGGGGATTTCTCGGCGCGCCATCGTCGGAGCTGGGCTGGGCGCGGAGAAGATCGAAATCTGGACGGATGTGGACGGGATGATGACGACCGATCCGAATCTTTGTCCCGATGCGCGGCGGATTAAGGTCATCAGCTTCGACGAAGCGGCGGAACTGGCTTACTTTGGGGCGAAGGTGCTGCATCCGGCGACGGTGCTGCCGGCCATTCAGAAGAATATTCCGGTTTACATCCTGAACTCGCAGAAATCCTTCGTGCGAAGGAACGCGGATTGCGGCGCGTGCGCCGCATTGCAAGAACTTCTTCAAGGCGATTGCGGCCAAGAAGCGGATCACGATTGTAGATGTAGCGGCGCCGCGGATGCTGCTGGCGCATGGGTTTTTGAAAGCAATCTTCGAGGCGTTTGACCGGCACCGCATTCCGGTGGATGTGGTTTCGACTTCCGAGGTGAGCGTTTCGCTTACGGTGGATTCGAACGAGTCGATTCCGGCGCTGGCGGCGGATTTGTCCAAACTTGCCGACGTGAAGTACGAGGGGCGCAAGGCGATTGTGTGCCTGGTGGGAGAGAATCTGCGCGAAATTCCGGGCATTGCTGGGCACGTTTTTGGAGAGCTATCGGACGTGAAGATTCGCATGATTTCGCAGGGGGCGTCGGAAATCAATCTCACGTTTGTGATTGATGAAGATCAGGTGCCGAGCGTGGTGCAGCGGCTGCACAAGGCGTTTTTCTCGGAGTTGGATCCGGAAGTGTTCGCTTAGCTCGGTTCCTCTCGACTCTGCGCGTCAAAAAGCTTTTAACCGCGAAGGGCGCTAAGACACGCCAAGGACGCAAAGAAAACCTACTGCACGTCGGCGCGGTCGAATGGCCGAGCGTGGATGCGGTGTGCGTCCACGGGGACGTCGCGCTGCAGCACAACCTCTAGCGTGGTGCCGGGGCCCATGCGGACTTCGTTGCTCTTGCTGAGAGCTGCGATGGTGGTGCCGATGGCGCCGCCAATGCCGGCGCCGATCAACGCGCCTTCGCCACCGTGAGTCACGGCGCCGATCAGGCCGCCCTCGGCGGCGGGACCGGCGATGGTTGCGGCGGTCTTGGCTTTGTTGCTGTCGCGCCTGGATGGTGCCTTCTTTGTCTTTGGTGTGGGCCGTATCCACGCCGGGAGCGTTTTCGACGGCGCCTGGAAGGATGACGGTGTATCCGCTGGGATAAATCAGAGTCGTGAAGTGCACCAGGACTTCGGCGCGGCCCTTGAGGTGTCCGGCGGGTTTGATCTGACTAATTTTGCCCTGCACGTAGGTTCCGGCGGGGACCACGATGCGGTCGTTCACCACCACCGGGAATGTGCTTTGGGCGTAGATGGGATCGCCTACCCGGCTGCTCTTGGTGGAGATGGCGTTCTTGAGCATCACGGGAATACGGGTTCCCTCGGGAATGGTGACTTCGTCAGCGACGACGTGCGAGGCAGCGGGCGCCAGGGCCGGCGGCGAGGCGGGCTTGGCGTCTTCTTGGGCTTGGGCGGCGGCGAATCCCGCAGAGCAGAATCAATGCAATGGCAAGGCGCATTCGAACCTCCTTGGCTAACCCTGGTTTGCTTACCCCTAGGATGACAGGAAAACGCGGGTAATGAAAGTGGGATGCACGCTGCGGGAGGTTTGCTGTCCGGGGACGGACGGTTAATGAAGAAATACTCCCGGGGACGGCGCGGAGTCGCGCACCCTATCTTACCCCGCTGACCCTTCGCAGCTGATTTTCCCGGATGTTGCCCATGAACTGGGATTGGAGCTTCTGGGCGCAAAGTTCGCCGCAGACGTGGAGCGTGCCTTCGCGGGTGGCGATGTCTTCGTCCCAGGCACAGAGGTAAAGCGAGGGGCGGTCGAAATGCTCACTGGACGCCCACATGAGCCACCAGCGGTCGGTGCTCTGCTTGAGGATGCCGCAGTTGGGGCCGGCGCAACGGTAAAAGGGGTTGGGGATGGGGTTGCGGATGTTGGTCACATTCATGGGAGTGGCCCCCTGGCGCGAAGTCCAACCATTCTAGCGGGAATTCTGGAGAGGTAAAGAGGTTTGTTTGGGGCAGCACCAGAGTCGATTTTGGGTTGGCCATCGGGGGTAATAACTCGGGGCCTTGGCCCTTCGTTAGCCCACCGATGGGGCCGGTATTTTGCGCCGGCTATATAATCCTGTCATGGCCAAGGACGTTATCCATGTCTCCGAAGCCGAAGCGACGGACGACTTTGCAGGAGTACTGGCGCGGGTACGCGCGGGGTCGGAAGTGGTGATTGAAAACAACGCCCGGGCTGTGGCTGTGGTTCGTCCGGTGGAGACTTCCATTCGCTCCCTGTCGGAGTCTCTGCGTTTGGCGAAGGCGCACGGATCCGCGGCTACTCTTGACGGCGACTTCGCGCACGATCTGGAGAAGGTTGTTGGAAGTCGTCGCGAGCCCCTGACTCCCCCGGCATGGGACTGATCCTCGATTCCAGCGTGGTCATCGCGGCGGAACGCCGCAGAGAGACGGTGGAACGCCTAATCGAAAACATTATCCAATCTGTGGGCAACCAGGAAGCTGCGCTTTCTGCGATTGGCCTGACTGAACTGGTTCACGGCGTGTACCGTGCGCGAACGCCTCAGGCCCAGATTCGCCGTGAAGCGTTCCTAGCCGAGCTCCTCTCTGACCTGAGTGTGTTCCCTTACACGAAAGAGGCAGCGTTGCTGGCTGGAAAAATCGACGCCGAGCAGCAGAAGCGTGGAGTTGTAATTCCTTTTGCCGACCTGCTGATCGGCGCAACTGCGCTGTCGCTGGGATATTCGGTACTGACGGTGAACCTTCGTGATTTCCAACGTATTCCGGGTTTGTCCGTTATTCAGTTCTAGGGCTGCCTTCACTTGTAGATCAGATATTTCTGGCGAAGCTGCTGAAATTTAAGGAGATCGTCCTGCCAGTCGAGGGCAATGCGGCGCGGGTCTTCGCCTTTGGCGATTGCCGTCGATACACCGCTTTGGTTGGCCAGAATGTCGATCATCTTCTCGGCGTGGAACTGCTCGGGATAAAGCTTGAGCAGGGCGGAGGCGAGTTCGATGCCGAGCTCTGGAGACGTCCAGGACATCGCGATCGGTGAGGACCAAGTTCACGCCGCGGCAGAGTTGTCCGGCGAAATTGCTGGAGAATGGCGTGAACGTGACGGGGACGAAACGGACTCCGGGGATTTGACGGGCGTTGAGATATTGCGACAGTTCGCGGGCGTTGATCCACGGGGCACCGAGTAGTTCGAAGGGCGTGTCGGTGCCACGGCCTACGGAGATATTTGTGCCTTCGACCAGCGCGACGCCGGGATAGAGCGTGGCCGCGGTCAGGCTTCGCAGGTTGGGTGATGGGTTCGTCCACTCCAAGCCGGTGCAGTCGAACCAGTCGCCGCGCATCCAGCCTTGCATGGCGATCACGCTCAATTTGGCATGAATGTTGTGTTGGTCGTTGAACATCTGCGCCAGCTCGCCGAGGGTCATGCCGTGGCGGACGGGGATGGGGCCGTAGTTGGTGAAGCTCTCGCGGCCGGGCTCGGAGAGCGGGCCTTGAACGTAAGCTCCGGTCAGCGGATTGGGACGGTCGAGGACGATGACTGCGATTCCTGCTTTGGCTGCGGCTTCGAGGAAGTATCCCAGCGTGGTTTCGTAGGTGTAGAAGCGGACGCCGGCATCTTGCAGATCAATCACTACCGCGTCGAGTTGCTTGAGAACGTCTTGCGACGGGCGGCGGGATTCGTCGGTGGCACCGTACACGCTGTACACGGGGACGCCGGTGGCGGCGTCGCGGGAGTTGCCGATCTTCGTAGTGTCGAGGGCGCCGGCTACACCATGCTCGGGGCTGAAGATGGCGGTGAGTTGAACTCCGGGGGCATGGGCGAGAACGTCGATGGTGCGGCGGCCTGAGGAATCGACTCCGGTTTGATTGGTCAGCAGGCCGATGCGCTTGCCTTGCAGTGCAGCGAAATTCTGCGATTCGAGAACGTCGATGCCGCGTTAAGACGGTGCCGTTGCGTCCGGCGAAGATGGTGCAGGGCGGTCATGGCTTCGTTGTAGCCGGTGATGCTCTTTGTCCGTAGGGCTTCTTGCTCGGAAACGGTGAGCGGAAGGGCGGCGGCAACTGCGGTCGCAATCTTGGAGCGCACCGCGATTGCCGAACCCTGCCCGCGCGGATGGACGGCGTTGGTCAGAAGGATGATGTAGGTGTGCGTCGTGGGATCAATCCAGAGCGATGTGCCGGTGAATCCGGTGTGGCCGAAGGAGCCAACCGGGCAGCAAGCTCGCCGCGGTTCGAGGAGAACGGGGAGTCGATGTCCCAGCCGAGGCCGCGCAGTGTGGTGGCCGCCGGAGGCTGCTGCGGAGTTGTCATCTTCTCGATGGCGAGCGGAGAAAGAATTGATCTGCCGTCGAGAAGGGCCTGCGCAAATTTTGCGAGATCATCGGCGGTCGAAAACAGGCCGGCCTGTCCGGAGACGCCGCCCATGCGGCGGACGGTGGGGTCGTGCACGACTCCGTGCAGCATCTGGTTATGTTCGTCGTACTGAGTGGGTGCGATTTGCGGCAGCCACGTCGCGGGCGGACGAAAGCGCGTGTGCGACATTCCGAGTGGAGTGAAAATATTTTGGGCACAGTAGATATCGAAGAGGCTGGCCGCTTACTCGCTCGATCAGCGCAGCCAGCACGATGAAATTCACGTCGCTGTAGATGAAGCGCGTCTCGGGCGGGGCGATCGGGGTGGAGGCGAAGGCCATGCTGTATCCGACGTCGCGGCCTGTCCCATGTATGCGTGAGATCGAGATCGGGCGGAAGGCCGGAGTAGTGGGTGAGCAGGTCGCGCACCGTGATGTCGTCTTTGCCGTTTTGAGCGAATTCGGGGATGTACTTTACGACGGGATCGTTGAGTCGGACTTTTCCCTTTTCTTCCAACTGCATGACCGCTGTTGTTGTGGCCACTACCTTGGTCAGCGAGGCGATGTCGAAAATCGTTCCGACCGTCATGGGCGTGCGCGCGGGTTCGAGCGAGCGGTTGCCGAAGGCCTTGCGATAGACGACCTGGCCGTCGTGCCCGATCAGCAGGACCGCGCCGGGGATTTCGTGGTTTTGGATGGCGCCTTCGAACGATAGGATCAAGGACGGCGAGATTCGGCGGACGTCGGCTGGTTGCGCACGCGCCAGCGTGCGCCGAACGAGCGATCAGCAACAGCATCCAGAAAACGATACTGAGCGAATTGGAATTGTGAGGGCGAATGAAATGAATTTACATCAGCGGCAGAGGTGGCAATCAAGTTACGGCAGACGGGGTGCCGACTGTGCCACTGCGGGTTGGGCTCGGCGGATTTATCCTGAAGCCGCGGTCAGCTGTGACCGCGGCATCGAGTGGCGAACACTCGTTGAACCCTGCGCCTACATCGTCGGAGCGATTCCCTGCCTGCAGTTCGGGAATCAGGATCAGACGTGTTCGCGGCGCGCGTTCCAGATTCTTGAAGAGGCGGTTGCGCAGAAAGCTTTTCCCGGAGCTTCGGTCGCGATCACCCATGCGGGGAAATTGGTTGCGCTGAAAGCCGTAGGACGGTTCACGTACGAGGAAGACTCGCCGCCGGTCACGGTGGAGAGCATTTTCGATCTGGCATCGGTCACCAAGGTCGTCGCCACGACCAGCATGGCGATGATTCTGTACGAGCGCGGGCTGCTCGATCTGGATGCGCCGTTGGTGGGAGTGCTTCCTGAATTCGCCGGCGACGACAAGCGACGAAGCGAAGTTACGTTCCACATGCTGCTCGCACATAGTTCCGGTTTGCCGGCCCACGAGAAGATTTATCTGCATGCAACATCAAAGGACGAGTTTCTGCGCGAGGTATTCGCGGTTCCGCTGAAAAACGCTCCCGGAACCCATGCCGAGTACAGCGACATTGGATTCATGTTGCTTGGCGTGGCTCTGGAGCGGATTGCCGAAGAATCGCTCGACCGCTTTTGCCAGCGCGAAGTCTTCGGACCGCTTGGCATGTTGCATACTGCGTTCAATCCACCAGCCGCGTGGAAACCGCAGATTCCTCCCACCGCCGACGACCAGACATTCCGCAAGCGAATCATTCAGGGCGAAGTGCATGACGAAAATGCCAGCGTGATGGGAGGCGTCGCCGCCCACGCTGGATTATTTTCGACAGCCCGAGACATCGCAACCTTCGCTCACGTTCTGCTCAGCGGAGGATCGCCGATTTTCCGGCATGAAACTGTGGCGCTGTTTACGCGACGAGAGACTTCTCCGCCGGGAACTTCGCGGGCCTTGGGATGGGACACGCCGTCTGCTCCGTCACTATCCGGCAAATATTTTTCGCCGTCGTCGTTTGGTCACTCGGCTTCACCGGCACCTCGCTGTGGATTGATCCCGAGCGCCAGCTTTCGGTGACGCTGCTGACCAACCGCACCTGGCCGGATTCCGCGAATCGGGCGATCAGGGAAATATGGCCGCGGTTTCACGATGCGGTCGGTGGAAGCGCTGGGAGCGGCCCGATGAACAAGCGATCGGGCGCGGAGTTGGATCCCACTAGCCACCGAGCAACCCAATCCGGCGTCGGCGGATCTGGATACGAAATCGGCGCTGGAGATTGCGCGGATCATCAATTCCGAAGACGCGAAGGTTGCGGCGGCGGTCGAGCGAGCGCTGCCGCAGATTGCGCAGGCGATTGATTGGATCGCGGAAGCGCTGGCGGATCGGAGGCAGGCTGATCTACGTGGGCACTGGCACCAGCGGCAGGATTGCGGCGCTGGATGCGGCGGAGTGTCCGCCAACGTTTCGGCACGTTGATCCGACGATGGTTCAGTTCGTGATGGCTGGCGGCCGAAAAGCGTTGGGCGCTGCGGTTGAAGCGGATGAAGACTCGCGGACGATCGGCGATCTCGCGAGATTCGCAAGAAGCGTCCGGGCAAGAAAGATGTTGTGGTTGGCATTTCGGCCAGCGGACGGACTCCGTTCACGATTGCGGCCGTCGAGTGGGCGCGGCGCGCGGGAGCGAAGACGATTGCGGTGACTCGCAATCCCGGGCTCCGCGCTTGAAGCTGCCGCGGAGTTGGCGATTGTGGTCGAGACCGGGCCTGAAGTCGTCGCTGGTTCTACGCGGATGAAGGCGGGGACGGCGGAAAAGATGGTTCTGAATATGCTCTCGACCGGTGCCATGGTGCGGCTGGGATATGTGTACGGGAATCTGATGGTGAATCTGCATCAGAAGAACGGCAAGTTGGCCGAGCGCGCGGTGAGGATTGTGCAGAGGGCGCTGCGAGTGGATCGGAATCAGGCAAAAACACTTTTGCGGTCCGCGGGCAACAGTGTTCCGACAGCGATCGTGATGCAGGCTGCGGATGTTACAAAGCAGGACGCCAAAACGGCTTTGCAATCGTCGCAAGGTCATGTACGAAAGGCGATCGCGCTCGCTGCCGTAAACCGGGCAATCAGTTACCGTGTGGTGCGGGGCACCGCGGTTACCGATAGAATCAGAGGTGGTCTAGGTAATCATGGATAAATTTGTAATTCGGGGTGGGAATCCGCTGCTGGGGACGGTGCGCATCAGCGGGGCGAAGAATGCCGCGCTGCCGGCGATGGCGGCGGCGTTGCTCACGGAGGAGCCGGTCATTCTCGAAAATATTCCGCAGGTGCGCGACATCGAAACCACGCGCAAGCTGCTGGCGGCGATGGGGGCGGAAGTCGAACTGGGGTATGGGCGGGCGCAGCATCGGACCACGATTTGCTGCCGCAATCTGGCGTCGCCGGAAGCGTCTTATGAGCTGGTGAAGACGATGCGCGCGTCCACGCTGGTGCTGGGGCCGCTGGTGGCGCGGTGCGGACGGGCGCGAGTTTCGCTGCCGGGAGGCTGCGCGATCGGGGCGCGGCCGATTGATCAGCACATCAAAGGACTGGAACTGCTGGGCGCGAAGATTACCCAGGAGCACGGATACGTGGAGGCCTCTGCCGAGCGACTGAAGGGCGCGGAGATTGTGTTCGACAAAATCACCGTGACCGGCACTGAAGATTTGCTGATGGCAGCGACGCTGGCCGAAGGCGAAACCGTGATGCAGAATTGCGCGCGCGAGCCTGAAGTCGCCGACCTCGCGGCGCTGCTCAACAAGATGGGCGCGAAGATCGAGGGCGCGGGCACTTCAACGATTCGCGTCAAGGGAGTGGCAAAACTCCGCGGGGCCAAGCATCGGATCATTCCCGATCGCATTGAGGCGGCGACGTTCATTCTTGCGGGCGCGCTGACTGGCGGCGATTTGAATGTTTCGGGATGCGATCCGCATCATCTGGGTTCGCTGCTGCAGAAGCTGCGCGAGGTTGGGATCAAGACTTCGCACCGCGGCGACTCGGTTCGCGTGGAAGGCAACGATCATTTGAAAGCCGCTGACGTGAGTGACGGAAGAGTATCCCGGGCTTTCCGACTGATACTCAGGCGCAGTATATGGCGCTGGCCACGCAGGCGGAGGGAACGTCGGTCATCACGGAAAATATTTTTGAGAATCGCTTTATGCATGCGCTGGAGATGGTGCGCATGGGGGCGAACATCAAGATTGAAGGGCACCGGGCGATCGTGCGCGGGAAGACTCCGCTGAGTCGGAGCGGCGGTGCTGGCTTCCGATCTGCGGGCTTCGGCTTCGCTGGTGCTGGCGGCGCTGGTGGCGGACGGGGAGACGATTATTGACCGCGTGTATCACATTGACCGCGGCTACGAAAATATCGAAGAGAAGCTGCGCGGGGTGGGAGCGGAGATTCGCCGGATTGGAGAGATTCTGCCGAAGCGGCGCGGATTGGGGGTGTGATGGTGCGTGGCCTCGGTTCCGATCCTGTTGACTGCAGTGGCGGTGCTCGCTGACGTAAGGTCCCTCTCCCGCCGTTGGCGGGTTCGGGATGACACCACGTTTAGTGGGCCGGGTGCGAAAGCATTTTGCAGAATCGGCATAGGGGAGAGAGTCGCCTCTCCTTCCCTGCCACACCACCGGACAAGCGGGTCCGCATCCGGCGGTTCGGCGGATTAAGCTGACCGCACGACCATAGGCGGAAGTCCGAGCTGGGCAAAGTAAGCATTCGGCAAAGCGATGGCCAGGGCGGGCGAGTTTGCGATGCGCCACGGGCCGTGGGGACTCCCGGCGGTTTGCGCCGCCAGGTCTTTGCCCACGCCCCGTTTGCGAAGTTCGCGAAATCGCGTTCGTCCCTGCTGCCATTGCTTCCACACCGCAGACCGGAGTCGACGGCGTAGCCATGTATCAAGGCGTTGCAATACCGAAGGCGTTTGACAGTCGCCGAAGTACCCAAGCCATCCTCGTAGATAGGTCGCAAGATCCTTGACCATCTGCGTCAGGCTGATGCCACGGGTTCGACGCGTCTGTTCCCGAATCCTCTCCTTAAAGCGAGCGATGGCCTTGGGGGCGATCCGCCGCCTTGGTGCTCGTTCCCTGGTGAAGCTGAATCCGAGGAACTTTCTTTGCCTCGGTTGAGCTACGGCGCTCTTCGCCTGATTCACCTTGAGCTTGAGTCGGTGCGTGATGAAGTGCGTAACGCTCTCCATCACTCGCTGTCCCGCTCGTTCGCTGCCTACGTAGATGTTGCAATCGTCGGCATAACGCACGAAGCGATGACCACGCCGCTCTAACTCCCGGTCCAGTTCGTCCAGCACCCGATTACTGAGCAACGGTGAAAGCGGACCGCCCTGAGGCGTGCCCTCATCCACCGGACTCACCAATCCATCCTCCATCACACCGGCCTCCAGGAATGCTCGAATGAGCTTAAGCATTCGCTTGTCGGCCACGCGCTTGGCCACCGCCGCTAACAGACGATCGTGGTTTACTCGATCAAAAAATTTCTCCAAGTCGAGATCCCCCACCCAGCGATACCCTTCGGCGATGTACTGCTGCGCCTCGTGCACCGCTTGCTGCGCGCTGCGCCCCGGTCGGAAACCGTGGCTGTGTTCGGAGAACGTCGGGTCCCAGCGCTTCTGCAGAACCTGCAGCACCGCCTGCTGGACGAACCGGTCCAGCACACAAGGGATGCCTAACTTGCGCACTCCCTGACCGTCCGGCTTCGGGATTTCCACCCGCCTTACCGGCTGCGGCTGATAAGTTCCGCTTCGTAGCTGTTCCCCGATTTCCAGCTCATGCTGCTTCAGGTACTCCGGTAGTTCGTCGACAGTCATCCCGTCCACTCCCGGACTCCCTTTGTTGGCCTTGACTCGCTGTAGTGCCTGCTTGCAGTTTTCCAGCTCACAGACTTCTTCCATGAGTCGTTCGCTTCCAGCCAGGCTTTCGGACTTGCGCGTCGCCATGAGCGTTTCGGTCCCTTGCGCGGCGGCCCTCGGAGCATCACTCCTATCTTCCGCCGGAAAGGCCAGCACCTCTTGTTCGGGCTGGTTTTTCTGCCGCTGTTCGTTCCTGAGTCGCGCCACTTACTTACCCTTCCCTTTATTCCCCTTGCGGGGTACCGTTCGGGCCTTCGATCACCGTTCCCGGCGTGGCCTATCTGTTGCTCCGCCTTTCGGCCTTTTGGAGTGCCTCAATATCCTCGCCGACTGGCATGACCTACTTTGCCCTCTGCTGACTTCTGCGGCACGGTCAGGATCAATCGCTTCACTCCTCAGTCACGTTGCGTGACATGCCGCAGATCTCCCGAGGTAAGTTCGACCGCCTTCGACGCGCAACCGCCGGATTTACCACCAGTGGGCTTGATGGATATGGGCTTCGCGATCACATGCTCGCTCGCCCGCCACCGTAGGCCTCGTATCCGGTTCTTGTTCATCGGCTCGCGTCTTTGCTCCGCGCTTCTTTCAGGCCCCGCCTCGCGGCGAGTGTTGTTTCACCCTTGCGCTTCGCTATGACTTCACTTCCATCAGGTTGTCAAAGAGGACTTTCACCCTCAAGCTGTCGAACATGCTCGGCACACAAGAAAAAGGCCGCGACTTGGTCGCGGCCTTTTTATGTGTGTTGATCCGCTTGAGTCCGCGGAAGAGAACTTGCTTCTAGCGTCGGCCTCCGCCGCCGCCACCGCTGCGTCCACCACCGAACCCGCCGCGCCCGCCGTCACGACGTGGACGACGACCGCGTCCTCCACCGCCACCGGGACGTCCACCGCGTCCTCCGCGGTCTCCGTCTGGTCTTGGAGGTTGCGACGTTGGTTGTGACGCCGACTCTACACGATTGAAGTTTGGCTCATCGCCTTCTTCGAAATCGGCGCCGCCTTCGAGGGTCAGGCCGCCGGTTACGGGTGCGGCAACTGAGACGGAATCCGCCGCTGGTCTGCGCTCGCGCTCTTCACGACCACGATCGCGGCTTTGCACGACCTTCGCCACCATCGCCGCCGTCGCCGCCATCGCCACCGTCACCGTCTTCCGGAGGAGGCGCGCCGCCCATCTTCGCGCGCTGCTCTTTCAGAATGGCTTTGCGCGAGAGCCGAATACGATTGCCTTCGACGGCCAGGACTTTCACCAGCACCTGATCGCCTTCTTTCAGTTCGTCGCGAACATCCTTAATGCGATGCTCGGCGACTTCGCTGATGTGCAGCAGGCCTTCGGTACCGGGAATGATTTCGACGAATGCGCCGAAATCGGCCAGGCGCGTGACTTTGCCGAGGTAGGTCTTCCCTACTTCGGCGGTTGCGGTCAGGTCGCGAATGATCTGCAACGCGCGGTTCGCCGAGGCTTCGTCGTTCGAAGCCACGTTGACCTTGCCGGTATCTTCGACGTCGATCTTGACACCGGTCTGCTCGATGATGGAACGAATCATCTTGCCGCCGGGCCCAATCACGTCGCGGATCTTATCGACCGGAATCTGCAGGGTGTAAATACGTGGTGCGTAGGCCGAAACCTTGTCGCGATGGGTGGTGATGACTTCGTCCATCTTGCCGAGGATGTGGAGGCGTCCGCGCTGCGCTTGAGCCAGGGCTTCGCGCATGATCTGCGCGGTGATGCCGCCGACCTTGATGTCCATTTGCAGAGCGGTGATGCCGTCTTTGGTGCCGGCGACTTTGAAGTCCATGTCGCCGTAGTGGTCTTCGGCTCCGGCGATGTCGGTCAGGATGGCGTAGTCGTCGCCTTCTTTGACCAGTCCCATCGCAACGCCTGCGACCGGGGCCTTCAGCGGAACGCCGGCATCCATCAACGAAAGGGCTGCGCCGCAGACGGTTGCCATTGAGGATGAACCGTTCGACTCCAGAATGTCGGAGACGACGCGCATGGCGTAAGGCCATTGGTCTTCGTCGGGAAGTACGGAGACGATGGCGCGCTCGGCGAGGGCTCCGTGGCCGATCTCGCGGCGTCCGGCGCCGCGCAGAAAGGCAACTTCGCCAACGGAAAACGGCGGGAAGTTGTAGTGGAGCATGAAGCGCTTCTTGGTCTCGCCTTCGAAGCGTTCCAGGCGTTGCATGTCGTCGCTGGTGCCGAGAGTCGTGGTCACCAGGGCCTGGGTTTCGCCGCGGGTGAAGACGGCGCTGAACCGTGAGTGCGGGGCAGGACGCCGACTTCAATCCAGATGTCGCGGACCTGATCGAAGGCGCGGCCATCGGGACGGCGCTTGTTCTTGATCACCGCCTCGCGGAAGATGCGCTCGCGCAAAGTCTCGTAATACGTCTTGAGCTTGGCTTTCGCTTCTTCGTCTTCCTCGGGGATTGTGGCCTGCAACTCTTTCTTCAGTTGGCGGACCAGTTCGTAGCTTTCGGCCTTGGGATGTTTTTGGGTGTCGAGGCGGTCGGTCAGGTCGGCGCCGATTTTGGACTTCAGGCCATCGTAATAAGCCTGGTCGAATTCCGGTGGGGTGACCGCGCGCTTGGGCTTGCCGGCTTTGGTTTTCAGTTCATTAATCGCGGCGCAAATCTTTTTGATTTCGGTGTGGGCGAACTCGATGGCGTCAACCACCGTTTCTTCTTTCACTTCCTTGGCGCCGGATTCGATCATCACGATGCCTTCGGCGGTACCGACGACCATGATGTTCAGCAGGCTCTCGTTCATCTCCGCGTAAGTCGGATTAACAATGAACTGGCCGTTGACCAGACCCACGCGCACAGCGCCGATGGGGCCGAGAAAAGGAATATCGGAGATGCTGAGAGCGGCGGATGCGCCGTTGATTCCGGCGACGTCGGGATCGTTCTCGGTGTCAGCGGAAAGGACCAGCGCGATCACCTGGGTTTCGCAGCGGAAACCTTCGGCGAAAAGCGGCCGGACGGGGCGATCAATCTGGCGGCTGGTGAGAGTTTCACGCTCACTCATGCGGCCTTCGCGCTTGATGAAGCCGCCGGGGATGCGTCCACCGGCGTAGGCGTATTCGCGGTAGTCAACGGTCAGCGGGAAGAAGTCGATGCCTTCGCGGGGATCGGGATTGGCAGTGGCCGTGGCCAGGACAACGTTATCGGCCATTCGCACCACGACCGCGCCGTGGGCCTGCTTGGCCAGCCGTCCGGTTTCGAACGAGATTCGTTTGCCACCGGCTAGATCAACAGAAATTTCGTGTTTCATTTATGGTTCCTTTTGATGGAGTGCTTCAGAAAGCTGCTAGCTTCTAGCTACTAGCTTCTAGCGAGCTTCTGGACTACCAGCTTGATTGCTGATAGCTAGGAGCTAGTGGCTAGAAGTTGCATTTCCTCAATTGGCCGCTGGACACACTACGGCCCGGCTCCGATGGCATGGAAACAATGAGTCCAAGAGAAAAAGCCCCCTATTTGCGGAGGCCGAGTCTTTGAACAACCGTCTTGTAGCGCTCGGAATCGTATTTTTTGAGGTAGTCGAGCAAGCGGCGACGCTTGCTGACCAGCATGAGAAGACCGCGGCGTGAGCCATGATCTTTCAGGTGCGCTTTGAAGTGGTCCTGTAATTGACCAATGCGCTCGCTCAACAGAGCGATTTGAACTTCGGGACTGCCCGTATCGGTGGGATGGGTCCCGTACTGGTCAATGAGGGTTTTCTTTTGCTCTCTGGCTAGCACTAACCTGATGCACTCCTTCTAATTTTCAATCGTAGTTATGGTATTGAGGGTACCATGCGTGCGCGGAGGGTGTAAAGGCGAGCAATTGGCAGTGTCCCAATCGATCGCGTCGAATCTTCGCGTCCTTGGTGGACTTTCTCAGCGATCTTTGCTGAGAGTCTTTTTGCTGCACTGAACGAAGTCAAGAGCTCTTAACCGCAAAGAACGCAGAGAAATCCGCGAAGGTCGCGGAGAAGACCAGTGCCCGTTTCGGCGCGGACACGCGCACAGACGGACATGCGGCGTGGGGAAACCGCGGTTATTTGCTCAACGTCGCTCAGGACAGGCTCTGCCCCTGCAGAACCTTCCAGAGCAGGTACCCTTGGCTCCACCATGCTTCCGTGGTGGGGCAGGTGAGGGCACCTGCCCCACCACGAGCTATTCGTTTCTGGCACAGACGATTTCCAACACGGGCAACCCTTTCTGGCATCCAAAGATTGCGATATGCTGGAGCGCATGTACGTTCGCTGTACGCAGTGCGGGTACGACAACAGCCCGGATTACCGGTTTTGCGGAATGTGCGGAGGACCGCTGGCGCGTCCGGTGACGCAGGGCCGGGCGGTGGTGCGCGAGGTGGTAGCGTCCCCGGCCAGTGAGTCAGAGGCGGCCTCGATTGCGCCTCCAGATCCGCCCTCAGCGCCGCCCCGGCCGGAACCTCCGCCCGCGGCAGCAGGCGGAGGGAATCAGGTGCACGGGCCATCGTTTTTGGGATTGTCGGAAGACCCGAAGGCCGAATTCAACTACCTGTATGAAGACGAGCCGGCCCGGAGCCATACGGGATGGATAGTGATCGTGCTGCTTCTACTGGTGGCGGGTGGGTTGATTGGGTGGCAGTGGCGGAACGATGGGTTTCCGTTCGACCGGCTGAGTGCGGGGAACAGCCCGGCGCCGGCTGCGCCCGCTGAGTCGCAGGGTCAGAATGCTCCGGTCAGTCCGGCGCCCGACAATCGCGCAAGCGGGGAAACCGCGCCCGCTGCTTCGCCGAATGATTCGGGAGATCATCCCGCACAATCGGCAACCCAACCGCCAACACAAGCGACGCCGGGAGAAGGCGAAAAATCCGCAGAGGGCGGTGAGCCAGTAGCCCCGTCACCAGAGGCTACGGCACCTGCGGCTGCCGCACCCGCAGCGAAGGAAAAGGCGGAAACAGCTCCGCCCGCAAAGACTCACAGCGTGCATGCGAAGTTGAGTCCGGCAAAGAAGACGGCGAAGACGGAGAGCGCAGAGGTTGAGACAGCCACGGCCGCACCGTCTCCGGATGCCGATCTGGAACTCGCCGGGGAACGCTATCTTTATGGCAGCGGGCTGCCGCAAAATTGCGCGCGGGCGGAATCCAGCTTGCGCACGGCGGCCACGCACAGGAATTCCAAAGCGCAGACCGTTCTTGGAACCATGTACGCAACTGGGCATTGCGTGGGGCGGGACCTGCCGGCAGCGTACCGTTGGTTTGCCCGGGCGTTGCATGAGGATCCGCAGAACTCACGTATTTCGGCTGACTTGCAGGTGCTGTGGCGGCAAATGACGCCGGAAGAAAAGCAACTGGCGACGGCCAAGCAGTAGCCAACCTCTCCACAAACGACTTCCCTTTTCGGGAATACCCCACGATCCAGAGCCCAATTTTGCCGTCGCCAAGGCCTGCCGGGAATACTTCCGGCAGGCGGGTAACTATGGTCACGTTGCCTTAAGGCAACTGCGCTTTCATACTGACTAAGGGCCCCGTTCCCCTGCGCAGAAAGCGCATCTTTTCCAATGCTGGACAGTAAACAACTCAAGTCGCAGGGGCTGCGTTTTGCCCGCGCCCTGCACATGACCATCAAGACCGCGGTCATGTTCACGATTGATCACAAGAGCATGGACCGGCCCATCCAGCAGAGCTATCAATTTCTAAATCAAATTCTTAAGGAAGGCGGGCAGTTCACCTTTGGTTTTGTGGATAACCAGGTGATGCTGAACAACCTGCTGACCACCGACGACGACCCTGCGCCCGCTCGAGACCGAGTTCCTCAAACGCGGAATCACCGCCGTGACGTTTGAGCCAGGACTGACGCTGGGGCGCTATAGGAAGGTCAGTCGGCTTACTGGCGGCGCCCACCAAGACCATTGACGAAGCAGGCGGAATTCTCGTCTTTATTGAGCAAAATGAGCTCGAAGGCGCGCGTATTGCTTCCTGCGGCGCGAAACCAGAAAAAAGACGAGCACGGCGACACGATTATCGAGACGGACTCAGAAGCCTACATCTGTCGAAGCAGATGACGGATGACCAGGGGCCGCGAGATCTGCTGGACTCGATCGATGCGTTGCTGGAGTCAGCATGGTTCGATCCTTCGACGCGGGCGGAGGTTCTGTCGGATTTTGCGGCGCGCGGAGTGGACGGCACGGGGTACGGAGTGCCGATCGAAATGTCGAGTCTGGTGGTTCTGAAGGACGGTGAAGCGGTCGGGGGAACAGGCAGTGGAGGAACTGGCGATGGCGGGGGGACTGGTGAAGGCACCGGGGGTGGTTCTGGGAACCGCGGAGGAGGAGCGACCGGCGGCAGCGGAGAGCCCGGCGGCGGTGGCACACGCGGATGGAGCCGTGCGGGCGGAGGCGGCGCAGGTGGAGTCGGTATGGGCGGCGGTTTTGGGACTGGCGGACCCGGAGGAGGAGGCGGCGGGACTGGACAAGGGTCGGGAGGAAGCAGGGTGGCCCCGGCGGTCCAATGACAGGCGTGGGACCGTCGGGCGGGGGTCAGGGAATGGGCTATGTTCCGGGAGGAGTTCCCGGTTCTGGAGGCGTGCCTGGGCGGACCCCCAGGCAGCGGAGGCGGAGAAGGCGGCGGATTGCCGGGTCTGGGCGGAAAGTTCAAGGGCGGGCCGTGGACTTCGAACTCCGGCAGCTTCATGGAGTTGGTGGAAGCCTCGGTGCAGCGCTCGCTTCTGGAGGAAAAAGGCAATCCGCAGAAGTCGTACACATCGCTGGCGCGCATCTTGCGAACCACCGGAGTGGACAAGATTCTGGAACACTTTCCGCAGGAGCGGCGGCAGGAACTGACCACGCTTCCGCCGGAACAATTGGCCTCGGAATACATCGAAGACACGGCGCTGCAATTGGCGGGCGCAAAACTGAAGAGCACCGCGGCGCCCTGTCGCAAAAAATCCTGATCGAAGAAGAAGTGGTGCGGGTGCTGGCCCGCAGCTTGCAGGCCACGCACATGGCGGACCGGCTGGCGCAGAAACTGGCGAAGTTCGTGGAAGAATTTGCGGTTCCGCCTCAGAGCGTGCAGCAGAAGATTCGGGAAGAGCTGTACTGGAGCATCGCTGAACAACAGCAAGAAGTTCGCGCGGCTGATGGAGCTGAAGCACTATTCCGCAATCGAGTTTCGGCGCTCTGGCGGACCTCACCAAAGAATTCATGACCCAGCGGGAAATGGACCGGGCGTACGGACTCTGGCCAGTCACTACTTCGACTTTCTCGATGAAGAAGGCGTGCAAATTGACAGCGCCGAGTTGAGCCGCGCGCCGGAGTTGATTCGCAGTGTGCCGCTGGCCCAGGTGGGGTTTGCGTCCAAGACGGCGGAACGGTTGGGAAAAACGCTGCAGCGCGAGGACCTGTCCGAATACATCCATTTCCTGGCGGCCAGCGCGTTGACCGTGTCTGTCGCAGTCGATCGCGGCCTTTGAAGACTTCGATGACGTAATGGCGATTGGCATCGCGCTGGAGACTTCTCTGAACCGGGACCCGGAGAAGCACAAAAAGTGCTGCGGGCTTGGGCTGGAGCGGCTGCTGCCGGCGGCCGCGATCGAACGCATTATCGAACTATTCCTGGTGAAGCGAAATGATTCCGCATGGAACCGGATGGCAGCGCAGCTGCTGCGCTTTGCCGCGCCCGAAGGGCGTTGAGGGCGTGTTCAAACGCCTGAATGAGGAAACGGACGCCAAGAATCGCCTGGCGCTGGTGCGGCTGGTCGGACAGATGGGAAGCGACGGCATCGCGGTCGCTTACAAGTATCTGAAGGACGACCGCTGGTACGTGGTGAGAAATATCTGTGTTGCGTTGGCGGACTTGAAAGATCCCGATCTGGCGGACCACATTGTTCCGGCGTTGGAACATCGCGGATGAGCGGGTGCAGCAGGCCGCGCTCAAAGCGCTGGTGAATAGCCGGACCGTGCGGGCGGCGCCGGTGATGGCCGCTGTCCCTTTCGAAGCTGTCGCCCAAGGTGCTGGATCAGGCGTTGGATGAATTGACGTTCATGCGGCAGGTGAAAACTGTCGGCGGCCTGGAGGAATTCGTGAATGGCAGCCGGCGCGGCAAGTCTGGCTTCCGCGCGAAAGGCGGTCCAGGTGCTGACTGCCATTGACGACGACGAGGCGCTGCACGCTCTGGCCCGGCTGGCGCGGACCCAGAAGTTGGATGCCCGGCTCCGACGGGCGGCGCTCACTTCTGTTTGTAAGCATCAGTCGCCGATTGCGGCGGAAGTGCTTCAGGAACTTGCCAAGAGCCATGGGCCGCTGGCGGAAGAGGCTCGAAGTGAATTGAAGAAGCGCCCTAGCAACCCGCTCTCAGCGGACGCGAAAGCTCGCTGAGCGTCGAGATACTGCCGAAAAAAACCTCACCCGCGTCCTGCATCCGATTAAGATGGAGCGATGCGCGTTGTGTTCATGAAGATCCACTGCTACGCATCCCGCGGCCTTCTGGTCGCGGCAATCTTGTTACTCGCAGTCTGCTTCAACGCGAAACCACGGCAGGCGCAATCACAAACCGCTCAGGTTGTCGAACGCTCCGCCGCGAAAAAACTGACAATTGCGGGAGTAAAGAATTTTGGCGAAGTCACGCCGACCCTCTACCGGGGAGGGCAGCCCAGCCGTGAAGGATACGAGGCGCTGTCCAAAATGGGTGTCAACATTGTGGTGGACGCGCGTTTGTCAGGGCATGACAGCGAGCGCAAGGAAGTCGAAAAAGCCGGGATGCAGTATGTGGCGATTCCCTGGCATTGTCTATTTCCGAGAAATGAAGCGATGGCGCGCTTTCTGGCGGTGCTTCGGGCAAGTCCCGGCAAGAAGGTGTTCGTGCATTGCCGCTACGGAGACGACCGAACGGGGATGATGATTGCGGCGTATCGCATGTCGGTAGAGGGCTGGACAGCGGAACAGGCGCGGCGGGAAATGGACCAGTACGGGTTCAAGCCGATGGTTTGCCCGTCGCTGATACTGTACGAGAAACATTTCCCGGAGAAGGTGAAGAAGAATTCGTCGCTCCGGGGGACGCCGGCGGACCACTAACCGAGTGGCGGCGACAACCTTAAAGACTTTAACCGCGAAGGTCGCTGAGGAAACGCAGAGGACGCAAAGAAAAGGCTGGCTTCGCGAACTTCGCGATTCTCTTTGCATCCTTTGCGGTTAAAAGTTTTGGCTTACGCCTCTTCCTGGTCTTTCAACTTCGCGATGACGCTGAAGTCTTCCAGCGTGGTCGTGTCGCCTTTGACTTCGCCATTTGTCGCCAGCTCTCGCAGAAGGCGGCGCATGATTTTTCCGCTGCGGGTTTTGGGGAGCGAGTCGGTGAAGCGGATGTCGTCGGGTTTGGCGAGCGATCCGATTTCTTTGGCGACCCATTTGCGTAGCTCTTCCTTCAGCTCGGGCGTTGGAGCGCGGCCATCTCCCAGGGTCACAAATGCGGAGATGGCCTGGCCTTTCACTTCGTCGGGACGTCCGACGACCGCGGCTTCGGCGACCGATGGCGTGCGCGACTAGCGCGGACTCGACTTCCATCGTGCTCAGGCGATGTCCGCTGACGTTGATCACGTCGTCCACGCGGCCCATGACCCAGAAGTATCCGTCTTTGTCTTTGCGGGCGCCGTCACCGGTGAAATAGTTGGGAGGAATTTGCGACCAGTACTGCTTCACGTAGCGGTCGGGATCGCCGTAGATGGTGCGCAACATTCCCGGCCACGGCTGTTTCAGGACTAGGAATCCGCCGGAGCCGTCGGGGACCTCCTCGCCTTCCATGGTGACGATCGCGGGCACGACTCCCGGGAAAGGGCTTCGTTGCCGAATCCAGGCTTGGTTGCGATCGCACCGGGGATGGGCGCGATCATGATGTGACCGGTTTCGGTCTGCCACCAGGTGTCCACGATCGGGCAGCGGTTATGACCGATCATTTCGCGATACCACATCCAGGCTTCGGGATTGATGGGCTCGCCTACGGTGCCGAGCAGGCGAAGGCTGTCGAGCTTGTGCTTCTTCGGCCACTCGTCGCCCCAGCGAATGAAGGTGCGGATCGCGGTGGGCGCGGTGTAGAAGATATTCACTTTGTGGCGGTCGATGATGTTGCCAGAAGCGGTCTGGCTCGGGAAAATTGGGTGCGCCTTCGTACATCAGGCTGGTGGCGCCATTCATCAGTGGGCCATAGACGATGTAGCTGTGGCCGGTGACCCATCCGATGTCGGCGGTGCACCAGTAGGTGTCTTCTTCGTGGAGATCGAAAACCCACTTGGCGGTGATGTAGGTGCCGACGGAATATCCGCCGGTGGTGTGCACTACGCCCTTGGGTTTGCCGGTGGTGCCGGAGGTGTAAAGGATGTAGAGCGGGTGCTCGGAATCGAGCGGCTCGGCGGGGCAGTCGTCGGACGCGGTCGCCATCAAGTCATGCCACCAGTGGTCGCGGCCGGGCTGCATGTTGATGGCGGTGCCGGTGCGCTTGTACACGACAACATTCTTCACCGACGGACAGGACTTCAGCGCTTCTTCGACGGCGGGAAAAAGTTTGACTTCGGCGCCGCGGCGGAACGCGCCATCTTGCGTGACGACTGCGGTAGCCTGCGAGTCGTGGATGCGATCGACCAGAGCGTTGGAGGAAAAGCCGCCGAAGACGACGGTGTGCGGCGCTCCGATGCGGGCGCAGGCCAGCATGGCGATCGCCAGCTCGGGCGTCATGCCCATGTAAAGGGCGACGCGGTCGCCTTTGCTGCACTCCGAGCGACTTCAGGACGTTGGCGAACTTCTGCACTTCACGATGCAGTTGCTGATAGGTGATGGTGCGGACTTCGCCGGGCTCGCTCTCCCAGATAATGGCGGCTTTGTTCTTGCGCGCGGTTTGCACGTGGCGGTCGAGGCAGTTGTAGGAAAGATTGATTTCGCCGCCGGTGAACCACTTTGCCCAGGGATGGTTCCACTCGAGAACCTTGTCCCACTTCTTGAACCAGTGCAGTTCGGAGGCGATGCGTCCCCAGAATTTCTCGGGCTGCTCGACGGACTCGCGGTAGATGCGGTCGTATTCTTCGAGCGCTCTTGATGTGGGCGTTCTGGCGGAAGTGCTCGGGGCATTCGAAACGGCGCTGCTCGTTGAGCGTGGAGTCGATGTTGGGGTCGGAAGCGGGCATCGTGGCCTTGTCGGACATTCGGGGTTTCCTCGCGAAAGTGTCGGAAGGCATTTTACTGTGTTTGGAGGATTGGGACTATTCGACACCTAGAAACTTGTGGCGGTCTTTTTCCCGCGGGATCGGGCAGGCTCCGTACTTGCCGAAAAAGCGGTAGCGGTTTCTTGCGACCAGGGCGTAACGCCAGTTCCGGAATCGGCTGGGCAATAAATCGAGGATGCTCGCCCAGAAACGCCAGAAGCCGCCTAATTCTCTGAGCACCGCCGTTGCCGCCTCGTTTCTTGCCAGGAGCCGCTCGTTCGGCTGGTTGTAGTCGAAGACGAGGTAAACGGTGTCGAGCACATTGGGATTCAGGCCGTGGCGTTCGAGGATGGTGCGGGCGAAGGTGCTTTGCAGGGCGGCGAAACGGAAGCGGTCCTGGTGGTCGTGCTTCAGGATGAAACGGACGAAGCGGTTGCAGAGGCCGCAGATGCCGTCGTAGAGGAGGATGGGGTTGGGCGCTTTCTCCACGGTTCGATGATACTTCGAGGCGTGGTTGAAATGCCTTGACGCATCTGTGGCGCGGAATGGTGTGAAGGGGTCCTTCGACTGCGCGAGGTGATTCGCTTCGCGAATCTTCTCGCTTCGCTCAGGATGACAGAGCAGTGTTACTAACTGCCTTTTTCCAGCAAGTAGGCGCCCGGTCCTTGCTGGCCGCGGATGGAGCGGCAGAATTCTTTGACGACGAATCCAGCATTGAGGGCTTCGGTGAAGGCCTTGCGGGTGGCCAGGCGCCATTCGCGGGCACGCTCTGGGTCTTCCCTCTCGATAGGTTCGATGTCTCCCGGGATTTCGATGGCGACACGCTGGCGGGACAGCACCTGAGCGAGATCGGCTTCCGCGGGACGTCCAGCGCCGTCGAAGCGAATTAGCGGTTCGAGATGAGCTAGTGCGTCAAGTATTTCGGTGCGCGGGTCTTTTCCTTTAAGGCGCTGCTCCACACGCGGGTCGGACATGTGCCACGTCACCCAGAGGCGGTCGGTGCCATTGCGGTGCAATGGGCTTGACGTTTGAGGACCGTAGAAATCTGAGCGATAACTGTCACAGATCACGCCGAGGCGGTGGAAGTTCAAATGTGCGTTGCGGCTGCGGAGGGGGTCGAAGGTCCAGGTCATTTCCTTGACACCGAGAGCCAGAGCACGCTGGCGCTGGGCGAGTTTCAGTTCATAACCGAGGTCGCGGCCGCGATGCGAGGGGCGCACGGCCAGCATGTGGGAGTGGAGGCCGACGTGGCCGCGCTCCAGGCTGGGGAATGCCAGAGCGAAACCCACCAATTTGCCAGCATCGAAGGCCCCGAGCCAGAGGCTGCCGGCTGCTTTCAGCGCGAGGGCCAAGGTTATCGGAGTGACGTCGGCGTCGGCGAGTCCCCAGACTTCTTTTTCCAGATGCAGGACCTGCTCCAAATCGGCGAGGGTTTCGAGGTCGCGAAGCTGCGGTTTGGAGGCTGATTGAGGCATCGTAACTGGGGGCAATCAATATATGCGAGACGGGGTGGGCAGCGCCAGTTGGATCGCCACAACCGGCTTTCGGAGCACTGCGTAAAAGTTTGTAAATGTCTGAGGAAAATCGGGTTGGCGTTTCATCCAAAGGAAGTTGAGAGTGTGCGTTCGAGATCAGCAGGGCGGTCACGATTGTTTTAAGATGGGTGGCGAAATTTCAGGGCGCTGAGGGAAAGGTTTACCTAATGAGGGTTGCTTCCGGATTACCGGAGTACGAACGAGAATCACATCACGCGGTTCCCTTCCGTACAACGAGGCGTATGGCCGCAGCGGGCTTGGCGCTGATGGTGAGTTTGTTTGCGGCTTGCACGGCGTCGAGCGACAAGGCGACCACGGCCCGGGCCAACGCGGCACAGACGATTCCGGTCACGGTGGCCACGGTGCTGAAGCAGGACCTGCCGATTTATCTCAATGGACTAGGTTCGGTTGAGGCCTTCTACACCGTGAATGTGAAGAGCCGGGTGGACGGTCAACTGGAACGGGTGAACTTCCGCGAAGGAGAGTTCGTCAAGAAGGGTGATTTGCTGGCGGTGATCGATCCGCGGCCGTATCAGGTGCAGTTGGATCAAGCGCAAGCCACACTGTTTCAAGGACCAGGCCGCGCTCAAAGACGCGCAGCTTAACTATCAACGCTACAAAGACCTGCTGCAGCAGTCCGGCGCGATGTCGCAGCAGCAAGTGGACACGCAGAAATCTGACTGCCGACCAGCTTGAAGGCACGGTGCGCAACGATCAGGCGCTGGTGGATAGTGCCAAGCTGAACCTGAGCTACGCTCACATTACGGCGCCGCAAAGCGGCCGGATCGGGCTGCGGCAGGTGGATCCGGGGAACATGGTGCATGCTACCGACGCGAACCCTTTGTTCGTGATTACGCAACTGCAACCGATCACGGTGATTTTCAGTCTGCCGGAAGACCAACTGCAAACCGTGGCGCAGCGCCTGCAAAAAGGGCCGCTGCCGGTGGACGCCTACAGCCGGGATGATCAGACCAAGATCGCCAGCGGGAAGCTGCTGACCATTGACAATCAGATTGACGAGACCACCGGCACCGGGAGGTTGAAGGCGGTTTTTGACAACCAGGGCAACGAGCTCTGGCCCAATCAGTTCGTCAACGTGCATCTTCTGTTGGACACCAAGAAAAATGCGATTGTGATTCCGGCCGCGGCTGTACAAAACGGGCCGCAAGGCAGTTATGTGTATCTGGTCAAGCCGGACAAGACGGTGGCAGTGACGCCGGTGAACATTGGGCTGACGCAAGGCACGGTTGCGCAAGTGGACAGCGGACTTTCGCCCAGCCAGATCGTGGTCATTGACGGACAGGACAAGCTGCAGGACAACGGCCGGGTCGAGCCGCACATGCAAGCGGCGACGAACGGACCGGGTCACGCGGCTGCAGGAAGCAATTCAAATTCTGGCGGCGGAATACCCAACAACGCCGGCGGCCCGCGGGCGGGAAATCACAAGAGCGCTGATTCCGGCGCAGCGAATTCTGGAACTCCCTCGCAATGAATCCGTCACGGCTGTTTATTCTTCGGCCCGTTGCCACCTCTCTGATGATGATCGGGGTGCTGCTGATCGGCATTGTGGCGTACCGGCAGCTTCCGGTTTCGGCCTTGCCGGAAGTGGACTATCCCACCATTCAGGTGATGACGTTTTATCCGGGGGCGGATCCGACGGTGATGGCATCGTCGGTGACGGCGCCGCTGGAACGCCAGTTTGGGCAAGTTCCGGGGCTGAGTCAGATGACGTCCAGCAGCTCGCTGGGAAGCTCGATCATCACACTGCAGTTCAACCTTGACCAGAATATTGATATCGCCGAACAGGAAGTGCAGGCGGCAATCAATTCTTCAGGGACTTATCTGCCGACGGACCTGCCGAATCCACCGATCTACAGCAAGGTGAACCCCGCGGACGCGCCGATTCTGACGCTGGCGTTGACTTCGAGCACGATGCCGCTCTCGAAGGTGGAGGACCTCGCCGACTCGGCGCTGGCGCAGAAGATTTCGCAGGTGTCGGGCGTGGGGCTGGTTTCGATCAGCGGCGGGCAAAAACCTGCGGTGCGGGTGCAGGCAAATCCGACGGCGCTGGCGTCTTACGGGCTCAGTTTAGAAGATGTGCGCACGGCGCTGGGCGCGGCCAACGTTGATCAGGCAAAAGGCACGCTGGATGGGCCGAGGCAGTCGTTCACCATCGACGCGAACGATCAACTGCTCGCGGGAGCGCAGTACAACCCGATCGTGATCGCATACCACAACGGCGCGCCGGTGCGGGTGGCCGATATCGCCACCGTGACCGACGGCGTGGAGAACGAGTACGAGGCGGCGTGGATGGGCAAGGGCGGCGTTGTGTCGCCGGCGGTGATCGTCAATATTCAACGGCAGCCGGGCGCGAACATTATCACCGTTGTGGACCGCATCAACGTTCTGCTGAAGCGGCTGCAGCTTCCGGCGGGAGTGAACATAACTGTCCTGACCGATCGGACCACAACCATTCGCGCGTCGGTGGCGGACGTTGAATTTGAACTCATGCTCACCGTCGTGCTGGTGGTGGCGGTGATTTTTCTTTTCTTGCGAAACCTGCGGGCCACCATCATTCCCAGCGTGGCAGTGCCGCTGTCTTTGGTCGGCACTTTCGGGGTGATGTATCTGCTGGGCTACAGCCTGAACAATCTGACGCTGATGGCGCTGACGATTTCCACCGGATTCGTGGTGGACGACGCCATTGTGATGATTGAGAACATTGACCGCTTTCTGGAGGCCGGAGACTCGCCGCTCGATGCGGCGCTCAAAGGCGCGGGGCAGATTGGGTTCACCATTGTTTCGCTGACGGTATCGCTGATTGCGGTGCTAATTCCTTTGCTGTTCATGGGCGATATTGTGGGCCGGCTGTTCCGCGAGTTTGCGGTCACTTTGGCAGTCACGATTCTGGTTTCGGCGTTTGTCTCACTGACGCTTACGCCGATGATGTGCGCGCGGCTGCTGAAGGCGAGAAAGGATTCGCATCAAGGGCGGTTTTATCACTGGTCAGAGGACCTGTACAACCGGATCATCGCGGCTTATGGGCGCACGCTGAAGTGGGTGTTGCAGCATCAGACGGCGACGTTGATCGTGACCGCTGCAACGCTAGTTCTGACCGTGTACTTGTACGTAGTGGTGCCGAAAGGATTTTTCCCGGTGCAGGACACCGGGGTGATTCTGGGGATTTCCGACGCGCCGCAGAATATTTCGTTTGCAGCGATGTCGGCGCGGCAGCAGCAACTGGCGGCGGTGATTCTGAAAGATGCGGACGTGGACAGCCTTTCGTCGTTCATCGGCGTCGATGGAACCAATCCGACGCTGAATAGCGGGCGCATTCAGATCAACCTGAAGCCGCGGAGTGATCGCACGGCGACTGCCTCGGAGGTGATTCGGCGTTTGCAGCCGGAGCTTTCGCAACAGGTCCAGGGGATCACTCTCTATATGCAGCCAGTGCAGGACTTGACGGTGGAAGACCGGGTGAGCCGCACGCAGTTTCAGTACTCGATGGAAAGTACGGATGCAGTTGAGCTTTCGACCTGGTCGCAGAAATTGCTCGACAAGCTGCGCAATTCGGCCGAATTGCGCGACGTGGCCAGCGATCAGCAGAATGGTGGGCTGCAACTGAATCTGGCGATTGACCGGGACACGGCATCGCGGCTGGGGATTCTGCCTGCTGCGATCGACAACACTTTGTATGACGCCTTCGGGCAGCGGCAGGTTTCGACCATCTATACGCAACTAAACCAGTATCACGTTGTGCTCGAAGCCGCTCCCCAATTTCAGGACGATCCAGACGCGCTCAACAGCTTGTACGTGAAGTCGAGCACTGGGGCACAGGTGCCGCTTTCGGCATTCAGCCACATTGAACAGACCAACGCGTCGTTGTCTATCAACCACCAGGGGCAGTTTCCAGTGGTGACGCTTTCGTTCAATCTGGCGCCAGGAGTTTCACTGGGCGACGCGACCAAAGCGATCGATGCCGCCGAGCAGGAGATCCAGATGCCGGCCAGCATTCATACCAGCTTTCAGGGAACGGCGGCGGCGTTTCGGAATTCTCTTTCGAGTGAGCCGTTGTTGATTCTGGCTGCGATTGTGACGGTGTACATCGTGCTGGGCGTGCTCTACGAGAGCTACATTCATCCGATTACGATTTTGTCCACACTGCCTTCGGCGGGGGTGGGCGCGCTGGTCGCACTGCTCATCACCGGAAACGATTTGGGCGTGGTGAGTTTGATTGGGATCATCCTGTTGATTGGCATCGTCAAGAAAAACGCCATCATGATGATTGACTTCGCGCTGGAGGCGGAGCGCGAAGAGCATAAGGCCCCGGAGGAAGCGATTTTTCAGGCTTCGCTGCTGCGGTTCCGTCCGATCATGATGACGACGATGGCGGCACTGTTCGCCGGATTGCCTCTGGCGCTGGGACGTGGGACGGGGTCGGAGTTGCGGCATCCGCTGGGCATCACCATTGTCGGCGGATTGCTGCTCAGCCAGGTGCTGACGCTGTACACCACGCCGGTGGTTTATCTGTGGTTTGACCGGCTGTCACAGCGGTTTGAGCGGTTTGGGTTCCGGCATTTCCAGGAACAGCCGGCGTCGGGAGATTAGGTGAGCGTTTCCTCTCCATTCATCAAGCGTCCGGTCGGCACTTCCCTGCTGACGGTCGGACTCCTGCTCGCGGGAATTATTGCGTTTCGGTTCCTGCCGGTTGCGCCGCTGCCGCAGGTAGAATTCCCGACGATTCAGGTGGGCGCGTCGCTGCCCGGGGCCAGCCCAGAGACAATGGCGTCGGCGGTGGCTACGCCGCTTGAGCGCCAGTTTGGGCGTATCGCGGGCGTGACCCAGATGACCTCGACCAGCCAGATCGGGTCCACCGGCATTTCGCTGCAGTTTGATCTGAATCGCAACATTGATGCGGCGGGGCGCGACGTGCAAGCGGCAATCAATGCGGCGCGCAGCCAATTGCCGTCGTATATGCCGGGGAATCCCAGCTATCGCAAGGTGAATCCGGCAGACGCGCCGATTCTGATTCTCTCGCTTACCTCGGACACGATTACGCTGCCCGCCATGTACGACGTAGCCGATTCGGTGCTGTCGCAGAAACTGGCGCAGGTCAACGGCGTGGGCCAGGCGTTCGTTGGCGGGGCGGCGGCACCCGCGGTGCGCGCTGAACTCAATCCGAATCTACTCAACAAGCTCGGCTTAGGACTGGATTCGGTGCGCACAGCACTCACATCGGCCAATGCGAACCGGCCCAAAGGCGAGGTTGCGAATGCGATCAACGCGTGGGCAATTACGGACAACGATCAGATCAAGGTTGCGGACAAGTATCGGCCACTGATCGTTGCTTACAAGAATGGCGCGGCGGTGCGGCTGGGAGACGTGGCGGACGTTCAGGATTCGGTTGCGGACACGCGAGTGATCGGACTGGCGGGCAGTTCAGCGGCGGCAAAAGCAGGCGCCGGAATGGCGCAAGGCAAGCCGGCGGTGCTGATCATCATCTTTCGCCAGCCGGGCGCGAACATTATCGAGACTGTGGACAACGTGCGGGCGTTGCTGCCAGAGTTGTCAGCTTCCATTTCGCCGGCCATTCATATCGACGTGGTGATGGACCGCACCACGACCATTCGGGCATCGGTGCGCGACATCGAAATCACGCTGCTGATTTCCGTGGTGCTGGTGATTCTGGTGGTGTTCGCGTTTTTGCGGACGGTGCGGGCGACGATTATTCCGGCGATTGCGGTGCCGCTCTCGCTGATCGGGACTTTTGCGGTCATGTATGCCTTTGGCTACAGCCTCGACAACTTGTCCCTGATGGCGCTGGCGATTTCGACCGGGTTCGTGGTGGATGACGCGATCGTCGTGCTCGAAAACATCACTCGCCACATTGAGCAAGGGATGGCGCCGGTGGCAGCGGCGTTCAGAGGAGCTAAGGAGATCGGGTTCACTGTGCTTTCGATGAGCTCGTCGCTGGTGGCGGTTTTTATTCCCATCCTGCTGATGGGCGGACTGGTGGGGCGGCTGTTCCGGGAATTTGCGGTGACACTGAGCGCAGCCATTGGAATTTCGCTGCTGGTGTCGCTGACTACCACGCCGATGATGTGCGCGCAGATTCTGCGGGCGAGCGGCGAAGAGAAGCATGGGATCGCGTACCGTGCGTCGCAGGCTATTTTTGATGGGGCCCTGAAGATCTACCGGGGAGGACTGACCTGGGTCCTGCGCCATCAGCCGCTCACCTTACTGGTCACCATCGCTACCGCTGGACTGACGGTTTATCTCTACACCGTAGTTCCAACCGGGTTCTTTCCACAGCAAGATACGGGCCGACTCATCGGTTCGGTGCAGGCGGACCAGGATATCTCCTTTGCGGCAATGAAGGAAAAAATGCAGCAGTTCGTCTCGATTGTCATGCAGGACAAGAACGTGCAGACCATTGTGGGGTTCGCGGGGGGGAACACCGCCAAGAACCAGGGGCGAATGTTTATCACGCTGAAGCCGAAGGGGGCCGAGCGGAAGCTGACCGCCGACCAAGTCATTGGCGAACTGAGACCGAAGCTGGCGAAGGTGCCGGGGGCGACGCTGTTCATGCAGTCGGCACAGGACCTGACCATCGGCGGCCGCATGAGCCAGGCGCAGTATCAATACACGCTGGCGGGCGAGAATCTGATTGACCTCAATACCTGGGCGCCTAAGCTACTGCAAAAAATGAAGTCTTTGAAACAACTGCGCGACGTCAACATTGACCAGCAGAACCGCGGGCTGGACGCGCAGGTGATCATTGACCGCGACACGGCTTCGCGGCTGGGGGTTTCGCCGCAGGACATCGACAATGCGCTTTACGATGCTTTCGGGCAGCGACAGGTCTCGACTATTTACCGGCAGTTAAACCAGTATCACGTAGTGATGGAAGTTGCGCCGCAATACCAGACCAGTCCAGAAGCGCTGCAGGCGGTTTATGTGCGCGGCGCTAATGGCCAGGCGGTCCCGTTGTCGGCGATTGCACATTTTGGCCCGGCGAACGTGGCTCTGGCGGTCAATCATCAGGGGCAATTCCCTTCCGCGACGATCTCGTTCAATCTGGCGGCCAATGTCTCGCTGGGGGACGCGACCAAGGCGATCGACGCGGCCGAAACAGAAATTGGGCTGCCAGCGACCATCCATCCCAGCTTTCAGGGGACGGCTGCCGCGTTTCAGGAATCTCTAGCGAACGAATCGGTCTTGATCCTCACCGCGGTGCGGCACCGTTTACATCGTGCTCGGAATCCTGTACGAGAGCTTCATTCACCCCATCACCATTCTTTCGACCCTGCCTTCGGCCGGAGTCGGGGCGCTGCTGGCGCTGCTGCTCACTCACAATGAGCTGAACGTGATGGGCATGATCGGAATCATTCTGCTGATCGGAATCGTAAAGAAAAACGCGATCATGATGATTGACTTTGCTCTCGACGCCGAGCGGCGCGAAGGCAAGTCGCCGGAGGATGCGATCTTTGAGGCCTGCATGCTGCGGTTCCGTCCCATCATGATGACGACGATGGCGGCGCTGCTGGGCGGACTGCCGCTGGCGCTGGGCACGGGAACCGGATCGGAGTTGCGGCAGCCGCTGGGTATTACCATCTGCGGCGGACTGATCCTGAGCCAGGCACTGACTTTGTTTACGACGCCGGTTGTGTACCTTTACATGGACCGAATGCGGTGGCGGTTCCTTCGGCGACGGTCGACTGCGCGGACAGAGTCTCACCTGCTGGGAGCCACGCGGATTAAGCAGCGGCCCACGGCTGGTGGTCTGATCGCGATTGGTTGTCCCATTCCCGAAAATGATGCTTGCGACGTTACTTCGGTGACTTTGCTGACAACAATCCTGCGGTTAGGCTCTATGCAGCCGTAGTCCGGCTTGATCGTAACCCGGAGCGTGGGTATGAAGTGGAGTCAACCGGCCTTGCTGAGCGGCCTCTTGCTTGCTGCGTGCGCAGCTGGCTTTGGGCAGGGCTATCAGGTCGTCACGCGTAACCAACGGGGGCACGATCACGGGCACGGTCAGGTGGTCGGGCCCGTGCCTCACTTGGTGAGCATGCCGATTTTCAAGGACCAGCAGATTTGCGATCCGGACTCGGCCAAGACGCGCGACCTGGAGCGCCTGGTGATTGGCCCACAACAGGGCGTCGCCAACACGGTGGTGTTTCTTGAAGAACATCACCAGCGGCAAAGCGATGGACATTCCCGAGGCGCGGCGTTTTCTCGACCAGAAGCGTTGCCGCTATGAGCCGCACGTGCTGCTGGTGCCGGCGGCGGGCACGCTACAGATGAGGAGCTCTGATGCCGTGTTGCACACCGTCCACATGGACGGCGCCGCCACCTACAACCTGCCATTTCCCTTCCCGAACCAGGTGGTTTCGCGCGACCTGCCGACGGTGGGCCTGGTGAACCTGAAGTGCAACGGCGGCCATACCTGGATGAACGCGGAGATGCTGGTGGTGCCGCATCCGTACTACGCCGTGACCGACGAGGCGGGGAAATTCGAGCTTTCACGAACGTACCGCCAGGAAAATACGAGATTGTGGCCTGGCACGAAGGCTGGAACGTCGATCCGCCAGGAAGGCACGTTCGATGTGCTCACCGAAAGGCGGGTATCACGCCCGATCTTTTCGGAACCACGGACTTGGGAGAAGAGTGTGATGGTGGCAGCCGAACGGCGCGGCGGAGGTAAGCTTCGTGATTTCAGAGAAGTAACCGGGCCCCGGAAGTAACGGCCTCCTCCGCCCAAGGCCCCTGCGGCCTAAATCCCGATAAGCCGCAGCTCAATACGTTGTGGCTACCTTAACCCGGCTTTCCGTCACCTGTGCAAAGACCTCCGTAACATGCGGAGTAAGGCCTGAGTTGCGGCTTACGCTAAAACCCTACTGGGGAGTGGACTATTCCGACTACTGGCACAAGCAAGGCAAGCGCGCAGGCGTCTGCCCAGCCGTTCGTTCACAGCCTGAACATTCTGGTGAAGAACGTACGGCTGTACGGTTTCGACCACAAGCGGACGCAGGCACCAGTTTGAAGTCGCGTGGGACGAGCTACAGCAAGCGATGCCCAAACGCAAAGGCACCATTGTGCTTGGGGTCTCCGAAGACCGCTTGCTGCTCGACGGCGTGCCGGTGGAAACCGGGCACAACGAGCGCGGATTCGCCCAACTGTTGAACGCGGCCGGACTGAGCAGCATTCAGTTTTCCAGTGAGGTCACGATCGAGGAATTTGAAAAGCTGGTGAATGCTTTTTCGCCGCAGGGGATGAAGGCGGAAGACTTTGCCAAGCACGTCAAGGCGGCGTTTCCGGACGACCAGGGCAGCATTCGCATCAACGAAGTAAAGTTCATCGCAGCCGACAGCGGCGGAGTCGACCGCGGCCGCGCAACTGGCGGTACAGTCGTTGACTCCTGAATTCAAGGAATGGTTGAGCGATCCGAGCAAGCTGGTGCAGCTGATTGCGGCGGCAGAGGGGGCGCAGGCACAAGAAAGCTCTGTGTCAGAGGACCAGCTCTCGCTTGATCTTACTGAGCCGCAGGAAAGCCGCAGCCGGGCCAGCGAAGAACCCTTCCCGCTGAATGAAAAGGAGACCATCAACGCTTTGCGGCTGCTGACCCGCTTTGGCGAGCTGGGCGCGCAGGCCACGCCGAAGCCGGAGTTGATCGGACTGGAGCTGCACCATTCGGAAGAAAACATCCGCACTACTGTGCTGAAAATGCTGGACGAGCTTTCGGCGTACGGCCAGGACCACAAGATCGAAAAGCCGATTCTGATGCGGGCGGCGGAGCAGATGGCGATCCGCTATGCGCTGGAGCAATTCCAGAGCGGCGAACTCCAGGTGAAAGCAGTCCGCCAGTTGCTGGATGAGATGAGCCGGCAGACTGCGAACCTGCGCAAGATTCTGGCGGTGCAGGAAGACAAGATCAGCAAGGCGGGCATGCTGGTGGAATCGCACGCCGACCTGCTGGACCGCATGTTCTGGGACGGAATTACCGGAGACCAGCAAGAAAAAGACACTGCTATCGAGAGACGCGGCCTGCGTTCCGGCGCGCAATGTGCGCCAATACGTGGAAGCTGCTGCTGCAGCGGCACGATAAGGAGACGGCTTCGGCGGTCCTGTTGAGCTATGCCGGACAGGTGTTGTCGCAGGAGCCGGAATACCGCTCGCGAGTCGCGTGCGGGCTGACCCATCTGGCGGACATATTCTCCCTGGTCGAAGGCAACCTGTGCTGACGCGAAGCGGTACAGAAGCTGGGCGAGGCGATGGGCAAGGAGTCGGACCCGGAGATTGAAGCGTTGCTGGGGGCGGCGTTTGTACGGCTGAGTTCCGAGGCCAGCAAGCGAAAGCAATATCGCGCGGTGAGCCCAGGCTTGCGAGAGCCTCGACTATCTGGCGGGCCGGCGGCCGGCGCTCGAAAAAGAATTGCGCTCGCGAATTGGGGTCGAGGGCAGGCTGCCTGAGTTCATCGAAGATGCGTTGCGTGAACCGCGGGTTGCGCCGGAGCTGGTGGGAGTGTTGCGGAGAAATTCGGCGGCGGCGTCCGAACATTTGGCGGAGCGGTTTTTCCGTTCCATGCGGCGCGAAGAATGCGACCGCATCGTGGATGTAGTGCAGGAACTCGGGCCTGCGGCCAACGAGTGTCTGCGGGAAATGCTAAAGACTGGCCCGCAGCGGCCGGCAGTTTCCTCGGTGGGACTTGCTGAGCCGGCTGGATGTTCCCGGGCTGCTGGAATTTCTGCCTCTGCGGCTGCCGGAGTGGAACCGCTTTTATCATGACGTGATCGTGCGCCAGATTGCTTACGGAGCGGCCCCGGACCGAGGACGCACGCTGCTGGAAGTGCTGGAAATACTAGATGCCGCGGTGGTGCCGCAGGCGCTGGATGAAATCGGAATGAGCGGTGATCGCAGCGCGGCCCCGCCGTTGATCGTAATGGCCGCGGCCGGCGAGGCGGAGGGACGCTCTGGGCTGCTCCAGTTAAAGGCGATTGAGGCCCTGGGCCGTTTGCGCGAGCCTGACGCCGTGCCGGTGCTGCGGAACCTGTTTGAAGCGAAAAAAATGTTCAAGTGGCAACATCACCGCGAACTGCGAATTGCGGCGGCGCAGTCACTGGCCAAAATTGATCCGCGCTACGCGACGCAGATCATGGCCGAGAGTGGTTTGGAACCGGGAGAGTTGGCCATTGGCCCGCTGGATTCTGCGCCGGCGTGTCCGTGGGTGCGGCAGCGGCGCTACGAAAGAATCGTGCTGCGAAAAGCGGTTCCGGCAACGATCAGCAGTTCTTGGGGAAAGTCTGACCTCATGGTGCGCGAATTGAGCCTGGGCGGTGGCATGGGAACGAAAGACGACACGCTGCGGGTCGGCTCGGAGGCGGACTTGGATATTCAAGTCGGAATGCGGCACATCCGCGGGAAAGTGCTGTTACGGCGGGCGCGCGTCACGGAAGTCGGATTTGAATTTGTAGATAGCGACCTCGAGAGCCGCCACCGGCTGCGCCACTTGCTCATGGATTCGCTGGAGCATGCGCCAGAAGGCCGCAGTGGGGCCTGGAAGCAGGAGCGGCGGTCGTAGTCTGTTGAACCGATTGTTGCAGGAATCGGCATAGGGGAGAGAGTCGCCTCTCCTTCCCTGCCACACCACCGGACAAGCGGGTCCGCATCCGGCGGTTCGGCGGATTAAGCTGACCGCACGACCATAGGCGGAAGTCCGAGCTGGGCAAAGTAAGCATTCGGCAAAGCGATGGCCAGGGCGGGCGAGTTTGCGATGCGCCACGGGCCGTGGGGACTCCCGGCGGTTTGCGCCGCCAGGTCTTTGCCCACGCCCCGTTTGCGAAGTTCGCGAAATCGCGTTCGTCCCTGCTGCCATTGCTTCCACACCGCAGACCGGAGTCGACGGCGTAGCCATGTATCAAGGCGTTGCAATACCGAAGGCGTTTGACAGTCGCCGAAGTACCCAAGCCATCCTCGTAGATAGGTCGCAAGATCCTTGACCATCTGCGTCAGGCTGATGCCACGGGTTCGACGTGTCTGTTCCCGAATCCTCTCCTTAAAGCGAGCGATGGCCTTGGGGGCGATCCGCCGCCTTGGTGCTCGTTCCCTGGTGAAGCTGAATCCGAGGAACTTTCTTTGCCTCGGTTGAGCTACGGCGCTCTTCGCCTGATTCACCTTGAGCTTGAGTCGGTGCGTGATGAAGTGCGTAACGCTCTCCATCACTCGCTGTCCCGCTCGTTCGCTGCCTACCTAGATGTTGCAATCGTCGGCATAACGCACGAAGCGATGACCACGCCGCTCTAACTCCCGGTCCAGTTCGTCCAGCACCCGATTACTGAGCAACGGTGAAAGCGGACCGCCCTGAGGCGTGCCCTCATCCACCGGACTCACCAATCCATCCTCCATCACACCGGCCTCCAGGAATGCTCGAATGAGCTTAAGCATTCGCTTGTCGGCCACGCGCTTGGCCACCGCCGCTAACAGACGATCGTGGTTTACTCGATCAAAAAATTTCTCCAAGTCGAGATCCCCCACCCAGCGATACCCTTCGGCAATGTACTGCTGCGCCTCGTGCACCGCTTGCCGCGCGCTGCGCCCCGGTCGGAAACCGTGGCTGTGTTCGGAGAACGTCGGGTCCCAGCGCTTCTGCAGAACCTGCAGCACCGCCTGCTGGACGAACCGGTCCAGCACACAAGGGATGCCTAACTTGCGCACTCCCTGACCGTCCGGCTTCGGGATTTCCACCCGCCTTACCGGCTGCGGCTGATAAGTTCCGCTTCGTAGCTGTTCCCCGATTTCCAGCTCATGCTGCTTCAGGTATTCCGGTAGTTCGTCGACAGTCATCCCGTCCACTCCCGGACTCCCTTTGTTGGCCTTGACTCGCTGTAGTACCTGCTTGCAGTTTTCCAGCTCACAGACTTCTTCCATGAGTCGTTCGCTTCCAGCCAGGCTTTCGGACTTGCGCGTCGCCATGAGCGTTTCGGTCCCTTGCGCGGCGGCCCTCGGAGCATCACTCCTATCTTCCGCCGGAAAGGCCAGCACCTCTTGTTCGGGCTGGTTTTTCTGCCGCTGTTCGTTCCTGAGTCGCGCCACTTACTTACCCTTCCCTTTATTCCCCTTGCGGGGTACCGTTCGGGCCTTCGATCACCGTTCCCGGCGTGGCCTATCTGTTGCTCCGCCTTTCGGCCTTTTGGAGTGCCTCAATATCCTCGCCGACTGGCATGACCTACTTTGCCCTCTGCTGACTTCTGCGGCACGGTCAGGACCAATCCCTTCCTCCTCAGTCACGTTGTGTGACATGCCGCAGATCTCCCGAGCTAAGTTCGACCGCCTTCGACGCGCAACCGCCGGATTTACCACCAGTGGGCTTGATGGATATGGGCTTCGCGATCACATGCTCGCTCGCCCGCCACCGTAGGCCTCGTATCCCGTTCTTGTTCATCGGCTCGCGTCTTTGCTCCGCGCTTCTTTCAGGCCCCGCCTCGCGGCGAGTGTTGTTTCACCCTTGCGCTTCGCTATGACTTCACTTCCATCAAGTTGTCAAACAGACTTTCACCCTCAAGCTGTCGAACATGCTCGGCACACAAATAAAAGGCCTCTGCCGAAAGCAGAGGCCTTGATCTTTGGTTGGTCATTGACGCCGGTTACTTCATTTTCACGAAGATGACCAGCAGGGTGTAGATGGCCAGGGATTCGATGAAAGCCAGGCCGATAATCAAAGCAACCTGGATGGCGGCTTTGGCCGAGGGATTGCGGGCGATGCCCTCGGTTGCGGCAGCGGCGGCGCGGCCCTGGCCGAGTCCGCAACCAGCGGCGGCGATGGCCATGGCGATGCCGGTAAGACCAGCAACCCAGTTGGTGGGATTGACCGCTTCTCCGCCCTGCGCGAACCCGGGGACGGCAAAACTTAGAGCTGACAGAGTCATGAACACTTTGCTCAAAATACGCATTTCTTTCTTCCTCCTATGAAATCCCGCCAGTGGGTGGTTGACGCTACCGTGCAAACGCCCTCACGCTGAACGGGGCGAACCCTGTTTCGAATTTCAAGTTTCCAGTTTCAAGCGCTAACTCGAAGCCAGAAACTTGAAACTTAGTGCTCTTCCGCGACTGCCCCAGCCAAATAGACCGTGGTCAGCAAAACAAAAACGTACGCTTGAACAAACGCGACAAAAATATGAAGACCAATGAACGCTACCGGAATACCGATCGGGATCAGCGATAGAAAAACCAGAATCACCATATCGCCGGCGAACATGTTCCCGTAGAGACGGACGGTGAGCGAGACCACGCGGGCGAGGTGGCTGATGGGCTCGATGCACAACATCAGAATCGAAAGCGGAATCCGCATGAAAATCGACATGCTGGGATCCTGATGTCCGAAGAACTGCTTGAAATAGGCGAGGCCGTGCTTCCTGATTCCGTGCGCGTGGTAGTAGAAAAAGGCGCAGAGGGCGCAGCCCAACGGAACAACCGGAACACCGGTGGGGGACTCCAAGCCCGGAACCAAGCCCAGGAGATTCCCGACCAGGATGAACAGGCCGAGTGCGACCAGGAAAGGCGTAAAGGCTTCGCTGTGATGGCCGATGACGTCGGCGCTCTGGTCTCCGACGAAGCCCTCGATACCTTCGAATAGGTGCTGGAGGGCGCCGGGCTTTTCCACCGAGAGCCGGCTGCGAACCAACAAGAAGGTCAGGACAAGGAGACCGAAGACGAGCACTTCCATGGCGACGGGATTGGTAATCGGCGCCGCTGGGTAGTGCGGCTCGATGTGCAAAGCACGCAGCAACGCGGTCACCGGACCGGCGAACAGGTGGTTCAGAAGTTGAGTGAATCTGAGTTGTTCGGGCATTGAAAATCAGTTGCTAGTAGCTAGCGGTCAGTTGTCAGTCTTTCGCCCCTGCGCCCCGATTGCTCTAAACGCCTCATAGGCGGCCTCGCAGAGCAATGCGGCCACCGTTACCAGCAAGCCGGCAAAGAAACCGTACAGGCTCTCGCGCGAAACAGTAAGTATAACAAAGCCCAGCACGGCCATCAAAAAGTAGCGAACCAGAAAACGCATCACCGTACCGCGGCTGGAGGTTGGAGTTGCCGAGTTCGCAGCAAGGTCAGCCAGCCCGGCGACACCGGTCTTCAACCAGTGAAAATTGACGTAGCTGATGATGCTCCCAAGCGCCACGCCGAGGCTGACACGCCATCCAAAATAAATCTGCGCGGTGACCAGAGCCGCGACACTAATCACGATCATGATGCGCTGGACGCGCTCGATGGTGCGGGCGTAGAAATCGTCGGCGGGAGGTGAGTCTTCCGTAGTCATTTGTTGGAGGAAGCGGTACGGATCAACTCGACGAATCCGGCGACGCTGCCGAGAATCAGGCCGACAATATAGATCCAATTGGTATGCAGCCAGCGGTCGAACCCGACGCCGATCAGCCAACCGATGAGGGTGGCGGCGGGAAAGATGATGGCTAGCTGGGCATAGTTGGCCATCTGGACGTAGGCGTTTTTCTTGCTCGGGTCTTTTGGGGGATCGTCCTTGTGCGGATCGTCCGTCACTTCTTGACCTGATACGTTTCGATCAATTCCCGAATGCGCAATGCGTCGGCCTTGCGGTGGCCGTGGCTGGTGATGGGGTCGGTGCCGCCGGTGGAATCGATGCTGATCTGCGACCAGATGATTCCAGTCTGAATCTGGACGGAGGCGACCTGTGAAATGGCGATGCTTTCTTCAGTCTGGCTGAACAAGCGCGGCTTCACCCGGCTAACGTGTAGAGGGCTGACCACGATGCGGGTCGGAAAAATGTGATTTCCGCGAGTCCAGCGGCTGGCGGCGAAGGTTTCACCGGCGGCTGATTGAGACTGTGAGGGCGTGCTCATGCGGGCGCTCCGAAACCAGAATGATACATCGAAAGGTTGAATCATCGGGGGATCGAGATCATTGAATCATTTTGCGCCGATCCCCCAATGATTCAATCCCCCGATGATTCAATGATTCAATTCTTCCTCTATAATCGCAGCTTACTTTCGCGCGCAAAGGGCCACTCTTGGCATTCGACGACGATATCTACAAAATGCGGCTGGAGAAACTCAAGCAGATTGAGGCTCTGGGCCAGCAGGCGTATCCGACGAAGTACGATTTCACCCACACGCTGCCGCAGATTCTCGCGGAATATTCGGGGCAAACCGGCGAGCAACTTGACGCGGCGAAGGTGCACGTTCGCGTGGCCGGGCGGATTATGGCGATTCGCCTGATGGGCAAGGCCGGGTTCGCGCACTTGCAGCAGGACGGGCAGCGCTTGCAGATTTACGTAAAGAAGGACGCGGTCGGCGAAAAGGGATTTGAACTTTACAAGCTGCTTGACCTGGGCGACCACATCGGCGCCAGCGGATATCTTTTTCGCACTCGCACGGGCGAACTGAGCGTTCATGTGGAGACGATCACGTTTCTCTCGAAAGATCTTTTGCCGCTGCCGGAAAAATGGCACGGGCTGACCGACGTGGAGCTTCGCTACCGGCAGCGCTATGTCGATCTGGCGATGAATCCGGAGGTTCGCGAAGTTTTTCTGAAGCGCGGGCGGCTGGTGCAGTCCATGCGGAAGTTTCTGAATGAGCATGGATATCTGGAAGTCGAAACGCCGATGATGCAGCCGATCGCGGGCGGCGCGGTGGCGAAGCCGTTTGTTACGCATCACAACACGCTGGACATGGATTTGTATCTGCGGATTGCGCCGGAGCTTTATCTGAAGCGGCTGGTGGTGGGCGGATTTGACCGCGTGTACGAGATCAATCGCAACTTTCGCAATGAGGGGATTTCGACGCGGCACAATCCTGAGTTCACCATGCTGGAGTTTTATCAGGCGTATACGAATTATCGCGGGGTGATGGACCTGACGCAGGAGTTGATCATCCAGGCGGCGAAGGATGTGACTGGCGGCGCGAAGACGAAGTGGGGCGAGACGGAAATTGATTGGTCAGCGGTGAATTGGCGGCGCATGACCATGCGCGAGGCGATTATCCAGTACTGGCCGGAAGCAGCGGGGGCCAAGCCGACGCTGACGGATTTTGCTTCGCATGATTCGGTGAAGGCGCTGGTCGCGAGGTTCAATTCGTCGCATTCGCACATGGCTTACGATCCGAACGAGCCGGCGGGCAAGACGATTGCGACGTTGTTCGAGGCGGTGGCGGAAGAGCACTTGACCCAGCCGACGATCATTTACGAGTTCCCTACCGCGGTTTCACCGCTGTCCAAGCAGAAGGCTGACGAGCCGGAGTGGACCGAGCGCTGGGAAATCTACATTGGGCAGATGGAAATCTCTAACGGCTTCAGCGAATTGAACGATCCCGAAGACCAGCGGCGGCGGTTCGAGCAGCAGCTAAGCGAACGCGAGCGGGGAGACGAAGAAGCGCACCAGATGGATGAAGACTACATTCGCGCGCTTTCTTACGGGATGCCGCCGGCGGGGGGCGTAGGCGTGGGGATTGACCGGCTGGCGATGCTGCTGACGGATTCGCAATCCATCCGCGATGTGATTCTGTTTCCGTTGCTCAGGCCGGAAAAAGCATCTGCCACTGAGGGCGCCTAGGATCACTGAACCAAGCCGGAGCAGGTGACAATGTCCTCTTATTTATCTCCTTTACTAGGAGACACAATGGAGGATACAATACCTGACATGGCCCTCAAGGCGTCACGTGCAAAGTTATCGACTACGGTCGCACCGGAGAATTACCGGTATTTGGCCGCATTGGTAAAGTCCGGAAAGGCCGGCAGCCTGGCGGAAGCGGTTGACGAAGCCGTCGAGCATCTCCGCCGCAGTGAGAACCGCCGCCGGTTGGCGCGGGCCACCTCGGAATATTTCGATTCGCTTTCACCCGAAGCACTGGCCGAGGAAACCTCACTCGCCGAGTCAATGCGGGCAGCGACGAAAAGGATCGATTTTGATCGCGAGCCATAGCTCCAACCCGCAGCCGCGGCGTGGCGACATCTGGAGCGCCGATACGGGAGGCAAGAAACACGCCGTGGTGATTCTGTCGCTCGACAGCCGTAATGTGAGTGAGCGCGCAGATTCGATTCTGGTGGTGCCATTCGGCAGTTATGGAGGTCCTGGTCCGACCGTGATTCGCATGGAGCCAGGCGAGACCGGGCTGCCGGAGCCTTCCTTTCTGAAAGCACATTTCATCAACGTGGTTAAGAAATCGGAACTGATTGCGCGCCTGCCGAGGAGGCTTTCCAACACGCAGATGAGGAACATTGTCGCGGCCGTCAATCGAGCTATCGACCCCGACTCACCCTTCGAGAGCTAATGGCCAAGCCATGAAATTCCACACCGAATACCTGAAGTTCCACACCCGCAAGCATCGCGAGTACGTTCACATCACGCCACAGGTGGAAGCAATTGTGCAGAAGAGCGGGATCAAGGATGGCATGGTGCTGGTGTCAGCGATGCACATCACCGCAGGCGTTTATGTGAATGACAACGAATCCGGACTGATCGAGGACATCGACGAGTGGCTGGAAAAGCTGGCGCCGTTTCGCGCGGGCTACAAGCATCACGACACTGGCGAGGACAACGGCGACTCGCATCTGAAGGCGCTGCTGATTCATCATGAGGTCATTGTGCCTATCACGGCGGGGCAGCTCGATTTCGGCACCTGGCAGCGGATTTTCTACGCGGAATTTGACGGGCAGCGGGACAAGCGCGTCGTTGTAAAAGTAATGGGCGAGTAAGCGCCGCCCGACGCTATTGGCAAACTCGATCACCCTTCTGCGTTTGTACCGCCGTGAACTTGACCTGTGGCGGCGCATCTGATGGACTTACCTGAACGCCATTTTCCGCATCCTAATCGAGGAACTGGACACCTTTATGAAGACTTTTTGTCGCCGTGTTTTGTTGGTGATGTTGGCCGCAGGATTCATTACTTCGACGCCGGCGTGGGCCGTGAACCGCGAACTTGTGGAGCTACAGACTCAGGTGCAGGCGCTTTCCGATCAGATCACCGCCATGAAGCAATCGATCGATGAACGTTGGGGTGTTTTGAAGAACGAGATGGATCAGAACACCGAAAGCATCAACAAGGTGACGACGGCGATCACCACCATTCAGACTTCGCTACAGAAACAGCAAACGGACTCCGGCGCGCATGTGGACCAGCTATCCGGGCAGTTGCAGTCGCTGAATGACAGCCTGGATGAGTTGAAGGCGCGGCTCGGGAAAGTCACCAAGCAACTTGAAGACTTGCAGGCCTCACAGCAGAGCCTGGCCGCGCAAGCCAGCCAACAGGCCGTTGTCACGCAACAGCAGCAGGCACAGTTGGCGGTGCCTCCTCCGGATGTGCTGTACAACAACGCACTGCGGGATTTCAACGGCGGCAACGCGGATTTGTCCAAACAGGAATTTGGCGACTATGTGAAGAATTATCCGAATACCGATTTGGCGGGAAATGCGTATTTTTATCTTGGCGAGATGGATTTCAAGGCGGGCAACTATCCGCAGGCGGTGAAGGAATACGATCAGGTGATTCAGGGGTTTCCGGACGGGACCAAGGCGGCATCGGCGGAGCTGAAGAAGGGGTTTGCGCTGATTGAGTCGGGACAGAAAGACGAGGGCGTTGCAGCACTGCGGCATGTGGTGCAGCGGTATCCGCGGTCGAATGAGGCGCTGCAGGCCAAAGACCGGTTGCGCAAGCTGGGCGCGGCGGCGGCGGTTCCGAGGCCACAGTAGTTCCCTTCCACGATTGTTGTCATTGTCACTCTAAGCGGAGTGAGATCGTTCGCAAGTGCGAACGATCTTGCGGAGTCGAGGAACCTGCTGTTTGCCAGCAGTTTCGGCGCCGCGTACGAACAGCAGGTTCCTCAGCGGCGCGGATCGCTTTGCGATCCGCTTGCTCGGAATGACAAGATTATTTTTTTAGGTTCAGATCCCGCAGGCAGTAGCGGATTTCGCGGCTGACTTCCTTCACCCGCATTCCTTCCTCAGCCATCACTTTGCAGGAGAGCGCGGCGCGGTCTTTCGTTCCTTCCCCCATGTCGTAAGTGACGCGGCAGTATTGACAATCTTCGTTCCAGCAGAAACGGCCGTAGGAAATTGGTTCGGGCGCGAGAAATTGCAAGCAGCGGAGGAGAGCGTTGTTTTCGGGGACTTCGACTTGCTTGTCGAGCAGTGTGATCTTGATCAGGCGGGAGTAAGGACGGAAGAGAGTGGATGTTGAGGTCATGCCTTAGTAGAGGTGGAACGAAGTTTCGACGTTGATGAAAACCGGGACCGGTTCGCCGTCCTTGGTGGCGGGGCGAAACTTCCACTGTTGGACGGCTTCGATAGACTTTTCGTCGAGGCCTTCGCCGCAAGGCTTGACTACCCACACGCTGAGGGGGAGGCCGTCGGCGCCGACGATCAGGCTCAGGACGTTTGAGCATTGATACTTGGCTCGGCGCGCGGTCTCTGAGTACTCGGGGTCGAGGTTGTAGGTCAGCTGAGGATGGGTCACATCTTTGCCACCGCCGGAGAAAAATTCCCCAGCGGCGAGTCGCTTTGCAATGTCAGGTGGCGGCGCAAGCGGGACGTCGGGAGATAGGTCATCAGCACCGAGGTAAACCCCCTCGCCGTTCTTATCCTTTTTGAATGTGATGACGATTTCGTGCTGGGCATCGACCGGGTCGCCGTTGATCTTCGACGGCTGGTAGCGCCATTGGCGGACGGCTTCAAGCGCGGCGTCGGCGAGGATGGGGTTGCCGCTGACGACGTTGATGTCTTGCAGAGTACCGTCGAGAGTAACAACGGCATGCAGTACAACCGGGCCTTCAATTTTCTTCTTGCGGGCTTCTTTGGGATAGCTCGGGGTCACGACGGAGATGGGGCGGGGCGCGACGATGATCTTTTGCTGGTTTTGCGAGAAGCAGAGTGGGGCGAGGGTTGCGACCAGAATGATTGCGCCGAGAGTGCGATGCCGGAATCGATTGGACGTCGAAATCATGCAAAGCTAAAGTCAACGAAAGAGATGAAACTGTAGTTCTACGCTGATAAGCACAGCGACAGCCTGACCATCTTTGGTGGCAGGTTTGAAATGCCAATCTTGAACCGCCTCGACGGCCTTCTCATCGAGCCCATCGCCGAGAGGGCGGGTAACCTTGATGTCGTGGGCCTTCCTGTCGGTACCGACCACGATACTTAGCACTACAAGGCCCTCCAGTCGGTGAGTGCGCGCGGATTCCGCGTACTCGGGATCACGACTATAAGTTAGGACCGGAGCAGTCACTCCGGCATCGCCGACTTTGAACACTGGACTGAGGGGAACCGAGTCTTCGCTGAAAGCGAAATTGATCGTTACGTCGCGTTGACCCTCGACCGGCTTGCCGTCCGCAGTGAACGGCTGAAAACGCCATTTCCTGACCGCCGCGAGCGCGGCATCGGTCAGCCGCGAATCGCCATTTACAACCGCCGCATCTTTCACGGACCCGTCGCCAGCGATCGTGACGTGAAGCGTGACCTTCCCCTCAACCTTCTGTTTACGAGCGTCCTTGGGATACTTCGGGCTTACGGTGTGAACGGGATCACCCGGCGCGGGGACAGATGCTTGGCCGCGGGTAAGCGACGAAGACAATAGCACCATGACACAGGCGAATGTCGCCAGCGTTTTCATCGCGTCCTTACCCCCACTCCCACATGCTCCCCGATCCCCGGCACTGTCCTTCGTAAGATCGGGGCAATCTGCCGGACTTGCGCCATCAATTCATCGAACTGGTCGGGATAGAGAGACTGCATGCCGTCGGACAGAGCTTTATCCGGCTCATGGTGGACTTCGATGATGAGACCGTCGGCGCCGACGGCGACTGCGGCGCGGGAGAGCGGAGTAACTTTATTGCGCTTGCCGGTGCCGTGGCTGGGATCAACCAGAATCGGTAGATGGCTGAGGCGCTGGACGGCGGGGATCAGGCTCAGGTCTAACGTGTTGCGAGTGTGGTCGGCAAAGGTGCGCACGCCGCGCTCGCAGAGGATGACCTGATAGTTGCCTTCGCTCATCACATACTCGGCGGCCATCAGGAATTCTTCGAGCGTGGCGGACATGCCGCGCTTGAGCAGGACGGGCTTGTGGGCGCGTCCGGCACGCTTTAGCAAGGAGAAATTCTGCATGTTGCGGGCACCGATCTGGATCACATCAGCGTACTCTGCGACCAGTTCCAGCGACTCGCTGTCAATGGCTTCGGTGACGATCTTCATGCCGAATTTGTCGCGGACGGCGGCCATGATCTTCAGGGCTTCCTCTTCGAGTCCTTGAAACGAATAAGGCGATGTGCGGGGTTTGTAGGCGCCGCCGCGGAAAAACTGTGCTCCGGCGCGATGCACGCGCTCGGCAATGGCGAAGGCCTGCTCGCGGCTCTCGATGGCGCAGGGGCCGGCGATGATGGCGAGGCCGGGGCCTCCGAAAGTGGCGTCGGTGCCGGGGAAGGAGACGACGGTGTTGTCCTCCTTCATGTCGCGGCTGACCAGCTTGTAGGGTTTGGTGACGCGGATGACTTCCTGCACGCCGGCCATTTCGTCGAGCGTGCCGGGCTCGATTTCGCCCTTGTTGCCAGTGATGCCAATGGCGGTGCGCTCGGCGCCGGGGATGGAGTGGGCGCGGTATCCGAGGGCTTCGATTTTGTCGCAAACCCGGCGTACGTCTTCCGCGGTGGCGTGCGCCTGCATGACTACCAGCATGGGGTCTCCTGAAACTTGCCGATCAACGTGGAGTACAAGTCTAAATGTGAACCGGGGACGGGGCAATGGAGAGAGGGGCGCAGCTACACAAACAGGTTGTTCACTCACAACCAAGGCTAATGAGTGCATGGCGATTCCGCCAATTGACCTTCGCCTTCCCTTCACCACAGGCTTAGGACGGGCAGCCTTCGCAAGCCCCGAAAAACCCCGGCACCACTGAGTTTTTGTTCTAAGCCGTTCGCCTGATTGACCCTCGGGAAGGGTTGTATTACGGTTAGATAACACCCCTGAGTACTCACACAACTCAGTAGCTCGATCAAGCGGTCCAGAAGTGGTGTATGCAACAGCCCCGACCCGTATTTCTACGGCCGGCCTCGCGTGTTGCCGTGCTTCTGCCGCCAAACTGTTAGCGAAAAATCTGGAGGAAATACTTAGTGAAAAAGACTTATGTCTACATCTGTTTGCTTGCGCTCTTGGCCCTGCCTTTGGCCGGAAACGCGGCTACCTTCAAGAACATTCATGCCCATAGTGGGTGGGTTGCATACGGGGAATATCCGCCGAACTATAGTATTTGTCCGGGTCCGTGCCCTGGCATCAGCTACTCCATCGCGCAGCACTTGCAATCCCCCGCGATGTCGGGGAATTCGACCAAATTCTCCTTCGGTGGGACCAAGCCCTACGTGGATGTACTGTGGACCAACGGGTTGATCGGGCAAAAGAGTTCCCAAGGTATGCCGGACTCTAATCACACGCTGCTGACTACCCTGCACACCTTTGTTTACGATACGTACTTTTACGGTAAGAACCTGGAAACCGCACAAGTCCTGGAATTCGACATAAACCAGTACTTCAACGGGATTGGCTTGATCTGGGGAACGCAATGCCGGGTAGCCGGGGGTCATGGATGGGACATCTGGAACAACGTCACCAGGCGCTGGGTTTCTGCAGGAATACCTTGCCACCCGATCAGCGGCGGATGGAACCACTTGGTGCTGAAAATGAGCCGCACCGCGAACAACTCGTTGCTCTATCAGTCCATTACGCTGAACGGTGTTACCTACAATCTGAACAAGATCTACCCGCACGGAACTTGTCCCAAGAGCTGGTGGGGCCTCTCGGTGAACTTCCAGACCGACGGGGATCAGAAGCCGACTCCGTACCAGGTGTATCTGGATAACTTTAACTTTACCTACCAGTAAGCAGCCCGGCGCAGGTGTGCTTCGGGTGGTCGCCCAGCAGTTGCAAGGCTGCTTGCGCGACCACCCGCTGCACATTCTCCATCCCTCCGTCGGCAGTCTCGCCGAGGGCCAAAAGGGAGTATCAGGCAACCAGCCGACGCAGAATTCAAGCGAAGACCCGAGGGGGCCGAGCGCTTCGATCCGGAATCAGGAAACCGTCGAAACACATCGCTGCGTACAACCCGTCTCAAACGGCATAGAGAGTAGAATGGAGTTCAAGATGACAAATACCAAGTTTGTTGTGAAACTGAGCAGAATTGGCGCGTCCGTCCCTGCGTTCGTGCAGCGCCTCGATCGGACTCCCATACAGATGACAACCAACCGTAAGCTGGCACTGTTAATGGGGAAGCTGACAGCCGAGGACGCCATCAGGTCTCTTCAAACTTCCAGATGCATCCTGGAGCTTGTTTCCGTACAAGTTAAGGCTTAGATTTTTTGGCTCGGAAACCTGCCTTCACCACGACCGTAACTCCTCGCGCTCGATCAGTCGGTTTCTCAATGGGGTGATGGCGACGTTACAACCATCTGAGGTTCATCCAAATGCCGGCTAGACCGGACGCAGCACCAATAACCCGCGCCGCAACCTCCGGCAGCGCGGCGTTGGCCCTGAAACCTCCGAGCGACTGTGCTGCGCTTACTTACCGTTGTCCTGCACTTCTGTGACGCCGACGATCTTCGACGAGGCGCGGAATTTCTTATAGTCGCGATAAGCCTGGTCCAGCTCCACATCAAAATTCTTCAGCAGCGCCACGCGGACATCGATCTTCGCAGCCACATGTAACGGCAGCCAAACCTCGTTGTTGATTCGCGTTTGCTCCAGCGTGATGCGGGTACCTTTGTGAAAGCGGGCCAGAAACCAGCCGAATGAAACCGTGTCCAGACACTCCACATCCAGCTTTGCGAGCTGCAGATCAGCCTTGTCGATCCACACTCGCCCGCGGAACTTGGACAAGAGCTTGGACTCCTTCATCTGCGGGACGAAGCCGGGACGCGGTTCGGCATCGATCACCCAGGCTTCGCGTCCGCCCAGGAGCTCCGTGCCTACGAGTTTGAAGTTGTAGGCATCGGCGACCTCAGTTTCGAACTTGCGGTTCTCTTCGCGGTCTTTGATCTCGCGCTCTTCACGCTTCTTGCGATCACTTTCCGATTCGTTCTGGCGTTTGTCAATGATCTTCTGGATCTTCGCCTCTTCCTTGGCGGCATCTTTTGTTGAGAGCGGCTTGTCATCCTTTTCGATCAGCCGTTCCACCTGCTCGCCGTAGATTTGCAGCACCTCAGAGGTTTCCACCTCGGTTGATTTGACTTCACCTTTGCCGTTTACCCGCTTCTGGACCTGCCGCTCGATGTAGGTGTAGTCGCGCTGCCGCTTGTCGTTCTCGCGGTCCTTGTCAGCGACGACCCGGAAGAGCTGCTGCATCTGCTTCTGCGAGAGCGCCCCGTTCGCATTGGGGTTAAGGTCAAGCGCTGGGGTGGCTGCCGTCGCGGACGTCTTGGGCGGATGGCCGACAGGTGAAGTCGTCTTCGTCTCAGGAGCCGCGGGAGTCGCAGGTGATGGCTGCTGATCTGCGGGTGATTGCGCCTGCGGAGGCGCAGGGTTTGACCCTTGCTGTCCTAAAGCGGGTGCAACGAAAGCAAGAGCGAACGCCATCAGCGCGAGGCGACAGAAGCTCATAACCCTAAGATAACCCGCTTTCGCGAGGAACGTTCCAGGTAGGAGTGGGGACATGGAAGAGCGGCCATGTATAGCCGCGTAGTCTGTTGAAGCAGGATAGGCGGCCCCTTTTGACAACCCGCGGCCCCGTCTGTTATGTTAAACATGTTTAACAACACTATGCTGGGTATCCGTCTAGAACCCGAACTAGAAGAAAAGCTGGGGTCTCTTGCTAAAGAGACAGGCCGGAGCAAGAGTTATTACGCCCGCCAGGCGATCCGCCAGTTTTTGGAGGATCGCGAAGACTACCTGAAGGGCATCGCGGCGCTGGAACGACGGGAACCGACCATTGCTCTCGAAGAGATGGAGCGGCGGCTTGGCTTCGACCGGTAAGGTCTGGACGATCGAGATCAAGCGCACAGCTGAGAAGCAAATCCAGAAGCTTGACCGCAAGGCGCAAGAATTGATTGTCCGATTTCTGCGGGAGCGGGTTGCGCCAACTGACAATCCTCGACAGTGGGGCAAGCCGTTGCACGGGGAGAAGCGCGGACTTTGGCGATATCGCGTCGGCGATTATCGGCTGATCTGCGACATTCAGGTCGGGACGATCATGGTGTTGGTTCTCGCCGTTGAGCATCGCAAAGACGTGTATCGCTGACTCGCGGGCGAGGGCGCCCACACCACCCGCTCCTGGCATTGTAAAATCTACTTTCTAACTCACCATGCCGCAAGAAAACGAAACCGCCATCCACGACGACCGCTACGACCCGCAGCCGATTGAATTGAAGTGGGCGGCGCGCTGGGAAAACGACGCGGCGCTCTACGTGGCCGAACCCGATTCGACCAAGCCGAAATATTACGTGCTCGAGATGCTTCCCTACCCTTCCGGCGCGCTGCACATGGGACATGTGCGCAACTATGCCATCGGCGATGCGCTGGCGCGCTACATGTGGATGAATGGGTACAACGTGCTGCATCCGATGGGATGGGATTCGTTTGGGTTGCCGGCGGAGAACGCGGCGATTGCCAACCAGACTCCGCCACGCGAGTGGACACTCGGCAACATCGAGAAGATGAAGCGGCAGATGAAGCGGCTGGGGTTTGCTTATGACTGGTCGCGGGAAGTCACTACCTGCCTGCCGGATTACTACAAGTGGAACCAGTGGTTTTTTCTCAAGCTGTTTGAGCGCGGGCTGGCTTATCGCAAGAAGAGCAAGGTGAACTGGTGTCCGAAGTGCGCGACGGTGCTGGCCAACGAACAGGTGGTCGGTGGGTGCTGCTGGCGGCACGAAGACACGGTGGTCGAGCAGCGCGAGCTTGAACAGTGGTTTGTGCGCACCACGAATTATGCCGACGAGTTGCTGCGTGGGCTTGACCGGCTTCCCGGCTGGCCGGAAAAAGTGCGTACCATGCAGCGCAACTGGATTGGGCGCAGCGAAGGCACTCTGGTGGATTTCCGCCTCGACTACTCGGGCGGTGACGTATTCACGGTCTTTACTACCCGCGTGGACACTATTTTCGGCGCGACCTCGGTGCAGCTTGCGCCCGAGCATCCGATTACGACGGAGCTGGCGGCAGCTGATCCTGATTTGGGGATGAAAGTTGCCCAACTGATTGCCGAGCAACGCAAGGCGAAAGAGTCCGGCGACATTGGGGCAATTGAGAAGCATGGCGTGAACACTGGGCATGTGGCGGTGAATCCGTTTAACGGCGAGCGGGTGCCGGTGTGGGTGGCGAATTACATTTTGATGGACTATGGGACTGGGGCGGTCATGAGCGTCCCGGCGCACGATGAACGGGACTTTGAGTTTGCCAAGAAGTATGGGATTGAAGTGCGGCAGGTGATAGAGCCGGCTGGAAGCGGCGGCGCTGCACAAGAGCGGTCGGACAAGAGTGTCCGACCCACAGAGGCTGATTCGCTTCCCGAGCTTCCCTTCACTGCCGAAAATGGCAAGCTGATCAATTCGGGCGAGTTCACCGGGCTTTCCTGCGCGCAAGCGATCAAGAAGATGTCCGCCTTCGCCGAGGAACACAGCTTCGGCAAAGCGACTGTGACCTTCCGGCTGAAGGACTGGGGGATTTCGCGGCAGCGGTATTGGGGCACGCCGATTCCGATGGTGTATTGCGAAAAGGATGGCGTGGTGCCGGTTGCGGAGAAAGACTTGCCGGTGATTTTGCCGGACAAGGTCGATATCCCGCTCACGGGCGGATCGCCGCTGAGTCGCGTACCGGAGTTCTTGAGCACAACTTGTCCGAAGTGCGGCGGGCCGGCGCGGCGCGAGACCGACACCATGGATACGTTTGTGGATTCGTCTTGGTACTTCTATCGTTACACCGACGCGCACAATGACAAAGCGCCGTTCGATTCGAAGATCGCGGGATACTGGTTTCCGATTGACCAGTACATTGGCGGGGTCGAGCATGCGATTTTGCATTTGATCTATTCGCGATTCTGGACGAAGTTCATGCGCGACCTGGGCATGATCAAGAATGACGAGCCCGCTGAGCGGCTGTTTACGCAGGGGATGATCATCAAGGCCGGAGCGAAGATGTCAAAGAGCCTGGGGAACGTGGTCTCCCCGGATGACATGGTCGAACGCTATGGCGGCGACAGCACGCGCATGTACACGCTGTTTGCCACTTCTCCAGACCGCGAGTTGGACTGGCAGGATGAGGGCGTGGCGGGAATCTATCGGTTCTTGTCGAAGGTGTACCGGTTTGTGTCGCGGCATGCGAAGGCTGCGGGCGCCGCGGTTCAGAGTGACGCCGCGTTGTCGCCGGAAGCGCGGGCCATTCAGCGCAAATTGCACCAGACCATTAAACGCGTGACTGACGATTTTCAGGGGCGGTGGCACTTCAATACTTGCATCTCGGCGATTATGGAATTGGTGAACGAGTTGTCCGCCGCGGAAACGAAAGGGTTACCCCCGGCTCTGCTTGCCGGCGTGCAACGCGACATGGTTTTGCTGCTGGCGCCGTTTGCGCCGTATCTGGCGCATGAACTTTGGGAGATGCTGGGTGAGCAAACGAGCTTATTGAAGGCATCGTGGCCGAAGTACGATTCAGAGTTGGCGAAAGAAGACGTGATTGAAATTCCGGTGCAAGTCAATGGGAAGCTGCGGAGCGTGGTGGTTGTTTCAGCCGGAACGGCTCAAGAAGAAATCCTTCAGAGGGCGCTGGCGGAAGAAAAGATTCAGGCGTACGTCTCCGGAAAAGAAATTGTGAAAAAGATTTTTACCGGCAAGCTGGTCAATATCGTTGTGCGCTAGCAAAGTCCACGCATGGTTATGAGGTCATTCTCACCCACGGCTGAAGGTTTTAAACTCGTCTTTCGCCGCACCGCGATTCCCTGCGCCGAAATTGCCTGGCGGTGGACGTTTGCGGCGGCGGCCTGGCTGCTCGGCGCTTACTTTTTGCTGGACTACATGGGCAGCTTGCCCGTCACTGCGGCCGACCGTCTGCTGCTGGGAACTCAGCAGCCAGTACTGATATCGCGCGCGCTGCAACGTATTTTTCACGGGAGTGCGTTTCGTTTTACCGAAGCCGGAATTGTCGTACTAATTGCGCTTGCTATCGCGTGGATTGTGCTGGCTTCGCTGGGACGGGCGGTAACCCTGGCTGCGATGCTTGAGGAACTTGGGATTGCATCGGGGCCAGCCAGCGGAACGCTACCCTCGCTGTTCGCGCTGAATTTCCTTCGGGTGGCGGTGTTTCTGGCCGCCAAGGTGGGGGGCATTGGAGCGATCCTGCTGGCCAGTTCGTTCTGGGCCTCGACCAAGGTCTCGCCTGGAGACGCGGTACGCGCCTGGTTTGTCGGACTGGTTATGGTCGGAGTCATATGGGCCGTCTTGAATTGGCTGTTGTCCACGGCGGCGGTGTTTGCGGCGATCGAGCAGAAGGGCGCGCTCAGCGCGATCGGGGCCTGCGCTCGCCTTTGCGTGGAACGACCGGGCCGCATGTTGGCGGTGGGAGTCTGGTTTGGACTGCCGCACCTGGGCGCGTTCCTGACTGCATGGGCAGCGGGGTTCACGGTGCTTTCCACGGTTGGGGCGGTGCAGATGAAGCCAGCGCTGGTGCTGGAATTCCTGATTATCGCCGGATACTGCGCAGCAGCCGATTTTCTCTACACCGGGCGTCTAGCGGCTTATGTTGCGATCGTACGCGGGCCAGAGCTTGAGCTTACGCGCGAGATTTCTTCTATCGAGCCGCAGGGGCCTGCGCCGGTGGACCGCGACGAACTCATTTTGAGCGACATACCGTTGCTGGCGACCTGACGTTCCTCTTTACACCGCATTGCTGATTTGAGAAACTCATTGGTGGAAACCCAATCAATCGTTGTCCTCGACTTCGGGGCGCAGTATTCGCAACTGATCGCCCGCCGCGTCCGCGAGCAAAACGTCTTTTCGGCTGTCCTGCCCTGTAATTCCAAGATTGAAGACATCAGGAAATATTCGCCAGTGGGGATCATTCTGTCCGGCGGGCCTTCGTCGGTTTATGACCACGACGCGCCGCCGGCGGATCCTCGGATTTTCGAGCTGGGACTGCCAGTGCTCGGGATTTGTTACGGGCTGCAATTCATGGCGCACACTCTGGGCGGCAAGGTGCGGGCAGCGGAGCGGCGCGAGTACGGACATGCACAAGTTGAGCTGCTGGATGATTCGGAGCTGTTCAAAGGCCTACCGCGCTCGCTGGAAGTGTGGATGTCGCACGGGGACGAGGCGCTGGAGTTGCCGTCAGGGTTCAAACTGATTGCGAAGTCGCCGAACGCTGTAGCCGGGATTGAGAACGCGAGCAGGAAATTGTTTGCGGTGCAGTTCCATCCTGAAGTGCGTCACACGAAGCTGGGTACAGAGATCCTGCGCAACTTCGTGCTGAATATCTGCCACGCTAAGCCCACCTGGACGCCCCAGCATTTTGTGGATGCAACCGTGGCAGCGGTGCGGGCGCAAGTCGGCTCGGGACGGGCAATTTGTGCATTGTCGGGTGGCGTGGACTCGGCGGTTGCGGCGACGTTGGTAGATCGCGCGCTGCGGGACGGCAACAAATCGCGGCTGACTTCGGTGTTTGTCAACAACGGCGTACTGCGCAAGAACGAGTTTGAAAAAGTCCAGCAGAACCTGCGCGACAAGCTGGGATTGCAGGTCATCGCGGTGGACGCGACTGAGCGGTTCCTTCGCAAACTTGCAGGCGTGACCGATCCAGAGACGAAGCGGAAGATCATTGGCAATGAATTTATCGTCATCTTCGACGAAGAAGCGCACCGCATTGAGCAAACCGAAGGCAAAGTGGAGTGGCTGGTACAGGGGACGCTGTATCCCGACGTGATTGAGTCGGTGTCGGTGCGCGGGCCTTCGCAGGTGATCAAGTCGCACCACAACGTCGGCGGGCTGCCGGAGAAAATGAAGCTCAAGCTGATCGAGCCGTTGAAGGAGTTGTTCAAAGATGAGGTGCGCACTATCGGGCGCGATCTGGGGATGCCGGAGGAAGTCTTGCAGCGGCAACCGTTTCCCGGACCGGGGCTGGCGGTCAGAATCCTCGGCGAAGTTACTCCAGATCGCCTGGCGATTTTGCGCGAGTGCGACGAGATTGTCGTCAGTGAAATCAAACGCGCGGGACTGTACACAAAGATCTGGCAGTCGTTTGCCGTGCTGTTGCCGGTGATGTCGGTCGGGGTGATGGGCGACCAGCGGACTTACGCTTACACCTGTGCGATTCGCGCGGTGCATTCGGAAGACGGCATGACGGCGGACTGGGTTCCGCTGCCGCATGAAGTCCTGAAAACGATGTCGAGCCGGATTGTGAACGAGGTGCGCGGGGTGAATCGCGTGGTGTATGACATTACTTCTAAGCCGCCGGGGACGATTGAGTGGGAATAACGCAGCTTCTAGCTACTAGCTCTTAGCTTCTAGCAGGAACATTCTGAAAGCTCGCAGGTTCGGTGTCTCTCTCCAGGGCTTTTCTTAGTTCTCTTCTTAAAATTTTTCCTGACGCAGTTTTGGGGACAGCGGCTATGAATCGCACTTCGCGGGGTTGCTTGTAGTGGGCCAGGCGGCTGGCTACGAAGGCGCAGAGTTCTTCTTCTAAACCCTTCTTCGACGCGAAAGCATCTTGCGTGACTACGAAGGCTACGGGGGCTTCGCCGGTCGCGGCGTCCTGCTTTCCCACCACGCCACAATCGCGAACTGCAGGATGCTCCAGCAATACTGATTCGATTTCTGCTGGAGCGATGGAGAAACCCTTGTACTTGATCATCTCTTTGCTGCGGTCGAGGACGTAGTAATAGCCTGCGGCGTCGCGGGTCACGATGTCGCCGGAGTAGTACCAGCCGTCGCGAATGGCGGCTGCGGTCGAGTCGGGGGACTTCCAGTATCCGAGCATGAATTGCGGGCCGCGCATGATGAGCTCGCCGGGTTCGCCGTCGCCGGCGGGCTCTCCATTCACGTTGATGACCCGGCATTCCGTCAGTGCTACAGGATGGCCGATGGATTCGGGCTTGCAGCGCGCGGTATCGTAGTAGCCGATGTGGGTGACGGGCGAGGCTTCGGTCATTCCGTATCCCTGAGTGATGGGGACGCCGGTGAGAGACATGAAACGGTGGGCCAACTCCGGCGCGAGTGGGGCAGCGCCAGATTTGAGCTTTTGGAGGTAGTGCGACTTCGGCCACAGGCCAGCTTCGCCTGCATGCACCAAGGCTAATAATGCGGGCGGAGCGACCAGGGTGTAGGTTGCCTTCTCTGCGACCATCAATTCCAGAAAACGCCCGGCATTGAAGCGCGGCATCAGGACGAGGGTTCCGCCTTGCGCCAAGATTGGGTTCAGCGCGACGTTCAATCCGTAGATGTGATAAAGCGGCAAGAAGCATACGAGCACGTCGTCGGAGGTGAGCGGATAGGCGTCGGGGCCGATCAACTGAAAGATGTTTGCCACCAGATTGAGGTGGCTGAGCATGACTCCCTTGGGCAGGCCAGTGGTGCCGCTGGAATATGGAAGGGCCGCGAGGGTTTCGTGGGATGGGCCTGCGGGTTTGGGTAGGGTCGCGCTGCTCGGACGCAGCAAATCGGAGAATGGGGATGTTCCCGCCGAATGCTGGCGAGTGGTGTAGATGCAGCGCAGCTTGGGAATGGCGGCGAAGTTTATGCCTTCGAGTTGCGGGCCGTCGCTGATCAGCAAAACCGCGCCGGAATCCTCCAGTTGATAACCGACTTCGCGATCGCGGTAGGTGGGATTGAGGAGCGTTGGGACAGCCCCGGCGAGCGTGATGGCATGATAGACGGCGCAGAATTCCCAGGAGTTCTGCAAAAAGATAGCGACTATCTCGCCCGGCTTCAAGCCCGCCCCGACTAATCCGCGGGCAAGAGTCTCGACGATTTCACCGTATTCGGCGTAAGAAATGCGGCGTCCGTTGGAGGCATCAACAATCGCGGTGCGGTTGGCGTGGCGGCGGCAGCTTTCGAGAATCAGGTCGTGGACGAAGCGATCGGCGGGATCGGCGTAGAGTTGGGTGCGTGACATGCGGGGATGATTCTAATCGCAGAAGTGGATTTGCGCGGAATTATCGCTCGATCAGACGGCGGGAGATGGCGGTGACCAGGCGGCGGGGACTGACCCTCAGGGACTCGGCCACCAGCCAGTTTTTTAGTCCGGAGATGACCAGCGGCTTCCCCTTCATGAGGCCGCGGTAGCCGTCTTGGGCGACTGCCTTCGCGGTCATAGGGCCGCCTTTGCGGAAAAGAAGTGTTTCCTCGGTCCCGGCACGCTTTTGAAATTCGGTATCCGTGGCGCCGGGGCAAAGGCAAGTTACAGTCACGCCGCTGCCGTTCAATTCATTCGCCAGCGCCTCGGAGAACGAAATCACATACGCCTTGCTCGCATAATAGACGGCCATCAGCGGGCCGGGCTGGAATCCAGCGGTGGAGGCGACGTTGAGGACCTTGCCGGACTTTCGCTCCAGCATCGGGGCTAGAAAAAGTTTTGTCAGATGCGTGAGCGCTGTGATGTTGAGGTGAATCTGGCCGAGGCTGTCTTCGGCGGAAACTTCAGCGAAGGCGCCGAGCTTGCCGTATCCAGCGTTGTTCACCAGAACGTCGATCGCGATATTTTCCCGCGCGAGTTGGTCGAAGAGAAACTGCGGGGACGACGGCGACGCCAAGTCTAAAGCAAATGCCTTGGCAGAAATGCTGAACTGGCGCTGGAGTTCGTCGGCAAATAGCTTGAGGCGTGAAGCGGTCCGGGCAGCTAAGACAAGGTTGGAGCCATCTTTGGCGAAGAGTTTGGCGAGTTCGCGGCCGATGCCGGCGGAGGCGCCGCTGATCAGGACGGTTTGGCTTTTTCCAGGCATCGGTTTTTTGAGACGTATTCCACAAAGGGCACGAAGCTGAACGAAGCATCGTACGACCTCGTTTAACTTCGTGCCCTTGTGGCCTAACGCGTGAGCTTTACGCCAGCACCGGTTCCACGTCGTACATCGGGAACCACGACGTCGCGATCTTCAGCTTGTCGTTGACATTGTTGATGTTCTTCACGCCTTCGGTTTCGAGCCATTTGCGGAAAGCGGCGGCTCCCTGCTTGGCGTAGATCGGGATGCCTTCCTTCCAGGTGGCGCGTCCGCAGAGAACGCCGTTGAACTTCACGCCGGTTTCTCCGGCCAGTTCGAGCGTCTCGCTGAATTCGGCGTTGCTCACTCCGGCCGAAAGATAAATGAACGGCTTGGTGGCGACGTTGGCGGCGGCGTGAAAAAGGTCAATCGCTTCTTTCTTGGTGTAGGCTTTTTGTCCGCCGAACGACTTGGTGCCCTCGACGTACTTCATATTGACGGGGACTTCGACTTTGAGCACGTCAACACCGTACTTATCTTTGCTGAACTCGCGCATGCTCTCGGTGACGATGTGCGGCTTCTTCTTTGCGTACTCAAGGCCTTTTTCGTCGGCGCCTTCTTCGTATCCGACAAATTCCAGGAAGTAGGGGATGTCGTTGGCGCGGCATTCGTCGCCGATGCGCTCGACCCAGGCGTGCTTCTTGTCGTTCACATCCTTGGGGTCAAACGGCGTGTAGTAAAGCAGGATCTTGAGGCAATCCGCGCCGGCTTCTTTCAACCGGCGGACCGACCAGTGGTCAAGCAGATCACCGAGGCGGCCGGGGCCGGTCTTGTCGTATCCGGTCTTTTCGTAGGCGAGCAGCAGGCCGGCATTTTTGGCGCGGCGCTTGGATGCGGGCAGTCCCCACTCGGGGTCGAGAAGAATGGCGCTGGCGTGCGGGGTGAGGACTTCGGTGACCAGCGACTTGAATTCTTCCATCATGGCGTCGGTGATGTCGCCACCTTTTTCCTTGGCCAGCGATTTTTGCAGTGAGCCGCGCTGGTCCATGGCGGCGGCGGCAATGACTCCCCGCTTGTCCGACACGCGTTGCAGGCCGGCGAGTTTTCCGGGCGTAAGCTTCATAAATCCTCCGATAAGTGCATTGGAATGGGTGCCGACCGAACAGAAAGGGGGACGGCTAATCATTGTAATACGGCCATGGCCCTGGCGTTCACGGAAATGCGGTTCTTTCGCTATACTAGAGGTCGTATGTCGATCATCGGAAACATCGCCGCCATCGCCAAAGGGATGTCCATCACGTTCATGGAGATGTTCCAGCCTACGACGGTGGAGAACTATCCCGATGGCCCGGGGCCGCTGCGGGGCGCCAAGTTTCAGGAGCGGTTTCGCGGCGCGCACGTTTTGCAGCGCGACGAGAACGGCTTGGAGAAGTGTGTGGCTTGCTTTTTGTGCGCGGCCAACTGCCCGGCCAACTGCATTTACATTGAGGCGGCGGAGAACACGGCCGAGCATCGGGTGAGCGGCGCTGAGCGTTACGCCAAGGTTTACAACATTGACTACAACCGCTGCATTTTTTGCGGATACTGCGTGGAGGCGTGCCCGACTGATGCCATTACCCACGGCCACGGGTTCGAGCTGGCGACGTTCAACGCGACGAATCTGGTGTACCGCAAAGAGCAGATGCTGGCGACCAAGCCGGCGCATTTGGGAGCGAATCCGGTGTTCAACGCCGCGGAAATCGCAGGCGCTGCACGGTCAGCCGCTCCGGGAGAGTAAGAGTTCAATAACTTTTCGCGAGAAGATGACGCCGGTCCGCAACTGGGCCGGCGTTTGTGCTTAATGAGCTTGGAGCAAGCGAATTTGTGACGAATCTGTCGGCAGTTCGGTTGTCATTCAATGCGGCGCCTCCGACGGCGAAGAGATGTAAGACATGAAAAAGACCCATCCCCATCCCCTCGAAAAGATCCTTGAAGATCGTATTGCCATCATTGATGGTGCGATGGGCACGACGATCCGCACCTATGGGATGAAGGAAGCAGATATTCGCGGCGAACGATTCAAGGACGCGAAGAAAAGTCTCCTAAACAATGGTGACCTCTTCTCGCTGACCCAGCCGGAAATGATTGGCGACATTCATCGCCGATTTTTGGAAGCTGGCGCGGACATTATTGAGACGAATACCTTTGGAGCCACAAGCATCGCCCAGAGTGAATTCTTTGTAGATGACCCACGCGAGCACGGAAAGCGCAAGGATCCTGAGTTTTACTCGAAAATCATCGGCGACGCATTCCTTGAAGGTTTGGCATGGGACATTAACGAGCAATCGGCACGGCAGTGCCGTGAATGGGCCGACCGCGTTGGAACCGTGACTTCGCGCCAGCGCTTTGTGGCAGGAGCGATTGGGCCGCTTACTGTTTCTCTCTCGAACTCGCCGGATGCGGATGACCCAGGATTTCGTGTGGTCACCTTCGACCAGGTGAAAGCCGCGTATGGCCAGCAGGTTCGCGCACTCATCGCCGGCGGCGTCGATCTGCTGCTGGTCGAAACCATCTTCGACTCGCTCAACGCCAAGGCGGCATTGGTCGCGATCCGCGAAGTCTTGAATGAACACGGCACACATATCCCCGTCATGATCTCAGCCGCCGTCGGCCGCGGCGGCGAAACCATGATCTCCGCGCAAACACCCGAGGCATTCTGGAATGCAGTCCGGCACGTGAAGCCCTTGTCAGTCGGCCTCAACTGCTCTCTTGGGCCCGATCTCATGTATCCATTTCTGGAGGAGCTTTCGGAAAAGGCCGACGTCGCGATTTCGGCTTACCCTAATGCCGGTCTGCCGAATCCCCTTTCGGAAACCGGCTTCGATCTAGGGCCGCAAGACATGGCACGTTATCTTTCCGGCTTTGCTGACGGCGGGCTGATCAACATTGCCGGCGGCTGCTGCGGAAACACGCCCGAGCACATCGCGGCCATCGCGAAAGCGCTCGACGGCAAGCCTCCGCGAAGGTTTGGCGCTCAACTCACCGAATCATTCGATCGTCCGAGCGAGATTGAGAGTCGAGCGTGAGCGCATCCGACAACTCCCTCGCGGACGCTTCGAAGGGGAGACCACTCCGTCTCTCAGGTTCGCAGCCATTCACGCAGCAACAAGGCGTGTACATCATGATCGGCGAGCGGACCAACGTCGCCGGTTCGCCGAAGTTCGCCAAGTTCGTTAAGGCAGGCAAGTATGAAGAAGCTGTCAGCATCGCCCGCCAACAGGTTGAGAACGGCGCCAACGTGCTCGACGTCTGCATGGACGAGGGCATGATTGACGGCGTCACCGCCATGACGCGCTTTCTGCAAGTCTTGGCGAGCGAGCCCGAAGTCGCGAAAGTGCCGGTCATGGTGGACTCCTCGAAGTGGGAGGTCATCGAGGCAGGCCTGAAGTGCCTGCAGGGCAAGGGGATTGTCAATTCGATTTCGCTGAAAGAGGGCGAAGAAACATTTCGTCAGCGCGCAGCGTCCATCCTTAAGTACGGGGCGGCGGCGGTTGTCATGGCCTTCGACGAACAGGGTCAGGCTGCAAGCTATGACGACAAGATCCGCATCTGCCAGCGCGCCTACCGAATTCTGGTTGACGAAGTCGGGTTTCCTCCGGAAGACATCATCTTCGATCCCAACATTCTCACCATTGCCACCGGCATGGAGGAGCACAACAACTACGCGGTCGATTACCTCAACGCGACACGCTGGATCAAGGCTAACCTGCCCTGCGCGAAAGTGAGCGGTGGGGTTTCTAACATCTCTTTTAGTTTTCGCGGCAACAACGTCGTGCGCGAGGCGATTCATTCTGCATTTCTCTATCACGCCATCGCCGCCGGCATGGACATGGGCATCGTGAATGCCGGTATGCTCGAAGTGTACGAAGAGATCGAACCTGAGCTTAAGGTGATGGTCGAAGATGCGTTGCTCAACCGTCGCCCCGACGCCACGGAACGTTTAGTTGAATATGGCGAAAGCCTGAAGGGCGCGGGCAAAGCTGCGACTGAAAAGAAGACTGAAGAATGGCGCAACGGCACGGTCGAAGAGCGCATTGCGCACGCGCTGGTCAAGGGTATTGACACCTACATCGAAGCCGATGCCGAGGAAGCTCGTGTCAAACTCGGCCGTCCGCTCGGGGTGATCGAAGGGCCACTGATGGCCGGCATGGGAATCGTCGGCGATCTCTTTGGAGCAGGCAAGATGTTCTTGCCGCAGGTAGTCAAGTCGGCGCGCGTGATGAAAAAAGCTGTGGCCCACCTCACTCCGTACATGGAGGCCGAAAAGGAAGCGCGGGCTGCGGCCGGCGAAGTTGTGAGGGCGCAGGGAAAAATCATTCTCGCCACGGTGAAAGGTGACGTCCACGATATTGGCAAAAATATCGTTGGAGTCGTCCTTGCCTGCAACAACTACGAAGTGATCGATCTGGGTGTGATGGTCCCGTGCGAAAAGATTCTCGAACGCGCCAAAGCAGTCAAAGCGGATTTGATCGGGCTCAGCGGGCTGATCACTCCGTCTCTTGACGAGATGGTGCACGTCGCGCGCGAGATGGAACGCCAGGGATTCAAACTCCCGCTGCTGATCGGCGGAGCAACCACCAGCCGGCGGCATACTGCCGTCAAAATTGCGCCCCACTATAGCGAACCGGTCGTTCACATCATTGACGCCAGCCGTGCGGTGCCGGTGACAACCCATCTGCTGAGCGACGAAAGTAGGCCTGCGTTTGTGGCGCAGCATCGCGCGGAATACGAGGCGGTGCGCAAGGCCCACGCTTTGCCCCGGCAACCGACGATCTCGCTTGAAGCCGCCCGTTCGCGTCGAACTCCGATTGTGTGGCGTACCGAAGATCTACCGGCGCCCAGTTTCACCGGCGTGCGCGTGCTCGACAACTTTCCGCTGGCCACGCTTCGCGAATTCATCGACTGGTCACCGTTTTTTCATACTTGGGGATTAAAGGGCATTTATCCCCGAATTCTTGAGCACGAGGAGCGTGGCGAGCAGGCACGCCAGCTCTTCAAAGAAGGCAACGCCCTCCTCGATCTCATCATTGAAAAGAAACTCATCACCGCGAGAGGTGCATATGGTTTGTTTCCTGCCAGCGCGGTGGGCGACGATGTCGAGTTATACGCAGACGAAAAGCACAACCAAGTGCGCGAGCGATTTCATTTCCTGCGCCAGCAGGCAAATAAGGAAGGCAGTGAACCGTGTCGTTGTTTGGCCGACTTCATGGCGCCGAAAGAAACAGGGTTGCGCGATCATATCGGCGCATTCGCAGTGACCAGCGGCATCGGATTGAAGGATCTGTGTGATTCATACCGCGCCCGGCATGACGACTACAACGCGATCATGGCTGAGGCGCTCGCCGATCGCTTGGCCGAAGCTTTCGCGGAGTGCCTGCACAAGCGTGTGCGCGAGGAATGGGGCTACGGTGGTTCAGAGAGCCTGAGCACCGAAGACCTGATCCACGAAAAATATCGCGGCATCCGTCCGGCGGCAGGATATCCTGCCTGCCCGGACCACACTGAGAAGGGCGCACTCTGGCGTTTGCTCGATGTCGCGACGAATACCGGAATTCAGATCACCGAGTCGTTCGCGATGTGGCCGGGATCGAGCGTGAGCGGCCTTTACTTCGCCCACCCGGAATCGCGTTATTTCAGCCTCGGCAAGATTGAGCGTGATCAGGTTGCAGACTACAGCGAGCGCAAGGGAATGGACGTGCACGAAGTCGAGCGCTGGCTGGGGCAAAATCTGAATTACGACCCTGCTGAGTAGCACCTGCGCATCGTTTCGCGGCACAATCGCGCCAACCTACTTCACGTGCCCGACATCTTTGTTTTCATGATTCGCAAACTGAAGTCAGGCGATTTCCGCCTCTACTCACGCAAGAGAGACGCAAAAACCGGGAAGAGAAGAAACCTCGGGACATTTTCATCCCTGGCCGCCGCCAAGAAACATGAACGCGATGTGCAGTTCTTCAAGAAGCGTTGAGCCAACAGTCAGAGCTAGGAGTACCAGGGATTAAATACGTCCACTCCAGCGATTACGGAATGGCCGCTGTCGCGCGTAACCAGAGTCAGGTTGTGATGCAGGGCAGTGGCAGCGAGCAAGCCATCGATCACTGGGAGTGGAGACCGTTTGGCGGCGCTGCTGCCAGAAAGCTGTCCCCATCGGTCGGCTACGGATGCGTCCACGGGAAGGACACGGCCAGAGAAGCGAAGCGGCAGGTCCTGATCGAGCCACGCCTCCAGAGAGGCGCGGCGTCGGCTAGCGGGAAGAAGAGTGATGCCTTTGCGGATATCGCCAAGCGTCAGTACGCTGATGTGGAGCAGCGACTCGTCGGTGGCGTCAACCCATTGCACGACGCCGGCGTGGGGCCTGGGCCGCACGATTTCTGAGATAACGTTGGTATCGAGCAGGAAGCCGTTCACAACTCTATGTCTCGGCCGGCATCGTGGTCTCGCTTTAAATGCAGTCCGGCCCCAACCAGTGGAGACTTCCGAAAGAACTCCACCAAGCTTGTGGGCTGACGGCTTTTGGCGAGTAGCTTTTCGAACTGCTCGGCTGGGACAACGACCACCGCCTCCTTGCCTGCTTTGGTCACATACTGCGGTCCGTCGGCGCGGGCGCGGCGAAAGAGTTCGCTGAACTGGGCTTTGGCAGTTTGCAGCTGCCAGGCCGGGCCTTTCGATTGGGATGTCGATGCTCTCTTAATGGACTAGTCTGACTAGTCAGTAGTCTAGCTCAAAAGCACTCCAAGCGCAAGTCTCTAGCCATTAGCCAGTTCTTTGGCCCTTTGAGCAGCCTTGACCACGGCCTTAATCAAAGTCACCCGCAGCTTGCCTTCCTCCAGCTCCATAATTCCGTCGATGGTGCAGCCGGCAGGTGTGGTGACGGCGTCTTTCAGCAGCGCGGGGTGATCTCCAGTTTCAAGAACCACGGTGGCGGCGCCGAGGGTGGTCTGCGCGGCGAGGAGCGTCGCGATATCGCGAGGAAGGCCGACTTTGACTCCGGCTTCGGCAAGCGACTCAAGGATGATGTAAATGTAGGCGGGGCCGCTGGCGGAGAGGCCGGTGACGGCGTCCATGTGCTTCTCGTCCACGACCACGGTGCGGCCGACGGCGTTGAACAGTGCGCAAGCTGCTTCTACGTGCTCGGCCTTGGCGTATTGACCTTTGCACAGAGCGGTCATTCCTTGACCCACGACACTCGGAGTGTTGGGCATAGCACGGACGACTGGGACACCTCCGCCGAGCGCGGCCTCGATTTGCGAAGTGTGTACCGAAGCGGCCACGGAGATAACTAACTGCTTGGCTGTGATTTTGTCGCCGATCTGTTCTGTCAGTTCCTGTACGACTTGCGGTTTCACGCAGATCAGAATTACATCGGCGCCATCGACTGCGGCCCGGTTATCGGTGGTCACGGCTGCGCCGAGCTTGCGCGAGAGTCCGTGAGTACGGGCTTCGTGGGCGACGGTGGCCCGCACCTGCTCCGGCGCCAGGTGGTGCTTCTCAATTAGCGCTTTCACGAGGATGCCGCCCATCTTTCCGGCTCCCAAAACGGCAATTCGGCTTTTTGAGAAATCAGGATTCATGTCTTGTCTCCGTTGTAGTCACGCTGGGTGAGATACTGCCCCCGGCCAGATACATTCCGGCAACCGGCGTCTTCAGCGTGTCGGATGAAGTTTGAAGATACCACAGTCGGCTGGCGGCTTACGGAGTGACGATCAGGGTCACCGGTGTACTGTGGGCGACCGCGCCGGAGGTTGCAGTAAGGGTGATGGTGTAGGTGATGGTGTAGGTGATGGTGTAGGTGCCGGGAGGCGTGCCGGGGCTGCCGCTGCCTTCTCCGCCACCCTGAAGGCCGCCGCCGCAGGATGTCCAGGTGAGTGCGCTGAAGAATATTGCGGCTGCGGCAACAACTCGGCCGCTTCCCGTGAGAACTGATTTGCGGGCACCCGGCCGCGGTCTTATCCAACACATGCTTACGAACGGGAGAACCATGGCGAGTAGAGCCGTAGCCTTCGCTGACGCTGGAATCGCCGCTGTCGTGGTGATGGTCAGGGTGACAACCGAGTCTCCGCTTCCTGACCCTACTTGAGTCGGATTGAAAGCGCACGTGGTCAACGCGGGCAGCCTGGAACAACTGAACGTCACACCGCTGGGAAAGGATCCGGTGTTGGGCGAAACATCGAGACTGTAAAGCGCGGGCTGCTTCCCCGCGGAGACGGTTACGCTGGACGGGGTTGCGCTGAGTGTAAAGTCAAAAGTCTGCACGGGGAGCGCGGTGAAATTGACTGCGGCGGAATGCGCGATCGCCGCTGAGTCAGTCCCGACGGCGTTGATGTTGAAGCTGTAGGCCTGCGAGATGGGACTTGATACCGTCACGGTGAATGGCGTTCCGGAAGCGCCGGGAGTCGGACTGGCCGGACTGGCGACGCAACTCGGCGGCGCACCGGGACCGCAAGTTAGATTCACCGGGCTGGCGTAACTGTTGATTGCTGCGAGCGTCCCGTTGAAAACCGCGGAGGTGTTCACGTTGGAGGTCAGCGAAGGATTGGAAATCGCCAGGGCGTAGTCCGGTGCGGCGCCGACGGTCAGGGTCAAAGGCTGCGTTTTGTCGGGTGAACTGGCGCTTGAAGCGACGATCATGACTTGCGATGTTCCCACGGGCGTGCTCGATGTCGTGCTCACGGTGAGCGTAACGGGCGCAGGGTTGACGACCGAGAGGTCGACCGTGGCGGAAGGCTGGAACTGGCAGTTTGCGCCAGCGGGGAGCCCTGAACAGGACAAGGTCACGATCCCGGCGAACGAACCCAAACCTGAAACCGACAACGACACCGGCGGCGTTGTGTTTCCGGGAATTGCGCTGACGCTGGCGGGCGACGGTGGACTGAGGGCGAAATCCACGATGTGCAGGGTGAGGGAGAAATCCAGCGTGAGCGTGCTGGGATCGGAGCCGACGGCACGGAGATCGAAAACATAATCTCCGGCGGCGCCGCTGGCATTGACCTGGAACTTCGTCCCAACAGGAATCGGAAGAAGCGGCGTGGGATTTGCAGAACAATTCTGTGGGGCAACGGTGTCGCCCGCTGCACAGGTGAGACTGACGTTGCTGTTGTAGCCGGTAAGCGCGTACATGGTGCCATTGAAAGTTGCCGTTTGTCCGGCGAAGACGGTGATGGGGCTGTTGGAAACGTAAATTTGATAATCGGGAGTAGTGACCAGGTTCCATTCCCAGATGCCGCGACCATAAGTTCCCGCGCGCAGCCGCTTCAAGTTGCCGGAGTTGAAAAACGCGAGCGAGGTGACGGCGACGTTGGGAAGGGACCCCTGGCCGCCGAGAGTGGGCGCCACCTCGGCCCATCCGGGACTTCCGGTACTGCTGGCGAAGACACCGACGTCGGTGCCTACGTACACTGTGCCGTTCGAAAGCGAGGGACCGGGATCCACAACCACGGCGTTTGCGGGCGCGTCCGGCAGGTTGCCAGTGAAATCGCTCCACGAGACTCCGGCGTTGGTGGTCTTCCACACGTGGGAAACGTTGAAACCCATGATGGTTACGAACGCGGTTTTTCCGAGCGGGTCAGAGGAATCGAGCGCGATGCTGGAGATGGGGAATCCCTGCGGATTGATGGGGCCGGTGCGGTCAATCCAAGTGGTGGGACCGCCGTGGGAATTGGTGGTGACCCAGAGGTGCCCGCCTTGCGGGACGGTGGGAATCTGCGGGCCATTGCCATCGGTTCCGGCGTAGAGGGTTTGCGAGTAACCGCTGGAATCTGCGAGGCCGCCGGCAGCGACGGCACGAACCAGATTAACTTCGCTTCCGGTGCAGGCGCCGGAGCCGCCAGTTTCGAAATCGGGGCTCAACACGGAGTAGCTGCCGCCGATGGAAATGCCGCGCCAGATGCGGCAGGTGCCGATGAGGAGTTGGCTGGGTTTTGGGGATCGAGAAGGAACGGAAGATAGAACGCTCCCGTATCGCCGCCGAGTTGATTGCTGTCGGCGACCTATTCGATCTGAAAATCCTGACTGTTGCACTTGATGCCGGCGGGGCAGCGGAAGAGGTTCACTCCAGAGGAGAAGTCGGGCGTCGTGGCAACGAACTATTCGAAATCGTTCGTAGGATTAATGGCGGTGAAGCCGTTGTCTCCGGCGTTGGCGTTGATCCATGATCCGCTGCTTTGCGCGAAGGCAGTCGCGGGAGCGCCGTTGCCTTGGGTTCCGCCAAAGAGCAGATTCGGATCGGAAGCCGATTCGGAAATGGAAACGAATTGGGTCATCGGCCCCAGGGTTGAGTTGAGGCTGTCGAACTGATTCGTATTTCCGCAGGTACCTGTCCATAGTCCGAGAAAGCCGTCTAGCGCGCGATAAAGTCCGCCGTCGTTGGCGAAGTACATGAGCGCGGCGCGGTTGGCGACGAGAAAATCCATGGCGTGCTGGTCGGGATGGACTTTCGCGATGTTGCTGCAGCCATAAACGTGAGTCAAATTCATGAAGCTGTTGTTGCCGGTGCCGTTGCAGGTGGGAAAGGCGTTGGTGATAGTGCATTTGTATAAATTTTCGGCGCCTGCGTAGAGGTCGGTTGCGGTGCCGTTGGGAACGGCGGCGAGCGCGAGGTTGTAAGTTCCCTGCGCAGTGCCGCAGCCACCGAAGAAATCTCCGCAGGCGGTAATGCCGGAGTCGTTGACGCGGGTCCATGTAACGCCGCCGTTTAGACTTTGCCAAATGCCTTGATCGTTGTCATTGGCATCCACGTACCAGATATACATTTCGCCGAGGTTGGATAGGCCCGCACGGTTGGGAACAACCGCAATCTCACCGCGATAGATGGGGCAGGGGCTTGGCAGTGCGGTTTGCGCCGGACACGCCGCAGTCGTCAATCTAGTTCTGGGCTGGGAGGCAAGGCGAGTCCAGGTGACGCCGTCGGGCGAGGAATAAAATCCGTGAAAGCGAATTGCGGCGTAGAAAGTGGAGACGGTGGCGTTGTACACAACTGACGTTGCCGATGCGGGGCTGATGCTGGCGCTGGGATCGTTGACGATTGCGGCCTGCCAATTGACTCCGGCGTCGGTGGAGTAATAGAGGCCGCGATTTGAGGCAGAGGGACTTTCCAGACCCTCGATAATTCCCTGCGATGCGGACGCCGAAGCGGCGACGACGAGATTCGGGTTCGCGGCGCTGAAGGCGAACTGGCTGAAGCCGAGTCCGGCGAAGGAATGCGTGCCGGTTGAATCCTGCGAAATGATTGGCGCCCACGTGGCGCCGCCGTCGGGAGAACGGAGAATTCCAAGACCGTAGTAAGAATCCGTGGAGCTGTTGGTTTCGCCGGTGCCGACTAGGACGACGCTCTTGGACGGATCCGGAATGGAGAGCTGAGGCTGGATGGCGATGGCGCCGATGGCAAGCGTGGCTTGATTGTCAGTGAGTGGCGTCCAGTTCACGGAAGTGGCGCTGGGGCTGGCTGCTCCGGCGTTGCTGGATTTCCACACCCCGCCGTAGGCGCCACCGGCGAAAACAGTGTTGCCGCTGAGGTCGTTGGGATCAATAGCGACGGCAGTGGCGCGGCCGGCGACCCAATTGTAGTCCTGCAATCCCACGCCGCTGGCGTCGGAGGGGAGTGGCAAGGGGCCGATAGATGTCCAGACGCCGCTAGCTCCGGAAGCGTTTTGCGTTACTCTGGGTGTGGCGCGCATCTTGATTTTTTGCTGGATGGCTCTCTGTCGCAAAGCGGCGCCGCTAGTGCCGGGAACACTACGGCCGCGCATTTGCCATTGCTCGCGGGCGAGGACCTGGTGTCGTCGCTGGGCGGCCGATGCTGGCGCTACGTGTTGTTGCGCCTGGATCGCATCAACTCCCGCAATGACGAGGCAGGCAAGTCCGGCTGCGGCGATTGGTTTGAGGATCATATTCACGCGCTCTTGCTGCTTTGCGGAGCACTTGCCTGTGGCGTGGCCGAGATTTTTCCCAAATGCACGAACCTGGCGATGATCGATCCGACGGTGCGGTTGTGAGCGCGGGCGATGCCTTCAAAGTTGATGCCGCGGCGCAGCTCTTCGCAAATCTGCGTGTCTTCCTGCTGGGTCCACACCTTGCCGGCATTGGCGGGGAGAAAGCGGCGGGAGCGCTCACGGTCCCGCTGAAATTCCAGCGCGGTAATGGCGCAATGCAGGGCGCGCACGGCCTGCGGATTTAGGTACATGGATTCCCGCGGCAGGACCTCTTCCGTTCTCCGGATTCATGCCGCTAGCCAGCTTGCGCACGATGTTGAGGGCTTCCTGTATTTCCATTCGCGATCCTCCACAAGCGAGACCAGAATTCTACGCAGCCGGGCGCTTTCCAGGCTGTGACGGCTGAACATTGCGGCTGTGACGAGCAACGGGCAATGGCGGCGGGTGGATTACACTCTTTATTCGCGAACCCAGGGCGGCTAGTTGATGCCCGCGGGCAGGCACTCCTTATGGACTGGCAGGCATTTTGGCTGACAATTCGATTGGCGACGGTCGTGACCGGCATTCTGCTAGCGCTGGGGTTGCCGCTGGCCTACTGGATCGCGTTTTCCCGCTGGCGGTGGAAATTTCTGGTGGAGGCAGTAGTAGCGCTGCCGATTGTGCTGCCGCCGACAGTGCTCGGGTTTTATGTGTTGATCGCGCTCGGACAACGCAGCCCATTCGGGCGATGGTGGCAGTCCATGACCGGACACACGCTGGCGTTTACATTCAGCGGGCTGGTGATCGGGTCAGTGCTCTATAGCCTGCCGTTTGCGGTGCAGCCGTTCGCTGCTTCCCTTTCGGCTGTGGATTCGCGGCTGCTGGCGGCTTCGGCGGTGCTGGGCGCTTCGAACTTGCGAACGTTTTTCCGGGTGATGGCGCCGCTGTCGGTTTCCGGGCTGGTGACGGGCGTGGCTTTGAGTTTCGCGCACACCATGGGAGAGTTCGGCGTCGTGCTCATGGTCGGAGGAAATATTCCTGGCGTCACGCGTACGCTCTCGATCAATATTTTTGATCAGGTGCAGAATTTGAATTATGCGGCGGCGAATACGACTGCGTTGGTGTTGGTGGCGATTGCGTTTGTGCTGTTGTCGCTGGTGTATTCGCTGAATCGCAGGTTTTGGAAGGTATGGCCACGACTCTATTAAAGATGCCCCGGGTGGATCAAAGCGTTGAGACTGGCCTGCAGGTTGCGGTCCGCCGCAGAGTTGCGAGCGAGAGCGGCGTCTTTGAGTTGGACGTTTCGTTCAGCTTGGCGAATGGCATCACGATTCTTTTTGGCGCGTCGGGCGCGGGAAAGACGACTTTGCTGGATGCGATCGCGGGGCTTACGCCTCCAGACTCGGGGCGGATCGCGGTGGGCGGTCGAGTTTTGTTCGATTCACGCGGTGACGCGAATCTGCCGCCGAAGGACCGGAACATTGGTTACGTCTTTCAGGACCTCGCCCTGTTTCCGCATCTGACAGTGGAGTCCAACGTTAGATACGGCTTGGCGGGAATCCGCCCTCAGGAGCGCGAACTGCGTGTCAGCAGGGCGCTGGAATCGCTGGGAATTGCCGATCTACGCAGACGCCGTCCGGGGCAGCTTTCGGGGGGAGAGCGGCAGCGGGTGGCGCTGGCGCGGGCGCTGGTGACTGGGCCTTCGCTTCTTTTGCTTGACGAGCCGCTAGCGGCGCTGGATTTGCCGGTGCGGATGAAGATCGCGGACGACCTGCGGCGCTCGATTCAGAATTTACCGATTCCAGTTCTCTACGTCACGCACAGCCGCGATGAAGTCTTCATCCTGGGTGAAAAGCTGCTGGTGCTGGAGCGCGGCAAAGTGATTGCTGAGGGGACGCCGCATGAAGTGCTGTCGGCGCCGCGAGGAGAAACCGTCGCGCAGTTGGCTGGGTTTGAAAACATTTTCGACGCGGAAGTGATGTCCATTCACGAGGACCGCGGCACCATGATTTGCAGAACCGGTTCGTATCAGGAAACAGTTTCGTATCCGGGCACGGCTTCAGCCGTGCCGATCGCGCGCGGCCAGGAGATCCGGACTTCAGCCCCCGAGGGTTCCGGTCCAGGGATCGAGCTGGAGACCCCGTTAGTCCGCGCCGAGCCAGGCGGCAAGCTGCGCGTCGGAATCAGCGCCGGAGACATCTTGCTGGCGACCTCCGCGCCGGTGGGCCTGAGCGCACGCAACATTCTGTCGGGCAAGTTGCTTTCCCTTTCCCAAAGAGACGCCATCATTGTGGCCCGCGTGGACTGCGGAGTTGAACTTTCGGTCCATTTGACGCTCGGCGCGCGCGATTCGCTCGAACTTGCCCCGGGGCGGCAGGTTTGGGTGATTGTGAAGACGCACTCGTGTCATCTGCTGGCGGGGTGAGATGCTGCGGCGCGACAGATCAACCCCGGTTGTCGCTGTGTCACACCCTGTCCCATGCCGCTGCTCGGTGCAGCGGCCCCGAGATCGTCGTTGCCCTTTTGGATCCGGCTGGTATTATGGCGCTCCCATCCGACCAATACCGCCAGAGTGATCAGTTGTCCAATCAGCAATGCGTTGATTGCGTAAAAGCCTCGGCTTGGGGCGAGATGCCAGAACTCGTAATACACGCCCGTATAAGCATTCCAGCCGATAAACAATATGCCGCACAATCCCAGAGCGATCTTAAGCGCTTGGGGCAAGGCAATAGACAGCAACATGACGATGGATATTCCGGACAAAATTCCTTTGGCAAAAATGAAAGGACTGGCAATGGACAGGGCCTGAAGAACCGGAAACTGGAAATGCCAATACAGGTCCAGTCCAACCCATAACAGGCCAAGAAGGCCTGCTAGGGCTGATCTTCGCCGCCCCCGATGTCGGATGTCTTCCCAGGGACTTATCAAGAGCAGAATGCTTCCAAGCGAGACAATCGCGAGCATGATTTTGCTCGATTCAGTTAGCCGAATTTTCATTCCATCGAGAGCGCGCTGCGCGTACTCGTCACCCTGTTTGGCGGCTTTGCGGTACCAGGCGGCAGATTACGCGGGGTCGCGTGGCACTCCCTTTCCCTCGGAGTATGCATAGCCGAGCCCATCTTCAGCTTTCGCGTAGCCCTGGTCTGCGGATCTCCTGTACCACTCGACAGCCTGTGCATAGTCGTTCGGTACTCCGTTCCCTTGTGCGTAGGCATAGCCCACGGCATCTTGAGCGAACGCGTCGCCTTGGTCGGCGGCTCTGCGGTACAACGCCAGAGCTTTGGTGTAGTCTCGCGGCACACCTTCGCCATAACTGTAGTTCCAGCCAACCACGAATTGGGCTTTCGCGTAGCCTTGGTCGGCAGCTTTGCCGCACCAGTACGCAGCCTGGGCGTAGTTTTGTGGAACTCCCTTGCCGTATTCGTACATGAAGCCGACGCCGTACTGAGCCTTCGCGTTTCCCTGCTCAGGGGCTTTGCGGTACCAGTTGAAGGCCTCCGAGTAATTTTGGGCCACTCCTTTACCTTGGTAGTAGAGGCGAGCGAGTTCGTACTGAGCATTTGCATCTCCCTGCTCCGCTCGCAAACGGTGGGTACTCGCATCTTGAAGAAGCTTCCGCTCGGCAACTTTGGCTCCGATTGAATGCCAAATTAAAAAGGTTGCGCAGAGCAATGCGAGGGAAGCAACGGGTACGGCAATTCTCCAATAAGGCTTCATGGAAACATTCCCAGCGCAAATCTGACAGGCTGATTCTGATCCCAGAATCGCTCCCGCGATGCCCTTGGACTATAATTCTCCGCACGCATGGCCCTCACCGCTGGCACAAAACTTGGTCCTTATGAAATTCAATCTCCGCTGGGCGCGGGCGGGATGGGAGAAGTGTATCGAGCGCGGGACACGCGGCTCGACCGCACCGTCGCGGTCAAGATTCTTCCGGCGCATCTTTCTTCTAATCCAGAGGCCAGGCAGCGGTTTGACCGCGAAGCCCGCGCCATCTCGTCGCTGAACCATCCCAACATTTGCACACTGCACGATGTCGGCCACCAGGACGGGATGGATTTCCTGGTGATGGAATGCCTTGAGGGCGAGACTCTCGCTGACCGCTTGATGAAGGGGCCGCTGCCGACCGAACTGGCATTGAAGTATGGGGTCGATATTTGCGAGGGGTTAGAAAGAGCGCATAAGAGCGGCGTCCTCCACCGCGACCTGAAGCCGGGGAACATCATGCTGACCAAGTCCGGGGCCAAGCTGATGGACTTTGGACTAGCCAAGGCCGTACCTGCGGGCGCGCCGCCTCCGGCTTCGAGCTTAACGACAAGGGACTGTTTCAGGACGCTCACCTCTCCCGCGATGGCAAGAGGGTTTCCGCGGCGCGGTTGGACTCAGGCGGACATCTGGAGATTTACACCTACGACCTGGTGCGTGGCACCAAGTCCCAATTCAGCTTCTCGCAGTCGCGAGATGACGACGCCGTATGGTCTCCCGACGGCAGCACGATTGTTTTTGATTCCGGGCGCAGCGGCAGGATTGACCTCTACACCCGGCCAGCCGATGGCGCCCGGGAGGAGCAGTTGCTGTATCACGACGATTTCGACAAATTTCCCTTCAGTTGGTCGCTGGACGGAAAATATATTGCCTATGAGGCCGGATCAATCTCCCACTACGACGTATGGGTTATGCCCATGTTCGGCGACCATAAACCTTTCCCTTTCGTGCAGGAAAAATCCAGCAACCGTTATCCCGCGTTTTCGCCGGATTCGAAATGGATGGCCTACGCCTCGAATGAGGCCGGACGTCCACAGGTTTATGTGGTTGCCTTCCCCAAGCCTGGAGGCCGGTTCCTCGTGGGCGACGGTTCGCTGCCGACGTGGAACCGCAACGGAAAAGAAATCCTATACATGGATGACCGCTCGCGCATCGCATCTGTGGAAGTGATGGCGCACGGTGACAGCCTGGAATTGGGTAAGCCAAAGACTCTGTTTCCCGTGCAATCCAGCAACACGCCATTCGAGCTCAGCCCAGACGGCCAGCGCTTGCTGCTGATTCAGGCACCTGTGCAGGATTCGCCGGACCTGACGTTGGTGGTGAACTGGCCGGAAGAACTGAAGAAATAGAGGGTAGCTTTTCCGGCGACTTGGACTTACTGCAATCACGGAACATCGTCCGCTATTTTGGCTTCGTTGGTTTGTCTTGAGCTTCGAGAGCTGTCAGCCACGTTCGCGGCGTCATTCCAAGAGTCTGCCGGAAAAGTTGCACGAAGGCGCTGGGCTGCCGATAGCCGACCTCGGCGGCAACCCTCTTAACAGAATTACCTTCCACCAGCAGCTCTATGCCTTTCATCAGCCGTACCTGCCTTCGCCAGAACTCGAAACTCGTCCCAACTTCTTTGCGGAAGCTTCTTTGAATGGTTCGGACGCTTACCCCGACTTTCCTGCACGGCGCATGCAGTGAGGGAGCATCGGCCGGGTTTGCGAGGAAGGCTTGAGCGACTCCAAGCGCTCTCGACTCCTCGGGGAGTTTCACGAACATTGGAACGGGCGCGGCGTTCTGTAGTTGGGACAGGATGAGATCCCGGAGGGCGCGGTGAAAACGATTCCGCACCCGTAACTGCCCAACCCGCACGGCCTCTACAACGAGTTCCCTAAGCAGCGGGGAGACGTTGAGCACCGTGCAAATCTGCGGGGCATCGCGAAGGAGGCCTCGCCTTAGGTAGAGCGTCCGCATGGAGACCGCTCCCGGCATACGAATCCGGTGCCGAGTTCCGGCGGGAATCCAAACCGCAAGATGAGGAGGCGTCAGCCAGAGGCTCTTACCGGCCGAAATCTCCATGACCCCGCGAGTTGCGTAGATCAGTTGATCAGAGCCGTGAGCGTGGACCGGGACGTCGTATCCAGCGGGGTATTCATAGGCGAGGGTGGAGATCGCAACGCCCGCTTTGGGATCGTATTGCTTTAAGGCGTCGTGTCGCATGAAAGGTATATTACGGCGTAACAGCGGTCTAGCGACATGGTGCACTTCAGTAGATACTAGTTTGCATGGCGAATCAATCATCAGGTGGTACTCCACGGAGAGCAGTTCAAGTGAAGCAAAGCGAAGGCGTTCTGGGATCTCAGAAACTTGTGGCTTTTGTAGCTACGCTGGATCCAGGCCGCGCCAAAGAGTTCTATCGTGGAACCCTTGGTCTCCGTCTGGTTAGCGAGGACGAATTTGCGCTCGTCTTCGATGCCAATGGAACTATGCTGCGCGTTACACGAGTTCAACAGCTGGCACCGGCGAAATACACCGTGTTGGGCCGGGGTGTCCGGGACATTATTCGCACGGCGAAGAATCTCCAGAAGGCTCACGTCGCGCTGGAACGATATCCTGGAATGAAGCAAGACAAACTTGGCATTTGGGAGTCACCCAACGGCGCAAGGGTAGCGTGGTTCAAAGACCCGGATGGAAACACGCTCGGCATAACTCAGTTTTGAGTGGAGAACCCCCTTCTTAATCAATGCCGAGAAAGGCAACCACTATGGAGTGCCGCTGATGCGCTGAAAATGCCACGGTTTTGTCTGAACAGGTGCGTTGGGAGATTTATCTACTATAAGTCTTCCGTCAGCTTGATCCTTGCCGGTCAGAGTAAGCTCCACCGAAATCGGATCCGGGTCATTGGGTCCGTTTGAGATCTTGACCATCAGCTTCCGCCCTGAACTGTGGGTTTCCAGAATTGGGTCGGTTATCGAGTCGTCGCTGTCGGGGACTATTTCTCCGTCAACCCAACCCACGCTTTTGCAATGAACGGTAGTCCCAGCGAGGACGCCGTTGACCATCTTCAGGTTCAAGGTGAAGAAGGTGCGTCCTTTGTATTTAGTCTCCCAGGTGCCCGCGAACTGGCTTTGATCGTGGCTACTCTCGGCTGCCAAACGCAGAGAGAAGGCCGAGATGCTAATAGCAACCGCACCCACGAGGCACGCCGCCGTCAATCTGAGAGCTCGCGCCCACGTCCTGCTCTTCTGATTCGTGTTGAGAATGTTCATAATACGTTCCTCCAAGGTATCGCTATCGAATAGTCCCAGTGCGTAATTCGGAAGTGATGGCTCTCCGGATAAGAGTGACTGTGCAATGTGTAACAAGGAACGCGCATAGTGGGCGCCCGACGGGAGCATCCGTGCCGCCATTTCATCGCATGCTAGTTCTCTGGTTTGCGCAAGGCGCGCCCTCATCAACGCCACGCAGGGGTGAAAACATAGCAGCGCGCAGATGGCTTCATAAAGCAAATTGAAAATAAAATCGCGACGCCGGACATGTGCCATTTCGTGCGAGAGCGCCGAAAGTAGATCGTCTTCGCTCGGGGCGTCCGTGAAGAAGGTCTCCGGCAGAATCAGAACAGGCCGCCTGTATCCAACGGTCGCGGGACCAGAGATCTCGGCCGAACAGAGCACGGGAATGCCTGAAAGCGAAAAAGCCTGCATGCAGCGTTCGGCAACGCGGGTGAGGGCGGCAGGCATCGCGCGCGGGTAGGCGCTTTGGCGGAGCCGAGAAGTTCGACGGGCTGCCCACCCAAGCCGTGCGAATCTGTAGAACAGCAGCGCTCCGTAAGCCCAGAGCAGTGCAAGCATCAGTACTGGAGGAAAAACAATGGACCGGCTCCGCGAATGCAGCGATATTGAGAGACCTGTCGGGATGGGCTTCGTAGTTTGATCAGAAGTGGGCTGGGTGTTCTCCACTCCCTCTTTGCCGGAGGCAGATTTCACCTGAACAAGAATCGCCATCAGTGGGACGAGGAGGCACGCGGTCAAAGCCAGGCCCCACACCCTATGAGCGTAACGTGAGGGCATCTGATGAAGCAGTTTCGTGCACAGCAGGGTTAGGGCCGTTATGGCAATAATCTGCCAAGTGCCATTGAGCAAGAAGGTGAGCACCCATTGGCTAATCCCGATCATGCTTTTCTCTCCCGTCTTCCTGCCGGAACTGCTCAACCAGTTCCTGCATTTTTGCCAGCTTGCCGGCATCCAGTCGCCGACTCTTCACCAAGCTCATAAGCAGCGTCTCGACCGAGCCTCCGAACATGCGATCCAAGATGTCACCGACCGCCTCGTGTAAGGCCCTATCTCGACTCAAGATCGGGCGATACTCATAAGCTCTGCCAACTAGTTTGCGTTTTACCTTCCCTTTGCGTTGCAGAATGTTCAGCATCGTCTGAACAGTTGTGTATGCGAGGGGGTCTCCGGTTAACTTCTCTTGAACCGCCTGCACCGTGCCCGGCCCGCCCTCCCAGAGGGTTTTCATGATCTGCAGTTCAAGTGGGGTGAGTCGCGATTTGGGCTTTTGCACTTCCAACTCCTAAACACATAGGAGAGTACATTGACAAAAGCAGTTTGTCAACTAACCTCTTAGGAGATACTCGCTATCTCCACAATCCCCACCCCCTGCCCGTGCCGGTACTCCACCTAAACAAGCTTCCCTTCCCGGCACGGATGCAGCCGTCTCCGGTGCGGTCGCGGTGGAACTTGAAGTAGCGAGAACGGTTAAACAACCGGTTTGATGTGTTGACGAATCCAGTCGAGGATTTGGGCGAAGCGGAACCCGTGGCGTTCCATCGAGCCGGTGATGAATGCGTGTCCGTCGGGGCCATTGACCTCTATGTAGAAGCCATTGCGCCGCAGAAAAACGTCGGTGGCGGTGAACGCGATGCGCTTGTTGCCGTCGAGGAAGCCGTGGTTGTTGCCGAGTGACTCCATCAGCGCGGCCGCTTCTTCTTCGAGGGAGTTGTAATAGCCGGTCTGAGGGCGAAAAACGGCGGCCTCGACAGCGCCCTTGTCGCGGACACCATGGAGACCGCCGAACAGCTCAATCAAGCGGTACTGCATCTGGTAGACTTCCGCGACCGTAAGGTAGTCCGCCATTTATTTGGCGAGGCGCTGCAAGAGATCGCGGTTGCGTGCCACCGATTGCTCGAAGGAATCCATCACCTCGGAGCGGACCAGGTGCTGGGACGGAACTACATTGTGCAGGTAGAACTTGAGCGCCTGCTCCAGAACATGCCGCTTGGTTTGTCCATTCTGCTCGGCAACCGCAACAAACTCGTCGTACAGCTGGGCGTCGATTTCCGGAGTGAACTTCTTGGTGGTCGGGGCGGGCATGGTTGTCTCCTCCCTGGCTATGTCTCCTATTTTATCTATCTTGCAAGATAAATCAAGATTAATATGTATTTATCCATTGCATTCACAATAATACACTTACTTCTGCATCTCAATAATCCCCACCCACTGCCCGCGCTGATATTCAGGATAGACCAGCTTTCCTCCCAACACCGAAGCGGCCGCTTCCGGGGTCAGGTCGCGATGGAAGCCGAAGTAGCGGACTTTCCACTGCTGCCACAACTGCCAACGATCAAAGAGGTTGGGCGGGGGCTGGTATTTGGTGGAGAAGACCAGGGCCACGTCGAAGTGCGGGCGACTCTCTGAATTAGCGTCGTGCGATCCGCCTGATGCCGAGGATTGGAGACTCTCCATCGTGAAGTCCTCTATCTGAACGACGTGATCAAGCGGCAGCGGGTGCTCGACGTATCCGAGATAAGGCTGGGTGAGTTCGCCGCTCGCGGGCCACGCCGTGAGCACACGAGCACCGGGGTAGTGCGTGACAAGGAAAGCGTCGGCTTGCTGGTGCAGGCGAATGTAGTCACGGTAGGCGAGGTTGTCTTCGGGAGCGAATCCGTAGGGAGGATTCACGAAGAGCGCGGCGATGAATGCCAGAGCGGCGACGGCGAGCACCGGCTTCCAGAGGCGCAGGCGGCGCCAGATGGTGGAAACGCAAACGAGAATGACCAGCGGGACAATCGGCAGCATGTAGCGGGCAAGGACAGCGCCGCCGATGATGGAGAGCGCGCCTCCGTAGAAGATGGCGATGGCGAGGAAGGTGAGTTGGATGGCGGGATCGATGCGCGGCTTTTCTCCGGCGGAGTCGTGCTTGGGCGTGAAGCGCATGCCTAGGGAACAGGCGATGGTGAGGACGTAGAGGCCCATGTATCCGACGGCCTGCCAGAGGCGCAGCAGCGCGGCAAGGAGGATGCGGAGAGGATGGAGCGTCCCTTGCACGTTGTAGCGAAAGAATTCCGGGTTGCCGAAGACGAATCCGGTGCGCGAGTAGTGATAGGCGTACCAGAGAGCTAGGGGGATTGCCGAGAGTAAGAGTGACACTTGGGATTGGAGTTCCTTGGCGGGAGTGTGGGTTTGTGGTGACTCCGGCGAAAGGCGATGACCACAGAGGGCACTGAGGTACACAGAGAAATGCCACAGGAAAAGCGCTAACGGGACCAGAATTGCGGTTTCTTTTGCTAACGCCGCTAGCGAGAACCAGATAACGACCGCGGCCCATCGCCGGCGAAAATACGAATCGAGGCCCCAGAAGATCAGGCCGGCGGCGGGTAGATCGACCTGCGCCAGAGAACTCTGCGCGAAGAAAACTGGATAGAGCGCCGTGAGCAGAGTCGCCGCTGCCGCGACCGGTGGAGTTCGAGACAGTTCTCGCGAGGCGAAAAAATCCCAGCAGCGAGAACGCCGCCAGCAGCAGCATCGCGATGCGCGTCACGAGTGGGCTGAAGCCGAAGATTTTCCAACTCAGAGCGATCCAAGCGAGAACCAGAGGAGGATGCGCGTTCGAGGGAGTGGAGTGCGGAATGAGCGAACCGGCACAGAGATCGCGCGCGGCGGGGACGTAGTAACCGGCTTCGTCCCAGAAATACGGGAGGTGAAGCAGCGGAGCATGCGAGGCGACCAGACGCCACGGCAAACAGCGCGAACAGCGCCGCTGTTTTGCCGGGGTCGAGTTGGGAATCGGTTGCCAGAGCTTAGTGCACCGGGCCGGCTGCGGTACCTCGCGGATCAAGCTTGATCTCGCCGAATGTGCCTTCGTAGTTCGTCACATTCTGGTTCAGGATCGCCGCGAGCGCCTTGGCCTGCTGCGGGCTCAGATAAATTCCCTGAAAGTTTCTGACTTCCACTTGATTTTCGGTTTGCTGCTGCATGGTGCCGAAGACGAGAAAAAAATCCCAGACGTTGACCCGCACCTGGACGCTGTTGGCGTAGGTTTCCCGGTAATCAATGGTATTGACGACGTTGAAATTAGGCTGTGTGGGAATCATCATAAGGCAATCAGTTTAATTGGAATGCGGGGAGAAGGAAAATCGAGCTTCAAGCTTCCAATCATAAACGACCGCAGCCCGAGCGCGTTTTCTGGTGCCGGGAACAGGACTTGAACCTGCACGCCTTTAGGGCACTGGATCCTAAGTCCAGCGCGTCTGCCAATTCCGCCATCCCGGCTTACTGTAATTCTAAATTACGAGGACAAGCGGGCGGGCGGCGTTAGCCCTCGGGGATGCCCCTGACGCTTGCAGGCTGCGATTTTGACGGAAATAACGCGCTCACCAACGATTCGCCAACGATCCGCGGCAGATTACGCTTGACGCGATGGCGGAGGTCAGAATATTCCTGGGTCCCGGCGAACAGGTCGCGCATGAGCTCGCGAAACCTGGGACTGCGGTGGGTCATTCCGATCATGCGTTCGATGACGTTTCCGCCGAGCCAAGTGCCGCTATAGAAACGGTCGGCAATGCGAGCTGCGCGGTCTAGTTCGGGCAGGAAATTCTGTTTCACAAACTCGGCGTAGTCTGCGGGAGCGTCCGCGAGGATCGCTTGCGAAAGCAGTTCCGCCGAGCGTAGAGCGTAATAGAGGCCTTCGCCGGTGACTCCGTCCACAAAGCCGGCGGCGTCGCCGATCATGGCCCAACCGTCTCCGCTAAAGGGGGTGGTTTGCAGCGTTTTCGCGGTAAAGGACGGAATGATGTGCGCGTAGAAGGTGGCGCCCACGTGGGTCAGGCCGAATTCCGGTAGGGATTCTTCCAGCAGGCGGCGCAGGCCGGCGGTGTTCATGCCCGGCATGCGGCCACAGATGCCGGCGGAGAAATGGTCGGAGCGTGGGAAAATCCAGAGATAGCCGTGGAGGCTGGGGATGAACTTAACCTGCGCAACGCGGCTGGTCCCGGGAATGTAGAAGCCGACGGCGACCACGAAATTCTCCGGGCCTAGCGGGGACGAAAACTGACTGCGAAACGAATTGCGCGCGCCGGCGGCTAGCACTACAAAATCCGCATTATGGCTACCGGAAGACGACTCGAAGCGCCAGTCTCCCGGAGTTCCATCGATTTTGATGATTCGCTCGCGCAGCACTTTGACGCCAGCGTGGCGAGCGCGATCGAGCAATAGATCATTCAAGGCGAAGCGGGAATAGATGGCAATGGGGCGGTCGAGTTGAAGGGCGACCTTTCGGCCCGACGGTGCGATCAACTCGCAGTCGCTGATCCAGTTGTGCTCGACGCTGGTATCACGCAGAAAGGGCCAGCGGGCCAGGGCCTTGTCGGTTAGACCGCCGCCGCAGGGCTTCTCCCAGGCCAGTTTTTCGTCGAAGAGAATTACGTCGCGTCCAGCGCGGGCCAGCTCGGAGGCGGCAAAGGCACCGGCGGGACCGCCGCCAAGGATCGCGATTCGTTTGGAAGTCATGGCTCAGAGGCACACATGGAATTGCCTCTGATGCTACTGGACGCACGAACAGCGGGCAACTACTCGCTGGCAATGAGTTTGGTTGGCGAAGCGATTACTGGGCGGCGGTCATCTGTTGATATACCGCGAGGCTGGCAATCGCCAGCACCAGCAGGCCTGAAGCAGTTCCCAGAACTTTTACGAACGGGCCCAGCCGGTTGACCTTCTGGATGATTTCATTTTGCTCCCTCGCCATGTGCGCTTCCGAATCGTCCAGGAAGAGCTGGTCGTCTTCATGCATAGTGAGGGTGCCGCGGTAAATGAGGAGGACAACCAAGGCTACGGTGAGAATGGACCAGACGATGACAAGCTGGAACAGACTTGGCATAAATCACCTCGAAAAGGCGATCGTGCTTACCCTCCGCCTGGCCAAGACGCCTGGGCGGTTCTGAGGTGATTATAGCTCCGAATCGATGTGACGGAAGAAGGTTTTTTCAGGCCAAAGCCACCGAAAGGCGCAGAAACAGACCGTTTGGTCGGTTTTGCTGGGTGGCGAAAAATCAAGCTTTGACGCACTCAGCGGACCAGCGGGGCAGTCGCCGCTACAACCAGCCCAATGACGCTGAACAAGACTCCGGAATACCAGAACAAGCGCTTTCCGGAGAGCAGCGTGATCGAGGTCACAACCAGGGCAATTTCCAGGAAACCTTCGCCCAAATCGAAGCGGTCGGCGCGGCGGCCTTCACGGTCGGTTTCCTTTGCCAGCTCTTGCGCCTGGGCTTCAATCTCGCTCTTGTCGTGGCGGTAGCGGTCGGCTTCGGAGGTGTACTTGTCGCGGAGCTGGGCGCCCTTCTGAGTATCAGTGGCGACCATGACAGAGGCCATATCAGCCATGATTTCATCCTCATGCATGCGGATGTTCTTGGCCTGGTAGTAGGCCCATTTGTCGCTGGTTTGGTTTTGCAGGATGGTCTCTTCGGTGTGGGCGCGGTGGCCGAGCAAGGAAACAATGGCGAGCAGCACGGCCACCACCGCCATGGTCAGAGATACCGGGGCTAGGGAAGGATCATGCGCGCCATGTTCGGCGTGCTCATGGAGTTCGTGGAATTCCGGGCTTCCCATAGCTTCGAAGATGTTACCGATTCGTCGGAGTGCAAGCAAGGTTTGGGGTTGTGTTGACGTACGCGAGACAAGCGCATGAGGTTGTGTGAAGAATAAGGACCGAGTGGACAGGCTAAAGTTATCGCGCGGCTGCCGATCCGGAAGGCATGGTCAACCCCGTTAGCAGCGCCCACTCAAGACCCGAGCCGCAGGCCGCAAGCCGTGCGGCGAAACAACCTCCGCCTCAGACCAGCTCACAACCGCAAGACAAAGTAACCGTGAAGAGCGCGGGCGACAAGGACCGCGACGGCGACAACCAGTAACGCAGGCTCCGTCGCTGCAGAAGAGCTGAGGGCGGGGATCGATTCCCGCCCTGACTTTCTTGCGTTTGTCCTGAAGCTACCTCGCCCTAGCGATCTCCCTTGTTGACTAGGCAACGCCTCCTTCCTTCTGATATAGCTTTAGTTTCACAAAATCAGGGAGCCCAATGAAACCCTTACTCTTATTGCTGGGGGCGGCGTTGCTGACCTCGACGGCCAGCGCGCAAGCCGATAATTCTTACCACCAGCTTGCCCACGACATCTTCAAACAACTGATTGAGATCAACACCACCGATTCTGTGGGAAATGTGACCACGGCGGCCGAGGCCATGGCGCAGCGCTTTCGTGATGCGGGTTTTGCGGAAAGCGACATTCACGTCCTGGGACCCAACGAGCGCAAGAAGAACATGGTGGTTCGCTTGCATGGATCGGGGAACCGCAAGCCGGTGCTGTTGATCGGGCATCTCGACGTGGTGGAAGCACGGCGCGAGGACTGGAGTTTGGACCCGTTTCAATTCGTCGAAAAAGACGGCTACTTCTACGGGCGCGGCACCGAGGACATGAAGGACGGCGACGCCATCATGGTAACGACGCTGATCCGGATGAAGAAGGAGGGTTTCATTCCGGACCGCGACATCATTCTGGCCCTCACGGCGGACGAGGAAGGCGGCAAGTCGAACGGCGTCGATTGGCTGCTCAAGAACCATCGCGAATTGATTGACGCAGAGTTTGTGCTCAATACGGATGACGTCACGGTTTGGACCGAACGGGGAAAGGCGGTGGTGGTCGAAGTCCAGGGCGCGGAGAAAACGTATTCTGATTATCAAGTGGTGGTGACCGACTCGGGAGGACACAGTTCGCTCCCAACGCCACGGAATGCCATTTATCAGCTGGCCAATGGACTGGTGCGTTTGCAGCAATTTCAGTTTCCGGTGGAATTGAATGAGGTCACACGGGCGTACTATGAGCGAATGGCGAAGGGGGAAACCGGCCAGCGCGCGGCCGACATGAAGGCGATCCTGGCCAATCCGCCTGACCCGGCTGCGGCGGCGCGACTTTCCCAGGACGTAAACGATAATGCCACCATGCGCACGACCTGCGTAGCGACACGACTGAATGCCGGCCACGCGAACAACGCCCTGCCCCAGCGCGCGGAAGCGATTGTGAATTGCCGGCTGTTGCCCGGGCACTCGAGACAGGAAATACGGGAAACGCTAGTGCGGGTGCTGGATGATCCGGCCATCGCAGTGCACTATGTGAGTGACTCCTTTGAGATTTCGGAATCGGTCCCCACCACGCCCATGTTTGCCGGTCAGCCCTTGCGGCAGGACGTGCTCGGCGCTGTCGAGAAAATCGCCGGCGAGATGTGGCCGGGAACGCCGGTGATTCCGACCATGGCCCGCGGCGCCTCGGATGGGATCTATACCAGCGCGGCGGGGATGCCGACTTATCAGGTGGCAGGCGTTGCGGTGGATCGTAATGATGACCGTGAGCATGGCCGGGACGAGCGGGTTGGGGTGGAATCCTTTTACCGGGGCATGGACTTCTACTATCGGCTCCTAAAGACTCTGACGACCGGCGATTGATTGAGTTCGACGATCTAGACAATTGAAAGCCACCTCATCAAGACGGGCAGCATCCTGTCTAGCGTCGTGCGTCTTCGCGCTGGCGGGCGGCTTGCTATTGCTGCAAACGGTGCGCGCACAGGAACCACGGAGCGCCACACGCGAGCCGGTGCTGGGGCAAATTGATCTCCCCGAGCCTTACTACTTCCGCGAGATGTATCTGCCTCAACTGACGACGGGACCCAGCTCCGCCGCATGGATGCCGGATTCGCGGACACTCGTGTTTTCGATGGCGGGATCGCTGTGGCGGCAACAAGTTGGCACCGAGACAGCGCAGCAGCTCACTTCCGGGGCCGGGTACGACTACCAACCCGAGTGTTCTCCAGATGGGCGGTGGGTTGTGTATGTGTCCTACGCTGCGGACGCCATGGAACTCTGGGCCCTTGACCTGCAAACCATGCGCACGCGCCAACTGACATCTACGGGCGCAGTGAATGTAGAGCCGAGATTTTCGCCGGACGGAAAGCGGATCGTGTTTGTCTCCACTTCATACAACAAGCGTTTTCATATCTTCACCGCCGATTTTTCCAATGGCGAACTCTCGAATGTCCAGCGCCTAACCGGCGAGGATAGAAGCCCGCTCCCGCGTTACTACTACAGCGAGTTCGATACCGAGATCAGTCCGAGCTGGTCGCGCGACGGGACAGAAATCCTCTACGTTTCGAATCGCGGACATCTTTATGGCACGGGCGGGTTCTGGCGCCGGAAGGTCGCTAGTGACGAACCGGCGCGAGATATCCACTACGAAGAGACAAATTGGAAGGCGCGTCCGGAATTTTCTCCCGAGGGAAAGCGCATGGTCTACGCGTCCTATCTGGGGCGGCAGTGGCATCAGCTCTGGATTATGCCCGCCGACGGCGGCGACACTTTCCAACTAACCTACGGGGATTACGACAACATCAATCCGCGCTGGTCTCCGGACGGGAAGCGGATCGCATTTATTTCCAACCGCACGGGAAACACTTCTCTGTGGACCCTCGATCTGCCGGGCGGCAAACAGACGCAGTTCGCGACTAAGAATAAGCAATATCTGAGACCGACTGCCCGAATCGTAATTACCGTGCTTGATCCGCAGGGTCAGACCACGCCTGCCCGTATTTTTCTGACAGGTGAGGATGGGCGCGCGTATGGGCCGGATGACGCTTGGATGCAGGCTGACGACAGCTTCGTCCGTGGCGCGCAGCGCTTTGAGGCGCACTATTTCGAGAGCCAGGGCAGTGACATAGTCACCGTGCCAGCCGGGCGGATTCGGGTGCTGGCGATGAAGGGATTCGAATATCGCGTGAAAGAGCAAACGGTTGAAGCGAAAGCCGGCGAGGAAGTGAGGGTCCGCTTACAATTGCGAGCCCTCGATGTTCCTCGCGATCCCGGCTTCCGCTGGGTGAGTGGAGACGTCCATGTCCACATGAACTATGGAGGTGAGTACCGCAATACGCCGCAGCACATGATCCAGCAGGCGGAATCGGAAAACCTCGCCATCGTCGAGAACCTGATCGTGAACAAAGAGCAGCGAGTTCCGGACATCGGCTATTTTCGGGGAGGCGCGGCCGATCCGGCTTCCACCGCCAGCACCCTGCTTTTTCACGGGCAAGAATTTCATACCAGTTATTGGGGACACATCGGGCTGCTGAATCTGGAAGATCATTGGCTGCTGCCCGGGTACGCCGGGTACTCGAATACAGCGGCCGCGAGCGCGTTTCCGCCGAATTCGACTGTCATAGACCTCGCCCATGAACAACACGCGCTGGCCGGCTATGTACATCCGTACGACGAAACTCCCGATCCTGGGAAGAATCCAGACCTGCGTCATGCTCTGCCGGTTGACGTCGCACTGGGGAAGGTCGATTACCTCGAAGTGCTGGGATTCAGCGATCATCTGGCGACAACGTCAGTGTGGTATCGGCTGCTGAATCTTGGGTTCCACGTGCCGGCGGCAGCAGGCACGGATGCCATGGCGAATCTGGCTTCGCTGCGTGGGCCGGTGGGTTTGAACCGGGTCTATGTGCGCGTACCGGAGGGGAAAATTGCGCATGGGCCGTGGTTGGATTCGTTGAAGCACGGACACACCTTCGCAACCAACGGCCCGTTGCTTGGGTTCAGGTTGAAGGGAAAACTCCCGGGGGATGAACTGCAGATTCCTGCGGGTGCGCATGAGATCAGGTTCACCGCATGGCTCCGTTCCATCGTGCCGGTGGACCACTTGCAGGTGGTTTGCAATGGCAAAGTCGTGCGTGAGTTGAAACTGGATGCGGAGCGAGAGCGGGCCAATGTTGACGGAGTAATTCCGCTTTCCGGCAGCGGATGGTGCCTGCTGCGCGCATTGGCAAACCAGTCGGAAATGCCGGTGCTGGACGCTTTCCCTTACGCGGCAACCAGTGCGGTTTATGTGACCGTGGCGGGATCGGATCTGAAGTCTCCCGAGGATGCGCAGTATTTTTTGGCTTGGATTGATCGGATGGTGCATTCCACCGAAGCAAACACGAACTGGAATACCGCGGCGGAAAAGACTGCTGTCCTTGATCTGCTGCAAAAGGCCCGCGCCGTGTACGAGGCTAAGGCAAAATAGTTTGACTTCGCGACCTTTGCGCCATCTTCGCGGACTTTGCGGTTAAGATCTTTGGCCACCGAAGCGGAAAGCATTTAACCGCAAAGAACGCAAAGGATGCGAGGAGATCGCAGAGCCGATCTAGGCTTTGTGGCGAGTCTCCGAAATGCGAATCAGCGCGGGTAGCACGTCGCCCATGTCGCCGGCATTCTTGCCGAACGCGAAATACAGGCGACTGAACAGGCGGTAAAGTTCGTCGTACACGCGATGTTCGGCGGGGTCGGGGTCATACCCGCGGTGCGGCGGGCAGATCTTATCTTGCGCTTCTTCGACAGTCTTGAACGTTCCTGCGGCGAGGAAGGCGAAGATGGCGGAGCCGAGGCTGGTGACGCTTTTGGTTGGTACCAGCACCGGGCGGCCGAGTACATTGGCGTACACGCGATTCAGGACGTCGTTCTTCTGAGGAATTCCTCCGGCGTTGATTACGCGCTTCACCTGGACCCCGCTGCTCTCCATGCGCTCGAAGATTACACGGGTGTGGAGCGCGGTGCCCTCGATGGCGGCGAACAATTCATCCTGCGCGGTACTTTGCAGGTTCCATCCCAGGGTGATGCCGCGGAGGTTGGGATTCACCAGGACGGTGCGGTCGCCGTTGTCCCAGGTCATGCGCAGCAGGCCGGTTTGCCCGGCGCGATAATTTTCCAATCCCTTGCTGAGCGACGCAACGTCGGTCCCGGCACGGGCGGCGATGGCGTTGAAAATGTCTCCTACGGCGGAGAGGCCGGCTTCAATTCCAGCGCGCTGAGGGTGAACGCTTCCCTGCACTACGCCGCAGACGCCGGGAACGAGGTTCGGCGAGGGCGTGATTCCGATAATGCAAGTCGAAGTGCCGACGACGTTCACCATGTCGTCAGTGCGGCAGCCGGCGCCGATGGCGTCCCAGTGGGCATCGAAGGCGCCGACGGGGATGGGGATGCCTGCTTTCAGGCCGAGCTTCTCGGCCCAGAGAGGCGATAGAGTTCCGGCGATTCGATCTGAAGTAGAATATTCGCCGTCGAGTTTGGCGCGGACGCCTGCAAGCAGAGGATCAACCTTGACCAGGAAATCTTCCGGCGGCAGGCCACCGAGCTTGGCGTTCCACATCCACTTGTGGCCCATGGCGCAGATGCTGCGTTTTACTTTCTTCGGATCGGTGATGCCGCAAAGCGTAGCGGCGACCATGTCGCAATGCTCGAAGGCGCTGTCGAAGTTTGGGCGCTGGTCGGGATTGTGCCGCAGCCAGTGCAGGAGTTTCGAAAACCCCCACTCGGAGGAATAGACGCCGCCGCACCATTCAATGGCTTCTAGCTTCTCGCTGGTGCGCGGCGCGAGTAATTTCATCGGCTTCGCCTTTGGCGCGGTGGTCGCACCAGAGATAGTATTCGCCGAGCGGCTGAAGATTCTTGTCGACAGGAATGACCGAGGAGCCGGTGGTGTCAAGGGCGATGGATGCGATTTGGTCGCCGGAAATTCCCGCCTGCTTGACCGCCTCGCGAGTCGCGGCAGGCCAACGCGCGCATGTGGTCGTCATGCGACTGCGTAGCGTATTCAGGGTCTTCGCGCTTGCGATGCAGGGGATACTCAGAAACCGCGGAGGCCAGCATGCCGCGCTCGCTGTCCACGATGGAGACGCGGACGCTGAGAGTGCCGAAGTCCACTCCGGCGACCACCGCCATCAGCTGGCCTCGGCGGGAGACTCGTGCCAGTACATGTCCCAGCCCAGATAGCGGGTCGCGGCTTCGTGCACCGCCGAACCGACGCTGGAGAGATTCGCCGCCACGTGGTGCTCGAAGCCGTTTTCGCAGATGTAGTGGAGCAGCTTCTGCATCTTCGGAATTTCTACCACACCCGCGCCACCGAAAGTGTTCAACGGGTCGTCGGTGAAGCGGCCTTCACCAACGTAGCCGCGCATTTTGCCTGCGGTGTCGTCGGTGGAGAAACGGGCGAAGCTCATCTCTCTCTGGTTTGATGAGGCCTACGACCGTGCCGTAGGTGTTCTCCTTGCCCACGGTCCCGGCGATGATTTCCTGGAAATCCATCTTGAAAGAGCGGAAGAAATGCTTGGGGAGGTTGGCGCAGTGGAAACAGACGGCTTTGTTGGGATCGGTGCCGTAGTTGTTGTTCCAGTCGAGCAGAGCAGATGGCGTGCCTGACGCCAGTTGCAGTGCGTGCATGCCGAGGACTCCGGCGATGTCCACTTCGCAGGCGCTGGAGAATAGTTGCTCGCTCATCATGCTCATGATGGTGCACGGAACGACGCCAAAGTTTTCTTCCAGCGAAGTCCAACATTGGACGGCGCTAATGGCGACTTCGGTCGCGGCCATCCATTGATCGATGACAGCGCCGAGCTTCGCCATTTTCATCAAGGCCGTCGCCGGGACGTCTTTGGAGTCAACATACTTCTGGATCGCTGCCAGCTTGGCCTGGGCCAGGTCATCCGAGTCTTTCATGCGATCGATCCGGCCGAGGACTTCAGAGAGATCGAGAGTTTCAATCGAAATCCTGTTAGCTTCGAGAATCTTTTCGCTATAGCGAACAGTATTGAACGCCGTGGGCCGGGCGCCGATTGCGCCCACGCGAAGGTTGCGGAATCCGTTTACCACGCGGCAGACTCCGGCGAACCATTGCAGGTCTTTCGCGAACTCTGGCGAGTCGGGGCTTTCGGTGTGAAGAGTCGTAATCGAGTAAGGAATTCCGTATTGGCGCAGGTTGTTGCAGGCCGACATCTTTCCGCAAAAGCTGTCGCGGCGGAAGGCGATGGTCATCTTGGTGCGATCGTCGGGCGTGGCCTGAATCAGGACCGGGACGCGGAGGTCGGCGAGGCGGAGCGTGTCGGCGATGGCGCGCTCTTCGCCGAAATTCGGCAGCGTGACGATGATGCCGTCAATGCGGTCACGGTTCTTCTTGAATAAATCGGCGCAGCGGCGGGATTCTTCGCGGGTTTCGACCGCGCCGTACTTGCTTTCTTCGGGAGTGAGCGCGACGGCATCGATGCCCGCCGCCGCGAGCACGCGCAGGATTTCTTCGCGACCGCTCTTGGCGAGGTGGTCGGGGAAGAATCCACGATTGCCCACGATCACGCCCATGGTCATTTTCTTGGCTGACATAGATTCCCCGATTTCCGAGTCGTTATGCGCTGTGGCTGCCGCGCGGGCGGGCACGCAACGGTGTAAATCAATCCCACCACAAACAACACCGCGCCCCACCAGACGTTGGCGTGGAGGTTGTACAGCACGATGGTGGTTTCGGCGGGCGGATTCATGAGTTGATAGAGCCCTGCAGCCAGAATCAGCGCGCCGTTCACCAAGAGTGAAATCCCGATAAAGAACCAGATCGAAACCATTGTATCGCCTCCGTCTACCAGAAGATGATGTTGAGAATAAAGAAGACCACAACCACGATGGCCGCCCAGAAAAGCGGCTTTTGGTAGATGGGCACGTCACCGACCGATGGAATTTCGGTCTCCCCATAGACCAGACCTGCCAGTTCGGAAACAGGTTTGGGCTTGGTTGCCAAGCTCACCACAACCGTGACGGTCACGCACACGATGAACGACCACAGCGCCTGGTACATGTCCTGCGCCAGGGCTTTGGCATCGGGTGAGAGCGCTACGTAGCGCAGCGCCGTGGGATCAACCTTCACCCATGCCCACATGCTGATGGAGGAAAGCGTGCCGCATAGCAGACCCCAGAAGCCGCCGGGGCCTGTGGCCCGCTTCCAGAGCATTCCGAGAATCACCGTTCCGAATAGCGGGGCGATGAAGAAGCTGAACAGCGCCTGCACGTAGTCCATGATGCTGGCGAACTGCATGACCAGGTACGCGGTGCCGATGCTGATGAGAACGCCGATGATGGTCGTCCAGCGGCCCATGTTCACGTAGTGGTGATCGCTGCCTTTGCTGTTGATCAGCGGGCGGTAGATGTCATACGTCCACACGGTGGTGAACGCGCTGACGTTGCCCGCCATGCCGGACATGAATCCGGCGATCAGAGCGGTGATGCCGAGGCCCAACAATCCCGGACCGCAGTAGCGCGCCAGCATCAGCGGTAGAACGTCGTTGTAGCTGTGTGCGCCGTTGACGGCCATCGACTCCGGGACCAGCTTCATGGGCAGAACCGCAAGTCCCAGCAAACCGGGGAGGATGACGATGAACGGAACCATCATCTTGAAGCCTGCGCCGATGATGGGAGCCATTTCCGCGCTGCGAATGTCTTTGGCGGCGAGAATGCGCTGGACGACAAGGAAATCCGTGGTCCAGTAGCCCATCGAGAGGACGGCACCCAGACCAAAGACGATGCCCGTCCAATGAATGCCCATGGGATTGGTGCTGAAGTGACCGAGGCCGGACCAGAGATGGACGTACTGTTCCGACGTCCGCTGCGCAATCTGAATCTTCAGGTTGCCCCAGCCGCCGGCCTCGTAGAGGCCAAGAATCGGAATGAGGAGCGCACCCGCCCAGATCAAGAAGAACTGCAAGACTTCATTGAAGATGGCGGAGCGCAATCCGCCGAGCGAAACGTAGATTGCGACGGTCAGGGACGAGACCCAGATGCTGAAGTTGATGTCCCAGCCCAGGACGATCTGCATGACCTTGGCCATGGCGAACATGTTGACGCCGCTCATCAGCACGGTCATGAAGGCGAACGAAACCGCGGAGACTGCACGAGCCGGTTCACCGAAACGCAATTTCAAATATCCCGGAACCGAATGGGTCTTGGAGATGTAGTAGAACGGCATCATGACCAGGGCGAGAAACAGCATCGCCGGAATGGCGCCGACCCAGTACCAGTGCGTGGCCAGAATGCCGTACTGATAGGCCGAGCCCGCCCAGCCCATCAGTTCGAGCGCGCCCAGGTTGGCGGAAAGGAAGCTCAGGCCGGCGACCCAGGCGGTCATTTCGCGTCCGGCCATGAAGAAGTCTTCGCCGGTGTTGGCGCGGCCTTTCAGGTACCAGCCGATCGCCAGGACCAGGCCGAAATAGAACGCGACGATCGCGTAGTCTACTGCCCGAGAGATGCACCAGCGTTCTTGCTCATACCATCGCGAACAGTGGTCTCATTTGCCTTCCTTTGTTTGACCGTAATAGGAGTTGCTGCCGTGCTTGCGCAGGTAGTGCCGGTCGTGGAGCGATTTCCCGATCGGACTGGCCTGCGGATTCAATGTGGAAGTGAAGTATGCGGTGCGGGCGAGGGCTTCAAGAATGACGGCGTTGTGCGCGGCGGTTGCTACATCTTTACCCCAGGTGAACGGGCCGTGGTTCGCGACCAGGACTCCCGGGAGCGCGGAGGGACTGCGGTCGCGAAATGCGCGCATGAATGGCAACGCCGGTGTTCTCCTCGTATTCGCCTGCGATTTCGTGGTCGGGCATGCGGATCGGTGACCGGGACGGGGCCGTGAAAATAATCCGCGTGGGTGGTGCCGAAACAGGGAATCTCGCGGCGCGCTTGCGCCCAGGCGGTCGCATATTCGGAATGCGTGTGAACCACGCCGCCGATTTCGGCGAACGCTTTGTAGAGAACAAGGTGAGTTGGAAGATCGGACGACGGAGCGCAGGTCACCTTCTACAATCTTTGCCGTCGAGATCGGTGACCACCAGATGCTCCGGCTTCATTCTTCTCGTAGGGAACGCCGCTGGGCTTGATGACCACCAGACCCTCGTCGCGCAGGATGCCGCTGGCGTTGCCGAAGGTGTAAAGCACCAGCCCGCGGCGGACCAATTCCAGATTGGCTTCGAGAACTTCCGCGCGCAGTTGCGCAAGCGAAGCTTCGAGTTATTCCGCTATCGACATGGTTAGCGCTGCTGGAAGCACGTAGTTTTCCGCAACCGTATCGCGATTCTCGCACTCTCATCCCGTTAGCGGGCTGAAAATCGGTAGATCGGTAACCGTGTGGTACTTTTCTCCCGGCTTCAGCTCGGTGGTCGGAAATTTCGGATGATTCGGCGAATCCGGGAAGTGCTGCGTCTCCAGGCACAGCGCCTAGCGACGCTGATAAACTTTCCCGTCTTTTCCGGTGATGCTTCCGTCCAGGAAGTTTCCGGTATAGAACTGGACTCCCGGCTGGTCGGTGATGACTTGCATCACGCGGCCGCTGGTTGGCTCATAAACTTCTGCCGCATTGCGCCGACTTGCCCGCGCGCCGCTATCGAGCACCCAGTTGTGGTCGTAACCGTGGCCCTTCTTCGATCTGATCGTTGTCACTCGTCGATGCGCGCACCGATGGCGGTCGGTTTGCGGAAATCGAATGGCGTACCTTCAACCGGCGCCAACTCCCCAGTAGGAATCGAGTTCGCATCCACCGGCGTGTAGTGGCTGGCATTGACTTGCAATTCGTTTTTCAGAATGTCGCCTTCCCCTGCCCCTTCAAATTGAAATAGGAATGATTGGTCAGATTGACGACTGTATCTTTGTCGGTGGTGGCGGAGTACTCAATTTTCAGGTTCTTTGCCGACCAGCGTGTAGCGCACCACGGCCGTCAGCGTGCCGGGAAATCCTTCATCGCCGTCGGGACTGACTAGGTCAGCTCGACTCCGTGCGGAATTGTTTTGCCCGTCCACACCACCTTGTCGAAGCCTTTGGGGCCGCCGTGCAGCGTGTTTACTGGATGGCCGGGTCGGGGCCGTCGTTCAACGGCGTAGTTGAATAGTCTTGCCATCCAGTTGAAATTTGCCGCCGCGATGCGATTCCCGTAGCGCCCAATGAGAGCGCCGAAGTATGGCTCTTGTTGCCATTGACGTATTCGTCGAGCGTGTCGAAGCCGAGAACGACATCGGCGACGTTGCCGTTCTTGTCGGGCACTTTCAGCGGAGTGAACGATGCCGCCGTAGGTAATGATTCGCGCCTCGAGGGCGTCGCTCTTCAGGGTGTAGATATCGACGGGAGTGCCGTCCGCATCTTGCCAAAAGACGTTTGGTGACCTGGCCTTGAACTTCTGCCGACGATGGTCATAAGTGCAAGCACGAGAATACCGAGCTCTCATTCTCGCTACCTCCGTATTAGATTTCGTTGCCTCCCGGCCGGAAGCGGCGAAGGAGGCTTTCCACGATGCGCGCGAACCGCTGCATTATCACCCATTGTTAATGTTTTGTAAACGTTTACCTTCGTCTAATTCGATTTAGATTCGTTAGCGAATGGATCAATCTGGTCTTCACGCCGAGATCTCAGCGCCGCTCCGGCGCCGTTAGCTGGAGAACAGATATAACGTGTCGGGAGAAATTCCAGTCTTTTGCCGATAACGCTCGGCGATCTGCTGGGCGAAAGACTTCGGCCTGACCTGACTCCACCAGATTGACGGTGCAGCCGCCAAAACCGCCGCCGGTCATGCGGCCGCCGTAGAATCCGGGAAGCCCTTGCGCCGACTTCGACCATGAGGTCCAGCTCGCGGCAACTCACTTCGTAGAGATCGCGCAGGCTGCGATGGGAATCTCGCATCAGGCTGCCGACGCGGGCCAGGTCTCCGCTGCGGAAGGCTTTCGACCGTCTCGAGCACGCGGGCGTTTTCTTCTACGACGTGCTGGCAGCGTTTGTAGATCACGGGAGACAGATCATCGGCGTGGGCGGCGAGCTGCTCGGGAGTGACGTCACGCAAGGCCTTGATGCCGGGATAAAACGCGGAGAGGATCAGCACCCCTTGCTCGCACTCGGCGCGGCGGCGATTGTATTCGCCGCTGGAATTCTGGTGCTTGACCATGGTGTTGCAGATCGACGAACTTGACCGTCTCTGGGACGGGAACGAGTTCGAAATCGAGCGAGCGGCAATCCAGGCACAGGGCGTGACCTTCTTTGCCGAAGCAGGAGACGAACTGGTCCATGATGCCGACGCGCGCGCCTACGAAATTGTTTTCGGCGGCCCGGCAGAGTCTTGCGATGCTCTTCAGCGGCAATGAGCCACCCGTCAGGCTCAATAGGGCAAGAGCGCTGGCGACTTCAAGCGCGGCCGAGGAGCTGAGCCCCGCGCCCATGGGCACTTCGCCGTGGACCATCAGATTGGCGCCGCGAAAAGCGCAGCCTTCCTGGATCAGGGCTTGCGCCACCCCCAGAACGTAGTCACTCCAGGCGCCAAGCTTCTGCCGGGGCAGGCGGGTTACATCGGATTCGAAGGTCTCCGGAAACTCGGTTGAGCTGAGAAGCAGCTTGGTGTCGTCGCGCGGGGAAACTGCGATTCGGGTATAGAAACCGATCGCGGTGGGCAGGACGAATCCATCGTTGTAATCGGTGTGCTCGCCGATCAGGTTGACGCGGCCGGGAGCGCTGAAAATCCGTGGCGTCGGCGTCAAATTCTTTTTGAAAGCGCTCGGTCAGTTCGGCACTGTCATCTTGGACAATTCGACACTCCCGACACCTTGGTTCGCCGCGCGGCTTGGAACTCCGTCTCCGCAGCGGTCACGCTATTGTAATGAGATACAGGTTGTGAGAGAACATAAAGTCCAGCTTGGGCAATGCGTCAATCCGTCTTTTGGATGACGATCTCGAGGCGGCATCGATGCAGGGTGAATCAACTTGGAATTGAAGCTTGAACGAACAATCGCACCGGCGGCTTCAATGCGCTCACCGGCGAGTGGGTGCTGGTGTCGCCGCATCGCACGCAGCGTCCGTGGCAGGGCGCGGTTGAGAAGGTGCCGCCGGCCGCAGCGGCCGCAGTATGATCCGACCTGCTATCTGTGTCCGGGGAACGAACGCGCGGGCGGGGTGCGGAACCCGAAATATACGTCGACGTTTGTGTTTGAGAATGATTTCGCCGCGCTGAAAAAAGACGCGCCCCGCGGCCGCCTTGATGTTCGGGAATAAGGGCTTGCTGGTGGCCGAGGGCGAGCCGGGCATTTGCCGCGTGATGTGCTTTTCGCCGCGTCACGATCTGACGCTTTCCAGCATGAGCGTGGCCGGAGATCGAAGAAGTGGTCCGGACATGGACTTCGCAATTCGCGGAGCTTGCGGCGATGCCCGAAATCAATCACGTGCAGATTTTCGAGAACCGCGGCGAGATGATGGGCGCGAGTAATCCGCATCCGCATTGCCAGATTTGGGCAACAGCATCGATTCCCGAGCAACCGGCGCGCGAACTCGAGGCGCCAGCGCAAGTATCTGCGCCGAGCATGGAAGCTGCCTGCTTTGCGACTACGTCGCGCTGGAGCAAAGCCAGGCGAGCTCGCGTCGTCTGCAGCAACGACGGCTTTGTAGCGATGGTTCCCTTCTGGGCGGTGTGGCCGTTTGAGGTTCTGTTGTGCAGCCGACGGCACTTTGGGATCGTTTCCGGAATTCAGCGGCGACTGAAGTCGCGCAGTTGAGCGCGATCTTGAAACAGGTAGTAAGCACCTACGATCGCGTGTTCGACGTTCCGTTTCCCTTACTCCATGGGATTTCATCAATCCCCCAGCGACGGAAGCGCACATCCGGAGTGGCATTTTCACGCGCATTTTTTCCGCCACTGCTGCGCTCGGCCACGGTGCGGAAATTTATGGTCGGATTCGAAATGCTGGGCAATCCGCAGCGCGACATCACGCCTGAAGCTAGCGGCGGAGAAACTGCGGTCGCTGACTGCAGAGCGGTTCCTGAGCCGCGGCCATGGCCACTGACTTTCAAGAATCAAATTACTGGCTGACCACGGCCCACAATGCCCGCTGGCGACCGCGGGTGAACTTCCTGATCGAGCTCGATGTTGTCGTAATCGGCGCGGGTTATACCGGCCTCTCCGCCGCTCGCACTCTCGCCAAGCGCGGCGTCGAAGGTCGCCGTGCTTGAAGCCAACACCATCGGATGGGGCGCCAGCTCCCGCAACGGCGGCATGGTCCTGACCGGAATGAAGCTGGATGTCGGGACTTTGTCCAAGCGTTACGGCATGGAGCTGACCCGCCGCATGTATGCGGATTCACTGGCTTCGATTGATCTGGTCGAGCAGATTGTCCGCGAAGAAAATATCGCCTGTGATTTTTCGCGCTGCGGACATCTGGAAGTCGCCTGCAAGCAATCGCACTTCGATTCCTACGCGCGCTCGGCGGAGGTCGATCGCCAGGGAGTTCAGTCATCGAGCTGCGGATTGTCCCGCGCAGCGAGCTGCCCTCCGAGATCGGCTCCAGCATTTACTTTGGCGGCATGGTGGATGAGACCAGCGCGGGAGTGAATCCTGCTCGCTATGTTTCGGGACTGGCCAGCGCCGCGCTCAAAGCCGGGGCGTTGATTTACGAGAACGCGCGGGTTCAGGAAATTTCAAAGACATCGCAAAACGGCGTCGGCAGGATTCGAGATCACAGACTTCCCGCGGAAGCATTTTCGCGCGCGATGTTCTGGTGGCAACCAGCGGCTACACGTCTTCCGCGACGCCGGCGCTGCGGAAGAAGATTATCCCCATTGGTTCTTACATCATCACGACCGAGCCACTGCCGGATGCGCTGGCCAAGGAACTCAGCCCGCGCAATCGGATGATCTACGATTCCAAGCACTTCCTTTATTACTATCGCCTCACGCCGGACAATCGCATGCTGTTCGGCGGACGGGCGGCGTTTCTTTCCGGAGACCAAGAACACGATCCGCCGCAGCGCGGAAATTCTGCGGCGAGGGATGATCGAAGTCTATCCCCAATTGAGGGACACGAAAGTCGAACACGCCTGGGGCGGGACTGTGGATTTCTGCTTCGACACCATGCCGCACGCAGGGCAACTCGACGGCATTCACTACGCGCTCGGATACGCGGGGCACGGAGTCGCGATGGCTACGTTTCTCGGAGCAAAGGTGGCGGAGAAAATCTGCGGCAGCAGCGACGAAATTCCCTACGCAGCGATTCCCTTCCCCGGCGCGCCGCTTGGACTTTACAGCGGGAGGCCGTGGTTTCTGCCTTTCGCCGGCGCTTACTACAAGGTCCTCGACTGGATCTAGCTGATCGTTCAGCTCCCATCTTTGCGCGTCCAGCGAAATAGAAGGTACGCAATCGGCCCCAGCAGCAGCACGACCGGCCCCCACTTCACCGCAAACCTGTCCGCTGGCGCGTGCGAAAACATCGGACGATCATCGCGATCGCGCTCATCAGCAGCGGAGCAATCACCGCATAGGCCAGACCAGTGTTTCCCCACGGAATGCGAAATGCCCGCGGCATGTCGGGTCGCTTGCGGCGAAATTGCCATGCCGAGAGCACGGTCAGGATCGTGACGTCGCGATGCGCAGCCAGATGTAAACCGAAATCAATTGCGACAGGCTGTGCCAAGCCACCAGGCAATACACGACTGACGAGAGCACGATCGCAAGCCACGGCGTTCCGAATCGGGAATGAGTTTTGGCCAGCGTGGAGGGAAAGTAACCATCCTCGGCCATGGCGAAGGCATGCGGGTGGTGCTGAGGACGGTGCTGTTCAGGATGGAAAGCGCCATCAGTCGCGGCGGCCAGGGTCATGGCGAGGCCGAGCCAGGGACCGCCGATGATTCCGGCGGCTTCGGAGAAAAGATCCGTCGCGCCAATCCTGCCATCTCGCCCACCGACGCCAGGACGCAGGCCGTCGGCAAAACGTAGGTCGCGATCGAAAGCGGCACCACCCAGGCCAGCGCGCGCGGATAATTTCGCTGCGGGTTCTCCACTTCCTCGGCGACGGATGAAATCTGTTCGTATCCGGCGTAGAGCCACAGCCCGAACGCAAAGCCAACTCCAAAGACCTGAAAGAACGGCTGGTGCGGCGGAACCAGCGGCACAAAAGGATTGCTGTGCCACATTCTGACGCTGACGATGCACATCAGCAGAACCACCGCCAGAATGGCAATCTCAAGCACGGTGGCGATTCTGCCCACCAACCGGATGCCGCGTATGTTCACGTAAGCGATGAGTGCGATCACGCCGACCGACATCAGATAATGACCGAGCGGCGAAAGGTGCGGAATATAACGAGCAATGTAGTCGGTGAACAGGACGGCATACGCGCCGCCGAGCAGAAACGAAGCAGACCAGTTCCACCATCCGGCGAGAAATCCCCAGAAATCTCCGAAGGCTTCGCGAGTCCAGCGATAGAAGCCGCCTTCGACCGGCATGGCGGTGGTGAGTTCGGCCGCGACCAGCGAAATCGGGATGCACCAGAAAAACGGAATGAAGATCTGATACAGCAGCGCCATCCCCGGCCCGGAGGTGCGTATCTGATCTTCCAGGCCAAAGGGCCCGGCGGTGTTGTAGGAGTACATCACGAACACAAAAGAGAAGAGACCGACTTTCTTGATGGCGCGCGCGGTGGCGGCGCATATTTTGTCTCGGGAATTCGGCAGCGCGACTTGGCCCGGATCGTTATTCACGTGAACTCGACTCCGCGAAGAAGCCTCTACACCCGTTCCAGAATCACCGCGATTCCCTGCCCTACGCCGATGCACATGGTGCACAGCGCATACCGTCCGCCGCTGCGCTGCAACTGATTCACTGCCGTCAACACCAGCCGCCCGCCGCTCGCGCCCAAGGGATGTCCGATCGCAATCGCGCCGCCGTTCGGATTCACGTGCGCGGCGTCGTCGGGCAAACCTAGATCGCGCAGAACGGCGAGCGCCTGTGCGGCGAATGCTTCGTTCAGTTCGATCACATTCATGTCGGAGAGCTTGAGTCCCGCCTTGGCCAGGACTTTGCGCACGGCCGGAACCGGGCCGATCCCCATCACCCGCGGCAAGACTCCAGTCGCCGCGGATGTAACCACGCGCGCACGCGGCGTGAGGCCGTATTTCGAAGCTGCCGCCTCAGACGCAAGTCAGCAAAGCGCACGCGCCGTCGTTGATGCTCGACGCATTCCCCGCCGTCACGCGTTCCATTCGGCTTCACGATGGGTTTCAGTTTGGCCAGCGCTTCGAGCGTCGTATCCGGACGCGGCTGCTCGTCCTGCGAAACCACTTGCGGATCGCCCTTCCCGGCAATCGTCACCGGCACGATTTCTTCCGCCAGACGGCCCGCTCGCATCGCCTCTGCCGCGCGCTGCTGGCTTCGCAGAGCAAACGCGTCCTGATCTTCGCGCGAGATGTGCCATTCTTCGGCTACGTTCTCGGCCGTCTCCGGCATCGAGTCGGTCCCGTACTTCGCCTTCATCGCCGGATTCACAAATCGCCATCCGATGGTCGTGTCTTCAATCTTTGCCGACCGCGAAAATGCCGCCTCGGCCTTGGCCATCACGAACGGCGCCCGCGACATGCTCTCCACGCCGCCCGCAATCACCAACTCGGCCTCGCCGGATTTGATCGCCCGCGCCGCCACCGACACCGCTTCCATGCTCGATCCGCATAATCGGTTTACGGTCGCGCCGGAAACTTCTTTCGGCAATCCGGCCAGCAGCAACGCCATCCGCGCCACGTTGCGATTGTCCTCGCCCGCCTGATTGGCGCATCCGTAAATCACGTCGTCGAGCGCGCCCCAATCCACTTTCGGATTGCGCTCCATCAGACGCCTTGAGCGGAAGCGCCGCCAGATCATCGGTCCGCACCGACGACAGCGCTCCGCCATACCGCCCAAACGGCGTGCGAATCGCATCGCAGATGTAAGCGTGGCCCATGGAAAACAGATTCCCTGCCAACCGACTCAAACAAGCTGAGAGTCTATATCACAAGAGTTTGAGTCTGAAACCCGCGAAACGCAATTCACCACAGAGACACAGAGGCAACCTGAAAACCGAAGTTAATTCTGAAGTTTTTTCTGTGGCTCTGTGTCTCTGTGGTGAAAGATTCGCCGTCAGATTCAAGCGCCGGTCAAAGGCTTGCCAATTTCCCAGTGATGTCCAAACGGATCGGCGACGCGTCCGACGCGCCAGCCGTATTCCTGGTCGGCGACGGGCCAAACCACGGTGGCTCCGGCTTTGACGGCGCCTGCGAAAACGGCATCCGGATCGGCCACCACCATCACCATCCGCACTGTGGCGCGTCCGCCAAACTCAGCGCCCAACGACTCAGGGCTGAAATTCCCGTGCTCCGGAGACTCGTCCGCCACCCAGAATTCCGCTTCCCCCACCGACAGCTGGGCGACCACCGCTCCATCCGGCGCGTCGATGCGGAACAGTTCCCCCGCGCCAAACGCCGCCTTGTAGAACTCAACCGCCTTCGCCCCGCCGCGGACCGAGAGCATGGGGGACAGCGATGTTTTCGGATCGTTAGCGATTGGTGGTTTGTCGGACTATAGAACAATCCTTCGGACAAAAGATGGGTTGCGGCTATCGGCTGAGGGTTTTCTTTAGATCCTTCAGTAGTTTCTCAGTCTCCTCAAGCTTACGCAGAAGTTGCTGATCGCCCTTTAACGCTGCCAATGTGGTCCAAGGGTACCGCTGAATAGACTCAGAAAGCTGTTCGATGTCGCCGAGCAAGCCCTGCCCCTTCTTCGATGGCATCGGCGACAGCGTGTGCAACGCGCTCTCGATCGTTCCGTCGGCCGACAGGAAGTTATCCTTGGCAACTGGGTCCTTCAGGATCTGACGGATCTTTCGGATGTCCTTCGAGTTTGTAATTCGCTGCTCGTTAACCTGCTTTAGCACTACATCCAGCACAGTCGGCGTGAGCAATTTCTTGTTCAAATTTTTGATCTCTCGCGCCCATGTGATCGAGGCCCCTGGCTCCACGAGGTTAGGCATCTTTTATGACAACTCATAAATCTCCACCAACTTATCCAGCTCCCTCACCGTGATTCCCAGAATATTTGCCGCGCTAGCCCGCCCGACCATGTCGACGAGGCTGTAGGCGACCATCTCCTTTTCCTTCGTGTCCCATTCCCTCGCGGTTGAGCGACAACCGGGTGCTGCTGGAGCTGATCGAGCTGGGCATTGAAACCAGCAAACAGAAGGAGCAGGCCTTCTTTGAACTGGCGGAGCGGTTCCGCGCCTCCGACGACCCGGCCGAGGCCAGGCAACTGGGAGACAAGCTGGGGCGGATGGCGTTTGGGGAGTAGAGCGAAAACTTCAAGCCTTCCCGCGGCATCCCTCAAAGTCAAAACCTCTGTCCGGCTGAAGCCAGCAAACATGCTGCGGGGCGCGTCTCGGCACGGCTGAAGCCGTGCCCTTTCACGAAGCTCTCAGTACGCGGCCGTTAAAATCCCCTACAGCTCCAGCGTCGTGGTCCCCACCCTTTGAAAAGCGCAAAGGGTGGGGCAGCCGACTCTTGTGGCAATTCCGGCAGACAGCGGGTTCCCTTCGACTCCGCTCAGGGCAGGCTCTCGACTGCGTTCAATCCTCCGTAAGACGGAGGATCGAACTGCGCTCGGAATGACAAGGTTTTGGGGGCGGGGCTCGTATCGGCACGGCTGAAGCCGTGCCCTTTCACGAAGCTCTCAGTACGCGGCCGTTAAAATCCCTACAGCTCCAGGGTCGTGGTCCCCACCCTTTGAAAAGCGCAAAGGGTGGGGCAGCCGAGCTTGTGGCAATCCCCGGCAAACAGCAGGCTCCTCGACTGCGTTCAATCCTCTGTAAGACGGAGGATCGAACTGCGCTCGGAATGACAAGGTTTTGGGGGAGAACGGTGCAGCCCTTCCTAGAACAATTTCTCCAAATCGCGGGCGCCGTGGACTATTCGAAGGACAAGGACTTCCACGCCTCGAACTCTATAGAAGAGAAGATGCCTCGGAAATCCTAGAATCGTTGTTCGCCGCACATTCCGAAGTTCTGCGGGGCGGAATCGACAAGGAGCGCCAGCGGCGGGGTTCCTGAGAACCCGCAAGACGGCCTAGGTGACCGCCTTCTCCCAACGCTCGGCCAGCGGCTGGCCGGACTGCGCGATGTACCAATCAGCCTGCTCCAAGATGTCGGCGACGGCCGCATCGCTGAGGACAAGCCGCGCTTGTTTCACCGGGCGCGAGCTCGCTCACGTAGCGCTGAAAGCAGGCCCTTTTTGCGGATTTCGGCTATGGGGAGCTCGATCTTTGGGCCTTTGGCGGCGGCGACCAGTTCTTGCTCCAGATTGCCGAGACGGCGCTCTTTGTCCTGGCGAATGAGTTCGCGGACGTATTCGCTGGGGGTTCCCCAGTCGCCGGAAGCTACCTGTCCCTCGACGTAGCTCTTAAGCGCGGCGGGGAGGGAGATGTTCAGGGAAGTCATTGCCATACCGTCATAATATGACAGTTTATGACGATGGGCAAATTCAAACCCCTGTCCCCCTGAAGCCGTGCCCTTTCACGAAGCCGGATCAGCAAAGTCAAAATCCCAGCCCTTCGCCCAGTGAGTGAAAGGATGGCGCACCCGGCCGCATGGCCTTTTGGCCGGCAGGCGCCTGCAGTAAAAGCCGATTGCAGTAGGGGTATCGGAGTAATAATTTACTTCTCGAACCTGTAAATCAAGATTCCATAACCCACGCCCGCGGGGTCGCTGGTTCTGGCGGCTTGAAAGGCCATGAAACGGCCGTCGGTCGAAATCACCGGATTGGAGGCCTTGCCACCTTCATAGTCGTTGAAATGCGTCAGCCGCGTGAAGTCTTTTCCAGTTCCATCGAGCTTGAGTTTCCAGATGTCAATGTTGCCTGAACCGCGTTCGCCTCCGAGAGCTTCGCACTGCCGGTCGCCTTCGACGGCGGTATAGAGTCCATCGGGGAAAATGCCTTCCGGCTCGTTGTAAGTGCCCGGCGCTTTCGAGAAATTGACCACCGCGCCCGTCTGCAAATCAATCCCCATGACCGACGCCTGCCCGTGCGGTTCGTAGCAGGTAAACACCATCTTGCGGTCGTCATCGTAAAAATCCTGGGCTTCGAGGACGCAGCTGCGGTCTTTGCTCTCATACACCGTTTTGCTGTTGATCAGCCTGGGCATGCCGCTGGATAAATCGATGTCAGCCACCATCAGGCGCGAGGTTCCCGGCGCCAGATCCGGAGCTTGCGCGGGCAACTGCGAAAATGAAATCTTCAGGGTCTTCTTGGAAATGGCGGCGCCCTCGCTCATCTTTTGGCCGAGCTTGACCGGCTTGGCTCCGGGTTCTTTGCCCAAGAACCACAGCTCGTTGTCACGCGAACGGCTGGTTTGGATATCTTCGAAGTGGTCGGGGCCGATCAGTAAGTAGTCGCCCGTGACCAGATGCATCACGCGAAGAAAAGCTGCGCCCGGCACATTGCAGGTCAGGCAAGTGATGGCGCGCGTCTTCAAGTCAATCACCATGGCGTCGCCAAAACTCTTCGCCATGAAGGCGACGCGCTGATTGTCGGGGGAAATGTCCGCGCGTTCACCAAAGTGGGTGAGGACCTCAATATTCGCCGGCAAATGTTCGATGGGATTGCCGGGCTTTCGTGCAGTCTGACCCTCGGCCGCGGCCAGAAACAACAACGCCACCATTGCAAGCAGGAGTTTCATGCGGCAATCGTATCAAAACCGCGTTTTCAACACAGAAGCACCAGGCCAAGCTGTCGGATCAACCAAGTCTCGGCTGCCCGACCTTGGCCCTCCCTGTACCGGTGGGTCGTGGGCCGCAGCCCTGACTCGGGATAGAATAGCTGGCAATTCCATGAATACGGTTGCGGCGCGGGAAAATTGGGTGGGGCAAACTGTGGATGGGAAGTATCCGCTGGTGAAGTGGCTGGGCGGATCGGAGCGGAGCGCTGTGTTTGCCACGCGGCTGCCGGGGAAAGAGCAGCGGGCGGCGGCGATCAAATTGATTTCTCCGGAACCGGGGACGGCGGAGCGGCAGGTGGGGCAGTGGAAGGCGTTGGGGGAGCTGGCGCATCCGCACTTGCTGCGGCTATTTGAGGCGGGGCAGTGCGAGATTGGCGGCGCGCCGCAGCTCTACGCAGTAATGGAGTATGCGGAAGAAGATTTGTCGCAGGTGCTGCCGGCGCGGGCGCTGACGGCGGCGGAAGTGCGGGAGATGCTGCCGCCGCTGCTCAATGCGCTGGCGTATCTGCACGAAAAGCGGTTGCTGCACGGGCGGGTGAAGCCTTCGAACATTATGGCGGTGGGGAGCGAGCTGAAGCTTTCGACGGACAGCGTGCATGGACTGAACGAGGGGCGCGAGGGGCGTCCGCGGAACGCGTTTGACGCGCCGGAAGTGGCGAAGGGCGGTGGGGGGCGGGCTTCAGATATTTGGTCGGTGGGCGTGACGCTGGTGCGGTGCCTGAGCCAGCGGGCGCAGGTGCGGGAAAGTTACGATCCGATCCAGCACGGCGTGACGCAGGCGATTCCGGAGCCGTTCCGGAGAATTGCGCGCGAATGTTTGCGTCCGGATCCGAAGGCGCGATGCACGATTGCGGACATCAGAAACTGGCTGCATCCAGCGGCCGCTCTGGCGGCGCCGGTTGCGGAGGAACCGCGGCGCGCGGCGCCGTCCCTTACTGTGATTGCGACCGTGGCGGCGATCGTCTTGCTGGCGGCGGCGTTTGTGGTGAAGTGGGCGACGGGCGGGAAATCGGAAGCGCCCATTCAAACGCAGCAGCAAACTGCTCCGCGGCAGACTTCACCGCAAAAAACGGCGAGCGCGCCTGCGGAGAGTCATACCACCGCAGCGACTCAGGTTGCCGCGCCGCAAACTCCGGCGCCTGCGAAAGTTTCGCCTCCGGCTCAAGCGCCAGCTTCCAAGCCGTCGCCCGCGGCGGCCTCAGCACCTTCCGTTCCGGCACCTGCACCTGTTTCGGCGAACGCGGTTTCGCCTAGCGCTCCTGTAGCGGCTTACTCGGTCCCCGGCGAGGTTACACAGAAAGTGGTGCCCGACGTGCCGGCGGGCGCGCGCAACACGATCACGGGAAGAGTGCGGGTGAGCGTGCGGGTGGAAGTGAGTGCTGCGGGAGAAATTTTGGACGCTACGTTGGCGGCTCCGGGGCCGAGCAAATATTTTGCGCGGCTGGCGCTCGAGTCATCGCGGGGATGGAAGTTCAGGCCTGCACAGGCGGACGGACATCCAGTGGCGAGCGCGTGGATGCTGCGCTACGAGTTCGGACGAGAAGGCACCGAGGCCTTCCCCACAGAATTGGCCGGAACTCAGTAGCGGGCGAATCCTTATGCCGCGTCGAGTTCGCCCGGCGACATTTGGTCCACGTAGCACCACACCCAGGCTTCTCCGGGCTCGATGGAGCGAATCAGGGGATGGTGCGAGCCGCGAAAATGCTTGGTCGCGTGCTTGTTTTTCGACGAGTCGCAGCAGCCTACGTGTCCGCAGGAAAGGCACAGGCGCAGGTGCACCCAGGTGTCGCCGAGCTTTACACACTCTCCGCAGACGTGCGTGTCGGTGGTGCGGAATTTAATTTGATCGGTATGTTTGCAGGCCATGGGTTCCTCCACTTCTCTTTTGTCTCCTCAAGCCGCGGGATTTACTTCGAGCGCCTCGCGATCCCAACCGGCGAGAGTTGCGGCCGCTTCATAAGTGCTTTGCAGGAATTCCATCAGCATGCGCTCTGGTGATGGCGAATTGCGCACGCGGTCGTACATGAGGATGAATTCCTTCAATTCGGGATGGTAGAACGCCGACTCGGGGCGGACGTGCTGTTGCGCCAGGCCGGCTGGCTCGGGCGCGGCATAGGCATAGAACGCGGGGCCATCGAGTCCCGCGCCTGGCCACCAGCCGGCGCTGATGACTTCGTGCGAATAGGCTTCGCGGGTGATGGAATCAGCGCCGGGACGCTCGGGAGCCCGGCGGCCGTTGAAGCGGGTGACCGCCAGGTCGAAACTTCCCCAGAAGAAATGCACCGGACTGCTTTTGCCCAGGAACTTGGCGCGGAATTGTTTGAAAACCGAATCGCAGGAGGCGACGATGCGCCAGAAGCGATGCGCGGCGTCGGCGGTCGTAGGCGCAGTAGAGATTGTCTTCGGCGAACGGGATGGGATCGGGGACCTCGACCGGTTTGGCGTAGATGGAGACGTTCACGCCCAGCGTGCGCAGAGTGGACATGAATTCGGAATAGAAGTCGGCGACCGTGCGCGGTACCAGTTCGAAGGTTTTGCGCTCGCCGTCGCAGCGATCGATCACCAACTTGTGATCGGTGAAGTCGAACTGGATTTCGAAGACGTCCTTTCCATACGGGATCGGGCGATGTGGTCAGGCCTCGGGCGCTGACGTAGAGCGGGACATTCCACCAGTGATTCACTTTGGGCGACAGTGCCAGGCGGACCTTGCCGACGATCTGCGACCACATGTGGAGATTGTGGTAGGTCGGCTTCCAGTCTTCGAGCGGAAGGGCTGGCCAGGCTTCGGAGCTGGAAATGGCCGAGGGGTTGAGAGGGCTGGCCATGGCTGGCACTGCTGACTGACCTATCTGCGTAATTTATCACGCGCTGCGGCGATGTCGCATTCGCCCGGCCAGCGCAGAAATCATTTCTTGAGAAACTTTCCCGTTTCCAGTTCTTCGAAGGCCTGCTTCAACTGTTCTTGGGTGTTCATCACGATGGGGCCATACCACGCGACCGGCTCTTCGAGCGGCTTGCCGGAAACCAGAAGGAATCGGATGCCATCGTCCCCGGCCTGCACGGTGACTTCGTCGCCGCGATCGAACAGGATCAGCGAGCGGTTGTCGGCCTCGATGGGAGGCGCGGTGTCGAGCCACTTGACGGCTTCGGTCGGGACCTCGAGCGGGCCGGAAGAGTTGCAGAATTTGCCACCGCCGCCAAAAACGTAGGCGAAGGCGTGGCGCGTGGTCTCTACCGGTAGAGTCTTTCTTTTTCCGGGGGCGACGGAGACATCCAGATAGATGGGGTCGGCGGCAATGCCATCCACCGGGCCCTTCTTTCCCCAGAAACTTCCGCACACGATTCGGACGTGGGTGCCGTCGTCGTCTTTGACCTCGGGAATATCGAGCGCCTTCACTTCCTGGTAGCGCGGATCGGTCATCTTGAGCGAGGAAGGAAGATTCGCCCAGAGCTGAAATCCGTGCATGCGACCAGCGGGATCGCCTTTGGGCATTTCCTGATGGATGATGCCGCTGCCGGCGGTCATCCACTGGACGTCGCCGGCGGCGATGGCGCCGCGGTTACCCATGCTGTCGCCGTGCTCGACGGTCCCGGCTAGAACATAAGTGATGGTTTCAATTCCGCGATGCGGATGCCAGGGAAAGCCCGCGAGGTAGTCTTCGGGAACGTCGTTGCGGAAGTCGTCGAGAAGAAGGAAGGGGTCGAAATCTTTGGTGTTTCCAAAACCAAAGGCGCGGCGGAGATGCACGCCTGCGCCTTCGAGGGTAGGCTTGGATTGGATCACGCGTTTGACTGGTCGAATCGACATATTTAGGATCTCCGTTCCGTAGAGCGGTGGTGGTTCCGCTGCAAACCTCTAACTGTCCCCGTACACCGGTACCGCCGCACCTTGAATCAATTTGGCCTCGTCGCTGCACAAGAACAGGACTACGCGTGCGATTTCATCGGGTTTCGGCCACCGACCAAAGTCGGCGTTGGGCATGGCTTTCCGGTTGGCTTCGGTGTCGATGATGCTGGGTAGAACAGAATTCACGCGGACGCCGGTCCCCTTGAGGTCCGCCGCCAAAGAATCCATCATAGCCAGGGCTGCGGCTTTTGAAGCGACGTAGGCGGCCGCACCGGCCGCGTGGTCGAAAGCTGCCTTTGAGGCAATGTTGACGATCGCTCCGCTTCTTTGTTTCAACATCGCCGGAACGACCGCTCGCGCCAACACGTAACCCGACCGCAGATTCAGGGCCAGCATGCGATCGAACACCTTACTCTCCAGTTCCCACAGGGGCACGCCGCCAGCATAGCCGCCGACAGCGTTCACTAGAACGTCGAGCCGGCCATGTTGCGACAAAATCTTGCCAACAAGTTCTCGCGCTGCGGCTTCATCGGTGACATCCGCGTCGTGGCCTTCCAGCAGTGAACTGTTCTTCCCGGCCGCGTTTGTGAGGAGATCGAACTCCTTCCGCTCCCGATACGTGACGATTACATTTGCGCCCTGTTCCAGGAACGCCAGGCTGACTGCCCGTCCCAAGCCCCCGGTGCCGCCGGCCACTAGTGCTAATTTGCCTGAGAACTCAGTACTCATCGCATGCCTCGTATCGATACCTGATTTGGTTTCACGTTTAGAACTCGGCTAGAGCTCGATGAACAAGAGATATCGAAATTGCGCCTTCGCCTACCGCCGACGCCACCCGCTTCACATTTCCGGCGCGCACGTCGCCGACCGCGAACACTCCTGGAAGGCTGGTCTCGAGCATCTGCGGGGCGCGGGTGAGCGGCCAGATCGACGATGAGCCCATCCCGATTTGTCCGTCCAGATTCAAGTCGCGGCCGGTGAGGATGAAACCTTTGTCGTCGAGGGCGATGCAGCCTTGCAGCCACTCGGTGCGCGGCGATGCTCCGGCCATGATGAAAACGTGGCGGATATCGTGCGTGGACATTTCTCCGGTGGCGCGGTCGTTCCAGGTCACGCGCTCTAGTTGGCGTCCGCCGTCCAATCCGGTGATTTCCGTTTGGTAATGCAGCTCGATCTTGGGATTGTCGGTTATCCGTTGGATTAAGTAGCGCGACATGGTATCCGACAACTGTCCGGAGCGCACCAGGATGTGGACCTTGCGTGCGGTCTGGGAAAGATAGACGGCAGCTTGTCCAGCGGAGTTGCCTCCGCCGACCACGATGACGTCTTCGTCTTCGCAGAGTTGTGCCTCGATGTAGGTCGCCCCGTAGTAAATTCCCTGCCCCTCGAAGTTTTTCAAGTTCGCGATGGGCGGCTTGTTGTATTGCGCACCGGTGGAAATCACAATAGCCTTCGCGGCCAGCGAGGCGCCGTTGTCGAGGACCACTTCGTAGGGACGGCTGCTGCACTTCAGCTGTACGACGCCGTGCGCAATCATCATTTTGGCGCCGAATTTTTGCGCCTGCGCCAGGGCGCGATTGGAAAGCTCCTGGCCGGAGACTCCTGTGGGAAATCCCAGGTAGTTTTCGATCTTCGAGCTGGATCCCGCTTGGCCACCGGGGGATTCGGTTTCAACCACCAACGCATCGAGGCCTTCCGACGCGGCATAAACCGCAGCCGCTAGTCCCGACGGGCCCGCCCCGACGATGATCAGATCGCGCATCTGTTTCTGATCGATGTTGGCATTGAGGCCCAGGCAATCGGCCAATTCCTGCGGCGTAGGACTGCGGAGAATGGTGCGACCGTTGCAAATCACCACCGGGACGTCTTCCGTCTTGACCTCAAAACGGTCGAGCATGGCTTGATAGGTCTTGTCCACGTCGAGGTCAACGTAGGTATATGGGTAAGCGTTGCGGCCGAGAAATTCGCGCAGGCGAAGAGTGTTGGCGCAATGACGGGAGCCCAGCACGATGACGTTTCCAAGTCCTTTACTGATAAGGGCGAGGCGGCGAAGAATAAAGGCGCGCATGAGGATCTCGCTGAGTTCGGCGTCGCGGGCGACAATGCCTCGCAGGCCGTCAGGTGCGATCTCCAAAAACTCACCGGCCTCGGTGACCCGGCCGAGCACCATGCAGCGTTGGCCAGAAATCATGCTGATCTCGCCAGTAAAGGCCCCGGCGCCGTGGGTAGTGATGGGACGCTCGCCAGCATCGTCCATTCCCGGTTGCACGACTTCCATGGCGCCGGAAAGCAGCACGAAAAACGGAACGTCGGTGTCGTTGGGCTTGTACAGGATGTCGCCCGGCTCGACCTTACGCACTTTGCCGACGGGACGGAGGCGGGCGATCTGCGCGGCCGTCAAGGTCGGGAAGACTTGCGTGGTTGCGTCGAGTGCGCTGGGCGCAGGCCAGGTGGACATGCTTCACCCCTATCGCTTAACTGGAAGAGTCGTGAGAAGTAATAGATGACATAAACGGCGGTTCGGGTTCAACTGGCAACTGGCGTCAACCTACTGGCTGATCGAAGGGCTGGATTGCCGCAGCACCACTTGCGACGGGTCCTTGAAATCGGTGACGATCAGGAATCTCTCAGAAGGCACACCCGCCGCCTCCCCTCCGGCAGTGAGGGTCTTTAACGGACCGATCGCTTGAACGGATCCCGCCCCGTCGGGGTTCGTCTTTAGGACCGCCAGGGGTTCGAGTTTTCCGAAAGGCGCATGGTCGGACGCAACCAGGTACACCTGATACTGAGATTTGGGCGCCAGACCTTCCGCCGCTATCTGCACCAAGTCCAAAAGCCCGAGGGAGTTTACGGCCACAGAAGCCTGGGCATCCGGCAGGGCCGTTCCTCCCGCTTGTAGGTGCAGGCGCGCCGTATTACCGGCCTCGCCGAGTGGAACCAGATTTTCAGTGCCAGTGCCCCTTGGCACTGCGTTAGGCACGTACACCGCAGCCTGGGAGGTCTGGCCGATCGGCACCCTGGCGATGACTTGATTGGTTAGAGTGTCGATCACGACCGCCTGCACGCCATTCTCCAGCGCGACGTAAACCCGGGACCCATCGCCGGACTGCCAAAGGCCGTGCGGAAGATCTCCCACGGGAATCGTCGCAGTCAGTTGTGGGGTTGCGCCTCTGCGAAACACTTTCACCACGCCCAATCCCCCAATCGTGACATAGGCGAACTTGCCGTTGGGATTGTTCACGAAGTTAACGTGATTAGTGATTGGTCCAGTGTCGAGCAGCGCGGTCTGCTCAAATGGCGGCTGGGCACGGAATACCTGCACCTTGCCAACGTCTTTCAGAGTGATCCAGACTTCATCATTTTCCGGACTCACGGCAATGTTCGGACAGAAGGAACTCGCCTGCGGCACCCGCTTGATGATCTGATGCGAGGCCACGTCAATCACCGCGAGTTCAGGGGTGAAGCTGGAACAGACGAAAGCATATTTCCCGTCCGGGCCAAACATGGTCATGCCCGGACCGTTGGCCGTCTGAATTCGGCGGACTTCTTTCATCTGAGCGGGGTCGATGATGGAAACGTAGTCTTCGCCGCGCACCGCAACCCACAGTTCACGTCCGTCGGGAGTGAAAAATGCCTCGTGGGGAGCCCGGCCCACGTAAATGGTTGCCGTCACTCTATTCGTCGCCGTCTCGATCAGCGTGACGGAATTCGAGCCTATGGAAACCACAGCCAGAATTTTTCCATCCGGGGAAAAGCCGAGGCCGTGCACCAGCAGTTGCCCTCTGTAGAGAGGAGCCAAAGCGCCGGGCACCGGATCGCCGAGCCGGATCACACCGAGTAACTGGTTGGTGGAAGGATCAATCACCGAAACCGTATTGGACGTCTGATTTGCCACGTAAACCCGATCGTGGCTGGAGATTGAAATATCCGCATGACCCCAGGGAGGCTGTTGCCCAAACGCGCCGGACGGCGAACAGCCGGATAGCAGGCAAAAAAGTGGCAACCAGACGTGTAGTTTCATCTCATCGCTCCTTCTCCGGGTGCGCGGGAGGGGGCTGACTTCCCTGGGGCGCATCGGATCCGTGCTGCTTCAACCAAAGCTGCATCAACTGAATTTCCGATTGCTGGTCGGTGATGATCTCTTGCGCGAGCCTGCGGGTTTGCGCATCTTTGCCGTACAGCAGCTGCGCTTTTGCCATGTCAATTGCGGCCTGATGATGCGGAAGCATCAATCTGACAAAATCAATATCGCTATTGCCAGATGGCTCTACCGAAGCCATGGCAACATGCATGGTTTGCATGCTTGACTGCAAAGCCGACCAGTCTGGGCCGGCAGCCTGGACGGGATGGGTGTGAGAGCGCCGCTCCTGCGCCGGCATTGCCAGCGCGCAGAAGCAAACGAAAAGAAACGCCAGTCGCCATGCTACTCTCATTTTTTCCTCACTTAGCACGCTCAGGCCCCTGGTGCCGGCAACCTCTATCACAGGAAATTGGTCAGCGCGTCAATTGTGCCTTTTGGATTTTCTTCAAGCACCCAGTGTCCGGTGTTCTTGAGGACAACCATCCTGGCATTGGTCGCGACGATCTTCATTTGTTGCCCCAGCACTTGGCCGTTGGCCTTCTCGCCGCCAATCGCAAGCACGGGCATTGTCAGTTTGGTTTGAGAAAGCTCGGCGAAATCTTTCGCGGCCTGCTGGAAGGAGACAAAATAAGCCCAGCCTGCGCGCATGCGGCCGGGGCGCGCATACGCCGCGGTGTAGGCTGCGCGATCGGCTTCCGGGATGGAATGGGCTTTGTCGGCCGCGAAATCGTTCCAGAAGTGTTCGAAGTAAGTGCGCTCGCGCCCGCGGACCAATGCTTCCGGCGTCGGGCCGTTGAAACGGAAATGCCAGATCCGCGGATTGTTGTACACGTCTTCCCATCCGGCGACGCCGGGCAGGAAGGCGTCCATCACTACCAGCTTTTCGGTTTCCGCGGGAAACTGCGCGGCGTAGGCGTAGGCAACCATCAAACCAATGTCGTGGCCGACCACTCGCGCCTTCTCAATCCCGAGCGATTTGGCCAGCGCATGAATGCGGATGGCGGCGTTCTTCATATCCAAGCCGTCTTTGGGAATCTCGGAATCGCCGATGCCGGGCAGGTCGGGGGCAATCACGGTGAACTTCTGGGCGAGAAGGGGAATGATGGGACGCCACATGCGAGAGGTTTCGGCGTAACCGTGAATCAGGACGACGGCCGGACCGTTGCCGGCCGTCAGGTAGTGCAACTTGACGCCGCTCACCACCGCGTCGTGCGATGCGATGTTTGCCGTGGGCGCGTTCTCCGCCATGGCAGGAAGAGTAGCGGCCACCACAGCGATGCCGGCGGCAAGAAATACCAGAAATGTGCTGATCCGATTCACGGCTCTCCTTTTAAGTAAACAGCAGAGAATTGCCCAGCTTCCGCGACAAGCGAGTGGAAGCCGGGCTTGAGAATGACTATGCGACGCACGAAGTTCCTGCAGCGAATGGTGATCGTCGGTGCCGAGCACGATGTCAGAACGCATGATTTTCTCCCGTTTCTCTCAAAGATCCAGAGTGACGCCCGCGTTTGGCTGGGAACAGCATACGAGCACGTTTCCGGGAGCAGGCCTCTCCAGCGGCTCAGGGTTGTAAGTGATCGAGCCGCCAATCAGACCCGTCATGCAGGTATGACAGACTCCAGTCCGGCACGACCACCTGACCGGAACGTCGCACGCTTCCGCCAGTTCAAGCAAGCTGGCGAATTTCGGATCCCAAGCCGCGGTAATCCCGCTGCGCGCGAATGAGACCGGGGGGCCAGATCCGGGGGGCCCTTGTGGCAGGTGAGGGGTGTGAACAACCTCCGCCATACCCGGGGTAATGCCCTCAAGCGCACCGAAGATTTCCGTGTGCACATTCCCGGCGGGCACATCCCAGTTTCGCAGCCCATCGCGCATGTTCTGCAAGAAGGAAGAGGGGCCACACAGGTAGAAGTCGCTATCCTGTGACACGCCAATTCTTTTTAGCAAAGCTGTGTCAATGTGCCCGGGCGCATCGAAGTCCGTCCCGACTTGATCGATTGCACCGGGCCTGCTGTACACGACGTATCCTCGTGCGTGAGAGAGCTGTTTCAGTAACAAACGCGATTCTTCTGCGAATGGATGGTCGCCGCGATTGCGCGCTCCATAGATCCACCAGATCTCTCGTTGCGATGTTTCAGCGGCGAGGGAGTGCAGCATCGCCATCACGGGGGTTGCGCCCACTCCGGCGCTCAACAGAACCACGGGGCCCTGGCTGGGACGCAGAGTGAAGCTTCCTCTCGGCGCACTAACATCTAACAGATCGCCTTCCCGCGCACGGTTGCACAGAAATGAACGTCCAATCCCCTTCGCTTCGTCTTTGACGCTGATGCGGAAATGATCGGTCGCGGGCAGATCAGACAACGAATAGCTGCGAAGGACCGGCGGTTTGCCCGGATCGACAAGCAACCGCAAGACCACAAATTGACCCGCCTGGAAGACAGGAAGAAGTTGCCCATCGATCGGCGCCAGAACGAAGGAAGTTACGTTATCGCTTTCCTTTTGGATGCGCGCTAATCGCATCTGTCGAAATCCTGGCCATGCTGGTGCTTGTTCCTCGAAGGCGAGGCCCGGGTTCCCCGCCGCAGTCTTGGAGGTCAAGTCTGATTGGAGCATTGCCTGGAATGAACTCTGCCAACCCTGGCTAAGTGCGGGAATCCGTAGTGCTCGTTGCAATTGCTCGCGAGAAGGTCCGGGCAAATACAAGAGGGCGTCAACCTCGGCCACGCTGATTCGCTCGGGACCGTCAGCGACTTTTACAATGTCATCGCCTGCACCAACTTCTCCCTCTTGCAGCACGCGAAAATAGAATCCTGGTCTGTGATGGGCTACCAGCAGCGCAGCCATCCGAGGTTCATTCATGCGAATACCGACGCGGTAGCAGGTTACGCGCGGCTGCGTTACTTCAAATTCAGCGCCACCAATGCGGTAGCGGTCGCCGATGCAGACCTCGCTATCAGGAAGTCCCTCGACGGTGAAGTTTTCTCCGAACTGGCCGAAAGCAAAATCGTTGCGGCCCAAAAAGCGCTCCCAGTAATGGTAAGAATCCATCTGGTACACGAATACGGCGCGGTGCTCCCCGCCGTGGCCCTCTAGATCGGCCTGCGCATCGCCATCGACGTCGAGCTTGCGCACCATTCGCCGCCCAACAACCGGAGATTTCCAGACTGCGGTCCGGACAGTCTTGCCGTTCCATGTCACGTCGCGCGGAAGGCCGACGTTTACTGAAAGCAATCGGGGCATTCCAATCCTCGTCTGTCCTTGGCTTAAACTCTTCTTCCAAATTTGAGTTCTAAAGTGCCTTCTCTGCAATCCGAGGTGCGACCTGGCCTTCGCGCAAGGGCGAAGGCCAGATCACGTTTAAGCAGCCTTCAGTTGGCCTTTCTTGATGAACGCGAGCAGGTCGGCATTGATCGTGTCGGCATTGGTGGTGGGCATCCCGTGCGGGAAGCCGGGATAGATCTTCAGGGTTGCATCCTTCACCAGCTTCGCGGACAGCGGCGCCGACGCAACGATAGGCACGATCTGATCATCGTCGCCGTGAAGGATGAGAGTTGGGACATCAATCTTTTTCAGGTCCTCAGTGAAATCCGTTTCCGAGAATGCCTTGATGCAGTCGTAGCCCGCATTCACTCCTCCCATCATGCCCTGGAGCCACCATTTGTCGCGGATGGCTTCAGAAATCTTAGCGCCGGGGCGGTTATAGCCATAAAAAGGAAGCGTGATGTCCTTATAGAACTGCGGCCGGTTCTCGAGATACGCAGCCCGGAGACCGTCGAAGACCTCGATAGGAGCGCCGGTAGGGTTCTTATCGGTCTTCAGCATTAGAGGTGGTACGGCACTGATGAGCACGGCCATGGCGACACGTTTGGTGCCGTGGCGGCCGATGTAACGGGCAACTTCTCCGCCCCCGGTCGAGTGGCCCACATGAATTGCGTTCTTTAGATCAAGTTTTTCTGTGAGGGTAGCAAGATCGTCGGCGTAGGTATCCATATCGTTGCCGCCCCAGGTCTGGGTGGAACGGCCGTGCCCTCTCCGGTCATGGGCGATGACGCGAAAACCGCGATGGCCGAAGTACATCATTTGTCCGTCCCAGTCGTCCGCGGTGAGCGGCCAGCCGTGGCTGAACACGATGGGCTGGCCTGTTCCCCAGTCCTTGTAGAAAATCTGTGCGCCGTCTTTGGTGGTGATCGTGGGCATGTGGAGGAGCTCCTTTTGGCAATTTCTTCACTACAGCAAACCTGGACAGAAGAAACGGAATGCGTGAGATGAAGGCTGGGAATGTAAAAGAGCGATGGCTACGTTGAGTCGGACGGGGACTCGGAAGCCACGACTGTGGCTTAAGCAGTGGATTCAATCGGACGAGGATCCGATGCATTAATCCTCGTCGAGATATTCCTGGGGCACGTCGTCCTCCGGGACTTCGCGGGTGCGGACTTCCCTTCTCTGATCGTGGGCGGCTTCGACGCCGGTGACGACGTCCGCCTCGAAGGCGTTTCCTTCTTCTACCAGTTCGTCAACGCTTTGCGAATCGGCGCCTGCACGGCCGGATAGTCCCTGCAAATCTCCCGATTGTCCGGCGGAGTGCGATCGCGATGATCGCGCTTCCTCATTGGGAAAGGTCACACGGGCGGATAGGGTTGCCCGGCGGCGCCTGACCACCACCGTCTTCTTTTTTCTGGTAGCGGGCTTCTTCTGTGCCGGCTTGTTTTTTTTCGGTATTTTCGTAACGTTTCTTTTGGAGACCGCGCTCTTCTTCTTCAGTTTCTTCTTCTTCAGTTTCTTCTTCACAGTCTTCTTTTTGCTGGAGGTTTTCTTCGAGGTTACTGGCTTCTTGCTGGTTTTCTTTTTGGCGGCCATTGGCGAAGTTTACCACCAGCGAGAACACGCGGCACGAAGGACTGGAAATTTGTTCTTGGAAAAATGTCTTTGTCGTCGTGCTTCTTTCTTTGTCTCCGTGAAGAGACACTCCGCGCCACGCATGCCATGGTTGCGGAAACAAGGGCTGACAGAGTCTTCAGGCGGGCGTTGACCTGTCATAAAATGAAGGCCAGTCACCTGGAAGGCACTCCCGCATAGCCTTCAATCAATTACAAGGAAATCGCCCCCTCGCCGACTACTCAAAATACTTACTGTTCGGTGTAAAGACTACGGTAAGCAACTTCACTTAGGGCAAACCCATCCAACCGCAGCCAGAAATTCCCATGTTGGGTTGAGATTTCCAAACCACTGGCGTTTCAATACTGACTCACGATATGGCCTGTGAGTGCGCCGAGTTTGTCGGGAAATTCAACCAGGGCATTGAGCACTAAGAGGTTAGCTCACACACGCCGCGTAAGTGAGAGGGCGAAGCTACGAACGGGTAGGTAGAAATGGATGTGGATGTGGCAGGAGAAAGCGTTCCTCGGGCGGTGGCGGGATCCGCAGCTGGAATCGGATGGTATGCAGCCTGTACGCGTGCGCGGCACGAGAAACAGGTCGCTCATCAGCTGGAGGAGCGCGGAATCGAATATTTTCTTCCTCTCTACCGGTCGGTGCGGCGCTGGAAAGACCGACGCAAGGAACTGCAACTCGTCCTTTTTCCCGGATACATTTTTGTGCATTTGGATCGAGCGAACCGTCTGCCGGTCCTGCAACTGCCTGGGGTGGTTCGCTTTGTGTCGTTCGACGGCTCCCCTGCGGAACTTCCCGGCAGTGACTTACAAGCCTTGCGAAACGGAACATCGCAAAACTTGCCCGCTGAGAACCATCCGTATCTCACGGTGGGGCGGCGAGTTCAGGTGGTCTCCGGTCCGCTTAGCGGGGCGCAAGGAATCCTGGTCCGGCGAAAGAAGGCTTGCCGATTGGTTATCTCGCTCGCGGCCATCATGCGGTCCGTTGCGGTTGAAATTGATGAGGCGGATGTCGTCCCAATCTTCTGATGAATGCTGCTGAGGATCGAAGCAGCGCACCTCCTGGAGGGGTCCGATGAAAAACCTGAGTTTCCTGATGGTGTGTCTCTGCGTGGCGCTGATTGGATTTTCCAGCGTGGAATTGCGGGCGCAGGAGCGCGGAGACTCGCAGTTCGAAGACCCGCAAGGGCGAACTCGCGCGCTTGATGAAACAGATTCGAGGGCGGAGCAGGAAGCGGAGCGCCTCGTTTCTCTTCCCGCGGAAAAGATCCTTCTCTTGTTGCAACAGGAACCGGGACTTTTTCTGGAAGTGAAGAAGATGCTAGTGAGGAAAGCGTATTCGCAGGGGCGGGTGCTGGATTCCAAGGAATTGTCAGATGAGGCCATCTTCCGATTGGTCCGCGAAGACGAGGAGACCCGGTCTTTGATCACCCAACAAATTGTGGATCGCGGTTACGTGCGGGCCAAGCCGACCCGCGAAGAACTGGCCCGCGAATATCAACAAGAGGAGCAGAGGGTGGCGGAAGAAAATGCGCGGCGGGAGCTGGCCTCCAGCGGAGAATTTCCCCGGGCCGACGGCAACGGGAGCCGGCAGGCGGAAACGCCTTCAGGGAGATTGCCGCAGAATTTGCCCGCTTACCCTCGGTCCAATCCAGTGCAACAAGCGCCGCAGCCCACGCCGGAGGTTCCACTCACCACCGATCAAAGGCGTGTGCTGATGCAGGCCGGTCTGAATGGTTCGTCCAGCGCGGAGGATTTTGGCGGTTTGCCGCTGGACGCTGTGGCCGGGGGCAGTCAGATTAGTCCTGACGAAGTACAGCAATTCGTGAGCGCGTACGGCAAGGGCCAGTTGCCGGCCGGCAGCGGACAGGCTGATTTGACCAAGCTGGCGAGCATGGGAACGAGCAACAGCATTCATGGCAGTGCGACCGGAGAAAAGCCGCTGCAGTCACAGGAAGACGCCTTCGCCCAGCAGCAGAATGCAACACCAACGGCGTTCAGGCGGGAGTCGCCCTATGCTCGTCCGCGGCGAAGAAACTCTGCGCCTGCGCAGGACCAGCCAGCCTTGTTGCACCGTGCCAGCCCCTACGCCGACGTGCCATCCCTCTATGACCTTTACTCGCAATACTCCGTTCGTCCCCCTGTGTTGAAGCGATTTGGCGTGGACATTTTTGAAACCGGTACAGGCAATCTCGAACAACTACCCATGGACTTGCCAGTCGGGCCGGAGTACGTTCTGGGCCCGGGCGATGGGTTAAACATCGATCTATGGGGAAGCGTTTCGCAGCGGCTGCACCGAGTGATTGACAGCGAAGGCCGGCTCAGTCTGCCTGAAGTGGGAACGGTGCAGGTTTCCGGGCACAGTTTGGGCGATGTTCAGCGCATGGTGCAGGCGGCGCTGCGGAGCCAGTATCGCGAACTGGACGCCGACGTTTCCCTGGACAGACTCCGCACAATTCGAGTTTACGTCGTCGGAGACGTGCAACGTCCCGGGGCTTACGAAGTCAGCTCGCTTTCCACTCCGCTCAACGCGCTGTTCGAGGCCGGAGGGCCCACGAGCAAAGGCTCCATGCGCGTGTTGAAACACTATCGCGGAAATCAGCTGGTTGAAAATGTGGACCTCTATGATCTGCTGCTGTACGGAGTGCAAGCCGGAACCCAGCGGCTGGAATCAGGCGACACGATCCTGGTGCCACCGCTAGGGCATGAAATTACCGTCGAGGGAATGGTTCGGAGGCCAGCCATCTACGAGCTCGCTGGGGAAAGGGACTTGGCGGCGGTTCTGGCGCTAGCGGGCGGTGTGCTGCCGGCGGGAACGCTTCGTCATGTAGATGTTGAGAGGGTCGAGGCGCATGAAAGCCGGAGCATGTTGCGGCTTGATATTCCCGAGAGTGACGCTGTCCCCGGCACCGATCAGGCTACCGTAACCGCCGCGCTGGAAAAGTTCGAGGTGCAGGATGGCGACACCGTGAAGATTTCTCCCATTCTTCCCTTCTCGGACAAGACGGTTTTCCTCGATGGGCACGTTTTCCGGCCGGGAAAGTACGCCTACCGTGACGGGATGAAAATTACTGACCTGATTCACGGCTACAACGACCTGTTGCCGGAGCCGTACAAGCGGCACGCTGAGATCATCCGGCTAAGCGCTCCGGATTTTCAGCCGGAGATTATCGCCTTCAACCTTGACGATGCGCTGGGGGGAAAGGGCCCTGACCTGACGCTCAAGCAGTTCGACACCATCCGGATTTTCAGCCGCTTCGATTTTGAAGATCCACCCATCATCACCGTGTCCGGCGAGGTCCGCGACCCTGGCGACCACGTGACCAACGGCGCCACCTACCTTCGCGACGCGATTTTTCTAGCCGGGAACACGTCGCAAGACGCCGAACTGGACGATGTGCAGGTCTTCCGCAAGACTCCGGACGGCAAGATGCAGGTCCTTAGCGCCGACCTGCGAAAAGCGATCGCCGGCGATGCCAAGGAAAATCTTCTGCTCGAGCCTCAAGACCGCGTATTCGTTCACAAAGACGTGCTGCGTCTGGATCCGCCGACTGTCGAAGTCGAAGGCGAAGTGGCCCGGCCTGGGAAGTATCCCCTGGGCGCGGACATGACCGCCGCGGCATTAGTGCGGGTCGCCGGTGGATTGAAGCGCTCGGCCTACGCCCAGCAGGCCGAACTGACCCGCTACACGGTTGATCACGGCGAGCAATTCGAAGGCGAACACTTTCCCATCGCCATCGGCAAAGCGCTAGGCGGCGAGCCGGATACCGATATGCGCCTGCGCGCCGGCGATGTTCTCACCGTCCGCCAGATTGCGGGATGGAACGACATCGGCGCCACAGTGAAAGTTGGCGGCGAAGTCGTCCACCCCGGCACTTACGGAATACAGGAAGGCGAGCATCTCAGCGATGTGATTGCACGCGCCGGAGGCTTCCGTGCCGATGCCTATTCTTACGGCGCCATTTTCGAGCGCGTGCAGGTCCGGGAACTCGAGGAGAAGAACCGGGCGCAACTGATCGCTCAGGCCCAGCAAGAAGGCGGTGGCCTGGGGGCAGGAACCGACGATCCTTTAGCCAAAGGAGCCTCGTTGGCGCAATGGCGCGATACGCTCAGCAAACTGCAAAACACGCCGCCCGTGGGCCGCCTGGTGATTCATATTGGCAATGGCAAGGCATGGATCAACAGCCCTGCGGACATCCCACTACGCGCCGGCGATTCCATTTATGTGCCGAAGAAGCCCAACTTCGTGATGGTGCAGGGTGCGGTTTACAACCAGACCGGCATCGCTTTCCGGCCCGGTAAAAGTGCGGAGTGGTATCTGCATCAGGCGGGCGGACCGACGTCGGCGGCCGACAAAAAGAATGTCTTTATCGTTCGCGCGGACGGCACTGTGACCGGCGGACCCAAAGGCCTATTTACCGGCGGAGCGTTGGACTCGGCCATGCTGCCTGGGGACATGATTGTGGTGCCCAGCAAGGCCTTCGGCGGCGGCTTCAAGTGGAAGGAAACTTTGCAGGTAGCGCAGTTGGTGTCCGCAGTTGGAATTGCGGTGCAAGTGGCGCGGGGATTCTAGCTCGCGTGGAAGTCGAGAATGCCTCGATCTGCCATTCCGAAAATGCTTTGCGCGCTGACCGCGGCGATTTTAAGCATCTCAGCTTGGGGACAGCAGGATGCTTTGGGCGCAGGGGCAAGCGACACTCAACGAAACTTGTTAAGCCCAAGCGCCGCCCCGTCGCGCTCCGACCACGGCTACGACTTGCAACCGGGGACCGATCCCGGCAATCGCCTGCTTCTGCCTTTCACCCACCATCTCTACGACGACCAGAAACATTTCTGGACCATGCCGTCTCGCGCCCGAAAACAGGATCTGAAGTGGATCCTTCCCGCCGCCGGCGCTGCCGCAGCCTTGATCGCGAGCGACAGTTGGATCTCGAGACAGGTGCCCGACCGGCCCGATCACCTGGACCGCAGCCTGCGAATTTCGAATTACAGTTTGTATTCTCTGGTCGCCGCCGGTGGAGGCGCATTCGTTTTCGGCCAGTTCTCCAACAACGATCACATGCGCGAAACCGGATTGCTTGCGGGAGAAGCAGCCATCAACGCCACCGCCGTCACCTATGCCTTCAAGATGGCCACGCAACGCCAGCGGCCCTACGAATCAAGCGGCGGAGGCAGCTTTTTCAGCGGCGGCTCGTCATTGCCGTCGGAGCACTCGGCAATCGCATGGTCGGTCGCGGGCGTGATTGCGCATGAGTATCCCGGCCCACTGACCAAGTTGGCGGCCTACGGACTGGCGACCGCAGTGAGCATTTCGCGCGTCAACGCCCGCCAACATTTTGCTTCCGACGTGGTCATCGGCGGCGCCCTGGGCTGGTACTTCGGGCACGAAGTTTATCGCGCGCATCATGATCCCGAGCTCGGCGGCGCAGCCTGGGGAAATTACTTTGAGCCCAGCGACGAACCTCGCCAGCAGATTCCCGGCAATATGAGTTCGCCCTACGTTCCGCCTGATAGCTGGGTCTATCCACTATTTGATCGCCTGGCGGCGCTCGGATTTCTCGCCTCGGCGCACATGGATATCCGTCCCTGGACCCGAATGGAATGCGCGCGATTAGTGGACGAAACCGGCGAACAACTTCATTCCCGAGACATTCCAGGCGGGGAGGCAGGCGCCATCACTATCTATCGCGAGCTTTCGCAGGAGTTCGCCCCGGAACTGGCGAGGGTCAACGGCGCAGCCAATGCCGGGATGAGCCTCGACTCCGTTTATGTTCGCGGCACGCAGATTTCCGGTAATCCCCTGGCCGATGGCTACCATTTCGCACAAACCATCATCAACGATTACGGACGGCCTTACGGTTCCGGCTTCAACAACATTTCCGGATTCACTGCCCACGCGGTCGCCGGCCCTTTGTCATTTGCGGTGCAAGGGGAGTACCAGCATTCTTCCGCCGTCCCCGGGTACTCCGTCGCTGCGCAGCAAGCGATTGCCGCCGCCGATTTCACTCCCGCGTCTGCCGGAGGCATGGGAGAAGTGAACCGTTTCCGGCTGCTGGAGTCCACGGTTGCGTTCACCGCGAGGAGCATTCAACTCTCTTTCGGGAACCAAAGCGAATGGTGGGGACCGAGCGAGACCGGGCCTCTTCTACTTAGTAACAACGCCGCGCCGTTTCCCATGCTGAAGCTCGACAGCGTCTCGCCCTACGAAATTCCGGGGATATCCCGTTGGTTGGGACCGGTGCGCAGCGAGTTCTTCATCGGCCGCCTCTCCGGACAGCGTTGGGAATTCTGCGCCGCGGCCAGCTGTGCTGCCAGTGTGGACTCGCAAGGCGTGGTCGGCCCGAACATCAGTCCGCAACCTTTTATTCACGGAGAGAAAATAAGTTTCAGGCCTACTCCGAACCTGGAGTTTGGGTTCGCGGCCACGGCGATGTTCGGCGGTCCGGGGCTTCCCGTCACCCTCAGCAATTTCTTCCAGACTTACTACGTGCACTCGGCCAGCGCTGCCGGCAACCCGGGCAAACGTGCTTCTGCTTTTGATTTCACCTATCGGGTGCCCGGTCTGCGGAATTGGTTGACCCTGTACAGCGACTCTCTGGCAGTGGATGAGTTGAGTCCGATTGGATCGAGCCGGCCCACACTGAATCCGGGAATCTACCTGCCGCGGGTGCCAAAAATCCCCAAACTCGATTTACGGGCTGAGTTTCTGCGCACCGCACACACTTCCGAGTTTCCCGCCGGCTTTGTGTATTTTGATTTCCGCCGTTACCGATCGGGATACACCAACGACGGAAATCTGCTGGCCAGTTGGATTGGCCGTTCGGGCCGCGGCGGACAAGCCTGGGCCACTTACTGGCTTTCGCCCCGCACCAAGCTGCAACTCGGCTATCGCCTGCAAATGGTGTACCGGGACTTCATTCAGGGTGGCCGCCTTGCCGATTACTCTGCCCGCGGAGATTACACGCTGGGCAGCCGCCTGGCCTTTTCCGGGCTCTTTCAGTATGAGCAGTGGTGGTTTCCGATCCTGAGTTCGAGCAAGCAATCGAACGAAACTGCGTCATTGCAGTTGACCTTCTATCCCCACGGGCAGCACCGAAAATAAAAAGTCGTTCGGCTTCGCAAGCCCTTTAACTGCGCGCCACGCAAGGATGCCAACCGTGAAACCCAGTACAAATCTCGATCCGCTTTACGATCGTGCCGAATTTGAGGTGGCTCAGGGTTACGAATCCCTTACCGGAATCGCTCATCCCGAGCCCCGGCGAGTACTGTGGCTGCGCCTGCTGTGGAAGGAGCGCGCCTTCCTAAAGCGCGTGACCCTTCGGGGCCTGGTTCTTGCGACTCTTGTCGCCCTTCTGCTTCCAGCGCGTTACGAAGCCAAGACCCGCTTGATGCCGCCCGAGGATCAGTCTGGCTCGGGTTTGGCGATGCTCGCGGCTTTCGCCGGCAAGAGCAGCGGTTCCAGCGGAGGAGGAATAGGCAGCGCCTTAGGTGGGAGCATGGGCGGCATGGTCGGTGACCTGCTCGGCGTAAAGAGTTCCGGCGCCCTTTTCATGGACATGCTCGAAGGCCCCAGCGTCCAGGATGGCTTGATTCAGCGCTTCGATCTCCGCAAAGTCTATTGGGACCGTTATTGGGAAGATGCGCGCAAGGACCTGAAGAAGAACACGGAGATCGCGGAAGACCGAAAGAGTGGAGTCATCACCGTGGTTGTAACCGACCACGACCCGCACCGCGCCCAGCAGATGGCCCAGGCCTACGTGGACCAGTTGGACCAATTGGTCGCGAAGGTCTCCACTTCGTCGGCCCGACGTGAGCGGGAGTTCATTGAGCAGAGGCTGAAAGCGGTCAAGCAGAACCTCGACGATGCGTCCCAGCAATTCAGCGAATACGCCAGCAAGAACGGCACCTTCGACGTGCCTTCACAAACCAAAGCCATGGTTGAAAGCGAAGCCGCCGTGCAGGGACAGTTGATCGCGGCGCAATCCGAACTCGAAAGTTTGCAGCAGGTTTACACCGACAACAATATTCGTGTCCGCAGCCTGCGGGCGCGGGTGGAATCGCTCAAGCGCGAGGTGGAAAACATGAGCGGCAACAAGGCCGACCTGAGTTCCGGCGATTCGCCAATCACCGGAGACTTCCCATCGATCCGAAAACTTCCCCTGCTAGGAGTTCGCTGGGCCAATTTGTATCGCGAAACCAAGATTCAAGAAACCGTGTACGAGCTGCTGACCCAGCAGTATGAATTCGCCAAAATCCAGGAAGCGAAAGAGATTCCAACGGTCAAGATTTTAGATCCCGCCGAACTGCCGGAGAGAAAATCATTCCCGCCGCGTACGGTGATCGTGGCCCTGGGCACTGTGTTTTCGTTCTTGTTGGCCGGAGCCATGGTAATCGCGTCCGCGGCCTGGAAAGCAAATCAGTCGGCTGAAAAGCAGCTTGCCGCCGAAATCTGGGGCGAAATCTTGCCCAACGGGTTCAAACCCTTTGACAAGGCGCAGCGCTTCTGGAGCCGGCGAGGAAACCACAACGGGTCAAGCCACGAGATCCCCGAGGGCAAAAGCCGATTGGCCGGGTAAACAACCAAAATGGCAACGTCCTTGATTGCGACTTCTTCCGATTGGTCCAAGAACGACCGCATAGCTTTGCTAGCGGCCGCTTGCGGCGTAGCTCTGGTCGCGTCAGCGTTTTACACTCCACTGCCGCTGATCATCGCTTTCGGAGTTCCCTTTTTCTTTTACTTTCTCTTCCGTCCCTTCGAGTTGCTGATGGTGATGGTCTTCCTCATCCCTTTCAACTTCGTCTTTACCGTGGGCAGTTTTCCGGTCGCCGCCGAATTGCTGAAGGTGTTCATCTGGGTCCCATTCCTGGCTACACGGAGCGAGCGCGCGGCATTTGCCGGCAGCCGCTACAACCGATGGTTCGCAGTCCTGGCCGGAATCATCGTGTTGTCGCTGGTGCGTGCTCTCGATCTTCCGTTTACGGTGAAGGAGTGCGAGCGCTTAGCCTCCAATGTCGGCTTGGTCTATATCTGTATAAACCTGCTGGACAGCCGCGAAAAGGTAATGCAGATTCTGCGGGTCTTAACCTTTTCCACATTTCTGGTTGCCTGCTACGGCTTTTACCAGTGGGCGATTCAGGATTTCGGGGCCCTATTTTGGATCGTGAATCCAAGGTTGAACACCAGCCTCGCGCATTATCGCGACCATTTCTGGGAATGGCGCAACCGGATCATCTCGGTCTTGACCTCGGAAATGGAGCTGGGGCACTACTTCAATCTCTGCCTTCCCATTGGCTTCGTGCTCTGGCTCACGGAGGGCCGAAAGCGCCTCGGCTCTAAATGGCTGCTGATGACTTTATCAATGCTTGTGGGACTGGTTCTCACGTTTACCTTTGGAGCATGGCTCGCGCTCGTGGCGACCTGCGGCCTGGCAGTTGTGATCTTCGGCGGAGCGCGACGGGGCAAGTTGCTGCTGCTCGGCGTCGCAGTCATGGCGCTGGTGGCAGCGGCCTTGGCCCTCGGCCCCCTGCACCCGATCATAGAAGCCAAGGCTAGCGGCAACGCCATCGGAAGCCTGGCCTGGGACCTGGGCACCCGCTTAATCGGTTGGAGGATAGCGTTGCAACTGTGGTGGGCGCATCCCCTGATCGGCGCCGGCATCGGCAATTATGAATTCTTCTCCGCCGACTACGATTTCGTTCTGGGCGCGCAATCGCAGGGCAGCTCCCCGCACCAGACTTACCTGTACCTTCTGGCCAACTATGGATTGATCGGGACTTTTGCCGTTCTCTACGTTCTGGTCGCCACGATTCGGTCCAACATTCAAGTTGTGCGCCGTGACCCGGCTGTCAGGCTCGTTAGTTTCGCGATCGCTTTTGCGTTGGCGGTGAATCTGATGGGTTGGTTTTCCGACGACTCCGGATATCTTGGCCCACACGCCAGTTATCTGCTTTGGCTTCTGGTCGGCCTCAGCGAGTCGATTCGCAATCTGGCCATGCGACCAAGAACACTCTCTCTTCGCGCCGCAGCGTGACTGATTCGTACAAGGTCGGGGTGGTCACCGTCACCTACAACAGTGGCAAGGTCATTGATGGGTTTATGACCAGCCTGCTGCGGCAAACTCACGACAACTTCATTCTCTACGTGATCGACAACGCTTCCACCGATCGCACTCTGGAACAGATTGCGCTTTACGGAGACCGACGCATCCGGGTGATTGCGAATCCAGACAATCGCGGCATTGCCGAAGCCAACAACCAAGGGACGCAAGCGGCGCTGGCAGCCGGATGCGGCGTCATTCTGCTGATCAACAACGACACTGAGTTCGACGCCGGCTTGCTTGAGCAACTGCTGGCCGGGCTGGAAGGGTATGACTGCGACATGATTGCCCCCAAAATTCTTTACCATGATGATCAACGCAAAATCTGGAGCGCGGGTGGAGGTTTTAATTCTAACCGCGGCTACGCGGGATTCCATCACGGCTACGACGAGATCGATCACGGGCAATTCGAGGTGCCGCGCCAGGTCGATCACGCTCCCGCCTGCTGCCTGCTGATCAGGAAAGAGGTATTCGAAAAGATCGGCTTCATGGACAGCCGTTACTTCACCTACGTCGAAGACACCGATTTTTGCTATCGCGCCAAGCGTGCGGGACTGAACCTCATGTACTCTCCGTCGGCGCGTCTGCTGCACAAGGCGCACAGCTTGACCGGCGGGCTGTTCTCCGATTTCATGATGCGCTACACCACGCGCAACCGCATTTATTTCATGCTGAAGCATTTTGGCCCCTGGCGCGGACTCTATTACGTTCCCGCTTACCAAGCCCATCTCGTTCTGCAACTTTTCCTACGAGAGGTAGGACTCTCCAGGTTCTGGCTTCGCGAAAAAGCGTTTCTGGAGGGTCTGGAAGTATGGAGGCATTCGCTTGCAGACTAGCTTGATCTCTGGCTTTTCATCGGGCGCTAAAGCGGTGACCGCCAAGCGAAGCTTGCGCGGCGGCGTCATCAAGAACGCATCCGCGAATCTTGTACGGCTCGCCGGTTCAGGAATCGTCGCCCTCTTACTGCCCCCATTCCTAGTGCGAAGGCTCCCCACCGACACCTACAGCGCATGGGCGCTCCTGCTCCAATTGACGCTCTACATCGGTCTGCTTGATTTCGGGATTCAGACCGCTGTGGCCCGCTTTGTCGCCCACGCGGATGAACTGCGGGACGCACACCGGCGTGACGGTATGGCCAGCACCGCTGCCGTGCTCCTAGGCCTCGCGGCCATCGCGGCATTCTTGTTCATTGCCGTCTTGGCCTGGCAATTGCCTCGGATCTTTACCGCCATGCCCGCCCAACTCTATCCTGGCGCGAGAATCGCACTGCTCTTAATGGGCGGCACATTTGCTCTAGGCCTTCCCTTCTCAGTCCTCCACGCCATCTTTGTCGGGCTGCAGAAGAACGAAATTCCCGCCGCCATCGCAATCGCCAGCCGTTTTGCCATGGCCGCCCTGATTCTCGGAGTTGTATTCCATCATGATGGATTGGCCGCGATGGGCGCAGGCGTTGCGATCGCGAATCTGGCGTCCTACGTCGCATCCTTCTTCAGCTGGCGGAGGTGGGGTTCTCACATCCACATACGGCTTTCGTGGGTTTCCGGCGGATACGCCCAAAAAATTGCTGGCTACTGCATGGGTTTGTCTGTCTGGTCCGTCGGCATGTTGATGGTAAGCGGTCTGGATTTAGGCATCGTCGCGAAATTCGACTATCACGCGACCGCCTATTATGCCGTGGCTGCCACGCTGACGGGTTTCGTCACTCAGATTCAGGGCGCGATCTTCGCCGCGTTGCTTCCTGCGTCTGCGGTTCTGAGCGCCAGGGCCGACGCGAAGAAGCTTGGGACCGTCCTAATTTCTTCCACGCGCTATGGAATGTTAATCCTCTTCGCGACAGCCTTGCCATTGATGGCCGCCGCTCGATTCATCCTGCGCGTCTGGGTTGGCGGCGAGTACGCCGCGCACAGTGTGGCGATCCTGGAAGTATTGGTGGTTGCGAATGTAATTCGCCTCTCCATGCTGCCTTATGCAACGTTGCTGTTGGGCACCAACCAGCAGAGGAAGGCGATGCTCTCCCCCCTCGCCGAAGGACTTACCAATCTGGTGTCCAGCATCGTTCTTGCCTATCTCCTGGGCGCCATCGGAGTAGCCATCGGCACCCTGATTGGATCCTTCGTGGGCGTCGGGTTGCATATATTCCGCAACATGCCTCGGACTTCCGATATTGCGTTCAGCCGGACGGCGTTCGCGAGACAGGGACTACTGCGTCCGATCATCTGTATTGTCCCTTTCTTGGTGTTGCTTTTGTTTTATGGCAATGTCTCTCCCGTGTGGCCAAGAGCGACGGCGGCTTTATTCGTCGCCGCCGCCAGCGGTACCGGATTTCTATTTTGGAAGTACGGGCTGGTAGGTGCGGAACGGCGGCGCCTGCTCCAATACATAGTCCGACTTTCTAGACCTCCGGTGTCCGTTGCAAACACTCCAAAACCGGCAAGCGGATGGGACCGTTTCTAAGATGAGCCGCTGGTTGGACTCATGTCCGCTTTGTTCGGGACAAGATTGTCGAAACCTGTATCTGGCGAGAGACCCACATTACGGAATTCCGGGATATCACCATGTTGTGCGCTGCACGAGTTGTTCGCTCGTCTTTCTGAATCCGGCGTATTCGGACGAAGAACTCGCTGCCGTATATCCCCTGAACTACTACGCGTATCAAGATGAACCGAAAGTACCCCACTGGAAGCATGTTGCCAAAAAAATGTTGGGATATTGGCACGGGACAAAGGAGCCGAGGTTTGCGGAGCCGGCGGTGTTTCTCGACATCGGCTGCGGAGGCGGCGCGCTTGTGGAGCGTATGCGCGAGCTAGGATGGCACTCCTATGGAGTGGACATTAATAAGGCGGCCACTGAAGCCGGTCGGGCAAAGGGACTAAGAATATTTTGTGGGGCTCTGCAGGAGGCAAGTTACCCCGATGCCTTCTTTGACTATGTTCGTGCTAGCCACTCCCTGGAGCACATGAACCGTCCGCATGAAGTACTTGAAGAAATACGGCGTATCTTGAAGCCAGATGGAATGTTGCTGGTTGCTGTGCCAAACATCGCTAGTCTCCCGGCACGTGTTTTTGGCAAGTATTGGTGGCATCTGTGTGCCCCAGTGCACACGGTCAGCTACTCCCGTGAAACTCTCACTCGATTGTTGATGCAGCATGATTTTCACGTCGAAAGACTTCGCTATAACTCTGACTACGTAGGAACACTCGGCAGCCTGCAAATCTGGCTGAATCGCCAGAACGGCAGAAGGTCTTCAGACGGCAGTGTCTTCAACAATCGGCTCTTACGAATTGTTTCCGGCTGGCTTGAGAAAGTGTGCGACTTCGCGGGAATGGGAGACATGATCGAGGTGACCTCCGTTAAGAGTTCGCAGATTCACAGGCCCGAGGACGAATGTTTGACGTCCGGCCAATCAGTGAGTTTAACGCCATGATTCAGGATGTTCGCTGCGAAAAACTCGCAGACTCAGGCTGCTCTGCTAAGTCGCAATGAGAATCGCTTTCATCGGAGGATTCGCTTTCAGCCCCAAAGGCACTATCCAGTCCAGAGCTTTCCCTCTGGCGGCAGAACTCGTTCGGCAAGGACATGAAGTGAGCATCTTCCTTCCGCCCTATGACAACCTGAAATATTCGGGCCGGCAATGGATGAATGAAGGGGTACAGGTCAGCAATGTGACTGTCGGATCTTCACCTCTCAGTTATCCGCAAGCTTTGGCGAGCCTCGTGCGCAGCGTGGATTCCTATAATCCCGACCTCATTCACATCTTCAAGCCCAAGGGGTTCGCCGGGGCGGCCGGAACCTACCTGCTGCTGAAAAGCAAGTATCCCATCGCCTTGGATTGCGATGACTGGGAAGGCTGGGGGGGATGGAACGAAGGCAAGCCGTATCCCTGGATCGTGAAGGAATACATCGACCGCCAGGAACATTGGATGATGCGGGCCGCTCCTGTGGTCACGGTTGCCAGTCGAGCGCTTCAGGCGCGCGTTTCCAAAGTGCGCAAAAACGGATCGGATGTGTACTACGTCCCCAACTGCGCCGCCGCCCAGGGCAATCTGGCAGCGCAGCAATTCGCGCGGTCACGTCCGCAAGCGGAGACTCGTCGCGCTTTCGGGTTGTCCGGCAGCCTGTTCATCTTTTACAGCGGACACTTTGAGCGCAGTGAGGACGCAAGTTTTTTTTGCCAGAGTGCGGCTGAGGTTGCCCGGCAAAACAACGCCAGCATCGTCTTCGTGGGCGAGGGCCCTTTTCTACCGATCATTCGACAGTTTTTTGTCAGCCCGGCCCGCGCCAAGGCGTATTTCTTTCCACGGTTGGATTACAGCAGGTTCGTCCAGCTCATCTCGGCTTGCGACGTGACCGCCTTCCCCTATCCCGATGACGGGGTTCACCGCGCCAAGTGCTCGGCAAGAATTCTTGACTATATGGCCATGGAAAAGCCGGTGCTGACTTCGGACCTTGGGGAGAACCGCGAATATATCGTCGATGGCGAAAGTGGATTCCTGACGGCGCCAGGAAACGAACGCGAGTTTGCAGAGAAGCTCGACGTGTTGCTGAAGAATCCTGGCCTGCGCGCGCGGATGGGAAAGTGTGCCGCCGAGCGAGTGCGGGAGAAGTTCCAATGGAAGGGACACCCACTCCAACAGTGCCTGGCAGCCTATCGCCGGATTTGCACGCGACCGTCGCTGGCGCAATCGGCTTGATGTCGGCAGATAACATGACGCGCAAAATTCTTTTCCTGGTGGCGCACCCGGTCGAGGACGCCTCCTGCCGTTATCGCGTGCACCAGTTCGTGCCGCTGCTAGAGCGCGCTGGCTATGAGTGCACAGTTTCGGCATTCTCCACTCCGCAGCTATTTCGCAGCTTGCGGTCGAAGGGACGGCTGGGAACGAAACTAGCGCACACGCTGTACTGCACCGCGCGCCGCCTGCTCAGGCTAGCCAGCCTTAACCAGTTCGATCTAATCGTCATTCACAGGGAAGTGTTCCCGTTCTTTACTCCGCGAATGGAACACTGGGTATTACGCCAGAGTGAAAAAGTGATCTTCAGTTTCGACGACGCAATTTTTGCGGGTCATGACGACGTCTCAGCCTTGAACCATCCCCTGCTTTATCGCTTGAAGTATGGCCGGGGAGTGGACGAGGTTTTGCGCCGCAGCCGGCTTGTCATCGCCGGGAACCGGTTTCTTGCGGATTATGCGCGGCGATTCAACTCGCGGGTCAGCATTGTCCCGACGGTGGTCGATTGCGCGAAGTTTCGCTGTAAAGAGATCCGTGGCGGCGTGTCGCCATTGACGATCGGATGGATTGGCAGCCGGTCAACAGTTCCATATCTGTCGCGCATTGAACCTGCTCTTCGCAGGCTCGCGGAGGCGCATCCCGGGCGCGTGCGCTTTCGCTTCTTTGGTTGCCAGGAATACCGACCTGACATTCCCCAATCGGCCTCGCTGCCATTTCAGCTCGCCTCCGAGGTTGACGACTTGAGTTCGCTCGACATTGGACTCATGCCCATGCCGGACGGGGTGTGGGCCCGTGGCAAGTGCGCTTTTAAGGCAATCCAATATATGGCGCTGGGCATTCCGACGGTCGCTTCGCCGGTAGGAGCTACCGTCGATCTTATCCGCCACGACCACAACGGATTACTCGCCAGCAGCCTCGACCAGTGGTATCGCGCACTGGATTACCTGATTAACGATACCGAAGCTCGCCGGCGGCTTTCGGTGTCGGCGCGGCAAACGATCGAGCAATCATATTCACTCCAAGTGTGGGGGCTACGAATGGTTTCCCTGCTCGAGGGATTGCTTCCGCAGATACGCATCAAAGGTCACGAGCCGATGCCGATCGACGCTCGGGCCCTGCCGCAGAACCCAATTCTGAATGCAACCAGGAAAGCCGTCTGACTATGGCAGCGCGATCTCCGGTCTCTTACTCCTCTTCAACCGGCCCGGCATACTCTGGAGCGCGCGCGATAGAGGCAGCTAATGTCCGACCCGCGTGGGCGGCAGCCTGTAAGCGCGCGGTGGACCTTGCCGGCTCCGCGGTCGGTTTAGTTCTGTTGTCGCCCGTACTCTTGACCATAGCGGTCATTGTCAAGTTGCAAGATGGCGGGCCGGCCATTCACCGCAGGCGCGTGGTCGGACCTAATGGCCAGTTCGACGCGTTCAAATTCCGCAGCATGCGCCCCGATGCCGACGGCATTCTCAACGCCGATCCTGGGCTACGGCAAAGCTTTGCGAAGGCATTCAAACTGGCCAACGATCCACGCGTAACGCCCATCGGCGCGCGGTTGCGCAGGTACAGTCTCGACGAGTTACCGCAATTGTTCAACGTTCTGCGCGGACAGATGAGTTTGGTCGGTCCGCGCATGATTACCGCGCCCGAACTTGAAAGGTATGGCAAGCATCAGGGCCTGTTGTTGTCGGTCAAGCCGGGCCTAACCGGCGCCTGGCAAGTAAGCGGGAGGCAGAACGTGGATTACAAGCAACGTGTGGAGATGGACATCCACTACATCCGTAACTGGAGCCTCAGCCTCGATCTGCGAATTCTTCTTCGGACACCGCTCAAAGTCCTGCGAGCCGAGGGTGCTTTCTAGCTATGGCTAATATTCTAGTAACCGGAGGCGCAGGGTATATCGGATCCATCTGCTGCGCACAGCTGATCGCTCAGGGCCATAGTGTCGTCGTGGTGGATAACCTGTCCACCGGCTTTGCAGATGCTGTCCCGCACGGCGCGACTTTATATCGCATCGATATTGCGGACCGGGAGTGGATTCGCGAGCTTCTGTCGCGCGAACCGGTGGACGCGGTGTTCCACTTTGCTGCGAAAGCCTTGATTCCGGAGTCCATGAGCAATCCAGGGGTATTTTTCGATGCCAACGTCGCCGCTGGCATCGCTTTCTTGGAGGAACTCCGCCGCGCCGGAATCCGCAAATTTGTTTTTTCTTCCTCTGCCGCAGTGTACGGGCAGCCCGAGTCCATGCCGATCACGGAAAATCACCCCAAGAATCCCCTGAACTCCTACGGCGAGAGCAAGCTGATGTTCGAACGGGTCCTCTCCTGGTACGGCCGCGCTTACGGCTGGGGAGTGGCCGCGCTGCGCTACTTTAACGCTTGTGGTGCCTGGGGCGAGATCGGCGAACGCCACGATCCGGAAACGCACATTATCCCCTTGCTGCTGCAGGCGGCTTCCGGCGAGAGAACAGCCTTCAACATTTTCGGGGAAGATTTTTCCACTCCGGATGGCACCTGCCTGCGCGACTACGTCCACGTGCTCGATATCGCGGACGCCCACATTCGCACCCTCCCACTGCTGGACACGCCGGGAATAAATGTATTCAACATCGGCACTGGAGAGAGTCACTCGGTGTGGGAAATGGTCCGAGTTGTCGAGGCCGTGACCGGCAAGCGGGTGCCGGTCTCGGTCGCGGGCCGGCGTCCGGGAGACCCTGCAACTTTATGCGCCAGCCCCGCCAGGATCATGGGTGAACTGGACTGGACGCCCCGGCATTCTGACCTGACAAATATTATCGAGAGCGCGTGGAATTTCCACCGCCGCTCCGCTCTAACCCACTGACGCGACTTTCGCTGACTTGCCTCTGCCCGAAAAGAAGTGCCCATGAAAGAGATCGCCACTTGCCGCTCCTATTTTCAGTCATTGTCGGAAACGATTGCCCTTATCCCTCACTCCGATATTGAAGCCGTGGTGGATGTCCTCCTCCGGGCTTATGAGCAACAACGCACCGTCTTCCTCTTCGGCAACGGCGGCAGTGCCGCGTTGGCGTCGCACTTCGCCTGCGACTTGGCCAAGGGGACAATCAACGGATCGGCACAAAGGTTCAAGGCGTTGGCCCTCACTGATAGCATTCCGCTGATGACGGCATGGGCCAACGATTCGCACTACGAAGATATTTTTTCCGAACAGCTCACCAATTTTGTTTCATGTGGCGACGTGGCTTTTGCCATCAGCGGCAGCGGCAACTCGCCCAATGTGCTGCAGGCGCTGAAGGTTGCGCGGGAGGCGGGCGCCATCACTGCCGGACTCACCGGATTCACCGGCGGAAAAATGCTGGGGCTGTGCGATGCCTGTGTCGTCGTCCCCAGCGACAACATGCAGTTGATTGAAGATTTGCACGTTTGCGTGAGTCACTGCTTATTTACCTGCATCCGCTCCCGGATTAGCCGCCCTGCGCCCAGCTATGCGCACTTGGGCAGAGACTGGTTGGCACGGCAGGAAGATGAATAACCGTCGGCTGGAAATCTGGATACTGCTTGCCGACCTGGTGTGGATCCTGCTCGCCTTCTGGGGCGCCGACGTGTTGCGCTACGGTACGACCTGGGACCCGGCGGAGAGAATCGGAATTGACGCCCTCGTTCCATTCGTCGCGGCCACCTGCCTTACCTGGATAGCGCTGTCCTGCTTCATGCAAATGGATGGCTTCCGCGGGGGGTGGCGCTTGTCTGCGGTTTTGTCCCATGTGTTTATCGGCACTTGCTTTCTCGTGGCCGTGCTGGCGGTGATTGGCTACTTCAGCCGCACTTATGTCTCCCGCCTGGCGCTAACATTCTTTATCGCGTTGCTGGCTAGCGGATTCATCGGGCTGCGCTGCGCCACCCGCGTCCTATTGCGCCTGCGCCACGATCAAGGCCATGTCTGGCGGGTAATCATATTGGGCAGCGGGCGAATCGCCCGCGAGGTGGCCTCCAAGATAGAACAGCACCCTGAGATGTTATGCAAAGTTGTGGGATTGCTATTTCCCACTCAGGCCGCGGAAGGGATTGCTGGGACGCAGCTTTCTGCTGTGAGTTCCCAAGTTTCTACTCTGGACATCTTCGGTCTGCTGCGGGCTTCCCGCATCAACGAGATTGTTGTCGCGCTGCCGCATCCTCTGAGCCCGGAAATCCGCACTCTGATCAACCGGGCCCGCGACATGGGAATCGAAACCAGCGTAGTGCCGCAGTCGTACGAACTCTATGCCTTTCGTCCCAAATTACTCAGCCTCGACGGACTGCCTTTGCTGAAACTGCGCGAGCCAGGATTAAGGCGCCGCTACGTCGTATTGAAACGGCTCTTGGATATGTTGGTGGCGGGGTTCCTCCTAGCTCCTGCATTTCTATTGCTGGCACCAATCGCCGCCGGCTTCCTCCTGAAGAAACGCGCCGCATTCCGTTGGGAGATCCGCAGCGGCCAGTACGGAGTCTCATTCCGCATGTTGCGTTTGAACGTGCAACGGCCCGTTGTCCACGATTCAGTTTTCGAAAAACTGTTGGAGCGATTCAGCATCACCGAATTGCCGCAGCTGTGGAACGTCCTCCGCGGCCAAATGAGTCTGGTTGGACCCAGGCCTGAGTCTCCAGCTCTGTCCAGCCAATACTCCGAATGGCAGCAGCGTCGGCTCCGAGTCATGCCCGGCATGACTGGGCTCGCCCAGGTCCACGGGCTTCGCGAATTCAGTTCCGTGGAGGAAAAGACGCGTTTCGATCTGCAGTATGTGATGGGACCGTACCTCCTGTGGGACATCTCGCTACTGCTGCAGACGATTTGGACTTTGGCGCGCCGATTCTTTGTCGCGTCCCGCGCTCGCGACTTGTTCAATCTTGATTGGAAATCGAAAGGACAGGCCGCGAAGGCTTCCTGAGGCATGCTCATCGTCCGCAGCCCAGTACGAATTAGCTTTGCCGGCGGCGGCACCGATCTGCCCGCCTACTACGGGCAATATGGCGGCGCCGTGCTGAGCACGGCTATCAATAAGTACTTCTACACCATCCTGGGCAGCCGGCCCGATCGTTGCATCCAGATCATTTCTTCCGATCTGCGCGTCTGCGAGAGTTGGCGCGACCTTTCGGCAATGAATATCGAAGGCAGCGGCTTGGAGATCCCGGTAGCGGTGCTCAAAGACCTCGATTATGAACTGAACGTGGATTTGTTCCTAGCCTCCGAGATCCCGCCCGGCACCGGGCTTGGTTCCTCGGCCAGCGTCTGTGTGAATGTGCTGAAGACGCTGACCAACTATTTGCAGCTCCCGCTCTCGCAGCACGACCTGGCGGAGCGCGCCTTTGATATCGCGCGCAACGTCTTACACCGCCACGTCGGCAAGCAGGATGAATACGCCGCGGCCTTCGGCGGCCTGAACTTCATTGAGTTCCTCGCCGACGGCAACGCCCGCGTGCAGCCCGTCGACCCCGATCCCGCCGTTCTGACCGAATTGCAGAACAATCTGCTGCTCTTTTTTACCGGCGCCGCACACTACTCCTGGAACATTCTTGCGGAACAGGAAAAAGCGACCGCGCAGAGGAGCCGTGAATCGATCGAGGCGCTGCACGAGATTAAAGACCTCGCGTATCGCATGTGCCATGCTCTACAACGCGGAGACCTTCGACACTTCGCCGCCATGTTGCATGAAGGCTGGCTGGCCAAGAAGCGTGTTTTGTCGAGAATTTCGAACCCGCAGATTGACGCCATGTATGAGCTGGCCACCGAAAGCGGAGCGCTGGGCGGAAAGATCACCGGCGCCGGCGGAGGAGGGTTTCTGCTGCTCTATTGCGAATCTCCTCATCAGGACCGCGTGCGCCAAGCCTTAGCGGCGCGGGGGCTGAAGGAAATGACGTTCGGGTTCGACTTCCAGGGCGCGCATGTGCTGGTCAACGATCCCTTCATCGACAACGACGAACGCACCGCATCGCGCTGGACGTTTGTCCGCACCTGCGCCGACTGACGACGAATGCAATGAAAGCCTTCTTGCTGGCCGCAGGACACGGCACCCGGCTTCGCCCCTACACCAATTCGGTCCCCAAGTGCTTGCTGCCGATTCGCGGTGTCCCGATGCTCGCCATCTGGCTGGATAGCTGCCGCCGGATGGGGATCGAAGAGGTGCTGGTCAATACTCACGCTCACGCGCAAGCGGTCGCGGATTTCGTGAGGCCATTGCGTGACGGCATTCGCGTCACCGTGGTGGAAGAGCCTGAACTTTTTGGCAGCGCGGGCACGCTCCTCGCTCATCGTGAATGGATCCACGGGGACGACAAGTTCTGGATTTTTTATGCCGACGTGCTCACCTGCGCCAACCTGGCTTCGATGGAAGCCTTTCATTCCCCGCATGACGCGGCCACGCTGGGCGTGTATTCCGTTCCCGACCCTGAGCGCTGTGGGATTGTTTCTTTAGGCGAGGACCAACTCGTGATTGACTTTGTGGAGAAACCTGCAGTCCCGCGCAGCAATCTGGCGTTCGCTGGCATCATGATCGGGACCCAGGAGCTGCTGGACGCGATCCCGCGGAAGCGTGAAGCCGACCTCGCGTTTGATGTTCTTCCGCGGCTGGTCGGCCGGATGCGCGCCTACCCCATCCCTGACTACCTTTTGGACATTGGTACACGGGAAAATTATGAGGTGGCCCAAAGAACCTGGCCTGGTTTCTCAGAAAGCAATTGTGGGGAAAGGCTTGCCGGATGAGGTTGGGCAGCTGTGACATTCGCGCGGTGGTATTCGACATGGACGGCGTCCTGATTGACAGCCACCCAGCACACCGGGCGGCGTGGAGAGAATTCTTGCAGTCCCTGGGCAAGAGCATTTCTGACGACGGGTTATCTTTCATTCTCGAAGGCCACACTCGCAGCGAGATTCTGACCCACTTTCTCGGGGACCTTCCACCGCAAGACCTGGGGCAGCACGGGAAGAGAAAGGATGAGCTCTTCCGCGCCCAGGAGCACCGAATCGCTGCCATTCCCGGGGTGGTCGATTTTCTCAGCTCTCTGGCAGGCATTGGGATTGCCAGAGCCGTAGCCACTTCGGCGAGCGAGATTCGTACATTCTCGACGCTGAACCGCATGGGCCTGGCACAATTCTTCGAGGCGGTGGTCACGGCAGGCGACGTAAGCCGGGGAAAACCTGATCCCGCCGTGTACAGACTGGCCTGCGCGGAACTGAATGTCCCCCCGGGCCAGGCACTCGCGCTTGACGATGCCCCGGCGGGGATTCAGTCGGCAAAAGCAGCCGGTATGCGCTGTGTCGGCGTATCCAGCGACGGCCTCACCCCGCAACTTCTGGCTGCGGGAGCAGAATTTGTAATCAAAGATTTCACCCACCTGACTCTCGACACACTCCTCACCGCGGCATAGCCGGCGGTTGAGCTTGTGATCCCCACCTCCGCAACAGAGCGCCTGCGCGCCTCCCGTTAGGTTTGACAGTTGCTGCCCCGCTCTAAGTGTCTGCACGAAGTGTGCTCAGGTTCCACGATTGCGGCACAATAGCAGTGGGCGGACGAGGGCATGGCATCGCCCGTGCCGCCCTGCTCATTTCATTCCAGAGTTCTGCCAGACACCCGTGTCGAGGGTGTCCAGCAACGCCCCGGTGGGGTCGGCGGCGTAGTCCCAGAACATTACGCCTCTCAGCCTGTTGTTGAGAACGTATTTGCATTTCAGCGCCAGCGACTGGGGGTCTTCATACGAAACAAAAAGCTTTGTCTCCGGGTTGTAGAGATAAGGCACGGAAGCAACCGGATCCCAATAACGGGTGAAACCGTTGCTTATCATGGTGGATTGAATGCTGCCGTACTGAGCAAATGCATTCGGAACCCGCTTCCCAGGGCGAAACAGGCCGTGATCGACATCCTCTACTTCACCCCATACGTGCCCATAAAACGGAACTCCGAGAACGATCTTCGCCGCTGGAACACCCGCCTGCTCGAACTCACGCACAGATCTGTCGGCCGAGATTCTTTTGGGATCCAACGAATCGGTAAAGAGAGGCGCATGGTTTCCGGTAATCGCGTCGTCGGTGGGCTCGTAGTAGTCGTAGGCCATCAGGTTGACGGTATCAACATATTTCTGCACCTTCCCCATCTCGGTGTTCTCCAGAAAGCTGGATGAGGCGCCGGTAGCGGTGGTGAGGAACAGATGCCGATGAAGGCGCTTTTCCTCTTTGTGAAAGCGCTGGCGGAGCTCTTTGAAAAGTTGTGTGTAATTGCTGCTTGTCCTCTGGACGGAAACGATTTCCCGCGCCTGACTTGCGCGGGATACTCCCAATCGATATCGAGACCGTCCAGTTGGTGCCGCTCGATAAATTTCACCGCGCTCTCGATGAACAGGCTGCGGCTCTGTGTTGGTTAGAGCCATGTCGGAGAAATTGCCTGATCCCAGCCATCCGCCGACCGAGATAAGCACCGTCAGCGAAGGATTTTCCTGCTTTAGGGCGACTAGCGCGGCTAGATTCTGATCATCGTTGGCGTAGCCGTTGACGATCTCTCCCTCCTGTATGAGTGCGAACGCATAGTTGATTCGCGTCAATTTGTGCGCGGCGATCTCGCCGGGCTGAATCAGGTCGTTGCGCTTGAAGACATAGGCGATGACTTCGGGCCTGGCAGGCAAGTCTTTGCTGCGAGCGAACGGGGGATAACAAAGGGAGCCCAGGATGAACAACAGACAATATGCGCTGAGGCGTTTGCCCTGCCAGACGAGGCGACACGTTCACAAACACAGGTTCCCTGAATCTTTCGTTGAGAGTCCGCAAGCTGCACCCTGGAAGGCCGCGTCATTGTAAACCCAAGTGTGGAATGACCTTGTAAGCGAGCGTGTCCCGCCGGTATTCGGGCGGCGCGAGGAACAGCGAACCGCTACGAGCCCTGTTAATTTGGCGTCCCTGACCACGTTCGTTTAAACCAAGACATTAGGAGACTTCATAGCGTGTTGGTACGTTTTGGCGTCCCGCAAGGTCACATGGCACCTGTGCCATAGAATCCGGGACGGTTTACAACTCATTGACATCTGGCGAGGGGGCAAGAAGCCCTCAATGAGTGTAATGGCGATTTTACGTCAACCATCGGTTTTGAAACCCTCCAATTGCTCTGCCTTCATTGACTTGCCCGTTGTGCCCACGTAATATTCGCGGCATTGAGCGCCCAGACAGGGTCACCGCGCAGTAAGCATCGTGCCTCAAGGATGAATCATGGACAACGTTCTGAGTTTGGAGAACCGACATACGGGAGAGATTCTGCGGATGCGACGAGTGCGTGACGCCGAGGGTCAAATCGTTTTGATCATCGAGGGTTCGTTGCCGCCACTAATGAGCGGCCCACCGGTTCACGTGCATTTCCATCAACGTGAGGAAGCTGAGGTGAAAGCGGGATCACTGGGAGCCCGAGTTGGAAGCGAGAAGGTCGTTGTGCCAGCCGGGGGAACCGCAGTCTTTCCTGCCGGAGTCGTTCATACCTGGTGGAACGCCGGGGAAGATCGGTTGGAGTTAGGCGGCCAGGCAATTCCGGCAGGCGACTTGGATCGTTACCTCCAGGCTTTGTTTGCGGTTCTCAACGCTAGCCCTTCCAATAGACCATCGATCTTTTACCTAGCGCACGTGTTGTGGCGGCACCGGCACACACAAGCGGTAGTGGTGCCCCCACGAGCCATTCAGCGGATCGTTTTCCCTCTGGTTTTGCTGGTCGGCCGCATTCTGGGCAAATACCGAGGAGTAAGCTGGCCCGGCTCGCCTGAATCTTGCACAGGTGCGTCAGAGGTAAACGCTGCGAACGCCTGAACCCCTTGCCGTAATGTCGAGCACCCTCCTTCACCCATCGAGCGTGGTTCCGCGCAACGGGGTCACTTTCCCCAGACCGAAAACTCTTTGTCACAACTCGCCCGCGTTCGGCCACAACTATACGTACAAACTGTTTGCCGATCTTGCAAATCAAAACCTCTGAAGAAGGACTTGCCATGCCAATCCAACTTTCTGGACTCGATTTCGCTCTCGCGTACATGCCCGCAGACCCACTCGCGACTGAGGACCAGTTGTACGTTCAGCAATTGCAGTCAAAATCGCCGGATCGCTACGATGCGTACTTACAGGAAGAGCATCGGAAGGAGGCCGGGACTTTGACCGTGCAGGACGACGGATCGCTCTTATTTCAAGGGGCGAGCGGCTTACCTGTGACCACATTAGCCGGGGTGGTCGGTCAAATGATCTTCCCGGGACAGGTGGCGCCGTCTGTTGTCATTGCGGGAACGAGGACGGTCGAAACTGAGCACACATTCTGGCGCGATCCGGCCACAGGACGGCTGTCGGAGCTGAACCGAGTCCACAAGAAGGGAACATTTGCTTCCGCTGCTGTGATTGGCAAATGAAGCCTCAAGGCTTGTTTGCACCGCTCCTACTGAAGCGTCACTCATTGACCCCTCGGCCAGCCCCAGGATGGGGGGTCAGTGTAATCGACGTATCGCGAGCAATCCGGGGTATCCGACCGGCAAGAGCTGTCCTCTGTTAACTCTGTCGCACGCCGTTTCGTTCGACCTGGATTGGCCAATTCTGAATGACTGTAATCGCCTGTTTGCAACAGTTACTTCCGGATGGAGTCAAGCAGTTCGTGCGAATCGGCTGTCCGCGCGAGCCAGGAGAGCTGTCATTTCGGCGAGCGTAGCAATGTCGAACCCTCGGATCGGGCTCACATACTCCAGCCTGGCCCGCACAGATGGGCGGGGATTGAACATCCTGAGTCGAATGTCATGGTCGTCAGCCCAGCGCTGCAGAAACAGGAGCATGCCCAGACCATGGCCTTCTAACGCGGCGACTTCCGAGAGATCAAGCACAATGATTCGGGCATCTCCGTGCGAAAAGACAGCTTCGCTTAGCTTGAAAGCGGCGTCGCTCCGCACAATTCTGCCTTTGCACTCAACCACTGCCAGGTCACTCAGGGTTTCAATTTGTACGGTTAGCATGGTTCCTCCAGACTGATTTAGCTATTGTGAAAAGCACGCAAGTGCCAAAAGGCGGTGGGCCTTATTTTTCTGCTTCGGTCGTAAAGCCCGGCTTTTGTAAGCCGGAAATTTGAATTGGCACCTCTAGCTGGATTCTCTTCTCAATACGTGCGGTTCGCGTGGCCATTTCAAGTGCTCCCCGACGTCATTCGGTAGCGACCCGCGGTCTACGTGACATTGAACCAGCAAAGACAGCGTTTGTAGAGATTCAACTTAACTAGCCTTGAGTCGGTTCTCCTGCCCGTGGGATCTCAGAGGACGATTCTGTCCCTTCCACTTCTTCCTTTCGAGCGCGGCCTGTCTCACCTCACTGCGGAGCAGAAGCAGTCCGATTACTGCAAGCACAACCAAAACGCCGGGCAAGAGCCAGGCCTGATACCGGGGAAAACATCAGATCGCACCAGCGGACGATCTGGTCCCAATGAACGAAATTCCCCATTTCGGACTCCTGTGGCCAGGACGAAGGCGAAGTGGACGCAAACGAAGTGGCTGGAGGAAAGCCAATCGGTCAATGAGCGTAGTCGCCTGATGGCAAAGTTGCCCCCTCTCGGTGGGGCAGAACTTACTAGCCCGAAAGGAGGACCGTTGATAAATCCCAATTGCGCTCATTGAAGGTTGTATGTCGCCTGGCTGAAATCCTCGGCGTGTTTCAGCTTAACGTGTACGTGAAAGGCTGCGCAGAGCGTCTCCGTGGTTTCTGGTTGCGTGTTCTCTGTCTCCGTCACGGCTTTCTCGACGCAGATAATCTCACGGCACTCAGAGCACTTGCCAACCCGATGACTAGCGCGATCCATTTCCTCCTTAGGTCCAAGCCAAGCCACTTGGGTCAATTCTGGTTTTTTCGTTTTTCCACGGTCTCCCATAGTGGCGGCGTAAACCGTGCCTGTGAAATTGTTGGCACCGCCCCTTGCATCATCATGCGTACTCCAACTTGGCCAGCATTCGACGAAGGTTGCGAGGCACATAGGTTACTGCAAGCAGTCGGCCAAGCTTCGAGATCCACTTAAGTGGAACAGTAACAGGTGGTTGCGGCAGCGTATTTGGGTCTGACCAGAAAGCGTTCGCGGGCGATGAGAAGATTTTCCCGTTCACAGGGTAGAATCGGCCTACAGCGATTAGGGTAGGGTGAGAAAGAGTTGACGATGGAGGAGGGGTTCACTCAGAAGTTAGTCAGGCGGCCTCCCCTTGACACCTAATGCCCGCCACTCCGTACCTTCACCATCAGGCGCAGTTTCCACTCATTGACCTCGGCGCAGCAGACAGGCTGTTGTAATCAGA
>CAWFXO010000007.1:0-534544 GCA_963819825.1 uncultured Acidobacteriota bacterium
CGGCGTTGATCGTCGCAGCTCCGCACTCAGTGGGACTGCCGCTGGCATCGAATTTGCACCCGTACACACCCGATTCCTTGGCGGCGCACTTGCCTGCGACCAGGTCCACGGCGTACCAGCCCGAGCCCACCGGTTTGCTAGCCTTATTGCCCGCGGTATTTACCGCTTCCAGGATACCGCCACTCGCCGGTTGACCATTCGCGCACTTGAAGTCATCTTCCCGGTAACCGTAGAGAACGCCAACGTTGGGATCGTAGAGAAAGTCGGTGGTTACCATGTCACCCCCGCCAAACGCAACCTGCTCTTGCCAGAAGTCAACCGGTTGCTGGGTGGTTACGGTGAGCGCTCCCTTGCCGACGGAGTTTTTCTGGGTCTTGCCTTGCGCGTTGCCGGTGGGAACAGGGTTGGCCGCTTTTTCCGAAGGGATAAGACTGGGTTGGAGTTTCGGCGCCGGTGTGCTCGGCTGCTGAGCAACAGCCATCAGCAGACTGCTGCAAACCGTAAAACCGAGCATTACGTTTCTTAGTGTTGTTTTCACGAGCGTTCCTTTCACTAGCCTGATTTTAATTACGAATTCCTGTTTCTAGTCCGTCGGATTCGGTGCGCCGGTCGAAGCATTGGCGGATTCGGGCGATAGCACCACACTCCAGCCATTGCCGGGATCGAAGGCGGTGATCATCGTGCCGGCCTCGGCAGTCTTGTCGCCAAGGTCCTTCTGATACACCACGCCATCTTTACCAACGAGAAAAGTCATAATTCCAGAATCCTGGTATTTTGCAGGCCAGGCCAGCACGGCAAAGCCGCCAGCCATCTTGCCGTTCTGCATATAGTCCTTAGCGCCACCTTTGGCCGCATCGCCCTGCTTCGTCAGTATCTGGTAGTAGTAACCATTGAAGGGCTGCGGTTTACCGGTGTAGGAGTACCCCAGAGCCTGAGCGACTTCCGCCAGCGGACCCAGAGGACTGGGCCGTTGCCCTTCGGAAACAGGCCAGTACAACCCGTTCTGCTGGCCGTTGTCGCTAACGAACTTCTGGGAGAACTGATGATTCCGGCTGAAGTATTCCTGTTGAGCGTTCGCAACTTCGGTGAGGACGCCGATCGCGCTCAGCTCACCGTCACCAATTCGGCGCGCTAGAACTTCATCTTTCCCGGCAGCGGTGTCAAACATCCACTGGCCTGAAGCGTTCTGCTTTAGAGGGATGGGAAAAGCAAAGTTGTCAGCGCCGATATAGAGGACCTCTTCGCCGGACTCGCTCTTGCCCCAACGGTTCATCTGGCTGTACCCGTCCACGAAATGTTGTGCAGCGTTTTTGTCCTTAACCGCGTCGCCAGAAAACAATAGGTCCTTGGCATCGGAGCCGAACACGGACATCAGGGCATTTTGGTCGCCCGCCTTGGCGGCGTCGAACAAAGCCTGGCCGGCCGCTTCGGGCGAGGCAAACGTTTCCTGGGCGGCGCCGGAACCCGCTGATTGCTGCCGATTGCACGACGTCGTCGAAAGGACGAGTGCGATGGTCAACAACGCCTGACCAATCAAAACGGCAGCTGGGTACTTAATAATCTTCTGACCTGCTTCCGGCATGCGCATACTCCTGCAAGTGGCAACCATAGAGATGACCTATCGCCGGCCGCCGCCATGGAAACCACCGGCGTGCATACTTCCCCAACCGCGATCGCTCGCTGCCCTCGAAGACCATCCACTGTCATGCCCCCAACCGCTGGTCGAACCTCCATAGTGTTCTCCGCCTGCGGTCGTACCCCCTGCGTAGTGCTGGCCGGTGCTTGTGGTGCCGTGGTAGGCCGTGCCACCCGCGGCGGTTTTGCTGGCTCCGAAGTGGTAGGCCTGCCCGGTGGCGTTGTTGTACCCGCTGCCACCGGTGTGGACAGCTCCATCAGCACCGTAAGTCGTGTGAGCTGTTCCGCCGCCCCACGCGTTCTGATAGGCGCCACCCGTGTGATAGTTTCCGTTCGCGCTGTAGCCGCGATAACCCGCCGCTGATCCGTAGGCCCCGTGATAGGAAGCGGCACCATAGCCGCCATAGCCGTGATATCCGTAGGCGCCGTAGGCTCCGTGCCAAGCCGCGTTGCCGTAGTAAGGATGTCCTCCATAAACGACGGCGCCACCGTGCCAACCGTACGACCACGAACTCCATCCCCAACTGCAGCAGCCGCCGCTCATCATCGCGCCAACCGCAATGCCGGCCCCGAATGAAATCACACTGGCCGCAACGACATCGGTTGCGGTGTAGTTAGGTACTACGTAGGTGGTCCCGTAGATAACCGTCGGATTGTATTGCGGCACATAAACGATCTGCGGATTTGCTGGCTCTATGACAATCGTGCTCGGCGCCTGTTGTACTACCTTGATCTGCTCGTTCGACTTGAGATTTCCGGCGGCTTCGGCCTTGGCGCGCAGGGCCTGGACGGCCGCCGAGACGTCCTTAGCCTGATTGTGATAAACCTCTCCTAACTCCGAAGTCCAGGCCAGGTTTTTGGCCATGTTCCCGAGCACCGAGGGAAACTGGGTGAGCGCCTTAACGCTCGGATCCCAGTCTTGCTTGTTTACTTCCTTCATCAGCTTGCTGCCGGTCAAATCCTGGTGTTGCTGCAACCAGTTTTGGGCAAGGGCAATTTGATCGGGAAAGGTTGCCCCGGAAAGAATCTGGGCGACTAGCGCATCTGGGTAGAGAGCAATTGGCGCTACCAAGGCTTCAATCTGTGCGGCGGAGTGTGGGGCAGGTTGAGCATTAGGGTTCTCCGCGGTTGGTGCTGCCGCTTGCGACGGTTCACCATTCCCTTGATCTGACGTTGACGTGGGTTCCTGTCCGTAAACAACCGGGAATGGGTTGAAGACAAGGCTGAAGCTCAACGCGCATCCTAGTAGTCCTTTGATGATTTTCGTGGCTCTCACGAAACTCCTCAGTACCTAATTGGAACCGAAGGCAGCCGCGGCGAGTAAGCCCACCTGCGTGCCCCAGTGTCCCAACAACGGGTTTAATCCTAGGCAGGGCCGAATCGACCGCCAACTGGAAGAAGTAGCAGACACTATGGCCGCCGAATCGAATCGCAACGCGTGGCACAGCAGCAGAGTGGCTGTAGGGGGAGCCCGCCGCTGGACACAACTGTTACGCAGCCCGCTCCTCTGGGGCTTGCTTGCTGGGAGATGGCAGCATGCCGGGCGCGAAGTGCTCCGTAAGGACTGGTCCGAGGATGGAAGTGGCCAGTACCACCACGAGTACCACATTGAGCAATCGTTCATCGACGAGCCGCTGTCCGGCGGAATTAAGGGTATCGAAGGCGACGAGGGCGGCAGCGAGGGTTGCCGCCACCTGGGGTAATGTGAGCGACCACATCGTCATGCGCGCGGCTGGACTATAACCGAAGGCCCGCCCTGCAGTTTCCGCAGCGATCCACTTTCCGGCCAGCAGCGCGCCAATCACCGCGGCCACCAGGGCATACCTGGTCGTTAAAGTTTGGAGAAACGTGACTGGGTTGATCAGAAATCCAGTCACAATAAAAAAGACGGGAATGAATAAAGAATTTCCGAAGAACTCCAACTTGCCCTTCGCAGGCTTGTCGTGGACCGCCGCATTGACGGCTAAACCGGCGAGAAATGCCCCGACAATCCCCGGCAGGTTGATGCTTTGTGAAATTAGCGCCGCCACTGCAAGGATGGCAAGCATCAGGACGAAATATGCGTTCTCGTCATTCTCGACTTTCTTCAGGATGTAAGCGCTAAAGCGACTCAAGCCAAGCAGGATGACTGGAAAAAAGATGGCGATCTCGAGAAGTTGTACCGCCAGCCCAGATGCTGAAAAGCCAGTCTTATAGACCGGAACGCAGACTGCGAATACGATCAGGGACAGCGTATCGGAGAGAACTGTTGCGCCGGCCGTAATGATCACGGGCTCGAGCCGGGTAACACCAAGCCGAGTTACGATGGGCAGCGCCAAAAGCGTATGCGACGCGAGCAACGATCCTAATACGATCGCGGGGATGGTCCTGTAACCGAACAGTAACCCAACCGCGGTGCCTAGTAACAGCGGGGCTGTAGTGGTTAACAGACCAAAAATAAGTGATCGGTTGCGTCTCTTCAGGAATAGCGCCAGGTCAATCTCCAAGCCAGCGAAAAACATTAGCAGCAGTTTTCCCAATTCGGCGATGAAATCAGCGACCGGCCTGTTCTTGCCGACAATATCGAGGCAGTAAGGTCCAAATAAGACGCCGCTGAGCAGCAACCCCACAACGGCGGGGAGGTGAATCCGGCGAGACAGCGGAGGAACACCAACAATGACTGCCATTCCCAGGGCAAATTTCGCCAAAGTGGGCAGCGCGAGTGCATGCGCCCGCAGCCACTCCAGAGGCATTGCAACAAGAAGAGGCATCATGACGGGGTCATTTCTTTAAGCCGACAATATTTGCGCATTGTTCTCTGATGCCAAAGCAGTGCATGATGTCTTTCCCGTATCGAGGGATTTGTTGGTGTCTGGTTGGCGGGTCGTCCTCGGTTGAGAATGCGAATTTCTTTCAAAACGGCCCGCGGCGTAACAAGATGCCGATAAACGCGAGAAATCCAATAAAGATCACAGCAATCGCCACAACCAAGGAAATGGAGAAGGCGTGACGCATCTGCGACGCCCCAATTTCCCGCAGAAAATTCCAATGCTGCCAAGCCCCAGCTAGTAATGCCAGGGTGCCCAGGGCTACAAGGGTCAATCCCAAATTGCGTGCCGCTAGCGGATGCAGGACGTTACGAGCGGCAGTTTCCTCGGGCAGGTATTGGAAGAACTTGTAAATGGTGAATCCGAATCCGATCATGGAGATCGCAGTTCGTATCCACGCCATCAGCGTTCTTTCCCCAGCAATCACGGTGCGCCGTTTGGCTAGATCAGTTCGGCTTTTAGCCAGAACAGTTCCCTGGTTTGGCGCTGTTTCGTCACAACTCATGCGGCGTTCCCTTGATCGGGCGGGAAGGATCGAATCGGCGCTGGCGTCTTCTTTTTTCGAGCAAGTCGCGTGACCGGTCCACGTATGAGCAGGTAGGGCACGATCGCCAGGAGGAAGGCCACGATGATGGTTTCCCCCGGATACACAAAATGTAGAACAATGATTTGGTACACGACGTCCAGCGCTATCGCGAGAATGAATACCCGCCCGACACTCTTCCAACCCTCTTTGAGCCTTTCGGTACGGTGGCCGCGGTCCTTCCAGACAAGACCCCAGAAATACGGTGATCTACCGGCCTTGGCATCTGCCAACCCGGCACGAATTGCGAAGAATGCCGCCATCGCCGGTTGCAGCACCAACCTGAACTTCATCGGCCCGGTAACACGAGCGAGCAACTGACTTCCGACCCGCGTCCACAAATGGTCCATAACGAACCTCTTCCTCGTAAGCCATCCTGCGCTGAAGCCTGCTTATCTGGAGATTAGGGGGGCGAGTCGGAGAGTCACACCTGTCAAAACTGATAGATGCGATTGATTAAGGATGCTGGTCGATGAACCGCGCACGAAGACACGCCGGCGACAAGCGCGAGCAGCGAATGCCGCCGGTTGGGTGTGAAACCTGCCTCACATGGTCAGGACAACGCGGAACTGGGCTTTGCCGCTCATCATTCGCGCGTAGGCCTCGGCCGCCTTTTCGAGCGGAAATGTTTCAATCATCGCCCGGACGCCGCTGAGTTCGGCGAAGTGCAGCGTGTCCTCGGAATCGGCAGGCGTTCCCGAGGCCCAGCCCTGAATCGTCTTGCTGCCGAAGATGAGCTGTGCCGGCGTCACCTCAATAGGATCGGGTCCGGCGCCGACCACCATCAGCTCACCGTTCGGCCCCAAGCCGTCGATGAGTGCAGACATCGCTTTCGAGCTTGGAGCAGTGGCCAGAATCACCCGCGCGCCGCCCAGTTTCTGCAATGCTTCGGCCGCGTTGGTCGCCTGGCTGTCAATGTACAGGGTTGCGCCAAGCTTTTTCGCCAGCGCCGCGTTTTCCGGCCCGCGCCCGATCGCCGCCACCTTGTAACCAAATTTGCTCGCGAATTGAACCCCGAGGTGGCCCAGGCCGCCGATGCCCTGAACCGCGACCAGATCGCCGGGGAGCGCGCCGCTGTGCCGCAGCGCGTTGTAGGTGGTGATTCCGGCGCAGAGCAGCGGCGCGGCTTCGACGTCATTCAGGCCCTCGGGGATCGCAACCAGCGCTTCCACGGGCGCAACCATGTACTGTTGGTATCCGCCGTCATAGCTGACGCCGCAAATCTTCAGGTTCCGGCAATTGCGAAAATCCCCGCGCCGGCACTCGCGGCAGGTGTTGTCCTGCCCACCGTGCCAACCCACGCCGACGCGCTGTCCTTTCACCCACTCGGAAACTCCCGCGCCGACTTCATCGACGAGGCCCGCGACTTCGTGCCCGGGAACGCGGGGATACTGAATGCCGGGCAACGAGCCTTCTTTGGTGAGCACGTCACTGTGGCACACGCCGCAGGCTTGCACCTTGATCCGCACCTGCCCAGCGCCCGGCTCAGGAATCTCGCGCTCGACGATCTGGAAATCCGCCCCCGGGACTGGGAACCTGCGCCACTTTCATCTGTGCTGCTTTCATTGGTACCACTGCGATTCGTGAAGTTGCCATATATCCTCCTGATTCACTGAGTTATTGTCGATTGAACGACGCCGGCAGGGCCGGCCTGCCGATTCCTGCCTCCTACGCAAAGGGTTCCAGTTTGGACAAGACGGTGGGGAGAAATTCCGCAACCGTCGGATGAATATGCATTGCGCGCTGTACTACCGTATACGGCGCCTTCGCATACATGACGTCCAGCAAAACGTGAACTACTTCATCGCCTCCGGTCCCAAGAATCGCAGCGCCCAGAATCTGTTTTGTTTCCGCATCGACAGAGATTTTGATGAAACCCTGTGTCTCACCTTTCTCAACGGCCCGGCTCACTCGGCTCATCGGATAGTTTCGCAGCGAGTGCAGCGCGCCCGGACTTCCGTATTTCGGCGTCCGTCATGCCGCATCGGCCCAGCGGCGGATCGGTAAACAAGGCGTACGTCTGGATTCGGTCTGACACGCGGCGATGGTCTGCGTTGAGGAGATTATCGGCGACGATCTCATAGTCGTTGTAGGAAGTGTGCGTAAAGGCGCCGCGGCCGTTGCAGTCACCCAGGGCCCAGATGCCGGGCACGTTGGTTTGCAGTTGATCGTCAACGATGATGTAGCCGCGTTGGTCGGTCGCAACCCCGGCCCGGTCGAGACCCAGGTCGCTCGTGTTGGGAATACGTCCCACCGCGAGAAGAACATGAGTGCCTAATACTTCCGGCGGACCTTCGATCGCAGTCGACGCCGACGGCGATACGGCTGTCGCGCTTCGCCAGTGAGATGCATTTCGCATTCAGGCCGAATCCGTATCCCCTCAGTCTCCAGGATTTCGCGCACGGCTTCGGAAACATCTTCGTCTTCACGTCCAATCAGGCGCGGTCCCATCTCTACAATCGTGACTTCGCTCCCGAAGCGGCGATACATCTGAGCGAATTCCAACCCAACATAACTTCCGCCGACAATGACGAGATGCTCCGGCAAAAAGTCGACATCCATCATCGATGAGTTGGTGAGAAATGGGACATCATGAATCCCCGGCATCGCGGGAACAGAGGCGCGCCCACCGACGTTGATGAAAATTTTGTCGGCTTGCAGGACTTCATCATTGACCACGACAGTGCGGGGCGACTGAAAGCGGGCATGGCCTTGGATGACCGTGCAATTTTTCAGTCCTCGCAACCATTCCTCTACGCCCCTGTTCGACCGTCCGGAAACTTCATCCTTGCGTGCTTTGACACGTTTCATATCGACGCGCACATCGCCATTGACAACAAAACCATATTCGGCGCCACGGCGAGCAACATGGGCCGCGTACGCGCTGGCAACGAGCGTCTTTGTCGGGATGCATCCCGTATTCACACAGGTGCCGCCAAACTTGTGGCGTTCAATAATGGCGACTGCCATGCCCGCGGCCGAAAACCGCGCAGCCAAAGACGGGCCTGCCTGGCCGGTCCCGATGATGATTGCATCGAAATGCTTCATGCAGCTAGTGTGCGCTCGACATTCAGTTTGCCCTCTCGAGCCGCCTCTTCGGGTGTCTTCCCGTTCTGACGCGCGACGATGTAGGCGGCGTACCAATCCGACCAGTGGTGCTTCGGAGCGGTCGGTTCGTACTTGCCATGATGTTTCTCTGTCTCTCGCAGAAGCTCCGTCAGCGTGGCAACGTCAAAATGGCTGATTCCTCGTCCGGGAAGCCGCGTCGTGATCTCTTGGAACAGCCAGCCGTTGCCGTCCGGATCACGGAACGAGGCGAACGAGCGGTAGCTGGCGGTGCCGGGTCTGGACCGCTGACCCGCAGCCGCCCAAACAGGTAGGCCTCGTCCTTGCCAGCGTGCACGTGCCGCCGTGGAACACCTCGCTGATCTCGACGCCGCGACGCGAGCAGCTCGTTCCGGGCAGCTTCGATGTCGGAGACGATCAGGTACAGACCCTGGGCGGAGCCGGGTGCTGCCGCAGTGACGTTCTTGCCGAAGATGACCGAGCACCCGGAGCCGGGAGGCGTGAACTGGATCACGCGGAAGTCGTCACCGGTGGCGAAGTCGGCGTCGAGCCGCCACCCGAGCTTCGTGTAGAACTGCTTTGCGCGGTCGACATTCGAGACCGGAATGACGACTACCTCGAACTTCATGTCGAATTTCACGGCGCTCGCGTCGCTGGCGTCGTTACGATGGATTTCATACGCTACGTTTGCCATGTCCTTTCCTCCCAAATGTATTTCCTTAGATCGAAAGTTAAATGCTTGGATGCCAGACTCAGCCAACGGTAACCACCCTGAATGTTCGAACGTCGAGCGTCCCATCCAGAAGCATTGCGGCGTCCTCAATGAAATGGCGGACGACCGGATTCTCCCGATGCCTGCTGAAATGGTCCTGCGATTCGTAACGCTCGTAGAGAAACCACGATGCGGGCTCTGTGGTGGAGCGGTGCAGATCAAAAAGCATTACCCCGGGGTCCGCACGGGACGCTAGCACGAGCTCCTCGATCCGGGCCGCGAGTTCTTCTTCCTTTTCCTTTCCAGGTCTGCTGCGCAGGAACACCGCGTTGGCGATGGACTCTGTCATGTTCGTTCTCCGGTCGATACGGCTCCAAGTGACAGGGGTGCGGTCATATTGACATAGGGATCAGGCTGCGCTTCGCTCTCTCACGCCGTCCCGGGCTTCGATGGCCTTGACGGAGTTCTTAAACGCCTTCTCCAAAACGCCCTTGCCGATTGTCCCGACGACCAAGCCCAGCAGCCTTCCCTTGAGGTTCTTGCCGTCGCGCACGACGACTACGTTGATGTCGGTCAAACCGTCGGGACGGCGCGTGAAGTTGTAGGTATGGCCTGATGCGCCTCCCCAGGTGTTGGAATCAGTGGTGGTGAGGACGACGTGGTTGGGATCGGACCAGTCGTAATGCAGGCGTTCCCAGATGCCGCCCGAGCCTTCCGTGACGTCGGCTTCCGTCGGGCCACGGCTGTGCACCTTGAGGTAATCGTCGGCGCTGTTGCCAAACAACTTTGAGCGGCCGGGACCGAAGTCGGTGAGCCCGGCGGCGTACTGCTCGGGCGTCAAGCTGGTCGTCTGGTGAAGGTGGATGGTGGACATGTGTGCTCCTTTCGCTTCCCGACACTCCGGGATTCTGAGTCTAGTTCTTCTGTGTAACTCTGGGTGCTCTGTGGTTTACGCGTTTTAAACCCTCACCACAGAGGGCACGGAGTTACACAGAGGAAAACGCACAGAGGAATCCTTTCGCTAGGCGGCGACGAACTGCTGGCCGCCGTCGATGTCGTAAGTTGCGCCGGTGAGGGCGGTGTTGGTCATGATGTGCACGGCCAGTGCGGCCACGTCTGCCGGCGTGACAACGCGCCGGATGGGAAGCGTGGCGCGAAGCTGGCTGCGGCGGTTTTCAAGTTTATCTCCAAGCAGTTCGGCTGACAACGGCGTGTCCACAAAGCCGGCCGCGATGAGGTTCACTCGAACGGGCGCGAGTTCGAGCGCCAGGCTGGCAGTAAGGGCGGGGAGCGCGGCGGTGACGGCCGGCACGATTCCCAGTCCGATCCCGGGGCGCCGGCCACCGGTGCCGCCCATGAACACCAGCGTGCCTCCCGGTCTCACTTTGTGGGCGGCGTTGCGTGCGACCTGGAGCATCAGCAAGGGGTGCGAGTCCAGGGCGTTGCGCGTCTGCTCGACGTCCATCTCGAAGAGCCGGGCATAGTGCGGTCCGCCGCCTGTCACCATCACGTGGTCGATTGTCGGCAGGTCGCGAAAGAATTGCTCAAGCTGTGCAGGGTCCGCTGCGTCGAACGCCACAGTGTTCAGCGCATCGACCTCGCTGGCAGCGCGCTGCAGGCGCTCCGGATTCCGCGCCGTGAGGATCACCTTGGCTCCCTCGGCCCGTGCTCGGCGTGCCGTTTCAAGGCCAATGCCGGCGCTGCCGCCGATCACGACAACGGTCTGCCCCAGAAGTTCGGGTTCGCGGTGGAAGCGAGATGTGGTGGTTGAGCTGCTCATAATGCCTCCGATCGGCAGTCTAAAGTTGCTTTCGTTGCAACGCGGCCAATATCTGCCAGAGTTGAAACAGGAGAGCCTCTTTCGATGCTCTCCTGCTGCCTTGCGAACAGTTAGCTGGCTTTGGCCAGGTTCACATCCGGCTTCGCCCCGGCTGACCGCAATGATCGCAAGCCCGCTCGTACCTCTTCTGAAAAGAGCTTCGGCTGTTCCCATGCGGCAAAGTGCCCGCCCTTGGGCAGACGGTTGTAGTGGATGAGCTTGGGATACGCCTGCTTCGTCCAGCTCTGCGGCGCAGGATAGAGTTCGTCCGGAAAGACACTCACGGCCACCGGGATCTCGACGCCTTTGGCATTGAAATATCCTTTGCCAAAATATTCCCAATAGAGACGCGCACCGGAGAGCGCCGTGTTCGTCAACCAGGTAATGGTGATGTTGTCGAGGATGTCATCGCGCGTGAGGCCTTCGGATTCCCCATCAAAGACGCGCGCGATCAGCCCATAGCTACGTGCGTCGTGATCAAGGAAATACGCCGCCAAGCCGACGGGTGAGTCCGCGATTCCGTATAGCGTCTGCGGTCGGAGACCCATCTGGAACCCGTAGGCGATGCCCTTTTGATAGACGAACTGCAAACGTTCATATGCGATCTTTTCATCGGCGGAGAGACCCGATGGCGCCGGCTTCCCGGAAAAGGCCGCCCCGTCAATCTCGGCTGGAAAGACGCCCGGCATGTTGGTGTGAATGCCGAGCAACTCCGGAGGCGCCTGCACGCCCATTAGTTCGGTGACGACCGCGCCCCAATCGCCGCCTTGCGCCGCAAATTTCGTGTACCCGAGGCGCTTCATCAGAACGGCCCAGGCGCGCGCGATGTGGTCGGGGTCCCAGCCAGTGGTCGCTGGCTTGCCGGAGTATCCGTAGCCCGGCATGGACGGAATCACCACATCGAAAGCATCGGAGGCGCTGCCGCCATGCGCCGTGGGATTGGTCAGCGGATCGATGATCTTCATCTGTTCGATGATCGAGCCCGGCCATCCGTGAGTGACGATCAGCGGCAGCGCGTTTTCGTGCTTTGAGCGGACGTGAATGAAGTGAATGTCGAGGCCATCGATCTCGGTGATGAATTGTGGCAGGGCATTCAGTCTCGCCTCCACCTTTCGCCAGTCGTATTCCGTCCCCCAATAGAGCGCCAGCGCCTGAGTGGTCGCCAGTTGCACGCCCTGCGTTGTATCGGCGACCGTTTCCCGTTCCGGCCACTTGGTTGCGTTGATGCGTCTGCGCAGTTCGGTCAGCTCCGCTTCCGGAACATTCACAGGGGGAAACGGACGGACTGCATTCTTGTCAGCTGCTTGCTTGCTGCCTTGTGGGGAAGCACTGGTTTGGGTCATGCCGTTCTCCTTTTGAGTAGTTTTGAATTCGTTTGTGTGAGGGTTGACTTGTGTTTTTTGCTACCACAAGTGTCTTGCCGTTGGCCGGTCAAAACCTAGAGACGAAAAGATCCTCCGAACCCCTAGATTGGAGGCGCCGCGAAGTGCCATTCCGGCGTATCCGCGATGGCTGATTAATCCGTTCGGAGGGCGTGGAGTGAGAGCACCCGACGCCATCGCCCTCTCTGGTAAGAGTGTTGCCCGCAGATTAGGGCGGGCAAGTCGGAGCGTCAATACAGTAAGGGTGGTATTACGTTTTTGCCGATAACCCAACGGTATATGGCGGTCTCCTTACTTTGAGCCTTCGAGCGGGGCCGTGGACGGTTCCGCTCTGGTTTTGCCAGCGGACGGGTCTGACCCGAAAGCTTGACTGGAATGCCAGGATTGAACTCTCTGCCACTCCCTCAATGAAGGCTGGTGTAGTATAAAATCGTTTTTCTGTCCAACTCGCTCGACTTAAGGAAAAACTATGATCCTGCACGCGCGTACCCGCTGCTTTCGCTTTTCTGCGCTTTGGATTGGTGTATTCATTTTGGGGCTGCCGCTGTTGGCGCAGTCAGGCCCGACAGACTCCTCACCCGTGGATGAACACCAGCCTTTCTCCCGATGAGCGCGCCGCCATGGTCGTCAAGGAGATGACGCTGGACGAAAAGATCACGCTGCTGCACGGCACTGGGATGGAGGGGCTGGGGCCGATGAGCCCACTTTCGTCGGGTCGAACGGCGGAGCTGGATATGTGGTTGGAATTCCGCGCCTGGGAATCCCCGGCATCCAGATGTCGGACGCCGCTTACGGGGTACGTTCGAGCGGACATAACGGCCGTTACTCAACCGCACTCCCGTGCACGCTGGCAGCCGCTTCCAGTTGGGACCCCGAGGCCGCATATGAATACGGTGCGCTGATTGGACGCGAACTTCGCGCGCAGGGCTTCAACATGTCGCTCGGCGGCGGCGTTGATCTGACACGCGAGCCGCGCAACGGCCGCAACTTTGAGTATCTCGGCGAAGACCCCATTCTCGCCGGCACGCTGGTGGCGCAAGTCATTAAGGGAACCCAGGACCAGCACGTGCTCGGCGACATCAAGCACTACGCGATCAACGATCAGGAAAGCGGGCGCAACGCGGTCAACGTGAACATCGACGAGCGCTCCATGCGCGAAACCGATTTGCTGGCGTTCGAAATTGGCGTGAAAGATGGCAATCCCGCCGGCGTGATGTGCTCCTACAACCGCGTGAACGGCGACTACGCCTGCGAAAACAAGTACCTGCTGAGGGATGTTCTGAAGAACGAATGGAAATTCCCCGGATTTGTCCTTTCGGATTGGGGCGGGACGCACAGCACCGCCAAAGCCTCTGCCGCCGGCCTCGATCACGAAGAGCCCGAACGAGTTCTTCTACGGCGACGCGCTCAAGAAAGCGGTCGAGGCAGGCACGGTTCCTCAAGTCCGAAGTGGACAACCACGTTCAGCGCATTCTGCGCGCCATGTTCGCCACCGGCTGATGGACGATCCTCCGCAGAAAGAGCGTGGTGGACGTAATGGCCGGCTTTGACATCGCGCAGCGCATCGCCGAACAGAGCATGGTGCTGCTGAAAAACGAAAAAGGCCAATTGCCGCTGGATGCTTCCAAGCCTGAAGTCGATCGCCATCATCGGCGGGCATGCGGATGTAGGCATGCTCTCCGGCGGCGGCTCGGCGCAGGTTGATCCGCCGGGCGGAAACGCGATCATGCCTCCCGGTAAAGGTGCGACCCGGTGGGGATCGCCGGTCTGGTTTCCCACTTCGCCGTTGAAAGCGATTCGCGCGAAAGCGCCGGGCGCCAAGGTGGAGTTCGATCCGGGCACCGACCTCAACTCGGCGGCGGCGCTGGCCAAAAACTCCGACGTCGCCATCGTCTTCGTTTCGCGGTGGGAGAGCGAAGGCCGCGACGCCGACAATATGTCGCTCGGCGACAATCAGGATGACCTGGTCGCGAAAGTTGCCGCTGCGAATCCGCACACCATCGTGGTGCTCGAAACCGGCAATCCGGTTCTGATGCCGTGGGCGGACAACGTGAGCGCAATCCTGGAGGCCTGGTTCGCCGGCAGCAGCGGCGATAAAGCGCTGGCCAACATTCTTTTCGGAGACGTGAATCCCAGCGGCAAACTGCCCATCACCTTTCCCAAGAGCGAGTCGGACTTGCCGCACCTGAGCATCGTGAAGCCGCCGCCGTTCAACGAGCCACCGCCGCGCGATCCCGAAGGCTGGAAAAAGAGGCTGGAAGGCCTGCCCGCGTTCCAGACCAATTACGACGAAGGCTTGAAGGTCGGATACAAATGGTACGACGCGGAAAACAAGCCGGTGCTGTTTGCCTTCGGACACGGCCTTTCCTATACCACTTACTCTTATTCCAATTTGAAGGTGACTCCGGGCGACCACGTAGGCGGTGAGTTTCACGGTGAAGAACACCGGCAGCCGGGCGGGGACGGAAATCGCGCAGGTCTATGCCGGTCTGCCCGCGAGCACCGGGGAACCTCCGAAGCGGCTGGTGGGCTGGAGCCGGGTCAAGCTCGACCCGGGCGAGAGCAAGGAAGTGACGCGTTGAAATCGATCCGTTGTTCCTTTCGGTCTTCGACACTGCGCATCACGCATGGTCGCGAACTGCCCGGGGATTACGCGATCCTGGTCGGCGGTGCGTCCGACAGTCTGCCGCTGCACGCAGGAGTGAGCCTGAAGTAGTCTTAGGCCCGGCAGTGCGAATCGACTGCCGGGCTTCACCAAGTTAAGGCCGCGTCTTGCACAGGGATTCAACAGAAATTGCACCAATCCGGCTGCAATCATTGCCGAAAATGGTTCCTCCGGGGGCATCACTTTGCGCTTGCGGTTGCCAATTCAGGCTTCCGATAATGTGGAGCAGGTTCACTCTACGTGTATCGCTACAGCCGAGAAGACTTGGTTCGGATCCTTCGCGTGACCACGCGGCAGCTCGCGGCCTGGGAAAGGGCCGGTCTGCTGACGCCGGCTGAGAGTTATACCTTTTTCGATTTGCTGCAGGTCAAGAAAGTCCGCGACCTGTGCGCGCGAAACGTGCGCCCGGTTGAGATTCGGCAGTCGGTGACGGCCATGCAGAAGCAGGCCGCCGGCATGTCGAATCCTCTGCTCGAAGCCAGCGCCTTTATTTCCGGACGCCATCGCGTCGCTTTCCGTCACGACGGCATGTTGCTCGAACCGATCGCCGGCCAATTCATGCTCGATTTTGCCGGCAATGCGAAGGTGGTGACCAGCGTTCCAGCGGCAAGAAATGCGCCGTCGCCGTCGCCTGCGCTGGTGCCGCGACGATCCGAGCTCCGGGCGACGTCGCCGAGCTTGTTCTCCCGCGGAGTCGGGCTTGGAAGAAGATCCGCGCAACCAGCTGCAGGCAATCGCGGTGTATGAGCGCGTGCTGGAAATCGATCCGCAGCACGCCGCTGCTCACATTAATCTGGGCACGCTTTTCTACAATCGCCAGGATTACAACTGCCGCCGAAGATCATTATCGCAAGGCCATTCTGATCGATCCGCGATATGCGCTGGCCTATTTCGATCTCGGCAATGTGCTCGACGAAACCGGACGCGTGGCGGACGCGATTCAAACTTACCTCACCGCTTTGCAGCTGGCCCCCACGTACGCTGACGCCCACTACAATCTGGCGCTGGCCTACGAAAAAATTAAGGAGCCGCGCAAGGCGCTGAAGCACTGGCAGGCCTACATAAAGCTCGACGCCACCGGGCCGTGGTCGGTGCACGCGCGGGCCCAGGTCAAGCGAATTCTGAAATCGGATTCGCTCAAGCTGATACACGGCGCCCACGCGGACTCCAAGTCCAGCTAAGCGGTTCCTCACTCTTTCTTCTCTTCCTTCAGTCTTCATGCGGTGCTAGAATTTCGTGGCGTCTTTCTTTGGCTTTGATTTAACGCTTTACGGAAGTTTCTTATGCCTGAAACCGTTTTGCAGTCGCCTCCCGCTCCCATCACCTCGCTCACCGAAGACGAGATTCTCTTTCGCGACAATGTTCGCCAGTTTGCCGATGACAAAGTGCGCCCGCTGGCGAAAGAGATGGACGAAAAAGGCGTCTTCGACAAAGGGCTGCTCGATCAGTTCTTCCAGCTGGGGCTGATGGGAATTGAGATTCCGGAACAGTACGGCGGCGCAGGCGGAAAATTCTTTGAAGCGATTCTCGCGGTCGAGGAACTTTCCCGCGCCGATGCCTCCGCCGGCGTCATCGTGGATGTGCAGAACACGCTGGTGAACAACGCGCTGTCGCGCTGGGCGAATCCAGAACAGAAGAAGCGATATCTTGCCGCGCATGGCCGCCGACACCGCTGGCGCCTACGCGCTTAGCGAGGCAGGCTCGGGCTCCGACGCCTTCGCGCTGCAGACTCGCGCCGAACTCAAAGGCAGCGACTACGTTCTCAACGGCCGCAAGCTGTGGATCACCAACGCCAAAGAGGCCGGAATCTTTGTGCTGTTTGCGACGGTCGATCCGGCCGCCGGGTACAAGGGAATCACCGCGTTCCTCATCGAAAAAAATTTCCCTGGATTCACGGTTGGGAAGAAGGAAGACAAGCTGGGCATTCGCGCGTCTTCCACCTGCGAACTGATTCTCGAAGATTGCCGGGTGCCGAAAGAAAACGTACTCGGCGAAGTCGGCAAGGGATACAAGATCGCCATCGAGACGCTGAACGAGGGCCGCATCGGAATCGGCGCGCAAATGTTGGGCGTCGCCCGCGGAGCCTGGGAGTGCGCCGCGAAATACGCGCAGGAGCGAAAGCAATTCGGCAAAGCAATTTCAGAATTTCAGGGGATTCAATTTCAAATCGCGCAGATGGCGACGGAAATCGAAGCCGCGCGGCTGATGGTCTATAACGCCGCCCGAATGAAAGACGCTGGAATGCCTTTCGTGAAAGAAGCCGCCATGACCAAGCTCTTCTGCTCGCAAGTGGCCGATCGAGTGACTTCGCTGGCGATTGAGATTTACGGCGGCGTCGGCTTTACCAAAGATTATCCGGTGGAAAAATACTGGCGCGACGCGAAGATCGGCAAGATTTACGAAGGCACGTCGAACATGCAGTTGGCGACGATTGCGAAGATGCTGCTGTCTAAATAAATGAGGTTGTGTAGGGGCAGAGCCTGCCCTGAGCGAAGTCGAAGGGTGCCCTCACCTGCCCCACCACGGACGATGGCGCCCAAGGGCGCCCGTCGCGACTCAAATCTTCTCCCCCACCGACTTCGCCTGGGTAAACAAATTCAAGTAATCCGGCCCGCCCGCCTTCGAATCCGTCCCCGACATATTGAACCCGCCAAACGGATGCGCGCCGACCATGGCTCCGGTGCACTTGCGATTGATGTAGAGATTGCCGACGTGGAATTCTTGCTTCGCCAGCGCAATCTTCTCTCGCGTGCCGGTATAGACCGCGCCGGTGAGGCCGAATTCGGTGTCGTTGGCGATGTCAATCCCGTGCTCGAAGTTTTGTGACTTGATCACCGCCAGCACCGGGCCGAAGATTTCTTCCTGCTCCAGTTTCGATTTCGGCTTGAATGTCCGCAATGACGGTCGGCTGGACGAAGTAGCCGTCTCCACCTACTCGCTCGCCGCCGGTGATGAGCCGTCCTTCGCGCTTGCCGATCTCGATGTAATTCAGAATCGACTTCATCGAGCCTTCGTTGATGACCGCGCCCATGTTGGCGTTTTCGGCGGGATCGCCGATGGTGATGCGCTCGACCCGGTCTTTCAATCGCTCCAGAAACTTGTCGTAAATGCGTGCGTCAACAATGGCGCGCGAACATGCCGAGCATTTCTGTCCCTGAAATCCAAAGGCCGCTGACGCAACGCCTTCAACTGCGGCGTCGAGATCGGCGTCGGCATCTACGACGATTGCATCCTTCCCGCCCATTTCGAGGATGGTGCGCTTGATCCAAATCTGTCCGGGAGCGACGATCGGCGGCGACTTTGTTGATTCGCAGACCAACTTCGCGCGATCCAGTGAACGCAATGTAACGGGTCTTGGGATGGGCAACGACCGCGTCTCCAAAACTGGCCCCTGCGCCGGGACAGAAATTCACCACGCCCTCGGGCATTCCGGCTTCTTCGAGCAGTTCAACAAACTTCGCGGCAATGGTCGGTGAATCGCTGGAAGGCTTCAGAATGACGGTGTTCCCGCAGACGATTGAAGCCAGCGTCATCCCCGCCATGATGGCGCAGGGAAAATTCCACGGCGGAATCACCGCGCCGACTCCGAGCGGAATGTAGAAGAGTTGATCGTGCTCACCCGGCAATTGCACCGGGGCGTCGGCGTGCGAAAGTCGTTGCGCCTCGCGGGCGTAGAAGTCGCAAAAATCGATGGTCTCGCCAATGTCGGCGTCAGCTTCAGCCCAGTTCTTGCTCACTTCAAATACCAGCCACGCCATCAGTTCGAACTTGCGTTCGCGCAGCAGGTCGGCGACGCGGAAGAGCAGATCGATGCGTTCGCTAAACGGCGTCCGGCTCCAGCTTTCGAACGCGTGCCAGCGCGGCTTGCATCGCCGGCTCAACGTGTTCTTTGCCGGCCTTCTGGTGGATTCCGACCACTTGCGACGGATGCGCCGGATTCAGCGAGCGAATCTTCTCGACGGTGCGGATGCGCTTTCCGCCAATCACCAGGTCGTACTCGCGGCCCAACTGTCCGCGCACGCGGTCCAGCGCGGCGCGCATTTCGCGAGCGTTTTCCGGCTTGCTGAAATCGATAAACGGTTCGTTGCGGAAGGGAAGGGAATGGCGCGCGAAAGCGGGCGGACAGGAGCTTCCAAGAATGGCCATAGGAACCTCGGGAGACGATTCTCGGCAGGAATCTGCCAAACGTCTATTTTACACCCGCGACGGAGCGGCGGCGACGAAGGGGCTTGCCAAATCAAAGGACAGATATCAGATAATAATTATTATCCAATGATAAGTAATAGCGACTTCCGTGCAGCTCTGCCGCCAGCACAGTCTGGCCGCCACCCATCAGCGGCGGGTGATCTATGAGACGGTCATGTCGCTGCACGGGCATCCCAGCCCTGAATTGATCTACGACGCAGTGCGAAAGAAGATCCCGTCCATCTCGCTGGCGACGGTGTATAAGAACGTCCGTACTTTCCTCGAGAGCGGAATGCTGCGCGAAGTGAGCATGCACCACGGTTCTCTGCGGGTGGAGCCGAACGAAAGCGAGCACTATCATCTGGTGTGCTTGCGCTGCCGCCAGATTACCGATCTCGATCCGGAGAGCGTGGAGGTACGGCCGCTCGCGAAGCGGCGCTCCTTCAAGGGTTTCCAGGTCACGCGAATTTCTGTGGATGTTCTCGGAGTGTGTGCAGCTTGCGCTGCAAAAGAAAATTCAACCGCAATCAAAACCAGGCAGAGAGAAAAATCATGTGGCGACGTGAGCTGGAGTCGGTCTATGTGAAACCATGAACAGCTTGCGCCCGTCGCTGGCAACTCAACCGCAATCTTTCGACTAATTCATAAGGAATCAGGAGCAAATCATGTCAACCGAAGCGAAGTGCCCATTCGTACACACCGCCGCTGGAGCCGCGGGAGAATGCCGACTGGTGGCCGAGTCAACTGAACCTGAAGATCCTTCACATGCACTCGCCGCTTGTCCGATCCGATGGACAAGGAGTTCAATTACGCGGAAGAGTTCAAGAGCCTCGACCTGAATGCCGTGATCAAGGACCTGCATGCCTTGATGACCGACTCGCAGGACTGGTGGCCGGCCGACTTTGGCCACTACGGGCCGCTGTTCATTCGCATGGCGTGGCACAGCGCGGGCACGTACCGCATCGGCGACGGCCGCGGCGGGGCGGAAGCCGGTCAGCAGCGCTTCGCGCCGCTCAATAGCTGGCCAGACAACGTGAACCTCGACAAGGCGCGCCGCCTGCTGTGGCCGATCAAGCAGAAGTATGGCCGGAAAATCTCCTGGGCCGACCTCATGATTCTCGCCGGCAACGTTGCCCTCGAGTCGATGGGCTTTAAGACGTTCGGTTTTGGCGGCGGGCGCGCGGACGTCTGGGAGCCCGAAGAGGACATCTACTGGGGCCCTGAGGGCAAGTGGCTGGCGGACGAGCGCTACAGCGGCGATCGTGATCTTGCGAATCCGCTCGCGGCCGTGCAAATGGGTCTGATCTACGTGAATCCGGAAGGGCCGAATGGAAAGCCGGATCCAATCGCAGCGGCACGGGATATCCGCGAGACGTTTCGCCCGCATGGCGATGAATGACGAAGAAACGGTTGCGCTCATTGCCGGCGGTCACACCTTCGGCAAAACCCACGGCGCTGGCGATGCCGAGCAAGTATGTGGGCCCAGAACCCGAAGCCGCCAGCATCGAGGAGCAGGGCCTCGGCTGGAAGAGCAAATTAAGCACGGGCAAAGGCGACGACGCGATCGGCAGCGGTCTGGAAGTCATTTGGACCACGACGCCTACCAAGTGGAGCAACAACTTCTTCGACGAACCTGTTCAGCTACGAATGGGAACTGACCAAGAGTCCGGCCGGTGCGCATCAGTGGACGCCGAAAAATGGCGCAGGCAACGGCACGGTGCCGGATGCGCACGATCCCTCAAAGCGTCACTCGCCCTCCATGCTGACCACGGACCTCTCCTTGCGGCTCGATCCGGCTTACGAAAAGATTTCACGGCGCTTCTACGAGCATCCGGACCAGTTCGCCGACGCGTTTGCGCGGGCGTGGTTCAAGCTGACCCACCGCGACATGGGGCCGATCGCGCGCTACCTCGGCCCGCTGGTTCCGAAGGAGACACCTGGTCTGGCAAGACCCGGTTCCCGCGGTGGATCATAAATTGATCGGCGAGCAGGACGTTGCTGCTCTGAAGGCGAAGATCCTCAAATCCGGGCTGTCGATTTCCCAACTGGTCACCACCGCCTGGGCATCGGCGTCGTCATTCCGCGGCTCCGACAAGCGCGGGGGAGCGAACGGGGCGCGCATTCGCCTCGCGCCGCAAAAGGATTGGGAAGTGAACCAGCCGGCCGAACTGGCGAAGGTCTTGCAGAAGCTCGAGGCGATCCAGAAGGAGTTCAACGCTTCGCAGTCCGGCAGGAAGAAGGTTTCGCTGGCCGACCTGATCGTTCTCGGCGGCGGCGCGGCGATCGAGGAAGCGGCGAAAAAGGCCGGGCACGAAGGTGAAGGTCCCCTTCTCGCCGGGGCGCACGGATGCTTCGCAGGAACAGACCGACGTGCACTCCTTCGCCGCAATGGAACCCGCAGCGGACGGGTTCCGCAACTATCTCCGAAGCGGACAGCACGCTGTCGGCTGAGGAGTTGCTGGTGGACGGGCGCAGTTGCTGACGCTGACCGCCCCCGAGATGACGGTTCTCGTCGGCGGCCTGCGCGTCCTGGGTGCAAACTTCGGGCAAGTCCAAACACGGCGTCTTCACCAAGCGGCCGGAAACGTTGACGAATGATTTCTTCGTCAACCTGCTCGACATGAGCACGAAGTGGGAGCCGTCTACGGAACCGACGGCGTGTACGAAGGACGCGATCGCAAGACCAACCAGGTCAAGTGGACCGGCACCCGTGTCGACCTCGCTCTTCGGTTCGAACTCCCAGCTCCGCGCACTCGCGGAAGTCTATGCATGCTGACGACTCGAAGGAGACGTTTGTGAAGGACTTCGTGGCGGCGTGGAACAAGGTGATGAACCTTGATCGCTACGACCTTGCCTGAGCTCGCGGAAAGCGCGTGGGCGGCGCCTAAGCGGTGAGCGCAGGAAGCGCATAATCGACAAGATGCGTATTCTAATTTTCGGCGCCACCGGAATGCTGGGCAAGGCGCTCATGCGCCAATGGACCGCACGACGACGAAGTCACCGGCCTCGGCAGCGCGCAGGCTGACATTCGCGACCCGGCGCAAGTCGAGAGCGCGATTCGGGAATCGAAGCCGGACTGGGTGGTGCTCTCCGCCGCCTACACCGACGTGGATGGCTGCGAGCTGAATCCGACGCTGGCCGCCGCGGTGAATACGCTCGGGGCGGTCAATGTGGCACGCGCCGCCGCCGCCGCGGGCGCCAAGCTGCTCTTCGTCAGCACCGACTACGTCTTCGACGGCACCAAGTCCACTCCGTACGAAACCGGCGACCCGCGCAATCCCATCAGCGCCTACGGCAGGAGCAAAGCCGAGGCCGAGGAAAAGATTCTCAACATTCTGCCGGACGCCTGCATCGTCCGGACTTCCTGGCTTTTCGGTCCGGGAGGGAAGTGCTTTCCTGACACGATCCTGAAACTCGCCGCAACCCGCGCCGAAATCGAAGTGGTGAACGACCAGCGCGGTTGCCCCACCTATACCCTCGACCTCGCCGACGCCATCATCGCGCTTTGCAAGTCTGAAGCCCAAGGGATTGTTCACTGCACCAACCGCGGTGATTGCACCTGGTTCGACTTCGCCGTCGAGATCCTTCGCCAGGCCGGATCGAAAACCGTAGTCCGCCCCACCACCAGCGAGAAGTTTGTGCGTCCTGCGCCGCGGCCCAAATACTCGGTGCTTTCTTCCGCCAGCCTTTCCAAGTACGGAATCGAGATGCGGCCGTGGCAGGAAACGCTGCCGGACTACCTCGCAGAGCGCGCCAAGGCGGTGTAACGATCGCTGCTTTCTGGATACCGATTCGTGAGTGACGGCGCCATCACATTTGTCCGCCTGGCTATTGGCAACCTTGCTTTCCCGCAGTCTGAAATCGAATTAAACGCTGAACGCACCCCCAGGTTACTGCCGGCGACTAGCCTCAAAGCCGTTGCCTTGAAACGGGTTATCTTGTTGCACGGCAAGCGGTTTCCGGCTTGCCTGGTTACTTTCGTACATCCCCCTACCACAACCATCTATGGGATGATTTTACCGATGCTCAAGCGAGCGATCAGGCGCCTCGTCGCGCCCATGATTTTGGTGTGCGTTCTTGCGGGCTGTAGCCATGCCCCGCAGGAGCGGACCCTATCGGTGTCCGAGCTCATCAAGGCGGACAGCGACGCGGCATCTCGCGGCCAGCAGGTGCAAGTCACCGCCCTCGTCACCTACTGTGACTCGGACTGGAAAGTGCTGTTCCTGCGAAGACCAGGGCGCCTCAATGTACGTCAAGCTGCCTGCCGGGGTCGTGGTTCAGTCCGGCGATCGTGTGCAAGTTTCCGGAACTACGCGCCAATCTCGGGATCGGACTCGACGATGTCACCATCTCGGTCCTAAGCAAGAACCACGTGCTGCCGCCGCCGGTCCAGTTGTCCGACTACTGCGGGCATGTCCGATTCGCTGTCGTCGTTTGTGTCGCTGGAAGGCACTGTGCGCTGGACGGGAGTGAAGGACGGCCGCCCCGCGGTCGAGATTTATTCCGGTGGCCGGTCCGCGATGGCTTACCTGCGCCGGGCCTTGATCGAAGACCTGCCGCCGCTGGGATCAAAAGTCAGCATCGCCGGCGTTGACGCTGCGGACGTGGACAGCAGCGGCCGCATTGTGGGCTCGCGCCTATTTGTTCCCGCGCCGCAATACATCAAAGTTCTCCGGCCAGGTCCGAGCGACCCGTTTGCTTTGCCGCTCAAGAGCTTGGCCGAGCTGAAGCAGACTCCTGCCGGGACCCTGGTACACGTCTCCGGGAAAGATTTCGGAAGGGAAGCAGGGACTTGCCGTCACCGACGGAAAACTCACCGTGCCGCTGAGCCTGCGAGGATTTTTTCAGGGTTCGACAGCCGACGTCGCCGGTTTCTGGACGGGCAGCGGTTTGGATGATGCTCTTGCCCGGCCGCCGCGCGATGCCGCCGATCGTCCGGCCGCTGCCAACCCGGTACTGAGCGGCGACATCGTGCACCTCGCGCAGCTCAAGCGGCTGAGCGACGCCGAAGCTTCCTCCCACAAGCGCGTCACCGTGCGCGCCGTGGTGACTTACTTTGATCCCGACTGGCACCTGCTCTTCGTGCAGGATGATACCGCCGCCGCCTTCGTGAACCTGGCCGACCTGGAAATGCAGTTGCGGCCCGGAGACCTGATAGATATTTCGGGGGTGAGCAGTCTGGGTGATTACGCCCCCATCATCACCCATCCGAAGCTGGGTTTCGTCGGTCGAGCCCCGCTACCCACGCCTTTCCGCGCCGATCTGCTTGACGGCAACCTGCCCGCGGCTGACTCCAAGTGGTGCACCTTCCGCGGCGTGGTGCACACCGCGCAGGAACAGGGTCCGCATACCAACTTGAAAGTCGGGGCTGGCCCGACCGAGGTCACCGTCCAGCTTCCCATGTTGATCCATGGTGAAGATCTGATTGATCAGGAAATCACCGTGACCGGCGTGTTCGGAGTGCTGTTCAACGAACGCCGTCAGGCGGTTGGCCACCAGATCCTTGTGCCTTCGCCGGAATTCTTGAAAGTGGTGGATCGGGAAGGCAACCGGAACGCTCCGGCCAACATTGCCTCGCTGCGGCGCTACACGCTCGACGCCGACGAACGCCACAGCGTCGCGCTGAACGGCACCGTTGTGCTCAAGAGCGCGCCGGACACTGTCTTCATCCAGGACAGTTCAGCCGGCATCAAAGTCCACGCCACCGGCCCCGTCGATGTCGCGGACGGAGACAAGGTTTCGGTCCGCGGATTCGTGACTCCGGGAGAATATTCTCCCGCGCTCGAAGACGCCGTGGTCACCCGCGAAGCCCGTGGAAATCTTCCGGCGCCAATTCAGACGTCGGCAAAATCAGCGCTTGACGGCGCCAATGATTCCACCTACGTGGCCATGCGCGGAACCGTGACCGCGGTTCACTCCGACACCAGCAGCACGATTCTCGTCCTCAACGACAAGGGAACATTCTTCAACGCCGTCGGCCCGTTCAGCAGCGAGCTGAGTTCGTTGCGCCCCGGTAGTGAGGTTGAGGTCCGCGGAGTTTGCAAGGTCTGAAGTGGACCGTTTTCCGTTTTCCATCGCGGGCTTAGCCTGGCCTTTGATTCGCCCAGTTCGGTCACCGTGCTCAAGCTGGGTTCGTGGTGGGACGCGCGCAAGGTCGGCTGGGCGCTGGTGCTGATCGTGGTTCTGGCGGCAGCTGCGTCCCTGTGGGCCACCCTGCTTGCAGCGTCAGGTGGAAATCCAGACCCATGAGCTGCAGGACTCGCTCCAATCCAAGCGCAAGGCGCGTGAATTCGATGTTGCCAGAAACGAAGTGCTGGAATCGATCGCCCGCAATGCGCCGTTGCCGGAGAGCATGGAGCGCCTGGCCGCTGCCATCGAAGAGCAACTCACGGATTCGATCTGCGCCATCGTTTTGCCCCCGGATGGCAAGTCGTTCTTGAACGGGAAACCCGTGCCGGTGCTGATCGCTCCCGGAGTTCCGGAACACGTACAGCCTGTGCTTCTGCCGGTGCTGGCTTCGGTGCTGGTGCCGGCGGCCGCCGGCGGCGACCTGAAGCCGGGCGACCTGAAGACCGACGACGAGTTGATGGCCAGCCTGCTGCAGGTTCTGGCAGGAGCCGGTTTGCGGTTCTATGGCGGACAAGCCACGATTGTTTTTTCCGCCAGCGGGACCGCGGTCGGCTTGCTGATTGTTTTCCTGAAGCACCCGCTTCCGGTGGAAACCGGAAGCCGTGCGGCAAAACATTCTGCAGTCCGCCTCGCGGCTGGTCGGCCTGGCCCGCGATCACTGGCACATGCAGGAGCGGCTGCTGCACGAAGCCCGTCATGACGCGCTCACCGGGCTGCCCAATCGTGCCGTCGCCGAAGATCGCATGGAGCAGGCGTTGGCGCGCGCCGCCCGGCGGCAAAAACTGTTCGCCGTGCTCTGCATTGATCTCGATGGTTTCAAGGTCGTGAACGACAATCTTGGCCATTACGCCGGCGATGAACTGCTGAAGGCGGTGGCCACCCGGCTGCGCTCGCGGGTCCGCCATTCCGACACCGTGGCGCGCATCGGCGGAGATGAGTTCCTCGCCATCGTCGAAGATTGCTCCGGAGACGAGGCGGCCAAGGCGGTGGCCGAATCGCTGATTGCGGCCATGCAGGATCCGATTCTGATCGAAGGCCAGACGCTTGCCATTTCCGGCAGCATTGGAATCGCCATGTATCCGGCCGACGGCAAGAACGCGGCCATGCTCAAGCGCCAGGCCGATCAAGCCATGTATCGCGCCAAAAGCCAGGGCGGAAACGGCATCTGCTTCTGGTCGTCGGAGCCGGTTGCAACCGGGAAAGCCGCGCAGACCTCGTCCGGATCAGGCTGAGTTTGCCCGCGGTTTTGAGCTCTGTTCCGATTTCGTAACAAGATCAGGAATATCTTGCGTGATCCGCCAGCTCGACCTTAAACTTCCTCGACGCAAATGTTGTGCGGCTGGCCCTGTCGCCGTCGGCTTGTGGCCCTCCGCGCAATCACCCGAGAGGAGCAATGCCATGGCCACCCCAAAGCCGTTCGTCCCCGTCGATCCCTACAAAAGCTACAGCACTTTGTCATTCCGCGATTTGGTTGAAGCGCGGGACTTCTATCATGGCCAGCTGATGCGCAAGCAGAACGTCGTGGGTACGGCTCTAGGGCGATACCTTCAGCGAAAGAAGAAGAACAGCACCGGCTAGAAGACCCTGAAGAACACGGTGGTCAAAGACAACTCCTGGCCCTGCCTGCTGGTTTTCGTGAAGGAATGGGCGACGGATAGTGAGTTTGGAACCGGACACGGAATCAAGCCGGGCGACTTCATTCCCCCTTCCATCGAGATGGCGGACGGGCGAGTAGTGCCGTTATGCGTGGTCCTGGCGCCGCCGGTTGAAGCCGAACCGCCGGAGCCGTTTCACCCCCGTGTTCCCCGACAACTGGATCGGCGGTGGATATCCAGTGATCGCCGACGTCCAGAATCAGGAACACATTGCCTCGATCGGCGGCATGGTGACCGACGGTCACCTTGTCTATGCCATCACCAATCGGCACGTTACCGGCGCTGCCCGGCGAGGTTGTGTATTCGCTGCTGGGTGGAGAACGGGTGGCGGTCGGCGCCAGCTCGCGAAAGCAGATCAGCCGCATGCCGTTTGAAAAGGCCTATCCAGGAGTGGCCGGGCAAGAATGTTTTTGTCCACATGGACATCGGTTTGATCGAAGTGGAGGACGCTACCCGGTGGACAGGACAGGTTTACGGCATTGGCGCCACCGGCCACATGTTGGATCTGAATACCGACAATCTTTCGCTCCGCCTGATTGATCGTCCGTTGCGCGCTTTCGGTTGCGCGAGCGGACCCATGCACGGTCGGGTACTGGGCATGTTCTACCGCTATAAAACAGTTAGCGGCTCGGAATACATTTCCGATTTCATTATTGGGCCAGACGGCGACAAACCGTTCACCACGAAACACGGTGATTCCGGCACCCTCTGGTTGCTCGACACCGAAGACAAGGATATGGGCCTGATGCCGCTGGCCATTCAATGGGGCGGCCAGGTTCTATCCGAGGGCAACGGCAGTAGGATGCAACAGCCGCTGGCCCTGGCCACGAACCTCAGCACCGTCTGCCGCGAGTTGGACGTGGACTACGTGCAGGACTGGAATGTGGGCCAATTCGAATACTGGGGGGCGGTGGGACACTACACCATCGCGTCGATCGCCTGCGACATCATTCAGGACGCGCAGCTCAAGAAGCTGATGCAGGCGAATGCCGATTCCATCACCTTTCCCCACCGCGCAAATCACCGCCAAGAACATGCAAGGCCTCAGCAACCACGACTTCGTGCCGCTGGCCGATGTGCCGGATATGGTTTGGAAGGTGGGGCCGAACAAACGGGGCGGAATGACCAGCCCGGAGCACGGCAATCATTTTGCTGACATGGACAAGCCGGACAGCAACGGCAAGACGCTGCTCGCATCTCTGCGCGCAGTCCAAGGCGAACATCGATCCCACGGTCTGGATGACGTATTACAACGATCCCAAAGTCAAAGACCAGAGCAAAGGCCTGCTCCCGTTCCGCTGCTGGCAAATCTACAACGAGATGGTCAGCGCGGTGAAGACGGGGAATGCCACCCGCTTTGTCTGCGCCGCTGGCATTCTCTCGCACTATGTCGGCGACTCCTGCCAGCCTCTGCACATCTCCTACATGTTCAACGGAGACCCAGCGCACACAGAAACGGTTTCAGTCACCAAGAAAGGAGTGACCACCAGCGTGGTGCAGCCGGTGGCCAAGGGTGCTCACAGCGCCTACGAGGATGGGCTGGTGAACTTCCACTCGCCGGAAATCATCTCATCACTGCAGAAGAAGTTTAAGAACAAGACCCACGGGCTTCCGCTGAACAAGGACCAGGGATTTGGTGCGGCCGAGGCTGTGGTCAACCTGATGCAGGAAACGTTCAAGACCATTAAGCCCGCCGATATCGTCAAAGCCTACGTGCCCATCAAAAAGCTCAAACCTAAAGATGTCGCGGATAAGCTTTGGACGGATTTTGGCGCCGACACCGTGAATGTGATGGCTGACGGCGCAGCCACTCTGGCCATGCTCTGGGACAGCGCTTGGAAAGAAGGGAGCGGTTCCGCCGGCATGGTCCCGAAGAATGCGATCAGTCCGTCAGCATTCAAGACGTTATATATTCAGCCGAAGTTTCTGGAGTCGTTCACTCTGGCCCAGATAGGGCCGGTGCTTACCGGGAAGAAACCCGCGGCTGCGAGTACAAGCAAGGCCGGAGCGGCAACGGTGAAAACCAAGTCGAAGCGCGCCGCAAAGAAGGCGCCAGTGCTGATAAAGAAACAGGCCGCAAGGAAGGCAAAACGCGCGCCGTTGGCCGCCTGATCAAGATCAGTTCTTGCTGGGCGGAACCGGGTAACCCTGCCAGACGTATTGCAGCGCCTCGCCCAGCGTCTGCTGCTTGACCGCCTGGTCCACGTGTCCGGCGTTGCGGGCAAATACGAACTGATAGTGATATCCCTTGGCCGCGAGCACCCGGGCCATGTTTTCGTTGGCCAGGACCCAGTCGTGCATGTTGTCGCGCATCACGTTGGGATTGAAAAGGTCCCGGTCGCCAACTTCCATCCAGATCCGTATTGGCTTGGCCGGGCTGTCTGGGATGAGATGCTCGTGAAATTCCCACGCCCCGTGCGGCGTCTGCGGATTGTAGGGCCACTGCTGATTGATATACGTCCCCGAATAGGTCAGCACACGGTGATAAAGCTCAGGGTGATACCAGGCCATGATCAAAGCGCAAGACCCGCCTGAGCTGCCGCCCATCGTGGCCCGGCCATCGGGGTCCTTGGTGAGTTTCACGTGGGCCTGGGCCTCGACCATCGGCAAGACTTCCGTTTCCACGAACTCGGCGTAGGCGCCCGACATGGTGTCGTACTCCAACCCGCGTTCGCTCCCCTGCGCGTCCCCGCCGCCATTGCCGATGGAAATCGCAATCATGACCGGGAGTTTGTGTTGGGGAATCAAAGTGTCGAGCACGGAAAAGAGCAAACGGTCAGGCCCGTCCGCCCCAACGATGAAAGGTGCAACGCTTCCCGCCACATACTGCCGGGGGACATAAACGGTGACGCGTCGTGTGTACGGCGCAGGATGGCTGGTGGTAACCACCAGTCTGGCCGGGTCTGTAGGATCGACCGTTCCGAACGTGTGCGGTTCACGTGCGATGCCGGGATAAGTCTTGCTCTCCGACGAGTTCATCGCAAACTCAATTACCGTTCCTTGCAGTACTGCGCCCGCTGCGGGCAAGTCGGGAGGAACAACGTAAGTCGGGCCAATGATGAAATTCCCGTCCGCGTCCGCCGGAGGATTGGATCCGTCGGGCAGTTCCTTCGCGCTGACATAGCCGGGGGTATTGGGATCGCGCGTGGGCCACGCTGGATGCTCCGCCTGCGGGGCGGGCCCAGCCGTCTGTCCGGCAACAGTAAGGGCCACTAGACCCATCCAAAGGGAAATGCCCAGACCGCGCGTGCTCAAAGTCATGCCGCCATTCTTGCAGATTCCCCGCAGGAACGCACCGTCATCGAGCAAGCAGAGGTGTGTACTCCGAGATGGGTTGGAACTTCGAAATCACTGCAGTCTTTCGCTGTGCTGCCGATTGTGTTCTCAGCAGCCACATCACCCGGCCGTCGCCGGCCCTTTTTATCCGAGGAGCATTTATGAAAAGAAAAGTTCTGACCAATAGCCTCGTCTCACTTCTCTTGCTGTGTCTGATGCACAGCGCCGTGGGCCAGCAGGCGGTCCAAGTCGCACAAGCTCAGGTCTCCGCGAGTCCTGCGTCCCGGCGAGCTTCGCCGCAGGAAATCTGGGCCGATCTCATGGAAGGGAACCGTCGCTTCGTCACCGGAAGAACGCAATCCTACGATGTGGTTGGCCTGCGCCACACCCTGGCCAGCGGGCAGCATCCCAAGGCTATTGTCCTCGCTTGTTCCGACAGCCGGGTAGCGCCCGAATTGCTCTTCGACGAGTCGCTGGGGGACCTCTTTGTGGTCCGCTCGGCCGGCAATGTAGCCGGTGAAATCGGCCGGGGCAGCATCGAATACGCGGTTGAGCATCTCGGCGTAAATCTGGTGGTGGTCTTGGGACATCAGAAATGCGGCGCCGTAACTGCCGCTTGCTCCGGCGACAAGATGCCCAGCCCCAACCTGCAGGCGATCGTCGATCGTATCGCCCCCGCCGTAGTCGAAGCCCGCACCCACGCGAAAGATAGCGAACTAGTGGAGGCCGCGGTCCGCCAGAACGTTCTGCAGAGCGCAAGCGATCTGCTGGCCGGCAGCGAAGTGTTACGCCACGCAGTTCACGAGGGCCATCTGGAAATCGTCGAAGCGGTTTACAGCCTGGACACAGGAGAAGTCACAGCCCTAGGGAAAATCCCGGCAAAGGAATAGAAAAGTCGAAGAATGATTGCCTAAGGCCGCTCCCGCCGGACCACCGTCACCGGCCCCAGCAGGCCTGAGGGCAGCAGTGGCGAATCCGCCTTGTAAGGCTTCACGTCGGCAAACGTGATTTTCGTGGCTCCCGGCTGCTCGTCGCCGATCAGCCGATTCACCCACGCGTTCACTACCTTGATGGTGATTATCGTTCGCTCCGCGTTTGAGAGCCGAGGTCACATCCACTCGATACGGCGCGTGCCACGTCTCGCCCACTTCTTTGCCGTTGACGCTTACGACGGCCAGGTTCTTCACGTCACCGAGATCAAGCCAGAGTCGGGCGCCCTTCTTGAACCACTCGGGAGATGCTTGCACGGTCTTGGTGTAGGTTCCGACTCCGGAAAAGTACTTCACGCCCGGATCGGCATTCTGGCTCCAGTCGGAGAGTTGATCCATGAGTGATCGACGCCGGAGCGCCGCGGCCGGGCTGGAAGCTGACTTTCCACGGTCCACTCACGGTGGCCAGCTTGGTTTCCCTCACCTCTGGAACTGCGTGCGAGGTTTCGGATGTTGCTTTGCGGAACACCACGAACACCGTGCCCCACGGCTCAAGATGCAGCGGCACCGTCGTGCGTCCGTCCGCAGTGGTGAATGATGCGGGTTCGGTCGTCCCCGTCTCGGCGCGCCACAACTCGGGCTGCATGCCCGCCACTCGGAACGTGGCGTCGATCGACTGCATCGTGGTCGCTGCGGTTATCCACGAAATAGATGTCGCCGTCTCTGAGCTTGCGGTGAACGAATTCGAAGGTCGGAATCGCTGTTGTGCTTCGAGTAGTCGAAGTCTGGATTCAGGTGCAGACGCCTGAAAACCTCGCCCAGATTCTGGCCTGCGTAGACCGTCCCCTTGCCCACCTTGTGCACGCCCGAGCCGTCGCCGAACAGCTCCGATCGAGAGCTTTTCGAACTCTGCCTGATCATCGGCCAGGCTCGGATCATCTGTGGGCTTCGGTCCCGCTACCACAGCGCCGTTTTCGCACCAGCGTATAAATCGCCCGCAGCACCGGCAGCGACATGTGCCGGCTGTACGGATCGAGCGCCGAGCACCTTGTATTGCATGCCGCTCTTGGTCACGATGCTGCCGTTCGCGACGCTCAGCTCATGGATCAGCGCGTCCGCGTTGATGTAGTCGAATCCGTAGCCGGCGGGAACATCGGGAGATGTTGTTGTCAAAGATCGCCGTCAGGTTCGAGTCTTCACCGTAGAAGTAGACAAGGTCGGCGGCGAAACGGCCTTGCTGCAGCATGTAGCTGGATCGCGCCAGGTAGTCGATCCACGGGCCAGCCTGCTCCGCCCACGTCTCGTTGCGATTGAACCATTGTCCGAAGGGCCCAAGCGTCAGCCCGGGAGCCTTCCCGACCAGCGGCTGATGCGCCGATTCGTGAATCACGAAGCGGTTGATTCCATTCAGCAACTCCTGGTCCGCCGTCGGCTTCAGGGTCGCAGGCGACCACGCCCAGGGCGCCGCCGACGCCGTCATCGACTCGGCTGCCGCGAGGTTCTGTCCGTAAATGTGAGCCACCGATGCCGACTCGCGATCATCGGCGTTGTAGCCGTACTGAACCTTGTTGACTCCCGGTCTTTGCGTCCACATCGCGCTCATGGGCACTTCGTTGAACTTCTTCACTTCCATGCCGTCGGCGACGAACGCGCGCCCGCCTTCGTGCGACTCTCCGTAGTGCCCCATGCCGCGCTCGTGCAGCGTCTGCTTCCAGCTGCCGTAGTGCTCGTTGGCGATCAGGTCGGCGATGGTCTTGCGGAAGTCCCACAGGAAGCGATCGCTGGCCTCGGCGCTTTCCACGACGCGTCCGGTCAGCACCGGCAGCCACGGAGTCGCATCATAGCCGCGCAGCTTCTTGAATTGCGCCAGCATGTTGTCGGTCCAGTTCTGCGAGCCGGCTTCCCAGCTGTCGTTGATCACGTACTGGATGCCTTTCTTGCCCATCTCATCGGCGCCGACGGTTTCCTTGTAGCTGTCGAGATACTTCTCGAAGTAGTCCTTCACGAAACGGTGATCGAGCTTGTCCACTTCGAGGCCGGTCGCTTCCGGCGTTGCCGGGTGATTGGTGATTCCCAGCAGCGAGTACCCGATGCGGAGAACCACCCACGTGCCTTCCGGCGGCGTCCAGTCGAGCGTTCCATCGGGCTGCATCTTTGCGGTGAGATCGATAACGTCCGCCTTCTTGATCGCGATCGACGCATCGACCGGCGGAGTCGCGTACTGATAAAGATCTGCCTCGGCACAAACGCTGCCTTCTCCTCAAAGCGGTTCACCCGCGGATCGGGATGAAGAACGAGTTCCGCGACTTCGTAGGCGGTCGGCGGACTGCTTGGCATTGATGCCGAACATAGCAGGATCGATCCCCGCCGCCCACGCGGGCACTGGTGGACGCGGTCCGCGTTTGAAGGTGACTCGGAAATACTTTGCCGTGCACCGGCGCAAAGGAGATGGTGTGTTCGGGCGCTTCGCCGCCGCCTAGCATGGCGACCTTCGCGGAAATTTTGCCCGTCATCGCTGACTTCGAGCGTCTTCTCCGGAGCGGCAATTCCCGTGATCGAGGCTTCAAGAGCCTCTCAGGGTCCTTGGTCACGTAGGTGACGGAGCGAATCGTTTGCGGAGACGGATACTCGAATTGAATCCACGATTCCGATCCCGGCTCGGGAATCGACAGATCGTTGTCTTCGTCAGATCGCCATCACTCAGCATCGTGACGTCCAGCCCCTGGCCGCTGGAGGTGATCTTCGGCTGGACTGCATTTTCCCCGGACTCAGCTTGCGGGCTCGCGGAACGCAACGACCACCGCATCTGCATAAAACGTTGGACCTGTCTGCGAAGTTTGCCAATCCGATGGCTTCAAACCGATGTTCTGAAACGGCCCGGTAACGCTTGGCGGCGGAGCGAGCTTTCCCGGTGAACGGTTTCCCGCCCTCGATCACCGTTTCGCTCCACACATACTTCTTCATCCCCTGCGACGGCGGCACCCAGGGCCCACCCGATTCACTCCATCCCGGCGAACCCGCAATCGCCATTTCCATTCCGAACTGGTCGCCGAGGCTGATCGCGTATTTGAATGCGTCTTTCCACTCCGGCGTCATGTACGCGAGCCGCTTATCGACCACCTGCGGCGTGGCAGAGCGCCGCGTCGAAGTTCTGGAAACCCACGATCCCGACCCGGTGCATCCACTCCAGGTCGAGCTTGATGCCATCCTTGGTGATGTTGCCATTCATCCAGTGCCACCAAACGCGTGGCCGGGCGGAATTCGGCGGATTCTCAAAGCCCTGCTTCAGCGGGTCCGAAGCGGTTTGGCTCAGCCCATTTCCGGCGAGAACGAAGACCGCTGCGAAAATTGCCGGGAAGAGAATTGCCAGAAATCGGACCACACTTCGGGGTGTGCCCATTGTTGATGACCTCCGGATGGAAGACAGGATTTGCGCCCGCATGCGAGGCGGCTTTGAATTGAAGCCGCGATCGTCTCATCCCCGGAACGGCGCCGTCAATCGGAACCTCTTTCATCTCGCCCACGGAATACGCCGGAGGCTGCAAGCCCCTTGACACGGAGTGGGGACAATGCCAATACTAATTCGTTTTAATAAATGTTTAATGCGGGCTTGTCCAACACCCGCCGGTTCGGAAGGAGTTAGGTCGTGATCGGAGCAGTTGACATCGGCGGCACGAAACTCGCACTCGGAATTGTCGATGACCACGGCCGCGTGATCGAGAAGGCTGAGGTCCCAACCAACGCCGCGCGTGGTTTCGACCATGCCATGCGGGAAATCAGCACGCTGCTTCACCAGTGTGCGCAGCGGACGGGCAGCAGCCTGCGCGGAATCGGGATTGGTTGCACCGGTCAGGTGGATGCCCCAACTGGAGCGTTAGGAGAAGTGCACAATCTGCCGGGATGGAAGGGCAGTAATCCGGTGGCGTTCTTGTGCCAGGAATTCGGAGTGCCGGTGGCCATGGAAAACGACGCCGACGCCGCCGCTCTCGGCGAACTGTATTGGGGATCCGGGAAATCTCACACTCCGATGATTTATGTGACCGTCGGCACCGGAATCGGCGTCAGCGTGATTCTCGACGGCAAGATCTATCGCGGTGCCGGCCAGTGCCATCCCGAGATCGGTCATCAGGTCATCGATCCCGCAGGGCCGCTTTGTACTTGCGGCGTGCGCGGCTGCTGGGAGAGTCTTGCGAGTGGGCCCGCAATCGCGGCATGGATCGAGAAGAATGCTCCCGAGAGTTATCCGCATAAGGCGTGTCGGCACGGGAAGTTTACTCGCTGGGCGGAGGCCGGCGACGAATGGGCGAAGCGCGCCGTCGGACAACGCGGCCTATTATCTGGGCTTGGGATTGGCCAATCTGGTCAACATATTTGCTCCGCAAGCCATCGTGCTCGGCGGCAGCGTGATGAAAAGCGCGCCGCTGTTTCTGGATCGCATTCAGCGGTCATTCGCGAGAACTGCAAACTGGTTCCGCACGAGCACATCGAGATTACTCTGGCGTCACTCGGCCCCGACGTCGCGCTGATCGGCGCGGCGCAAGTCTGGCACCATCGCTTTGAGCGCTGCGGGGGAAGAATCGAGTAGTGGCGCCCACCCCAGGGAAAGTCTTTCTTCGCGACCTTCGCGGCCTTTCTCTGCGTTCTTTGCGGTTACAGGCTCTTGACTTTTTTCGGAGACAGGCAAGAAACCTTTAACCGCAAAGAACGCTGAGAAAGGCAGCCAAGGACGCGAAGCTTTTGACGCGATCAAATCAAGACACTACCGGAATTTCCTCGCTGCTGCTCTTTCAGTCGTTTTAATACTTGACTTTTGCACTCTCCCCCAATTCAATACGCGGAGATGGAAACCTCTTCGGCAGTCTCGTCGGCTCCTCGTCTTAGACGTTCGCTCACTCTTTGGGACTTAATTCTCTACGGCGTCATCGTGATTCAGCCGGTGGCGCCCATGTCCGTGTTCGGAGTGCTTTCCAATCGCGGACACGGTCATGTGGTCACAACAATTCTTCTGGCGATGGTCGCCATGCTCTTCACTGCGATCAGTTACGGACGCATGGCTCGCGCCTATCCCAGCGCGGGCTCGGCATTCACTTACGTTGGCCAGGAGATCAACCCGGCGCTCGGTTACGTGACCGGATGGAGCATGGTCATGGACTACCTTCTCAATCCGATGATCTGCATTATCTGGATCAGCCAGCAGGCGCACGTGTTTGCTCCCGGCGTTTCGTACGCCGCCTGGGCGGTTTTCTTCGCGTTGGTGTTTACTGCCTTGAATGTTCAAGGCGTGAAAACTTCAGCTCGAGTGAATACGGCGCTGGCTGCGGGAATGGGAGTGGTGATTGCAATCTTTTTTGTGGCCGCGGCACGCTATATTTTTGGCCATCCTCACGATGGTGCGGCGTTTTTTTCGCGTCCCTTTTACGATCCGGCGAGTTGGAACACGAAAGCGGTGCTGGGTGGCACCTCGGTTGCTGTGTTGACCTATATCGGTTTTGATGGCATTTCTACGCTCTCGGAAGAAGCCGAGAATCCGCGGCGAAACATTTTGGTGGCGACGGTACTGGTGTGTGTAGTGATCGGGATTCTATCGGCTTTTGAGGTGTATGCGGCTCAGCTTATCTGGCCGGCCTCTGAACCGTATCCGAACATGGACACAGCTTTTACTTTCGTGGCGGGACGCGCCTGGGCGCCGCTGTTTGCCATTGTCGGGTTCACCCTGGTGGTGGCGAACTTCGGCTCGGGCATGGGCGCGCAGCTGGGCGCGGCGCGGCTGCTTTATGGCATGGGACGCAGCAATGCTTTGCCCAGGTCTTTCTTTGGCGCAGTCGATGCCAAGCGGCACGTTCCACGCAACAACGTCTTGTTTGTTGGCGTACTCGCATTAGCTGGTGCATTTCTGCTTCCAGCACTCGCCGGTGCCACCACCGGCTATGATCTGGGCGCGAACCTGCTCAACTTCGGCGCGCTGATAGCCTTCATGGGGGTCAATGCTGCGGCATTCGTCCGCTACTACTTGCATGAACCGGAAAAGAAGTTTGGCAATTTGGCTCCGCCGGTTCTGGGCTTCGTCATCTGTTTTTTTCTCTGGATTAGTCTGAGCCAGAAAGCGCTGGTTTTTGGGACGATCTGGATGGCGGCGGGGATCGCCTTCGGAGCGTGGAAGACGAAGGGATTTCGAGGGAATCTGGTCGATTTCGAACTGCCGCCGGAAGGTTGAGGCACTCTCGCCCCTCTTAACAGCTCGACTCGGGCTGGGTCGCGATGCGCAGCGCTGCCGCGGAGGATTCAGTCGTGGCCCACCGGCTTGACACTGCCTGCACTTATATATGAGTATTCACACGTTTTAATAAATACTCAAGTATTACTGGGAGCACTCTGGTGCCGCATTCTTCTTCTTGTTCCGTGATGCAGAAACCGTCGAACGACCCTTCGAGAGTGTCAGGAATTTCTCCGAGGTCAAGGAAGATAGTGCGCGCCCTGGCTCGGGTCAGTGCAATTCTGACCCTTGCCCTCACGGCACTGGCAGCCGGTCAAAGCGATGCCGCTGGTGACACCAAAGTCCTGCTGCATCGCAACTGGGAGATTCAATCTTCCTGCCAGTTGAAAGCGGACGGCAAAGAGATTTCGACCTCAGGATTTTCGGCACGCGGCTGGCACCACGCCGAAGTGCCCACCACTGTCGTCGCCGCGTTGGTGGCGGACAAGACCTATCCCGACCCGTTTTTCGGCAAGAACCTGAAGTCATTCCCCGGCATGGATTATCCCACTACGGAGTTCTTCGCCAACCAGTCGATGCCCGAAGGACAGCCCGTTCCGCTGCTCGTGGTGGTTCCGCACTGAGTTCGAAGCCCCTGCATCTTCGTCGTTACGCAGACGCGACAACCTGGCTGCACTTTGACGGGATCAATTACCGCGCCAATGTTTGGCTGAACGGACAGAAGGTTGCCGAACGCGACAGGACACGGCAGGCACGTTTCGCGCGTTTGAGTTCAACGTCAGCAAACAATTGCGCGCGGGAAAAGCCAACGCGCTTGCCGTCGAGGTCTTTGCGCCCGACAAAGGAGACTTAGGCATCACCTGGGTCGATTGGAACCCTACTCCCGCCGACAAGGACATGGGTCTGTGGAAAGACGTCTATCTCACCACCAGCAGGGAGATTTCGCTGCGTGCGCCTTTTGTGACTTCCAAGCTCGACTCCGATTACAAGACTGCGGCGCTTACGATTAGTGCTGACGTCAGAAATGCGTCTTCACTCCCCGTTCGTGGCGAACTCCGCGCTGAGATCGAAGGGATCCGCGTCGTGCAGCCCGTCGAACTCGGGCCAAATGAGACGAAGACGGTCACCCTTACGCCGGAGGAGTATCCGCAGCTGAAGCTCGAACATCCTCGGTTGTGGTGGCCCTATCAGATGGGCAAGCCGGAGCTTTACTCCGCTAAGTTGACTGTCGAGACAGAAGGGCACGTATCGGACTCCGCCGAAGTTCGTTTTGGCAGTTCGCGAAGTTACTTCGCAGCTGACGGACAAAGGCTACCGTCTGTTCAAGGTCAATGGCCGCAAACTTCTGGTTCGCGGGGCGGCGTGGGCGCCGGACATGTTCTTGCGCTGGTCGCCTGCGCAGGCGACTGCCGCGCTCGATTACGTTCGCGACATGCACCTGAATGCCATCCGTATGGAAGGCCGAATGGAGCGGAACGAATTCTTCGACATGGCCGACCGCATGGGCATCCTGATCATGCCGGGATGGACTTGCTGCGACGCCTGGGAGAAATGGGACCAGTGGACTCCGGAGCAGACGACGATCGCCGGCGCTTCGCTTTCAGATCAGATTACCCGCTTGCGCAATCATCCCAGTGTTTTTGTGTGGCTGTACGGCAGCGACAATCCTCCGCCGCCGAACGTGGAAACGATGTACCTGCAGATTCTGAAAGACAAGCAATGGCCGAACCCTTCGCTCTCATCGGCTTCGGACGCCACGACGACGGTGACCGGAGCCTCCGGCGTGAAGATGACCGGCCCCTACGACTACGTACCGCCAAACTACTGGCTCACCGACACGCAAGCCGGCGGAGCGCTACGGTTTTAACACCGAGACCAGTCCAGGCCCGGTAATCCCCACGCTCGAAAGCTTGAAGCGCTTCATTCCCGCCGGACCATCTGTGGCCCATCGACGACTACTGGGATTACCACGCCGGCGGCGAACGCTTCACCAACATCGACAAATTCATGAACGGACTGGAGCAGCGTTACGGCAAAGCCGACGAGTCTGGACGACTTTCTGCGCAAGTCGCAGGCCATGAATTACGAGGCCCAGCGCGCCATGTTCGAGGCCTACGGCCGAAACAAATACTCTTCCACCGGAGTCATCCAGTGGATGCTGAACAATGCCTGGCCTTCGCTGATCTGGCATCTTTACGACTATTACCTGGTCCCGTCGGGCGCGTACTTCGGAACCAAGAAAGCGAACGAGCCGCTCCATATCCAGTACTCGTACGATGACAACTCGGTCGCGGTGGTGAATGCTTACGACCACGCCTACACGGGGCTGAAAGTGAAGGCGTCGATCTACGACATCAACGCCAAAGAGAAAGCCTCAGAGGATCTGACGCTGGACATTCCCGCAGACAGCAGCACGCGCGCGTTTCAGCTTCCCGCTGTGAAAGGCATCTCCCCAACCTACTTTCTGAAACTGGAACTGCAGGATGCCTCCGGGCAGCGGCTCAGCGACAATTTCTACTGGCTTTCTACCAAGCAAGACGTTCTCGACTGGCCGAAGAAGTTCGAAGAGGTGTACACGCCGCAAAGCGCCTACGCTGACCTGAGCGGTTTGAGCAGTCTGCCCGTCGGTCAAGCTGTCGGTGCGACTTCGATCTTTATCGCGAAAGCGGAGAACAGGTGGTTCATGCCGTGGTGCAAAACCCAAGCTCCAGCCTGGCGTTCATGGTCCATCTTCGAGCGGTGAAGGCTCGGGAATGGAGAAGATATCGTCCCCATTTTCTGGGACGAGAATTATTTCTCCCTGCTGCCGGGAGAAAAGCGTGAAGTCAGCGCGCACTTCGCCGCTTCTGCTATCGCCGGGGCGGATCCTGTGTTGGTGGTGGACGGCTGGAACGTAGTTTCCCAGCAGCGCTGAATCTGCGTTGAAATGAATCGGAAGGACTTGTTATGCGAAATGTGCTGACTCTTCTTGCCGTGATTTTCTGCACCGTCTGCGCCTGGCCGCAGCAGTTGTCAGTCCGCTGGGAGGAGTTGACTGCGGAAGACTTCCGTAGCGCAATCCAGCAGTCCCAGGGCACATGCCTGCTGCCGTTTGGAATCCTGGAAAAACATGGGCCGCACTTGCCCTTGGGTACAGACCTGCTGAGACGTGCGCCACGCCGCGTCTGGCCGCTGCCCAGAACGAATTCGCAGTAGTTTTTCCCGAATACTATTTCGGGCAAATCTTTGAGGCCCGCCATGAGCCGGGAACGGTGGCCTATAGCTCGCACCTGCAATTGGAGCTGTTGCAGGAAACCACGGATGAGATGGCGCGCAATGGCTGCAAGAAAGTAATTATCGTGAACGGCCACGGAGGCAACGAGCACCTGCTCCCGTTTTTTGCGCAAGCGCAATTGGAGAAGGCCGCACGACTACGTGGTTTACATCTTCGGCCTGCCCGAGCGTCCGGCCGGCGGCCCGCCGCGCAAAACCTCGATGGACATGCACGCCGGCGAGAACGAAACCTCCGACAATGCTGATTAGCCGCCCCGACCTGGTGCACCTCGACCGTGCCGGAAAAGAATCCGGCGCCGACCAGGCGCGACTGTCGCTGCCGGATACGCTTTACACCGCGATCTGGTGGTACGCACGTTTCCCCGAGCATTACTCGGGAGACGGTTCAGCGGCAACGCGCGAGCTCGGCGAATACGACATGCGGGCCTGGATCGCGTCAATCCAAAAGGCGATTCAGGCGGTCAAGGCCGACAAGACCAGCCTGCCGTTGCAGAATGAGTTTTTTGAGAAAGCCAAGCATCCCTTGGAAACACCCCAGTAGAAACGAGCAAGCGTGTTCAAACCCGCGCGCTTGACACTGTTCTTGCCTGCTATAGTGTTCGCCAGCGAAGGCTTGAACTCGCGATGGCGGGGAGTTCGCGCTGCATGAAATTGCATTCTGGTCGAGGCTGACGTCAAAAAGGGAAGCGATGGTTACTATCCGTGATGTTGCGAAGACGAGTGGGTTCTCCTCTAGCACGGTTTCGATCGTCCTGAACAACGCGCCCTTGGCCCGCTATATTCCCGGTTCCACCAAGAAGCACATTGAAGATGCGGCCAAGAAACTGGGATACCGGCCCAACCTTTACGCGCGCTCACTGCGCAGTCGCCGCAGTCACGCCGTCGGGGTCATGGTCTTCGACATGACCGATCCTTTTTGCACTCTGGTATTGCGGGGCATCGAGAATTCTCTCTACCAGTCCTCCTTCCTGCCCATTCTCGCCGATGTTCACAATGAGCGCACCCGGTTTGAGAAATACCTGGAAATGTTGCTCGAGCGCCAGGTGGAGGGACTGATCGTGGTGGCCAACTGGCTGTTCGTAAACATCGACGTGCTGGCTGACCTGGAGAAGAGCCGCATTCCCACCGCGGTGATTGGGCGGGAGTTGAAGAATGACTCGATCAGTTCTGTCATCGTAGACAACGAACTTGGCACTTACGCGGCAATCGAGCACTTGCACACGTTCGGCCATCGGAAGATCGCTTTTATTCGGGGCCCCAAATCTTTAGGGGATACCACGCCCCGCTGGCGAGGGATCCGGGCCTTCGCCAAGGCCAACGGCCTGGAGATTGATAACCGGTTGGTGGTTGATCTGCCAGAGTCCAGCGATCCCGCGTCCGGGTTCGAAGCCGGGTTTGAACTTACCGAGAGGCTGATTCATCAGCGCCGCTCGTTTACCGCCTTGATGGCGTTCGACGATCTCACCGCCTTCGGCGCGATTCGGGCACTGGCCAAAGCCAATATTCGTGTTCCCGAGCAGTGCTCGGTCGTCGGTTTCGACGATGTGGCCGCCTCCAGTTTGTACACGCCGCCGTTGACCACGGTGCGCCAGCCCATGGAGATTATGGGCGCCATGGCCACCGCCATTGTTCTCGACGGAATCAACGCAGTCACCGAAAAGCGCAAGCTCGCGGCCGTTCACCGCAAAGTGGCGCCCGAACTGGTGGAACGAGGCTCCAGCCGACAGCTGGTGGGAGCCTGAGCAACCGGTTTCGATGGCGCGGCACTGTTTTTTGTCTTGACACTCAACCGCCATGTCTAGCAGTATTGAAACGTTTTAATGAATTATTTAGGGAACCGCTGAGCCCTTTGATCCACCCATCCCCGTGGCGCGGTGAGACCTTGGGTTAGGAGGCTGTTCATGAATCGCAGAAACACCGTAGTCGAGGCCGTGTGGAAGGTGCTTTTCCTTTCCATTCTTCTTGTGTGCACCGCCTCCGTGGCGCTGGCCCAGGCCGGCAGAGGCAGCATTAGCGGCGAGGTCTCCGATCCTTCGGGGGCGATTGTTCCCGGAGCCGCCGTAGTCCTGCGAAACCCTGCCACTGGAGTGACGCAACACACCGTCGCTAGCGGCGCAGGATTGTACACTTTCATCTCACTTAATCCCGGCATCTACCAGGTCACGGCCAGCGGGACGGGCTTTAAGAGCGTCGTGCAAGACAAGATCACGGTCAACGTCGATCAGGTCACCGAGGTCAACGTCACCCTGCAAGTCGGCTCCACCACCGAAACGGTCACCGTCACTGAAGGAGTTGCCTTGGTCGAGCCCACCAACGCTACGGTCGGCTCACTGATCCCGGCAGAAGCCATTGACCGGGTCCCGTTGCTCTACCGCAACGTTTTCGATCTCATCCAGCTAAGTGCGGGCGTGACGCCGCCCAACGGTTCGCCCAACTCGAGCGATTCGATGCAGTCGGTGCAGAACATTGCGGTCGGGCGCCCGGGCGTTGACGTGTCCTCCGCCACCGTCAATGGCTCGATCGTCGGCTCGGTGTACTACATGCTCGATGGCAGCCCCATCGGAGTCGCGGAAAACAATTCCGCCGCCATCATCCCGGCCATGAACATCCCCGAGGACGGTGTCGAGGAGGTCCGGGTCGAAACCCAGAATACGCCCGCTTCGTACCAGAGCGGCGCCGCAGGCGTGATCAGCCTGGTAAGCAAGTCCGGCACCAATGGATTTCATGGCGACGTCTTTGGGGTATTCCGGCCCGATGTTCTTTCGGCCAACGACTATTTCAACAAACAAAATCAGCTGCAACAAGGCCTACGCAACACTCCTCCTGGTTTCCACCGTTACCAACAGGGCGGAGCCATCGGCGGACCCATCAAGAAAGACAAACTTTTCTTCTTTGCCGATTACGAGGACACGCAGCAGCAACAGTTCGAGGGCATCAAGAACTTTACCGTTCCCACCAGCGCAGAAAGAACCGGAGACTTCTCGGCCCTCCTGAACTATGTAGATCCCGTGAATGGGCCTTCTCCTATCGTTATCTACGACCCAACCCAGCCTGACAACTCCAATGGCACGCGGCAGGCGTTTCCGGGGAACATCATCACCAATCCGAATCCCATCGGATTGCTGTATCTGTCAAAAATGCCGAAGTGTAACCTTCCCAATCCGACGACGTGTGATGCCGCAACCAGCGATGTCAACCCCAATTACGGAGTGCCGGGGCTGGATCCGTTCAACGGGCACAGGTTCGACTTCCGGTTGGATTGGGCCAAGAGCGAAAGGCAGCGCATCTTCGCCCGTTTTTCCTACGATAAATTAATTTTTTCCACCGCCAACGTGTTTCCCAGCGGCTGGGACCCTGATTTTGCCCAGAACACGACCAACGGCCGTAACATTCTCCTGGCCGACGATCTGACCATCAACTCCTCCACTGTCCTGAACTTGCGTTATTCCTTTACCCGGCACCACGAGAGCCAAGGAAATCCAGCCTACGCCAGCACCGACATTTCCTCGCTGGGTTTTCCCTCTTCGCTGGCCTCGGAGGTGGTTTTCAAACAGCTGCCCTTCGTCCTCTTTGATGACGTGGGCGGAGGTGTGGGAGGAACTGCCGACTACAACAACTTCGCCTATGCCAGTGAGAATAGCGACTTCAACGTCACCCTCACCAAAGTGAAGGGCAAGCATGAGTTGTCGTTCGGGTTTGAGTGGATGAAGCGCTACCTCAACGTTGGCCAGCCGCCTGCGCCCGCGGGAGCCTACGGGTTCGATGTCAGCGCTACGGATCAGTCCGTCGCCAGTGTGTCCGGAGGCAGCGATTTTGCCTCGCTCCTGATCGGCATGGGAAGCCAGCCCGGCACTGAAAGCAATCAGGGTGGTTACCCAAGTTTTACGAAAGATGTCTTCGCCGCCGAGTCCAATCCCTACTATGCGGCCTTTGTCGAGGATACCTTCCACCCTTCCAAGACCCTGACCATTACCGCCGGCCTGCGTTGGGACATTTTCGGCGGGCGGAACGAGCGTTTCAATCGCCAGGAATACTTCGATCCCAGCGCTACCAATACCGTGAGCGGTGTGGCTTATACCGGCGCGGAAATTTACGTCAACGGCAGCAATCGATCCCCGTTTGCCACCAATCTGACGAACTTTGGACCTCGCCTGGGTTTCGCCTGGCAGCCCGTCAACCACCTGGTCCTGCGCGGCGGCGCGGGCTTTTACTACGGGCCCAGCACCCACAACGTTGGTAGCGCTCTGTTGAACAGCGATGGGTTCGCTTCTCAAACATTTTGGGACGCGACTTGCTTTAACGGGGACGGCAATACCGTCTTCAACGGTACCGCGGCGTGCGTAGGAGCGCCTGGGGGAAGTCCCCCGCTCTCTCCCGGGGTATTTACAGGCCCGTATTCATTAAGCAACCCATTCCCCGGCGGCGTGGTCCCAACTTTCACTACTGCCCCAGCAGGCCTGGCCAACAACCTGGGGACGACTTTGAGCACCGTCCTGCACTCCCAGCGCACACCAACCATCTATAACTTTAATTTCGCGGTGGAGTACGAGTTGCCACATCAAGTGGTGGTGACCGTCGGCTATGTCGGCAGCCGGGGACTCTTCCTGCCTTTCGGCAATGTCGATCTGAACACTCTCGATCTGGGGACGATCGCGAAGTACAACACTTCACTGTGCGTGGTTTTGGATCCGACGTGCGTGGTGCCCAACGCCGGGCCAGTGAGCCTTAACCCCAACTTCGGCGGGCCGGTCCCCTTGTGGGCGACTCTCCAGCAGTTCCCGCAATTCGGAAATGGCGGCTACGGCGGGGGCAACGGCGTGGTTGTGAATGGCTATCCCGCCGGCGACTCCGAGTACAGCTCTTTGCAAACCAAAGTGCAGAAGCGGCTGACCAGCCACTTCACCACTCTTGCCACGTTCACGTGGGGAAAAATAATGACCAACGACGGGAATCCTCCACTGGGCTTTGTCGGTACTCACGCCGGCGCCGCCCAGGATTGGAGGAATCTGAACTTAGAACACTCGGTCAGCCCCCAGGATGTGAAGTATCAGTTCACCGCCGAGGCGTCCTATGACTTGCCGGTTGGCACGGGACGGGCCGTCAACCTGAATGGGGTGGCAAACGGCATTGCTGGCGGGTGGACCGTAAATGCCATCGCCTATCTCAGCACCGGTGTTCCCATCGCCTCGCCGACTTCGGGAGTAAGCCCGTCCTACTTCAATCAGCGTGCCGACATGACCTGCAATCCGTCGGCTGGAGCTCCACATACGGCGGCTATCTGGTTCAACGCCAGCTGCTTCGCGGTTCCAGTCAGCCCATTCATTGCGGGAACAGCTCCAGCCTATCTTGACAACGTTCGCACCATGGGCGCTCGCGATCTCGACCTCTCCCTTTATAAGACGTTTCCTTTGGGGGAACGGAAAGCGCTGCGCTTTGATATCTCCTCCTACAACATCACCAACAAAGCGCAATTCGGATATCCAGATGTGTTCAGCGTTATGGATACGCAGCAGCAGAACCTTCCTTTCGGAAAGGTCGAAAACACGGTCAACGCACCTCGTCAATTCCAGTTTGGTGCGAGGTTTACATTCTGATCCCTTGGCGACCCGGGTGGAAGACCAAACGGCGCCGGACAAAGAACGGTCGCCAAAGTTAGACCTTTAGCGACGCGCGGAATCCCCGGGCGGCATAGTACGATTCGGCGCCGTTGTGATACAGAAACACCGTGTCGAAGCGGCGATCACAAAAGAGTGCGCCGCCGAGTTTTCTGATGGCGGGAGGCGTTCTTATCCAGCTCGAGGTTTTGGTATCGAACTCTCCAAGTTTCTGTAATTCTCGATATTGGTCTTCCGTCAAAAGCTCAACTCCCATCGCAGTCGCCATGTCAATCGCGTTGCCTTTTGGTTTATTTTCTTTCCTTGAATCCAGCGCTTCGCGGTCGTAGCAAAAACTTCTGCGGCCTTTGGGACTTTCGTCTGAACAATCGTAGAAAATGTATTCGCCCGTCTTCTTGTCGTGACCGACAACGTCGGGCTCGCCGCCGGTTCTTTCCATTTCGCTGAGTGACCACAGTTTCTCGGCATTGTCTTCCAGCCTATCTTCGACTTCACCCCATACCAGGCCTTTATGACGGATCATGTTTGCCTGGAAACGGGCTTGTAAGGTTCGAAGCAATTCTTCACACTGTTTTTTCGAAAGGGCTTTGTCTGTCATAAGTTTTTGACGCCGCAGCGTCCCCGCCAATCTTTTTGAAATCAGTTCCTAGACTTACTCCACGCCAGCGATTAACTTCGCCCCTTTGCGTTGGTTGACCAACCGGGGGCCTCAGCGCCGAATTGTTTGGCGTACTCGGCGACTAGCCGCTGCCACCCCGCGAATTTCATGGCATCGGCGCCAGCCATGCGGCCCATGGGATCTCCGCTGAGTAACCGGTCCAGAACATCGAAGGCAATGTGCCAGCCCGCCGCGCCCCACGAGACGAAGCGGTGATCGATGCTGTGCCAGAGCATCAGCCGAGTGCCGCTGCCAGAACCTTCGAGTTCCCACCGAATGTCGCCGTACTCAAGCATCCTGGGAGCGTCAGCCCGCGTGACTCTTGTTTCAATCGGCGTGGGATTCCCTACCCAGGTCAGATTCACCGTTGCCCCGAGCGTGTCGAGGCTGCCATCAACAACAAAAGGCGCCCACTCGCGCAGTTGCGCCGGGTCGGTAAGCGCCTGCCAGACTTTTTCCGGCGAGTGGCGCAGTTCTCGGACGAGAATGAGCGTCCACTTGTCCCCGTGCTTTTGCACCTGCGCCCCGCTGGCCGGGCCCGGCGAGTATTGCTCGAGATCGGTCATCGATTCTCCTCGTCGTCTTCCATTTTGCGGCCGGCGGCGCTCTTGCTCACCCCCCGCCCTACCAGCGTTTCAACTGCGTTATCTGAATAAGATTTCCGCAGGTGTCCTTCAGCATGGCAATGATCGAGGCAGTCACGTCGGTGGGCGGCATGGTGAACTCGGCGCCGCGGGCTTTGATCCGCTCGTAGTCGCCCTTGATGTCGTCAGTGAAGAACATGGCTGCGGGCTGGCTTTGCTGGTACAAGGCCTGCTGGTAGTCTTTGGCCGCCGGGTTGTTGTTCAGCGCCAGTTGCAACTCAGTTCCTTCCGGCTCTTCGGGCGAAGCCACGGTCAGCCAGCGAAATGGGCCGTTACTGAAATCGTTCTTCTTGGCAAAACCGAGTACTTCAGTATAAAAGCGCAAGGCTTTGTCCTGGTCGTCCACGTATAAGCTGGTCACTTTGATTTTCATTTTCGTTTCTCCTCAAATATTACTTTCGCGGTTTAGGCCGCGGCGTTTTCTCTTTGGTCTTCCTTTTCGCTGGTGTTGATGATTGCGGTTGCTGATGAATGCGGTCGAGGTGGCGTTCGAGAGCATCGATGTGAGCGGACCAGAACCGGCGGAACTGGGCCAGCCAGGCATCGATCTCCTGAAGCGGTCCAGGCTTCAGCCGGTAAAGACGGCGCTGTGCATCCACCGTGGACTCCACGAAACCGGCCTCGCGCAGCACTCGCAGGTGCTTTGACACAGTCGGCTGCGACATGTGCAACTGGCGCTCGATCTCCCCCACCGACTGTTGTGACAAGACCAGGAGGCTCAATATCGCGCGGCGGTTCGGCTCGGCAATGATTTCAAAAACAGATTCCACTCCCTGTATATACTCCATATAGAATATACGTGTCAAGGCATATTAAGAAAAACTTTGCTCGCTCCGAGGTGGCAACGTCCGAAGCTGAAACGCAAGGAAAGGACCTTGCCAGCGCGCAAAATAGAGAATCTTTCCGTCTCCGAGAAAGCTGAATTGCTGGATGCAGTGTGGGAAAGCCTGGAGGCCGACGCATTGTCGTTGACGGACGCGCAACGCGCCGAGCTGGATCACCGCATTGAGCGGCATGACCCGCTTTTCCTCCAAGTGGATTCTCTCTCATTCCACCTGGTACAAATTTTGCCGGTCACGTCACTCTCGATGATCGACTTGCGAAGCAGGCGCTCAAACAAATTTTTAAAACTACCACATAAAATGCTACATGTGTCGAAAGCAATTTGCGCTGTTCTGAATTCGTAACAGATGCGGAATCACACGGTAAAAGGGGCTCTCGCAACGAGTTTAAGAATTTCGCCCAGTAGGTCTCGCAAATTCCGAATCGCCCGCGTGGCGGCCCAAAGCCGACTTTCCTAGCCCTTGTTGTGATTATCAAGACCATGTACTTGGTTCCGGCATTGTTGGCTGCGAGCTTGGCTGCAAAAAAACACAGCGGTATGCGTGCATTGTTCCCGCATTTGAGCCTTCCATGTGTGCTCCTGCGATCAAGAAAAGAGACAGGCCATTATCTTTGCACATCACATTCGGTCGGGTAGATCACGAGATCAGTACCCGCAGCCTCGAAGTACACCTCCCAGAATCGCTTCATCGTCATCCAGGAATGAGGCGTCAGTCCTGCGGGAGATGCTCCGTCGACATATATTTTGTAGTGCGGCATTGGAAGCAAGAGGCCGCTCGCCCTTGCTCGTTCGAGCATTCGTTCCGGCCCTATCTCGATCAACTGTGGCATCGGGAACTCCCGAGTCTCATTCATCATGTCCGAGAATATCCAGATTGTTCTCTCGGGTGCGCTCGGCGGGTCGGAAGCCGGAGACGACTCGAAGAGCGCCTTCATGTGCCACAAGCCTCCAAATATGTCCGTGCTCGGTGCGGTCGCGGCCAAACTGGCTGACTTTGCCTCAAAACTGGTTGCGAGCTGGCGCCGAGATCGGTCGAGATCATCGGTGAAAACTCCGTGGGCCTCCGGGGTCCAGCCTCTAACGATCTCGCGTACCCCCCAACGCATTACCCGCGATGCTCGACACCCATACTCGACTGTTGGCTGGCTCGGTAGCGAGAAGTTTCTTTGTCGAATGCAGATACTCTCGGAACAAGTCTCCCGCCGTACCATCCCGCGAGATTGAACTGCTCACGTCGATCAGAATGCCTTCTTGGTGTTGGACGGCTTGAGAATGGGAGATGGGAATACGAAGGAACGCGAAGATCACAAACACGACCAGCGCCTTGTGATATGGAATGCGCCGTTTGCTCCTAATGCTCCGAGCGCGGCGAATTCCCGCCATGCACTGCTTCTTTGCAATCTCGATCTGCGAGAAGATCTCCGCGACCCGCTCCTCCTTTTCCACGATGAGCTCGTGGATTTCTTTGAGTTCTCGCCACGCCCCGTAATCCTCGTCCGAGGACGCCCAAGCCCAGAAAAGCTTGGCATTCAGAGGACCGGCGCATGGCGATCTTCGAGGCGGCGGCACTCGGAGCGTATTATCTCGGCGCTAACCGCGGCGGATATGTTCTGCGTGCGGGAGGCTCGGGTGATTCGTGGGTCGGATGCCCGGTTGTTGGACTCTGAGGATCTCCCGTCTACAAAATCGTCTACACCGCTGTAGATGGAAAACCAGAAGTGCGTTTTATCCCATCGAAAAGATTGGTCGGGGAGAGAGGATTTGAACCTCCGACCCCCTGGTCCCGAACCAGATTCAATCGGTTATTGAAACTTGTAGAATCTTGTGGTTCTTAAGTGATTGATGTTGAATCTGTTGCGGGCTACTGTTTGAATCATATTGATTCCGGTTGAACTCGGGTGTTCCTGCTGCTACAAAATCGTCTACAGCCTTGAACTTCTGGTCGCAAGCGTGGGTTCGGCGCTCCTGAATCCTATGTTATGAAGGCCTGTCGCCATCGTGGTCAAGCCGAAGCACAGCAGCCCTGGACGCCCCGGGGTTCGCCCACCATTCCCCTGTCTGCTAACTCTGTCTCCTTACTTAGGCCGTCATTTCGGCCGTTATCCTTTGTCGAGCCTGCGACGTACCGAACGACCTAAACCAAGATCTTTTTCTTGGCCTCAATTAATGGCACTCGAAGTTTTTGGCGTCTTCGGTGTCGCCTTGTCCCTTGTACTGGGCGTGTTTGGGGTAGGCGCACAAGGGACGGCTACGGCCGGGGAATGCCTTGCCGGTCGCGATCACTGACATGGGAGCACTTCCCTTTTCAACCCAGTTGACCATCGCACCCAGCAGATCGAACGAATCAAGGCCCGGGCCTCCGCCGCAGTGTGACATCCCAGGGACAAAATAAAACTGGCTCCATTGCGACACCGTGTCGAGCCCGCCATTGGCAGCCGACATGTCCTTGTAGTAGCCGAAGGTGTCGAGCGGGGAGAACCAGGGATCGCTGTCGCCGTGGTAAAAGATCAGCTTTCCGCCATGCCCAGAGAATGTAGTCAGATTCGTTGACATCGAGTCCACGAGCGGCTGAGCGGCCGCGAGCGCTTCCTTCTCGACGTCAACTTCCATCGCGGTTGTTGCAGGTCCGAAAATGCCCGGCCCCGGCGAAAGGATCCCACGAATGGGGCCGCTGGCGGTGATGCCGGTGTCGTACAGAAAGCCAGGGTACACTTGAATCCCGCCCTGGGTCTTGGGTCCGCCGATAGCTTTCTTAATCGCGGCGACCTTTTCCGGACTCATGCACGACTCGGTCTTGCCGGCCCTACACGTCAATGCGGCGGGATCAAAATCGCAGCCGAGAGGGTCGGAGATGATGCCGTCGGCTACACCGTCCTTCGCGTCGCATTTTTGCAGGAGAGCATCTTTGATGAGCTTGCGGTCCTCGTCGCTGATGGCCTGCGCGATGATTGGCTTGCCATCAGCGTCTTTGGGTGCAATCTGGTTGAGCGCGACCGGGATCCACTTGCCAATTGCCAGGTTGGAAAGGCCAGTACGCATGGCTGGATCACCCGAGATGATGCCATTAAAGACTGTAGGGTAACGCTGCGAGAGAATCATGCCTTCGCGGCCGCCCGTGGAGCATCCGGAGAAGTACGAATAGGCTGCCGGTTTTCCGTAATACTGCGCGATGAGTTGCTTGGCGAGGTTTGCAACCTCGGCGTTGGCAAGATAATCAAAATCCAGAGCCGCTTGCTGATCCCTCACGAAACCGAAATCAAATCCGCTCCGGCCCTTATGGCCGGTATCGGTGCTGACCACGGCGAACCCTCGCATAAGCCCGGGCGTGTCTCCTGCGGCATTCAGACCGAGGGGCGGCAGCACGATTCCGTTACTTCCGCCGCCGCCTTGCATCAGGAAATCGCCATTCCATTTGTCGGGCATAGCGAGCGCAAAGTTGATTCCAAATTCTTCGCCGCCAACTCCAGTGCGGCGATTGATCACACCCTCAACCCGGCAGTGCGCTGGTATTGGCGCACTGTGACCGGGCGAATAGAGGTTCGGCACCGTGGTTCCGTAAGGAACCGGTTCGGCTTTCGTAATTTCAACGCCCGGAGCCTTGAAATCCTTCATGGAAGCGCAGGAGTTTGCCGTCTGCGCCCACGTACCCGTACTCAGCACGATTACGGTACACGCGATAGATCGCCACAATTGATTCCGCATCTTATCCTCACTTTCTCTGCACTTCCGAATCACTGGATCCCAACCAGGTCACGGTTCCACTACCGAAATTGCCTTTCCGGCGTACTCCACAGTCTTGTCGGGTCTGGCGACCGGTGCGGCTGAGACGGCGTGCCCTGCGGATACCCAGACGATTCTGATTTGAATGCTCGCAGGCATTTCGGGGTACTCGCCCTTCCGATCACCGATTGTCAGAGTCTTTGTGGACTCAGACCAGCGCAGCGGAATGACAGCATGCGCGCCCTTTTCGTAGTCGTAGCTGTCTCCCGCATCCTGGTACAGATCGAACGCGCCGTCGGCTCCCTTGTAAATTCGAAGTTCGATGGGCCCTGCCGGCTTCTCATTGGCATATTCAATTTCCGGGCCGAGGGGAAGAATCGACCCGGCGCGAATGTAGAGCGGAATGCGATCCAGAGGAGCATCCGCGTCAATTTCACGGCCTCCCTTGACCGACGCTCCCGTCCAGAAGTCGTACCACACCGGGGAATCGGGCAAGTACAAAGTTCTGCGGGTCGCGTCCGCCTGAAGGACCGGAGCCACGAGGATTCCCGGCCCAAACATGAATTCGTCTCCGATATCGTGCGTATTCGGATCGGTCCGCCAGTCCATCACCAGCGGCCGCTGGATCGTGTAGTCGTCATTGGTAACGCGCCAGGCGAGCGAGTAGATATAGGGCATCAGGCGATAGCGAAGCTTGTCGTAGTTGACCAGGATCGGCTCGACTTTATCGAATGCCCATATCTCATTTTGCGGCCGGTGCCCGTGCGTACGGAAAATCGGACAGAAGATTCCGTACTCGAACCAGCGTGCGTAGAGTTCCTGGAATTTCGGATCGGCCAAAGGATTGTCGTGCGGCGGCCAATAACCTCCGATATCAGTTGTCCAATACGGGATAGCCGGAGAGCGCGAAGTTCAGCCCGGCGGCCACCTGATGCCGCAAACCCCAATACGAGCCATAAACGTCGCCCGACCATACCGTCGCCCCTACTCGTTGCTGGCCCAGGAAAGCCGACCGCGTGAGAAGGAACACCCGCTTGCGGTCCGTGGTGGCCCTCCAGTGCTGCTGGATTCCGAGAGTATGGGTGAACGGGAATATGTTCGTGTACTCAGCTCCGTTGCCAATTGCAATCTGCTTGTTCCTGAGAATCGCATCGCCCCAGTGCGGCCAGAATTCCTCTGGCTCGGCGCTGTCCAGCCAAAATGCATCCCATCCCTGCGAAAACAACGGGCTGACTAGGTTATGCCAATAGAAATCGCGCGCTTGTGGATTGGTCGAATCGTACACGTGAGCATTCGGCACATCGAAGTGTTTGGCGCGAGTTCCTTGAAGTTCTGCGACTTCGTATCAAACATTCCCCACACCGACAACATCGCTGTGAACATGCTCATCGTGCAACTGCTTCAGCTCACCGGGAACGTCTGGAAAGTTGGAGGTGAAGACGGGATCGCCTTCCGCTTTCCACCAAAACCAGTCTTGGACGATGGCATCCAGTGGAATGTGCTGTTCGCGATAACGTTTTGCGATGCCCAGGACCTCGTCTTGAGAGACATACCGATCCTTCGACTGAAAAAATCCATAGGCCCATTGCGGAAGCATGGGAGTGTGCCCGGTGAGGTTCCGGTATTCATGAATCATCTGGTCCATTTCCGGGCCGTAAATAAAGTAGTAATCCACAGCATGTCCCGCGAGTGAGCTGATGCTCAAATCCAGCGGGAAACGATTGTCTACGTAGGTGAGGGAAGCAGTATTCCACATCAGCGCGTAGCCCTTGCTTGACAAGAGCAAGGGAATCGCGACATCAGTATTGTTCTGGCCGAGTTCCACGGTAGCTCCGCGGTAATTAAACAGGCCACTCTGATGCTGTCCCAGACCGTAGAACCCCTCCGAGAAGTCAGCCGAAAATCGATCTTCAATGTGGAATGTTTTCTCGCCATTCAACTCAGCGGGATCGTAAGTTCGCGGGATGGAGTTTCGCTCGCGCAAAAGGGTCTCTCCCGCCAGCGTGCCGTATGTGATGTTCCCCCACTTCAGCGAATACTCGACCTTCAGAGCGTCGGTAGTGAGGATCACTTCATCGGCGGTCTGCGCGACCTGGAACTTTGCCCCAGGACACGACTCATTGGCATCGAGCATCCATGGCTGGTTCTGCCCGACCGAACGGGACGGCTCGGGGTTGGCGACAAAATGGATGACGGAGGAACGGCAAACAGAAATATGAACCTGCTCTGGCCCCACAGAGACAACCATGCCATCCGGGGCCGGCGCATATTTCACCGGAGGCAATGGCGGCGTATCCCAAAGCTGGGCCCGCGCATCCGTTGGGCTCCACAGGAAATAGCACATCGCGATAAGGAGAGAACTTCTGACACTAAATGGAGCTGGGCCGATGACTCTCACAACGTTTGTCGCGCGAAATACCGCCGCCATTATCATCGCTACTCCACTCGATAGATCTAGCAATGCAAGTTTCTTGATCAGGGTTTTGGACGCTCCTCACGAACTCGCGCGCTTATATCGGGCTCTACCGCTCATACACAAGGAAGTCCGCACTTTTCGCTATCAAAACGTTAAACGGAGCACGTACGCATACTTGGCCGGTGCCTGCGCAGGCAGTTGCACGTGCAATCCATCGGGACGCTGCTGGAATGTTGGCTGTTGCATCGCTGCCCAACAGTGACACGCTTTGCACGGATTGACTTCCCACGGTCGCTGCGAGGGAGCGAATCACCGCCTCTCCGTTGGCTGGCCAAGCGAGTCCGATCACATAGAGCGCGCCGCCTTTGGTGGTGAAGCGAAAATCCTCTGGCGTGTAGTGAGTGGTGTCAGTGTCGTGAAACGAACCAGCCGCCACCTTTGTCGGTCCCTCGCCGTAGGTTCTCCAGGGGCGAGTGCCGTAGATGGCGTCTCCGTTGACATTCAACCAGGCGCCCACATCCAGCAGGACTTGCTGTACCTCCTCCGGTATGGTCCCGTCAGAGCGCGGGCCGATGTTCAGCAACAGGTTTCCGTTCTTGCTGACAATATCAATGAGTTGGTGAACGACGAATTCGGGCGACTTGAAGGTGTCGTCCTTGATATAGCCCCAGGACTTGTTGCTCACCGACGTATCGGTCTGCCAATAGAGCGGGCGAATGTCACCGAGTTGGCCTCGCTCCAAGTCAAGCACCGCCGAGTGCTCCTGCATAGCGTAGTCCTTGTAGTTGATGACTCCGACGTGATCACCATACTTCAGGGAACGGTTGTAGTAGAACGCGGCAAAGCGGGTGAGATTCGGCCGGATCGATGCCTGGCCGATCCACCAGTCGAAGTAGACGATATCGGGATGATATTTCTCGACGAGTTCGGCGCCGCGAGCCAGCCAGTCGTCGGCCCACGCCGACGAAACATAGGTGAAATCATTGCCGACAGGAGTGCCCCAGTTGATGACCCCCACTTGTGCCGGACCATAGAAGGCGGCATATTGCGGGTCGTTAACATCCGAGGGGATCTTGCGGCCCACGCCCATGAAGAAATCGTGTTCCACTCGATGCGACGACACGCCAAAATGCAGGCCTTGTGCCCTCACGGCCTTGGCCAGGTCGCCAATGACATCGCGGTGGGGCCCCATCTTGGCAGCCGTCCAATCGCTCAGTCCGCTGTCGTACATGGCAAAACCATCGTGATGTTCTGCGACCGGCACGACGTACTTTGCACCCGCTTTTTTGAACAGCTCGGCCCATGCAGCGGGATCGAAGCGCTCGGCCTTGAACATGGGGATGAAATCTTTGTAGCCGAACTTGTCCTGTGGCCCGTACGTAGCGATGTGGTGCTTGTACGCGTCGAATCCAGGCTCATACATATTTCGTGGATACCATTCGCTGCCAAAAGCTGGAACCGAATAGACTCCCCAATGAATGAAAATGCCGAACTTCGCGTCCTGGTACCACTCAGGAGCTTCATATTTCTGCAGTGACTCCCAGTCGGGCCGGAACGGTCCTTGGTAATCGATGGCATCAACTTCCTTCAGGAGAGCTGCTCGCTGCGCGTCGTACTTGCTGCTGGCCTTTTGCCAGATCTGATCAATCTTCGCCGGATCCTCCGAAGCGGTGGGAGCCGTGGCGCTTTGAGCGTGCATGATGGAGCATGCGAAAAAGAACAACACAATGCCGCCAAACCGACGAATCAATGATGATGAGAACAGTCGATGGGATCTCATGATCTCCTCCCGGTCAATCTCGGTTCGTTGCCGTATACCGAAACGCAAAGACATGCAGTTCTCTGCATCGCTTACTCCGGCAGCGTCTTGGTCCCCTGTACCTGAAACGTTCCCGCCACTGTTGGTGCTCCGGTATTGGGTTGTCCGCCCCCGACCGACACAGAGTATTTCCCCTCGGCGATGATTGGCTCACCCGCCTCGCTGACCATGCTGAGATCGCGGTCCCTCAGTTCAAAATGCACTTTCTGCGATTCGCCGGGCTTCAGATGAACGCGTTTGAAACCACGCAAGGCGCGCAGTGGCGCACCGGCAACATTCGGGAAATTGAGGTAAAGCTGGGCAACTTCATCGCCTTCCAGCTTGCCGGCGTTGGTTACGGTCACTTCGGCGTCGAGTGGGTCGCCTGCATTAATTGTATTTTTCTGAATTGCAAGGCCGCTATAAGAGAAAGTCGTATAGCTCAAGCCATACCCAAACGGGTAAAGCGGCTTGCCCTCGAAGTAGCGATAAGTGCGCCCCTTCATGGCGTAGTCTTCGAACGGAGGCAACTGCTCAATGCCGGTATAGAAGGTGACGGGCAAACGACCAGCAGGGTTGTTTTTGCCGGACAGTGTCTCCGCGATAGCGGCGCCGCCCTCCTCGCCCGGATACCAGGATTCCAGAATTGCGTTCGCATGTTCTTTGGCCCAGTTCACGGCGAGCGCGCTGCCGTTGGCTAACACGAGAACAACGGGTTTTCCTTTGGCTGTAACTGCTTCGAGCAATTCCTCTTCCGGCCTCGGCAGGTCAAGGCTGGTGCGATCCCCACCCTTAAAACCTTCTTCATTGACCGGCATCTCCTCGCCTTCGAGGTCGCTGGTAATTCCCAGCACCGCAATAACAACATCGGCGTTCTTTGCCGCTGCGATCGCTTGAGGGGTCGGCTTAGGATCGTACTTCTTCCAAAGCAGTTGTGCCAGAACCGGCTCCGATCCATTTTGCGAACAGTCCACTTTCAACGAGGCTTTCTTTCCCTGCTCGAGATGCACACGTCCCATCTTCACCTGAACATCCTGGCTGCCCCAACTCATCGCGACCGGTTTGCCGTCCACAACGACCCTGGTGAAGCCGCCCTGAAAGCGTATCCCTACGTTGTAATCGCCGGTTTCAGTGGCCGTGATAAAACCGTTCCACTCGATCCGCAGTGGATGCTGCCCGGAAGCCTCCGCAGGAATGTCGCCCGTTTTGAAATCCACTGTGGCCGTAGGACGGGTTGCGAGAACCGTGTGAGTTCCTCCAAAGAACTGTCCGGTGGCAAACTCAACTTGTAATCCTGATTTTCCATCCGGATCCGTGAAGACCGATGGAGGAACCGGTTCTCCTTCGTTACCCAGAAAATCTGTTCCTGCAACAAAACTAATACGCGCATCTGGAAATTCAGCTTTAAGTCCTTCAAGAACTGAAACCGTGTGCGTAGGAGTACCGTTGTAATTACCCAGGAGATACCGTGTCTGGTCCGCGAGCGGGCCTACGACGGTTACTTTGAGAGCTCCTTTTTTCAACGGGAGGGTGCCGTCGTTCTTGAGCAACACCATGGACTCATTAGCGATCGCATGCGCCAAAGCACGGTGCTCGGCGCTGTCGAGTTCCTTTTCGTCAATCTTCGTGTAAGGCACCATCTCCGGCGGATCGAACATGCCTAGTTTCATCCGCGCCGTATAGAGACGCACTAGAGCGGTGTCAATCTCACTCTCTTTCAAGAGACCCTGCTGATATGCCTCTAGATATGGCTTGTAGTCGTGGTCGGTGGTCGGTTTCCCAGCATCGAGGCACTCGTTGTCCATGCCACGCTGCACGGCTAAAGCAGAAGCCTCAGGCTGAGTTTTGGTGAAATGATGATCGCGGAAAACATTGACGACCGCTTCGCAATCCGAAACCACATATCCCTGAAAATTCCATTTGCCTCGCAGTTGGTCCTGGAGCAAGAACTCGTTTACACAGGCGGGCTGACCGTTGATGCTGTTGTAAGCGCACATCACCGAACCGGCTTTTCCCTCGACCACAGTGGCACGGAAAGCGGGCAGGTAAGTGTCGAGCTCATCGTGCTTACTGACTTTCACGTCCTCGGTGTGACGCAAAGGCTCAGGACCACTGTGCACGGCGTAGTGCTTGGGGGTCGAAATGACGCGATAGTATTTCGGATCATCGCCTTGCATACCGGTCACAAACGCCACACCCATGCGGGCGGTCAGAAATGGATCCTCACCATAGGTTTCCTGCCCGCGGCCCCAGCGTGGATCGCGGAAGATATTGATGTTCGGCGCCCAGAAATCTAAACCCTCGAAAGTGCCGTCGTGCCCTTCGCGCAGACCTTTGACGTAAACCACTCGCCCTTCGGTGCCGATCGCGACGGCCATACGGTGGATGGCGTCCGTATCAAACGTGGAAGCCAGGCCGACCGGCTCGGGAAACTCGGTGGTCCCATTTCTTGCGACGCCATGGAGCGACTCGCTCCACCAGTCATAGAACGGTATGTTCAGCCGGGGAATGGCGCGCGCCATGTTCGTCAGTTGCGTCACCTTCTCTTCCGGGGTCATGCGCTGCACTAGATCAGCGGCCCGTTGTTGGGGAGGCAGAGTCGTATTCATATAGGCGGGCTGTTCCAGGTTCTGGGCAAACGAACGTCCGGCAGCTAACAAAGCAGCAACCGCAACAAAAATCCGCAGGGACAACATTTGCATCTCTCGTCTCCGATAAATACGGTGCAATGGCATACCACGTCCCTCCTTGTTAAGGGTGGCGACGAACTACTGTACAGGGAATGAATAAATGTTGACGCTAAAAGGCGGAACGGTCATCGTGTGCGGCATCGACGTGAGTTCCTGATCCTGCACTTCGACCCCAGGCTTTTGCCCCACAACGATGGTTGCATCCACGCTCGATGGGGCCATGCGCCAGAGGCGTCCCTGGCTGTTCAACTTCACGCCGTTGATCCCGAGTTGCAACTGCTGCTCGGAATCAGACGGATTCAGTACTGCGAACGTGAGGGTCTTGCGATCGTCAGTGAGCGCGGCACTCACATCCAGAGGATAAGTATCGCTGCCCGGATTGACCGCGGGCTGGTCGCCGCCGACGGGATAGATGGGCTTCGGCTGCGGCGAATCTCCTGACACTTCGACTGGAATCGAGCCAAAGTGCTCACGATACATCTTGAACAGGAGACCAGTTGGGCTCAAGACCGCACTGGTGCGGTCTTGACTCATCATCGCCGTCGCGAAGGTGAATGCGCCCATTTGATAAAGGTCGGAATGGCGGAACATCTCGTGAAACGCCCAGGCATACGCCGGAACCACTTTGTAGGAGCCAGGCCCACCAGGTGCGAAATAGGCCCACTCATCGATGGCGATTGGAACCGGCTTGGCCCGAAGGCCAGGGATGAGCTTCAAATACTGCTGATAGTGCTCGTACTTCACACGCACCTGGGTCGCGGGCGCGCGCTCCCATTCCACCAGCGGCTGCGGACCGATGTTGACCTTCTTCCCAGTCTTCAGATCGAGGTGCATGTCACTCGAGGAGTAGTAGTGCTCGCTGAGCATGTCGATGTTGTCCAGACAGTGGGCAAGCAGGTTTCCGCTCCAATCGGCCTTGGAAAGGTAATCCGGAACAATCTGGCCGTTGATGCGCTGGGATTGATTTGCGCCAGCCATGACGTCGGGCATCGCTCCGCCGGCGATGAGCGTGATCGATGGATCCACCTGCCGCATGGCTTTCGCGAACAGATTGTGCTTCAGTTCAAATTGATCAAGCGCCATCGATCCCATCTGGTAGTCGCCCCAAGGCTCGTTGCCGATGCCCCAGAACTTGATGTGATAAGGCTGCGGATGGCCGTTTGCCGCCCGCCATTTCCCCATCGGCGTGGTGGCCGCCCCGTTGGCGTACTCGACCAGTTCCCTCGCAGACCACGCGTCGCCGAAACCGGCATTGACGGTGATGTAAGGCTCCACATCGAGCAATCGGCAGAGCGTGACGAATTCATCCGTCCCCACGTCGTTCGGCTGTACGGCGTGCCAGACTGGATCCCAGATGGACGGGCGCTTATCGATCTCGCCGACCGCGTTGCGCCACTCGTGCGCGGAAACAAAATTTCCTCCGGGAAAACGCAGGACGCCGAAGTGCAGTTGCTTGAGAGCAGCTATGACTTCCGCACGAAATCCCTGCACATTGTCGGCAGGCATTAGCGAAATCGCACCCACGTGAAACTCGCCCGTGCCGGTTCCGGAAATCTCCAACCGGGCGTTGTCACTGTCAGCCTGCGCTTCAAAGTGAATCGGGGACTTGATATAGCTGGAGCTAAGTCGGCTGAAGGCCACCGTTTGCCGGTCACCTGCTGCCTCGCCCCAGACCAGACTCACCTTCACGGTCGCTCCCGGGCTGCCGGCCAGGATCACTCTGCCTGTGTACGATTTCCCTTTGCGCACCGCGAGCCCAGATTGCTGAAAACCATGCTCTTCTTTGGCATCGAGTTTGACTACGGGACTCTGGGCGCCGGTGAAGGGATTCTTTGTATCCATGGTCACAAACTCGTCGCCGCCGACTGGCACCCAGCGCCGTCGCGGACCACGGCGTCTCCACGCAGGAACCGGAGGTTCTTCGGGCGGCTTCGACGTTATCGGGTAATAAAACTTGCGGTCTGTCAGCATCTCCGCCCAGACGCCCTCGTTTACGATGTCGCCTCCATGCTCCAAAAACTGACCATAAATGTACTTGGAGATGGGAGCACCGGTCTTGGAGGCGTCGATCGTTGCATTGACGAGTTTGGACTGGGCCTGAGCAGGAGCAAAGCTAAGTAAGATGAAAACAAATACGACAGCAGCCCGCTCGGCGAAACTCAAATTTCGTTGGTTCAAACGCACAGTACAATGACCTCGCTTTCAAACCTGTGTAGATCGTTGGTCAGAAAAGTCTAGGTGCAAAATCCTTGAGGTCGCGGCGCCACGTTTGCCACTCGTGATTCGTTCCCGGAGACTCGAAGAAGACGTGTTGAATATTTGCTTCTTGCAGTGAAGAATGCAGTCCCAGTAGCCCGGTGCGCATTCTCTCTGGCTCCTGGGTTCCGACGCCCATCCAAAGCAAGTGGACCTTCTTGGCGAAGGCCGCTGGATCGGCGAACACCCCGTTGTAGTCAGTCTTCGGATCCAGTTTCCGGCCCCCCATGAGGAACATGCCACCCGCTCCGCTGAATCCGCCAATGTAGGAAAACAGATCGAGATGATTGAGCGTGATCTGGAACGTCTGCATTCCTCCCAGCGAAAGCCCAGCCATTGCGCGATGATCGCGATCGGAGAGGGTCCTGAATGTTGAATCAACAAAAGGAATCAAGGCCTGTGTCACATCATCCTCGAACGTCGATGCCATATCCTGGATCACCTTCAGCCATTCGGGAGAACCAAAGGGCTTTCCAGTCATATCTGGCGGGTTCTGGCCGGCGCGCCGGGCGTAGCCGTATGCCATCACTACGATCATCGGCTTGCAGGTCCCGGCCGCGATCAGATTGTCGAGGATGAAATTCGCGTGCCCCTGTCTGATCCACCCGGTCTCATCTTCGCCGCCACCATGCTGCAGATAAAGCACCGGGTAGCGTACGGTCCTCTGGGTATCGTAATTCGGCGGCAGATAGACCAGGGCGTGCCGCCAAGTGCCCGTCACTTTCGAGTTGTACCAGACCTCACGCACCTGACCGTGAGGCACATCTTGAATCGAATAATAGGTAGATCCCCGCTCGGGAACTTCAACCATACTCGCGTACTTGCCCCCGCCAAAAAACGCAGCGCTGTTGGTGTCGCTCACCTCGGCGCCGTCAATGATGATCGTGTAATAGTGCAAACCGGCGACGAGGGGTGGTGTGGTGACAGTCCAGAATCCGTCGGGCTGCTTTTCCATATCAACTTTCGGCCCGCTCCAAAAATTCAGTTTCACTTTCGTCGCATCCGGAGCTTTCACCCGAATTTGCACTCTCCCGGCGCTGTCAACCCGGGGATATTGCGCATCCCAAACATTCGTGGAGGCAGGCTGAAAGTCGCCTGGCTCTTGTGCCCCACAAAGACTCACCAACAGTAGGAAAGCCAGCCCAGCACGCATCATGTTTCCCTCCTCGGGGGAGTTAGATTTTCGACGAATCAGCACGGGCATCGCCAGGACTAAATCGTTTTTCCCGGGCCCATAGGTCAGCAGCCTTTCCGGCTGCTGTCGTGGAAAGACGCATACTACCTTCAAGGAATATCGAAGAAAAAGTCGGATTTTTGCGCGTAATTGGTCGAATTATTCGATATATTGTCGAGGGTATGAAAACCACGCTCGACGAATGGGAAATCCTGCATGCCGTAGTTCAGTTCGGCGGATTCGCGCCGGCAGCCGAGCAGCTCAATCGTTCGCAATCGACGATTAGCTACGCAATGGCCCGGCTTCAGCAACGCCTCGGGATCCAGCTGTTGGAGCTGAAAGGCAGAAAAGCGCAGTTAACTGAAGCTGGTCGGGTGTTGCTCGCTGACGCCGAACCCCATTTGACGGGGTTTCATCAGCTCGAACAGAGAGCTCGTTCCCTCGCCTCTGGTGGCGAATCGGAGATCCGATTGTCTGTGGATAGCATTTACCCGAATGACCGGCTTTTTGCGGCTCTCTCTGAATTCGCTCGACTATTCCCCTATGTTCATCCCAAACTCCGGCAAGCAACCTTTCTATCTTCCGAGTCAGAATTTTCGGCGCACAATGCTCATCTCTGTGTTGCGGCTCTGATCTCTCGCGAGTATTACGCGAAACCGATCCTGGAAATCAAGATGTTGGCGGTAGCCCGGCGGGACCACCCACTTCACTCCCTCGCGCGGCCTGTGTCCCGCATCGACCTGATTCAGCAGACCGTGGTCACCATCGAAGGTGTAGCTGCTGGCGATGCAAAGCGCCAACCACGGAGTCCTGCTCAACGGTTTCTGGCGGTCACCACCATAGACGCAGGGATTGATGCTGTTCTCAGCGGCCTTTGCTTCGGCTGGCTCCCCGTCTATCGCATTCAACCCCATTTGGACAATGGAGAATTGCGCCCTCTTCGCTTGCCGGTTGGCGGCAGCCGGGAAGTCCGCCTCAACATTGTCTGCAAAGATGTGACTCCCGGCAGCCGAGAACTCGATGTCCTCGCCGAACTGCTGGGGATTCGTCGGGAGATGGAAGTTGTCTAGGGGAGTGTGCCTCGATGGCTGCGTCATTCGCTACCGCATGGTTTGTATACCAAATCGCGCTGCAGGCGGCCTCCGTTCTATTGCTGTGCCCGTCGAGGACCGCAGTGGTAGTTTGCTTGCTGCCATGAATATCCGGTGCTCACGCATCGCGAGTTACTCTTGATGAGATGGTGCAACGCTTTTTACCGATTTCTGCGCGAAAGTTCGACGAAATCTCTCCCTGCTCCTTGTGTAGAAGACAAGACACCAGCGCCTCAACAGCTTCCAACAGGGTTCAACAAACCCGGAGACATTCGCGTCCCAGATGTAGTCGTTTTTGTAGATGAAGCTGCGTGCCACCGAGACGAAAATAATCAATGTCTATGCGGGTTGCCGCGCCAGACCACCTGGGCCAATACCAGAATGGTCTATCATGGGATGCTGCAAGTAGTTGAAGAAGTATTGGTCGGGGAGAGAGGATTTGAACCTCCGACCCCCTGGTCCCGAAACCGGGATTCTGGAGTCGTACTGAATGTTTTCAATCTTTTACAGTGGTGCTCAACCGTCTCATTCTTGCTCAATCTTCTCATTCAGGGGTGAATGTAGGTCCTCGAATGGCAGTCCGAGACCAGGGGTTCGCACCGAAACGAGATCTCCGAATCGTGGGGACTACATTCCAAATCACACGCAATCGGTAACCCGGCGTCAATCTTCGGCGCTCGCCAAGAGTAGACCACTTGTGCTCGCTTAAAGTGACCCGTTTTCGACGGGCGGGTCGCTCGTCGCTAATAGTGAATCTGAGAGAGTATCCTCGAACACGTTGAAGATTGCCTCGATCTCAGGCCGACTAACTTGAGTGCCGTGATAGCTGGTTTGCGCTCACAACCCAAGTCAACGAGTGTAATGGCGATTTATCGCCAATCGTCCGAGTTCAAGTGGTCGGATTGATCAGTTTCTCCTTACGGATTCTATTGGGGACAATTCTTATGCAGCGTTTTGCCCGGAGGGGGAGAATCGCCTTTCTCCAGATTCTCAGGCGCAATGTTCTGCACGAAGCGGCAAGTTGCCAAATGGTAGGAACTCGACTTCTTGCTCCAGGCATACTTCGGTGTGGTTGCGACGGAACCGGTTCCGGTAGAACCGCCGCTCGTGCCTATGGAATAAGTATCTGCGTGTGACCCTCCGTAAGTAACCGTGTACGTCAGAGCGCTCGGAGCTACTTCGACGATAATGTTTCCGCCGACGACATCCAGTCCCGGTTCGGGTGGACCACCATTGCCCGTCTCCGTCCAGTACGCTTTCACGTTGTGAGTGTGTAAGCGCTCAAGGCAGTCGGCGGTAGGATGACCATAATCATTACCGTCACCGGTCGAGATGATCCCCACCGTCGGTTGTGTGTCCACCAGCCAAGTGTCGTTCGTACTGTGAGAACTGCAGTGATGATGAACTTTGTATACATTGATCTTGCCGACATCAGGTGCCACCGGCGTTTCCACATCTTGATACATCTGTGTATTGTCACCGCTTAGGTCCCCTCCGATTTCTTCCTTGAAGGAACCGAAGGAAACGACTGCCGCGAGGCTCAGATCGTTTTCATTCGATGTCTGCACAGTTCCGTGGGCTGATCTTCCGTCCACCGCAACCACGCTGATTACGACTGGGTTCGGGGAGTTCTTGTCTAAGGTGAGGGTGTCCCCGACTGAAGCGGTTTTGCGGTGGCTCCCCACTGCCGTCACATAGCTGGTATACGTCGCGCCTGGATAACTGTTGCCGCGATCAAACGCGTCATTCAGAAGCGGGAACTGCGCGAGCACCGCCGGAATGCAACCGATGTGATCGAAATGGTAGTGGCTGACGAAAAGGTAGTCGATGTGTTTGATCCCAAGTTGGTCGAGGTACGAAACCGGCCTGGTGCAATCGCGTTTCTTCATGTCCTCGCCAGCGTCAAACACAACTACCTGTCCGCCAGGGGAAATGAGTACCGCCCCGTCTCCCTGGCCCACGTCGATATGGTGAATCTGAAGTTTTCCGCTGGCTTGGGCCGCAGCGACCCCAGCCGAGACGAAAAAGAGGAAGGAAAGAAAAACTGAAAGCCGCCGCATAGAGCACTCCTAGCGCAAGAGTCTTGGTCCGGGGCCCGATGAAAATTACTGTGTGGGGAAGGGCAACATACTGCCACATCGAAGGTCGCGAGGCAAGAGCATTCGGAATGTTTGTTCCGATTTCGTAACAAGATCGAACTTGTGAACGGCTGCGGGCCACAATCGTGAAATAGTCAGTTTTGTTCCGATTTCGTAACAAAATCAAAGTAGTCAATAGGGCTAACGGCCTGCGATGCCAAACTGTGTTTCATTCAGAATTGGGAGAGGAAGTTTTTCTCCGGCTGCGCCCGCAGTGAAAGGCCAGATCCAGCTTCTCCCAGAAGGCATGGAGCGAGCAAAAACGCTATGCAAGTGCTGGTTTTGACGGCCGATCCTTCGTTGTTGAGCGTTTTGACGGACGTTTCCAGAGAGTTTGGCATTACAGCGCGATCCACTCACTCCTCTCAACAGGCTTCGGAACGGCTGAATCGCGAAACGTACGCTGGCCTTGTGTTGGACTTTGACACGGTTCCCGATGCGCGGCCCTTTATCGCAATGGCGCGTGCCAGCCGGTCAAACAAGAATGCGGTGGTGTTTGCGATTGCGACAAATATCTCCAGCACCGACCAGGCGCTGCAGGACCGCGCGCATTTCCTGCTGCGCCGGCCCCTCAGCGCCGATACGATCAGGAAGACGATTCGCAATGCTTATGACCTGTTGTCTGGGAAGCAAAGGCACGATTTCCGATGTACCGCTAACCTCCCGGTCCGGCTTACATCGGTAAGTTCGGGTGTCAGCCTGGAGTGCCAAACCATGAACGTCAGCAGTAACGGAATGGGAGTGACGAGCCCGGCCGCGATGAGGAGGGCCGAGGTGATGGACATTGCACTCCAACTTCCCGACGGCTTCACCGTTCGCGCCACCGGCATTGTGATCTGGGACGACCGGCACGGGAAGAGCGGGCTGAGCTTCCAGTGCGGTGACGTGGCGATGCGCGAGAAGTTGGATTCCTGGCTCGACTCTCAATTCACAATCCTGCAGGCTCAGAGAGCGTCTGGCTGATGCTTGTCTGGATTCTGGTTGACGGCCAATCCGGGAGCAACTGTTGATAACAGGCGTTAGCGCTCATTGACCGGGCTTTTGTGTGCGTCAGTGTTTCCTGCGGCGCAGTCGTCGGTTAATTTCGTCTGCGGAGAAGGATTCAGGAACAAAATCACCGACCCACTCCCTGATGTCCTCGTGCTCCGGGTGAGTGGAGTCCTGGAGTGCTTTGAGGAGTTCAGAAAAACCGGTCGAGCCTCCGCAGTCCTCGGGCGGACAACATCGTTTACCCGCAACGCATGTCTGCTGAAACGTTTCGTCTCCAAGCAAGACTTCTTCAAGAAGAAGCTCGTGCTGCCAGCCGTCCCCGAAATCATACTCGTACAATAGCTTCGCCCCCACCGTCCAGATCAACTCCCCGAGCTTGGTCCGGTTCTCGTTTGCGACCTTGGTCCCAACTCTGGATCTAGGATCAGAGATCCTCTGTCTCTGGACAACAAATTGATGAAGATGGGAATTCGTCCACCCCATCACCGTCTGCAAGGTCCGGTGGAGATGCGGGAGCGTAATATCACGAGGAACTAAAATGCGCCTCCACACGGGGGGACTTGTGCCGAGGAGGGTCACTTTGACGACATACACCTCCACGGGGATTTCGGGCTGTTTCAATCGGCTGTATCCTCCGCCAAGAATTTGGCGAAAGAACGAATCGGTTTCAGCTTGTCTTCCCGCAAGCCGCGCAGTTCCTCCTCACTGACTCGGCCTTCGTGCAAGAGTCTCCCAAAGACGCGCGTGAGTTGGGAATACCGATAGTCGTACTTGCGGTCGATCTCTTTACGGCGTTCAGTCAGGCAATGTTCCAAATCCCACAGATCCGACGACTGCTGTATGTCGTTCGCCAATTGCTTAGCTTTCTGAATCACATCGTACAGCTCCCGACCCAAAGCAGCGTCGAAAGCTGTACGGGCGATCCCCTTTTCCGACTTCGACCACGTCGGTTCGTTCTGGTAGGGATAGCACTCTTGCGTCACAGACGGGCTGGTCATGTTCCGATCCTCCGTGGCCGCATTCTACGCCTTGCCCGAATGTCTTTTCTACACCTTCGCTGGCTCCGGTTGCCTGGACAGATTCATCCTGTGTTTCCTGCAGCTGCGCGGTCATTCTGAGGTCGAACAGATCGTTCACTGGATGCCCAAGATTCTGCTTGCAGCCGAGATAGCGCTCGGTTGTCTGTATGGATGCGTGGCCAAGCAGGAACTGAATCTGCTCAATCTCCCCACCATTGCTGTGGCAGAGCTTCGCACAGGTTCTCCGCAAGTCATGCGGTGCAATATGCTCCAAGCCCGCTCTCTCGCAGCAGGTCTTGACGACATACCAAACGACGTTCTGCGAAATACCCTTCCCCCACACCTTTCCGGTCCTGGCGACTGCTCGAAAAATTCTTCCCTCCGTAACCCCGGCTGCCGCCGTCCACTGATCGAGCGCAGCCTTGGCCCATTTTGGAAATGGGGACGGTGCGGATGTGTCCGCCCTTGCCGATCAGGTCCACCACCGCCCAGTGCCCCTGACGCATCTGGATTTCATCCAACTCCAAGCCCACCAGTTCCGACCTGCGTAGGCCACAGCCAAACAGCATGGCCAGCATGGCGTGGTCTCGTTTCGCACGTGTAGTTGCGCCACAAGCATGTTTTTTGGGGTCCAGTTCGCCGAAAGCGTGTCCAGTCAATACCTCGTACTTTCCGGAGTTTCCGAAGGACTGCCCGTGGTAAGCCGGCGATTCTTGGTGCTCAACCACGATTCGCACCACGCGGGCCGCCATCGGACGAACTGCACCCAGGCTCGCAAATCCACACAGGGCGATCCGTGCCAATCCAAGGCCGAGATTTTGTGTGCTTCTACGCATGCACCTGAACTGGATCTATTGAGGTCCAGCACCATGCGGCTGTGGTTTGCCAGCTTGCGCATCAAGAAATTCGTAGCGTCCCCGGACCGCGTCGGCGGAGGCGTGACTGCCCATGCCATTTAAATGCATGACCTGATACCCGTTCTCTGCATCGCACTTCGGCCACTCCGGCAAGCCGTCGCCGTTCGGATTGCCGCTCTTCACGAAGTTCACCCAGTACGAAGACATCGCATCGGATACCTTGAAGTCGTCATCTGTCCAAGGAACTCCCTGTTGCGATTTCAGTGTCTGGAAAACGTATTCGATTTCACCGGCGTGTTTGGATCCCATTTCGCTGGCCGGAATGGGGCCTAGCATGGCGCCGGGTTTTGTTTTCGGGACCTGCTCAAAATGGTATTGATAAACCGGCGCTCCGCCGGTCTTTCTCTGCATGTCAATCCACTTCCAGGTTGAGAAGGCAATGAAATCGTCGCCCGCCAAGGCCTGCGCAGAAAGCAACGCTTCTTCGTCAGTGCCCGCCGGATATAGCTTCAGGAACTGGTCGGCTTGATCGCCGAAACGTTCGTGCGCTTTGTCGGCAAAACTTTTTGCCGTGGGCTTTTGTGGGTTAAACAGCACCATCATCTTGCCTTCATCCGCGTTCCACCCCGCCAGTAGAGGAACATGGCTCTGTGCGCCTTGCGCGTAGATGTTGGGTATGTCGGTAGGCAGGTAATAGCCGTCAACGGTCGCGCCAAATGCAAAGCCCCGATTTATTTTTGCCGCAGCTTGTAGCAGTTCGTCCGCCGGTTTGGCTCGCATCTGGGCAAGGGAAGTCGCCCCTACTGACTCCGCAAACTTCACTCCTGCTTGCTCCGCATCGGCAAGTGGCCTTGGACTAAGCCCTCCGGTCGGCCCCGGGAAGAAGGCCCCGCTCTCGCCAATCGCCTTCTGAAACAGATCTCGCGACATTGGAGATGCCATCAGCCCGCTTACGGAAAGAGAACCAGCAGATTCGCCTCCGATGGTGATGTTGTGCGGATCGCCACCGAAAGCCTCAATGTTCTTCACCACCCATTGCAGCGCCGCAACCTAATCCAACAATCCGTAATTGCCAGAGGAGTTGTGCCCTGATTCTTTCGTCAATTCGGGATGGGCGAAGAAGCCGAATACCCCCAGGCGATAGTTCGGCTCAACAACGATCACGCCCTTTTTCGCCAAGCTCTCTCCGTCGTAACGAGGTTCGGAGTTGGCGCCCGCGACGAATCCGCCGCCGTAGTACCAAAGGAAGACGGGCAGCTTCTTGCTCACAGGTTTGGCTGGAACCCAGATGTTGAGATTCAGGCAATCTTCGCTCGGCTGAGCGTCACGGAAGTAGATGTCTCCGAATACGTTAGTTTGCAGGCAAGCCGGGCCGAATTTGTCAGCCTGCCGGACGCCTGCGAAACTAGGCGCGGGCTGCGGAGCCTTCCATCGCAAATCCCCGATCGGCGGCGCGGCAAAGGGGATTCCCTTAAAAATGCGGACGCTTCGATCGCTGTTGCTGGTGCCCTGGAATTTTCCCTGCTCAACGGTTACTTCGTCGGTGGCAGCGCTGGCTGATAGAGAACTGACCACCAGAATGAGTCCCCCTAGCCAAACGATCTTTGCAAATCGCAACATTTCGTCTCCTTATAGTCAGCTTCCGGACGGGCAACTATAGAAGGGAGAGAACAATTTGTAAAATAGAATTATATGAACACACTGATCGTGTTATTGGATGGTTTGTTTGGTAGGAATTGACCGCTGAGATGTGCTCGGCGAGAAGAGCGGCAGGTTTTCTCAGAGAGCGGCGGCCGCTCGCTTAAGAGCTGCGAGCATGCTGCTGGCAGCATGTGACGGTGAGCGTCCCTTTTTCTCGATAATCTCGACGGTCCGATTCAGGGCCGGATTGGTGATTTCCACACGAGTGATACCAGCGGATGCCTGTATGTTCTCCGCGATCGCTGGCAGGATGGCGATGCCCAATCCCGCCTTGACCAGACCGATAACGGTTGACATGTAGTTGACTTCAAATGCGGGGAGAACAGACAACTTTTCCTTTCTGAGGGCAACCTCAAGAATCTCTCTCACGCTGCTGCCTTTGCTGGTCAACACCAACGGATGCTCGATGAGCTCTCGCAACGTGATCCTACTCCGCCTCACGAGCAGATGACTCTTCGGCACGAATGCGCACAGGCGGTCCGTAAACAGTGGCGTCGTTCTTAGTTCCCGGTCCAGCCTCATCCGAGTACCGATACCGAAATCCACCTCTTCCTTCTTAACCGCCTCAATCACTCGTTCCGCCACCATATCCTTGACCTGCACGGGTATGGCTGGGTGCGTCTTGGTGAATTCTCGTAAAACTGTGGGCAGAAGTCCTGCGGATAGTGAAGGTAAAACCGCGACCGACACGAACCCCCGGCGCAGGCCCGCCAGGTCGCGTGTGTGGCTAATGACCGCCTCGGTATCGATTACGATTCGCTCAAGCGGCGCCAATACCTCTTTGCCTGCCTGGGTAAGCGCCACCCGGCGCTTGCTGCGATCAAAGAGCATCACACCCAGCGCGTCCTCTAACTGGCGGATCTGAACCGTGAGGGCGGATTGGGATACATGCAGCTCACTGGCGGCGCGCGTGAAATTGCTAAGGCGCGCCGCAGTAAGAAACGCGCGAAGATGTCTCATGTCACCAATCATTGAATATTCCGATGGCTGTGTTCTCTGTTTCTTGTCGCAAGAAAAGACCTAGTGACGACGTATTGTAGTGTGAGTTGGGCTGTCGAGTCCGTTCCGCACCATCTTTTTCCGCCGCGACTTGTCTTGGCGTAACCCGACCCGGCTCGCAGTGAACATGTATCTCCGCGGCTGAATGGCCGTAAACCCAATCCAGTGGTGTGGTGCGCGGCGTACCCTCGTCGAAAAGAGAGGCCGCGCAACCGAACTCGGTCAGGCAGAGTATCGCCTCAACAGCTTTCAACTGAGTTCAACAAGTCCTGCGAGATTCATGTCCGGGTTGTAGTCGTTTTTGTAGATGGTGCCGCTCGCCCACGGAACGAAAACACTCAATATCTATGCGGGTTGCAGCCCCAGACCACCTGGGCCAATACCAGAATGGTCTACCTAGGCATGCTGCAAGTGCTTGAAAAGTATTGGTCGGGGAGAGAGGATTTGAACCTCCGACCCCCTGGTCCCGAACCAGATTCAATCCCTTATTGAAATGTGCGGAATTCTGCCGTTTCTAATTGATTGATATTGAACCTGTTGCGGGCTGCTGTGTGAAGACTGTTGAACGCTGTTGGAGTTAAGTGCTCCTTCAGCTACGAAATCGTCTACAGGCCGCAAGTCTACGTCGCATCGAATTCGGGGCGATCTTGCGCGCACCTGGAGTCTGGGCTTCTCCTTGTGAGTTGCCATCCTAGTCGCTGGGGGAGATCTTTACGATTATCTGGGCGTGATGCATGATCGAGCCTGTTCCGCTGCCTGAAGTTGCCTGGATCGAGAGTACCTGCATTCGCTGCTGCTGTTGAGGTTGGACTGGATTCCCGCATCCGATCATGATGACTCCCAATGTCAGCGGTAGTACTCGACGCAAACGTCGACTTCGTCCTTGAAGAGCGATTAAGGTGAACAAGCTCAGGGCGATCCCATAGAACGGGCGGACGCCAGACAAGCTTCCTTGCAGCTTTCCGAGGCGTTGCAGAGTTAAATACGAAGATCCTCCTCCATTCAGTGCGGTTGCCGACAAGCTACAACGATAACCTATGGGTACGCCAGCGTCGCACAGAAGCTGAACTGGTTGCCCAAAGCCCGCAAGGGGCGTGACTACCACGCCGACCCTCTCCGAATCATTATTGGCGACGGTAATTGATTCAGCTCCGAAGGCAATGGAAAACCCCGGCCCGCTGGCCGGCCATTGATCACTTACTTGTGGAGACACGGCAGGCGCGAATCGCGAATTTCCAGAAAAGCTTACCGATAACTTGTGCTGGCCGGCGCCCAAAGGAGAAACCTGAAGAGTCGCCGATCCGGATGAATCGACTGGAGCGACGCCTAGAATCTCGCCGCTGTCGAGAAAGGTGACGGTTCCGGCAGGGGAACCGGCCCAGGATCCGATTCGAGCGACCAGAAACGTGAATGCAGAAGGATTGCTATACATCGTCAAAGAGTTCATCACGCTGCCAAGATTTCCCCCTGCCACGTTCGCCGTAACGCTGAGTGCAGCGGAGGAACTCGCGGAGAATCTCGAATTCGCATTGAAAACGGCCGTGATACTGTGCGAACCGGTGGTTAGAGATGCGGTGCTGAATGTGGTTGTGCCCGCTGCTGTGAGCGCGGTTGTTCCTAGGAGCGAGTTTCCGTCATAGAAGCTGACGCCTCCAAATGGTACCCCGGATCCAGAACTCACCGTCGCACTGAAAGTCACGACGCTCCCGGTTGTTTGAGACAAACTGGAGGCGGAAATCGATGTCACAGTGGCGGACGCATTCACGTTGACCGTGACAGCCGAGGACGTGCTGGGTGGATAAATCGCGTGCAAAATGGTCGAGTCTTGATATCCCTGGTATGCCGCGGAAATGTGATGTGTGCCTGCGCCCAGAATGGACGTATCCAACCATGCGCCGCCGCTAGCATCCACCGCCTGGGCGCCAAGCGAATTAGCGCCATCCAGAAATGTTACCCAGCCTCCAGGAACCGGCACCGACGAAGTCACGGTCGCAGTCAGGCGCACCGTCTGACTCGTGAACACCGTCAACGGGCTGGCCACCAGCGTGGTGTGCGTCGCGTACACCGGTGGATTGACGGTCTGTACCACCGCGAAGCTCGAGGCGGCATAAATCGAATCGCCATTGTAGCTTGCAACAAAAGTATGCGTGCCCGGTACTAGCGCCTGGGAATATACCAATGACGCGGAACCAGCGGCGAGCGAAACGTCGTTGAGGTAGGTTCCGTCAAGATAAAAACTCACCGCCCCGGTTGGAGTCGGCATACCGCTGCCCGCCAGTGCCGACATCACTAGTTTTATCGTAACCGGTTGAGAATAGTTCGAAGGCCCGGGTGTAGCCGTGAAAACGCCGAGGCTTGCGGCGCCATCGAGTGGCTTCCCATTTGGCTGGTTCAGCAGCACGGTGACCGTGGTTCCGCCGGAATTCGCAGCTACGATGTCGGGAAAGCCGTCGCCATTTACATCTACTACGTTCAACTGAGAAACACCCTGGCCAGCTACGTAGTGATCTTCCGCACTGAATGTCCTGTTGCCCAGGTTTGTGATTACCGCAATGCCGCCGCCATCAGTCAGAATCAGATCTGGCCTATTATCGCGGTTGACGTCTGCCACGGTGATAAAGGCATAGGGATGCGAGAGCGGAATCAGGGATGGAGCTTGGAACGTTGCGTCGCCGTTGCCATAAAAGATCGCAAGAGCCCCTATGGCAACGCCACCGTTGGGGCCCAGAGTAACGACAATGTCAGGATTGCCGTCTCCGTCGAGGTCCGCAACCACGACCGAATCACCGCCGTAGATTCCCCCGCTGGGCATGGTCAGCAATGTCGAATGGGAAAAGGTTCCATCGCCGTTACCCGTCCAAAGTCTCAGGTCAGGGCCCTCGTAGACCAGCAGATCCGGCTTCCGGTCATTGTTTACGTCGCCAACAGCTGCCACGCCATACGTGGCATACCAAAGCGGGGTGCTGGCCGTGGAAAAGGTTGAATTTGCCTGGCCCAACATCGCCGTAATCCCGAAGTTGGAAAGAAAGAGCAAATCGCTTCGGCCGTCGCCGTTTAGATCGGAGATCAAAGCGGGTCCGGCATTGATGCCGACCGGAGTCGAGAATCGGTTGCTGCCCGTATTAAACAAAACGAAAGACTGCCCGTATGGGTAGGAATTTGAAGGCTGCACGAGATCGAGATCCGGCTTGCCATCGCCATTGAAATCGCCGACCGTCAGGCCGACCGGCGGGCTTTGCGAGTTGTAGCTTTGATTCTGATCGGCGCCCAAGCTAAACGTGCCAGTTCCCGTGCCCAACAAAAGGCGCGGAAAAGTTGCTGGTACAGTGACAGCGATATCCGGCGTGCCATTGCCGTCGAAATCGGCAACGACCGCTGCCCCAACCGTGTGGCCTACATCGTAAAAATCGGCGCTCGCAAAACTCCCATCGCCGTTTCCCAGCAGGATCAGGACTCCACCATCTGCGGCCACGGCGATGTCATTGTGCCCGTCCTTGTTGATATCGCCCTGCGCAATATGAGCGGGTCCGAAGAAATTCCCGCCCGGGCCCCCGGCGACGGACGAAACCAGCGGACTGTAAGTCAGGCCCCCCTGGCCCAGCGCAATGGAAACTCCTACCGGGGTTGAGAAGACAAGGTCGGGAATGCCATCCCCGTTGTAATCTCCAATTGCACCGAGCAGGGCATTACTAGGCGTGCTCGCCACCACTGACGGTGGGCCAAAAGTGCCGTCGGGATTCCCTTTGCTGATGAGAACCCCTTGACCGTACTGAGTGCCCACAAGGTCGGGGTGCCCATCGCCGTCCATATCGGCGAGTAACAACCCGAACGAAGGATAGCTCACAGGAAATTGAAAAGAGCCGTCACCATTGCCAATCAAGACGTACGTGTTTCCGCCAAGGAGGTTGTTGACAACAATATCGAGATGTCCGTCCCCGTTTAAATCGTGAACGTACTCAGTCGTTCTGCCGTCAAGGTAAAGATTCAGGCTGTAACCCAGGGTGAATTTCCCAGTGCTGTTGCCCATCAGGACATCGAGATTCCCATTCAAGTTGTCAGCGGCGACCAAGTCCACCGCGCCGTCCCCATTCACATCCCCGATCGCCATCGGCCCACTAAGGTAGGGATACGCGCCATTTTGATTGGGCAAGGTTGTGATGATCGGTGCCTGGAATGTGCCGTCGCCGTTACCCACCAGTACCGCCAGTTGTGCGATGCTGGTTCCATCCCCGCCTAAGATCAAGTCAAGATTGCCGTCTTTGGTGACATCTCCGACATTGATGACGCAACTACTGAAATAACTGCAAATTCCCGCCGGCAAAGCCACATCTTGGCCGTGAGTAAAGGTTCCATCGCCGTTACCCAGCAAGATATGCAACGTGGAACCTGCAGTACCATCCACGTAGACCAAATCCAGCTTTCCATCGTGATTGAAGTCGGCGGCAACTATCCCTGTTGGATCAGAAGGCGTGTCAATCAGGGAGGGGTTCTTGAATGTTCCAGCCTCGGCAGACGCGGTTGACGCGAGGATCGCGGCGAGCAAGACCTGTACTAATCGGTGTGAAAAAGCGAACCTCATGGTTGCACAAAGGTGCGTCAAGGTGAATCGAGCACACAAAGATAACACATGCAAATTGCTTGACAGAAAAGAAAAACGTCATGTTTCCCTTTCGAAACAGGGCGGAAAGGTGTTGACTGCCGAAGGGTTATTTACGATACTGGCCTGCCCCGACTTCCCCCCGGGCTAGGCGTTAGAGGTCTTTACTGTGGACTCCATGACTGCTTCCGGCAGCAGACGAATCTATTGCTTTTTTCCAGGCTTTCGCCGCCTCTGGGGCACTCTCTTGGTTCTGCTACTCCTTTGTTTGGTCGCCTGCGGAGGAGGCTCAGGTTCGGGTGGGGGTGGAGGTGGGGGTGGAGGCTCAGCTCCGGCAGCGCCGACCGGACTTACGGCCACGGGCCGCCTCGAGTAGCCAGATCAACCTGAGCTGGATCGCGTCATCTGGCGCCACGGGCTACACCGTTTACCGGAGCACGACCAGCGGCTTTGCGCCATCTTCATCAAATCAGATTGCCCGTGGCGTGACCACCGCGTCGTATTCCAACACCGGCCTGACAGCCTCTATCGCGTACTACTACGTACTAGAGGCGGTCAACAGTTCCGGCTCGTCTGGGCCATCAAGCCAAGCCTCTGCCACCACGCAATCCTCAGGTGGCGGCGGCTCAGCTCCGGTAGCGCCGACCGGACTTACGGCCACGGCCGCTTCGAGTAGCCAGATCAACCTGAGCTGGACCGCCTCATCTGGCGCCACGAGCTACACCGTTTACCGCAGCACGACCAGCGGATTTACGCCGTCGCCCTCGAACCAGATTGTGAGTGGCGTGACCCCCGGGTCGTATTCCAACACCGGCCTGACAGCCTCCACCACGTATTACTACGTGGTAGAAGCGGTCAACAGTTCCGGCTCGTCTGGACCATCAAGCCAAGTCTCGGCCACCACGCAATCCTCGGGTGGTGGCGGAGGCAATGGTGCTTTCACCGCCGGGCGGACGAAGTACGTGCGCACTGACGCGACCACGGAGTACTTCGCCTCGATCAATTCCCGGTGGATTGTTTACAGCCCGATCACGAACCGCTTTTTCGTCACTGACCCGTCTTCCAATCGGGTGACGGTTCTCGATGCCGCGACGGAAACCGAAATCGCGGTAATCGGCGTGCCGGGCGCCTATAGCATCGACGACACCCCCGACCACCGCACGCTTTATGTTTCAACGCTAGTTGGGGACCTCTACGCGGTTGATCCAGTCGCCATGACGGTGATCAAGAGATATATTAGCTCGCAGATTGGACCCGACGGCTACTTCGCATTTTCTGCTGTGGTCCTCGCAGACGGGCGCCTCGCGCTGTTAGCACAGCCGGGCGGCATTCCCAGCGTAGATGGCGAGACCAGCTTTGCAATATGGAATCCGATCGACAACTCGCTGGTTCAGTTCGGTTCGACACCTACAGTGAATGCTCCGCCCGCCCAGTGTGGAGTATTTATGGGAAACATCGGAGGCTTTTCTCGCACCGTCGATCGAACAAAGATCATCATCGCCAGTATCGACAGCGATGCCACGCTGTGCGAGATGGACGAACTCAGCGGGCAAACGAACTATGTTGGTGGATCCTCGTTCAAGTTCACCACCACACCGAACGGAAAATACATCCTCATGGGTGCCTATCCCAACGGGGTCAATGTTTATGACGCGCAGACATTGGCGCCGCTTACTCAGTTTCCCGTAAACGGAGACACTGCATCCGACGCGGGGCTTGTGCTGAGTGCAGATTCGAAGACCTTATATGTGCCAAACGGCGGCGGGCTCATCTATGCCTACGATATGTCTTCGCATCAGCAGATAGGATGGCTCCCGAATATGTTCGTGCCTCAAACCAGTGGAGGATTCACCGTGGGTCCCGCCACGGGACCCAACCTCCAGGCGGTTGATGGCACTGGTCTGCTTGCCGGCCCCCTGGAGCAAGGCGTCGGCTTTATCGACACGAGTATTCTGCGGACGGGTGCGGTCGGCACCCAGTTTACCAACGGCTACCTGGATCCTGCTACCGGTCCCCCGTCGGGCGGAACCTCTATACAGTTGTACGATCCGAATCCCCTTGCCCCCCTGAGCGCGATGTTTTTTGGACCGCAACGCGCCACTAACCTGTCCGCAAGCTCCTCTGGGTTGATTTCAGCCAATACTCCTCCGGGCAGTCCCGGCCCCGTCGATGTTTATACGTTTACGACCGACGGGGGATTCCAGATCCTCCCGGAAGGGTTCAGTTATGGACCCGCAATCCTGCAGGTGTCACCTAATGTGTCAAGCGCTGAAGGCGGTGGCACGGGGTATGTCTTCGGCTACGGGTTTGGCCCTTTCACTACCAGCGCTGCCGTGCCGTCTTCGCTGCAAGTCACTGTGGGCGGCGCGCTAGTGCAAACCACTGCTTTGTATTCCATTGGAGGCGGCGGTTCACCGCCTTTTCAGTTGCAGGCTCTCGCTTACGTGATTCCGGCAGGAGCGGCCGGATCTGCGGCAGACGTAACCGTCACCAGCAGTAGCGTTAGTGCAACCGCGCCGGCGGCGCTAAGCTACTTGCCTGCGGTTCAACAGTTCCCACTCTCGGGCGCGGCCTTAGCGCAAGGCATTTACGACTCATACCGCGATGTTTACTATTTCACTGACACAAGCAAAATCCAGGTTTTTTCCAAGACCCTGGGCAGATGGTTGGCTCCCATCAGCATCGCAGCACCGCCAGGGGCCGCGCAAAGATTGTGGGGGATCGCTCTTTCGCCGGACGGCACAAAGCTAGCGGTAGCTGACATTGCCGCCGGTGTGATCTACGAGTTGAACCCTTTGAACCCGGCAGCAGTAAAAACATTTACCGTTAGTGCGACAGTTCTTGGACCTGTTTCTCCAGTTGCGGTAGCGATCAGCAACGCAGGAGCGGTTTACTACGCTACTATGCAACCCCCCGGGAGCGGAGCGCACGGATTTTTTAAGCTCGACACGAACACGGGTGCAGTTACCGACTACGGAATCGGCTCCCCTGGGGTTTACATCAATGGCAGCCCCCAGGACGTCTTCCTGCACACCGTAATTAGCAGCGATAACTCCAGGGTGTTTTTTAATGCCGATGGCTATATCTTCAGCATCGATACGGCCACCGACAAGGTGTTCGCGGCCTCAGTAGATGTGGGCTGTTGTTATGGAGACTACGAATTGGCGCTCTCTAGCAACCAGATTCAGTTTTCAGCCAGCAGCTATCTGTTCGATTCCAACCTCAACGGCGAATCTTATCTTTCGCTGAATGACCGCGAGATTTTGACGGCTCAATATGTCTATGGCAATAAGCTGAGTCCCGATGGCAGTTTGCTGTTCCAGCCTTCAGTCAGCGGAATTGACATTCTGGATGGCCGGCTGGGCAATCTGCTGCGACGCGTTTCGCTGCCGGTATTTTTATCTGAGAATTACGACGCACTAGTCCCGGATGGAAAAGACAACATTCTGCTTGCCATTACAGGTGTGAATGGCGATGGTATCGGCATTGTTGACCTCACCTCCCTTTCTGAGCCTCCGCCGCTTCCTTACGCTGCAGCGTCTCCAGTTAGGGCCAAACGCCTAGTGGGATGGGGAAGAGCACGGCCGGATGTCAGGATCTTCGCTCGTTCGAATTCGCGGCCCGGTTCAACGCCAGCAATTCCACGAATGGCTCCGCACGTCACTAACTTCAAGAACAAGATTCCCTCGCCGATCTCAGGCACGGCTTCAACCGCAACCAGATAGACGTACCGCACACCGCATCTTTTTCAGCGCGCTGTCATGATTGGTTGGATGGGTGCTTGGCACACCATCTGAACTAGGGCTGTCGCGTTCGTTTATACGAACGATTAAAAAAACATGATCGTGTCCGCGATCACAGTTCTGATCGCGCTGCTCCTTCATTTCGGCTAGTAAGCGGCGATCGCTTCGAGGTGACCACCCCGTCAGGCCACACGGCCTTCAACAAAGTTCAACAGCCCTGATGAGATTTGCGCGGGTGTAGCCGTTTTTGTAGATAGGTCCGCACCCCAGCTGCGCGCGAACTCTCAACGTCCATGCGGGTTGCAGCCCTAGACCACCTGGGCCAATACCAGAATGGTCTACCCAGGCATGCCGCAAATACTTGAAAAGATTGGTCGGGGAGAGAGGATTTGAACCTCCGACCCCCTGGTCCCGAACCAGGTGCTCTACCAGGCTGAGCCACTCCCCGACAAGGCCGTGCGCGCGTTAGATTTGCGGCACTACAGAAGAAACTACTGCGTCATTATAACATTCGCGGTTAGCATGGATTTTCGGGGAGGAATCTTCCTGGTGCGGGGTTGGCGTCAGATAGTCCCTACCCGACCGCACGAACCATGCCACTCGTCGCTTACACCTCTCGCGTTCTGTACACCCCCCAAAAGGCGACCGACCATGCTGTGCTTCTGGTGGAAGACGGGGTGATCGTACAGGTGGGAACTCGCGGCAGCGTGGAGTATCGTCCGACGCGGCGGTGCGTGACTTTGGCGATGGCATCGTGGCGCCGGGTCTTGTGGACATTCACATCCACGGCTCGGCGGGGTATGACGTGATGCAGGCTGACGAAAGCGGACGGCGGACCTTCGAACAGTTCCTGGCACGCCACGGAGTTACGTCTTACTACTCGACTTCGGTGGCGGCGCCGGTCGCGGTGATGCAGAGTGCGCTCGATCGCATGGCGGATGCGATCGAGGATGCCGACCGGGGACCTGGCGGCCGTGCGCAACCGCTGGGCATCCATCTGGAAGGGCCATTTCTTAGCCACGCGCGTTGCGGTGTGCATTCGCGCAGAGCATTTGCTTGCCCCGAGCCTGAAGGCGTTCGAGCAGCTTCTGGCAGGCGGCGCGCGGCAATATTCGCCTGATGACGATCGCGCCAGAGCTCGAGGGTGCGCTGGAAGTGATTGCCGAGGCGACCCGGCGCGGAGTCTGCGTCAGTCTCGGACATTCGGATGCGGACCTCGAAGGAACTCGCCGGGCCGTGGCTGCGGGCGCGCGCCATGCCACGCACACTTTCAATGCCATGCGTCCATTGGCCATCGCGATCCGGGAATTGTGGGGGAGGTTCTGACCAACCCGCGACTGACCGCGGATATCATCGCGGACGGTGTTCACGTTGATCCGGTCGTGGTCCGGCTTTTCCTGAACGCGAAGGGCGTAGACGGCGCGGTTCTGATTACCGATGCAACCTCGGCCACCGGCATGCCGGACGGGAAATATCTGCTGGGGACGCTGGAGGTCGAAGTCAAAGACGGAATGGTCCAGCGTGACGGCAAGCTTGCGGGCAGCGTTCTGACCATGGACCGCGCGGTTCGCAATGCCATGAAGTTTGCGGGATGGGATTTGCAGCGGCGGTGCAGATCGCGACGGCGAATCCGGCCAAGGTCACCGGGCAGCACTGCAAGGGAATTCTCGAGCCCGGCGCGGATGCAGACTTCGTGGTATTCAGCTCGAGCCGGCGAAGTTCAGGCGACGGTGGTGCTGGGCAACCTGATTCAGTGATGGGTGAGGCTGAGCGGGAAATCCTAGTTGGGCTTGCGGGTTCTTGCTGTCGGCGTAGTAGCGAAGCAAAGCTGCGTCGCTCGGCTGCTTGAGTTTTTCGATAAGCGTGGCTTCTTTGGCGGCCATGGGCCCGCGGCACCAGCGGTCTGGCTGCGGACGCGGTTCCGGTTCCGCGCCGCTGGTCATTACCTGCACGTAGAACCACAGAAAGTGCCGCATCTGATCGAGCGCTGATTTCAGCAGTTCGAGCGATTCGATCTCGGGCAACTGGCTCAGCGCTTCCATCAATTCAGGATCGCCCGGGGCCTGCATGGCGGCGCAGTTCAGCTCGCGCTGAATGGCGCGGAGATCTTCCGTCACCCGCAACATTCGCACGTGAACGTCGTCCATGTAATTCGCGTCAGGCATGCTTCTTCGCTTTCGCTTTCTGAAGACACGTCAACATCTCATCCAGCGCGGAAAGTCAGAAGATGTCCCATGTCCATGCGCTTTCGTAATTCAGGAGAGGAGAGGAGTGGCGGCGCTGCGATCAGGCGAGGACGCTGCCCTTGCGAATCTGCGGCACCTCGACGAAACGCGCGCCAATACTGGGGTTTTCGACGGCCGACACCAGTGTTTGCGTCATCTGCGCAAGCGTGACCAGGCCCAGGCGGCGAGCGCCATCGCGGGTTGAGGGGATTCGCTCGCAGATCCAGTACATCGGTAATAGAACGTAAGGCCAGCGATGCCCGGCCCCAGCACGTACCAGGGGCGGACAATAGTAACGTTCATTTTCGTCTCAGCTCTGTCAAGCAGTGCGGTTTCACACTCGGCGCGGACGCGCTGTAGCTCTTCATGACCGGCGCCGGCTGCGCTACGCTGAGATAAATGAAATGCTGGACACCAGACTTGGCGGGCCGCGGAGATGGCTCCCAGAGCGGATTCCCGGTCAATCGCGCTGAAACTCTGCCGCTTTCGCTGGGCTGGGGTGGGCCACGCCAACCAACTGCACGAACGTGTGCGAGGGCTGAATGTGGGCGGCGTACGACGATGCATCGAGCGCGTTGCCGAGGATGCGCTTCGGCTCCCGGCGGAAGTTTGTTTTCACTCCCCGGGCGAACCAGAGCGCGCACACTGGTGTCCGCGCTTCACCAGAGAGCGAATGAGCGGCGCCTGCCAATATATCCGGTGCCGCCGGTGATGAAGACGGAAAAAGTCGGCCTCGCCATGCAACTAAAATACGCGAAGCCGGCGCATCTGGATTGCTATTTTCCCACGTAGCTGATGCGCCAGATGGATCCCGAACCATCGTCGCTGACCAGCAGCGATCCGTCTTTGGCGACCGCGATCCCCACCGGACGTCCCCAGACATTTCCGTCGTCTGTGACAAAGCCAGTCATGAAGTCCTCATATTCACCGGTCGCCTTGCCCTGCCCGTGCAGGGGAATGCGCACCACTTCATAACCGGTGCGGCTGGCGCGGTTCCAGGAGCCATGCAGGGCCAGAAATTCATCGCCGCGGTATTCCACTGGGAATTGTTCGCCGGTGTAAAACGCAAATCCTAGAGGGGCGCTGTGCGGCTGGATCAGAATATCCGGTGTGATCATCTTGGCGCGCCAATCAGGATGGCTGTCTTTCAAGCCGCGGGTCGTGGTTCTTGCCGATGTAATACCACGGCCACCCGTAGAAGCCGCCGTCCTGGACATGGGTGGTGTAGTCGGGGACTAAGTTGTCGCCGAGATTGTCGCGCTCGTTTACTGCGGTCCAGAGCTCACCGGTTTTTGGCTCGATCGCGAGACCTACCGGATTGCGAATCCCTGATGCGAAGACGCGCAGGCCTGAACCGTCAGGATTGCATTCCAGAATGTTGGCGCGGTGAAATTCCCGGAGGATGATCGTCGGGGTTGTCAATGTTCGAAACCGAGCCGACTGATATGTAGAGTTTTCTTGCCATCGGGGGAAAATACCAGGTCTCGGGTGGAGTGCCCGCCGTGGGACTGGTGCGCGCCCGGATAAGATTTCATCAACGACAGTTTGAGCCTCTCCTCGCGCCTTCAAGTCGCCATTGTGATAGGGGAAACGCATTACTGAATCGGTGTCGCCGATATAGATCCATTCCGGGTTTGCGCCGGGCGGGTAGAAGGCAATGCCGAACGGTTCTCTTAAATTCGATGCAAAAGTCGCCGTCTGCTCGGGTCGGCCATCTTTAGTGACGCCACGGAAAACTTTGATGTCTCCTTTGTCCATCTCCGCAAGAAAAACGTCACCGTTCGGTGCGGCCCGGAGTTCGCGCGGATTGGTGAGATCGCTGGCGTATAAGTTCACCTTGAATCCTGGCAAAGTTTTGGGGAACGCGTTGGCCGGGCGAGGTAGCGGCTCCGGCGAAGCGACTCCCACGCGTTGCGAGCCAGGCGCCGGCAGATCCCCGACCGTGACTTTGTGAATTGTGCCCGGACTTTCCGCGCGGAAGTCGTAGAAGGGGGAGGCGGGGGCCTGCGCGGTTAAAGGCATACCGCAGGAAAGAACAACCAGGAACAAGAAAAACCGCAGCAGCCGGGGACAATTTGCTTTCATATCTCACCTTGCCGACAAAAGTTTACTTCAATCAAGGATTCCGCGGCGTTCCCGCTCAAGCCGCGTCTTCGTCAGGATCAGGGATGGATGACGGCGGGTCGCTCGCCGGGAAGCTTTCCTCGATCGTCTTGTCGAGGCTTTCTTCGCGGTGTCTGCTTGTGCGTTCCAGGTTTCAGGCTTTTATCTTTATCTTTTCTTGCTTTTGCGGGCTCTGGCTTGATCTTCATGTGCCACCTATCAAGAAGACTCGTGGGGTTAGATGAGGTGGGCGCAAGCCAGTCAACTAAATCTCTGCGCAGGCGCCCAGGAAATCCAATCTAGCTCTTTGCGTCGGGGTTATTGGAAGTCGGCGCCGCAGGCGGAGCGGCGGGTGGGTCGCCGGACTTGTCCTTCATGCCTTCCTTCAGCGCGCGGAAGCCTTCGCCAATCCCTTTTCCCAGTTCCGGCAGCTTCTTCGGCCCGAACAGCAGCAGGGCAATTCCGAAAATGATCAGCAAATGCAGTGGCGACAACAGTTCCATGGGGAAACCTCCCGAGCGCGTAACCAACTCTAGTATAGCGGAACGTTACTGGACTCATAGGGTTGCGTCAACTGGGAGGCCGGTACGACGCTCCAGTTTGGCCGGATTCCTCCGCCCGCTTGTACCACTTCGTCGCCTCCTTATTACTTACGTGACCTAGTCGGGATTACGAATGCCATCTATCTTCCTGTAAGCAAAAGAGTTTCCGGCGAATCTCAGGCCGGGCGGGGGAGTTTAGCAGTGTCCAGCAAAGCCCACATTCTTCGTGTCTTCTCGTTCTTGTCGTTCCTGTTTCTCGCGACCGCATCGTTCGGTGCCAATTCGGAACCGGTTGACTGCACTCACCTCATTTCCTGGATCGCGGGCGGAGTGCCCAGTCACAAAGTCATTCGGATCGTGCAGCAGCGCGGTATTGCGTTTACGCCCAGTCCAGTGCTCGAATCCGAGCTGCGTTCGGCGGGAGCGACTGCTGATCTGCTCGGAACTCTTGCGTCGTCTGCAAACCGGGCGCAGGGTAACGCCTGCCCGGCATCACTGGTAAAAGCCGCAACTCTGGTCCGCGAAAAGAGGTATGACCCCGCGGCCGAGCTTTTCGGCGATCTGCTCGCCGATGATCCGCACAACGGCGCGCTGCATTTCGCTCTCGGATATATCAATCAGCAAGAAGGCGACTGGGACACCGCGTTCGACGAATACAGCAGTTCCAAAGAAGCCGAGCCGGATTTCGCCGAGGTCCACAATCGCCTGGCCCTGGTGTTTTATCAGGGCGACGACGGCGATAACGCCATCGCGCGAGGCCCGCACCGCGCTGAGCATGGATTTCAAGGACGCCGAAGCCTACCGCATGTTGGGTCTGGGGCACTACGCTAACGAAGAGTATCCCGCTGCCCTGAACGCGTTTCAGGAATCGCTGGCGCGCGATCCCGGAAATGCAGATGTTTACTACGAGATGGGATTGGCGGAACAGGAACTGGACAGCGATCAGGCGGTTGCCTATTTTCGCAAGGCCTTGCAGCTGAATTCGCAGATGTGGCAGGCCCACAGCAGTCTGGGCTCACTGCTGGCCCAGCAGAGCCACTTTGCTGAAGCCATCGCCGAGTTGAGCATTGCGAAACAACTGGCGCCGAACGAGCCCTCCATCCGCGAAAACCTCGCCAACGCCTACTACGGCAAGGGAGACTACGACGTCGCCATCGCCGAATACAACGAGCTGTTTAAGACAAATCCCGGCTGGCGGCGCGGCCATGATTCACTGGCCCGCGCTTACATGGCTAAGAACGAGTATGCGTCGGCGATCGCCGAGCTAAGACTGGCGGTGGCGCAAAATCCCAGCAATCCAGGCGAACACCGCGCGCTGGGACAGTTGCTCCTGCTCTCCGGCCAGCAGCAGGAGGCCGTCCGCGAATTGCGAATCGCCGTGGAGCTTGATCCGGACTACTGCGTCCTCGCACTACTACTTGGGCACCGCCCTGCTGCAACTGCAGCAGCTTCCTTCGGCGTTGAAGGAATTTCAGGAGGCCGTCCGCATTGAGCCAACTGCCGAGCACCACTACGCTCTCGCTGCATGCCTGATGAGCCTGGGCCACGACAACGAGGCCTTGGCCGAGATGGAAACGGCGACTCGTCTGGACCCGAACAAGACCCTGTATCAGGCCCGCAAAGACGAACTGCTGCGATTGATGCGGTCAAGTGCCGCGCGGTAGCGAACACTAATCAGTGCCCTGAGATCAACCATGGGTGGAGCAGGCCTTCCAGGCCTGTATTAAAGCTGCTGAGAGATGGGCTTTAGCCCCTGAGGTGCTTGGTCGGCTGAGGGCAAGTGCTGCAGTGGCTAAAGCCAACCCCGGACTTGCGCCGCTACATGCGGGGCCAGAGGCCCTGCTCCATCCTGGACGCTCCGCAAGTACATCTGGCCGGGCCGCATTGGTTCATGGCCTTACGTCAGATCAGGTTTTTCAGATCCCGACCGTAGAATCATAGAGAGCAAAATGGCCAGCCTGAATCCATCGCAGACCTCGGGTTCCAGCGCGGCGGCAGCTTCCGCGCGTCAGGCGGAAACCACCGAGCGCCGTAATTTCCCCGATTCACCGCTGGGCGCAAAGCACGCCGGAGTTGGCCTGCCCTGCGCGCGGTGCAAGACTTACTACGCCGCTGACTTGACGGCCTGCCCGGTGTGCAAGAATCCGCAACGGGTGTCGCCGCAAGCGCCGCTGGTGCGGGTCGCCCCACAAGAGCAGTTGCCCGATCCCAAGCAGCTCGAAGAAGAGCGCGAGCGCTTTCTGGTCGAGTTCAATGCACAGGTAGTTGCCTCTCCGCTGCTCGCCGATTCACCGACTCCCGCGATGCATTGCAACCGTCACGAAAACCATCAGAGTTCCGCCGAACCGGCCAGCATCTGTCAGGGATGTTTCGACCGCCTGCAAGAGCGCGTGGACGTGCTCGAGGCCGCCATGCACATGGACGTGAAAGAAGCCGCGCAGATCGTCTATGACGCCGTTTGGGCCGACCCCTCCGACCCCACCAAGACCTACAACAACGCCGCGCAAGCATTACTCACGGAATTGAAGCGCCGCTCGGGAGTCGTGCAGGTGTTCGGACCGCTCCAGCCGCAAACGAATTAGAGCCTGTTTCAGGCAGCCGAATCCTGGGAAGATCGACTACTGCTGTGCGGAATCATGAACCACGCTATCGCGGCGCTTGCTAGCGTCAGGCCCGCGCACATCCAAATCACAATCCTGAATCCGTAAACGAAAGCTCCGCTAATGGACTGCTGAACGGCGGTTTTCACGGTGGGATCCAGGCCAGCTGGCGCCTGTAGTCCAGCCAGTTTGATCGCATCCTCCTGAAGCTTTTTCAGGATGCCGGGGGGCAGCGGGAGGTGAGTCAGGCTTTGGCTGAGTCGAGAACGGAAGGCGATGACCATCACCAGACCAAAGACGGCAATAGCCAACACGCCCGCCACACGAGCGACCGCATTATTGATTCCCGAGGCTGTGCCGACCCGGTCTTGAGGAACTGAGCTCATGACCACGGTGGTGAGGGGAGCCACGGTAATGGCCATTCCAATTCCGAGAACGGCCACCGCCGGGAAGAACATTTTCCAATAGCTATCTCCCACCGAAGGCACCGTAAGCAGACCAAAACCCAAGGCTGCGACCAGAGGCCCGATTATCAGCGGACCTCGCGCTCCGAAGCGGGCGACAAGGCCTCCAGACCAGCGCGAGAGAAGAAACATGATCACAATGAAGGGCAGGAGCGCCGCTCCGGTGGCGGTTGCCGAATATCCCTGGACTTGAATCAGGTTCAGCGGGAGGAAGAAAAAGAAGACTCCCATGGCTGCATATAAGAAGAGCGTCAACAGGTTTGCGCCGCTGAAGCTGCGCGATCCAAAAAGACTCAGGGGCGCCATGGGGGAAGGCACGCGAGCCTCGGTAAAAACAAAGCCAGCCACGCATCCGCAGCCGAGGATCAGACTCCCGAGGACCGCTGGATTCTTCCACCCCAGGCTGCCGGATTCGAGGAAGCTGGTGACCAAGCCCGCGAGGCCCAGGGTCGCGAGAACAGCTCCCAGCCAATCGATTCGCTTTATCTCGGTACTGCGGCTCTCCGGAATCCGCCAAAATGAAATTGCAACGACCGCCCCTGCAATCGGCAAGTTGATGAAAAACGCCCACCGCCAGGACGCATGCTGAACCAGCCAGCCTCCCAGAACCGGACCGATGGCCGTGGTGATCGCGGTGAAGCCAGACCAGGTCCCGATTGCGCGGCCACGGCTCTTTTCGTCGAACGATGTGCTGATAATTGCCAGGCTGCCCGGAACCAGCAGCGCAGCCCCTACCCCTTGAATGCTCCTGGCGAAAATCATTTCATGAATTGTCCCAGCAATTCCGCAACCGAAGGAGGCCAGGGCGAAAACCGTCACCCCGATCACGAAGATCAGCCGGCGCCCAAACATGTCCCCGAGTGCGCCACCGACCAAGATGAGCGCGCTCAAGAACAGCCCGTACGCTTCGACCACCCATTGCACGTCCACAACCGTGGCCCGAAAGTTTGCCTGCATTGCGGGCAACGCCACGTTGACAACCGTGCCGTCGATGAAGGCCATGCTTGATCCCAGGATGGTTGCGGCGAGTATCCAGAATTTCGCGTCTGGTCCACAGGGCACGGGGGTGCTGCCTGATCGCAACACGATTTCATCGCACGGCGTTTTCATGGGAGCCGAATCCACATCACTTTCTGGATTTACTTTCAAATCGTAAGGATCCAAAGCAGGCGGGCACATGAAAATTCGGCTGCGGAGTATGGGTAGGCTGCCAGGCCATGTAACGTCTCGGCTCGGTTTTGCCCTCTACTCGGTAAAAATTGGCGCGCCAAGCCTTCGCCGGATCAAAGCGTGCCGTCAGAGAGCGCATCGGGATTGCCAGCTCTGCGCTCCAGACTTTCTGCTCCGCATCAATCTGAACGGAGCGAGTCAATCCGCTCTTCAGGTCGGCGAGGCCTGAGGGCGAAATATCCAAGTTGATCCACATTCCGTTGGGAGCGACTTCGAATTCCTTGTAGCAACGCTCGACAGAAGAATCCGGCTGCAGGAAAGCCTCTGCCACGTCGCGGTCCCAAAGATGATCTCGCCGGCCGTTTGCGTCCGAATCATCGAACACAAACAGCTCGCGGTAGCGGCAAACAAATCTTAAATAAACGGATTCGTGGGACCACAACACGCGAACCTCGGTCTCCAGTGCTGAATCCGGATTCTTCCCTTGCCAGTCCGAACAGAGGCGAATCGGCTCGGCCGATTGCCATTCGGGAGCGGGATTCGCCGCATCCAGCCGAATGTTCGACGACACGCGCTTGGCGATGATTTCGGTTGGATGGGGACTCATGATCTAGAGATCGAGAAAAGAAACCCAATGTTAACCGCCGAGACGCCGAGTCCGCAAAGAAAGACCAAGGTTTTCTCTGCGATCTAGGCGTGCTCGGCGGTAAAAGCTCTTCGCGGGCGTCTTCTCGGTTGCAAAATTTCAGTTTGACCGCAAGATTCGGATAGCGCCCGCTCCCCGAGAATCGTACCCTGCCAGCATGAACAGTGCGATACTGACTCTGGAACCGGAAGCGATGCCCTTAGAAACCACGTCCGCAACCATGCTGGCCGCAACTACATCGGCCGCAACAAAGACCGTGCCCGAAGCGCAATGGCGCGCCGTGCTCGCGCGCGACAGCGCCAGCGACGGCAAATTTGTGTTCGCGGTTTCCTCGACCGGCGTTTATTGCCGGCCGTCGTGCCCTGCCAAGCGCCCGCGGCGCGAGAACGTTACGTTTTTTCGCCGTCGACAGGAAGCCGAGAACGCCGGATATCGCGCCTGCCTGCGCTGCCGGCCGAAAGCGGTCAGCGGGAATCCGCAGCAGGAGCTGATTAAGTCCATCTGCCGCTACATTGAACAGCATCTGGATGAGCCCATCACGCTGGCGCAGATGGGCGCCGAATTCCATCTCAGCCCATTTCACCTGCAACGGACATTCAAAGCTGTTCTCGGAATCACGCCGAAGGAATACGCGAATTCCCGCCGCATGGCCGGCTTCCGCCAGAACCTGAAAGCTGGTCACTCCGTGACTCGCGCCATGCACGATGCTGGATACAACTCCACCAGCCGCCTCTACGCGCGCACGACCTCGGAGCTTGGAATGGATCCCGCAAAATATCGCCGCGGAGCCATCGCGGCGCCGATTTGTTACACCTGCACCGATTCTCCGCTCGGACGGCTCTTGATTGCCGCCACGGACAAAGGAATCTGCAGCATCAAATTCGCCGACTCCGACGAGGAACTTGAACAAGGCCTGAAGCAAGAATTTCCGTTCGCCGTCCGCCGCCGCGATGACCGCGATCTGGCGGAACTCACGCAAAAGGTTACGCAGCTCATGAGCGGCCACCGTGGGAGGAAGGAAGGCCTCGCGGGCGCGCTTCCACTCGATATTCAAGCCACCGCTTTCCAGCGTCGCGTCTGGACGCACCTGCAATCCATCGCATTCGGCAAAACCCAGTCCTACTCGCAGGTCGCCAAAGCCATTCGCCGTCCTTCCGCCGTGCGCGCAGTGGCCCGCGCTTGCGCGACCAATCCGGTTGCCATCGCCATCCCCTGCCACCGCGTGGTCCGCTCCAACGGCGACCTGGCCGGCTACCGCTGGGGTTTGGCGCGCAAAAAGGCCCTGCTGGAAATGGAAGCCGCCTGCGGCCGCAACGCGTAGCGCTCACAGCAAAATTGCTCGTGCAGGGGCGGACCTTGTCCGCCCCAGCCCCCAGGCCCGGCTTAGTGTCGTCCCCAAGCTCGACCGGTCGTTGAGGTGAATCTTAGCTCCCCTCGGGAGCCCCTGCCCAGCACGTTTCTTTATTTCCGTTTGACAATTCTTTACCCCGCCCACCCCGAACCGCATGATTCAATTAGATAATAGAATTCACCCATGAGTCGCTTAGCCAAGAGTCCAAGTCTGCGGAGCGCTGTTAGCCTGGTTATCGCTGGGATATTCCTCCTCGTCTCTGCGGCGTTCGCCCAGGCCCCCGTCGCCAAAGCTGTCGGCACCGTCAAGTCCGTCTCCGGCAACGCCGTCGTGCTCACCACTGACAGCGGCGCCGAACAGGCCGTAACTTTCGCCGACGCCGCCCGCATCGTACGCGCTGTCCCTGGGCAAACGGATTTGAAGACCGCGCCGACGATTGCCATCTCCGACATCCAGGTCGGCGACCGGGTGTTTGCCCGGGGTCAGGCCGGCGACGGCAATGCCGTGATCGCCTCCTCGGCGATTGTCATGAAGCAGAGCGACATCGCCGCGAAGCAACAGCAGGAGCGCGACGAATGGCGGAAGGGCATCGGCGGAATTGTGAAGCAGGTCGATGCTGCGTCGAACACGATCACGATTAACAACTCCATGATCGCGGCGGGCAAGCCAATCACTATTCATCTTTCGCCGACCACAACCATTCGCCGCTACGCCCCGGATTCGGTCAAGTTCGATGACGCCAGGCCCGGCACCCTCGACCAGATCAAACCCGGCAACCAGCTGCGCGCGCGCGGAACCAAGAGTGACGACGGCACCGAATTTACCGCGCAAGCCATCATCACCGGAGCGTTCCGGGACATAGCCGGCACCGTGGTTTCGACCGACGCCGCGAATAACACCGTGACCGTCACGGACCTCGCGACCAAAAAGCCGGTGATGATCAAAGTCACCGCGGATTCGCAGCTCCGCAAGTTGCCGCCGATCGTTGCCATGGGAATTGCCATGCGACTGAAAGGCGGAGCGCCGGGCGCTACGGCTGCAGGAGCGGCGGGCCAGGGCGGCGGAGGTTGGAGCGGCGGCGGGGGCACAAGGCAACTGGCGCGGAGCGGGGAATGCTGGCGGCAGTTCGGCGGCGGCGGGCGGATCTGCGGCGGTGGCTCTGCCCCCACGGAACTCCAGCGGGCGCATCTGGCAGCGGCGCGCCGGGGATGGCTGCCGGTCAGGGCGGCCCTGCCGGTGGTCAAGGTGGCCCTGGAGGAGGTTGGCGCGGAGCCGGCGGTGGAACTCCTGATTTTCAGCAGATGCTGAGCCGCATGCCTGCGGCTCGCTGTCACCGACTTGAATAAAGGCGACGCGGTGATGCTGGTGGCGACTGAAGGCAGTGAGACTACGGCGTCCGACGGCCATCACTCTGCTGGCGGGGGTCGAACCGATTTTGACCGCCGCGCCTGCCGGTATGAGCGCCGCCGACCATTCTCTCGCCGTGGAATTTGAGCACAGGAGCGGGGCCAGGTGGCGATTAGTAGTGCAACTTACGAAGGTGCAATCCTGCTAGAAAAATGGTTTGCCAGGGGAAAATGAAAAAAATATTCCCAGTCTTATTTTGATTCTGGGAGTTCTTTACCTCAGCGCGGATGAGCTTCGCGCAGACGCCGACGGCCTCGCTTAGCGGCAGGGTAGTCGACCAGACCGGGGCGGTCATCCCGCAAGCCGCGGTCATCGTGACTGCGGCTGACGGCACGCAGACCCGCGCCACTGCTGACGCTGCCGGCGGATTCGCCATTCACGGCCTGGCTCCCGGGAACCTACAGCGTGTCGGCCAGCGCTCTGGGTTTTGCGCTCTTCAAGAAGGATGGCGTGATTCTCACAGCCGGAGAAACCCAGGTCGCTCAATCTTCCCCTGCAAGTGCAAACCAAGGCAGAAAAAGTTGAGGTGCAGGGCGAGCCGGAAACGTCGCTCGACGTCAGTTCCTCATCGGGCGCTGGCTCGGTGGTCATCAAAGGCAAAGACCTGGATGCGCTTTCCGATGACCCCGACGAGTTGCAATCGGAGTTGTCGGCGTTGGCAGGCCCATCCGCGGGCCCGAATGGCGGTCAGATTTACATTGACGGGTTCACCGGCGGGCAGCTTCCCCCGAAATCGGCGATTCGCGAAATTCGCGTCAATCAGAATCCATTTTCCGCGCAGTACGACAAGCTGGGTTACGGGCGGATTGAAATTTTCACTAAGCCGGGGAGTGACAAGTACCACGGCCAGTTCATGTTCAACGACAACAACGCCATCTTCAACTCGCGGAACCCGTACGTTCCCACCAAGCCCGACTACAACTCCGAAATCTTCGACGGAAACGTGGGCGGGCCGCTGGGCAAGAAGGCGTCGTTTTTCCTCGACGCGACAACGGCGCAACACCAGTGAGTTTTCCGCCATCAACGCGTCAGACCCCAATAGTCCCGACCCTAACAATCCGGTTTCCCGGCAGGAATCCATCCCCAATCCGAGGACGCGCACCAACTTCAGTCCACGGTTGGATTATCAGGTCAACACCAACAACACCTTGACCGTGCGTTACCAGGTGGAGCACGAAACCAGTCAGGACGGCGGGCTGGGCCAATTCTCGCTTCCTTCGCAGGCCTATAACCTGAACTCGACCGAGCAGACAGTGCAGGTCAGCGATTCGCAGATACTGAGTCCGAAGATAGTGAACGAAACCCGCTTTCAGTTTCAACGGGAGAACGATCATCAGTTGCCGTTCAGCACTGCGACTGCGGTCCAGGTGCAGGGAGCATTCACCGGTGGCGGCAGCACTGCCGGAGACGCGCGCACTATTCAGAACAGCTACGAGTTGCAGAATTACACTTCCATCGCGCACGGCAACCACTTCATCAAGTTTGGCGGAAGATTTCGCGCCCTTACCACCACCAGTGCTTCGGGACCGAACTTCAACGGGACGTTCATTTTTTCTCCCGTGGGAGCTGCTAACGCCCTGACCGTGTATCAGAGTGCTGCGCAGGGCAATTGCTCGTTGAGCGGCTCACCCTCCTGCCCGTCCCAGTTTTCCATCACCGCTGGCACGCCATTGGTCAGCGTGAACTGGTTTGACGGTGGCCTTTACGCCGAAGACGAGTGGAGGGTGCGTCCGAACCTATCGTTCACCTACGGACTGCGCTTTGAATCGCAGAGCGACATCCACGACCATGCCGACTTCGCTCCGCGGCTAGGAATTGCCTGGGGCCTCGGCAGCGATGGGAAGACCGCGCCCAAAACCGTTCTCCGCGGCGGCTTCGGAATCTTCTACGACCGCTTCGGATACAACCTGGTACAGCAGGCGGAACGGCTGAACGGAACCACCCAGCAGAGCATTGTGGTGCCGAACCCGACATTCTTCACCACAGATCCGGCTATGCTTCCGACTTTCAGCCAACTGCAGGCCCTGGTCCCCACAGCCCAGCCCACCATTTATCAGGTCGGCCCAAATGTGCGAGCTCCTTACACTATCCAGGCAGCGGCAAGTGTTGAGCGCCAGGTGACCAAGTCTTCGACCGTTTCCTTGACCTATTTGAACTCGCGGGGCGAACACGCGCTGTTTCTCCGCAACATCAACGCACCCTTGAATTTGATCTACCCTCTACAGGCGCAATACGGCAATGACAACGTCTATCAATATGACTCCGAAGGAGTGTTCCGGCAGAACCAGTTGATCGCCAACGTGCGGGTCAGTGCAGGAAAGAGGGTGTCGCTGTTCGGTTTCTATACGCTCGGCTACGCCAATAGCAACGTCAGCGCCGGCGGTGGCGGAGGCTTTGGCAGCGGCCTCACCAGTTCCGCCAGCTTCCTTTCCAATTCTTACGACCCCATGGCCGACTACGGCCGCGCCGCATTCGACGTTCGCCACCGTGCCTTCATCGGTGGCTCCATCGAAGTTCCGTATGGTTTTCGTCTCAGCCCGTTCATCATTATTAATTCCGGAACGCCGTACAACATAACTACCGGCACCGACCTGAATGGCGACTCCATCTTCAATGATCGTCCAGTGTTGCTAAACACAGCCACCTGCGCAGCGGTGGCAGTATCCGGTAGCAACTATTGCACACCGCTCGGGACTTTCAACGCGGCCCCTCCAACCAGCGGACAGACGGTGCTGCCGATCAACTATGAAACCGGCCCCGCCAACGCCACCTTCAATCTTCGAGTCGCCAAAACTTTTGGATTTGGCCGGGAAGCCAAAAGCAGTGGGGGAGGAGGCGGCGGTCCACGCGGCGTTTATCGGGGCGGGGGCTTGGGCGGACGCGGACTGAGCGGCGGCGGCGGAAATCCCTTCGCTACGGGGGCGAGCAACCGCCCCTACAATCTCACCTTCAGCGTTTCCGGCCGCAATATCTTCAACAGCGTCACTCCAGCCTCTCCCGTCGGGAACCTGAGTTCGAAGGACTTTGGACAGTCCATCGCACTCGGCGGTTTCTTCTCCTCTGCCTCAGCGAACCGGCGGGTTGATCTGCAGGCCATGTTCTCGTTCTAGATTACTTGCCCAGTCGTCCTGAGCGGAGCAAAATGATTCGTCTCACGAATCGTTTTGCGCAGTCGAAGGACCCGTTATCTGCGGACGACTCTTCTGCTGTCGCAGGGAATTCTGCCTCCGCTGCCGACCAAATGTTGAGAAAATGCCTGCAAGCCGCAATTGAACGGACGGACGTGCGGGGTCCTTCGACTGCGTGAGGTTCTACGCTTCGCGAATGACCTCACTTCGCTCAGGATGACATGATTTACTGGCAGTTCACCCCTTGCGCTGGCGAAAGCGCAGTCAGCACATTCTGATTGGGGTAGCTGTACGCCCCGCCCAGTGCCGATGACGGCGATTGATATTCGAACCACGGCAGCAGGGCTTCGTTCTGCGGATGGTAGGTTCTGCCGTTGGTGCGGATCGCAACGGTCGCATCGGGAAGCCCTTCGATCACGTCTCCCACCTCGATATCATTCTGGCAATTTCCGTTTTGCGAAAGCCACCAGGGCGTGACGCCGTGAACTCCGTCGCTGCCCACAAAGGGATCGTTCAGGCTTTCGGTGATTTCGTGACTTAGCGCGGTAATGTCTTCGAATCCCGGCGCAAACAGGCCGGGGCTGATCCAGCTTGAATAATTGAAGACGTAACGCTTCTCGCGAAACTGGTTCGCGGCGTCGCCGGGCTCGGAATCATACGTGTGAAAGCCGAGTACGCAGCAGTGGTTCGGATTTCCGTCAAGATACAGATAAGTGTTCGGAAAGAGAAACGTGGAAATGTCCGCCGGGGTGATGTCTCCGGATTGTTCTGCGGCGCCCACAAGCGTGCTGACCGCGCGCGATCCGGCAGGGAACAGAAGGCTGGAGAAAACTTTGATATCCACCAGAACGAAAGCGCAGCAAGAGCCATCGGCACCAAGCGCAAAGTAATATGCGCCGCGCGGAACGGCCATGGTTCGCTCCGCCTTGATCGAGGGCCTCAGCAGCGTGTGCCAGTCGGGCTGCATCTGACTGTAGAACTCCGCCCGCTGCACCGCGTCGCCAAATTGTGTGGCCACGTCGCTGCTGGTGTATTCCGCGTTTTGAAACACGGGAGAGTTAACCACCGGGATGACGAATGGGCGCACGGAGTAGTGCAGCGGACGGCCATTTACCACTCGAACCCGGCCGTTGTAGTCGAGCAGGTCGAGTGACACCGGGATGATGGGAGCACTGAAACTTGTCGTTCCGCCCGTCTCGGGGTCGTTGCCGGCCATGGTGAAAAACCAGTCGCGCTGTGGATTTCCGGCAGCATCGAAACCCGCAACCTGGAACTCGCCGATGAAGTTCTTCACGGAGTCGATGGCAGCGGATGGCATGGACGCCGATTGAAGGAGTCCGGGCGAAACGCGGGATTTGTCCGTGCGGGATTACAGTCGCGAAGCCGCGGTGAGCTCCCGAAAGCGTAGGCGCAATCTGGTCTTTGTGCTGCGCCGCCGCCGGAGACACTCCGGCCACCACCGCGCACACCACCGCGCCCAAAACCACAGAGAATGGTTTACCTATCCACAAAAGCCTGGACCGCCTGCTGTAAAACTACTTGGATGCCGGTGGAGTTGCAATTCAGTTGGATGAAAATGTGATGAATATGTTAACGATGGACGCGCAAGGGCGGTGTGGGTCGGACACTCTTGCCCGACCCTGCCGGGAACTGGTACTGAGCAATGGGTCTGTCACCAAGAAAGCACAACAACCGAAGCGAGCAAGGTCAAAAGCGTCGGACAAGAGTGTCCGACTCACACAGGCCCGCGTCGAGCCAAAGTTACTTCGGCCTTGTGATCGCGCCTTCCGATGCCGACGAAACTAGCGCCCCATACTTACCGAAGACCCCGGTCGCGTAGCGCGGCTTGGGCGGCTTCCACTCCGACATCCGGCGCTTGATTTCCGCGTCGGCGATATCCATTTCCAGCACTCGCTTGGTGACGTCCACGTGGATGATGTCGCCGTCGCGGACAGCGGCAATCGGCCCGCCCAGCGCGGCCTCCGGAGAAACATGTCCCATCATCAGGCCGTGAGTCGCTCCGCTGAAGCGGCCGTCGGTGAGCAGGGCCACCGACCCGCCCAGCCCCTCGCCGACTATGGCTCCCGTCACGCTCAGCATTTCGCGCATGCCCGGCCCACCCTTCGGGCCTTCATTACGGATGACAACAACGTCTCCGGCTTTGATGCGCTTGCCGGTGACTGCGGCCATGGCGTCTTCTTCCGACTCGAACACTCGCGCCGGCCCGCGATGACTCAGCCGCTCGTGTCCGCTGATCTTCGCCACGCAGCCTTCAGGGGCAAGATTGCCGCGCAGGATAACCAGCCCGCCAGTCGCCTTTAGCGGTTTATCGAGCGGTGCAATCACTTCCTGGTCCGGCGTCTCCACCGCCGTCGCAGCCTCTTCACCGATCGTCTTGCCAGTGACTGTCATCGCGTTCTCATGCAGTTTCTTCCCGCGCAGCAAGCGGTTCGCCAGCAGGCGTATCCCGCCCGCCCGGTGCATGTCCGCCGCAACATATTTTCCGGAGGGCTTCAGATCGCAAAGCAGCGGCGTGCGCTCGCTGACTTTCTGGAAGTCATCAATATCGAGATCGACTCCAGCTTCGCGCGCGATCGCCAGCAAATGCAGAACCGAATTCGTCGAGCCGCCCGAGGCCGCGACCGAGGCAATTGCATTCTCAAACGCCTGCCGCGTGATGATGTCTTTGACCTTGGTTCCTCGTTTCAAAAGGTTCATCACAACTTCGCCGCAACGAAATGCAATTTCATCTTTCTGCGGGTCCATGGCCGGCACGCTGTTGAACCCCATCGGCGAGAGGCCAATCATTTCCATTACCGTGGACATCGTGTTCGCCGTATATTGCCCGCCGCACGCTCCGGCGCCGGGGCACGCGACGTTTTCGATTTCCAGCAGATCGGCGTCGCTGATTTTCCCCGCCGCGTTCGCCCCCACGGCCTCGAACACGTCCTGAATGGTCACGTCTTTTCCACGATAATTCCCGGCGGCGATCGTTCCGCCATAAAGAACGATTCCCGGCAGATCGAGCCGCGCCAGCGCCATCGCCGCCGCCGGAATCGTTTTGTCGCATCCAACTACGCAGACCACCGCGTCAAACAGCTGCCCGCGGCAAACCAGTTCAATCGAGTCGGCAATGACCTCGCGGCTTACTAGCGACGCCTTCATTCCCTCGGTACCCATGGTCTCGCCATCGCTGATGGCGATGGTGTTGAACTCCATGGGCGTGCCCCCGGCGGCGCGAATGCCTTCTTTCACCTTTGCCGCCAGCCGGCGCAAGTGGAAGTTGCAGGGCATGGTTTCAATCCACGTATTGGCGACGCCGATCAGCGGCTTGGTCAGGTCTTCGCCGGTGAATCCGATGGCTTTGAACATGGCGCGGGCCCCGGCCCGGTCACGCCCATCGGTGATAAGACGGCTGCGGTGTTTTAGGTCCATAGTCTTTTGATCCTAGGACTAGAAGATTACGACAGAGCGGCAGAAAGCGAAAGCTCGACACCAAGAACGATTCACCACGGAGACACGGAGGCACGGAGAAAGTCAAAGTCACAAGACTTTTATTACAATCCCGTTCTTGAGGACGGCAACGTTGAAGTTGATGATCAGACCGACCCTCTTTCCACTCAGGCGGAGATAGGTGAGCAGTTGAGCCTGGTGAATTGGCAAGATGTGTTCGATCGATTTGAGTTCAACCACCACGGAATCCTGGACCACAATGTCCAAGCGATAACCGCAATCCAGTGATTCCCTTGTATGAAACGGGAAGTTCAACCTGCCGCCGAAAAGCAAGGTCCCGGAGATCCAGTTCGTGGCAAAGACATTCCTCATACGCGGACTCCAGCAACCCCGGCCCAAGCTCTCGATGAACTTCAATCGCCGAGCCGATAATGCTCTCCGTGAGTTGTTCCTCTATCAACATGGAAAGATCCGCCTTTCTCCGTGCCTCCGTGTCTCCGTGGTGAAAGGGTCTTGCAATGTTAGCTGAGGAGTTGTTCCGAAGGATGTGACATATGACCGCGAGGAATGCTGTTTCGGTTGTGGAAAAACAGTTGCTGGCATGATCGAGAGTCATTCAGGTAAGCTGCAAATTATGAAACGAGCCACCGCAAGTGCGCTAATGTTTTTTCTGATCCCGGCCCTATTCGCCCAGAAACAGGAAATCATCTGGAGCGAGCAGGGAAAACCCATCGTCGATCAATTGCACAACATCCGTAATCTGCCGGACGACGTTCGCGCGGGCGTCACCAAAAACCTCGCGCTGAAAATTCGCCAGCTTCCCGCCGTGCCCAACAAGCTGCGCCTGGCCATGGGACTCGCAAGTCGCGCAACTGAAGGCGATTCCGGACACGACGCGCTGCAGGAAGTCGCGACCACTCTGGCTGACGCAATCCAAGAGCAGCCCCCGAAAGATCAAGACCCGTATCTTGAACTCGCCAGCCTGGTTCGCTACGAGCACGTGACCACGTCGCTCGATTCTCCACAATACGCGGCGGCCATCGCCAAGCTCGAAGCCGATGACCAGCATCGCAACGAAGCCAACTTCACCCTGATCGATCTGAGCGGCAAGACTTGGACGCTGAAGGATCTGCGCGGCAGAATTGTTCTGGTCAATTTCTGGGCGACCTGGTGTCCTCCGTGCCGCAAAGAGATGCCCGACCTGGAGACGCTCAATCAGCGCTTTGGCCCGCAAGGGCTGGTGATTCTCGGCATCTCCGATGAAGACGCCGCCACGGTGCAGCCTTTAATCGTGCAGCAGAAAGTGACCTATCCCATCCTGCTCGACCACGGTCGCAAAGTGAACGAGTTGTTCCAAATTGAAGGCATCCCGAAGACATTCATCTACGGGCGCGACGGCAAAATCGTGGCACAGTCGATTGACATGCGGACGCAGGAGCAGTTCCTGGAGATGCTGGCGCAGGCGGGATTGCAGTAGCAGACGCGATCCAATTGACAAGTGTTAAGCTACAGGCTACACTCTGGACGTGAAGATCCGGAACTTCGCGCACAAGGGTTTGAAGCAGCTTTATGCCGACGACTCCGCAAAAGGCGTCCGGCCAGACTCAGCTGACAAGCTCCGCAAGATGTTGGCTTTCCTCGACGATATGGAGAATGAGGAAGAGTTGAGTGCGCTGCCGGCATGGAAAGCTCATGTATTGACCGGCGACCGCAAAGGGAGCTGGAGCCTGAGTGTTACTCGCAACCGGCGCTTGACGTTTCGGATCGACATACCGGAACGCGAAATCTGTGATTTGAATTTGGAAGACTATCACTAGGCCAGGGAGAACACGCTATGCCGATGAAGAACCCGCCCCACCCCGGAGATTTTATTCGCACCGAGATCGTCGAACCTGCCGGCCTTACCGTGACCGCCACAGCCGCAGCACTGCGCGTCTCGCGGCCCGCGTTATCCAGTCTGCTCAATAGCAAGGCCGACCTCTCCGGGGAGATGGCGCTGCGCATCGAAAAGGCTTTTGGAGTGAAGATGGACACGCTGATGCGAATGCAGGCTTCCTACGACATCGCACAAACCCGGAAGCGGGAGAAGGGAATCCGCGTCCAGCGAATTCATGGGTTGGCTGACGTTCACGCGTGATGTAGAACCGGCCTGATGTGCTCGGGCTGATTACCAAAAAGTGCGAGTATTCTTACGCCATCGCTGCGTTAGCCGAGCGTCCATTGGTACCCGTTGAGGCCGGCGGATGCGGCGCCGCAAATCCAGCAGCCGTTTCCAGCATTTCAGGCGTAGGCGTGCCCACGCGCACATCGGTGACATCCACAATCGCATGCCAGTCGCGGCAGAGCTGGCCAATCTGCTTGGCGTTGACCTCGAGCAGTAGGTCGGCTCGGTGCGTAGCTCCAGTCGACGTCGCGTGAACGTAATGAACATCGAGTGCGCGGCGCGAAACCGCAGTCAAGATGCGCATCAACGTGCCTTGCGTGTTGCGATAGTGGATGTGAAATGCGTGCATGTTGGCTTCTCCTCGCAAACTATTTCCGCTACCAAAACCAAGTCGAGCTTCGCTCGACCGTTGCAGGTGAGGGCACCTGCCCCTACACGATCTATTCGTCGTCGAACAACATCTCCGAGAGCGCCGCGCCTGCCGGCACCATCGGATACACGTTCGCTTCTGGAGCGCAGTCGAACACCAGCAGCTCCGGCCCGGATGACTTCAGAAAGCGCTCCAGCGCGTCGCCGGTTTCTGCGCTCACTGGAAATTCCTCCATCGCATCTTCACTCAGCCGCTCGGCATTGATGCGATACGCCTTCGCAATCTCAACGAAATCCGGATTGTCGCTCAAATCGGTTTCGGCGTAATTGCGCTGATAGAAAAGCTGCTGCCACTGCCGCACCATGCCCAGATATTTGTTGTCCACGATCACCAGCTTGATGGGGAGATTCAGGCGCCGCACCGTGGCCAGTTCCTGAATGTTCATCTGAAATCCGCCATCGCCGGAAACGCAGAGCACGGTCGCGTCGGGTTTCGAAAGCTGCACGCCCACCGCGGCGGGCAACGCAAAGCCCATCGAGCCAAGTCCGCCGGAAGTAATGAATCCACGCGGCGAGGCCGAGCGATAACGCTGCGCCGCCCACATCTGGTGCTGGCCCACGTCAGCGATGACAACGCTGTTTTCCGGCAAGCGGCTGAAAAGCTCGTCCAGAAAACGAACCGTCAGCTGCGAAAGCCCGCGCGGATCAAGCTCAGCGCGGTCCGGCCCGCAAGCCAGCGTGCGCCACTCGGTCCAATCCGGCAGCTTCACCCCCTGGAGTTTCTTGTAAGTCGCAGGAATCGTCTGCGCCAGATCGCCAATCACCGGTAGCTCGCAAGCGCGCACCCGGTCGAGTTGTCCCGGGTCAATTTCGAAATGAACGATCTTCGCATTCGGCGCAAAGCGCGAGGGATCGCCAGTAACGCGATCATCGAGCCGCGCCCCAAACACCAGCAGCAAATCATTCTCATGCAGCGCCATATTGGCGGCGCGCGTGCCATGCATCCCGACCATGCCCAGGTAATACGGCGAGGAGGGCACCACCGCGCCCAGACCATGCACCGTCGCAAAAGTTGGAATATTCAAGACGTCGAGAAGCTGCCGCAGTTCTGGTATCGCTCCGGAAAGTTTCGCCCCCGCTCCGATCAGCGCCACCGGTTTCTTGGCTCGTTGTAGGAGCGAGATCAACCCATCGCCAAACGCCGCGTCCGTCAAGGCATCCGAAGGCCGCGGCTTCGGCGCAAACTTCACCGGCCCCGCGAATTCCATCTTGGCCTTCAGAAAGTCAGTCGGGATATCAATCACCACCGGCCCCGGCCGCCCTTCACGCGCCCAGTAAAATCCTTCTGCAATCGCCGATGGAATTTCTTCGATGGACTTCACCAGCCGGCTCCACTTGGTGAGCGAGAGCGTCAGTCCGAAAACGTCGGTTTCCTGGAAGGCGTCGGTCCCGATCAACGCGCTGCGAACCTGTCCAGTGATGCAGACCAGCGGCACTGAATCCATTTTTGCGTCGGCAATCCCCGTGACGAGATTCGTCGCGCCCGGCCCGCTGGTGGCAATCGCAACGCCAACTTGTCCCGTCGCTCGCGCGTGACCTTCAGCCGCAAACACCGCTCCTTGCTCATGCCGCGTGAGAATGTGGCGGATGCCGCTGCCCTCAAGCGCGTCATACAAAGGCATGATCGCGCCGCCGGGGTAGCCGAACACCAGCTCCACGCCCTCGGCGCGCAAACACTGCAAAAAGATTTCGGCGCCTCTAAGCATTAACGACCTTTTTTTCTTCCGCCGGCGAAGCCTTGGTGGCCGACTTGCCGGAGTCTTTCTGCAACCACGACATCATCCCGCGCAGGTTCGCGCCGACCGCTTCCACCTGATGATTCTTCTCCGCCGAGCGCAGCGCAGCGAAATTCTTGCCGCCCGTCTTGTTCTCGTTGATCCACTCGCGCGCAAATGCGCCGCTTTGGATTTCGCCCAGAATCTTCTTCATCGTCGCGCGGGTTTCCTCGCCTACAACTCTCGGTCCGCGGGTCAAATCGCCATATTCGGCGGTGTTGGAGATCGAATAGCGCATGCGGTCAAGGCCGCCTTCGTAAATGAGATCGACGATCAGCTTCACTTCGTGGATACACTCAAAATACGCAATTTCCGGTTGATAACCGGCCTCGATCAGCGTTTCAAAGCCTTTTTTCATCAGCGAAGTTAGGCCGCCGCACAGCACCGCTTGCTCGCCGAACAGATCGCTCTCGGTTTCTTCTTTGAAGGTCGTCTGCAAAACTCCAGCGCGGGTCGAACCGATTCCGTACGCGTACGCCAAAGCAAGTTCATGTGCACGGCCGCTGGCGTCCTGTTGAATGGCAATCAATGCCGGCACGCCGCGCCCTTCCGCATAAACCCGCCGCAACAAATGGCCTGGGCTTTTGGGGGCGATCATGACCACGTCAACGTCTGCGGGCGGAACAATGGTCTTGAAGTGAATGCTGAATCCGTGCGAGAAACCGAGAATCTTTCCTTTGGACAGGCCGGCCTTGATCGAGGCCTCGTAGAAATCACCCTGAGTCTCGTCCGGAGTCACAATCTGGATCCAGTCCGCCGTCTTGGCGGCCTCTGCGGGAGCAAGCACCGTAAAGCCGTCAGCCTTCGCCTGCTTGGCGCTGCCGCGAGTCGGATCCAGCCCGATAATCACGTTGTAGCCACTGTCGCGGAGGTTCTGGGCCTGGGCGTGTCCCTGGCTGCCGTAGCCGAATACGGCGATGGTTTTGCTTTTCAGGGCGGAGGGATTGGCGTCGCGCTCGTAGAAGATGGTTGCCATGAGAGTAAGGCTCCTATGCGAATAAACCGACCGGTCGGTCGGTATCCAGAAATGGTAATCAGACCCGCCGCCAAAGTCAATAGTTTTGTGATTACTCTGGGAAGCACGATTGGTCGTGTGATGTGTCGTGCTATATATTGAATCGCCAATGCCGCGCGAATCCGTCCTCGAGCCCCGTCAGGAAATCCTCCGCACCGCCGCCCGCCTGTTTCAGCAGCAGGGCTACGACGGGACCTCCATGAACGACGTTGCCGCTGCTCTAAGGCTAAGTAAAGGCGGGCTTTACCATCATTTTCAGAGCAAGGACGAGATCCTCTTCGACCTGATGAGCCACGCCATGGACATCACCGAGGAGCGGGTCATCGCCCCGGTCAAGGCCATCGCCGACCCCGAAGAGCGCCTCCGCGACCCTCATCCGCCGCCACATCGCCGTCGTGCTCAGCGAGCGCGACCGCGAGATCACCGTCATGCTGCACGAAAACCATCCCCTGACGCCCGCCCTGCGCAAGCGTATCAACGCCCGCAAGAAGGACTACGTTCATTTTGTCGAGAATTTGATCGCGGAAGTGCAAAATGTGCGTGGCGGATCGAAGCTCTGGGGGAGCAAAGAAAACCGTCACTCCGCGCGCCGCCGCCTTTGCACTGATGGGAATGCTGAACTGGATCTATCAGTGGTACCGCCCCGACGGCTCCTTGCAGGAGGAGAGCCTGGTCCAGCAGTACACCGAGATATTTTTTCAGGGGGCGTTCGGGTGAGCGAAGTTTTTGCTCTCGACGAACTGCTGGCGAAACGGCTTCAGGCCGGCCGCTCCTACCTCGAATTTCTTCGCGTCCCCGCCATGAGCGCCGGAGTCTATGTTCTCCCCACCGGAGCCCACGACCCGCAGCAACCGCACCACCAGGACGAGATCTACTACGTAGTCCGGGGCAAGGCGAAAATGCGGCTCGGGGACGAACGTGCCGAGGAACGCTTCGTCGGCGAGGGAAGCATAATCTTCGTTGAAGCCGGGCTGGAGCATCGTTTCTTCGACGTGGAGGAGGAGTTGGTGTTGCTGGTGGTGTTTGCGCCGGAGGAGAGTTAGTAGTGGCAGATCGCCTCATTCAACGGCAGCAATAGCCTGGGTGCCCTTCAACTTTTCCAACTCCCGCTCGGTCCGGGCCCACTCTTTGCGGTTCTTCTTGGTGTGATACGGAGCATTCATATCGGAATAAAACGTCAGGATGTTGCTCTTCAACTCGGGCGCCGCAGTCGCGAAATCATCCTGGGCTAGATCGTCCAGCAACTGGGCGTAGGCCTTGTCGGCCAGCGGATACTCGGCTGCGGCGGTGTCGCGTCCGGTGTCGCAATCAGTGTCGGGTAGGGCGAGGTTGCCATCGCGAGTCTGGTTCAGCAGCTTGTGGTAATCGTGGAACGTCAGATCGACGCTCTTGATATACATGTCCTCGGTCTGGGCGCTGGGGATCTTGAACGCCAGCGCACTGGCGGGGCCGATCTTGGGAACAATGCGCAGGAAGAACGCCAGCACTCGGATCCCGAAGCTGGGCTTGCGATATCCCTTGCCCCAGTCTTTTTCGTAGTTGGTCCGCGACAAATGATAGAGGAACTGTTTTTCGTTGAAGTTGGGAGTGTCCCTCACCAATTCATCGCGGCGGTTGACCAAGGCGGCGCGGGTCAGTTTGGGAATGAATTTGCTGACCGCGCGACGGAAACTCTCGATGGCCTCGTCTTCGTCATCCAGAACGTCAGAAAGTTGCAGACCGTAGGTCTTCAGGAAAGCCTTTTCCAGCAGATGCTGCGAGATGTTGAATCCGATGAAGTCGTGATAGCGGTCCGAGGTGTAGCGGTTCTTCGCCACCTGTACCATGTCGAATCCAAACTCGGTGCGAATATGCGCCTTGGGATCGTCGGCGTAGGTGACGGAGTTTCCGTATTTAGCGGCGAGTTTGGGGAACTCAATGGCCACAATGTTGTTGACGACGGGATGGCCCACGTTGTCAGAGGAGTAATGCGCCAGCGCCCCCAGCGCGAAAGCGTATTGATTGATATCGGTAGATTCATCGATCAGCGCCGCGACGAATTCTCCGCTGCGAACGTAGTGCAACAGATCGCTGAAATACTTGTTGCCGCGCGGGTAGTAGCCCATGTCCTGAATCAGGCTTCCGCCGTAGGCGTAGGCATGCGCCTCGCGGAGATCCTCGGCGGTCGCGGCGGGGAACCGCTGGAGCAGCATGGGCTGAATCTGGTCTTGCCACGCCAGATCCACGACCTGTTCGTGGGTCAGGACGGAATAGGCTGCCGCCGGGCAAGGGCCGAGCGCCAAGGTGAAGAGCGCGATGAGAAAGACAAAGACAATGATTGAGCGCAGCGTCCTCATAAGAATCGGGTCACTGGATGTATTCGATTCTCAGATCACCCGATGGCCCGATGACCCGATCACCCGATGATTTATTTCCCTACCACCAGCACCATAAACGAATCCGGCAACATCGCGGGCCGGGGATGCGGCTGCTGGTCGGTCGGCGCCGGCGGCGGGCCGAATTTCGCCGTCACCAGGTAGATCTGGTGCGTCTTGCTGTCCACGGTCATGGTGCGCGCGCCACGCTGCGTGGGCACGATTCTGCACCACGCTGAACGTGTCGGGAGAATCCTCGTGCGCGACCACCAGCACGCCTTCGCCGCAGGATGCGTACGCAAAGCCGAGGTCGGGATCGAAGCCGTTGGCATCCACGCCGTCGCCAATCGGCAGCGTGGTGATGACTTTTCCGGTGTCGGCGTTGACCACCGCCATCATTTTGTTGTCGCAGCCCGCGAACAGGCGGCGGTTCTTCACGTCAATCGCCAGCCCGCTCGGGCTCTCGCAGGGCGCCAGCGGCCAGGTGGATTTGATTTTCAGATTCACCGGATCCAGCGCCAGGATTTCGCTCTTGTCTTCCAGGTTGACAAAGATCTCTCCCGCGCCGGTGGTCACGCCGAATTCCGGCTTGCCGCCGAGCGGGATCTTGCCCACGACCGTCGCCGGTTGCTGGCGTCAACGGCGGTGGCGTCATGGCTGTGACCGTTGAAGGTGAAAGACGCGCTTGGTGGCGGGATCAAAAAGAATCGCGTCTGGATTGTCGCCGACCGCGACCTTCTTGATGGTCTTGAACGTGCGAGATCGAAAATGCTGACCGTACCTTCGCGGCCGTTGCTGGTGAATCCGCGGCCCAGGTCGGGAGCCAGGGCAATGCCGTGGACCCCCTGCGTGTCCGCGATGTCGCCGACAATCTTGCCGGAGTCGGCATCCATCACCATGACATGAGTTCCACGGGAGATGTAGAGGCGGCGCGAATCGGGGTCCATCTTGAGTAGTCCCACCAACCTTCGCCGCCGACGGCGTAGGTCTTGATCACATGCAGCCCAGGACCGGGAGTTGCAGGGTCGGCAGCCAACAGCAGCGTGGCAGGATAAGAAGACAAAGAGATCAGGCTGATCAGGGATCGCTTCATGGCGGGCCTCACTTTCAAAATTCATGAAGACCAGCGGCGAGATAGAATTCTACCGCTCGCGACCGGCTTGTGGGAAGCTTTCGAGCTTTACTTGAGAGGATTGAAACGAAGATGAAAATCTATCTGGCGGGGCCGCTGTTCACGACCGCCGAACAGGAGTTCAATCGCCGGCTGCGGGATCTTCTCGAGAAGGCCGGCCACGAAGTCTGGCTGCCTCAGGAACATGAGCCGCGAGACCGCAGCGCCCGCGCCATCTTCGAGACCGACGTCGCCGGACTCGACGCGTCGCAAGTCGTCGTCGCCAACATGGACGGCCCCGATCCCGACTCCGGCACTTGCTGGGAGTGCGGCTACGCCTACAAGAAAAAGCCCATCATCGTTTTCCGCACCGATTTCCGCGAGAGCCGGCGATGTGCCCGATTCGCCGTTTAACCTGATGCTTTCGGCCTCGGCGGACAAAGTGATTCTGGCGCCGTTGGCATCGGTGCAGGAGCTGGCGAAGGATTGTGGCCGCGCTGGCGGAGTTGCCGGGTGTTCGCGAATCGGGAGGGCACGGCTTTAGCCGTGCCGCCACGGATTCAAGAATGACCTCACGGCACGACTGAAGTCGTGCCCTCCCGTCTCAATCCGCAATCTTCGCGATGTGCAGATCAAACCCCGTCTTCGGCAGCAGGGAAGTCAGCTCAAACACCCGAAAGCTGTCGCCGGTGGTTTCCTGTGCCGAAACAGTCCCGGCTCACTCTCCACCACCTGCCTGCGGCCCTCCAGTTCGTTGAGAAACTGCTGTGCCGCTTTCTCGGTCGAGCTCCACATGCTTGCCCCGGCTCGGTGACGGCCTCCGCAGCATAGGAGCGCACCAGCTTGGGCCAGTACTTCGCCAGCAGATCGCTGCTGGCAAAAATGTCTGCCCAGATGATCTCGCCCGTTCACGGCCACCACCACGCCGACTGCGTTCTTGTCCTTGAGCTGGCGAATCACGCTTTGATACTCATGCTCCACGGGTGCGGCCACCGCGTCCAGCTTGCGCTCGACTTCATCGTTCTGGATCACGCCCGCATACGAACCTGTGCACTTCAACCAGCCTCGCTTGATCGACGGGGGCACGGCGGCCGCCATCGCGGTCTGCGCAGCGCCCACTTCAGACCAGACCTTCTGCTGGTCTTTGTCTGCCATGGCTTTCGACGCGCACTGAGGGCTGACCATTCCCGGCGTTTTTTGAAAGTTCCCCGAGGCTCCCACCCAGCGTCCGGGCTCGACGCAGAAAACGCTCAAATCAATCGGATCGCTCTCCGCCGGCACCAGCCGGTCTTTGCCGATGATGCGGTCCTGCTTGCCTCCGGTCACAATTTCCCCGGCCAGCAGAATCAGCGGACGTTTGGAATTGTTGACCAGCACCAGCGAATTGACCTGCGCTCCGTCGCGTGGCCTTCCGCCAGACGCCGTCGTTGTGCCGCGGCCGCACCAGCGGAGATGCGCTCCCCGTCTCGCTGATCACCACTTCGCCGCTGCGCAAACCTTCGTCGAGGGTGATGAATTCATGCGTGTCGTGCGACGTGCCAGCCACCACCGGAAATATAGTCAACGCACCATGCCGAATCGGCTCCAGCACCGTGTACCCGGACGCCGAGGGAACTTGTCCCGCCGGCGCCAGGCAGGGATAAATGATCGCGAACGCCACCAATAGAACCAGTACTCCACCAATAATCCACGCAGTTTTCATAGGCTCCTCCCCGGATGCCAAACCGCGACTCAGGCACCGCGGAGGCTATTTGAGCCTCTCGGCTACTGGAGTGGAACGGCAAAATTCAGGGTTCTTGCGTCTAAAAGATTGGTAGTATCCGACTGTAGCTTCCGGAGAAGCCCACCCGCCATGCCTGAGCCCGGTGTCCAACCCGTAGGGATAGAGAGAAGAGGCTGAAGCCAGCCTCGTCGGGATTGGAGCCGGTCATGGACGAGCTTTACGCCGCAGCAGCGCGGAGGGATTCGGCATCTCGCCGAGCAGTTCGTCTGCATCATCGAAGAGGTTGCCGCAAAGACCCTGCCTGCGGCGGCGTCTGCCCGCGTCGAAAGATCGAATTCAGCAAGACATTGCGAGCTGGAAGACCTGGTCCTCGCCCGGGCCTGCGCCGCCGGAAATGAACGCGCCTGGGAAGTTCTTTCTCGTCCGCTATCGCGAGAAGCTCTACGACATCGCGAGGCAGATCACGCGCGAAGATTCCACCGGCAGGGAATTGGCGGATTCGGTTTACGCCGATCTCTTCGGCACCACGGATGCGCGAGGGCAATCGAGTTTCGCGGCTGACCTACTACGGTGGCCGCGGATCGCTCGAAGGCTGGCTGCGCACCGTTCTGGCGCAGGAATTCGTCAACACCTATCGCAAGCAGCGCCGCACCGTCAGCCTGGACGAAGAATCCGAAGAAGGCATGCAATTCGCAGCGCGCCGAGAGCGAGCCGGTGGTCCTCGCCGATCCCCGCCTGAAAGTGCGATCGACGAAGCGCTGCGGTCGCTCGCACGCCGAAGAGCGCTTCATCCTCGCCTCGTATTTCCTGGATGGCCGCACCCTGGCGCAGATCGCGCGAGCGCTGTCGGTGCACGAATCCACCATCAGCCGCAAAATCGAAAAACTCACCACGGGCCTGCGCAAGCAGATTGTGAAAAACCTGGTGCAGCCGGGGATGAGCCGCCGCCAGGCCGAAGAAGCCCTCAGCGCCGACGTGCGCGATCTGGCGGTGGATATTCGCGCCAGTTTGGCGCAAGATTCGGTCGCCAGCTTCGTTCTCTGAGAAGAGGGTAAAGGCCAGCGAAGGAAGCAGCGAGTAAGTTCCGAGTAAATGGATCGGATCGACAAAACTCGTTGCCGGACGACTGAAGGCGCAAGCTCCGCGCCCGGGCCGCACCCTGCTGCCGGAGTTGCTCTCCGCCTTCGCGGAGAACGCGCTCGCCGAAGCCGAGCGCGGACACGTTGTTGCAGCACCTGGGAGCCTGCTCCGATTGCCGCGAGATTCTGTATCTGGCTCTGCCCGAGACTCGCCGGAGATGCAGAAAGTCCTGGTGCCGCAGCCCCGCCCTTTTACGTTTAGGCGATGGATGTTCGGCTGGGGAGCGCTGGCCGCGTCGGTCGCGGTCGCGGCGATCTTCTTTACAACAAGTCGTCTCGAACATAAGAGTGAGTCCGCCCGGTTGGTTACCCCCATGCCCGCCGCGACTGGGACCCCGGCGACTGAGTCTGGGCCGTGCCCGCCGCAGCGAATAAACCGGCGAACGGGAACGAGACGAAAATCGCCGCCGACAAAATTCCCCAGGAACTCGATCAGCATGCAGGCCGCTCGCGATGCCGCGCAGCGCGACTCCAGCAAGTCAAAGATGACAGCCCTGGAAAAGAACGAATCCACGCCTCAGCCTGAGGCGAAACACATGACTGCGAAACCCCAGGCCACGATGGATTTCGACGAATCCGGTCAAGTGCATGTCTCCGCGCCTGCGAATTCCGCTGCTCAAAGCGCAGACCAGATCGCGCCCGCGCAACGCTCGGGGCCGCGAATAGAGAACTTGCCGCTGCAAGGCCGGAACTGGGATGCGCCTGTGACTTCGACAGCGTCCCCGTCGGCTCCTCCGCCAGCACTCAGTGGGATCGCCACGGGTGGCGCTATTGGGTCTGTTTACGCTCGCCCTGATGTTATGGCCCAAAAAATCGCAAAGGGCAATCTCGGCGGAATGATTCTCGATCCCTCTGGAGCCGTCGTAGCCAACGCGAAGGTCACGTTAATCGGCCCGAGCGGCCAGAAATCTGCTGTCTCGGATTCCGCCGGCAGATTTTCGTTCGCTACTGTGGCCCCGGGATCCTACTCGCTCAAGGCCGAAGCCAACGGATTCAAGGCCACAGAAATCAAGCAGGTGGCAGTGCTCGATGACAAGCCCGCCGCGCTCGCCGTCAGGCTGGAAGTGGGAACTGCGTCGGAAGTGGTCGAGGTGACTGGCGCAGCGCCGGTCGTCGCCGAAACGCGCGCGGGCTCGGTGGATGCGGCAGGCGCCTCCTCCGGATACTTGGCGCAGCAGCGGCCCGCGCCTCAGGATTTCAGCGTGCTAAAGGCGAACGCTGCCAACGCGCGATTGAAAGACGGGAAGGAAATGTCAGGGAGCAAAGCTCCGGTACTGCAGTGGACGCTTTCGTCCGACGGCGCGGTCCAACGCTCCGGGGATGGCGGCAAAACCTGGCAGCCAGTTTCTGTTCCGGGAAACGCCACTTTCCGCGCCCTGTCGGCCGTGGACGCCAATATCTGGGTTGGAGGAAGCGCCGGCGCACTCTACCATTCCGCCGATTCCGGACAAAGCTGGCTCAAGTGCGAACCTGCGGTGGGGGTAAGAAAGCTCACTCAGGACATCGTCCGCGTGGATTTTTCGGACGCGCTGACTGGCACCGTAAACACCGCTAACGGCGAGGCTTGGACCACTTCCGACGGCGGCCACACCTGGCGCCTGAAGTAGCCCATTTGGCATCAGGCCGGGTTACTTAAGTGACATTTACACCTCCGGGCCTCGGCTCTATTATCCATCTCGTGGTTTGGCAGTTCTGGGGGAGGGCTGCCAGGGCGTCCTGTTCATTCAGGGCGCTTTTTTATTGCAGTAGCTAGTTGCTAGTGGCTAGTTGTTAGTCCTGCTGGATAGATCTCAGCCGCCGTCCGCCTACCCGCCACGGAGTCAATGGTTCTTACTAGCCACTAACCGCTAGCCACCAGCGACTGCCTTTGCGACTTCTGCGCCCCGAAAGCATCAAATACTTGTTACGATAAGACAACCGCAATTCTCGATTTTCTCGCGTTGGAGGAAGAATGGCAGGCAACGGAATTATTGAAGTCAACGATGCAAACTTCGACCAGGATGTCCTGAAGTCGGAGACCCCGGTTCTACTGGATTTTTGGGCGGCCTGGTGCGGCCCCTGCCGCGCCATCGCTCCCATTGTGGACGAACTCGCCACCGAGTACGCCGGCAAAGTGAAAATCGGCAAAATGGACGTGGACCGCAACAGCGCCACTCCCAGCCGCTACGGAGTCCGCGGCATTCCCACACTGCTGGTGTTCAAAGGCGGCCAGGTGAAAGAGCAGATCGTCGGCTACGTCGCCAAAGAGCAGATCCAGAAGGCGTTGGACAAGCACATCGGGTAACGCGGCTTTTCAGCCGTCAGCACTCAATTTTCAGCGACAACCGATTGGGGGTCCCAACACAGCAAGACCCCTTTCTTTTGCATGGCCCGCTGCGCCTGCTATTTAGGCCGGAGGCTCCGGTCTAGGGATGTTTCTTGCCGGCAGCTTAGGTGATATACTCCGCCCTGTAATTTTGGGCGTCCTTGACTTCCCCTCCCGGCGCGCCCTTTCTGACCGCATCCCAGGAGGCAAGGTCATGTCTCGGTTCGCAACTATTGTCCTCGCGCTTTTTGTCGTAGTTCCCAACCTCTCCGCGCAATCGCTGCTGGCGACCGTGCCGGTGGCGGCCTACCCCCAGGCCATGGCGCTGAATCCATTCACTGATCGCATCTACTCGATCGAGGAGTCGGCGAACCAGATCACCGAGATTGATGGAGCCACGAATGCCGCAACCACAATTTCTCTGGGTCCAACTTCGCCATCTCTAAACGGAGCGATTGCCGTCAACCCGCTCACCAACAAGATTTACGCTGCGGACGGTGTGACCAATCACCTGTTTGTTATCGACGGCGCAACCCACGCTCTGATGCAGGCTACCGTCGGAAACGCTCCGGTTGCCGTGGCGGTGAATCCGTACACCAACAAGATTTACGTCGCCAATTACAGCGACAACACAGTGAGTGTGGTCGATGGATTCACCCTGGCCTCGACGACGCTCAGCGTGGGACTAGGGCCATCGGCGATCGCCATCGACCTGGATCGGAATAAGATTTACGTCGCCGATTTTGGCAGCAATGCGGTCAGCATCATTGATGGCCTCACGAGCAGCACTGCCAATGTGGCAGTGGGGACCAACCCCATTGCCCTGGCGGTAAACCGTTCCAACCACAATGTTTATGTGGTGAATCGCCTCGCTGGCACAGTCAGCGTGGTCAATAGCGCCGGCACCGTCATCGACACGATTGTGGTAGGATCTGTGCCCATAGCGATCGGAGTCAACGGGGCGACCAACAAAATATACGTTGTGAACTTAGGCAGCGGCAGCATCACCGTGATTGATGGAGCCACCGATTTTCCGACCACGGTGCCTACGGGCATGCAGCCCAGCGCCGTTGGGGTGGATCAGGTCCGAAACCTGATCTATGTGGCCAACGGGAATGGCAACTGTCTTACCATTATCGATGGAAAGACCAACACATCAGCCACCGTCGGAAGCATTGGAAATGGCGCGAACGATATCGCCGTGGATGTACTGACCGACAGAGTGTATGTGCTAAAGGCATGCCCGTCAGCTTCTGAGGTTGCCGTGTTCGGTGGAGTGAACAGCAGATTTCCGGTTCCTCTGCTGGACGAACTGACAGGCCCAGTAAATGGAGTTAAGTAGGTCGTGTTGGCAGCCGAAACTTAGTACTTTCTCAACACCCCAATCACTCGCCCCTGAATCTCCACATCGGCTGCGGAGACGATGATCGGCTTCATCTTCACGTTCGACGGTTGCAGGCGAATTTTGTCGCCTTCGCGGTAGAAGCGCTTGAGGGTGGCGTCGGTGCCTTCGATCAGCGCTACGACGATGTCTCCGTTGTGCGCGATCTTTGTTTTCTCGACCAGCACGTAGTCGTTGCTGAGGATGTGCTCGTCCTGCATGGAGTCGCCGCGCACTTCGAGCACGAAAACTTCTTTCGAGCGGACGAAATCGGCGAGCGAAATCGTTTCCGGACGCTCGATGGCTTCAATCGGCTGGCCCGCGGCAATGCGTCCCAGCAGCGGCAGCACCATGCCGCTGTTCACGGACATGGCTTGTTTCAGGCGGCCTTTGGGCGGCAGCAGATCAATGGAGCGGCTGCGGTTGTAGTCGCGATTGAGCAGGCCTTTTTTCTCAAGGTTGGTGATGTGCTTATGCACCGTGGCCAGCGAACTCAATCCCAAGCCGGCCCCAATTTCCTCGAACGACGGCGAGTATTGGTTCCTCTGCACAAAGTCAGAAATGAAGTCGTACACCTGGCGTTGACGTTTGGTGATTGCCATGAGGACATTGTAGGCGAATATAAAGCGAAGTCAAGAAAAAGCTCCTAGCTGGTAGTGTCCTAACTCTGCAGGACACTACCCTCCTAGCTCCTAGCTGCTAGCGAACAAGCTCTTAACCGCAAAGTTCGCAAAGTTAACGCGAAGATCGCAAAGCAAACCGGTCCCTCCGCGTGCTCGGCGTAACCTTTGCGCCCTTTGCGGTCAAAGTCTTTTGAATTTAAGCTAGAAGCTAGGAGCTAACAGCTAGAAGCTGCCTTTATGCCTGACAAAATCAAGAAATCCGATGCCGAGTGGCAAGCGCAACTCACTCCCGAGCAGTACCACGTGGCCCGCAAAGCCGGCACCGAGCCGGCGTTTACCGGCAAGTATCACAAGACGAAAGATCCAGGGACGTACACCTGTGCTTGCTGTGGCGAGCCGCTGTTCAGCTCCGAGACGAAGTTTGATTCCGGCACCGGCTGGCCGAGTTTCTATAAGCCAGTCGCGGAAGGCGCGGTCGAGGAACACACAGATCGCGCTTATGGTATGTCGCGGACCGAAGTGCGCTGCTCCCGTTGCGACGCGCACCTGGGCCACGTGTTTCCCGACGGCCCCCGCCCCACGGGAATGCGTTACTGCATGAACTCCGCCTCGTTGGATTTGAAGGCTGAAAAGAAGTAGCTAGTGGCTAGTTGCTAGTGGCTAGTTTTTTCGCGATCCAATGAGTTAAGCAAGCCGCTGAGGATTCGCCCTACTTCTTTGACGCGCTCTAGTAAATCCTGAGTGGTCTCATCACTCAAATAACCGAAATCCCTCGCGATCAACTGCTGGGTCTCGACTTCGAAAACCGAGCCCTTCGCGTGACCAAGGAATTGTTTGAATTCTCCCCGGCTAAGACGCCCTTGTCCTTCTGCGATATTGCTGGGTATCGAAACAGCGGCTCGGCGGAGTTGGTTGGTTAGACCGTAGATTTCTTCCTTCGGGAAGGATTGTGCAGCGGTAAATCCCGCTGACCAGCGCCATGCTTTTCTTCCAGCCGATCAGATCCTGATACGACCGCCCAGGCATTCGCAGGTTCCTCCAGTAGCACTCAAGTATGCTCCTGGAGTTGGTGTTTCAACCCAAAACAATGAAAAGTGTAAGTACTTTCCCACTATGGGAAAGTCTTGCCCGTGTGACTAGCCACTAGCAACTAGCCACTAGCAACTATTTACTTCCCCGCCCCCGCCGCCGAAGCCTTAATCTCTGACGACTTCACCTGAATCGCGCCTTTCAACATGGCGCCATCTTCAATGCTGATGCGCTGGCTGACGATATCGCCGGTGAGCGAGCCTTCACTGCGGATGTCCACGCGGTCGGTGCACTCGATGTTGCCCGTGACCTTGCCCATGATCACAACTTCCCGCGCGTTGATGTTCGCCACGACCACGCCGTTGCGTCCCACGGTGACGCGGTTCTCGGCAAAGGTGACGGCGCCTTCAATACGGCCGTCAATGTAAAGCGATTCGCTGCCGGTGACTTCGCCCTTAATCACGACCGAGCGGCCAATCGTGGCCTGGTCCATCGGCGAGGTCATCGGCTTGATGGGCGCCGGGCTTGGGGTTAAAGGTGTGTATTGCAGCTTGGGAGCATTGTCTGACGAGTGCAGCATCGGGCGCCTTCCTTTTATTTCCGCGTTTCGCGGTGGAAATTTGGGGTAACTGTGACTATGGCACGGGATTGCCGAAGGGCGCGAGGTTACGGAAGATGTTGTACCGGCGGGGGAGGGAGAATTCCGGGGGTGGGCGAACAGCCTTTAACCACAGAGGGCACAGAGTTACACAGAGTAATCACGATTTGCCTCTGTGTAACTCTGCGCTCTCTGTGGTTAAAGGCTCTTCGGGCTGTTCAGTTCCTGTCCGATCGCTTCCCACTCGGCAATCCGCTCTTGCAAGTGGGCTCGATTCTGCCCCAGTTCCCGCGACAGTCGCGCGGTCTCTTCCGCACTGACAAAATTCTGTAGCGAGCTCTCGCAAGCCGCGATCGCGGCCTCGAGACCGGAGATTTCCTGTTCCAATTCCTCCGACCGTTCCTGCATCTGCTTGCGCTTGATCGGATTCAATCGCTTCGATTTGTCTGCGACGGCGGGCGGCAATGGTGACGACGCGTGACTTCCGTTTGCCGGCTGCGGCGCACGCGCTGAAACCGCAACCTGCTCCTGCAATTTCTCCGCTCCACCCTGCTTGCGCCACATGAAGTCTTCGTAGTTCCCCGGATAGACCTCCACCTTCCCGCCGCCAATTTCGAAAACCCGCGTCGCCAGCTTGTCGATGAAGTAGCGGTCGTGCGAAACGAAGACGACAGTTCCGGTGTATCCACTCAGTGCGTGCAGCAGAACATCTTTGGCGCGCATATCTAGATGGTTGGTTGGTTCGTCGAGCAGCAGAAAATTCGCCGGATGCAAAAGCATCCGCAACAGCGCGTAGCGATTTCGCTCGCCGCCAGAGAGCACGCCGATGCGCTTAAATACTTCATCGCCCGAAAATAGAAAACATCCCAGCAGATTGCGCAGATCGGTCTCGCGCGACGACGGCGAAACCCTGCCGATGTCGTCAATCATGCGCGCATCCTGGTCCAGTTCTTTGTATTGGTCTTGCGCGAAGTAGTCGGCTTGAACATTGTGGCCGAGGCTGTATTGGCCCTTGCGTCAGCGGCTCGGTCCCGGCCAGCAGCTTGATCAGCGTAGATTTCCCCGCTCCGTTCACCCCCACTAGCGCAATGCGGTCACCGCGCTCGATGGTGAACCGCACGTCGCGGAAGACTTCCTTCTCGCCATAAGCCTTCGCCACATCCGAAAACTCCGCCACCAGCCGACCGCTGGGCTTCGGCTGCGGAAATGAAAAGTGAATGGTCTTTTCTTCCTCCGGCAGCTCGATGCGCTCCATCTTCTCCAGTTCTTTGATCCGGCTCTGCACCTGCTTGGCCTTGGTCGCCTGATAACGAAACCGGTTGATGAAGACTTCCAACTGCTCGATCCGCTCGCGCTGATTGCGATATGCGGCTTCCATTTGTTCCTGCCGCTGCCTGCTTCTGCATCAGATACTTTTCGTAGTTCCCGCTATATACCCAGATCTTCTTGTTCCAGATTTCCACCAGCCGATTGATGGTCACATCCAGAAAATAGCGGTCGTGCGAAATCAGCACGAAGGCATACGGATAATTCGCCAGATACTCTTCCAGCCAGTTGCGGGATTCAAGGTCAAGATGGTTCGTCGGTTCGTCGAGCAGTAGAAGATTGGGTTTCTGCAGCAGAAGCTTGGCCAGCGCAATCCGCATCTGCCAGCCGCCGGAGAATTCATCGGTCAGGCGATGCCAGTCTTCGGTCCGAAATCCCAGCCCGGCCAGCACCGTCCCCACCTGCGCTTCGATGGCATATCCGTCATGGGTGTGGAATTCGTGCTCGATGCGGTGGTAGCGGTCGGCGACCTGCCCGTACTCCGCCGACGTAGAATCCAGCTCCGCCATGCTCGCGGTGAGCTGTTCCAGTTCCTTCTCCATGTTGCTGAGGCGCGCGAACACCGACATGCACTCGGCAAAAACGGTTTTGCCGGAAAGCGTCAGCCCGTCCTGCGGCAAATACCCGGCGCTGATCCCCTTGGCGACGCTCACGTTGCCGTAGTCGAGCGTCTCGACGCCGGCCAGAATCTTCAGCAGCGTGGATTTCCCCGTGCCATTCGCCCCAACCAGGCCAACGCGGTCACGTGGCGTAATCAGGAGGTCCGCCGCTTCAAACAGCAGCTTGTGCCCATAGCGTTTTCCGGCGGCGTTGAGCTGAATCATCGCGAGTTTCTATCTTCTCACGGAGGAAATGTGGCCAAACACAGGCCAGATGCGTCCGGTAAGATGGATTGCGTGGCGGTTCCTAAGTTCTTCGAATCTGCGCGCTCGACGGTGTCACGTCCTCACTCTGCGGCCCCCACTCGGCCGAGCTCACTGCCTTTTTCGCTTCAGCCGACGAATACGTTGCTATATAGCGCGAATGTTCGTGTTATGTTTGCAGTGCGGATAATCACATCTATTTGTATTGAGTAGCTATATAGCACCTAGGAGCGGGTCTATGGTTGACAAGAACGGGTTCCCCCACTTCATGCTCAAAGAAATTTTTGAGCAGCCGCAGGCGCTTAAAGACGCGGCTCTTTCCCGAATCTCGCCGGCTAACGCGGAGATTTGCATCGGGGATGAGGTTCGCATTGCCGTGGAGGAGTTGCGCGCCCTGCGCCGGATCAACATCGTTGCCTCTGGAACCAGCCGTCACGCGGGAATGGCCGGCCAATACATGTTCCAGGATCTGGTGCACTTGTTTGCCGACGTGGATTACGCGAGTGAGTATGAGTACCGCAACCCGCCCGTTGGCCCCGAAGAAGCTACGATTGTGATCACGCAGTCGGGTGAAACCTCGGACACATTGGCGGCGCAGCGGCTCGCCGCGCAGAAAGGCTCCCGGACCATCGCCATCACAAACGTCGCCAACTCCACCGTGGCCAGGGAAGCCGATGGGGTTCTCTATACTCATGCCGGTCCGGAAATCAGTATTGCGTCCACGAAGGCATTCACCGCGCAGATGGCCGTACTGTTTCTGCTTGCGACATACTTCGCGCAGGTCCGAGGGACGCTCTCACACCAGGCCCTTCGCACTTGGATCGAGGAGCTGCTCGCGTTGCCTGATAAGGCCGAGGCAGTGCTCCAGTGCGCCGATACGTGCCGACACTTGGCCGAACGTTTCCAGCGGTTCGAAGATTTTCTGTTCCTTGGTCGCGCCATCCATTATCCCATCGCCATGGACGGCGCGCTAAAGCTGAAGGAAGTGTCGTACGTCCATGCCGAGGGATATCCGGCGGGCGAGACCAAGCACGGGCCGAACGCGCTCATTGATGAGAATCTGCCGGTCGTGATGATTGCGACGTGCGACCCTAAAGATTCTGGCTCGGTCGCGCGCTATCAGAAAAGCGTTTCTGACCTGCGGGGGTTCAAGAAGCAGTCCGCTAGGGTCATCGCCCTTGCGACCGAAGGCGACACGGAAATCGCGGGCCTCGCGGACCACACCCTCTTCATTCCGGCTGCTCCGGAGCTTCTCGCACCCATGCTTGAAATCATTCCGTTGCAGCTGTTCGCTTATTACATCGCCATCGGGAAGGGCCTGGATGTGGATCGGCCGAGAAATCTTGTGAAGTCAGTTCAAGAATGATCGCAGTGCGAGCTGAATCGCGAGCCCTATGAGCTTTTAAAGAAGGTGCTCAACAAAATCCAGCTCCGAGCGTCGTCGGCATACGTGATTTCCAGGCCATATTCCTGCTCAAGGGTTAAGAAAAGGGAGGAACGCCCTAGCGGCGATCGCACCAGGCCGGGAAATTCGTCCGCTGGAAGATAGCACGTCTCAAGCGCAAAGGGTTCCTCGGACGTATGCCGGACGCGTTCGATCTTGACCATGCGGCTCGCTGCCGGCAAGTTAAGCCGCGCCGCGATTTCTTCTTCATCCTCTACGATCTTGGAGGTAATGATCTTGGAGTTAGGAGCCAGGCCCCGGCTCGACATTTGCTCGGTGTAGCTCTCAGTTTGTTGAAATGTATGCGCGGGGGAGCAACAAAAGTGCCGGCGCCGCGTCGGCGTTCCACGATCCCTTCGCGCTCAAGTCCCGCCAGCGCATGGCGTGCTGTCATCAGGCTAACGCGATGGATTCGCGCAAGGTCTCTCTCCGAAGTGACTGCATCTCCTGGCCTGAGCTCGCCGGCGTCGATCCGTTCGCGGATCGATCCTTGGATCCGCTGGTAGGCGGGCATACCGTTCGGGCCATTTCTCGGCATCGACTTGGTTCCGGACCGCGGGCAAACGAAATCATTGGTCGGGGCGATAGGATTTGAACCTACGACCCCCTGCGCCCAAGGCAAACTAACTGATGCTATGTGATTGTCTCGCTTAGGTCGGCTCTGCGTCTAGTGCCCTAGTCTTCCACCGTGTTCGGGTGTAATTGGACCCAAATTGGACCCAAGTTTGACCGGCCGCCAATCTTGTGGATGCACCAGGAGCTTCACCATTGCGGAGGATGGCAGCTTGTACCCACACACTTCAGGATCGGGCTGGGATGGTTTCTGACCAGCTACTGCAATGAAAGGCACCCACATGGAAAGGCATCCACGGGTCAATGAGTGTAATGGCAATTTATCGCCAACCACCGGCAGAGTCGTGCGCCATGGTAGGCATTCGCGCCGAGATGTTACAGATCGGTTTCTGTTCCCAATGCTAAGCTGAATTATGGAGCCCCCCTCAAAACACGAGTCAATTCAGGCCTACGACATTCCGGAACGGGTTGCGAAGTACGACTCCGACATGGAACTTATGCACCCCAACCGCAACAAAATGGCGGAGATCGTGCTGGAGTTGTTGCCCTTCTCCCGCAACGATTCCTTTATCGCTCTTGATCTGGGCGTGGGTACAGGGTTTTTCTCAAAAGCAGTCCTGACAAGGTTCCCACGATGCAGAGTTATTGCGGTTGATGGCGCTGTCTCGATGGTGGAGATGGCTCGAATGCGGCTGGGACCTCTGGCCGACCGAGTGGACTTCCGGATAGGAGACTTCCGTTTCCTGAATAAGAGTTTGTCTAACGGTGAGCGCGGAGAATTGGTGTATTCGGCATATGCCTTGCATCACTTGACGGCACAAGAGAAGCGATCTCTGATTCGCGATGCCGTGGCGTTCCTCAAACCCGGTGGCTGGTTTCTGAATGCTGACTTGGTAGTGGCTGCAGACGCAGGAATCGAATCGCGGATCCAGGAAATCCGTGTGCGCGGCATTGTTGAGCGTGCCGGTGGTCGAGATAATCGATTCGCGAACACCTCTTCTACGCGAGAGTTTCTGGATGACCTCGAAGCCCGAGACAACGATAAGCCGTTGACGCTGACCGAGGATTTGCACGTGTTGAAGGAGGCCGGGCTTGAGAATGCCTCCGTATTTTGGACGGAATATCGCGAAGCCGTGACGGGCGGCTACGCTGGTACTAGATACTGAAATCAGGCACGAGTGTGCATTTTTTCTTCGCCAGAAACGACAGTCAATGAGTGTAATGGCGATGTTACGCCAGCTATAGCAGCATTAACCGTTGGCTTAAGAGAGATTTATCAACAACGAATCGGCACGTCTGCGATTTCTAACAGTTGTTAGGTTGCGATAAAGGCGGATGCTCATACCGAAGGAGTCAAAAATGAAATCCTTATTGATTCTCGGAACTCTAGTTCTCAGTTCCTTAGTATTTGCGAGTATCGCGGCTGCACAGACGCAAGAGGAATCCCAAGGACCGATGATGCAGACGGAGAATGCGCAGGCTGTCGCGCAGATTCTAAACCTCAGCCCAGAGCAGAAATCGCAGTTGGAGCCAATTCTCCAAGCTGAAGCTCCCAAGGCGAAAGCAATCCTGACCGATCCGAGCCTGTCGCCGTCGGAAAAGAAGAAACAATTGAAAACTGTGCATTCGCAGACGGACCCACTTGTGAAATCTATTTTGAACCCCACTCAGTACCATCAATGGGAAACGATCCGCAAGAATCAATTGGAACAGCTTAAGTAGCTCTCCACCACGGTTGGCGATAGCAGTTTCACGCGGCCCGCTTGACTATTCGGCGGGCTTGTTTGTGGCGGTCCTTGGCGCTTCACCAGTTTCTACCTCCGGGAGCTACTCTCAATGTAATCACCGCGTCTCGAGCGACCGACATGCTGGTCCAAGCGGGATGGATCTCAAACCGAGCCATCCCTAGTCAATAAGTGTAATGGCGATTTATCGCCAACTACCACGCAGGAAAATCGTTGTGGGATTGCCATGGCGTGACCACCCTGTCAGGTTTTACAGTTTCTGATTCCACGCCGGAGTGGAAAATCCAGGAGCGAGGTGCTTCGGCAGTATGCGCTCTTGCCTGATCCAATCCGGCAAGCCTTTCCCGCGGCTCCGCATCGGCTTCGTTGCTGCCTTGACCTTGATGTCATCTGGTTGGACCTGCGTAGCAATCGTCGGATTCAACAGCTGTCTTGGCCTCCCGGCGACGCCTCAGATCACTTTTCTGTCCCCAACGGCCATTTCCTCTACAGCGGATTCAGTTGTTCTCACTGTGCTAGGAACCGGGCTTGTTCCTCAATCTCAGATTCTCTGGAATGGGAGCGCGCTCCCGACCACGTTCGTCGATTCGCAACACCTTCAGGCAACGATTACGCAGCAGACCTTCACTCAGTTCGGCGGCGCGTTTGGAAGTAACGTGCTGATTTCGGTAAATTCTCCCCTAACCGCTACTGTTGTGGGATGCCCGATTGCAGGAAGTTCTGCCACGCTGGTTCTGGTCATTGATTAAGAGTGCCCCATCCCGCTACGAAAGCCATCATCAGCTCAGGAGCCACTCGATCTGAGCTGAGACCACATTCCTTTGCATCCGACTGGGGGTTGACCCCGGCCAGCCCGCGTGGTTTTGAGCGTAATGGCGATTTATCGCCAATCTGCCCCAGAGCCGCCCCGCTACACTGTCATCCCCTCGGGGAGAAAACCGTGAAAAAAGGAAGATGAGAAGAAATGGTTACGCGCACAGTGCGGGGTTTCTGCGCTCGTTCACCCAACTCCCGGCGCAATTGCTTCTCGTTTTGCTGGTAGAAGCGCCAACAGGACGAATCCGATCAGAAGGAATACGATCACATCAGTAAAGTTCCTGTGGACGCCATGATTCCAGGCTTCCGCGGTTTGAATAGCCATCACCACGCCATGGGAGATGTGCCACCAAGCTGCTAGAGCAATCATCGAGCGGTGCTCAGATGGTCTCCTCGCAGCCACGAGTAGAAAGACCCCGACCGGAATAAAGAAGCTCAGAAACATCGGGTGGACCTCGTTCTTCCGCTCCAAAAGCCAGCTGGAATGCCGCAGATCCGTATATAGAAAATAAATTTGGGCTAGATTCAACAGCCCCACGATCACCAGGACGATCTGTGTCAGGCGTTCTCTTTTCACATTGACCTCATTGAGCGAATTTTGTTGCGAGCCCAGCAGCCGCTCACCCAGAGGGCTGATCCATCACTTGGAGATGCTCAAACCACAGTCATCAACTGTCGTGAACAGGCGATCATGCTCATCGGCCCTGCAGTTCGCAGTCGGTACCGTGGCCTCCAAAGGCATGGATCGTTTGGGTACTTTTTTGAAAAATTCGGTAGCTAAGAAGAAATGATTCCAGCTTCCGGTTGGCGGACGCTCCGCTCCATGCTAACTTCGGCTTCAACCCTTAACCAAGTCCACGCCTGCCAGATAATGACCGAGGTGGCTACAGTTTCGACCGTTGCGAAGAACAAGTACTCTGGAAAAGCGGGCGGCCGTTCTCCGAACAAGAAAGGCGCAACGAAGGTCAGGAAACCGTTTACAAGGGTCCGCGCCACCCGGGGCGTCGCTATGAGCATAGCCTCGTTCGATGGGCCCCACAGTTTGATAACGTGGCTGGGCGTGGGGAATGTTCAGGGTGTACTGTTGCGTCGCGGTTCAAAACCTGCGGCGGCGGAAGAATCGTTGTTGCTGCGTGGAGGCGTCGTAGGTGTGCAACTACCTTCCCTCCAGGCAGCCGTCCTTCCGATATCCATCGGAGACACGCTCGTCTTCGCCACTGACGGCATCAGCGTTGACTTTAGTCGGAGACTGGCCCGAAACTATCCCCCGCAGCCGGCTGCCGAAAGCATTCTGGCGCAGCACGGCAAAGCCACCGACGATGCTCTCGTGCTGGTTGCCCGATACGTGGGGGATCGCCCATGAAGGTGAACAACATTCAGAGAGATCAGGCGCTCGACCGGGAGCGCGCCTACAGCCGAGCGCTTGAGGATTATCTGTCGAGGGGCGGTGAAGATGCTTTGCAACGCGCCTACGAAATCGGACGCATTGCCCTCAGCGAAGGCTTGGGCATACTCGATATCGCGGCGCTGCACCATGCTGTCCTCGCGCAACTGCTGCTGCGTACGAACCCCCCTGAGTCTCTAAAGCAACACCTTGACCGGGCCCAGGAATTCTTCGGCGAGAGTCTTTCTCCGTACGAAATGGCCCATCGCGGGTTTCGGGATGCTATTTCGGCTCTTCACCGATTGAACGAAACTCTGGAACAGGAGATCCAGCGCATCGCCCACGCCGTCCATGACGAAGCTGGGCAACTTCTCGTCGCTGCACGCCTCGTCATGTCTGATGTTTCTCACGAGCTCAGCCCCGCCCTGCAAGAGCGGCTTCAGGAAGTAGGTACGATTCTCGATCAAGCGGAAAAGCAGTTGCGACGACTGTCCCATGAGCTCCGGCCCACCGTTCTGGACGAACTGGGTTTGGTTCCAGCACTGCAATTCCTGACGGAGGGTATTTCCAAGAGAACGGGATTGTCGATCCAGGTCCAGAGTTCCCTAAAAAGCCGGTACGTCCCGAACATTGAAATCGCACTCTATCGGGTCGTTCAGGAGGCTCTCACCAATGTCACTAAGCATGCCCGTGCAAAGAACGTGGCGATTCAGCTCACTAGCGTGGCAAGGAATCTGCATTGTCTAGTTCATGACGATGGGGTGGGCTTTGACGCCCCCTCTACCCTGTCGGGCAAGGGGCGAAGCGGCCTGGGCCTGGTCGGAATCCGCGAACGCCTGAATGCCGTCGGGGGAACGCTGCAAATCGACTCCGTGGTCGGCAGAGGAACAGAATTGCTCGTCAAGATTCCAGTGGAGACGTAAAATGCCTATTCGAGTCGTTCTCGCGGACGATCACGCGCTGGTCCGCCAAGGTTTGAAAGCCCTGCTGGAACGAGAGGGTTTCCAAGTGGCCGGAGAAGCATCCGACGGTCAGGAGCTCATCCGGCTGGTTGCCAACGTCCGCCCTGAGATTGCAATTCTTGATGTCAGCATGCCGATCTTAAACGGAATTGACGCCGCCCGCGAACTGCAAAAGTCTTCCTCTACCAAGACTATTTTGTTGACACGCCACGATGAAGATCAGTACGTGACCGAGGCACTTCGCGCCGGTGTGAAGGGATACGTTTTGAAAAATCAAGCGGCCACTGATTTAGTCCACGCCATTCGGGAGGTTAGCCGCGGAGGAGTTTATCTCAGCCCGAACATATCCGGCACAATCCTGGGGGCGTTTCTGTCTAAAACGGACCTCCCGGCGGATCCCCTTACCTCGCGGGAGCGCCAGGTTCTTCAACTCGTCGGCGAAGGAAAGTCGACCAAGGAAGTCGCCACACTTCTGGGAGTCAGCATCAAGACCGCTGAATCTCATCGGAGCCGGCTGATGCAGAAACTCGATATTCATGAAACAGCCAGCTTAGTGCGCTACGCGATCCGGCGTGGTCTCGTCCAGCCGTAACAACCCTCCGCGAGGGTTTGCCCTAGCGCGTTCTCAGTCATTCCACTCAACTCGAATGGATGATTCACCGGCTTGTTTGTTTTTTCTAGCGGTCTATGCTGCGGCCTAACGATGTGCTTCCCGCCCTGGGAGAAAACAACTTGTGGCACCTCCGTAGAAAACTACCTTCGGGGGAGGAGTCGGGTTTCGCGGAGGTGACCCGAGTTGGATCCAGTGGGCGGCAATGCCCTCTACTTTTCGTTGTCAGGGTGAGTAAACAATCGTGAATTCAGCCTGACGGAGAGACAGAGATATGCACAAGAACAGTCTAGCGTCGGCAACTCTGCCACTGGACACGGCGGCGTGGATGTGGACGCTCGAATCCGGGTCCCTCTTCCGCGGTGAAGTTTCGCCCTCGAACCTTTTCAAGCGGGAAAAGGGTGCCTTCGATCACGCTTACCAGACTCTGCTTTCCGACGCTAACCAGGAACTCGCAGCTCTGATGCGAGATGTCGGCGCCAGGGATGACGCCGCGCCGGGAAGTGCGCCGCAAGGTCAGCCGATCAGCGAACTGCTGATACGCGCGGTCGACTGCGCGGTCAAGCAATACTTACTGCGGGCGGAACTCAGCAACCTTGCGATCACCGACGAACTCACTGGGCTGTATAACCGCCGTGGCTTTCTTTCCCTCACGGAACGCCAATTGAGATTGGGCCGCCGATCGGGTCGGGAAATGCTGCTGTTCTTCATCGACGTGGATGGCTTAAAGCACATCAACGATTCCTTCGGCCATTCCGAAGGCGATCTGGCGCTGACCCGCACAGCAGAGGTCTTGGGAAAAACGTTTCGTGATTCGGACGTGCTTGCGCGGCTTGGGGGCGATGAGTTCGCCGCCCTCGCCATCGAGGCATCGGGTCATACTGAAGCCACCGTCATGGCCCGCCTGCGGCGAAATCTGGAAATGGTGTGCACCAACGAATCTCGCTACCTACTTTCTCTTAGTTTGGGAGTTGTTCGATTCGATCCCCGCACTGCAAGCTCTCTTGCCCAAGTGATGCTCCAAGCGGACCGGGCCATGTACCAGGCCAAGAAGACACCGTCGAAAGTCGGCAGAGCAAACGCTTTCTTTGATCGTTCAGGGCTACGCACACCGGCCTTCGCTACGAAGTGACCTCGGGGAGCATCTTGAAATGGCCTCGCGAACCGGACGTGTTGAGAAGAGAATCCACCTAGAAGTGCCGATGCGAATTTGCAGCTTGGAAAAGCCGATATCTGTTGACCTCACTGAGAAGACGACCACCGAAAACGTCAGCACTCATGGCGTTCGGGTCTTGACCAGACGCCCCTTACCGCCGCAAGAATGGCTGCTGGTCACTTCTCTAGTCGGCAGTGAAGAACTGAAACCCGCTCGTGTAGTTTACTGCCAGCCGCTGCCAGAGGGAGGCTTCGGAGTGGGTTTGCAGTTCGAGAAAGAACAAGCAACGGCTTAAAACAGTTCTTCCAACTGGAAGCGGTGGCGTTACGAGACGGACAGCAGCCGTGTCAAATTATCCAGGTGGCAGCAGTGATGAAATCAGAGATCGCATTCTCCCGGAGGTACAGATTTCCATGACAGCTTCCCGAAAATTCGCGTTTCTCGCCTCCTCCCATGCGAGGAGCATCGAGCGAATCTTCCCTACCGGGAATCCTGTATTTTGTGTCGTTAGGCGTAACCCGCATCATGATCGGAGACTGAACAAATTACTCGCCGTTTGGCAAAATTCCCACGAACAAAATTCATCGCTAGTTCTCATATCCTCCTGAAAATCCGGGCATTATCTTTGTGGCCCGCAAACTGCAAGAGTTGTAGAGATCATGAAAACCCGAAAGGAGGAACAGCGATGTCAAGGGCCCCGGTTACGAATGACTGGAGAAAATTGTCGAAAGCGGCTCGCAAAGAGCGCGACCCGAAGAAGTTTGTCTACCTCCTTAAGCGGCTGTACGACGTGGTGAATGAAGGTGAGGAGAAACCTAGCGCCAGCCGCGAGGCTAAGCGTCGCCGGGCAAGAAGGACGCGGGTAGAACGCGAACTTGAGGCTGCTTAACCGGGAGCTTTCATGAATGCAGGGGTTGGTTAGTTCTTGTAACTCCAAGCGGTTAAGCCTGCCCACACATTCCTTGATGATGAAGCTCTGGTTTTCTCGCGCCATCTCGTGAGTTGATAACAAATCAAAATTCTTTTGTTCAAAGGAGCGATCATGAAACGACAGCTGGTTCTAGTGGCACTCAGTTTGGTAGCACTGTTGGGAAGTCTTGCCTGGGCGGGTTCGGCCCGTGAGGATTCAACCGAGCGGATGCAGAATTCAGCCAACGTTCTCAAGGAAATCGCAGCCGCTCCCGACAAGGGCATCCCTGAAGAAGTCTTGAATGGCGCCAAGTGCGTCGTGGTGGTTCCCCATCTGATTAAAGGTGGCTTCATCATCGGTGGTAAGCACGGGCGTGGGGTTGCTGTGTGCCGCACCACGGCCGGATGGAGCGCGCCCGCCTTCATCAGCGTGGGCGGAGGAAGCTGGGGCCTGCAGATTGGCGCGGAGGGTGTGGACCTGGTCATGCTAGTAATGAATGACAAAGGCCTGCAACACTTGCTTTCGAGCAAGTTTGAGGTCACCGGCGAAGGATCCGCTGCCGCCGGACCGGTGGGGCGCCATGCTTCCGCTGGAACGGACTGGAAACTCAATACCGAATTGCTGACCTACTCCCGCTCCCGGGGTATCTTCGCCGGTCTGACTCTGGAAGGGGCGGTGGTGGAGCACGACGCCGACTCCACTGTGGCGATCTACGGTAGCGATGTTCCCTTCAAGAAGATCTTGCTGGGCAATGTTGCGGCACCAGCTATGGCAGCGCCTTTCCTGCGAGAGGTGGCAGAGATCAGTCATCAAGCTGCACGGCAAGAAGCCAGAGAACAAGCTCCAGAGGATCAGAAGAAGGAAAATCAGAAATAGTTCGGTCTCTTTTGGCGCGGCCGGTCTCGATGCGTTTTGATCCAGACCGGTCGCGGATCAAGACCCTACAGGATGGTCAGTTGTCGTGCCCGGGACGTGAGATCAACATCTGCAGGACACACGCTTCAAAGTTGACCTCAACCGTTGCTGGCCGGACAGTCTCGCCCCTCAATCCACGAAGCCCGCAGCAGCAGAGCAACACCGGGTAAACGAGGGAGGATGGGCCAGAGGAATCACCATGCATATCCGATACGTTCGTACCCTGCTATTCACGCTCGTGCTGTGGTTTATATCAGCGGCATCGTTTGCACAAATCAGCGTGGGTATCGGCGTCACCTTTGCCCCGCCCCCACTGCCTGTCTATGAGCAGCCTCTTTGCCCGGGCGAAGGTTATATTTGGACTCCCGGCTATTGGGCCTACAGCGACGACTTCGACGACTACTACTGGGTGCCGGGCACATGGGTGCAGGCTCCGGAAGTCGGTTACCTGTGGACTCCGGGCTACTGGGGTTGGGGTGGCGATAGATTTGTTTTCTACCAGGGCTATTGGGGCCCACAAATTGGTTTCTATGGAGGGATCAATTACGGCTTTGGTTATTTCGGCGACGGTTATGAAGGCGGACGTTGGGACAACGGACACTTTTTCTACAACCGTTCGGTGAATAATGTGAACGTCAACGAGGTTCACAACGTTTACAACACGACGGTGATCAATAACACCACAGTGACCCGCGTCAGTTACAACGGTGGCAATGGTGGAATCAGCGTGCGTCCGACACCTCAACAAGAGGCTGCGGCGCATGAGAGACGTATCGCACCGGTTGCAATTCAAACTCAACATGCGGAGGCGGCCCGGGCGAACCCTAAGCAACGTGCGTCCGTGAACTTGGGCAAGCCGGCGGTCGCAGCTACACCAAAGCCCGGGGTATTTGACGACCGTGCCGTCGTGGCGGCCAAAGCAGCAGGGGCACCTTATACCCCTCCCGTCAATCGTGGTGGAAACCAGTCGCGGGACAGTGCGGCAGCTCCGCGTCCAGAGAACAACGTTGCTCGACCTAGTCCTCCAGTCCATCCAGGCGACCTTCCGCCCACTGCGAGACTCAATGCTCCGAATACAGGCAACCCGAAGTTGGACCAGAAGTACCAGCAGCAGCAGGAAAAACAATTAGCGAAGCAGGAACAGGAGCGGCAGAAACTCAAGCAGAAGCAGGAACAGGACTACCAGCGATTGGCGCAACAGAACGCTGATGAGGTGAGAAAGCAGCAGGTCGAACAGCAGCACCAGCAACAAACGCAGCAATTGCAGCAAAAACACGAACAGCAGCAACAGAAGTTGCAGGAAAGACAGCAGCCAGCGGGCCGGAATCAGCCCCAGCCTCCGAACTAGGAATGGGCTCCGACCGAGAACCTTAATCGTTCATTCACCGAGCACTGGAACGAGAACCGGGCGGGGTATCGACCAACCGGTCGCTGCCTCGCTCGGCGTAGGTCGCCACTCGGCACAGGTCGCTACTATGAACTCCAGCTTCGAGAGATTTTGGGAAGCCGCATATCAGATGGTCGACAGTTTCTTTGCGCGGCTTCCTTCGCTGATAGTGGCCATCATCGTCTTTCTGCTGTTTTACGGGGTCAGCATTCTTGTCAGCCGAGTGATACTTCGCACCACTCGCAAGCACCGTCCAAACCTGGGTGTGGTTTTTGCCCGCCTCACTGGAGCGGCAACGATCCTGCTGGGCTTTCTGGTGGCTTTCTCAGTCGTTGCTCCTTCCTTCCAGGCTGGCGATCTGATAAAGATCCTCGGCATCAGCGGCGTTGCCATTGGATTCGCCTTTCAGAACATATTGCAGAATTTCCTTGCAGGCTTGTTGTTGCTATGGGCAGAGCCATTTCGTGTCGGCGATGAGATCAAGTTAGACATCTACGAAGGGACTGTGGAAGAGATCCAGACCCGAGCAACGATCATCGAGACATACGATGGAAGGCGGGTCGTGATCCCAAACGCGGATTTGTTCACTCATTCGGTTACGGTCAATACGGCCCTCGACATTCGTCGCTGGGAATACGACCTGATCGTAAAAGACAGTGGCGACTTAGCTGAAGTTAAGTCTTTCATTATCAAGACTGTGAGCAGAGTTCAGGGGGTGTTGTCGGATCCCACCCCTGAGGTTCTCGTCATGGACTTGGGCGATCCAGACTCGAACACGGTCAAGGTGCGAGTATTGTGGTGGGCGCGGGCTCCTCGCCAGCATCAAATGCTTTCTTCGTACGACAGTGTCTTAACTGCGATCAGACAAACCCTTAGCCGTTCTACGGTCAGCCAAGCGCGTGCCGCGTAGTCGTGGCCCTTTCTCGCTAACTAAGGAGACTCTGATTAAGCTCTCTGCTTTTCACAGTCGGTCAAGTTAGAGTGTCTGGGAGATGAGAATCAACCAGGGGACTCTGGCGATGATGACAGGCTTTGAGCGGTACACCAAGAAGAGGCGACGCGAGCTGTTTCTGGAGGAGATGGAGCAGGTGGTGCCCTGGGGCGAGTTGTGCTCTCTGGTGGAGCCGCATTATCCCAAGGCGGGGAAGGGGCGGCCGCCGGTGGGAGTGGAGCGCATGCTACGGATTTACTTTTTGCAGCAGTGGTTCAACCTGTCGGACCCGGCGGTGGAAGAGGCGCTGTACGATTCGCCGGTGATGCGGCAGTTCGCGGGCATTGATTTGGGCCGGGAACCGGCTCCGGACGAGACCACGGTGTGCAAGTTTCGGCACTTGCTGGAAGAACACCAACTGGGGGAACAGATTCTGGGCACGGTGAACCTGCACTTGCAAACGAAAGGAGTGCGGATCACCACCGGCACCATCGTGGACGCGACTATCCTGCACGCGCCGACTTCGACCAAGAACCGGGAGCAGCCGCGCGATCCGGAGATGCACCAGACGAAGAAGGGCACCCAATGGTACTTCGGAATGAAAGCGCACGTGGGAGTGGATAGCAAAACGAAGATCATCCACACCGCGGTGGCGACGGCGGCAAACGTCGCGGACTCGGCGGTGCTGCCGGATTTATTACACGGCGAAGAAACGCGGGTGTGGGGCGATCAGGCGTATCGCGGACAGAGCGAGATGATCCGGGAGTGCGCGCCCCGAGCTCAGGACTGCACCCATCGGCGCTAGCGCTACAAGGATCGGGTTGACGAAGTGGAACGGGCAAAGAACCGGACGAAGTCGACGGTGCGCTCGAAAGTGGAACACGTGTTTGCGGGGATGAAACTGAAGTTCGGATTGGTGAAGCTGCGCTACCGGGGACTGCAGAAGAATGCCAATCAGTTGTTTGCGGTGTGCGCGCTGGTAAATCTGTACCTGCTGCGGAAAAAACTGTTGCATCTAGCGCCAGCTTAAGCCCGGCAGCAAAGGCTGCGGATCACCGACGAGCCGCCGAAGCAGGCGAAACACCGGAAACAACCGAATCCGAACGCTTACATCGGGTGGCAGAACAAACGCTGCCCCCATAGATCGGGCTTGTTCAGAGCTTCCCTAAGGCTTTTCTGTGCGGTAGACCTGAAACAGCTGAGCAGGTCAAGCCTTCTTACTTAAGCATCCGTACGAGGGAAACGAGAACAACCGCTCCAAGCGGCGGGGTTTGGTTCAAAGATTAGGGGAACTAGATCGTAAGATAGAAGCAAGCTAAGATCAGAGCGAGATTGGAATGGGAGAATGGGACATCGCAAGGCGCTGTCTTTGAGAACCTTTGCCATCATTGTGCCGCTTGTCCTGTCTCTGGGCTGGCCAAGCGAGGCCGCAGCCTATGCCGTCCTTGCGCATGAAGCGATCATTGACAGCGTGTGGGACACCAATCTACGCCCCTTACTGTTGAAGCGTTTTCCCGATGCCACGGCAGAGGAACTCAAAGAAGCACACGGCTATGCGTATGGCGGGGCGATTATCCAGGACATGGGCTATTACCCGCACGGAAGCTTTTTCTTCAGCGACTTGGCGCACTACGTGCGGAGCGGAGACTTCGTCATGGCGCTCCTCCGCGATTCCAAGGACCTTGACGGCTACGCGTTTGCTCTTGGGGCACTCGCTCACTACGCCTCGGACAATAACGGTCATCCCATCGGCACAAATCGTGCGGTTCCGCTTCTGTATCCCAAGTTGCAAAAGAGATACGGCGACTCCGTTACCTATGAAGAAGACAAGCTGGCTCATGTAAAGACGGAGTTTGGATTCGACGTTCTGGAAGTAGCACAGGGACGTTACGCTCCAGATAGTTACCACGACTTCATCGGCTTTGGAGTATCGGTTCCTCTACTGGAACAGGCCTTTCAGGAAACCTACGGTTTAGATCTGAAAACCGTCCTTCGTAACGAAGACGAGGTGATCGGTTCCTACCGTCACGCTGTCAGCCAGCTTCTTCCCAAAGCCACGCGGATTGCCTGGAGTCTGAAGAAAGACGAGATCTTGAAGGATCAGCCCAGCATGACGAGAAAGAAATTTCTCTATAATCTTTCTCGCGCGAGTTACCAAAAGAACTGGGGGAAGAACTATCGGTCGCCGACTTATTGGGAAGGATTGCTCGCTTTCCTTACTCGGATTCTCCCCAAGGTCGGCCCCTTGAGAGTGCTGGAACTCAAGACGCCGACGCCTGCAGCGGAAAAACTATTCGAAGCAAGCTTCAACACGACTCTGGATCGCTATAGACAGCTGCTAACCCAGGTAGGTGCCGGCCAGCCGGACTTGCCCAACGAGAATTTTGACACCGGTGCAATGACCGGGCCCGGAAAATATCGGCTCAACGATGAGACGCATGCAAAGTTACTAGATGAGCTGGGGAAGGAAAGTTTCAGTGGTGCTTCGCTGGAGGTTCGCGCTGAACTCCTAGAGTTCTATGGACATCCGGATGCTCCTTACGCGACGAAGCGAAAACCAAAGGACTGGGCAAAAGTTCAGATCGAACTCGAACAATTGAAGAAGGCCCCTCCACCAGTGGTTTCGAAGGCAGCGGATGGTCCCGTCCAGCCACGCCTCTCGTCCGAGTAAGGGGAGGGCCTTGTGTATTTTCTTGGCCGTGGAGGTTAGGTGGCGTGTGGGAGGTATCGCGTGCGACCGATTCCGGCTAAATTCTCACCCGCGCCAAGAAGGCGTACAGTCGCCCGAAGTGCGCTGATCGGTTGACCTTACCCGCTGCTAGCCCGTTCGCGATACACGCCAACAGCCGCCAGAATGACGAAACCCCGAATTCGACCCAGATGCCCCTTTGTTTGTTATCTGCCTACCTTTGCCCGGAACCAGGCACACCGTTGGCGCACCGAGATCAGAAACACGCCGATTTTGCGTTGTGCAGAGGGCCAAGCGGCTGATCGGCCGTCAGTCAGGCTCTGCCTTTTCGCAGTCACGCGTGCGGTCTTTGGGTTCACAACCCAATGATCGGGGGATTTTGCCGATTCCAGCAAGGATTCGCAGGTGGCCACCATTGAATTGATTGGGCAGAGCTTAGATCCGAGCGGCCATTCCAAAATGGTGGTTTTGTCCACCGATCATCGACAATTCGTCAATTCACGAACCATTCGCTAAACATTCCTGCATTGATTAATTAGCTAAAGCTACGCGCGGCATCGGGAACGCATTCTCACTAGGAGCCGGGATCGTCAAAGCGGCCGGCGCGCGGCGGGGGAGTGGGCCAGACAAACCCACACAGCCGCATTTGTCTCAGCGCGGCTAGCCGATCCTCGAACATTCTTTGGCAGGAATCGGGATCAAATTCCGACCCTTTAATCACTCCGATCTCACGGCTCCAAAGGAACTGGCCGACCCAGAAGCGTGACGCCCTCTCGGCGTATAGCTTTCGTCGAGCAAAGGCGTTCACCCTACTCCGAACTGATTGGATGGTGGAGATGTAGTCATCGCCCGTCTCTTTTAGTCTTGGCCTGCCACGTCTAGACTTCCGCAGGAACTTCTTTGCACTATCTGTAACCATCAAGAGTGCGTCCCTGTGACCGTACCCAGCTCGTTTGAGGACCTGGAAGCTAGCATACAACCGCTCCGAGAGGTCAGATCCGCGCAGATATTTTGGGACAGCCCATCGCGCCATGGATTCACCGAAAAGAGGGGCCTTTTGATGTTTCGATGCAACACGATCGGCGACGTCTGACAAGATCCACCGGGCGCAGTCCGCGGCATCCTCTTGCGAAAATTCACTTCCAACCAGCATGTTCACACTCCAATGGGCTTAATATACCGCCATTTTCTTGAACTTTCTTCTCCCTGCTCGTAAGAATTGAGTTGACAGGAGTGGTTTGACATATATGAGCGGATATTACAGATCCGGCCAAGCAGCCAAGCTGTGGGGCATCTCCGCTCACTTGGTTCGCCGGCTATGCGAGGCCGGGTTGATCGAGGCGCAGCATACTGCCGGTGGCCAGTGGAAGATCCCCCACTCCGAAGTCGAGCGGATCAAGGAAGAAGGGGTGCCCGAGATTCCATCTTCAATTGAACCCGATCAGGACGAGTGGGAGGCAGGCGGCCCGCAGGAAACCGGCCCGGCGCGGGTTGTTCGGGGACCCGCGGCTCCCGTGGAGGCGCTTGTGGCAGCAACTCGCCACAACAAACTGGAGATTGATCAGGATCTTACGGAGACGCAAGGTTGGTTCCACGAGCCTCCGAGAGTTGGGGTTGCGGCGAGTTTTCGACGTGACGAAGGGTCACTGGACAGAACTACGCGCGCGCAAGCCGAGCAAGAACGAATTGCTTGGCACGATTCCTGGCTGACTACCGCACTGTGCTCGCTACCGTGGGAAGCACCGCCGGAGATTCGCCTGCTGGTACGCGAGACCGTCGGCGATGCTCTAGCGACCCTTGGGCCGAAACACTCGCGGCTTCTGGTGGATTCGTTAGTTACGGCCGCCGTGGCCAAGGCACTACGGCCTTGGAAACAAGAGAGAGAAACGGAGAGAGCAATCGAGACTGCTTGCAATGTTCTCCCGTGGGCCGCGAGGAATTCGTCTTCTCCAACTAGTTGGGAATCTCGCGCCAAGGAAGGCGCAGCCGCCTCAATTCGCAAGTTATCAGCGGATTGTGCCTTCACTGAAAAACTGCGGGTGGGGAGTGCAGCGGTGCAACAGGTTACTACCGAATTCCAGGATCACGAGCTTCGGAAGACGATTCTGAACTGCGCGAATTTGTGGGACGTTGCACCGGAGGAGCGCGAGGATGCGCAAGCTGCGATCCGACGGAAACTGGAGAGTCTCCCGGCGGGAACGAGTGCCTTGGCCATGCAGACGGCCAGAGAACAGTCTCTGGTCCCTTTTCGAGAGTCAAAGAAGAGACGGCAGAAAATCGGTCTCGCGCTCGCGCACATCCGACCTTACCTCGGCCAGCTACGCCAGGATGGCGAGGTGGAATTTGGTACCGAATCCGACGTCTGGAATTTTGCTCGGAGAGTGGAAAGTCAAATTCGCCGTTCGCTCGAACAGGAACTGCTTAATGACGAAATGAGTGATCGCGAACTCTCAGAGTTCGTCGAGGAGTTGGTTGACGAGGCACTCGACGAGGAGGAACCAAATGCCTGAGAACCTCGAAATCGCCGACGAACTGCTGACCGTTTCTGAGGTTGCCGCAGCTTTGAAGGCGCCCGTCTCCTGGGTGTATGAGCGAACTCGCCGCTCCGGGACCGATCGGATCCCGCATTTCAAGCTGGGGAAGTACCTGCGTTTTCGCTGGACGACAGTTCACGAGTGGCTGGAGAACTTAAGGCACGAATAGCTTGCTGCCTATGAAACCGACGACTAAACTGCTTGCGACGCAGAACCGCCTAAGCGGGCCAACGAAAGGAGGAAAATTGGCTCGCAAGAGAAGTTTTCAACGCGGTTCGTTGTTTCAACGTGGCAAGCGTAACAAAGTGTGGGTGGCGCGCTGGTGGGAGGAGACGTTTGACGGGGAAGGGAAGTCCGTCCGAGTCCGTCGATCGGAGACTCTCGGACAAGTTGCTGAACTGCCTAGTCAACGTCAGGCAGCAAGGGTCCTCGCCAGGCGAATGCAGCGCATCAACGGCGATCATTACTCATCCCAGGCAACTCGCAAGTTCATCGACTTTGTGCGAGTGGACTGGGAACCAGTAATGTTGCCCACGCTGAAATATGCTACCCAAAAATCGTACGCGTATTTCATTCGCGTGCATTTGATTCCGGCTCTCGGTGATTTCAAATTGCGGGATATTGACCGGGAACCGATTCAAACCATGCTGAATGCCAAGCTGGCTACAGGGCTGGCTTGGAAACCGTCCATCACTTGCAATGTGCGCTCAGCAAGATACTTGGTACGGCGGTGGAGTGGGGTTACATCGAGGCCAATCCGGTACGCATGACAAGACTTCCAAGAAGGCGACGAACATATTCGAAGGTAGTGCTGGCACCAGTCGAACTCAGGTTGTTGGTGGCCAGACTGCCAGAGCCGTCGCGTTCTCTGGTTCTTTTGCTAATGCTAACGGGGTTGCGGATCGGCGAACTGCTGGCCTTACGCTGGCGGAACGTCGACCTCGTGGCCGGGCTTATCCGAGTGGAAGAGACAGTCTATGATGGTCACTTCGATGAACCAAAGAGCAGGCACAGTATGCGCCTAATTCCGTTGGGACCGTTTGCGGTCGAGGTGCTTTCGGAAAGGCGCAGGCAGGGAATCGTCGATTCGTCGACTTTGGTGTTTTCCAGTCGTACGGGAGGTACCATGGACCGACGTACCCTGTTGTCACGTCAGCTCAAACCGGCAGCGAAAGCTGTGGGACTGGGCAACGTGACCTGGCACCTGCTACGCCATTCAAACGCCACTCTGCACGATTCACTCGGAACGCCGATCGGAACCGTTCAGGCTCTGTTGGGGCACTCTTCGAGTGAGATTACGCGCCAAGTCTATCTGCATTCGCTGCCCGAGGATCGTCGAGTGGCAGCGGAGAAACTGGAAGCGCATCTATTTGGACCCAAGTTGGACCCAAGTTGTAAAATCCTGGCGCCAATGCTTCCGGCGGTTGTTGCAAATACGGGAGATATTGGTCGGGGCGATAGGATTTGAACCTACGACCCCCTGCGCCCAAGGCAGGTGCGCTACCAGGCTGCGCTACGCCCCGACTGTTTCCATTCTAAACTATGGGGAATTCTGGCCCCTGCAGCCGGAGGCAGCGGGCTTTCTCGGTGGAGTCTATAATCCTTAGTTGGCCATGCCCTTGCCGAAGCGTTATGCCCTGGTGGCTTACGTGCAAAATCAGATCGGAGAGTTTGTTGAGAACCTCCGCCAGGAATTGCACCCGGAACTACCTCACCTCGCCGCCCACGTGACCTTGCTGCCGCCGCGCGTTCTATGCGGATCGGAAGCCGGCGCACTCGACTCCCTCGAAGAACTCTGCAAGACGGTTGAGCCGTTCGAAGTCTCCCTGGGCGAGGTAGAGACCTTCATCCCGGTAACCCCGACGGTGTTTATTCGCGTCGCGCATGCCGCGTACCGCATGCGCGAGTTACACGACCTGCTCAACACCGGCGCCTTGCTTTGCCAGGAAGAATGGCCTTACATGCCGCACCTGACCATCGTGAAAATGGGCGCTGAAGATGAGGCTCAGCACGCCTACCGGGTCGCCCGCACGCGCTGGGCAGAATTCAATGGCGGCCGTTGCATTGACGTCCGTGACCTGACGTTCGTCCGCGAAGAAGCCGCTTATCATTGGGTGGATTTGGCGAGTGTCCCGCTCGGCCACCGACTGGCCAAGAGTCCGGTCACCGTGCGATAGCCCGCGCGGGCCCCGTGACCTCCCCTGCCGATTTCGCCGCGCCGGCGTGAGCGCGGATTCACTACAGCCTTGAGGCAAGTTTTCGATCCGGCAAACGGAGTATGATTTGAAGTTGGTCTCTCTCGCCGGAGGCGCATTGCCAGCGAAGGACGCGCCAATAGTGTAATTCTGTTGTGAACAAGAGAGTGACCGATGTGCCTGGCGATTCCCGGCCAGATTGTCGAGATTTCCAGTGGGCAGCCCACTTCCGCACTCGTGGACGTCCTCGGAGTCCGCCGCCACGTTGATCTCGCGCTGTTGCAGGAGGACCCGCCCAAGGCCGGCGATTGGGTGCTGATCCACGTTGGTTTTGCCATGAGCAAAATTAGCGAGGCAGACGCCGCTGACCAGATGCGCACGCTGCGTGCCCTCGGAGAAGACGAGGCGGCCCTGCAGGAGGTCCAGGGGTACGGATTGGAAGAAGGCGGCAATACTCAGGCATCCTAAGAAGAAGGACGGGCATGAAGTTTGTTGACGAGTTTCGCGAGCCTGAAGTCATCGCCAGAACGGCCGAGGAAATCCGTCGCCTTGCCCGCCCGGGCCGGCACTATCGCCTGATGGAAATTTGCGGCGGACATACCCACGCGATCTACCGCTTCGGTCTCAAAGACATCCTTCCCGAAAACATCGAACTGGTTCACGGTCCCGGCTGCCCGGTCTGTGTGCTTCCCATGGGCCGCATTGATGACGGCCTTGCCGTCGCGCAGCAGCCCGATGTGATCTTTACCGCGTTCGGCGACATGATGCGCGTACCCGGCAAGCAGGGAAGTCCGCTCGAGCACAAAGCCCGCGGCATGGACGTCCGCATCGTCTATTCCCCATCTGACGCGCTCAAGCTGGCCCAGAAAAATCCCAGCAAGCACGTCATGTTCTTCGCCATCGGGTTCGAAACCACCGCGCCTTCGACCGCGTTGACGCTCATGCGCGCCAAGGCGCTGGCCGTGCCGAATTTTTCCGTCTTCTGCAATCATGTCACGATCATCCCCGCAATTCGCGCCATCCTCGATTCTCCCGACATGCGCATTGATGCCTTTATCGGCCCCGGCCATGTTTCGACCGTGATCGGTTGCCGTCCGTATGAGTGGATTGCGGTCAATGAAAACAGGCCGGTCGCGGTTTCTGGATTCGAGCCGCTGGATATTCTGCAGTCCATTGTCATGGTGCTGCGCCAGTTGAACGCCGCGGAAGCGAAGATCGAGAACCAGTACAAGCGTGTTGTCCCCTGGGAAGGAAACGGCGCTGCGCTTCGGGCCATCGAAGAAGTCTTTGAGTTGCGCCCCTACTTCGAGTGGCGCGGGCTGGGCTTTATCTCACAGTCGGCGCTCCGCATTCGCGACGCTTACGCGCAGTGGGACACCGAGCGGCGCTTTCAGGTCCCCGGGCTGCGGGTCACCGATCCCATGGCGGCGCAGTGCGGAGAAGTGTTGAAGGGCGTGCTCAAGCCGCACCAATGCAAACTGTTTGGCAAAGAGTGCACCCCAGAACATCCTGTGGGCGCGCTGATGGTTTCATCCGAGGGATCATGCGCAGCGTACTTCAATTACGAACACCGCAAAACGGCAATGGTGGCGAACATCGCGACCCCGGCCTAGAGTCAGGCGTGTCAGACAGTCCATCTCCCGATGTTCACGCGCCCGAAATACGTTTCCGCGACCCGCAAATTGAAATGGCCCACGGCGCTGGCGGCAAAGCCAGCCGCCGCCTGGTGGAGGGCCTGTTTGCGCCGCTGCTGTTTTCTCGCGCCGCCAACGCGGTTCCGCTGGGAGACGCTGCTCACCTTGATATCAACGGCGCCCGCGTCGCAATCACCGCTGACAGTTTCGTGGTGAAGCCATTGCGCTTTCCCGGTGGCTCAATTGGGGAACTTGCCATCAACGGGACTGTCAACGATCTAGCCGTCTCAGGAGCAAAGGCGGAAGCGATTGTAGTCACTTATATTCTGGAAGCTGGTCTGCCGACTGCCGTGCTCGAAGCCGAAGTCCGCGCCATGGGAAACGCGGCGCGCAAAGCCGGAGTCACCATCGCCGGCGGTGACACAAAAGTTGTGGAGCACGGCCAAGCCGACGGCATGTACATCACCACCGCTGGCATCGGACATCCGTTCCACGGCGTGAACATTGACGCCCGTTCGGTTCGCCCCGGCGACAAGATTCTGCTGTCCGGCCCCATCGGCGACCACGGCATTACCATCCTTCTGGCGCGCGGCGAACTTGATCTGGAAGCCGATCTTCGTTCGGATACCCGCTCCGTGCTTCCTCTGGTCGAGGCCCTGGCCCAGGCGGCCGGCCCCGGTTTGCGCTGGATGCGTGACCCAACTCGCGGCGGCTTGGCTACGTCTCTCAACGAGTTGGCGCGCGATTGCGGCTTGGGAATTGTTCTCTTGGAAAACCAGATTCCGGTTCGTGACGCCGTTCGCGGCGCATGTGAGCTGCTGGGCCTGGATCCGCTGCACATTGCCAATGAAGGTCAGTTCCTTGCCGTAGTTGCGCCGGAATACGCCGACGCAGCGTTAAATGCATTAAGCCTCGCCCCCGGCGGCGAAGAGGCGCAGATGATCGGAGAAGTGCGGGAGCAGCCGGCGGGATCAGTCCTGGTGACGACTCTTTACGGCGGCAGCCGCACGGTTGACATGCTGGTCGGCGATCCGCTTCCACGGATTTGCTGAGAGAAAAGCAGGAAGATCCTATGCAGACGGCGATCGGTTTGGCAACGCAAGCGGAAGAGCGTCTGCTGGCCCGCAATCAGATCGTCGAGAATTTTTTCGCGCGCGAAGCGCCGCGCCTGGCGGAGGCCTGCCGCTTGATGGCGGAGCGCTTTATCCAAGGCGGCCGCCTCCTCGCTTTCGGTCGCGGCCCCTGCTCAACCGATGCTCAACATGTTTCGGTGGAATTCGTTCATCCCGTGATTATGGGCAAGCGCGCGCTCCCTGCGCTGGATATCTCGGCAATTTTTCGCCCCTGGCTGGAAAGCATTCTTCATCCCGAAGACATCGTCATGGGCTTCGGCCCGCCGCAGGGAGACGATGAAGTCCGCTCCGCGCTTGCGTTTGCCGACTCGCGAAACGCAATGACCTTAGCTCTGCCCGGAAGCCGAGGCTCTTACGCCGTCGAGGCTTTCACTGCCGATCCCTTCATTCATCAAGAGATGATTGAGATTCTGTATCACACGCTCTGGGAGACGGTGCACGTCTTTCTGGAGCATCGCGAGCTGGGGCGCAGGGTTGGGAACGCAGGATTTCTTTATCCATTTCTCGGGGAGGAAAAGCAGGAGACCGGCAGCCTGCTTCTGGAAGTGGCCACTTCCGTCTCGATGAAGGCGCGCGACGACTCTGCGCTGCGGGCGCAAGTCGCGCGAGAGCAAAGCGAGCACATTGCCGCGGCGTCACTCGCAATCCACGAACGCCTTTTGCGCGGCGGCAAGATGATTAGTTTCGGTAACGGCGGCTCGGCGACCGACGCCAATGACTTGACCTTCGATTGCGTATTGCCTCCGACGGGATATCGCCCGGTTCCCGCCGTCTCATTGTCCTTGGAGCCGGCCAACCTCTCTGCGCTTGCCAACGATGTAGGCGCCGAGGTGATGTTCCTGCGCCAGCTCATCGCGCAGGCCCGCCCCGAAGACGTAGCCATCGGGATCTCTACGAGCGGCGGATCGCGCAACATCATTGTGGCGCTCGAAGAAGCCCGCAGGCGCAGCCTGCTCACCGTCGCGCTGCTGGGATATGACGGCGGCGAAATCAAGCGCCGCGCCCTGGCCGATTTCCCCATTGTCGTGCCGTGCGATTACATCCCGCGCATTCAGGAAGTGCAGGCCTCGATCTACCACGTCATTCGCGAAAATCTGGAGACGATCACCCGTGGCCAGGCTTGAACTCTTCGGCACAACCGGCTGTCCCCACACGCAGGACATGCGCGAGTGGCTGGAGTGGAAGCGCCGCGAATTTGTCGAATACGACGTCGAGGCCGACCCGGCGGCACGGGAGCGGATGCGCATCCTTGCCGGGGGGCAGCGCGTGGTGCCGTTGCTGGTTGAAGACGGCGAGGTCATTCAGGTCGGCTGGCAGGGCCGCACCTGCGTCGTCGATACCGAGTAGCCGTTTGCGCACAAAGTGACAAAATGTCGAGCGCATGCTCAGTCCGAGTTCGCGGTGTAGTGCAAGGGGTCGGGTTCCGCCCCTACGTGTATCGCCTTGCCCGCGCAAATAGGCTCGCAGGATGGGTGCTGAACGGAGAACGTGGAGTTGAAATTTTTCTGGAAGGTGCGGAGCGCGGCTTGCAATCTTTTGTTCACGAGCTTCGAACTCAACCGCCTCCTGCTGCCAGCATCGCCGAAATCGAAGTCGAGGATGCCGCTCCGGTAGGCTTGAGCGAGTTCACCATCCATGACAGCGAACACCGCGACCGCCCCACCGTTCGCATCTCGCCCGACCTGCCCGTCTGCGACGATTGCCTGAAAGAACTCTTTGACCCCACCGACCGCCATTATCAGTATCCCTACGTCAATTGCACCAACTGCGGCCCGCGCTACACGGTAGTTCTCGGCTTGCCCTACGACCGTCCCAACACAACCATGCAAGCATGGCCTCTCGACAGATTTTGCGACGAAGAGTATCACGATCCCGCGAATCGCCGATTCCACGCTCAGCCTGTCGCCTGCCCGGCTTGCGGGCCGGGCTACTATCTGCACGCGGGCGAAGGCGCGACGATTGGCAGCGAAGCGAGCATCCGCCGGGCAGCTGAGCTTCTCAATCAAGGCCGCATCCTCGCGGTCAAAGGCCTTGGCGGATATCATTTGGTTTGTGACGCCCGAAATCCCGCTGCCGTCACGGCTTTGCGCGATCGCAAATATCGCAAAGAAAAACCCTTCGCGCTGATGACGAAGGACCTCGCCGCTGCGCGGAGCCTGGTTGAGGTGTCCGCGGAGGCCGAGGCCTTGCTCACGTCCGCTGCGCGGCCCATTGTCCTCGCGCCGGCGAAAGTCCAGCTGCGCGGCATTGCTCCCGGCAACGACGAGCTCGGAGTCATGTTGCCTTACGCGCCATTGCATTACCTGCTCTTCGCTGCCGGCGCGCCCGAGGCTCTGGTGATGACCAGCGCCAACCGCTCGAGTGAACCCATTGCCTACGAAGATAGTGACGCGCTCGCCCGCCTCGCCGGAATCGCCGACGGATTCCTGATTGGCGAACGCCCCATCGCCCGCCGCGTGGATGATTCCGTCGCCCGCGCTGGAACTTTCGGTCCGGTTATCCTCCGCCGTTCTCGCGGTTACGCCCCCGGCGCGGTCGCAGCGATCCCAAGCCGGCGCCCGATCCTCGCGCTCGGTGCCGATTTGAAAAATACCATCACCCTGGTGGTGGAGGGCCAGGCCTTTGTCAGCCAATTCATCGGCGACCTCGAGCACTACGATTCCCTGTGCGCATTCCGCGAAACCATTCAGGACCTGATCTCGATGTACGAAGTGCGCCCCGAAGAATTGCTCGTGGTGCACGACGCCCATCCGCAGTATTCATCCACCGCTTACGCTCTCGCCCTGGAGGCTCCGCAGCGAATTGCCGTGCAGCATCACTGCGCCCACATCGCGTCGGTGCTCGCCGAGCGCGGCGAATGGGAGAAGCAGGTTGTAGGCGTCAGCTTCGACGGCACCGGATACGGCGACGATGGCAGCATTTGGGGCGGCGAAATTTTCGTTGGCAGCGTGCGTGGAGGCTTTGATCGAGTCGCGCACCTGCGGAGCGCTGCGCTTCCCGGCGGCGATGCCGCGGCGCAATATCCAGTTCAGGCGGCCGCTGGTTTTCTGGCCCAGTTAGACGACATACCCGACTTTCGGCAAGCTCCCTTCGAATTTCCCAACCGCTATTACGCGGCCCTCGAGTTGGTGAGCAAGAACGTCCGCACTTTTCAGACCACATCCGTCGGGCGGCTGTTCGATGCTGTCGCGGCGCTGCTCGGCTTCACCCGCGAGGTTACGTTCGAGGGCCAGGCCGCGATGTGGCTGGAGCAACTTGCCAGCACGGCCCGCACAACTGATGGATATCCGTTTTCGTTCGCCGGAAACGAGCTGGATTTCCGGCCGCTGCTGCATTCCGTACTTGAAGACCGTCTCCGCCAGCGCCCGATCGCGGAAATTGCCCGCGCCTTCCAGCGGGGCCTCGCCGAAGGTTTGCGCGATGCAGTGATCGCGATCTGCCAATCTCGAGGCCTCGATACTGTCGTTCTTTCGGGCGGCGTTTTTCAGAACGAATTGCTGTTACAAGACCTTAAGGAACGGCTCGCGCGCGAATTGCAGATCTGGACCAACCATGCCGTCCCGCCCAATGATGGCGGAATCAGTCTGGGGCAGGCGGCCATGGCGGCATTCGCCCGCTTCGAAACTGCAAGCGGTGAGCCAGACTGATCAGCGGAGAAAAGAGATACATGCACGAACTTTCCATCGCGATGAGCATCGTCGAACTGGCGCAGGAAGAATCTGAACTCCGCGGTGGCCCACTCATCGCCGCCGTTCATCTCAAGCTCGGAGCGCTTTCGGGGGTGGCGAAAGAGGCGTTGCTTTCGGCCTATGAAATGGCCTGTGAAGACACGCCGCTGAAAGGTTCGCAGCTGATCATCGAAGAAGTTCCGGTGATCGTATTTTGTCCGGCATGCCAGGTGCAGCGGCCGCTGCACTCGATTCAGTTATTCTGCTGCGGGGAGTGCGGCACGCCGACGTCCGAGATCGTGCAGGGCAAAGAGTTAGAAGTGGTTGCACTGGAGATGGAAGAATGGGCCCAGAACCCCGCTTAGTCGAAGTCAGAAAAAACGTCCTGAAGCAGAACGATCTCACCGCCCGCGCGCTGCGCGAACAGTTTCGCGCCGCCGGAGTATTTGTCGTCAGCCTGGTCTCCAGCCCGGGCTCGGGCAAGACCGCATTCCTTGAAAAAACGCTGACTCTACTCCGTCCAGACTACAGGGTCGCGGCCCTGGTCGGAGATCTTGCCACCGAAAACGACGCCGCCCGTCTCGCCCGCAGCGGCGCTCCCGTGAAGCAAATCACCACCGGCACCCTTTGCCACTTGGAAGCCGCTATGATCCAGAGCGCGCTCACGGGCTGGGACATCCGCGATCTGGATTTCCTGTTCGTCGAAAACGTAGGCAATCTGGTCTGCCCCTCGTCGTATGATCTTGGTGAAGACTTGCGTCTGGTGCTTTTGTCGGTCACCGAGGGCGAGGACAAGCCGCTGAAATATCCCACCATTTTCAACAGCGCGGACGTCGCGGTGATCACTAAAATGGATCTCGCGGCTGCTGTGGAATTCGATGAAGCTACGGCAGATCAGAACATCCAGGCGGTGCGGCCTGGCATGGAAGTCTTCAAAGTGTCGGCCAAGACCGGGATGGGGATGAGTGCGTATCTGGAGTTCCTGCAAAATCGGCGGGCGAGTTCGTACGCTGTGACTGCGGTTTGATCCCAATGCTTGCCTTCTACTCCATTGTCGCGATCGGTTTTTGGCTCGGCATGCAGCATGCGACCAACGCCGACCATGTCATCGCTGTCAGCACGATTGTCAGCCGCCAGCGCAGCATTAGGAACGCTGCTTTGATCGGAGTTCTGTGGGGAGTCGGCCATACCATTACCATTTTTGTCGTGGGAGCGGCCATCATTCTTTTCGGGCTAGCGATCCCGAAGAGACTCGGCCTTACCATGGAATTTTCCGTTGGCATCATGCTGATCCTTCTCGGCATTCTGAATTTATCGGGCGTGTTGCGCTGGTTGAGCGAAAAGTGGACGCCGGCGCGAGCATCAGGCCACTCCCACGCTCACCTTCACGGAGATTTTGTCCACAGCCATTCCCACGGGCACTCCGCCGAAACCCACGGCCACGCGGAAGATGCAACCCCGGTGAGCTGGATGGACCGCACTTTCGGAAAGCTGGGGTTATACAACGTTCTGCGGCCGCTGGCGGTAGGGTTAGTTCACGGCCTTGCGGGTTCGGCCTTCGTTGCCTATCTGGTCCTCCAGACTATCCGCGACCCGTTTGCGGCCGTGGCGTACCTGCTGGTTTTCGGCGTCGGCACCATCGCTGGGATGATGTTCCTCACCGCCGTCATCGCGATGCCCTTCAAGTTTTCCCAGTCCCGCTTTACCGTGCTGAACCGTGCCCTCGGCGTGGCCAGCGGCGCGATCAGCCTTTGCTTCGGCCTGTTCATCGTTTACCAGATGGGGATCGTGAACGGCCTGTTCACCGCGAACCCTATTTGGGTGCCCCGGTGAGTCGTTTTCTAACTCCCTGAAAACACAACAGACGAAACCAGCGAGGCCGGCTTTTCCGCCGGGATCGCTTCCGCGGGAAAACCTCAATCGCTCCGAAGCATCCTAAAAGCTGGAGCCTGAGTCATGAAAACACTGCTTTTCGGAGTTGTCGCAGCCGCGTTGTTCTGCGTCCTCGGCTTGGCGCAGGACACGACCCCGCCCTCTGTCACCGCGCCGCAGGACCAACAAAGCCCCTCGGCCGCGCCCTCGGCCGCGCCCAGTTCCATGCCCTCAAGCCCTGCGCTCCGCATCGCTCCCGGCACCGTCATTCCCGTGCAGCTGACGAAGACTATCGATGCCAAGAAAGCGAAGAGCGGAGACGAAGTCCAAGCCAAAGTAACCGGAGATGTGAAGAACCAGAGCGGCGAAGTGCTGGTACCCAAAGATACAAAGGTGCTCGGGCACATCACGGAGGCGCAGCCGCGCAGCAAAGAGCAGCCGCAATCGGAAGTGAGGATCGCTTTTGATCACGCGGTGGTGAAGGGCAAAGGCGAAGTGCCTCTTCCGATGTCAATCCAGGCCATCATCGCACGGCTAAATTTGAACTCGGCAGCAAATGACAACACGGGTGCGCCGGAGGCGTCAGGCCCAGACATGCGGCAGAGCAACAGCGGAATGGGGAGTACCCCCAGTGCAGGGCGGTCCTCGACTACTCCCAGCGGAGGCCAGACGCCCATGCCTGCTTCCCCTTCGGGCGCCTCGGCCCCCGCCGGTCAGTCCGCTGGCTCCGCCCTTCCGCCCATTACCGCAACCACGCAAGGGGTCGTGGGAATCAGGAACCTGAAGCTGGCCACGGCCGCCAATTCAACTCAGTCTTCGACCGTAAGCTCCGAAAAGGACAACGTAAAATTGGAAAGCGGGACCTTCATGCTGCTGCGAGTGATTCAGTAAATGCCCGCCAGTGCCGCTCCGTGGTGCGCCGCAATTAGCGCCATTCCAGTAGAAAACATGGTGAGCGCGGTAGGAATCGAACCTACAACCTACTGATTAAGAGTCAGTTGCTCTGCCAATTGAGCTACGCGCCCGGAAGGGGCTGTCAAGGGAAGGACAGCGATTGCATTATAACATCGCGTAGGCGGCTTCTCAGCGCGAGGCAGCGCTCAATATGAATACGCCTCAGTGGTTGATGAGCGTTACTTGGCTGGCCACGCAGATCCATCCGCCGTTTTTGTGCACCCAGGTGTCGATGAAGCGCTCGCGGCGTGAGTAGGGTTTCCCTTTCTCCACGCCCTTCACGGCGTGGATGCCGGCGAAACGAGAGCGATGTGACCCGGCTACTGCTGTTGCCCGTCGGCGGCGAATGGCGCAACCGAGTCCGCGACTGAGGTGCTGGGCCGTCGCGGCGGCAGCGGCGGAACCGGCGGCCGTTGCTCCAGCGTTCCCAACAGAGGCGCGTCGTCCACGCCGACGCCGAATGACACGAACCGGTCTTCGGCACACATCGCTTCCAGCATACGTTGTTGGTGCAGGGCCAGCACCTTCACCGGCAAGGTTTGAAAGTTGCGGAACACCCAGAGCAGATACAGGCGTTGCGCGAAGGAAGGTTTCAGATAGCGCGGGCCCAACGGCGTGAGCACTCGCAGAACACCGGAAGAGAGTTTTTCAATCCACATGGTGCATGTTTCCAGGCTTTTTTATTGTTATTGCAGACCGATGTTGCAATTCAAAGTCCACGGATTATTGCACCAGTGCTAATGCAAAGGAAGGGGATTTTCACTATTTGGTTCATTTTTTTCGCCGCGAACCCCTGCTTTTTCATCAGATTCTGCAAAAGTGCACCTAAAATGGTGCAATCGAACAGCTTGCTCGGCTGAGACACTACTTTTTTCTTAGTTTGCGGTAATCTCTGCCCAAACCCATGGATCGCACCGCCCTGGCGCGCGCACTTTCGAAATCCGGCTATTGCTCTCGCTCGTCGGCTCGCGAAATGATTCGCGATGGACGCGTGCGACTCAACGGGCGCGTGTCGCGCGATCCCGAGCAGCCCGTAACTCTCGGTCGCGATGTCATCGCCGTGGACGGCCAGAAACTCGGCGTAGCGCAGAAACTGTATTTGATGATGAACAAGCCGCGCGGCATCGTCACCAGCGCGCGCGATGAGAAAGGCCGCGACACAGTGTATTCGTTGCTGCCGGAAAATCAGCCATGGGTGGCGCCAGTGGGCAGACTCGACAAAGCCAGCGAAGGGTTGTTGCTGCTGACCAACGATTCGGCCTGGGGCGCGCGGATGGCTTCGCCGGAAACGCACGTGGAGAAGACGTATCATGTGCAAGTGGCGGCCGTAGCCGACGAGGCGCTGATCGAGCGCATGATCCGGGGAGCGAGAGTGCTATCACACGAATTGAAACACGAAGAATTCCTGCGCGTGAAGCAGGTCACGATTGTCCGCGCCGGCAAGAAGAACTCCTGGCTGGAAGTCGTGCTCGACGAAGGCAAGAACCGCCAGATCCGGCGCCTGCTCGAGGCCTTCGAGATTGAAGTGCTGCGGCTGATACGAATTGCAATTGGCCCGCTGCAGTTGGGAGAGTTGGCGAAAGGCAAAGTTCGAGAACTGACGCACCAGGAAAAGGCTGCTTTGGACCGGGCTTCTAGTTCGCGGCCGTCATGAAGGGCAGCTTGGCCAGAAGGCGCGCCGCTACTTCCAGGTTCTGCAGATCATTCAACGTGAAATCAGGGCCGGCATCGTCCTGGGAAATTCCTTTGCGGCAGATCTGAAGCACGCCCAGCACATGCTGCTGTTGATCCACGACTGGAGTCGTCATCAATTTCTGAATGGTGTTGGCGCCGGGACGGTCGGATTGTCCGAGGGCGCTCAGCTTGATGCTCTCGAAAACGTTGGCGTGTTGCACAATCACAAAATTATTGAACAGTTCCACCTTGCGGCTGTTGGCGGTGCGGGCTGCGACGGCAGAAGCGCTGGAAAGCGGAATGAAGCCGGCGGTCTTCAATTCGGCGGGAAAAACAAAGTTCAGAACGTCGCGTTCCGTCCGCAGCAGCGCGACTTCGGCCTTGGTGACGCGAAACAACTCCGAGATAGCCGCGCAGGCCTTTTCCGGTGTCGCCGAAGTGGCAAGACTCTGCTCGATGCGGGCCTGTGGTGCAAGCGCCCGGGCCGCTGCCGCTGCTGCGCCGCCGCCAGAACCAGCCACAGATTCCGCCATGAGCCTCCCCGCGGGCTGCCGACATCCCCCGCACGTTCAATGCTGAAGGCTGGAACCGGGAGCGGCAAGTTACGGAAGTGCTTCGCCTTCGTGGGGCGTCAATCGCGGGTCAGCGGAAAGCCTTTTTCCCGCCACACGCGGATACCGCCATCCATCGAAAGCACATTCTGATAGCCCATTTTCTGCAAGTTATCGGCGGCCAGCGCCGAACGGAAGCCGCCGCCGCAGTAGAGAACCAGGGGGGTGTTCAGATCTGGAACGCGGCCCTCGATATCGCGCTCAATCACGCCCTTGCCCAGGTGGAGGGCCCCGGGCAAGTGGTCCTTGGCGAATTCGCTCTCTTCGCGGACATCAACCAGAACGAACTTTTCGCCCTGATCGAGTTTGCGTTTTACCGCATCCACGTCGGTCTCCCGAATACGGGCGCGGGCGTCGTCAACGATTTTCAAAAAACGCGGAGCATGTTGCATGGGAACCTCCTAAGGGCAGTTGCTAGTGGCTGGTTGCTAGTCACGCGAACCCACCACTGCTAGCCACTAGCTTCTAGCCACTAGCTACTGCCTTCAAACGTGCAATCCTTGGGATTTTTATCTTCCCGCAATCCCATAAACACGGGGGCGCGCAACTTCATTCCGCCTTCGCCGGTTTCGTGGGTCCACTCGGAGAATTTTACTTCCGCGACTCGCAGCGGTTTCACCCAGTGAACGTTTTGGGCATCGACCTCGCCGGTGAATGGGTTCTTGCTGGTCTCGCTCGGCTTAAGGATCTCGTGGATTTCTTTTAATGCCGCTTGGTCGAAACCGGTCCCGGCCTGGCCCACGTGAATCAGTTTTTTCTTCTTGTCGTAAAGCCCGAGGACCAGCGAGCCGAAATATTGCCGCGTGCCTTCGGGGTCGGTAAAGCCTCCGATGACGCAATCCACGGTTTGCGTGATTTTGATCTTCTGCCATTCGTGGCTGCGGCGCTGTTCGTACGTACTGTTGCGACGCTTAGCCAGAATGCCTTCAAGTCCTTTCTGCTTGGCGGCCGCGAATAACGCAACCCCCTGTCCGGGAAAGTCGTCCGAGTAGCGAACAATCTCTCCCGGAGTCAGAATCTCCTTGAGCGCCCGCTTGCGCTCTTCGAGCGCGACTCGCCGCAGATCGTAGCCGTCGAGATATAGAAGATCGAACGCATAATAGAGGATTGGCAGTTCTGACCGCGGCGCTGCCTGGCGTCCGTGCGCCCGGAGGCCGGTCCGCTGCTGCATTAGGCTGAAAGAAGACCGGCCTTGGTCATCCAGCACCACGACTTCGCCGTCCAGGATCGCACTATTCGCTTTGATGAATTTCCCCAGCTCGCGCAGCTCGGGATAGTGCGGCGTCAGATCATTCTGATTACGCGAGACCAGGCGCACACTGCCGCCATCAATGAACGCAATGGCGCGGTATCCATCCCACTTGATTTCGAACAGCCAATCCGGATCGTCGAATGGTTTCTCGACCACTGAAGCCAGCATGGGCTGGATCGACGAAGGCATGGGGCGCTTCGCCACGCCCGCTAAACCTTGAACCACAGAGGGCACAGAGGCCACTGAGGAGGCCTTGCCCTTAGTCTTGAACCTCGCCTTTCCTCTGTGTTCCTCAGTGTCCTCTGTGGTTATCGCCTTTGACTTTTTTTTGTCCAGCTTCCCGCAAACTCTCCGCCAGCCACGCCGCCTTCGCCCCGCCGCGGGAAACTTTCTTGCTGCTGGTCCATTCGGCAGATCCGTCGTCGCCTGCAATCTGCGCCATCGATCTCTTGCTCAGCACTGACGAATCGAGTGCATCTATGTCGTACCCGGCTTCAACCGCGTCGTCATGCTTCTTGATCAGCAGCCACTCATTGCCCTTGCTCCCCGGGCGCCGCGCCTTGATGTGAACGAGCGCAAAATCTCCATTCAGCCGCTTACCGTTCAGGCGGAATTTCAAATCACCTTTCTTGAGCATGGTCTCGGCTTCAGCCTCGGTGGCCGGAACATACTTTCCCTTGACCGTCACCGGCGACAGCGGCTCCCAAGTGCCCACGTCCCAGACCATCACGGTGCCCGCGCCGTAATTGCCTTCAGGGATGTTTCCTTCGAAATCAAAATACGAAACCGGATGGTCCTCGACCATCATCGCCAGGCGCTTGTCCGCTGGATCGAGTGACGGTCCCTTTGGAACTGCCCACGACTTCAGCACCCCGTCCATCTCCAGGCGAAAGTCGTAGTGCAGGCGGGTGGCGCGGTGCTTCTGCACCACAAAGCGGTTGCCTTTCTGCTTTTCGACTCTTGGAGGAGGCTCCGGCGTCTCCGAAAATCGCCGCTTGCGTTGATATTCCTCGAGGCCCACGAGGACATTGTATCGGGTGATCTAGTGATCGGGTCATCGGGCGATCTGAAAATCGCCCGATCTGCCAATCGAAGAATGATGGGATCATCTAGAATCGTCGCGCAGCGTTTTTCCGATCACCCGATGACCCGATCGCCAGATCACCCGATTCCGAGAGAGTATCCCGACCGCCCGCTAGTCGGCGTCGGCGCCATCATTGTTGATGCCGGCCGTGTAGCGCTGATCAAGCGCGGCAAGGCCCCGCTGCTCGGCGAATGGTCCATCCCCGGCGGCATGCTAGAGCTAGGCGAAACCGTGCGTCAGGGCGCGGAAAGGGAAGCGCTGGAGGAAACGGGACTGGTTGTGCAAGCAAGGGAGTTGTTAGGCGGGTTCGATCGCATGGTTCTCGACGAAGACAAGCGAGTCCAATATCACTACGTGCTGATCGATTTCCTTTGCGAACGAGTATCTGGAGAATTGCGCGCTGCGGGAGACGCCTCCGATGCACGCTGGTTCACGCCGGGAGAGATCAGCAAACTGCCGTTGCCGGAAGATACAGCTCGCGTGATTCTGGCAGGACTAGAGAAAGCGCTCAGATAGATTTTGCGTTTGGCCCTGTTTCATCCTCTTGCCACGCGTGCCTACAGGCGTGGCAAATCCACCCTTTCCGATGGACTGGAACCGGAAGACTTACGAATAGGCTGCCGTAGGCCATTGGTTTGTCCAATTCTTCAAAACTGACGTCCAGCGATCCGCAGTGCGGGCAGCGCGGCTGCTGATAATCTCCCACGCCCTCAACGTCGAAATTGTTAGGAATAGGTTGATTCAGGATTTCGTTTGCTGCTTCCGCGTTTTCCGCATCTACCAGTAGCTTGATTCCTCCGAGCAGGTTCGAGATGAACCAGTCCATGCGAACCATGTTGTCATCTTCAAGGAAAGACACAATTCCAGCAGAATCGAGGCTTCCTTTGGCCAGCAAGGCTTCTGGCAACTCGCGGAACTTGCGGATCGTAACTAGATTTCGCTTTTCAAATTCACTCGGAGGGGATTGTTCTTCGACGACAAGCTCCGTCGGTGGCGGCTCGGCGGGGATTGGCGGGACGTTTCCCGCACCGGCTGGCTGCAGGAGCGCAACATCAAGACCACGCCTGAGAAGCTTTTCCTTCAAGACTTGACGCGCCAGGTCTGTCATCCCCGCTGCCTGTGTGGCGATCTGCTCCAATCGGCCGTCCATCTGCCGGGAATAGTAGTCCAGGAGCCGCTCCCGTTCCTGTTCTGGATCAATCGTCGCCATGGCGGGGAATCATACATCGCGAAAGCGCGGGGTCCAAATGGTGGATGTTCCGCACAGCCCGCTTCCAAGGTTAGAATGTGGGCCATGTCGAGAAGGATCACCACACTTCTGATCTTCTGCCTGCTGTATGTATCGCAGCTCTGTCCGCAAACTCAAGCGCCTTCTCCTGCCGGTGCCGATCTCCCGCAGGAAGCATTTGTTTTCGCCCGGCTGAACTTGTCGGTGCGCTTTGAGAACGACGGCAGCGGCGTACGCGAAAACACAGCCGTGATTCGCATTCAAAGCCAGGCGGGAGTGGAAGCCTTCGGACAATTGGTATTCGGATACTCCACCGCGAACGAAGATTTGAAGATCGACTATGTCCGCGTTCGCACGCCCGACGGACAAGTGGTGGAAACGCCCGCTTCCAGCGCCCAGGACTTCGCTCCCGAAGTGCTTCGGGAAGCTCCCATGTACAGCGATTATCGGCAACGGCACATCTCCGTGGTCGCGATACGGCCGGGCGTGGTGCTCGAATACCACACCATCACCACCGTGAAGTCGCTTGCGCCGGGCCAGTTTTGGTACGAATACAGCTTTCCCGACAGTTACGCCCTGACAGAGGGCACTTTGCAGATCGATGTTCCCAAGTCACGCGAAATCAAAGTGAAGAGCCCGGACCGCAAGTTCGAAACTCGTGATGACGGCGACCGCCGAATTTACACCTGGAGCGTCAAGGGATATGTCCCCGATCGCAAGAAGCTTGAGCGAGAGGAAAGCGACGACACCCCGGATGTACAGCTTTCAAGTTTCACCGACTGGCAACAGATTGCGTCCTGGTACACCAAGTTGCAAAGCGAGCGCGCGGTGCCGGACGACTCGATACGAAAGAGAGCGGCTGATCTGACCCGCGGCGCGGCAACTCCGGAAGAGAAGGCGCGTCGGTTGTATAACTATGTCGCCCAGAATATTCGTTATGTCAGCCTATCGTTCGGAGTTGGACGCCTTCAGCCGCACGCGGCGTCGGAAGTCTTGCAGGATGGCTACGGCGATTGCAAGGACAAACACACCCTGTTGCAGGCTATGCTGGCCGCGGAAGGAATCCGCAGCTATCCGGTGTTGATCAACCCAGATCGCAAGCTGGATCCCGATGTCCCCTCTCCGGCGCAATTCGACCACTTGATCACCGCGGCGAAGCTGGGAGAGAACCTCACCTGGCTGGATTCGACTGCGGAGGTAGCTCCCTATGGATTGATCGCTTATTCCTTGCGAAACAAGCAAGCCGTCATCGCGTCCGACGACACCTTTGGAGGCTTGCGCCGCACTCCGGCCGAATCTCCGGTCAAGAACCTGACCAAACTGAACCTGGACGTGAAGCTCAGCGAACTTGGCGCCATGGACGCAAACATCGATGTAACCGCTACTGGGGATGATGACTGGCCCATACGCGCGGCCTTTCGCGAAGTTCCCGAGACGAACTGGGGACGCTTGCTGGAAATATTTTCGCGGGGGTGGGGACTGCAAGGTGACGTATCAGATGTAAAGATAGAAGCGATTGAGAACACCGCCAAGCCTTTTCACCTCAGCTATCGCCTGCATAAGGCAGACTACTTCAAGGTCCCCAGCTCGGTGAATTTTCAATTGCTGCCACCCATTTCCGGCGGACGCGTCCCTAAGGCGAGCAAGAAACATGCCACTGAACCCGTCGATGTCGGGCCAGCCGAAGAGCGCGTCTACCACTTGCACGCCGAGTTCCCGCCGAACTTCAGCGTGCACGTTCCGGCCGATGTGAGTGTCACGCGCGATTACGGCGAATACTCCTCGTCATACAAGCTGTCCAAGAACATCCTGGACGCCGAGCGCCACATGGTGCTCAAAGTACATGAACTCCCTGCGATCCGTCGCGCTGATTATGAGTCCTTCCACAATGTGACGAACAGCGCGGTGGAGGAGACGCCATGGTGCAGTATTACCAAGCCCTCCGCTGCCGCTTTGGCGTCCGCCGCGGAGATGAAGGGCACTTCCTCCGAACTTCGCGACGCCGGACAATCTGCCCTGAAGCGCCAGGACTACACCACCGCCGCCGCTCTCTTGCAGCGCGCTGCGGACCAGGAACCCACAACCAAAGAAGGATGGGAGCAGTTGGGGCAAGCCTACGCAGGATTGAACCAGCCCGAGAAAGCCGCTGCAGCATTTAAGAAGCAGGTGGAAGTCGATCCATACCATGCTCACGCCAACGGCGAACTGGCGGCGCAGTTACAGCAACTTGGCTATTTTGACGATGCGGTGGCCGCGTATCGAAAGCAAATCGAGGTTGCGCCTTCCGAAAAAGCCGCGCACAAGCAGCTCGGATTGCTCCTCGTGCAACTCAAGCGTGACCCTGAAGCCCGCACCGAACTTGAAGCTGCCGCGTCATTTCCTCCTGAAGACTCGGAAGTGAAAATGGCGCTGGCCCAGGTGTATTCCCGGCTCGGAGAAACCAAACAGGCCGAGGCCATCATGACCGGATTGACCGGTGGCACGGTATCGGCCACGCAAAAGGATTTTTTTGCGGCAGCTTTGCGCGACGACGTTGACCCCAGCCAGGCTGAACACGATGCAGAAACCAACTTGAGCAGCCTGGGAGACCAATTCGACTCCGGGGAATACGACCGCCCCGACGCCAACGCTTTCGCGGCGATGGACATGGTTTCTCTCTCCTGGGCGCGGATGGGATGGGCGCGGTTTCTTCAGGGAGAAACGCTCGAGGCGACGCAATTTCTCGAAGCCGCCTGGACGCTCAGTCAGTCCGGCACCGTCGCAAACCGGCTGGCGCATGTTTACCAGAAAACCGGAGCGCGCGACCGCGCGCGGCACATGTACGCGCTGGCCGCGGCGGCCGGCGGGCAGCAGGCCCAGGATTCTCGCGAGCAACTGACCAAGATGGGTTCGGCGAATGTAGATCAGGAACTTTCCCGCGCGGCCGCGGAATTGGAAAAGGCGCGCACGCTTCCCCTGCCGCAGTTGGTTTCACAGCCTGCCTCAGCGCGATTCGCTCTGTTATTCGACAATACCAACGCGCCCGATCGTGTTCAGTTCCTGGATGGCGATGAGTCCCTGCGCGCCGTCGGCGAAAAATTGCAAAAGGTCGAGTTCCCGGTTAAGTTTCCCGACATCTCCTCGATCAAGGTCGTACGCATTGGCACCGTCTCCTGCGCGCAGTCAGCATGTAGGTTGCAGCTTCAGCCATTGAACGCTATGCAATCGAATCCTATCGCTGACGCCGCTACGGCGGCGAAGAAGCCCTGAGTCACGGCACGGTGGTGACTCCGCATAAGAACCTGCGGACCCTACTGAAAAATAGAACGGCCCGCAAGCTTGCGCTGCGGGCCGCCCGGTGGACTGTTTGGGTTGACCAAGAGGTGGTCGCTCTATGTGCCCCGCCGCGGCTCATCACCGCGACTGGGGACCGCGCTAAAGCGTGGCCACTTCTACGAACTCCGGGTCTGACTCATGAAAGCCTCCGGCGCGACCTTACGCCGACGGCGTCCATCCAACTCACCGGTCGAGTTGCGAAGCTTCTCAGAGCAACCGCCCTAAGTCGCAGCCACCTCACCTGGTCTTTTGCCTCTACTGCCACTACAGTCAGAACTTGTCGTCATCAGACCACCTCCTTTCCGGTGTAAACGCAGAATAAATCACTAAGGAGGGCGCGATCAAGAGCCCGAATTGGCGCGGAGATGATCAGCGAGGTTCCGCTGTCCATGCGGCCATTGTTATAGGATTTGAACATTGGACCGCTCATTGAACGATCCCATGCCCGACGCCTACATCCTCGCAATTGAAAGCTCCTGCGACGAAACTGCGGCGGCTGTGGTGCGCTCGGGTGAGCAGATTCTGTCGAGCGTGGTGGCGTCGCAGATTGCGGTGCATCAGCCCTACGGCGGAGTGGTTCCCGAGCTGGCATCACGCGAACATCTGCGGGCCATTGTTCCGGTAGTCCGCCAGGCGCTGGCAGATGCTGGTCGAACCTACGAATCCATCGACGCGCTCGCTGTAACGCAAGGCCCGGGCCTCGCGGGAGCGCTGCTGGTCGGAATCAGTTACGCTAAGGCGCTGGCCTTCGCGCTCGAGAAGCCGCTGATTGCCGTGAATCATCTCGAAGGCCACATTCATGCCGTGTTGCTCGAAGAGCGGCAAAAGGGAAATCGCGACTTGCGCTTCCCACTACTCGCGCTCGTTGTCTCCGGCGGACATACGCATCTTTATTTAGCACAGCAGAACGTCGAAACCTGGTCGTACGAAAATATCGGCCACACTCGCGACGACGCCGCCGGCGAGGCCTTCGACAAAGTTGCCCGTGTGTTGGGCCTGGGATATCCAGGGGGCCCCTTGATCGACCGGTTGTCGGCGCACGGAGATCCGCGGGCAGTGAGGTTTTCGCTTTCGCAACTTAAGCATCCGGACCGAAGGACGGCTGCTCCCTCACAAAAAGCGGGCAAAGGTGGCGCAAGCGTTCACGATCCCCACCCTTTGAAAACCGCAAACGGTGGGGCAGCCGAGTCTGTGGCGGCGCAAGAACGCGGGGTCGACAACCCCTGTCCGCGATTCGATTTTTCCTACAGCGGAATCAAAACGGCGGTTCTGCGCCACGTGGAAACGCACAATCTCAAGCCATCGATCGAAGCCCGCCGCAAAGCTCTGGCCGCCATTGCCAAGCCCAAGCTCGAAGACTATCTAGCCAATTGCGACCAGCCAACCCTCAATCTGATCGCGTCCTTCCAACGCGCGCTGGTTGAAGATCTGATCGGCAAGACGCTGACCGCCGCGCGCGCCTGCGACGTGGCGACATTATTCGTAACCGGAGGCGTAGCCGCCAACCACGAACTTCGCCAGACCTTCGAACGTGAAGCCGCAAAAGAAGGAATACCGGTGTTCTTTCCATCACGCCCGCTTTCGACTGACAACGCAGCCATGATTGCTGCCGCCGCCTATCCAAAATTTGTGACCGGCGATTTCGCGCCGATGGATTTTTCGGCGGAAGTGGGGCTGGCGCTGAAGTAGCCATCAGCCGTCAGCCATGAGGAAAACCAAGTCGCCACAAGCTTCATTCTGAAAATGTCCTGTGTCGTGGGCGCGGAAAGCGCGGAGGGATTTACCTGATGGCTGATGGCTAGATCTCTTCCGCCTTGCTCTCTTCAATGCTCATGTCCCTGAATTCGCTGGACTCGAACACCTCGCTGCATTCCAGGCATTCCACAAATTCCGCGTCCTCTTCGCGGGCCACAACGCGCACGCGCGGATGTTTGCATGGGGCTGCGTTGCTGCTTTTTTCGGGTGTTGGGGTCGAACCGGAAGGAGTCATGGACGGCGGAATGAAGTCATAGACTCCGGCTTTTTGGGTCCCCGATCGCGATCAGCCGGAATTTGCGTATTTTTCGCTGGAAACCGCCGCTTGTCAAGCCCTGAAATTGGTGCTTACCTTCGCCGATGGAACAGGATTTCTGGCCGATCGGAATCGAAGAATATAAAATATCCGACCAAAAGGGTCGTCAACCTGCAACCCATTCATCCGCTTGGGATTACCACTCACTGCGGCGGGCTGCCATTCGCTGTCGAGGCTTGTGCCTGGCCATCAGTCTCTGTAGGATCTAAATATCCGACCAGTTAAGTCGGATATGGCACGGCCGCAGCCAACATGCTGAACTTAACATGCTCAAATTAACCAAGAAGGCCGACTACGGGCTTATGGCCATGAAGCACCTGGCCGAACATGCGCATGAAGGCGCATGCAGCGCGAAGGATGTCGCCGCCAGTTACGGCATTCCGCCCGAGGCCCTGGCGAAGATTCTTCAGCGCCTCGTGAAAGCCGGTCTTTTGCACTCGCAACACGGCACCAACGGCGGATACGTCCTGGCACGCAGCGCGGAAACAATTTCGGCGTTCGAAGTGATTCGTGCCATCGATGGACCTTTGTTTATCACGTCGTGCATTACCGTGCGCGGCGAATGCGATCAAGTCGGTCGCTGCACCATTCGCGAGCCGCTGCGCCGCGTGAACGACAGCATCGAGCAGGTGCTGCGCCGCATCAAGATATCGCACATGAAAGAAGAAGACGAAGTTAGCGAGCCCGCCGCGGAAATGAACGCGGAGCTGGTGAGAATCCGAAACTAGAAGTACTCAAGCAGGTTTTGAAACTCGAAACCTGAAACTTGAAACTGATCTGAAAGAGGCAAACATGAGCGCGACGACACTCCCCGAAGTAGCAGCGACCAAGCAGCCGACCAACGGCCACGGTGTGACCCTGCCCATTTACATGGATAACCACGCGACCACGCCGGTTGATCCGCGGGTGCTCGAAGAGATGCTGCCGTATTTCACCAACAAGTTCGGCAACGCCGCCAGCCGCAACCATTCCTTCGGATGGGCCGGCGAAGAAGCGGTCGAGACCGCGCGCGAACGCATCGCCAAGCTGATTGGCGCGACCCCGAAAGAGATCGTCTTTACTTCCGGCGCCACCGAGAGCGACAACCTCGCCATCAAAGGCGTCGCCGAAATGTACCGCGAGAAGGGCAACCACATCATCACCGCGGTCACCGAGCACAAGGCGGTACTCGATACCTGCAAGCGCCTCGAAAAATACGGCTATCGCGTGACCTATTTGCCCGTGCAGAAAGACGGCTTGGTTGATCTCGACGACTCGAAGCGCGCCATGGATGACAAGACCATCCTGGTGACCATCATGGCCGCCAACAACGAAATCGGCGTGCTGCAGCCGATCGCCGAAATCGGCAAGCTTTGTCACGAGAAGGGCGTGATCTTCCACACCGATGCGACCCAATACGTCGGCAAAGTGCCGATGGATGTCATCAAGCAGAACCTGGACCTGGTTTCGATTTCCGGCCACAAGATGTACGGCCCGAAAGGCGTGGGCGCGCTGTACGTTCGGCGCAAGAGTCCGCGAGTGCAGATCTCGCCGATCATTGACGGCGGCGGGCACGAGCGCGGCATGCGTTCCGGAACGCTGAACGTGCCCGGGATCGCCGGCCTCGGCAAAGCGGCCGCGATCTGTTACGAAGAGATGCCGCAGGAATCCTGCCGCATGGCGGGTTTGCGCAATCGCCTGCGCGACAAAATCATGGGAAGCCTCGACGAGGTTTACATCAATGGCTCGTGGGAGCACCGCCTGCCCAGAACTTGAACATCAGCTTTGCTTATGTGGAAGGCGAGTCGCTGCTGATGGGCATCAACGACATCGCGGTTTCGAGCGGCTCGGCCTGCACCTCGGCGACGCTAGAGCCATCGTATGTATTGAAGGCCCTGGGCACCGGCGACGATTTGGCGCACAGCTCGATCCGTTTCGGACTCGGCCGCTTCAACACCGAAGCCGAAGTGGACTACGTCGCCGCGCGCGTCACCGAAACCGTGCAGCGCCTGCGCGAACTTTCGCCGCTCTACGAGATGGCGAAAGAAGGAATTGATCTGAAGAGTGTGAAGTGGGCAGGAGAATAAAGCAGGTTTCAAAGTTTCGCAGGTTTCAAGGTTGCAAAGTTGATGGCCTGCGAAACGAACGATTTTGGTTTTGAAACTTGAAACATTGAAACACTGAAACCTTATGGACCTCGGAGAGTACCAAATGTCATATAGCGAAAAAGTAATCGATCACTACAACAATCCGCGCAACGTCGGCTCCATGGACAAGCAGAGCTCCGACGTGGGCACGGGCCTGGTGGGCGCGCCGGAATGCGGCGACGTCATGAAGCTGCAGATCAAGGTCAACCCTGAAACCAACGTCATTGAAGACGCCAAGTTCAAGACCTTCGGCTGCGGCTCGGCGATTGCTTCGTCTTCGCTCGCGACTGAATGGGTCAAGGGCAAGACCATCGACGAGGCGCTGGACGATCAAGAACACCGAGATCGTGAAGGAACTGGCGCTGCCGCCGGTGAAGATTCACTGCTCGGTGCTGGCGGAAGACGCGATTCGCGCGGCCATCGGCGACTGGAAGAAGAAGCAGACGTTCGGCGGTCGCCGGTTGCAGCCGAAGCGCGGTAGTTAGCTTCCCGCCCGCTCGCGTCGTCGCGAAAAGGTGGAGCAGTCGCGTGTGTTTTAGAAAAACATGACCACGATTACGCCAGAACCCGCAAAACCGACGACTTCGGCGCCCGCCAAGGGCATCCAGGTCACCGACCGCGCGATCGAGAAGATCCGCTCGGCCATGGCCAAGGAAGGCGTGTCGCCGGAGCAGGGCGGTTTGCGCGTGGGCGTGCAGGGCGGCGGCTGCTCGGGCCTGAGCTACAACATCCGCTTCGATTCCCAGCCTCGCGAGCGCGACCGCATTTTCCAGTTCGCCGACGTGCGCGTTTTCGTGGACCCGAAGTCGTTCATCTATCTGCATGGAATGACGCTCGATTATCAGGAGACCCTGATGCAGCAAGGCTTCGCCTTCGTAAATCCGAACGCGAACAAATCCTGCGGCTGCGGAACGTCATTCTCGTAGTGCGATCTTGCAGTGTGGTGCGGACCCGCCCTGAGCGAAGTCGAACGGGGCCCTCGCCCGCGAGCCTGTGTTCTCACTTTGCCGATGTTGCGCGGAAGCAGTGTCGGCTGAAAAGATTTAATGGCTACCGAAACCAAAATGACGGTGCTAACGGCAGAGCAGAACTGCTGGTCGTGCGGCGACATGCGCGCCGCGCAGTTCTGCCAGTCCTGCGGCAGAGTGCAGCCGCCGAAGCCGGTGGACTATTTCACCTTCTTCGGCCTGCCGCGAAAGCTGAACATCGACACCGCTGCCCTGGAGCGGAAATTTCTACGCGCTAAGCCGCAAGCTGCATCCCGACGCCAACGCCGGCCACGATCCGCAGGAACAGGAATGGAGTCTGGAGCAAAGCTCGCGGCTGAACGACGCCTATCGCATTCTGAAAGATCCGATCCGGCGCACGGAATATTTGCTGAAGCTCGAAGGCGTTGAACTCGAAGGCCAGTCAAAAGCCGCGACCGAGGCCGCACGCCAGACCGGCGAGAAGAAGCAAATCGTGCCGCCGGATCTGCTCGAAGAAGTCTTTGAACTGAATATGCAGCTTGAAGAACTCCGCGCCAATAAGAAACTGGGCGAAGAGGATCCAGCGCTAGTCGCGGAATTGCAGCAGCACAAAACCGCGCTGGAAGCGAAATTGGCGTCGCTGTTCGAAGAATTGCAGCGGTACTGGAATGCCTGGGACACTGCCGCAGATTCCGGCAACGAAACGCGAAAGTCGCAAAGTCCGCGACCAGATGGTGGACTTGCTGAACCGCCGCAGCTATATCAGGAATTTGGTTAGGGATGTGAATGAAGCGTTGGAAACCGGCACTTAGCATCGGCTATTGGCATTTAGCCAAATCGCGACCGCTAAGAGCTAAGAGCTAAGAGCTAAGTGCTCGCTAACTAAAGCAGCATTCATGACTACCAACCGCATCGTCGGCATCGACCTCGGCACCACCAACTCGTTGGTGGCGTTCATGCAGGGGGATTCGCCCGTCGTAATTCCGGGCGAGGACGGGGTGAACCTCGTTCCGTCGGTGGTCGCGCTCGATGAAAACGAAAAGATCATCGTCGGCAACGCTGCCCGCAAATATTTGATCGAGACTCCAGAGCGCTCCGTATATTCGATCAAACGCCTCATGGGACGCGGGGTTGAAGACATTCAGGACGAATTCGGCCTGTTCCCCTTTCGCCTGGCCGACGATCTCGCCCCCGGCGAAGTCCTGCGCATCAAGCTGGGCGACAAGAGTTTCACGCCGCCCGAGATTTCTGCGTACATTCTGCGCCAGCTGAAGCGCAATGCCGAGCGCTTCTTCGGCGCTCCGGTCACCAAGGCGGTCATTACCGTTCCCGCATACTTCAATGACGCGCAGCGCCAGGCCACCAAAGATGCCGGCCGCATCGCCGGGCTCGAAGTTCTCCGCCTGGTGAACGAGCCGACTGCCGCGTCGCTTGCGTATGGTCTCGACAAAAAACAGAACGGAATCGTCGCGGTTTACGATCTCGGCGGCGGAACATTCGACATTTCCATTCTCCGCCTGCACGACGGCATCTTCGAAGTGATCGCCACCAACGGCGACACCCATCTCGGCGGCGACGACATCGACAACCTGCTAATCCGCATCGCGCTCGACGACATTCGCGGCGACCTCGGAATGGATGTCTCCCGCAACGGCGAGGTCGTGGCCGGAATTCGCAAGGCGGTCATCGAGGCCAAGATTGCGCTTTCCTCGCAGGAATCGCACGAAGTTGGACATCGAACTTCCCGGCGGAAAACGCTATCAGCGCGAGGTCACACGCGAGCAGTTCGAACAACTCGCCGCGCCGGTGATCGACCGCACCATCGCTCCCTGCAAGCAGGCGCTGAAAGATGCGGGCCTGAAGCCGGAGCAGATTGACGAAGTCGTTCTGGTCGGCGGATCTACTCGCATCCCCAGAGTTCGCGCGCTGGTCGAGCAGCTATTTCAGCGCAAGCCGCACACCGACCTGAATCCCGATGAAGTCGTCGCACTCGGCGCGGCGGTGCAGGCCAACATTCTTTCCGGAGGTTCCGAGGCCACGGAGAATATGCTGCTGCTCGACGTGACTCCGCTTTCGCTGGGCATCGAAGTCGCCGGTGGCGTCACCGACAAAATCATTCTGCGCAACTCGACCATCCCTGCGTCCGCGACGCAGCATTACACCACGCAGGTTGACGGCCAGACCAACGTTGCCATCCACGTGGTGCAAGGCGAACGCGAACTGGCGAAGGATTGCCGGTCGCTGGCGCGCTTCGATCTGAAAGGCATTCCGCCGATGTCCGCCGGGATGCCGCGCATCGAGGTGAAGTTTCTGATCGACGCCAATGGGATCCTGCACGTTTCCGCCCGCGAGCAGCGCAGCGGCAAAGCGGCCGAGATCGAAGTGCAGCCCAGCTACGGTCTGACCGACGATCAGGTCGAGAGCATGATTCTCGAATCCTTCGACCAGGCCGAAGAAGATTTCCGCCAGCGCCAGATCATCGAAGCTCGCAACGAAGTGCAGACGATTCTCGCCGCGCTCGACAAAGGCAAGAAAAGTCCGGCGTGGGGACAGCTCACCACCGACGAGAAACAGCGCATCGCAAAACTGGAGCGTGCATTGCGCGAAACCGAGCAGGCGGACGACCATCAGGCTATTCGCAACGCGATTGACGCCCTGAATCAGGGCACCATGCGTCTCGCAGAACTAATGATGGACACCGCCGTCACCACCGCGCTCAAAGGCAAGAATATGGATGAGACCGGCTTGGGCGAAGGCCCACCGCGCACCGCATCCCGTGGGCAAAGCGGAATTCAAGTAGTCCTCTGTGATCTCTGTGCCCTCTGTGGTTAAAGTTTTTTGATTGCAGAGGCTCACTGCACACTGAGGGAGGAGCAAAATGGCAGAAGAGAAGTTACAATCCGCAGGCACCGCAACCATGGACGCTCCCGGCGAAAACACGGTCGAAGTCGTATTCCTTCCCGAAGGCAAGACCGTGCAGTTCGAGCACGGCAAGTTGCCTTACAAAGACCACGGCAAAGAGCAGTCGATTCTCGACGTGGCGCTGAACAACGGCATTCGCCTCGACCACGCCTGTGGCGGCAATTGCGCCTGCACCACCTGCCACGTGTGGGTCAAAGAAGGCGCGCAGAACCTCACCGAGATGGACGACGACGAAGCCGACCGCCTCGACATGGCCGCCGACCTGCAACTCAACTCGCGCCTGGGATGCCAGGCCGTAATCACCAAGCCGGGCAAGGTCGTCGTGGAAATTCCGGCGTGGAATCGGAATTACATTTCGGAAGAACACTGAACGAGTTTCGAGTTTCAGGTTTCGGGTGGCTCGGAACCGATGAAGCGCATTTGAAACTTGAAACCGGAAACTCGAAACTGTTTCAGGAGCCCTCATGCCCAAAGACCTAACCTGGGACACCGCGGAAGACATCGGAATTCTTCTCTCCGAGAAGCATCCGGAAACCGATCCGCTCACCGTCCGCTTCACCGATCTGCACCGCTTCGTGACTGAACTGCCCGAGTTCAAGGACGATCCCAAAAAGTCGAGCGAAGGCAAGCTGGAAGCCATTCAGATGGCGTGGCACGAAGAGTACGAAGACTCCCACTAAGACTTTACCGCCGGGCACGCCGAGGTCGCCAAGAAAATCTCAAGAAAGAAAGTTCTCTGCGCACTCGGCGGTGAAATGCTTTTGACTTGCGCCGCCCTTGCTACCGCGCCGTCGCCGGTTCTTCCACCGTCGCCCCGCGCAAGAACTTCGCCGCTTCTTCCGGCGGCGTGGGATTGATGTAGAAACCCGTTCCCCACTCGAATCCCGCCGTCTTAGTGAGTTTGGGCATGAACTCGATGTGCCAGTGGTAGTGCTCGTTGATCGAATCCTGCGTTGGCGAGCTGTGGATCACCAAGTTATACGGAGGGCTGTCCAGCACCTGATTCGCCTTGTTCAGCAGCACGTGGATCGCCTTGGCCAGGTTCTCGAACATGTGCGACGACGAGTTCTCGAACGCCGACTCATGCTCCTTCGGCAAGATCCAGGTTTCAAAAGGAAAGCGCGGGGCGTACGGAGCGATGGTGAGGAAGTCGTCATTCTCGGCGACGACGCGAATGCCCGCTTCGGTCTCCTGCTGCACGATATCGCAGAAAACGCAGCGCTCTTTGTAGATGTAATACTGCTTGGCGCCTTCGATCTCCTCGGCCACGTAGATGGGCACGATAGGCAGCGCAATCAACTGCGAGTGCGCGTGCTCCAGTGACGCCCCTGCTGCCTCGCCGTGGTTTTTGAAAATCAAAATGTATTTGAAGCGCTTGTCTTTTTTCAGGTCGAGAATACGGTCGCGAAACGCCCACAGCACGTCTTCAATTTTTTTCGGAGGCAGAGTGGCCAGCGTCGCGTTGTGATCGTTGGTTTCAATGATCACTTCGTGCGCGCCGATGCCGTTCATCTTGTCGAACATGCCCTCGGCCTGACGATTGAGCGTCCCTTCGATTCCGAGCGCAGGAAACTTGTTCGGCACTACGCGCACTGTCCACCCGGGAGTGTCGCGTTGCGCCGGCGGCCCGCCGTTCTGGTTGGGCCGGTAGGCCTGGATTTCCGGCGGAGTCTTGCTTTCGTTTCCGTAGCAGAAAGGGCAGAATCCGCCCTTCATGGTTACGGCATCGCGGGTAAAGTCAGTTGGGCGTTTGGCACGGTCGGTCGAAATAATGACCCAGCGGCCGACGATGGGGTCTTTTCTGAGTTCGGGCAAGTAATCGTTTCCTCCAACCCGCTGCCACCCGGGGTGAAGTTATTTTACGACGAGAGCGCGGCATTCTGAAATATTTCAAAAGTCGGATGGCTCAGCCCGCCTTCGTAATACACGGTAACCACGTCAAACCGCCACTGTGGAGGCTCGGGAAACTGCCGCTCGGGCAGCAGACGCAGATAGTCGCGAACCACGGTGCGGATCGCCCGGCGCTTTTCCCGGTCCACCGCCGCCTCAGCCGGTTTCACGTCGCGCGTGGTGCGGGTCTTGACCTCGACAAAGCAAAGCACGTCCTTGTCCCAGCCGATCAGGTCAATCTCGCCGTGATGCCGCGCTGTGCGAAAGTTGCGCGCCACCATTACGTACCCTCGCTGCCGCAGATAGAAATAAGCTTCTTCCTCGCCGCGGCGGCCGGTGCGCTGGTGCGCGGGAGGCTGAGCCTCCGCCGGGATTTTGGCGATCACGCGATCCAGGCCGCGGAGCATGGTCTGGGTGAAACGAGCGGGGAGCATAGTTCAAGGCTACGCCGCCTTCGCAGTCGAGCGCTGTGACGAAGTCACAACCGAAAGCTGTGGATAAAACTACGTGGGCCCGGACTCCCTTGTCCGGTTGGCTCGCCTACTCGGCCCGAGCGGTGCTCGGGGGGCGGACGAGGGCGTCCGCCCCTACACGCGCGATTCTATTTCCCCGTTAGGGCGATGCATTCTTCGAGGACATCGATCGCCACGTCCGCCTGATCCTTACTTGTGATCAGCGGAGGCGCGATGCGAATAGTACTGGCGCCGCAGCCGAGGAAAAGCACGCCGCGCTCGAAGGCCAGCTCGACCACGCGGTCGCGCTCCGCGGAGGCCGGAACTTTGGTCTGCTTATCGGTGACAAGTTCCACGCCGACCATCAGACCACGCCCGCGCACTTCGCCGACCAGGCGATGCTTCGCCGGCCAATCGGCCATGCGTTTCAGCATGTGATTGCCAACCTCTTCCGCGTTGCGCAGCAAGCTGTCGCGCTCGATCACGTCAATCGTAGCCAGCGACGCCGCGATGCAGACCGGATTGCCTCCGAATGTGGACGCATGCGATCCCGGCACCCAGTCCATGATTTCTGCTTTCGAGAGCGTGATTCCGAGCGGCATGCCAGAGGCGATGCCTTTTGCCATGCAGATAATGTCGGGCTCCACTCCGGTGTGCTGGATGGCCCACCATTTTCCTGTGCGTCCGGCGCCGCTCTGGACTTCATCAGCGACCAACAAAATTCCGTGGCGATCACAAATCTTCCGCAGCTCCTGCATGAAGACGGTTGGCGCCGGAACGTATCCGCCTTCGCCCTGTACTGGCTCGACGAAAATCGCGGCCACTTCTTCAGGCGGCACCGTCGTCTTGAAAACCTTGTCTTCGATGAATCGTGCGCACGCCATCGCATCCTGCTCGCCTTTGCGATAGACATCGGGATAAAGTACGTGGGTCACGCCCGGAAGCGGAGGCCCGAATCGCCGCCTCTGTTGCGGCTTTGAGGCGGTGAGAGAGAGCGCTCCCATGGTTCGCCCGTGGAATGCGCCGAAAAATGCAATCACGTTCTGCCGCTTGGTGTGATAACGGGCCAGCTTTAAAGCGCACTCGACCGCTTCTGCGCCGGAGTTGCCGTAGTACACGCGATGCGGTCCCGCCATCGGTGCGATCTTCGAAAGCCGTTCAGCCAGCGTGACCAGGCTCTCGTAGTAAAAATCTGTGCCCGACATGTGAATCAACTCGGCGGCCTGCCTTTGAATCGCCGCAACGACATCAGGATGGCAGTGGCCGGTGGAAGTCACGGCAATGCCGGATGAGAAATCAAAGAACTCGTTGCCGTCCACATCGGTAACGACAATGCCGCGCCCCTGCTTGGCCACCATCGGATAGGAGCGGGTGTAGGACGGCGAAATGAATTGATCATCGCCGGCGAGAACGCGCTTGGCGTTGGGCCCGGGAAGGGCGGTCTTAATTTTTGGCCCGTCAATCACGGCGCCGGTCATGGTCTTGGTGGTCATGAAATCCTCCTGAAAACGGTCGTTGGTCGTGCGTCTTTGGTCGTTGGCCAAGTCCACTTTTGAGCGGACCTCGGCCTCACACAGACTGAGGAGGATTAAAATTAGTCGCTACCGAAGAGGCTGGGACGCACTTGAGAAGGCAGCACTGCCAGATACCGCCGCGGGCACACGAGCATGTGCAGCCAGCAGGCCGGCAGGTGCGAATTGGGGTTCTTGAATCTCACTGGTTCAATTATATCCGGCGCTGACCGCCTTCGTAACCCCCTTGGGCGGTGTCCATTCGTTATTACGAACTGGCCAACCTTAGAGGACGTCGTCCAGGATCATCGCCTCAAGACCTGTGACTCGCTTGAAAACTGGATCATTGGTGATCAACCCGGAGACACTCGCTTGGAGTGCGGTAGCCGCTTCCAGGGCGTCCGGAGTTCTTAGGCCATGGATGGCGCGAATCCGCGCGGCTATGTCGGCGATCTCCAGACTCGGCGCGATCCATTCCAGGTTGGGATAGGTGGAAAGCAGGCCGTAGAACTCATCCACCCGCCGCTGGTCACCGTCGCGGTAAGTCTGCACCAGCAACTCGGTCATCGTGATGGTAGAAGTGACCCCCCGGCTCCCAGCCGATTCCAGCCACGAAAACACTCGGTCCGTGAGGCCGACATAACGAGGGTTATTTTCGAGCTGATAGATAAAGACGGGCGTATCGAGGGCGATGCGACGGTGACGCCGAAGAAAAGCGTCGAGCCGCGCTACTTCCAACCTTGGCGTTCCTTTTGCACGTGATCCTTCGGATAGCGGCCTTGGGCCAGCCCGCGAATTGCGGCATGATGCGATTTGGGCTTCTGTAAAACCAGCACCCGCTCGCCGCGGACCACGACGAGGATCTTGTCGCCCGCTTTTACCCGCAAAGCCTCACGTGCCTCGCGTGGGATGACGATCTGGTTCTTGGTGGAAAGTTTGGCTTCGGGCATCGCTTTACATTATACTATGAAGTAAAGCACGCCGAAACTTGTCTTTTTTGCGGTTACAGACCCCGCATCAATTCTTGAATCGCGCACGCGGCACTCCTCGTCTTATATGCTCTAAGAGGTCTTCCTTGTCTTCCGCCCCCCCATCCCGCTTCATGCTGGCCCTCAACTTTGGCCTGGTCTATCTCTTCTGGGGATCAACTTACCTCGGGATTGGCATTGCCGTGGAGCACATTCCTCCCGCGCTGATGTGCGCCACGCGGTTCACCATCGCGGGCGTGATCATGCTGGCTTACTGCGTCGTGTCGGGGAAGAATATCCGCTACAGCGCGCGCCAGTTGGTGCAGTTGGCGATCGTAGGCAACCTGCTGCTGGTGGGCGGGAACCTTACGCTGTCCTACGCCGAGCTTTACGTTCCAACCGGCTTGGCTGCGCTCTTGATTGCCATTACGCCGATCTGGTTCCTGGTTCTGGATTCGTTGCTGATCGGCCACCATCGCGTATCAAGCCGGGGCTTGGCGGGACTAGCACTTGGCCTCTGTGGCACGGTGGTCCTGTTGTGGCCTGATCTGCATGCCACCGGCGCCCTCGGCCGCAAGGAACTTTGGTATGCGCTGGCGCTCAACGGAGGCGCTTTCGTCTGGGCGTTCGGGTCGGTGCTGTCGAAGAAGTGGCAGTCGGGCGGGCCTAGCTTCGGGGCCACCAGTTGGCACGTGTTCTTTGCCGGGATGGGTAACCTGATTATCGCGCTCTTCAAGCATGATTTTGCACATGTGGTCTGGACCACGCGCGGTCTGGCCGCCGTCGGATATCTCATCGTCGGCGGATCGCTGATCGGCTACACCGCTTATATCTACATTCTTGGCCACGCTCCCACCGCGAAAGTCTCTACTTACGCTTACGTGAATCCCGTGGTCGCTGTTTTTCTTGGATGGCTGGTGCTGCACGAGAAGATTGACGGCTACATCCTGGCGGGCAGTGCGATTGTGATCGCCTCGGTGATTGTGGTGACCAGTTCGAGCGTGACGAAAAAACCAGAGAGACAAGAGGCCGTGGTGGCGGCAGACTGAGCTCGTTCGGATGATTGCGAGGTCACCACGTCGCGTGTGGGTCGGACACTCCTGTCCGACGCCTTTGACTTTGGTTTGCCAGTTTGTATCAGGGCACGTCTTCAGACGTGCCGCTACGCTGATCGCCAAGCTGGCTGTGGAGATCTGCCGGCAGGGTCGGACAGGAGCGTCCGACCCACACGGGATCGCAGCTTCCCCGATCACGTAAGATATTCAGATGCCAGCCTGCGTAAGCTGCGGCCGAGAAATCGCGCCAGTCCCCGCCGGAGAACTTAACATCTGCCCCGAGTGCCGGGCTGCGATTGAGGCGCGCTCGCCGTCGCAAAGGACTCTGCCTACCCGACGCCGATCGGCTGCCATCGAGCGCATGCCAGTGACGACCCTCCTGGTCGGGATCAACGCGTTGGTGTTCCTTCTCATGGTGTTCTCCGGGGTTTCGTTCACCAGGCCGGAACTCGGTCAGTTGGTGAAGTGGGGCGCGGACTTCGGGCCGTACACGATTGGGACACAGCCGTGGCGAATCCTTACATCGAATTACGTCCACATCGGGATCCTCCACATTGCGCTGAACATGTGGTGCTTGTGGAACCTGGGAGCATTGGCGGAGCGGATTTTTGATCGCTGGACTTACGCGCTGCTTTACACCGCCTGCGGAATTGGCGGGAGCATTCTGGGTCTGTGGTGGCATCCGACCACGGTGGAAGCGGGGGCCTCGGGAGCGATTTTTGGGATTGCCGGTGCTCTGATTGCCGCGCTGTATCTCGGGCGGCTCCCGGTGGCGCCGGGCGCGATCAGGGCGACGCTGAAGAGTCTGGTGTTGTTTGCCGGATACAACTTATTTTTCGGCGCGGTGGTCCCGGGTATCTCTAATGCGGCGCACTTGGGAGGCTTCATCACTGGCTTGGGCCTCGGGGCAGCGCTCGCGCCTCGCCTGACTGCCCCGCCGGAGGAGCGGAATTCCTGGCGGCGGTGGATCTTCATGGCAGCGGCAGTTGCGCTCATAGTGCTCTTTCGTGTTGTGCGGCGGGCGCTGTTGCCGGCGTTGGCTGGCTCTGATGGGCCGTAGATTCGGTTTACTCCTCGGAGGCATTTTCTTCTCCGGTGACTGCGTCCACCGCGCGAGTCGGGACGGTGAAGGTGAACTTCTGCTCGTTCCTGGGATCGAAAGTGACCCGTGCCGGGGAGCGATCCCAGAGCGGAGCCGGGCATCCGGGTTGCGGCGATGCCGCGTTTGCGTCCGCCAAGGGCTTCTTCAGCAGCGGCTTGCGCCGGCCGAGTTGCACGATGATCGCCGACGATTTCTTGCCGTCGTCTGAGACGCCGCAATAGGCGGCGTAGTCGCGGAACCACGTGGCCGCGGAATTGTAGGGATCGAACTCCGGCAGAGCAACGGGCTGCACTCTGCCGGTGCCGCGATTCACCCAGCAGCCATCCGCCCCGCTCCCATCGCCAGCGCTCGGGCGCGGCTCCTGAGCGAGCGAATCGTTCAGACGGAAGACGCGCTGCACCACGAAGGTGCGATCGGTCACATCGTGCGGCGGGCCGATGGTGAGTTCTTTCGTCTGGCCATCGACGAGCAGCGGGCGCACCTTTAGGTCAATCGCAGCGCTTTCGTTTTCTCCCGCCATCCACTTCACCGTGGTCCACTTGCCCAGGGTGACCACATGCGGCTTCGAAGTAGCGTGAATGACGCCCGCCGATAACAGGAAGCACAGGAGCGACCGGAGATGCGTTCGCATGCATCCCAGATAAGCACTAGCGGCAGGGGCAGTGCAAGGACTTCTGAACATGGCGAGTGGTCGAGATCCCAAATCGGGAATTCGCAGGAATGGGTTGGAGGTCGCAGCCAAGTTAACTTTGAAGTAGCGTCCTGATCTAGGTCCTTCGCGACCCCCGCGGATTTCTCGGCGTTCTTTGCGGTTACAGGCTCTTGATTTTTCTCGGTGCCAGGCAAGAAAAGACATTAACCGCAAAGATCGCTGAGAAAGGCCGCCAAGGACGCGAAGGTTGGACGCGATCAGATTAGAACACTACCGACCCTTATCGCCATTTGCCCCCAAAGCGTTTTTTTCGCATACAATGACTGGCTAGAGCCCTCCCCATGGACCCAGTCCGGAAGTTCTCGACGATTCACGCCCGCGGCCACCAGGCCACAAGCGACATCTCGCTTCGCCGCCGCATGCCCCGCGTTCTGGTTGTTGATGACAATCCCAGCACCATGAGCCTGATGCGGGAACTGCTTTCCTCGCGCGGATACGACGTGGTTGCGGTTTCCGACGCGGCGCTGGCGGAGCAGGAGATTCTCCGCCGCGTGCCGGACCTGGTCCTCTCCGATGTGGTGATGCCGGGTAAGTCCGGCTATGAACTCTGCCGCGAGATGAAGGAGAACCCCGCCACCCGCCTGGTGCCGGTGGTGTTGATCACCGGCCTGAGCGAGAGGGAAGACCGGGTGCGGGGGATTGAGGCTGGCGCGGATGATTTCTTGAGCAAGCCGATCTTTCCCGAAGAGCTTTTCGCACGGGTCAAATCGCTGATCAAGTTGAAGGAATATACCGACGAACTGGAGAGTGCGGAGACCGTCTTGTGCACCTTGGGGCTCAGCGTGGAAAGCCGCGACCCTTACACGGAAGGGCATTGCGAGCGGCTGGCGACCCATGCCAGCAATCTGGGCCGGCACATTCGTCTGGATGAAGAGGAGATCGTTGCCCTGCGCCGTGGCGGATACCTCCACGATCTGGGCAAAATTGCCGTCCCGGACGAAATCCTGAAGAAAGGCGCCAACCTCACTCCGGAAGAATGGGTGATCATGAAGCGGCATCCGGTCACCGGCGAAAACATATGCCGGCCGCTGAAGTCGCTGCGGCTGGTGCTGCCCATCATTCGAAACCACCACGAGCACTTTGACGGCAGCGGATATCCCGACCGGCTGAAAGGGCGTGAAATTCCCGTACTGGCGCGCGTCCTGCAGGTGGTTGACGTTTACGATGCCTTGCGAACGGCGCGTCCCTACAAGCCGGCGCAAAGCCATGAGCAGGCGGCAATCACCATGCGCGACGAAGCCCGTTCCGGATTGTGGGACGAAGAGCTAGTCGCGGAGTTCTTTTCCATGCTGGAAAAGCAGCGGCAAGTGGCCTAGCGCTTGCGAGAAGCAGCCAGACTACTTCATCGCGGTTTGCCGCGGCCCGACCGTCACCGGAATCTCCAGCGTTCCGATCTTGCTGCTGGTGTAGTCCATCACTCCAAGCCGTAGCTTGTAAGTTCCTGGCTTGAGCGTCAATTCCTGATGCGCAGGCACCCCGCTGTTCATCACCCTCTGGAAAGTCTCCGGCTTGAGGTCGAGATCCATAGTTTCGGAGACGTCGCCGGCCGCTTTCTCATTCTTGTCCCAGGCGACGGCAACGAACTCAAGCTTGGCGTGCTTAACGGGATCTCCGGTGAAGGCAATGTCTGCGGCGTAAACGCCGTAGTCAATGGCGACCTTGCCGGCGGCGTCGGGCGGGCTGACTTTGACGCGCAGCAGCAGCATGGTGGACTGCGGAACCCCGGGCTGCATTTCGGCAATCAACATGCGGCGCGCAGTGTCGGCGGGGCCGGGGTCATCGGGTACCGCGTAATAGCCCCGACGGTAATCCAACTTGGTATCGGGACGCTCCAGTTTTACCTGGATGCGGCGGAAGTCTCCATTCCACTTCCTGTTCTGAGGGGAATAAGCCAGCGTGTAGTAAGTAGAGCCGTGCTCGATGCTGCGCCGCATGGCGCCTTTAAGGTCGTTGCCGTTATAGTAAGCTCTGCCTCCGGTCTGGTCGGCTACATCCTTCATCATCAGTTGGGACTCTCCCACATCCCTGTTCTGGCGGTCCGAAGAAGCCTGCTCGGCGAAGCCCCCGGCGGGTTGCAGGGTCGTGTTCTTCAGCCCGCGAATGTCGATAGGGTAAACCGAGATTTGCGAGGCTTCCAGCAGGCCGGAATATCTCTGGAAATTCCAGAGATAGTTGCGGGCGTCGGGGTGGAAGTATTCGCGGCGAGGAAGCACTCCGGCCGGGAAGCCTTCGGAGAGCCAAAGCAGATTCTTGCGGCCGGTGTATCCGGAGAGCGCGCGGGCCAGAGCGCCCATGGATTCAAAGGTCTTCTCGACCCGAACATCGTTGCGCACCACGCGGGTTTCGCTCATGAACTGTTGCAGCGCCTGGCCCATGTTAAGCGCGCCGCCTGGATTGACTGCGTCTTGCGGTGCGCCTGCGCCCAGAGGGCCCATGGAATTTCCGCCAGCGGCGATCGGAGCTCCGCCGGAGCCCGGGGGGGGGCCCACAGAACTCGAACCGACGGGTGGAAAAAGCACGCTATTCATGTGATCTTCGGCCTGCATATCCTTCTCGGTGTCCAGCAAGGCAGAGACGCCGGGGCGGATTTTCTCGGCTGCAGCAATCAAGTCATCGGTATTGGTGGTGAACCCGGCGACCATCCGCAGGTCGTAGCCCAGGGTGAACAGTGCAACCGGTTGGCCGCGCGGCAGCGTCTTCAGAAACTCGATCATCTCCTGGCGCGCAAATAGCTGATCATCAGTCGGCGTATTCAGAATGTCGAACAAGACAACGTTGACGGCGCTGTTGGCGGCCTGCTTGGGGAAATTGGTGAACTCACCAGGCGGCAGATGGATATCCGGGACGGCGGCCATCTGTTTAACCGGCACGTGAGGCTCGAAGGCCTGGACCGCTTGCACTTTGCCGTCTTCCATGACCGTAAAGTTGCTTTTGTCGAGTCCCGCGATGGGATTCCCCTCTCGGTCGGTGACCACCACGTCAACCACCACCAGGCGGCTGCTGGACTTGAAGGTAGGGGTTGAATCCGGAGGCGCTGATGGGGCGGACATTGAGGGAGGCGGCGGTGCATTGCCCTTATTAAGAAGTTGAGCGGGCGCGACGTAGCCGCAGATAAGCAGGGCGAGCAACGCCCGCAGAATGACTTTCCTGGTAGGCATGCAACCTCCCGACGGGTGGGCAAATCCAAGTTCGCATTCATTCTATACTGTGCGGACCGGCATTCCTCCTTCCGTTAACCCGTGATACCTTCTCATAGTTGCGCCGCCCTCATCGACGGCGGTCGGCCGACGCGTGATGCCCAAATACAGCTTCATCATTCCCGCCTACAACGAAACTGCGCGTGTAGGGGCAACCCTGGATCGCGTACTCAGCTACATCGCTACTCAGCGCTGGGATGCCGAGGTGTTAGTGGTGAATGATGGTTCGCGCGACGCAACGGCGGATCTGGTTCGATCCTGCGCCCAAACCCATCCCGAACTGCGCCTGATCGAGAACCCCGGTAATCGCGGCAAGGGATACAGCGTTCGCAACGGCATGTTGAATGCCAAGGGCGAAGTATTGCTGTTCAGCGACGCTGACCTTTCTGCGCCGATCGAAGAAGCGGTGAAACTCTTTGCGGCGATCGAGGCAGGCGCGGACATTGCCATCGGATCGCGCTGGCTGCAGCCAGAAACCCAGACGCACCGGCAATCACTCCTGCGCCAGTTCTATGGGCGGTTATTCAATCTCGCATTGCGCATGCTGCTCGGCCTGAATTTTAAAGATACGCAGTGCGGATTCAAGGCCTTTACGCGCGACGCGGCGCTCGCGATTTTTCCGTTGCAGAAGATTGAGCGCTGGGGATTTGATCCGGAGTTGTTATACCTGGCCCGCCGCGCGGCCTTGAGGGTGCAGGAAGTGCCAGTCACGTGGGCGCACGTGGGAGGGACGCGGCTGCATCCCCTGCGTGACGGCATCCGCATGTTCGGGGAAGTGCTGAAGATCCGCTGGTACGCGCTTACCGGGAAGTATTCAAAACCCGACAGCCTGACTCAGCACCGTTTCCCGCACTGAGACGCCCACGCCCTTCTCAAAGACCAGCGTCATTCGGCTGGCGCAATTCTCGCAGAGCCAGTAGAACTCGATGCGGCGGAGGTTTTTCTTTTCCTCATCGTTGCCCAGGCTGCGGCGGCGGTCCACTCCCGCTTCGGTTTCAAGGCGATACAGCTTTCCCACGTGGAAGTAACGGAACGGTGCAGCGCACTCGGGGTTGGCGCATTTCGAAACCACAACGCCCTCCCGTCCACAGACGGTCACATCAATGGGAATTTTACTCCTTTCCGCTTAGATGCAAGGCCGTCGGGATAGCGTTCACATAAATTTTGCAAATCGCTACAGCCGGTTGATCCGCGAAGCGACGTATCCGGCTCCAAAGCCATTATCGATGTTGACCACGCTGACATTCGAAGCGCAGGAGTTCATCATGCCGAGCAGCGCCGCCAACCCCTCAAACGCCGCGCCATAACCCACGCTGGTGGGAACAGCAATGACGGGGGCGCCGATCAGGCCTCCGACCACGCTGGGCAACGCGCCCTCCATGCCCGCGCACACAATGACCACGCGCGCCTCACGCAGGACTTTCTGCTGCGCCAGCAAACGGTGGATCCCTGCCACTCCAACGTCGTAGATTCGCTCAACCTTGTTGCCCATGAGTTCGGCCGTGACCACAGCCTCTTCGGCCACAGGAATGTCGCTGGTCCCCGCAGAGACGACGGCAATCACCCCCTTGCCGTACAGTTTGCGGTCGCGGCGCAGGACAATCGCCCGGGCGGCCGCTTCGAACTTGGCCCCGCGGACAACTTTTTTCACCGCTGCGAATTGCTCTTTGGTCGCGCGAGTGGCGAGGACGTTGCTGCCGTGCTTGGCGAGCCGCTGGAAGATCGCCGCTACCTGCGCCGGGGTCTTGCGTTCTCCGAAAACCACCTCCGCCATTCCCGCCCGCAGCGCTCGATGATGGTCAACTTTGGCAAAGCCGAGGTCTTCGAACGGGAGATGGCGAAGCTGCTGCACGGCATCGTCAGGCGCCAGTTTTCCGGCGCGTACTTGCTCGAAGAGTTTGCGGATGGATTCGGTGTTCAAGGGGATGTTCAACCCAACGGGAGTTAGCTTATCACCGGAGCAGAGCGGATCACCCCTGCCCACGTAGGCCCGGACGCCCTCGTCCGGGCGGGTGAGCTTCGCTCCCCGAGCTTTTCGCCCACCCCTACGTGAGCGAAGGTGAAGCTAATGACCGGAACTCTTGGCCGACTCCAGAATTCCCGCCGCGCGATTCAGTGCATCTGTCAGAGCCAAAATCTGTTTCTGAGTCGCTGCGAAATCCTTGTCGTCAATCGAATCATTCACGCCCGGAATCACCGCCGCCGCGTAACCGGCGCGTTTTCCCGGAGCGTAGATCGCATGGCGAAACCAGGGCCGTCCCGGGGACCCCGTTTTCAAGGAGCAAGCGCCCGGTCGGCCTCAACCAGCTTCAGATTCAAGCTGGCGACTGCTCCGGCAGGGATGCTTTTGCCGCGCGGAAAGATTTGCCCCTGCCACCGCCAGCCGTTGCGCCGCCACCAGCGCTGGTTGAAAATCGGGAGATCTGACCGGCGAAAGCTTCTTTCGCGCGCTGCCTGCGCCTTCTCGATGTAAACTCCCGATCTCTTTTCCGTACTCTTCGAAGTCGTAGGGCAGAACGTCGATGTCGACCATGCGCACCGCTTCCAGGCCGAAGACCCGTGCCATCTGCTGCTCGCGGAGGAAATCAGGGTCGCCGAATTTCTTGAACCAGGCAAAGTCGTCGAACGCGGAATGATAGACGCCATAGTCCCCAAACGAGCCAACGTCGGTCGAGGCCACGCCCAGATGTTGCAGAAACACCGTGTAGTCCGATCCGCTGCCGAGGTCGCTGACCGGAACATCGCTGCCGGCTGGCGCCAGCGGCGCGCGATAGGTGCTGGTGCTGGTCTCGCGCGAATCAACTTTCAGCGCACCGGTGCGATTCAACTTCATCCATTGCTCATAGACCGTGCCGCCGTTCGCGTCCGGGACGCTCTTGGTCACGTCGCGCACGAACTGCTTTAGGCTCGGGCACAGCGGCCGCTCCAAACTTCGGGCCGGAAACGGCCATGTCCGTGTTGAAGTACGCGACAGCGGTCTTGTCGAAATTTCTGCATGTTGCTCGCCCCATTCCGTGGAGCCGATCAGCCCTTCCTCTTCGGCGTCCCAACTGCAGAACATCAGACGTACGCTTCGGCCTCCAACCCGACTTCAGCAACGCGCCGACTCCGTGCACGGCTTCGAGCATGGCGACCGTGCCGCTGCCGGGATCAACCGCGCCGTACACCCACGCATCGCGGTGATTGCCGGCAATCACCAACGCATCGGGCCAGGTATTTCCGCGCGCAGTGCCGATTACGTCCCAGATGGTGCGAAGTTGGTAATCCTGCTTGAGATGCAGCTTTACGCGCACCGGGCCGGGGCCAAGGTGATAAGGGAAGGGTAAGCCGCCCTTCCAGTCGCCCGGCGCTTCCGGTCCGCCGAGGTGATCAAGGATGGGCCGTGCGTCGGCGGCGGAAATCGGCGTGGTCGGAATCTGCGGCGCGGCGGGGGAATCTTCGCGCTTGATGCGTTTCGAGTCCGGCAGAGTTCGGCGTCGATGCGACGCCGGGAGTCGTGACGTCTCCCGGAAACTGCCAGATGTAGCTGATTGCGCCACGCTGCACGCTGGTGTCAGGCCGCCACGGCCCCGCCGGATACGCCGGCCCGCGCTGCGCGCCGTCGTCCGCCGGGTCGGAATAGATGATCAGCCCCGCCGCGCCGTATTGCTGGGCCAGTTGCGCCTTCACCCCGCGAAAGTTCTGCCCGTAGCGCGCCAGCACAATCTTTCCGCGGACATCGATTTTCATCTCCGCGAGCTTTTCGAAAGTCGGCCGCGGTGCCGTAGTTGGCGTACACCACTTCGGCTTCGGCGTCCCCCGACGGCGACATGCCGCTAAACGGCATCACCACACGCGGATCATCCTGATACGGATCGCCCTCGACATGTTCGCGCGTCGGCCCGTGCATGTGGACATCCGCGGGCGCGGTGACATCCACCGAAATTTCCGCCGGATAGTTGATCAGGACTTTGTATTCGACAATCTCGGTCTTCAGCCCGGCCTCGCGAAATTTCTTGGCGACGTACTCGGCGTTGGCTTTGTCTTCGGGCGATCCGGCGATGTGCGGAGCCTGAGTCAGAATTCGCAGTGCTCTTCGGCCAGCTTGGGATCAGGCACGGCAAGGAAGCGGGCCTCGACAGCGCGTTCTGTCGCGAGGATGAATGAATCCGGCGGAGATCGTCGGCGGGCAAGATGGCGGAAGATTGCGACCCAGCGGTTTGCGATCCGGCTGAGAAGAGCGCGAGGGCGAAGGGCAGAGCAAGGAGGAGCCGCGTAATCTGGAGTCGCATAGGTCGCCGCATTCAAAATAACAGAGTAGAGGCAGGCGCGAATTTCGCAGGCTTTTGCCAATCTGCTATAAACTCCTGTACAGATGACCAAACGCCGCTCCAAAGGCGCTTACATGATCTCGTCGGTTGCCGAGATGTATGAAATTCATCCGCAGACGCTGCGCCTGTACGAGCGCGAAGGGCTGCTGAAACCCTCGCGCACCGAGGGCAACACGCGGCTTTACACCGACGAAGACTTGCAGCGCCTGGAATTCATTCTGAACCTGGCCCGCGACCTGGGCGTGAACATCAGCGGCATCGCCATCATCCTGCAAATGCGCGAGCGCATGGAAGAAATGCAGTATCAGATTCAGGATTTCGTGAAGGCCATCCAGCAGGAAGTGCTGTCGCGGGCGGGCGCGGCGGCGGACCCGTCGAAGGGCGCGATCGTGCCGATTCGGCGCGCGATTGTCCCCGCTCCTCCTGCCGCCAAAAAGCGTAATCCCCTGTCGTCGCTCTAAACCCCTGTCATCCTGAGCGCAGGAAGAACTTCGCAACGCGAAGTTCTTACGGAGTCGAAGGACCTCGTGTTCGCTTGAGTCACCACCCGGTGTTGAAGGGAATTCCGGCCGAAATGCCTGTTGGCACTTGTTTTCACCGCAAGATGAGGCGGTCCTTCGACTGCGTCTCCGTTCGCTTCGCGACGGAAACTTCGCTCAGGATGACAATTGTTTTGGGTATCATCAAGAGTTCCCATGCTCCCCTTCAAGCTCATCTACAGCGACGACTACTACCTGCCCATCGGCCAGCACGTTTTCCCGGCGCAGAAATATCGCGCTAGTGCATCAGCGGTTGCTGGATGACGGCATCGCCGAGCGCCGGGAGATTTCCTCACTCCGCAACTCGCATCCGACCAGGACATCCTGCTCGTCCACACTCCGACGTACGTCAACAAGCTCAAGACCGGAACGCTCTCCGCCCGCGAGGAAATGGAACTCGAAATCCCGTACTCGCCGGAACTGGTGCGCGCCTTCTGGCTGGCGGCGGGCGGATCGATCCTGGCCGCCGACTGCGCGCTGAAAGACAAAATCGCCATCAACATCGGCGGAGGCTTCCACCACGCCTTTCCTGATCACGGCGAAGGCTTCTGCATGATTCACGACGTGGCGGTCGCCATCCGCCGCATGCAGCGCGACAACAAAATCCGCACCGCAATGACGGTTGACTGCGACGTGCATCAGGGCAACGGGACGGCTGCGATCTTTGCCGGGACGCGCACTGCCAGCCAGCCGCTTCCGTCGTCGTCCGCGTCCGCGCAACCTTGGGCTCCGGCGCGGCCTACATGCGCGGCGCCCACGCCGGAGACGTTTTCACCATCTCGCTGCATCAGGCGAACAATTATCCGCCGTACGAAGCCGCCGTCTTCGATCGACGTGGACCTGCCCGACGGCATCACCGACGACGATTACCTCGCCTGGCTCGACAACGCGCTCAGCTCCGGCCTGCGCCAGTTCACGCCCGATTTGATCTGCTACATCGCCGGCGCCGACCCCTATCGCGAAGACCAGCTCGGCGGCCTGGCCTTGACCATCGAAGGATTGAAGCGGCGCGACGAATTGGTCTTCCGCGTGGCGAAGGCGCAAGGCATCCCCGTGATGGTCACCTACGCCGGCGGCTACGCCCAGCGCGTCGAAGACACGGTGACGATTCACTGCAATACGGTGGTGGCGGCGAAGGAAGTGTTTGGGCAGTCGGCGCGGTCCACGTAGCCGCGGACGCCTCTTACGGGCTGTTCGCTTTCCAAGGCAGGCTCCGTTTGGGGCCTACAGCGCCGACGGCCGCTGCGAGTCCGGCGTAGGAAGACGCGGCTCTGCGTCAGATGCCGCGTATCGACGCAAACTGGTTCGCCCTGCAGGGCCTGTCGCGTGGCTATAGCCCGCACATTCTTCATTATACGACGCGTCATAACGCGGCCATGAACCATGGCGATCTTCCAACGCACCTTCGAACTGTGAACCGTGCTCTGCGCCCGTTATTCAGCACAGTACCGTAGACCTTCAGAGACGCCATCCACATACGCGAATTGCGGTGGCATGCGAATGCGTCGACGATTGATGAAGGGACGACTGACACGCGTGGCGCGGCCATCGGAAATCCCCTGTATGCAACCGAGGCGGAATAGCCCAAGTTCCGGACTTGTCGATATACCCGCTCTGCGAGTTCCCGGTTCGCCGGCACAATCAAAGCGAGACCCGAATGAAAATCGCCTGCCAGAAGTATCGGATGACCGTCGAGCGCGGGTGAGACCGCAATCGTTCCTACCTGATCGATGTAGTGCCATGACTTATCTAATTCAACTGCCGCCAGGCCCTCGCTGAAGGGTCTACTCATCACACCAAAGCGATGAGGAATCACAGTGTTACCGCTCTTGTCGATACATCCCGACTTCCCGTTCTTATCTTCCGCAGCGGCGAGCCCTTCGGCAAAGGGCTCGACTAGAAATCTGTCCTCGACCGCAAGGGCCAGTTGTCCTTTGGTGTCCAAGTAGTCCCATTCGTTTCTGCCGCTGACAAGAAAAAGGCCGTCGCTAAATTCGTCCGATGAGTTGTACCGCTCCGAAGTCAAGACGGTTCCGTCATTGCGCATGAGTGTCCAGCCGCCGTCTATCATCACAGGCCGGACGTTGAGATCTTCATGGCAGGAGATGACCTCTTCACTCCGGGATTGAGCGCGTGCGGCGAGAACGGCGCACAACACCGATACCGTGAGAATTGCGCTGACGCGGACCATAGACTGCAACCGCAGATATCGTACTCACGATCTCGGCTCGGCGTAATCGAGGATTCCTGGCTGCTAGAATAGTTCATTACCCATGTTCGAAACCCTCCAGGAACGCCTTCAACGCACTTTCAAGTCCCTGCGCGGGCAGGCTGTTCTCAATGAAGAGAACATGCAGGAGACGCTGCGTGAGCTGCGCCTTGCCCTGCTCGAAGCCGACGTCAATTTCAAAGTCGTCAAGCAGTTCATTGATCAGGTGCAGGCCAAGGCGGTCGGGCAGCAGGTGGCGACGGCGCTTTCGCCGGGCGAGCAGGTCATCAAGATTGTCCGCGATGAGCTGATCGAAATTCTGGGCAAAGACACGGCGCGCATGAAGTTTGCCTCGCAGCCGCCGACGGTCGTGCTCATGGCCGGCCTGCAAGGTTCCGGCAAGACGACGACTTCGGGCAAGCTGGCGCACTGGTTCAAAGCCGGAGGCCATCGTCCGCTGCTGGTTTCGGTGGACGTCTATCGTCCCGCCGCGCGCGAGCAGTTGAGAGTGGTGGCGCAGGCGATCAAGGCGCAGATTTACCAGGGCGAAGTCGGCGAGGCCAACACCGCGACCGTCGAGAAGCTCGCCAAAGAAGCCCGCCGCGAGGCCATCAACTCCGGCTGCGACGTGCTCATCGTGGACACCGCCGGCCGCCTGCACATTGACGATCAGCTCATGGACGAGATGCAGTCGCTTAAGCGCCTGCTGAATCCGTCGGAAATTTTGTTCGTCGCCGACGCCATGACCGGGCAGGACGCGGTTAAGTCCGCTGATGAGTTCCACAAGAAGCTGAATCTCACCGGCGTGGTGCTGACAAAAATGGACGGCGACGCCCGCGGCGGCGCGGCGCTTTCGATTCGCAACGTCACCGGGCAGCCGATCAAGTTTATCGGCGTCGGCGAAAAATACGATGCGCTGGAGCCGTTCCATCCCGACCGCATCGTGTCGCGCATTCTCGGCATGGGCGACATTCTTTCGCTGATCGAGCGCGCCGAGCAGACGGTGGACAAGAAAAAAGCCCAGGACATGGCCGCCCGCGCGCTTTCCGGCGACGGCTTTTCGCTGGAAGATTTTCGCGACCAGTTGCAGCAAGTAAAAAAGATGGGATCGCTGCAAAACCTGATGGGCATGCTGCCCAGCGTCGGCCCGTTCGCCGGACTGCAAAAGCACGCCGACAAAGTGGACGAAAAGCAGATCAACCGCGTCGAAGCCATCATCAACTCGATGACCTCCCACGAGCGCCATCATCACGACGTAATCAACGGCAGCCGCCGAAAGCGCATCGCCCGCGGATCGGGGACGACGGTGCAGGAAGTCAACAGTCTGCTCCGCCAATACGCGCAGATGCGAAAGATGTTCAAGCAGATGGGCAAGGGCAACTTCATGCGGCGGATGGCGGGAATGAAGTTGGGTTAAGTTTTTTTCCTCGAAAGGGGCCTCACGGCAACATTTTGAAAGCCCACATGACGTTACCCATGTGGAGGATCATTGTGGGTAGCAAACTTCTGGTCCGGAACATCACATAGCCCCACATCAGCCCTTCGGGAACGATTGCTAGGCAAGAGTGGAGCGAGCCATAGTTAGGGAAATGGAACAAGCTCCAAACCCATGCCGTGATGAACCAAGCGGCAGCCGGATTCTTCAAAATCGCACCTACGCGAGTCTGCCAGATCATGCGCAAGAACTCTTCCGAAAACGCAGCTAGTAAGACCGCCGCGATGAGGTTTGCCACTGAGCCGAACTCATCCCAAATTATTTTCGACGTTACCCATGTGTGCGACAGCGAAGCGAGCGCCGCAAAACACAGCAAAATCAAAACAGGCAAGTGGGGAGAGTAGAGACGAAATCCTAGATCCTTCAATCGATATCGCATCACCGCGAGGAAAAAAATCAGAAGTGGGCCCTGCCAGAGCATGAAGAGGTTCGCCAGCCGAAAAGTCGGCGAGTCGTAATGCCAGTGCCACTGCTTTAAGTTCATCAACAACAACTCTGTAATCAGCAGGCACACGAGCGCCACACTGAACTCCAACCTTGGTCGGCGGACAGGGAGCAGATCTGGGCGGACGCGCTTTCGGCCGATGACAAGATCAGTGAGCAGAACGCCGCACGCCATTGCTGCAACATAAACGACGCGCCGGGTAGAGTTGCCGAACCAAACCGACTCGACCAAAACCGCTGCAATGACAATGAAGACCAGGCCAGCCACAATCGGATGGCGCCTCATCATGCCCGTGTACGTATGAATCATCCTCGACAGCGACGATGGGGAGCGATTCGGTTGGTTCAGTTCTCCGGTCACTGATCCGCCGACAGAAGTCGGTGGAGTTGTTTCCGGCTCAACGGGCATGGGGCGGAATTATAGCAGAGGCCGGTGGTATAATATGATCTGCGACTGGGAGAGCTGCCTTGGTAGCTCGCCGGGATGTGAATCCCGCTCAGCCGCCTTTTTTATGCATATTTTGTATGTTGATGAGTCGGGAGATGGCGGAACTAGGCAAGGAAGCTCCAAGCATCTTGTGCTCTGCGGCGCTGCCATGCGCGAGGGGCAGTGGCGAAAGCTAACCCGGCAACTCTGACGACATACAAAGGAACGGTTTCCCAACTGCTGGTGCCTTCCTCGATCTTCATGCGAGCGAAATGCGCACTGGTTCACGTTCCTTCCGTCAGCTCCCTCGTCCGGCACGGGTCAAGGCAATTCAGGAAGTCTATGAAGTTATCAGCCGCGCGATGGGACTCACCCTCTTCGCAGCTGTGGTTGACAAGGCCGCGTTTGCGACAAAGTATCAAGGCCGAGTGGATGCCTATCGGGGTGCCTTTGAAGGGCTCTCGACCATGTTCGATTTCTTTCTCCAGAGGAAACAGAGGCAATCAGAGCGTGTGGGACGGGGAATCGTGGTTTTCGACGAAGCCCGCCCTTCGCTCAGTAGAGAAATTCGTCGATTGCTCGCCGAGTTCCAGGCTGGCGGAACGCGGTGGGCGTCGTTGGGATGCATTATTGAGACCGCGTTTTTCTTCGATTCGCGATCCTCTCGACTAATGCAAATCGCAATTTTTGCAGCATACGCTGTCTATCGCTGGTATGAGCACTCGGACGAAAGCTACCTCAAGGTGATCCATAACAGGTTTGACCGCCAGGGTTCCAAGCTACATGGATTGAAGTGCTATCCGCTTGAATCCACAAAAACGTATCCGCGGCAGCCCGGGTCATGAAATGGCGTTCCCTCGAAGAGTCGACTCCAGATACCGCAACTCGTCCCTTGCGCGAAATCTACGCCGAGCGCAAAGAACTCATCGCGAAATACGTCCCCGCGGAAATCCAGGCGATTCACGCCCGCGCAGTCCAAGAACTGAAGCAATCCGGTATCGCCGAGCACACACTTCAGCCCGGCAGCAAAGCGCCCGAGCTTCGAACTCTCAGACCACAACGGAAAGCTAGTCCGCTCGTCCGATCTCCTCGCCGCCGGCCCGCTCGTCATCTGCTTCATCCGCGGACGCTGGTGTCCATTCTGCGTCGGGCAGATGGAAGCCATGAACGCGATTTATCCTCAGATCAAAGAAGCCGGCGCGTCGCTGGTGGCGATTTCGCCGCAGACGGTGCACCAGACGTATCTCATGGCCGACCAGCACAAGCTCCGCTTTCCGCTACTGAGCGATGCCGGAAGCAAGGTCGCCCACGAGTTTGGACTGGCGTATCGGGTGCCGGAGTATCAGCAGGACATCTACCGGCGGGTGTTCGTCAACCTGCCGTTTGTGAACGGAGACGACAGGCTGGGAGTTGCCGATTCCGGCGGTCTACATTCTGGATGGCCAACGGCACGCGGGCGGGGCGACGGCCACACGTGCTTCACGCCTCAGCCAATCCGGATTACACCGACCGCCCGGAGCCCGCTGAAATCCTGTCTTTTCTATCTAACCCGCTACTTAGTCTCAGCGTTTTCTCATGTTCATTCGTCACACTCGACAAGGTTCAATTGTCCTAAACAGAACCGATTTGGGTCTATAGACTTCCCAAATGGGGAGATCGATTCCGAGATTGGAACCGTGATCCCTGGCCGTGATTGACCTGCCTGTCGATACCCGACGGCTGAAGTCGTTACGGAGTTCGTGACTACCGGAACGCCTAAAGGCGCGCCCTGATACGAACCCAGTCCTGTGAAGTTAGCTTTGATTGCGGGAAGCGTTGCCACTATGAGCACAGCTCTATTGAAATTCAAACCGTCGCCTGCCGTCGCCGGCGAAGATGCCCCTCGATCCCAGCATCCTCGCCGGAGCGGTGGAGGCTTCGCCCGAGCCGATGGCGGTGGTCGAAAACGGGAAAGTGATCTATGCCAACCCCAGTTTTGCACAGCTTTCGACACGGATGGAATTGCCCTTGACTGCGCTCGAAGCAAGCGATGATCACTGGCTGAAGACGGAGTTCGCCGTCGGCACCCGTGCTTTGTCCATAACCACGTTGCGGCGCGAAGCAGAGGCCGGCGCCTCGACACATCTGGAAATGCTGGGGCGCTTGGTGGGCGGGGTGGCGCACGATTTCAACAATTTGCTGACCGGCATTCTCCTATATTGCGACTTGGTGAAAACAAAGCTGCCGGCGGCGAATCCGCTGGCACAAAAGATTGAAGAAATCCGCCGCGCCGCCGATCAGGGAGCGGGGTTGATCCGCCAGCTCATGACGGTGGGTCGCGAGGAGAAAGACGCTCCGCGATGGGTGAGCTTCAACCACGCCGTTCAGGAGATGCTCCCGCTGCTGCGGCACTTAACCGGAGAGCAAATCGCCATGACTGTGGAGTTGGCTTCCGGCTCGCCAAGAGTTGGCCTTAGCCTCGCCGAAGCGCAGCAACTCATTCTGAACCTGGTTTTGAACGCCCGGGACGCCATGCCCGCCGGAGGCGCGGTCACTCTGGAAACTCGCCTGCTGGGAGCAGGAAATTACTGCACAGGGAGGCTCGATGCTCGAGTTTCGTGTCACGGACTCGAGGCACGGGCATGGACTCAGAAACGGCTGGACGAATCTTTGAACCGTTCTATACCACGAAGACCCGGAGCGCCGGTACCGGAATGGGGCTCGCGACCGTGAAAAGAATCGTGCAGCAGGCGGGTGGGAGCGTGGGTGTGGACACGATTGCGGGCAGGGGTACGCGCATGACAATTCGCCTGCCGTTAATCGTTCTTCGCGAGGGTGAAATTGCGGGGTTGGCCGCGTCCGAGACGCCGCCCCGCCCTCGCCCCAAGCGTTCTGGAATACGGCAATCTCATCAATCCGACAACCGAGGTGCAGGTTTATGACCGCAGCCATGGCTCCCAGGCACTTTCGCGATTTCAAATCCAATGAGCGGCGATCGCGGAGGCGCTTCTCAACCTGCTGATCGTGGACGACGAACGCGCGGTGCGCGACGCCTGCCGCGAGATCGCGACCGCTCTCGGCTATCACACCAGCGCCGCGGAATCTGCGGAGCAGGCGCTGCGCCTGACCGACTCGCAGACCGTGGACGTGGTTTTTCTCGACCTGAAGCTGCCCGGCACCGGCGGCCTCGAGGCGATGCGCCAGATCAAGGCCCGCCGTCCGGAGATTGAAGTCATCGTGGTGACCGGCCACGGCACCGTGGAATCGGCGGTCCAGGCCATGAAGTCGGGAGCATATGACTACGTGACCAAACCCTTCAGCATGGAAGAACTGAAACTGCTGCTGGGCCGCGTCTCGGCGCACCTGAAACTGAAGACCGAAAACCGGGTGCTGCGCGAGAAGATCAAGTCCAAGCAGGGCTTCGGCAGCATTATCGGGCGCGCGCCGGAGATGGACCGGCTGTATCGCATCATTGCCAAAGCCGCGCACAGCGTTCATCCGGTGCTGATTCTGGGCGAGAGCGGCACCGGAAAAGAGATGGTGGCGCGCGCCATTCATCATTCCGGGCCGTTTCGCGACAAGCCTTTTATTCCGGTGGATTGCGGGTCGCTGGTCCCAACGCTGATCGAGAGCGAGCTTTTTGGATACGTGAAAGGCGCATTCACCGGCGCGCGTGCAAGCCAAGGAAGGCCTGCTCGGCCATCGCCGAAGGGGGAACGGTTTTTCTGGACGAAGTCGGCGAGCTTCCCGTGGATCTTCAGGCAAAAATGCTGCGCGCGCTTCAGGAAAAAGAAATCCGTCCGGTGGGCGGCACCAAGCATGTGCCCATCAACGTGCGCATTCTGGCCGCCACCAATCGCGATCTCGATCAGGCCGTGGCCGATGGCTCGTTCCGGCGCGACCTCTACTTCCGTTTGAATGTGCTGAGCCTTCGCATTCCTCCGCTGCGCGAGCGGCGTCAGGATATTCCGCTTCTGGCGACCAACTTCCTCGAGCGCGTTTCGCAGTCTTCCGGGCAGCGTTCGCGAACTGAGTGACGACGCCATGAAAGCGCTGTTGGCTTACGACTGGCCGGGGAATGTCCGCGAGCTGGAAAATTGCCTGGAGCGGTGTTGCGCCATGAGCTCAGGCACGCGTCATCAATACCGTGGATTTGCCGAGTTCGATCACTGGCGCGTCCGCCGCGATTGGCCGCAGTCGCGCCCGAAAACCGTATTCTTCCCATGGTTGAATTGGAGCGGCAGACCATCCTAAGTACCATCGCGCAATTGAATGGAGACAAGCTGATGGCCGCGAAGCTGCTGGGCATTGGAAAGACGACTCTGTATCGCAAATTGAAAGAATATGGAGCCGAGTTGTAGCCAGATCGGGAGCGACTTTCCGGATTGGAACTGCGCCGTGTAGCGCAGAAGCCAGCTTAGCCTTTATCCTTCAACACTTTTCAAGGCTGCGGCTTTGGCCCTGCGCTTGCATATTTATCGGCATGATTCTTCTAATCTGGTCGTCTGAGAGGGCGCCAGACTGCGCCAAAGCGATTGAAGACACGTTTCAGCAGCGGGTCCACGTGGCGGCAACGCTCCACGAAGGTTGCGAGCACTTGCGGTTGGAAGAGTATGCCGCCGTGGTGGTGGACCAGTGGATCACCGAAGTCGAGCCAGGGCAGGCAGATGATCTGTTTCATCATCTGGGGACAGCGGTGCCGGTATTCGTGAACTTTGGCATCAGCGGGATGGAGAGAATCTTGCGCGAACTGCGCGCCGCCTTTAACCGTCACGGACGCGAAACTCTGGTGGCGCGGCACACCGCCCGGCTGGCCTTGCGCAACGAACTGAAAGACGACGTCACCGCGCTGCTGTTGTCTTGCGGAATGGCGTTGTACGAACCGGCGCTCAGCGAAACTGCAGTCGCGCGACTGAAAAAAGTTGAGGAGGCGGCGCAACCAGATCAAAAGCAAACTGGCATTGTCCGCAGAAGGGGAGACTGTAGGGGCGCGGGTTGAAGCACTCAGCAGTCGGCAGTCAGAGCACTCAGCCAAAACGTCTTGTCATCCCGAACCCGCCCGCCGAAGGCGGACGAGAGAGGGACCTTACGAAGGCCTGCATTACCACTGCCGTCGGCGGGGCTCAACCCAATCCCAGTGCAAGCTTGTTGGCACCGATGCAAAGCCGAGCGGCATCGTAAGGTCCCTCCAGCCCCCGCTAACGGGCGCGGTCGGGATGACAAATTTCAGTTCTGAGCTGAGTGCCTTACCCCGCCGCAGCCGCTTCCGGCTCCTGCAGCATGAACGCCAGCATCTCTTGCGGAATCGGCGCATTCCACACCGGCGCAAACGACTGCCGGTGCAGCGGGGACGGCCCGTGCTCGCGTAGCGCAGCCAGATGATGCGGAGTGCTGTAGCCCTTGTTGGAACGTAGGCCGTAAACCGGGATACACCGGGTCCCATTCGCATGATCATGCGGTCGCGCTCGACTTTGGCCAGAATCGAAGCCGCAGCAATCGAAGCCGACAGCGCGTCGCCGTGAATGATGCCGCGCTGCGGCAGGTCGCAGTCGAGGCGCATCGCGTCCACCAGCAAGATGATCGGGAGCGGGATTGAGCAGCGAAACTGCGTCCTGCATGGCCACGCGCGACGCGTGGTAAATGTTGATCTGGTCAATCCGGGCTGCGTCCACCGCTGCGACGGCCCAGACGACTGCATGTTCGCGAATGCGCTCGGCGAGGACTTCGCGGCGTTCTGCGGGGAGAAGCTTGGAGTCGCGCAGTCCGCGAATGCGATAGCTGGAATCGAGCACGACGGCTGCGGCGACGACCGGGCCAAACAGCGATCCGCGGCCGACCTCGTCCACTCCGGCCACCAGCTTCGCGCCCGAAGCCCACGCCAGCTTTTCGTATTTCAAAGTGCAGCGCAGACGCTTCAGCAGCCGCAGTTTGGCGGCAGAGGCGAGAAATCTGCTTTTCAGGGACGGATTCAGCACGAGTGGCCACGTCTGGCTACAGATGTTCGCGCAGCTGGCGCTGTGGAAGCAAGGGAATATGGATAGTGGAGTTCGGGCGAAAGGAACCTGTGCTGTTGCCCCTACCCCAGGAACCCCAAATCCGACGTCGAGAAATTCCCCAGATTCGGGAATACCGCGCTGATGTCGGAACTGCTCAGCCCGAACCACTTGGCCAGCGTCGCTCCGTACTGGTCCACTGCGGTGGAGGGAATCCAGCGCCCGGCGCTGGAGGCATCGTCCGGTCCGCTGAGAATGAGCTGCGGGAAGGTACCGTAAAGCGATCCGCCTTTGACGGCTCCGCCCATGATCATGTGATGCGATCCCCAGGCATGGTCGCTGCCGGCGTTGGACGCCGGTTGCAGCGAGCGGCTGAAATCGGACAGAGTAAAAGTCGTCACGTTGCTGGCGACTCCCATCTGCTGCGTGGCCAAGTAGAAAGCATTCATCGCCTGGCTGAGCTGCGCGAGTAGTCCCTGCTGGATGCTGATCTGGCGTGCTATGGGTATCGAATCCGCCCAGCGAGCAGAAAAAGATCTGGCGGTTCACACCCAGTTTGCTTTGCACGGCGATAATCTGAGCAATCTGCTGAAGCTGTTGTCCAAGACCTGTCGCAGGGAAGCCATTGGGCAGGGAAGTGCCTTGCAGGGCCGCGGCCAGCACCTGACTCTGCGCCAGACCGGTCACCGTTGTGCTGCTGGCCGGTTGAACCATAGCCACGCCGGTATCGAAAGTCAGGATCTGCTGGAAGGCTGCGTAACGGGCCTGCCCTTGCGGGGACGTGTCGCCTGAATCCGCCAACCCCGGAGGCGCGCCCGGCGACATGGTGAAGGGCTCGGTTTGGTTGCCGGTGCAGAATATGGTCTCCCCGGCCACCGAAATGATCGGCGGAAACGCAGGGTTACTGCACGATCCGCTGGCCACCAGCAAGTCCGCCATCCGTCCCGCCCATCCGGTAGAAGGAACGCCGCTGAGTTGCAGCGTCTGCCATTGGTTCTGCTGGTCGGAATGCGAATACAAATTGTCGGGCACCGCAACCTGACCATTGAAATATTGCTGTTGGGTCAACGGCGCCACCAGGGTGCCCACATTGGCCAGGAAGGCCAGATTATTTGCGTTGTAGAGGCTCTTGACCTCAACCAGTGAAGGATGCAAACCGTAAACGCCACCGTTCAGGGGCAGAAGAGAGTTCTGTGCCAGCGCGAGCCCACCCTGGTTTTGGCTCCCGCGGGCTGCGGCGTATCCCTGATAAGCCGACGAGGAGAGTGGAACGATCACGTTATTGGCGTCATTGCCGCCGAAAAGAAACACACAGACCAGGGCTTTGTAATCGGTGCAGGTTTGCGCTGCGTAAGCGGTCATGGTGCCGATGCGGCCAAGTGCGCCCATCATGCCCACCGAAGCCAGCGAGCAGCAGCTCTCGGCGGAGAAAGTCCCGTCGGGATTGTGGCATGGTCAGCTTCTCCTCACCTTTGCACCTGATATTGCGACGACGCCATGATCAAATATGCCGCGGTCTGCGCTTCGATCAGCGGATTCCCGGGTGGCACTGCGTTGACTGCATTCAGAGACCGCGGTCCTGCATCGGAGCGCTCATCGTTCCATGCAGTAACTGCTGGTTCAATGCCTCCACCATGGTGGGGGGATCGTTGGCGAGTCCGGCGATCGCGGTCAGTTCAACTGGGTGGTTGGCGAGATGCTGGAAGAAAATCATCTGCTCGATCAGATTGACCCGGTTCAAGCTGCTGGCGGTGTTGTAGAGAGCGAACTCGGGCCCGAACAGCGGCGGCTGGGTGAGCGGAATCGTAGCCAGCGGCGGATAAAAATTGAAAACACTGCCGGAATAAAACACCAGCTGGCCGACTGATCGCTGCAGCGTACTGAAGGTTCTGCCCGTCGCTGGTGCCGTTGAGGGCGCGGAGGACGTTGGTGACCAGAAGGGTAGGCTCGCGCAGATGACCGTCCAGCGGATTTTCGGCGGCGGAACTGTCGCCGCGGCGGGCTTCGGGGTCGAGAAGCACGGCGGCGATCAGGGCTTGCATATCGCCGCGCTGGCTGGCGCCGAACGTGATTCCGTTGGAGGTGAAAGTGCCATCGGCAAAGGCGTTGGCGACCCGCGTCACATACGCCGAACTGGGATTGCTGGTGACCAGGTTGCGGATGAACCGCTGGGCCACAAAAGGCGGCAGGTTGGGATGATTGAAGACGACGTCCAGGGCGGCGTCGAGGTCCTGCTGCGAAGTTTGATTGGCGGCAAGGGGCGTTGCCCAGAATAGTTTTCGCCGCCAACATCGTGATTGTTGTCGCAAGGCACCATGGGGCTTCCGGCCTGCGAATTGCTGTAGTCGCCGTAGGGCCAGTTGGCGCAGTTCAGCGCTGGGTCGGAAAACGTCCAGCCGGTAAACACGCGCGCCATGGTCCTGAACGTCGGCCTGGGTGTAGGTGGCGACAAAATTTCCGTTCTGCAGCACCGGAGTGCCGTCGGGGTTTAACACGTTGGGGCCGACGGTAAACAGCTGCATGAAACTCGCGGGCGTAATTTTCGTTGGCGTGAGTGCCGGCTACGGGATCAGGCTTGGCGTTGTTCACCATGTCCAGATACAAGGCCCATGGCGGGATTCAGACGTGACATCCTCCATGATCTGGCGGTAGTTGGTGAAGGAGTCAGCGGCCAGCGTCATGCAAGTAAGGCGTGAAGAACCGGGGCTGTCCGACCTTGTTACCGGAGACGACCCAAAGCTGGTTCAACGCGAACACGACGCGCTGCCGTAGCTGGTCAGAACTGGCCTGCGGATTCATCGCGTTCTGGAAAAACGCGCCCTTGCTCTATGCCCGAGGAACGTTCGAGAGTCGGATCCGGAATCCGGATACGGCTGCGAGACCGGAGCCTGAAACTGGCTGAGAAGAAACTGCTCCATGCCTGCCGGCTTCAACCGCGACCAATTGTGCCGCTGTTGGGGCCGAACGTACTCTGCTCCAGGAACCGACGGCAGCGCGCTGGCTGACTCCGCCGACGGCGAGCGATGCTCGCGGCCGAAGCAGCGCCGTCGGGCGCGGGATTTACGACCGTAGACGGCCAGGACCACGCCGGCTGCCGGCGCGGTGCCCGTGACCGTCAGATGAGAAGAATCCACAAACGTCGTTGTGGCCGGCGTATGCCCCAAACATCACCTGCGCTCCGTTAATGAACTTGTTCCCAGTCACTGTCAGGTTGAACGCAGTGTTGGGAGTGAGCGTCGCGGGCGTGAACAAGTACACTTGCGCGATTGGATTAGAAGGCCGTCGTGACGTCGCATATTGGCTGGCAGTGGGTCCGCCACGCTCGTGGCGGTGACTTTGCACCACGTTTGAAGCCGGCGCCGGAATCGGTGCGGTGTAGAGGCCGCTAGCTGTCAACGGTGCCCACCGACGAGTTTCCGCCGGGGATTCCATTGACCGACCAGGTAACGGCATGAATTTGACGTGCTAATGGCAGTGACCGCTGAACTGCTGTGTGTCGCCGCCGCGGACGGTCGCCGAAGTCGGGTAGACTCGCGACCGTGACTACCGGCGGAGGTGTCACCACTGTACCGCCGCCACATCCGGCAATCCACAGCGTCGAAGCTACAACAACGGCTAACGCCCAGAATCTCACGCGTTGCCCCATCTCAGGTGCGAAGTCCACGCGAAGGCACCAGGAATATGAACGCAAGGCCCAGGGGGATGGGCCTGTGGTGAGGAATTGTACTCAGGGCGTCGTGCTTTGCCAAGCCGGAAAAACGGTTTTTCGCGACGGGTTAGGTGGTCGCAGGCGCGCCGGGATGCTCGCGCTCAACGTCCTTCAGCCGGGCAGCCTTGCCACGCAAGCCGCGCAGGTAATAAAGCTTGGCGCGCCGCACCTTCGACGACCGCACCAGTTCGACTTTATCGAGGACGCGCGAGCTTTCCGGGAAGATACGCTCTACGCCCTGGCCGAAGCTCATCTTGCGCACGGTGAAGCTGGCCTGCGGCCCGCGATTGCGGGAGATGACCACGCCTTCGAACGCCTGCAGGCGCTCTTTGTCGCCTTCTTTGATCTTCACTTGCACGCGGATGGTGTCGCCCGGCCCAAACTTCGGAAGGTCGGTGCGCGTGGTCTTGGCAAGAAGTTTTTCGATAATTAAGTTCGTCATTGGGTCTGTCCTCTCTGATTCACCCCTAAAATTGTCATTCCGAAGGGCTAGGCCATGAGCAACCTGCTGTTCTCATAGCGTCAACTCTCGCTACTCCGCAATTTCCGCCAGCAATTCTCTTGTCGTCGTCGCTGAGTTCCGCCTGATCCAAAAGATCCGGCCGGTTGCGCAGCGTTTTTTCCAGCGCCGACTTTCTTCGCCAGCGCCTGATGTCTTCATGATTGCCGGACATCAGCACATCCGGCACCTTCAGCCCGCGAAACTCCGCCGGCCGCGTGTAGTGCGGATAATCCAGCAATCCACCGGAGCCGCAGGTCGAATCCGCACCATTGCTGCTACCCAAATCCGGTCCCGACAGAAAACGATTCCTGCCGCGCAGAAGCTTCGTTTCCCAGCGCCCCCGGGAATCAGCCGCGTGACCGTATCCACAATCACCGCCGCGCCCAGCTCGCCGCCGCTCAAAACGTAATCCCCGATCGAGATTTCGCGATCCGCGAGATGCGTTCCGACGCGCTCGTCCACGCCTTCGTAGCGTCCGCAGATCAGGACTAATCTGATCCAGCGACGCCAATTCAGCCGCCAAGCTCTGATCAAACCGCCTGCCCTGCGCCGAAAGCAGCACTACCGACTGCTTCGCCGCAGCGCGTTCTTCTCGCGGCGCCAGGTTCAGCGCCTCCACACTTTCAAAGAGCGGTTCCGGCTTAAGGACCATCCCCTCGCCGCCGCCGAATGGGCGGTCATCCACGGTGTGATGGCGATCGCGGGTAAACGCCCGCAGATCGCGTATCTCAATCTTCACCAGCCCCGCTTCGCGCGCCCGCCGAATGATCCCAAAATCCAGCGGCCCACGAAAAAAATCCGGGAAAATCGTGACGATGTCTATCTGCACTGAATTCAGCTCTTAGCCATTAGCTTTTAGCCCTTAGCTGCAGATGGAATCCGGTTTGGCTAAAAGCTAAGAGCTAACTGTGTCCTAGGGTTAAGGCTGCGTTTTTGTTCCTGCTTCTCTTCGTCCGTCAGCGGCGCGTTCACTTCCAGCAGCCCTTCCGGCAGCTCCATCTCGATCCGCTTATGTTCCAGATCGACTCGCACCAGAAATTCCTGCGCGTAAGGAATCTCGTACTCGGTCTTGCCTGCGACCACCAGCAGCGGAGCTTCTCCTGCTCCAAACCTGACGTCTTTCACAATCCCAACTTCGCGCCCCGATCTTCTGCATCCGGAGATCGAAAACCGCGCACCCGATCAAATCGCTGACATACGCCGCGCCCGCTTCGAGTTCCGCCCGCTCGCCCAGCGGAACCTGCAACTCGCTATCCGACCAGCGGCTCGGCGTCCGAAATCGAATCCACGCCGGCAAATTTCAGGACAACGTACGTCTTATGCGGCCAGGCGTCTTCGATCTTCAACTCGCGCCGGGCAGCTTCGATCTTCGCCAGCGCAAAAACCCGCATTCCCAACTTGCAGCCGCCCCGGAACGTCGCTGTGCACTTCGGCGGCAACTTCGCCGCGCCGCCCTTGCGTCTTCGCCACCCGCGCAAGCGTAATGAAGTCTTCCAGTTCGGCAAATTCAAACCGGCCACGGATTTACTCGGATCAACACGGATACAAAATAATTCAGTGCGTAAAGGAAATTCAAAAGTCCGTGTACGTCCATCACCGTGATCCCGCCTTGTTGAAATCCGTGACAAATCCGCGTGAATCCGTGGCGTGGTTGAAGTCCGCTATTCCAGAATCTCCAACTCGTAATGCTGATCGAGCTTGCCGCCGGCCGCGTGCAGCAGATTGCGCATCGCCCGCGCCACTTTGCCCGACTTCCCAATCACCCGCCCCATATCGTCTTCCGCGACTTCCAGCTCGATCACAATCTCCGAGTCCTCAGGCACTTCCTCAACCCGCACCTGGTCCGGCGCGCTCACCAGCGCCTTGGCCACATGCTCAATCAACGCCTTCGGATTAGCAGTCAGTTCGGTCATGTTCTCTCTAACGACCACTTCAACAGCGGCCACGGATTTACGCGGATTCACACGGATAATTCTTAAGATCTTGATCTTAGATCCGTGAAAATCCGCGAAAATCCGTGGCGTTCTAGAAGTTAGGAAGCGCACCGGCGCAGCCGCCTTCGGCAGCGCCAGAATCTTGCTCATGCGGCTCGACATCTGGGCTCCCTTGGAGCGCCAGTAGTCAATGCGTTCGCGCTTAAGCTCCACGCTGGCCGGATTGGTGCGAGGATTGTACGTCCCCACAATCTCCACCGGACGCCCGTTCCGCGCCCGCTCCTTCTCAATCACCACTACCCGATAATGAGGCTGTTTGCGCGCACCCGTGCGCGCCAGTCGTATCATCAACACTTGATCTTGTTTCCTTTCCAAACCCTTCTGGCGGGATTAAGACAAGTAATTATTATGCAGGAGCTTAGCGGGATTGGCAAGGGGCACAGAGAAGGTAATATTTTCAATTTGACCGGGCTCCCCTTTTCAGATAAAGTCTCCCTCCATCGCAGGTAGATCCTCCGCAATGAGGGGGGCTCAGTAAGGGGATCTCCAAGCGACTCCTCCTTCCCCAGGAAAGAACGTACCCGTCTGTACGCAGTCAAGCTGCCATAACTTGTCCCGGAGGACCGCGATGGTTCGCTTCTCAGCGCGAAACTGCTGGCTGCTCCCCAGCACACTCGTAGGTTTCATTCTCCTTACCTGTCTGAGCCAGTCTGCCTTAGGCCAGCAATCAGAGACTGGGATTCCACCCTTCGGGACATTCCAAGGCGGTGGAGTCGATCTCGTATCCCTCGAGAACGGGAATCCCCACATTGAGATCCCCATTCTGAGCGTACCGACGCGGGCCGGGCCGGACGTTACCTATAACTTCTTGTACGACCTCGGCAGCTGGGAAATAGATGACTCGCCAATGGACACCAACGGCACTACGTGTCAATGGTCGGTTGGGACCGTCGGACAACTGGCAGGGTTCCACCTGCGCACAACCCCCGTCGGTCCGGCGAGCGTGTCTCACGATACAGTCGCGAAGACCTGCAGCTACACCACTCAGAGCGGGACATGTAGTGCACCCCTCCAAACTAGACACATGGGGCCGTGTTTGAAGTAAGGGTTTGAACGAAGACCGCACGGGCTTCGTGCGGGGTTCGTCCGTGGAGTCCGCGATGCGGACGGTCGTGATTGTACTCCTCGATCCAGCGAGCGATGCTCTGCTTGGCCTGATCGAAGTTCTGGTATTCGTTGAGCCACACCTCCTCTTCTTTTAAGCTGCGATGAAACCGTTCGATGTAGCTGTTGCCCTCGGGATGGTTGTAGGCGGTGCGCCGATGCGTGATGCCCAGCTGGTTCAGGGTTTCGACATAACGGGCGCGACGTAAACTGGGTGCCGTTGTCGGTGGTCAAAGTCAAACCCGTTCCACGAGGACCGAAAGGCAAAACCTCCAGCACGGCGCGGTTGAGCGCCGCCAGAGCTTCTTCGGTGCGGCAGCGCAGACTCAAGTCCCAGCCGACGATCTCGCGCGTGCAGCAGTCGATCACCGAAACCAGATACGCCCAACCCACGCTCGGTCCCGCCCAGACCTTGGTCATGTCCGACTGCCAGACGTGATTGGGATACGGCGCTTCCACCTTGCCCCAGTCCTTTCGGCGCGAGACCTGAAAGCGGCGCTGACGCACCAGCAGTCCGCGTTCCCGCATCACGCGCAGCGCCCGCTTGCCATTGACCACCAACCCGTGATGCCGCCCCAACCACCAGACCACGCGGCGATAGCCGTAAGCCGGCTTCTCGCCGCAGGCCAGGATGATCTCCTCATCGTGCGAGCGATCCGCACGGCTGGCGCGCGGTTGCCGTCGATAGTAGAGACTCGACCGGCTGATCTGCCAGTGTCTCGGCCACCAACTTCGCTTCGTTCCCTTGGGCCACTAACTCCCGTGCCGACGAATGCGCTTGGCCCGCAACTCACTCGCCCAGCACGTTTTTTAAGATCTCGATCTGCAAATGCGACCGGCCCAGCGCCCGCTCCAGCTTGCTTGATCCGCTTCTCCTGCTCGACATCGGGCTGCGCGGCTGCGCTTCTCCCCCCAAGCGCAGCCTTGGCTCCTTCTTCGACTTCATCTTTCCAGCGGTAGTAGAGCGTGGGAGCGATCTCGTACTTGCGGCACGTCTCGGCCACGTTGCCGCTCTTCAGACCCTTCCAACACAATCTGCCACTTCTCTTCCGGGGTTCTCTGAACTTTCGGCTTTCTTGGCATTCTCGCCTCCTGGCGGAGGCCCCAAGCCTAACTAACTTCCGTGTCCAGTTCTACAGGGGTGCACTACACCTACAATCTCGATGGTTCTGTTGCCACGGTGAAATATCCGAGTACGCGAATTGTTACCTATACACCTGATGCTGACGGGCGCGAGCTAGCGGCTGTGGATTCCGCCAATTCCATCAACTACGCTACGGGCGCTCACTACGCTCCGCAAGGGGCGTTAGCCGCCATAGGAAATGGTGGAAATCTCCACGCAACCTATATCTACAACAAGCGATTGCAGCCGTGCTGGATGTACGCCACTAGCGGCTCGGCGCTCCCTTGGAACACGACGAACTGTACCGGCACAACTGCGACGGGAAATATTCTTGATCTGAAGCATAGTTTCAACCTGGGCACTGGCGATAACGGCAATGTAATGGGCATCACGAACAATCGCGACCCCAACCGCTCGCAGGCCTTCAGTTACGACATGCTCAATCGTGTCTACATCGGGGAGACAACTTCTACATATGCGACCAGCCCCACGAAGTGCTGGGGCGAATTATTTAACTACGATGCCTAGGGCAATTTGGGTTCAATCACTGGAGCCTCCACTTCCTACAACGGTTGTACGCAGGAGAGCCTGTCCGTGTCCGCGGCTTACAATAATCGGCTGAACGGCTTTGGTTATGACGCTTCCGGAAACATGACCTCGAACGGGAACGCCAGCTACGCCTTCAACGCCGAAAACCAAATGACTTCCACTGCTGGCGTCACCTACACGTACGATGGAGACGGCAACCGGGTGCAGAAGTCGGGCGGCACCCTGTACTGGTACGGAGCAGGCGATGACGTCCTAGACGAAACCGATCTGACAGGCAGTACCTCAAACAGTAGCTTCAACGAATACGTGTATTTTGGCGGTAGCAAGATCGCTCGGCGCAATTCCTCCGGTACGGTTTTCTACTATTTTGCAGACCACCTCGGTACCTCGCGAACGATTGTGCAGGCGGGCCAGACCTCGCCGTGCTACGACGCCGATTTCTATCCCTTTGGCGGCGAACGCATTTATTTGAACAATTGTACCCAAAACTACAAGTTTACCGGCAAGGAACGAGATAGCGAGAGCGGGCTAGATAACTTTGGGGCTAGATACAACTCGTCGGCAATGGGCAGATTCATGTCGCCGGATTCAACTGGGTATTCCTCGTTGGCAAATCCGCAGGCTTGGAACCTCTACGCCTACACGTTGAACAACCCGGTGAAGTACAACGACCCAAGCGGACACAAAGTAGAGTGCACGACCAACGCGCAGGAGTGCCAAGCAGAAATTGCCGCTGCGACGGCAAGCGCTGAGGCTGCGAAGCGTGTAACCACGACTACCGTCACTACCGATCACAGCCTCTTCGGCATTCACCTCTGGACAACAAGTAAGACCACCATCTCAATCACGGGAGACATCAGTGGCTTTAGGGCGTTAGGCCAAAATGCCAGCAGATTAGCTGACCTTGTTACCGACAACCGCACGTTCCAGTTTGCCGTGTCACCGACTTATACTAGTTTTCAGGGGGCAGAACGGCTTACGCCCGGGGGTATCAGTCAGACGCTGTCCCAGAGGTCTCCGATGCCAAGCGGCGTAAGCGGCATCTCTACTGTGAGTCCGAATCCTGCGCCCTTCGATGACGACACACTCGGGGTTATCAATGGCCGCGGTGGGGAAATCCCGGGTGCCAACTTAGGGGAGACTGCTGCTCATGAGTTACTTGGACATTTATGGGGAGAATACTTGGGTGGCCACTTGCCTGGTACCAAGGCAAATAAGTGGAATTCTATTCAGTCAGAGAATGCAGTACGTCGTACAGATCCCTCTCGGGGCCAAAAAACGACCCATCACGGAGAAAACGTATATGGACCTGATCCTGCGACGCAGTAGCGAATCAAACCGTGGCTCTGGGCTGTGGAGCGGTGTCTAAAGAGCTTATGCACCGTTTGCAACGAATCACGTCATCCGCCTTATTAGCGAACCTGGCTCTTTGGGTTCTAGTCTGGCTGGATTTGGCGTTCCGGCTGGTTCCATATGAACAACATCGCCCGGGGTTCGAGGAGCAACTACCAGTTATTGTATTTGGTCGGAGGGCGCTCCCATTCACCCAGATGCACACGACATCGCTGCTCGTACTTGAAGTTGTTCAGGCTCCGTCATTTCTGGCTGTACGTCCATTAGTGCACGTGTTGAACCGAAACCCAGGCAACTGGGATCGGACCTTCTTTCGAATATCCCTATGGAGTTACTTACTGATTGTCGTAATGTTCGTGTCGTTCCTGCAGTGGTATCTTATTGCTCGTTTTGTCGTATGGCTATGGCGGATCGGCCTACATCTGAGGGAATGAACACTCCCTTCTATATTGCGGAAACGACCTCCACCCATTCCACGGCCCCGTTGCTCTAGCGGTCTAGCAGAGGAGCCGGTAAACGGAGCGCGAGCCGCGGGGATCGGCGCTGGCGACGCCCGGAAAAAGTTTGACCAGTAACGTGCGGTTTGCTGGAATGAACTTTTTGAAGCGAAGCTCGCTGCTACCCCACTGTAATGAAATTGTAATGATGGAAGGATCAGAACCGGTCAAATCAAGTACACAACCGACAAGGCGGGCCGCCTTGCAAGCGGTGAAAGAATCGAATAAAGTAGAGCACCTTCAAAACGCCGCAAGTCTCCCTGGTGTTCTCATAATCCGTAGGTCGGAGGTTCGAGTCCTCCCGCCGCCACCAACTGTTCCTTCAGTCCGAACCCCAAAATTCACAAGCAGTCGGACAAGAGTGTCCGACCCACACGGGCTGTTTTAAGCGAATCCCGGCGGTCGCTCATCTACCACGCCGAACGACCGTTCCAATGCGATCCCGGCACGAACCAGCGTTCCCTCGTCGAAGAGTCTGCCAAGCAGAGTGACGCCGTGCGGAACGGCGGGTTGGCTGTGATCCCTCAGGACGTTGTACCTTTCGGAGCCGCGCGGCTGATGGGCGGAGCGTATCCGAGGCTACCATGGGGCCGTGCGAAGTTGTAGTAGTGGAGCCAGGGGAAAGCTGCTGATCGCGTTCTTCGGAGTTGGCGTAGTGGCGGACGTAAGCCCACTCGCGCAGAGCGGTTTGGATGAAGCGTTCGGCCTTGCCGTTGGTGCGGGGAGTGTAAGGGCGAGTGAAGCGGTGGCGGATGCCGAGTTCTTCGCAAGCGGCGCGAAAGCGGTGGGAGCGATAACAAGATCCGTTGTCGGTGAGCAGGCGGCGAATGGAGATGCCGTGCTCGGCGTAGAAAGCGAGGGCGGTGCGTAAGAAGGCGATGGCGGAGTCAACGGTCTGGTTGGGCAACATGCGGGAGAAGGCGAGGCGGGAGTGATCGTCGATGGCGATGTGCAAGGCCTGCCAGCCGGCAAACTGAGGGCGCCCGCGCCGGCGGCCGTCGCCGCGGATGGAGACCTGCTGATAGCGGGTCATGCCCTTGATGTCGAGATGGAGCAGATCGCCGGGAGCGGGGTGTTCATACCGCACCACCGGCGGAGCGGGATGGAGATGGCGCCAGCGGTTGAGATGAACCCGCTGCAGGATGCGGCTGACGGTGGCGGCACTGAGCTGGGTGGCCTGGGCGATGCGATAGGCGGGATGCAGTTGACGCCGCAAGGCGATCACTTCTTCGGTCAGCGAAGATGAGGTGCGGCGCGGGCTGCGGCGGGGACGAGAAGAACGGTCCCACAACCCAGGTGGCCCCTCGCGGCGAAAACGATGCACCCACTTGGCGGCGGTTTTCGGAGTGACGCTGAACCTGGCCGCGGCCAGCTTCAACGCCACTCCTCGGGCTACATACTCAACCAAATCCTCTCGACGGCGCAGGGTAAGTCGGGCATTCTTGTGAATGTCCATTCGATCTCTCCTCGGAAACTGGATTGCTCGTCACAATCAGCTTCTCTGGTTCCGATCGAATGGACAACGTCTTGAAAGATCACAGTTGGCCCACCCTTTGAATCACCCCGAAAGAGGTTGCCCCATCCCTTCGCGGTTTTCGAAGGTTGGGGGGACCCGACTGTGAGCAGCATGGGCCTTCCCCGACATCTCAAGGCCGCATTCCGCCTACGGTTCGTCCCTCTTTAACATCGTAGTATCCTGCTGAGCCATGGAAGTTTTTATGATTGACGGCACGTACGAACTTTTCCGGCATTACTACGCGGTGCCGTCTGCGCGCGATAAGCAGGGGCGGGAAGTTGGCGCGGTGCGTGGCGTCCTGGGCTCGGTGCTGGGAATGATTAAGGGCGGGGCGACGCACATTGCGGTTGCCACCGACCACGTGATTGAGTCTTTTCGCAACCAGTTGTGGCCGGAGTACAAGACCAGCGAGGGAGTTGAACCTGAGTTGCTGGCGCAATTCCCGCTGCTCGAAGATGTCCTCACAGCGGCCGGCATTGTGGTTTGGCCGATGATGGAGTTCGAGGCTGACGACGCTCTGGCCGCAGGAGCGGCGTTGTCAGAAAAAGACGCTCGCGTTGAGCGCGTGGTCATTTGCACGCCCGACAAAGACCTTGCTCAATGCGTGAGAGGCACGCGCATCGTGCAACTCAATCGCCGCACGCGAGTGACAATGGATCAGCAGGGCGTCATTCAGAAATATGGCGTCCCGCCGTCGTCAATTCCGGACTATCTGGCGCTGGTCGGCGATTCGGCGGACGGATATCCCGGGCTGAAAGGCTGGGGCGCGAAATCGACAGCCGCAGTTCTCGCTAAGTTCGGACACCTGGAAGCGATCCCAAAAGACTGCCGCGAATGGCGCGTGAACGCAACCAACGCCGGCGCACTTGCCAACACGCTTAGTCGCGAATGGGAACAGGCGTTGCTGTTTCGGAAGCTCGCCACGCTTCTCACCGACATCGCCCTCTTCGACGACGTAGAGCAGTTGAAGTGGAATGGGCCGAAGCCTGAATTCGAGACAATTGCCGCCGAACTAGACGGTGCAGTTACGGGAGCCCGCAAGGCGTTTTCACGTAGATCCGCCAGCTAAAATCTACGTTCGCTTCCCGGTTCCCCGGAACGGCGGGGGATGGTCCAATCATGCGCCCCTCTCCCAACCTTGATACAATCTCCCCGCCAAGGGAGGTGCAAATTGTTACAAGCCAATTCCCGAATCACCAACACCCGAGAAGAGATGCCGAAATCGCTGCGGTCAATATCCGTTCAAAGCGCCGTTCAAACCGCCGTGCAAAGTGCCGCCTTGCTGCTGAGCCTGCTAGCTGCAACCGCGGCGTGCGCGCAGAAAATTGACGTGCAGTTTGACTCGTCCACCGACTTCAGCAAGTACAAGACGTTTGCCGTGCGCAATGGATCGTTGAACAGCCGCAATCCTGCGCTGAATAGTGAACTGGTGCAGAAGCAGATTGAAGCCGACATTCGCAATGACCTGAGGGCGCGCGGGCTGGCGGAAGCGACGGGCGGGGCAGCTGATCTTAACGTGTTCTATCACTTTGGGTCGCAGCGCAAGGCTGAACTTGAGGCGTTTCCCGCGGGATGGCGCGGCTGGGGCACGCGCTGGGCGCGGGTGCCGTACGCCGAAGGGACGCTGGTAATCGATCTGCGCGATCCCGGGCCGCATTCGCTGGTCTGGCGCGGGATTGCGTCGGAAGAGAAGAGCGACGCCGCCGATATTCAAAAGAAACTGGACAGCATGGTGCGGAAGGCGATCGAGAAGTATCCGCCGAAGAAGTAACAAGATGACGAAGTGAACAGAGAATGAAGCGGCAGTGAAATTCACCACCTCAAACTTTGCATGAGGTACGACTGAGTTGGGGACCTGTGGAATTGGAAAGCGGCCCTTGTGGGCCGCTTTTATTGTTGTCAGCCCGCGCGGATTACTCTTGGAGAACGGCCGCGCTGGTGTTCTTCAGTCTTCCGGCCTCTTCCTGAATTCGCCGCCAGGCGTTCCTCACGTGCCGTTCTTCGGTATTCGTCTGCCCGATGCACATGCGCAGCGCGATTTTCCCGTTCAGCTTGGTATGCGTCAAATAAAGATCGCCGCTGCGGTTGAGCGCGTCCATTAAGCGCTGGTTAGCGTCGTCACGGCTTTTCAGGCGGAAGCAAACCAGATTCAGCGGCGCGGGAGCAACGAGTTCAAAGCGATCGTCCGCGCGTACCCATGCCGCGAATTCCTGCGCCAGACGAACGTGCTCGCGGATATGAAACTGCAGGCCTTCAATCCCGTAATGCCGCAACACAAACCACAACTTCAACGAACGGAACCGCCGCCCCAGCGGAATTTGCCAGTCGCGGTAATCGATCACAGCGCCCGATTCGGTCGCTTTGTTCTTCAAGAACTCCGGCAGGATGCTCATGGTACGGATCAACGCTGCGCGGTCGGCTACATAAAAGCAATCACAATCGAAATTGGTGAACATCCACTTGTGAGGATTGAAGCAGTAGCTGTCGGCGTGTTCGATCCCATCATGGAGGTAGCGAAACTCCGGACACAGCGCCGCCGTCCCCGACATCGCTGAATCCACATGCAGCCAGGCGCCGAATTTCTCGCAGATCGGTCCGATCTTCAGCAGAGGATCGATAGCGTTCGACGAAGTTGTGCCCACTGTCGCGCAAACAAAAAATGGCGTGAGGCCCGCCGCGCGGTCGTTTTCCAGAGCTTGCGCGAGGGCGTCTGCCTCCATCGCGAAATTTTCGTCGGTCGGAATTAGCCTGAGGTTGTTGCGGCCCACGCCGGCGATTCCGATGGCTTTTTCGGTCGCGGAGTGGGCCTGCGTGGAAGTGTAAACGCACAGCTTGCCCTGAAGGCCCGCCCGGTTGGATTGAAAATTCGTGGCGCGTTCGCGGGCGGCAAGCAGCGCACACAAGGTCGCGCTCGAGGCGGTGTCCTGAATCACCCCGCCGCCCGTTTTCGTCGAAAGAAATTTCTCCGGCAGCCCCAGCGCCGGAACCAGCCAATCGAGCACCAGCGTCTCGAGTTCCGTGCATGCCGGGCTGGTTGCCCATAACATGCCCTGCACGGCGAGGCCGGAAGAAAGCAAGTCACCGAGAATGGAAGGACCGGATGCGTTGCTGTTGAAAAAAGCAAAAAAGTTCGGCGACTGCCAGTGGGTCACGCCGGGAAGAATGAGTTTTTCCACGTCACCGAGAATCGTTTCAAAAGGCTCGCCCTGCTGCGGAGCCTGCGCGGGCAGCGAAGCTCGAATTTCTCCCGGCCGCACCTGCGACAAAACCGGGAAGGACTCGATCCTTTTGTAGTAGTCGGCAATCCAGTCCACCACTTCGTGGCCGCGTTCCCGGAACTCGTCGGGGTGCATGTGGAAGGATTTCTTCATGTCGAAACTGGAATTGGCCGCTATCCGGTTCTCTGTGGATTCTAGTCGAGCCGCGCAAAGTAGAGCTTAGTATCGTACTCCATCCGGATTTTCCCGCTGGACTGGTAGGCGTCGAAAATTCTGCGAAGTTCGGCCAGCATCGGCGCGTGAGCTGGATCCGTCGGCTGCGGCGCATAAGAAGAAGAGAGCAATCGCCCTTCCAGCCCAGCGCAGTCAAAATCTTGGAACTTGGACAGTACGCGCAGTTCGAACCGGAGCCCATCAAAGAATTTGTCGGCGGCCTTGCCAAAGCGGTTGACGTCGGTGTAGTCGGTGCCATATTGCAACACCATCTGTTCGTAGTCGCGATCAAACGCACTCGCCTCCAGTCGGCGGTCGTTCCAGAGCAAGGCTACGTAGCCGCCCGGTTTCAGAATCCGCTGAAACTCGCGCAGCGCATGCTCGCGATCGAACCAGTGCGCCGCCTGCGCGGCGGTGACCAGATCAACCGAATGCGCCGGAAGGCCCGTGTTCTCCGCAGTTCCGTTGATGCTGGTGAAGGTCGGATATTTTGCCAGATAGTTCTCACCTGCCCGCCGCATGTCCGCGTTCGGCTCAACTCCAAACACCCGGTTACCATTTTCCAGCAAGCAGGCGCGTGAAAATGCCGGTGCCGGAAGCGATATCGGCGACGACGGAATCGCGAGTCAGGCCGCATTCGTTCTTTAGGACCTCGAGGACCTCCGGTGGATAGCCCGGTCGAAAGCGCGCATACTTCTCAACCCGGTCCGAGAAACGCTCTTTGGAATCAATCTTCAACATGACCCTCTCCTGGCAAACCGCATGGCCGAAAACCGCGCGGACTTGTTACAGTATCTAGATTAGCTTATGCGCCTGGTCATCAAAGTCGGCACCAGCCTGATCGCTCCCGGGGGGCGGATCGACACCCGGCAACTGCGGTCGCTGGTCGATCAGCTCGACCTCCCGCATCATGAATTTCTCATCGTCAGCTCGGGCGCAATTGCGTCGGGGATGGCGAATCTCGGCCTCAAAGAGAAGCCGACCAAAGTGCGCCTGATGCAGGCCTGCGCCGCCGTTGGCCAGAGCGCTCTCATGCACACCTACGAGCAGGTTTTCTTCGGAAAGAAAATCGTCGCGCAATTGCTCCTTTCGAGCGACGACTTCACCACTGCCGCGCGCTACAAGAACCTGCAGAACACACTCGACCAGTTGATGCGGCTCGACGTAGTCCCGATTGTCAACGAAAATGACAGCGTTTCGGTACGCGAACTCGAAGGCGCATTCGGCGACAACGACGAGTTGAGTGCGCTGTTGGCCGCTGCGGTCGAGGCGGACTGGCTTCTGCTGCTCACTGACGTAGATGGCTTCTATGTTCCCAACGGTAAGAGGCCAAAAATGGTTCGCACGATTCGCAAGCTCACTGCGGACATGGAAGCAATGTGCAACGGCCACGGCAAGCTTGGCCGTGGCGGGATGCGCTCAAAGTTGCGCGCGGCGAAAATGGCCAGCGATTCGGGCGTGAATGTGGCGATTGTGAACGGGCGCGATCCCGATGCAGTTGCGAAAGCCATCGAGCGTAAAATCGGAACCTATTTTCCTCCCAAAACAAAAGTAAAGGCGAAGAGGTCATAGGCCATGGGTACTGTCGCGGCAATCGGATCCTCAACTCGCGAGAAGCTGGAGCGCGCGCGCGCGGCGTCCGCGCAGCTTGCCCAGTTTTCGACCGCGGAGAAGAACCGGCTGCTACTTCTGATGGCCGACGCCATCGAGGCCCACGCCGGAGATACCCTGCATGCTAACGCGCAGGACATTGCGGAGTCGAAACTCGTGGGGGCGATGCTCGACCGCCTGCTGCTCAATCCCCGCCGCGTCCGCGAAACGGCCGAGGCGGTGCGCGCCGTGGCTGCGCTTCCTGATCCGGTGAACGAAGTCTTGACAGAGTGGACCCGCCCCAACGGGCTTGTCATTCGGAAAGTCCGCGTGCCGCTGGGCGTTGTTGGCATTGTGTACGAGTCGCGGCCCAACGTCACCGTGGACGCGGCCGTGCTCTGCTTCAAAACCGGCAACGCGGTTGTGCTGCGCGGCGGCAAAGAGGCCGCGCACAGCAATCAAGCGCTGGCGGAAATTCTCGCTTCTGTCCCCGGCGTGCCTGCGGGCGCGATTGAACTGCTGGATTCAAGCACGCGCGAAACGGTGCAGGAACTTATCACCGCGCGCGGCCTAGTGGATGTCGTCATCCCCCGCGGCGGCCCCGGTTTGATCACGCACGTGATGGAGAACGCCATCGTTCCAGTCATCGAAACCGGCGCCGGCAATTGCCACATTTTCGTAGACGAATCTGCCGACCTCGAAATGGCCAGCCGCATCGTGATCAACGCGAAAACGCAGCGCCCGTCAGTCTGCAACGCTGCGGAGAAACTTCTGGTGCACTCGGCGATCGCGTCGAAGTTCATCCCGCAAATGGTGGGCGAACTGATTCAAGCTGGAGTCGAGGTTCGCGGCGACGACGAAACCTGCCGCCTTTCACCGGAAGTGAAGTCTGCGATCGAAGCTGACTGGGGCGAGGAATATCTCCGGCTGTGCATGGCTGTGCGCGTAGTCTCCGGCGTGGACGAGGCCATCGAGCACATAAACCGCTATTCCACCAAGCACTCGGAAACCATTGTCACCGCAAACGAAGCCAACGCGCAGAAATTTCTGCGCCTGGTGGATTCTGCGGCGGTGTACTGGAATGCCTCCACCCGCTTCACCGATGGCGGCGAGTTCGGTTTCGGCGCGGAGATGGGAATCAGCACGCAAAAGCTGCACTGCCGCGGCCCGTTCGCGCTGGCGGAGCTTACGTCGTCGAAGTATCAGGTGATTGGGACGGGGCAGATACGGTAGAGGCTCTTACACGGCTCCACTGTGCGTGAGGGGTTTTCTTCTCAAAACCCAACAACTGGCGAGCCACGTCACCGCGCCAACTCCCAGCACAAGTGGAGCGAACTGAATATCAAGTGGACCCTGCATCGGAATCAGGACGATACAAAACGCAAACGCCAGCGTCGGGGCCCGCCATGAAGTCCGGTGGTGCAGATTTACAAAAATCGAAATGGAAGTTATGAAGGCCGAAACGGCGACATTCAAGACGATAAGGATGAGCAACACACCCGCGCCGGGTCCGTCAAGCCCGCGTCTGGAAAATACGAAGTCCGTCAATGCAGCGCCAACGGCGGCTAGCACCGAAGCCACAACGACGGAGGCCAGAAAGGCCAGGGGCATCGCGAAGTAGTTCGGCATTCCGCGATACGCAGCCCGGATGTCCATCTTGTGAATAATGTAGCATCCGCTGGTTAATTCGAAGTTAGGCCACTGGTTCCGGGTCTTCCGTCGCCCATCCCGCGGGCTTGAACGCGTGATTCAGCGCGTAAGCGACCACTCCCGCCGCGACCACGGCAGCTCCCAGCGTGAACGAACTCATCCCCCAGACCGGTTCCGTCTCGCTGCGCACCAGAGCAAATCCCAGCAGCAGCACGGGAGCAACGCCGACCGCGCACGCCCCAATCATTCCTCCCGGAACGCGGAACGGACGCGCCAGTTCCGGCTCGCGAACTCGCAGCGCGACCAGCGCCACGAACTCCAGCGTCAGGCTCAGTCCGTATATAAGGATGTCAATCGTGACCAGCCGCTCGAAGCCCAGGTTCAGGCAGCATGCCCAGCCGATGGCCAGAGCGATGATCGTCACCCAGGGCGCGCGGCGGCCGTTCAGTTTGCCGAAAATCTTCGGCAGCATGCCGTCCTGCGCCATCGCCAGCGGCAGGCGCGAGTAGCTCATCACCAGCGCGTTGAACATGCCGAAGGCGCTGACCATGCCTCCGACGACCAACGCGATGCGAAGCGCCGGGCCGCCGAGCAATCCGGCAATGTCGGCCCATGATCCTGTCTCCCATGCGCCCGCGGGAAGCCGCGTCATCCAAACCGCCGCCACCGGGACGATGTAGCTCAACGCCACAATGCAGACCGCCACCAGCATCGCCCGCGGATACGTCCGCTGCGGCCGCTCGACTTCGGTCGCGATGGTCGAGGCGTTGTCCCAGCCCATGTAATTCCACATGCAGATGAGCAGCCCGCCGATCAAGTCAACTTTCGAAGTCGTGGGCGCGGTCACCGCATGAAACAGCGCGCCATACTTCAGCGGCGAAAGCAGCACCACCAGCGCGAACGGCGCCGAGAGCGCGAAGAACAGCCACAGAGACGTGGTCGAAACCACTTTCACTCCAGCGATATTCAGCACCGCGCAGGCAATGACCACCGCGAGGCCAACCATCACCCCGCGATGATTCACCGCGAACCAGGGAAACAGCCGCGTCAGGTAAAGGACAAACAGCGTCGGATAAATCGCCATGTCGAAAATCGACGCCACCAGCGAGAGCCAGGCTTCCTGAAATCCCCAGAAGTTGCCCATGGCGCGGCGCACCCAGGCGTAGTAGCCGCCTTCAAAGGGCAGCGCGCTCGAAAGCTCGCCAATCATGAACGCCGTGGGCAGGCTCCACAGCACGGGCGTGAGCAGCAGAAAGAGGATGGCGCGGCCATAGCCGGCGCCGTGCACGATGTCTTCAATGCCGTAAGTGCCGCCCGAAACCATAAAAAATGTAGCGGCAACCAGCGGCCACAAGGTGAGGCGGACGGATTTCTTTCGCTTGGGAGAGAGGCTCTGGGCGGGAACTGCGGCGGGAAATTCTTGACGAACGCGGCTAGCTGTTGCCAATTTCTATGTGTTCCCCCTCAAGCGACTCACTCTCAGCTACTCCGCGCGGGCTGGGCGCTTCGGGGCTTCCGGTGCTTCAGATTCCGGAATTTCCGCTGAAGTTAGTTCGCAATGTTGAGATTACGGCAAATTTCGCTGGATGCAAGGAATATTTTGCGAAATTTTGTGGGCGGGGGCGTTTGAGGGTAACGGCAAAAAGCTTTAACCACAGAGGACACAGAGTTACACAGAGAGAATCACGCTTTGCCTCTGTGTAACTCCGTGTCCCCTGTGGTTAAAGGTTTCTGCCACTCGTACCCATCAACCATGCGTCGAATCCCGTCTCGAAGATGCGTCACATGGAAGTTGATGAGCAACCCAACATGCCTGCCGCTGAGCCGCATATATGAAAGTAGTTGAGCGTGGTGGACTGGATTGATCGCTTCGACGCACTTGATCTCGACAATCACGGTATCGTCAACGATCAGATCAATGCGATACCCCAGGTCGATTTTCTCCCCGTCATAAACCACCGGCAATCCGACCTGACCGGCGACCCGGTGCCCGCGCTTAAGAAGTTCATGCACCAGATACGCGTGATAAGCGCTTTCGAGTAACCCAGGTCCAAGCACTGTGTGGACCCTCATTGCGGCGGAGATAATCTGGCCCGTGATGTGGTTAACGCTGGGAGTGATCTGCTGAACGCTGGCGGCCATGAAAGGCGTATATCACAGTTGTGTGCTTTTCCTCTGTGATCTCCGTGTCCTCTGTGGTAAAAAGTTTTTCGCCAGTGCCAATTTGGGAAGTTTGAGGGACAAAGTCAAAAGCTTGAACCACAGAGGACACAGAGTTACACAGGGTAAAGCTAGACGTTCTTGAACAGCTCCGCCCTTGGATCCTCCGGATTCAACTTCGCCAGCTCCCGCAGCAGTTCTTTCGTCTTCTCATCCCGCGGCATGGGGACGGTGAGCTTCACTTCAACAATCTCATCCCCGCGCACGCCATCTTTCGTTGCCGAGGGCACGCCCTTTTCCCGCAGCCGCAGCTTCTGCCCTGACTGCGTTCCCGGAGGAACTTTCAGCAGCGCCCGGCCATCTATCGTTGGGACTTCAATCTTCGCGCCCAAAGCGGCTTCGGTCGCAGTCACGGGCACGACAATCTGGATGTCGTCGCCATCGCGGCGAAACACCGGGTGCTCTCCGGCGCGGATGATCACGTAAAGATCGCCCGCCGACCCACCGTGCCCGCCCGCGTTCCCCTTGCCGGGGATACGAATCCGCTGCCCATCGCGCGTGCCGGCTTTAATCCGCACTTCCAGCGGCTCGGTGCGGCTGACAACGCCTTCTCCGTGGCACGCGGCGCACGGCGAAATGTTTTTGCCCGTTCCGCTGCATCGCGGACACGGCGCATTAAACTTCATGCGCCCGCCCGTCTGCTCGATCGTCCCCTTGCCCTTGCATTGCGGACACACGCCCGGCGCCTCGGTGTATCCGTTGCCGTGGCAACTCGGGCAAGCGTCCTGCCGCGTGATGTTCAGTTTCATCACCCCGCCCCGAATCGCCGTCCAGAAGGGAACGTTGACTTGATATTCAAGGTCCGATCCCGGCTCTGGACCTTCCTGCTGCGCCGCGCCACCGCGTCCGCCGAACATGCCGGAAAAAATGTCGCGAAATCCGCCCGTTCCTGCGCCGCTGCCTGCGCTGCGCTGGCCGCCGCGACTGCCTTCGAACATGTCGGAGAAATCGAATCCGCCGAAGTCGAAGGGAACTCCCTGGCCCGCGGCTCCGGGCTGCGCGCCGGGAAATCCGCCGCCTGCGCCGCTACTGCCGCCGCCTCCGGACTGACCTGCGCGCGCGTAAGCCTCGGCGGTCGCCGGATCAATGTTGTCCGAATAAAAACCGACCTGATCGTAAATTTTGCGCTTTTTGGGATCGCTGAGAACGTCGTTGGCCTCAGACATGGCCTTGAACCGCTCCTCGGCCACCTTGTCCCCGGGATTGACGTCAGGATGATATTTGCGCGCAAGTTTGCGGAACGCCTTGCGAATCTCCTCCGCCGACGCGGACCTCTTTACGCCGAGGAGTTCGTAATAGTCTTTTTTCGGAGGAGTTGCCATCGGTTAGGAATCAGCAATCAGCAGTCAGCACTCAGCCACGCCGCTATGATGACAGATGTGTTTCTGTTTCCAAAATCCCTGGACGCGCATACTCCACCGCGTCCACGTACACCGGGATGCGGTTGATTCCCTGCGCCGTGGGCGAGAAGACGTACCAGCGCTTCTCCTGCTCCACGAATGCCAGAAAAAAGTCTTGTCCTTTGATCTGAAATTGCAAGTCATTTACCTCTTTGTTTCTCGGGCTGAAGGCCCTCGGGTTGATTCCTATCGTCGGGTTCCCGCGTTCTTTGCGGGAGGGTGGGGACTCTGAAGGTCTCAAATCGTAATTAGGGGAGCCATCTTCAGTTCGATCCCGTGACTCCCCGCTTCATGCTTCACGTCTGCAACTACGTTCGAAGGCGGATAACAAAGCTTTTCGCCCTTTCCCGCCTTCTCGTCTTTGCCCCAGACATGATCAAGCCAGAAGACTGTCGCATGCTCCGGTAGTTCGGATATCCGTCGCTTGAGATCGTCTAGTCCCCCGATGCGACACTGACGACTGAAGACCTGTTCAGCAGTGACGCTAACTCCGCTCGGACTGGGAAGGAGGCAGAACGTCCATCTTCCAGCCGGGTTCTTCCAGCTATATAGCTCGTACGCCATCGGCGCACGGGCCGCTTGCCCAACTGCCAAGGCCGGCATTATGGCCAGAATCGCGATCCCAAATACACGTTTCACAGTGCTGCTCCTGCAGATCACGGCTTGCGCGCCCCTCAAAGCTGCCGAGCTGTGCTCGGCGGACGGGCAAGAGTGCCCGTCCCCACACGAGCATCGCTTACTTCTTGTCTTCCACGTCCTCGTACTCGGCGTCGATCACGCCTTCGTCTTTCTTGGCCTGACCGTTGCTGCCCGCCGCGCCATCCGCCGGGCCAGCACCCGCGCCTGGAGCGCCACCTGCCGGAGGCTGCGCCGCTTTGTACATCTGCTCGGCCAGCTTGTGCGAGGCCTGGGTCAGGGTCTCGCGCGCCTTGTCCATCTGCGCTTTGTCGTTCGACTCCAGCGCCTTCTTGGCGTCGGCAATCGCGTTTTCGACATCGCCGCGCTCGGAGCCGGAAATTTTCTCTCCCTGCTCCTTCAGCATCTTCTCGACGCTATACACCATCGAGTCGAGCTGGTTCTTCGCGTCGATCGACTTCGCGCTGCGCCTTATCTTCGGCCGCGTGAGCGTCGGCGTCCTTCGCCATCTGCTCGACTTCGTCCTTCGACAAGCCGGAAGACGACGTGATCGTGATCTTCTGGTCCTTCTGCGTGGCCGTATCTTTTGCGGTGACGTTCAAAATCCCGTTCGCGTCAATATCGAACGTGACTTCAATCTGCGGCACGCCGCGCGGAGCCGGTGGAATCCCCGTCAAATGGAATTTGCCCAGCGTCCGGTTCTGCGCCGCCATCGGACGCTCCCCTTGCAGCACGTGCACTTCAACCGACGTCTGGCTGTCGGCCGCGGTCGAGAACGTTTCCGTCTTGCGCGTCGGAATCGTGGTGTTGCGCGGAATCATCGCCGTCGCCACGCCGCCCAGGGTTTCAATCGCCAGCGTCAGCGGAGTCACGTCGAGCAGCAACAGGTCTTTCACTTCGCCGCCCAGCACGCCGCCCTGAATCGCCGCACCGATCGCAACCACTTCGTCTGGGTTCACGCCCTTGTGGCCTTCTTTGCCGAACAGTTCTTTCACCAGCGCCTGAATGCGAGGCATGCGCGTCTGTCCGCCGACCAGCACCACTTCGTTGATCTTGCTGGCGTCCACGCCCGCGTCTTTCATGCACTGTTTGCACGGGCCCACCGAGCGCTGAATGATGTCTTCAATCATTCCTTCGAGCTTCGCCCGGGTGAGCTTCTTGACCAGAGTGCTTCGGCCCGTTGGCGTCGGCAGTGATGAAGGGCAGATTGATCTCCGTCTCCATGGTGGTCGAAAGCTCAATCTTCGCCCGCTCGGCCGCGTCTCGCAGACGCTGCAGCGCCATCTCGTTGCCCTTGCCGCGCAGGTCGAGGCCTTCGTCCTTCTTGAATTCGTCGATGAGCCAGTCCACCAGCCGCTGATCAATGTTGTCGCCGCCGAGGTGGGTGTCGCCGTTGGTGGCTTTGACTTCAATCACGCCTTCGCCGACTTCGAGAATCGAGATATCAAACGTGCCGCCGCCGAAGTCGTACACCGCGATGGTCTCGTCCTTGCTCTTGTCGAGCCCGTAAGCCAGCGCCGCCGCCGTCGGCTCGTTGATGATTCGCTTCACGTCGAGCCCGGCAATCTGTCCGGCGTCTTTGGTCGCCTGGCGCTGCGCGTCGTTGAAGTACGCCGGCACCGTGATGACCGCCTCGGTCACCTTTTCGCCGAGATAGTCTTCCGCCGCCTTCTTCAGCTTCTGCAAAATCATCCCCGAAACCTGCGGCGGGGTATATTCCTTCCCCTGCGCCACAATGGCGACGTGGTCGCCCGACTGCACGACCTTGTACGGGACCATCTTCATTTCTTCGCTGACTTCGTCATAGCGCCGTCCCATAAAGCGCTTGATCGAATAGACCGTGTTCTCCGGGTTGGTGATGGCCTGTCGCTTGGCCACCTGCCCCACCAGCCGCTCGCCGTTCTTGGTAAACGCCACAACCGACGGAGTAGTCCGTCCGCCCTCTTCGTTGGCAATGACTTTAGGCTCCCCGCCCTCCATAACCGCGACGCAGGAGTTGGTGGTGCCGAGGTCAATTCCGATAATCTTGGCCATAAATCTTCTCCTTCAGAATAAGTGCGTTTTGATGCTGTATCGAGCCGTGAGCGATTAGCTTCGAGTGGTCAAAGGCTTCGAAACGCCTGCTCGCCGCTCACTGCTCATGGCTCGCAGCCAAATAAGTGCTTTATAATCAATGTGCTCACCACTGCGCTCTCGGATAGTATGATAGTTGAGTGAGATGCTGTCAAGGTTTAGATGCGGGAAGGGAGGGGTGGGATGCGGAGACTTGGGAGCGCACGGGCCAGACTTGACCTAGCGACCTCCTATTTTCCCAGGCGCAGGTATTCCGCAAGGAATGTGGCGGATTTGTATTATTAGCGTCAGGCCAAAAAGCTGAGGGACTAGTAAATGGGCTGCATCTTCTGTGGTAGCGAAGAGCACCTTACAAATGAACATGTTTTCCCCGCCTTCATGGGAGGGGAACTGGAAGTAGCAGGAGGGAGTTGTACTCGGTGTAACGGCGACTTCGGTGTTGCCGAAGCTGCTCTAAAAGAGGCGACTACGCCCCTCCTAAATCTGTTGCAGATTAAGAACCGGTATAACGTCGTGCCGAATGCGCAGCTGCGCGCAGACATTCGCGGGCTGGATTTGAAGGATCTACCCGCGTTCATGGATGGCCAGGGCAACATAAATTTGCGAGACGCAGTCCAGGAGGCCACGAGTGAAGACGGTAGAAGACTTCGACAGGGTTTCTTTCTCACTAATGAAGCAAGTGACAGATTCGTTCAACGCGCCCGCGACAAAGGCCTTGAGGTCATAGAGCGGGAAGTACCACGGGAAATTGTGATCGAAGCCAATTACACGCTCAGCGTGCACTTTATTGCGTCGCTACACGCGCGCAGAGTGGCAGCAAAGATTGCCTTGGCGGCAATGGCACTCCAGTACGGTTCAGAATTCGCTCTCACGCCGCAATTTAACGAACTCAGACAGTCGCGAACTACGGAGTCTGTGGAAGACCTGCCAGTTAGATTTTTTACCAATGCTGGGCTGATGAGCGCCTATATCCATACTCCTTACCAGCACGCCGTGATGTGCTATCTCAGCGCCGGCATGCGCAAAGGCTGCGCGGTAGTGAGTCTATTCGGTGGCATCACATACCTGGTCGTAGTGACGCACGATTACGCCGAGAAAGAGAGCAGGCAATTCAGCATTTTCTATGATGCCGAAGCCAAGAAGCCTTTCACTCCTGTTGTCCTAGCTGATGAGATGACACTGATCGGGCATGTTCTCAGTCCGGCTTCTAGGTTCGAGGACCCCGGTGCCGTCCATGAGCAATGGTCACCGATTCTCACAGAAGTTTGTGCGCAAAAAGGCATCGTTGTAGAGCCAATCACTGGAGGCTAAATGGGCGGCAGGTTGCCGCCTCAACATGGCGTCATCCCGAAGTCCCCGCGCTTTCACCAGCGGGGCGAGGGATCTGGCGGGGATCGCCTCAGCCCTCCGGTACCACGGCCAACTTTCCTTGTCCCTACAGAGCGTTGCCGCCTCACGCGAGATCCCTCACTCGGCTGAAGAGCGCCGAGTTTCTGGATGACGCATTTCAGGGGGGAGGGCGTCTGCTCAACTCCTCCACTTCGCTTGCTGAGCACATGCTTGACATAGTCCGTCCCCCGGCCAAAATTGGTGGGCATGAAAACCCGCTATGCAGTCCCCATCGTGGCCGCTGCTTTGTTTGGAGGCGCGGTCGTCTGCGCGCAAGAGCCGGTCAAACCTGCTGCCGACGTCGAATCTCTTTTCAAGGACAATGACAGCAAGCGAAACGAGATGAAGCAGGTGGCCTATCACATTGAGAAAGACCTGCTGCAATGCAATTACTGGGACGAAGCCGACAAATGGCTGACGGAGCGCTACATTCAACACAATCCGCTGGTGGCTTCGGGCCGGGCCGGAGTGGTGAAGTTCTTCGGCAGCCGTCCCAAGGCAGCGACCTGCGACAAACTCAACGCTCCCGTAGTGGCGGTCCTGGCGGACGGCGATCTGGTGACCGTGGTGACCGTGGCCGAGCGCAAGGACGCGAACGGCCAGGCCTACACGACGACGTGGTTCGACATGTGGCGCATCGTGGACGGCAAGGCCGACGAACACTGGGACCCGATGGTGAAGCCGTAGGGTCCTCCCCGCCCTGTCATCCTGAGCGGAGTGGCTGCTTCGCTTCGCGAAGCAGCTACGAAGTCGAAGGACCCCGCGCTCACTTGCAGTGACGTGAACGCCGAGAGGCATTCTCACGGTGGTCCCGGCGTTTTGGTGAAAATTCCCTGAAACGCTCGTGCCAGCCCAAACGAACACGGGGTCCTTCGACTCCGTGGGCATCCGCTTCGCGGACGCCCACTTCGCTCAGGATGACAGGATTGGGGAGGGAACTAGGATTGCAGCGCTGAAAGCGCTGCTCCACCCAAATCGCTGAGGGCTTTTGACATGTGATACACATGAAAGTATGCTAAAAACATGTCAAAGATGATCCAACTCCGCAACGTGCCCGACGCACTGCACCGCGGCCTGAAAGCTCGCGCAGCCATGGCGGGGATGTCGCTGTCAGACTATCTGCTGGCGGAAATCAAGGAGATTGCCCAGCGGCCAACCTTGGCAGAGTTACGAGAGCGTCTGCACACCCGCAAGCCGGTAAGAGTCCAACTGGACAGCGCGCGCCTGGTGCAGGAAGAGCGCGAGGCGCGGTGATCGTCCTGGACGCGTCGGCCGCGGTCGATTGGCTGCTTCAGACATCGGCTGGGCAGCAGATCGAAAGGCGAATCTACTCGCGCGGAGAATCTCTCCACGCCCCTCACCTGCTCGATGTGGAGGTAGCACAGGTACTGCGGCGGCTGGTGCGCGAAGGCGTGATTTCGGTCCCGCGCGCACAGGAAGTGGTCGAAGACTTGGCGGATTTGCGAGTAACGCGTTACCCCCATTTCGTTTTTCTGTCGCGCATGTGGCAACTTCGTCATAACCTCTCCGCCTACGACGCAGCCTACGTATCTCTGGCCGAAAATCTCAGCGCGACCTTAGTCACGCGCGACGCCCGCCTGGCGTCCGCCTCTGGTCGCGCTGCGGCCGTCGAGGTGTTTTGATTTGACCTGCCTAGACCTCTCGATACCTAAAGCACGTCACCGCGTGATCATTCACCATCCCAACCGCCTGCATGAAGGCGTAGCAGATGGTTGAGCCGACGAAGGTGAAGCCGCGCTTCTTCAGGTCTTTGCTCAGCGTGTCCGATTCGGTGGTGTGGCTGGGGACGCCGCTCAGCCTCTTTCTTGCGTTCACGCGCGGCTTGCCTCCGACGAATTGCCAGACGTAGCGGTCGAATGATCCGAATTCGGCTTGCACTTCCAGAAACGCCTTTGCGTTCTTGACTGCCGACAAAATCTTCAGGCGGTTGCGGATGATGCCTTCGTTGCGCATCAGGGCGTCCAGTTTGCGCTGATTGTAGCGAGAGATTTTCTTCGGATCAAAATCATCGAGCGCGGCGCGATAATTCTCGCGCTTTCGGAGAATCGTGTCCCAGCTAAGCCCGGCCTGCGCGCCTTCGAGCACCAGAAATTCGAACAGCACCCGGTCGTCGTGCTGCGGGACGCCCCATTCGCGGTCGTGATACGGAATGTTGAGATCGTTCGTCGCCCAGGAGCAACGGATGATTGTCGTTTCGGTAGGCGATTTCATTTCTTCACGTCCGCGCACGCCGCCTGAAATTCCGAATACGGTCGGTTGAGCAGCGTGACCGGGACAACTTCGCCATTGTAGGGATGGTTCGCATCATGGCCGTTATACACGCTGCCGTCGGGCTGGAATGCGCGAAAGAGGCTGCTCTGATCGTCCATCACCAGGTCGGGGTTTTTCCAGTGCCCGCGCAACTCGATGCTGGGGCGATGGTCGGCAGTGAACTGTCCGGTCAGCAGCGGCCAGTTGTGCATGTAAAGATGAACGGGTTCGCCGTCGGTGTTGAGGTTCAAGTGCCTCGGCATGCCGCCACCCAGATGCATGCGGAAGAATTCCCCACGCGGCGTGCACAGATAAGCGTTTCCGGTCAGGTTCGTCTCGACATATAGCACCTTACTGCCGCGCGGGGTCGGCTCAAAGCTGACGTACACGACATAGTCGCCGCTTTTGGCGTGCATTTCCCCCCATCCTGTCCATTGCGGCATGATGTGAAATTTTCCGCCCAGATAAAACGCCCAGGGATAGAAAAGGCCGGTGAGTCCGACGAGGAGGATCGCTCCCAGGATAAGAACCACGCGTGCATTGCCAGAGAGTCTGCCAAAGGCAGCCGAGGCACCCCCGGCGGCGTTTGGGGCGAGGGCAGCGGAGGATCGGCGGCAGGCGGGTTTGGCCGCGGAGGCATGCGGGGCATTGTAAATCTTCTTAGTGCGGGGGAAGCACTAGTGACCTTCGTGTTACCTCTCTACCACGCAATATTGTCTTTCTGCTATACTGTTGTTGACGCTTTTTCACGGTTTGCTCGTGACGCGGTGGTCCTTAAGTTCTTCCCCGGACCAGCTTCATCTCCGCATTTCCTGCCCGCCGTTAATTTCCAGCGTAAATCTAAACGTGAGCGGCACGGAAACTGATCAACACGTGTATCTAAGCGGTGTGACAACCCAGCCTCTCCAGAAAGAAACAAAAGAATGACTACGTTTACCGAACTGCCCCTGTCTGCGGCATTGCAGCAGAAGCTGGCGGCAGCTCAATTCATCACCTTAACCCCGATCCAGGCGGGCGCGATTACGCCGGCCCTTGAAGGCAAGGACGTAATCGGCACCTCGCAGACCGGCAGCGGCAAGACGCTGGCGTTTCTGATCCCGATCATCGAAATGCTGCAGCGCGAAGAAGGACGCCACACCAGCGCGCCTGGTGCTGTTGCCGACGCGCGAGCTGGCCATGCAAGTCCACGGGGAGTACGAGAAGCTGCGCGGCAAGACCACGCCCAAGGCGGCGCTGGTAATCGGCGGCGTCTCCGAGAAGGCGCAGATTAGCGGCCTTCGCGCCGGCGCTGGATTGGTGATTGCCACTCCGGGGCGCTTGCAGGATCTTATGTCCCGCAAGCTGGCCGACCTGCGTCACCTGAAAATTCTGGTCCTCGACGAAGCCGACCGCATGTTGGACATGGGCTTCCTTCCTGCCATCCAGCGGATTCTGGCGGTGCTGCCGGTGAAACGTCAGACTCTGTGCTTCTCGGCAACCTTGGAACAATCTGTCGCCGGACTGATACACGACAACACGCGGAATCCAGTTCGCGTGGCCTTAGGTTCCGTCCTGAAGCCCGCCGAGAGCGTGCAGCTGAAGGCTTATGAAGTGCGTCCCGGCGAAAAGCTGGATGTGCTTCGCGAATTGCTCTACGCGGAAAAAGGCCAGACTCTGGTCTTCACGCGCACCAAGCGCGGTGCCCAGCGGTTGGCACAGGAACTGGTCCGAGACGGCTTCACCGCGACCATGATTCACGGCGACCGCACCCAGGCCCAGCGCAACGGAGCTCTGAGCGGATTTCAGGAAGGCTGCTTCCAGGTGCTGGTTGCGACCGACATCGCCTCCCGCGGCTTGCACGTGGACGACGTTGCCCACGTGGTCAACTACGACCTGCCGAAGATGGCGGAGGACTTCATCCACCGCGTGGGCCGCACCGGCCGCGCTGGATCACAAGGCAACGCCACCACTCTGGTCGCCGGCGCAGAGATTCTGGAGCTGCGCACCATCGAGCGCAAGCTGAAATTGCGCATCGAACGCATGCAGTTGGACAAGTCGGGCCCGCAAGCGGGAGAAGCGTGTGGTTCAAAACACACTCTGCCTCGCGGACTCTGACCAAGTTGCCGGGCGAAGTTTTCGTGTAGAAGCGAAACCGCACATCGTATTGACGCGACAGGCTCATCTTTTCAGGTGGGCCTGTCGCTTTTGGATCACACCGGGCAACCAACCGTTCGCGGTTTGGTGCGTGGCCCGCGTCTGTTTTACCATCAAATCCCAATGGCATTGCGTCTGCGGCGAAGCTTTCAAAGTCCCACGTTTCTAATTGCCCTGGTTGCCGGGTTGCTTTCATGCTGCGTCCAGTCGGGCGAACTTGGCACTGCCGATACCATGCATCGCCTGCAGACGGCGCATTCTTTCTGGACTCCGAGCCGGCGGTTTTTCCCAACGAATATCCCGAGTTCGGCGTCCACGGCCGCGGCGGCAAACTCTACGACTGGTACGGAATCGGCCAGCCGCTTCTGCTGTTGCCTGTGGACATCATCGGCACGTATCTCGAAAAGCTGCCGGTCTTCGATGACTACGCCGGCACCGATCCCACCGTCCGGAATATTTTCGTCACCTACACCATCAATACCCTGATCAGCGTGCTAACCGCGTTGGTTTGTTTTCGCTTGCTCGAACTACTCGGGTTCAATGTCGCGCAGTCGGTCGCCGGAGTTCTGGCGCTGCTGTTCTGTACTACCCACCTGCACTACACCCAGAACTTGATGGAGAACAACTACATCTTGCTGCTGACGCTGACGGGGTTTGTCTATCAGTACGACTGGCTGCGCAGCGGGAGAAGGCGCGCCCGCTGATCATCGGTTCTGCCGCTCTGGGGATGAACCTGATCATCCGCCTCACCACCGGCCTCGACTTAATCGCTGCCGGGAGTTTTCCTTCTTCTTGTTCTCTGGTTCGAACGGAGCAGGGAAGTATGACTTCTGGCGCCGCTTCATCATGTACGCGAAAACCGCGCTGCCGATTTATTTTTTCTTCTTCCTCATCGACCGCTGTTATCAGTTCCACCGCTTCGGCAGTTGGACCAACACTTACGTCCACTACTTCACCATCGAGCACCGGCTGCAAGACCCTACTCTTGCCCGCGAAATATCCCTGGGAGACGCCCTTCCACGTCGGCTTCCTCGGCCCGCTGATCACGCCGGAGAAATCCATTTTCATGTTCGATCCGCTGATCATTTTGACGATTCTGGTAGTGGCCTTCGGGCTGGAAACGCTTCAGCCCGCCGGTGAAGGCGTACATCGCCGCCGCGTTTTTCCTGCTGATGGCCTACATTTGCCTTTACGCCCGCTACACCGTGTGGAGCGGAGATTTCGCCTGGGGAGACCGCTACGTTTCAACCGCGGTCGAACTGCTGGCTTTCATTTCCGTGCCGCTGCTTGATGAAATTTCGAGAAGAACTAGGACGAGATTGTCTGGGCGGCAGGGATGTTCCTCATCGTCGCCAGCCTCGATCATCCAACTCGCCTCGCTGGCCTTCTGGCTCCCGCTGGAAATCTATCAAGCGGAGGATCTGGGTCATCCGCAGCTGGGTGATCTGGCTGCGCTTCAAGAACATCATCGCCTTCGCTTTCGGCAAAATGGACGCCTGGGGTCTCAACACCGATGCCATGACCTACGACCCGTGGGACTATCAGCACGTCACCACGTGGAATTTCTTGCCGTTCGTGCTGCGCCGGGTCGGGGAAGCTCCGCGATGGGTGGTGGACGTGACTTTCGCCCTCTGGTACGCCGAGATCGCCGCGCTGCTGGCGGCTTTGCTCAGGTTGAAACGCGGCCTGCACCGGCGCGGAGATGCCGCGATACGGCTTAGCGACATCGCGAATCGGCCGCTCCTTTAGAATGCCAATGTGGCCGAGACGCGTGCAGATCGGAATTTTCGGGGAGTACGATCCCGACTCGCCCACGCTGCCCTCGGTTGAGAAGTCCATTAAACACGTCGCCGCCGAATTGAAAATCGCGGTCGAGAGCGCGATGGCTCCCCACCGACTCGCTGCTGGATCCCGCACCTCGACGACAAAACTCGAGGCCTTTGACGGCTTGTGGGCCGCGCCCGGCAGCCCCTACAAGAGTTTCGACGGAATGTTGCGCGGCATCGAATTCGCCCGCCGCCGCGACTGGCCGTTTCTCGGCACCTGCGGCGGATGCCAATACGCGCTGATCGAGTGCGCCCGCAACGTGTTGGGCATCAAGGACGCTGACTCCGCCGAAAACAATTCCGGCTCGAAAAACATTGTGATTCATCCCGTCGCCTGCGCGGTTCCCGATCGCAAGGCGAACGCGCCCAAGCTCTCAGGGAAGATTCCCGAGATTCGCATCCGTCCCGGGTCGTATCTGCATTCGTTCTACAAGAAAGATGTCGTCACCGAGGAATTCTTCTGCAATTTTGAAGTGAATCCCGAATTCGAATGGGCAATCATCGAAGCCGGATTCCCCATCGTCGCTCGCGGAGCGCAAGGCGAGGTCCGCGCCATCGAATCTCCCAACCACCGCTTTTTCATCGCGACGTTGTTTCAGCCGCAGCTATCGTCGAAGCCGGGCAAGCCCCATCCCATCATCGTGGAGTTCTTGCGCGCCGCGGCGAAGTGGAAGACGCAGAAACTGGAAGATAGCGTTCTGGAGTAAGAAAACCTTTCACCACGGAGACACAGAGGCACGGAGAAAAGCCAGCAACGGATCTTCACGGATTCACGCGGATCAAAGAAGACAAAGCAGAACAGGATCTTGACCCGCGTTGATCCGCGAAAATCCGTGGCCAGAAGTTGCTTTTCTCTGTGCCTCCTGTGTCTCTGTGGTGAAAAGGTTTTAGACCGGAATCAGCTCAAACGCCGGGTACCCCGCCGCAATCTCCGCAAACGCCTCCAGCGGCGCGTCCGGGCTGAACCGGAAAGAATCTCTGCACCAGCTGCGCGTAACGGGTTAAGTACGATTTCAAAATCTCCGGCTTCTCAGAATCCGACAGCGCCCGCAGCTTGTAAGGTCGGCGCCGCCCGATCTTCTTTAGCGTGACCTCGCCCGAGACTTCCGCGTTTCGCACCCACTGCGTCCGCCCACGCGGCGCGACCAGATACTGCTTGCCATTCACTTCGTGCAGGTTGACCGGAGTCGAATATATCTTCCCCGATTTCCGGCCCTTCACTTCGAGCAGATAGTTGAAAGAAGGGCTCAGGCCGAGCCCGACGAAAAACCCGAATGCGCGATTGAAGAATCGCTCTTTCGGAGTCGCCACCTGGAATTCGCGTTCGGTTGCCATAGCTCTATTCTATGCGGCTGTGGCATTCTATTGGTTCTTCTCCAATTCGATTCAGGCCGGTTCTGGAGTGAGGCTTCCCATGATGAGAGATTCGATCTCATCGCGCATGATCGCGATGGCATTGATCCTGTTACTTGCGGCTCCCGCGTTCCCAGCGGCGCCGGTGGCGCCGCAGTTGCCCAATCCCGGCAAGGCGGGCATGTCGCGCGAAGACCAGCAGAAGCTGGGCCTGCAAGCGGTGGCTGAAGTCTATAAGCAACTGCCCGTACTGCCCGACTCCAGCCCCATCACGCAATACGTGCAGCAACTAGGCAAGAAACTGGAGAAGCAGATTCCCTCGCAGTATTCCGGGCCCTACCAGTTTCACGTCATCCAGCAAAAAGAGATCAACGCCTTCGCGCTGCCCGGCGGCCCCATCTTCATAAACGTCGGCACCATCAATGCGGCCGCCAGCGAAGCGCAGCTCGCCGGCGTGATGTCGCACGAAATGTCGCATGTGTACATGCAGCACTCGGCCAAGCAACAGACCTCGACCGCGCACACCCTCGCCGAGCTTCTGGGTGCGGCGGCGGGAATACTCGGAGGCAGCGCGTTAGGCGACCTGGCCCGGGTGGGGATCCAATTTGGCGCGGGCACTGTGCTGATGAAGTATTCGCGGAGCGATGAAGCCCAGGCCGATTCCGTCGGCGCCATCATCATGTACAAGGCGGGTTACAATCCCGTGGAACTGGCGAACTTCTTCGAAGTGCTGGCCAAGCAGGGCGGCGAGCCGCCACAGTTTCTTAGCGACCATCCCAATCCCGGTAACCGGTCGGCCGCCATTGGCAAAGAAATTCGCAACTGGCCGCCGCAGAAATATTCCACCGACAATCAATCTTTTGCCGGCGCGAAGAAGCAGGCGGGCACCGTTAAGGCTTACACGGCGCAGGAAATTTCTGATGGCGCCAAGAACGGACTGTGGGCGAAGCAGAACATGCAGACGGGAGCCTTGCCGCCGGGAACGGCGGCAGCCGCGGCGGGTGCAGGCTCCAGCTTCGATGTGGCGTTCGATCAGGTCAAGCCCAGCACCCGATTCGCCGAAATCCACCAGACTGGGTTCAGCATTTCGTATCCCTCGAACTGGGCGACATCGGCGGGGCAGAATTCTCTTACTATCGCGCCGCAGGCGGGCGTCAATCAGAGCGCGATCTCCCACGGCATCATCGTCAGCACAGTGCAGGATGCAAACGCTGGCTCGCTCGATCAGGTCACCAGGGACCTCATCCAGAACTTGCAGCAGTCGAACCCTGGGATGCGGCAGAGCGGCGAGGCCCACGGCATTGAAGTAAACGGAACGCCGGGTCGCGAGGTGGACCTGAGCAGCGACTCACCGCTGCAGCAAAATGGCAAGCCGCTGCCCGAGTACGACTGGCTGGTGGTAACGCCGGAATCGGGCGGCGTTTATCTTTATCTGATTTTCATCGCTCCCGAGCGCGATTTTGCGACACTCAAGCCGGCCTACCACCGGACGCTCGACAGCCTGCGGGTCGAATGACGTCCTCACAAAGGAAACGATCATGAGCACACAAGGAACGCCGAACGCGGATCCGCTAGCCCAGTTCAAGGAAGCGCAAAAACAGGGCTGGGCGCACTTTGGCCCGCTGGAGGCCCTCACCACTCCGCAGGCTGCGCGGCTGGTGCGACATGCTGGCGTGCGCGCCGGTCAGCGGGTGCTGGATGTCGGCTGCGGCACCGGCGTCGTCGCCATCACAGCGGCGCGGCGTGGCGCGCAGGTGACCGGGCTCGACCTCACTCCTCCCCTGCTGGAACAGGCACGCGAAAACGGCCGCATCGCGGGCGTTACAGTCGAATGGCTCGAAGATGACGCGGAGAGTTTGCCCTTTGAGGACGCCACTTTCGATGTTGTGCTCAGCCAATTCGGCCACATGTTCGCCCCGAGACCCGAGGTCGCTTTGGCCGAGATGCTGCGGGTGCTCAAGCCGGGAGGGACGATTGCCTTCTCCACCTGGCCGCCGGAACTCTACGTAGGGCGCACCTTTGCCCTGGTCAGCCGCTACATGCCTCCGCCGCCGGGCATCGCATCGCCCGCGCTCTGGGGAGATCCCGCGATCGTCACTGTACGGTTGGGCGACCGGGTCAAAGACGTTTTTTTCGCCCGCGCCTGCATGGAGGTCCCAGTGCTCAGCCTGCCCCACCATCGCACCCGAGTAGAACGCACCGTCGGTCCGTTGGTGAAGCTGGTAGAGATGCTGAGCGCCAGCGATCCTGGCCAGCTCGCGCAGTTGCGCTCGGAATTCGAGGCACTCACCTCCGAATACGTGGATGAGAACGTTCTGCGGCAGGACTATTTGTTGACCCGCGCAGTGAAACTATAGAGATTCAAGACGGGGGGCTACTTCAGCTCCGGCCCGATGGCGCGATAGCCGGACTGAAAATACAGCAGAGGAGTTCCAGATCGCACTACTACGTCTTCTACTTCGGCGATGAAGATAGTGTGATCGCCCGCATCCTGCGCGCTCTGCAAGCGGCATTCCAGATAGGCCAGCGCTCCCTGCAGCACAGGAGTGCCGTGCGCGGTGCGGTCAAACTTCGCTCCTGCTTCTGCTTCCGCGCGCGAAGGATCTCGGTCGGGCCGCGCGTAGTGCTCGGAGATCGCCCGCTGCTGCTCAGAAAGCACGTTAATCCCGAAACGCTTGCGCGAGTGCAGATGGGAGTGAGTGCGGGCTTCGTGGGCCACGCAAACCAAGACCAGCAATGGATCGAGCGAAACCGAGGTAAAAGCATTAGCGGTCATGCCCTGGATTGCGCCTTCGTAGTCCACGGTGATGACGGTCACGCCGGTCGCGAAGGAACCCATGGCGTGGCGGAAGTCTTCCTGGTTCGCGGTCATAGACGAGTCGACAAAGCCTGACCAGAGTTTTACCACGACCGCCGTATTTCCGCCGTTGCGCCGGTTCCGTTATGATTCTCGGAGTTGGCGGAGAGAGATTCCCCGTGCTGGTGACCAGAGAAGAGTCGACGTTGACGTCGAGGGGAAACCCCGCCACGCTGGACTTGCCGCTGACCCGCGAAGCCGCGTTGCGCTGGATTCGCGCGAGCGAAAGCGAATTACCCGATCTTTTGGTCGCGGCGCAGAATGCCCGCGACCGCTTCAAGCCCCGCGTAATCACTTACTCCCGAAAAGTTTTCATTCCCCTCACCAACCTCTGCCGCGACTATTGCGGATACTGCACCTTCCGCCGCGACCCCGGCCAGCTCGGCGCGCACACCATGACTCCCGAGGAGGTTCTCGCGGTCGCTCGTGCAGGCGAGAAACTCGGTTGTACTGAAGCGCTGTTCTCTCTTGGCGACAAGCCCGAACTGATCTTCCCGGAAATGCGCGAGACGCTGCACAATCTCGGATTCCGCTCGACACTACATTATCTCGAGGCCATGTGCGAGCTGATTCTTCGCGAAACCACTCTGCTCCCGCACCCGAATCCAGGCCTGATGAGCGCCGAGTGGATTTCGCGCCTCGCCGCAGTTTCGCCCAGCATGGGCCTGATGCTCGAAACCACGAACGACGCTCTGCTCGCCCCCGGCGCTGCCCACGACAATGCTCCCGACAAGATTCCGGCTCGCCGCCTGCGGACGATTGAAGAAGCAGGGAAGCAGGGTGTGCCTTTCACCACTGGGCATTCTGATCGGCATCGGCGAATCGCCCGAGGACCGCGTGGATGCGCTGCTCGCCATCCGCGATCTTCATCAACGCTACGGACACATTCAGGAAGTCATCATCCAGAACTTCCGCGTCAAGCCCGAAATTCCCATGCACAACCACGGCCGGAGCCATCTCGTGGCGAGATGCTGCGCACCATCGCGGTCGCGCGCCTGCTGATGCCCGAGGTCAACATCCAAGCGCCACCGAATCTCTCCGATCCCGATTACGAGCAACTCCTCGACGCCGGCATCAACGACTGGGGCGGTGTCTCTCCGCTCACTCCCGACTTCATCAATCCCGGAGCGGCCCTGGCCGCATCTCGACCAACTCAAACTGCGCACGCAAGCCAAGGGATTCGAATTGCGCCAGCGCCTGCCGGTGTATCCGGAATTCATGGACAAGCCATGGGCAAATCTGCTCTCCTCGATTCGAAGACTCCACGCAGCCGCGGGCCGCGCAGGCCTCGCTCGGAGCGCCGCATGATCGTCGTCCTCACCGGCGGCTCCGGCGGCGCAAAATTCGTGGACGGACTCCGCCGAGTGGTCCCGCCCGAAGACCTCACCATCATCGTCAACACCGGCGACGACCACGACTGGTGGGGGCTGCACATCTCCCCCGACGTCGATTCGATCACGTACGTTCTCGCCGGAATGCTGAGCGGCGAACGCGGCTGGGGCGTGCGCGGTGACACCTTCTATTGCCTGCAGGCCATGAAGGAACTGGGCGAGCCTTACTGGTTCAGCGTCGGCGACCGCGATCTGGCGACCCATTTGCTCCGCACTAAATTGCTCTCGCAGGGACGCACTCTCGCCGAGGCCACGCAAATGATCGCCGAGCGCCTCAACCTGGAAGTCGCGCATCCTGCCCATGAGCAACATGCGCGTGGAGACGCGAGTTGACACGCCTTCGGGAGAATTCAGCTTCGAGGAATATTTTGTGCAGCGCTGGTATCAGGATCCGGTGAACGCAGTCCGCTTCGCCGGCGCTTCGGTGTCGAAGCCTGCGCCCGGAGTGCTGGACGCCATCGCCAGCGCGGACGCAGATCCTGATCGCGCCGAGCAATCCCGTGACCAGCCTGGGCCCGATTCTCGCCGTCCCCGGCATTCGCGATGCGTTGGCGAAAACTTCAGCGTCGGTGGTCGCGGTGAGTCCGATTATCGGCGGGGCCGCCGTGTCGGGGCCGGCGGCAACTCTGATGGCAGCGCAAGGCCTGGATGTTTCGATCGCCGGAGTGGCAGAAGCCTACGGCGGTTTTCTCGACGTTCTGATCGTTCATGATTCTGACGCCGCCGCTGCGCAATGCTCTCGCGAACGACCATCTTCAAGTCCACTGCACGAACATTCTGATGCGCACCTCCGACGACAAAGCGCGAGTGGCGCGCACCGCTTTGGATCTGGCCTGGCTCACGCGGTGCGGCGCTCAGCGTAGAGGCGAATGATTCTCGTCCCAGTAAAGAATCTTGGCGAATGCCAAGCAGCGCCTGGCGCAAGTGCTCGATCAATCCACGCGAACCGAACTCGCCCACGCCATGCTGGAGGATGTTCTCGGATGCGCTCGCCGAATCCGCCGCCGATGATGTTTCTCTGGTCACCAGCGATCCCTTCGCGCTGGAGCTCGCCGATCATTACCGCTTCGCAGTCATCCGCTGACGATTCCAACCTCAGCGAAACCGCAGCCATCGAAATGGCCACGCGGGCCTGCGAATCTCGCGGGATTCAAACCACGCTGGTGATTCCCGGCAGACATCCCGCTGATCGAAGCCGCAGACATCCGCGCCATTTACGACAGCGCGCCGGCGAAGGGCACCGTGCTGGTTCCCGCCGCCGATCAGCGCGGGACGAATGCCGTGCTCCGCCGTCCGGCCGCGCTTTTTCCGCTGCGCTTCGGCAACGACAGTTTCATGCCGCATCTGATCGCGGCGATTGCAACTCATACGACTTGTGTCGTGCTGTCGCTTCCGCGCATTGCGCTCGACATTGATACTCCGGAAGATTTGCAGCAGTTGGTGAACGCCGGAAGCGAAAAACGGTCGCAACGTTCTCGCGCGCAAACTCGGGTTTCTCGGAAGCCGTGGCAGTCGGACGCATGACAATCGGCGAGATTCGCGTCATCCCCGTCCCTTTTGCCGATGAGATCGCCCCGGCGATGACTTGGCGGAGAAACTTCAGTGCCGCGCTCGCGGCATCAGAGATTGAACGTTGCAGGCGGGCGACATTCTGGTGATCAAACATAAGATCGTTTCCAAGGCCGAGGGGCAGGTCTGTGCAGCTCAGCGAGCGTGAAGCCTTCGCGCGCTCGCGAAAGACTGGGCGCAAAAGTCTGGCACCGACGCGCCGCCTGGTCGAACTCGCTCTTCGCGAGAGCCGGCGAATCGTGCGCAAGAAAATGCTGGCGAAGGATACGGGGTGTCCTCATCACCGAGACTCGCCACGGCCTCATCTGCGCCAACAGCGGCGTGGACGCTTCCAACGTGGACGGCGGAGACCACGCCGTGCTTCTGCCGCAAAATCCCGACCGCTCCGCCGCACGCCTGCGTTCGCAAATTAAGAAGCGGCTGGCCGTTTCGATCGCCGTAATCATTTCCGATTCCTTCGGCCGCCCCTGGCGCGAAGGCCTTACCGAGGTTGCCATCGGCGTCGCCGGCATGAAACCCTGCTGCGATTATCGCGGCCAAGCGCGACCCTCATGGATACCAGTTGCGCGCCAGCTATGAGGCCATCGCCGACGAACTGGCTTGCGCTGCAGGCCTGGTCTGCGGCAAGCTTAATCGCACGCCGGTTTGCATCGTGCGCGGATTCAGGTATCAGCCCGGCCAGGGAAGCGCGCGCGACTTGATTCGCGCAAAAGAGAACGATTTGTTTCGGTGACGTTGTCTCGAACGGCGGCAGCGGCGCCGGCAAGTGGTCGCTGATTTAGATGGTTGTATCAGGGCATCCTCGCTGATTTGGGTGGTTGTATCAGGTCACGCCTTCAGGCGTGCCGATTAGATTCGGCCAGGATGTTGCGGCTTTAGCCGCTGCCCTGTGGAAGGGAAGAAGAAATGCGTACCTGCACCCAATCCGAACTCGAAGCCTTCCCTCAACTCGACTGGTCCGATATTGCTCCGCTCATGCAGGCCAGCGACACGCGCCGCCATCGAACGCGTGCTCGAAACGCAAAACGGCGCATCGCCTCAGCCGCGACGAATGCCTACTTCTCGCCAATGCCGAAGGCGATGACCTCCTCGGCCTTCTCGTCGCTGCCGATCTCCTGCGCTGCGAACTTGCCGGCAACATCGTCACTTACGTCGTCAATCGCAACATCAATTTCACCAACATCTGTTTTGTCGGATGCAAGTTCTGCGCCTTCAGCCGTGGCCCCCGCGAGTCCGACACTTACTTCCTCGATCCTAGTCAGGTCGCGGAAAAGGCCGTCCAGGCATGGGAATCTGGGCGCCACCGAAGTCTGCATCCAGGGCGGCCTCCCGCGCGGCCTGCCTCCTCTTTATTACCGCGACATTTTGCGCGCCGTGAAGTCAGCCGTTCCCGGAATGCACATTCACGCCTTCTCGCCCATGGAGATTGTCTATGGCGTCGAACTCACCGGCATGACTCTGCGCGACTATCTGAGCATGCTGCGCGACAACGGGCTCGGCACCCTGCCCGGCACCGCGGCCGAAATCCTCGACGACCAAGTCCGCCACGTTCTCTCGCGCAACAAGCTTTCGACCGCGCAGTGGCAGGAGGTCATCCGCACCGCGCACTCCTGCGGCATTCGTAGCACATCAACCTTGATGTACGGCCACGTCGAGACCCCCGAGCATTGGGTCAATCAGCTTCTGCTGCTGCGCAGACATTCAAGACCAGACCGGCGGATTCACCGAATTCGTTCCGCTCGGATTCGTCCACCAGAACACCATCCTCTTCCATCAGGGACTCTCGCGCTCCGGCCCAACTCTGGCCGAGCATCTCAAGATTCACGCCCTCGCCCGCCTGATGCTGGCAGGCTCCATCAACAACATCCAGGTTTCGTGGGTAAAGCTGAATCGAAAGTTGTCGCAACTCTGCCTGCACGCCGGAGCCAACGATTACGGCGGCACGCTGATGGAAGAAAATATTTCGCGCGAAGCCGGAGCCACTGCGGGCCAGTACACTCACCCGGAAGAATTTCAGGCGCTCATCCGGGAAATCGGCCGCATTCCCGCAGAGCGCAACACGCTGTACTCGCGGATTCAGATCAAGACGGAATTCGACATTCTTCCCGCCGAGTTGTCGCTCGAACCGGAGTTCGCGTGAGCATCGCCATCATCGGCGGCACCGGGCCCGAAGGTTCGGGACTGGCGCTGCGCTGGGCGCAGGCCGGAGAGACGATCATCCTCGGCTCCCGTGATCGCGCAACGCGCCGCCGAGGCTGCCGGCAAAACTGAGCGAAAAGAGTTCTTGGGGTCGCGGGCGTCCCCGCCCGCGATGCTAATATCTCCGGCGCGGAAAACAAGTCCGCCTGCGAGTCCGCAGAAATCGTGGTCCTCACCGTCCCCTTCGAAGCCCAGGCCGAAATGCTGAAGCACATCAAACCGGCGCTACGGCCAGGACAAATTCTGGTTGACACCACGGTCCCGCTCGCCGCCAGCGTCGGCGGCCGTCCCACGCGCGGCCTCGGCGTCTGGCAAGGCTCCGCGGCGCAGCAGGCCGCCGAACTCGTGCCCGAAGGTGTCGCCGTGGTCGCAGCATTTCACAACGTCTCAGCCGAGCTCTTGCACCACGACGGCCCCGTCGATTGCGATGTGATCGTCTGCAGCGATGACAAGCAAGCCGCCCAGCGCATCCGCGCGCTGGCGCGCAAGATCCCTGGCGTCCGCACCGTAGATGGCGGCAAGCTCGAGAACGCCCGCATCGTCGAGCAGATCACGGCGCTGCTAATCGGTTTCAACATCCGCTCCAAGGGCCACTCTGGTCTGCGCATCACCGGCCTGCCGCCCGAAGCGTACGATAACTGAGCTGAACTGACAGACCATGTAGAGACAGCCGCCCTCGGCTGTCCGGTCGAGCGCGGCTCGGCGTTGTTTTCTCAGCCAGGGACCTCGATGGGCGCTGCTAACGAATCCGTCATCGAATTCCGCGACGTCTCCTACCATCTTTCCGATGGTCGTGCTATCTTGCGCAACTTGAATCTCGAAGTCCAGCGTGGCGAAATTCTCGTGCTCCTCGGGCCGCAGCGGATCGGGGAAAACCACCGCGCTCAAATTGGTAAACCGCGCTTCTCGAAACTCCGCGCGGCGAGTTGCGGGTCGACGGCCGTTCATCGCGCGAGTGGGATGTGATCCAGCTCCGCCGCCACATCGGATACGCCATCCAGGATGTTGGACTCTTTCCGCACTTCACCGTCGAGTGCAACATCGGCCTCGTCCCCACCATCGAAAACTGGCCCAAAGAAAAGATCCGCGCAACGAGTCGAAGAATTGATCAAACTGGTCGGCCTGAGCAGCGATGTTGCTTCCCGCTATCCTCACCAGCTTTCCGGAGGCCAGCGCCAGCGCGTCGGTGTGGCCCGCGCCCTTGCGGCAGACCCGCCAATTCTCCTGATGGACGAGCCTTTCGGCGCACTTGATCCGCTCACTCGCACCGATCTTCAGCGAGAATTTCTGTCACTGCAACAGAAGCTGCAGAAGACGGTCTTATTCGTCACTCACGATCTTCGCGAAGCGATGCTGCTCGGCTCCCGAATCGCGCTGCTCGAAGAAGGAAGACTGGTCTCGCTGAGTTCGCGCGAAGAATTTCTTGCGTCGCCCGATCCTCTGGTCAAGAAATATGTCGAAGCGTTCGGTGACGCCTTCGAGTAGCTCCGGCAGCGAGGTGCCTCATGAACTTCTGGCATTTTGTCGTCGCAAAACAAATTCGAAATTGCCGATCTCACTCTCGAGCATCTGTGGATGGTCGGAATTTCCACGCTGCTCGCTGTCGCGATCGGAATCCCGCTCGGCATCTTGATCACTCGCAAAGCCCGCCGCTGCACAAGCCGGTGATCGCCGCCGCGAACATTGTCCAGACCATCCCCAGCCTGGCCTTGTTCGGATTTCTGCTTGCCTGCGCCCTGGATCGGCGACCGCGCCGGACGCCTCGCCGTCCTCGCGCTCACCCTCTACGCGCTTCTCCCGCTGATTCGCAATACCTACACAGGAATCAAGGCGTGGATCGCGCGGTGGTCGAAGCCGCGCGCGGCATGGGCCTCACCGACTGGCAGCTTCTGTACAAAGTCGAGCTGCCACTGGCCGCCAGCGTCATTCTCGCCGGAGTGCGCGTCGCGATCGTGATCTCCATCGGCCTCGCGACTATCGCCGCCGCAATCGGTGCCGGCGGCTTGGGCGAATTGATTTTCCGCGGCCTCGCCATGGTCAACAACGACGTGATCCTCGCCGGCGCGATTCCTGCCGCGCTGATGGCCCTCGCCGCCGACACGTTGCTGGGCTGGCTGGAAAAACGGCTTGCGCCGCCGCGGGCCGCATAAGACCATGGCGACGCTGCGCTCTTCCCCCACGACCCAACTACCAAACGCGATGTCATTCCGACCAAAGCGAGCAACGCGAGCTCACAGGAGGAACCTGCTGTTTGCCGGCGGCGCCTCGGCTTTCGCCGCGGGACACAGTTTAGGAATGGCCGGGAAGTTGCTCTGCTTGGCCGTAGTTTGTACACTCCTTGGCTTCCTCCCCGCCTGCGCCCCTCACCCCCGCATCGTCGTCGGATGCAAGAACTTCACCGAGCAAATCATCCTCGGGGAGCTTATCGCCCAGCAGATCGAAAACAAAACCCATCTCTCCGTCGAGCGGCGTTTCTATCTCGGCGGCACCTACATCGCCCACCAGAGCCTTCTCGCCGGACGCATCGACATCTATCCCGAATACACCGGAACCGCGCTGACAGCGGTGCTGAAACAGCCGCCCGGCTCCGATCGCCAGGCCGTTTACGACCGTGTCAAGTCCGAGTACGAGAAGCAATTCCGTCTTCACGCTCGGCCCGCCGCTGGGCTTCAACGACACGTTCGCCATCGAAATTCGCGGCGATGACGCCCGCCGCCTGCATCTGCGAACGCTCTCGCAGGCTGCTGCTTACACTCCGCAGTGGCGCGCCGGATTCGGCTACGAGTTTATGGAGCGTCCCGACGGCTACAAAGGCCTGGTCGCAACTTACGGGCTGCGCTTCGCGGCAGCACCGCGCATCATGGACCTCGGCCTGCTCACCCGCGCGCTCAAGGACCACCAGGTCGATCTGATCGCCGGCGACGCCACCGACGGCCTCATCCCCGCGCTCGACCTCTTGGTGCTCGAGGACGATAAGCACTACTTCCCGCCGTACGAAGCCGTCGCGATCATTCGCGAGCAGACGCTAGCTGACCATCCCGAAGTGAAGCAGGCTCTTGATGACCTCGCTGGAAAAATTTCTGACACCGAGATGCGCCAGCTCAACTACGCCGTGGACGGCCAGAAGCGCGAAGTGAAAGACGTTGTGAGGGAGTTCCTGCGCAGCAAGAATCTGTAAATCTCCACTCTGCAATCCGCATGTTCTTTTCTTGGCGATCACTCGTTTCCAATTTTCGCTCGTATCTACCTTCGTGCGTTGACGCTTTCTCAGTCCGATGTTGAACTGAGCATGTCGTTGTTGGATGGCCTTCGCGTAGGTCCCTGACAAACAAATTTCAGACGGCTGCGAGCATTTCGCGGCGGAGGTATTCGCTTGCCCAAACGCATTCTCTACATGGCAGTCTTGGCTTTGCTGTCCTCGTGTGCTCTAGGACAGTCCACGCCCCGCTTTGACGTATTCGGCGGGTACTCCTATTTGCGGTCGAATGGCAACTCCGTCACCCCCGCCGACGGCAACGGCTGGGTCGGGTCGCTCAATTGGAACTGGAAACGCTGGCTGGGGTTGAAAGCCGATATCGGCGCCGACTATTGCTGCAACGGCGAGCGCGAAAACAACTTTCTGTTCGGCCCTCAACTCACCTTCCGCAGCAGCCACACCAACTTCTTCGTCCACGGATTGGGCGGCTTCAGCTACGGCAACCCGGTGGGCACCTATTACTCCGTGGCCGCTTATGCGGTGGGTGGTGGCATGGATTGGAAACTTCATCGCGACTCCCGCCTCGGCCTGCGGCTGGTACAGGTCGATTACATCGGTACGAACTACGGCAACCTGACTCAGCACAACTTCCGGTACTCCACGGGGATCGTCTTTGGTTTTGGCGGCGGTCTTAGCAGCAAGAAGTAGCTCGACCCACACTTTCAGGAGAAGAAACTATGAAGACAAGAATTCTATTCAGCGGAGCGGTGGCCGTGCTGCTGGCAGCAATCCTAGTGGCCTGTGTCGGCGGCAGCTTCTTCCCCGGCGGCGCGGTCCCGGTGGTCTATCCTACGGTTCCGAAATTCGTGATCGGGGTCGATGCCCCGCCCTCGGGGCCAGGGCCCAGGGTAGCAGGGGCAACAGCGCCACCTCGTTTGCTAACGTCAACGTGTTTCCTGTGGATGCGACTACCGGCGTGCTCGGCGCGGCGGTGACTGGTTCGCCCTTTGATATGGGGTTGACCGATGCCATGACGCTTGCGGTCCATCCCAATGGCCACTTCGTCTATGCCGCCGATGGCAATGACGGTTCCATCCACGCCTGGGACGTGAGCGAGACCACCGGCGTCCCCACCGATATCGCGAGTCCAGTGATCAACGAGTCGGGAACGTTCTACGAGCCCATTGGCACTGGTGACTCGCCTACCCACGTGATCACTATCACCCCGAGCGGAACCTTCCTCTACAACGCCAACAACGATGCCACCGTGGGCGCTTACAAAATCAATGCCGATGGTTCGCTCACCCACATTGCCGACCTCACCACTACTGCCTGCGAAACCGGAGCATTACGGCTTCGGTTTCCAGATCCGGAACTCGCCGCCGCAGTGCATCAGGCTCATTAGATACAGCATGCCATCGTAGTAGCGCATTTGGCCGGACGGGATGGGCGCGTCCCACAGTGCTTTTACAAAGTCCTTTGCATGCGGATTTTTCGCCGCTAAGCTGGCTACTGCGTTCGTGGCCACCAGCCCGATCGGCGGAGACACCGCAGACTCGATATTCCTGCCGGCGAAAGGCTTGCCATCCAGCGTGTATAGAGCGCCGTAGCTGGAAATGCCTTGCGCCCAGAAAAACCCCTGAATGCGGTCGCTCAGTTCTGGCTCCATCGGCGCCTTCCTGCCACCACGACCAATCCACCGACCAGTTGCTGGCGGTGCGCCAGGAGTCATAGCCGAAGATTCGCCGACTGCGGAAATTGGTTGGCGTGCGGCGTGCCATCGAAATTGGCATACGCCGGGGCCAGCCCGGTTTCAGGGTCCACAGTTTTCGGGAAAAACGCGCGGCTTGCGTCCGCCGCCTGGGCCCAGAACTCGCGGTCGGCGATCGGCCCCCACCGCGCCCACAGCTCATAAAAAGCTGGCAAGTGGTACGAAGGATCGGTGAAGTCGCCGTACTTGACCGACGGAACGAAGCGGATCATCTTGGCTTCTTCATTCACTTCAGCAGCGACGGTCCTCATTCCAAACTTTGTTGGCCCGGCTTTCTCCGTCGCGGTGCCGCATGTTGGTCAGCAGTTCGTCGGCCTCATGCTTGTAGTCGTAGATCCCCTTGCCGTTGCCCCAGCGGTTGGCGGCGAAGTACAGCGACATCACAAAGTATTCTTCGCCGTCGGGGGCCGCGGTTTCTTCGTTGGGCGATCCGTCCGTTTTACACGACCACGAAAAATATCCATACGATGGATGCTTCGGGTCGCTGATGTACATGTACGTCTTCGCCCAATCCCACAGCGCGTCAAATTCCTTCTTCTTATTGAGCTGGACGGAAATCATCATTCCGTAGGACATGCCTTCGGTGCGCACATCGTGATTGTTCCAATCGGTGACGTAGGCGAGGCGGCCATTGGCGTTCTTTCCTGTCCAGAAAAATATCGCCTGGTTTTGGGGATCGCCGTGGAAGAGCTGCTGAAAAGCAGCATTGATCTTGCGCGAAGTTTCCTTGCGCGAGTGTCCGGCCTCCGCAAACAGGTTGCGATATTGCCCCGTGGCGAAGGCCCCCGAGCCATCGTTCACAGCTGGCGCCTGGGCATAGATCCGGGTCACAGCCCCGATCAACAAGAGAAGCATCACGGCGCAAGTTAAACGCCAGAACCGAACGACTTTTGCTTGTTCGCAAAACCGTCTATGATCTTTGCCCATGAGATTCCTCAGACTCCCAGTCTTTTTTCTCCTGTTCGCGGCCGTGTCCGCAGCGGCCCAAACATCGCCAGCGGATCCGCTGAGTCCCACCCACGATACCAAATCCGCCGCTGAAATAGATCGCGAGTGGCAGGCGTCGGTGGCAAAGTACGATTCCAAGCGCGCGGAAATCCTGAGTGCGGTTGACGCGCAGGACAACGACGGCCCATACCGTGCCGACTGGGAAACACTGCGCAAGTATGAAATCCCGCAGTGGTATAGAGACGCCAAATTCGGAATTTTTATTCACTGGGGAGTGTTCTCGGTTCCCGGCTCGCAGAATGAATGGTACCCGCGAAATATGTATCAACAGAAAGACCCGGCGTTTCAGGAGCACATTAAGCGGTACGGTACGCAAGACAAATTCGGGTACAAGGATTTCATTCCGCAATTCAGAGCTGAGAAATGGGACCCCGCCGACTGGGCGCGGCTATTCAAGCGGGCCGGTGCGCGTTACGTGATTCCGGTGGCCGAACACCACGATGGTTTCGCCATGTACGGCTCCGATCTTTCCGACTGGACCGCCGCGAAAATGGGCCCGAAGCGCGACGTGATCGGCGACCTGGCCAAAGCGGTCCGCGCTGAAGGCCTGCACTTCGGCACCTCGCTTCACCGTGCCGAGCACAACTGGTTTTTTGACGGCGGCCGCACTTTCCGCTCCGACGTTAACGATCCACAATACTCATCTCTCTACGGCCCCGCGCACGCTTGGCTCACCGATTTCAAGCAGGGAATGGTGAATGACTGGACTTATGTCAGCCCGGAGTTCGCCAACGACTGGCTGGCGCGCGCCGCGGAAATTGTGCAGAAGTATCAGCCGGAAGTGATGTACTTCGACTGGTGGGCGGGACAGCCGAACTACCGGCGCAACGTAACCCGTTTCGCAGCGTTCTACTACAACTATGCGGCCAAGCACGGCATCCCGGCTGTCATTGATATCAAGGATTACGCGCTCGACTGGCATGCCGGCGCGCGCGACTTCGAACGCGGCCTGCGCGAGGACATTGAGCCGCAGCACTGGCAGACCGATACCTCCATCAGCAACTGGTCCTGGGGATACCTGGAACACGATCAGTTCAAGACGTCGGACTTCCTCGTGCACCAACTGATCGACATCGTAAGCAAGAACGGCAACCTGCTGTTGAACATCGGCCCGCGCGCGGACGGCACCATTCCCGATGAAGTGCGCAACACGCTGCTGGAAATGGGCACGTGGCTCCAGCAAAATGATGAGGCCATCTACGACACGACTCCTTGGAAGGTTTACGGCGAGGGGCCCACGAAAGTTCAGCCCGGCTTCGGGCATGATCAAGATACCAAGCCCTACACCGCGCAGGATTTCCGCTTCACCCAGAAGGGATCAACGCTGTACGCGATTGAGATGGCTTGGCCCGCCGATGGCCACGCGGTGATCCATACACTCGGCCTTGCCCACGCCGGTGACCCTAAAGTCACGAAAGTGGAGTTGATTGGTTCCACCGCGGCAGTTGAATTTCACCAAACCGCCGGCGGTTTGGAACTGACGCTGCCTCAGCAACCCCCGGGCAAATTCGCGTACGCGTTCCGCGTTCATTTCGCAGGCCAGTGAGGCCTGACGGATTGCAGTGGGAGGCGGGCCAACGACCAATGACGAACGACCAACGACGGTTTACATCAGCCACAGCGCGTCCATGTCCACGATCACATTCGTGCGTGGAATTCTTTCCGCGTCGGCATGGGCCAGCATTGCCCGGAGCGTAGCGTTCAGCTTCTGGCGGCTCGGGGACTTTAAAATGAAGTGATAGCGGTAGTCGCGCTTCAGCCGCTCGATCGGCGCTGCCGCCGGGCCCAGAACGCGCACTCCTTCGTGGCGCGTCTTTTCGAACCACCTCCCAATGGTGCCTGACCATTTCAGTGCGTCATCGAGTTTGTTGCTGCGGACCAAAACGTTGGCCAGCGAACTGTAAGGCGGGTAATGCATCCAACTGCGGAAGCGAAGTTCCTTTTCATAGAACCCCGCGAAGTCATGCTGCGCCGCATACTGCACGGCGTAGTGCTCGGGAAAATAAGTTTGCAGCACGACTGTGCCGGGAACTTCGCCGCGCCCGGCGCGTCCGGCAACCTGCGTTAGCAGTTGAAACGTTCTCTCCGCCGCACGAAAATCCGGCATTCCCAGCGCCATGTCCGCGCCCACCACACCCACCAGCGTGACGCTGTGAACGTCGTGCCCTTTGGCGATCATCTGAGTCCCGACGAGCAGATCGAGTTCGCCGGCATCGAGCGCGCTCAGCGTCCGCTCAAAATCAGCATGGCTGCGGACCGTGTCCCGGTCCAGCCGCGCAATCCGCGCCTGCGGAAAAAGTCCGTGCAGCAATTCTTCCAGCTTCTCCGATCCCGTTCCCAGAAAATAAACGTACTCGCTCCCGCAGGCCGCGCAGTTCTTCGGCACCGGGGCCATGGACCCGCAGTAGTGACATTCCATCCGCCGCTTAATTTTGTGATGGGTCAACGCGATCGCGCAATTCTGGCATTCGAGTTTCTTCCCGCAGGTGCGGCAGAGAACGACCGGCGAGTATCCCCGCCGGTTGAGTAGCACCATAGCCTGCTCTTTGCGCTCCAGCCGAAGGCCAATCTCTTCGATCAATTTGCGCGAGATTACGTTCTCCTTGCCCGTTTCCTGAAATTCCTGCCGCATGTCCACCAGCTCAACTTCCGGCAGCGGGCGTTTCTCCACGCGGTCCGGCATCTCGACCAGCTGATAGCGCCCTTTTTTGGCGTTGGCGTACGACTCCAGCGAGGGCGTCGCCGACCCCAGAACCGCGACAGCATCCGAAAAGTTTGCCCGCATCACCGCCACATCACGCGCATGATAACGCGGCGTCTCTTCCTGTTTGTAGGAAGAATCCTGTTCCTCATCGACAATGATGAGCGCTAGCTTGGATACCGGAGCAAACACCGCTGACCGGGTACCCACCACCGCTCGCGCCTCACCGCGCCGGATGCGTCGCCAGTGTTCGGCCCGTTCTTTGTCCGAAAGCGCCGAGTGCAGGATGGCAACCTCGTCGCCGAATACGTGATGCACTTCCGCCGCGATGGCCGGGGTGAGTCCAATCTCCGGCACCAGAAGAATTGCCGATCGTCCAGCGTCCAGCGCCGCCTTCATCGCCGCCAGATAGACGGCCGTCTTTCCCGATCCCGTCACTCCATGCAGCAGGATCCCCGCGAATTTTCCCGTGCTCATCGCTGACTGAATCCGCCCCAGCGCCGCACTCTGCGCCGCATTGAACTGAAACTCGGCTGAGATTCCGCGCGCCGTCATTCCGGATTTCGCCAGTTCAACCGGCTCTTCCAACAGTTCAACCAGTCCGCGTTGCACCAAGGTCCGCAGAGTTGTTCGCGGCACCTCGAGCTGACGCAGGTCCTCGACCGCCAGCCGGCCGCCGGCCGAAGCCAGAGTTTCGACCAGCAGGCGCTGATTCGCGTTCAACCTACCTTCGCCATGCTTCAGTAGAGCGACTGGCCGCGTGCGCGTGGCCTCTTTGGCCTGGGAAATGTCTTCCCGCACAATCCACTGCTTGCGCGCCATTCCGTCGAGCAATGCCCGCGAAACTCGCGCCGCTGCCCGCAGCGTTCCTTCGCGTGCCTGCTCGCGTGCCGCCAGATAATCCAGTGCCCGGAATTCCGCATATTGGTCTTCTGGCGTTCGCTTCGATCGTGAAGGTGATCCCGCGCTGCCCGCCAGATGCAGCGCCATTCGGCCTTGGTCGGTGATGCGGTACACCACCGCCCGCCGGAAGTCCGCACTCAGCGGTAACATCGTCCGGAACACTTCCCCCAACGGCGCCAAATAGTATTCGCCGATCCATTTCCCCATGCGCAGCAACTCCGTCGTTAGTGCCGGCGTGTCGGCATCATCCGGCACTTCAAGGACGTTTTTCACAGCGATCGTGCGCGCGCGATCGTGCAACTCTGTGACAATGCCCATAAGACGCTGCTGGCGGAAGGGAACCAGTACCCGGCTACCAGGCGCAAGCGAAACTCCCTCCGGAACACGGTAGGTGAACACCGCATCCAGCGGTACCGGCACCGCGACGTCGCAATATTCAGGCATGAGGAGATAGAAGAAGGAATCCTAACATCCGGGTTCTGAACATCCGGGTTCTGACCTTGGGCACCTTAGGGGAGGGCAAAAATAGCGAATTTTGTCCATGGCACCAAAGTGTAATAAGTTCCGGAAGATACATTGAGGGAAGCAAATTTGACCTAAGCTGTTTACCGTAGGGGCGCCGGGCAGGACGCCTGGCTTTGGAAAAAACTACGCTGTATTACTTTTTTCTGGGCTGTCCCGTGTTCCTCTCGCGCCTGCAGCGAGACCGATGCCCCCCGCAAAATCGACCCGTACGGCGCTGTCACATCGACCTACCTCTATTGCTTTGTTGAAGTTCGGCGGTGGAAAACTTTCCGCAGGGGGATGGTTAGGAATCGCATTCGCAACCGGCCCAGGGGGGCAGCCTCCTGCGGTCCGCTTACTGTGGATATTTCCCACCTCTTTTTTCTCATATTGGGACGACATGGCAAACCATGTGCAACCACCTTCACTTCACACGGAGTCTTGTGTCCTCGAAACGCTGTGGCGAAGTTCTATGTTAGGGGTGAATAGCATGTCGGAAGAATCGTTACGCCCACGGGAGCAGCAGGTCGCTGAGCTGCTTCTTCAGGGTTGCGACAACGATGAAATCTCGAAGCAGCTCCACATGGCGCGGCGAACTGTGAAAGCGCATTTCAACCGTCTGTTCGTGCGCTTTGGCATCAACAGCGGAGTCAAACGGGTCAAGCTGGCAACACTTTTATACAGGAGGCAGCTATGTTCACAAACGGAAACTACCGGGGACGTACCAGCGAGCGCGAGCAGCGAGTTATCGAGCTCGTTGCCCAAGGACTCAAAAATAAAGAAGTTGCAACCGAAATCGGGACCACCGAACACGTCATCAAGAACTACCTCCGCACCATCTACGACAAACTGGGGCTCTGGAACCGCGTAGAACTGGCCCTGTGGTATGAGGCCCGCCGTCATGAAGGCATGATTCTGGCCGGCAGCAATTAGCAGTCAAAGTCATGCGGATGGGTGGGCGTTTCTACTCGCAGACGGCGCCGCTGGCGGATCGAAACTGATCAAGCTGCGCTTCTCGTTGGGTCTCGAACTGACCCCCGGGAGTGTTGCCGTAGAGATCTGACCCCGGGCAATAGTAAAGCGCAGTATGCACGTCCACCCATACCCGCAGGTCGGGATTTCCCCTCTGGGGCGAGGTGGCACGCCGGGGTACTTCGGCGAGACCTAATTTAACCAACACAGCTTCGAACCGGGTTACCCCCGGCCACCCCGGCGAAGGCCGCGATCCCCAAGCCACGACCAGCAGCAGCAACGCGAACAATACAGCAACCATTGTTGCCCCTCGCCGGCCGGCCCGCCTAACTCTGCCGACAAAATTCCTCCAAGCCGTCCCGATGGCGTCATCCCAGGAAGGCGGCGCGAAAGTTTCCGGAAGCAAGGGTAACTCGTCGGAGGCGGGATCGCCCCACACTAACTCTGCCGGTTTCTCCGCGCGACGCCACAACGAGCCTTGCGGGGGCAGGTCTTCCGACGCCGTGTCCTGGTCGCCCGGTTGACCATCCCGGCTTCGAACTTCCGGTCCCATCGGCGCTTCATTTTCCTCTGTCCCGGCGCGCGCTTGCTTCATGTACCAGAGTGAAGCCCACTTGCTTTGCAGTCCCTCGGCGTCACCCCCGGCCACTCGCGGCATGCTGCAGTTTCCGCAAAACGCTTCATTCCCCATGAACGGCCGGCCACAGACACGGCATTGCGAAGCCAGCCCGTCGCTCGCCGGTTTGGAAGGTGCGAGAGGCGCCGGTGTTTCTGTTTCCGCGGCTTGCGGCATCGCTGGTTCGGATTCCGGACTTCCAGAATCCGGCGTCTGAGCTGGATCTTCGTCCCCAGAGGCACTCGCCGCTCTGTGCGCTTGCACATGGTTGCCCGCACCGCCGGTTTGTTCCAGCATCTCCGCCACCATGGCGGCCATCATCTGGCCGGTACGTACGTCGCATTCGTGAAAAGCGTCGGGCTTGTTCCACCGCACTTCAATCAGACCCGCGATCGCTCCCGACCGCTGCACCGGGACCGCCAATAACGCCAGAACACCCATTTGGTGACAGGCCGGGATGTCCAACCGAATATCGTGTTGTGCGTCCGCCGACTGAAACACGCGTCCGGTTTTTAGGCGTTCCGTCGCCACCAGAGAATGCGAGGCCAGCGAACTTCCGGGGACCTTGGCAGCGACCCCGGATTCGGCGACGCCATACAAATATCCTTCTGTAATCAAGCTGATGCTGACCCCGGCGGAATCGGTCATGGTCTGCAGCCGTTCGGCGATCAGGCGCGCCGCCGCGGTGAAGTCCAACTGCCCGGCCCGCAGCATGGACTGGGTTTCTGCTATGCGTGAAAACACCCAAGCGGTATCGAGGCGAGGATTCTTGGCGCGCAGACTGTCGTTATGCTGCTGCAGAACGTAAGCAGCCTTGAGCAACTGCTGAAAGTCCGCTTCGTCGAGCGTGGGTGGGCCCTTCGTTGCCTGGTGCAGCGTGGTCACAGGCTGGTTACTCCCTTGGCCTGACATTGTAAAGCAGTTTTTCGTTTCTTCAACGCACACTAGGACAAGGCTGGCTGCAGGCTGCGCGCAAGCAGTTCCGAGGCTTTTTTCGCGTCCGTCGGCGGGGAGTAGAGGTATCCCTGCGCCATTTCGCAGCCCAGTTTCTTGAGTTCCAGGATCTGTTCCTCGGTTTCCGTGCCCTCGGCCACCACCTTCAGACCCACACTGTGCGCCAGCATGATGATCAGCCGCACAATCTCGAAGCTCCCGTCGTCGTTCTGCATGTTCGAGATGAATACCCGGTCGATCTTCAGAGCGTCCACCGGAAATTTTGGCAGCCGGCTAAGCGATGAATAGCCGGTCCCGAAATCATCGATGCTCAGTCCAACCCCAAGCGCCTTCAATTCGGATAAAACGCTGAGTGCGCGGTCAGAATCGCCCATGGCAATGGTCTCCATAATTTCCAGATGCAGTGAGCGTGGCTCGACTCCGGTTCTGGCCAGGGTCTCCCCGATTTCCTTCGCTAGCCCCGGCAGGGCAAATTGCCTCGGCGTGATATTCACGCTCATGGAGAGCGGCGGATCACAGGGAAATTGCTCCTGCCAGGTCCGCAGTTGATGGCATGCTTCCAGCATGAGCGCGCGATTCATGGGCAGGATCAGGCCGGTCTCGTCGGCCACGGGAATGAACTCGACCGGCGAAACCATGCCCTCGGGCCGTTGCCAGCGGCTCAGGGCCTCAAATCCCACAACCCGCCCGCTCGCGAGGGAAACAATCTGTTGGTAGTAAACGATCAGCTCGCCTCGCTCCAGGCCCAGGCGCAGATCGGTCTCCAGCTTCAGCCGCCGCACCGCCGTCGAGTGCATCGCGGGATCGAAAACTTCGCATCTGGCTTTGCCACTTTGTTTGGCGCGATACATGGCGATCTCGGAGTCGCGGACCATATCCGCGGCTTGCAGGTAGGTGTTGCTGCTCAAGGCGATGCCGACGCTGGTTCCGATGACCAGCTTTTGTCCCGCAATTTCGTATGGAAGCGCCAGTCTTTCCTGCATTCTCTGCGCCGTGCGGATGGCGTTGCTGGGGCTGGAAACATCTTCCATCAGCACGGTGAACTCATCTCCGCCAAGGCGGGCAACGCCGTGCTGATCGCTGGGTTGATCTTGCTCGACGTCGTCAGCCGGGCGGGCGAGGGTATCGGCTTCGCGAAAACACGCGCTCAATCGCCGCGACATTTGCAGGATCAACTCATCGCCGGCGGCATGTCCCAGGCTGTCGTTCACCACTTTGAACTCGTCAATGTCCACGAACAGGACGGCAAATCTGAAATCCAAGTGTCGCCGCCCGCGGGTGAGCGCATGCTGTAGGCGGTCGAGAAACAGACTGCGATTGGGCAGGCCGGTCAGGCTGTCATGCAGCGCGTTGTGCGCCAGCGCGTCTTCGGCCCGCTTGCGCTCGGTGATGTCACGATTGACGATGACCAGGCGCTCCACTTTTCCGTCTGCATTGTGGATGGGGCTGGCGGTGGATTCCAAAACATGCCATGCCCCTTGCTTATCGCGCATGCGATATTCCAGGCGCTGGCCTTGCCCGGTGGATCGCGCCTTCTGCGCTGCCTGCAAAACCCGTTCCCGGTCCGAAGGGTGCACCTGGTCGATGGACGACCCGCTGCTCAGCTCCTCAGGCGAAAAGCCCAGAACGCTCTGATACGCCGGGCTGTTGTAGATGCGGTGGCCGCCGCTGTCCACCACCGCGATCATGTCGGCTGCATTTTCGGTGATCAACTGGAAAAGCTGATTTCGATCAGCCAATTCCTGGCGCGTGCGGTGCAGTTGCAGTTGCTGATGCAAGGTGTAAATATCGAATAGCAACACCAGGCACGATAGCCCGCGCACCCATTCCTTGAGATCAAACCAGTCGGAATTGTCGAGCAGTTGGGGCCCGCCGAAAGTAAGCGAGGCAATGCCCGCGGTCAGAACCAGGGTGACCGTGACCGCAAATCCCCAGAGCCACCACTCGCGGCCGTCAATCTGGCGCGCCTTGAACGGAGGCTTCCCCGCGCTCTTCGGAGACACCTGTGCCGAGTCCTGATTCATCCTTAGAAAAGTCTATCCCGCAGCAGGGAAAGCAAAAGTTACAGAGGTTGGCTGTGCTTTAGTTCTGCGTGTTTCGGAGCGGAACTAGTGGTAAATAGGCCCGTTGGGACATGGGCCAAGGTGCTGCGGCCCCCGCCTTCCCAAGTGATCTTCGCGTTAAGTCTCAGAGGGGAACGGACTTTGCTTGAGTGGGTTCGGACGACGGTCCTTGGTGGCTCAGGTAGAAGTGCACCGCCGGCGTGATGATCAACGACAGCACCATGGAAATCAGAATTCCACCAATCACCGCAATGGCCAGCGGCTGCAGCATCTGCGACCCCGCGCCCAGCGCAAACGCCAGCGGCAGCATTCCGGCGATGGTTGCCAGCGCGGTCATCACGATCGGACGCAGCCGTCGCCGGCTGGCTTGCAGCATGGCTTCTTCCGCGGACGATCCGGTGGCCCGCATTCGCTGGTCCGCATCCAGCAGCAGGATTCCGTTCTTGGCCACAATCCCGACCACCATGATCATCCCCATGAACGACGACACATTAAACGTCGTGCGGGTGATGACCAGCGCAATGAAAACTCCCGACGTCGAGAGCAGCGCCGACGCCAGAATCGCCACCGGCGCGGCAAACGTGCGGAACTCGAACAGCAGGACGATAAAGACCAGCACAATCGCCAGCAGCAGCACAAAAACCAAATCGCTAAATGATTTCTGCTGCTGTTTGTAAGCGCCCGCCATATTCCACGCGAATGTCCGGCGGCAGATGCAGCCCGCTCACCGTCTTCTGCACCGCATCCATGGCGCTGCCCAGGTCTGTTCCTTCGGTGCGGCCAGTGACGGCAACATCGCGCAGCAGATTTTCGCGGCGAATCTCGCCCTGCGGCGGCAGTTCCGTGATCTTCGCCAAAGCTCCCAGCGTTGCCGTATGACCGGTCGCGCTGGTCAGCAGGGTGTCGCTGATCGCCTCCAGAGATGCCCGCTTGTCCGCCGGAAACCGCACCCGCACCGTGTACACGTGGTCATTCGAGATCACCGGCGTGGCCGCGGGTTCTCCTTCGACGATGGCCGCTGCGTCGGTGGCAACTTCCTCCGGCGTGAATCCTGCCCGCGCCGCCACCGCCGGATCAACCTGGAACATTACCGCCGGTCCGCTGACCGTGTTTTCGATTCCGTCCAGGACATCGACCATGCCGTCGATCTTGCCGATCGCACCTGCCACCTTCGGCGCCCAAGCTTCCAGCTCCGTCGGATTCTGCGAGAACAGCTTGATCTGAATCGGCTCCGGCTCGCTGCTCAGATCGCCGATCATGTCCTGCAGCACCTGCACAAACTCTTCGCGGACTCCCGGTTCCTGCTCCGCGACCTGCGTACGGACGTCTTCCATCACTTCATCAATGGCGCGCGTGCGGCAATCGCTCGACCAAAACCGGCCCAAAAGTCCGCACGGTGGCTTCAGCTTGACCAGAATGTCGCCGCGATTGGCCTCGGTCACCGCCACCAGCCCCAGTTCGGTCCCTGTCCGCCGCGACGTGCTCTCCACTTCCTTCACCGACTTGATGATCTGCTCAACGTGCAGAATCATTCGGTCCGATTCCGAAAGCGATGCTCCCGCCGGTGTCCAATAGTCGAGCATGAATCCGCCTTCGTCCATCTCCGGCATCAAGTCGGTGCCCGAGACCCGGTAACAAACATAGGAACTGGCGATCAGCACCACGCTCAATCCAGCCAGCCACCACGGCTTGGCCAGCGCCCGTTGCAGCCAGCGTTGATGAAACTCTACGATCTTTCTGAAAACATTTCCCAGGCTCAGGTTTTCCGCCGCCAGCAGCCGCGAGAGAGATTCCTCTTCGGGCAGAACATGCTTCGTGCTCCGGAGAAAGGTCTCCGCGCTTGATGAAGTACTGGCTCAGATTCGGCGTCCAGGTCAGCGCCAGCGCCAGCGACGTAAATAGCGCCACGCCCATGGTCAGCGCCAGCGCCCGAAAGAATGTTCCGTAAACTCCCTCGACCACAATCAGCGGAAGCAGCACAACAATCGGCGTCACCGTCGAACCAATCAGCGGAACCGTGATTTCATGCAGCGCGCTGTGAATGGCCTGCAAGCCGTGCCTTGTCCGGAGTCGCGATGCAGCACGATGTTTTCCACCACCACAATCGCATCGTCAATCACCAGGCCCACCGCGGCCGCGAGTCCGCCCAGCGTCATCAGGTTGAAGCTCTGCGCCCAGCGCCTTCAGCACGACAAACGTGATCAGGATCGTGACCGGTATCACCAGGCCCGGCGACGATCGAAGTCCCCCAATCCTGCAGGAACAGCACCAGGATGATCGATGCCAACACCACGCCCAGCAGAATCGCGTCGCGCACGCTCTTGATGGATTCGTCCACGATGATGGACTGGTCGTAGAAAGGCTTGATCTCGATTCCCGCAGGCAGCGACTGGCGAATTTTCTCCAACTCCTGATGCACCTCGTCCGCCACGTCCATGGTGTTGCTTTCCGGCTGGCGATTGATGTTGAGCAGCACCGCTGGTTTTCCGTTGGCGGTGATAATCGTGTAGACCGGCTTCACCGCTGGGACCACGCTGGCCACAGTCGCCGATCCGTACCGGAATCCCAGCCGGCGTCGTCTTTACTACCACGCCCGCAATTTCTTCCGGCGTTCGCACCTGCCCGCTGATCAGTCCCAGCACCAGTTGGTGATTGCGCTCGAACAATCCGGGTGAATCAATCAGGTTGGTGCGCTTCATCGCGTCCAGAATGTCGGTGACGGTCACGCCCGCGGTCAGCAACTTTGCCGGGTCCGGCTCAATGTGAAATTCCGGCTCCTGCCCGCCCTGAAGCACCACGCTCGAAACCCCGTTCAACCGGTTCAGCCGCGGCTTGATTTCATACGTCGCCAGTTCCCACAGTTGCGTTTGCGGATACCGTGTCCGAAGTCAGGCTGTAGCCAATGATCGGGAAAGCTGGCGAACGTCATGCGGTGGGTCTCAATGGTCGCGGTCGGCGGCAGTCTCCGCCTGCACCCGCGAAATGGCGGCGTTCACGTACTGCAGGGTCTGGAACATGTCCACGTTCCAGTTGAAATAAAGGTCAATTTCCGCCGATCCGCGGCTGGTGGTCGAGCGGACTTCCTCGAAGTCCGGGCACGCTGTTCACCGCTTCTTCAATCGGACGCGTCACGGTGACCATCATCTGATCGATCGGCATCACGCCGTTGTCGGCGGCGATCAGCACTCGCGGAAAATTGGTGGTAGGGAAAACTGCGACCGGGATGGTGAAGCTCAAATACGCGCCCAGCGCCGCCAGCGTGAGGATGAGAAAGATGAGCGGCTTGGAGTAGTGCGCAAACCAGTACGACGACTCGGGACGGTTCACCCGGCTCCTCCCGCGCTACTGCATCTTCATTTCTATTCTTTCCCCGCCGGCTTGGCTTCCGCGCTGGTGATCCGGCTGTTGTCGGGCAGTCCGTAGGCACCGGTGGCCACAATTCGGTCTCCCGCCTGTAGGCCTTCGACAATCTGAACGCGATCTCCCTCGCGGATTCCCGTCTTCACGGTCTTCTGGTGCGCGCACTGGTCGCTCGCGTTCTTGCTCTTCTCGCAGCTTCCCGCGACCATCACCGAAGTCGTTCCGTCCGTGCGCGGTCAGCAGTGCGGCCGCGGGAACCGCCAGCGCGTCCGCCACTGAACGCGCAATCATCGAAACCTGCACGCTGGTCCCCGGCTTCAAATGCTCGCCCGGATTCTTTGCCTGCACCCAGACTTCAACCGTAGTGCTGCCAGGATCAAGCGCCGGACTGACGATTGTGACTTTGGCCGGGGACAGGTTTGTCCATGCCAGGTACTTCGATCTCGGCCGTGTCTCCCACCTTCAACAGCGCAGCACTGGGCTGCGGAATGTGCGCCTTGGCTATGACTTCGGAAATATCCATCACCGTCAGCAGCGGCGTTCCCGCGGCAGCCATTTCTCCGGGATAGAGCGGCCGCTCGGTGACCACGCCGTTGATCGGACTTCGAATCTCGGAATAACTGAGCTGCGCCGCCGCGCCTTCATACTTTCCCTGCGCCGATGCCAGTTGCCCCGCTGCCGACTGCAGCGTCAGCTGTTTGCCGATCGCGTTCAGCGAATCCAGATGCTTCTGCGCCAGCTCGTACTGATTGCGTGCGTTGGTCAGGTCCACGCCCGCCTGATCGAGGTCCTTGCGCGGCAGCGCACCCTGTTGACACCAGATCCTTCCGGCTGTCGTAGATCGTTTGCTGCGCGTTCGAGTTGCTGTTTGGCCGCTTGCGCATCGAGCTCCGCTTTCTGCAATTCCTGCGGAAGATCGGCCGACGTGGTGGTGGTGTATTGCGCCTGTGCCTGTTCGTAAGGCTCCCTTGTTCTCCTGCGCCGCAGCGGCCAGGTCGCGGTTCTCGAGCACCGCCAGCAGCTGCCCGTCGCGAACATGACTTCCGCGATTGACCAGGAATTTTTTCACCGGCGCGCTGATCTTCGCCGGAATCGCCGATTGCTCGACCGGAAACAGCACCGCATCGGCCGTGATTTTCTGCTGCATGGCCGACTTCTCGACCGCCACAATCTCCACCGGCACCACCGGCGCGGCTTCTCCCGTGTCAGAGGAACAGGCCGTCATGGCCGCTAGCGCAGCCATGATCAAAGCGATGTGCGAAAAAGCAGTTCTTGCCGTTCGCCATGCTCAGAATTTTCCCGTCAGAGTTTGCAGATTTGCCAGCGCCACGCGAAACCTCTGCTGCCCGTCGCCCAGCGCGTTCTGCGACAGCGTGAGCGTATTCTGCGCGTCCACTACTTCCAGCACCGTGGCTTCACCCGCCTGATACCGCAGAGTCGATCAGGCGCAGGCTCTCCGCCGGCCAGGTCCGCCGACTGCCGCAGCGATTCCAGTTCCGTACGCGAAGTCGCCGCCTCTCCGTAAAACATTTTCAAATCCGCCGCCGCCTTGCGCTGCGCGAAGCTCAGTTCTACTTTCGCCTGATCGCGCTGCAAGTCCGCTGCCTTCACCTTGCTGTGGCTCGCCCCCCAGTTCCACAACGGAAGCTCGAGCGTCGCCGTGGCCGCGTATCCGAGGTTCTTCGTTTTCTGTCCGGTGAAAGGATCGAAACCGTTCACCGCGTAGTGATTGGCGTCAATGCCATAAAAATAATCCAGACTGAGCGACGGCAAAAAACTGTTCCACGCCACCGCTACTTCCTGATTCGCCGCCTTCATCGCCGCCAAAGCCACCCGCAAGTGCGGATTGTTATTTCCCGCCGCGGCCTCCACTTCCTGAAACGACGGCAGCGGCTCGGAATGTTTTCCAGATCGTCCACGGTCGAAAAGTTCTCGTTAAAATTCGGAAAAATCATCACCGCCAGATCCAACCGGCTGCGCTCCATTTCGATTTCCGCGTCCCGCAACGAGCGTTGCTGCTGCTGCTCCTGCAATTGCGCCTTGATGCTGTCGGAGTGCGCCACTTCGCCGCCGCGCTCCCGCTTCTGCGTGAGATCGAAAAAGTGCGAGCTTCGTCCGCCGCCCGCTGCGCGGTCGCGTACTTGCGCTGCGCCACCACCAACCCGTAATAAGCCTGCACCACCGTCACCACCAGACCGCGCGCGCGCAATTTCAGACCTGGCTTTGGCCAGCGCTTCTTCCGCCCGCGCCCGCCGGTACTCAGCCGCATCCTGCAACGAGATCGATTGATGAACGTTGCCCTCGCTGATGTATTCATGCACCCCGTTGGCGCCAATGAAGCGCCCCGTGCCGGTGCCATTGCCCTGGGTGTACAGATATTGCCCAGTGTAGGAGACGTTTGGGAGCAAGTCCGGCGCGGGCCTGCACCGTGTTCTGCCGGGCCACACCGTAATCGGTGAGCGCGGCGCGATATTGCGGCTCATTGGCGCGCGCCCGGGTCAGGGCGTCTTGCAGGGTCAGGGTGAGCGGCGCAGCCGCGTCGTTCGCCGTCGCCGGGCTGTCCGCGACCGCGACTTGATTGCTTTGCTGCGCCCAGCCTGACAAAGCAGTCAGGACGACCACCGCTCCCAACAGCACAATGCCTCGCTCCCATCCACTTCGCCGCAGGACTTGCATAAGCCTCTCCTAATCTTTCTCTGATACGTCCCCAAGCGCGTTTTTCATTGTGGCACAACTCGTCCCAGAAGAGGCCGATCCCCGAAGTTTCGTGATTACTACCGATTCTCGCCCGCGTCCCGAAGTGCCAGCATCCACAGGGACTTGTCCCTCTGTACAACCCGGCGAAGCTTTGGCGAAACACGTGCTTTCCTTCTCATTGCCGCGCGGGCCGTAAAATTGATCCTGCGCCGCTGAGGCCAAGCATGATCAATCTGGAGCAAATCAAAATCACCCGCCGCGATCAGCAGGTGCTCAACCTGCTGGTTACCGGATGCAGCAACAAAGAAATCGCCGCGGAACTAAGAATCAGCCCCCGCACCGTCAAACAACACTTGCGGACTCTCTTTCTCCGCGCTGGCATCAAGCAAGGCCGCAAACGCGTGATCCTCGCCACCGCCATTTTTGAAAAGGAGCAAATGAACCATGTCGCCGCGCGAACAGCTTAACTCCCGCGAAATCAAAGTCGCCACCCTAGTCTGGCAGGGGCGGACCAACCCCGAAATTGCCAGCATGCTCGGCACCTCCGAACAGGTGGTCAAAAACCAGTTGCGCAGCGTCTTCGACAAGCTCGGTGTCTGGAGCCGGCTGGAACTGGCTCTGTACGTGGCTTCTCACGGCGGTGCCCGCTGGGCCGACGATCTCGAAACCCAAACCGAGGCTGCGGTGGCATCGTGAGCCGTCGCGTTTACCCAGGTTGGCTCAGGACAGCAATTTTACTTGCTGCTGTATGAACTCAACGTCCTTGGGCGAGATGTTGAGGAAACGCACTCCGATGCCGAACCCGGGAGAGACGCTGGCCACTTGCCCTTGCAGGCGCAACTTCGTTCCGCCCATCCACATCACGATTTCGAACTTGTTTTCGGCCGGAAGCGGGATGGGCATCTCCACGAAGCAGCCGCCCGGGGCCAGATCGGAGGCCTTGCCCCAGATCACCGGCTGGCCCGCCGGGTGCAACTCCACCGAGATGGAACACTTCACTCTCGGCCAGCGGCGGCGCTCGTTGCCGGAGGTGGCCTTGAAGTTGTCCTGCATTCCGTGCGGCAGGGCTACATCCCAGAACGGCTTGTCGGGGCTCAGGTTCGACAGCCCGATCGTACCTGCCGAGGGCGTACCCAGGGCACCCACCCACTTCACTTTGAAGTGGACTTTATTTCTTCCGCAGGACGCGCCGATGACTTCTTCCAGGTTGATTTGCGCCTTTACTCCCTTGAGCTTGGCGCCGTTCTGGCTCACGTCAACCGTGGTGACGTTCTCGGAGAATATCTTGCCGTTGCAGTCGGTGCCGAAAATGCGCACGGGTACCTCGACCGGAATTCGCGGCTCACGACGTTTTCCCATGCTCGAAAAGACTTCCTGCGTGCGTATGGTACTGGAGAATCAGGCGCTTATCCAGCCCAACTGCGGGGCGTCCCGATACCGAAGTCTCGCTCTCGACCGCTTCATTTTGCAGGGGAAACTCGGAGGCAGGGTTGCAAATGCTTGCAGAAACCACCCCAGCGGCCTTTATAAGCCTTTTGCAGGCAAAGACTTAGGCCAGGGGATAAGGCACTCAAATTGCTCCACCAGTCCTGTCGGGAATTCGCGTTTCCCCAACGCGAACAGTTGGCAGCACTTTTGGCGCAAAATTCTCCCCGGGGCAACCACTGAATGATCTACAAAGAAACCTTCTGGATGGCGTGTGATTCAACCGAGCAGTTGCGCGCCGAGTACGGTCCTTTTCACACCCGCGCCGAGGCCGAGCACGAAGCCGGCAAGCTCGGCTTTGGCTACATCCTGCGCTACGAGCACATGATCGGAGAGAATGAAGACATCAAGGAAGTCCGCTGCATCTTCATCGAACTCCAGCCCGAGACGCCCTCCCATCCCCGCCTCGCTGAAGCTCCACACCCGCTGCGCCACCTGCGGCGAGACCTCGGTCCACGACCACACCTGGCAAGCCGAAGTCTGGGCCGATATCCACGAATTCGAGCACCCCCGCCACCGCGTCCGCCTCTTCGAGCAGACCCGCGCCGATGGCCTGAAAGAAATCGCCGGCTGGCGTGACGCCTGCGCGTAAGAGCTCTTCACCACAGAGACCCAGGGACACAGAGAAATCCTTTAGAAATAAAAATTAAACGATGTCATTCCGAGCGACGCGAGGAACCTGCGTGTCTCTCGCCCACAGCAAACCGCTTGGATCGCCGCCAACTAAGCGAGCCCAGCGCGTTCTCTGTGACTCTGTGTCTCTGTGGTGAATAAGGTTTTGGGACACACTAAAAACTAGCCACTACCCGCCAGCCCGCTGCTAACATCGCTCCAGAATGCCTCTTCGTCGCGTCGCCAAGAAACTGACCACCGCGGCCAGCAAGCTGGCGCACAAAGATCCTCCACGCGACGGCCCGTCCGCCCGGCGAACTGGTCATCATCACCGGAATGAGCGGCTCCGGCAAAGCGTCGCGTGCTGAAGGCCTTCGAAGACCAGGGCTACTACTGTGTGGACAATCTCCCCGTCGGCCTGATCCCGCGCTTTGCTGAATTGGCCGGGCAATCTTCTGAAATCGATCGCACCGCGCTGGTGGTGGATGTCCGCGAAGGCCGCCAGCTCGAGGAACTCCCCGCCATCATCAAGTCAGTCAAGCGGATCATTCCCACCCGCACTGATTTTTCTCGAAGCCTCCGACTCCGTCTTGCAGCGCCGTTACAGCGAGACTCGCCGTCCGCATCCGCTCGGCACCGACGCTCCCGTCAAGACTTCGCTCACCGCCGAACGCCGCCGCCTGCGCGCCATTCGCGCCCACGCCGACCTGGTGATCGACACGTCGAAATTCAACGTGCACGAACTGCGCGCCCACATCAACGAGCTGTTTCAGAAAAAAGAAAAAGGCAGCAACATTCTGGTCTCCTGCGTCAGCTTCGGATTCAAGCACGGCGTCCCCGACGACGCCGACCTGGTCTTCGACGTCCGCTTCCTGCCCAACCCGCATTTCATTCCCGAATTCCGCCCCCTCACCGGACGCGATCCCAAAGTCGCCAAATACATTCGCTCGTTCCCGCAGACCAGCGAATTCATCCAGCGCATTTCCGACCTGCTGATCTATCTTCTGCCCCACTACATTCACGAGGGCAAGAGTTATTTGACCATCGCCTTCGGCTGCACCGGCGGCCAGCACCGCTCGGTCATGATCGCGGAAGATGTTACCAAGCGGCTGAAGAAGGCGGGATATCGGGTGAAGGTCGTGCATCGGGACAGCCCGAAGTAGTTAGGAGGTGCCGGTGGAAAGTAGAAGAGTTCAGTCGCGCCTCACTCCTATCGATGATGAGTACGAGACCTGTGAAAGAACGACGGCTGTTTTGCGTATTGGAAGAGGAGCCATGTCCCCAAGCAGGGTGACCGAATTGCTCGGTGTTACACCTACAAGTGTTACGGTTTCGGGCGAAGGTGGAATTCCTCTGGGTGGGGCTGTACGTCTGGGGAAATCGAATGTGTGGGTGCTGAGCTCAGAGGGTTTCGTCGCCTCAAAAGATTTGCGGCGTCACGTTGATTGGATACTGGCCACCGTTTATCCAAGCAAATCGGCGCTGTTCAGCTTGCAGGATATGCCCGATGTGACAATGGACATATCGTGTGTGTAGTGGTCTCGCCACGGAGATGGTGGACCTACCCTAGGGCCAGAACAGATGTCGCGCCTTGCGGAACTCAATCTGGAGATATCAATCGCGTGTGCATATTACGGGGATGAATCTGAAACTGGGGACGATGCTCAGCGTGCGTAATCCAGTGTCGGCTAACTCAAGTACTTCCCCAAACACCTAACACAAGGCGCATACCCCTCGCGCTCCGCCTCGCGCGCTACCATCGTGCGCACATGTGCTTTATCGTGAATAAACGTGCATCCCGCGACGTGGAACAGCTTGCCTTCGGACGAAGCCAGCACGACCAGGTCCGGGGGAACTCCCGAGCCCGGCTGCGCGTGTTCGGAGCGCAGAGCGCGTTCGCCGGACGGGCCTCCTGGAGAAGAAGAAGACCTTGCCGCTTCGAAGCTGCCAATCACCAGCACCGCCGCGGCCGCGGCGACCATCCATCCCAGAAAGCTTCTGCGATTGCCCGGCATGTTTCCTTCGAGCCGGCGATGCAGGCGATGACTGAATCCCAGCGGCACTTCCAGCATGCGTTCATCGCCGTATAACTGGACCACGTTGCGCGTTCCGTCGAGTACCGCCGTACAGTTCTTGCATCCGCGAACATGCTCGTCGATGGCGGCGCGCAGAGTCGGGGGAAACGTCGCCTTCGAGATAGTTCGAAACCTCGCGCCACACTTCTTCGCACTTGACTACCATGGCTTCGTCCCCTTTTCGAAAGACAGTCGGCTGCTCCAACTGCCGCCGAGGCCCGGCGAGAGCAGGTCGCGCAGCATCAGCCGCGCCCGCAGCAGGCGCGTCTTCACCGACGCGGTCGAAATCCCCAGCGCTTTCGCCGTCTCTTCAATGCTCAATTGCTGCATGTCGCGCAGCACAAAAACCTCGCGATAGATCTGCCCCAATGACGCCAGCGCCTCCGCCAGTTTTTGCCGGACTTCATGCCGCTCCAGCGTCTCCGACGGAATCTCGCGCCAGTCGGCGAAATCGCGCGGCGTGTAATTGCCTTCTTCGTCCTCGCGGATGGCGATCGGCTCCATCAGGTGCGCGTGCCCTTTTCTTCTCCACATGCGCGCCTCATTCACCGTGATCTGAATCAGCCAGGTGCTGAACTTCGCCTCGGCGCGAAATTGCCCGATGTTCTTCAGCGCCTTCAGCGCCGCTTCCTGCGCGACGTCCTCGGCGTCGGACTGATTTCGCAACAGCGCAAAAGCCGCCGCGTACATGCGCCGTTCGTACGGCTGGATCAGTTCGTAAAAAAGCTCGCGTTCGCCGTCGCGAATGCGCCGGATCAGCCCGCTTTCGTCGCGAACTTCGTTCTCGTCATGCAGCGCCGCCGCTTTTTCCGCCATCGCTCCCCACTGCCCACTGCTTTTAAGCTCGCCGCTCACAACTCGCCGCTCACAGCTACAGCTAGCTATTCCGACGGATACTCCGGATCTTTCTTCCATCCCGTCAGCATCGAGACAAAATTGTTCCACCCATGCAGCACCACCATCACCAGATGCCCAAACACAAACGCCAGAATCGCCCACATGATGAGGAAGTGCCAGAGCCGCGCCTAGTGGAAGCCGCCCATCATCCATGCCAGCCAGGAAAATTGCACCGGCTTCCAGACGGCGAATCCGGTGAGCACCGACAACATTCCCAGCACGATCGCCGAGGTGTACGCATGTTTCTGCAGCGGGTTGTAGGCTTCCCTCGCCGGAGGCTTCGGCCCAAAGAAAAAATAATGCCGCACCATCGGCCACACTCCGGGAATATCGCGCGGCACGAAACAGAACTTGCTTGTAGTTGCCGCTGAAGATCTGGTACCCGAGATAGACCAGCCCGGTGCCAATGTAGATCCACATAAACGTGAGGTGCCATTGCAGCGCCCCGCCCAGCCATCCGCCGATCGCGAACGCTTTCGGCCAGTGGATCAAATCTTTCTGCGGAATCTTCGCGCCGAAGCTGGGGAACGCTCGGAAAATCTGCAACCCGCTGCCGACCATCACGAACAGCGAAACCGCATTCACCCAGTGACACAGCCGCACGATCAACGGATGCTCGTACACCGCCTCGGTGACTTCGCCCGTTTTCGCATTCTCGATTTCAATCGCCCGGCTGGCCATGTTTCTCGCTAACTGCCAATAGTCCCAACTACAGACTGTAATAATCCGAATATCCCTGATCTTCCCAGTACCCGACCCGCGTCAACACGTTCGTGACCTTGAGATCGGTCAGATACTTCGCCTGCTTGTAGCCAATCTTGGTGGGAATTTGCAGCCGCACCGGCGCGCCATGCTCGCGGGTCAGCGGCTGCCCGTACATTTCGTAGCACAACAAGGTCTGCGGATGCAGCGCGGTCGCCATGTCCAGCGATTCGTAATAATCGTCGGCGCATTCCACCGTGACGAAGCGCGCCGTCAGGTCCGCGCCAATCATCTTCAGGAAGTCGGAGAGCCGTGCCCCGCCGAAGTTGCCGATCACATCCCATCCTTCGACGCAGACGTGGCGCGTGTTGTGTGTGAACTTGGGCAGCGCCTGAATCTGCGTCAGCGTGTAGTTCCCGGATTTCCCCACCGCCCCGCCCACGGTCAAATTCCAGTCTTCGAGATCGACCTGAGGATCATCCACGTCGTAATCGTTGATGGGAAATTTATCGAAGGGAGTGAGTTGCGAGTCGTCAAACGTCGTGGCCAGATGGCCCCGCCGAAAGAGCAACCCCGAAGCCCAGTCACTGAAGTCGAGTCCGGCCTTAAGCAGAGGAGTCTGGAACGCGGGGATGGCAAACGCCCCCAGCGCTACCACCGGTGTCAGCTTCAGCAGTTCTCGCCGACTCATGCTCTTGAACTTCCGGCTGTCAATACGAGAGGTCATGGAATCGCCCTAAACAAAGCCTAACCGCATGAGATTCCCGGGACGAAAGAAGGTTACATCATAAACGTGGGTTCGTCCTGCCCGCCGGGCGGCCACACCCTGCCGCTTTCAAGTAGAATGAGTCGCAACGGATGCTTACCCCACTCTGCGGCCTCGGCCTTGCTAGCGCGGACGGAATCGCGGCGCGCCAACTACGGAGCTGCACATGCGCCAACTGACGCGGCTTCTGCGTTATCTGGTGCCTTACTGGTGGCAGTTCATTCCGTCGGTGTTTCTGCTGGCCGCGGTCGGCTTTCTCGACGCGTTTCGCGTGCTGCTGATCGGGCCGGTTCTGGATCGCGTGCTGAATCCTTCTTCCGGTTCCGACAACATTCTGCTCTTTACCATCCCGCACACCAATCGCACGATTTATCTGCAACCGTTCGTTCCCGTCGCACTTTCACAACGCGTGGACGGTCGTCGCCTACGCCTTCGTTGCTTCCACGGTGTTGAAAGGCATCTTCGACTACGCCGGAACTTATCTGGTGAATTACGCCGGCTATGGACTGATTACCGACCTGCGCAATTCTCTGTACAGTTCGGTCTTGCGCCGCTCGGCGGCGTTCTTTCAGAAGCATTCCACCGGGACGCTGGTTTCGACCATCGTCAACGACGTCGAACGCGTGCAGTTCGCCATGTCGAGCGTGATGGCGGAATTCCTGCAGCAGTTTTTTACCTTCGCTGTTCATGGCGGGAGTGGTGATCGTGCTGGGCCGGAAACTGGCGTGGCTGCTGCTGCTGTTCGTGCCGGTGATCGTTTTTTCCGCCAGAAAAATCGGCATGCGAGTGCGCCACACCACCCGCAGCGGCCAGGACAAGCTCGCCGACATCCAGAACATTCTGCACGAGACCATTACCGGAAATCGCGTCGTGAAGGCCTTCAGCATGGAAGCGTGGGAACTGACCCGCTTCCGCACAAGCCGCGCGGCGTCTATTTCGCGCCAACATGCGTTCGGTGGCTGCAGCCGCAATCAGTTCGCCGCTGATGGACATTTTCGGCGCGGTCGCGATTGCACTTCTTCTGTTGTTTGGCCGCGAGCAGATCGTTCATGGCTTGATGACGGCGGGAGATCTTCGTTGCCTTCATCATCGCGGTGTTCAAGCTCTACGACCCGGTTCGCAAGTTTGCCCAGTTTCACAACAATTTCCAGCAGGCCTCGGTGCCTCGTCGGAGATTTTCAAGTTCATGGACGTGACGCGACGAGGTGCAGGAAAAGCCCAACGCTCCCGCTTTACTGCCGTTCTCCAGAAACATCAGCTTTCGCGGATGTTTCGTTCTGCTACGAATCGGAAGGCGTGCAGCGCGAAGTTCTCCGCAACATCAATATGGAAGTGAAAGCCGGAGAAATCCTGGCACTGGTGGGATCGAGCGGTGCAGGGAAGAGCACGCTGGTTTCCCTGATTCCGCGTTTTTTCGACGTGACCACCGGCAAGCATCACCGATCGACGAAAAAGACGTCCGCGATGTTTCTCTGGCGTCGATCCGTTCGCAGATCGGCGTAGTCACGCAAGAAACCGTCCTCTTCAACGAGAGCCTTCGCAACAACATCGCCTACGGCCAGCCCAGCGTTTCGCAGACGGCGATTGAGGCCGCCGCGCGCGCTGCTCTGGCCCACGACTTCATCATGGAACTGCCCGCCGGATACGACACCGTGATCGGCGAAAAAGGCGTGCGGCTTTCCGGAGGCGAGCGCCAGCGCATCGCCATCGCCCGCGCCCTGCTGAAAAACGCTCCCATCCTTATTCTTGACGAAGCGACTTCGGCGCTCGACAGCGAGTCCGAAGCACTGGTGCAATCCGCGCTGCAGAATCTGATGTCCGGCCGCACCGTCGTCGTCATCGCGCATCGCCTGTCCACCGTGCGCCGCGCTGACCGGATTGTGGTGATCGAAAACGGCGCGATTGCCGATATAGGTACGCATGAGGAACTGGTGCAGAAGCTCGGCACCTATCGCCGCCTGTATGATCTTCAGTTCATCGATCTCGAAGCGCCGCGCGTCGGAGCGCCGGCGCAATGAAAGAGAATCCGGAACTTCTAATGCCCATCCGCTCCATGACCGGTTTCGCGCAAGTGAAAGGGCAAGTCAGCGGCGACCTCGCGTTCACTCTTTCTCTCAAAGCCGTGAACCACAAGTTTCTCGATCTGCATTTTCGCCTTCCCGCAAATTCTGACCTGGTGGAAGCGTCGCTGCGCCGCGTGCTGAAAGAAAAAGCTGGCGCGCGGCCACGTGGACGTGAATCTCTCGTTCGATCAAAGCGGCGCGGCCGCGCTCACGCTCAATCGCCAGTTGGTGGCGGCCTACGTAAAGGCCTTCCGCGCGGCCGCTGCTGAAAACGGCATTGTTGCCGAGCCCGACTTGAACGCCGTCCTCCGCCTCCCCGGCGCTCTCGATTCGACTTCTGCTCCCGCCGAGGAAGAACTTCTGCCTGCGGTCTTACCCAAACTCGAAGAAGCTCTGCAATTGTTGAATAACATGCGCGCCGAAGAAGGCCGCGCCACCGAGCGTGAACTGCGCGAGCGCATGGCGCACATCAAGAGCGCGTGCAAAGAAGTCCGCAAGTATCGCGAACTGGTGCTGAAAACTTATTCCGACCGGCTCAAGTCGCGCATGCAGGAATGGCTGGGCGCGTCGGTGGACCAGGACCGCATCCTTCAGGAAGCCGCGCTACTGGCCGACCGCAGCGATATTCAGGAAGAGCTGGTCCGGCTGGAAAATCATGTCGAGCACTTCCTGGGATTGCTCGATGAGAACGGAGAGATCGGCAAGAAATTGGATTTCCTCTTGCAGGAAATGAATCGCGAGGCCAACACTCTGCTCTCGAAAACCTCCGGCCTCGCCGGTGACGCGATTCGCATCACCGAAGCCGGGCTGGCCATGAAGTCCGATATCGAAAAGGTGCGCGAGCAGGTGCAGAACATCGAATAATGTTCATCGAAGCATGACCAACATTTTCATCATTTCCGCGCCTTCAGGATCGGGCAAATCCACGCTGGTGAACGAAATCCGGCGGACTGTGCCCGACTTGGAGTTCTCCATTTCCTACACCACTCGCAAGCCGCGCGGCGCGGAGCGCAACGGCTGCGAATATTTCTTCGTAACCCGCGAGCAATTCGAGGAAATGATTCGCCGCGACGAGTTCCTCGAACACGCCGATGTTTTCGGCAACTACTACGGCACCGCGCGCCACTTTCTCGACAAAGCCAAAGCCGACGTGCAAAGATCTGCTGCTCGATATTGACGTGCAAGGCGCGGCGCAGATCAAGCGCAAGCTGCCCGGCGCGGTCAGCATTTTCATTCTGCCGCCGAATCGCAGCGAACTCGAGCAGCGGTTGCGCAAACGCAGTCAGGATTCCGAAGCGGTCATACAGCGGCGCCTGGATGCAGGCCACCCGTGAGATTGAGAATTACGACAAATACGACTATATTTTGGTGAACGACCGCCTGGAGGATTCGGTGGATACGCTGCAAGCGATTCTACTCTCTGAACAGCTGAGGCGTGCCGGACGAGCGGATGCAAGGAGTTGAGCGCCAAAGCGGAAACCTGCCGCCTCGAGCAGATTCGCCAGCGCCTCCAGCCCATACTGCGGTCTTTCGGAATCGGAACGCGTGGGGCAGTGATGCAGGGGAGAATGCAATGAAGTTGATTGAAGGTTTCGACAGCAATTATCGGTACATCCTGGTCGCAGCCCGCCGTGCCCGGCAATTGCAGGGCGGAGCGCCTCCGGTGATCGATACCCATTCCCGCAAACCCTGCCGCATCGCGCAGGATGAAATCAAGGCCGGCAAGGTCAAGTGGATTATCCCCGAGATGCCCGCGTCGCCGGTGGAAGTCGCTGGCTGATTTGCTCGACAAAGCCGTGGGCAGGAAAATTAGACGTAGCCGCGTGCAATTTGCTCTCGATAGACTTCTAGCGGCGAGCTTGAGCTATGAGCTGTGAGCAATCGTGATTTGCTCGCTCAAAGCTCGAAGCTCAGAAACTCGCAGCTGACCATGAAAATTGCCCTCGGAGTCTGTGGCGGCATCGCGGCTTACAAAGCCGCCGAAGTAGTTCGTTTGCTGCAGGACCACGGCATCCGCGTGCAGGTCATCATGACTGCTTCCGCGCAGGAGTTCATCCGCCCCCTCACCTTCGCCGCGCTCTCCGGAGAAAAGGTCATCACCAGCATGTTCGCCGCGAGACGCCGGCGCCGAACCCAACATTGATTCCGCCATCGAGCACATCGCGGTCGCGCAGTCGATTGATGCCCTCGTCGTCGCGCCTGCCACCGCCGACGTCCTCGCAAAATTTGCGCAGGGAGTTGCCAACGATTTTCTGACTACGCTCTTTTCTGGCGACCACTGCGCCGGTTGTCGTCGCACCAGCGATGAATGTCAACATGTGGGACCATCCGGCGACGCAGCAGAATCTGGAAATCCTGCGCAAGCGCGGAGTCAAGATCGTCGAACCCGGCAGCGGATACCTCGCCTGCGGCATGACCGGCCCCGGGCGCCTTGCCGAAAATGCCGCCATCGTTGCTGCAACGCTCGAAGCGCTCGGCGCGGCGCAAGATCTTTCCGGCGATACCGTGCTGATCACCGCTGGCCCCACGCGCGAAAAAATTGATCCCGTGCGCTACATCACCAACCGCTCCAGCGGCCGCATGGGATACGCCATTGCCGAGGCAGCCTCGCGCCGCGGCGCACGCGTCATTCTGATCAGCGGCCCGACCGCGCTCAAGCCCCCGTCCGCCGCCGAAGTCACCTGGGTCGAATCCGCCGAGACAGATGCACGAGGCCGTTCTTCGCCTCATGCCGGAAGCGTCCATCGTCATCAAAACCGCCGCCGTTGCTGACTACACGGTGAGCCATCCCGCTGAAGAAAAACTCAAGCGTACGGGCCGCATGACGCTCGACCTCGAACCCACCGCCGACATCCTCGCCGAAGTCGCCCGCCGCCGAACTTCGCAAGTGGTAATCGGTTTCGCCGCCGAAACCCAGAATGTGATCGAGAACGCGAAGAAGAAGCTCGCCGCCAAATCGCTCGATGCGATCGTGGTCAACGACGTGTCCAAGCCTGGCATTGGTTTCGATTCCGAACGCAATGCCGTAACCATCCTTACCGCTTCCGAAACCATCAACGTTCCCGAAACTACCAAGTGGGAAGTAGCGCAGCGCGTGCTCGACCAGGCGGTCAAGCTGAAGCAGGGAAGCGTTGTCGCATCGCATCCGTTATCCTGATAACCAATGTCCCTTGACCCCGCTCTTCGCCGCGCGATCACCGACCGCGTCCGCTACTACAACGATCTCGGCATCTACGATTTTTACCGCCGCCCGGTCGCGCCCGAAATCGCCGGCCAACTTGAAGAATATGTGGCGCGGGCGCCCTCGCCCGCGTTGTTGGTAGCGGAACTGCAGCTAGCCCAGGAGGAATCCCTGCCCAAGCCGAAGTCCCAACCCGCCGATCACGCCACCGCCCTCCGCCTCATCCGCGAAGATCTCGGCGACTGCACCCGCTGCCGCCTGCATAAACAAGGCCGCAAGCAGATTGTTTTCGGAGTCGGCAATCCCAACGCGCGAACTGATGTTCATCGGCGAAGCCCCGGGCGCGGACGAAGACGAGCAAGGCGAGCCTTTCGTCGGACGCTCCGGCCAATTGCTGACCAACATGATCAAGGCCATGGGCCTGCGCCGCGAAGACGTTTACATCGCCAACATCATCAAGTGCCGCCCGCCCGGCAATCGCACGCCCGAGCGCGATGAGTGCGATACTTGCTCGCCATTCCTCATGCGCCAAATCGAAGCCATCCGGCCCAAAGCGCTCGGTGGCCCTCGGCGCGGTTGCCGCCAAGTCTCTGCTCGCGATCAACGCGCCCATGTCGGAGTTGCGCGGCCGCTGGTATGATTTTCGCGGCACCAAGCTTGCAGTGACGTACCATCCAGCTTTCCTTCTGCGCGATCCACGGCAGAAGAAAGAGACGTGGAAAGACCTGCAAATGGTGATGAAGGAGATGGGGCTGCCGCTGCCGGAGAAGGCGGCGGAATAGACTTCCTTGTGACTTTCGCTGCGGTACGCTACTAGAAGAAGATGGAGCCATCGCTGGAATCTCCGCCCACTTTCCCGACGCTGGTTTTCCTTCGCGCATTCTTTTTCAATGACAGCGAATTACGCGCCGGCTGGCGGCTCCTGATCTTCGCCGTGATTCTGATTCTGACTCCCGATCGCGCATTTTTCTTCGAGGATGGCGCGCTTCGTGGAACCCAGCCTTACCCCGCAGCACACTTACCAGCCCGGCCCCTGGCGAAAACCCTGGGGAACGAGCTCCCCCCGTGGCCTTTCATTCGCGACGACGGTCTGAGCTTCGTGTTTCTGCTCGGTGTCACGGCGTTCATGGCCATCATCGAGCGCCGCGATCTGCGCTACTTTGGTTTGCCTCTGGCGCGGGCATTTCGGGGGAAGTTCTGGATGGGGTGCATGTGGGGATTTGCCGCCATGTCGGCTTTGCTGCTGGTGCTGCGCGCCAGTCATTGTTTTTATTTTGGCGCGCCTGCGATCCACGGCTGGACGATCATTCGCTTCGCAGCGCTGTGGGGGACCGCGTTTCTACTGGTCGGTTTCTTTGAGGAATATCTGCTACGTGGCTACGCCCAATTTACCATGACTATGGGCATCGGCTTCTGGCCCGCTGCCGTCCTGCTCTCACTCTTCTTTGCCTTCATCCACCGTAGCAACCCCGGGGAAACTGCATTCGGCCTGTGCCAGATCGTGCTCATCGCCCTGTTTTTCTGCTTCACACTGTGGCGCACCGGAACCTTATGGTTTGCGGTTGGCTTCCATGCCGCTTGGGATTGGAGCCAGAGTTTTTTCTACGGTACGCCGGATAGTGGCATTCTTGCCAGCGGACATCTGCTGCGCTCTAGCGTGGTCGGCCCTGACTGGCTAACTGGGGGCACCGTCGGCCCCGAGGGCAGCGTCGTGACGGTGCCGCTAATCGCGATTCTGTTTGTCGCTTTCTATTACGCTTTTCCGAAACGGGCGCCGTATCCCGACCCAGCAGCCCTCAAGCCGGCGGAACCCGCATTAATGGCGTCGAAGACTCTACTGTAGCGAATCGGTAGATCACCAAAAGAAAAACCGCGGCTGGACTTGCCAGCCGCGGTCGCTTTAACTCTACCGGTGACTTCTTGCAGGCCACCCTGAGCCTTCAGTTCACTCCTGAAATCATCGTATTCAGGGTGTTCAGGTCCGCGCCAATGTCGCGGCCGTCGGTGCCGGCATTGATGTAGGGGCTGGCGGCGGTGCAGCTGGCCACCGGGTTGCCAGGACCTATGCACAACCGGTAGTCCCCGCCATTGCCGTTGTTGTAGTTGGCGAAGCCCACGGTTGTGGGGCTGGACGGCATCAAAGCTCCAGAAAGAATGTTGCTCTTGCCGCCGATGATCACGTTCCCGGTAAACATGTATCCGGGAGCGCAGCTCGCCAGTGCCGCAGTTCCAAACAGCGTCGCGCAACCTGAGATGCCGTAGGTGCCGTCAATCTCCAGATTGTTGTTGAAGGTGAAGTTGACATACGGCGCGGTGGTGCCGCCCAGCGACAGGAAGCCCAGACCGGTGGTCAGGCCCGTGTTATGGAACACGGCAACGTCACGCGGAGGCAGGTAGGCCGTCGTGCCAAAGAAGCGGTGCAACATTCCGTTGCCGCTGCCGTGGCGCGAATACGTGGTGCTGATGTCGTCCAGCAGGTTGTCGTGAATGCTGTAGCGCTTGGCCTGCACAGCCAGCGCTCCGGTGTCGGAGGGCGCGTCGAAGATGTACGGGCCGGCTCCGGCGTGGCGCATGAGGTTGTAGCGGAACGTGATGTCGCTCACGTCGCAGGTGGGGCAAACGCTGGACTGGTTTTTCGGGCCCAGCCAGACAATCGACCCATCGCCGCCTTGGGTCGCAGTGCCGGGGCCGGCATCACCCCACGTGTGCTCCATGATGTTGCCTTCAATCAGGACCCGGTTGGAGTTCTTTGACTCCAGCGCCACCTTCGCGCTGAAGGCATACCCAAGATACGTCGGGCTGCCGTACTGCCACGACCAGGGCTTGAACAAATGGTTGCGCCGGATCTCAACGTCGGAGGGATTGCCGAACGGATTACCCTGCCCGCCGAAGCCCACTGCAGAATCGCCACCTTCCACAAAGTTGTTCACGATCTTCAGCGGTCCGGCACCGGTGCCGGAGAGCATGCCCTGGGTTGCGGTACCCACCGAGTGCACGTCCGTGACGGTGGAATCAATCACCGCCAGATAGCTGCCGTCGAGCTTAATACCACGCTTCAGGAACGCAGTCGCCAGTCCATGAACCCAGCAGCGGTCGATAATGATATGGCTCGGCAACGGAGCGGTGGGACTGGTGATCGCCACGAGCGTGTCCGGTTGCATCGCTGGCATGTTCGGGCCGTGAGTAATTTCCAGTCCGATCAAACGATAGTAGCTGGCGCCAGCCTGAGTGGTGAATGCCTGGTTGCCTGCTGCCAGTATCTTCGGCATAACATCAGCCGCGGATGGGCAGTAATACGGCGGACGGTCCGGCAGGCTGGCAACACCAGCATAGCAAGGCGTCAACCGCGTGCCTTCCGCGGGCAGGGAGCTGTCGGGTGCGCTGGTGCGGATGATGATCCAGTGCTGGCCGTCACAGCCCTTATTGGGCAAGTTAAACGTGCCCGTGAACGAAGCCCCGGCTTGAATCTGGATGGTGTCGCCACAGGCCGCGGCATTGATCGCATTCTGGATGCTTCCACCCGCCGCTACCAAAGTGATCTTGCCCGGCGCCGGCGTGTTGGCAAGTGCGGTATTGATGCAAGCCTGCGGCAGCGTGGCCACCGTATCGGTTCCGCCGAAGTTGGCGATATCGCCGGTCCCGCAATAAGTGTTGTCAGCGCCGGTTGACGGCGGAGGCGGAGGCGGCGGTGGAGGCGGCCCTTGCGTCACGGGAGTCACGCTTACCGTGGCCAGCGCCATTTTGGTGGTGTCGGCCACGCTGGTGGCCTTGATTGTCGCTGTCGCGGCGGAAGTCACACTGGGCGCAGCGAACAACCCGCTACCCGAAATGGACCCGCTGCTTGCCGACCAGGTCACACTGGTATTCGAGGTGTTGGTGACCGTAGCGATGAACTGCTGCGTTCCCGCGGACGACACGCTGGTAGAGACCGGCGAAATCGCTACTGTGATCGTCCCCATTGGATTCACGGTGACTACGGAATGAGCCACACTCGATGTGCTCGCCATGCTGGTGGCGGTGATCGTTACCGGCGTGGACGAAAGCACGTTCGGGGCGGTAAAGGTTCCGTTGCTGGCGATGGTGCCGGCGCTGGCGCTCCACCGAACTGCAGTATTCGAAGTGTTACGCACGGTGGCTGTGAATTGCAGGCTCCCGCCCGAGGGCAGGCTGGTCGAACCTGGCGTAACTGCGACGCTCACCGACAACGGGCTCACCGTCACCGTGGACTGCGCATGCTTGGTGGCGTCGGCAACACTGGTTGCGGTTACTGTCGCAGTTGAGGCAGAACTGACGTTCGGCGCGGTAAACATGCCGCTGCTCGAAATTGTCCCCGAGCTGGCGCTCCAGCTTACTGCGGTATTCGACGTGTTGCTGACCGTGGCAACGAATTGCTGCTGTGCCCCGGAAATCAGGCTGGACGAGATGGGAGTGACCGCCACTGCAACCACCGGAACAGGGTTCACATTGATGGTGACGCGGGCTGTCTTGGTCGGATCAGCAACGCTGGTGGCTGTCACCGTCGCCGTCGAGGCGCTGGTCACTCTAGGCGCGGTAAACAATCCGCCACTTGAAATCGTTCCACCCTGCGCGGTCCAGGTTACGCTGGTATTCGAGGTATTCGTGACATGTGCCGAAAGCTGCAGGGTCCCTGCGGAGGCAACGCTGCCGCTGGTCGGGGTAACCGTTACTCCCACCACGGCTGCGCTGCTATTGGCGACGGTGATGTAAATCGTGACTACGCCGAAGTCTGTTTTCGGCAGATCCGAGATCGCTATCCGAAAGCTGTAAGATCCCGCCGTTGTTGGCGTTCCGGCCAGGGTCCCGGTCGTGCTGTTGAAGGACAACCCGGGGGGCAACGTACCGTGGTCAAACCTGAACTGATACGGCGCCGTGCCTCCGCTGGCATGCAGCGTCGCGCTGTAAGGTGTTGAAACTGTGGCCACGGGAAGCTGGGCGGGCGAAACCATGATGTCAAACTCTCGCCCAAGGCCGCGAATGTCGGTGCCGCCCAGTTGTGAGGCGGCAGAAGTAACAGACAATAAAACGGGACATAGAACAGTACAAAAAAGAAGAACCGTTAAAACTTTACTGGTAAATAAGTTAACTGCAACTCGGGGCGCTTGCTTAGATGGCATTTGACCCTCGTATCGGAAGTTTTGGGGGGAACTCAACGACCACGAGTTCTCAGGAACGAATGTAAAGAAGGCGGGGGCAATCGAGTAGATCACGGGAGTTCCTCGGAAGTGGAAAATCGGACGCGGTGGTACACGCGGTTGGACAGTGGCAGAGAGTAACTAAAGCCCGGCTGTCGAACAGCCTTCTCGGCGGGGCATCTGGGCCTTTCACGGGAGCGGCTTCCCGCACCCAACCCGTTGCAGCGTTGCTATGGTAAGTTGATCTGGATGGTTCGCCTATGCCGCCCGCACCCAGTTGTGATGATGGTTATGTGGACTGCCCTTTCAGGGTGCGTTCTGTTTGGCCAGGACGCCACGCCAACGGCGGCCGATGGGCCCGCCGCGCTTCCACAGATATTCATTCGCACCGCCGTCGCCGACACCCCGGCCACAGGTAAGACTTGGGAGGTGAACAGTTCAGGCGACCTGCAAGGCGCCCTGAACCGTGCCCAGTGCGGCGACGTGATTAAAGTTCAAGCCGGCGTTACCTTTTCCGGCGAGTTCCGCCTGCCCGTCAAATCCTGTGACGACCAGCACTGGATCATCGTCCGCACCTCCGCCAGCGACGCCCAACTACCGCCCGAAGGCACTCGCCTGACTCCTTGTTATGCAGGCGTATCGAGTCTTCCCGGCAGGCCGGCTTATTCTTGCCCGGCGGCAACAAACGTAATGGCAAGAATCGAGGGCCTGCCTCCGCTCGACGCCCACGGGCAGGCCGTGGATCACTACCGCTTGATAGGTCTTGAAATAACCCATCCAACTGCAGCGCAAGCGCCCGCGCTCTTGGGCTTGGGCGTGGGTTCGAATCACATCGTCGTCGATCGCTGCTGGATTCACGGTAACGCCACCGACGGCACGCAGCGCGGTATGGCATTGAATGGCAGCTATCTCGCGGTTGTGGATTCGACTATCACCGACGTTCACATGGTCGGCACCGATACTCAGGGCATTGCTGCCTGGACCGGTACCGGCCCGCTGAAAATCGTTGGAAATTTCATCGAGGGCGGAAGTTCCAGCATCGGCTTCGGCGGCGCCGGATCCAAGGTGACTCCGCGCGATATCGAGATTCGCAACAACCATTTGTTTAAGCCACTGTCATGGCAGCGCGGCGACCCGAACTTCCTCGGCGTCACTTTCAATTGCAAGGTTTCGCTCGAGTCCAAGAATTCTTCACGTGTACTGATCGAAGGCAATATCCTCGAGAACGCCTGGGGCGGCCCGCAGGGCGGCGACGGCGGCGCCGTCTGGCTCGGCCCCAAGAACCAGAACAACGGCTGCCCTTCGTGCGAAGTAAATGACGTTACATTCCGTTACAACATTATTCGCCATGCGGGTGCGGGCATTTATGTTTTCGATGCGCCTTCCGATGCTGGCGGTGTCGCGCAGCAGGCTTCGCGTTACAGCATTCACGACAATCTGCTCGAGGACATTCGTCAAAGCTATGCCGGACCCGGAACCGGCAAGGGCCTGCTGTTCCGCTTCTATGGCACGCCGCGGTTCATTCCGCCGCGCGACATCAGCATTCAGCACAATACGGGCATCGCGGATGGCGGGATTCTGGAAGTGCTGGGTCTGCCCGCGGCTCCGATGGTCAACTTTGTCTTTCAGGACAATCTGGTCTCCAACGGCCGGATTGCGATCTCCGGCTGCAAAGGCACTTTCGGCACCTTTGTGCTGGAAGACTGCGCCCACGGCTACGTGTTCGGAAATAACGTCATCGTGGATTCGCAGGGAGATTTTCCCAAGTCCAACGGCAATTACAAAAAAGAAAAGGACAAGAAGTTCAATCTCTATCCCAAGAAGTGGCGTGATGTCGGCTTTGTGGACGCCGACCACGGCGATTACCGGCTGTGCAGTGCGGCCAAACAACCTGCGGCTGCTTGCCCGGCGGCGAGCCCGTATGCCGGGGCCGCGACCGACTCGAAGGATCTTGGCGCCGATGTCGCGAAAATCTACCAGCTCACTGAAAAAGTGGAGTAGTTCCCGTGGCCAAATTTATTCGGGACGAGTTGCGGATGTGTGGGCTTGCTGCTTGAGTAAAGAATCCACGGCGGCCGCCAGTGGAATCAGAAGAAACGCCATCACCGGAATCATGTAGCGCAGAATGGACAGCGCGACTACCGCCATCGCCCAGAAATAAAACACCAGAGTAAGGAATAGAGCCAGGAAATAGCGCTGCTCTGGGAGCTTGCGCCACACCACGATCGCGCCCACGGCACACAAAAGCAGATAACAGAGTTGGAGGGCCGCGACCACCGCCTCGTGCGCCCCCGACTCCGTGCCGTACCAGCTCCTCGCAATTTTCAGCGAATAAAGCTCCAGCACAGCAGCCGGGTTGTCACGAAGCTCGCCGGCCAAGTAACGAAAAATCTTGCCCGTGGTTTGCAGGTCGCGCAGGTGCCCGCTCATACGCTGCATCAGGCCCGCGGCGCCCGCAGGCACGGCATAGCCGCCATGCCGCGTGAAAGTGACTCCATCCAGAATGCTGCTCGCGCCGTTGGTGCTCAGGGGGACGATCTTGCCCGTATGCCGATAGACTTCCCATTCCCACGGCAGCACCGCGATAACAAACGCCCCTACCAGCGCCGCCGCCAGCAGCACTCGCCGCCGCGGAGCCAGATCGCGCTGCAGAAGGAAGAACGCGCCAAAGACTCCCGGAAGAAATAACACAATCGGCCGCACCAGCCCTGCCCATCCCAGCAGCAGCCCCGAAAGCACCGCCCATTTTGCATCCTGGTCTGAAACGCTGAGCACGAAACAAAACACCGCTCCGTAGAGGAGCGGAATGAATGGAATCTCGCTGTTCGGCTGCTTAGTCAGCCAGAGATTGAAGATGTAGGTAATCCACAACGCCGCTGCAAGAAGGCCCGCGCGCTCGCCAAATACTTTGCGCGCAATGCAGAAAACCAGCACGCAGCCCAAGGCCATGCAAAGGATGTTAGCGGCCGTGACCGCATGCATGCGGTCCAAGCCCAGCAGATCCGCAGCCCGGTAAGCCGACGCCAGAAAGATTGGAAAACCAGCTGGATATAAGGTGAGAAAGCTGCCCGAATTCAGGACCAGACCTCTGCCGGCAACCAGATTCTGCGCGGCGGGGTTGTAAAAATCCGCGAAGTCCCTGCTATTGTTGGAACTGAACGATCTTGGCAGCAGGGCCAGAAAGGCGGATTGCAGTAACACCGCCGCCAGAAAGATCGCCGGAATAGTGAGCCGCTGCCGCCCTGCAACCGTCATGCGCGTAGGAATTGTTGCATCCCGCATCGTTTCCCGGAAGTTCTCAGCGAGGTCCGCCGGAACCCGCGCTTACCACTTCTTTGGAGGCGTCTTCGCGAATCGCGGCGCGGTTCGCCTGAGCGTCAGTCGGCGCCGCAGCCGGAACGTCCTTCATCGCATACTTAATCATGCACCAGATCGCCCGGAAGCCATCCTTCCAGCCGATCTTTTTTCCCTCTTCATACGTGCGGCCGGAATAGCTGATGCCCACCTCGTACACGCGCAAGTGAAGTTTCGCAATCTTGACCGTAACTTCCGGCTCGAATCCAAAACGGTTTTCCTCCAGCGGGACCGACTGTATGATTTCGCGCCGGAAAACCTTGTAGCAGGTTTCCATGTCGGTGAGGTTCAGGTTGGTGATGCAGTTCGACATCAGCGTCAGCAGCCGGTTTCCAACCGAATGCCAGAAATACAGCACGCGATGCGGCGCCCCACCCATGAACCGGGACCCGTACACCACGTCGGCCCTGCCTTGCATCAGAGGTTCAAGCAGCAGCGGATATTCCTGCGGATCGTACTCCAAATCCGCATCCTGGATCACGACGTAGTCGCCAGTCGCTTCCTGAATGCCGCGCCGCAGCGCCGCTCCTTTGCCCATATTGTGAGGCTGCAACACCACCCTCAGTTCCGGATATTTTGCCGCCAACTCGGCCAGAATCTCGCGCGACCCGTCCTTTGACCCGTCGTCCACGCACAGCAACTCGATCGGCAGCGGCACGTCCAGCACTCGCGCCACAATGGTGCGCAGGGTATTGCGCTCGTTGTACACCGGCATCACAACCGACAGTTTCATCACCCAATTCCTCCCGTTAACACTCGTTATTAATACACGCAGGTAAATCCTGCCTAGTTATCCAGAACCGTGGGGGTAGCCTTACCGATGCAATCGGCGTACCCTTCGCGCCGGCCGCGGCTCCACAGTAAGGCTATGTTTCCAATCACTTACGCGATGCAGACGTTGGCCGCGGCCCCGACAGCGCGGGGCTGGGGGTGGGAAGTGAAAACTTTTTCCACTCCAGTTTCAGGTCCCTTCCTCCGCCTTCAGCCGCGGAAACCTCTGCCCGCCGGGCTGGCCAAAACTGTGTCCAGATGCGCCGTGGCTGGCTTCGCCGGCGGCGGCAATGCCGCTGGCTGTGTCGCCTCTGGATTTTCCGCAATCTGCCGCATTCCGCAGGTATACGCCACCAGGAAATACGGGAACAGGTTATAGGCGGTGTCGGCGAAGAACGCACCCAGCATGTACGCCGCCAGGCTGGCCATCAGGCCGCCTGTCAGGATGCGGAATTCCAGGTTCGTCTTAAACAGCGCCGATCGTTGCGCCACAAACAGGTTTCTGAAGCCCGCGCCCAGCACCAGCAGGAGCAGGAACAGCGCCGGGACTCCGGCCTCGGCTCCCATTTCGCTGTACGTGTTGTGCGCGACCAACCACGCGCCGGTGACGATCGGGAAGTTCCCGGGCCCGATGCCGAGAAGGGGATGCTGCGCCATATAGTGCAGGCTGGTGATGAGCAGATCCTTTCTGGCTTGCTCGGATCCGTGGTCAATGGATCCGGCAATGCGGCCGGCGAAGATGCTCTTCAGGCGGATGAAATAGTTTTCCGGCGAGAAGGCCGTCATTAGAACCAGCACCAGGACGGCGCCCAGAATCAGGTGATACCTGCGGCCCTTCACGCCAAATTCCCAGAGACCGACAACTCCGGCGACCATGAGCGCAAGAAATCCGCTGCGGGAGTAGGTGAGCATGACCACGCCCAGCATCGCAACGACCGGTACGATCCACAACGCTTTGCGCGCGCCGCGCGCGCGCAAAAAAAATGCAAAACACAGGGGCAGATTCACCGCAACATTAATGGCGAGATCGTTCGAATTTTCGAAGATCCCCCCAGCCGCCCCGATCAGCCGGCCGCTGGCGGTGTGATGCACCGCCAGCGAAGATATGGCCATGAAACCGACGGCGGCCGCTTGCACAAAAAGCAGCCTGCGCATCTGCGGCAGGGTGTCAACGATCAACCCGATCAGAATGGCGATGGCCACGCCTTTGGCAAAGTTGATGACGGTCTGCAAGGCCAGCGCGGGCCAGCCGATAGCGAAGGGAACGGACGCGGTCATTTGCAAGAGCAGAAGGAGAAGCAAGGTGAGGGCGAGGGGGAATTTCGTCTTCCGGCGCCGGCTGCCCAGGGTCAGCGCAAGGCCAATAAGGCAGAGAAATCCAACAATCTTCGACAATGGCAGCAGGCGCAGAGGGGCAATGGCATCTTCCGGGCGGGCATAGTACAGGAACGAGAAAACCACCAGAGAGCGGAAAGCGAGCGTCGAGAGCTTGTCGTCTTTCGCCTTCACCGGCGGTCTTTCCATTGCTATGCTCGCCACGCTTACCCTCTTGAGATGGACGTTTCCGGAGCCCCAGTTTGAAAATCAGAAGGCCCAGAAAGTTCCTGGGTTTGGGCTTTGTTCCCCCACCAGCTTACATCACATGTGGCGAGGCTCTCCACATGACCGGTGTTACCGTTGTACTAACTGGGATGCAGAAAAGCCGCGAAGAAAACCGTGGATCTATCGCAGCCAAAGTAACCCGATCCGGCCCTATGGCTTGCGCAGCACCACCAGCAGGGTGGACTCGAACTTCTGCAGCCGCAACCCGGCTAATGTCCGCGTCAGCAGCATTTGCAGGAATGCCGCCGGCAGAAAGAAGTTGAAAAATGGCCGTGGCGGCGGCAGAAACTCCTGCCTTTCCACTGCCAATCCTAATTCCCCTGCCACCGCCTTGATCCTCCGGGTCGAGTTCATCCGGTAAAAAGTTGGGAAAACTTCTTCGGCTGCGCGGCCCTCCCCGGCCCGGATCAGCCCCAGAACCAGACCCCGCGGCAGTGCCCGGCCCAGCGTGTGATTCAGAAAGACCATGTAATTGCGCAGATTCGGCGTGTGAAAAATTACGATGCCCCCCGGCGCCAGCACCCGCTTGATCTCCGCAAAGCACTGCTGCGGATCCCCGAGATGCTCGACCACCATATTACAGGTGACGACGTCGAACGCCTGGTCGCGGAAGGGAAGCCGGTCAAGAAAGGAACAGACTCGCTTCTCGATATTTCGGTGCGAGCCCACGCCGTTCTTGTCCGGATCCATGCCCACTACGAACCCGGCGCGGGCAACGGCGGCGTCTTCCAACGCTTCAAGCCCGTCCGCCAGAATGCGGCAGCCGCAGCCGGCGTCAAGCCAGCGGGCGTTCGGCTTCAACCGCAGTTGCTCATTGAGCAGCTCGCCATAGACCTCCTGGTTCCACACTGAACCCGGAAGCATCCATTTCTGCAGGCGCCAGGATGCCTGTTTGCCGAGCACATTGCCGTAGCTGAGTTTCATGTGATGGAACGAGATTGAGAGGCGCGGCGGGGGCAACGCGACTTCGAGCTTCGCATGGTTCTTATATGACGCAGCGGCGCGCTTGTCAAGAAACCAGCGTCATTCTTTAGCGTGACAAGACCGAGGGGGGCCCCATCCTTCGCGTCGTTGCGAAGGGTAGGTCCCAGTCGCATGCCGCACGATCCCGACGCGAGATTTCAATTAAGAACGAAAAAACTGGCGGAGAGAGTGGGATTCGAACCCACGTTACCCTTTCGAGTAAACACGCTTTCCAAGCGTGCGCCTTCAGCCACTCGGCCATCTCTCCGGCGCTTATCAGGAAGCTACTGCTAGAGGACCCACTGAGCAGGAAACCTGCTGCCTTCGATTCTATGGGTGCGGCGGCGCTACGGCAAATTGCGGACGATGCAAAGAGGGGAACGCTGGTCACAGGCAGGAGAATCGCGGCCTAGGAGAATTTCTTGGGGGTCTCAGCGGTTGCCAGGTTGTCTGAAGACAAATCGGTGTTTTCCCGGGTTGATCCGAGAGCTGGCTGCGAAGCCGGCTTCAGCGGATCTACAGGGGCGGCGGTTTTCGCGTCCTGTAGCACACGATTGTTCAAGCAGTAGAGCGCCAGTTCCAGACGGTCGGCCACGCCCAGCTTGTCATAAACCTTGCGCAGATAGTTCTTCACCACCTGTTCGGTCGTGCCTACGCGGATGGCAATTTCTTTGTTCTTCATTCCCTGCGTGACGCCGGAAACGATCAACGCTTCTTTCGGGGTGAGTTGGACCTTGGTGCGCGGCGAGGTCGGCCTGGTGCCGTGCGTGCGATACGCCTGCAGCACCCACTGCACCGCCTGCGGTTCCAGCCACGGCTCGCCTTGCGAGACTTTCCGCAGGCACTCGACGAACAGATCGGAATCAATTTCGCGCGAAACCACGGCGTGGGCGCCGCGCCGGAACAGCTCCAGCGTAAGCTCCTGATCGGGGGCTTCGGTCACCGCAACCACGCGCAGCGTGCGCGCCTGCTTCAGGATGTCCTGCACGGCATCGGCCGGATTTTCCGCCAGCGCTGCTTCAAACACCAGAATCTCCGCGGCAAATTTCTGCGCTGCCGAAATCGCCTGCGGCAGCGTCTCGGCCTGTCCCACCACGCGAATGTCGTCTTCCACGGCAAAAATCTTGCGCAGCCCGGCGCGGAAGATGGCCTGCGAGTCGGCCACGATCACACGAATGAATTGTTCCCTGTTCTCCATGTCCGGAGGGGCCACCGTCACTTCTTCCGCACTTAGCGCCGTGCTAGCCATTTGCCTGTGTGTGGGTCGGACACCCTTGTCCGACGCCGTTGCTCTTGCTCTTGCTCTTGATCCTGCCGTTGCTCCTAACTCTTGCCTTTGCTTCTAAACTTGCTCGATCTCTACTTCCGCTCAAACCGGTACTCGTCAATCACCACGCCCACGCCGCGCCGTCCATCCTGCTCGCCGCTGCGCACCACCCGGCCGCGGCATTCCACCTGTACGTCCGCTTCCGCGCCTACAACTTCTTTGGGAAGGGAAATGGTGAAGTCCACAGTGGAGCCGACCGGCATGTCCGCGTCGTACTGAAACAGCACACCGTTGGAAGAAATGTTTTCGCTTTCGGTATCGCCGTTGCCGCCAGACTTGATGTGGATCGGCAAATGAACCGGAAAGCGCGCCGCGCCCTGCACGTCCGAATAGCGTGAACGCGCGGCCTTCGCCGCCCCCGAGGGATTGACAGATTCGTTGGCCATCCTTCGCAGCCTACAATGCAGAATCCGGCGGCGAAAGTTACCGAAGTTATTGGCCTTTGAGGTTTAAAGTCTTGAGGTACATGGACTTGCGGGTAGGTTGGCCCGGGCGCTCGTGCCGGATGGCTGGGTGCTCTCGCACGAGCGGAAAGGGCACGGATTCAGCCATGCCGATGCGCCGGTCGAGAGTTGGCGGCTGTGACCGTGGAAGCCGCAAGCCAAGCCCTAGCCGTTTGGAAAGCCGTCATCCTCCAGCAGTTTGTGCGGCACGCGAGCGTGCGTGGTAGAGCCAATAGCGGAGATATCGCAATCGCAGCCGCCGTATTGAGGCACCTTCCCGATTAGGCTTCTAGTCGGTGGACAGCGAAAGTGAGTCGCCCGACGATCCATCGGTAAGTGCAACTGCACCCGTCCCATCCAGATTGGCCTTGTAGATTCTGTTGTTGACCGCGACCGGGTCGAAAAGGGTGTAATAGAGGTTTGAGTTCAGGATCTCCAACTCAAATGCATCGTTCACCAGAACGGTCAGATTGCTGCCGTCCAGGTTCACGCTCACAATGCCTGTCGTTGAAGGCCCGGTGAGACTGTAGCTCACGTACAGAATTTTCTTGCCGTCTGGAGTGAACCCCGGCGTGTCCACAAATTGGTCCTCGGTAATGACCGTGGCCAAGCCCCTTCCGTCCGGTTTGATGGTGAAAATACCGGCCCCGGATGGCCCTTGGCAACTCATCACAATCTTGGTGCTGTCGCCAGAAAAGCTTCCCGTGTAACACGCGTCCATTCCAGTCGGCATGGGCGAGCTCAGATCGAGCGCGCCGGTTCCATCCACATTCGCGATCCACAGGTGATAGGCATTGGTGACGGAGTCCTGACTGTTGAAGATGAGTTTCTTCCCATCCGGGGAAACTCTGATGGCGAAGCCAACGCCGAGGCTGGCCAATTGGGTCTGCGCGCTGCCGCTGGCATTGCTGACCCAGTAAGTGCCGCCCCCGTCGAAGGCGATGGTCATGAGGTCGGCGCTGCTCGAAGGTGAGTAGATACCCCCATTGAACGGCACCGGGGTGACGTTGGAACCGTCCAGGTTCATCAGGAACAAATTGGTTACGGGATTTATCTTGCGGTCCGAAAAGAAGGCCAGCTTGGTGTAGGTGGGCGTTCCCGGCCCATGGTCACAGCCGACGGTCACGGCGATCACTGCCCAGGTCAACGCCATCAGCCAACAGAGTTGTGTCTTCTTCATGTTTCTCCTTGGGAAATTCTTGTGAGCTCCGGTCTGCTCGAGGCACGTTAGTTGCCAGCCCACAAGAGTTGCAAGCGGGAGAAACAACTCCATGGGTCGCATGCAATTAGCGCGTCCAAGGCGTCAGGTCAAAGGGCAAGAAGGCAAAGTGGGAAGGTTCAAAGCGGGAGAGATCGTTCGGATTCGGAACGGCAGCCGGGCCCCCACGTCTGGCACTGTGGTCAGTCGGTCAGAAGCTCCGAGAGCAACACATTTCTCAGAATTTTGTGACTTCAGTGAAGTTGAAGCCGTTGACTTTCATGGCAGGAACGACCATGTCGAACGCCTCCTCCCCGCTGGTGCGGACAGGGACACCCATTTGCTCGACATTCGAAAGCATCTCAATCAGACTTTGGTTGAACCGGAAATTCCTCAGCCCACAAATGACCTTCCCGTTCTCCACCAGGAACGTCCCGTCGCGCGTCATCCCGGTGAGGATCTTCTCGTAAGGATCAACCTCGCGGATGTACCACAGCCGGGTCACCAGAATTCCTCGCTCGGTGGAGGCGATCATCTGGTCAACCGTCTTGGGATCGCGCGGCGCATCGAAGACAATGTTCATCGGCGCTTCACCCATTTCATTGGGGATAGGGAAGCCGTGCCCCGTAGCTTCGATGGGGCCGACCTTTCCGGCGTGCTCGGACTTCTTCATCTTCTCCGCGCTGCCCCGTGCGTACACCAGGCGTTGCACGACACCGTTCTCTACCAGCTTCAGCCGCTGGCGGCGAACTCCTTCGCCATCGAACGGCGCGCCCGATTGCAGCGGATGCGCCACGTCGTCCCAGATGGTGATGTTCTCTCCGAACAGTTGCGTGCGAATCCGATTACTTAAAAAAGACCGCTGGTCCAAAATCGCCAGCCCGCCAAAGTCGTAAAAAGCGAACCCGACCATGTCGAGCACAGCCGAAGGCTCGAGTATGACGGTGTATTTGCCCGCCGCAATCTCGCGCGGCGCTGCCGACTGCGCCGCTTTCGACGCGGCGATCTGCGCCAGCGCCGCGGGATCAAGATACGTCACATTGTGCGAATTCGCTTTCTGCCATCCCGAGGAATCGGGAGCCAGCATGGTGATGGAAATTTCCGCCGACGTCTGAGTATGCCAATCGCTCAACCCACGCGAATTGAAAATGCCTTCTATCGTTTCCGAACTGGCAAAAATCCCCGCGGTCGTGAGCTGCTGCTTCTGCGCAGTTGCGACAATCTTCCCAACGGCATCGGCCCGCTCGGCAGGAGTGAGTCCAGCGGTCTGCTCAAAATATCGGGATGGCACTGCCTGTGTGGGTCGGACACTCATGTCCGACCCTGGCAGCGCCAACAGATCCGAATCTTCCTGCTGCACCCGGGCCAGACTCTCCGAAGCCTCGACTACCCGCCGCAAACTCTCATCATCAAATGCATTGGTGGTAGCCCGCGCGGTGCGTCCGCCAAACGCCGTCCGCACCGAAACCCCAAAATTCTCCTCCGCCACGTTCTGATGAATCGTGTTATTGGCGAAGCGCGTTAGCGCCGAATGCCCGCCATAAAAGAGACACTCCACCTCATCCGCAGTCGCAAGTTTGCAAATGCGGGCAAAAACGTCAGCGGCTTGATCGTGAGTCAGCATAAAGACAGCTCTTAGCCTTTAGCTATTAGCCAAATCGATTCCGGATTGGATGCAGGCTAAGAGCTAACAGCTAAAGGCTAGTTTCCCTTATACGCACTTCCCACCTTCACCTTTCTAAACCGCGCCGGGCTTGCCCCATGCCCGGTTCCCATCACCTGCTGCGGCTGGCCCTTGCCGCAATTCGGGGTTCCCCACAGCGTCCATTCATCTCGCGAGCAAATCGCGTCCATCGAATTCCAGAATTCTGTTGTGATTCCGCTGTACGAAGGATTCTTCACCATGCGGACACGCTTGCCGTTCTTGATCTCCCAGCCGATTTCGGTGCCGAATTGAAAGTTGTATCGTTTGTCGTCGATCGACCACGAGCGGTTGGTCTGAAACAAGATCCCATGATCGGTGGAAGCAATCAATTGCTCCAGCGTCAGCGGCTTCTCGCCGGGGAGAATACTGATGTTGGTCATGCGAATAATCGGCAGCCGGTTCCAGCGCTCGGCGCGTAACGTTCCCCCGGAACGATCTAATCCAATTGTCGGAGCGGTTTCGCGCGAGCTGAGATATCCGGTAAACAATCCGTTGGTGATGATCGGAGTGCACTGCGCGGGAACGCCTTCGTCGTCAAACGCGAAAGTGCCAAGCCCCGGCCCGTGCTCCTGCCGCGCGTCCGCAACGACGTTCACCAGTTCGCTGCCGCATTTCAAAGTTCGCAGTTTGTCGAAGGTCAGAAAGGAGGTCCCCGCGAAATTCGCTTCCATCCCCAGCACCCGATCCAGTTCAATCGGATGCCCAACCGACTCGTGAATCTGTAATCCCAGCTGCGAGCTGTCCAAAATGATGTCGAACACACCCGCGGGGCACTGGTCAGCCGCATGCAGCGCCACTGCCTCTTCGCCGATTTGGCGCGCGTTTTCGAGCAATGTCAGTTCATCGATCAGTTCGTATCCCTTGTTCTGCCACTGGCCTCCGAACGAGTTGGGATACGAACGCTTCTGAATCTCGCTGCCCGCGAACGCGTACGCCACGTAACCCGCGCCGGTCACGTATTTCGTCTGATGAATGTTTGAGCCTTCCGAGGAGAAGAACCACTGCTCCTCTCGCCGGAAATTCATGTTGGTCTCGGCCAGCGTAACTCCCGCGACCGAACGCAACTCCGCGTCGATCTTCTCCAGCAGCGCCAGGTTCTGCTCCACTGAAATCGTGAATGGATCGATCTTGTAGGGCGTGGTCCAGTCGGCGGTGACCGGCTTCTCTGGCACCAATCTGACTTCACTCTGCTTGACTTGCGCCGACGCCTTCGCGATGTCCACGGCGCGCGCTGCCGTTGCCTCAACCGACCCGCGGCCCATGTCGGCCGACGCTGCGAATCCCCACGCGCCTTTCACGATCACGCGGACACTGAACCCCAGGGATTGCGAATCTGACGCATTACCGATCTTTCCGTTTTTTGTGGCCAGCGCGCGGCTGCGGTCTTGTACCACGCGAACATCGGCGTAGGTGGCGCGACGCTGGGAGGCAACATCAAGTGCCCAGGTGGCAAGCTCTTTTTCTGGCGCGGGCATGGCGGACAATCCGAATTTACCACAACAGATCGGAAGAGGAACTGCCGCTCACGTGGCGCGCTTCACCGGCGCGCGGAAGCGGTCTTGAGCTTGGTGAGCATCTTCTCCACCGTTTCCTCAAACAGTCCGGTGCCCTTGTCCAGCATCAATTCCGATTTTGCAAAGTATGCGGTTGCACCGGCGTCGAGCAGCTTCTGCTCATTGCTCTGCGGCAGGCTGCTCAGGACCATAACTGGCATCAACGCCGTCGCAGGGTCTTGCCGCAGGGCCCGCAGTACGTCCGGCCCGGAAATCTTGGGCAGCATCATGTCGAGCACCACCAGGTCCGGTTTGCGTTCCCTCGCCATCCGCAGGCCTTCTTCGCCGTCGGAAGCGGTGATGACCACATGTCCGGCCCGCACCAGCGAGCGCTCGTTGGCCATGCGAAGAAATCGGCTGTCATCGACGATAAGGACCTTCATGGGATACTGCTCAACAGAAGAGATCGGCCAAATTGGCAAAAGCCTTGAGCCGGCAAGAACCAAGCGCCACGCTGTCCCGTTTTCGTAACAAAATCAAACCAGTAAACAGGTGGTTCGCGCCGGCTGAGAACTTAGGAGTATTGGGGAGGCAGCTTGATCTTGAGGTGCCACGGTGCAAGGGTCCGAGCAAGACGTTTGGAAAACCTATCAGAATCCAGCCGCTGAAAAACTCAAACTGAAACAAGCCATGCAAACCCTGCTGAGCCGGATGCGGGATTTGCTGCCCTTCGTACGTCCTGAGCCCGGCCCCTTCGTCCGCGAGGAAGCGACAAAAGTCTACGTGAAACCCGCGCTCCGCAAACTGACGGGCGAGCAGGCCAATCTGATTCTGTTCGGCCACGCCTGCGTCGGCGACCCGGGCGCAAGGGACCTGATGGAGATCGTGTTCCCAGAACAACGCCCTCCGCGTGAGTGGCTGGGCCGGGCCGGCGATCTCTTGACATCATGATGCCTTCTATATAGCATCATGATGTGCGAACCACCCTATCCCTCGACGACGACGTAGCCCGCCTCCTGGAGAAAGAAGGCCGGAAGTCCAGCGCTTCGTTCAAAGAGGTCGTCAATCATTTCTTACGCCTGGGGCTGATGGCGGCGAATCGGCCTCCACGAAAGAGGTTCGTCGTCACCCCGCGTAGGTTGGGCCTACCTCCCGGTCTCACATATGACAATGTCGAGCAACTGTTGGACGCTGTCGAAGGCCCGGCGCACCGGTGATTGTCCTTGACGCGAACCTGCTGCTCCATGCGTACGACACCGAGTCGCCCCACCATTCCAAGGCCCGTGCTTGGCTGGAGACAACGCTTTCCGCCCCCGAGCTCGTGGGACTGCCGTGGCAGACAATCTCCGCGTTTCTCCGCATCATGACCAATCCCCGCTTGCCCGGGGAGAGGTTTACGGCCGCCGAAGCTGTACAAGTTGTGGACCGCTGGTTGGAGCAGCCGAACGTCCGGCTGCTGGCGCCGGGAGACGACCACTGGACAGTGTTTCGCAGCATGATCATTGAGGGACAGGCGCCAGGCCCCCTTATCAGCGATGCTAGTCTGGCCGCTCTCACCACCGAGTACGGGGGCGTGCTCCACACCACCGACCGCGATTTCGCGCGATTCCCGGGCCTAAGGTGGGTCAACCCGCTGGCCTGAGCCGCAGGTGCCCACCTTGCGACTTTTTTCCGGCACACGTGTTCCTAAACTAGAAGGGGCGCGTTGGGGCCGAGGAGAGAAAACGGTTATGGCCAAGATCATTGAGTTCTACATCCCGAAAACGTTTCGTAAGGACGAACGGCGGGAGGCTCAGGAGGCGATGGGGCGCGTGATCGAGTTCAAGCCGAAGAAATCGGCCTGACCTTACAGCCCCTGGCCAGGCTTCTAAGTGGGGGAAGGACGGCCACCCCGCGGCAAATCCGTGGCAACGAATTTTCTCTGCAAATAAAAAGGGCGGCTTGCGCCGCCCTTCAACTAGCCACTAACCACTAGCCACCTAGCTACTACGTTCCTTCACTCCATCCCGCCAAATACTCTTCCTGCTCCGGGGTCAGGCGGTCGATCTTGATTCCCATCGACTCCAGCTTCAGGCGGGCGACGCGTTTGTCCAGTTCTTCGGGGACACGATAGACCGTTTTCTCCAGCGTGGAGTGGTTCTTCACCATGTACTCAACCGACAGCGCCTGGTCGGCGAAGCTCATATCCATCACTGACGGCGGATGGCCTTCGGCAGCGGCCAGGTTGATGAGGCGTCCTTCACCGAGCAGATTGATCTTGCGTCCGTCCTTCAGCGAATACTCTTCGACGAACTCGCGCGTGGTGCGCTTCGACGACGACATCTTTTCCAGCGCCGGAATGTCGATTTCCACATTGAAGTGGCCAGAGTTGGAAATGATCGCGCCGTCTTTCATGACTTCGAAATGCTCTTTGGCGAGGACGTTCTTGTTGCCGGTGACGGTGCAGAAAACGTCGCCCAGCTTCGCCGCTTCAGGCATGGACATCACACGGAAACCGTCCATGGTCGCTTCGAGCGCTTTAGTCGGATCAACCTCGGTGATGATGACTTCGGCGCCGTTGCCGCGTGCGCGGCTGGCCAACCCGCGGCCGCACCATCCGTAGCCGGCGACCACGAATTTCGATCCGGCAAGCAGGAAATTGGTGGCGCGGATGATGCCGTCAATCGTGGATTGTCCGGTGCCGTAGCGATTATCGAACAGATGCTTGGTGTCGGCGTCGTTGACGGCTACGATGGGATATTGCAGCACGCCTTCTTTGGCCATCGCGCGCAGGCGGATGACGCCGGTCGTCGTTTCTTCGGTGCCGCCGATCACGCTGGCGAGCGCGTCCTGACGCTTGGTGTGCAGCACGCTGACCAGGTCGGCACCGTCGTCCATGGTGATGTGCGGCTTATGGTCGATCGCCGCCAGGATGTGATTGTAGTAAGTGTCATTGTCTTCGCCCTTGATGGCGAAAACCGCAATGCCGTTGTCACGCACCAGGCTGGCGGCAACGTCATCTTGAGTAGAAAGAGGATTGGAGGCGGCGAGTACAACGTCGGCTCCGCCGTCGCGCAGGCAAATGGCCAGGTTTGCCGTTTCCGCGGTGACATGCAGGCAAGCGGCAATGCGCATGCCCTTCAGCGGCTGGTTCTTGATGAATTCTTTGCGGATGATCTGCAGGACCTTCATGGACTGATTGGCCCATTCGATCCGCTTCTTCCCGAGATCGGCGAACTCGATGCCTTTGATATCGCACTGCACTTGCGTCGAAGTGGTTGACATACGTCTCCTGTAGAAAAGTGGCTAGTGGCTAGTTGCTAGTGATTAGTAATCAAGTGATTAGTTTAAGCGATTCGATCCCGGTGGCTAGTCACTAACAACTAGCAACTAGCCACTAGCAACTATTTTCTAACTCCTGCCGTGATCGGCTCACGCAATCCCGCGTCACTGGCCAGTTGCGCGGCTTTGTCGGTCGCTTCCCAGGTAAAGTCAGGATCGTTGCGCCCGAAGTGCCCGTAAGCGGCGGTCTTGCAATAGATCGGCCGGCGCAGCTTCAGGGATTCAATGATGCCCTTGGGGGTGAGCTTGAAGTGCGCGCGAACCAGATCGGGAATGATCTGGGGATCGACTTTGTGCGTCCCAAAAGTCTCGACCAGAACGCTGACGGGATCGGCAACGCCGATGGCGTAAGCCAACTGCACTTCGCAGCGGTCGGCCAATCCGGCGGCAACGATGTTCTTGGCGATGTAGCGTGCGACGTATGCCGCGGAGCGATCGACCTTGGTCGGATCTTTTCCGCTGAAAGCGCCGCCGCCGTGCCGTCCCATGCCGCCGTAGGTGTCCACGATGATCTTGCGCCCGGTCAGCCCGGTATCGCCCATGGGCCCGCCGATGACAAAACGCCCGGTGGGATTGATGTGGTACTTAGTGTCTTCATCGAGCAGTTCGGCGGGGATGGTGGCTTGAATCACGTGCTTCAGAATGTCTTCGCGCAGTTCCTCGTTGCCAACGGTTTCGGCGTGCTGCGTAGAAACCACGACGGCATCCACGCGGATGGGCTTCTGGTTGGCATCGTATTCAACCGTGACTTGGGATTTTCCATCCGGCCGAAGGTACGCCAATCTTCCGTGCTTGCGAACTTCGGAGAGCCGCATGGTGAGCTTGTGCGCCAGCGCAATCGGCATCGGCATCAGCTCAGCATTTTCTCTACACGCATATCCAAACATCATTCCCTGGTCGCCGGCGCCGCCGGTGTCCACGCCCATGGCGATGTCGCCGGACTGCTTGTTAATGCTGGAGATGACGGCGCAGGTGTTGGAGTCGAATCCGTAGAGGGCGTTGTTGTAGCCGATGGAAGAAATGGTGCCGCGGACCAGGGCCTGGAAATCGACGTAAGCCTTGGTGGTGATTTCGCCGGCGATGACGACCAGGCCGGTGGCGGTCAGGGTTTCGCAGGCGACGCGGCTGTACTGGTCCTGGGCCAGGCAGGCGTCGAGGACGGCATCGGAAATCTGGTCGGCGATCTTATCGGGATGGCCTTCGGTGACGGACTCAGAGGTAAAAAGATAGCGGATTTCGGGATGACAATTGAGTTTTTCTCCTTCGCGAAAGCCGCAGCAACGCCGGGGGGATGATCAAAAACAAAATTCAGGGACGCAATGGTCACAGAATGAACGTTTTGCGGTCTCTTAGAAGCTACCAAAGAACCCCCGCAGGCGCAACGGATTTTGCCCGGAAAGGAGGCTGGAACAGCGGAGTGGGAGTTCCGTGGGTCGGGCGGCTAGGGGGACAAGGCGAATGGTTGCAAGGAGGTAGGGAGGAATGCTACCCATGGCCTATGAACCGCGGGTTTTGGGCCCAAGCTCGTTACTATGGTTCATTGCCGCTAGTTCCGAGCGATGCATATAATTTGTAAACCGCTGGCCAGCAAAGGACCCATTTGATGTCGCACGCCACAGGTGCAGAGACGGCACGCCAATCGCAGGAACTCGCCATCTTCCACGATGTGGCCCAGGCGCTGACGTCGTCGCTGGACCTCGATTCCATTCTGCAAACCATCCTGGAAAAAATGGCGGAATACTTCCGCCCCGACACCTGGTCGCTGCTGATGGTGGATGAACCGAAGAACGAATTGTATTTTGCGATTGCCGTGGGCACGGCGTCTGAGGCGTTAAAAAATGTCCGACTGAAGGTGGGAGAAGGAATTGCAGGGCATGTGGCCAAGTACGGCGAAAAGCTGATTGTTCCGGACGTAGCCGCGGACCCGCGTTTTGCGAAACGCATTGATCAGGCGACGCAGTGGGAGACGCAATCCATTATCTGCGTGCCGCTGAAATCCAAACTGCGAGTGCAGGGTGTGATCCAGTTGGTGAACGTGAATATGGCCCACTTCGGCGCCGACGAGCAATTCTTTCTGCAGGCCCTGTGCGACTACGCGGCGATTGCGATCGAGAACGCGCGCTCGGTGGAGAAGATCCAGGAACTGACCATCACCGACGACTGCACGGGACTCTACAACGCGCGCCATCTTTATAAGACGCTGGAGACGGAAGTTTACCGATCGTCACGATTCGGATATGAATTTTCTGTGCTGTTCATTGACCTCGACCATTTCAAAACCGTCAACGACACGCACGGCCATTTAATCGGCAGCAAGTTGCTGGCGGAAATCGGATATCTGATCAAGGCCCAGCTGCGATTGATTGATTTCGCGTTCCGCTACGGAGGCGATGAATTCGTGGTTCTGTTGCCGCAGACCGGAAAGGATCAAGCGATGGTGGTGGCACGCCGCTTGCGCGACAGCCTGCGCGCCAGCTGCTTCTGCAAAGAAGAAGGACTTGAACTTGAACGTGCGCGCATCGATGGGGCTGGCAACCTATCCGCACGATGCCAAGACCCCGCACGACATCATCAGCCAGGCCGACATGATGATGTACGAAGTGAAGAACACCACCCGCGACAACATTGGAATTGCGCGGCGGGGCGTGGAGAAGTAACCAGCGGCCGGTTTCTAATCCTCGCCCGCCCCAAGCCTAAGACGAATTACCAAATACCAGCGCCCGATCCAGGCCCGAGAAGTGGATTTCGCGGAGCAGGCGTGATCCATTGCTGCTCCTTACGTACACGTATTCGTCGCGACGATACTTCACGGGCCGCTTGACCCACTGACCGTTGGCCGTCGCCAGGACATAATTCCCCTGCGCGAACTTCACTTTTGCGTCGGTTACGTAGGATTCCCAACTAATGGTGAAATCCCCCACCGGCAGCGACGCGCCGCTGAGGGTTAAGCCCGAAATGAAGCTGAAATCGCGGGAGCCGCGCTCGAAGGGTCGCGGTTTGTAACCGTGGGACAACAGGTCTTTGTGGGTTTTCGTCGCCTCGTCTTGGTTGGTGTAAGGCCCGACAAGCACGTAGAAGGAATTCATCCACAGATGTCCTTTTTGAATGACACTCGGGCGCAGTCCGAGATCCTGAACTCCTGTCGCCGAGATCGCGGGCCTGCAGTTCATCTTTGAATTTACCGAGTTCGAAGTACATCTCGGGAGTGAGGCCAGATCTGTTTTGGAGGAGCCAGCCGCCTGGACAAGGCCAGACACCTGGCTTAGAAGGAGTGGCGCTGCGTGGGGATTGAGCGATTTGGAGTCGGTGATGACGGTGCTCCCAACGAAGCGGTGGGGGTTGGTTTGCGCCGTCTCGGGAGAGTTGCGGACTGCGGAGCTTGCGGGACTGAGCTGTTGTTTGTGTGGGCCGCGAGTTTCAGCCGATTGCTGGGGCTTGATCGTCGCCAACTGTGACTGGGCAGAGCTTGCCGGAGGTCGCGCAAGCGAATTTTTCGGCTGTGCTGCTGAAGTCTGTGCGTGAACCGCAGCTTGGGAAGGCGGAATCTTAGGATGCGCTGGCGCGGGGTATTCGTTGGACTCTGCGCGCTTGCCAGACTTTGAGTTTTGTCTGGAGTCTGATTACGACTCGGTAATGCGGATTTTGGCGGGGAGACCGGCTGCGGCGCGGGCAGCGCTGAGTGCTTCACCGTCTCTAGGCTTTTCATGGGGCGTCCTGCGGTCGAGGCCTCTCCGCCATGTGTTCTCCCGCGGGCCGTTCTCCTGACGATGCGTTCTCCCGCCAGTCGCTCTCCTGATAATCGTTCTCCCAAGTGGATCAGCGCCTGGCCGATTTCCCGCCGTTGTGCGTAAAGCACGAAGACAGGACATGCAGAGCAGCGAAATCGAGCAAGCCCGGTGGCCAAGCCTCTGGCATATCCGCTTAGCTTGATTCGCACTCTCCTCTTCGCGAACGCGGGCGTGAACTGGCGAGGGGACTACCGGAATCGAGGGTCGGGTGAGATCGCCGAACCCGAAACGTGGGAAATGCTTCAAGAAGTACAGACCCCAGGGTTCGGTCTTGGGTTTCTCCGGAAGAGCCGCAGGCTGCTTATCCAATCTCTGAATTTGTTCGCGAGCTTCGTCGGTCAGAGTCGTGAATCGGACTCCGCCAACTTTTTGGATCTCATCTGTCCATGTCAGTTCGCCGCAGGCTGCGATGCGGCGAGTTTTGCTCCAACAGCGAGAAAAGCAGCGGCCCGTTTTTCTCTACCGGAGTGATGGAGTGAAAGCAAAGGCCTTCGTCGGAAACATTGAGGACGATGCCGCCGTTGTTCGGTTCAATGTCGATGTAGGCAAGCCTCTCCATTGCGGTCCGCGGAATCTGACGACGTTCGGGGGTTGACATAGTCGCACCTTGGCAACAGTGATGATTGGTACTCCTGGCGAAGAGGCGCGACGTTTTACTAACTCGACGAAGAGGACCGGCCGTGACTGCAAATCAAAACTTCTCGGTCCGATTGATTTGCAGACGGGGAGAACTATACACGCGGCACTCGGCTACACAATACTTCTTCGCGTCAAAACCCGCTCTGGAGGCGGGGTTTGGCGGCCGCTGCTGATTACTTTAGTAACCAGTTTATTTCTGGGTGACGGGGTTGAGGGCGCGGCCCACCAGTGGAGCCTTGGCGAAAACGGGTTTGGTTTCGACCAGCGGGTTCGATCCATTTGCGGATTTCGGGAAGCGCAGCGCGGGTGAAGCGCTCTCCGAGCGAGACCAGGTCGGCGCTGTGCTCGAAATCGTCGTAGCGGTAGCCGGTGACGTCCGGTTCGATGATCAAGTCGGCGCTTTGCCGGGCCAGTGCGGAGTTCATGTTTTGCGCGATCGCGAAACATTGTCCGATCACGTCGAAGATGTGCTTCGGAGCCTTCGCCACCGGCGGCCCAGTTGCTCTTCAGGCTGACGGCGATCACGCGGTCCGCACCCATGTCTCGCAGAGGTTTCGTGGGAAGCGAGTGAGCGAGCATGCCATCCACCAGCAGGCGGCCGTTGATCGAGACCGGGAGGAAAACTCCGGGATAGGCGCAGCTGGCACGAACGGGATCGGCCAGCGGGCCGGTGCGGAACACGACGCCTTCGCCGGATGCGAAATCGGTTGCGGTAATTGCCAGCGGGATTCGTAACTCTTCGAAGGTTTTCACCTTCAAGAATCTGTTCAGGAAATTGATCATGCGCAGGTTGGTGGCGAAGCCGTAGCGCGAGAGCGTCCAGCGAGCGAGATCACGGAAGCGGACCTTGGAGGCGATCTCTTCCAGATTCGGCAGGACAAACTCCACTGCAATAGGCGGCGCCGATTAGGGCGCCGACGCTGGTTCCGGCGACGAAGTTTACGGGAATATTTTCTTCTTCGAGAACTTTGAGAACGCCGATGTGGGCGATGCCGCGGGCGAAGCCCCCGCCGAGAGCGAGTCCGATTCGGGGAGCGGGAATTCGCCGGGATGGCGGGGCGGGAACTCCGGCGAGTTCGCGACCGAAGTCGCGCACCGAGCGCACGATTTTCCGTAAGCCCTTGATGGCCATAAGAACCAGCTTTTGGCTCTTAGCTCTTAAGCTAAACCCTGCGCGCCAGAAGCTAGTAGCTCGAAGCTCGCAGCCCACCTAGCACCTACAGCAAGTAAGATGCCGTGAGGTGCAGACTTGCGCCACACTCGTATAAACCCGTCCGGTCACTGCAAGGGTTGTTACTTCTTTGTCGCGTGACGAACTCCTTTGTTTCTGATAAGTTAGGGGCCATGCTGCGAGAGATTTCGTCCGGCGGGGTGGTGGTGCGGAAGGCCGCGGACGGCTGGGAACTGGCGGTGATTGAGCCGCAGCGGGAAGAAGGCAAGTGCTTCCTGCGTCCGCTAAAAGTGACAAAAAACGTCACAAGCAGGTGTTGGCGCTTGCCCAAGGGATTGGTGGATCCCGGCGAGAAGGCGGAAGCGGCGGCGCTGCGGGAAGTGCGCGAGGAAACGGGAATCAGCGGCGATCACGCTGGCGAAACTCACCGACATTAAATATGTCTATGTGCGCACCTGGGGCGACGGGCAGCGGGTGTTCAAGATCGTGAGTTTTTATTTACTGCGGTACGATTCAGGGACGATCGACGAGATCGCGCCCGAGATGCGGATCGAAGTGAAGCGAGCGCTGTGGATTCCGCTGGAAGAGCGCAGAACGAAGGCTGGCGTATCGCGGCGAGAAGGAAGTAGTCCGGCTGGCGAAGAAATATTTGGAAGTCCATGCCGAGGAGGCGAATTGATGGCACGAATCATTCACGCGGAGAAACATTTCACGTCCAGCAATTTTGTGCGCGACATGGTCATTGGCATGTCGGACGGGTTGACGGTGCCGTTCGCGCTGGCAGCAGGGTTGTCGGGCGATTGCGAATACGCGTTTCATCGTGATTGGCGGGCTGGCGGAGATTGCCGCCGGATCGGTCGCCATGGGACTCGGCGGATATCTGGCGGCGCGCGGCGACGCAGAACACTACGAGCAGGAAAAAGCGCGAGAGTATCGCGAGATCAAAGAGATTCCGGAACAGGAGAAGGCTGAAGTCAGCCGCGTGTTTCAGGACTACGGTTTGCCGGCGGCGGAAAGCGCGCAAGTGTCGGAGGCGCTGAGCCAGCATCCGGATGCCTGGGTGGATTTCATGATGCGCTTCGAACTGGGCCTCGAAGAGCCGGACCCTAAGCGAGCGGTGACCAGCGCGGGCACGATTGCGGGAGCTTATGTTGGGCGAGGACTGATTCCGCTTTCGCCATATTTGATTCTTTCCAGCGCGACGCGGGGGCTGGAGTTCTCGGCGATCGTGACCCTGGCGGCGCTCGGTGTTTTTGGATACATCAAGGGGAAATACACCGGCGAGCGAGCGTTGCGCAGCGCGTTTCAGACCATGGTGATTGGCGGCGTGGCGGCGGCGGTGGCGTTTGCGCTGGCGAAGCTGATCTCGTGAAGCGCGGTGCCTCGTAGCTGTCCTGATTTTGATTTCTTCGCGACCTTGGCGGATTTATCTGCGTTCTTTGCGGTTGAAGGCTTGTGACTCTTTTCGATGCCCGGCAAAAAGATCTTAACCGCAAAGATCGCTGAGAAAGGCCGCCAAGGACGCGGAGCTTTTGATGCGATCAAATTGTGACCCTACCGGTGCCTGAGATCATAGCGGGAGTTCCTTCCTTTGGCGTATCATTCACAGTTTTGTAAACCGCAACTTTTTCTGCGCAGCAAGCAAGGAGTCATTCCATGAAATCCATTCATAAGGTTGCGGTGCTTGGGCGCGGGCACGATGGGGGCGCGGGTGGCGGCGCATCTGGCGAATGCCGGGGTGCCCTGTTTTCTGCTCGACATGGTTCCGGCGGGGGCGTCGGGAGCGGCGCGCAATAAGATCGCGGCCGGTGGCCTCGAGGCGGCGCGCAAATCTAAGCCGGCGGCATTCTACGAGGCTTCGCTCTCGTCGCTGGTGACGGTCGGGAATTTTGAAGACGATCTGAAGCGGGTGGCGGAGGCGGACTGGATTATCGAGGCGGTGGTCGAGGACCTCGAGATCAAGCGGGCGCTGCTGAAGAAAGTTGACGCGCTGCGCAAGCCGGGGACGATTATCACCACCAATACCAGCGGGCTTCCGGTGGCGAAGATTGCGGAGGGATTTCCGGACGATTTCCGACGCTGCTGGTTCGGGACGCATTTTTTCAATCCACCGCGCTACATGCGGCTGCTGGAAATTATTCCGACCGCGGACGCTGATCCGGCGCTGATGGATGTGGTCTCGAAGTTTGCCGACCTGCATCTGGGCAAGGGCGTGGTACTTGCGAAAGATACGCCGAACTTCATCGCCAATCGCATCGGAACGTTTTCTGTGCTGAATGTGATGCGGCTGATGCAGGAACTGGATCTCTCGATTGAAGAAGTGGACGCGCTGACCGGAACTGCTGTGGGCTGGCCGCGCTCGGCGACGTTCCGCACGCTGGACATGGTGGGGCTGGATATTTTGGGGCACGTGGTACGCAATATGACCGAGAACGTGCGCGACGAACGCACCGATCTGAAGCTGCCGGATTTCTTCAAGCAGATGCTGGAACGAAATGGCTGGGCGATAAAACCAGCGGCGGATTCTATAAGAAAGTGAAAGGCTCGGGCGAAGGCGAACGAGTGGGGCTGGATTGGAAAACGCTGGAATACCGTCCGCAGCAGAAGGCGAAGTTCGCATCGCTCGAAATGGCGAAGAATATTGAGGACATGGGCGCCCGGTTGAAGAGCCTGATTGCGGGCTCGGGAAAGGGAAAAGACGAGCAATTCCTGTGGACGGCGCTTTCGGATCTCTGGACCTACTCCGCGAACCGGATTCCGGAAATTTCTGACAGCGTGGTCGAGATTGATCGGGCGATGCGTCTCGGATTCAACTGGGAACTGGGGCCGTTTGAGTTGTGGGATGCGGCTGGGGTCGAGGCGACGGTTGCGCGGATGAAGAAGGAAGGGCGTCCGGTGGCGGGGAATGTGGAGAAGCTGCTCGCGGCGGGAAAGAAGTCCTGGTACGAAGATGACGCTCAGTCGCCGTCAGGACGCGCATATTTCGATCTCGCCAGCGGCGGCTACAAACCTGTACGAGTGGTGGCGGGAGTTTGGTTGGTGGCGGTGGCGAAGAAATCCCGGGGCGTGGTGAAGAAAAACTCGGGGGCGTCGCTGGTGGATTTGGGCGATGGCGTGGGTTGCATCGAGTTCCATTCGAAGATGAACACGCTGGGCGGAGACATCGTCCAGTTTGTGTCGCAGACGCTGAACCCGGGCGGCGCGGGCGACGGCTTCGAGTCGTTTGTCATCACCAACGACGCGGCGAACTTTTCCGTTGGCGCGAATCTGATGATGCTGCTCATGTCTGTACAGGACGAAGAGTGGGATGACGTGGATCTCGCCATCCGTCAATTTCAGGGGATGACCCAGGCGATCAAGTTTTCTGCGAAGCCGGTGGTGATTGCGCCGTTTGGAATGACTCTGGGCGGCGGGGTGGAAATGTCGCTGCATGCGGCGTCGCGGCAGCCACACGCCGAACTTTACATGGGACTGGTCGAGGTGGGAGTCGGGCTATTGCCCGGCGGCGGCGGATGTAAGGAAATGCTGCTGCGAGCGATGGATTCGGCAGGCGCGATTCGTCCCGGCGGGCGCGGTGAATCGGTCGAGATGATGGAGGCGATGAAGAAAGCGTTCGAGACGATTGCGATGGCGAAAGTCTCGACATCCGCGCACGAGGCACGGGGGCTGGGATTCCTCAGCAGTGCCGACCGAATCACCATGAATCGGGACCGCGTGCTGTCCGATGCGAAAGCGCGGGCGCTGGAGCTGGTGCGAGCGGGGTATGAGCCGCCGCAGATGCGGCTGGATATTCCGGCGCCGGGAGAAAATGTGCTGGCCACACTGAGGCTGGGAATTCACATCATGCGGCAAGGGGAGTTCATTAGCGACCACGAGGTGAAAATCGGAACCAAAGTTGCGGAGGTTCTGTGCGGCGGGAACGTGACGCCGGGGACTGCCGGTGAGCGAGCAATACATTCTGGATTTGGAGCGGGAAGCGTTCAAGTCGCTGTGCGGGGAGAAGAAGACGCAGGAGCGAATCCAGTTTACGTTGAAGACGGGGAAGACGTTGAGGAATTAGGTGTTTATTAGACTACTAGCTCGACCATATAGTTGATGGTAATAGCTATTGACAATAGCTATGGATTGGAACTACGATTCTTTGAGCTAGGAGCTCACATGGCATACGTCAAACCACAGCAAGTGCTATCTCCGAGAGCCAAAGTTGGCGGAATCGTCGAAGTAATTCATGATCCCGGCGAGGGCAGAATGGCGGTGGCGCGAATTGTTTGGGAACAAGAGGAAGTTGTGGCGACGCGCTGGAACGGTAACACGGAGCAGCCGCTGGGGAATCCCGTGTCCCGCGGTCACGCTACGTGGTTTGTGGTTGATGAATATGCGGCCGGGAGTGTCGAGAGGGCCGCTCGCGAGGCCGCGGAGAAATCGCCCACCAGTCTGATCGCTCAATATCGCGAAATGGCCAGCGACGTTGAACGGCAGCGAGAAGCCGAAGAGTGGATGGAAGGACTGATTGGCGATGCATCCCCGCAGAGGTGAAGTCTGGTGGGTGGCATTTGATCCCTCCATGGGAGGAGAAATTCAAAAGACACGTCCAGCGATTATTCTTAGCAACAATGCAGCGAATACTGCCCTCAATCGCGTGATCGTGGTCCCAATCTCAAGCCAAACTTCAAGAATCTATCCCGGAGAAGTGCTCATAGAGGTCAATGGAGAACAACGCAAAGCCATGGCCGACCAAATCATGGCCGCGTCAAAGCAAAGGTTAAAAAACCGGCTTGGCAATCTCTCTCCCGGGGACATGTCTAGCCTCGAAGATGCCGTTTTGTTGCAGTTGGCAATTCGCCGCTAACACTTGAAAATGAAATATCTTGTCATCTACGAAAGTCTGACACCGGATGGGGCGCCTATGCTCCCGATCTTCCCGGTCTTGGAGTCGTTGTCAAAACGCAAGCCGAGGCAAAGGAATTAATGCGCGAGGCGATTGAATTTCACCTCGAAGGCATCCGCCAGAACGGGGATGCGATTCCGGCACCGAGCGCCACCACCGAGTACATCACGGTTTGAGGCGATTCGACTTCGCAGCCCATCGCGCCAGCGCCCAGCTCGTCGGCCAGTACACCGCCACCGCCGCCACTACCAAGTATCCCAGCAAGTAAATCCATCCTGGCATCAGGTGCTGTTCGTGCCCAATTCCTCGCGCAAAGTTCACGTTGTATTCGGGACGCCAGAAATAATTGATCGGGACCACAATGCACGTGGTGACGATTTGATATTTCAGCGCGGTTGGATCGTAGCCTAGGCGTCTTACTGCCCAGAGCAGCAGCACGGGGACCACCAGGTGATACAAGCCGAGCAGGCGGACGGGAAGCGGGACGGTAGGATCGAAGATGTATTCGGTGCCGCCTAGGGGATGCTTTCCTGAAACGAGAGCAGAGATCAGATCGACGGTGTACAGAGTCTGAAACACGAGCAGGCCTACCGCCTGCCAGGAGAGAATCAGTTGGCTCTCCATCCACAGGCCGAGAGTGATCAGCAGATTCCCGAGGTCGCAGAAGTAGAGGAAGTTCTGCGCGCCGTATTGCTTCCAGTAGAGCGGCGCCCACACCAGAATCCACGCCGTCCAGGCGAGTTTCAGCCACAACGGGATGCGTGAGTTGTGCGGGGAGTTTGGGTTATTCATTGGGCGGTGACTCTTGCGCGATGGTGCAATTACATCAGTAACTTGCTGGTACACACCAGTGTACCTACCATGCGATTATGAGCTACAAATCCCTGCTTTACTGCCCCGACGAGAAGACCGCGCGCGTTGTCACCCAGGTGCTGAGCGAGCTTGAGTTTACCGTAGAGCTTTCGAATGAGCCGTTTGCCGCGGTCAAGACGCTGACCGATGAGCATTTTGACGCGCTGGTGGTGGACTGCCAGAATGAGCAGGATGCGGGCTTGTTGTTCAAAGCAGCGCGCAACTCGAGCTTGAATCACAGTTCGCTTTCGGTGGCGGTGGTGGAAGGGCAGGCGGGAGTAGCGAAAGCGTTTCGAATCGGCGCCAATCTGGTGCTGACCAAGCCGGTCAATCTGGAGCAATCGAAGAGCACCCTGCGCGTGGCGCGGGGACTGCTGCGGAAAAATGAGGCCAAGGTTGGGGGGAGTTCAGCTTCGTCTGTTGCCGGGCAGGCGCCGGTGATTTTGCCCGACGCCGACGGCAAAACCGATGGCACGCGAAGCGGCGGCTTTTTCGGGGATCAATTCTGCTCCGCACCCTGCGGTTGCGCCGGTCCCCAAAGTGCCGGTGCCGTATGCGGGACTCGAAATGGACCCGGAGCCAACGCCGGCGCCGGAACCGAGTGAGGTGGCGCTGTTGGAATCGATGCCAGTCAACGGCAAGCCGGCGCCAGTGGCCGAATCGGCATGGGCGCCGCGGGCACAAGCGTCGGCAGAACCGATCGCTGCCAGCACCGCAGGAACGGGCACCGGGGTGGCGCCGGCTCTGGCCAAGTCTGGAGAATTGAGGCTTTCAGGCGCGGCGCCGATGATCACGCACCAGCCCATCGTCCAGGAACACAAGTTTGAGGAACCGCTGCCGGAACTTTCGGTGCCGATGTTTGCCGCCTTGCAAGAAGCGCATTCGGGATCGGGTGGGGGCAGCAAATTTGTCAAGATCATCGTCGTGGTGGTGCTTCTGGGGGTCGCGGGTTATTGGGGATGGCAAAGGTTGCAGCCGTTGCAGTATCTGCATAGCTCGACGCCGCCGGCTGTGCCATCACAGACCGCTGCGCCCGAAGAACCGGCGCCTGGCGCCACTCCAGCGGCAGCCCACTCTGCGGAGCCGGAGAATGGATCTTCAGGGAGCGCTCCGTCAACCGCTGCGCCCTCGGCGGCGCCGTCGGACGCCAACGCTGCTCCATCAGGGCCGTCCGCGAGTGCTTCGCAACCCGCCTCCACCGCTCCGGAAACGATTCGAGTACAGGAACTGCCGTTGAGTCTTAGAATCAAAAACTGCGGTCGCCAAGACGCCAATGGTGATCCAGGTGAAGGCGGGCAGCCACAGCGCTCCAAAGGCGCCGCCCAGACAGTCGCAGCCGACCCCGCCCGTCTTGACGCTACCGACGAGCAGTTCGCAGTCGTCGCTGAACAACATTGTTGTGACGGAGGCCCCGGCTCCGAGGCAGGGAATGCTCCGCGTTTCCCAAGGCGTGTCGCAGGGGCTGCTGATGAAGAAAGTGGCTCCGGTCTATTCGCCGACGGCCCTGCAGCTCCGCAAGGAAGGCTCTGTTGATTTGATGGCCACCATCAGCAAAGATGGCACCGTGACCGGCGTGCGGGTGATCAGCGGCGATCTGATGCTGGCCAACTCGGCGGTCGATGCGGTCAAGCAGTGGAAGTATCGTCCGTATCTGCTGAATGGCGAGCCGGTGGAAATCCAGACCCAGATTACGGTCAACTTCAAGTTGCCGCGGTAGTCGTCTTCGTTCATCACGGCAAACTTCTGTTTTGCCAACCTCGATATAATAGGAAGATTCCCTCACGCCAAAATTGTTTCCTGTGAGGGAGGCGGACGCATGCTCGCCGGCAAAACTTCCTATATGGATTTCCGACTCGTCAGCGACTACAAGCCGAAGGGCGACCAGGGCCGCGCCATTGACGTCCCTGATGCGCGGGATCTAGCCGACCGCGAGCAGCATCAGGTGCTGCTGGGCGTGACCGGGTCGGGCAAGACCTACACCATGGCCAAGGTGATTGAGCAGTCGAACCGGCCGGCGCTGGTGATGGCGCATAACAAGACGCTGGCGGCGCAGCTTTATCACGAGTTCAAGAATTTTTTCCCGCACAATGCGGTCGAATATTTTGTTTCGTACTACGACTACTACCAGCCGGAAGCGTACGTCCCCGCCGCCGACCTCTATATAGAAAAGGAAGCGACCATCAACGATGAGCTGGACAAGCTGCGGCTTTCGGCGACGCGGTCGTTGTTTGAGCGGCGCGATTGCTTGATCGTGGCGTCGGTGAGCTGCATTTACGGGTTGGGATCTCCGGAAGCGTACTACGGGATGATGCTGTTTCTGGAGAAGGGGCAGAAGATCAAGCGCGAGGACATCACGCGCAAGCTGGTGGAGATTTTGTATGAGCGCACGGACGGCGATTTCCGGCGCGGAACGTTTCGTGTCCGCGGAGACGTGATCGAAATCTTTCCGACCTACGACGACATGGCTTACCGGGTCGAGCTTTTTGGGGACGAAGTGGAGTCGCTGTCGCAGATTGATCCGCTGTTCGGGACCGTGAAGCAGAAATATATGCGGTTGCCGATTTATCCCAAGACGCATTACGTGATGAAGCCGGAGACGCGGTCGCGGGCGGTGGACACGATCAAAGAAGAGTTGAAGTGGTGGGAAGCGGAACTGGAGAAGCAAGGTCGGGTGGTCGAAGCCCAGCGCATTCATCAGCGGGTGATGTATGACCTGGAAATGATCAAGTCCATGGGCTACTGCCATGGGATTGAAAATTATTCGCGGCATTTTACGGGGCGGATGCCGGGCGAGCCTCCGCCGACGCTGCTGGATTATTTTCCGCGCGATTTTCTGCTGTTCATTGACGAGTCGCACCAGACGGTGCCGCAGTTGCACGCGATGTATCCCGGCGACCGCTCGCGCAAGAATACGCTGGTGGAATATGGGTTCCGGATGCCGTCGGCGCTGGATAATCGTCCGCTGACGTTTGAGGAGTTTGAGCATCGCACCAATCAGATCGTCTATGTTTCGGCGACGCCGGGGCCGTATGAGCTGACGAAATCCGCGGGAGTGGTGGTCGAGCAGATTATCCGGCCGACCGGGCTGGTGGATCCTCCGGTGGAGATTCGTCCGGTGAAGGGGCAGATTGATGATCTGCTGCATGAGATTCGCGGCCGGGTGGCGCGCGGCGAGCGAGCGCTGGTGACGACGCTGACCAAACGCATGGCCGAGGACCTGGCCGAGTACTACAGCGAAGTCGGAGTGAAGTGCCGCTACCTGCATTCGGAGATTGAGACGCTGGAGCGGGTGAAGATTCTGCGCGATCTGCGCAAGGGCGAGTTCGACGTGCTGATTGGGATCAATCTGCTGCGCGAAGGGCTCGATCTGCCGGAGGTTTCGCTGGTGGCGATTCTCGACGCGGACAAAGAAGGATTCCTGCGGTCGAGCGGATCGCTGATTCAGACCATTGGCCGCTGCGCGCGAAATTTGAACGGACGCGCCGTGCTTTACGCCGACCGCATGACGGATTCGATGGCGAAAGCAATCGGCGAAACCGACCGCCGGCGCACCATTCAAGAGGCCTACAACGTGGAGAATGGGATCACGCCGGAATCGATTGTGCGGCCGCTGGACATGTCGCTGGTGCGCGTGATCGAAGCCGACTACGGAGATTACGCCAGCTCGGAAGCGGAGGGGATTCCGGACTTCAAGGGTCAGGAAGAACTGGATGCTTACATCGCCAAGCTTGAAGTCGAGATGCGGGAGACGGCGAAGCGGTTTGAGTTTGAGAAGGCGGCGAAGTTGAGGGATCGGATTAAGGAGTTGCGGACGAAGGAGTTTTTGTTCGCGTGAGAGCGTTTTCGACGCGAATGAATGTGAGACTCAGTTTCAGTTACCAGAACGAAATCGTCTTTGCGGTTAACTCAACCGAGAGTCGTCTTTGTCCAGGTAAAAATCAATCCGAGACTGGCGATATTCCCGGCAACGAGTCATTTATCTCCACGATGCTGCTTCGAGGGGCGACGGGTCTCGGATGCACCCCGCGCAAGGCCGGATATCCTTTCGTATTCTCGTATTGAAACGATTACCGCAGCTGGCCGGTTCCGATAACTAATGAGGACAGGTTCGCTCTGCACGATTTCAAGAATCGAGGCGAAGTGCCGCTTTGCTTCAGTTAGCGTAAACGATCGCATGGTTCCGACTCTGAATACATCGGCGTCGATCGTCCGTGCACCAGCCGATTTCAGACGCCCTCGGCTTGGATTTTGTTTCCCCTGCTCTTCGACCAGTTGCATTTCCTTCTGCAGCGACGAGAAGCGCTGCAGGATTTCGTTCATGCGCATGGTCATGTTGTGGATGGTTTCGACCTGCGGGCGCAGGCCGGGAGCGAGAGTTTCGGGATCGAGCAGCATGAGTTCGGAGTTGCCGAGGACTGATGTCAGCGCGTTGTTCAGGTTGTGGCGGACATCGAGCATGTAGCGGCCCAGCGCGGCCTGCTGTTCGAGTTGCGAGTTCGATTCCAGCACGCGGGAAAGGTCGGCGTGGCGTGTTCGCGTTCCAGAATCTGGGTGGCGACGGTGACCAGCAATTCGGGCCATCCGAAAATTTCCGGCAATGAAACCACGCCTGGCAATTTTGGAGAATGGTCGTTCAGAGCGCGAAACGTGGATTACCGGTTTGCCGGTGGCGCGCAGGGAGTCGAGCACCGGGGCCGAGCATTTCCGGCTGAAATCCGCCGACGATCGCGAGATCGAAATTCTCTTTTTGCAGCTGACTGCAAGAGTCGCTCCCTTCGACCGACAGGGCAGGAACATTGCGCTCCACCAGCCAGCGGGCGGTGATGGCGAGGGAGAATTCCTCTTCGTCGGAGACGATGATTACGATCGGACGGTGCACAGCAATTACTCCATTTGGCTAGAGGTGCACGTTGTTCAGGTCCAGAGCTGATTAATTTCTCAGCTGCGGAGCCTCTTCGTCCCAGGTTCGAAGGAGCACTGGAAACTTCAAATTCGCAGGCGGTATTGCTCAGCCGTTGCCTGCGGTGTGTGGGTTCGGATGGCATCGGCATCGGCGCCGCCGCTTCGCCTTCAATTGGCTGTTCAGCTCGGCCATGCGGCCGCGTGCAGGCCTAGTTCGGTCTTCAGTTCGGTCTCAGAATCAGGCTGCGGTTTTCGATCCGGCTCGCCGGGCTTCGGGTTTTGGCAGTGCGACTTCCACGGCGGTACGCAGATCCACAAGAATGCAAAGCGGCTGGCCGGACGAATATTCGGCGTGGAACATCACTTTCCAGGACTGGCAAATCATGCGCAGGCGAGCGATGGGCTCGTCGGCGGAAAACTGGGCTTTGCGGCAATCGAGAGTCTTCAACCCCGCGCGCTTCCAAGTCGCGCAGGCCGTCGAGAATGGCGTTGAGGTCCTGATGCATCAAGCGGAAAAATCTGCGGCGGAGGAGGAAACCAAAACGCGTAAAGGCAGCCAGCGCTGCTGGCTCAAAGAACTTTTCTCCGCAGGAGTGCTTGAGCTCGTCGTCCGCGTTCGATGATTCGGTTGGTGAACAGCCAGTTAAGATTCTTGGCGCTGTTGGCTTCGACGAGCAGTTCGTTCAAAGGCGCCAGCCAATCTGCGGCTCGCCGCCTTCGATTGCGCCCAGGACCGGATCGAGCACCATGGCCACGGTTTCGAAATTGAGGCCGGAATCGCTGACGGTCCGACGGGGCGCGCTGGGAGAAGAAGCTGGACCAGCAGGAAATCCACCTTGTCGCGATCGACGGTCGGTGCGCTGCAGTCTTGCTCAGATGGTGCGCCAGAAGCTGCATGCAGGACCTCTTCGTTTACCGGTCCCGGAAGTCTGGAGAAACTGGCGAAGCTGATGAGGGTGAATCCGCTCGTCCATGGCCGCGATCCATTTTTCGGCTTCGGCGAGTGCTTCGGCGGACGGAACGCGACGGCATACGAGCGCGATACAGAAGCCTCTTCCAGTTCCGGGCAAGGCGGCATCTCGATCGCGGATTCGCGGGCCAGCGGCGACGTAAAGCGGATAAAGGCTGCGCAGGTTTGACCAGGCTGCGGAATTGCTTGCACTCGGGACGGTCATAGTGCTTCCTTGAACCGGGCGATCCCCGGCCTCGGGTCTGGGTGCACGATCAAGGCCACACTCTAGCGCCCTAAGTGATTGAAGGTAATGAGCGCTGCAGTCTCACCAGTAGTGGCGCGGCGTCTGTCGTCTCACAATGAAACGGAGTCTCAGGGGGCGTCGGCCATCGGAAGGAAGAAAGGCTGGTGGCTTCGCGCTCTTGCGGAGATCGGCGCGATCGTGAGGATTCCCTGCGGCGGTATTTTCAAGTGCCAACGATCGCGGGGCCCTTCGACTTGGCAGCAGCTTCGCGTTCGCGAAGCCGCTACTCCGCTCAGGGTGACAAGGCGATTGGAGCTGATGCAGCTACTGCAGTCGGTGGCTGGTGGGCGGCGGGGCTCGAGACGCCCGCCGATGTTGTAGCGCTTGAGCTTGCGATAGAGGGTGGCGCGACTGATGCCGAGCATCTTCCCGGCCATGACTTTGTCGCCGTTGACTTGCTCAAAAACTCGCTGGATGGTGGCGCGCTCGATGTCCTCGAGATCGGTTGAGGTCGTCGGATTCTGAGTGGTCAGGAGTGCCGTCCGATCCGGGCGAAGGAGCGAGCGCAATCACTGCCGGCGGCAGATCGGCGACGTCGATCAGCTTGCCGTCACCGAGAGCGACGGCGCGCTCGATGGAATTTTCCAGCTCGCGAACGTTGCCCGGCCAGTCGTATTGCAGCAGCGCTTTCATGGCCGCGCTGGTTACCTGCATGGAGGATGCGGAACCCTTGGCGTGGCGGTCGAGAAACCAGTGGGCGAGCATGGGAATGTCGGAGCGGCGTTCGCGCAGCGAGGGCAGTTGCACGGTGACGACGTTCAGGCGGAAATAGAGGTCTTTGCGGAAGCGTCCGGCGCGGTATTCGATTTCAAGATCGCGATTGGTGGCGGCGATGACGCGCACATCCACTTTGATTTTCTGATTGCTGCCGACCGGGCGCACTTCTTTTTCCTGCAGGAACGCGCAGCAGCTTGGCTTGCATTTCGAGCGGCAATTCACCGATTTCATCGAGGAAGATGGTTCCGCCGTTGCGCGGACTGGAAGAAGTCCGGACTTGGCGCGCAACGCTCCGGTGAACGCGCCGCGCTCATGTCCGAACAGTTCGGTTTCGATGAGCGTGGGAACTAGCGAGCCGCAATCCACGGCCACGAAAGGCCGATTGGCAAATGTGCCGCGGAAATGAATGGCGCGCGCTACCAATTCTTTCCCGGTGCCGCTCTCGCCCATGACCAGCACCGGAGTGCGAGTGTCCTTCAAGCGGGCGATCATGCGCAGCACGTCTTGAATCTTGGGAGTGGAACCGACGATGCCGTGCAGGCCGGTTTCGGTGTCCATGCGTTCGCGGAGGAACTGGTTTTCTTCGACCAGTTCGATTTTTTCCGCCATACGGCGCAGGAACATGCGCAACTCTTCCAGCGGAGAAAAAGGTTTGGCGATGTAGTCATAGGCGCCGAGCTTCATCGCTTGCACCGCGGTTTCCACCGAGCCGTGACCGGTCATGACGGCGACTTCGCAGCGGGGAAGCACTTTCTTGACTTGATCGAGAAATTCGAAGCCCGACATCTTGCGGCATGACCAGGTCGGTCAGGATAATGTGCGCAGGCTGTTCCTCGAAGCAGCGCGAGCGCGGCTTCTCCGGTGCCGGCCTCCACGCAGGTGAAGCCCATGGCCTTCGGCGACGGTCATGCAGAGGCGGCGAATGCTGGCTTCGTCGTCCACCACCAGAAAACGAATTCCAAGATGAGATTTCACTGCGGTTTCCCCATGGTCTGCTCGACGACCGCAAGAAATTGCTGAACTCCAAACGGTTTTTCGACGCACGGCGCGCCGGTGCGTTCGAGGGTGGCGGCGGTGTCTTCGTTGGCGACGTCGCCGGTAATGAAGACGATGCGAGACGCCAATTCTGGGCGGTTGCGCGAGAATCCAGTCGTGAACGTCGGCGCCATTGACTCCGCCGGGGCGTTCGCATGTCGGAGACCACTCCGAGAAAGTCTCCCGACTCAAGCAGCCGCAGTCCTTCGGCGCCGGACTCGCTGCACACGACCGCGTAGCCGCTGCGCTCGAGAACGGCGCGCACATAGCTCATGACGGCAGGCTCATCCTCGATGAGCAGTACGGGGAGGTGAACCGGGTTTTGCCGCAAGCGTGCTCATGGTTGAGTTGACTCCCGCTCTGGCCGAGAGCGAAGCCAGTTCGCTGACGGACGGAAATCGAACGGTAAAGGTTGCGCCGTCGCGGCCCAGGTTGTTGGAGCAGACAATCTCGCCGCCGTGCTCTTTGACGATGCCGTAACAAATGCTCAGGCCGAGGCCGGTGCCTTCGCCGACTTCTTTGGTGGTGAAGAAGGGATCGAAGATGCGTTCGGGGTAGGCTGATGCCGTGGCCGTTGTCGCAGAACAGGACTTCGACGAAATCGTTGTGCCGCGACGGGTGGAAATCTCAATGCTGCGGGCCGGTGCACCGATTCGCGCACCGCGTCGTAGGCGTTGTTCAGAATGTTGAGAAAAACCTGCTGCAATTGTTGCGAGTCGCCGATGACAAAGGGCAGATCTTCGTCAAAGCTCTCGGTGACGGCGACACCGCGGCTGTGGAAGTCATAGGCGCGCAGCTGAATGGTGCGCCTCAAAATCACGTTCAGCTGCACCGGCTTGCGCTGCGGCGGCATCTGACGGGCGAAGCTCAGCAGGTTCTGCACGATCTGCTTGGTGCGCTGGGCTTCCTGCAGAATGACGCGCACATCTTTGCGGGCGCTTTCGGGCAGTTCCTGGTTTTCCATCATCAGGTCGGCGAATCCGAGGATCGCAGTCAGTGGGTTGTTCACTTCGTGCGCCACGCCGGAGACCAGTTGTCCGACCGCCGCCATTTTTTCGGCGTGCATGAGTTTGGCCTGCAGGGAAGCGGCGTCAGTGACGTCGCTCATCACCACCACGATGCTGCTGACGTGGGCGTGCTCGTCGCGCATGGGGCTGAGATTGACCGAGAATTGCAGGACGCGGCCGTCGGCGCGAAGTACTTGCAGTTCGAGGTTATCCACCTGGCTGCCGGAGATGACTGCTGAAAAGGCGTCAAGCGAGGGCGGCACGCTTTGCTGGGGCAACCAGATTCTCCAGGCGGCTGTCCGAGGATAGCCCTCCTGCTCGTATCCCAGCGCCTGCCAGCGGCGGTTGGCATAGCTGATCAGCCCAGCGGTGTCGGAAACCAGAATCAGGCTCTGGGTGTTGTTCAGGATCTTGCCGGAGAAGTCGCGCTCCCGCTGCAGTTCCTGCTGATAGGCCTTCAGTCCGGTGACGTCGAGCATCAGCCCGCGGTACTGAATCACGTTCCCTTGAGCGTCGCGGACCGCGAAGGCGTTGATCAGAACATGGACGGCGCCGCCGTCTTTGTCGCCGCAAGACTTCTTCGCGATTGCGCAGCGTGCCCTGCTGCTCCAGCAGCGCGAACAGTTCGCGATGGCGCTCGGGGCGGGGGAAAACTTCTTCGCGCGGATCGCAGTGCAGCAGTTGCGTCGCGGCTGGCGTGGCCGAGCATGCGGACCAGGGCGTCGTTGACCTCGATGAAGCGGCCGTCCGGGCTGCAGAAGAAAAGGCCTTCCTGGATGTTGTCGAACAGTTCGCGATAGCGGCGTTCGGCTTCGCGCCGGTCGGTGATGTCTTTCAGGACGTGAATGGTCTGCAAGCCTTCGCTGCTGGCGGCGTGCACCTGCGATGTGGAAACCAGATAAGTCCGTTCCAGCACCGGGTGCACGTACTCGTCGGTCGAGCTGCCGGTGCCGCGGCAGAACGGGCAGGAGCGGGTCGGCGGATTGACGCCGGTGGCCAGCAGCGCGCCCATGTTGAGTCCGATGAGTTGCTGGGGCTGGACGCCGATAAACTCGGCCAGTGAGCGATTGACGCGCAGAATGTTTCCGGATTCGTCGTGGGCGACGATGAAGTCGGAGATGGCGTCGAAGATTTCGATCCAGTGGCGGTTGGCCTGCTCCATGCGGGTGAAGAAGCGGGCGTTTTCGAGCGAGACTGAGGCGTGTCCGGCAATGGCCTGCAGAAGTTGGCGGTCTTCCTCGGACAAGGGTTTGGCGCGATCGATCAGGCAAAGGGCGCCGACGACCTGCTGCTCGCCACCTTGCAGACGGGCGAGAATTACATGCTCCCAACCGGCGCGCGCCGCGAGCTCCGGGCCCAGCAGCGCTTCAGCGGTGGTGGCGACAATGGGCTGAGGCTCAGCGGAGATGGCGGCCATGACGGCTCGCGAAAACGTGTTCCAAAGCAGTTGATCGTCAGCGGAGTTGGGGAGGAGGCCGGGAACTACGCTGGGCTCGCCGCCATTCTCGACGACCAGAGCGGCGCCGCGAGCTTGCATCATGGTGGCAGCGCGTTCGACGAAGCGGGCGGAGAATTCCGGCCCGCGCAGAAGCGAGCTCACCTGAAGCGCGAGGTTGGTAAGAGATTCGGCGCGGCTGCGGTGCTGCTCGGAGAGCAGAAGATTGCGGCTGACTTCCAGAGCCACGGTGCCCTGCGCCGCGAGGGCCTGCGCCCGGCGAATGTCTTCTTTGGAGATGGGACCGTGGTCGAGGCGATCGAGCACGCCGAAAATGCCCAGCACTTCGCCGTTCACGCCGAGCAAGGGTACGGCGAGAAGCTGGCGGACATTGAACTCGGCCAGGATCGGCTGGTTTGCGCCGGGCACACCGGTAACGTCGTCGGCCCACAGTACCTCCTTGTTGCGCATCGCGCGAGTGAGGATGCCTTCGGGGATTACGAAGCCGCTGGTGCCATGCTTGCCGTCGGCGAAACTCCAGCGCACCTGAAATTTTTCGTCATCGATGAGCCCGACGAAGGCGCGGCCGAAGCCCAGGAAATCGCTGGCGCGGAGGACGAACTTCTGCATGAACTGCTCGAGATCGGAGCTCGATCCCAGTTCGGCGGCGATGCTGAGAATCTGGTGCAGTTCGTGGGCCTGGGCGCTGGCTTTGGCGTAGAGCTCGGCATTGGAAATAGCGACAGCGGCAAAGCTGGTGATGACGGGAAGCAGCGACTTCTCTTCGGCGCTGAATGAACCTTCCGGCCGGGGAAAGACGAGGACTGCACCCTGCTTGCCGGAAGTGCGAAAAGGCGCGGCCAGCAGAGTGCCGGGCGGAACTAGATCGCTCAGTGAGTGATTGCCGGGATCAATCGCGGCGGTGATGAGCTCACCTGCGGTGACGGCGCGATGGGCCAGATCCGAGGCAAAGTGCAGGTCGTGTTCTTTGTTGGCAGATTCTGCCTGAGCAAAGCGCTGCGCGCATGGAGACGTGCGGCATCGGGTGCCTTGGCGGCGACGGCCCACAGCTCGTAGCCGGCGGATTCGCGGACCAGAATGCAAACCAGCGGGGAACGCAGCAAGGCGCGGAGGTGATCGGCGACGGCTTGCACCAGATGGGTCAAGTCCGGTTGCGAATGCAGGCTGTGCGCGACTTCGGCAAGAATTCCAGCACGGCGCTGTTCTTCGCGCGCCTGCTCGGAGAGGCGCACGGCCTCGAGAAAACTTCCCAGTTGCGCGGCCAGGATGCTGGCTTTGGCCAGGTGATCGGGAGCTGAAAAAATGAGGATCGGTGGTGTGCAGGAAGACCGCGGCCCCGATCACTTCGTTTGAATCATCAAGCGGGACGGCGATCATGGACTTGCGCGCCGTATTCCGCTGCCATGGGGTCAGGGCAGAGGAGTGGATTGCGTTGAAGTAAATCGCTTTCTTGCAGCTGAATGGCTTGGTTGGCGATGGCATTTTCGCTCTGCGCTCAGGCGGGCATTGCGGAAGCGGTCGGCCATCCAGCCGTCGGCTTCGGCGCCAATCATCTGGCCGGGCGGCGAACAGCTGCCAGACATAGGCGCCGCTGACCTGGAAGTAGGCGCGAGTGGTGCGGCAGAAGATTTTCAGAATGTCGGCGGAAGAAGTGGCCTGGGCCGCGGTGTTGGAAAAGGTCAGCAGGAGCTTCTGAAAGGAATCGTCTTCGGATCCGTCTGCGCGGGTTCGAAAGATCTGTTCGGATCCGGTAGTCAGAGGCCCCCTCCTCGGCGTCGTTTCGGCTGAGGCACCGAGCCACAAGTTATTGAATTAATTGGACTCTATCCTGCAATCTCAATTTGAGTCAAGGGAAAAGCCGCGGTGTGGCCGGAAGCGCGGAATCCGCCTCGCCATAACTCGCAACGTGTATCGTCCTGAGACCAGATCGTCGGTAATGAGACGGTTGTGCCGCAATTTCGGCAGGATGTAGCAGAGGTCTTAACTTGCTCGTCAAGTCGACTGAAAAACAGTGCCTTACTGACTTTTGGAAGAACGTTATTACTGATGGAGACAGCTTTGCACTAATGAAAGGCATATCTCTATTCTGAGGGGGGACTGTGTCTATGCAGACGATCGGTCGAAGTTGTGCGCAACGCGTGTTGTTCTCCTGGTTTTGGCCACGCTCAGCGGAGACCTTTCTGCCCGCCGGGCTTGCTCAAGACCAGCCGGATCGCAAAGTAAAAAGCAGAGTCGAGCCGGTTTATCCGGAGATTGCGCGAAAAATGGGGATCACCGGGAATGTGAAATTGCAGTTGGTGGTCTCGCCGAATGGAGTGGTGAAAGAAACGAAAGTAATCGGTGGTCACCCGATTCTTGTCAACGCAGCGGTGGATGCAGTGAAAAAATGGAGATTCGAAACCGCCAGCGCGGAAAGTACGGGGACATAGGAATTTCGGTTTGACCCGGGCAACTGAGCCGGCGCGGGTAAGTCTTCGAGATCCTGGAGAGACGTTATGTCAATTAGCAAGCAAGCTTTACATGAACTTTGGCGCGGTGCTGGCCATGGTCATCGTGTTGTTCCTGGTGAACCTGATCGCGGTGCAGCGGGAGCACAGCGCGAAAGCGGCGGCATCGCAGGCGCTGGAAATGAAGGACAGCACCAACAGCGTCCGTTTTCAGATGATGCAGAACCGGCTCTTCCTCGAGCAACTACCTGTTGAGCGGCGACAGCCGGGAAGTGGAGCGGATGAACGACGGCGTTCGCCAGCTGAACGACATCCTGCAGAAGAGCTCTGAAGACTGGCCAGCTCCGACCGGCAGCGCTCGGACCTCGACAGCGTGCAGAAAAATGAGAGCGCGTGGGTGACCGAATTCGCCCAGCCCATGCTGCAGAAGCGCCGTGAAGTGGACGCGGGGAACGCCACGGTTGCCGACTTGCAAATTTATTATCTGCAGAAGGACGCGTCCTCCTGGGTGAAGACTTCGACCGACTCGTTGAATGACGCCGATCAGGAAACCGAACACGTTCTGGATGAGCGGCGAAAAATCGGATGAGAGCGCGGAAAAAGGACGATCCTTATCGCATGGTTGAGCACGCATCGTGGCTTTGGCGCTGGGGATTGCGATCGCCTACCGTACGGCGAACTCCATCACCAAGCCGCTGTCTGAGTTGATGAAAGTGGCGCAGCAGATCGGGGACTCCGGCGACCTGGACCACCAGATTGACATTCGAGCGCGACGACGAAATCGGGCAACTGGGACGTACCTTTGGCCGCATGGTGACCTATCTCAAGGAGATGGCGTCGGTATCGGAAGCGATCGCCGGCGGCAATCTGACGGTGGAGGTGAAGCCGCGGTCGCAGAGCGACACTCTGGGCAACGCCTTCGCCAGATGGTCGAGGGCCTGCGCGGACTGGTGCGCAATGTGCGCGACGCATCTTCGCAAGTGGCCAGCGCTTCCACGCAGGTGGCGGGAGCTTCGGATGAATCGGCGAAGATCAGCTTGCAGACTTCGTCGGCGATTGATGAAGTCACCAGCACCATGCACGAAATGAGCGTCAACGTGCAGAACATGGTGAAGAGTACGCAGGTGCAGGCTTCGAGCGTGAGCGAGACGTCGGCGTCGATTGATCAGATGGTGGCGTCGATCCAGCGGGTGGCGGACACGGCCAAGGTGCTGCTCGACATTTCGAACCGCTCGCGCGAAGAAGTGCACAGCGGCATCACCACCATGGAAAAGGCGACGGAGGGCCTGAACAAGATCAACAACACGATTGGTTCTTCAGGGCAGATTATCGGAGCGCTGGGGCAGCGGGCGGACGACATCGGCAAGATCATCGAGGTGATTGACGATCTGGCCGAGCAGACCAACCTGCTGGCGCTGAACGCAGCCATTGAGGCGGCACGCGCCGGCGAACACGGTCTGGGATTTGCCGTGGTTGCCGATGAAGTACGCAAGCTGGCGGAGAAGTCGGCGCAGTCCACCAAAGAAATTTCCGAGCTGATTCAGAGCATTCAGAAGGAAGCGCGGAAAGCGGTCGAGAACATGGACCAGAGCACCAGCATCGTGAATGAAGGACTGGACCTGGGCCAGGAACTGAATACGGCGCTGCGCAAGATTTCGAATGTGGTCACCGAGGTGTACAAGTTCGCGCAGGAAATCGGGGCGGCAACCAACGAGCAGTCGCATGGTTCGACGCAGATTGCGCGGGCGACTACGCGGCTGAATGAGATCACGCACGAAATCAACTCGGCGGTGGAAGAGCAGGCGTCCGGCGCGCACGCGGTGGTGAAGGCCATGGAGCGGATGCGGGAACTGGTGCAGCAGACGACTTCGGGTTCGACCGAACTGGCGGCGTCGGCGGAGCAGATGTCGAAGATGTCGCGTGATCTGCTGGATTCCATGAACAGCTTTGGCATCGGGCACGAGAGCGACTTTCCGTGATGACCGCGGCCGCAAAGCCGCACGGGCCACGGCAGGATCACGCGTCATGAACGCAGCGGCAAATGTCGGGCGCGAGCTCCACATTGTGGGCTTCGAAGTAGGCCGCGAGACCTACGGCGTGCCCATCACTTCGCTGCACGAAATTGTGCGGGTGCCGGAAATCACCGCGGTGCCGGATGCTCCTGACTACATGGAGGGGGTCATCAATCTGCGCGGGAAGATTGTTTCGGTGATTGATCTGCGCAAACGCCTGGGCGAAAAGAAAGTCACAACCACCAGGCGGAACCGGATTCTGGTGGTGGAGCACAGGGGAAGACTGGCGGGGCTGATCGTGGATTCCGCTACCGAAGTGTTGAAGATTCCGGCCGCCGATGTGGAGCCGTCTCCTGACAACGCTTGCAGGAAGGCCGGCAGAATTGTGTGACCGGGCTGGGCAAGTACAAAGGACGGCTGATCGTTCTGCTGGACATGACACGAGTGTTGGACCTGGGCGCGACGCAGAAAAGCGTTCGCGGCGTCCGAGGGTGGAACAGAGTCAGCCGCAATGCAAACTGCGCGGGCTGCGGCAGCAAAGTAAGCAGAAAAAAAGGAAGCTCATGAGTTCTCCAGCTCTGGCCATCCAACTCAGCGATGCGGAAATGCGGTTGCTGCAGACCCTGGTGTATCAGGAATGCGGCATGTATTTCGATGCCCGGCGGACGCATTTTCTGCAAGACCGGTTGCAGCGGCGACTGCGCGAGTGCCGCATGGATTCGTTTTACAGCTACTACCGGCTGCTGATGAGCGAGGCCGGCAAGGCAGGAACTGATTTGCCTGGTCGAAAACCTGACCGTCAACGAGACCAGCTTTTTCCGCAATAAGGCGCAGCTCGAACTTTTCCACAAACACATTCTGGAGCGAGATCATTCGCGGGAAGCAGGAACGACGCGAATATCAGATGCGCATCTGGAGCGCGGGCTGTTCGACCGGGCAGGAGCCTTACACCATCGCCATGCTGGTGGCCGATGCGCTGGCGTATCACCAACTGCGGATGCCCAGTTCCGAAAGATTCGGTGTGGCCGAAGCCGCTGGTCCCGCCGCCGTGGAGAGTAGAAATCCCGGCGAGCGACATTAACTACTCAGTGCTTGCGCGCCGGGCAGGAAGGCATTTACAGCGAGCACCAGATGTCGTCGGTGGATTACAGCTACCGGCTGCGGTATTTCGACAAAGTGGGCGAGCGCTACGCCATCAAGAAGGCGATCAAGGAAGTGGTGCATTTCGATTTTCATAATCTGAAGACCGAGTTCTTGCCGCAGTCGCAACGACATTATTTTTTGCCGCAACGTGATGATGTATTTCGACGAGGCCGAGCAGCGCACGGCTGGTGGAAAAGTTCTACCGCTGCTTGAGTCCCGGAGGGTACCTGCTGGTGGGACATGCGGAGAGCCTGCTGGGGCTGACCGACAAGTTCACCATGGTTTACCACGAGAGTGGCACCGCCTATAAGCGGATTGAGGTGGCGCCGTGAGCCAGTTTACTGATGAACGGGGCGGCGAACTGCGCGATCTCTTCTTCGAGACCGCGCAGGAGCTTCTGCAGTCGTTGAACGACGACGCTTTGAAGCTGGAAAAGACGCCGAAAGACGCGGAAATCATCCGCAGCATCCGGCGCACCGTGCATACGTTGAAGGGGGACTCGGCCGCCTGCGGGTTTCAGGAGTTGAGCGAGCTGGCTCACATGATGGAAGACGCGTTGGCGGTGGAGGTGGTGACGGCTTCGAAAGTTTCGCTGGCGGAATTGGGTTTCACCGCGGCTGACACTTTCGGCGCCATGCTGACTGCTTACCGGCAGCAGAGTGCGCTGCCCGAGACCTGCGCCGCTCACGGCAGATGGTGCAGCAGTTGGCATTGGGAGCGGAGAAGGCCCGGACGGCAAGATCGACCGAAGAAATCGCGCGCCGCCAAGAAATCCAGCGTTGACGGCCAGCAAGCGGTGTGGACGGAATACGAAAAGCTGGCCGCGCGAGTCTGCGCAGGTCGGAAGGGAAGAAGATATTCCATATCGTGGCGCAGATTGATCCGTTGTGCACGCATGCCGATCGCGGCCCGGCAACTGGTGGCCAATGCTCTGCGCGCGGTGGCGCAGATATTGGGCGCGAGACCGGAGGTGGGCTCGACGGCGAATGTCAAGAAACTCGATTTGCTGGTCGCGACTTCGCAGCCGGAGAACGACGTTGATTGCGAAATGCCGCATCCCGACCGTGATTTCTGAGGTTGAGTGTTTCGAGTTTGGTTTGGGCAAGACCGAAACTTCCGAATGCTGAGTCTCGGAGCTTGAAACCAGCCGTTGCAGCGGACGTGAAGAGCAAGCCGATCCGCGCGGGACGTCAGAGGGTGGAGGCGTCGACCCGACGGTCCCCGCAGGGGGAAACAGTTTTGCGCGTCGATGCGGAAAAAATCGACAACGTTTTGAACCTGGTGGGCGAGCTGATCATTGGGAAGTCGATGCTGCAGCAGGTGATGACGGACTATGCGCTGCGTTCGCCGAAAGACGCGCTGCGCGCCCGTTTCGGGCGATGCCATGGGCTTTCAGGCACGGGTGCTGAATGATCTTCAGCGCTCGGTGATGAAAATCCGCATGGTCCCGGTGGAGCAGCTATTCCGGCGTTTTCCGCGCATTGTGCGGGATGCGGCGCATCGCTGCGACAAGCAAGTGGAACTGGTCCTCGGCGGACAGGAAACGGATTTGGATAAGAGCCTGCTGGATGCAATCGCCGAACCGCTGACCCACATCGTGCGCAATGCGGTCAGCCACGGACTGGAAAGTCCGGCCGAGCGCGAAAAGGCAGGCAAGCCGGCCACGGGAAAAATCCGGCTGGATGCTTATCATCAGGCCAACCAGTTGATTGTCGAAGTCAGCGATGACGGTCGCGGAATTGACGCGGACAAGATCAAAGGCCAAGGCGATCAAGAGCGACTTGATCACGGCGGAAGCAGCCGAGCGCATGTCGTCGCCGGAGGTGCTGGACTTGATTTTCCGGCCGGGGTTCAGCACCGCCGACGAGATCACTGAAATTTCTGGGCGCGGAGTGGGACTCGACGTGGTGCGCAGCGTGCTGCATCGGTTGAAGGGCACGGTGGAGTTGGAAACTCATCCCGGACAGGGGACACGGTTCCGGCTCAAGCTGCCGCTGACCCTGGCCATCATCAAGGCGCTGCTGTTCCGGGTGGAGCACCGGCTGTATGCGATCCCACTGAACACCGTGGCGGAGATCGCGCGGGCCTGGGAGATCGGATTTGCATCAGGTGGCTTCGTGGGAAGTGGTGCAACTTCGCGGCGCAGGCGCTGCCGCTGATGCGGCTGGGAAAGAAATCCAGCGGAGCGGCGGACGAACGGCGCGGGAAGATTTTCATCCTGGTCATTCATTACAACGAGCGCAAGATGGGCCTGATCGTGGATTCCCTAGAAGGTGAGGAAGAGTTGGTCATCAAATCGCTGGACGATCAGACGATTGCCACCGACCTGGTCAGCGGCGCGTCCATTCTGGGCGATGGGCGGGTGGTGCTGATCATGAATCTGGCGGCGGTGGTGGAGCGGTTCACGCGGTCGACAGCGGACGCGCAGCCATTCAGGCGTGTTGCTGGCGGATGCAGACCGGACGAGCACTCGACGCAGCTGCTCTGACGGAGGTGCAGCAATGAGCGCGGCCCCGGTAAGGGTGCTGGTGGTGGATGACTCGGCGCTGATGCGCAAGCTTATTCCCCAGATTCTGGAGACCGACAGCTCGATCCAGGTGGTGGGTACGGCGATGGACGGGAATTTCGGGCTGAAGAAGATCGCGGAGCTGAAGCCGCAGGTCATTACTCTGGACCTGGAAATGCCGGGCATGGGCGGCCTGGACATGTTGAAAGAAATCATGCGGCGGCACCGGATTCCGGTGCTGGTGGTCAGCTCGCACAGCACGCAGGGGGCGTCGGTAACCCTGAAAGCTCTTTCCATGGGCGCGTTTGATTTTGTCGCCAAACCGGGCGAAGGATCGCATGCGCATGCAGGAAGTGGGGCGGGAACTGATTTCGAAAATCAAGGCGGCAGCCCAGAGCCGGGGGATTTCGATTCGCGGCAGCGGTCGATTTTCCGGTGCCAGTAGCAGCGGCCCAAAGGTAACGCCGGGGCCGAAGAAGAGCTCCCACCAAGATCGTGGCCATTGGAGTCTCGACCGGCGGGCCGCAGGCGTTGCACTACTTGCTGGCCCAGCTGCCGGCGGATTTTCCGGGCAGCATCGTGGTGGTGCAACACATGCCGGAAGGATTTACCGACATGTTTGCCCGCCGGCTGGATGAATGCTGCGCGCTGAACGTGAAGGAGGCGCAATCGGGTGATCTGCTGCTGGCGGGACGGGTGCTGATCTGCCCCGGCAGCCGGCACCTGAAGGTGAAACGCCTGCCGCTGGGAGATGTCGCGATTTTGAGTGACGATCCGTCGTGTCAACGGACATCGCCCTTCTGCCGATGTGATGTTCAAGAGCGTGGCGGAAGAGTTCGGGCAGCATGCGATTGGGTGTCCTGATGACGGGAATGGGCGAGGACGGAGCGCATGGGTCTGGGATTGATCAAGGCTGCCGGCGGGATGACGATCGCGCAGGGAGAACAATCCTGCGTGGTTTTCGGAATGCCGAAGGCGGCGATTGAGCGTGGTCACGCCATGCGGGTGGTGGAGCTCGAAGCCCTGGCCAGCACCTTGCAAGCGCAGTGCCGGCCCGGCCGCGAAGTCGGAGAAGGCAGCAGGGGCGGGGCAGAGTTGATTCTTGGGGTTCCCGGTGTGTTCGAGAGCGCCGGGGTGTGACAAGGTAGTGGAAGAGCAAGATCGAGAAATATAGAGGAGGAGCAACATGGAGCAGTTTGCAGCAGTCAAGCGAAGCAAGGACGGGCAGCCAGTCCGGTATTTGATCGTGGACGACTCCGTCTTCGCGCGCAAGAATCTGGGCCGCATTATTGAAGGCTTTGGCGGACAGGTTGCGGGCGAGGCGGGGGACGGGCTGACCGCCATCAGCGAATACGAGCGCATCAAACCCGACATCGTGCTCATGGACATCACCATGCCGCAGATGGAAGGGATTGAGGCGGCGGAAAAAATCGTGCAAAAGAACCCGGACGCGCGCGTGGTCATGGTGTCCTCTGTCGGTTATCAGGAGAACATTGTGGCGGCGCTGCAACGTGGAGCGCGGCACTTCGTGCAGAAACCGGTGAAGCCGGAAGTTCTTTACGAAGTGATCAAGTACGTGCTGGGAGAAGACGGAACCGTTGCGAGCGCCGCCGGCGCAGGGGTCTAACAATGAAGATGGAACTGATCCAGCCGTTTATCAATGCGGCTGACGCCGTATTGTCGCAAGGCCTGAAGTCGCCGATGTCGATTGATAACCTCAGCATGGAAGCGGAGGCCTATCGTCGCAAAGGCGTCGCTGCCGTCATCCGGCTGACCGGCGACATTGAGGGACGGGTGGTGTTCGATCTCGCCCCCAAGACGGCGGCGATTGTGGCGAGCCATTTCGCAGGCACCGAACTGCCCGAATCAGACGATTTGGTGCGGGAAGCGGTGTGCGAGCTGGCGAACCAGGTGATCGGCAATGCCGTGGCCACGCTCAACGATCAGGGATTTCACTTCCGCGTACATCCTCCGGACCTGCATACCTCCGAGCACGGGCCGCAGAGCACCGAGGACACCGAGGCGCTGGTGCTGTGCTTTGAGACGCCAGCGGGCAGTGTGTACATGAACATTGCGCTGCGGTATAACACGTCGATTGAGGTCAAGACGGCGGCCGCGGGGCACTAACACGCTGCTGCCCTGGCTGGGAAAGACTCGCGGCTTCCCAGGGAACCCCACCTGTTCAGGAATGAGACCGGCCACATTCAGGCTATCCACTATCACCTTGGTAACCATGCAAAACGGGCCTCTTCCGGATTAGCATATTTTGACCGCGCAACAAGCGTCCCCCCGATGTGTTTCAACACCCCGAGCAGCTCAACCACAGCAGAGGCTGCGAGAGGGTAAATTCAAGGCGACGGAGGAGAGATATCCATGAGTTCAGTTCTCAAGACAGCATTGTTCGCAGGGGCTTTGGCAGCGCTTGCGGCTCCGGCATTTTCGCAGAGCGCAGCTCCGGCGGCCACTCCTGCTCCAACCGTTCAGGAGCGGAAAGAGAACCAGCAGGACCGGATCGCGAATGGCGTCCAGAGCGGTCAGCTAACCGCGGGTGAAACCAAGAACCTGGAAACCAAAGAAGCTGGTCTGAATAAAGAAGAGCACACCATGCGCAAAGAGGACGACGGGCATTTGACCGCCTCTGATCGCGCCTCTCTGCAGAAGCAGCAGAGCCAGCTCTCCAAGAACATCTATGCTGACAAACACAACGCCGCGGCGCAGAAGACAAAACCAAAGACCGAAGTGGGCCAGCGGCAGCGCAACCAGCAGGAGCGGATCGCGCAGGGCGTGAAGAGCGGGCAACTGACGCCCCGCGAGACCGCACACCTGGAAGGCCGTGAGGCCGCGATCCACCATGAAGTGAAGAACGATCCCTTGTGTGCTGGACCGGTTCGTCCAGCAGGCGGTGCTGCAGGTTCTGCAGAAGCGCTGGGACCCGACGTTCTCCGAACACAGCCACGGTTTCCGACCGGGGCGCAGCGCGCGGCAAGCGGTGCACGAGGCGCAGCAGTACATTGCCGAAGGGTATCGCTGGGTGGGGGATCCCCTATGCCGATTCCTTGCCAGATGGAGGCAGCGTGCGGATGCGAATGGGTGCGGCGTTTATTTTTGGATTCTTCGTTACAGTGACAAGTGCCGCGATTGCCCAAGCGCCGGCGAACCCAACGCCGTGCGAAAGCGGAATTCGCTGGATTGTGAATGCGGGCAGCTTGCAACATTCGCTGACGGATTTTCCGCTCGACCTGCAGAAGAAGTATTTTGATTCTCCTTGTACGTTTCTGGTGGTTGGAGATAATCCTTCGGAAGCTTATCGGGACTGGACGGCGGTGAAGACGCGCACGGCCACCAGCCTGTCCGCGATTCAAGCGGCCGCAGCCGATCCTGCGACGACGGCGGTGCTTTACGATCCCGAGGGATGGGAGATGACTCCTCCAGAGGAGCAGCGGGACCCGGCGTGGGCAGCCTGCCGAGCGGCGGCTATTACCCATGCCCACAACAAGATCCTAATTGTTACGCCGGCGATCAACTTGATCCGGGTGATTGATCCAGGGTCCGGCGGAAACCGCTTCGAGGCTTTTGCGAGGACACGGCTTGCGGGCGACATCGCGAAGTGCGCCGATGTTTACGAGATTCAGGCGCAGGGGGCGGAGACGGACAAGGCCGCCTACCGGAAGTTTGTTGAGGCCGAGGCGCGGCAGGCGCGGGCGGCGAATTCGCATGTGGTGGTGCTGGCGGGAATCAGTACGAATCCCATGGGGCAGGAAGTCAGCGGAAAGGATGTGTTCGAGGCAGTCCAGTCGGTGCGCAGCACAGTCGATGGGTTTTGGCTCAACATTCCTTCGGGTGGGAAGTTTTGTCCGAGTTGCGGAGCTCCCCAGCCGAAGGTTGCGGTGGATATGTTGCAGAGGTTGGATTCGAAGTAGAGGTTACTCTTGAAAGAAGAAAAGGGTGGGATCGCTGAAGGGTGTGCCGTCCCTTGGGTCAATGAGTGCTAACGCCTGTGGGTGTTGAAAAAGTCCGTGATTGGAATGTTCTTTTGGTTGTGATCATCGCTGCCGTCGAGTTTTTCCTCTCACCTCAGCTAAAAGGCAGCTTCCACAATGGGTGTTATCGGTTGGCTGAGGAACCGCACTAGTCGCTTGATGTTCTGGGCAGCTGCCGCCAGGAAGAACTGCTCCCGAACAAACTTTAATCTCCGCAGGCGCAGGCGACGCAGCCCGATCTGATTCTTGAGTTCCGCGAACAGCGCTTCCACCTTCTTTCTTTCCCGCTGTGCCTTCGCGAACTCTGGCGTGTTCACTAACTCGCGAGCGCGCTGCCGGGCAGGCTCATCCATGTGGATGGCGAGATAGCGGAACGCTGCGCTGGTGCATTGCGTTTTTTGCGAGCACGCACCGCAACGTTTGCGGGTCCCGATATAGGCATAGGTTCGGTTCCGCGCGTTGCGACCGCCGTAGTTGAGTGGCTGCCCTGCGGGGCAGCGATAGCTGTTGCTTTCGGGAAGATAGGTGAAACGTTCGGGGCCGTAGAAGGGGCTCTTCTTTCTATGCACACTGTCCCGCGTCCGCATGTAGGGAGTGATTTCCCGTTCCAATAACCATTGCAGAAACTCCCCATTGCCGTAGGTGGTATCGGCCGCCAGCGATACCGGCTTTCGTCCTTGCCATTGGCCGAAGCGGGTGAGCATGTCTTGTGCGGCCACCGTCTCCTGACTCATCCGCGCCGCCGTGGCTTGCACTCCCACGATCACGCAACTGTGATTGTCCACCAGGTAGTTGTCGTAATACCCCAGTCGGGCTGGCGTGCCGCCTTTCGTGGCATAGGTGGAGTCTGGATCCGTGGTCGACACCCGGTCTTGCTGGTGCCCCGGTTCCTCCACCGGGTTCTGTTCTTCTAGCTCCTTCAGATACTGACGCAGGGTGTGGTTGACCTGTGCCGCTTCCCCTAACTGCTCGCGCGGAATACGACTCTCTTTACTGGCATTGGCTTCGACGAAGCTGCCATCCACCGACAGGTGCTTTCCCTGCACCAACCCCACTTCCATACACTGCCGCACGATCTCCTCAAAGAGTTGCTCGAACAGCTTCGACTCCTGAAACCTGCCGTGCCGGTTCTTCGAGAAGGTGGAGTGGTGCGGAATCTCCTGATCGAATCCCAGCCCGGTAAACCAGCGCCACGCCAGATGCATGCGCAGTTCCTCGACCAACTTGCGTTCGCTGGTGACGCCATACAAATAGCCGATCAACAGGATGCGCAGCAGAAGCTCAGGATCAATCGACGGGCGGCCCGTATCGCTGTAACTCTCTTTCAGCTTTTCCCGCACGAAGGCAAAGCTGATGTGCTTTTCGATGAGCCGCAGCAGGTGAGTCTCTGGAACCTGTTCTTCCAGGCGGAAGTAGTAGAACAGCGCTTCGGAACGATCGTGTCGCCCCATCATGATCAGCAGGCCTCCGAGAATGGCGATCCACAGCATGGCAAGCATTCCTCCTTACTTATTACCATGCTTCTGCCGCCATTCCGATCGCTAATCACAGTGACTTTTTCAACACCCACGCCTGTTAACGCCAATCATCATGTGAAAGACCCACCGGGCGACGCCGAAGGGGGCAGTCATGAAGCTACGCGTCACTATTCTCTTGGTTTTTCTGTAGGAATCTCACAGCATAGTAGAGAACTGCCGCCTCAAGGAACATGACAGGAACACAAACGAGGAGCCCGACGTCGTTTAGCGACCGCAGCACCACCGCAAATATAAACCAGGCTAGGACGAGCTGTACCAACAGAGCACCTGCAATGATCGCCCAAAACTCCCTTGAGGCCCATCGCTTTCTAAAGGAAGAGATCACCCCCCCGAAGGGCACGACGGTAGCGTAAATTGCGGGCAGCCATTTGTCTGGAGCACGTACCCCCACGGCGATAAGGCCTGCGATAAGGGTCACCGAGAGTGTGATGGCCTGTTCCCATCGGTCCTCGCGAGACTGACGCTTGTTCTTACCGTGTACGGTTATAAAATCCCCTTCCCGCCTTGATGACGTTGATTACCACCCCCTCGCCATTGCACTCATTGACCCCTGGACTTTGCGGCAGGGAGCGATTCTTAGCGATTTCTGATCCTGGCCAGCACCTCGACGAGGAGGGTGATGAAGAGGGTATAGGGAACGGCGACCCAAGCAGCCCTTGGTGTAGGCAAGGGGTGTTGAAAAGCGTGATGTCGGGTGATGTCGAAGCGCAAGACCAGAAAGCAAATGACGTAGTAAAACACAAACCAACCAGCACCTGACTTTGAAAAGAAGATCAAGCGTTGGGGCTTGCCGACATAGTTGGCTTTGGTCTCAGTTTCCATGGCATTGAATGGTAGCGGTCTTAAGCGGCACTGTGCAAGGTCAACGTCGCCAGCCGATAGCTGTCAATTGGTGTTAAATCGCCATAGCACTCATTGGCCGAAGCGATGCACGTCGTGAGCATATCGACCGTAAGGCAGGAATTAGCGGCGTCCGGCCCGGGCTATTATTCTGAAGTGTGACTGAAACGCCAGACATCCGCCCCAAGGCCCCGTTTCGCAAGCATGTTTTCCGACCCTTTGTCCGATGGCTGGTCATCGGTGCGGTACTCGTTTGGTCGCTTGCCGCGCTGATCCTTCTGGCCGCCCGGTGGATCGACCCACCGTCAACCGCGGTGCACGTCCAGCGCCGCTTGCAGGCCTGGATTCACCACACTCCGTATCACGAACGCTACAAATTCATTCCGCTCAGCCAAATCTCGCCCGATCTCCAGCACGCTGTAATCGCGGCAGAGGACGCGCGCTTCTACCAGCACCATGGGTTCGATTGGCACGAAGTCCAAATCGCTGCCGAAGACGATTTGGAAGGCGGACGCACCCGCGGAGCTTCCACCATTACGCAGCAACTGGTAAAGAACCTGTTCTTCGGAACGGGCCGCTCTGTCCTCCGCAAGGGTGCGGAGTTCACCCTGGTACCGGTCGCCGAACTCGTCCTCGGCAAGCGGCGCATTCTGGAGATCTATCTGAACGTGGTCGAATGGGGCCCTGGTATTTATGGCGCAGACTCGGCCTGCCGTTACTACGACGGAACCGCGGCCCGGAATATCAACCGGGAACAAGGGGCGCGGCTGGCCGCGATTCTTCCGGCTCCCCTGAAGCGACGGCCCGAGCGCATGAATAACTACAGTGCGCTCATCCTTGAGCGGATGGGCCGGATGGGTTGGTAATCGCGAGCAACTTCTTACCAATGCAGCGCGTTTGATTTCTCTCGCGTTGGGCCCTCGCCGAATGGTTTGCACCGAGAAACGCGCTTTTGATCCGTGATCAAGCCAGCTTCATGGGTAGTCGGCGATCGGAAACTGCCAGAGCGGCTGGTCAATTGGCGGACAATCGCCATATTACTCATTGCCCACCGGATCTGTGGCCGAGAGAAACACCACAACGGCGCCGAAATCACCTGCTCTCACAACGGCGAAGAAAAAGCACGGGCGGGGACGCCCGTGCCTCCACAAACTAAGTTCTGTTGTGCTGTCTAGATTCTCGCGCAGACGGCTTTTGTCTGCGTGTAGTTGTTGAGGACCTCGTGGCCCATTTCGCGGCCCCAGCCGGATTGCTTGTAGCCTCCGAAGGGGAGCGCGGCGTCGAAGATGTTGTAGCAGTTGATCCACACGGTTCCGGCGGCGATCTGGTCGGCCATGCGGTGGGCTTTGCTGATGTCGCGTGTCCAGATGCCGGCGGCGAGGCCGTACACGTTGTCGTTGGCGCGGGGCACTAGCTCGGCGGGATCAGAGAACGGCATGGCTACGACCACGGGGCCGAAGATCTCTTCCTGCACGACCTTCATGTCTTCGCGAGTGTCGACCAGCACCGTCGGCTCGACGAAGTATCCTTTGCCGGATACCTTGTGGCCGCCTGCGACTGCCTTCGCGCCCTGAGCCGCGCCGGATTCTAGAGTAACTGCAAACCCGGTTCTGTTGTTCGAGCGAAACCAGCGGACCCATTTCGGTGGCGGAGTCGAGGCCGGGGCCGACTTTGATCTTCTTGGCATAGGCGGCGACGCCCTCCACGACCTGATCGAAGACGGACTTCTCGACGTAGAGACGCGATCCGGCGCAGCAGCACTGGCCGTGATTGAAGAAGATGGCGCTGGCGGCTCCGGGGATGGCTTTGTCGAGGTCGGCGTCTTTGAAGACGACGTTGGGCGACTTGCCGCCGAGTTCCAGCGAAACCCGTTTCAGATTTCCGGTCGCGGCGTGGACGATCAGCTTGCCGACTTCGGTGGATCCGGTGAAGGCGACCTTGTCCACGTCCATGTGCGCAGCCAGAGCGGCGCCGGCGGTCTCGCCGTATCCGGGGACGATGTTGACCACGCCTTCGGGGAATCCGGCTTCGAGAATCAGTTCGCCGAGTTTCAGCGCGGAGAGCGGAGTCTGCTCGGCGGGCTTCAGGACGATGGTGCATCCGGTCGCCAGCGCGGGGCCCAGTTTCCATGCGGCCATCAGCAGCGGGAAATTCCAGGGAATGATTTGTCCGACCACGCCGACCGGTTCACGCAGGGTGTAGCTGAGATATTTGGCGCTGGGCGTGTAGGGGACGGACAACGGAATGGTGTTGCCTTCGAGCTTGGTGGCCCATCCGGCCATGTAGCGGAAAAGTTCGGCGGCGAGCGGGACGTCGGCGGCGCGGGCGATGGTCAGCGGCTTGCCGTTGTCGAGCGATTCGAGATAAGCGAACTCTTCGACGTGCGCGTCAATCAGGTCGCCGAGCTTCCAGATGAGCTTGCCGCGCTCGGAGGGCGACATTTTGCGCCACTTGCCTTCGAATGCTTTGCGCGCGGCTTTCACGGCGAGGTCAATGTCGGCGGTGTCGCCTTCGGCGACGGTGGCGAGGACCTCTCCGGTGGAAGGATCGTAGGTGGGGAAGGTTTTGCCGGAGACCGCATCCACCCAGTTGCCATTGATAAGCATCTGGCGTGGTTTTTCGAGAAAGCTGGTTACGCGGGGATCAACTTGTGCGAGAGAAATTGTGCCCATGGAAAACCTCCTGAGGGTCGGGGCTGGAGTTAGTTAAAAGACCACAATGCGCGGACGAGGACATGCTAGTCCTGGGGGCGGGGGAAATCAAACGGGAGGGGGAGGTAGGGGTGGTTCAGTTGGAGGTTCCTCCATCCCACGGGCGTCATCCTGAGCTTGCGAGGGATCTGGCGTGGGGCGGATGCATTGCGGACGGTTGGGCGCCGCACGCGAGATCCCTCGCCCCGCTGGTGAAAACGCGGGGACTTCGGGATGACGCAGCAGTGGGGACTGGCGGGAGCGATTTGTTATATACACATAAATATGATATTTATACACATCAGGGATTTATGCGGACGAACATTGAAATTGACGATCAATTGATGAGCCAGGCGATGCGGCGCAGCGGGGCGCGGACGAAGAAGGCTGCGGTCGAAGCTGGCTTACGCTTGTTGGCGCAAACCCATGCCCAGGCATCGATTCGCCGGTTGCGAGGGAAGGTGCAGTGGGATGGCGATCTGGCGCAGTCGAGGATGGGCCGGCATGGTGATCGTTGATACCACGGTGTGGATTGATTATTTGCGCGGCGCGGAAAATGCGGAGACGGCTTGGCTTGATCGGGAACTTCCCCGACAGCGCCTGGGCCTTACGGACCTGATTCTTTGTGAAGTTCTGCAGGGGGTCCGTGGAGATGCGGCTTTCGCGCAGGTCCGCGACGAATTGTTGGGATTCCAGGTATTTGAAACCGGCGGGAAAGAGTTGGCGATTGCGTCGGCGGTGAATTATCGGGCTCTGCGTGAAAAGGGATACACGGTGCGCCGGACTATTGATTGTTGGATTGCGACATTTTGTTTGCAGGCGGGGCACGAGTTATTGCATCGCGACCGGGATTTTGATGGGTTTGAAAAGGGGATGGCGTTGAGGGTGGTGCATCCTTAAAAGGTTTAGCATTCCAAGAAGCATCCCGGCGGGTGCCGAGACAGGTTTCTTTCGTCCCTTCGGGACTCTGCGTTGAGCGCGTGAGCACACCCAGGGCTTGCGCCCTGGGCTGCATTCTTTCGCCTCTGCGGGGCTGATTCGCGAGCGCCGCTGACAGCGTGGTGCTTTTCTCAGATTGGCGGTTCTTGCCCCGCCTTGGTTTCATCCCGGCTTGCCGCACCCTTCGAGCTCCTTGAAAATAAGCACTATCCAGTGCTTGACAAGACATTACAAATTGCAATATAAATATTGCGATACGAAATATGAAGCTGGCGGAGAAAATCCGGTACCTGCGGGAAGTGGAAGGGTCGCTACGCGGGCTGAGGCGTCCGATGACGCAGCAGGAACTGGTGCGGGCGGTGCGCAAGGAGCAGGGCAAGAGCATCAGCCAGTCGTATGTATCGCAGATCGAGGGCGGATCGCGGCGGCACATGACGCAGAGTTCGCGATCGCTGCTCGCGAAGTTTTTCAAAGTGCATCCGGGATTTCTGGTGGATGATCCCGAGGGTTATCACACCGAGCTGACTTCAGATTTGCGAACGGTGGAAGGGAAGCTCGATGTTTGGCTCCTGCAAGGTTCGGAGCGGTTTGCCAGTGATCACGAGTTAAGTGAGGTTCTGCTCAAGGCGGCACGGCAGAAGGACACGCGCAAGAGTTTGATTCTGCTGGGCGCGATTTTGGATACGCCGGGGCTGGCGGACCGGCTGCTGGAAGCATTGCAGCCGCATGCCAATAGCAGCACCACCAACGGCAAAAGAGGAGGGCGGCGATGAGCTGGGCGGATTTTTATCTGGTCTGTTTTGTCGTGGGGTTCTTCCTGAGTCTGGTGATGTTCTTGGGCGGCGGAATGCATTTGCATGTTCCCGCATTTCCATTTTCACTCGCCGGCGGTGCACTTCCACGGAGGCGCACATGTCGGGCACGGGGCCGGTGCGCACGGCACGCAAATTTCGCCGTTCAATCTGATTACACTGACGGCGTTTCTGGCGTGGTTTGGAGGCACGGGATATTTGCTGACGCGGCATTCGGCGATCTGGTTCTGGGGAGCGCTGGCGATATCGCTTTTGAGCGGCACCGGCGGCGCGGCAATCATTTATTTGTTTATGAGCCGGGTGCTGAGTTCCGCGGACGAAGCGCTGGATCCGGCGGACTTCGAAATGGTCGGCGTGCTGGGCAGATTGTCGATTCCGATTCGCGAGGGCGGTACCGGGGAGTTGATTTACTCGCAGGCGGGAACGCGGCGGGTTTGCGGGGCACGCACGGAAGATGCGTCAGCGATTTTGAAGGGGACGGAAGTTGTGGTCACGCGCTATGAGCGCGGGATTGCGTATGTGCGTCCGTGGTCGGAGATGTCGGGGGAAGAGGCCGAGTTGGGTAATTGAAGTTATTCGCCTTGCGAAAGAGGAGGCGATTATGTTTCTTGGACTATCTATTGAGATCTGGGTTGTTATCGGGCTTGGGGTTTTGTTGCTCTGCTTCTCTTGAACGGGGCGGCGCAGGCTCTATCGAAAAGCGGGGCCGCACGAGGCGCTGATTGTTTATGGGTTCCGCAATAAGAGAGTGGTGGTCGGACGCGGCACGATCGTGCTGCCCATGATCGAGAACTGCCACGACTTGTCGCTGGAACTGATGTCGTTTGACGTGGCGCCGCAGCAGGATCTTTACACCAAACAAGGTGTCGCGGTGACGGTCGAGGCGGTCGCGCAGATCAAGGTCAAGTCGGACACGGAATCCATCTGGACGGCGGCGGAGCAGTTTCTCACCAAGACCGACCAGGAGCGCGAAGGGCTGATCAAGCTGGTGATGGAAGGCCATCTGCGCGGCATCATCGGGCAGTTGACGGTGGAAGAAATCGTCAAGCAGCCGGAGATGGTCGGCGACCGCATGCGTTCGACTTGCGCCGATGACATGAACAAGATGGGCCTCGAAGTCATCTCGTTCACCATCAAGGAAGTGCGCGACAAGAACGAATACATCATCAACATGGGGCGGCCGGACGTGGCGCGCATTAAGCGTGATGCCGACGTTGCGGCGGCCGAAGCGGACCGTGATACGGCGATCCGGCGGGCGCTGGCTACGCGGGAAGCGGCAGTGGCCAAGGCGCAGGCGGACCAAGACCGGGTGCTGGCGGAAACTTTGTCTCTGGCGAAGCAGGCGGAGGCGACACGCGATCTGGAAGTGAAGCGGGCGCAGTATGTGGAAGTCACCAAGCGGCAGCAGGCGCAGGCGGACAAGGCCTACGACATTCAGACCGCCATCATGCAGCAGCAGGTGACTGCTGAGCAGGTGAAGGTGCAGCAGGTGGAGAAAGAGCAGCAGGTCAAAGTTCAGGAAGCGGAAATTAATCGCCGCCAGAATGAACTGATCGCAACGGTGCTGAAGCCGGCGGAGATTGAGCGGCAGCGGATTGAGACGCTGGCGGCGGCCGAGAAACAGCGGCTGATCGCGGAAGCCGAAGGCCATGCGTCTTCGATTCGCGCGCAGGGCGAAGCGGAATCGGAAATCATCTTCAAGAAAGGTGATGCCGAGGCGCGGGCCATGAACGTGAAGGCCGAGGCTTATCAGGAGTACAACCAGGCCGCGATTTACGACAAGCTGCTGACCAGCATGCCGGAAATCATGCGGGCGATGGCGGCTCCGCTGGCCAACGTGGACAAGATCACCGTGGTTTCGACCGGCGGCGATTCGTCCGGGGATGAACAAAATCACCGGCGACATGACCAAGATGGCAGCGCAGGTTCCGGCGCTGTTCGAGACGCTCTCGGGGATGAGCATGACCGATCTGCTTTCGAAGGTGCGGGGGATCGGGGACAAGACGCCGAAGCCGCCTACGCCGCCGGAGACAGTTGCCACCGGCAGCGGGGAAGAGCTAAGGCAGAACAGTCAATCTGGTTGTGTAGGGGCAGGTGCCCTCACCTGCCCCACCACTGAAGCTGAAGGGCTGGAGAGGTGAGATCAAAATGACGAGCAAATACATGGGAGTGGGAACCGCGCTTGGCACGGGTGCCGGGGCTGCGATTGGAGCGGCGACACACCAGATGGGAGTCTGGGTGGCGCTCGGCGCGGGCATCGGACTGGCCCTGGGCTGGCGTTCGGGGGAATGAAGCCGACGTAAGTGACGGAGTGAGAGATGAAGAAACCATCCATGCAAATCGGATTAGGCATTGCGCTGGGAGCGGGGATTGGAGTCGCGATCGCGGTCGTCCTCGGAACCGGCGGCGCATGGCTGGCGATTGGGATTGTGGTCGGCGTCGCCATCGGAGTGGCGATGTCGAAGCGAAAAGCGGGTTCCTCGCCGCTGGAGGCGGTTCGGAATGACAAGAGAGTCTTTGAGTTAGGGGAAAGAGCGGTGGTTCCCACCCTTCGAAAACCGCGAAGGGTGGGGCACCCATCATTTGTTTTGGGTTTTGATTTAAGAGCTAGAAGCTAGGAGCTAACAGCTAGAAGCTGCATTACAAAAGGAGTCCATTATGGCGTTACTTGAACGGGTTTCAACTCTGGTACGGGCGAACATCAACGATCTCATCGACAAGGCGGAAGAACCGGAGAAGATGATCAAGCAAGTCATCCTCGACATGCAGAACCAACTGTTGCAGGTGAAGACGCAGGTGGCGATTGCCATCGCGGACCAGCACCTGCTGGAAAAACGGCAGAAGGAAAACGAAGACAAGACGGCGGAGTGGATGCGCAAGGCGGAGCTTGCGGTCGCCAAGAAAGAGGACGACCTGGCGCGGGCAGCGCTGCATCGCGTGGAAAGCTATCGCGAGATGGCGGGCAGCTTCTCGCAACAGGTCGCGGACCAGAGGGCGCAGGTGGAAAATCTGAAGACCGCGTTGCGGCAACTGGAACAGAAACTGACCGAGGCCACGGGCAAGGCCGATTTGCTGATGGCGCAACAGCGGCGGGCACGGGCGGTCGGCAAAGCGCATGACGCGCGCGCGGCCATCGGCGATCAGTCAAAGATCGCGGCGTTTGATCGCATGAAGAACAAGGTGCAGCGCAACGAGGCGGTGAGCCAGGCCAAGTCGGAGATGGGCGAGGAAGACATCGAAGACCGGCTGACGGCAATTGAGAAGGAGGATCGGATCGAGCAGTTGCTGGCGGAGATGAAGGCGAAGCAGGGGTGACGGGCCGTTGGCGACCCTGCGATGTTGCTTTGATACAAATGTAGAGGTGTGCACAAAATGCCCTTTGACGAGCCTTCGCGAGGTCGATACCTTCTTCTCAAGTTGCTGGAATCTCGCATATTGGTCCGCGATCTTGCCTTTCGAATTCAGCGCAGAATTAAGGCCTATTCCACCGCGATCTTCTCAGGGGCGATAACGGGCGTACTGGCGATAATCGCAGTGCACTATCGTGGTCGGATGTTAGCTGCATTATCGGCGATCAGTGCGGCAACTCTGAATTTTACTAACGGCCACCCGAGAATACTGCTTTTCGTTCATGTTCTCCTGAACAGTATCCCCGATGCCACGGTTTTTCTTCTAGCTCTGGCAGGCCTCGTTTATCTTATGCCGAACGTTGTTAAGAAAATCGAAGGGATCAAGACTCTACGCAGAGGGGTGGCCTGCGCCGTCTTGATATTTTGCATATTCTCCGTAGTTGTGAATGCAATCAATCGCGAAGAACAAGAACGCCGGGATGACGAGCACAGCAGGGTGGAGCGAAATAGCAATGAGCGTCTTTATAGTGTCCAATCGTCACTATCTAGCGTTCAGACATTTTTGGTTTCCAGCAAGGGAACCACGAGTGAATTCGACAGGCGGAGAGGGGTCCTTGAATCGCTTCGGGCCGAGTATGTCCTAAACCATAAAGACGCTCCAGTCAGCATGATGGCCGGGGATAGTTACCCGCCTTCGGACTGGATGAATATGAGGCTGAAGCAGCTCGGAGAGAAGTTCTCGTATGTGCCTCCGGCGAGACCTCAGCCGCAACAGCAAACACGGCCGCCTGCGTTACCTGGGCTGGAAATAATGGTTGCAACTGGCGATGATGAAGCCGAAAACGTACAGTTCACGAGCACGAAGGAACAACTCAAGACAGATTTTTGGATTGACCAAGAACGTAAGTGCACGAAAGAGTTCCATTGTTATCCTCAGCGGGATCTGGACTCTACAACGGTGGAAGTAGCAGTAGGCTCAAAAGGGTGGGCGCGGTTCTTCGTAACCATTTTCGACACGGGCGATGGACCGATTCAGAATCCCTACATAGGAGTTTCCTTAGCGAATGGTCGAGGCGTCGCCATCAATAGAGCGGGAGATCATCACGCTGTGTCAAGAACAGCTCCTACGCCACAATTGGAGTTTAAGCCTCCAGTGTCGATTGCCCAGATCCTCCCATTCAAGATTACCCACGCTGGATACGACTTCGTAACTGACCTCGTTGTCGACCCGCTCACGACTCGGTTTTCTCTCGTATTGCGGGTTTACGGGGACAATCTAGAGGCAAGAACGATAATTGTTCCATTCACCGTAAAGTCGGAATGAAACGCGACCATAAGTAAAGGAGCTCGACTCATGCAATCCCGCATCACCGGAACCACGATGCCTGTCCTGGAGTTCGCTCTCGAACCCAACGAGGCCGTCATCTCCGAGGCTGGAGAACTTTCGTGGATGGGCAGTTCCATTCAGATGACCACGCACACGCAGTTTGGTGGCGGCGGAGGCTTTTTCGGCGCGCTGAAGCGAGTGGCTGGGGGCGGGTCGCTTTTCATGACCGAATACCGCGCCGTCGGCGCTGCCGGCGAGGTGGCGTTTGCGACCAAGTTGCCGGGACATATCGTTCCGGTTGAAGTTTCGCCGGGACACGAGTACATGATTCATCGCCATGGCTTTCTCTGCGCTACGCCGCAGATCCAGATTTCTGTTGGCTTTCAGCAGTCGCTGGGCGCGGGGATTTTCGGCGGCAGTGGCTTTCTTCTCCAGCATCTGAGCGGGCAGGGGACCGCCTGGCTCGAACTTTCCGGCGAACTCGTGGTTCGCGATCTTCAGCCGGGAGAAACCTTGCGGGTTCATCCGGGTCACGTGGGAGCGTTTCAATCGAGTGTGTCCTTTCAAATCACGACCATCCCCGGGATCAAGAGCATGATTTTCGGCGGCGACGGATTTTTTCTGGCTTCGCTCACGGGACCCGGACGAATCTGGCTACAGACCCTGCCGATTGCCAAGCTGGCGCACGCGATTGATCAGTACCTGCCACATCAGGTCCGCACCGAGACGGTGGAGGGCGGCGTAGTGGGAGGAATTGTGGGCTCGATTTTGGATGGGATGAAGTGAAAAAGCACCTTGCAGGACTTAGAAGTGAAGAGTTGACGGCAAACACTAAGTATGACAAAGTAACAACCATGCGAGAATCTACTACATTCACCATTTCTCTTCCGCCGGCGATGGCGAAGCAAGTTGAGAAGATCAGGAAAGCAGAACATCGCACGCGGTCGGAGTTGGTACGGGAGGCGTTGCGGGTTTACTTGTCAGCGCAATTGATTCCGACGGAGAAGCCCACAGCGGCTGAAGCGCGGGCTTACCGGCGCGGAATCGCCGCGTACCAAAGGGGGGACCACGTAAGTCTAGGAGAGTATTTGGATGGAATGGACCGTCGTCCTCGCCGGGCCGGCAAGAAAGTCTCTTAAGCGCATTCCGGCAGGCGACCGGACGCGCATTCTGGCGGCGCTGGCAGAAATGCAGGAAAACCCGTTTCGGGGCGATATCCGCAAGTTGCAGGGACTACCCGGTTTTCGCCGCCGTGTGGGGAACTGGCGGATATTGTTCGAGGTCATCCCCGAGCGCCGGCATATTGCAGTGGCGGCGATTGAGCGACGGACGTCGACGACGTATTGATGCTAGGTGTAACGAAACCGTCGCCACCGAGACTATCTAAGTGAAGCGGAAATGCGAATTGACTTGCGTTGGAGGGATGGTCATGAAGAAGTTATTCATTGTTTTGACATTCATCGCAGCAACCACCTGCCTTTCTTTTGCGCAGGACATTGTCGGCGACTGGAATGGGAAGCTGACTATCGGCACTGTGGAGTTGCGGCTGGTGCTGCATGTCAGCAAAGCGGCGGATGGCAGCCTGAAGGCCACGCTCGACAGCGTTGATCAGGGGGCGCCGGGGATCCCGGTGAATGCGGTTACGCTTAAGGATTCGAAGCTGTACCTCACGGTGGACGCGGTGCACGGGACCTATACGGGCAAAGTTAACGCCGACGCCAACGAGATTGACGGGACATGGACGCAGGGCGCTCCGCTGGAGCTGAATTTTCACCGCGGAGGCCTTGCGGCGAAGCCGGCGCCGAAATCGGCCAAGCCCTCGGACATTGATGGCGACTGGTTGGGAACGATCGATACCGGCGTGGGAAAGCTGCGGCTGGTGCTGCATATCACCAACACCGAGGACGGGCTGACAGCGACCATGGACAGCCTCGACCAGGGCGCGAACGGGCTTCCGGCATCAACAGCATCACGAGGACAGGCACGGAGTTGAAGTTTGAAATGAAGGCCATCGGAGGAAACTACGATGGGACAATCGCGACGGACCTGGGCGCGATCAGCGGAACGTGGGCGCAGATGGGCAAGACTTTTCCGCTGGTGCTGAAGCCGGTGAAGAACAAGTCGGAACTGGAGCTGAAGCGGCCGCAGAATCCGGTGAAGCCGTATCCGTATCGCGAGGAGGAAGTTTCGTACAGCAATCCGGCGGCGAAGGTTCAACTGGCGGCGACGCTGACGATTCCGCCGGGCAAGGGACCGTTTCCGGCGGTGCTGCTGATGGCTGGCTCGGGGCCGCATGACCGCGATGAGAGCCTGGCGGGCCACAAACCGTTTCTGGTGCTGGCCGATTATTTGACGCGCAAGGGAATCGTGGTGCTGCGGGCGGATAAGCGCGGCGTGGGCAAATCGAGCGGGGATTATTCCAAGGCGGTGATGGCGGATTTTGCCTCGGATGCGGAGGCGGGGGTGGCGTATCTGAAGACGCGAGCGGAAGTGAATCCGAAAAAGATTGGGCTGGTGGGACACAGCGAAGGCGGGATAGAAGCGCCGATGGCGGCAGTGGGAAATCCGGATGTGGCGTTTGTGGTGATGATGGCGGGGCCGGGAGTTCCGGGCGACGAAATTCTGGAACAGCAAGTCGTGCTGATTGGGCGGGCGGCGGGCAAGAGTCAGGATGAAGTTGAGAAGGACGCGGCGATTCAAAAGGAAGTGCTCGCGGCGGTGAAGAAGGATGCAGACGACGCGACGCTGGAGAAAGACCTGCGCGCGGTGATGACGGGGAAAGTGCCGGAAGCGATGATGGGGATGCAGATCAAGATGGTGAGTTCGCCGTGGTTCCGCGATTTCGTGCTGTACGATCCGGCGGCCGATGTTGAGCAAGGTTACGTGCCCGTTGCTCGACATCAACGGCGAAAAGGATTTGCAGGTGCCGCCGGCGCAGAATTTGCCTGCCATTCGGAAAGCGCTGGCGGCAGGCGGGAACAAGAATTTTGAAGTGGACGAACTGCCGGGGCTGAATCATCTTTTCCAGACGGCGAAGACCGGCGGGGTGGGCGAGTATGGGGAGATTGAGGAGACCATGTCCCCGGTGGCGCTGGAGAAGGTGGCGAGCTGGATTTTGAAGATCGCCGGCTAGGAACTCAAGTCAGTTTCACGACGTGATCATTCAGCCATTTGAGGATGAGGCCGAAGCGGAATTCTCCTTTGGCGATTGCATCAAACATGAATTTGCTCGCGCGCAAGGGATCGACTTCGAGATCGTAGCTGTTCACCAGCAGGAACGTGTGTACGGATGCGAATGCAACGCGCTTGTTGCCATCGAGAAAAGGATGATTGTTGGCCAGCGACTCCATGAGCGCGGCGGCTTCCTCCTGAATGCTGTTGTAATAGCCGGTTTGGGGACGGAAGACGGCGGATTCCAGGAGCCCGAGATCCCGGATTCCGTGAGCGCCGCCGTATTCTTCGATCTGCAGGTGATGGATGGCCAGAACCTCGGCCACGCTAAGGAACACTCGCGCCGACATTGGGTTACTCGGCCAGCTTCTTGTACAAATCCTTGAACTTCTCGTTGGAGCGGCGATAGGCGACCATCACTTCCGGGCGCAGGGTGTGCTGGGAAGGGAGGACGTTGTGAATGTAGTGGTCAATCGCCTTCTCCAGTAGATAGCGCTGGGAATGGCCGTACTGGTGCGCGACGGCGACGAACTCTTTGTGTAGCTTGGCGTCGATCGCAGGGCCGATTTTCTTCACGGGGGCTACTGCCATGTTGTTCTCCCATCTACATTATGGTTCTGTTAGCCACCTTTGTCAAGATTAATCTAGATCAAGCTAGAGAGTGAACGAATGGCGAAAATTGTGTAGTCTCTTTATGACGATCCATGGAAAAAGTCTTTCACTTTGACTCTCCGCCGGAGCCGTACATTGCCGATGCGGCGGTGCTTTGCTGTTTTGATCAGCGGATTCGGCTGGCGGTGCACAAGTTTCTGCAGCGGCGGGGGATTGTTCGTCCGGACATGATTGTGGTGGCGGGCGGGGCGAAGACGCTGGCGTCGCCGCGCAATGATTTTGAGCGGGACTTCATCCTGGAGCAGGTGAGGATGTCGATCCTGCTGCATAAAACCGAGCGGATTTTTCTGATGTGCCACTCGGATTGCGCGACCTACGGCGGGTTGGCGGCGTTTCAGGGAGACCGGGAACGAGAATCGCAGCATCATCGTTGCGAATTGTTGCGGGCGGCGGAGTTGGTGAAAGAGAATTTTCCGCAGCTTAGGGCAGAGTGTTATTTCGTGAATTTTGAGGGTGTGTTTTCGGCCAGCGCTGACGGTGTGGAGCACGTGGCTTAGGCGCTTATTCGCGGGTGTGCTCCGGCGGCAGTCATTCGGTTCCCCGCGAGATCCCCGTTCGACTCCTTCTGCTTCGCATCAGTCGCTCAGGGCAGGCTCTCGCCCCGCTGGTGAAAGCGCGGGGACTTCGGGGTGACGCACCGGCAGGTAACGAACTGAACCAACAAACGTTCTTCCCGTCTTCATTACTGCTGTAACTTCTAATCTAAGTTCCCCTGCTCCAGAACCACGTTCTCCCGCACGATCATGCGGTGTGCGGCCATCTCTTTCAGTTTGGGTAGGACGCGGCTGACGTGCTCGTCGGTGTCCACAAAAATGATGATGATGGGGAGTTTGCCGCCGGCGTCCACCAAGTGGCTGGTTTTGACGCGCATGCGGCCGAGGAATCCGCCGACGGCGTGGAGGGTGCAGGCGGCGAAGACGTTTTCGTCGTGCAGGTAATTCAGGATGGCCATGTGCAGTGGCTTGCCCTGCCATTTGTCGGACTCGTTCAGATAGATGGTGACTTGGACGGCCATGGCGATTGGCATTCTACGCCTTCTCCGGGACTGCGGGCATTTCTTCGCGAAGAATGGCGTACATCTCCAGGTCAAGAAATTTACCCCACTTGAGAATGGCCTGCCTGGCAGAACCCTCGTGCTTCATACCGACTTTGCGGAGAACGTTTCCAGAGGTTTGATTGCCTTGGAAGTGTGCGGCGAAGATGCGGTTGAGTCCGAAGTTGTCGAATCCATAGCGGACGACGGCGCGGGCGGCCTCGGTGGCGTAGCCGTTGCCCCAGTAGGGAACGCCAAGCCAGTAGCCGAGTTCGGCGCGCTGATGCTGCATGTCGGGATGGAGGCCGATGCCGCCGCAGAGACGACCGTCGCTACGGCGACGGATGGCGAGGCGGAGTTCGTTCTCTTTGGCAACACTGGCGAGGAATTCGCGGGCGTGCTTTTCCTCGTAGGGATGAGGGATGCGCAGAGTATTCGCAGCGACTTCACGTGCGCCGATCAGCGGAATGAGTTCGGGGATGTCGGCTTCGCTGAAGTGGTTCAGCGTCAGGCGGTCGGTTTGGATCGCAAAAGATCCCATGGCTTTTTTATAACGCTCGCGCCAGCGCCATGCCGGCCAATGCTGCACCGAGGCAGAGCAAATTGTTGGAAGCGAAATTGGTGAACATCAGCAGCCACTGGCCTTGCTCGAAGTAGGACATGGTTTCGAAAGCGTAGCTGGAAAAAGTGGTAAACGCGCCGCAGAAACCGACTACGATCAGCAGGCGCCAGCGGGGGTCGAGCAGCACGCGCTCGGTGGCCCAGATCATGAAGAATCCGACGACGAAGCTGCCGGCGACATTGATGAACAAAGTTCCGTAGGGAAATGTGGGGCCGAGGACGCGCGCTGCGTAGCGGCTGATGACCCAGCGGGCGTTGGCGCCCAGGATGGCGCCGATGGAGATGACCAGAATGTCGTTCACGTGCGGAGTTCTCCTAACCAGGAATGGGTAGGAGTTATCAGCCGGCCAAGAGGCGGGCGGTTATGGCGAACTCCATCGCCTGGTTATTTGTACCACGGAGGGGAGATTTGGGGCGGCCGGGTGGATGTCTACAGTAACAAAGTACCTCAGCGGCTAAAGCCGGCGGTGCTGTGCAGCCTCAATGCAGGGCCAGAGGCCCTGCTCCACCCAAAAGCTAGAACTCACTTGCTGATAACGGTGAGACTCAGGCGGCGTCGTTCTCGATCTTGATGCGCAGGGACTTCAGGAACTTCAAATCCTGGTCGCTGATCTTCAGCTCGGGGTTGCTGGAGAGAGTGGTGACCAGGGAAGTCTTGTCGGTGGACTTTTCGCCGGGGCGGCTGACGCCAATGGTGGCCTCGAGGACCAGGAAAATATCGTAGCCGCCGTCTTTGATGCGGGTTACGACTTCGGCAATTTGGTCGGAATCGGCCAGAGACTCGTTGATGGCCTCGCCCAGTTCTTTCATTAGGTTCTTCAACTGTTGGTCCACGAATCCCCCGTCCCGACGAATATGCTGTCTATTGGATGCCAGCGCCAGGGCCGCCGCTTCCGCTTAGGGGTATTCTAAACCGGGAGGTTGGTAAAATCGAGAGCGATGACGAATGTCTCCACAGGGCGGAAATTGGGCATTGCGGCGCGGGTTGCGGGTAAGCAAATAAAGGGCTCCCGGACCTATGGCGCGGTGCTGGGCGGGATTCGGGCCACCCTGGGGCACTTCGCGGCGGTCGCGCGGCAGCTTTGGCACGAGATTACGGGGTTTGTTTTCCTGGCTTTCGCCGTGTTTGGGGTGGGGGCGCTGGTCAAGGAGTATCTCGCCTATCGCGCGGGAGGGGTAAGCCCGAATCACATGGCAGTGGCGGCGGGGTTTACGCTGGTGTTTGGGTGGTTTGGGGTAAGTTCGTTCTGGCGAGCGCGGCGGCCGCGAAAACAGAAGTAGTTTCTTTCCGTGCCTGAAAAATTCCATGCCTGAGAAACCCAAGGCGCAAGAAGTTTCGGCTGATCTAGAAACTTCATCGCACATTCCTGTGCGCCCGCTGTACACGCCTTCCGATCTTGCCGATTGGGATTACGACCAGCAGGTTGGATATCCCGGGGATTTCCCGTACACGCGCGGCGTGCAGCCAACGATGTACCGCGGGCGGCCGTGGACGATGCGGCAGTACGCCGGCATGGGCGACGCCGAGGAGTCGAACAAACGCTACAAGTATTTGCTGGCGCAGGGCACGACCGGGCTTTCGGTGGCGTTCGATCTGCCGACGCAGATTGGGCTGGATGCGGACCATCCGCTGGCGGCGGGGGAAGTGGGCAAAGTCGGCGTGGCGATTGATTCCGTCGAAGACATGGAGCGGCTGTTCGACGGCATTGATCTCACCAAGATTTCGACTTCGATGACGATCAATGCTACGGCGTCCATCCTGCTGGCACTTTATGTTGCGGTGGCGCGGCGCAAGGGCGCGGACGTCCGCAAGCTTTCGGGGACGGTGCAGAACGACATTCTGAAGGAGTACATTGCGCGCGGGACGTACATCTATCCGGTGGCGCGGGCGATGCGGATTGTGACTGACCTGTTCGCGTGGGCGAATGAGAACGTGCCGGAGTGGAACACGATTTCGATCTCCGGCTATCACATGCGCGAGGCGGGCTCGACGGCGGTGCAGGAAGTGGCGTTCACGCTGGCCAACGGCAGTGCGTATGTGCAGGCGGCGCTTGACGCGGGGCTGGATGTGGATGTGTTTGGGCCGCGAATCTCATTCTTCTTCAACGCTCACAGCAATTTTCTGGAAGAAGTGGCGAAGTTCCGGGCGGCGCGGCGGATGTGGGCGCACATCATGCGGGAGAAGTTTGGAGCGAAGAATCCGCGGTCGTGGATGTTGCGGTTTCATACGCAGACGGCGGGCTCGACGCTGACGGCGCAGCAGCCGGAAAACAATATTGTGCGCACGGCGATTCAGGCTATGGCGGCAGTGCTGGGCGGAACGCAATCGCTGCACACGAATTCGTTTGACGAAGCGCTGTCGCTGCCGACCGAGCAGGCGGCGCGCATTGCGCTGCGCACGCAGCAGATTGTGGCGTATGAATCGGGCGTGCCGAATACGGTTGATCCGCTGGCGGGGTCGTATTTTATCGAATCGCTGACGGGAGAGATTGAGAAGCGGGCGAAGGATTATCTCGACAAGATTGAGGCCCTCGGCGGGATGCTCAAGGCGATTGAGCGTGGATTTGTGCAGCAGGAAATTCAGAACGCGGCGTATGAGTACCAGCGGGCGGTGGACCACGGGGACGCAACCGTGGTGGGCGTGAACAAATTTACCCAGGAGCACGGGAAGGCAGTGCCGATCCAGCGGATTGACGAGGCGCTGGAACGCAAGCAGGTGGAGCGGGTGCGGGCGCTTGCGGGCGCGGCGCGATGCCGGGCCGTGGAAGCGACGATGGATGCGGTACGGGCGACCGCTGGGACGGGCGAGAATCTGATGCCGAAGATTGTGGCGGCAGTAGAGGCGTATGCGACGGTGGGCGAGATTTCAGACGCGATGCGGGGAGTGTTTGGGGAGTATCAAGAGACGGTGGTGATTTAGAGAGAAGACTTTTTCACCACAGAGAGACACAGAGTCACAGAGAAATCACAAAGTTGTTTTTCGTTATTCGATGGCTCTGGGTCTCTGTGGTGAAAGGATTTTCGCTACGCGTGTTTGACCACGTCGGAGGTCTTGTAGCCGCAGGCTTCGCGGCAGGGCGAGCAATAGTAGAGGCCATCCTCGCAGAGGCGGACGTCTAACTGGCTTTGGCAGGAGCAGCAGTACTTCTCGCAGTAACACTTCTCTTCGTTCATCTCGCACTGCATGCAGATGAATTGCTTGGAGTTCGTGGACAGAACTCTATCGCCCCTGGGAGGACGGGCGAAAGTGCCCTCGGTACTTGACCCTTGGGGAGGCTTGGACCTCCGGCTGCTAAAATGAAGAAATTACATGTCTAAGAAGAACACTGCTATATCGCTGCTGGAAGGGCCCGAAACCCACGCGCCTGCTGCGCCCAAGGTCGGCTTCGTGAGCCTGGGGTGTCCCAAGAACCTGGTGGATAGCGAAGTGATGATGGGGTTGCTGGCGCAGGCGGGGGCGGAGCTGGTGCCGCGGGCGGAAGACGCTGATGTCATTGTGGTAAACACCTGCTCGTTTATCGAGAGCGCGCAACGGGAGTCGGTGAACGCGATTCTGGACATGGCGCGGCTGAAATCTGGCAAGGCGCGAAAGCTGGTGGTGGCCGGATGCCTGGTGGAGCGGTATCGCGACGAGATTAAGCGGAATATTCCGGAAGTGGATGCGGTGGTGGGGACGGGGGAACTGGAAGGGATTCTGGCGGCGGCGGGGATTACGCCGACTGGGGTTGATTCTGCGGACAGACGCCTCGCCGTTTCGGATTCTGACTTCACGGGCGGAAGGCGATGCACGCGCGGCGCAAGGGCGGTTCTCGCGCGAGACGTGGGATGGGGCCATCGCCGACCTGCCAAATTATCTTTACGACGAAGCCACGCCGCGGGTTCTGGCGACGGCGCGCTCGACGGCGTACATCAAAATTGCGGAGGGCTGCGATCATCCGTGCAGCTTCTGCATTATCCCGCAGCTGCGGGGGAAGTTTCGCTCGCGGCGGTTTGAGTCGGTGATTGCGGAGGCGGAGCGGCTGGCGCAGTCGGGTGTGCGTGAGATTACTTTGATCGGGCAAGACACGACCTGCTACGGCGAAGATTTCGGACTGAAAGACGGACTGGCGCTGCTGCTGGAGAAGCTGGCGGGCATCGAAGACCTCCGCTGGATACGGTTTTTGTATGCCTATCCGAACAAGATTACCGGGCGGCTCCTGGAAACGATTGCGGCGCACGAAAGGATTTGCTCGTACGTGGATGTTCCGTTACAGCACGCGTCGGCGGCGACGTTGAAGCGGATGAAGCGCGGCGGCAGCGGCGACATTTTCCTGCGCACAATTGAGAAGATGCGGCGGACGATTCCGGGCGTGACCCTGCGGACGTCGTTTATCGTCGGATTTCCGGGCGAAACCGAAAAAGAGTTTGAAGAGCTGTGCGATTTTGTGCGGGCGGCGGAGTTCGACTGGATGGGGAGCTTCGCGTACTCGGACCAGGATGGCGCAACGGCGTTTGCGCTGACCGAGAAGCTGCCACTGCGCGAGATCGAGCGGCGGCGCAAGCATCTGATGCAGATTCAGAAGGGAATCAGCAAACTCAAGAAGAAGGCACTACGGGGCAAAGAGTTCGATGTCCTGCTGGAAGGGCCGTCGGAAGAGAGCGACATGCTACTCGAAGGCCGCACCGTGATGCATGCGCCGGAAATTGACGGGAAGCTTTACATCGCGGACGTGCCGGATGGGCTGGAGCCGCTTCCGGGCGAGTTTTACCGCTGCCGGATCACCGAGACGCATGAGTATGATCTGGTGGCGAAGATTGTTTAGCGAAAGCTTTTCGCGCCTAAGGCGCTTCGGCTGCAGCCGTTGCGTTTGCTAGGATCAAGAATTCCTGCCGGGTTGTTCTCCAGGTGTTCACTCAGAAATTTCAGTAGAGGGCTGGCTGCACTCGAATCCGCGTCGCCGGCGTAAAAGGGCGGGGATCCGGCGTGGTTGAAGCACGACGAAAGAACGAGACGCTGAACTCCTGCGGGGCGGGAAACGAGCAATCTCTATCATGTCTCCCATCACGGGTACACACGCCGCCCGTGGTTCGTGATGCTTGAATTTTCGCGAGCGCGGGATCGTCGAGCAGTTGATGCAGCTGCTGGAGTTCGTCCGGTTTGATCTGTCCGGCTGTGATTTTTGTGTTCACGGGCTTGCCGGTTTTTTGGGTGCGGTCCTCGAAGCGGTAGATTCCGTTCTCGCCGAGCAGAACGCAAGTCTCGTGGGCGCTCTCGGTATTGCATCTCGATACAAATACATGCGCAGCAAGGCAGGGACGGATTTGGGCTTGGCTGTGCTGCGATGGTTGTAACTGCGGCTGAGGCGCCGGTCCGGTAGAGAGTATGTGTGCGTTCGTTTTCGAGGTGACCGCCGCAGGCGCGGTGTTGACGTCGCGCCGCTTCAGGGTGATGGGTTTTGGCGGCAGGCAGTTGTTTTTCCCTTCGTCTTCGGAAAGGTCGCGATGCGGCAGCTTATGCAAGTTGTCGAGCCAGCGAACCAGCGGCCGCAGCCAGCGCTTCGAAAGGTCTGTTGGCTGTCACTGCTGCGGAAGAACAAATCCTGCCAACCGTCGCCACGAAAGACCGTGACTTGCAATTCATCGTGGCGAGTGCGGATCAGTGGTTCTTCGATCTGCTGCTGCGACAGATCCACGAGGGCGGTCGCTGTTCAGATCGGCCTCGATTTCAAGCAGGTCGTTCGGTGGGATGGTGCCTTCGAATACTTTGACGTTGTCGCCGTCGTAGATCTCGAGATGGAATGCGCCAGTGGTCTGGAGGAGGGCGCAGGAGTGGGCATCGAAAGAGGAGTGCTCGAGGCGGAGAAGATACGGATAGTTAGGCGTTTGGGCTGCGGCGAGTCCGCAGAGCAGCACGGCCGACATGCAGACTTGCTTAACGACCTCCACGGCCAACTTTACTAGTTTTCGCGGGCGGGATCACGGGGAGAATTCCCTGCCACGGTGTTCGAGCCGAAGACCTGATAGGGGTCCTTCGACTGCGCAAGGACTTCGCGTGGCGAAGTTCTTGCTTCGCTCAGGATGACAGGTGTTGGGATTGCGGTCATGCGATCTTCCTTAACACTAATGCGGAATTCTTCGAGCCGAATCCGACGCAGTTGCACACAGCATGTTCGATCGAAACCTTCCTTCCAACATCGGGGACGTAGTCCAGATCACATTCGGGGTCGGGAGAATCAAGATTGATGGTCGGGGGGACGGAGCCGTGCTCCATCGCGATCAGGGTTGCGGCGACGCTGGCCGATCCGCAGGCGCCCTGGGCGTGACCGATTTGCGATTTCAGTCCGGACATGGGGATCTTGTAGGCATGAGTCGCCGAGCGCGAGTTTGATGGCGCGCGTTTCGACGCGGTCGTTCATCTCGGTGGAGGTGCCGTGCAGGCTGACGTACTGAATGTCTTCGGGAGCGAAGACCGGCTTCGTCGAGCGCCAGCGTGATCGCGCGAGCTGGTTCTTCGGGCGAATCGCTCATGCGGACACGGTGGTAGGCCTCGCAAGTGGCGCCGTAGCCGGTGATCTCGGCGTAGATTTTTGCGCCGCGGGCTTTGGCGTGCTCGTAGTCCTCGAGGACAAACATCCAGGAGCCTTCGGCGAGAACGAATCCGTCGCGGTCGGCGGAGAAGGGGCGCGAGGCGCGCTCGGGCTGGTCGTTCCAGGATTGGGTGAGCGCGCGAATCATGGTGTAGCCCTTGATGATTCCGGCGGTGACAGGCGAATCGACGCCTCCGGCGAGAAACATGGGCTGGATGCCGGCTTGAATGTGCTGATAGGCGTAGCCGAGGGCGTCGGTGGAAGAGGTGCAGCCGGCGGTGACCACGTGGGCGTATCCGCGGAAGCCGAAGCGCATGGCGATTTCGCTGGGGATGGTGCCCATCGTGCCGGAGGGAATGCAGAACAGGCTGACTTGCTTTTCGTGGCCGCTGTGCCACAGGGCATATTGCTGCTCGGAAAATTCGGTCGCGCCGCCGCCGGTGCCAAGGATGATTCCGATCTGCTGCTTTTCGTCGACGGACATCGCTGTCGATGTCGAGGCCGGAATCTTTGACGGCTTCGGTGGTGGCGGCCAGGCAGAGCGGGACGACGCGGGAAACGTGCTTGCGCTCGCGCGCGTCCACCCAGGCGAGTTCGTCGAACTCGGGGATTTCGCCGGCGATGTGGACGTGGAGGCTTGAAGGATCAAATCGCGAAATGCGCTTCACGCCGGACTTGCCGGCAAGCACGGCGCGGCAGAAGGCTTCCTTGCCGGTGCCGTTGGGGCTGACCACGCCCATTCCGGTGATGACGACGCGAGGTAGCAGTTGAGGGCTCCTTAGGGGCGCGGCGGGTGCTGGTTCCGCCGCAGTGGGATAATCATACAGATGCCTTTGGGATTGTACATTTCGGTGCCGTTCTGCAAAACGAAGTGCACGTACTGCAACTTCGCCTCGGATGTTTTTTCGCGCGCCGTGTTTGACCGGTACGTTGCTCGAGTGTGCGGCGAAATCGAAAATGCGCCGAGGACAGCGGAGCAGATGGGCGGCCGATTCGAGCGCCAGGTGGACTCGATTTATTTTGGCGGCGGCACTCCAACCATTTTAGAAGTAGCGCAACTGGAGCGGATCTTTGTCACCATTTCGCAAAATTTCTCGGTGGAGCGCGATGCCGAGATCACGGTGGAATGCGCGCCGGGAACACTGACGCCCGCCATGCTCGAGGCGCTTGTCGCGCTGCGGGGTGAACCGGGTAAGCCTGGGCGTGCAGTCGTTTGTGGACCAAGAAGCGGCGTCGGTGGGGCGGCTGCACAAACGAGAGATCGTGCTCGACGACATCGCCCGGCTGCGGGCTGCGGGGATTGCGAATATCAACGTGGATTTGATTGCTGGGTTGCCGCACCAGACGCGCGAGAGCTGGGAGCGGTCGCTGGATGAACTGATTGCAACCGGAGTTCCGCACGCCAGCGTTTACATGCTGGAAGTGGATGAAGACTCGCGGCTGGGACGCGAACTGATTGCGGGAGGGCAGAAGTATCACGCGCATTTTGTTCCAGATGATGATCTGACGGCGGAGTTCTACGAAACTGCTTGCGAGAGGCTGAATGCGGCGGGGATTGAGCAGTATGAGATTTCCAACTTCGCTCGCGCCGGGTATGAGTCGCGGCACAATTTGAAGTATTGGACGCGGCAGCCGTATCTGGGATTTGGAGTGGATGCGCATTCGATGCTGCGATCGGCGGGTGGCGCGGTGCGGTTTTCGAATCCGGATGCGCTCGAGAAATATGTGGCCGGAGCAGCGCAGGATTGCATCGCGGTTTCCGCGGAGGCGGCTTTGCAGGAAGCGTTTTTTCTGGGGCTGCGGCTGAATCGCGGGATTGATCTGGCGGAGATCGCTGCACGAGTTCGGCGAAGATGCAGTGGGCGGATACGCGAAGGCGTTGGCTGAATTAGTTGATGACGGGTTGGTCGAGCGCGAGGGGACGGTTATCCGGCTGACCGGGCGCGGGCGGATGATTTCGAATGAAGTGTTTGAAAGGTTTGTGGGGAGGGATCCCGCGGCGGTTCTTAGTCCCGTTGGGCTGCAAGAGTGATCCCGGCGCTCGTAGGGTCCCTCTCCCGCCCTCGTTCGGCGGGCCGGGTTCGGGATGACAACAGTAGGTTTTGACTATAATTCTCAGCCGGAAGCGAGGTGACCGTGGGACTCTACTCGCATTATGACGGCGCGCACAATCATCCGGTGAACCGGGCGCTGCATTTGATTGCCATTCCTCTGGGATTTTCTTCCGTCATTGTGGTGTGGTTTCACTGGGTCATTGCGTTGCTGCTGATTCCGGCGGCGTTTGCGCTGGCGTGGCTGGGGCATTTGATCGAGGGGAACAAGCCGGCGTTTTTGACCAATCCTGCGCACGTGTTTGTGGCACCGGTGTGGATGGCGAAGAGAATTTTCGGCAAAGGTGACAAGAACCAGGCGTAACCAACCGGTCGGTACGAGCATTTCTTCCTTCCTCTCCGCTGTGATGTAATAAACCTTCCCCAGTAGGAGAACCCTTTGGACTTCCAACTCAACGAAGAACAACTGCAACTGAAGAAAAGCGTGCGCGAATTTGCCGAGCGCGAGATCGCGCCTAACGTGCGCAAGTGGGATGAGCACGGAGATTTTCCGCTCGCGACCATTAAAGAACTCGGCAAGCTGGGGCTGATGGGCGTCATCTTTCCGGCGGAGCTGGGCGGCGCGGGGATGGGGTATGTGGAGTACGTCACCGCCATCGAAGAGCTTTCGCGAGTGGATGGGTCGGTGGGGATCATCGTAGCGGCGCATACGTCGCTCTGTTCGAATCATATTTTCTTAGCCGGAAACGACGCGCAGAAGAAAAAGTATTTGCCCAAGCTGGCGACGGGAGAGTTTATCGGCGCTTGGGGATTGACCGAGCCGTCTTCGGGATCGGATGCAGGCAGTGCGCGAATGACGGCGGTCCGCAAAGGCAACACCTGGGTGCTCAACGGGACCAAGACTTTCATCACCAACGGGCATTACGCCGACGTGGTGGTCGCAATCGCAGTAACCGATCGCTCGGCGCACACGCATGGGCTGTCCGCGTTTGTGGTGGAGAAGGGGACGAAGGGATTTCGTCCGGGGAAAAAGGAAGACAAGCTGGGGCTGCGGGCGAGCGACACCGCCGAACTCATCTTCGAAGACTGCGTTCTTCCCGCAGAAAATCTTCTCGGGACCGAAGGCCAGGGGTTCGTCGATTCCATGCGGGTGCTGGATGGCGGGCGCATCTCGATTGCGGCGTTGTCGCTGGGGATGGCGGAGGGGGCTTACGAAGCGGCGCTCAACTATTCCAAGCAACGCAAGCAGTTTGGGCGCGCGATCAGCGACTTTCAGGCGATCCAGTGGAAGCTGGCCGACATGGCGACGGAAATCGAAGCGGCGAAATTGCTGACGCTGCGCGCGGCGGCGATGAAAGATGCGGGGCTGAAGACGACGCTGGAATCATCCATGGCGAAGTTGTTCGCCAGCGAAGTCGCGGTGAAGGTCGCCAACGAAGGAGTGCAGATTCACGGCGGCTATGGGTTTATCAAAGACTATCCGGCGGAGAAGTTTTATCGCGACGTGAAGCTGTGCACCATTGGCGAGGGGACGAGCGAGATTCAGAGACTGGTGATTGCGCGGCAGTTGTTGAGGGATTAGATCGAAAGCTGCGCATTAGGACAATGACGAATCCGCGAATCATTCGACGTCTGGCAATTGGAGCGGTTGTGTTAGTTGCCGCTTTTGCCATCTGGTTGTATATCCAAGCGACGCCGTTCCCACGGTGACCGGAGTGTCGCAGGCAAAATGCGCGATCGCGGGTGACACGAGCGAACTTTAACGCTGGTGAGGCAGTTGCTGAGGGAGGAAGTCCGGCTACTTCGGTGGACAGCCCATTGAGACCCTGACTAAATCTGCGATCTGACAAATACGGGCATTGCTCAGAGATCGGAGAGGAAACCGCGGTTCGATGAGCGATTCCTTCCTTACGACCGTCAGGTCTTCGCAGCGAATGCTGGAAGCATGCAGTCCAGTTTCTCCGGACGAGAGTCGAATGTGGGTTTCGAATTCCTTTTCCACCGAACCAGTCATCGGCGCGACCAGCACCGTGCTGATGGCCGGATGCCGATTGCGGGCGTCGAGCGAGACTATAACCACCGGCCTCTCCGCCTTGTCCGGCGGGTCGGTCGGCAGCTTCACATACCAGATTTCTCCGCGCAGAGCTGTGCGTTTCATGGCGGTCATTCTTCCGTGGGAAACTGGGTCTCGGCGAACTGGCCCCAGGCACGGTCTTCGGCCTGTTCTTCCGGGGTAAGAGAGTCGTAGTAGCGCGTGAAAGAAGCCGAGACGCGCTCCATTTCCTTCGCCTCTTGCTGTGCGCGGATAATGTCTTCCAGTACGGAGGACATGGACATCCGCTTGGTTTCTTTGCGGACAGATTCCAGATAAGTTACGGCCTGTCGGGACAGCGAGAATGTCTTTCTAGACTTGGGTCGATTACGGGCCTCAGGCATATTCCGAACCCCCATGGATCTGTACTAAGTATAGCATAACTCCGTATGACAAGGGTATGAGCCAAGGTCATAATACTGGCGGGGTGGTCCGCGTTAGACTTCGGCTTGCTTTACACTTACACGGTTGAATCCAGAACCTAAAATACTGGCTGAGCGGGCCCGCTCTGGCGATTCGCGCGCGCTGGCGCGCGCCATCTCGACTGTAGAGAACCACGCGCCGGGATGGCTCGACCTACTCAAAGCGCTTTTTCCTCACAGCGGAAGTGCGCGGACGATTGGGCTGACCGGTGCTCCCGGGGCGGGGAAGAGCACGCTGGTGGATCAACTGGCGAAGCACTATCGGAAGACAGAAAATCCCCACTTCTCGAAAACCGCAAGAAGTGGGGCACCCCAGCCTGGGGTGTCCGACGACAACCGCTACACCGTCGGCATTATTGCGGTGGATCCGACCAGTCCTTACACCGGCGGGGCGATTCTGGGGGACCGGATTCGGATGCAGGAGCACTTTGCCGATCCGGGAATTTACATTCGCAGCATGGCGACGCGGGGGTCGCTGGGCGGGCTGGCGCGGACGACGGCGGATGTGGCCATGGTGATGGATGCTTCGGGCCGCGATCTGGTCATGATCGAAACCGTCGGCGTGGGGCAGGATGAAGTGGATATCGTGCGCGTCGCCGACGTCACGGTGGTGATTCTTGTTCCTGGCATGGGCGACGATGTGCAGACGATCAAGGCCGGGATCATGGAGATTGCCGACATTTTCGTCATCAACAAGAGCGATCACGAGGGCGCGGAGCGGGTGGAGCGCGAGATACGAGCATTGCAGTCGCTGGCCACGCGCGCGGATGGCTGGACTCCGCCGATTGTGAAGACAGTCGCGACTGAGGCGCAAGGCATTGGCGGAACTGGCAGCGGCGATTGCTGAGTATGAGGCAATATTTGAGCAAGCAGGGCTTGCTGTTGCAACGGCGGAAACAAAACTGGGAGACACGGTTGGTCGAAATGCTGCGGGATACCTTGCTGGAAAAGGCGCGGGCAGCTATGTCGCAGGATGAGTTGTCGCGCTGGGCTGCGGAAGTGGCGGAGGGCAAGCGCGATCCGTATTCTGTGATTGAGGAAGTTGTCGGGAAATTGGGAATCGCCTGAGGTTGTGTGGCGCGGGCGCCCTCGCCCGCGTTCTGCTCGAAGTGGCCGAGACCTTTGAGTGCAGTTGCACTACTTGGCGGGCGAGGGCGCCCGCCCCACACGTGCATCTATGGAACATAGGTTGGACCATATCGGGATTGCGGTGCGCTCGCTGACGGCGGCGAAGAGCATCTACGAAAAGCTGGGGCTGCCGGTGTCGCCGGAGGAAGTCGTTCCGGATGAGAAGGTGCGGGTGGTGATGGTTCCCGTTGGCGAGACGCGGCTGGAACTGCTGGAGCCGACTTCTGACGATTCCGTGATCGCAAGATTCATTGCAAAACGCGGCGAAGGGATGCACCACATCTCGCTGCGGGTGCCGGACCTGGCGACGGCGGTCGAGAAGCTCAAGGCGGATGGGGTGCGGCTGGTCACAAACGAAATCAAAATCGGGGCGGGCGGACATCGGTATGTTTTTGTGCATCCGGCGAGCGCGGGCGGGGTGCTGCTGGAGCTGGTGGAGTCCTCGGACTGACCGCCATGCTGATTCTCGCCGTTGATACTTCTGGGAAAAATGGCAGCCTGGCGCTGGTGCGGTTTGGCGCGGGAGCTTCCCGAAACGCTCGAACTGGTTTCGCTTGAAGGAGGAAATTTTTCGGCGCAACTGGTGCCGCAGATTTCCGATCTGCTGAATAAGCACGGCCTGAGCAAGAGCGATATTGATGGATTCGCGGTGGCGGCTGGGCCAGGGTCGTTTACAGGACTGCGCGTGGGACTGGCCGCGATCAAGGCTCTGGCGGAGATTTTGCGGAAGCCAATTGCTGCGATTTCCTTGCTGGAGGCGGTTGCGCGCAGTGCCGGCCGGGAAGGGAGGCTGTTGGCGGCGCTAGATGCGGGCCGGGGAGAATTGTACTGCGGCGGAGTATGAGATAGCGGCCACACGGGCGAAGCTGATTGGAGAGCATCTTTGGAGCGAGGCGGAGTTTGTTTCCGCAGCGGCTGGGCGTGACGTTGTGACCCCGGATTCGCGCGTCGCAGATGTGGGGCGAGAGAAGAATCTGCGCGTGATGGTGATTACGCCACTGCGGGCGGATGCCATTGCTCGGTTGGGCTGCGAAAAAATCCAGGCCGGAGAAATCGTTTCTCCCGAGGTGCTGGATGCGAAGTATATCCGCCGCAGCGACGCGGAAGTCAAGAAGGTCCAGGTGACATGACGAAACAAAAGACGCCTGAATTCGTGGTGGTGTGGGAGTTCCAGGTCAAGGCCGGCAAGAGGCGATGAATTCGAGACGAATCTATGGGCCGGATGGGAAGTGGGCGGAGTTGTTTCGCAGGGGAGAAGGCTATCAGCGCACGGAGCTGATTCGCGACTTGGAAACACCCCGTCGATACTTGACGATCGATGTCTGGGCCTCTCGCGAAGCGCACTTGCGGTTCAGGAAAGAAAAACACGCTGAGTATCAGGCGATCGATGAGAAGTGCGCGTCGCTGACGGATGCGGAAGAGTTGGTGGGGATGTTTGAGAGGTGTAGTTAGGTGCCGACCGCGGTGGAAACCAAAATACAGATTCGTCCGGCTCGTGCTGCAGATGCTTCTTCGATGGCTGCGTTGGAGCGACAGTCTCCTACGGCGGCGCATTGGGAGGAATCTTTTTATTGCGGGCTGTTCGAGGAAGGCGCTGCGGAGCGAATTTCGTTGGTCGCTGAAGACGAGGCGAAGCTTGCGGGATTCTTGATTGCGCGCGTTACCGGCGACGAATGCGAGTTGGAGAACCTGGTCGTCGTGGAAGGCAGCCAGCGGCGTGGGCTGGGATCAAAGCTGATCTCTGCGCTTGTGGAACGCGTTCGCGAGCGTGGCGTCACACGCATTTTTCTCGAGGTCCGGGAGTCCAACACGGCAGCGCGTGGTCTTTATGAGAAGCGCGGTTTTCAGATCAATGGACGCAGGAAGTCGTACTACAGCGATCCGCAGGAAGATGCGGTGCTCTATACCCGGGTGCCTTAAAGATGAGCTTGTGACTGCCCTGATTCCTGTGCATATGTAAATCATTACAGTTGTGTGACTTGCCGGTGAATTCTTGTTGAAAAATCGTCGTTGATCGCCGCGGGCGGCTGTGCTAGGTTTAGCTCACAACCTGAGTACTAGGAGGTCTTGCAGGATGCTAGCCTCTAGAGATCAACTCCTGGCCACGCATGAGGAATTTCGCAAGCTGGCTACGGAGCACACCCAGTACGAACAACGTCTCTCCTCTCTCACCCACAAGCGTTACCTCACCGATGACGAAAAACTGGAAGAAGTCAGGCTGAAGAAGCTGAAACTGCGGCTGCGCGACCAAATGGAGTCGATCGAGCGGCAGTATCGCGAGCACGTCTCGGCGGGGCAGGTCGCTTAAGAAGATTGTCCAATTGCACCCACCGTCACGGACGGTGCGGGATTGATGTATCTACAGCAGGCGCAGACAGCCCAGGAAGCTGACCGGGCTTTTTGTTTTGTGGGCAAAAACGCCGGTTGCGCTGCGTCGCGTGCCCTATAATTCTCTTTGTCCCCTTATGGTTCGTGACGGCTACTACTACGGGCTGGTGATGCTGGGCGCGGCGGTGCTGGTGGGATGGCTGACATCGCCGGTATGGGCGGTGGTGCCGGTGCTGCTGGCGGCGTTTTTTCTGTGGTTTTTTCGCGACCCGGAGCGGGTGATTCCGGTGGACGCGGGGGCAGTGGTTTCTCCAGCTGACGGCAAGGTGACGGCTGTGTCAACTATCGCGGTGAACGGGAAGCCGGCGCAACGGATTAGCATCTTCCTGAATGTGTTTAATGTGCATGTGAACCGCTCACCGGTGGCGGGGGTGATTCGCGGCGTCCGCTACCAGACGGGAAAGTATCTGAACGCCATGAACGCGTTGAGCGCCGAGCAGAACGAGCAGAATATGGTGACGGTCGAGGGCGACGGTCACACGGTCACGTTCAAGCAGATTGCGGGACTGCTGGCGCGGCGGATTGTGTTTACCAAGAAAATCGGCGACCGGGTGGAGCGGGGCGAGCGGGTGGGCCTGATCAAGTTCGGGTCGCGCGTGGATGTGGTGCTGGAGACTTCGGCGGAAATTGGAGTGAAGGTTGGCGATCACGTGAAGGGCGGGTCGAGCATTCTGGCGTTTCTGAAAAGCGAAGCAAGGAACTGGCCGGGACTGCGGCGGGACGTGCGCAACAGGGAGCGCGCTGATGGACGAGGAACGAAGTCTAGCTCAAGCGCCGAAAAGACGACCGCGCGTCGCGCCGGTTGCGCAAAGGCATGTACATTCTGCCGTCGTTGTTTACGACTGCGAATATGTATCTCGGCTTCTACGCGCTTGCAGCAGATCACGCAGGGATCGCTGGCCGAGTACTGGCATTTTGATCATGCGGCGATGGCGATCGGGTTTGCGGTTTTGTTTGACGGGTTGGATGGGCGCATTGCCCGGATGACCAACACGACCAGCGATTTCGGACGCGAACTGGATTCGCTCGCCGACGTGATCACGTTCGGCGTGGCTCCGGCGTTCCTGGCGTGGATGTGGGGATTCCGCAGCATCTCGCCGTATATTTCGTATCCGGACATGGTGGTGAAGCTTTCGAATCTGGGGGCGATTGCGGGATTTGCGTTTCTGATCGCAGGGGCGAGCCGGTTGGCGCGGTTCAACATCACTACCAATCCGGAGCCTTCGAATCCGGGACGTCCCGGGAAGAAAATATTTTGTGGGGATGCCGATTCCCGCCGGGGCGGGTGTGATTGCGGCGGTGGTGCACTTTACCGGAGGCGATCCGCCGGAATGGTGGGGGACCGCGGTCACCTGGCTGGTGGTGATCGTGATCGCTGCCTACCTGATGGTCAGTACCTGGCGCTTTTATAGCTTGAAGGACGTCGATTTCCGCTCCCGGCAGCCGTTTCGCCTGATCGTTATCTTCGGGTTGCTGTTTGGCGCGCATCTCGTTATTTTCGCGACTGGGTGCTGTTCGTCCTGGCGCTGACTTACATGTTTTCGGGAGTGTTCTGGCGGTTGCAGTGGGTGTTCCGGCGCAAGCCGAATCCGCCGCCTCCAACTTACACGGAGGCTTCGCAGACTTCATGAATTCGAATATCAAAACGGGCGGGGTGGCGCACGTGGACACGGCGCGCGGATTTTACCGCGTGGCGATTGTGGGCGCGGGATCGCTGAAGGGCAAAGAAGTCGCGGAGGTGCTGGACCAGCGGAATTTTCCGTCGCTGGATGTGAAGCTGCTGGATGACGACGAATCGCTGGGGCAACTGGAAGCGGTGAAGGACGAGATCACGTTCATTCAAAGCGTGCGTGCATCGGAATTCGAGCACATGGATTTCACGTTCTTTGCGTCCGACGCCGATTGCACGCGGCGGAACTGGCAGCAGGTGCTGAAGTCGGGCAGCGCGATTGTGGATCTTTCGTACGCGCTCGAGGATGAGGCGGGCGCGGTGGTGCGGGCGCCGTGGGTGGAGCGCCAGTTGGGGCAGGCTTTTACTCCGAGCTGCAGCCGGAGCCGGCGGTGGTGGCGCATCCGGTGGCGGTGGTGCTGGGGCTGCTGCTGACGCGATTGCATGCGGCCGCGCCCATCAAGCGGGTGGTGGCGACGGTGTTTGAGCCGGCTTCCGAGCATGGGCAAAAGGGAATGGACGAACTGCACGAGCAGACGATTAATCTGCTTTCGTTCCAGCCGCTGCCGAAGAAGATCTACGACGTGCAGGTGGCGTTCAGCATGGTCGCGCGCTACGGCGAGCAGTCGTCGCCGCCGTTGTCTTCGGTGACGGAGCGGGTGGTGAAGCATTACAAGAAAATTGTGGGAGGCCGCGCACCGGTTCCTTCGTTGCACATGGTGCAGGCGCCGGTATTCCACGGGCACGCGTTCTCGCTGAACGTTGAGTTCGAGCAGCCGACGGCAGTTTCGCAGGTTTCTTTGGCGCTGGCTGGTGAGCATGTCTCCGTGATCGGAGATTCGGAAGAAGCTCCCAACAACGTGAACGCCGCCGGGCAGGGGGACATTCTGGTTTCGGTGACTCCTGATCCGGCGGACTGCGCAGCGTTTGGTTGTGGGCGACGTCGGATAATTTCCGCGTGGCGGCGATTACGGCGGTCGAAGTGGCGGAGGGCATGACCGCGACGCCGGCCGCGGGGGCAGATCCAGTGAGCCGGATCTTGTCTGCTGCTGGCCTGCCTTCTCGGCTGCGGGATGCGGATATCACACTGCCGGGCACGCGAACCTGCTTCCCCCCGACATGCGAACGCTGGCGGTGCCGGCATTTGTGAATCAGACGCAGACTTACAAGATCGAGCAGACGCTGACGGCCGCTGTGGTGCAGGAGTTTACGACGCGCACCAAGTATCACATCACCACCGATCCCGGGTTCGGCGGATGCGACCCTGCGCGGAACCGTCCTCTCCACTTACACCACGCCGTTGACTTACGATTCGCACGACCGGCCGCGCTTCGAGCGTGCTGGTGATTGTGACCATGAAAGTTGCGTTGACCGACCGCGATGGAAGAGAGCTGTATCAGAATCCTTCCTATAGTGTTTCGCGAGCAGTATCAGGTTTCGCAGGACCTGAGCAGCTTTTTTGAGGAAGACTCGCCGGCCTTTCAGCGGCTTGTCGCAGTGAATTCGCGCGCACCCTGGTTTCGAACGTGTTGGAGGCCTTCTGATGCGGGCATTTGCGCAGGCGGAACGCTTTGTGTCGGAAGTGGAGGCCCGGAAGCTGCGTCCGGCGTACGTTTTCGTGGGCGATGAGGTCTTTTTCCGCAAGCAGTGCCGGGACGCGATTCTGCGGTCTCTGGTGCCGAGCGACCTGCGCGAATTCAGCCTGTTCGATTTTGATCTGGCGGAAACCGATCTGGCGGAAGTGCTGGACCGGGCGCGCACGCCTTCGCTGATGGCGCCGTTCCAGATATTTTTTGTGCGCGGCGTGAAGACCCTGTTCGGGCGCGGGTCGAATTCGAATGAGGAAAAGCTCAACGCCATTGAGCAGTACTGCAAAGATCCGAATCCGGATGCGGTGTTGATCTTCGTCGCCGACCACATCAGCATTCCCGCCGACGCGCGGCGCATGGACCTGACCGACAAGGAACGCTACGAGCGAATTCGCGAGACGCTGGGGCGGTACTGCGCGATTGTCGAACTGGGGCGGGTGGAAGAAAGCGAGGCGGTGCGCTGGATTCAGGAATACTGCGTCACTCGCGAAGTGAAGAATCGAGCCGGACGCCGGCGCGCGAGCTGGTGGATTCGCTCGGCGGCGACATGATGATGGTCTCGAACGAACTGGAAAAGCTGATTCTGTACGTGGGCGAGAAAAAGCGGGTGACGCTGGGCGACGTGGAAACCATGGTGCTGGCGGCCAAGCAGCGGTCCCTGTATGAACTCACAGACGCGATTTCCTGCGCGCGACCGGACGCGGGCGCTGGAGATGCTGGACGCGGTGCTTTCTAGCGGAGACGGCGATGAGGCCGCGATTGGACATCTGTATATGCTGGCCAAGACCTTCCGGCAGATGCTGGTGATTCTGGAGCGCAATGTGCGCGACCAGCGTATGTTGTGGGCGGCGCTGTGGCAGGGGTTCCGGGTGCCTCCGTTTGCGGCGGACGATATTATCCGGCAGGCGCGGCGGTATAAATCGAAACGCGACCTGACGCGGGCCATCCGGCTGGTTTCGCGGGCGGATTTGGCCTTGCGCTCGAATCCTCCGAGCAAGCGGCTGATTCTGGAGAAGCTGGTGCTGGACCTGACGGCCGAAGCCGAAGCCCGAAGTTGGGTGGATGCAGGAAGAGCTGCCGGTTTAGCTTTCTACAGGATCAGCACGGTCCGCCAAAACCAGCTGGAGCTTTCGCTCCAACGACGGCCTCGGGCCTGCTGAAGACCTAGCCTCGTATTTTCTGGTGGTTGAAAACTACCGGATTACACCGTATTGTTGCAATACATTGCAGGAAATCGGGCTGGCTTGTTGGGGGCAAGCCTGGCGCTGTGGGCGCAATGGGCCAGGAGACCGGAAATGGAAACCAAGCCAGCGGTACAGAACATTCAGGATACGTTCCTCAACAACGCTCGCAAAGAGCGGAAGCAGCATCACGATTTATCTGATGAGTGGAGTGAAGCTGACGGGACGGATTCGCTCGTTCGATAAGTATTCGGTGGTGCTCGAGACCAACAATCAGGAGCAACTGATTTTTAAGCACGCGATTTCAACGGTGGCAGTGGCCAAGCGGGACATGCGTATTCGGAGCGGCCGCGGATGGTCGCTGCGTCGGCACGGCCACGGACACAGAAAACGAAACTGGCGAGGCCGCCGATCGCGTCCGGTACCGAGGGATGAGGCTGTTTGAGTTTGCGCGGTACTGAATCCAGATTGTCGCGTGACATGGGGCGGGCGGAAGCAATCCTGCGCGCCCGGAAGTGCGGTCCTTGCGCCCGGAATGCGCAAGGAGCGCGCGTTCCTGGTGGGCCTCGACTACCGCAGCCGCAAGCGCGGCAAGAACCTGACCGGCGGGGCGCAGGCGGCGCGGGATGCGGCGGCGACTACGCCGCGTGTGAACTCCGATCCGCAATTCAGCGCTGAAGAATCTCTCGACGAACTGCGCGACTTGGCGCTCAGCGCGGGAGCCGAAATCGCCGGCGAAATTCTGCAACGCCGCGATCGTCCTGATCCGGCAACTCTCATCGGAAAAGGAAAGCTGGAAGAAATCGCCGGAGCTGCGGCTTCGGTTTCCGCCGACCTGCTTTTGTTCGACCACGATCTGACCGCCTCGCAGCAGCGCAATATTGAAAACGTGGTGCAATGTGCGGGTGCTGGACCGCACTCAACTGATCCTGGATATTTTTGCGACTCATGCACGGACCCGAGAAGGCCAGTTGCAGGTGGAGTTGGCGCAACTGGAATACATGCTGCCGCGGCTGGCCGGACGCGGCATAGAAATGTCACAGCTCGGCGGCGGCATTGGGACGCGGGGGCCAGGCGAAACTCAGCTGGAAACCGATCGCCGGAAAATCGCCCGGCGGCTGCGCCATCTGCAGCAGCAGATTGAGAACGTGCGGCGAATTCGGCGACAGCAGCGGCAGCGGCGCGAATCCGTTCCCGTGGCGACGGTGGCGCTGGTGGGTTATACCAACGCGGGGAAATCTACTTTGTTTAACGCGCTGACCAATGCCACGGTGATGGAATCGCCACGAATGTTCGCCACGCTTGATCCCACGCTGCGGTCGGTCAGCTTGCCGTCGAAGCGGAAAGTGCTGATGTCGGATACGGTGGGTTTTATCCGCAATCTGCCGCACACGCTGGTGTCGGCGTTTCGCGCGACGCTCGAAGAAGTGCAGCGGGCGGCGCTGATTGTGCAAGTTTCGGATGCCAACAGCCCGCTCTCGGCGGAGCAGGATGCGCAAGTGGATCTGGTGCTGAAAGAACTCGAAGTCGGCGAGAAGCCACGGCTGCATGTGAAGAACAAGATCGATCTGCTGACACCCAAGCAGCGCGACAGCCTGCGCGACGATGAGCATACGGTGCATGTTTCCGCGGCCAAGGGAATCGGGCTGGGCACGCTGCTGGATCGGATTGACCAGCGTCGTGTCTGAGGACCCGGTGGGGAAGATGCGATTGCGGATTCCGCAGAAAGAAGGGAAAACGTTGGCGATGCTGGAAGCCAAGGCGCGGATTTATTCGCGGGCGTACAAAGACGGGGCGGTGGAGTTGGAGGTTGAGGCGCCGGAGTCGGTGGCGAGGAAGGTGAAGGAGTGGGTGGTCGATTGATTCGTTCCATAACGTAACTCGTCGGGCCCGGCTGTGTCGAGTTTTCGAGGCGCACCTTTTTGTGTTCCGCGTCATCAAAGAAATACGGAAGGATGCGTGAGTGGTTGAAACGGGCCGCCTGCAAAGCGGCTATGCCCGTAAGGGTATCGGGGGTTCGAATCCCCCTCCTATTTGAGAGCCGAGTCAATTCATTGATTCGGCTCTTTTCCTTTTCAAATGAGTCTAGGGATGAACAGGCTCGGATATGCAGGCCTTCCGTACTTGTCTTCGCATTCCTCCAGATCGATGAATACCTTGCGCATCTGGTCTTCGGAATAGAAACCAAGGAGCATTGGCCTGTCTTGGCGAAGAACTCGGAAGCCCGGATGACACATCTGAACCTCATCGGCAGGTGTCGTCAGCGATAGAGACTTGTACTTGTCGAGCAGACGTCGCAAGTGATTTCGCATTTGCCACGCTAGAATGCCGGCCGCTGGAGCGGTTTGGACAGTCTCATGTCTCGAAAGCCATATCCGTCGGGAAGGGGGCCAAGGCCGAATTTCTGGGCGTAGTGAGGGTCGTTAGCGATTACCTTCCATACAGCGGATATCTGTTCCTGCGGCGATCCTTGGTCGAAGATGTACTGGATGAGTGCAGTGACGCCGTATTGAGCGCGCCAGGCGCCGATCATGCCAATACAGCACATAACCGCGTAGGTGTAATGATCGTTGGCATTGTGATCCCGGAAGTGCTGAGGGGCTGCCGCATCGAATGCCGCTTTTGGAATCGCAACACCGAAGCCCTTGCGCGCTCTGGTGTTAATGATAGAAACAAGCTTCCTATACACCCGGTCCTTCTTGGTATTGTCCCAGTCGCAGAACGGCTTGTGTCCCGCGTCGGGTTTTGCGACGAATTCAGCCATGTGCATGTAGTCGAACCCTTCGTCGCGTAAGACGCCGTTCCAGTTGCGAGCAAACTCACCCCACTGGTTCGTAGATCCAACGTAGCAGGCCGCTACCGCGATAGGGGAGCTCCCATCCGTGCCGCTGTCATCGCAATAGAGTTCAAACTCGAACATAACCATTCGCCACTATGTGGGCAATTTAAATGGGCCAGCGACCAAGAAGCGGTGACAGTTCCTTGGCTACCAGCCCATTCGATCCTGAATTGGATCGGAGGTGATACCTACATGCTAGACCTGTCGCGGGCGAAGTCAAGGATTGATGCTGAATTGTTACGGTTTTGTTCCCGATCAGGGAAGCGTTTACCAGATTGGAATAGGGTTTTTCGCGGGAAACTGGCCAGAGCACTTCGCGGAAACCGGAGTACTGAAGTAATACTCAATATGACCGTAAGTCTTTTTCCTGCAACCTTTTACGACTTTTTTCCATCTGATGGGTTAAGGTGGATCTATGGACCCAAGATTATTCCCGCAATCGCAGATCTCCCCCTGCCGCCAGCCGGCGATCGGCTGAACGCCTGAGGTGGAGGTTTGGGACCCTCCATTTGAACGCTGGATTCGACTGGCTGACATCTGTTGGGAAGGACTGTTAGTCGTCCTCCCGAAGGCTGCAATTCCCCGAGACTCGAAGACCTCTGAAGCATTGATTTCCTGCCGTTCTTCTCTCTGTTCGGAGACGAAGATCTTCAGACACCTTCGCAGATGAAAGCGCCCACTTCTCGGCGAAGGAGCGCGAGAAATGGGGCACCCTCGTCGAGTCGGGCGGAAATGGGGCAGCTACAGCATCGATAGCCGCCCCGTTGCCGGAGACCATTCCTGTTTCAAATTACTCGAGTAACTACCATTCCCCTATTACATAACTATTACACCTGTCGTCGAGGTACGCTGCTAATTTAGAAATAGTCCCACAGGAACAAGACAACAGGAGACCGATCCCGTGAAAATCCAGCCGGTGAACATTGAAGATCTGCAGGATCCGCGTCGCGGCAGAAGCGCGAAGACAACAAAATCAATTGGATCACGAGCGGCTTCATGTTGGCGTTTCACGTAGGCGCGATTGCCGCGATGTTCTTTTTCACCTGGAAGGCTTTGCTTCGTTTCGCTGGTTCTGTGGTGGGTTGCGGGCGGCATGGGAATTGGGATGGGCTACCACCGTCTGCTGACGCATCGCGGATATAAGACGCCGACATGGGTGGAATATTTCCTGACCGTGTGCGGCAACTCTGGCGCTCGAAGGCGGACCGATTTTCTGGGTGGCCACGCACCGCATTCATCATCAGTATTCGGACAAGGAAGGCGATCCGCATTCGCCGATTGATGGCAAATGGTGGGCGCACATGGGATGGATTCTGATCGGCAAGAGCCTGCATCAGGATACGCAGACACTTTCGCGTTACGTTCCGGATCTCGCGAAATCGCGCTTCCACATCTGGATTACGAAATATCACTACGTTCCGGTGATCATGCTCGGGCTGGCGTTGCTTGCGATTGGCGGGCTGCCGTTCCTGATGTGGGGAATGTTCTATGCGGACCGTGATCGGGCTGCACAGCACCTGGCTGGTGAACTCGGCGACGCATAGCTGGGGCACAAAGCGTTTTCGCAATCGCGATCTTTCGACGAATAGCTGGTGGGTGGCGCTGATGACGTTCGGTGAAGGCTGGCACAATAATCACCACGCGCATCCGGTTTCGGCCCGCCACGGACTGAGATGGTACGAGATTGATTTGAACTGGTACGGCATCTGGACGCTGAAAAAGCTCGGGCTGGCGCAGAACGTGTATCGCGTGAAGCTTTCGGAATTGCGCGAGCAGGAGCCGGAGCGAGGAGCAGCTGGCGCCGGCGCGGCGAGCCGGAGATGGTCTCGGTTTAGTTTTTTCTTCCAAGGGTTTGTTTCAGCCGAAGCCGTTGGGCCGCGATCTGCGGGTTCCGGGCGCTGATTTCTCTTCGCTTCCCGCCACTCGGCGGTTTCCGCGTTAGAATCCTGACATGCGCATTTCCCGGCGCGGCAAAATCATCTTCTTTCTTTCCTTCGGAGTGCTGCTTGCCGCCATCGCCGTATTCGTCGGCTCCGGCTGGATCATCTCAACTGGCGCGAAGGAAATCGCGTGTTGCTGGGGTTCATCTTCTTTGCGGCCATTGTCACCGGGCTCATTCTGAACACCAGCTTTCTGGTGCGCGAAATTCGCAAGAACGAGCAGCACGACAGCTTCATCAATGCGGTGACGCACGAGCTGAAGACGCCAATTGCGTCGATTCGCCTCTACCTGCAGACGTTGCAGCGCCGGGAGGTCGAAGAGACGCAGCGCCGGGATTTTTATCGGCTAATGATCGAGGATACGGACCGGCTGAGCAATACGGTGGAGCAGGTGCTGAAGGCCGGCCGGGCGGGGGCGCGCAAGGCTGAGCATGTGGAAGTGGATTTTGCCGGGCTGGTGGAGCGGTTGCGTGGAGACGAGCGCGAAACCAGCTATCACTTGCAGGCCGGAAGCTTTGCGGTACGAATCTTCGCTGAACGGGCGCGGGTCGGAAGTGACCGGCGATCCAGAAGACCTGCAGACGGCGGTATCGAATCTGCTGGACAATGCGGTCAAGTACTCGGGGAATCACGTGGATATTTCCGTGCACCTGGATTTGGCGGAACAGAAAGCGGCTGGTGTTGCGAGTGCAGGACCGCGGGCGTGGGGATTCCGCGCGGGGAGTTGAAGAGCATCTTCAAGCGGTTTTATCGCGTGCCGGGGCGCGCGCTGCCGCAGGTTAGAGGTACGGGGCTCGGACTGTTCCTGGTGCGAACCATTGCCCAGACGGCACGGGGGGCGGGTCACAGCGGAGAGCGCGGGCGAGGGCAAGGGCGCGACCGTGATTCTGGAGACTCCCGCGGAGGGCCTCGTGAGCCGGGTTTTGATTGTGGAGGACGAGGCGCACATCGCCAACGGGCTGCAGTTCAATTTGCAGGCTGAGGGACACGCGGCGCAGGTCGCGGGCGACGGCGAAACCGCGCTGGACTTGCTGCTCGCGAAGCGCGAGGCCTTTGATGCCATGGTGCTCGACGTCATGTTGCCGGGGAAAGACGGCTTTGCCGTGGCGGCCGACTTGCGCGCGGCCAGGAATTTTATTCCCATTCTCATGCTGACCGCGCGCGGGCGTCCGGAGGATGTGCTGAAGGGATTTGCTTCGGGCGCGGACGATTATCTGGCCAAGCCGTTTGAGTTGCCGATACTGCTGGCGCGGTTGCAGGGATTGTTGCGGCGGCGGGAATGGATGCGGCACCTGGAAACCGCTGCGCCGGTGGCGGAGCCGGCGAATCAACCTTCCGACGAGTTTGGGGAGTTTTCTTTTGCGGGGCGGACAATCGATTTTGGCAACCTGGTGCTGCGCGCTAAGGGGACTACGACGCAGCTCACCGTGATGGAGGCAGATCTGCTCCGGCATCTGGTGAGGAACCGCGGGAAAGTGGTGTCACGCAAATCCATCCTGGAAGAGGTTTGGGGCCTCCGCGAGGACACCGATACACGCGCGATTGACAACTTCATCGTGCGGCTGCGGCGGTATTTGGAGGACAATCCAGTGCGGCCAAAGCATCTGCTGACGGTGCGCGGGGTGGGGTACAGGTTTGTGGCGGAGAAGGAGTGAGGCGTTCCTTAAGGGTTTCTTTCGATTCACGGCCTTCAAAAGCTCTAACCACAGAGGGCACTGAGGATCACAGGGTGAGTCCGCAAATCTTGGGAACTTAGTGCCTGGAGGCTGATGCTCCGGCGGCAAGTTCACGCAGGACGTTGAGGAAGGACGCAGTCGTCTCCTCGTCGGAGAGGGCTTCGAGCGGGATAGTCGCGCAAAGATTCGGCGAGTCGGGGCGGAAACGAACCGTCAGCAGGTTGTGACCGCGCGAAGTCATCAGGGTGTTGACGACGGGAGTCAGCTCATGGGTCCATTCGGTGCGGGTGGTTAGAACGACCGGGCCTGGTTTTGACAAAGTCCAGTTGCGGGCAGGACTGGAAATTTCTTTGGGCTTCTGAGTCAGCCAGCGATGGCGGGAGATTTCCAGGTGGAAAGTTGGAGAATCATCCAAGTCGGCTTCGAAGGTTACAGTTTCGCGCTGGCGCTTCCAAAGACTGAGCATCCACTGGACAAGGACGGGGCGGGGCAGGAGCTTGATGGTCACCCGCGCATTTTCAAACCAGTGGGCAGCGAAAGTTACGTGGGCCTGCAGACAGCTCTTGCTCAGCCAGCGGGTATCAAGGACGCGGCCGCGGGTGGCGCAGGCGCCTTCCACCCAGCGCATCACCAGCGCGCCTTTGCGGCGGTTGTAACCGGCAAAAAACAAGAACCAACCCAGATCCACGGCTACGGCGCACAGCGCGGCGATGGCGATCAGGCGCACCACAATCCCTCAGATGCGAATACTACGACGCAGGGTGCAAACGGGCAACATTTTCCTTGGGTATTTTTGCAGCCGGAAGTCCGTAGTGTAAATGCCTGATTGCACGAACCTTGCGGCGCGGGCGCGAGCGGGCGGCTAGAATAGGGCGGTGCGATTCACAGTCCGCGAACTCCGCCCCGACCATCAGCCCGACGAGTTTGAGACGCTTTGGAAGCTTGACCAAGCGTGCTTTGCGCCGGGGATAGCCTATTCGCGGAGCGAGTTGAAGACGTATATGCGGCGGGCAGGGGCGTTTACGTTGGTGGCTGCGGGCGGCGCGGCGCCCGGAAACGGCGATGTTGACGAGGAATCAAGAGTATTGGGCTTTCTTGTCGCCGAGTCCAGCCGTCGGGGGATCGGGCACATCATCACGATTGATGTGCGAGCAGAGGCACGGAGGCATCGAGTGGGGTCGGCGTTGCTGGAGGCAGCGGAATTGCGGCTGCGCGCTGCGCAGTGTCACATGGTGCGGCTCGAGACTGCAGTGGATAATGCCGGCGCGCGCTCCTTCTACAAGCGGCGCGGCTACAATGTGATGCAAACCATTCCGCATTATTATTCGAGCGGAGTGGATGCATTACTTCTGGAAAAAGATTTGCTTTTGCAGGTCGAGGCTGGCGTAAACCGATGAAAGTTGCCATTCAAGGGGAGCCGGGGTCGTTTAGCCACGAGGCGGCGCGGCGCATGCTGCCGGGCTGCACCATCGTTCCGTGCGCGCGCTCGGCGGAGGTGTTTGACCGGCTGGAGGCGGGGAAGGTTCCGATTGCGGTGATTCCGATTGAGAACACGCTGGCGGGAACGGTGACCGAGCATGCCGACCTGCTTCTGGCGCGGGAGGTTTTTATCCAGCGCGAATTTAACCTGCGGATTGTGCACAATTTGATTGCGGCGCCGGGAGTGAAGCGGGCGGAAATTCGGCGCGCATTTTCGCATCCGGTGGCGCTCGATCAGTGCCGCGATTTTTTCCGCGAGAATCCGGCGATTGCGGCCACGCCTTTTTACGACACGGCGGGAAGCGTGAAGCATGTGATCGCGAGCGGTCTGCGCGATGCGGCAGGAATTGCCAGCCGGCATGCCGCGTCCGTATATAAGGGCAAAATTCTGGCGGCGGGGATTGAGGACGACAAGCGCAACTTCACGCGATTTTTCCTGCTGCGGAAAAAGAAGCGGGTGCTGCCGGGGGCGAATAAGACTTCCATCGTGTTCGGGCTAAAAAATATGCCGGGGGCGCTGCATCGGGCACTGGGAGTGTTTCGTGAACGCGATATCAGTTTGAGCAAGATTGAGTCGCGTCCGATTCGCGGCCGGCCGTGGGAGTACGTTTTCTATGCAGACTTTTTGCACGGGGATGACCGGCTGGCCAAGGGCGCGCTGCTGCAGTTGAAGGCGGTGGCAGACATGGTGAAGGTTCTGGGGGTTTATCCGGCAGCGTGAGGATCAAAAGCCTTTAACCGCAGAGGACGCCGGGGGACGCCAAGGACGCGAAGAAAACCTATCTATCCTGTGCTCCGTGCCAGATGGTGCTGATGACGACGCGGTCCCGGTGGACGCGATAGAGGACGATATTAGGGGTGCCGCCGATGACAAGCTCGCGGGTTTCGGGATCGGCCCCGGCACGGCCCAGATGTGGGTGGTTCCTTAAAGCTTCGACGACGGCCACGATGCGCGTAGTTAAGCGCTCGGCTGCCTCGGGTTTGTCATTGGCGACGTAGGCCTGAATCTCGCGCAGGCGTGCTCGTGCCAGCGGTGCCCACACTATCTCTACTGGCACAACGCCTTGTCGTCGTGGTCCTTGCCGCAGGCGCACCTAGGTGGTGGCAGCTCGCGATCGGTGCCCCAGGAAAGAAGCCACGCCTTCATGTCTTCATGCCGAATGTAATGGCCAGACTTGACCTGGCGGTCGGCTTGGCGAACTTCCGCCAGAATTCTTTCCTGGTCGGCGACGTAGGATTCGACGGCATCCGAGACAATGAAGTTTGCGCTGCGACCGGATTCCTTGGCTAGGCGGGTCAGGCGTTTCTTGGTGTCCGGCTTGAGGCGGATGCTGAAGGTTGCGCTTCTGGTGTTCGCCATGAACACATCCTAACATGCGGATCTACGGGGGCGGCAATCCCCCGAGCATGGTGTAGTTCAGCCACGGGGCTTGCGACATTAGGTGTGAGATTTTCGGATCAGGGAAATGGCGGGTGTAGTACTGCGCCCAACTGATCTGCCAGGCTTCGATTCCAGGCGTGGTTACCTGTTCGTCGCCAGTCTTTTTCTGGAAGAATCTTGGATCTTGCACACCCGAGATACATCTCGCCACCAGGCGTTTGATGGCATAATCGCGCTCGGCATAAAGGTCGAGGCCGTTGGTCTCGCCGAATTCAGCCAGCATCATCAGCGGGGCGAGGGCATAAAGGTGATAGTGCAACGCCATTTGCCCGCGGCCTAACTCCATTGGCAACGTGCCGTCTTCCTGAATGTCGTGAATTCCGTGCTTGTAAGCATCCACGCCCCAGTTGAAAAGTCCGTGGTCGTCGTTGGCGATGCCGGCGGCGGCGATAGCGAATCCCGCCCAGTACAGGTGGTTGTTATCGGAATCGTTGGGGCCGGAATGCGCTCGGCGCTTGGCTTCATAGTAGGCGCGGTTGTCTTCCGCAAGTTCCTTCAGCCAGGAGGTGATCGCGTGCGCCTGATCTTTTGTTGCGAGTCCGCTGCCGCGGACTTTGAGGTATGCGACCGCCCATGCGCCGAGGTTCCAGCCTTGCACGTAGGAAGCCTGGTGACCGTCCATGGTGCCCGTGAATACCTTTTCCTTCGCAGTGGATTCGAGCAGATTCACAACGCACTCGGCGGCGGCGCGGCTGCCCGTCGATTGAAATGCGTCGGCTGCCTTCACAACTGCGCGGGAGAAGTCATCGACGGCAGCCACCGAGTCCTCGTACTTCTTTTTGAGAACGGGATCAGGAATGGAATACCTAGGGTCGGTGTAGTAAGAGTTCGTGGCAAAGTCGTGCGGGAGGCTCGGCGCGGCGGGGCAGATATAAGTGGTGTCGGTCAAAGTTAGGGAGTGTGAGTCCCAAGGCGATTGCAGCGGAGCCTTCCCATACGCGGGTGGGATGATGGCGGCCAAGATCCAAATAGCTAGAAGAGTAAATCGAGGCGAGTCCATGGTCTGTGCCTACCTGATAGTGGATGAATTGTAGCTTTTTCACTCACGCCACGGAAAACTCCTTTTGAATCTTCTCCAGCGAGACGCCTTTGGTTTCCGGATAAACGCTTAGCACTACGAAGAACTGCACCACCGTGATGGCCGCGAAGAAGACGAAGGGCAGCGGTTTGGACCAACTGGCGACGCGGGGGAACTCCTGAGCGATGAGGGCGGCCATGATCCAGTGGGTGAAGCTGCCCAAGCTTTGGCCCTTGGCGCGGACACGGTTGGGGAATACCTCGCTGAGATAGACCCAGATGACGGCGCCTTGCGAGAAGGCAAAGAATCCGATGTAGGCGACCAAGAGCCAGATCAGCAGATCGTGTCGGCGGCCCAGGGAAAAGATCGCGGCGACACCGGCGAGACACGCTGAAGTTCCGACGGCGCCGGTAAGCAGGAGCTTCTTGCGACCAAATTTGTCGATCACCGACATGGCGATCATGGTGAAGGCGAGGTTGGTAAGTCCGACGAACACGGTTTGCAATCCGCCGGAAACTTTGCTGAAACCGGCGTCAGCGAAAATGTCGTTCAAGTAATAGAGGATGGCGTTGATTCCGGAAAACTGGTTGAAGAACGCGATCGATACGGCGAGAAAAATCGGTAATTGGTATTTGGCGGAGAACAGGGGCTCGTCGGCGTGGCCGTGTTCGGCGTCGATGGAGTCCCGTATTTCCTGTAGGTCCCGCTCGTAGTTGGCGTCGCCGGTCATTTCGAGGACTTCGCGGGCTTCGGCGATGCGCTGCTTCTTCACCAGCCAGCGCGGGCTGCGAGGTATGGCGAAGAGCATGAGGAAAAAGAAAGCGGCGGGGACGGCGGTGATGCCGAGCTGCCACCGCCATTCTGTGCCGCCAAGGTGTCGCAGCGAGACGACGTAATTGGAGAGATAGGCGCCGAGGATTCCAAAGACGATGTTGAACTGGAAGAATCCCACCAGACGGCCGCGCCATTTGGCGGGAGCAATTTCGGCGATGTACATGGGGCCGAGGACGGATGAGCCACCGATGCCAAGGCCGCCGATGAAGCGGAAAGCGACGAGAGAGGTCCAGTTCCAGGCTCCGGCGCAGCCAAGGCCGGATATCAAGTAAAGGATGGCCATGATGCGTAGGCTGTCGCGGCGGCCGATGCGGTCTCCCGGTATGCCGGCGAGCAGGGACCCCAGAACTGTTCCCCAGAGGGCTGCGGACACCGTGTATCCGAGGAGCGCGGGCGAAAGGCTGTAGGTTTGCGTGAGGGCGGCGGTGGTGCCGGAGATGACGGCGGTATCGAAGCCGAAGAGCAGGCCTCCGAGGGCGGCGACGACCGTACTCTTGGCGAGGCAGGCGTTCAGAGTCATGTTTTCCTCAAGGGTGGGGTCGGGGTCGGCAACAAGCGACCAAGTATAAGCCCGCTGGCAAGTCTTTCGTGCAATCTGCGAACTATCCTTCGTTCGTACACAAACGCGAGAGGGAGGTTTAGAATCCAAGGGCTTGAGCGGGTTTATTGAGGTAGGCACTCAGGCGCTGTGGAACAAGAGCTCTTAACCGCGAAGGTCAAGGAATTAACAATGCAAGGTCGCGGAGAAAAGCGGCGAGATGAATCTTCTGGCGAGAGAGAACATCAAAGTTGAGTAAGGTACACTCAAGGGAAAAGGCAAGGACTTCCGCGCCGATAGAAATTTAGAGGCTTGTGATACAAGGCGCGCAACGGGAGAGACATGCCGCAAGATCAAGAAAAAGAAAAAGCTAACGAAAAGCAAAATCGATCGCTTCCAGTTTTGCCGGTGCGTGACACCGTGCTGTTCCCCCATGCGGTGCTGCCGCTGACGGTGGGGCGGGAAAGCTCGGTCCAGCTGATCAACTCGCTGGGCGAGGACAAGACCATCGTCGTGGTGGCGCAGCGCGAGGCGCGGGTGGACGTTCCCCAGCCGACCGATCTTTATACCGTCGGCAGCCTGGCGGTTGTCCACAAAGTCGTGAAGATGCCGAACCAGAGCCTGTTCGTGTTCGCGGAGGGCCTGGAACGGGTGCGGCTGAAGGAATTTACCCAGCTCACGCCTTACATGCAGGCGACGGTTGAGACGGTCCCGGAGTCGGTGCCGCCGAAGACTTCGGAAGTGGAAGCCCTGCAGCGCAATGTGCTGACGCTGTTCCAGCAGATTGTTGCCGGGATCGCCGACGTTGTCGGATGAGCTTTCGACCGTGGCCATGAACATCGATGAGCCGGGACGGCTGGTGGACTTCATCGCCTCGTCGCTGCCGTCGCTCTCGACGGCCGACAAGCAGGACACGCTCGAGACTACTGACGTTCGCGTGCGGCTCGAAAAAGTGAATCAGCATCTGGCCAAGGAACTGGAAGTCCAGCAACTGCGCAACAAGATCCAGTCGGAAGTGCAGGACCGGGTGCAGCAGAGCCAGCGCGAATACTATCTGCGCGAGCAGATGAAGGCGATCCAGAAAGAACTGGGCGAGCAGGATGAAGGCCAGCGCGACACCGACGAGCTTCGGCAGAAAATTGAATGCGCGGGCATGCCTGACGACGTAAAGAAAGAAGCGCTGAAGGAACTGGGCCGCCTGGCGCGCATGTCGCCGATGGCGGCGGACTACGGCGTGACGCGGAATTATGTCGAGTGGCTGGCGGTGCTGCCGTGGGCGAAAACTTCCGGCGGCGAAGTGGATATTCTGAAGGCCAAAGAAATTCTCGACACCGACCACTACGACTTGCAAAAGGTGAAAGACCGCATTCTGGATTTTCTGTCGGTGCGGCGGTTGAAGCCGACGATGAAGGGGCCGATTCTTGTGCTTCGTCGGGCCTCCGGGCGTGGGCAAGACTTCGCTGGGTCGCTCGATTGCGCGGGCGCTGGGACGAAAGTTCGTTCGCATTTCGCTCGGCGGAGTGCACGACGAGGCCGAGATCCGCGGGCATCGCCGCACTTATATCGGCGCGTTGCCGGGGCAGATCATTCAGGGCATTCGCCGGGCGGAGACGAAAGATCCGGTCTTCATGCTCGACGAAATTGACAAGGTCGGGCGCGATTTCCGCGGCGATCCCGGTTCGGCGTTGCTCGAAGCGCTTGATCCCGAGCAGAACGCGACGTTCCGCGACAATTATCTCGACGTGCCTTTTGATTTGTCGAAGGTGCTGTTCATCACCACGGCCAACATGCTCGATCCGGTGGCCGAGCCGCTGCGCGATCGCATGGAGATCATCGAGCTGCAGGGCTACACCGAAGAAGAGAAAGTCCACATCGCGTTTCAGTATCTGGTGCCGCGGCAGATTGAAGAGAACGGAATCACGGCGGAGCAGATTGAATTTCCGCAGGATTCGATGGGCTACCTGATTCGCCATTACACGCGCGAAGCCGGCGTCCGCAATCTGGAGCGCAACATCGGGACCATTTGCCGCAAGCAGGCGCGGCGTCTGGCGGAAGGCAAGACTGAAAAGCTGGTGGTGACCAAGGAAATCATTCAGGAATTTCTGGGCGGGATCAAAGTGCGCAGCGACGGCGAAATTGCCGAGCGCACCAAGCGGTCCGGCGTTGTGGTCGGCTTGGCGTGGACTCCTTCCGGCGGAGATATTTTGTTCGTCGAAGCCAATACGATGAAGGGCAAAGGCGGCTTCACCATGACCGGACAGATCGGCCAGGTGATGCAGGAATCCATGCAGGCGGCGCTGACCTGGGTGCGGTCGAATGCGGGCCCGCTGCGGAATTGATGAAGGTTTTTTCGCCGATCACGATATTCACATTCACGTTCCGGCGGGGGCGATTCCCAAGGACGGTCCGTCGGCAGGCGTGACCATGGCGACGGCGCTGGTTTCGTTGTTGAAAGACCGTCCGGTGCGGCCGTTGACTTCGATGACGGGCGAAATCACGCTGAGCGGAAATGTGCTGCCGGTGGGCGGGATCAAGGAAAAGGTTCTGGCCGCCAAACGCGCGGGAGTTCACGACGTGATTCTTCCGGCGGAAAACAAGATGAACGTGGAAGAAGACCTGACGCCGGAGCAACTGGAAAATCTGAACGTGCACTACGTGAAGACGATCCGCGAAGTGCTCGAACTGGCGCTGCCCAGCACGGTGCGCGACGAGCAGCGCGACGCTGAGGAGCGGGAGAAGGTGCTGGCGGAAGTGCCGGTCAGCTGAGGCCACGAGAGGCCAGCACTTTCGGTCACCTAGCGGAGCATTGGCTCGCCGTAACTCGTTCTTTTTCATATACATCCATCCACCTTGTTCCTCGTGGACGTTTACCCCATTGACCCGATGGAACTTGTCTCTCCTGCCGCGGGTTTAATCAAGATGACAGAGAAGATCGTGCGGCCCGGAAGCCGCAGTAAGGAAAGACCTATGAAAACACGCACAGGATTTTCGGTTGCAGTGCTTGCGGCGGCAATCTTGTTGCTGCTGCCCATTGCGCCGTCGGCTTTGGCGCAGGATCCCAATATCAAGATCAAGGCCAGGGCAACTATCAAGATCCGCCGACTCGCGCCGGACGCATCGGCTTGGTACAGGGCTCGGTTTCCTTCCAGCCCGGCGGGCAGGGCGACTGGCTGGAAGCGGTGCCGAACCGTCCGCTGACCACGGGCGACAATCTGTGGGTGGACAAGGACTCGCGCGCGGAAATTCAGATCGGTTCCACTTCCATCCGGCTGGGGCCGGAGACGAGTCTGACTTTTCTTGATCTCGGGAGACAACGTCACCCAGCTTCGCTTGTCGGTGGGATCGGTGTTTTTCCGCGTCCGCCACTTTGAGCAGCGACGACGCCTTCGAAGTGGACGCTCCCAACCTCGCATTCAATGTGAGTCAGCCGGGCGAATTTCGGCTGGACGTGAACGAAAATGGCGACCAGACGGTCGCGACCGTCTGGAACGGTGAAGGCTGAGGTTACCGGCGGCGGCGATTCTTATCGCCTGGGTACCGGACAGCAAGGCACAGTTCTCTGGAGTTGACCGGCTGAATTACGACGTCGCACGCAATCGGATCGCCCGATGATTTTGGCCGCTGGGCCATGTCGCGCGATGAACGCGAAGACCAGCTGCAAAGCCGGGAATATGTTTCCGATGAAATGACCGGCTACGAGGACCTCGACGACTACGGACAGTGGCACGAAGTTGCCGGCTATGGAAATGTTTGGACACCGGCAGGCGTTCCCGTGGACTGGGCGCCGTATCGCTACGGGCACTGGGTCTTTGTTGCTCCGTGGGGATGGACGTGGGTTGAGCAGGAACCGTGGGGCTTCGCGCCGTTCCACTACGGCCGCTGGGCGTTCATGTCAGAGCCGCTGGTGCTGGGTTCCGGGGCCGGTCGCCGTGAGGCCAGTGTATTCGCCGGCGCTGGTTGCATTCGTCGGCGGCGGCGGTTTCCACGTCGGCGTGGGAGTTGGAGTGGGATGGTTCCCGCTGGGGCCGGGAGAAGTATTTGTCCCCTGGTACCGACACCAGCCGGCGTTATGTGCAGAACGTAAACGTCACCAACACGCGTGTGAACGTGGTGCAGGTCACGAATGTTTATAACAACGTGACGGTCAATCACGTGACCAACATCACTTACGTGAATCAGCGGGTGACGAACAGCGTGACCGTGGTCAATCACGATACGTTTGTGAATGCGCGGCCGGTGCATAACAATATCGTGCGGGTGGATGCAGAAGCAGATGCCGGTCGGCGCCGGTGGGACGCGAGGTCGTCAGCAACATCCGGCCCGCGCCGCAGAGCGTGCTGGGTGCCGGGCGTCCGGTGCAGATGAGGCCGCCGGAGCAGGCGATGAGGCGGCCGGTGGTGGCGACTCGTCAACCAGTGGTTTTTGCACGACCGGCGCCGGTGCAGGGGGCAGAACGTGCGACGCCGGCTCCGCCGGTGAAGATGGTCCGTATGGCTCCTGTGAATGAGGCGCGTCCATTGCAGCCGGCACCAGCGTCAGGAGGGCCGCGTCCGGGCATGAGCAATCCGCCGGAGAATAACCGCGGTGGGTTTGCGCATCCTGGCGATGCGGGTCAACAACCTGGAGCGCGGGGAAATAATCCGCGCCAGGGCGAAACAGTTCCTCGGCCGCCGTCAGCCATGAGGCCGCAGGAGAAGCAGACGCCTCCGCCGTCGAACGATGCTCGTCCGAGCAACGTTGGTCCGGACAATGCTCGTCCGGACAATGCTCGTCCGAGCAATGCTGGGCAAGAACCGCGGGGTCCGGCCAATTCGAATGTGCGTCAGGAAACTCCGAGGCCACAGGTGCGCCAGGACCCAAACGCGGGGACGGAGAATGTGCGCCCGCAAGGAACTCCGCGGCCAATGCCGGAAGCGGCGCCGCGCGCTCCGGAGACAAGAGAGCAAAGGGAGCAGTCGGCTCCGCCTCCGCCTAGACAGGATGCGGCTCCTGCGCCTCGGCCGCAGCCGGAAGTGCAGCGCGCACCGGCGCCGCGCCCGGAAGCCCGGCCCTCGGAACCGCCGCCGCAACGCGAGTCGCATCAGGCGGAGCAGAAGACCGAAAAGCCGGCGCCGCCTCCCAAAGAGCAGAAGCCGCCGAAGGAAGACAAACCGCCGCAGAAGTTTCGTTGAGGTAGTCCTCAACTCCCAGACCAGCCCGTTGATCGGGCTGGCTTTTTTTTGCGAGGCAGGCCGCGATTGCGCCGCGCTGGGTGCGGCACGGTAAACTACTATCCGCGATTCGCTTATGCAGGTTCGAGTCCTATTTTTCGGAGTGCTGAAAGACCTGGCTGGCCGCAGCTCGGATTTGCTGACGCTGCCTGACGAAGCTACGGCGGGTGATGTGGTGCGGCACTATGAGCGGCAGTCGGCAACGCTGCGGGGAAAACTTTCGTCCATCGCGGTCTCGGTGAATCAGGAGTACGCCGGACTGGAGGAGAAGCTGCGGTCGGGCGATGAAGTAGGGCTGCTGCCCCCGGTGAGCGGGGGTGGTCCGCAAGAGGCACCTTTCGTCCGGCTGGTGCGCGAACGAATCGTGCCGCATGACATCGTACCTGCGTTGGAAAGGCCCGAGGATGGCGCCGTCGTGATCTTCGATGGTATCGTTCGCAATCACAGCCGTGATCGCCGGACGCTTTACCTCGAGTACGAATCCTATGAGGACATGGCGCTCCACAAGCTGCAAGAACTCGCCAGCGAGGCCTGCGAACGCTTTGAGGTTCGCAATGTCGCCGTCGTGCATCGCCTGGGCCGGCTGGAGATTGGCGAGAGCAGCGTGCTCATCGCCGTCTTCTCGGCGCATCGGGCGGCTGCCTTTGACGCTTGCCGCTGGCTGATTGATACGCTCAAGCGAACCGTGCCGATCTGGAAGAAAGAGCATTTCGAGGACGGCGCGGTGTGGGCGGATGGTGAGCCGTTTCCGGAGCAGGTAGCAGGTGCGGCGGGCGGTAGTGGGCAGCCAATCGCGCCGAGTGGCGCATCCAAGTGAGTAGCCTCCCGATGAAAATCCTTTCCTTCATATTGCTGTTGGCGGTTGCAGTGTGCCACGCCCAGACGTCGAGCGATGTGCCAAAACCGCCATGGGTTCCCGGCTCCAAACCCTCCACCAGCAAGCCGTCCGAGCCAAATGATGACACCATCTTCAAGGTCGACGTTAAGCTGGTCAACGTTTTCGTCACGGTGACGGACGAGCACGGCGCGCCGGTAGCGGGGCTGAGCAAAGACAATTTTCAGTTGCTCGAAGACGACAGGCCGCAGAAGATATCAGTGTTTGATAAAGAATCGGAGTTGCCGCTTTCCATCGTGCTCGATGTTGACACCAGCCTGAGCACGCGGCGGCTGCTGCCGCTGGAGCTGAACTCGGCGCGGCGTTTTGCACAAGCGATTCTTGCGTCCGGTGGACGGGTTGTCGGTTTATGCGTTCAGCGAGATCGTGGACCAGGCGGTCCCGTTCACTTCCGACCTGAAGACGATTGACCGCGGCATTGATCACCTGCAACTGGGCGCGGCGACGGCTCTTGTATGACGCGATCTACCTAGGCTCGGAGGCGCTGGAGCCGCGGCAGGGAAGAAAAGTGATGGTCGTCATTACCGACGGCGGCGACACGGTCAGCAAGATGGATTACCAGGAAGCGGTGCGGGCGGCGCAGATCTCGGAGGCGATTGTTTACAGCATCATCATTGTGCCGATTGAGGCCAGCGCAGGGCGCGACACTGGCGGCGAGCATGCGCTGATCCAGCTTTCGGAAGATACCGGCGGGAAATATTTTTACGCGACCACGCTGCCGGAGCTGGATCAGGCTTTCAAAACCATCAGCGATGAACTGCGGACGCAGTATCTGCTGGCGTACTATCCCGACCGGCGCGTGGCGGATTCGGATTTCCGGCGGATTGAGGTCAAGCTGGCGGGGATTGATTCGGCCGCGAATTACAAGACGCGCCATCGCACCGGGTATTACACTTCAAAGATTCGCTAGCGGCTTGTACAATTTGAATATGTCTCCACCTGACGTGGGTCCCGCCAAACACAAACCCAAGACTGCTCCTCCGGATTCCACCAACCAGGAAGTTGCATACCTCAAGTCGCTGACCGAAAACCAACAGCCGGTGACGATCAAACTGGTGGACGGCGAAACCGTGAGCGGATGGATTGAGTACTACGACCGCAACATGCTGCGGCTCACGCGGGACGGGTCAGCCGAATCTGTTTATTTTCAAGCATCAGATTGCGTATGTGGAGGAGAGCTAGCTCTAGCAGCGAGTCTGCGCAGTTGCTGACCCTGCGAGCGAAGGCACGTGAGCTTGCGAACAGCGACGCAGTGAGGGACATGCTTCCTCGCTCGAAGATTCGTCGGAACACGAGCTAGGAGCTAGGCAGCTACGACTTCACCGCTGCATGAATTCGTCGGCGTGGACGACGAATTCCGGGTAGGCGTCGGCGCCGAGTTCGTGCAGGTCTAATCCCTGGCGCTCGCCGTCCACGGAGACGCGATACGGGATGAATCGTCCCAGCAGCCAGTTCAGGCCGTAGGTCAGCGGAAGAATCAATCCCAGCAAGGTTGCGACGCCTACGAGTTGGGCTAACAGTTGTCCGCCGCTTCCTGAGAAAACTCCTACCGCGAGCAATCCCCAGATTCCTGCGACGGCGTGGACGGAGATGGATCCGCAGGGGTCATCAATTTTCAGAGTGAATTCCAGGAACTCGATTGCCAGGACCACGAGCGCGCCGGCGACGAGTCCGGTGAGGACTGCGGTGGCGGGCTTGAGCGATGCGCAACCGGCGCTGCTGGCGACCAGGCCTCCGACCCAGCCGTTGGCGATCAGCGAGGCGTCGGGCTTGCGGAAGCGGATTTTGGTCATGGCGGCGGCGGTGAGGGCGGCGGTCATGGCGGAGAAAGTTGTGTTGATCGCGACCAAGACGGAGTTCTCGGCAGGCGATCCAGCGTAGAGCATGGCGCCTGCGGAATTCAGGCCAAGCCAGCCGATCCATGCCAGCAGGCAACCGAACACAACATAGACGCCGTTGTGCGCGGGGATGGCGGCGGGCATGCCGTTGGACAAATACTTTCCGTGGCGCGGACCGAGCAGCCAGGCGATGGAGAGGGCGGTGAGGCCCCCGGTGACTTGAATTACGCCGGAGCCGCCGGCATCGATGAAAGACAGTAGCCCCTGAGCCCATTTCGCGCTTGCAAGCGAGCCACCCCATGCCCAGTGGCGCAAATATCGGATAGATGCATCCCGCAAATAAGACGGTCGAGGCGCAAGCTGCACTGATTCGCCAGCGATCGGCGGCCGCACCCAGGGGAATCAGCGACTGCGAGAGCGACGCTAAGCAGTCCGAGCACGACCGCCAGGGATGAACCTGATCCAAAGTGCACTCCTCGAAAAAAAAGGCCGGCTGGCGCGACCATGTCAGAGGCCAGCCCTCGAATTTCACGTGCCCTCAAGGAGTAGCCCTGGATCGCGAATCCGCAGGCGAAATACACCAGCGACGGCAACGCAAATGACGCAAAGCGACGACGTCATGGCGTGGGCGGCACTGCGCGAGCGGCCTAGGCCCGCGTTGATCAAGAGCCAGGCCGGCAATGGCGAACGGGACGAGCAGAATGAAAGATAGGCAGAGTGCAAACGAGAACAGGGAGTCGGAAGGAGCGGAGGTCATCCGTTGTCCTCGCTGACCGGGATGTGGGATTTGGCGAACAGCGCCAGGCCGAGGATTTCAACCGCCAGTCCGGCGACGATGAACGCGGAGAGCGCGCCGCCGTGCAGTAGCGCCAGGGCCGCGACTACGATGGCCCATCCCGATAGCAGCAAGAAGAAATCCTCCGAGCTTCATTCGTTTCCAGTCCTTGTGTGAGGAAGCAGACACCAGAATACAACTTCGCGAATTGAGCAAACATTATAGTGCGTCGGCGGGCATTGGTCGCGGTTGGCTCGTGTGGGTCGGACACTCTTTTCCGACGACTCTTAGTCTCGTCGGCCAAGGCGGCAAGCTCCCAACGCCGCAGGCGTCCGTGGCTCCCACCCTTTCGCAAAGAACGCGAAAGGATGGGGCACCCATTGTGACGTAAGAACGTCAGTCTCGCCACGGGCGACGGATGAGACTTGCCGCGAGTACGAGAGAGTAGTCGACCTGAAATATCTGGACGAGATTCGGGCACAAGCGAAACAATTTTCCACGAAGCTGCTCTATCGCAAGTCCCGAGTCGCCGAGTGCGCAATAAGAAATTTCAAGAAAGGGAAAAATACGATTAGACCTCGAAATCTCCGAAAACTGACAAGGGCTATCCATGATCTGCAAAATAAGATGAAGAAATAAAAACAGCGTCACTTCTGGTTGGATTTAGCAAGAAGCACCGGGTTGCGACACAGATTCCACATAGCACTCTGTTGAATATTTGATTTGACTTTCCACCGCCGCTGGCTTAATTTTCTAGCCCTATCGCGAACGGATGATTCTCTAAGGGGGCTGTCTTTGAAGAGAATTATCTGTCCGTAATAAACTTGCACTTCCCCGCAAGTCAGCCATCTGTAAACAAATTGGCTTCGACAGGACTTCTTTAGGAGGGGTCTATGCGGTCGGCGTGTATCTTGCTCGCTCTATTCTGGTTTCTCGTAATCTCTCGGATGGGTTTCTCGCAGAGCGACCCGAACAACCCGAATGAAACTGGAATGCACCCTTACGAGACTTATGACGGGGCACGTGAGAACGTCAATCTCGCCACGGGCAACCTGTACGTTTCAGTGCCGCTGTTAAAGCTTCCCGGCAGAAATGGCTTCGATTTTTCCATCACTTTGAACTACAACAGCCAGATTTGGACGCCGAATCCGCTCCCGGGCGGCGGTGCTTGGAACCAGTCACAATCAGGTTTCCAATTCGTGAGTACAGGACAGATCCAGTTAACCAACTCAGCGGTCAATCCCACTTCCAATGTGTCGTGTATCGGGAACTACGATGTAACCCTGGGCGATGGAAGTGTAGTGCACCCCTGTAGAACTGGACACGGAAGTTAGTTAGGCTTGGGGCCTCCGCCAGGAGGCGAGAATGCCAAGAAAGCCGAAAGTTCAGAGAACCCCGGAAGAGAAGTGGCAGATTGTGTTGGAAGGGCTGAAGAGCGGCAACGTCGCCGAGACGTGCCGCAAGTACGAGATCGCACCCACGCTTTACTATCGCTGGAAAGATGAAGTCGAAGAAGGAGCCAAGGCTGCGCTTGGGGGGAGAAGCGCAGCCGCGCGGCCCGATGTGGAGCAGGAGAAGCGGATCAAGCAACTGGAGCGGGCGCTGGGCCGGTCGCATTTGCAGATCGAGATCTTAAAAAACGTGCTGGGCGAGTGAGTTGCGGGCAAGCCCATTCGTCGGCACGGGAGTTGGTAGCCCAAGGGAACGAAACGAAGGTGGTGGCCGAGACGCTCCAGATCAGCCGGTCGAGTCTCTACTATCGACAGCGGCCACGCGCCAGCCGTGCGGATCGCTCGCACGATGAGAAGATCATCCTGGCCTGCGGCGAGAAGCCGGCTTACGGCTATCGCCGAGTGGTCTGGTGGTTGGGGCGGCATCACGGGCTGGTGATCAATGGCAAGCGGGCGCTGCGCGTGATGCGGGAACGCGGACTGCTGGTGCGTCAGCGCCGTTTTCAAATCTCGCGCCGCAAGGACTGGGGCAAAGTGGAAGCGCTGTATCCCAATCACGTCTGGCAGTCAGACATGACCAAGGTCTGGGCGGGACCGAGCGTGGGTTGGGCGTATCTGGTTTCGTTGATCGACTGCTGCACCCGCGAGATCGTCGGCTGGGACTTGAGTCTGCGCTGTCGTACCGAGGAAGCTCTGGCGGCGCTGAACCGCGCCGTCTTGGAGGTGTTGCCTTTCGGTCCTCGTGGAACGGGTTTGACTTTGACCACCGACAACGGAACGCAGTTCACCTCGGCCCGTTATGTCGAAACCCTGAACCAGTTGGGCATCACGCATCGGCGCACCGCCTACAACCATCCCGAGGGCAACAGCTATATCGAGCGGTTTCATCGCAGCTTAAAAGAAGAGGAGGTGTGGCTCAACGAATACCAGAACTTCGCCCAGGCCAAGCAGAGCATCGCCCGCTGGATCGAGGAGTACAATCACGACCGTCCGCATCGCGGACTCCACGGACGAACCCCGCACGATGCCCGTGCGGTCTTCGTTCAAACCATCACTTCAAACACGGCCCCTGTGTCTAGTTTGGAGGGGTGCACTACAGCCTGCTGATCTTAACTGGCAATGCTGTTCCGGCAATGCTCGCAATGGTCATTGCGTTCGAAGAGCTTTCCCTTGGGAACCTCATTCACAAATTCCGCCTCCCAAAAACTTCCCACCCTCTCTTTTGTTACATGTTCGCGATCCTGGCTCCGATTGCCGCCAACCTCTTGATGCTACTAGTAGCGGAGCAGTTCGACGCGAGCGTAATCTTGCGTCTGCACTTTCCATCCTTTTTTCGGTATCTCGCAACCAACATCTTACTGGCGCCGCTCTGGGAGGAACTTGGGTGGCGAGGGTACTTTTTGCCAATGGTGGAAGCACGGCTTGGCCTCGGTCAGGCTTCTGTTGTAACGGGCGTTGTGTGGGCCGCCTGGCATTTCGCGCTGTACCACTGGGCAGGTCAAGTTGGGATGATTTCGTTCCTGATAAACTTCACTACCATCGTAGCCGGTGGTATTACGTTAGCGGTTCTCTGCTCGACGACAGGCTATAGCTTGCTGCTTCCGATCCTATTTCACGTATTTTGGAACGCCTCTACCCAATGGGTTCTTCAGCTGGGATCTTCCTATGGAATGTTGGCGGTAGGGGGCCAGGCCGGCGCTGCTTGGATTCTGGCGTTACTTGCATGGAGGACAATGGGTGTCCGTCGGAGGCAATTCGACACCGCAGACTAAGCGACAATTTTAGGACAGACTACTTATGGGTTACGCGCTGACAGCGCTTATCATTCTAGGAATAGCGACGAATGGCTTCTGGCTTCTTATGAAGAGTCGAGTCAACGAGAAACTTCAGGGGGCAGACCGGATCTCTGAGTGGAGCAGGAGTTTTCAAGAGGTCATTCAGGAATACCGTAAGCTTCACCCTAACAGCTATCTGCCCACTGTTGCCACCGCCACGTTCGTTCTCTCCTTAATCATACTGGCGGCGCTTGTCATCGTCAGTGTTACTCAAAAGTAAAGAGTGTCTGGTGAAACCACGGACGCCCGCAGCGAATGTTCATCCCTCACAGGGTTGATAAGATAATCCCGGACTCCAATAAAGCAGCCTCACCGCTTGCGCGCTCAAACAACCCGAGGTCATCCCGATGTGCCGAAATATCAAGACGCTTTTCAACTTCGATCCGCCGGTCACGGAGGAAGAGGTGCGCGCGGCTTCGCTGCAGTTTGTGAGAAAGATCAGCGGGTTCACCAAACCGTCGAAGGCCAATGAAGCCGTGTTCCTGGCGGCGGTGGACGAAGTGGCCGGCGTCTCCGCGCGGCTTCTCCGCGCGCTCGAAACCACCGCCCCGCCGAAGAACCGTGCAGAAGAAGCCGCGAAGGCCCGCGCCCGCGCCCGCGCCGCCGAGCGATTTGGAGCGGCGTGAGTTCGGCTCTTGGCTCTTGGCCGCGCCAGCAGTCGGGGATCCCAGCCTTTCGCACAGGACGCGAAAGGACGGGGACCCCTCGGTTGGGTAGCTCAGGCTTGAAATAGTTCCCCGCGAGATCCCTCGCCCGCTGGTGAAAGTGCGGGGACTTCGGGATGACGCCCGAGCACGAAAACTGAGCCGCTTACGACAGGACGGCATCACTTTTCTTCTTCAAACCCCCGGCCGACCCGGAACACGTGGCCGTCGGGATGGCGCAGGTGCATTTCGCGGACGTTCCACGGCATGTTGGTCGGTGGGAACGTGATCTCGAGGCCGGCGGCGACGCAGTGCTTGTGCATCTTGTCCACGTCGTCCACCCAGACCGACATCCAGACGCCCTTGTCGCCCGCTTCGTCTCCGTCCACTTGAAACGTGGTGGTGTTCGGGCCGCGGCCGCGGCCTCCCTGCGCGCCATCGCAAAGAAAGATGCACGTTTCTTTCCCCGAGCCGACCGCGCCAAACGTCGGAGGCGTTCCCCAGTCCCACAACTTCTTCCATCCCCACTTTTCAAACCACGCGAAACTGGCCGCCGATGTCGGATACGTTCAGTATTGGAGTTAGACCCTTGGCTTCCATAATTTGAGAAGGATATCAAAAGCGGTGCGCGGACTTGTCTTAACGCTTTTGTCTTTATCTTCACTCTGGCCGAACAATTCTCTCCAGCTGCTCGCGGAAATACTCTTTCCAGCTTTCCGGCAGCGCGGCCGTCTTCAGGGCGCGGCGCAGCACCACGACATCGTCGTCGCTGTATCTTTTTTCGGCGTAGAGTCGCGTGATATCCGCGACCGAAACGCCTTCGGCTCCGCGCGCAATCCGCGTGATCGCATCCCCGGCGCCGACTTCGCCCTCGCTCGTCACGGCAACATAAAATCCCGTGCGGCGGCTTTCGAAAAACAGCTTGACCATGTCGTCGGCTTCGAAGCGCACGCCGAGTTTGTAGCAAGGCAGGCGAGGCTGGGTGACGATCACTTCTGCTGTCCCTGCAGCGAACCGGTCGCCGATGTGGACGTCGTCTTCCAGCATCCCTTCCACAGTGAAGTTCTCACCAAACACTCCCAGCGGCAGATCGCGCCCCGGCAGTTTCCGTCTCCAATACTCGTAATGTTCCAGCGGATAACAATAGACCGCCTTGTACTCTCCGCCATGTACCGTGAGATCGGCTTGCCGGTCGCCATCGAGATTCAGCTTGCGCAGCGCGACTCGGCCCTCGATCGGCATCTTTGAAGATGCCGGTAGTCACGTTGATCCCATGCCAGACGACTTCACGCGGCAGGCCGACGTTGAGCGAAAAGATTTTCATGGGCATCCTTCTGCGAATCTAAGCGCGACTTCGGCATCCTGCAATGCTTAACTACTTCGTAAGCATGGAAATTTTCTCCGTCGCGGGATACCATCAGGACGCTTTTCGCAGAAAGGATTCTTCCAGCCATGACGCCGGTCACCACGGACACGATTCTCGGCATGCCCGCCGCTACTTACACACTCATCCACGTGTTGATCAGCCTGGTCGGGATTGCCTCAGGCTTCGTCGTCCTGTTCGGCATGATCGGCGGCAAGCGGCTCGACGGAATGACTGCGCTGTTCCTCACCACGACTGTTCTGACCAGCGTGACCGGCTTCTGCTTCCCCAACGATCACATCACGCCCGGAATTAAGATCGGGCATCCTGTCGCTGGTGGTGCTGGCGATCGCCATCCTCGCGCGCTACGCCCTGCACCTCGCCGGCGCCGTGGCGGACGACTTACGTCATCACCGCGATGATCGCGCAGTATTTCAACGTGTTTGTGCTGGTGGTCCAGTCGTTCGAAAAGATTCCCGCTCTGAAGGCACTGGCCCCCGCCCAGAAAGAACCGCCCTTCGCGATCGCGCAAGGACTCGTCTCGTAGCTTTCATCGTGCTGACAATTTTCGCGGTGAAGGGATTCCGCCGCGGTTCGGTTGCTGAAGTTCGACCGAGTGGCAGGGCCGCTTAGTCGACTGCCTCAATTCTCGCGCCGGAAACACAAAGGGTGCCCCATGTCTCGTGATTTTCGAGACATGGGGCTTTTCTGGACCGGCCAAGGCTGCCGAAGAAAAGCCCCACTTCTCGCAAAGAACGCGAGAAATGGGGCACCCATAACGTTCCTTGATAGGGCCTACGCCACCACCGACTGATACTCCTCGTACGCGCCCTTGAAGTCGGTGATCTTATGATCGCCCTCGAAGTGCCAGATCCGCGTCGCCACTTCGTCGACCAGATCTTCGTCATGCGAGACCAGGAACACCGTCCCCTGAAACCGCTGCAGCGCGATGTTCAGCGCATTGATCGACTCGAGATCAAGGTGATTGGTCGGCTCGTCGAACACCAGCACGTTCGGCTTCTGCAGCATGAGTTTGCAGAACAGCAGCCGGCTGGCCTCTCCGCCGGAAAGAATTTCGGTCTTCTTGTCGGCGTCTTCGCGCGGGAAAAGCATCTGGCCCAGCAGGCCGCGAATTTCTTCCGTTGACGCCGCCGGGTCCCACTGATGCAGCCATTCGAACGCCGTCGTCCCCGGCTCGATCAGCGCCCTGTGGTCCTGGGCGAAGTATCCGACCGAAGCTTCATGCCCCCAGATCACTTTTCCGTCGTCGATAAAATCGCCGTCGTAGCCGCTGGTCTTGCGCAGCTCGGCATTGGTGATGGTCGGAGCATTCGCCAGCAGCGCATTCACCAGCGTGGTTTTGCCCGCGCCGTTGCGGCCCATTAGCGCGATCTTTTCGCCGCGAGTCACGCTGGCGGTGAAGTTACGCACCACCGGAGTCTCGCCGTACGCCTTGTTGATGCCTTCAATTTCCAGAATGTGTTTCCCCGACGGCCGCTTCTGCTCAAACTTCAAATATGGACGCTGAATGTTCGACCGCGCCAGTTCCGTCACCTGCAAGACGCTCCACTTCCTTGCGCCGCGACTGCACCTGGCTCGACCGCGTTCCCGCCGAGAACCGCGCGATGAAGTCGTTCAACTGCGAAATTTTCTTTTCCCGCTGCGCGTTTTGACTTTCAATCTGCGAGCGCACCTGCGTCTTCGCGACCACCATGTCGTCGTAGGTGCCGGTATAAGTGATGATGGTTTCGTAGTCGATGTCGGCGATGTGGGTGCACACGCGGTTTAGAAAATGCCGGTCGTGCGAGATCACAATCAGCACGCCTTCAAACTGATTCAGAAATCCCTGCAGCCAGTGGATCGAATCCAAATCCAAATGGTTGGTAGGCTCGTCGAGCAGCAGGGCTTGCGGATGCCCAAACAGCGCCTGCGCCAGCAGCACGCGAACTTTATGTCCGCCCGGCAGCTCGCCCATTTTTCGTTCGTGCATTTCGTCGGGAATGTCCAGGCCTTGCAGCAGAACGGCGGCGTCGGTCTCGGCGGTGTAGCCGTCTTCCTCGCCAACAATGCCTTCCAGTTCGCCCAGCCTCATGCCGTCGGCGTCGGTCATCTCCGGCTTCGCGTAAAGCTTGTCGCGCTCTTCGAGCGCTGTCCACAGCCGCTTGTTGCCCATGATGACGGTATCGATCACCCGATACTTGTCAAAAGCAAACTGGTCCTGGCTCAACACCCCCAGCTTTTTCGGACGCACGACCGTCCCCTTCTGCGGCTCCAGTTCGCCCGACAGCAGCTTCATAAACGTGGACTTCCCCGCCCCGTTCGGCCCCGTCAGGCCATAGCGTTTCCCCGGCGTAAAGCCTGTGGATACTTCATCAAACAGAATTTTGGCGCCGTAGCGCATGGACACATTGCCGACTGAAATCATGGTTCTTTGCTTCTCTTCTTTCGTCTCTAGGAAACCGCTTAATTTCTCTAGGGAACTGCGGAGGAATTGCCCAAAAGGACGAACGCAGCTACTGTATTCAGGATATCATGGCACCCCTTGGGATCGGTCGTTTTGCTGGTTACTGCCGGTGGCACTGATCAGGTCGTTCGAGCACAGGGAACCATTGCGCCGATTCGTGCGTCCAATCTGATATGCGCTTCGCGATGGTGGCTTTCGGCTCTCTGCTGCTGTTCTCGGTTTCGGCCGCTCAAGCCACTCCTCCCGCAAAACCACCCACGTCAACTGTCGCGGGCCAGGTGGTGCAAGATCCCGGAGGGATGCCACTCAAGAAAGTCGCCGTCACGCTTGTGCCGATGATGGGTGGCGACGCAAGCCGGCAGCAATACTCCTCCGCGACCGACGCCCAAGGCCATTTTCAAGTTGACGGAGTACAACCCGGAGACTATCGGGTCACCCTGGATCGCAACGGCTTTATCACCACGAACCACAGGTCGCGGACATATTCGTCAGCGTCGCTTTCCATTGCCGCAGGTCAGGACGTCACCGGCCTGCTCTTCCGCATGTTGCCCGCAGGAGTGATTCAGGGAAAGATCGTGGACGAAGACGGTGACCCTGTGCCAGGAGCGCAAGTAACTGCGGCATCTCCGACCAGCCGTAACAACGTGGCCAATGCACAGACCAACGACTTGGGCGAATACCGGATTGCAGGCCTTACAGGTGGCGAATACCTTGTCGTGGCTGTGGCTTCGCAAAGACCGGTCCTGACCGGATCCAATCCAAACGAAGCCAGAGTGTATGCTCCCACGTATTATCCGGGAACCACAGACGAACACCAGGCAACCAAGGTCGCGGTCCATGCCGGAGACGAGGTGGGCGCCAACTTCAACCTAGTTTCCAGCCGCACTTTTGCCGTTCGCGGCAGCGTCTCCGGTTTGGCGCCCGCGAGTCAATCCGCTGGTTCACGGTTTGGAAGTCAGATGGTGACGATGAAAGGTGACCAGGAGGACCGGGAGTTTCAAGCTCCCATCCAGCCCAACGGCAGGTTCGAAGTGACCGGCGTTCTACCGGGAATCTATAGGGCTCAGGTCACGGCCCAGAGTGGGGGCGCGTGGCGCATGTTTCCCACCGGACAAACCATCGAAGTTCGTGGCGCCGACGCTGACGGGGTTCAGCTCTCCCCTGAGCCGCCCAGCCAGATTCGTGGCCGCTTTCGCATGGACACAAACAATGGCCAGACCCCCGACTGGACGCAGCTGAACATCCAGATGGATCCCGGACAACCGTGATAGTTCAGACGTCCCGGTTATCGGCAAAGTCGCCAAGGACGGATCGTTCAACGTAGAGGCCCCCGCCGGGACCTATCACGTGGTCGTCACCTCTAATTCCAGTGGCGAGTCCTGGCGCGACTTCATGGTGAAAGAAGTAGTCCTGAACGGAAAGGACGTTGGTGACTCAGGCTTCTCGACTCACCGGCGGACTGACTTCGCTCGAAATCGTCGCCAGCGCCCAGGGCAGCTCCATCGAGGGCAACGTTGTGGACGATGACGGCAAGCCCGTCGCCGGAATTCCTGTAGTCTGCATCCCCGACGCCAGCCGCCGCAAGCGCCGTGACATCTTTCAGCAAGTTGAAACCGACCGCCAAGGGCACTTTGCCATGCGTGGACTGAATCCCGGCGAATATCAAGTTCTTACGCTGGACGACCTCGCTGACGACATCACCGATCCTGATTTCGTGGCCGCCCACGAGGCCTCTGGCCAGACCGTCAACCTCGACCCCGGAGAGCGCAAAGGCGTTGTGCTCAAACTACCCGCCGAAAACCAGCCCTAGGACAGTGGTTCAATTTGAAAGCCGTGCTCTCGGTCGAGAGCGGCTAATTCGAATCCTAGCTGGGCGTCATACCGAAGTCCCCGCGCTTTCTCCAGCGGGGCGAGGGATCTCGCGGTCATCTGCTCTATCGCCTGGCAAGTGCCGATGGCCTTCGGGCGCTGTCCCGCCCTTCGACTACCTCGTTTACAATAGAGCCTTCCGGTGCGACTCGCCTTCCGTCTGGGCGGGCCATCCCCGTAAACATGACCTTGCCAGTCCCAGCCTTCGCCGTTCTGCTTGCCCAGCGCGGCTTCTCGCAATACGTTCGCCAGCACTTCTTCGACACCACCTTCAAAGGGCTGTACAAAGCCAACGGCTTCGACATGGCCCTGCTCATCCCGTATTTCATCGTCCTGATTCTGCTCGCCGGATACGGCTTCCACCGCTACACCCTGGTCTATCTTTATTACAAGAAGAAGAAAAATCGCACGCTGGAGCCGGCCGAAGAACTTCGCCGACCTGCCTCGAGTCACCGTCCAGCTCCCGATTTTCAACGAGCAGTACGTCGTGGATCGCCTGCTGCAAGCCATCTGCCGCCTCGACTATCCCCGCGAGAAGCTCGACATCCAACTGCTCGACGACTCGACCGACGAAACCGTCGAAGTCGCCCGCGGCCTGGTCGAGCACTACGCCGCCCAGGGACATCCGGTCCGCTACATTCACCGCACCAATCGCGAGGGCTACAAAGCCGGCGCTCTGCACGAAGGCCTGAAAACTGCCACCGGCGAATTCGTCGCCATCTTCGACGCCGACTTCGTCCCGCCGCCGGATTTCCTGCTGCGCACCATTCATCACTTCACCGACCCCAAAGTCGGCATGGTGCAGACCCGCTGGACCCACATCAACCGCAATTATTCCTTCCTCACCGAAGTCGAGGCCATCCTGCTCGACGGACACTTCGTCCTCGAGCACTCCGGCCGCGCCCGCCACGATGTGTTTTTCAACTTCAACGGCACCGCCGGAATCTGGCGACGGCACGCCATTGAAGAAGCCGGCGGCTGGCAGCACGACACCCTGACCGAAGACACCGACCTCTCTTACCGCGCCCAGCTCAAGGGATGGAAGTTCATCTATCGCCAGGACATCGAGTGCCCCGCCGAGCTTCCGGTCGAAATGACCGCGTTCAAGACGCAGCAGGCCCGCTGGGCCAAAGGCCTGATCCAAACTGGAAAGAAAATTCTGCCGCGCGTGCTCAAGAGCGATCAGCCCTTCCGCGTGAAGCTCGAAGCCTGCTATCACCTGACCGCGAACATGAGCTATCCGCTGATGGTGATCCTGTCCGTGCTTCTGCTCCCGGCCATGGTCATCCGCTTCTACCAGGGCTGGTTTCAGATGCTCTACATCGACGTCCCGCTGTTCCTGGTTTCGACGTTTTCCATTTCCAGTTTCTACTTGGTTTCGCAGCGCGAGCTATTCCCGCGAACATGGCCGCGAGCGCTGCTCTACATTCCGTTTCTGATGGCGCTCGGCATCGGCCTCACCGTCACCAACACCATCGCGGTTCTTGAAGCGCTGGTCGGAAAGCAGAGCGCATTCGCCCGCACCCCGAAATATCGTGTCGAGAACAAAAAGGACAAACTTCACGCCGCGAAGTACCGCAAGCGCCTGGGCTGGGTCCCCTGGATCGAACTGCTGATCGGCAGCTATTTCGCCATGACGGTCATCTACGCGGTGCAGAACGAAAATTACCTCACCGTTCCGTTCCTGATGCTTTTTGTCGTCGGCTACTGGTACACCGGACTGATGTCGCTCTTGCAAGGCCGCTTCTCCGGGCTGTACACTCAGCGCGGCTGAGAACCATACCAAGCCATTCCCAGTCGGGGTCTAAATCATGAAAAAGCAAATTGGATTTCTAGCGATACTCGCCTGCCTCGTCTCACTGCCCCTGGCCGCGCTCGACCGCCAACCCAACTCCGACTACCACGCCCGCCGCGAAAAACTAGCGGCCAAGCTCGACGGTGGCGTCGCACTGGTGTTCTCACCACCCGAAGCCGAAGGCCCCAACGCCATCTATGGCTATCGCCCCGACGATAATTTCTATTACCTCACCGGATGGCCCGAACCCGGCGCCGCTCTGCTGGTCGTTTCCGCCCGCGAAGCAAAGGATGACTTACCCGCCCGGCCTTATAGCGAAATCCTCTTCCTCCCCAGCCGCAATTATTCCGAAGAGCGCTGGACCGGTCCCAAGCTTGGCCCGGAGAACGCGAAGGCCGCGGAACTAACCGGAGTCGATCGCGTCGAGAGTCTCGATCGCATGCGTGACGATCTGGTCGGCCTTTTCCCCTTGCGCGGCATAAAGATCTATACCGACGTTCCGACGGCCGGCGATGATTCCAACTCCACCCAGCCGCTGGCGTGGTTGAAAACTGCGAACGCATTTCCCGTCGGCACTTCATACGCCGACATCCGCCCGTTGCTCGGATCACTCCGAACCGTGAAAGACGCTGGCGAAGTCGAACTCGTCCGCAAAGCTACGAACGCTTCCATCGCCGCGCAATTCGCCGCCATTCGAGCCATCAAGCCCGGCATGACCGAACGCGAACTCTCCTCGCTTCTTCAATACGAGTGGGGCAAGCGTGGCTGTGAACGCCCGGCGTACTCGCCCATCGTCGGCTCGGGACGCAATTCCACCGTGCTGCACTACTCCGACGACGACGGCACCGTTCAATCTGGCGATCTCGTCCTCATCGACGCCGCCGGCGAATATTCCCTGTACGCCTCCGACATCACACGGACCATGCCCGCGAACGGAAAATTCACGCCCCGCCAGCGCGAGATTTATGAAATCGTCCTCGGCGCGCAGAAGGCCGCCATGGCGGCATTCGTATCCGGCAAATCGCATCTGCAAAAAGGCCAATCCGACACCATCTACCAGGCTGCCTACGACTACATCAACACCCACGGCAAAGATTTGCACGGCGACCCGCTGGGCAAATACTTCATCCACGGCCTCGGCCACTACGTTGGACTGGCCGTCCACGACCCCGGCGACTACACCGTCCCACTCGCCCCCGGCATGATTTTCACCATCGAGCCGGGCATCTACATCCCCGAAGAAAAAATCGGCGTCCGCATCGAAGACATGTACTACGTGGACAAAGACGGCAAGCTGATCCGCCTGACCGAGGCTCTGCCGCAGTCGCCCGATGAGATCGAACACCTGATGTCTGTGTCAGGCAAGTGAGTGAATCGCACCCTTTTACGAAAGTAATCGGGCAATCTGGAAGAACTCTGGTGGAGCAAACATCCCCGGAGTAGTGTCTATAGAAGAGTGAAAGCCCCTCGGCTTCTTAGCGGCGTTCGGGTTCAAATTCGTGCTGCCGTTATTGGCTGCACCCTGTCCGTAGCGCTCGTACACACGGCGAATGCTTGCCAGTGCTCGAGCGTACCTCAAAGCCCGTGCAATTCACTGTCGACTTCTGGTGTCATCTTCCTTGGAACAGTCAGGTCCATCGACAATCGTCCTTGGACGGAGTTCTGGTCGTTCTCCAAGACTTATTCGGGTATGGCCCTGAGAGACCAACTTGCTATGTTCAGGGACGAGGTCATCGTGAACTTCTCCGTGGAGCAGGTTTTTAAGGGTGCTCCTGCCCACGAATTGTCCGTTCGCGTTACGAAATTCCTGGGCAGCTGTGGCTTCGAGTACAAACCTGGGGAGCTGTACTTCAAGAAGGGGGAGAAGTACCTTGTTTATGCAGGCGTTTATGGAGGAGTTTTTTTGGACAAGTCGGCTGGTGATGGCCACTTGCGAACCAACCATTGCAGTGGGACTACGCTTGCGTCAAATGCTACCGAAAAGATCAAGGCATATCGCACGCTTAGCGCGCTCCAACGGCCACTAGTCCTTGGGACATACAACATCCAGAGCGAGGCCAGCAAGAAGACTCCGGCTCTCGGCCAGACTGTTGCTCTTGTGCCTAAGAGGGGCACAGAATTGACCGCTCCGGTTCTGGAAGATGGGAGCTTTCTTTTGACGGGGGTTCTCGCGACGACGTACACGCTGGCTCCCACGTTAATGAAGGGTTACCGCGTCGGCTTCGGTCGTGGCTACCGCATTCGAGACCACGTACCCATCAATCCTGGGACAATCAGAGTGGGGACCGATTCGTGCACAGAACTTGAACTGGTAGCGCTTCCCGACGGCGAGATATCCGGAACTGTCGTTGACAGCCATGGAAGACCGCTCCCCAGTGCCCGCTTGCGTCTATGGAATGCGAACGATCTCACGGGATTGGATAATTGGTGGTGGGGCAATGAAACCAATTCACAAGGAAGGTTCAGCGAGGGCCCGCTTGCGCCGGGCAAATACGTGATTGGAGCTTATGTATGGTCGCCCGATCAGGAACGACGCTTTCGACAAGATCAAAGTACAAAGCCATCGCTCTGGTTCTATCCAGGCGTTGCACACTCGCAACGTGCCAAGATCATCACATTAGGATTCGCGGAGCATCGCCTGGTTCGCATCCGTGTTCCCAAGACTTCCCCGTAAGTCCTCAAAGAATTTGATGGCCAAACCTTGTTGATAAATCTCGATTACTCTTATGCCGCCGCCTTCCCCTTCTCAGCCACCGCCCTCCACACTTTGGTATCCTTAATCTCGTGCGGATGATCTGGTGGTTCTTGATCGTACTTGTCGCCGCCGGGGCTGTAGTGTGGGCCGCTTTGTCCGCATATGTTCGCGTGCGCCAGGGCCTGACCAAAGCCGAGAACCGCCCGCCAGATCAAGAGCACCACGAATCCGAGCACGACCTCTAGGGAGAAAACTTTGTCCAGCCTTACCGCCGTTGAAAGCCGCGAAATCAGCATCGCCCACAGCCCCGACTCCGACGACGCCTTCATGTTCTACGGCCTCGCCACCAGCAAGGTCCAGGTCCCCGGCCTGCGCTTCACCCACACTCTTTGCGACATCCAAACCCTGAACCAGCAGGCGATGAGTGCAGACGGCGACGGCGTTTACGATGTCACCGCCGTTTCCTTCCACGCCTATCCTTATATACAGGACCACTACGCGCTCATGACTTGCGGCGGCAGCGTCGGCGAAGGCTATGGCCCCATGATCATCGCCCCGCGTGCCTTCGCGCTCAGCGAAATCAAGAACAAAGTAATCGCCATCCCCGGCAAACTTACTACTGCGTATCTCGCGCTGAAGTTGTTCGCGCCCGGAATCGAGACTGAAGTCGTCCCCTTCGATCAGATCATCCCCAGCGTGCTGGCCGGCAAGTACGAAGCCGGATTAATCATCCACGAAGGCCAGCTCACCTACGATCAGGCCGGCCTGCACCGCATCGTGGACCTCGGCAAGTGGTGGCAGCAAACCACCGGCCTGCCCCTGCCCCTCGGAGGCAACGCCATCCGCCGCAGCCTCGGCCCCGAGTTGATCTCGACCGTCTCCACCGCCCTGCGCGACAGCATTCAGTACGCGCTCGACCACCGCGAGCAGGCCCTCGCCTACGCCATGCAGTTCGCCCGCGATTTAGATCCCCAAATGGCCGACCGCTTCGTCGGCATGTACGTAAACGAACGCACGCTTGACTACGGGGTGGATGGGAAAGAAGCGATTCGCCGGTTGCTGGACATGGGGTATCACGCGGGGATTATTTCGGTTGAGCCGCGGGTGGAGTTTGTGGGGTAGGTGATTTGGAGTGTTCTGTTGAAATCTGAGAAAGAGCCCTCATCCCGTGCTCAAACCTCCTTTTGGCCCCTTGGCCTGCTCGGTATCCTAGTCTCGGTGTTAGGCGCAGTCGCAATAGCTCGTCCGAGGACGTACGCACCGACGACGCGTGGCCTTGGAAACCTGCAAAACAGCCCCGACGACGGAAGCAAGCAATCCGCGCCAAAGCCATCTGCTAATGCCGTGCTCGATAGCATGTCAGTTACAGCGGACACAGGTCAATCCGGGCATGGAAAAAACAAAACCAGCCCTTGGTGGAGAGTAGGGATCAAGGTTATGGTGGGCGTCGGAACCTTGGGCGCCTGTCGCCACCGCATTTCAAGCTTGCTATAGCAGGCAAGCTATCGAACAAAACCAAGGATTTTTCAGTGTTTCTCAGCAACCGGATGTTGTCTTCGGGAGTAGAGATGGCACTTTGGCGGCATTGAAGGAGTCAAAAACCCCTGATGGCTGGGTTGGAATTCTTGTGCATCTGCAAAACGCCGGCCATCTTCCCGCACGCACTGCGTGCATCACTACTACCACTTCTGCTTATCCAGCCACCGGCCATCTGTCGCAAACAGAAGGAAATATCCTGATTCGCCAGATGGGTAAAGACGGAAACGGACGATGGCAGACGGCGGAAAGAGGATGCCCGACAATCGGCGGTTCATCGGACTACGCGTATGCTGTAGAAAAGCCCTTTACTCAACAAATGCTCGATCGAGATCGAATGGATCCCACCGCGGCGGTTATGGTTTCTGCCACTGTCCAATATTGCGATTCTTTCGGGCATTACTTCTGCAAACAAGCGACGATGAGATACCTGTTCGATCCGATCAATAGATTTCAGAACGTAGGGGAGCTCGACTGCAGTGGAAGCTATGGTGCAGTACCTAACATAACCAGGGAAATGTACGGGACCGACAAACCCTTGCCACCCTGTTCCACACCAGAGGAGGACAAAAAAAATCAAGAAGACTACCTACGATCCTACGGCTGGAAGACTACGCCATAACCCCGGATATTTCCTCAAGCAAAGCGGCTGCTCCTGCGACACGCCGCCCCCGTTTGAAGCTAGATTGCGACCAACCCTATTCCTGCATTCCGCGCCGCTCGCCGCAATCCCGTGTCCAGCGTGGCCAAAGGCAGACCTTCACGCAGAGCGAGCTCCAGGTAAGCCGCATCGTATTCCGTTAGTTGTTCCTGGCGAGCGACGGACAAAATCTGACCGAATGCCGTATCGGGACGGATGGGATCTATCGTGATCGGGAGAGCAGAGATACGCTGCAGCACGGTGGTGACCTGCGCCACCGAGATGCGTTTGCGCCTCTCTCCCATCAGCAGCGCATTTGCCACCTCAAACGGCCAAATGGCTGCCGCCAGCGCTTCAGTCCCGGACGCGAGCAGATCCAGCACTCCCTCGGTGAAGGGCGTGCTCTCGTCCGGAAAACACCACGCCACCGCCACGGACGCATCCAGCACCAGCCGCTTAATAGCGCCGGCCTTCATCGATCAGCTCGCGTATGGTTAACCCTCCAAGCGACGCACCCTTTCGAATCTCGCGAATCTCGCGCACAACTTCCTTGAGGTCCTTGCGCTCGCCTTCGTCATCCGGAACCAGCTTCGCTATCGGAACGCCGCGCAGCGTGATGCGAATGGTTTCGCCCTTGGAAACCTTTTGCAGCAGCTCGTTTAGATGGGTCTTGGCCTCGAAGGCTCCAACCGTTTTCATACAACTAGTCTATCAACTAGTCTATTGATAATCAAGCGGCGAAAGCCCCTCACCCAAATGCCTGATACTCCTTCCAAAACTCCACCCACCCCAACCGCGGCCCACCGCACACAAAAATGTCGGGATGGTCTTCGCTCTCCTCGTTCTTGATCCCATAAAGATTACCGTTATGCCCCGCCAGTTGGCAGCCTGTAAATGCCTGGTCGGCGTCCTCGCGCGAAAAGCCAACCACAATCAACGTCGAAGGCGGCGGCACCGGATACCCTCGCAACCACGCCGAGTTGGTCATGCTGATCGGCGTCGGCACGTGATAGGGCGCCCCCAGAATCTCAATCGCGCCCTGCTCGCCATAATTTCCGACTAACACTCCGATACTCCGCCGCTGCTCCGCAGGCAACGAGTCGCGAATGCCAGCAACCGTCTTGACCAGCTCGTTCCACCCAATCTCCTCGCGCAGATCGCCATTATTCGCCAGCGCGAAATCCCTGAGCCTTCCGCTGGAGGCGATCGGCAAAATCAGCGCGCAGACGTATAGCCCGACCGCCGCCATGCCAGCGAAGAGTACACGCTTCTGTGGCCCACCGCCAGCCACGTGCAAGCGACCCAACCCAGCGCTCTCCCGCCACCGCGCCCATCGCCATCAGCATGGGATACGCCGCCGCCAGATAGTACCCGCGTCCCTTTCCGATGAAGAAGAGCGCGAATGGCACCAGATACATCCATGCCAGCATCCGGTATCGCCGGTCGCGCAAGAAGGCCACTAGCCCCGCAATCCACAGCGGGGCCGCAAACAGATTCGTGCAGATCAGAAACTGATCGCGCACAAAACCCTGCGCCCGCCCCTCGCCCACATCGCGCGCATGAATGTGCTGCAAGAAGTGCAGGGAGATGAACCCATGTCGTATCTGCCAAACCAGATTCGGCAGAAAAATCAGCAGCGCCAGAGCCGCCCCGCCCCAGAACCATCCATTCAGAAGAAAGCGTCGTTCCCTCGTCAGCAGCAGACCCGCCACAATTCCGGCGACCAGAAAGCAAATTGTGTACTTGGTCTGCAAGCCGACGCCGACCGTCGCGCCAATCGCCAGCCACCAGTGCGAATCTTCCGTCTTCAGCAGGCGAATCACGAAATACGCAATCAGCACCCACCACAAATAATCGTAAGTCGAGTATTGGAACTCCGTCCCCTCGAAAAGCGGCAGCGGAGAAAGCGCAACTGCCAGCGCCGCCGTAACCTGCGCCAATCGCCCACCGCCAAGTTCCCGCGCCATCAGCCCGGTGACGACGATTGCCAGCGCCTGCGCGATCACCGAAAACATCCGCAGCCCAGTCAACGAAAGGCCGAAGACAGCCATCCCTATCCGCTCCACAAACGGCGTCAGCGGCGGATACGGCACGAACCCCCAGTCCAGGTGCCGGGCATCGCTCAGCACCTGCAGCTCATCGCGATGCCACCCATAGTTGTGATTGGTCAGCAGATGAACCAGCGCCACGGAAGCCGCGATCAGCACCGGCGCAAGGGTGACAACCCGCGGCCGACCGCTAGCAGGAACCAAGGTGATGGCTGAAGGCTGAGCGCTGATGGCTACTTCACCTCTCGCGGAAAAGAAAAGATCGGATCCACATCCACCGGCACATCCTTCGCCTTGTCCAGCGACTCCTGCAGCTCTGGCGGAATCACATCGTATTTCGTGAACCACGCCTCGGCCCGCGCGCGATCGCCAGTGGCCTCGATCTCCAACAATTCTTTGGCCAGGTTCTCGATCTGCCCCGGCATCTTGTCGAAATCCACCGAATACTTTCCCGAGGCCTCGCGCTTGACCGCTCCGTGCTCCAGGTAGTAGTTGAATTCCATCATCTCCGCGCGGCCGTGGGCCTCGCCGGCTCCAAAACGCAGGGTGCGGAACATTCCCGCCAGATACGACGCGTAGTACTCATTCAGTTTTTCTTTCGGCAGCACGCCGTGGTCCACCAGCCACTTCAGGCTGAACATTCCCACCACGTCGGCCTTGGCTTCTTCGAGGCCGCTATACGCCGGCCCAATCGCCTCACGGATATCGATCTTCTCCCCGCTCGCATTGTGCGCAAAGTCCGGCCCCAAGTCCGTGACAAATCTCGTGCATGATGGTGCCCAGCAGATATCCTTCGCGCCGAAGCCTGCGCCGCCTGGTCGGCGGGCATCATGTAGTTCGCCAGCGGAAGAATCACGTAGTTCACCCGCGCGTCCATGAAGTTCTTGAAGAACATTTTCTTGCTGCCCTTCAACTCGTGGACTCTTCGGATCGTTGGGCAGATTGTCGGCCACCGCCTGGTAGCCATGCCCCAGGTCGCCGGTGCGAAAGGGCGCGTCCACCACTTCCATGGGAGTTTCGAGGCCCTGCTTCGACGGCCGGTCGCGCTCCGCCACGGGCAACGCATCCTGAATGTCGGGAACATATTTCTGAAACGTTTCCATCTTGCGGCTCTCTTCTTCATCGCGCATCAGCACCGAGGCGCCGTACGTCGCCTTCACCCCCAGCAGTGTGTCGTCGTAGACTTCATAGGGCGCAAAGATCAGGTCGAATTTCGGCCGCTTGAGTTCCATCCACGCAATGTCACTGTCGAAGTAGTCGTCGGTCAGCAGCGCATCGGCGCGCATGCGCAAATAATTCGCAAAGGCAGCATCGGCGCTCAAATCCGCAGCCGCGCGCAAGTCCGCAGCCGCCGGTTCAAGAAACTCGCGGAAAGCCACGTGGTAGGGAATACCTTCCAAGTCCTTTCCGTTCCAGCGCACAATCGTGGTCGGGCTATAAATCTTGCGCGCGCTTTTCCGGATGATCTTTTACATACTGCTCGATCTGATCGCGCGTCAGGCCCGCCGGATAGGAGCCGCGTCCCGGAGGCATCGGCTGAGTCCCCACAAACGGCTGGTTGCCGTCGAGCAAATCAAAACGTGATCCGTTGATCCACAAATAGCGCCGCAGGTCGACCAATTTCGGATCGGTCACATTCTCCAGCGACTTGTAAAGTTCCAGCCCCTCGGGATCTACCTGGCGCCAGTAAATGTCATCCAGATAACGGCAGGCGTCCACAAGCTTGGCGACGAGTTGCTGTTCGCGAGGGCTAAAGTCCCCGTTGTGGAACGGCATCTGCACTTGCCGGAACCGCGCCAGCCGCTGCGCCAGATCAGGCACAATGTGAAGATCGGCGGCCGTCGGCGTTTTCGTCTGTGCAACCGGGTGTTTCTGATTGGCTTGAGAGAAAACCGAATATGAAGCGGAAACCACTACCAGAACAGCTGCGAATACTACCCCTGGGGCTTTCATCATCGCCGATTCTAACAGAGAATTTTCGCGGACTCCTCCTACCCTGCCCTCACGTGTTTCGCGAAACCGCTATCATATTCACGTGACCTCGTTGCCAGAACCCCAGGCGCTTTTGATCGACGCCGACGACACGCTTTGGGAAAACAACATCTATTTCGAGCGCGCTATCGCCGATTTCATTTCGTTTCTGAATCACCGTGAGCGGTCCCCCGCCGAAGTCCGCGAGATTCTCAACGATGTCGAGCGCGAGTGCATCGTCAGCCACGGCTATGGCCTACACAGCTTTGAGCACGCCCTCGTCAAAACCTTCGAGCGCATCTCCGTCGAACCGCTCACTGGCGGCCTGCACCAAACGATTCGCGGATTCGCCCGCACCATCGCCGAGCAGCCGGTGCAGCTTCTGCCGCAGGTCACCGAAACCTTGCAATACCTCGCCGACCGGCACAATCTGATTCTCGTCACCAAGGGCGATTTGGCCGAACAGTCCGGAAAGGTCGAGCGCTCCGGACTCAAACAATACTTCTCCGCCGTCGAAGTCGTCGCCGATAAGACGATCTCCGCGTATCACGAAGTCGTTGGCAAATATGAATTGGTGAACGAGCGCACGTGGATGGTCGGCAACAGCCCCAAATCCGACATTAATCCCGCGTTAGGCGCGGGTCTCAACGCCATCTTCGTGCCCCACGACGATACCTGGATTCTGGAGTACGAGGACCTGGCTCCTGCAACAGCGCCGCGCAGATTGCTGGTGCTGAATGCCTTTGCAGAGTTGACCCAACATTTCTAGGGATCCCAGAATACGCGTTGTCATTCCGAGGCGCCGCAGGCGCAGAGGAACCTGCTTTTCGCCGCCGGCGCCAATGCTGCATGCGAACAGCAGGTTCCTCGCCGTAAAGCAGGCTCGGAATGACAGTTTGATAGAAGGGATGCGCGCAACAGAAGACTAATGGGCCGTGCTTGCCTTTGACGCGTCCGCCTTCAGCCGCTCCAGCGCCTTCTCCGCGTCCGACGCCAGCGGCCCATGCGGCAGGATCTTCAGATATTCCTGATAGTGCGCAACCGCGTCGCTCGCGTTCCCGGTCTTTTCGAAACACTCGGCCAGCCGGAAATTCGCCAGCGCATCATTCGGCTTATAAATCAGCGCTTCCTTGTACCGCTCCAGCGCTGCGTGATAATTCTTACGCTTGTAGTAGAAATCTCCAACCTCAACATCCTTCGCCGCTTTGTGCGGGTCCCACGGATGCATCTCCTGCACATCCGAGGCCGCGTCTTCCGCATCCACTATCGCCGCCCCGCTCTGCGGATGGTTCTTCTGATCATCGCTCGGCGGACTCAGATCAACCCGCGTGTCTTTGCTGGAGCTTTCCTCGGCGGCACGCGCGTTGTCGTCGGATTTGTCGCGCTGCTTTCCGGATTGCGCGGGAGAGGAATCGTCTTGCTGGGCATAAGCCGGAAGCGAAAGCAGGATCGCCAAGGCGAAAGACGAACACGATAGCGAACCAGAAACGCGACTCGCATGAGGATATTCTAAACCTTTGCCGGCACCTCGAGAGCCAGAAGCCCGGACGCCTGAAGCCCGAAGCCTGCAATAAAAAAAGCCGCTCTGCTTTCGCAGAGCGGCTTTGGCGAAGTCCTCCGGGGAGGAGGAGAAAAACTCTACATCGAAGGCGGTGCAGGGGTAGCCGTTGCGGTCGGCGCCGGAGCGTCGCCCGTGGTGTTGGTCATCAGACGCACACTCACGCGGCGGTTCGCAGCCCGTCCTTCATGGGTCTTGTTGTCATCCACCGGCTTGTCCTTGCCCAGTCCGATCACATAAATCTTGTGGGCCGGAATGTTGTACTTCGAGCCGAGGTACTGGACCACCGACGACGCGCGCCGCTCGCTCAGACTGTAGTTGTAGTCCGCCGGGCCAACCGCATCCGTTCCACCTTCCACCGTGATGATGTAGCCCTTGGTGTTGGGAACGACGGCCGCCAGCTTGTCGAGTTCGTCTTTGGCGTCCTTGGTCAGGAAGTCCTTGTCGAAGCCAAAGTGCACAGCAGCTTCGTTGACGACGTGATAGTTGTCGAGATTCGCAACCGCATCAGAGAGCGCGCCAACCCGGTGAACGGCGTTGTCGGCTGAGGTCTGCGCTTGGCAGCCTGCTGACCGGCGGCTTGCGCCTTCTGGTCGGCGGCGGCAGCGGCGGCAGTCACCTGCTGAATGCCGGCCTGGGCTCGGGCGTCAACGTCCTTGATCGCCTTGCTGTTCTGCGCGGTCAGGTCGTCGAGTTCATTGGTCTTGTTGATGATCGGGGTGGTCTCTTGTTTGACGTAATTCTTGCTGGCGCAACCTACCGTCGCCAACATGCTTGCTGCCAACATAAGGACTAAAGAAGCGCGGTTCATAGTTTGGAGGACTCCTTCCTCTCTTGTATTTCTGCCTGGGCAACAGCAGTTTCGATTCTGCGCCTGGGCGACACGTTCCAGCGTGTCAACAGATCCTGGGATTTCAAATCTCGTGCCTACAAAACCTTACCTGTAAAACTTCGGCTCCCTGCCTTTCCCCGATGCGAGGCGGCGAATCGAGCCTGCTTGTACCAGAGCACGAGCCATGCCAACTGTGAATCGGCCGGTTAACACAACGTAACCTGCTCATCCCACATGGCTTAGATACACCTACAGCATACACCCGTTGCTTCCACGAGCGGCTAGAGTGAGGAAAATTTATATGGTCAGAGCAATTCCGCAGACTTCCACGGACCGTGTGGGGACAGGCGCCCTCGTAAGCTTGCCCTGAGCGAAGCCGAAGGGTCCGGGTCGAGCGAAGCTCGACAACTGCAGCGGCCACCACCCTTGCTCCGAGACACACCACGAAATCATCCAATAAAATAGACCCGCCCCGATGGATCTCCAGCAGAAAATCCGCTCCATCCCTGCCTCCCCCGGCGTGTACCTCTACAAGAACGCCGAAGGCGAGGTCATCTACGTCGGCAAGGCCAAAAGCCTGCGCCACCGGTCAGCTCCTACTTCCACGAAGGCCGCGACCGCCGACGCCAAAACCGGCACCCTTGTCCGCGAGGCCGTGGACGTGGACTACATCGTCGTCGCCAACAACAAAGAAGCTCTGGCGCTCGAAAACCACCTCATCAAGCAGAAGCAGCCCCGCTTCAACATCCTGCTGCGCGATGACAAAACTTACCCCTACGTAAAGCTCACGCTCGGCCGAGCGCTACCCGCGTGTGTACGTCACCCGCCGCCTGAAAAAAGACGGCAGCGCCTACTACGGCCCCTACTTCCCCGCCAATCTCGCCTACCGGATTGTGGATCTGATCCACCGCAGTTTTCTGGTTCCCTCCTGCAACGTGGACCTGAACCGCTTCCATCCCGCGCCCCTGCCTGCAGTTCTACATTGGACGCTGCCTCGGCCCCTGTGTCGAAGGCCTGACCACGCCGGAGATTTATCAGGAAGCCGTCCGCGACGTGAAGCTATTCCTGGATGGAAATCATGCCGATTTATCGAAATCCCTGCGCGATCGCATGGCCCGCGCCGCCGAGTCCCAGGAGTTCGAGCGTGCCGCCAAGTATCGCGACCTGATCTCGACTGTCGAGCAGCTTCACGAAAAGCAGCGCATCGCCGCCGCCGAAGGCGACGACGCCGACGTCTTCGGATATCACTTCGAAAACGGAATGCTGGCGGTGAATCTTTTCCACATGCGCGGCGGCCGCGTCTTAGACCGCAGAGAATTCTTCTGGGAAGACTTACCGGAACTAGCAATTGATCGTGGAGGGACGGGCGTCCCCGCCCGTCCAGCCGAGCAAAGCTCGGCTCTGAATTTCAACCCCGCCGAGTTCTTCTCCTCCCTACTCAAGCAGCTCTACATCGGCCAGCCCTACGTCCCCCGCAATGTTTACGTCCCCACAGATTTCGAAGACCGCGAAATGCTCGAAGAATTGCTCTCCGAGCAATTGTCGGACAAGAGTGTCCGACCCGCGCGAGTCCACATCCTCGCCCCCCAGCGCGGCGACAAGCGCTCGCTCATCGACCTCGCCGCCAGCAACGCCAAGCAGCTTTACGACCAGCGCTTCCGCATCATGAAGCCGAACGCCAAAGCCATCCAGGAAGCTCTGCAAGACGCACTCAGCCTCCCCGAGCCGCCGCGCCGCATCGAGTGCTTCGACATCTCGCACATTCAAGGCGCGGAGACCGTCGCCTCCATGGTCGTCTGGGAGGACGGCAAGATGAAGAAGTCTGATTATCGAAAATTCATTATCCGCACCGTCGAGGGCGTGGACGATTTCGCCTCCATGCGCGAGGTCGTGACCCGCCGCTACCAGCGTATTCAGCAAGAAAAACTTCAGGATGCGAAGAAGGCGATGCCGAGCCTCATCCTGATCGACGGTGGATTAGGCCAGCTCAGCGCCGCCGCGGCTGCGCTGAACTCTTTACAGATCATCAATCAGCCCCTGGCCTCCATCGCCAAGCGCGAAGAGATCATCTACGTCTTCGGACAGGAAAGCGAACCGGTCGTTCTCGACCACCACTCGCCGGTCCTGCATCTTGTTCAACTCATCCGCGACGAGGCCCACCGCTTCGCCGTGACCTTCCACCGCAAACGCCGCCAGATTCGCGACCGCTCGACAGAATTGCGCGAAGTCCCCGGAGTCGGCGAAAGCACCACGCGCAGATTGCTGGAACATTTCGGCAGTTTGCAGGCGGTGAAGCAGGCGGACGTCGCGGCGCTCTCGGCGGTGGTGACGAAGTCTCAGGCTGAAGCAATCCTGCAGCATTTCAATAAGTAACTATTGCCCCGAATTCCCCATATCCAGCGCCACCTTCCAGCTTCCATCCTTCTGCTTCTTCCAGATCGTTGTGTACTTGCCCTTGGTCACGACGGGCTTACCATCTTTATCCTTGGAACTGAATTCGTAAGTCCCATAGGTGTAGCCAAGGTCACCGGACGCGGCTATCCCCGCTCCCACCGGCACCCACGTCAAATGATTTTCCGGCTGATCCAGAAAACCCATGGTCTTCGCGATTTCCGCCTTCCCTTTCAGGAACGCTTGGCCGTTCGGGACTTCGACGGCATCGTCCGCGTAGTAGGACATATATCCTTGCGAACCGTGATCGGCCGCCGCCTTCATGAACTCGCCTTCGATCTTCACCAGTGCCGCGCTACCATCGGATTGCGAATTTGCCAGCGCGCCCAGCGTGAAAGCCGCCAGCAGAAGCGCTAGCCAGTATTTCGTTTTCATTTGGATTCTCCTGATTCGAAGTCTTCACTGCTAGATAAGTCGCCAGTTGTCTCACCCGTTTGCAGCAGCGCCTCGCGCCGTGACTCCGGCACAATCTCCCGCAAAGACTCCGCCGGAAAATTCCTCGCCAATTCTACCGCGCGCGCCAGCGGAGTCTTCTCGCTCCGCAGCAGCGCAATCTGCACGTCCTTCCGTAGCGACCACTTCGGATGCTCGCTCGCCCGCGCGAACAAAGCCTCCGGTGCGCTGTGCTTCATCAGCGCCGTCACCACCAGCGCTTCCACCAGATGCGAATTCTCCAGCGCTGTCGAAACGACTCGGGACTCGGCGTCAAGAAGCAGCGCCGCCGCCACCCTCCCGGACGCCCGCCGCGCCAACGAAATCCTCTCGCCCAGCGATACCGACTCCATCCGGTTCAGGATTTGCTCTTCCGCCGCCCGCTTCACGTCCGCCGCAACTGCGGGCGTGAGCGCCACCTGCATGAGATCAAACGTGAACAGCCGCCGCAACAGCGGGATGGTAATATGCCGCGGCGTCCGCGGATGCGTCACCAGCCCCAGCACCACTTTACGGTTTTTCATTGCGACCGGACTCCGCGCCAACAGGCTGAGCTCCGCCGCCGTTACGTCAGCCCGTTGCAGCAGCGCCAGCGCCTGGTCTTCGCCCGCTCCTTCCACGCCTGCCCCTTCGGCGCCAGCCGTCTCAAGCATGTCCGCCGGGTTGGACTCTGGTTTCACGCTGCGCGCCTCGAGTGCCGGCTCCGAAAGATGCCGGCAAAAAGATTTTAACCGCGAAGCACGCAAAGAGAGCGCAAAGTTCGCCAAGCAATGACCTTCTTCGCGCCCTTCGCGCTTTCTCAGCGAACTTTGCGGTTAAAGGCTTTTAAGGCCGGTCGAGCGGAGACCGTCACCTAGAAGCTCTCATCCAGTGCGACCTGCTGCACCGTGGCGTCCAGCCTCTGCTGCTCCACGGTCTGCCTCTGTTGCAAGTCGCAATCTCTTTGTTCAGGGCGGTCAGCCGGTCTTCCTGCGAATTAAGCTGTCCGGTGTAACGCTGCAGCAGCGCTTTCTCCTCCGGGCTGCCCTTGAGCGCCTTCATGTTTTCGCGAATGCGCGCCTGGTCCTGGTTGATATTATTCAGTTCCTGCTGGCGGGACTGGATTTCCGATTGCAACCCGCTGATGACGTTCTTCTGATCAAGCACACGCTTCAATGCCTGCTGCAAGGCAGGCGTCATCCGCTGCTGCTGGACAAGTAGCGCGACCTCATCCGAGTTCAGATTGGTCAACGCATACTGCGTCTCCTCGGGGTGCACCGACTCCACTCTGAGCTGTGCGGTCTTGCCAGCTTCGACCGGGACGCGGAATCGATTAAACGAAGCCCTAGTTTCCTCCGGCTTGGGAGTATCTTTCGTCAACTCCCAACCCGATTCCGCAGGATATTCAAGGACGACGACGCGTGCATTCTTGTCCGCGTTGCGGATCTCGAACTTCACTGCCTGGCGCTGTTCCCTCGTCAAAACCATGATCCCTTTAGCGATTCTTATGCGGCTATACGGTTTGTCGCTGGATTCCTCCTCGTGCTTAATATGCACCGCCGTGTCGGCTGCGTGAGAAAGTAAGCGGCGCTCGTCGGGATGAATGCTCTCCAGCACTCCTTCGCCCGCGAATGTGCCACTCTCTAGGATGTTGAATGTTCCGGAATCAAGTACCTGTCTGCTGGTGTTCTTGATCCAAATGGCCCGCAATGGTACCTGCGCAGAATCCTCGTCCTCGTCTTCGTTCGCGCTCCATAGCGTGACCTTTTCTGCCTCAATTTTCGACTGTAGGATGGGTACCAGCGCGGACTGGTTCTTGCCGATGGTGATCTTTTGCTTGAGGTCATATTCGAAGAAGTCGCCGATCTTTCGTGCTTCCGCTTCGGGAGTAAGCTTATCCGCAGCGGCCGTAACCTCGATCATGTCCGCAGAAGTACCAACGCTCAAAGTGGCATTCATCTGCGTTGCTCGGCCAACGCCGGCATACTTCCTGGTGTTGTAGCTCTTGAAGTTCTGTGCGGAGGCGGAAATCTGATACGTCCCTGCTGGAACTGACAATCGGTACCGTCCAGCGTCATCCGTTGTCGCAGTCTGTGAAAAGCCCGTCTGCGGGTCTCGTGCAGCTACTGTGGCGTTTCCAATAACAGCCCCGCTCTGATCCGTCACCGCGCCTTCCAAAGTACCGACTGGCCCCGAACTGGACATTTTCCCAGCGGCCCCGCCTGCAATATAGGAATACGCGCGCGGCGAAGCTACCGGCAGAGGCGGAGGCGGAGCAGGCGCGCCGTTCTCTGCAACTGTCTCAGGTTCTGAGGTTTCTACCGTCGCCTCTTGCGTCTGCGGAGTCAGCATCGCTGCTTCCGGCAATGGCACCACCGGCCGGCGCGCACACAGCGGCTGCGAAATATCCTGAATGAACGACTGCGGCGCGCCCGCGATCAGCGACAACTGCACGTCCTTCCAATCCTCACCAATGGTGTTGTCCACAATCGCCCAGCCCTGCAGTAGCGGCTTTTCTCCCGCCTTTTCCGGCAAGATGATGCGATACGTGCTCTTCCACACCGGCACTTCGCTGATGTAGCTCACGAAAATATCGCGGTCGCCCGAGCCCGTCGCCGAAATCGACATCCGCCGCAAATCCTTGGCCCGCGACGAACCCACCAAATCCAAATACCGCCCCACTTCCTGATTCAAGTCATGCTCCGCCAGCCGCACCGAAACCGCCGGCCCCAGCTCGAAATTCTTCATCTCGCCCGCGTCGGTCATCACGGAAAATTCCGTCACGTTATAAGTCGTGCCCTTCTCGGTTGTGCGCTGTTCCTGCTCAACGCTGAGTAAGCGCCCGGTGGCCGAACTCGACCCACTGCGCACCTCAACCCGCGAGCCGCGCATGGCCGTGAGAAAATCCGTGCGCGAAAGCGACTCTCCGAACGGCAGCCGCAACGTTTTCAATCGCTCGTCCAACGGAGCAATCGAGTTGTAGCGGACACCGGAAATGCGCCCGTCGGCGAGATCCACTACAGTGAGCGACTTCAGCACGTCGTTCAACTGCGCGGTGGTGAAATCAATCGCCAATTCCTGATTTCCATGCACCCTCGCCGCGTGCTCAAAATATCCCACGCCGTTTTTGTAAAGCACGACGCGCTTCACCGGCAGCCGCGACGAAGCGTCGTTTGATGAACTCGTACTCGATGACATCTGGCTACCTGAAACCGGTGACGCCGACTTGACGCCCCCACTCTTAATTTGCGACTGAGAAAAAGCCGCGCCTGTGAGCAGCGTGGCCGTGATTACAACAGGAAAAATCCTGAAATAGCGTGCGCATCTCTCCACCTCCCCGCGTGAGCGGCACAATCTTATTTGTATGGAAGAACGCCCCAGGGTCAACAATCTTGCGATGTAAACGGCGACTCGCTTGGTTGCTCGCTGATCAACCAAAACGGGCCCGAATTAGCGCTTTCCACTTCTTAACTTGTCATCCCGAACCCGCTGCAAAGCGGGAGAGGGACCGTACGAAGGCAGAAACTGCCAATGCCGTCGAGAGGATCGTCACACCCGCATGCGCCCGCGCTGATCCCGCCCATCGTAAGGTCCCTCTCTCGCCCTCCTTCGGCGGGCGAGCTCGGGATGACATCGCTACGGGCATTGTGTCGAGAAAAGCGCCTCTCCTGCACCAGACACCACGCCCTAACCCAACGTTCCCGCCGCCTGCACTGCGTCACGCTTAAAGTCCTTTAGCGACAACTCAATCCCGCCAAACTCCGGATGCTCGTTGCGATCAAGAGTGAACGCAATTTCCATCTGATCTCCCGGCAACAAATTCTCTTTCGCCATCCGCTCCGCCAGCCGCCATCCCACAGCCTTGTGCGAAAGCGACCGCCGCCAGCCATTCCCGCCGTCGCCCGCCGCCAACGCCGCGCCCGGAGCCAGATTCATCCGCACATGCTTTTCCTTCATGATCTTCACCGGACTCGTCAACCGCACGCTCGCCGAAAACACCGGCTCCGGATTCCCCGCCCCAAACGGCTCCATCTTCTCGCAGCGCTTCGAACATCTCCGGAGTGATCGCATCCAGCGGAAGCTCGGCATCGATGTTCAGCGTCGGCTCGAAATCAGCGAGAGTAAGTCGCGCTCGCGCATACGCATCCAGATTGCGCCCGCAATTCCTCCACCCGCGCCGACGGCAGCGAAAACCCCACCGCGTAAGCATGACCGCCAAATCGCGTGAATAAACGGCGCGCACGATTCCAGCGCATTCAGCAGATGAAACGCCGGGATCGACCGCCCCGACCCATGCGCCTCTCCAGTGTTCCCATCGCGCGAAACCACCAGCGCCGGACGTCCATGCCGCTCCACCACCCGCGTCGCAGTAATCCCAATCACGCCGCGATGCCATCCTTCGCCATCAATCACCATGCAGTAGGAATCGCGCAGCCCCGCATCTTCGGCGAGCCGCTGCTCGATCGCCATCCACAATTCGCCGCTCTTCTTCCTGACGCTCGCTGTTCAGTTTGTCCAGCCGCTGCGCGATCTCGCGCGCCCGCGCCACATCCTTCACGCTGAACAACTCGATCACATCTTTCGCAATGTCCATGCGGCCGGCGGCGTTGATTCTCGGCGCAATCCGAAACCCGACTTCGCCCGACCGCAAAGGCTTTCCGCCGAGTTGCGCGACTTCCAGCAGCGCCTTCAGCCCCGGATTCACCGCCGACCGCAGCGCATTCAGGCCCAGGCTCGCGATCACGCGGTTCTCACCGATCAGCGGCACCGAATCCGCAATGGTCGCAATCGCGGCAATCTTCATGAACGAAACCAGCAAGCTGCGACTGATCACGATGCGCCAGGCGTTTTTCCATGAGAGCCTGCGCGAGCTTGAACGCAATCCCCGCGCCGCAAAGCGATTTGCACGGATACTCACATCCCGGCTGATTCGGATTCACCACGGCAAACGCGTGCGGCAGACCCATCCTGCCCCGGCAAGTGATGGTCAGTAATGATGAGGTCCACGCCCGCGCGCCGCGCACTCTCGGCTGCCGCAAACGCTCGCGTGCCCGCGTCCACGCTGATCACGAGCTTGATTCCCGCAGTCGCCGCGCGCTCAATCACATCTCCGCGCAGGTCGTAGCCTTCGCGAATGCGGTGCGGCACATGAAAATCCGCCGCGCCACCGCACAACTCAATCGCAGTTTTCAGAATGACGACCGCGGTCGTGCCATCCACGTCGTAGTCGCCATAGACCAGAATCCCCTCTTTGCGTTCGATGGCCGCGTCAAGGCGATCCACCGCCGCTTTCATTCCGGTCATTAAATACGGCGAGTGAAGATGATCGAGAGGAAGGCGAGAGAAACGGCAACGCAGATTCAGGAGAATCAATCCCGCGCTGAACCAACAATTTCGCGAGCGTATTCCGCAGAACGAACGTTCGAGGAGAGAAACGGCACCGACGCAATTCCATCCGCCAGCGCCTGCACTTTTTCCGGTTGAGTTGGTTTGAGGTTCCAGCGCACGGCTAGATTTCGTCGTCCGCCCCGGACTCGTCAATGGCGATGCTGCCGAAGTCTTCAGAAACTTCGACCAGTCGCTGATAATGCTCGTACCACTCGGTCGCGCCTTCGTAGAGCATCATCACGCCCTGAAACGCGAATCCCAGTTGCACGAATCCGGTCTTGCCCAGATAAGTCCGCAGCCAGCGCGCGTCTTCCAGGTCTTCATCGCTGGTAAATTCCGCATTGCTCAGCCGCTCGATCATCCCCTCCAGCTCTTCTTTTTCGAGCGTCCACGAATCCATGGTCAAGAAGGGCGATCCCGAAGCCTTGGCCAGCTCTACAAAATCCTTCCAGCCATCGAGCATCTTCATCCGGCTTCCACATCACCGTCTGGACTTCTTCATGGTCCACATAGCCTGGGAAACGGCGCATGCCATGGCCCTCGATAAAGGCCACCATGTCGTCTTTCAACGTCGCGAGATCGTCAGGCAGTTTCGTCATATCCAATGCAGCATTGTATTCCCAATAGCCGTCAGCCGTCAGCCCTCAGCCGTCAGGTATAATCTCTGGGTGCAAAAACGACAGTACAAAGCGCAAGATTTTGCCTCACCTGACGACTGAGGGCTGACGGCTGATGGCTGAATTCCATGCTAGACTATTTCTTTCACCGACATCCCCCAACACCACATGCTGCTTTCCAAAGAATATGTGGGCTACCTGGCCCGCGAAACTGTCAAAAGACTGGTCGCCTCCGGGTTCATCGAGACCAAATCCTTGCCTGCGGTCACGGAAAAAGTCCACGCGGCCATGCTGGAAGAACTCTCGCTCGAAGACCGCATCAATGACGAAGTCCGCGTCATCCTCGAGGCCTATTCCGAGGAGATGCGCAACTCCGGCGCCGACTATCAGGAAATGTTCCGCAAAGTAAAAAGCGAACTGGTGCGGAAGTACAAGGCGGTGCTATGAGGCTGAGCCGCGACAAAGTCAACAAAGCTGGCGCACACCGTCACCGACGCCCTCGCCACCATCGACGAAGTGGATTTCGTCGAAGACCGCAACACCATCCGCCTCGAAGTGCGCAAGATTCTCGAAGATCCTGCTGAATCACGAAGCCAGAATCGACCAGTCCGCCCGCCTGAAGATCGAAAGCCAGAAGCGGACCATTCTCGAAGGCAGCCAGGAATGGGACATCCTCTACCGCAAGTACTACAACGAGGAAGTCAAGAAACTCGGCGTGTAGCCTTTGCCGTCCCAACAAAAAAGCCCCGCGGTCTGCGGGGCTCAGGTTCACAACGTAAGTCCTTTTAGGCTGCCGGCTTAGGCGCCTTATCGACGGCGTAAGTGCGCTCACGATACTGCGCAGAGTTCGAAACGATCTGCCGGTGCGGAAGGCTCTTGATCCACTGCGAGCGCGGGACAGATCTGCGTTCGCGCCGGCTGCCCACGTTCCCGCGAGACAACATGTTCGGCGTTCTTTCCGCAGTTACCTGGTGCCATCCGCTGCCCACGGAAATATCGAACGCCCCGATGTAACCGCCGGGCAGCAGTTGTAACGGCGCAGTGATCTGGTTCTGCCGGTCAAACTGCGTCGAATTGGGATCACGAAAACTTTCAAACCAGGCCGGCAAAACAAAATCCGAGACCAAGACATCGCCGATCTTGTATCCCAGATTGTCCGCCTCGCAGGCGTCACACACCTCATACGCATACAGCGTTCCCGCGGTCTGGCTGTTTGTCTGCACTAACACCGTCAAATTGATGTTGGGATCGGCCAGCATCTCGAGCAATTCGTGGCTGGTGGTCACCGACCATGAGCTTCCCAGCTTCAGGTCGGTGCCCGCGAAAATCTTCCCCAGGGGAAGGCCTTCGGGAGTGAGATCGTGATATCCAAGGGCGCCCGCCTGGTCGGAATCGTCGAGAATCGACAACCACCAGGTTCCCGCCGGCGGCGCGGTGCCCTTGGGAATAAAAGTCAGTTGCGCATTGACTCCCCACGCGGGCAGGAAGTCATTGGTGACTTGTTGCTGCAAGGCGGCGACCACGGGAGTGATTTCGCTGTCTTGCAATACTGTGCTGGCGTTGATCACTGAGATTTGGATTGGAGTTTGAGCGGTTTGCGGCATCGCATCTCCTTAGAAGAAACAGATTCGGAGAACGCGCAGGGGAAGGTGCGTGACTCTGTGCCAAGGAATCTATGCCCGCCCTGGCGAAAATGCAAGGCGTTCCTGGAATATTTGATCTTGGAGTCCCATTCTGAAACCCGCTTATACCCTCCGCGTATTTCGCGTCCGATATTTCGCGCCTAATATGAAGATTGCAGCCCGATTGCGAAGCCTGTCCATGAATAGCTCCAGCCACCTCGCCTCCGCGGTCAAAGCCGCCGCCCGCTCCGCCGGATTCGACCTCGCCGGAATCGCCTCCGTCCATGACTTCCCCGAGCTCGCCCGCTTTCCCGAATGGATCGCCGCCGGCCACGCCGGAGAAATGAAGTATCTCGAATCGCGCGACGAGCAGGAAATCTCCGCCGCGCCTCGCTCAAGTCCGCATTTCCCTGGGCGCGCAGCGTCATCGTCTGCGCCGTCAACTACAACACCGCGCATCCTTATTCCACCGCCGTCAACAACCCCGGCCACGGATGGATTTCCCGCTACGCCTGGAGCCGCGAGGACTATCACGACTCCGTGCTCCGCCGACTGCGCGAAGTGGAAACCAAACTCAAAGAATTCTGCGCTGACCAACTCGAGTAATGCTCCGGTCGAAACCCGCGCCTACGTGGACACCGGCCCCATCGTCGAACGCGTCTATGCCAAATACGCTGGCGTTGGATGGCTCGGCAAGAACACCTGCGTGATCAATCAGCAGATCGGTTCGTGGCTCTTTCTCGGCGTGATCGTCACTTCGCTGGAATTGACCCCTGATCTGCCCGCGCCCGACCGCTGTGGAACCTGCACCCGCTGCATCGACGCCTGCCCCACCGCACGCATTCGTCGCGCCCTACGAACTCGACTCCAACAAATGCATTTCGTATCTGACCATCGAAAAACGCGGCGCCGATTCCCGAAGAACTTCGCGAGGGCATGGGACAACAGGTCTTCGGCTGCGACATCTGCCAGGACGTCTGCCCCTGGAACCGCAAAGCCCCAGCGACCGACAAGCCCGAGTTCCAGCCGCGCGAAGGATTGGTCAATCCCGCGCTGGACTGGCTGGCAGAAATTTCCGTGGAAGAATTTCGCGAGAAATTTCGTGGCTCTCCCATCAAGCGCGCCAAACATTCCGGCCTGCGCCGAAATACGCTCATCGCCATCGGCAACAGCGGACAGCAGAATCTTGCTGCCCATCGTCGAGCGCGCCGAAAACGATCCCGACCCCGTGAGTCGCCGAGGCTGCGCAATGGGCTAAGAAGCGCCTGCAACGCCCAGCCTGCTCCGCCTCGCAATCCAGTTGACTAACTTCCGACCCCCGGCGTACCCTTTGGCGGATTTCCGGATCAGCAATCGGCGCGCAACGCCGACTCTTGTCAGGAGAAAACCATGTTCGTCCCGATCCTGCTCTCTGGCTTCCCATCCTGCTTTCCGCCGTGATTGTCTTCGTCGCCAGTTCCATCATTCACATGGTGCTTCCGTTCCATAAGAACGACTACCGCAAGCTCCCCGACGAAGAAAAAGTCATGGACGCCCTGCGCTCCGCCGGCGTCACCCCCGGCCGCATGTATGTCTTCCCTTCACTTGCACCCACAAGGAAATGAACTCTCCTGAAATGGTCGAGAAATTCAAGCGCGGCCCCATCGGCGGAATCACCATCCGCCCCACCGGCGTCCCCGTGATGGGGAAATTCCTCGTTCAGTGGTTCGTTTATTGCATCGTGGTCGGCATCTTCGTCGCCTACCTGACCGGACGCACCCGCCCCGCCGGAACTCCGTATCTGGAAGTCTTCCGCGTGGCCGGCACCAGCGCTTTCCTCGGCTTACTCCGTCGCGCTGATTCAGGACGCCATCTGGAAAGGCCGAAGACTGGGGCGTGACCTTCAAACATGTCGTGGACGGCTTCATCTTCGCCCTGCTCACCGCGGGGACGTTCGGCTGGCTGTGGCCGAAGTAAACGCATCGTACCGCCGTAACTCACAGCCCTAGGACTCCAAGTTATAATCAATAGCAGTCGCCCCGCGACCTTGTGAAGCGCGGAGCGCGGCTTCTTAGGAGTTCTCATGGCCCTGCAAAAGACCGACAAAATCTGGCACAACGGCAAACTCATCCGCTGGGAAGACGCGACCCTGCACGTGATGTCGCACGTCGTCCACTACGGGTCTTCGGTGTTTGAGGGAATCCGTTGCTACGCCCCGCCTTCCGGCCCCGCGATTTTCCGCGCCGACGACCACATGCAGCGCCTGCTCGATTCCGCCAAGGTTTATCGCATGGATGTCGCGTTCACCAAGCAAGAACTGGTCGCCGCCATGCAGGAACTGGTCAAGGTCGAACGGAGTGTGGCCGTGCTACCTCCGCCCCATCGTGCTGCGCGGATACGGCGACGCCGGCGTCACGCCGATGAATTGTCCGGTTGAGGTTTACATCGCGAATTATCCCTGGGGCAAGTATCTGACCCAGGATGATTCCGGCGTGGACGTGTGCGTTTCTTCCTGGACGCGCATCGCGCCCAACACTCTGCCCGCGCTGGCCAAGGCCGGCGCGAACTACATGAACTCGCAACTCATCCGCATGGAAGCGACGATCAACGGCTACGCCGAGGGCATCGCCCTCGACGTGAACGGATACGTCAGCGAAGGCTCCGGCGAAAACGTGTTCGTCGTCCGCAACGGCGTGCTGCAAACCGCGCCTCTTGGGAAATTCAGTGCTTCCCGGCATTACCCGCGATTCGGTTGTGAAGCTGGCGCGCGAGCTTGGCATTCCAGTTGCCGAAGCCGGCATCCCGCGCGAAATGCTCTACATCGCCGACGAAGCCTTCTTCACCGGCACCGCCGCCGAGATCACGCCGATCCGTTCGGTGGACCGCATCTCCGTCTCAAACGGTGAAGTTGGCCCCATCACCCGTGCCTTGCAAAAAGAATTCTTCGCCATCGTGCGCGGAGAAAAAGCCGACCGCTTCAACTGGCTGACTACGGTTCCGGTTGCCAGCAAGCAGCCGGTCGGGGTTTAAGGGCAGTGGCTAGTTGGCTAGTTGCTAGTAGCTAGTGAAAACCGCTGAGGCCCGCGCTTTTGCTAGCCGACTAACCACTAGCCACTAGCCACTGCTATACTTCCTTCCGCAACTTCAACCCAGGAGAAACCCCCATGCGTTTTGCAGCTTGTAGTCTGCTCTTTGCCGTCTGGTCGCCGGCCCCGTACTTCAGTCCGCGCATGCCGAGGACGCCAAACCCATGTACTCCGCCAGCGCCACCGACAAGTTCGTGAATTTCCCCGGCCTTCCCACCTGTATGAGAGCTTCCGTCCTGAGCGGCGATCCCTGAAGGGCGCTTTCCTGCTGCTGGTCAAGACCACCACCGGATGCGTCGTCCCCTGGCACTGGCACACGTCACTGAAAACTTGATGTTCGTTTCCGGCCACGGCAAAGGTGAAATGAAGAATGGCGGCACCCCAGTCGCGCTCCGTGCCGGAGACTACATGAGCCTTGCCCGGCAAGGGCGTGCATCAGTTCACCTGCGTTGCGGCGTGCACCTTCTTCCTCAGCGCCGACGGAGCATTCGACATCCACTACGTGGACGCCAGCGGCGCCGAGATTCCTCCCGACCAGGCCCTGAAGCCCAAGGCCAAAACGCCGATGAAAAAAGAAAGGACGACATGAAAGACATGAAGATGTAGAATCCGCGCAACCGGGACCTGCCCCGGCAGGTCCCCTTCCCCGGTGCTTCAGTGACGTTCCTTCCCCGGAGGCCATTATGGAAGAGCGAATCCGCTACATTACCCATCGCGGCCAGCGCGTCCTGCTGGCGGACGTTACCAACTGCACCATCGCCGAAATGGTCTCCCTCGGCCATCTCGTCCCCACATATGTTGCCAACGAGCCCCCCGGTTCGGTCCTGCTGTTAGCGGACTTCACCGGATCAAAATTCGACAAGACCGCGCTTGAGACCCTGAAGCAGGCCACGGTTTACGACCGCCCGCACCTGAAGCGCTCGGCCTGGGTGGGTCTCGAGGGAATGCCAAAGGTCTTCTATGAGAACCTCAAATCGTTTTCTCAACGTGAGCTTCCCGTTTTTGCCACCCGCGAGGAAGCGCTGGATTGGCTGGTGGCGGAAGAACAAGAGAAGATTGCCAGCGGACAGTAAGCGGGAGGGCACGGCTTCAGCCGTGCCGCACATGGCTCTTGCGTAGCATCAAGGAAGGGCTGCCATGAGAATCCGTCGCGATTCAGATTCATCGCAAGCGTCCTCTTCACGATTGCGCTTGCTTTGTCTTGTGCCCTGGAGCTGGCGCTACGCGTTCCCAGACCAAACTGGGAGTCATGCTGGAGGTCGTCTCCGACAGCATGAGATTGCGGCGCAAGCAGTGAGCAACTTCGGAATCGCTTCCCTCGCGAATCATCTCATCGGTTTGCATTGTCACGTGGCTGGGATACATCAAGCAGTGTTACGCTGGGCAGTGGCTTCTGATGTATCTTGCATCACGCTGGGAGCAATCAACGGGCATTTCAACCGCGTCATATGATCATGGGTGCCACTTCTCGCCAGCACAACAGTCACTGGCACCTTTATCGACAGTTTGCTATACGGCTCCGACTGCACCAATCGGGAGTCGCGCGAATCTCGATACCAAGTCGATTTCAATTTTCTTGCTGATGGTGATTGCGTTACTCCGGCCAATAACAATGCATTCGTTCTGTCGTCAGAGGAACACTAGAGCCAATTCGACAAAGCATCGCCCAGGTTGCAAGACCGCCTTCGCGGTGTTTATCTTGGTCGTTGTTCCTGCACACTGGATGCGGCACACAGAACTTGTCGCTCGAATCGAGGACGTCGCCAAGGCGAAGCGGATCTTCATGGCATGCTACTGCCAGCACTTCCGCCACCGCCACCTCGCCAACCCGCTGACCGTTTGGCAAGCTGGTCAGAAAGTATGGCGAAGGCTTCTGCTAGCCACTAACCACTAGCCACTAGCCACTTCTTTTCAGCTTCTCCACTTCAGCGTCACTGGCCCCGGCATCGGATGCTTCATCTCTGCTCCCGCTCCGCTTTGCCTCCAGATGCGCCGCCTTCAGCCCGAAATACCATTTCGCCGGACGGTCCGCGTCGTCAATCAGCATCAGGTGCGGATTGTGTCTTCAGATCCTTCGCTCTGTAACTCCATCGTCCGCCGGTCCTGCTCCACAAACTTGGCGAACACAAACTTCAACAAGGACGGACCGAACGGCACCCAGCGAAAAATATTCCAGCACGCGACAACGTCAATCCGGCATTGGTCGCGCGTGATCGGCGTGACCGTAGTCAGCGACGAAAACCAATACTTCCCCGCCCGAATGATTTCAACCCGTCATATTCGGCAGCACGAAATCAATGGTCGTGGTGATGGAATCCGCGTCCGCATAGAGCCGCAGCAGCTTATACGGCGCGCTGTTGGAGCTGGGCGTGTGCGCGCTCATGCGAAAGCCGTTGGGGATCGGCTCAAATTGCTTTTGCTTTTCGTGAATGCTGTGCCGCGACCGCCACCACCATGCCTGATGCACAAACGGCCCATGCGCCGGATCCATCAACCCGATGATTCCGTGGTCCACACTGCAAGGCAAATCCGCGGTCAGGTATGCAGTCTTGTATTTCTCGCTGAAGGTAGGCACGCGCGGAGCTTGCGCCACTGGCTCTTCACGACGCGTAAATCCCGCGCTAGCCGGCGCCAGGATCGGGAATGAACACCCAGACAAAATCATCGCGCTCTTCGCAGGAATAATTCCCCGCATAGATGCGATCCACTTTCAGGTTCTGGTCCGCCGTGAGCGACGGAATCGCCCTGCACTGCCCGCTTTGCGCTTCAAATCTCCATCCGTGATAGCTGCACTCCACCTCGCTCGCCATCGAACCGTCCGCACGAAAGCGGCATTCCTCGGTGCGGACAAGCATCACGCAACGCAAAGGGACGGTCGCTCTCGTCCCGCCCAATCACCAGCGTCGTTTCCAGCAGCATCGCCTTATGCAGTTGCCCGCGCCATACCTGATTCGAAGGCAGCGCACGATACCAGAACCCGGTGAGCATCAACGAATCCGGCGCTTCGCGCTTAGGCAGGTCAGCAGTGGACATTGGAGAAAAGCCAGCGTAACACAAGGCACGTCGTCGGTCGTCGGTCGTCCGTCGTCGGCCCTAGGTCGTCGGGATCACCTCACCTCTGTGGGCGGCCAAGGTCGCATGGGTCGGCAAAACCTGTGTGGGTCGGACACTCTTGTCCGACGCCTTTGACCTTCGCCGGAACCATCCCGACGCCCCGTCATAAGTCTCGTAAGGGTGCATTCCGGTTTCATTCGGGTTGTTCGGGTCGCTCTGCGAGAAACCCATCCGAGAGATTACGAGAAACCAGAATAGAGCGAGCAAGATACACGCCGACCGCATAGACCCCTCCTAAAGAAGTCCTGTCGAAGCCAATTTGTTTACAGATGGCTGACTTGCGGGGAAGTGCAAGGTGTCGCGGAGAAAAACTAACGGGCGGCTGGGATAAAGTCAAATCAAAAAATGAAATTCCCGAAATCGCAGATACACCACAATCCACTATTTCTTAAACAGCGCGTCCAAGCCAGCCTGGGCGATGGCCTCGTCGATTTCAGACTTGGCGCCGCTGGCGGCGATGCCGCCTAGAATTTGTCCGCCGGCAAGGATGGGGAGGCCGCCCTGGTTGGGGAAAAAATCGGGATAGGCGAGGGCGGCGACGTTGCCTTTCTTGACTGTGTCTTCGGCATCTTTCGAGGGGCTTTTGTAGAAGGCGGCGTGGCGGGCTTTTTTCTGCGCCCATTGAATGGTGTTGAGGGGGGCGGTGTCGGCTTTTTCGAGGAAGAGCAGGTTGCCGCTTTCGTCCACGATGCAGATTGTGACTTCGACGTGCTGGCGTTGCGCCTCGGCCTCGGCGGCGGCGACCATGGTTTTGATCGCGGCAAGATTTAGATACTTCTTGCTGGGCAGGTCGGCGGCGGACGCGGTCAGGACGAGACAAACGAGGGCGGCAGTTAGTTTGAGTGTGAACATGGTTAGGGATGGTAGCACTGGGTCGGGTGGTTTTCTAGAGGGTGTGATCGAGGTTCGTGGTTCCCACCCTTTGAAAACCGCAAAGGGTGGGGCACCCATCATTTGAAATGGTTCCAAACGGAAAGCCCCATTTCTCCCTCCAGAGGCAGGCGAGAAATGGCGCACCCTCTGTTGACATACCCAGCGTCGAGTTGTGGGGAAGCTGTCTCAGCCCTTGATGAATTCCACATCAAGGGTGATGGTCACTTCGTCGCCGACCAGGATGCCGCCGGTTTCGAGCGCGGCGTTCCAGGTCAGGCCGAAATCTTTCCGATTGATCTTCGTTGTCGCCGAAACGCCGACACGCGAGTTGCCCCACGGGTCTTTGGCAGGAGCAGTCGGGCCTTCAACTTCGAAAGTCACGTTGCGGGTGACGCCGCGGATGCTCAGATCGCCGGCGACTTGCAAATCGCCATCCGCGTTGCGGCTCACGTGAGTGGACTTAAACGACAGGGTCGGGAATTTCTCCACGTCGAAAAAGTCGGGACTCTTCAGGTGCGTGTCGCGCTGCGGCTCGCGGGTGTTGATGGAAGCGGCGTCGATGATGGCCTCGACGCGTGAGCGGTTGAGGTCGGAGTCGTCGAGGGACAGGGCGCCTGAAACTCCGGTGAACTGGCCCTTCACGTTGGTGATCATCATGTGCTTGACCTTGAATTCAGCGACGGAGTGGACTGGGTCGATCTTCCAGGTGCTGGTTGCGATTTCGGGGGTAGCTACTGCGCTCATAGTGTTTGTCCTTTCCTGCTGAATGTTTGATGCGTTATCACGATAGCCATTGCAACAAATAATAGGGCAAAAAAATTATGTGATGCCGCTGCGGACTGTCTCCAGCAACTCGGCCAGTTGTTTCAGTCGCTCGGAGCCCAAGAGCCCTAGTTGTTTCCGGTGGGTCTGCTGCATGGGGCCGTCGAGTCGAGCCAGGACCTCGAGTCCTTCCGGCGTGATCCGCGTCAGAACCACCCGCCGGTCCTTGGACTCTCTCCGGCGCCCGATTAACCCTCGCTTGGACAGGCGATCGAGCAGGCGCGTAATGTCGGGATCCCGCGTAATCATGCGGCTGGCAATTTCGCCGCAGGGCAAGCCAGCCGGTGCGCCGCGCAGGATGCGAAGCACATTGTATTGCGTCGGCGAAAGGTCCTCACTCTTGAGTAGCTGGGCCCCAGCGCGCGACAGCAAATCGCTGGTACGAAACAGGTCAAGAGCCGCCGCTTCCTCGATGGAACCGACGCGCCGAACCTTGATCTCTGGTTGACTTTTCGTTTTCACTGGGACGAATATAGTCGTGATAACGACCATTGTCAAGACAGAATATGTTGATCTTGCCTAAGTCATTGATTTAATTCAGGAAATAGGTGCGGTACAGCGTGTCCCGCTGGACCGGCTTGAACCCGGCGTCGCGAATGATGCGGCGGAGTTCTTCTTCGGTGGTGCAGTTGGTCACGCCAGCGGCGCGGACCACGTTTTCTTCCAGCATGACCGAGCCGACGTCGTTGCCGCCGAAGCGCAGGCCCATCTGGCAGACTTTTAGGCCTTGTGTGACCCAACTGGACTGGACATTCTTTACATTTGTGAGGAACAGGCGCGAGATGGCCAGGTTCTTAAGGTATTCGACGGCGGTGGCCTCATCCCATTTGCGGCCGCCGAGCGCGGTGTTTTGCGGCTGGAACGTCCAGGGGATGAAGGCGGTGAAGCCGCCGGTTTCTTGCTGCAAGTCGTAGATGGCCTGGAGGTGGTTGACGCGGTGCTCGTGCTTTTCGCCGACGCCAAACATCATGGTGGCGGTGGTGCGCATGCCGAGTTGATGGGCGGTACGGTGTACGTTGAGCCAGTCGGCGGTCAGGCACTTCAGGCGGGCGATGCGATGGCGGACTTCGTCGTCCAAAATTTCCGCGCCGCCGCCCGGGATGGAGTCGAGTCCTGCATCGCGCAGGCGGGAAATCGTGTCGCGAATCGAGAGGTCGCTGTACTCGGCGATGGCGATGATTTCCGACGCGGAGTAGCAATGCAGATGAATCTTCGGGAAACGGTCTTTGATGCCGCGCAACATGCGCTCGTGCCAGTCAATCTTCAGGTCGGGATGCAGCCCGCCCTGCATCAGCACTCCCGTGCCCCCGAGCTCGACGGTCTCACGTACCTTTTCGTAAATGGTTTCAAATTCGAGGATGTATCCCTCTTTCGCCGCCGGCCCTTTCAGCGGCCGGTAAAACGCGCAGAAGGTGCAGTACTCGGTGCAGAAATTTGTGTAATTAATGTTGCGATCGATGATGTAAGTGGCGACGCCTTCGGGATGCAGCTTGCGGCGGACAGCGTCGGCTTCCATGCCTATGCCGATGAGGTCGTCGGAGGCGTAGAGGTCGAGGGCCTGGGCTTTGGTCAGGGACATTGCTTCATAATTCTACTGCATGATTTGCAATTCTCGAACGGCAACCGGCGGCATTGCTCCTGACGGCAGTATGGGCGCCGCAGGCGAACAGCAGGTTCCCTTCGACTTCGCTCAGGGCAGGCTCTCTCGGCCTGCGGCCGTTCGGAATGACATCGCTCCACTTAATTGTTCAAATCAGTGATGGCTTGGCGTCGGCGAAATGCAGATCGGGTGCGCGGGGCAGTACGCCGCATTCGCTGGCGTAGCGATAGAAGAGGCGCAGGCCCTCGAGGCAGGGTTCGTCCAAGTAGTAATGAATGTTGGTCGGAGAGGTAATCGTGGACGGCTTCTTTGCTCAGGCCGAGTCTGGGAGACCAGATGTGTGGTGATCTCGGCGAGGCTGGCGGGGAGCAGGCCGTGGTCGCGCGATTGCTGGAAAATGCTGGCGAGATCGAGTCTGGTTTCTTTGGCGGCGTTTTGTCTGACAGCCCAGAAAGCAAAGACAAACGGCTTGCCGGTGAATTGATTCCATTCGTCGGCGAGGTCCCAGGTGTTGAATTGTGAGCGATCCACTTTCAGCGCGGGATCGCCGATTAGAAGGGCGGCATCGTTCGTGGCTAGCATTGTGTCGAGATCGGGAGACAGGGACGTGAACTCGCGGCCCCCGCCCCAACATTTTTCAAATAGGACACGTGTCAGAGCGACAGAGGTGAGCGAAGAATTATCGAGCGCGACGGTGTTGATCGCGTCGAGTGGTTTGCGGCTGACCAGGAGAATGGAGCGGACAGCTTTCTTCGATGCGATGGCGACGCCGGGGAGGATGGAGAGATTGGGGATGGTCGCGTAGGCCGCGGCGGGGATGATGCCGATGTCGGCGGCGCCGCGGGCCAACTCAGCGGCGCATTGCGAGGGCAGAGTGTAGGCAATATCGAAGTCGGCGCCGGCGGTGCCGTGCTCGAAGTCCCACATCAGGGGGGCGGTGTTGAGGTAGGAGATGGCGGAAATGCGGAGGCGGGACATTTGATCAGCTCTTGGCTCTTAGCTCCTGGCTTTTAGCGAAAAGCTTCCAGCAAAACGGCGGTGCAGAATGAACTGTTCCCATCTGACAACCGCTTCTTATAATGCGTTGTCGCCGTGCTCGGCGTTGCGGATGCGAATGGCCTCGTCCACGCGCGATAGAAAAATCTTGCCATCGCCGATTTTTCCGGTCTGGGCGGAAGTGATGATCGTCTGTTTTACTTTCTCGACCATTTCGTCGGCGAGGACCATTTCGATTTTGATTTTGGGGATCAGATCGACCGTGTACTCGCGGCCGCGATACACCTCGGTGTGGCCCTTCTGTCGTCCGTGGCCGCGGACTTCGATGACGGTCATGCCTTCCACGCCAATTTCGTGCAAGGCGTTCTTCACGGCTTCCAGCTTCGCGGTTTGGATGATGGCTTCGACTTTTGTCATGAAGGCCGCGCCTTTCTGACGCGGAAACAATACTACGCCGAAGTGTTTTTCTTCTGCGCGACTTCGATGCGGGCTTGCGCTACTCGCATCTTGGCGGTGGCGTGAGCAAAATCTTCTGCCGTCTCGGCCGACTTCAGAGCTTCTTCCGCGCGGGCCAGGGCGCGTTGCGCGCGGGCGACATCGATCTCATCGCAACGCTCGACAGTCTCTGCGAGCACGGTGACGCGGTCTTGCAGGACTTCGGCGAATCCCCAGGCCACGCAGAAACTATGCGACTGGCCGTTGGCACGATAGGTGATCTCACCTGCGCCCAGTTCGGTGATGAGCGGCGCGTGGCCGGGAAGCACGCCGAGGTATCCGTTGAGGCCGGGAATCTGGACGGACTCCGCGTTGTCGCGGACGACCATCTTCTCGGGAGTCACGATTTCGAGTTGGAAAACGTCAGTCTTGGCTTCAGACTTCAGGCTTCGGGCTTCGGGCTCCAGGCTTTGATTCCCTGAAGCCTGGAGCCTGAAGCCGGTTCTTACGCTGCCGCTTTCATCTTCTCGGCGGCTTCCTGCACTTCGTCAATCGTGCCCTTCATGTAAAACGCTTTCTCGGGAATCGCGTCGTGCTTACCTTCCACGATTTCCTTGAAGCCTTTCACGGTGTCGGCGACTTTCACATAGCGGCCGGGGGCGCCGGTGAATTGCTCGGCAACGTGGAACGGCTGCGACAGGAAGCGCTGAATTTTGCGGGCACGAGTGACGGTGAGTTTCTGGTCTTCGCTCAACTCGTCCATGCCGAGAATCGCGATGATGTCTTGCAGGTCTTTGTAAGTCTGCAAGGTGCGTCTTGACCGCTGCGCGACGTCGTAATGTTCCTGGCCGACGATGCGCGGATCGAGAATGCGCGACGTGGAAGCCAGCGGATCGACCGCGGGATAGATTCCGATTTCGGTCAGCGCGCGGGAGAGCACCGTGGTCGCGTCCAAGTGAGCGAACGTCGTGGCCGGCGCGGGATCGGTGAGATCGTCGGCGGGGACGTAAATCGCCTGCACCGAGGTGACCGATCCTTTCTTGGTTGAGGTGATGCGCTCCTGCAACTCGCCCATTTCCGTGGCCAGGTTAGGTTGATAACCGACGGCGCTGGGCATGCGGCCGAGCAGCGCGGAAACTTCCGATCCGGCCTGAGTGAAACGGAAAATGTTGTCGATGAAGAGCAGCGTGTCGGCGCCTTCGACGTCGCGGAAATATTCTGCGACGGTCAGTCCGGTCAACGCGACGCGCAAGCGGGCACCGGGCGGCTCGGTCATCTGACCGTAGATCAGAGCGGCTTTCGACTTGGAGGGATCGCCGGGCTTGATGACGCCGGACTCGGTCATTTCCAGCCACAGATCGTTGCCTTCGCGGGTGCGCTCGCCGACGCCGGCGAACACGGAAAATCCGCCGTGCTGCTTGGCGACGTTGTTGATCAGCTCCATGATGACGACGGTCTTGCCGACGCCGGCGCCGCCGAAGAGGCCGATCTTGCCGCCTTTCAGAGAATGGCTGGATGAGATCGACGACCTTCACGCCGGTCTCGAACATTTCGGCGGTGGTCGCCTGCTCGTCGAACAAAGGCGCGGTGCGGTGGATGGGATGGCGCTCGGTGTAGGCGACGGGGCCAAGGTTATCCACCGGCTCGCCGATCACGTTCATGACGCGGCCGAGAGTGCCGTGGCCGACGGGAACGGAAATCGGTCCGCCCTGGTCAATGGCCTTCATGCCGCGAACCATGCCGTCGGTGGCCGACATGGCGATGCAGCGCACACGGCCTTCGCCGAGATGCTGCTGCACTTCGACGATGACGTTGATCGGCTGGGGCACGGTGAAGCCGTCGCTGACGATGCGAAGCGCCTGGTAAATCGGCGGCATGTTCGCTTCGACGAACTGTACGTCCACGGCGGGGCCGGTGATTTGAATTACGTGTCCGATATTTTCTGACATAAAAAGCTTCTAGCTCCTAGCTGCTAGCTTCTAGCGTGCTCTGGCCAGACACTGCAGCGGTCTTTTCGTTCCAATGAGTGCGTCTAATCTTGCTCGTGCTTGCTAGAAGCTAGTAGCTAGCGGCTAGAAGCTTCTTCTTCACAATGCTGCTGCTCCACTCACAATTTCAATAATCTCTTTCGTGATCTTTGCCTGACGGGCGCGGTTCATGACCAGCGTCAGCGAATCGATCATGTCGCTTGCGTTGCTGGTGGCCGATTCCATGGCGGTCATGCGCGCGGCGTGTTCAGCGGCGACCGACTCCAGCAAGGCATGCAGAATTTGTATGGCGACGTATTTCGGCAGCAGCGCGCGAAACAGATTGCTGCGGAGCGCTGCTCATAAATGTAGTCCACGGGAGCGGCGGCGAAGGCGGCGGCGTGAGCGTCCACTTCGCGCGTGTCGGCGGGGCGTATGGAGACTCCTTCGCCCTTGGCGGCTTCGAGCACACGCTGCTTTTCCTTGAGGTCCATTTCTTGCGCCTGCGCGATTTCAGGGGCGCCGATGTGCTCGATGGGCAACAACTGCTCGACCACCAGGCGCTGCGCGATTACGGACTTGAACTCGTTGTACACGATGTACACCGAATCGATCTCCGCGTTGGCGTAGCGCTCGACGAGGCGATCGGCGAGCTCCGCGGCCAGCGGATATTCGACTTTGTTCAGTACTCCCACTTGCTCGCCGACCAACGTCGTCTGCGGAGAAGCAGTGGAATCGGCCTTGCGCGGCTCTGCCACTGCGAACCGGCGGCGCAGGAAGTCGCGGCCCTTACGACCGATGGCTTCGAGTTCGATGTTCTTCCCGGACTTTGATTCGAGGAAGCGGCTTGCAGCTTTCAGGATGTTGGCATTGAATGCGCCGGCCAGGCCCTTGTCGCCGGTGACGACGATCAGGAGCACATTTTGTTCGTCGCGTTTCACCAGCAGGGGGTGCAGGATTTCTCCGGTGGCGGAATCGTAAATATCGGCGCGCGATACCAGTGACTTCAGAACATTGGTCAACATCTGCGCGTAAGGACGCGCGGCCAGACGCACGCTCCTGCGCGCGGCGCAGCCGGGCCGCGGAGATCATCTTCATGGCGCGCGTGATCTGCCGCGTGTTGATCACGCTGCGGATGCGACGGCGGATATCGAGAATGTTGGCCATGAAAGCAGCTTCTAGCTATTAGCTCCTAGCTTTTAGCTTGGAGCCTGTCGTACATACAGCTTGCCTGATACCGCTGCCGGAATATTTCCGGATAAATCCTTTGTGCTGCGGGCTTGCTAGCAGCCAGAAGCTAGCGGCTAGTAGCTACCGCCTGCTGCTCCGCTACGAACGCTTCTTTGCATTCCTTGATCAGCTTTTTCATTTCGGCCTGGATCGCGTCATCGAGAATCTTTTTCTCCATGATGGTGCGGAGCAGGCCGGGGTTTGCGGACTCTACGTAGCGGTAGAGTTCGGCTTCGAAAGCGCTAATCTGCTCGATCGGCATGTCGTCGAGGAAGCCGCTGGTCCCGGCGAGAATCATCAGGATCTGCTTCGAGAACGGCAGAGGCGAGAATTGCTTCTGCTTCAAAGCTTCTACCAGCCGCTGTCCGCGATTGAGCTGATTTTGCGTGGCTTTGTCGAGGTCGCTGCCGAATTGCGAGAAGGCTGCCAGCTCGCGATACTGCGCGAGTTCCAGTTTCAAGCTACCGGCAACCTGGCGCATGGCTTTGATCTGAGCGCTGCCGCCGACGCGGCTTACCGACAATCCTACGTTCACCGCCGGACGAATGCCTTGGTTGAACAAATCGGTTTCGAGATAAATCTGGCCGTCGGTGATGGAGATGACGTTGGTCGGAATGTAGGCCGAGACGTCGCCCGCCTGAGTTTCGATGATGGGCAGCGCGGTCAGCGATCCGCCGCCTTTTCGTCGCTCAACTTCGGCGGCGCGCTCGAGCAGGCGCGAGTGGAGATAGAAAACGTCTCCGGGATAGGCTTCGCGGCCCGGCGGACGGCGCAGCAGCAACGAAATTTCGCGATACGACGCCGCGTGCTTCGAAAGATCGTCATAGATAACGAGCGCGTGGCGCTTGGTGTCGCGGAAATACTCGCCCATCGCGCACGCCGCATAAGGCGCGATGTACTGCATGGGCGCGGGCTCGGAGGCCGACGCCGCGAGCACGATGGTGTAATCCATGGCGCCGTAGTCGGTGAGAATCTTGACCACCTGCGCAATCGACGACCGCTTCTGCCCGATGGCGCAGTAAATGCAAATCAGATCGTTGCCTTTGTTGTTGATGATGGTGTCGATGGCAATGGCGGTCTTTCCGGTCTGGCGGTCGCCGATGATCAGTTCGCGCTGGCCGCGGCCGACGGGGATCATGCTGTCGATGGCTTTGATTCCGGTCGCCATGGGCTGCGCGCACCGGCTGGCGATCGATGACGCCGGGAGCGAGGCGCTCCAGCGGAATGAACTGGTCGGTTGCGATGGGACCTTTGTCGTCGATGGGCTGGCCGAGCGCGTTGACGACGCGGCCGATCATGGCGTCGCCGACGGGCACGCTCATGATGCGTCCGGTGCGCTTGACCTCGTCGCCTTCCTTGATCTCGGTGTATTCGCCGAGCAGCACCACGCCGACCTGGTCTTCTTCCAGGTTCATGGCGATTCCGGCGAGGCCGTGCGGGAAGGAGAGCAGTTCGCCGGCCATGACTTTGTCGAGGCCGTGAACGCGGGCAATGCCGTCGCCGAGCGTGAGCACGGTGCCGACTTCGTCCACCGCGATCTTGACTTCGTAGTTCTCGATCTGCTGCGCGGATTAATTGAGTGATTTCGTCTGCTTTGATTTGGGCCATAAATTCAGCTCTTAGCTGTTAGCTCTTGGCTCTTAGCTTTTCTCCGCGATCTCAGCAGCTTTTCATTCAGCCTTTGCGGTTAAACGCTTTTCTCTCGGCAGCATGGCTCGACTGCCAAGCTCTGAGCTAAATGCTAAGAGCCAGCAGCTAAAAGCTGCCTGATTTTTTCCAACTGTCCTTTGACCGATCCGTCGTACACCGTGCTGCCGACGCGGGCGATTGCGCCGCCGAGGATTGCTCGCATCCTTCGTATAGGGGCGCGGATTTTCTTGCTGGTCACTTTCGCCAAGTCTGCTTCAATGTTAGTTCGTTCGCGGCGCTCAGTTCGCGTGAGGTGGTGACTTCGGCTTCGGCAAATCCCAGGCGCTGATTCAGTTCCTGTTCGAACTGGGTGACAATCTCGCTCGATAAACCGGGTGCGGCGATGATCGATCAGTACGGCGACGAAATTCCGCACTGGACGCGAGATTCCGGCACGCTTCACGATGCTGTCGAGCACGGCGCGCTTTTGCTCGGCGGAGATTGAGGGCGCGTCCCAGACTTCGCGGAGGACTGTCGTTCTCTCGCGCGAATGCGGCCATCTGCTGCGCTTCGGCCAGAGTTACGGCGGCGTCGAGGCGCATCGACATGACTACGTCGGCGAAGGCGCGTGCGTACGTGTTGGTGACGGTGGCCATTAGTTTTTCTTTCCTGCGCCGGCGCGGTCGGTCATTCGGCCAGATCTTTTGCGAAGCGGCGGACCAGAGCCTCATCGGTGCGGCCGTCCACCTTAATCTGCTGACTGGCCAGGGTGACGGCCAGGTCGGCGGCGTGGGCGGTCAACTCGCGGCGGGCGGCGCGGGCGGCGGCGGCAATGTCCTGCTGCGCCGATTCGACGATGCGGCGCGCGTCTTCTTCGGCGGCGGCTTTGATTCTTTCTTCTTCCGCGGCGGCGCTGTATTCGGCGGTCGCGTTCATCTGGCTGATTTCTTCGCCCAGATGTTGCAGCCGCGACTCGATTTCGGCGAGGCGGCGATTGGCGTCGGCACTGGCGGTGCGGGCTTCTTCGAGTGATTTCTGAATGGTCGCGGTGCGGCTGCGGAACATCGCGGGCAAGTTTTTCTTCGAGAACCAGAAGATCACTCCGGCGACGATGGCGAAATTCAGAATCACCGCCAGCCAGTACGCACCGTCGATGCTCAGTCCGGTGATCTTCGAGAGCAGTTTCACCGAGGCGGAATGCTTGAAGGGGGTGGTCTCGTCTTCGGCGGGAGCTTCTTTGGATTCTCCGGATTTGGCTTGATCGGCGTTGGCCGCAGGCGCAGCGGAAACTTGCGCCTGTGACGAGTTCGCGGGCTGCGACTGAGACGACTGCGCTACGGCGAATCGTCGAGACCAGCAACGCAGCGGCCAGAAGCAATGCGAGCTTTGTCGCGCCGAGCTTTGCGAGTCTGAGCTTTCGGAATTTGGCGAAGCTTGTCATTCTTCTATTAGATTCTCTTCTTTAACTGCCTGCCATCGCCGGTTCGAGCACGATGCGGATGATTTCTGTCGCCAGGCGTCCGGCTTCGGAATCGAGCGTGGTCTGGGCGGCCTGCTTATCTTGCTCGATGGCCGCCTTCGCCTGCTGCACTTGGGCTTGAGACTGAGTGCGGGCCTGGGCGACGGCGGCGTCGCGGGCTTTCGTTGCTACGCGCCCGGCGGGCTTCCTGGGCTTTCAGGATGGCGATTCGCGCATCGCGCAACTTTTGTTCGTATTCGGCGGTGCGGCGCTCGGCCAGGGCGATATCGGCGCGGGCCTTCTCGATGGCTCCCTGAGTGCGGGCGCGGCGCTCGGCCAGGACCCGCATCAGCGGCTTATGGACGAGCACGGTGTACAGCCCATACAACAAAAGGAAAAAAATAATGGTTGGGATGGAACCAAGCAGTAATTCGCTTATTTGTCGGAACGTTTCATCCATTATTGTCTGCTAGGTGTGACCGGCTGATGGGTCTCTGTCGAATGCTCAGGAACCATTAAATTTAGCAGTTTGCGAGGAATGGTGTCAACGAAGCGACGGTGGGTAATGGCCACCTTCGACGCAGTGTTGCTGTGGGAACGAGTGGGTGTGTACGATGAAATTCCTGACGGTCTGAATGCAGTGCCGCCTTTGTGTAGGCCTGCCTCCGACCACAATGGAAGAGTCGGAGGGCGACGACGTGGAAATTAGCAGACAAGAGCTTAAATTCTGGGGCGTTTTAACGGTGATCGCGACCCTAGGCCTTGGACTGATCGTAATTGTCCAGTTTCTACCCCAAACGTGGGTGCTTCGTCGGTTGCTTCTGACATCAGTAGGAGAAGCCTCGATTGTTGCGACGATCCTAGGCCTGACCGTCGATAGATATCTGAAAGGCTATCTGATTCGGAAGGCATCACAGGATGTTTATAAGTACCTCGTGGGCTATAACCTGCCAGACGAAATAAAGGCGCGTATACAAGCTCTTATGGGGATTGCCTTAATTCGACACAACTGGGAAATCGCCTATCGCCTCACGCCTATTGAGGGCTCAAGTACGGAAGTACCAATTGACGTGACCTACAGTTTTGAGCTCGAAAACATTTCCAACACCATACAGAAGTACACTCTAAGAATTCAGGCGGAAAAATATCTCAATCCGCGAATTGTAGAGTTGCGTTGCGATGATCCGGAAACGGCATTTCGGCTAGTTGCAGGAGACAACGAATCGTTGGGCAGAGATCAAACGGGACTTCCCGGTGTGATCGAAGCGCGGGCAACAGAAATAGACGTGAAGCCGTCAGGAGGCACGTTACGGTATCCGTTCCGGGGCCACTATCAATTGCGAACACCGACAAACCACAGCGACGCATTCTCATTTAGTCATCCCAGCATTGGAGTGACCCTTACTGCTGCCTGTCCGCCTGACTACAGATTCTCGATTGAGCCCGAACCAGACACGATCCTTACCGACGACATGTGGCAATTCCGACAACGCGCTTTCCTAAGGAGCGAGCACGTCACAGTTCGGTGGTTCAAGCTCGGCTGAGTTCTTCCCGGAAATCATCCAGCGTAAACAGCGGAATATACTGCGCGATTTTGTCGCGGATTTTGTCGCCGCCGCCTTCTTTGCGGTCAACCAGGGTGATGGCGGCGACCACTTCGCATCCGGCGCGCTCGGCTTCGTCGATGGCTTTGAGAATCGATCCGCCCTCGGTGACCACGTCGTCCACGACCACAACTTTGGCGCCGGGCTTGGGAGCGTTCTCGATCAGGTTCTTGGTGCCGTGAGCCTTGGCTTCTTTGCGGACGAAGAAACCGTCGATGGCGAGGCCGCGCTGGCGCGCCTTCATCATGACGGCGACGATGATGGGGTCGGCGCCGTGGGTCAGGCCTCCGATGGCGAGCGGCTGCGCGGGGAGTTCCTGAATCACGTCGAGGACGGCCTCGCCGACCAGCTCCGCGCCTTCGGAGTTGAGGGTAAGCCTGCGGCAGTCGAAATAATGATTGGACTGCTTGCCGCTGCTGAGGGTGATGGGGCCGAGGATGAGCGCGCGCTGCGAGAGCAAATCCCGGAGTTTCTTGCGGGTGGATTCTTTGGTCTTCGTCATGCCGCCTCGCCCTTTACTTCCACGCCCGCCCATTTTTCCAGCAGCAGCAGCGTGGCGGCGTAGTCGAGGTCGGCGTGGCCGTCTTCGATGGCCAATTCGTAAACCTCCTCGACGGTTTCGAGGGCGGGGAGTTTGGCGCGGACTTCTTTGGCGGCGTCGAGGGCGAGGCGAATGTCTTTGCGCATGAGGCGGAGCGGGAAGTTGGCGGTGAAATCGCGGGCGAGGACGAACGGGGCTTTGTATTCGACCACGCCGGACTTGACCATGGAGGCGTTCACCAGCGGGATGAGTTTTTCCGCGTCCACGCCGAGCTTGGCGGCGAGGGTGAGGCCTTCGGCAAAGCCCTCATAGATGAGCGCGATTTGCAGATTCATGGCCAGCTTGGCGGACTGGCCTTTGCCGATTTCGCCCATGCGGAAGATTTTCTTGCCCATGGCGGCGTAGAGTGGCTTGAGGCGCTCGATGGTTTGCTCTTCACCTCCGACGATGAAGAGCAGGGTGCCGCTTTCCGCGCCGGCTTTCGATCCGGTCATGGGAGAGTCAACGTACTGCGCGCCTTTTTTCGCGACGCGCTCGGCGAATTTGCGAGTGGCGGAGGGAGAGATGGTGCTGGAATCGACGACGATCATGCCTTCGGTGAGCGACGGTTCGACTCCGTCGGCTCCGAAAAGCACGTTTTCCACGGCGGTGGTGTCGGAGACGGCCATCCAGACGACTTCGGCTCCCTGCGCGGCTTCTGCGGGAGTGGCGGCGAGGCGTGCGCCTTCGACATGCTTGCCGGGAGTACGATTCCAGACGGTGACTTCGTGTCCGGCTTTGACGAGGTTGGTGGCCATCGACTGGCCCATGATTCCGAGACCTAAAAATGCGACGCGCATCGGGGAGACTCCTGAAGTTTATGAATCCACAAGAATTAGAACTGACGTAATCGCGGTGGGTCAAGCAAATGATTAAAATAAAGCTCTTAGCCGTTAGCTCTTAGCTTTTAGCTTGGAGCTTGGGGCGGAGATGGCTTGACCAAAGAGCTTTTAACCGCAAAGGTCGCAAAGGAAAACCGCGAAGGTCGCGGAGAAGAGCTAAGAGCTAAGAGCTACGAGCCGATGTTAAAACAGGCGCTCAAGAATCCGGCGTTGCGCAAGCGGGCGCAGCACTTTGGGAAGCTGGTGCGGGAGTCTGCGGTCACGCCGCGGACCGGGGAATCGCACAAGCCGAAGCTGGTTATCGAATGGCGATATGGGCGTGACCTTTATTGGGCACGCCAGTTTTTTTTTACAGCTAGGCGGCGAGAACGTGCTGGTGGACCCGAATTTTGCGCGCTGGCTGTTTGTGCTGAAGCGGCTGCGGCAGCCGGGAGTGAAGGTCAGCGATCTGCCGCCGATTGACTTGGTGCTGATCACGCACGCGCATTTTGATCATCTGCACCGGCCGTCGCTGCGCGCGATTGTGCAGCACACGAAGCGCTTTCGCGGATCGGCTCCGACGGTGGTGGTTCCGGCGAGCATGTTTTCGATCTGGTCGCTGACCTGGGATTTCGCGACGTGGTCGAGCTGAACTGGTGGAGCAGCTATCGGCATAACGATGTGACGATCACGCATGTGCCGTCGCGACACTGGGGCGCGCGGGTGCTGAAAGACGCGCATCGCGGGTACGGAGGCTACGTGCTGCGCGGGGGCAAGCACTCGGTGTATCACGCGGGGGACACGGCGTACTTTTCCGGCTTTCGCGAGATTGGGACGCGGCTGGCTCCGCAACTGGCGCTGTTGCCGATCGGGGCTTACAATCCGCCGTCGTTTCGCAATGTGCATGCCAGCCCGGCGGACGCTACGCGCGCATTTCTCGATCTGAATTCGAAGTGGATGGTTCCCATGCACTACGGAACGTTTTGCCTGTCGCACGAGCCGATGGACGAGCCTCTGCAATTGCTGGAGCAGGAGGCTGAGGCGGCGGGGATCAAAGACCGGGTGCTGGTGATGAAAGAAGGCGTCACCCGGATTTTTTGATGGGTTGAAGTGGCTAGTAGGCGAGCAGGATTCTGAGATCGCGAAGGTTGTTGCCGGTGGGGCCGGTGACGATGGCGTCGCCTAAAGTTTCAAAGAATGGTAGGCATTGAAGTTTCTTGCAGTGAGTCTGGTCGGGTCGAGGTCTGAGTTCTTTCGCCCGCCCTAGAGTTACTTCCATCCACAATTGCGCCAGCGGCGGGGCTGTTGCCGTCGATGCCGTCTGACCCGGCGCTGAGGATGCAGATGTTCTCGCCGGCGATTTTTTCCGCACAATGCAGAGCGAACTGCTGATTGCGGCCGCCCACGCCGCCGTTCTCCACGTGAACGGTCACTTCTCCGCCGGAGAGCAGGCAGAGTCGCTCGTGCTTCTGGTGCAGGTCGCGCAGGCGCTGCAGTAGGTAATCAGCTGCTTTGGCGTAATCCCAATCGTCGCAACTGTTGTCGATCACCACTTCGAATCCCTGGCGCTCGGCTTCTTGCTTTTGCGGCTTGAAGCAGGGCGGCGTTGGAGAGGATGGTCCACCAGCGGGCGCGGATGAAGGCGGGGTCGTCGGACTTCGGAGTTTCGTCCAGAGCACGGCGATCGAAGAGTTCCTGCACGGAGGGCGGAAATTGCATTTTGTACTTCGCGGCGAGCACGTAGCAGTCTTCGGCGCTGGTCGAGTCGGGCATGGTTGGGCCGGAGGCGAGGGCGTCGGGCGTCGCGTCGGGAACGTCGGAAACAAAGATGGAAACCTGGTGCGCGGGATACGCGGCTTGCGCGAGGCGTCCGCCTTTGATGGCGGAGAGATGCTTGCGGATGGCGTTGATCTCGGCGATGGGCGCGCCGGAGTGGACGAGAGCGCGATAGGTTGCGATCAGGTCGTCGAGAGAGATTTCGTCGTCGATCGGCTTTTCGGCTGATGCCGAACCGCCGCCGCTGATCAGGTAAATCACCAGGGAAGATTCGTTCTGGGCGGCGAGCGATTTCAGCATGGCGTCGGCGGCGCGGAGGGATTCGGCGTTGGGCAGGGGATGTCCGCCGTGAAAATATCGGAAGCCGCGAATTTGGAACTCAGGCTCGACGGAACTGGCGACGATGCCTTCGAAGCGTGTGCCGGCAATCTCGTGCAGCGCGACCAGCATGCTGTGCGCGGCTTTGCCGATGGCGATCACGAAGACTCGGCTGTAGGCGTTCAGGTCGTATAGGTCTTCGCAAATTCGGAGAACGCCGCGTTCGCAGTGCAGGTGCCGCGCGAAGGCCTGCGAGATGCTGGATTCGCGCAAGGCGTGGTCGAAGATGTGGCGCGCGATTTGTTTCATCGGATCGTTTACTTGATCGTCTCTTTGATCCACGCTTCGACCGCATCGCGCATTTCGCGCAGGCGGCCTTCGAAGAAATGGTCTGCGCCTTCGATGATGACTAGTTTCTTCGGCTCGGGGAGGGAATGTGCACCAGCGCCTCGAGCTTTGCGCGAGTTGCGAACTGGTCGCGGCTGCCGCTGACGAAGAGCTTCGGCTTGTGGCATGAGTGCAGAAATCTGAAGTCGTAGCTGCGTTCGTCCACGGGATTCAGCGGGACACCGAGGCCGATCAAGGCCTCGACCCGGTCATCCGGAGCACGCCGCGCGCAGGCCGATGGCGGCGCCGAAGGAGAATCCGGCGAAGATCATCGGCAGATGGAACTCGCGGTCGAGCCAGTCTAGGGCGGTGCGGACGTCGTCGGTTTCGCCGGCGCCGTGGTCGTGTTCGCCCGCGCTCAGTCCGGTGCCGCGGAAATTGAAGCGAAGCACAGGGAATCCGAAGCTGTTCAGGGCTTTCATGGCGTGGAACACGACTTTGTTGTGCATGGTCCCGCCGAACATGGGATGAGGATGGCAGACCAGGGCGGCGTGGGTGGCGTTCGCGGCGCCGGAGTTGAGCAGGGCTTCGAGGCGTCCGGCGGGGCCGTCGAGGAAGAGGGAGCGGATTGCGCTGGAGGTGGGGTGCATTGGGGCGATGTCGCGATTAGATTATCGTAGTCGGAGTGTAGAGATTAGAAGTAAGAAGTTAGGATGAGCGGAGAAAAAGCGGGGACGCAAGGCACGAGAGATCTCGATTTGCTCACACTCGCCCGGTGCTCCGCAATTACTGTTGGGTCTGCACAATCCTGATTTCTGCATTCAAAAGCTGAGTTCGCTCTTGGCGACGCGGTGGGTTATCCTCGTTTGCCATGGATGTGGTCTCACTAACGCGGCGGCTGGTGGATATTGAATCCATCAGCGGGAACGAGGGCGCGGTTGGGAACGCGCTCGCGGAGGAGCTGCGAGGTCTCGGATACAACGTCCAGCGAATGGCGGTGGAAGGCGAGCGGGCCAATGTGTTCGCGACTTCGCCGCAGGAGCCGAATCCTGCCGTCGTTTTCTCCACGCACATGGATACGGTGCCGCCGTTTATTCCTTCGTCAGAGGATCGAACGGCCGCGTGTATGGGCGCGGGTCTTGCGATGCCAAGGGGATCATCGCGGTGCAGGTGGCTGCGGCCGAGGTTCTGAAAAAAGAAGGGATTCACGTTGGACTGTTGTTTCTCGTCGGCGAAGAGCGCGACAGCCGGGGGGCGAAAGTCGCGAATCAGCAGGCGAATTCGTGCAAGTTTCTGATCAACGGCGAGCCGACGGAGAACCGCGTGGCGGTTGCGTCGAAGGGCGCGCTGCGCGTGCAACTGACGGCGACGGGGAAGATGGCGCACTCGGCTTATCCGGAGCTGGGCGAGTCGGCGATTGACAAGCTGATTGAGGCGCTGCACCGGCTGCGTGCCATGCCGCTGCCCTCCGATCCGGAAATTGGGCCGTGCACGTTGAACGTCGGTACCATCGAAGGCGGGCGTGCGCCCAATGTGATTTCCGACCATGCCCGCGCGCAGCTGCTCTATCGGTTGATCGGGCCGTCCGAACAATTGCGTCGCGAAATCGTCGACACTGTGGGGGACTTGGCCAAGGTAGAGTTCACGCTGGAGATTCCGTTCGTCCGGCTGCGCACCTTTGAAGGCCTGCCCACCATGGTCGCGGCCTTCACCACCGATATTCCTGCGCTCAGCAATTGGGGCCAGCCACTGCTGCTCGGCCCGGGATCGATCCACGTGGCGCATACTGAAGGCGAGTACGTGGAGAAGAAGCAACTGCGTGAGGCAGTGGAGTTGTATTGCGCGGTGGCGCGGCGCTCGCTCGGGATTCGCTGATTGAAAGCCACTTCCGCACGTTCCCTTACCCATTCAACGCCGCCTTAGAACCGTTTGGCGTTAGACTCAAAGAATCAGGAGACGAGCATGGCATCGGTACTCATCACGGGAACTAGCAAAGGAATTGGTTTTGAGGCGGCGCTGGCTTTCGGCCGGGCCGGCCACACCGTTCACGCTACGATGCGTAAGCCGTCGCAGTATCCGGAGCTGGCGGAGACGGCGGCGCGGGAAAAACTGTCGATCACGGTTTCGGCGATCGACGTGGACAACGATGAGTCGGTGAGCCGGACCATTGCCGGCATCCTCAAGAATGGCCCGATTGATGTGCTGGTCAACAATGCCGGCATCGAGCGGACGGGGTCGGTGGAGGAGTTGCCGCTGGCGGAATTCCGCGCGGTGATGGAGACCAACTACTTTGGCGCAATCCGGTGCATTCAGGGGGTTGTACCGCACATGCGGCAGCGTGGGAGCGGCTGCATCATCAATGTGACTTCGGTGGGCGGGCGCATTTCCAGCCCGCCGCTGACGCCCTACAACGCCTCGAAGTGGGCGCTAGAAGCCTTGAGCGAAGGGCTGGCGGGCGAGATGAAGACGTTTGGGGTGCGGGTGTTGATCGTGGAGCCGGGCATTATTGATACCGCCATGGCGCGGCGCATAACCGTTTCTCCGAAGGGTTCTCCGTACCGGCAGCAGGAGCGTTTTGCCGCCATGTTCGCACAGGCGCTGAAGAACCCGGTACATCCCTCCCTGGTGGGGAAGAAAATTCTTGAACTCGCGGAGAGCGATACGTGGCAACTGCGTCATCCGGTAGGACCGGATGCCATACCTTTCCTCGAGTGGCGCGGGCGAATGACGGACGAAGCCTGGGTGGCCTTGAACGCAGCTGATGATGAGACGTGGCGGCGCGGGTTGAAGCAGGATTAGCGCCGGATCCCTGCCGAAGAACTAGCCTAGCTTCGCAGTGGGCGCCTGCTCTTCACGGCGTCAATTTGCCAATCGAGAGGTAGTCCTGAGAAGGAATCCCGAAGGCATCGGCAACGCGGTTAAAGAATGCGAACATCGCGGTGACATACACCGCCTCCGCAATCTGATCCTCTTTCCAGCCAGCGTCGCGAAGTTTCTGTACGTCTTCGGGCGTGGTGCGATAGGCCGCCTCAGTGACCAGCTTTACGTAGTCCAACAAGGCGCGCTCCGCCGGAGTCAGGCCGGCCTCCTCAAGCTTGCCTTCGATAATTGCCACTACGCATTGATCCGTGGCTCCCTGAACACGCAGGAAGTAGGCGTGGCTGTCCAGTCAATACGGGCACCGGTTCAAGTACGAAACGTGACTGGCGATCATCTCCTTGTGGCGCCGCGAAAGGTGCCCTTCGGAGAAGTGGACGGTATTCGAGAACTGCAAGACCTGCCGTAGAAAGTCCGGCCGCGCACCGAAGCACTTGATGATGCCGGGGACCTGGGTACGTCCTGAGCCGGCTCGCCAGGCATCATAGGCAGCAGCCACGTCGCCGGTCGCTTGTGCGTCTTCAACGATCGCGATCTTGGTCCTGTCAGGCTTCGTCGCAGGCTTCGACTCGGAGGCAGTGTCTCCGGTGGCCTTTGCAGGTTGTTCTTGATCAGCCATGATTCAGTTCACGCTCCATTGAAAGAAGAGAACGCTACTCGTGAAATTTTACGCTGGAAAATGCTGCACACCTATTCGTCGCCGTCGAAGGTTGTGTCCCAAGTTGATCGCGTCAAAACCTTCGCGTTCTTCGCGGCCTTTCTCTGCGATCTTTGCGGTTAAAGTTTTTTTGCCTAGCATCAAGAAAAGTCAAAGTCTTTAACCGCAAAGATCGCAGAGAAAGGCCGCCAAGGTCGCGAAGAAAACCAAATCAGCCCCCCGAAGATTCGGAATCCCTTCTTGCCCAGAGAAACGAAGCACATTAACTGAGCGCGCGTAAGGGAGCAATAGTAGAAAAAAATCACGCCGGGGCACGCACACTACTACTTTCCTACTATTGTTCCTGGTTTGGCGACCCCCAATAATCACGTCACTTCGTGGTGGGGGAATGCTTTCCTGACTCGGCTTGTCCCGTCCACATGTGTAACCAGACCAATCCAAGCGGGGGGATAAGACCTCAATGATTAAGACCAGAAGGTTGATGGTGGTCTTCGCGGCGTTGTGGGTGTGCGCGCCGCTTTTCGGGCAGCAGATAACGGGCAGTCTCCGCGGTGCCGTTTCTGATTCCACCGGAGCCGTCGTGATCGGGGCCACGGTGACCGCCCGGCATGTAGAAACCGGCCTCTCCCGCACCGCGACTACGGACCGCGGCGGAAACTATCTGCTGTTGGAACTACCCGTTGGGCACTACAGCCTTGAGGTCGCAGCCAAAGGTTTCCAGAAGTACCTGCAGCAGGGTATTTCCCTGAACGTGAATGAGACCGCGACAGTGGCTGTTCATCTTGCGGTTGGAGCTGAGACCGAACAAATCCACGTGCAAGCCGATGCCGATCTGGTCCAGCCCACGGTCAGCAGCCTGGGCCAAGTGGTCGGTGAGCGCGAAATGCTCGATCTGCCCCTGGATGGCCGCAACTTCACGCAATTAGGACTGCTCCAGCCTGGGGTTGTGCCCTTGACTCCGGGGCTTAAGGATGCCGGCGGCCCCGCCCGCCAGGGGCAGGCATATGCCGTCGATGGCCAGCGCCCGGAATCGAACAACTTCCTGATTGACGGTGCCGACAATGTCAACGCCGTGGACGCCGGCTTTGTCCTTAGGCCACCGGTTGATTCTATCGCCGAATTCAGGATTCTGACCCACAACGCGAACGCGGAATTCGGCCGCAACACCGGTTCCACGACCAACATTGTCACCCGCTCGGGCACCAACCAGTATCACGGCGCGCTCTGGGAATTTCTGCGTAATGATGCCATGGACTCGTCGGACTACTTCACGCAAAGCGTCCAGCCTTTGAAACAGAACCAGTTCGGCGGCACGTTCGGCGGGCCCATCGTCAAGGACAAGACTTTCTTCTTCGGATACTACGAAGGCTTCCGCAACCGGCAGGGTAAAACGGTAGCGGCAACGGTGCCTTCCCTGCAGGAACGAGGAGGCGATTTTGGTCAGTTGTGCACGTCGCTCAAGGACCCCAGTAATCCTAACCAAAACGCAAAATTCGATCCCACCACGGGAAACTGCAACAACGCAGCAGGTCAGCTGACCGTTTTTGGTCAGAACGTTCCATTCAATCAGTTCAGCCAGATAGGTCAGCCGATCGATCCGGTCGCGACCAATCTGCTGCCGCTCTTTCCGTCACCAAACCGGGGAACTAATGGATTTGTCACCACGCAGACCCTGAGCGAAACCAACGACCAATTCGGACTGCGGCTGGACCATTACCTGACCGCCGCTGACAATTTGAATTTCCGCTATATGTTCAGCAGCGGGCCGACGACTGATCCTCTGTCGCCCGTAGGCGCCAACGTTCCGGGCTTTCCGGTCGGCCAGGATGATCGTTCACAAAACTTTGTCGCGCAGGAGACCCACATCTTTTCGCCCAAGACCATCGGCGTCGTTCGCATCTCGTATCTACGTAATAAGCTTCTGCTTGGCCAGCACGTAAACCAGACACCGGCGTCGGCGTACGGCTTTACCTATGCGCCGACCCTTCCAGAGGCGGCGGGGGTGCCGTTCATCCAGGTGGGCGGTTACGCATCCGTGGGAGACCCCATTACCGGCCCGCGCAATACGTTTCAGAATACTTATGACTTCTCAGGCGCTCTGAGCTGGGTCCACGGTAACCACGAAATGAAGTTCGGTGGAGGCCTTCGCCTCGACCAGCTCAACGCCTTGCAGGGCATTGCCAGCAATGGATTTTTCGTGTTCGCAGGCATCCCCTCCCAAGCGGGCTTCCTCTACAACGACGGTTTTGCCAACTTCCTTTCCGCGAATGCGGTTGTCTTTCTGCAAGGCGGAGGCAATTTTGATCGCCACATCCGCGACCGGGCGTTGGATGCGTATGTCCAGGACACCTACAAGGCTACGCACAATCTGACGCTGAACCTTGGGCTTCGCTACGAACTGCCGTTCCCCTCGACGGAGACCAACAACCAGGTAAACCTGTTCGTTCCCGGCGCGCAATCGAAAGTGATTCCGGGTGCTCCGGCAGGCCTTCTTTATCCCGGTGACCCGGGCGTGCCCAAGGGCCTGATTCCCACCCAGAAGACCGCCTTTGCACCGCGGGTCGGCTTGGCATGGGATCCGATGGGCGATTCCAAAACCGTAATCAGCGCGGCTTACGGAATTTTCTATGAGCCCTATTACACCGGCCAGGGTGGGCCGCTGCAGGATCCCATCAGCGCGCCGCCGTATTTGAAGACGCTTCAGCTAGGTTTCGGACAGATTCAGTCGTTTGGCGATCCCTACGGCGCGTCAAATCCCAATCCCTTCGCTAATCCCTTTCCCGAGCCGATGACGCTGCTGGTGGTTTCCAAGAACCTGCGCCTGCCCTACGCGCAGGATTGGAATCTGAACCTTCAGCGGTCTTTTGGAGCGGACTGGCTGTTGCAGGTTGGCTACGTGGGAACAACCGGCGTGAAACTGCCGCGATTTATTGAAGGAAATCCCGCGGCGTACGTGTCCGGGCTCGACACAAACCCGGCGGACTGCAACGGCGCACCTTCGTGTCCGATTTCTAATGACAACGACGTCAATCAGCGGCGCTTGTATTCCGGTTGCACGCTGGCGCAACCGAACAACTGCATTTACGGCTCAGTCGGCGAGATCGCGAGCATGGCGAATTCCAACTACAACGCTCTTGAAACCAGTCTGCGCAAGCGCTTCAGCCACGGCTTGTCGTTCCTGGCGTCGTACACATGGTCGCATTCCATCGATGATGTCTCGTCTTTCAACATCACCGGATCAGCCTCGCAGCCCGTAGCCGGAGAAAACGACTTGGCGCAGAACCCATTCGATCTCGCGGCCGAGCGCGGCAATTCCATGTTCGATGCGCGCCATCGCTTCGTGCTCAGCTATCAGTGGAGCATTCCGTACTTGCAGCACTCCAGTACGGTTTATGGACATGTTTTGGGCAACTGGCAATTGAACGGTATTTTCACCGCCATGAGCGGTACGCCGTTTACGGTCTTCGATTCGAACGATGTTTCCTTGCAAGGACAGGCGCCGGAAATTTCCGGATTTTCCAGCAATCGGCCCGACGTAACCGGTGATCCGAATGCCGGCCCGCACACCGCAGCCCAGTGGTTCAACACAAACGCTTTCCAGCCCCTGCAGCCCGATCCGCAGGGACGGTTCGCCGTGTACGGCAACGAAGGGCGTAATACCGTTGTGGGCCCGGGATACGTGAATTGGGATTTCTCGGCGCTCAAGAATATTCACCTGACGGAGACCAAACAACTCCAATTCCGTGGCGAGCTGTTTAACGTCCTTAACCATACGAATTTCAGACTCCCGGGCAGCGATATTGAGGATCGCGCGACAGGAACATTTGGCGTAATTCAGTCCGACGTGAGCCCGCGGGTGATTCAGGTCGCGCTGAAGTTCCTGTTCTAGAAATCGGGCGCCATCGAAATGCGCTGGGGCTGTATCGGTTAGCGGATGGCGAGATAAAGGGCGCAACTTCTCAGTGGATGCCGACCGGTCACCTATCGCAGGTTGGCGGCGGATCAGTTGGCGCGTCCCGATTTGTTGGCCAGCACCGCATGGACCAGGTCGCCCAGTTGTTCTGCCGTGAACTGATTGCCTTCGATATTGGTGAACAATTTCCCGTGGCGGTCAATGATGGCCGTATGCAAGGAATGGTTCATCAATCCCTCGTCAGGGAAAAAGTCCACCCCGAAAAGATGGTCAAGCCGCTGCACGGCAGGCACGGGGCCGGTCAGAAAGTGCCAGGTCTTTGGGTCAGCCTTCCAGGTGCGGGCATAGCGGGCAAGAACGTCGGGCCGATCGCGGGCAGGATCAAAGGTGACGGTGAGCAAGACCAGGTCCCGGCCGAGCTGTTCTTTGAAGCGCTTCTGGATTACGCCAAACGTGTTGGTGTTGCGATAACAGAAGTTTGGCAACGCGCAACTGGTATAGATGAAATTGATGGCGACGACTTTCCCGCGGAACTGCGAAAACGTCACTCGCTGGTTTGCCTGGTCCGTCAAGGTGAAATTCGGTATGGCCTGGCCCACGGTCAACGGCTTCACCGTGGAAGGGTCCGGACCGGACAGTTGGTTCAGAAGTTTCAAGCGGCGGGCGGTTAGCGGGTCCTGTTCTACGCCTTCATATCTGCGAATTTTTATGTTCTCGGCGTACGAGGTCTCGCGGTCAACGACGAGCGTGAACTCGACCATTGCGCCCGGCACGACGCCATCGAGTTCCTTAGGCTCGCGCACGTCAAAGGGCATGGTCATTGCTTCCATGAAGCCGGGAATGGGCTGACAGGAGGCGACAAAGGTCTTGTGAAGCTTGTCCACCTTCAGCACCATGCCCGAGGCAGAATACTGCTGCGCTGCCCAACTTGACCCAGAGGCGAGCACCAGCGCCGCCATCAGTAGAACTGTTTTCTTCATCCGTTGCTAACTCCGCTACTGAACGGGATTGTTCTTTTCCCCCGCAGGCTCATGTTGCTTCGCCAGCGCGGGACTATTCCGCCGCGCACCACCCAGCCGGACCGGTGGCCGGACTAGTTTGGCATAATCCGTGGCGAGCTCCTTGATCTCGAGAAACTGATCTTTGTCCACGTTGGCGAAATGCTGCCGGGTGTTGCTGGCCGGCCACCAGATTTCCACGTCCAGGATGCGGGCATCTTTGCCGAGGCCAACGTGTTGTTGCAGCGGTGATGCTCCGAACGAGCCACCGCTGCCGACTGTGCGATAAATTGAGCGCGTCCCCTGGCCCTTGTTTTCCACGGTCACTTTGATTTGTGTACCGATAGCGGAACGATTGCTCTTTACGCCTACCAGCTTGAGGTTGATCCAGTCGTTGCCGTTGCCAGGATTCTCGAATACGCGCATGGCGTGACTGTCGCCCGAGCGTGGCCCCGCCAACCTCAAAAATGATGTCCTCGTTGCCGTTGTTCTCCAGGTCGGCAAAGGCAACCCCGTGGCCTTTGTGCAATTCACCCGTGCCCGACGAGGCGGTGACGTCCACGAAATACTTGCCATCGTGATTGCGCAACAGCACGCTCGGCACCAGCGATCCGTAAGAGGGGTTTCCCGTTCCCAGGTAAATATCGAGGAAGCCGTCATTATCAATGTCGCCGAAGTTCGCGCCCATGGGCATGAAAACCTTGTCCAACCCAACCTCCGCAGTTACGTCCTTGAAGGTCCCGTTGTGCAGGTTCCGGTAGAGCTTGAGGGTGGAGGCGTTGTGCGGCAGGCCCAGGTAGGTACGGGCGGTTTCCTCCACGGAGACGGGGTAGCTGGTCACAAACAGATCCGGCCAGCCGTCGTTGTCGTAGTCGAAAAACCAGGTGGCGAACCCCCGAGTTGGCCCTTGCACGCCAGCGGACTCAGCGACTTCCGTGAACGTATTGTCGTGATTGTTGTGATATAGAAAATTGGGCCCGGTCAGGTTGGAGACAAAGAGGTCCGCATATCCATCGTTATCGTAGTCAGCAGCCGCTACGCCTTTGCTGAAGGCAAACTTATCAATTCCGGCGGCATGAGAAATATCCTTGAACGTTCCATCGCCGTTGTTGAGAAAAAGCTGGCCCGTACCGGCTTCGTTGCCTACAAACAGATCCAGAAGCCCATCGTTATTGATGTCCACCCAGACCCCAGCCTGCGTGGCTGTCGGGACGGACAAGCCGCTGCCCGCGGTTACATCGGTGAACGTGCCATTGCAGTTGTTGCGAAGCAACGATTTGTGCTGCGCCACTTCCCAGCCGCCCCGCAACACGAGAATGTCAGTACAGCCGTCGTTGTTGTAGTCGGCCTGAATCATGTTCAGTCCGCCCAGTTGATCTGCGAGGCCGGCCTTGGCGGCGCGGTCGGTGAAGGTACCGTCTCCGTTGTTGTGGAAGTATTGCATGGGGGCGCAGACATCGAAGCTCGACTTGACCACGTCCAGGCGGCCGTTGTTCTCAAGATCATCCACGATGATCCCCCCGGCCATCGAGAAGGTGTCAAGCCCAGCGAATGGGGCGACATCAGGGAAGCGCCCAACATCCTCCGCGGACTGAAAGACCGAAGGCGGAATCAAATATTTCGGCGGAACTTTGTCTGGGTACTCCCCCAGCGTCATGTAGGCGAGGTTCAGCAGCCACTTCACTTCGAGTTCGTCCGGCTTCTGCTCCAGGTATTTAAGAAAATATTCGACCGCCTTTTCGGAATTGGCGGTCTTGGTGTAGGCGTTGCCCGCGGGCATGGGTAGCAGGCATTTCTCGCCGGGGGCGCGATAGGCGTTATTGTCTATGCCTGACCGGTGCAGATAAGAAATCCCGAGTGCCTCATTCATCTGATTTAGGGCTGCCGGAACCTGGGACTCTGCAATCTGGCGCGCGGCTTGATACTGCTCGATGGTGCGATCCATGTTGCCCCAATAGGCGTTCAACTCGGCCAGCGAGATATGTGCGCTCATGGCGTCGATAGCCGGCCGAGCCTCGCGGGCGGCCTTGTTCCGGGGAGACAAGAAATCCTGAAGCCGCTGCTTCTCGGAGAGAAGCGACTGCTTGCGGATTTCACAAACCGACCACGGATCGGGGTCCCAGTTCGGATCCTTCGCCGCCCGGATCATTCCCTGTTCCGCCTCCGCCAGCCCAGAAACATTGTAGGTGAGCTTTACGCTTCCAGCGGCGCTGCTGGCTTGGTTCCCGACGTAGGCGAGGCCGGTGTTCTGTACTGCCTGAGACCGTTCGACTAACTGCAAAACCGCATACCCTAACGGCGTTCGGATGACTGGACTCAGTTGCCCAGGGGTCAGCGATTGCAGTGCGTCCCTCAACTCGGGCCGCAGCATCGTAGGCGCGACCTTCTCCATGAGGCCGCCCTGGTCGGATGTCGTGTCGATGGATTTCTGCTTGGCGAGGGTGGCGAAATCCTGCCCTTGGCGCAACTGGGCGAGGATTTGCTCCGCTTCTGGCAGGGAACTCACCACGATCATTCGCAGCGTAACTTGTTCTGGGGGAGAGTTCGGCACAGGCTGAGGAGTCTGCGCGAGACTGATCGCAGACAACAGAGTTGCCACTGCCAGCACTCGCGTGCCATTCGACACTCCGGAAAACAAACCCACCTTTGGCTCCTTGGGAAGAATTGCCCTGGTTTCAACCGCGACTGGATCCGGTCGAATCCTTTAAACGTAGGATGCGCACATTAGCATGAGCAATAGTAGAAAAAGGGTAGGCTGAAAAGGCACTCTAGTTGAGCTGGTTTCGAGTATCTTGGTTTCGAATATCCGGATTCGAATATCGAAGATCAGCGAACCTTTCTTATCTTAGCAGCGCCGAGGCGCACCACAGAATCGGCGCCTGGCCGTGGAAATCGCCCGTGCGGCGGGCGCGGGCGAGGTAGTAGTCGAGATTCGTGTTTCTGCCGGTGCCCTCGCAGACGCTGGTTACGTCGGCGTTCTGGTCAATGTAGCCGACGAGGGCGAGCCAGGCTTTGCGGGCGGCGGGGCCGTAGGTGGCGGGGTCGAGCCATCCGTTTTTGACGCCGGTGATCATGGCGAAGGTGAACATGCCGGTGGAGGAAGTTTCCGGCCACGCCTCGGGATGATCGATGAGTTGCCGCCACATCCCGTCTTTACCTTGATACCCCAGAAGCGCGGCCATCATCTTTTTGTATGCGGCCAGAATGCGGGCGCGGCGGGGATGGTCGGCTGGCAGCGAGCGCAGCAACTCGGTCATGCCGGCGGCCACCCAGCCGTTGCCGCGTCCCCAGAAAAAGGGCGCATCGGGCGCGTGGAAGAAGAGGCCGTTGGGCTGCTGCAACTTGTCGAGGTACGCCACCATTTCTAAAGACGCGCGGTCGAGATATTTCATGTCTCCGGTGGCGCGATAGGCCTGCACCTCGACAGTGGTGATCATGTACATGTCGTCGATCCAGTAGCGGGTTTCGGGGGTCAGGCCGTCGGGAGTTGGATTCTCCCACTGCCGGTCAGGGAACGACTGGCCGAGGGCGAGATACTTCGGGTCTTTTGTTTGCTGATAAATTTCCAGCGGCACGGTACCGAAAACAGTGAAATCCACGTGGCGATCTTGACCGATGAGGTCGGAGCCGGGCGCTGTGAGCAGAGGGTCGAAGCGCTTGATCAGTTCCGCGGTGAGATCTTTGTCGCCGGAAAGCTGGGCGAAAGTCAGCGCGCCGTACCAGGCGCAGACCTCGGGATAAATGATGCGCTTAGGATCCTGATGCGGGCTGGTGACGAAATGCTCCGCCACCCGCTTGCCGACTTCCTGGGGCGAGGTGCCGGTGGGCCAGTTGGTGAAGTAGTTGGTTTGGGCGGCGAGGGGGAGGGTGAGGAGTGCGGCCGCCGTCAAAAGAAGTGTGCGCGAGGCTGTTCGGGTCAGGGAATCGAACATGGCGGATATCATAATACTCGCGACTTCGGTCGCGAGCTAAATGCCGAACCACCCTAAGCAAATTCCAACCGCTTGAGCCTGATGCGGTCGGCGCGAACTTGCGCCAAGTCGTAGTGGGCCTGCTGGGTGAGCCAGGTTGCGGCGTTGCCGCCGAAGACTTTGGAGAGGCGGACGGCCATTTCGGGGGAGATTCCGCGCTTGCCGTTGACCAATTCTGACAACGTGGTGCGCGTGACGCCGAGAGCGGCTGCGGCTTGGGTGATGGTGAGGCCCAGAGGCTCAATGCACTGGCGCAGCACAAAGCCTCCGGGATGGGGCGGGTTCTTCATCGGCATGGGTCAGTCTCCTCCACTCCGCGTGTCCCTAGCTGTCAAACAGAGGCTCCAAGTCGCGGCGGCCGTGTACCACGCGAAGAATCAGCACGTCATCATTCTCGACGGATCTCGACGGAATAAACGATCACGTATTCACCTACCGGAAAGCCTCGTGAACCGACACCAAAGTCATCGGCGCGGGAGCGGCCCAAATGAGAATGGCTGGCGAGTAGAAGGAAGCGACCGGTGATGGAATCGATCAAGCGGTTGGCGGTCTCGACGCTAGCGCTCTCTCTTGCGACGTAGTACCAGATTTCGTCTAAATCGGTGGCCGCTCGTCGCGCTATGCGGTGTGCCATCGCCGCTAGGCTTTTTGCTCGGCGCTTAAGCGGGCCAGTCCGCGCTGCTTTACTTCTTGGGCGAGTTCCTGCATGGATTGCTGGGTTATAACGCGACCTTCGCCACGGGCAGTTGAGGCCTTGGCGTCTTCGAGGCTTGCCAGAAATTCAGCCCGCTTCCGCTCACGTTCCTCCCACAGTGCAAGGGCTTCTCGCACCGCTTCTTCCTCATGCTGCAGGCGTCCAGTTTCGATGGCGTGGCGGATAAACGCCTTTTGGTCGGGCGTGAAACTGACGTCCATACAACCCTAGCCTAGACATCGGCTAGGCTGGTGTCAATTCAGTGAACGGAAGGCTTTTGTTATTTCCGAGGTGTGTTCTCGACGATCAGGAACTCCTGGCTGCAGTGCTGGCACTTCGCGGTGGAAAAGAGGACCGTGCTGCCGGGCCAGAAGTGTTGGGTTTGGTTTTGACAGTGGGGGCACTGGAACTCATGCCGGTCGAAACCGGGGTGGTCCGACCTGGTGTTTGGGGTCATTGGCTCCGCCAAGGAATCAGTTGACTAGCCCTAATTCGCCGATCATATTTGCTCGGCATATGGCCGTCAGTTCGCTAAGGTTCTGGCGAATGTGCGCTGGCGTACACATGGCTGAGCGAACCCGGCGCTAGTCGGAATGTTTCCGCCATTCATTTGCCTGCCACTGCATGATGGCGTAGCACTCGCAGGCGGCTTCCAGGTTGGGCCGGTCGATGATCTGTACGTCTCCGCGGCTGTGAGTGATGAGTCCGGCTTTCTGCAACATGCCGGCGGCCACGGTGACACTGGAGCGGCGGGTTCCCAGCATCTGGGCAAGAAACTCTTGCGTCAGAGGAACCGAATTCGATCCAACGCGATCGGCGCTCATTAACAACCATCGCGCCAGGCGCTCGTTCACTTCATGGAGCCGGTTGCAGGCGGCAATCTGGGTGACTTGCATGGCCATGAGCTGCGAAAACTGCTGTAGCTTTCGTTCCAAGCGGGGGCACTGCCGCAGGATTACCATCAACGTCTCGCCATCCACACGGAAAGCGGTGGCTTCGATTTGTGCAATGGCGCGGGTAGGGGAGGTGCGAAATCCGGCGACCAACGGGATGCCGACGAATCCCTCTTTGCCGACCAAGCCCACTTCCACGCTTTTGCCGTCGGGGAAGACGCTGAGAATCGAAATCAAGCCGGTGTTGCAGAAGTAGGCGGATTTCAGGGTGTCGCCCGGCTCGTGCAGCACGTGATGGGTTTTCAAGCGCACGAGTTCCAACTTGGGGAAAAGTGTCTCGCGTTCTTTGGGCGGGAGGTCGAGCAGAATCTGGTCATGAATTTGGTTACCGTCCCCGTCGCTGGGAGGCGGTTTCGGAGAGAGCTTTACAGACGAACGTGTCTGGTTGGCCATAAACGGCTCCTTGCGCAACCTAAGTTGTCTGATTTTGCAAGGGACCGCTACCGGACGGCCGCGGCGGAAAGATGCTAGAAGAGACACTTTCATACTACTCCCTTATTGGGACCAGGTTGCATCAACGAAAGGGTGCCGGACAGGCTGGAAACCAGTAAAATTCCTTATGACCACCGGGGCCCTTAACTCTCTCGCCAAGGCATCTTCCTCCTATCTGCGGTCGGCGATGCATCAGCCGATTCGCTGGCATGAGTGGGGGGAGGAGGCGTTTGCGGCGGCGCGCCGGTTGAACAAGCCTATCCTGCTGGATATTGGCGCGGTGTGGTGCCACTGGTGCCATGTGATGGACCGCGAGTCGTATGACGATCCGGAGATTGCGCAGATTGTGAATGAACGGTTTGTGGCGATCAAAGTGGATCGCGACGAGCGGCCGGATATTGACGCCCGCTATCAGGTGGCGGTGCAGGCGCTGAGCGGACAGGGCGGATGGCCGCTGACGGCGTTTCTGACTCCCGACGGGAAGCCGTATTTTGGCGGGACGTACTTTCCTCCGGACGAGCACTATGGGCGGCCGAGTTTTCGGCGCGTGCTGTTGTCGATCTCGGAGGCATTTCGCGAAAAGAACGCTGATGTGACGGAGCAGGCGAAGCTGGTCGAGGGGGCGATTGCGCATTCGGAATCGTTTGCGGCCAAGAGCGGGGATGTTTCGCTGCGCGTGGTGGATGAGATTGTGCAGGCGTCGTTGAAGATGTTTGATGCGGAGCATGGAGGATTTGGGAGTGCGCCGAAGTTTCCGCATCCTTCGGCGCTGGATTTGCTGATTGATCGGTATAGAACTGGCGGAGCTGCGCTCCGCCGGACGGACGGGGACGCCCGTCCCCCCACAGACGCTCTAAGGGAAGTTTTCACGACTACCCTTGAAAAAATGGCACGGGGCGGAGTTTATGACCAACTGGCGGGCGGGTTTCATCGCTACTCGGTGGATGAGCGCTGGGTGGTGCCGCATTTCGAGAAGATGTCTTATGACAACTCGGAGCTGTTGAAGAATTATGTGCATGGGTATCAGGCCACGGGCTCCGAGTTTTTTGCTGACGTTGCCCGCGACATTATTCGCTGGATGGACGAATGGCTGAGCGACCGCGAAGCACGGCGGGTTCTACGCTTCGCAGGATGCAGATATTTCGCTCGAAGACGATGGCGACTACTTTACCTGGACCGTGGACGAAGCCAGGGCCGTGCTGACGGAAGAAGAGGCGCAGGTTGCGTGCCTTCACTACGACATCAACGAAGTCGGCGAGATGCATCATAATCCGGCGAAGAATGTGCTGTATCAGCGGGCCCCGGTGGAAGAGATTGCGGTGCGGATGAAAGCTTTCGCCCGAGCGGGTAAGCGAAATTCTGAAATCGGCGAAGAAGAAAATGTACGCGGCGCGGTTGCTGCGCACGACGCCGTATGTGGACAAGACGGTTTACGTGAGCTGGAATGCGTTGTGTGTTTCGGCGTATCTGAAGGCGGCGAGTGTGTTGCATTTGGATGAAGCGCGGCGGTTCGCGCTGCGGTCGCTGGATCGCATTCTGGCGGAAGCATGGAGTGCGGACGGCGGGCCTCAGGCACGTGGTCGCATATTCCGATGCAGACGCGGCGCGGCGCGATACGGCCGGATTTCTTGACGACTACGCCTGCACGGCGAACGCTTGTCTCGACGCGTATGAATCTACGGCGGACTTAAGCTTATTTCCGTATCGCGCGGCAGATTATCGATCAGATGATCGCGCGATTTTATGATTCCGTGTCGGGCGGATTTTTCGACGCGCAGCGGGCCGCTGAATCGCTGGGCGTGCTCGCGACCGCGCGCAAGCCGTTTCAGGATTCGCCCATTCCGGCGGGGAATCCGATGGCGGCGATTGCGCTGTTGCGGATGCATGGTTACACCGACGAAGCGGGATATCGGGACAAGGCGGAGGCGACGCTGGAACTTCTCGCGGGCGCGGCTGGTCAGTACGGGTTGTTTGCGGCGACGTATGGGATTGCAGCGGTGTACTTTGCCGAGCCGCATACGCAGATTGTGGTTGCGGGAGAAGACGAAACCGCAGAGCAACTTTACGACGAGGCGATCGCGGCGTCATCCTTCGGCAAGTCGGTCTTGAAGCTGAATTTCAGTCAGGCAGTGGAAGCGAATCTTCCGCCGTCGCTGGCTGCGACGATCCCGAATTTGCCGTCCATCAAAGAAGGCAAGATCTGCGCGATTGTTTGTTCCAACGGAGCCTGTCAGCCGCCGGCATTCAGCGTGGAAGAACTGCGGAAGCTGCTTGCGCCGCCCGGGCCGCAGCTTAACGACGCCGTGGTCTAACCCAGCGGATCTCAAAAAAGAAGGCTTGGGATAATGCCCCAAGCCTGAATTCCTAATGAGGATCGGAGGAATACTTTCTTTACTCTCCAGGTCCACAGTTGATTGTGCGATGGCAGACTGGCATCGGTGCGTCATGCGTCGTAGGGACGATGGGAGCAGCGAATGCCAGACACGTACATGCCACAGCTACCACCAGGACTAAGAGTCCTGATTGCATGTTTCATGGCTTTCTCCTTACATGCAGGTTCCCTGGGAGCGGAAACCTAGTTGGGAGGAATTATAACTGTACTGTCAAGGGAGCAAGAGCCAGCGGGTCGATCGGAGCATCATTGTTGAGACGAAGGGAATCCTCAGGCGCGGCGTCGTGAGTTTTCGACAAGGCGCGATCCACCATGTGTTCGAACATGGGGATCAGGGATTCGTCAGTGCTGTGGGGGTGGATGTCGTTGAGGGTTTCATCCCAGCGCAGGGGCACGAGAACTGACGCCGTAACCTCCCGGCGGTTTAGCAAGGAATAAAGCATCCAGAGGACCATGCCGAGGTTGTAAGCGGACATATTGAGGATATTCATGAGGTGCCCGCGCAAATGGTGACCGGAGTAGAGCGCAGTGGTCAGCAGTTCGACGCCGGCGAGGAGGCCAAAGCCCAGGGCAATGCCAAAACTTTGCCGCCTCCACGACACCCCAAGGCTCTTGCAGAAAGCGAGCAGGAAAAGCACCATTCCGCACTGCACGACACGGACGCAACGCTGGACGACCTCAATGGTCTGCGAGAGCGGGTCTTCCCAGCCCGGGCTGACTGGAGATGACGACCACGGACACCAGAACCATGATTAGCGCCGCCCACTTGAAAAGGGCGGTGCCTAAATCGCGCAGCGCATGATAGGGGCGGAAAATGTCGAGGAAAATTTCGTGGATGATCTTGAAAGCCAGCACCACGTTGACGGCCGCGCCAATCCAAAAGGCGTAGAAGTAAGCCGAATCGCTCCCCCACCTATTCACCGGGTACTCGACGAAGAACAGTGCGATCTGGAAGACCGTGTAGGCAAAGAACATCGGAAACTGCTGGTGCAGCTTGCGGCGGAAGACGATGACCGCGATTACCGCCTGTAACACAGGCTGGACGACCCACAGCGCAAGCTGGATTTGGGGGCTGGTCATATTATTCCAAGGTCTTTCTGCAAGGAACCTTACCAGCTATCACCCGGAAGGCCAATGAACGGCAGTAACCAAAGTCATGGTTACCGGGAGGGCCTCGGGGAATTACCTCCGACTCCTATTCGGCGAACAGGAAGTAGCAGTTTGCCCAGAGAGAGGCAGGAATCGTGCCGCGCCTGCAGGCGGTGAACACCAGGCTGTAATCGGTCGATCCGGCCAGGGACTCAAGGACCGAAGCGCCGGGCTGTGGCGTGGCCGTGGCCAGATGTTGCAGGAATCCGTAGGAATCTCCCACTGATCCGTACTCCTGGGAGACGAAGGAAAGAAAGACATTCTGTTGGGAAAGGCGCCAGGTCAGCGACGCCGCCAGTGAGACCATGCGCTCATAGGCCGGGTGAAGATATTGCCCCGGGCGCGGGATTATCGAAAACCAGGCGCAGCCGGCGTTCGTCTTCACGCGCATATTCGCGGACTTTGAGATCGCCAGACTTGGCGGTGGCTTTCCAGTCCACATGGCGGGCGGAATCTTCAGGAAGATACTCGCGAATGCGATACAGATCCGAGCCCAGGCCGCGCAGGTAGGCTTCGCATCTTTCCGGTGAGGACCGGCAGCAGTTCGACCACTTCCCGTGAGTCTGTGAGCTCGGGATAGACCAGGACCTCGCGGGCCAGCGCGACCCGGCGGGTCTTCACCAGAAAGGCAAATGGAAAGCGAGTGGAGAGGCTGAAACGCTCCTGATAGCGGCCGCGGCGGCGGAAGTTCAACGTCACCTCGGCCTGCAGGTGAATCTTGGGCGGAATCAGCGGAAAGTAGGCCGACTGGTGAAATACGCCGGAGGGCGGGTCAACCGGAATCCGGCGAAGTTTACGGTCGGGCAACTGCAACCATTGGCGCTCGGGAGGCCTCCAGGGCGGTACCGGAAAAGTGGTGGCGACCCAGCTCCAGCGCTTGCGTTCTTTGCCCTTTCGTTCGGGCGTGGCGGAGATGGAGAGCGACGGGATCCAGCGGCGGGGATTGGTTACGCGCACGGTGCCGGGACACATCGGTGCCGGCGAAAACGTGTTCGGGAATCTTGACATCCAAGTTCGAGTCCGCGCAGGCAAAGCGCCGAGGCGATGCCGGAAACCACGATGGCGGCCAGCATGGCGGCGACGACGATGTAGAGCAGATTGTTGCCGGTGTTCAGGGCGGCGATGCCGATCAGCAGCACCACGGTGGCGTAGAGAGCGCCGGCCCTGGTGACTTCGAAGTCGAGGGCTTCGCGCATACGGCGGGCGCCGACACGGCGGGCCAGGTAGGGAACGGTTCCGAGTCCGACGCCGGTCGCGATGAGCAACGCCAGCGACGCAAGAATCACGGTGGCGGGAACGTTGCCGGCGTCGCGTGAGGCGGTGGAAAAAATTGCCGCCGCGAAGGCGAATGCCAAGCCCACTCCAGCCAGCAAGAAACGCAGCCACGCGCCCGAATTCTCGGAGCGGAAAGGCCCGAACGATCCGGTTGAGGCTGCCTGACGGCGCGGGTTGGAATGTCATTTCAGCCAAGCTGGTCTGAGCCTAGCACTGACAGGCGGAGGTTGTCAGGTTACTTCCCGGTTGGGACTGGGCGAGGACAGTGGCGAGTGCAGGAATCCGTTCACGATCCGGCTGAATTCTTCGGGACACTCTTCGTAGGGCAGATGGCCCGCGCCTTCGATGACTGCCATCCGCGCGGACTGGAAGCTCTGACGCAGGGGTTCGGCGGAGGCAGGATCTACGGTGCGGTCTTTGCTGCCCCACAGAAGCAGGGTTGGTATGTGCGAAATTCGCGGCAGGGCGGCCTGGAGGTCGCTGCATGTCCGGGTTCCAGGTTTGGACGAATTTTGACGGCGTGTTCGAGAATACCGGGCCTCGTGACAGGGGCGGAATAGCCGCGATAGCACTTCCGGGGTGATGCGGCGGGGATCTCCCCACATCGACGCAAGAAGTAGTTGTGAAGGGGCCGCATCGGCCGGGCCAGGCTTGGGAAGATTGCTGCGACCAGTCGGTTTTGCAACAACGCCAGTCTGATTCGCCCATATTCGCGACCAAGGGTTTGCAGGGGAGACAAGAACCAACCGCCGCACCCGGTGAGGGGCCATGGCAGCTAGCATGATTGCGGTGGCACCTCCGTAGGAACTGTCCGACAAGATCGCAAGAGCTGATACCGGCAGTGTCCAGAAAGCCAAGAAGCCGTCTTGGCGGCGGACGACAGATGGCAGTCCAGCTGGGGATCGCAGTCCGAAAAGCCTGCGCCCGGTAGCTCCGGCGCGAAGACCTCGAACTGATCGGCAAAGATTGGGATGACCTTCCGCCAACTGAATGAGTAGCCGAGCAGGCCGTGCACCAGAACCAGTGCAGGGCCAGCCTCCGGCGTGGGCGAAGCGAACGTTCGAGGCCATCGACCAGAACCCGCTCTGTGGCGAGACCTGCGGCGGACTCTGGCGCGGATTTACCGGCTTCCCGAATGGAACCCCGCATTATCTTCCTGCTCCGGACAACTAGCCCCAAAGTAGCGGACTCTATTAGAGCAGATATCGCCTCGGTAGCTTTGTAAAAGGGGGCTGCGGCTCCCCTATTTTCCCGCCGCAGGAACGCGACTGTGCGGCACCTAAGCTGATTCATGCCAGAGACTTACCAAATAACGGAGATTCATTCCAAAAAACATAATCTTGGACGTGAGCTAATTCTATAATCGTGGGAAGCGCTTACGATTATGAGACTTAGCTCGTCTAAAGAAACGATTGGCTTGGCAGCGAACGTGCATTCATTGCAGCGGGGCAGTGTTATTGGCCCGGGGCGGTAGTTTACAAGTCCGATGGATCGCGATTTTCAAATTCGGTTTACGGCCGTTCTTCTGGTGCTGCTGACCGTAGCTGCGATCACGCTGGCGGGGATCAGCTTCCGCAAAGGAAGCCAGTACGCCACGCCCTATGATGGCGTTTTGTGGATGGAGCACGGACGGGACTTGATTGCGGATCGTGTGGATGCGGACAGTCCCGGAATCAGGGCTGGGATTAAGGTCGGAGATCGTGTGGTGGCCGTGGACGGGATCCCAGTAAGCCGTACTGGCGAGGTAACACGGCAGCTTTACCATGACGGCATTTGGGCGAAGGCGACCTACTCTTTGTTGCGGGGCGCGTTTCCGCTGGACGCCAGCGTAATTCTGGTCCCGGCGCAGCGGAACGCGGACGACTGGTTGCGGCTGGTAGCGCTGGTGTATCTGGGAATTGGGCTGTACGTATTGTTTCGCCGCTGGACGGCTCCCGGCTCAACCCACTTTTACATTTTCTGCCTGACCTCGTTTGTTTTTTACTCGTTCCACTACAGCGGCAAGCTAAACGCGTTTGACTCGACAATCTTACTGGGGCAACGTGTTCGCGTGGCTGCTGCAGCCGGCGCTCTTTCTGCACTTCGTGCTGATCTTCCCCGAAGAGCACAGCTTCGCGAAAAAGCACCGCTGGGCGATTCCCGCACTCTACTTGCCGGGATTCTTGCTGCTGGCGTTTCATGTGACAGCGAGGCTGCTGTCGCGGGCGAGCGAAACCCTGCGCTCACAGATTGACCGGATGGAGATGGCGTACTTGGTGGTGTATTTCGCCGTCGCCGCTCTGGTTCTACTGCATGGATACCGGCGAGCCGAACGCACCATTCTGCGCCAGCAACTGAAGTGGTTGACGCGCGGCACGATTCTGGCGATTGCGCCGTTTGCGCTGCTGTACGCAATTCCCGTCATTCTGGGTATGAGTGGCGTGAAGGCGTCGGTGTTATCGCTGGGTATTCTGCCGCTGACGTTTGGCTACGCCATCTTCCGCTACCGCCTGATGGACGTGGATCTGATCTTCAAGCGCGGCATGGCGTACACGCTGGCGGCGGTGGCGATTGCCGGAACCTATTTCGGTCTGGTGGCTGTCATCGCCTACGTGGTGCAGACGCGCCTGCCGAATCTAGGGCGCGCCGGCCTGGTGCTGATGATTGTTGTGACCGCGCTGCTGTTTGATCCGGTGCGGCGGTGGATTGAAGGGCGCATTGACCGGCTTTTCTTCGCACGCGGTACGACTACCGGCACACGCTGATCGAGTTTGGGCGCGAACTCAATGCCGAGACCGATCTCGACAAGATGCTCACCGCGGTTGTGGATCAGCTTTCGCGCACGTTGATGGTTGACCGCATGGCAATTTTTCTGGCCAGCGGCGAGAGCAGGATCGGTTCCTGCTGGCGAAGTCGTTCGGGATCCAACAGACCGGCGGACTTGATCTTGCCTTCCTGAGCGGCGGCGCGGCCGGAAGCCGGCGAAGGCCACATCTTCTTCGAGAACACGCACCGGGTGCCGCGCGAGACGGCGAGCGGCGCAGGAGACGATGGCGCGCCTCGATTTGAACTATTACGTTCCTTGCCGGGCGCAGAAAAGCGTCGTAGCCGTGCTCGGACTCGGCAAGACGGTCGAGGGCGATTTCCTTTCCAGCGAAGACGTTGAGCTGCTCGAGACGCTGGCGGATTATTTCGCCATCGCGATTCAGAACGCCCGGCTGTATGCGTCGCTGGAGCAGAAGATTGCGCAATACGAGCGGCTGAAGGACTTCAACGAGAACATCGTCGAGTCGATCAACGTCGGCGTGCTGGCGGTCGATCTGGCGGACCGGGTGGAGTCGTGGAATTCGCAGATGGAAGTGATGTATGCGTTGCCGCGGCAGCAGGCGCTGACGCGTCCGCTGAGCGAGATTTTCCCGGCGGATTTCGTGGAAGAGTTTTACCGGACACGGCAGAGCCCGGGCATTCACAATCTCTACAAGTTCCGGCTGGCGGCGCCGACCGGCGAAACGCGGACGGTGAACGTGGCCATTGCGCCGCTGGTCACCAAGAAGTTCAGCGTGGTCGGACGGCTGATCATCATGGACGACATCACCGAGCGCGTGGAGCTGGAGTCGCAGCTTTCGCAGGCCGACAAGCTTTCGTCGATTGGCTTGCTGGCGGCGGGGGTGGCGCATGAAGTTAATACGCCGCTGGCGGTGATTTCCTCGTACGCGCAGATGCTCTCGAAGCAGTTGCAGGGCGATGAACACAAGGGCGGGTTGCTGGACAAGATTACCCGGCAGACTTTCCGCGCTTCCGAGATCGTGAATAACCTGCTGAATTTTTCGCGCACCAGCGGCGCCGAGTTTGCCGAAGTGGATGTGAATAAGATCATCCTCGAAACGCTGAGTTTGCTGGAGCATCAGTTCAAGACCACCAAAGTTGTGGTGCAGGACGAACTGGCCTCCCATCTGCCGATGATCCAGGGCAACGCTGGGCGCTTGCAGCAAGTGTTCCTGAATCTATTCCTCAACGCTAAGGACGCGATGCCCGACGGCGGAACATTGCGGGTGGCCACGTCGAACGGTGATGGGGTGAGCGTCGCGATCTCCGATACCGGTACTGGGATCGCGCAGGAACATATTCAACGCATCTACGATCCGTTCTTTACCACCAAGGCGGCGCCGCAGAATGGGCAGCGACGCGGCACCGGGCTGGGGCTTTCGGTGACCTACGGAATTATTCAGGAGCACGCGGGCAAGATCCGGGTGGAGAGCGCGCCGGATGCGGGAACGACTTTCTATCTGGATTTCCCGTTGATGAGGAAGGCGGTCAATGTCTGAAACTGCTGTCATCCCGAGGCGGATGGGCGAGGCGACGCCGGTGCAGGGATGCGTGCTGATTGTTGACGACGAAGCGGAAATCCGCGAGTCGCTGCAGACGTTGCTGGAGCTCGAAGGCTACGAGGTAGAGACTGCCGCGAACGGGGACGAAGGGCTTTCCAAGTTGGGAGAGCAGCCGTTCGATCTGGTGCTGCTCGATCTGGCGCTACCAGGGCGCAGTGGGATTGATCTGCTGCCGGAGATTCGGGCGCTGGATGCGCAGCTTCCCGTCATTATCATCACCGCTTTCGGGACGGTGGAAGACGCGGTGCGCGCCATGCAAGGTGGCGCCGGGAACTTCCTGCAGAAACCCTGGGACAATGAGAAACTCCTCGCCGATGTTCGCGCTGCCGTCGGCCGACGGCGCGCGGAAGAAGAAAACATCCAGCTCAAGCGCGCCCTCAAACAGCGCTACAACTTCGAGAACATCGTGGGCAAGAGCGATCCCATGCTCAAGATTTTCGACTTGGTCGCGCAAGTGGCCCCGAGCCGCTCGACCGTGCTGCTGCAGGGCGAAAGCGGAACGGGAAAGGAGCTAATCGCAAAAGCGCTGCATTTAAATTCGACCCGGCGCGACCGGCCATTTGTTCCGGTGAACACCGGGTCCATGCCACCGGATTTGCTCGAGTCCACGCTGTTCGGGCACGTGAAGGGCGCGTTCACCAGTGCCATCGCTTCGAAAAAAGGACTGTTTGAGATTGCCGACCGCGGGACGTTGTTTCTGGACGAAATCGGCACCATGGGGCTGGATACGCAGTCGAAAATCCTGCGCGTGCTGCAAGACCGCAAGTTCATGCACCTCGGCGGGACGCACGAGATTCAGGTGGATGTGCGCATCATTGCCGCGACCAATGTGGATCTGCGGCAGTTGGTGCGGGAAGGGAAGTTTCGCGAAGATCTGTTCTATCGCCTGAATGTGATTGCCATTGATCTGCCGCCGCTAAGGCAGCGCAAGGAAGATATCCCGCTGCTGGTGGATTATTTCCTGCGCAAGTATTCGGAAGAGAACCAGCGGCAGGTGCGGGGCGTGTCACCTGAAGCAATGCGCCCGTTGCTGAATTATTCGTGGCAGGGAAATGTGCGGGAGCTGGAGAACGTGATGGAGCGGGCGGTGGTGCTCTCGTCGGGTCCGGAAATCGGGCCGGACTTGCTGCCAGACCACATCATCGGCCGCGGATCGTTGCTGCCGCTGATCGAAAGCCACGGAGAACTGTCTTTGTTCGACATGATGGAAGAGTGCGAGCGCCGCATCATTGTGGATATGCTCGAGAAATGCAGTTGGAACCAGACGGAGACTGCCGAGCGATTCCATATTCCTCTCTCTACGCTCAATCAGAAAATCAAGCGGCTGAATATTGAGATTAAGAAGAAGGTAAGAGAGTAGCTTCTAGCTGCTAGCCCCTAGCCCCTAGCCTCTAGCTTGCACTTCTTCCACGCCACTCCGCGATTGATGGAAGCTAGCAGCTATAGGCTAGGAGCTGCTGCCGTCTGTTATATTCCTCTGAACGCCCATGGAACTGATCTCGCCCGGGGATTTCGCGAAAGAGAAGGTCCAATCGGTACAGGAATATGCCGGGATCGCGTGGCGCTCGCTGGCGAATGTGTTTGCCCGGCCCCGCTATTTCGCGGACATGGTGCAGCAAGCAGACTTGATCGGTGTGGGGTCGCTACCGATTGTTGTTCTCACCGGATTCTTCACCGGCGCCGCCCTGGCCCAGAACAGCGGTAGTACCCTGCAACGATTTGGCTCGGTCACTCTGATCGGGCAACTTGTATCGCTGGGCATGGTGCGCGAACTGGGGCCGGTGATCACCGGGCTGATGGTGGCGGGGCGAAACGCTTCGGGTATGGCCAGCGAGATTGGGTCTATGGTGGTCACCGAGCAGATCGATGCCATGCGCGCCCTCGGCACCGATCCCATGAAGAAGCTGGTCACGCCGCGGGTGGTGGCGACGGTCTTCATGCTTTTCTTCCTCACGATCATTTCTGACCTGCTGGGACTGGCTGGCGGCGGCGCTGCTGCAACCTTGTTCTTCCGCGTGGATGTACACCAGTACTGGAGCACGGCGTGGCAGATACTGGTCTTCCAGGACGTTTTCATGGGCCTGCTCAAGCCGGTGCTGTTCGGCTTCATTATTTCGACGATCGGCTGCTATTACGGAATCACGGCGCGCGGCGGCACACAAGGCGTGGGGCGAGCGACCACGCAGGCGGTGGTGGCTTCGTCGATTCTCATTATTACAGTGGACTTTTTTGTGACCCGGTTCTCGATGACTCTGTTCGGACAATAACTTCCATGGCGAGTCCTCCCGCAATCGCAGAGCAACTCACCAACCCTTTGCCAGGGCCGGCCTCGATTGCGCTGGAGTTTGAAAATGTCTCCATTGCATTTGAAGAGCGGCAAATCCTGGACGGAATTTCTTTTCAACTACGACTGGGCGAGACCAAGGCGATCTTCGGCGTGGCAGGATCGGGGAAGAGCACGATTCTGAAGCTGGCGCTGGGGCTGATCAGGCCGGACTCGGGCCGGATTCGGCTGTTGGGCGAGGAAGTTACTGAGCTGACGGAAGACCAGCTCTTTGTGCTGCGCTTGCGCGTGGGCATCGTGTTTCAGGAGAGCGCGCTCTTCGACTCGCTGACGGTGCGCGAGAACGTGGCTTTCCGCCTGTACGAAGAGGGCAACCTTCCGGAGACCGAGATTGAAGATCGGGTGCGCGAGGCGTTGAGTTTTGTGGAGCTTGAGCACACGGTTGATCTTGTATCCTTCTGAGTTGTCAGGCGGAATGCGGCGGCGGGTGGGGATTGCTCGGACGATCATTACGCATCCGGAAGTGCTGCTTTATGATTCGCCGACCGGCGGGCTTGATCCGGTCACCTCGAATACCATCATCGAGCTACTGGTGAAGCAGCGCGATGTTTACAAAACCAGTTCGCTGCTGGTGACGCACCGCTTGCAGGACGCGTTCACCATGGGGACGCATTATTTCGACCGCAAAGAAAACAAGATGAAGCCCCTGCCGCCGCATTCACGGGCGACGGTGCCGATGGGCTTCCTGATCCTGCGCGACGGGCACATTATCTTCGACGGCGACCTGGAGAGCTTGCGCGAGACGCGGGACGAGTATATCCGGGAATATATTTCGTAGCGCGAATCGAACCCTGGATTAGCCGGCTTGGACTTTGGCCCGCATGGTTTCAGCGCGCTTCGCGAACATCTGCAGGCGCTCGCGGCCGTCCTTGGTCCGAGAAGCCAGCTTCTCAATGCGTGTAAAACCCTGGGGGATGTTGGCTTTTTGCCGGACTTCGGTCAAGAACGGCTGCAGCTTGGCGAAAACAAACCACATTTCACCGCTACAGTCGAAAAAAAGGTCCTCGTTCAAGACGCCGCGCGTCACGAAGGACGCCACCATGTCCCAATAGCCGTTCACCTGGCGAAACCAGGCGTTTTCCGGCGCTCCGGCGGCTTGCATCACCTTCAGAACGTCGTCTGCGCTGCGCGGCCACCATCCTGCATACCAGGTTCTGGCTTTGCGCATTTCCGGTTCGCGGCGCAGGTCGTAGAGCCGCATAATGATTTTGCGCGTCTTCGGCGGTGGGTTTCTTGGGCATGGAACTCTCCTTGAGGTCGTTAGCTGGCTGCCGGTGCAGGTTCCTGCACGGGTTCGCCGGGGCGTTCGAAATCGCATTCTTTGTTGGGGCAGGCGATGACTGGGCCGCCTTTCAAGAATTTCTCAACCAGAGTATTCGTTGCCGCAGGCCGGACATTTTTCAGCGATCGGCTTATGCGCTGAAGTGAATTTGCACGTGGGATAATTGCCGCAGCCGTAGAAAGTGTTTCCCTTGCGGGCCTTCTTCTCGACCAGGTCGCCATCTTTGCAGAGCGGGCATTTCACGCCGATGAAATTCTGCTTCACGTATTTGCAGTCGGGATATCCGCTGCAGGAGGTGAACTCGCCGTAGCGGCCGTGGCGGATCATCAGATTGCGGGTCCCGCACTTTCGGGCACATCTCTTCAAGCGGAATGTCGGGTACGCGTTTACCCTGATCGAGCCGGCGTGTCGTCTTGCAATCGGGATAACCGGTGCAGGCCATGAACTGGCCGAAGCGACCGCGCTTCAGCACCATCACCCGGCCACAGTTTTCGCAGTACTCTTCCTGCGTGGTCTCCTGCACATCGGCGGAATCCAGGTCAGGCAGGTTAATTGGATTTTCTTTCGTGAAGGTGCAGCTCTCGGGATTCTCTTTGTCGTAGGAACTGCACGCGTAGAACGATCCGTGCTTGCCCCACTTGATGACTAGCGGAGAGCCGCAGCGCTCGCACTTTTCGTCGGTCGGCTTTTCCATCCGCTTGATGTTTTCCATGTGCTTATGGGCATAGCGGAGGTCTTTCTCGAATTTCTTGTAAAAATCGCCGAGCGCCTGCTTCCAACCTTCCTTGCCTTCTTCGATCTCGTCGAGTTCTTCTTCGAGGCGGGCGGTGTAGGCGATGTCGAAAATATCGGGGAAGTTTTCTACCAACAAGTCAGTTACGACCAGACCAATTTCCGTGGGCGAGAATTTGCCGCCAACTTTCTGCACGTACTGGCGTTCCTGGATAGTGCTCAAGATCGCCGAATAGGTTGATGGACGGCCGATTCCGCGTTCTTCGAGCTCTTTGACCAGCGAGGCCTCGTTGTAGCGCGGCGGCGGCTCGGTGAAATGCTGCTCCGGCTTCAATTCTTTCAACGTGAGCTTTTGCCCGGCTTCGAGCGGAGGAAGCTTGTGCTTTAGTTCCTCGTCTTCTTCGTCTTTGCCTTCTTTCGATTCTTCGTACACGCGCAGGAAGCCGTCGAACTTCATCACCGATCCGGTCACGCGGAACCAGAAGACGTCCGATCCGGACTTGGCGTCAATGTCCACCGTGGTCTGGTCGAAGACCGCGGGCGTGATTTGCGAGGCGATAAAACGCTGCCAGATCAGCTTATAAACCTTGTACTCATCTTCCTTTAAGTATTGCTTGATCTGGTCGGGGTGGCGCATCGCCGAAGTCGGGCGGATGGCTTCGTGCGCGGCCTGCGCTTCTTTCTTTTCCTTATAAGTATTCGGCGTTTGCGGCAGGTAGTCAGGGCCGTACTGCGACGTGATGTATTCGCGCACTTCGGTCAGCGCTTCGGGCGCGACACGGGTGGAATCGGTACGCATGTAGGTGATGAGGCCGACCAGGCCCTCTTCGCCGAGTTCGACGCCCTCGTACAGGCGCTGGGCGATCATCATGGCGCGCTTCACGCTGAAACGAAGTTTGCGGGATGCGTCCTGTTGCAGTTTGCTGGTGGTGAACGGTGGAGTCGCGTTGCGGCGGCGCTCTTTCTTCTCGGCGTTGCGGACAACCCAGTCGGCGTGCTCGAGAGCAGCGCGGATTTTCTCCGCTTCCTCGGCGTTCCCGACCTCTACTTTTTCTTCACCTTTACCTAGGAAGCGGGCGTCAAAGGCGGGCGGCTTAGGGCCAGTCAGGTGCGCGTCGATGGTCCAGTATTCTTTCTTGTCGAACGCCTTGATTTCGCGTTCACGCTCGACGATCAGACGGAGCGCTACGGTTTGCACCCGGCCGGCAGACAGACCACGGCGAACCTTGTCCCACAACAGCGGAGAGACCTGATATCCGACCAGGCGGTCGAGAACGCGGCGGGCCTGTTGCGCGTCAACTAAGTTTTGATCGATGTCGCGGGGATGCTCGAAGGCCTCGCGCACGGCGCGCTGCGTGATCTCGTTAAACGTTACCCGCCGAAACCGCTCGATGCCGTTTTCGCTCTTCTTTTTTTTCTTCTTGGATTTGCCGTCACCAAGTTCCTGGGCTAGGTGCGCTGCGATGGCCTCGCCTTCGCGGTCCGGGTCAGGCGCCAGATAGATGGTATCCACGGACGCAGCGATCTTCTTCAGCTTGGCGACAACCTTTTCTTTGCCGGGGATGACGACGTACTCAGTCTCGAAATCATTATCGACATCAACACCCAGCGTGCTCTTGGGCAGGTCTTTGACATGCCCGAGCGAGGCCTCGACGGTATAGTCCTTGCCAAGGTATTTTGAAATCAGCTTGACCTTGCCCGGCGATTCGACGATGACTAAACCTTTTGGCAATTTGTTCCTCAGTTGGTGGTGATGAATTTGAAGCTAGCACGAAGTGGCAGCTTCTAGCTACTAGCTGCTAGCTTCTAGCAAGCTTGGCGCCTGCCGCTGGGAGACTTCACAGGCTGCACTCGTTGGACTAGCGAAGTCAACATGCGCTGTACTTCAACGACCTGTCCGTCCAATTTGTGGAAGCCATCTTCCTGCAGCAAGCTTAGGTCGCGAGCCAGCAATAAATGGTACTCGAGTTCACTTGCCGAGCCCCTTGCGATTTGCAGGAAGCGAGTGAACTCGCCGTCTGACCTTCGGCCACATCCTTCGGCAATGTTCGCGCCGATCGACGCCGCCGAGCGTCGAAGTTGACTGGTCAGTCCGTAAAGCTCTTCCTTCGGGAAACAACGAGTTTGTTGGTAAACGCCCATGGTCATTTCGTGTGCCTTCGTCCAGACTTTCAATTCCTTGAAATCTTTCATAGAACCTCCGTTCTGACAAAAATCCAAGGTTGCTAGTAGCTAGTAGCTAGCAGCTAGAAGCTGCGTACAAAATTCTTCCCCGGCAGCTGCTTCACTTTCCCGGCCAGCTCCAGTTCGAACAACGCGGCGAAGATTTCGGAGGACGACAAGTTTGGCTCCAGCGCTTCGATGATCTCGTCCAGATGCAGGGCCTCATCGGCTTTGAGCACGGAATAGATCTTTTTTTCGTGCGGAGAGAGCGAAGGTTCCTCGAATAGAGATGCAGATTGGCTTCCCGGCGATTCAGTGCCGGTCTCGGGAGTGAGCGCAAGTCGAACATCCTGCGGCAGTTCTTCCCAGACGTCTTCCCAGGTGGCGACCAGCTTTGCGCCCTGCTTGATGAGCGTGTTGGGGCACCAGGAGTTTTTATTGGTGACGTTTCCGGGGACGGCATAGACGTCGCGATTCTGCTCCAGCGCGCAGCGGGCGGTGATGCGGGTACCGCTGTATTCGGCGGCTTCGACCACCAACACTCCGTAGGAGATTCCGCTGATGATGCGGTTGCGGATGGGGAAGTTTTGCGGAGCGGCGAAGGCTCCCAGCGGGAACTCGGAGACCAGCGCGCCGCCGCTGCCCAGAATCTGTTCGGAGAGGCGGGAATTCTCTTTGGGATATAGGACATCAACTCCGGTGCCGAACATGGCGACGGTCTTGCCTTTGCCGGCGACCGCGCCGCGATGGGCGGCGGTGTCAACGCCGCGGGCGAGGCCGCTGAAGATGACCAGACCGCGTGTAGCCAGATCGCAGGCGAGGCGCTCGGCCATGCCCGTGCCGTAGGGTGTGGGATGGCGGGTGCCGACGACAGCGATGCCGGGCAGCGAGAGCGCAGCCACGTTTCCGCGAACGTACAGCACTAAAGGCGGATCGTAAATCTGGCGCAGACGCGGCGGGTAGGCGGGACAAGTTGGATGGATTGGCCGGTGCCCAGGGCTTGTGCGGATTGTGCGGGCAATCCGGCGGCTTCTAATTCGGTGAGCGAACAGGCGAAGACGCGATCGATGGTGCCGAAGAAGTCGACCAGGCGGCGCGAACGGGTGGGACCGAGGCCGGGAGTCAGGGTCAGAGCGAGCCACAGGATCTGGTTCGTGTCGGCTTGGGATGTTTTCAGCTTGGAGTCGAGTTTTGGGTCGGCGGCGATGATCGCATCAGGCAAGGGCCCTCCCGGGGGTGGGGCACTGGCGACTGTAAGCACCCTGCAAAAAGCATGTCAAGGTTGTCCGTCACATCGTGGATGGTCATTGCGCGGGGTGCGAGCGGTGAGCCATGAGCTTCGAGCGAACGAGCTAAGACCTGTAGTTTCAAATAACCAAACCTGATTCGCTCCATAAAATGTTTCAATTTCCGTGGGGCTGCTATGGCAGGTACAGTGAAGGCAGGCCCGCTCCGTAGCGGAGTGCCTATAATTGTCTCTACAGCGTCGTACCCGATGAGTACAGCCGCCACGTTACGCACTGAGCTCCGCGACCTCTATCTCACTGAATCAGCACGCATTCAGCAGGAGTTCGGTGCCTCAGGCAACGGCTCGGCGGCGATTGCACAACGCACCGACCTGGTGGAGAAAATCCTGCTGCGGCTCTGGGATGAACTTATCTCGCCGGGAGTCGAATCAAAGAACTTTGCCTTGGTTGCGCTGGGAGGGTTTGGGCGGCGATCTCTGTTTCCGCACTCCGACGTTGACATTCTCTTTTTACACGCCGACCGGGGAACCGAGGATGCCCTGCGTGACCCGGTGCGGACCTTCTGCCAGGAACTTTGGGACCTGCGGATGAAGCTGGGGCCGACGACGCGGACTCTGGCCGAGTGCGAGCAGTTCGATCCGCAGAACGTGGAGTTCACCATTTCGCTGCTGGATTGCCGGTTTGTCGCCGGCGATCGGGCGCTCTTTGACCGGCTGCACGACAGCGTGCTGCCCAAGTTCTTCCTGCGGGAAGGGAATTACATCGTCCAACAGCTGACCGAAGTGACGCGTTCGCGGCACGCGAAGTACGGCAATACTGTTTTCCATTTGGAGCCGAATATCAAAGAGGCGCCGGGCGGCCTGCGCGACTACAACGTGGCCTGTTGGATGGCGCTGCTGTCGGCGATGGACAAGGAGCGGACGTGGCCCGATCCGGAGACGTTGCTGCCGGAGTCGGCGCGCAGGAGTTTTGCGCCAGCGCTGGAATTTCTGAGCGCGGTCCGCGTATTTCTGCACTACCGGCAGGGGCGGGATGACAACATGCTGGCCTGGGAGTCTCAGGACGAAGCAGCGGAGCGGTCGATTGGGGTTAGCAGCGCCGAACATCTGGATGCCGCCAAGTGGATGCGGGTTTACTTTCGTCATGCGCGCGCGGTGCATTACGAGTGCTTACGCTTGATCGAGTCAGTGCCGGCGGCACGGTCTTCGTTGTATCGCCATTTTCAGAATCTGCGCTCGCGGCTTTCGAATGCCGATTTCTCGGTGGTGGACGGGCTGGTATTTCTGCAGCAACCGTCGGCGATTCGCGATCCGGAGCTGCTTTTCCGGACATTCAGCTTTGCCGCGCATCATGGTCTGAAGCTGGCGATGTCCACCGAGAGCCGGGTGCAGCAGGTAGTCCCCTCGCTGGCCGAGGCGCCGCCTTCGGGGCCGGAAAGCTGGCGTTACCTACAGGCGGTGCTCACCGAGCCGCACGCGGCCGAAGGGTTGCGGGCGATGCACTCGCTGGGGCTGCTGACCGTCCTGCTGCCGGAACTGAAGCTAATTGACTCGTTGGTGGTACGGGATTTTTACCATCGCTTCACGGTGGATGAGCATTCGTTTCTGGCCATTGAATGCCTGCATAGGGCGCGGACCTCAAAGTCGGAGTGGGACCAGCGGTATGGACGGCTGCTCGAAGAATTGGAGAAACCGGAACTGCTTTACCTGGCGCTGCTGTTGCATGACGTAGGCAAAGGCGTGCCGGGGACGAACCACGTAGTCACCAGCCTGGAGATTGCGCACAAATGCCTGGATCGCCTCGGGCTGGAAGCGGCGGACCGCGAGGTCATTTCGTTCCTGATCGGTTGCCATCTGGAGATTTCCGCGGTGCTGCGGCGCGATATTTACGATCCGGCAACCATTCAGGGATTCACCGAAAAAATGGGGACGCCGGAGCGGCTGAAGATGCTGTGCCTGCTGACTTATGCGGACATTAAGGCGGTGAATCCGGAGGCGCTGACGCCGTGGAAGGCGGAAAACGTCTGGCAACTCTATATTGCCGCCGCCAACTGCATGAGCCGCACCGCCGATCAGCGGCTGCACGCCGACGGCGAAAAAGACGAAACCGTCGCAAGGCTGCAAATGCTGGCGCCGAAGATGGCGAAGAAGATCAAGCCGTTTCTGGAGGGGCTGCCGAAGCGGTATCTGCGCACTTACCGGCCCGAGGAAGTTCTGCGGCACATGGAGATGGCGGGGAAGCTCTCCGAGGACCCGGTGCAACTTCATCTGGAGCGCGGACGACATTGGTTCGAGTTGACGCTGGTGACTCAGGACCGGCCCTTCCTTTTCGCGAAGCTGGCGGGTTCGCTGGCCGCGTGGGGAATGAATATTGTAAAGGCCGACGCGTTTTCGAACGCGGTAGGCGTGGTCGTGGACACGTTCTTCTTTACCGACCGGTTTCGCACCCTGGAACTGAATCTGCCGGAGTGGGGACGCTTTCAGCGCAGCGTGGCGGATGTGCTGAACGGGGAAGCCGACCTGGAGCGCATGTTGCGCGATCGCCTGCGTTCAGAGAAGCAATTGGCGAGGATCAAAGTCCCGACCCGGGTTGAGTTCGACGATGAGAGCTCGGCCAGCAGCACGTTGGTGCAAGTGGTGGCACAAGACCGCCTGGGCCTGCTGAACCGCATTTGCTCACGCTTCTCACATCGGGATTGCAACATTGAGATTGCGTTGATCGACACCGAGGGGCAGATGGCGATTGACGTTTTCTATCTGACCTCGGGCGGCGCCAAGCTGCCATCGGCCAAGCAGGAAGAGCTGAAAGCGGACCTGCTGGAAGAGTTACAGGCGGCATAGTCCCGAAATACACGTCGCGGTCCGTTCGATCCATCATTTGTACCGCCGGCGCCCAGAGCCGTCGGCCCCCTCCCCGATCTAGCCCTGTTTATTTTCACAGTTCTGCCGATCATTGAGGTGGTACCTGACTTCAACCACCTCGACTGTAACCATGAATGAATCAACCGGGCAGCGCCCGGCGCTTGCCGATCCCGAAGCGGCGAAGAAATTGCTGGAATTGCAGGCGGCGGCGCTTGCCGCGACGGCCAACGCGGTCATCATTACCGACCGGCAGGCGAACATTGTTTGGGTCAACGCGGCGTTTGAGCTGTTGACCGGCTACCGCAGCGGGGATGTGGTCGGCCAAACCCCGCGGTTGTTGAAGTCGGGGGAGAATCCTGCCTCCGTCTATGACGGTCTGTGGAGGACGATCCTCTCCGGCAACCGGTGGCAAGGGGAGCTGATAAATCGCCGCAGAGACGGCAGCCTCTACAACGAAGAAATGACGATTACACCCCTGCGGGACGCGGCGGGGCAAATCGCACATTTTGTCGCCATCAAGCACGACATCACCGAAAGGAAGAAATCCGAACACGAGCTTCGCTTCAAGACCGCGCTGTTGGAGGCACAGTCGGAAGCCACGCTGGACGGTATTCTGGCGGTGGACGAGGCCGGGAAGGTGGTGCTTTCGAACCGGCACTTCGCCAGCATCTGGCGAGTGCCGCGCGAACTGATGGTGACCGGAGACGACAAACGATTGCGCGCGTTTGTGGCCGATCAACTCGAGGATCCGAAAGCGTTTCTCGAAGAGGTCGAGTATCTGTACGCCCACCGGGACGAGAAGAGCCGGGATGACATCAAGCTGAAGGACGGAAGGCTGCTGGACCGGTACTCGGCGCCGCTGGTCGATTCGGCTGGAGCCTATCGCGGGAGGATTTGGTACTTCCGCGACGTGACGGCCAGCAAGCGGGCCGAGGAAAAGCTGCGGGTGAGTGAGGAGCAGTTTCGGCAACTGGCGGAAAACGTGAGCGAGGTGTTTTTTGTACTGACGCCGGATCCGCTGCAGGTCAGCTACATCAGTCCGGCGTATGAGGAAATATGGGGGCGTCCGCGGCAGGAGGTTTACGACTGGCCTCCGGCGTGGATTGAGCTGGTGTATGCCGAAGACCGTGAGCGGGTGAATGCCTACTACGAGCGCTGCCTGCAAGGATTTCAGTTGCAGATCCAGTACCGGATCACGCGGCCGGATGGGGCCGTGCGGTGGGTCGATGCCCGGAGTTTTCCCGTACGCGATGAGGCCGGGAAGTTCGTCCGCTTGGTGGGAATTGCGGAAGACATCACTGAGCGGAAGCGAGAAGAGCGGGTGCTGGCGGAGACGCACGAAAAGCTCAACGCGGCGCTGCGCAAAGCAGAAGAGCAAGCCCATGACAGCACCAAGCTGACCGAGCTGGTGGATATTCTGCAATCCTGCCAGACGGTGGAAGAGGCATACGCGATCGCGGCCAGCGTGCTGCCGGGGACTTTTTCTGCGCCAGCGGGGGCATTGTGCATTACCAGCCAAGCGCGGAACATTGTGGAGGCGGTGTCGGTGTGGGGCGCGGATGCGGCGACGGAGAAGGCATTTGCGCCGGATGGTTGCTGGGCGTTGAGGCGGGGCAAGGTCAATCAGGTAAAGGACACGACATCGCCCATGCGATGCAACCACGTGCTGGGCTTTCCCAAGAACGGGTATTTGTGCGCGCCGCTGGCGGCGCAGGGGGAAACCCTGGGGGTGTTGTATCTGGAATTTGCCTCGGGAGATCCGTCAGGAAATAACGATCCGGTGCGGTTGCTGGAGCGGCAGGGGACGGCGGTGGGTGAGCGGTTGTCGCTGGCGCTGGCGAACTTGCGGCTGCGAGAGGCGCTGCAGCGGCAGTCCATTCGCGACACTTTGACCGGCCTTTACAACCGGCGGTTCATGGAAGAATCGCTGGCCCGGGAACTGGGGCGCACGACGCGGACCAATCAGCCGGTTTCCATGATCATGATGGATATTGACCACTTCAAGCGCTTCAATGATACCTTCGGCCACCAGGCAGGGGATGCGTTGCTGAAGGCGCTGGGCGAGTTCTTGAATCAACGCACCCGCGGGCAGGATGTGGCCTGCCGCTACGGCGGCGAGGAGTTTGCCGTGATCCTTGGGGGGTGTTCGCTAGAAAATGCTTGCAAGCGGGCGCAAGTCCTGCGCGAGGAGCTGAAGACGTTGAAGGTGCGGCATGGAGGGCAGTCGATGGGGGTGGCTTCGTTCCCGGTCCATGGGGGCAACTCGGAGATGCTGATAAAGGCGGCGGACGATGCGCTGTATCGGGCGAAGAAGGAGGGGCGGGATCGGGTGGCGGCGGCGGAGGGGGAGGCGGTTACGGCAAGCGGAAGGTGAGACGAAAATCTGATTGCGTAAGTGACCGGATCTTCGCTCTTGAGCTCAGTCCGGGCGCGCTGCGGGCAGCGCTACAACACGGATAAGGACCGCGGTGACGGCCCAAGCCGCCAGGCCGTATGGAAGATAGCCGACGTATCCCATCGGGAGGAGAGCACCCGTAAGACAAACCAGGGTGAAGATAGACAGCGCGATCCAAGGAACCTTGTCCGCTAGGCGCCACCGCCGATCGAGTCGAGAACCAACCCAGTACCAAAGGATCGCAGCACAGAAGAGGGATGGTACGTCCGCCACGTACTCAGACATATCGGGCCATATCAAACCGAGCGGCCATGACGAAAGCAAACCCGCAAGAACTCCGGGCAGATTTGATATCACCGCGAATTTATAAGGCCAGGGCCAAACATGGAACCGCGCAGTCGACTCCCATAGCGTCTGGTCACCCCAAAAGGTGCGGCTCAGGATAGCGGACCGCTGCCGAAGACCCAAGCCTCCAAAGAGTGCGGCCAACCCACATTGCACGACTGGTAAGACCGTACGAAATCGAATCTTGCTGTCCAATCAGATACTCCTTGTGACTATTGGACACCACGAAAGGCGCAACGGGATTCGGTTGCTGTTGCAATTTCACTCCCCTAGAGACAGCCCGTTGACGAAGTATCTTCTACTCCCCTTCCTCCAGCATCTGCCCCAGCGTGGGTTTGTGCTTCTCGGAGGACTCTCTTTTCTTCTTCAGGTCGGGGACGACCTGTTCGGTCCCGGGCGCGCCGATGCGTTCGCGGGCCATTTCTTTTACGGCTTGCACGGCGGAGAACTTTTTCGGCTTTTTCTTCTTCGCCACGGTTGAAAGTGTATCCGCAAATCGAGCTTGTGACATAATTAGGCTGAGCTAGCTGAGCTGCGAGCTTGGCGACGAGCTAGTAGCTACTGACCACTGACCACTAGCCACTGCCTTATGGACGAGCGCGAATTTTTCGACGAGCGACAGGAGAAGAAGCCGGCCACGCTGAACTGTCCGAACTGCCACGAGTCGGCGGAGTATGAGGTGACCTGGCTGGTGCGCACCAAGAAGCGCCAGCTCTCGGGACGCGCCGACGAACGCGACCGCGCCCGCTTCGCCAAAGCCCGCTCCTACATGCTGCGCAAAGACGACGTCATGGGATGCAAGAACGTCCGCTGCCGCAAGCGGTTTGATATTTCGGGGCTGCAGTCGGTGGTTTTTGTCGACTAGATTAGCTGCTCTTAGCTTCTAGCTTCTAGCACCCGCGCACTTGGCATTTAGCCCCTCGGTTTCCTTGCTGATTTCCTCGGAGCCCTTTGCGAATCGCTAAGTGCTAAATGCCAAATGCTGACTGCCTGATTTATACTTCTCATTCGCATACATTCCGAATCGGAGATTCCTTGAAGATTCTGGTGTGCATGAAGCAGGTTCCGCAGAAGGATGCGCCTCTCAAGCTGAATGAGGCGGGGACTTGGATTCGTGAGGATGTTTCTTACGAAGTGAATGAGCCGGACGCGTTTGCGCTCGAAGAAGCTCTGCGGCAGAAAGAAAAGCATGGCGGGGAAGTGGTCGCCATTACCGCCGGGCCGGCGCGGGCGCAGCAGGTGCTTCGCGAGGCGCTGGCCAAGGGCGCGGACCGTGCCATTCATCTTGAGGATGCCGGTTTTGTGGGGCTGGACGCGTCGAACACCGCGCGGGCATTTGCGGCGGCAATTAAAGATGAGCAGTTTGATCTGATCTTCACCGGCTTGCAGTCCGACGATTACGGCTACGCGCAGACCGGCGTGATGCTGGCGGAGTTGCTGGGATGGCCGCACGCGACCATCATCATGCAGATTGAAAAGACCGATAGCTGGCATCAAGGTGAAGCGCGAGCTCGAAGCCGGATATTTTCAGTTTGTCGAGATGCCGCTGCCCGCGGTGCTGACGATTCAGTCGGGCATCAACAAGCTGCGTTATGCGACGCTGATCGGGATCAAGCAGGCGAAGAACAAGCCGCTGCGCAAAGTGGCGCTGGCCGAAGTGCAATCGGCGATCGGCGAGAACATGCAGAAGATCGAGCGCCTGTATGTTCCGCAGAAGACCAAGAAGACGGAGTATCTGGAAGGATCGCCGGGAGAGATTGCCAAGAAGCTGGTGGATAAGTTGCGCAACGAAATGCGAGTGTTGTGAGGAGAGAACATGTCGGGCCATCAAATGATTCGCGAAGATGAAGTGCAACTGGGCGGAGACGAAGAAAACGGCTCCGTGCTGATGACAGTGGGCAAGCTGCTGCTGTGGACGGACCTGATTTTTCTGGCCTTCGTTTATAGCAGCATCAAGGTCGGGTCGATGTTTATCCCGACTGGTTTCTGATGCAGGGCGCGATTGGCTGCACGCTGCTGGGCATCGGGTACAGCAAACGGGGAAGCCTGACCCACTAATCGGTTTCGCGGAACCAAAATGCCTGACAAAATTCTGGTGGTCGTCGAGCAGCGCGAAGGCAAGCTGAACCGCGCGTCGTGGGAGACGCTGGTCGCCGGGCAATCGATTGCCGCCGAAACCGGATGGACTCTGGAAGCGGCGGTAGTTGGAAGCGGCGTCGCTGCGATCGCCAGCGAGATTGCCGCGAAGAAAGTCGCGAAGGTTTACGACCTGGAATCGCCGGCGCTGAATCCTTACACTCCTGACGCTTTTTCGGCGGGGCTGAAGCAGTTCCTTTCTTCCAACAGCATTCAAGCTGGTGCTGATGCCGCACACCTATCAGGTGCGCGATTTTGTTCCCAAGCTGGCGACGGCGATGGGGCGGACGGTGATCAGCGACTGCGTGGGATATCGCAAAGACGGCGACAAGCTGTTGTTCACGCGGCAGATGTTTCAGGGCAAATTTGCAGCCGACGTCAGCTTCAGTTGCGATGCGCCGTGGTTCGTGACCTTCCAGAACGGCGCGTTTCGCGGAGATAAAGTCGAGGCGGGAGCGAGCGCGGCGCCGGTTGAGACTGTCAATCTGGAAATTCCGGCCGGAACGATTCGCAATCAAGCCGCAGGAAATATTCAAAGAAGCCAAGCAGGCGGTGGATCTGACGCAGGCGGAGATTATCGTCTCGGTCGGGCGCGGGAATCAAAGAGCAGAAGAACATCGAACTTGGCGAAGCAGCTGGCCGACGCGCTGGGCGGGGAGATTGCGGCGTCGCGGCCGATTTGCGATTCGGGATGGCTGCCGATGGACCGCCAGATCGGGTCGTCGGGACAGACGGTCGCGCCGAAACTTTATCTGGCGCTGGGAATCAGCGGCGCGATTCAGCACATTGTCGGGATGAAGGGCGCGCGGTCGGTGATTGCCGTCAACAAGGATTCCGAAGCGCCGATTTTTGAGATTGCCGACGTCGCGGTGGTGGGGAATTTGTTCGACATTGTGCCGCCGCTGATTGAGGAAGTGAAGAAGGCCAGGAGCAGTTTCGAGTTTCAGGTTTCGAGTTTCGTGTTCGGAGGGGGGAAGGGGCTCTAGAGTGAGCCACAAGTATCGGGACCTAATTGTTTGGCAAAAGGCTAAGGCGTTGGCGGTTGAAGTCTATGGCGCGACAGAGGGCTTCCCGCGAAATGAGATCGACGGACTGACCTCACAGTTGCGACGCGCAGCGGTTTCGATTCCCTCGAACATCGCCGAAGGCCAGGGCCGGCTTACAAAGGGCGAGTTTGCTCACTTTCTCGGCCAGGCCAGGGGATCGCTGCTCGAGCTGGAAACGCAATTCGCGATCGCGCTGGACCTGAATTTTGTGAGCTCTACCGATTTCAAGAACCTAGAACAGCTATCGTCAGAAGTGAGCAAACTGCTGAACGGCCTTATAGAGGCGATGCGCGAAAGTAACGCGTGACGCATTCAAGAACGCTCGAAGCTCGAAACCTGAAACTCGAAACTACATGCTGACGTTCCGCAAACCTCTCGAAGGCATCGAACGCCCGCAGATGCCGGCCGATGTGGTCATCGTCGGCGGCGGGCCGGCGGGGATGGCTTGCGCGCTGCGGCTCTCGCAGCTGATCGACCAGCACAACGCTGAAAATCCTGATTCGCAACTCAGCAAGGAAAATATCTACGTGCTGGAAAAGGCGCGCGAGATTGGGCAGCATTGCCTGTCCGGGGCGCTGCTGGATCCGCGGTCGATGCGCGAGTTGTTGCCGGGATTTGAGAAAGAAGCGCCGCTGGATGCTCCGGTCGCGAAGGAATCGGTTTATTTCCTCACCGAAAAAGGCAAGCTGAAGTTTCCCATTACGCCGCCGCCGCTGCGCGATCACGGCAACTACGTGATTTCGCTGAATCGGTTTGTGAAGTGGCTGGGCGGCAAAGTTGAAGAGCCGGGGATCACCGTGTTCACCGGATTTGCGGGATCAGAGTTGCGGTTTGACGGCGATCGCGTGACCGGAGTCCTCACCGACGACAAGGGTGTGGACAAGCAGAATCAGCAGAAGTCGAATTTCGAGCCGGGATACGAATTGCAGGCGAAGGTCGTCATTCTGGCTGAGGGTTCGCGCGGGTCGTTGACCAAACAGCTCATCAACAAGTTTGATCTCGCGAAGGACTGTAATCCGCAGACTTACGGGCAGGGCGTGAAAGAGCTGTGGGAAGTGCCTTCGGGTCGCGTCGCTGCCGGGCGAAGTGATTTACACCATGGGCTGGCCGCTGACTTCGCGGGAATACGGCGGCGCGTGGATTTACGGCGGCAAGGACAACGTTGTTTCGCTGGGATTTGTGACCGGACTTGATTACGCCGATCCGAGGCTGGATCCGCAGCGGGTGTTGCAGGAGTTCAAGCGGCATCCGTTTGTGGCGAAGCTGCTGGAAGGCGGCAAGATGATTCGTTACGGGGCGAAGTCGCTGCCTTACGGCGGGTGGTGGGCGATTCCTCCGGTGGCGGGCGATGGGTGGATGATCCTCGGCGACTCGGCAGGATTTCTGAATTCGCAGCGGCTGAAGGGGATTCATCTGGCGATCAAGAGCGGGATGCTGGCGGCGGAGACGGCGTTTGAGGCGCTGAAGAAAGATGATTTCTCGGCGGCGACGCTGAGCGGATTTCAGAAGAAGGTCGAATCAAGCTGGATTAAGGAAGAACTGTGGAAGGTGCGCAATTTTCATCAGGGCTTCGAACACGGCTTCTGGCGCGGGATGTTGCATACCGGCATTCAGCAGTTCACCGGCGGACGCGGCCTGCGCAATCGTTATCCGGGGACGGCGGGATACACGCGGATGAAGAAGCTCGCCGATCTGCCAGCCGACGGCGGCGCGGAAAAGCACTTGATCGGCAATGCCAAGGGCGACGACAAGCTGACCTTCGACAAGCTGACTGACCTCTATCATTCAGGGACGAAACATGAAGAAGATCAGCCTGCGCATTTGATCATTGCCGACACCGATGTTTGCAACTCTCGCTGCATTCGCGAGTACGGCAGCCCCTGTCAGCATTTCTGTCCGGCGAATGTTTATGAGATGCTCGACGATGCTTCGGCGCCGAACGGGAAGCGGATCAGCCTGAATCCGTCGAACTGTGTGCATTGCAAGGCTTGCGACATTGAGGATCCGTATCAGATTATTACGTGGGTCCCGCCGGAGGGCGGGGGCGGGCCTAATTATGACGGGATGTAATACCGCTTGACCACCGTGGTCAGTCATGCTACGGTTACATGTAACCTTGCCGCAGAGGTGGAACCATGGGAGTACGTGCACAATCGAAGTCGTCGCGGGAAAAGGTAAGGGCGCACCGTGAGAGACTGCGCCAGCAAGGACTGCGCCCGATCCAGATATGGGTGCCGGACATGCGTTCCCCGGCCTTCGCAAGAGCCGCGCGCAAGCAGGCGCTGGCGGTTGCATCCAGCACGCACGCAGCCGAGGACCAGGCTTTTATCGACTCGGTGTCGGATTGAGATCGTGAAGCGAGGCGAAATCTGGACGGTTGCGGGCGGCAAGGACTACGCAGGAAAACCCCGGCCGGCGGTGATCCTGCAAGATGACAGCTTCGACGCGACGGTTTCCGTTACTATTTGCGCGTTTACGACCGATCCCACAGAAGCCCCTTTGTTTCGCTTGCCGATTGAACCCGACAACTTGAACGGATTGCGTGCCGCCTGCCGCCTGATGGTAGATAAGATTACGACTGTGCCGAGAGCCAGAATTGGCATGCACGTCGGCCGTGTTAGCGACAAAGACATGCTGCGCTTGAATCGCGCGGTTTTGGTATTTCTGGGTATCGCATCGCCTGGTGACAGCCGTGACGCTGAAAAAGAGGAGCGCGTGTGACGAAAACTGAAATGAAGTCAAAGCTTCTAACCTCTATTCTTCTGATGACTGCGGCCGCTTTCGCCCAGCAGCCGGCTCCATCGATTCCCTCGACCGGCTACGCGGGGCTGGATAACTACCGTGCGTCGCGCATTGCGATGTTTACCGACGACTATGGGCAACTGGCGCGGTATCGCGACGCCAATGCGGCGCTGAAGCCGCCGGCGGCGGGGGAGAATCGGGTCGTGTTCTTTGGCGATTCGATCACTGACATCTGGAAGCTGGATGAGTCGTTTCCCGGCAAGCCATATGTCAATCGCGGGATTGGCGGGCAGACGACCTCGCAGATGCTGGTGCGCTTCCGGCAGGATGTGATCAACCTGCAGCCGAAAGCTGTTGTCATTCTTGCGGGCACCAATGATATTGCCGGGAACACCGGGAAGATTTCACATGAAGATATTGAAGCGAACCTGGCTTCGACGGCTGAGTTGGCAAAGGCCCACGGCATCAAGGTGATTTTTTCTTCAGTGCTCCCGGTCAACAACTACACGCCGGAGTCGCAGGATTTCTTTGCGCAGCGTCCGATGGAGAGAATTCTGGCGATGAATCGCTGGCTGAAGGACTATTGCGCGGCGAATGATCTGGTCTATCTCGATTATTTCAGTGCCATGGTGGACGACAAGGGGCTGCTCAAGCGCGACTTGGCGAATGACGGGCTGCATCCGAACAAGGCCGGGTTTGGGATTATGGCGCCGCTGGCGGAGAAGGCGATTGCGAAGACTAGTCTCGCAGCCTCACCGAAGCATTAGTAGCTCCAACGATTTCTGCTAACCACGTCGACGGAGACCGAAGGTAAATCGCGATGACTCTCACATATCGGGTTACATTCGAGGATTTCGCGGACGCCCAGCGTTTGCATCGCGCCAAGATGATGCCTCTGTGGCGCCGCGGTGTTCGCTGGTTGATGTCTGGAGTGGTGCTATTTGCTTTCGGCTCGCTGCTGCTGAGCTGGTTCATGATTCAGGATCAGAAGCCCGGGAATGTCTTGCCGTTGCTTATCGCATGCATAGTGTGGTTAATCGCGATCTGGACTCTGCCGAAATATTTGTGGAGGCAAGCTTATCAGCGAGATCGAGGACTCCAGCAAGACGTCACCGCACATATTTCTCAAGATGGCATACACTTCATCACTCCCAATTCAGACGCAAGAGCCGGCTGGGGGGTGTTCACGCGATATTTGGAGTCCGACAATATCTTCGTTCTATATCAATCGAATCAGATCATGAATGTCATTCCGAAACGATTCTTCGGGCCTGGCGAGGCAGAGCAATTCCACGAACTGCTGCACGAGAGAGTATCCGGCAAATAACCGCACGCGTTCTTCCTCAGCATCTATAATTGATTTGAGTTTCCGACTGCCATGGCCTGTGGGAAATACCCTGGCTGCGGCGGCGAGGGAGAGAGTTCGCGGGCGTGGGCGCCCGCGCCACACTCTTCCGAGGGTTTGGGTGGAAACGCCCGGGCCTCCCGCTTTCGCAAGAGAGCATTGGAAAGGGAACGACTGCCGGGATTGCCCCGCCCGTTGTGTTCTTTCCACACAAAAGCACTCAGCATTCAGCACTCCAGCATTCAGCCATGACGGGCTCGTGCTGGCGCTGGCAGGACTGGGTGTTGGCTGAGTGCTGACTGCTGAGTGCTGAATGCTGCTTACCGACAAATTCGGGCGCGCCATTACCGACCTGCGGATTTCGATTACCGACCGGTGTAACTACAAGTGTGTTTATTGCCGGACGGGGAATGAAGGCGCGCTCTACGGCGAGCTGCCGTTTGCGGATTATCTGCGGATGGCGCGGGTGTTGGTTTCGCTGGGGATAACGAAGATTCGGCTGACGGGTGGGGAGCCGTTGCTGCGCAAGGGCGTAGTGGACTTTGTGCGGGATTTGGCGCAGTTGAAACCCCCGGGGCTAAAGCCCCCGTCCTATGGCGCGTCTGGCGGCACGGCTAAAGCCGTGCCCTTTTACAATCTTGCGCCTAACGCCGCGGCTGAAGCGGCACCCTTTCAAAGTGGCGGGCCTAACGGCACGACTAAAGTCGGGCCCTCCCGGGTGGGGCGTGATAATTCCGCTAAGCAGCCGGCATCCAAGACCCCGCCCTCCCCATCAGATCCGAACGGCAGTTTCGACGACGGCGAGCCGCTCGATATTGCCATGACCACCAACGGGCACCTGCTGGCCGGGTTGGCGCAGCCGCTCAAGGATGCGGGGCTGAGCCGCATCACGGTCAGCATGGATGCCGTGGATCCGGACCGCTTTGCGCGCATCACGCGGGTGCCCGGAGGGTTCGATCATGTGCTGGCAGGGATGCGCGCGGCGCGGCACGCCGGGTTGTGGCCGCTGAAGGTTAATTGCGTGCTGATGCGCGGATTCAACGAAGATCAGATCATTCCGTTTGGAATGTTTGCGCGCGAGGAAGGCGTGATCGTGCGCTTCATCGAGTTCATGCCGCTGGAAGAAGATCGGGTCTGGTCACCGGATATTGTGGTCACGCTGGATGAAATTCTGACGCGCATGGGCGAATATCGCCCGCTGGTTGAGATTCCGCATGGGCGCAGCGAGACCGCACGGCGGTATCGCTTTGACGATGGACTTGGCGAGATTGGTATCATCGCGCCAGTGTCGCATCCATTCTGCGGACATTGCAGCCGCATTCGTATTACGTCAGATGGCAAGATTCGGACCTGTTTGTTTTCGGTTTGGGACCACGATCTGCATGAACTGATGCGGCGGGGGGCTTCCGACGAAGACCTGGCGGAGTTCATCCGCGGCGTGGTGGCAAGAAAAGAAGCGCGGCACCACATTGGCGAGGCCGATTTTGTTCCGGCTTCGCGGACGATGGTGCACATCGGGGGGTAGCTCTCAGCTCTCAGCCATCAGCCGTCAGGAAAAACGGCGGAGGGAGTTTCCTCCGATCCGCCGCTTTCATCCCAACAACTCGAAACTCCAAACTGTTAGAAATGGATTCGCGTGGTGAAGGTGACGGCCTGTACCGCAACTTCCACCTTGCTGTTGTTGTATTCACCCGAGAGCAGCGAACTCTGGCCCACCTGAGCTGATGCCGGCAACTGGACCTGGTATGCCAGGTCGAAGTTGAAACGGCCCCGGCTATATCCCATTCCGGTGCCGATCGTGTTTTGCATGATGGCGGCGGTCAAGGGAGTCAAAGTCGCGGAGGGAACTGGGTTGGTGGCATATGAGTATCCGCCGCGCAGCGAGAGGCGCTCGCCCAAGGGCGATTCCACTCCAATGCCGAAGACGCCCTGATCGCGCCATTGCACCGGGATCACGTCCTGCAAGGAATTGGACCCCACAAAGCCGTTGATATCGGAGTTGCTGCCGTTGGTGAGCGAGACCGGCAAGCGGTCAAAAGCTTTGCTCCAGTTAATCCAGTTGCCTTGCAGGTTGAGCCGGAGGCGCCGGTGCGCCTGCCAGGAAACGCCGCCCGCGAAAGACTGAGGGAACTTGGTTTCGACTTCTGCGTCGTAATAGAAGTCGGGCTGGAAAGGCGCGCCAATCGTTGTGAACTGAGCGCCAGCATTTCCGTCGGCGTCGCCGTGGGAGTGCACAATGGTCCGAGTCTTGTAGCTGAATCCCACTTTCAGTTTGCTGGTGGGCGTGATCAACGCACCGAACGTGCCGTTCCATCCTGTGCCAGAGGTGTAAAGCTCAAGCAGGGTCTTTGCGCCAGCCATGGTCGGCTGCTGCTGAAAAATGTAAGGCGCGTCCAATGTGTTCTTGTTGTAAGTGACGCCCACGGTGGCGCCGAGCGAGAGCTTGCGGTTGACTTCATATCCAACGCCAGCGGCGGTGCGCAGGCCGAGGATGGCGGACTTGTTCTGCTGCAGGCCGTAGCTGGTCCCGCCGAGGCCGCCCGGAGGATCGAGATAGGTCCAGTTGGCGCTCATCATCACATCGGGCGCTACCGAAACGCCCAGCTTCCACTTCTGCGAATGCAAGGGCATGGAGAAAGCGCCGTAGGGAAGCACGCCTTCGGTGGTCGCGATGCTGCCGCTGTTGGAGACGGAATTCGTGAAGTTTCCGGTGGCAAACAGGCTGGTGACACTGAGATCAAGGGAACGGCCGCTCAATTCCGTCAACGTAGCCGGATTGCCTTGCATGGCTTCCAGCGGGCTGACCGATGACGCCACGGTCGTACCACCCATCGAGATGGCATGGCTGCTGATTCCGTTGCCCAGCGCGCCGCCAGTTTGCGCGAAGCCGCTGACCGCCACTAAGAGGAACACAAGAACACACGCTTTGCGAAATGAACTCATTACGACTCACCTTTGAAAGAGATTTTGGGCGGGAGAGGATTTCGAATTGCATTGTTTCATTTCAGGAAAGACATCTGAAAGTTACCGAAGGTGTTGGAAGCGTCTGAACGACTGGGTACCAGTGAGGATTACGCGGGTAACCTTGTTCAACCCCTTGGCAGACGGGAGAATGGGTCAATTCCAGCCGCCGGTAGCGGGATTTGTCCAATGTCTTCATCACTTGAAACGATTCGCTTCTCTGACGTCGTGTCAGCGCTGTCCGCCGCGCTTGACCTGACTGAAGGGCAGCCCATGGGGCACGCTGTCCGCAGTTGCATTTTGGGAATGCGCATTGCGGACGAATTGCAACTGGGACCGCAGGAACGCTCCGATCTGTACTATGCACTTCTCCTGAAAGACGCGGGTTGCAGCACCAATGCAGCCCGCATGCACAACATTCTTGGGTCGGACGACATTCGGGCAAAAAGAGAAGTGAAATTTGAAGACTGGACCAAGCCTTCGCTCTCCGGTTTGCGCTATCTGATGCGCAACGTGTTGCCGGGTCATTCCTGGCTGCGTCGGCTGATGCAGGCGGTGGTGGTCGGCGCGCAACAAAACAAGAACAATGCCGCGGTGATCGGAGCGCGCTGTGAACGAGGCGCGCAGATCGCACGCAAGGTCGGACTCAACGAGGCGACGGCGCAGGCGATCTTCAGCCTGGATGAACACTGGAACGGGGCAGGCTATCCTGAGCACCGCAAGGGAGAAGAAATTCCGGTATTGGCGCGCATCATGAATGTGAGCCAGACGCTGGAAGTATTCGTTAGCCAGCGCAGCCCGGCTGAGGCTGTCGAAACCGTGTCGGAGCGGAGCGGCACCTGGTTCGATCCCGAAATTGCGCGCGTGGTGCGCAGCCTGGAAAACGATGAACAGTTGTGGGCGAAGGCCCGTGCCGAGGACGCAAGACAACAGGTACTCGAGATGGAACCGGGGGCAGCGATGGCGGCCTCGCCGGAGCGCATTGACAGCCTCTGCGACGCTTTTGCCGAGATCATCGATACCAAGTCTCCCTTTACCTACAACCATTCCCTGGGAGTGGCCCGCGCGTCTATCGAGATTGCGAATGGCTTGGGTCTGGCGGCGCAGACGGTCACCATGGTGCGCCGGGCGGCGCTGCTGCACGACATTGGGAAGCTCAGCGTATCCAACGCCATCCTGGAGAAGCCCGCGAAGCTGACGGACACAGAGTGGCAAGTGATGAAGATGCATCCGGTGTACACGCGCGCCATCGTGCGGATGATCTCCGGATTCGAACAGCTGGCGTTTGTGGCCGCTGCTCATCACGAACGCCTGGATGGCAAGGGCTACCCAGACGGGCTTATGGCGTCGCAACTGCCGTTGACGGCGCGCATTCTCTGCGTTGCGGATGTTTATCAGGCGCTGACCGAAAAGCGTCCTTACCGGGAGCCGATGGCGAAGCAGGCCGTGTTCGCCATGATGAGCGAAGATGCCCCCAACCGGCTTGATCCGCAATGTCTTGAGGTTCTGAAGGAGAACAACTTCAAGGATGTTCAGGAAGGCGCCGCGCAAGCTGCGGCGGTCGGGCGCTAATCTCCGCGCTGGGCGGCGAACTTCGTTACCATACCTGAGTGAAGCGGTTCTCCACTGCGTTGCTCTGGATCGGACTGGCCTGTTTTAGCCTTTGCCCGCCGACGGTGTCACAGAGTGCGCCTTCCCGAAATTCTGCCTTCTTAGGCTTTGACCGCAACGAGTATCCTGGCGACGCTAATCTCGGAACACTGCGCCAGACCCTCCAGTTTTCTGGATACTGGCTCAACAATCCTCCCGGCGCGAAGTCGAATACATGGGTGGGCAAGCGCGCGAAGCTTGAGGCGGCGGGGTTCGGGTTTCTGGTTCTCTTCAATGGGCGACTCTACAACGAGCTGAGGCGTAATGCGGGCGCGGTCGGCCAATCGGACGGCGAGGCTGCTGTCGCGTCGGCTCGACGCGAGGGCTTTCCGTCGCGCACAGTTATTTTTCTCGATATCGAACAGGGCGGGCGTATGTTACCGGAGCAGAAGGCATATATCTACGCATGGGTGGACGCAGTGATTGCCAACGGGTTCCGTGCCGGCGTTTACTGCTCCGGAATTCCGGCCAAGGAAGGGAAAATCAGTATCGTCACGGCCGACGATATTCGGCAAAATGCTGGTGGGAGGGCGATTGCATTTTTTGTTACCAACGACGTTTGTCCGCCGTCGCCGGGGTGTGCGTTTTCGAAAAGGCCGTCGCCGGGAGAAAGCGGAATCAATTTTGCTGATGTTTGGCAGTTTGCGCAGTCTCCGAAGAGGACGGACTTTGCGGCGAAGTGTCCGGCGAACTACAACGTCGATGGGAACTGCTATCCGCCGGGAGTTGACCTGGCGCTGACGCTGCATGTGGATGTGGAGACGGCGTGGAGAGCAGATCCTTCGCAGGGCAGGTAATCCGTATGGCGGGGGCACCCTCGCCCACAGCTGCTTGCAACTCTAAACCGTCAGATGGGTTGCTGCCTTCGCGGGCGAGGGCGCCCGCGCCACACAAGCCACACGGGCCTTGCGTTCTGCCCCGCCAACGGTGCACAATATCTCAGGTTGCTCCGGCATTTGCGGCTGGAAACGCGGTCGAAAAAAAGCGACACTTTCCGCCGCTGCCGAGCATCCTATGAGCTGTAAGAAGTACGGACGGCTTCAACAACCCCGCGGACTGGGCGCTGAGTCTGAAGAAGACAACGCGCAGTGAGCCCGCTGGAGCCGCTGGAAGCTTTCAACATCCCCGTTTCGGAATGAGCTTGCGCGGGCAGAGGTTCCTCTGTCGCTGCGGGCGCGTTGCCGGAGCTGAAGGCGAGACAATTATGGCTACCGCAACCGCTGTTTGCAGTCTGGAGAACTATCTCGTTCTCCCCGACAACACCATGGATGAGCGCATTGCCGCGGCCCGCGAGATTTTGGGCCGCGATTGCGTGATTCTAGGGCACCACTATCAGCGCGATGAAGTCATTCGCTTCGCCGATTTTCGCGGCGACTCCTACAAACTTTCGCAGCAGGCGGCGCATGCCGGCGGCAAATACATCATTTTTTGCGGCGTGCATTTTATGGCGGAGAGCGCCGATATTTTGGCGCAGCCGGGGCAAGTGACGATACTTCCTGATCTCAACGCTGGATGTTCGATGGCCGACATGGCCGAGATTACCCAGGTAGAAGACTGCTGGGAGAATCTGGTGCGCGCTGGCGTCACCAATGACGCGGGCGATGGGGTGACGCCGATTACGTATATGAACTCGACGGCGGCGATCAAGGCGTTTTGCGGCGAGCGCGGTGGGGTGGTTTGTACTTCGTCGAATGCGCCGGGGGCGTTTCGCTGGGGATTTGGCGCTGCCGCGCGGACAGGAATGTCCGCGCCACACGGGGAGAGTCGATCCGATCAGAAAATTCTTTTTCTGCCCGATCAGCACCTCGGCCGCAACACGGGATACAACCTTGGGATTCCGCTGAACGAAATGGTGGTTTGGGATCCCTACATGCTGAATGGCGGACTTGATCGAGAGCGACTGCAGAAGGCGCGGGTGATTCTGTGGAAAGGGCACTGCTCGGTGCATCAGCGGTTCTTGCCGGAGCATGTGGATCAACGTTCGCGCGAAGTATCCGGGGATTCAGGTGATTGTGCATCCGGAATGCCGGTGGGAAGTTTGCCAGAAGGCGGACGGCATCGGCTCGACCGAAGGGCTGCTGAAGATGATCCGGCAGGCGCCGGCGGGGACGATGTTCGCCGTGGGCACGGAAATTCATCTGGTCAACCGCATGGGCAAAGAGTTTGCCGCGGAAGGGAAGAAGGTCATCACGCTGGATGATTCCGGCTGCCTGTGCACGACCATGTTCCGCATCTCGCCGCAGCATTTGTGCTGGGTGCTGGAGAATCTGGTCGAAGGGAATGTCGTGAATCAGATCAAAGTGAAGCGATGATGTGAAGTATTGGGCGAAGGTGGCGCTGGAGAGGATGCTGGAGATTCAGTAAGGCCGTCGTTGGTCGTTCGTCGTTGGTCGTTGGCCAAATCAACACCCTTGACCGCAGAGATTGTAGAGTAAGCAGAGAAGGTTTCACGCACGGTTCGTCATGGATATGAGCTTCAGCCCGAAGGGCTTTGGCCAACGACCAACGACGAACGACCAACGACGAAGTGCTAAAATAGGCATATACCATCATGTCCACCCGCACCTTCACTCTCGACGAAGCGCAAGACCTTGTGCCGGTCCTCGAATCGCTGCTGCGGACTTCCATCGAGGGCAAGAAGCTGATGGAGTCGGTGGACGCGGAAATGCAGGAAGTCGCCCACCGGGTGTTTCTCAACGGAGGCATGTCGCTGAATGTGGTCCACTTGGCGCGCCGGAAGGCGGAGCGGGAGAAGGCCATCCAGCGCGTGAAGGATGCGATGGGGGAGATTGACGCCATGGGCGTCCAGGTGAAGGACCTCGATATTGGCCTGCTGGATTTCCCCTGCGAAGTGGACGGCGAGATCATCCTGCTGTGCTGGAAACTCGGCGAGTCGGCGATCACCCACTGGCACGGCACCAACGAAGGCTTCGCCGGGCGCAAGCCGGTGGATGAACGGATTCATAAGGCCCGGCGGACCAACTAGAGCGGCTCTTGGCTCTCGGTTCTTGGTTCTTACCTCGAGTTTCTCCTTCCTCGCATACAAATCGTGCTATTTAGAGCGTTTTCGGTCGAAGTGTGGACGCCAAGACACCGCGCGGTGGACGAATTCCAGTGCAAGCTGGAGAAGCGCGGGCGTTCCAGAGATTACCGGGCCGAATTCGGGACGCTGTAGCACACGTTGGTACAGGCGGGGCATCGGGTACGCAAGTCCCTCTGCTACAATTTTGCGAGCTACTTCGGCGAGGAGTTGTGGAGGTCGTTAGAGCGCTTATGCCGAGTTCAGAGCGAAAACTGTCGCAAATTTCCGTTGCCGCAGCCCTTGCCCTGCTTCTGGTTAGCAATGGTTGTACGGGATTTTTCGTCAACCAACCGAATTCGATCGACGGTCACCCAGGCGGGTGGTGTCACCACGCTCTTAGTCGCGGTAAATTCGCCGCAGCAACTGACGGCGACGGCGACCTTCAACAGCGGCACGAAGATGTTACCAACCAGGCCAGTTGGTCGAGTTCCAGTTCGTGCGCGACAGGTGGGCATCACGGGGATAGTGACGGCCGTCGGCCCGGCCTCCAATGTGACAATCACGGCGACTTTGGCCGGAGTCAGGGGTCGATTACCGGAAGCACGACGGGCGGTACCTCACAGACGCTGGTGATCAGTTCCGTTCCTTCGGGGACAACGTTCAGCGTCAGTACGACAGCGGTATTTACCGCCACGTTGAATAACGTTGACGTTACCAGTTCTACGACCTGGAGTTCGAGTAGCACATCTGTCGTTACTTTTTCCGGTAATACCGCAACATTTGTGGCGTCGGGGTCGGCGACCATAACGGCGTCCGATACCGCGACGGGCACTTGTGCCACCGGGTCGCAGAGCATCACTGTCCAGTAGAGTTTGCCAGTGTAATGGAGTGGTCATGACAGATTACGTTGTTAGCGCTGTACGCCGGGCCGGACCAGGTGATGACCGTCACCTCGGGCATCGCCAGCGTTATTGGCGTGCTGCTGGTTTTCTGGAACAAGCTGGTGGCGGCATTTTTCAGGATCATCGGGCGAGCGCCGCGCCTGGCGGATGCGGCGCCGGCCGCGGCTTCCGGGCCGCCAAACGACACGCCGAAAAATCCCTCTTGAGGCATCAGGCATTCTTTGCGCAAGAAAGCGATCGTCATTGGGCTGGACGGGCTCGAACCCACGATTGTTGAGTCCATGCTTGAGCGCGGCGAGCTTCCCAACCTGGCGCGCATTCGCAAGTCCGGATCTTATTCTCGGCTGAAGACTACTTATCCGGCGCAGACGCCGGTGGCGTGGTCGTCGTTTGCCACGGGGACCAATCCCGGCGGGCACGGGATTTTTGACTTCATTTCGCGCGATCCTGCGACTTACCTTCCTGATGCGGCGTTGAGCCGGTTCGAACGTCCGAAGAGCGCGTTTGCCGCACCGCAGGTGGTGAATCAGCGCAAAGGACAGCCGCTCTGGCATGCGCTCTCGCAGGCGGGTGTGCCGAGCGTGGTGCTGCGTTGCCCGTGCACGTTTCCTCCGGATGAACTGAATGGGCGGATGATTGCTGGAGTCGGCGTGCCGGATTTGCGCGGCAGCCAGAATAAAGGGACGTTTTATACGCAGGACAAGAACGCGCAGGCGCGGGAGAGCGAGCAGGTCGTCATTTTGGATGCGGGTACTGATCTGAAGACGCACGTGATCGGGCCGCGGAACACGAGGCAGTCTCCGCCGGGCGACACCAAATGCGAGATTCGGGTGCAGGTCAGGAAGGATCGGCGAGCGCTTGCTGATCGAAACCGGCGGCACTCCTGCGCGGATTGAGGTCGCCGAAAAGTCATGGAGCGAGTGGGTGCGCTTCAAGTTCAAGTTTTCCATGCTGCAGTCGGTGACCGGGATCGCGCGGTTTTATGTCAGGCGGATCGAGCCGCAGATTGAGTTTTACGTCTCTGCGGTGAATTTTGATCCGGCGGCGCCGATGTTTCCGGTTTCATGCTCCGGCGAGCTATGCGAAGGATTTGGCCGGGGAAATCGGGCTGTTCTCGACCTTGGGAATGGCTGAGGACCACAACGGTCTGAACAACGGGCGGCTCGACGAAGCGGCTTATCTCGCGCAATGTGAGTTGGTGCTCGAAGAACGCGAGCGGCTGATGCGGTTCGAACTCGACCGATTCACCGAAGGATTTTTCTTTTTGCTTTACGACACGCCGGACCGGGTGCAGCACATGCTGTGGCGGTTTCGCGATCCGTGAGCATCCGGGATATGAGCCGGATTTGGCGCGCGACTTCTCGACACTGATTGAGCAGCATTACGCCCGCTGCGACAAGCTTCTCGCGCCGGTTCTCGACAAAGTGGACGAGGACACGCTGTTGTTTGTACTCTCCGATCATGGGTTCAATACTTTCCGCCGCGCATTCGACACCAATACCTGGCTGTGGCAAAACGGACTGCTGGCGCTGAAGGACGGGCGCAAGCCGGGCGAGGATCTGGGCGACGGTTTTGCGGCGGTGGATTGGTCGCGGACCTATGCTTACGCGGTGGGGCTGGGTGGAGTTTATCTGAATTTCAAAGGCCGGGAGCGCGAGGGGATTCTGGAAGAGGGAACCGAAGCGGAACGGTGCGTCACGCGATCCAAAGCGGGCTGGCGGGGATTCCGGATGCGGCGACGCAGCGGGCGGCGGTGCGCAGCGTATCGCGCAGGGAAGAGCTTTACTCTGGGCCTTACGCGGCCAATGCGCCGGACTTGCTGGTGAATTTTCATCCTGGATTTCGGGTTTCGTGGGAGAGCGCGGTGGGGGGATTCGCGAATTCTTTGATCTGCGGACAATATGCGTAAATGGAGCGGCGATCACATTATTGATCCTGATGCGGTGCCGGGGATTTTGTTTGTGAATCGCGAATTGGCTCCGGGCATTGCACGGGCGGGGACGCCCGTGCCTCCACAATCAGGTCGAGTTACTCCGCAATCGAATCACCTTACTCCAAACATTATTGACCTGGCGCCCACAATCCTGAATCATCTAGGAGTTCCGGTTCCGTCAAACCATGGAAGGCAAATCATTACTCTGAAATGAAAATCTGCATGCTTGGACTCGATTGCGCTGCGCCGGAAGTGGTTTTCGGTGACGAGCGGCTGGTGAATTCGCGCCGCCTCATGGATATGGGCGTCTACGGACGTCTCGAAAGCGTGATTCCGCCCATCACGGTGCCGGCATGGATGTGCATGTGCACCAGCCAGGACCCGGGGTCGCTGGGCGTGTACGGCTTTCGCAATCGGGTCGGACCATTCCTACGAAAAGCTGGGCTTCGCGAATTCCGCGTCCATCAAGGCATTGGCGATGTGGGACCAACTGGCGCGGGAAGGGAAGCGGTCGATCATTGTCGGAGTGCCGCCGAATTATCCGCCGCGCAAGATCAACGGCATCAGCATTGGGTGTTTTCTCACTCCGGACACGGTGAAGAATGACTTCACGCATCCGGCGTCGTTCAAGGCGAAGATCAACGAGTTGGTCGGCGAGTATCCGGTGGACGTGAAGAATTTCCGCACCGACCGCAAAGACTGGCTGCAGAGACGAAATTTTCCGCATGAGCGAGAAGCAGTGGAAGGTGGTCCACTGGCTGCTGAAAGAGCAGGAGTGGGATTATTTTCACTTTGTGGATATTGGCCTCGACCGCATGCATCACGGCTTCTGGAACTATTTCGACAAGAAGCATGTGCTGTTTGAGCCGGGAAATCCTTATCAGAATGCGGTGCCGGACTATTATTTGTGGCTCGATGAGCAGATTGGGAAGGCGCTGGAGTTGCTGGACCAGGACACGGTGGTGCTGATCGTCTCTGATCATGGGGCGCAGCGGCTCGACGGCGGGATTGCGATCAACGAATGGCTGATCCGCGAAGGCCTGCTGGTGTTGAATGAATATCCGGCGGCGATTACGCCGTTCGACAAGCTGAACGTGAATTGGAGCAAGACGCGGGTGTGGAGCGAGGGCGGGTACTACGCGCGCGTCTTCTTCAACGTGCAGGGCCGCGAACCGCAGGGCGTGATTCCGGCGGGTGAGTATGAATCGTTTCAGAATGAAATGAAATCGCGGCTCGAAGCGCTGGCGGACGACAAGGGACAGCCGCTGAAGTCTTTGGTGTTCAAGCCCAAAGAGCTTTACAAGAACGTCCGCAACGTTGCGCCGGATCTGATCGTTCACTTCGGCGGACTTTACTGGCGGTCGATTGGCAGCGTGGGGCATGGGGCGATTCACGTACAGGAAAACGACACCGGGCCGGACGGCTGCAATCACTGCGCAGTACGGAATGTTTATCCTGGCCGCGCCGAATTGTCCGCTGAGCGGGGAGTATGAAGGCGCGCGACTGCTGGATATTGCGCCAACTTTACTCGATCTCGCGGGATACGAGATTCCGGAAACCATGCAGGGGCGATCGCTGGTCGCGGGAATGGAGAAGAAAACGCCGGGCGCCCGGCTCGGCGGACGAGAAGATCATCCATGACCGACTGGCAGGGCTGGGGTACGTGTGAGTGGGCGGCGGGATTAGGCCTGAGAAATTTCTGATCTTTCGCTACAGTCGAGTGTTCGATTCGACCATTCGATTCGGGTTGACGCTGCGCACTAACGTTTGAGTAGAATACGCAGCTATGAACAAGCTGGCGTTGGGCGCTGCGCTTTCTTTGATCTTTGCATTGACTGGCTGCGGCGGCGGCAGCATGATAACGCCACCTCCTCCGCCACCTCCTCCCCCGCCCCCGCCAACCGTGACTGCCGCGGTGACGGTGAATGGCACCACCAGCGGGCCATTTGACCTGGCGATGTCCACGTCGTTTCAACCGGCGGAGTGGGACTATACTTTCTTTCAGCAATCCCGGCGCATGCACTCCACAGACATGGTCCACTGCGAGGACGACGTTGTTAGCTAACCTATCGCCGAATCATATTCGCTTGCAGGGCATTTCACAGGGCGTGCCTCAGGGATCGAATGGCACGCCTTCAACGTCTTGGGATTTTTCCACGCTGGACTCTATCATGCAGCCGGTGTTGAGGGTTGGGGACCATAGTCCCGAGTTCCAGATCGCCAAAGGCGCCGGGATTCATGTATCAGAACAATGACAACAACAGTACCAATAACATTCCCAACAGCTTTCTCGACTTGACGTTTCAGCAATTTGCGGGCTACGCGAAAAATCTTGTTCAGTACTACAACACTGGCGGTTTTACGCCGCCGGGAGGCAACTTGCTCGTTTCCCCAGCTTATCCGAACGACAAGATCACCTGGTGGGGCATCTATAACGAGCCTGGCATCAACAACAAGCTCACGGCTTCCGACTACATCACTATGTATAACGCACTGGTGCCAGCCATGCGGCTGGCCGATCCGAAGATAAAGTTCGTCGCGCTTGAACTGTGTTGCGGTAACGAAGATTGGGCGCCAACCTTCGCCCAGAACGTGAGCCCGGGACTTCCCGTGGATGCGGTGGCCACGCATTACTATCTCCGGTGCGTCAGGGACTCGGACGAGACGGTTATCAGTACCGTACCCGGTTTTGCATCCAGCGTGCAGACTATCTACGCCAATCTTTCCGTCAACCCCTCGCTCTGGCGAATGTCCCGTCTGGATCACAGAAAATAACGTCAGATCGCGGATTTCAACGCAGGCAATGGCGATAGCATCTGCAATCCCGGGCCAGCCCTTTGTGGATGATCTGCGCGGTTCCAGCGCGTTTTTTGCCGCGTGGCGGCCGTACGTGTTTTCGCAAGTTGGGAAGGCCGGTGTGAAAGCTGCTTTACCAATGGGACTTCGATGCCGATGCTGCAGTTCGGCGAAGTGGATGGCAACACCGGCGCAGACCCAGCTCAGCTACTGGGTGGACTACTGGCTGGGGCAGATGTTTCCGGCGGGATCAGGGGCGACGTTGCTCAACTTCAGCAATACCAACAACGCGGAAGTGGAAGTCCTTCCCGTGATAAACCCGGACGGAAGCGTGGTGGTTCTGGTTTCCAATCACGCGGTGGCTTCGGCGTCGGACAATAACGGCAAAGGCCTGGATGGAAGCGTGACCGTGGACGTGAGCGGCCTGGGGCCGTTCACCACTGCCTCGCTGGTGACGATTGATTCGACGACCAGCCCCATCACCGGGCCGACTCCGGTTTCGATTTCTCCCATCTCGCCGATTACCTTGACTCTCAACGGCTACAGCGTCGGCGCTGCTCAAGCTGAAGTGAGGCTACGGCTTCTTTTTCTTGCCGAACAGGCCGCCGACGGCGGTCACCAGGCCCTGGGTGCTTTGTCCGCCGGGTACCTGTCCGCCGAACTGGCCGAGCCGTCCCGACGACCATCCCTTTCACGTCAGGAACGAATTTCGGGTCGGAAGCCGTGCCGTGGATGAAGAACGGAATGCCGCCCTTCCCGCCGCCGCCACCGCCGTTAGTCCTCCGCCCAGGCCACCGCTGAGGCTGGCGGACATTTTGTAGTCCAGCGCCTCCTGCGGGCTGACGGTACCGCTGCCGGTCACGGTGCCGAGGCTGGGGACTACCAGACTCACGTTCTGGGTCTGGATTCCGCCGGGCGAAACGTGCACGTCGGAACTGAAATTCTGAATGGTGGTGTCGGAACTGGATTGGCCGCCGCCAAGATTCAGAATCGACGAAAGCTTTGACGCCATGCTGAAGCCCGCCAGCTTGGTGCTGACGAGCTTGACCGGGCCGTTGATGAGCAGCTTTTCCACCGGGCCGACTGCGGTGAAATCAGCGGAGAGCGTGCCGCCTTGCAGCGACGAGCCGGAAGGTAGTACCACGCCGAGGGCTGGCAGAGCGTCACGAGGTCATCCACCGGCATGTTGTCGGCGTTGAGCTTCATGTCAATTGCCGGGGACTCGCCGCTCAGGTCGTAGCTTCCGCCCAGCTTGGCGACGGCCTTGCCCACGGAAACGTCTCCTTGGGTAAGGCGGCCGGTTTGTTTTTGCAATTCGTAAGTGGTGGCGTAGTGCAGCTTGACCGTGCTCTTCGCCGGCGTTCCCTTGGGCGAGAGCTTGAGTGAATCGGCGGTCATGTCGCCGGTGCTTTCAACTTGGTGGCCATCGGACTTCACATTGCCGTCGAAGTCCGCAACTCCCTGCGATGCCGGTGTTGGGATCGACGAATCCAGATTTGCCGAGGTCGAGCTTTTTGACTTCCAGCTTGGCTTGCAGAGGAGTCAGCGCGGTGTCAGTCGGATTGATGGGGCCAGCGGTGCCGTCGAGCTTAAGAGTTCCGCCGCCCGGGAAGCTCGGCGCTCAAAGTGAATGGAAATTGCGAGGTGAAGGAGAAGTCTTTTACTTAGATGTTCACTTTGTCATAGACGTGCGCTTTGCCGGGAGCCTTGGTTTGGGCGATCGAGACCTGGCCGTTTTTGATGGTGAGCTTGCCGACTGACAGGTTTTGCTGGAATGAATTGTCAGACGAAGCAGGGGCAGGCGGGTTTGCTCGCTGCATTGCCCCCGAGAGTCGAATAATTCCAGCGGCCGGAGGGGGCGCGCAGCAGGACGACTTGCGGTTCATCCAGGGTCAGCTCGGTCACGTGAAGCTGCTTGGAGAAAATCAGTGGCATCAGTTCCACACCAACCTTCAGTGCCTTGGCGCGAATGAAGGGCGTCTTGGCGAACGAGGGGTCGTCGGCAATGGCGATATCATCGGCGCCAACGCTGCCGGAAAGAATCGACAGGCTCAGGTTCCCCACCGTGACTTTTCGGCCGAGGGCGTCCGTGAGATTGGACTCGATTTGCGGCCGGAAGGAGTTGACGTTGATCAGAAAGGGCAGGGCCACGACGATGACGACAAGGACTGCGAGGATAATCGCGATCCACTTCAGAAGTTTCTTCATGGCGGGACCTCCTTGATGGCTGGACGGAAGAACTGTAACAGAAGCGAGCGGTAAACCCCGGCAAGTGTAACAAAACTACCCGGCCAGCCTTCACCCATCGATGTTCTTTGGCGCTGCGGGCGATGGCGTCGCAGAGGAGCATTTCTTCGTGGCCGGTTTCGAAGGTAGGGAAGTGTCGCGGCTTGGTGAGGTCGCCGGCGTCGAGATAGGCGTAGAAATCCTTGAACAGTTGCACGAACGTGTCGGGATAGCCTTCGGCATGGCCGCCGGGATAGGCGGCGTATCCGCGGGCTTCGGGGCTCATCAGCGATGGGTCTTTGATTAGTTCTTGATTCGGTTCGCGGCGGCGACCAATCCAGAGCGTGTTCGGATCCTCGGAGTTCCAGGAGAGCGAGCCTTCTGACCCGTCAATTTCAAACCAGAGGCGGGTTTTGCGTCCGGCGCTGATTTGCGAAACGGTGCAGACGCCGTGGGCGCCGCCTTCGAAATTCAGAAGGATCGAAGCGTAGTCGTCGGTGGTGACTTTGAAGTCGTCGGTTGCGCCGGTGGTTTGCTGAAAAGTTTCCACGCGTCCGCGAGGGCGTTTTCGCACGGCAATTACAGTCGCGAGGTCGGCGCAGAGTTCGGTGACCTTCTTGCCGGTGATCCAGGTGAGCAGGTCGAGCCAGTGGGTGCCGATGTCGGCGACCACGCGCATGTCGCCGCCGAGTTCGGGCTGCAGGCGCCAGTTCCAGTCGGTGGGATAGAGCAGCCAGTCCTGCAGGAAGCTGCCGTGAATCAGGCGCGGCTCGCCGATTGCACCTTGCTGCACCAGCGCGCGGGCCTGATGGCAGAGCGGGTAGTAGCGCAGGTTGTAGGCGACGGCGCCGACTCTGTTCGCTTTGCGTGCCAGATCAATCAGCGGACTGACTCTCTCGCGTGTTCATGGCCAGCGGCTTTTCGCACATGACGTGCTTGCCGGCTTCCAGCGCGGCTTTCGATTGATCGTGATGAACGTGATTGGGCGAGCAGACGTGGACCGCGGTGACGGCGGGATCGCTTACCAGTTCGTCGAGCGAGGAATAGGCGTGCGCGATTCCGAGTTCCTGGGCAGCTTCGCGAGTGCGATCAGGAGAGCTGCCGAGGATTCCGCGCACCGGAATGCCGAGACGGCGCAGGGCTTCGAGATGCGCCTTGCCGACGAAACCTAGTCCGATGATTGCCGCTTCGGCTTTGGCTTTCATGGGTTCAGCCGACTTCCAGTGCTTCTTGGCTCGCTGGCGAAACTACCGTGAGGGCCTGCTCGATGTCGGCGATCAGGTCGTCGGCGTTTTCGATTCCGACTGAGAGGCGGATGAGTTGTTCGGTGACGCCCATCTTTTGGCGCAGGTCGGGCGAGATCATGGCGTGAGAAGTGAGCACGGGGATTGAGACTAGCGACTCGACTCCGCCGAGGCTGGGAGCGAGGGTGAACAGGCGCAGCGCTTCGCTGAGGCGCTTGGCGTCTTCTCCGGTGCCGTCGACTTCGAAGCTGAGAACGCCGCCGCCGCCTTTCATCTGCTCCATGGCCAGCGCACGCTGCGGATGGCCTTGCAGAAACGGATAGTTCACCGAGCGCACCTTGGGATGCTGCGCCAGGAATTCGGCGACGCGCAGAGTGCTCTCGTTCTGGCGTTCGACGCGGACGGCGAGCGTCTTGATTCCGCGCAGCAGGAGAAACGCGGCGTGAGGGTCCATGACTCCGCCGAGCGTGGTGCGAGTTGCTTTGATGGTGTCGATCAGGTCGCGGCGGCCGGCGGCGACTCCGCAGATCAGGTCGGCATGTCCGGCAAGGTACTTGGTGCCGGAGTGCAGGACGACGTCAATGCCGAATTCCGCCGGGCGCTGGTTGATGGGTGTCGCGAAGGTGCTGTCGATCAGAGTGATGAGGTTGTGCTGGCGAGCCAGCGCTCACCGGTTTGTGTAGATCGACGACACGCAGCGTGGGATTCGTCGGCGACTCGAGATAAAGCAGCTTCGTGTTCGGGCGGATGGCGCGGGCGTGCTGCTCGTAATCGGTGGTGTCAACCAATGTGGTCTCGACGCCCAGCTTCGGCAGCCAAGTGGAAAGAAACTTGGTCACGCCGCCGTAAATATCGCGCTGCGCGACGATGTGGTCGCCGCTCTTTACCAGGGCCAGAATGCTGGTGGTGATGGCTCCCATGCCGGAAGCGAAGAGCAGCGCGGCGTCCGCGCCTTCGAGTTCGGCGATGGCCGACTCGACCGCGGTGTGCGTGGGATTGCCATAGCGCGTGTAGAACATGTCGGTGCCGGTGGCGCGGAGTTGCTGGTCGGAGTCGGTGACCTGGAAAGTCGAAGTCTGATAAATCGGCTGCGGCCATGGGCGCGTTGCGCTTTTCAAGATTGTCCGCGCCGCGCACAGATTCGGTTTCGGGGTGAAAGCGGTGCGGCTTCATGACTGCTCCTTGGGTGTTCGGTCAAGGGTAACGTTTTCGGCGAGCGCGTCGGCAAGCGGGTGGTGCCGGCAAAGTGCTTTAACCACAGAGGGCACAGAGGACACTGAGGGAAGATCTTTTCCGGGGGTACGCTTGACTGGCGGTAGATTCCGTCTCCTTGCGGTCGTTTTATAATCCAGTGCCTATGGAAACAGGAATCAAAGGCCGGGTTGCAATCGTGGCGGCGTCCAGCCAGGGAATTGGGCTTGCCGCCGCCGAGGGGTTCGCGGCGGAAGGATGCCGTGTGGCTATGTGCGCGCGCAACGGCGAGAAACTGGAAGCGGCGGCGGCGGAGATTCGGAAGAAATCCGGCGCGGAGGTGTTCACGAAGGCTTTTGACGTGACCGATGCGGGCGCGGTGCACGACTTCGTCGAGGCGGTGGCTGGCAAGAATTCGGCAGCGTGGATATTTGCGTGACCAATGCGGGCGGGCCTCCGGCAAAGGGATTTCTGGCGGCCAGCATCGAGGAATGGCGCAAGGCGGTGGACGCCAATTTCCTGAGCACGGTTTATTTTGCGCGCGAGGTTATTCCGCACATGCAGCAGCAGGCATTGGGGACGGATCATTACGCTCACTTCGGTTGCCACCAAGCAGCCGGTCCCGGACCTGGTGCTCTCGAACGCGGTGCGCGCGGCGGTGGTGGGACTGGTCAAGAGCCTGTCCAATGAATTTGGCAAAGATGGAATCACGGTGAACAACGTGGGGCCGGGATATACGGCGACTGGGCGGTTGAAGGAATTGGCGCGGGCGCGATCGGCGGCGCTCGGGAAAAAGCGAAGCCGAGATTTTCGCGGGGTGGGCCAGCGATGCGGCGCTGAAGCGCGTCGCCGAACCGCGAGAGGTCGCGGACGCGATCGTCTGGCTGGCTTCGGAGCGAGCGTCGTACATCACGGGGCAGACGATTCTGGTGGATGGCGGGTCGTACAAAGGACTGTGATCCTATGAAAAAGAAGACGGTTTCGAAGAAAAGGAAGAAAGCCGAGCCGGGCAACAGCAAGTCGCCCTGAAGGGCACGGTCGGGCGCTCGCCGAAATCGGCGGAGATGAAACATCTGTCCTGGAAGGAACGTCGAACTGGAAGATTCTGACGCCGCTGTTCCATCGGCAATTGATCGTGGGGAAGGAAATCATGCTGGCGCGCATTCTGCTGAAAAAGGGATGCGTCGTTCCCTGGCACAGTCACGTGAATGAGCAGGTGAGCAGCATTTTTGAAGGCGCGCTGAAGTTCTGGATCGACGGAAAGGAAATCGTAGTGGGGCCCGGCGAGGTGCTCACCATTCCTCCGAACATGCCGCACAAAGCCGAAGCCTTGGAAGATACGGTGGCGATCGATGTGTTCAATCCCCCGCGGGCGGATTGGATCAATAAGACTGACAGCTATCTGCGGAAGTAGCACTCAGCATTCAGCACTCAGCTCAGCCAAGGCGCTGACTGCCGAGCGAATTTTGCCGCTCTGTTATCCTAGTTTCTCGCTGAAAACTCAGCCCAGGTTCAACCTCAGCCAAATGGGCTGTACGCTGAATGCTGAGTGCTGAATGCTGATGCTCCATGGCAATCCAAACCGAGAAATCCGTGTCGCAACTGCGCTGCATTGGCTGCGGGGAGACTGCGCTTGCGGATCGCTTTCGCTGCGAGCATTGCCGCGATCTGCTGGAGATTATTTATCCTGGCTGGGAAGAGCGCGGGCCTGGGGGACTCGATGCAGCGTCTCTGAAACAGCTTTGGCTTGACCGGCGGACGTCGTTCGAATCTGGCTGACCAGAGCGGAGTCTGGCGGTTTCGCGAAATCCTGCCGGAGATTTCGCAGCAGCAGGTCATCACGCTTCGCGAGGGCAATACGCCGCTGTATGCGCTGCCGCATTGCGCCAAGAGCGCGGGCATGCAGCAGCTTTTCGCCAAACATCAGGGGATGAATCCGACCGGCTCGTTCAAAGATACGGGCATGACCGTGGCGGCGTCGTTCGCGCGGCAGGCGGGATACAAGTGGGTGGCGTGCGCTTCGACCGGAAACACTTCCGCGTCGATGGCCGCGTACGCCGCGCGCGGCGGATTGCACAGCCTGGTGCTGATTCCCGACGGCAAAATTTCCTGGAGCAAGCTGTCGCAGTCGCTCGACTACGGCGCGATCACCTGCCAATTGAAAACCGACTTCGACGGCTGCGTGCGCGTGCTCAACGAAGTGGTGGAGCGGATGCCGGTGTATCTGCTGAATTCGGTGAATCCGTATCGCGTCGAAGGGCAGAAGACGGCGGCGTTCGAACTGCTCGAGCAACTTGGCCTGGGAGCCGCCGGACCACATCATCGCTCCCGGCGGAAATCTCGCGAACTCTTCGGCGATCGGAAAGGCTCTGCGGGAGATGAAGCAGCTCGGATTTATTTCGCGGCTGCCGAAAATTTCTGTGATTCAAGCCGAGGGCGCGAATCCGCTGGTGCGGACGATCCGCGAAAATGGCGGAGAGAAATTAATCCCGGTGCAGGCCGATACGATGGCGACGGCGATTCGCATTGGCAATCCAGCGTCATGGAAGAAGGCGTTGCGCGTGATTCGCGAGACCGGCGGCGCGGTCGAGCAGGTGAGCGAAGTCGAGATTGCGATGGCCAAGGCCGAAATCGGCGCCGAGGGGATTGGCTGCGAGCCGGCGTCGGCGGTGACTTTGGCGGGATTGAAGAAACTGGTGAAACAGGGATTCGTGAAGCCGGAACGAGATGGTGGTCCTGGTGCTTACCGGACATGCGTTGAAAGATGCGGACTTCACGTTGAAATTTCATCGCGGAGATTTGTTCACCGGAACGCCGCATGAGCAGGAGAGCAAGTTCTGAAGCCGCTGCAGCGCTCGCCTCTGGTGCTGGAGCCCAGCGTGGATGCGGTTGTCGAGTTGCTGCGCTCGGCGGAAAACTAATCCACATGAAACACCTTCCGCATCAGCCTTCCAGCGACTTCGGCGAATCTGGGGCCGGCGTTTGATGCCGCGGCGCTGGCGCTTGATCTCACGCTTCGGGTCGAGGCGTCGGAAGGCGAAGAAGTTTTCTATTGTCGCGACCGGACGCGATTCGGCCATCTGCAGCCGGGTTCAGAATCATCTGATTCTGACTACGTACGAAGAAGTGTTGAAATCGGAGAAGAAGCCGGTTTCTCCGCTGGCGTTGGACATCGCCAACGAGTTTCCCATCGGCAAAGGCCTGGGATCTTCGGCGGCGGCGCGGCTGGCGGGGATTGCGCTGGCGGTTCACTTTGGCAAGCTGCGCTGGAGCAGCAGCCGCATCGTTGGCGAGGCGTCGCAGCGCGAGCATCATCCTGACAACGCGGCGGCGTGTTGGATGGGCGGACTAGCAGTCGCGCGCATGTGCGGCGACGCAGAAGCGCAAGTGGCGCGGTTCGTGCCGAAAGGGAAGTGGCCGCTGCTGCTGGCGATTCCGGACGAGAGCCCTGCCTACGGAGCAGGCGCGCGCGGTTCTGCCCGAGATGTATTCTCGCGCTGATGCCGTTGCCAACATTCAGAATTCGATGCTGCTGCTGGCTGCGTTGTTTCAAGGCGACCGAAAGATGCTGGCTAGTCTCGCTGGTGGACCGCATCCATCAGCCTTACCGGGCGCAGCTGTGCCCGCTGTTGCCGGCGCTTGCAGGATTTTCCGGCGAACGCCGGCGTGTTGGGAGCGGTGCTGAGCGGGGCGGGACCATCGGTGCTGATGTTTCTTGATCCCGACAAGCGCGCACGAGAAAACCAAAGCCAAGGTTGGAGTCGCATCTGAAGAGAACGAGGCTTGAAGGCGGAGTTGTTGCTTACTTCGATCGCGAAGCGCGGCGGCGAAGCTTCTTTCTTGCGGGCGTTCGCGCTAAGGGAGCATTACGAGGTGAGTCATCCGGCGCGGCGATTTTCTGCCAGCACTTCATCCAAGGCATTCAAAAGCTGTCGGGTTCGCTTTGAGGACTCGGTGGTTCCCCCTTCGGCGCTGCGCTTGAGCAGGTGATATTCGTCGGCAATGTTCAGGGCCGCGAGAACCGCCAGGCGGGCGCTATCCACGGTGTGAGTCTGCTCGGAGACGGCGCGCATTTTGGCATCCACGTACTCGGCCAGCTTCAGGATGTAGTCGGGATCGGTGCCGCGCAGGTTGTAGCCCTGGTCGAAAATTTCCACGCGGACGCTGTTGTTGCTGGCGTCCTGAACGCTGCGGTTGTTTTGTGGCCGTTGCCATACCTTACTCCATCTCCGCCGGACTAGCTTGCCGCTGGTTCTTCCGCCATGCGGTCAATCTGCGCCATCATCTTTTCCACGCGCGAACGAACTTCCTCGCGCTCCTTGCGCAGGCCGACCATTTGCCGCCGCAAGGATTCAACTTCTTCCTCGCGCTCTTCCAACTGCTCGCGCAGGCGCTTCACGTCCCGCTCGGCGACGACACGCGCCTCGCGCGCGGACTTGTATAGCTCAATAGTGCGGTAAACCTTGTCTTCCAGCGCCTGAAAATCGTCAGCCGGAACCTGTGTGGATACCTCTTCGACCGCTCGTAAGCTCATGATTGCCGTTCCCTGAGAAGAATAATCGACTCTTGAAGCGCAGTATACTCCAGAACCGCTTGTGGGAAGTTGGGAGAAAAGTCAGAAGAAGTTAGAAGTGCGGAATGCTAGAAGTAAGAATCACGGCGTCGGGCAGAGGGTCTTACTTCTAGCGTTCTGACCTTCTCCACTTCTGACTTTCTTCTAGCTTCTCTCCAGCGCAGCTTCGAAGCCATCCAGCGACAGAGAGCGCAGAAGATTGCGCCGGAGGCCGCGTTCGACCTCTGCGAGGCGGTCGGAGGCGGAAGAAAGCCATTCGAAGTTGGCGGCGGCGAGCAGCTTTTGCAGTTGCGGAAGGATGTCGGTGTTGCGGACTTGCTCTGGCGCGCCAGAGTCGAGAAAGAGCAGGTCTTGCAGCAGTGAATAGAGGCAGCGCAACAGGAGGTCGGTTTTCTGGCGGCCGTCGGCTCCGGCGCGATAGGTTTCGGTGATCTTGAACAGGTCGGTGTGCTCGCTGGTGTGCAAAGCAGTTCGTAAAATAGTTAGTGCATGCTCGCGGGCGGCTGAGTAGGCGTCCAGGTCGAAGGTTCTCGCACGGCCGACGGCGCCTTCGGATAGTTTTGCGACCAAGGCACGCTGCTGCGGTTTCCAGTCGGGGCGATGCTTCGCCAGATACTGCTCGATTTCCGTCAACCGACAGGCTGCGCAACTGGAGCAGTCATGCTGCGCGAGCGGATGGTGGGCAGCAATTCTCCGGCATTCTCGGCTAGCAGGAAAATCGTGGCGAACTCGGGAGGCTCTTCCAGAACTTTGAGCAGGGAATTGGCCGCTTCTTTCATGAAAGCGGCGTCGGTGAAGATGAAGACTCGCTCTCTGCCCTCGGACGGCCGAAAGTAAATGTTCTCGATGACGCGGCGGACCTGGTCCACTTTGATCATCAGCTGCGGCGGATCGGGCGGGATGACGAGAACGTCGGGATGCGTCTGAATGAACAGCCGGGTTTCCTTCTTCTCGGTTTCTTTCAGCCTTCGCGCGCTTCCAGGGCTTCGGCGACTCGCGAGTCCAGGTCTTCCAACTGTGCGATGCGAAGGCAGTTTGAGCACTTGCCGCAGTAGTCGGGCAGTCCGTCGGTCGTGGGTTGCTCCAGGCAGTTCATGGCGCGGGCGACCATGGTGGCGAGCGTGTATTTTCCGGAACCCGCGGGGCCGGCGAGGATCACGCCCTGCGGAAAGCGTTCGCGGGCGAGCATTTCGCGAATGCGGCGGACGGTTTCCGAGTTGCCGTGGAAGTCGGAGAAAGGCATGAAATCAGTTCTTGGTTCTTAGCTCTTGGTTCTTGAAGTCTTTGGCGCCGCCCTTAGTGTCTGGTTCGAGCGCAGCTTACGGCGCACGATCTCAAGGATTTTCGCATGAGTCTGGTCGGGAGTGCCGCGCGCGTCCACCAGGCCACTCGGCCCGGTTCGCGTTTGGCGATTTCCAGATAGGCGGCCCGAACACGAGTAAAGAACGCGCGATTTTCGCGTTCGAAGCGGTTTTCGTCAGAGGCGTTGTCTTTTGCTTTGAGCACGATTGCGGCGGCGGGCGCGGTCCACGCTGGCGGCCACGTCGGAGTCCATCAGAATTGTGAGGTCGGGTTGCAAGTCTCCGACCAGGGCGCGATGCAGGTCATGCACCGGCTTGCTGCCGAGTTTGCGTCCGCCGCCCTGGTAGGCCTCGCTGGAATCGGTGAAGCGGTCGCAGAGAACGATCTGTCCGGCTGCCAGCGCAGGGAGAATGACTTCGTCGGCGTGCTGGGCGCGGGCGGCGAACATGAGCGCCAGTTCCGCCATGGGAGCGAGGCCGGAGGTGCGCGTATCGAGCAGCAGGCCCCGGATTTTTTCTCCGGCGACGGTGCCTCCGGGTTCGCGGGTCACCGTTACTGGGATGTCCTGTTTCTGCAAAATGACGGCGAGGCGCTCCATTTGCGTGCTCTTACCGCAGCCGTCCAGGCCTTCGAAGGTGATGAATTTTCCGCGCCGCGAACTCACGTTGGAAATCATACAGGAGGGGTGTGGCGTGACGAAGCAGCCACTCCACTGCTATATTCAATCGTTTGGATAGGAGGGTTCATGAGGGTTTCGCACTTTGCCGTTGTTTTGATCGTCGTGGTTTCAATGATGTCCGTCTCCCTGCTTGCTGCGCCCGCCGCGCCGCACATCACCATTGCTCTCGACGCAACCGACGCTCCGCGAAAAATCCTTCACGCGCAGCTTACGATTCCGGCGGCTCCCGGTACCCTGACTCTTTACTACCCGAAGTGGATTCCCGGCGAACACGCGCCCAGCGGGCCAGTGATTGACCTGGCAGGATTGAAGTTCACGGGAAACGGCCAATTGCTCAAATGGCGCCGCGCGCTCGATGACAACTGGACGGTCAACGTCGAGGTTCCGGCCGGGGTGCAGGAAGTGCACGCCAGCCTTGATTTTCTGTTTCCTGTCAGCGGAGACGAGGCCCTGTTTTCCGCTGGCGCCTCGGCGACGGAAAAGCTGGCGCTGATCAGCTGGAACCAGGTATTGCTCTATCCCAAGGGCTGGACTGCGGATCAGCTCACCTACTCGGCCTCCGATACGACTTCCCGCGGGATGGAAATTCGGCACACCTTTGCCGGTGGCTTCGCAGTCGGGAGACGAAATTCAGTTCAGCCCGGTTTCGCTTTACACGCTGGTGGATTCGCCCGTTATTACCGGCGAGTATCTGAAAATTGTTCCGCTCAATCCGGGGCAGACTCCTCCCGTTGAAATGGATATTGCGGCCGACAGCGCGGGCGCTCTCGATGCACCGCCGGAAGTCTGGGAGCACTATCGAAATCTGGTGCAAGCAGGCGGGCCTGCTCTTTGGCGCGACCCACTATCGCGACTACCACTTCCTTTACACGTTGAGCGATCACGTGGCGCACTTCGGATTAGAGCACCACGAAGCCAACGACAGCCGCACCAATGAGCGCACCATGGTCGATCCCGAACTGCGGGTCGCGCATGCTTCGTTGTTGTCGCATGAGTACGTGCACTCGTGGAATGGAAAGTATCGGCGTCCCGCGGACTTGACGACGTCGGATTATCAGCAGGTCATGCAGGGTGATCTGCTCTGGGTCTACGAAGGGCTGACCGAGTATCTGGGCGAGATCCTTCCCGCGCGCAGCGGAATGTGGACGCCGGACCAGTTTCGCGACGAGTTGGCGCGAGTGGCGGCGGAGATGGATCAACGTCCGGGAAGATCGTGGCGGAATCTGCAGGACACCGCCGATGCCGCGGCCCAGCTCTACTACACTCCGAAGCAGTGGGATTCGTGGCGGCGCACCGTGGATTACTACGATGAAGGCGAACTGACCTGGTTGTGGGTCGATTCGATTATTCGTACCCAGAGCGGCGGCAAGAAGACTCTGGACGATTTCTGCCATATTTTTCACGGAGCGCCCAGCACCGCGCCGGAAGTGAAGACCTACAATTTCGACGATGTGGTGAATGCGTTGAACCAGGTTGTCCCATACGACTGGCGCGGCTTCTGGACGGCGCGGCTTGACCGACCACGGGCCGGGTGCGCCGCTCGGCGGCATCGAGGGCAGCGGGTGGAAACTTGCTTACGACGAAAACCGGTCGGAGATGATGAAGGCTTGGGAAGACTCTCACAGTGAGATCAATGCGTCTTTCTCGATTGGGGTGATCGTGAAGGCGGACGGCGAGATTGAAGACACGATTGAAGGCATGGACGCCGCGCGCGCCGGTATTGGACCTGCCATGAAGATCGTAGCGGTGAACGGCCGACGGTTCACTCCTCAGGTATTTCGCGACGCGTTGGCTGCGGGAAAGGGCAGCTCTCAGCCATTGCAGTTGATCGTTGAGAATACCGATTATTTCCGGACGTTCAATCTGGATTACCACGGCGGGGAGAAGTATCCGCACCTGGTGCGGGATGAGTCGAAGCCGGATCTGCTGACGGACATTATTCGTCCGCGGTAGCACGCTGACATGGCTTAGGGGCTAGGCAAGATTCCCTCGAACAGGTCCGTCTCTTGCTTCGCCGCCCCGCTTCTTCACCGAAGCTGACAATCGGAACAACTCTTGCCCTCCTCGCTTCCGCACGTTCTCTTCGAACAGAGGCCACAGCGGCGCCTGCGTCTTGTGGGCCTTGAAGGCGGCGATCTTGGTTTCCAGGTGATCGCCAATGTCGACGACGGCGGTGTGCGGCGCAAACGCGATCGGTTGGCGATTGGGCAGAGCGAAGTCGGCGGTCGCGTGGTAGAGCTTTTGTGTCTGGTGCGCAGCCAGGCCGTCGTGAAGTTGGTCGGCATAACGGTTGGCGCGACCGGCCCAGTGAAAGGCAAGCGTCGCAAAGATTCCGGCCATGGAATGGTCGGGATGGCCGGTGACTCCGCCTTCGGCGCCGAACGTGAGCATCACGTGCGGGCGAAAACGACGCACGTGCAGCGTCAGTTCATAGACGACGCGGTTGAGTTCCTGGCGGTAAAGCTGTCCGTCGGGGTAATCGAGAATCACCGGCTGTGAGACCTGCAGGATTTCGCATGACGCGGCAAATTCCCGCTTGCGGATTTCTGCGAGTTCCTGATCAGACCTGGCGTCGCCGCGGTTGGAAGCGGCTTGTCCCGGCGTAAGACAGATGACGCTGGTTTCGACGCCACGCTCGCGGTACGTCAGCAACGTGCCGCCAAAGTTCCCGGCTTCGTCGTCGGGGTGCGCGGTGACGCAGAGGAGCCGGAACATGCGGTGATTGTATCGGATATGCAGAGCTTCGCAGCAACTGTGCAAGGGTTTGCGGCTGCAGAAAAAGACTTCACGAAACGGCGCATCCGAAATAGAATAGGAGCAGACTTCCGGGGACCTGTGCACATACTCGTAACCTCCGACACGCTAAACGGCAACTGGACCTACACGCGCGAGCTGGTCTCAGGACTGATCACGCGCGGCCTGCGCGTCACTCTGGTGAGCTTCGGAGAAATTCCTCTGCCGGAGCAAACCGCGTGGATGGAGCGGCTGCACGGCCTCACGTACCATCCCACCGCGTTCCGGCTGGACTGGATGCAGGAAGGGCAGCAGGATTTTGACGATTCGTCCGCCTACTTGTGCGCGCTGGTGAAGGAAACCCGGCCGGATGTCTTTCACTCCAACCATTTGTGCTACGGCGCGCTGCCGGTGGCGATTCCGCGAGTAGTGGTGTGCGCACGGCGATTTGATCACCTGGTGGAACGACGGTGCATGGGCGCGAACCGAAAGACAGCGCCTGGCTGCGCTGGTATCGGCAGATCATTTCGCGAGGAGTGGCGGAGGCCTCGGCGGTGGTGGCCCCTACGGAGTGGATGCTGAACACCGTTCGCTCTACCTACTCGACATGCGCCCGGGAGATGGTGATTCATCACGGAAGGAATCCGATTTTGTTCAATCCGTACGTGGCGAAGGAAGACTCGGTGCTGGCCGATTGGACGGCTGCTTGATCCGGCCAAGCAAGTGAACCTGCTCACGCAGCAGACCCATCCGGTGCCGGTGTGCATTGTGGGCGACGATGCGATGGATCCGGTGCCGAGAGTTGCCGGTCCGCGCCGACGTCAAATTCAGCGATGGCGATGACAGGGGTTTCGCTGAAAGGGGCGCAATCCGAAGCTGAGATGCGGCTGCTCTACAGCCGCGCGGCGATTGTATGCGGGGACCTATCGCTACGATCCTTCCGGAATGGCGGTCCTCGAAGCGGCGCTTTCCCGCTGCGCTCTGATTCTGAACGATATTCCGTCGCTGCGCGAAATCTGGGGGCCGGCGGCGGTTTATTTCCGGACCAATGAATCCGAGAGCCTGGCCGAGGCCGTGCGCATCCTGAGTGCGGACGTGCAACTGCGCCGCAATTTCGCCAATCGCGCGTTCCAGCGGGCGCGCGAGTCCTTCAACGCGCAATCGCATGACCGACAACTACATTCAGCTCTATCGCAGCGTGGCCGCGCAGAAGGTGTCGCGCCGCCGCCTGATCGTCGCTGGCGGCTTCTCCGCGCAAAGCTGATATCTTCGAAAGTGCAAGCTATCAGCTATCAGCCGTCAGTTTCAATCAGCGACCCCGATTTTGACCTGACTGATAGCTGAGAGCTGAAAGCTTTCCCGGAGGAATCATGTCCGCAGTCAAGATCACGATCAGGAAAAACGGGCCTTATCGCGTTGAGGCGCCGGAGGGTTCGATCGAAATGTTCGACGCCGACGGCAACAAGGTTGATCTGACCGGCAAGCCGGCGTTCTCGCTGTGCCGCTGCGGGGCATCGGTGAATAAGCCCTTCTGCGACGGCACCCACAGCAAGATTGGCTTTCTGGCAGCAGAAGTCGGCGGTGAAGGCCGAAGAAGCGGGCGGACCCAAAGCCGGATCCTAAGCCGGTTCGCGCGTTTAGATCGCGATCGGCAGACTTCAGGCTGAAATGCGCGAGGGGACCATGGCGGAACCGAAAGACCTACAGCCACAAGACGACCTGAAGGACGAACTGCGAGACAAAGAACTGGGCATGGATCGCGGCATCACCCGCCGCGATTTTCTGAATGGCGTGGCCGTCACCGCCGGGGCCGCTGCTCTTCCACCGCACTGTGCTGGCGGCGCTGACGACGATCTCGATCCCGAAAAGAATCCCGACTACTATCCGCCCGCACTGACCGGCTGCGGGGAAGCCATGTGGGGAGTTTTGAAGTTGCCCACAGCCTGCGCGACGGCGATTTCTGGGAGAAAGCCGGCAAGCCGGTCGAAACCGGCGAGCGCTTTGATCTGGTCGTGGTCGGCGGCGGCATCAGCGGTCTTTCGGCGGCACATTTTTTCCGCAAAGCAAATCCCAATGCGCGCATTCTGATTCTGGAAAATCACGACGACTTTGGCGGCCACGCCAAGCGCAACGAATTCACCGCCGGCGACCGCAAGCTGCTGGGCTACGGCGGCACTTTTTCGATTGAGAGCCCGGCGCCATACAGCGCGGTGGCGAAAGGACTGATCGAAGAACTCGGAATCACGGTTTCGGATTACCCGAAGTATGTTTCGAAGGACCTTTACCGTTCGCTGGGCCTGACGCCCAGCATTTTTTTCGACAAGAAAACGTTTGGCTGCCGATGTCGTTGTACGAAAATCCCGATTCCCGTCGGCGGCACGGCGAACGAGCTCGACGAAGCCGATTGACACCGATGAAGTCTGGAATCGCTTTCTGGCCAAGGCCCCGCTTTCCGATGCGGCGAAGAAGGACCTGCAGGCGCTGCGGAAGCCGAAGGATTATTTTCCCGGACTCAGCTCTGACGAGAAAAAAGCGCGTCTGGCGAGGATGAGTTACGTGAAATTCCTCACTCGATGTCGCCGGCGTTGATCCGGAGGTCGTGAAACTCTATCAAACCGCACCGCAGGCGCTGTTCGGAGTGGGAATTGATGCGGTCGCGGCGCAGGATGCGTGGGGATTCGGATTTCTGGGATTCGACGGAATGAATCTTGATCCCACGCCGGGCAAGGGAATGAATCGCGACGCGATTCCCGAACGCCGAAGCCGAAAAGTACTTCTTTCATTTTCCGGATGGCGGCGCGTCCATTGCGCGACTGCTGGTGCGAAAACTGATTCCTGAAGCCATTCCCGGCAACTCGGTGGCTGACCTGATCACGGCGAAAGCGAACTATGCCAAGCTCGATGACTCGTCGCTCGCCGGTTCGGATTCGGCTGAACAGCACCGTGGTGCGAGTGCGGCATCAGGGAGATCCCGCGACCGCCAAAGGAGCGTCGAACTCACCTACTCGCGCCTGGGCAAGCTCTACACCGTGCACGCGCCCCACGCCGTGCTGGCCTGCTGGAACATGGTGATTCCCTACATCTGCGCGGAGTTGCCGGAAAAGCAGAAGGCAGGCTCTGCACTACGTGGCGAAAGTTCCGTTGCTCTACACCAACGTCGCAATCCGGAATTGGACGTCGTTTCAGAAACTCGGCGCTAGCGCCCTCTACGCGCCCGGTGGCTACCATTCTTACTTTCAGGCTCGATCTGCCGGTGAGCATCGGCGACTACCACTGCCCAGACGTCGCCGGACCAGCCGATGGTGATCCATATGTTGAGGACGCCGTGCCGGCCTGGATTGCCCGCGCGCGATCAGCATCGCATGGGGCGGATCGAGCTGTTCACTACCGACTTTGAAACCATCGAGCGCAAGATCCGCGAGCAGCTCGCCGCGCACGCTCGGCCCGGGAGGCTTCGATCCCGCGCGCGACATTACCGCGATCACCGTGAACCGTTGGCCGCACGGCTACGCGTATGAATACAACTCGCTGTTCGATAAGTTCTGGCTCGAGGGCGGAGAGATTCCGTGCGAGGTGGCAAGGCAGCCCTTCGGCACGGATTGCGATTGCGAATGCGGACGCTGGGGCCTACGCCTACACCGACGGCGCGATTGATCAGGCGTGGCGGGCGGTGGGGGAGATTCTGAAGGCTTGAATCTGGTGCCCATCCTTCCTGACGATGTGTCCCACATGCACCATAATGGTGTACAATGGTGCTATGTCAACGACAAAGCGAGTCCGGCGGAGTCTGACCCTTCCCGCCCAAGTGGCAAAGCAAGTGGACGGAATGGCAAAGCGCCGCCGTCTGAGCGACAACCGAGTCTTGGTGGAACTCATCGAATTGGGCATCGAGGCCCAAAAGCAAAGAGAGAAGGCTTTCTTTGAACTGGCGGAGCGATTTCGCTCGTCTGCTGATGCAAAAGAAATCAAGCTTCTGGGGGACGAACTGGGGCGCTTCGTGTTCGGTGAATAATGCCGCAGATTGAGACCTGGTCGCGTCTCCCGCTGCCCGTTCGTGAGCACTTGGCTGAAAGAATGCGCGACCGCAACGTCGGCCTTGACGACCTCAACCGCCTTCGCATCTGGGTTGAGACTCTCCCCAATGTCCCGGAGGGGCGGTGGTACAAGGATTTCGGTTCGTTCAAGCTTTGCGGGGAAGGAAAGTACCTCAAAACCTTCTTGTTGGCAGGCCAGGCTGCGAGCGGTCAAAAGCTCTAGCCGCAAACGATTTCAGTGAATCGTCTTGGTCTTCCGCGACATGTAATCCATCAGCAGATACTGCCCGAGCGTGTACGGCGTGGTGAAGTAGGCCTTGCCGCGGCACATCTCGGTGACTTTCTGCACGAACTGCACCAGGCCGTAGTCTGACGCCAGCATGAAGGTGTTGATCAGAACTCCCGCGCGCTTGCATTTCGAAACTTCTTCGAGCGTCTGGCTAACGACCAGCGGATCGAGTCCGAAAGCGTTTTTGTAAATGCGGCCGTCTTCGAGCGTCAGCGCGGAGGGCTTGCCGTCGGTGATCATCACGATCTGCTTCATGTCCTTGCGCTGGCGCTGCAAGATGCGTTGCGCCAGGCGCAGGCCTTCGCGGGTGTTGGTGTAGTAGGGACCGACTTGCACGCGTGCCAGCTGCGAGAGCGGAATTTCTTCGGCGGAATCGTGGAACAGAACCAGCGAAAGCGAATCTCCCGGGATATTGCGTTCGCAGCAGGTGCGACAGCGCCATCGCAACTTTTTTCGCCGGAGTGAATCGGTCTTCGCCATACAGAATCATGGAGTGCGAGCAGTCGAGCATCAGCACCGTGGCGCAGGAGGACTGGTACTCGCACTGGTGGACCTGCAAGTCGGAATACTCGATGTTCAGCGGCAACGTCCAGGCCCTCGCGCTGGATTGCGCTCGAAAGCGTTGCCGTGATGTCGAGGTTGAGCGTGTCGCCAAACTCGTATTGCCGTGACGCGCCGCTGGCCTCGACACCGGTCGCCATGTCGCGAGTGTCGTGGCGGCCGAAGCTGGACTTGCCCAGCGACCCGAGCAGATCCCGGAGCGTCTTGTATCCGAGAAAGTCGAGGCTCTTGTCGGTGATCTCAAATCGCGCCTGCTGCTGCGCGTCGCCGACCTGGCCTCCGACGCTGGAGCGATTCGCGGGATCATGGGGCTGGTCAATGCTGATGTAGTCCTCCTGCTGCATGCGCTCGATGAGCTGCTCGATCAGTTCTTCGAGTGAGCCTTCGGATTGCATCTGCTCCAACTGCTCGCGGAGTTCGTCGTTCAACAGTCGCTGTTAAGCAGTGCTTGCTCAATGGCGCGACGCAGTTCGTCCAACGTGTGTTCGCCGTTGGGCGGATCGTAATAGTTGAGATAATCCTGAAAACCGCTTTGCAGCAGATAGTCAGACAGCGCGCTGAGCAGGTCTTCCATGCTCATTTCGCCGGCCGGGTCGGGGACGTATTTGCTGTAACGAATGCGGCGCATAAAAGCAGTTGGCTAGTTGCTAGTAAACCGCTGACCGCGCGAGTTCCGGTTTCACTAGCCACTAGCCAACTAGCAACTAATTCAACGGCCTCCTCGGCCGATACGGGAGCTCTTCGCGCTCGAACGGTTTCTCGGCGACTTTCGGCGCTTTTTCTCCGGCGGTGAAGACTCGTTCTTCGTTGCGGCCGATGCGCTTGTGGGCGTGCAGGCCTTCGAGGGCAAACTCGGCCGCTGAAACCTGGGCCTCGGGACTGTCTTTCGGGCCGACGTTCACTCGTGTCAATTTGTCCATCAGGCCCTGAATGTTGCGCAGCGACTGCAGGACTTCGGCCGCGGGTGCGCCTTCCGGCAGTCGAACCTCTCCGCCAAGATCGAACCACTGAATGACCTGCTGCATGTTAACGCCGTTGAAATATTGATCGTAAGTCTTGGCGATGGCGCTGCGGATCAGCTCGCGGCCAACGAAGTCCGCGCCCTTCATCTCGCCTTCGTATTCCAGTTCCAGCTTGCCGGTAATCGCGGGCAGCGCGGCGTAGATATCGCCGATGCGGGGAACGACCACGCTCTCTCCGTGGCGAATCGCGCGGCGTTCGGCGTTCGAAATTACATTCTCCATGGCCGGAAATCGGAAGTCGCTGGCTCACGCCGGAGCGCTTGTCGATTTTTTTGTCCTCGCGGGCAGCGAAGGCGACGCGTTCAATCACTTCGCGCACATATTTCGGGATGACGAGCTTGTTTCCGTTGCGCGCGGCCCAGGCTTCCTGCGTGGTGATCGCGATGCCTTCTTCGACGGTCGCCGGATAGTGGGTGCGGATCTCCGACCCGATGCGGTCTTTTAGCGGGGTGATGATTTTTCCGCGGGCGGTGTAGTCTTCGGGATTCGCGGTGAAGACGAGCGCCACGTCCAGCGGCAGGCGCACTGGGTAGCCCTTAATCTGCACGTCGCCTTCCTGCATGATGTTGAAAAGGCCCACCTGAATTTTCCCCGCGAGGTCAGGCAATTCGTTGACGGCGAAAATGCAGCGGTTGGCGCGTGGCAGCAAGCCGTAATGCACGGTCAGTTCGCTGGAGATTTCGTGTCCGCCGCGAGCGGCTTTGATGGGGTCGATGTCGCCGATCAGGTCGGCAATGGTCACGTCGGGCGTGGCGAGCTTTTCCACGTAGCGGTCTTCAGGAGTGAGCCACGCAATCGCCGTGCTTTCACCGCACTCGGCAAGCAGATCGCGGCATCGGCGGCAAATCGGCGAGTAGGGGTTGTCGTGAATTTCGCATCCGGCGATGTAGGGCATTTGCGGATCGAGCAGGGTCGTAAGGGCGCGAAGGATGCGGCTTTTGGCTTGTCCGCGCAGGCCGAGCAGAATGAAATTGTGGCGCGAGAGAATCGCGTTCACGATCTGCGGGACGACGGTGTCGTCGTAGCCGACGATTCCGGGAAAAATCGAGGCGTCTTCGCGGAAGACGCGTCATCAGGTTGTCGCGCAGTTCGTCCTTCACACGGCGGGTACGCAGCTTTTCTTCGGAAAAGGAGCTTCGGCGCAGACTCGCCAAGGGAGCGGGGGAGATTCATTGCGGACTCCAGCTAAAATCAGCCGTCAGCTCTCAGCCGTCAGGAAAAGCGAAAGCAGTCCAGCTGAATGTTTCTGATTATACGCCGCGCTGGAAGCAGGCTTCGGGCTTCAGGCGACGGGCTTCAAGTTGGTGCTTGACGGGCGGGTGTCGTCCCCTAAAGGGGGCTCTTGTTCGCAGCGCGCTGTTCCCGGCACTGCTGTGCCGGGCTTTCACATGACGTCGCTTCGCGACTGGGGTTTGTCGCGGTCTGCGGTTTGAAGACTAAATCGTCGAGCACCGAGGCTCGCCGCCAGAGTCCTGCAGCGGCCCGAAGCCCGCACCCGAAGCCCGAAGCCTGCACCCGAAGCCTGGAGCCCGAAGCCTGGAGCCTGAAGCCTGAAGCCGGAAGTCAACTCACGTGACCATTGCCGCCGGCTTTCTTTTTGGCGGTTGCGTTGCGGTGCAAAGCGGGCAGGAGTTGCTCGAAAAACGAGACGAGCGCGCGAGTGCGATCGGCCTCGGAATTCATCTCCAGCAGGGCTTGCTGAAAGTCGGGATCGAAGGGGAGCGAGCCGGCGAGGCGATAGGAAAGTTGGGAGGTCTCTGATTCTTCAATGTCCTCGGGCTGGGCGCCGGCCAGTGCCATAATTTCCTGGTGCAGTGCGATCGCCTTCTTTATGTCGTCAGCGGCCGCGGGGTCGGTTTCGTCTTCGAGGTAAAACACGTCGGCTTGCAGGAAGGCCCGGTCCTGACTGACCTGCAGCACTTCGAAACGCTTCTTGCCCTCGGCCAGAATGTCCATGCGGCCGTCGGGATACTTCTTAAGCACGTTGATGATTTCGGCAGTGCAGCCGATAGTGGCCAGCTTTTCTTCTTTGCTCCGAATCATGCCGAAAACGCTTTTCTGGTCGAGGCATTCCCGGATCATCTCTTTGTAGCGCGGTTCGAAAATGTGCAACGGCAGGGGCGCCCCCGGCAGCAACACCAGGTCGAGCGGGAACAGTGGCAACAGCGTGTTCAGTGGTTTGTCGTCAGGCATGATCGTCGAAAGAGACTTCAATTGTACGCCGCGCCTTGACTTGCGATTGCCATCAAGGATACAAACCCCGCATGGCTATTTCTGGCAAAGTTGCGGTGATTACGGGCGCGTCGATGGGAATTGGCGAGGCAATTGCCAAGCTGTTTGCCGACGAGGGAGCGCAGGTTGTAATTCTCTCTCGTGACGCCGGACGCGCTGAGGCGGCGCGGGCGCGCATCGGGCATCCGGAGCAGACGCTGGCGCTGGCGTGCGATGTGCGGCATCGCGAGGAGATCGACCGCGTGGTCGGGCTGACCATGCATCACTTTAAGCGCATTGATATCTGGATCAACAACGCTGGGCACGGATTGCTGGACTCGATCGCGAGCGCGAAGATGTCGGATTTCCGCGAGCTGTTCGAAACGAATCTTGTTCGGGACCGTAGATGGAATGCAGGCGGTGATTCCGATCATGAAGCAGCAGGGTTCGGGGACGATCGTCAACATTTCGAGCGTGGCCGGGCATATTCCGATACCGTTTCATGGAAGTTATAGCGGAACGAAGTTTGCCATGAATGCAATTGGCAAGGCGGCGCGGGTGGAGCTGGCGAGCGCGGGCGTCAACGTGTTGACGGTGTGTCCGGGATACGTGAAGACCGACTTTGGCGCGAATGCGGTGCGGGGCAGCGAGCCAATCCGGGTGCGCCCGCAGAAGGCGAAGGGGATCAGCGTGGAGCGGGTGGCGCGGGCGGTGTTGCTCGGCATTGAGAAGCAGAAGCGGGAAGTGGTGGTGCCGTGGACGATGCATCCGGCGATCAAGCTTTATCAGATGTTTCCGGGAATTATTGACGCGGTGATGGCGCGGATGGCACGGAAAGACTTTTAGCTGTTAGGTCTTAGCTCTGGTGAATCCCTGGATCTCAATCTCCGGTTTGAGCTATAGGCTAAGAGCTAAGAGCTGAGTTCCTCCAGCATCGCCTGCATTTCTGATCTGGCATGATTGTCGCCTTTGCGCTGAGCGGCGGCGATTCCGTCCTGCAGCATCTTTTGCGCTTCTTCTGGGCGCTTGGCTTTGACCAGCGTCTGCGCGGCCATGAAGTATCCAGCGGCGTAGTCGGGATTGGCGGCAAGCAGTTTCTGGAATTCTTCGAGGGAGCGGGCGAAGTCGCCGATATTGGAGTATTCCATGGCCAGGCCGTAGCGGGCGAGGACGTTGTTGGGGTCTTGGGTGAGGAGTTCGGCGAGCATCGCGGCACGATCCATGCTTTGTATTTTTACTTTACTCACGCTGTGATTACAATCATTCCAACATCGCCGCACAGGAGCGACCGCTTTTGGCTTGTCCCTTTTTCATCCCGACCGCGCGCGCGGACGATCTAGCCCTGCCGCATCCGGCGCGGCTACCACTGGGGGCGGCTTGGCGCGGGACCTGCGCTTCGCTGGGGCATGAGTCCGCAGTGTTGAACAATCGGGAATTGGAATCCTGCAATCTTGGATACGCGAAGTCTTGTCCGCGGCTGCCCAGGGAGCGCGCTTGCGATGCGGTCCGGTTTGCGGTGGCTAGGGAATCCGGCGAGAGCATTTCACTGCATTTTGTTTTGGAATCCGACCACCTGCCTGCAGGAAACGGATTGCTCGAGTATGATCGCCTGCTGAAAAGCTGGACTGCACCGCATCCCGAGGCGCGAACGCAAAGACTGGCGGAAAGTTTTCTGCAATCTTATCTGGAACGACGAATTCGACTCGACTCTAATCTCGAGCACATAACCTATGGACGAAACCCGCGATCCCCTGATGCCGCGCCCGGTGAGCGATTCGCAGTCTGAGATGAACGAGATTGTGCTGCCTAATGACACCAATCCTCTGAACGCGCTGCTGGGCGGCCGCCTGATGCACTGGATTGATCTGGCTGGCGCGCTGGCCGCGCATCGGCACTCGCGACAGTACGTGGTCACCGCGTCGATTGACCACCTGGATTTCTGGACGCCGGTGCACGTCGGCGATCTGGTGGTGCTGCGCTCGTCGGTGAACCGCGTGTTCACTACTTCCATGGAGGTGGGTGTCCAGGTCATGGTGGAGAACTATCTTCTGGAGGAGTGCAAGCACGTCAGCTCGGCGTATCTGACGTTTGTGGCGGTCGATAAGGAGGGGCGCCATGTGAAGGTTCCGCCGGTGATTCCGGAGACGGATGAGCAGAGGCGGCGGTATGAAGATGCGGGGCGGAGGCGGGAGATTCGGAGGGCGGAGCGGGAGAGACGGCGGGAGAACGCGAAGTGAGTGAGAATCGAGACGTTTGTTCCTCTCGATGCAATCTTCATGTAGTGTCGATAATCCTTGAACGGGAATCAATCCGTTTGTGCGCCTCGATGCGGTCTTCTGTGGTGGGGCAGGTGAGGGCACCTGCCCCTACACAACCTATTTGCGGGTGCTTCATCCGTAACTGAGCGACGACGCAACCTATCCCCGTATAATCAAGGCTGGACTCTTCCTCTAAGGTGATCTCTTGAGCGCACAAATGCCTCCTCGTCCCGGACAGCCGCCGCCGGGGCCGCAGCCGCTGCCCGGAGTTGACGCCATAGTTGCCGTCGGTTCGGGCAAGGGAGGCGTGGGCAAGACCACGCTGGCCGTCAATCTGGCGCTGGCGTTGGCCAAGATGGGCCACAAGACCGGACTGCTCGACGCCGACGTTTACGGCCCCAACGTTCCGCTGATGCTGGGTACCAGCGCGCAGCCGCGGGTGCTGGCCGAGAATCGCATTGAGCCGCTTGGAGGTCCACGGCCTAAAAGTGATTTCGGTCGGACTGCTCAATCCCGGAGACAAGCCGCTGATCTGGCGCGGGCCTATGCTGCACTCGATCATCAGGCAGTTTCTCGGCTCGGTGGAGTGGGGAATGCTGGATTATCTGATCGTTGATCTTCCTCCCGGGACGGGCGACGTTGCGCTGTCGCTGATTCAGACCGTGCCGCTGACCGGCGCCATCGTGGTCTCGACGCCGTCGGATGTTTCGCTGCAAGACGCGCGCAAGGCCATCGAAATGTTTCGCCAGATGAAAGTGGATCTGGTCGGCATGGTCGAGAATATGAGTTACTTCGTCTGCCCGCATTGCCAGCACGAGATTGATATTTTCTCGCGCGGCGGGGCGGAGAAGACGGCGCATCAGTTCGACGTGGATTTCCTCGGCAGCGTGCAACTCGATCCCGAGATTCGCAAGTCCGGGGACGGCGGCAAGCCCACGGTGCTGGAGGGCGAAGATTCCTCTCATGCCAAGCCGCTGTTCGAATTCGCGCGGAAGGTTGTCGCCAGGGTCGAGCAGATCAGGGCCAGCGCGCCGGAGAGCGTGATCTCAATCCAATAGGCCCGGAAAATCATCTAAAGTACTGCGTTGGGCGATGGGTCAGCCCTCTGGATACTGGCAGGGGCGGGCTACAGCGGCTAGAATCAAAGTGTAGGCTCCTTGTTTCCAAGGCGATAAGGGTTGCTGTCGCGCTAGAAGCTAGAGCTAACAGCGAAGAGCTCGAAGCTGGTTGCTAACCCGTTGTTTCCAAAGCCGTTACTTTGGCGCATAGGAATCTGGGCCGGAGCGGTATATATAAAAAAGAGTATGTCTGCAGGCCAACCCATAGGCGACCGGGAACGCGAAATCCTCACGGCGATCGTGGAGACGTTTATTTCCACGGGCGAGCCGGTGGGGTCGCGCATGATTTCGCGCGCCAGCCGGGAAGGGCTTAGCCCGGCGACCATTCGCAATGTCATGGCGGACTTGGCCGACAGCGGGTTTCTGGAGCAGCCGCATACTTCGGCGGGCCGGGTGCCGAGTTCCGCGGCGTACCGGTATTACGTGGAGCAGCTCAGCGGCGAAGGCACGGCTTTCGCAGGCGGACGAAGGGATGATCCAGGATTCGCTGCAGGGCGTGACCGATGTGCAGGAGTTCATGGAGCGCACGTCGCATGTGCTGTCGCTGATTTCGCGCAATGTTGCAGTTGCGGTTGCGGCCAGCGGGCCGAAGAACGCTTTGGAGCATGTGTATTTTTCGCGGCTGGGCGATCAGAAAGTGCTGGCGGTCGTTGTGACAAGATCAGGCGTGGTGCGCGACCGAGTGATGCGTCTCGACTTGCCGCAGGCGGATCTCGACGCGGCCGCGCGGTTCATCAACGACAATTTCCATGGCTGGACTCTGGAAGCTGTGCGCGCGGAGATTGCGCGCCGGTTGGACCAGGAGCGCAGCGAGTATGACCGGCTGATGACGTCGGTCGAGCAGCTTTACAAGCAGGGCGTGCTCTCGGCGGAGGATTCGACGCAGGTGGTTTTTGTCGAGGGCGCGGCGAACCTGGTGGCCGGGGAGCAGGACCGGGCGCGGCTGCAAGAATTGCTACATGCGCTCGATGAAAAGCAGAAGCTGGTCGAGCTGCTGGGCGCGTATCTGGATGCCCGGCAGGAAGCGGTGCGAGTGGTGATTGGGCTGGACGAAGCTTCGCCTTCGATGCGGAATCTGGTGCTGATCGGGACTCCGGCGCGAGTGGGCGGCGAAGTGATGGGATCGCTGGCGGTGCTGGGGCCTCCGCGGATGGATTACCAGCACACGATTACGGCGGTCTCTTACATCGCGCGCTTGTTTGACAAAGTTTTGAACGAATCTGAGTAATTGGTTATGGCTAGACGCAACGGAAAAACGGAAGTGCCGGAAGAAGAACAGCAGATCGATGCTGAACATGAACTGCCGGCAGCGGATGAAGGCGAAGTCATCGCGGCGGGCGTAGCGGGGCAGGTTTCTGAAGTCGAGAAACTCCGCGCGGAACGCGATGCACTGCTCGACCGGCAGGCGCGCATGCAGGCTGAGTTCGACAATGCCCGCAAGCGGGCCGCGAAAGAGCAGCAGGATTTTCGCGACTACGCGCTGGTGGATACGGTGAAAGCGATCATTCCGGTGCTCGACAGCTTCGAGCGGGCGCTGCGTTCGTCGCCGGAAAAATCAGAGTTCCACGTGGGTGTAGAGCTGATCTACAAGCAATTGCAGGATGCGCTGGCGAAGCTCGGGGTGCAAGCGATTTCGGCCAAGGGCGAGCAGTTTGATCCGCGTTATCACGAGGCGGTTGAAATGGTTGAGACCACGGACGCCGAGGATCATCACGTGCTGGAAGAGTTGCAGCGCGGATATCAACTGAAGGACCGGCTGCTGCGCCCGGCGATGGTGCGGGTGGCGAAGAATCCGAACGTCGAAACTGAACCTAGATAAGTAGACGAAGATCAGACTCTGGCTAGCCAAGTGAAGCGAGACTATTACGAGATACTGGGGGTGCAGCGTGGGGCCAGCGACCAGGAGATCAAGAGCGCCTATCGCAAGCTGGCGCATGCAGCACCATCCTGACCGCAATCCCAACAACCCCGACGCCGAAGAAAGATTCAAGGAAGCGAGCGAGGCTTATGCCGTGCTCGCCGACTCCGAGAAGCGCGGCATGTACGACCGCTTTGGCCACGCCGGTGTAGGCGCGGGAGGTCGGCGGCGGCGGGGTTCGACGCCCACCGTTTTTCAGGACTTCAACGATATTTTCGGCGAGTTCTTCGGTTTCAGCGACATTTTTGGAGGCCGCGGCGGGCGGCAGCGCTCGCGTGCGCAGCGAGGAGCCGACCTTCGCGAAGACATCACGCTCGAATTTGAAGAGGCCGCGTTCGGCACCGAGACCAAGGTCACTTACCGCAGGCATGAGAGTTGCGACGCCTGCCAGGGTTCGGGCAGCGCGGCGGGCAAAACGCCGACAACTTGCCGCAGTTGCGGAGGGCGCGGACAGGTGCGCTATCAGCAGGGATTTCTTCAGCGTCGCGCGGACTTGTCCCTCCTGCCAGGGTGCAGGTAGCGTGATCAGCGATCCGTGCACCAAGTGCAAGGGCGAAGGCCGCAACTATTCAGCAGAAAGCGATTGACGCGAAGGTCCCCGCGGGCGTCGAGGATGAAACTCGCATTCGATTCACCGGACTCGGCGAGGCCGGCGTTCACGGCGGGCCGCATGGCGATCTCTACGTTGTGCTGCATGTGAAGGAGCATCCGTTTTTCGAGCGGCGGGGGAATGATCTGCACTGCGTGGTCCCGATTTCGTTTACGCAGGCCGCTCTGGGAACTGAAATTCAGGTTCCCACGCTGGAAGCGGAGCACGCGTTGAAGATTCCCGAAGGGCACGCAATCGGGTGCGGTGCTGAAGATTCGCGGCAAGGGCGTTCCCGTGCTCAACGGTCACGGCAAGGGCGATCTCTTTGTCGAAGTTCGCATCCAGACTCCGGGAAAGCTGAGCAAGCGGCAGCGCGAGCTGCTGCAGGAACTGCAAGGCATTACGCAGGTCGAGAACAAACCGGAGCGCCGCTCGATTCTCGGCAAGATGAAAGACATGTTCAACTAGTCCGGGCAACTTCCTCTCGAATGACCCGCCGCCGCTGGATTGCCGACGAAGTCTCGGATAACCGCGCCGCCCTTACCGGAGACCACGCCCGCCACCTCTCGCAAGTCCTTCGCGCCCAAGTCGGCCAGGAATTCGACATCTCAACCGGAAAAGAAGTTCGGCGCGGTCGGATTGTCTGGGATTCATCCCGATCGCGTGGAGTTTGATCTGGGGGAAGTGGTCGCGCATTCTGCGGAGAGCGTCATTACGGTTGCGATTTCGATTTTCAAATTCGATCGCATGGAATGGGCGATTGAGAAATGCACCGAGCTGGGCGTGGCGCGGATTGTTCCGGTGATCGCGGGGCGGACGTGAGTCTCACTTGGCGGCGGCTGCTGGCAAAACGGGTAGAACGCTGGCGGCGGATCGCGCGTCAGGCAGCAGAGCAGTCACGGCGAGTTTCGCCGCCGGAAATCCCAGATCCCGGTGAGGTTCGACGAGTTGGTCGCGATGGCCGCAGACGCGCGTATCGTCCTGGCGGAGACCGAAGAAGCATCTCCAGCTGAAAGACGCTGTCGCGGGCGAAGCGGGGAGCGTGCTGCTGGCCTTCGGCCCGGAGGGCGGCTGGAAGCCACAGGAGCTTGCCGCGTTTCGCGAGGCGGGATGGGCGGCGGCTTCTCTGGGCGACACGATTCTTCGTGCGGAGACGGCGGTGATTGCGGCGGTGGCGGTTGCAGCGTTCGATCCTGCAATAACGCCGAAAGGCTGTCGTTGGTCGTTCTTCGGCTTGGCAATCGTCGGCCCAAAGCCAACCAAGGCCAAAGCCAGTTAGCCACAACGGCTAGGCCGATGACGAACGACAGCAACGACGCCAACGACTGTCATCGTTTCGTCCTGATAGTTCTGATATTCTCCTGCTCAATGGCTGTTTCCAAGTCCAAATCTACTCCATCCAACCGGACGCACAGCAGCAGCAGGCCATCGAGCACGTCGCCGGGCCGATGCTTGTGGTCGCGGGTGCGGGTACTGGAAAGACGACTGTCCTCATCCGCCGGATTGCGCATTTGGTGCGCGAGGGGCATGCCCGCCCGGATGAAATCCTCGCGCTGACTTACACCGACAACGCCGCCAAGGAAATGCTGCAGCGCGCCCAAAATGAACTGCGCGGGGACCAGACCGAAGGCCTGCAGGTTTCGCACCTTCCACGCCTACTGCAATGAATTGCTGCAGCGCAAGGGGCGAGACTTTGGGGTGCTCGTTGACGAAGACCTGTGGGTTTTTCTGCGGCGGAATATTCGCGAGTTGAAGCTCAACCATTTTGTTCGCGCCGCCAACGTCTCCAAGTTTCTGAAGGACCTGACTCGAGTTCATGCGGCGCTGCCAGGATGAACTGGTCGGGCCGGAGCAGTACGCGGAATATGTGCGGCGGATCGAGCGCGGCGAACTGCCGCTGCCCCGGGTCAGCAAATCCAAAGACGCGGACGAGCTTTCCGACGAAGAAGCGCTGGGCCGCTGCCGCGAACTGGCTTTTGTTTTCGAAACCGTGGAGCGCATGTTGCGGGAGCGTAACCTGGGCACGTTCGGGCACATGATTCTTCGCGCCAACGAACTGCTGGCGGAAGATGCGGCGTTGCTCGGAGCGAAGAGCGCGCCCGGGCGCGGTTCATTCTGGTCGATGAATTTCAGGACGCGAACTTTGCGCAGATCAAGGTGCTGGAGAAACTGGCGGGGCCGATCTCGCCGCTGGTCGGACAGGAGTGCCCGGCCCACACAGACTTAGCCACGCGGAACGTGTTCGCGGTCGGCGATCCCGATCAGGGCATTTACCGTTTCCGCGGGAGCGTCGAGTGAGGCTTTCGAGCTTTTCCAGAAGCATTTTCCGGAATCGAAGCTGGTGGTATTGACGAAGAACCGGCGCTCCACCACGCCGGTGCTCAAGTGTGCTCACGCCGTGATCGCGGAGAATCCTGAGTTCGCGTTGCGGGCGGGCGCGACTCAGTATCGTCGCTCGCCGTTGATTTCCGCGCGCGATGAAGAGCAGCCAGACGCTCACGGCTGCGGCCGCCCGTGGAAGCGGTTTGTGTAACCAGCAATTTCATGGAAGCCACCGACCTGGTGGCCGTGCTGCAGGAGCGCAAGAAGCGGTCGCGTTGCGACTGGAAGGACATCGGGATTCTCTATCGCAGCCACGCGCATCGCGATGAAGTTGCCGCCGAACTTGCCCGGAACGAAATCCCGTTCTCGATCGAGGGCCTCGATGTGATCGACACGCCTGAGGTGCGCGATCTGCTGGCTTGCGCCGGGGCCGTGGTTTCGAGCGGCGACAGCGCGTCCCTGTTCCGCGTGGCAGCCTTGCGCCAGTTCCCGGTGGATCCGAAGGAACTGAGGAGCCGCGATGAAGGCGTCTGCCGCGGGACGGCGGCGGGAACCATGGCTTCCGTTCTCCCGCAGGTGAAGGGCGGCCCCGACGTGCTGCGGATCGGTGGCGCAGGCGAGGGCGGAAGTTGCTGACAAGAAGGCTTACGCCGCTCTCCTGACGCTGGAGCGCGTTTTTCAGCTTCCGCGAAACTCGGCCACTCGAGGCGCTGCTGCAATTCGCAACCAAATGGCAGAAGTTGCCGATAACCGAGAAGCGGCAGTCCGGCGGAGTTTCTGGAGTATCTCGACTGATTTCCGGGAGGCGGGCGGGACCATACCGCTGGCCTCGAGCGACGAGGACGACTCGGTCAAGCTGATGACGGCGCATTCGGCCAAGGGTCTGGAGTTCGATCATGTTTTCATTCTGCGGTCATCAGCCCCAGCTTTCCCGCGCGCCTACCACGAGCCGCTGATTGAGTTCCGAAGGAGCTTCGCAATTCCGGCGCATGGCTGGCGATTGCGACGAAAAGGAAGTGCACAAACAGGAAGAGCGCCGCCTGTTTTACGTTGCCATGACGCGCGCCCGCGACACGCTGAACCTCTACGGCTCCTTTCGGACGCGGGAAAAACGACAAGACTCCCCCGGGATTCTTGCGCGAGCTGATCTGGCACTCGCGAGCTGAAGAACTGGCTGAAGGAGCGAGACTGCCGGCAATTTCCAGACCGACATTTTCGGCGAGGCGGAAGTGCCGTCGCGGCTGGAGGAATGGATTGACTCTGCCGCCGGCCTCGGATTTGGCGGCGACGCTCAGCGCCAGCTCCATTCAGCGATACGAGATATGTCCGCTGCAGTTCAAGCTGGAACGCGAGTGGAGGATTCCGTCGGAGGTCTCGGCCGCGCTGCAGTATGGGGCGGCCATGCATCGCGTGCTGCTTACGTATTACCAGTCGGTGCAGGCGGGTCGGCCGAAATCCGAAGCCGAATTGATCGAACAACTTCGCATAGACCTGGCGGACGCCGGCTTTGCAGATCATTACCAACTCGAGCTCTACGAGAAAAAAGGGACCGACTGAGCTGCGGGAGTTTCTGGCCGAGCTGCAGCGCACGGCGCAACCTGAGGTCCTGCATACCGAAGAGTATTTCAGTGTCGAAATCGGTCCGACAAAGCTCTCCGGGCGAGTGGATCGCATTGACCGAGCTGCGGGCGATGCGGTGGTCATCACCGACTACAAGACCGGGCGGCCGAAGTCGCAGGAAGACGCCGACGAGAGCCTGCAGCTTTCGATTTATGCGCTGGCGGCGCGCGAAAAGTGGGGATATCGGGCCGAGCGACTGGTATTTCACAACCTTGAAGGGAATACGCGGGTCAGCACCGCAGCGCAGTCGAGGCCGAGATCGATGCGGCGAAAGCTGAAGGTGGAAGAAATCGCCGGGAAAATTGCTGCGGGAAAGTTTGATCCCAAGCCGGGAATGCAGTGCGTGTGGTGCGCGTATCGCGTTCTGTGCCCGAAGACTGAGAAGCGCATGCCGGAGTTTTGTTGCGGCTGCCGCGATCGAACCGGCCAACTGACTTTTCCACTCTTACCGCTCAAAAAACTTAGGGGACGCTTTACGCGTCCCCGTGGTTTTACTTTTGCGACCGGCCAGTTAGTGCTTCTTTCTTCGCGGCCTTTTTCGCTTTCTTTTTGGTTGCCATGGTTGCCTATTCTCCCTTCCATTATTCATGGATCGCGCAACGGTCGTTTGTTGCGACTGTCTGAATGTATAGAGTCAATAAAATGCGAAGTCAAGAAAAAAATGATGTATGGAGAGCGGACGAAGAGGCAGTACGAAGGTCATGCGGATCGTGATGACGAAGAAATTCCTGCGCTGACGTGATTGGTTTTCTAGCGCACGAGTCACTGCAATGCAGGTTCTCAAGGTTTCGAAGTTTCAAGGATTCAAGTGGGCGATGTGAAACTTTGAAACACAGAGATACGTGAGAACCTCGCGCGGTGAATCGTTCGAGTCGCATGGAGCTCTCTCATCTAACGTCGCGAGAACTATAATTCGGCAGAGAAACATTCGCAGGAGCACACCAATGGCTGCTATGGACGAAGTCGTCATCATCTCAGGTTGCCGCACGCCGGTCGGAAAATTTCAAGGCATCGCTGTCGGATCTTGAGCGCGACTCAGCTCGGCGCCATCGTTGTTCGCGAGGCCGTGAAGCGCGCCGGCATTGAACCCGCAAGCGTGGATGAATGCATCATGGGCAACGTTCTCCCCGCCGGACTCGGACAGAATCCCGCGCGACAGGCGGCGATCTACGGCGGATTGGCTCCCGAAGTGGGTGCCATGACTATAAACAAAGTTTGCGGCTCCGGACTGAAAGCCGTGGCACTCGCAGCGCAGGCGATACAGACGGGCAACAGCGAAATCGTTGTCGCCGGTGGAATGGAATCCATGACCAACGCGCCGTATCTTCTGCCGCAGGCGCGCAAAGGATATCGCCTCGGCGATGGGCAGATTATCGACTCGATGGTGCGCGACGGACTCTGGGATATTTACAACGACTACCACATGGGCATCACCGGCGAGAACGTTGCCGAGAAATATGGCATCACCCGCGAAGAGCAGGATGAGTTCGCGGTGAACTCGCATCGCAAGGCGGTCGCCGCCATTAAAGAATGCCGCTTCAAGTCGCAGATCGTTCCCGTCGAGCTTCCGGCGAAGAAGAAAGGCGCGGCCGCCGGTCATTTTCGATAAAGACGAATCTCCGCGCGAGGACACAACGATCGAAGTCCTGCGCTCGCTCAAGCCCGCGTTCAAGAAAGACGGGACGGTCACCGCTGGCAATGCTCCCGGAGTAAACGACGGCGCGGCCGCAGTGGTTGTGACCAGCGCTGCCAATGCCAAAGACCTTGGCGCGAAGCCGATGGTGCGCATCGTGGCCCAGGCCACCAGCGGGGTCGATCCCAAGTGGGTGATGATGGCGCCGGTCGGGGCCGTCCGCAAGATCTGGGAGAAGACGGGCTGGAAGAACGACGACGTTGATCTCTACGAACTGAACGAAGCCTTCTCGGTGCAGGCCCTGGGAGTGATGCGCGAACTCGGCCTCAATCCCGAAAAAGTGAATGTGAACGGAGGCGCGGTCGCCATCGGCCATCCGATCGGCGCCAGCGGCGCGCGCGTTCTGGTGACGCTGATTTACGAGATGATCCGCCGCGATGCGCATCGGGGGATTGCGGCGCTGTGTCTGGGCGGCGGGAATGCGGTGGCGATGGCGGTGGAACGGTAAGGTGAATGGGGTTTGAGGTCGCAAATTGCGACCTCAAACATGGGAGAGGCCGCTAAGACGCCGACTTTGAGCGCGCGATCGAGAGCTTGCTTTCCGCAATCGACGGCGCCTCGAACCCGATTCTTCGAGGATCGGGTGGTAGCGATGCCATGATTCATGACCTCAACAGCCGTTCTATGATAGAGCTCAGTCCTCGAACGCAAGGTCATCCGTCACACCCCGGTTGTGACACCGTCACAATCCCTTGGCGCCCTCGGGAGTAAGGTGAATGCGCGAAGCGTGTCCCCATGCTCTACAAGACCCTCAGCGCCGCGGTGTATGGGATTGATGCCAGCATTATTGAAGTTGAGGTGGATGTTTCCGGCATCAAGTGCGACGAGGACCACTTCCACACCGTCGGGCTGCCGGATGCGGCGGTGCGGGAGAGCCGCGACCGGGTGCGGGCGGCGTTAAGGAACTGTGGGTACGATATTCCGCTCACCCACATCACCATCAATCTGGCCCCGGCGGACATCAAGAAAGAAGGCTCGGGGTTCGATCTGCCGATGGCGCTGGGCATCCTGGGCGCTTACGGCGGACTGATCAAGAAGGAAATCCCTGACTGCCTGTTCGTTGGCGAGCTTTCTCTTGATGGCGGCATTCGCAACGTTCGCGGCGCACTTCCCATTGCCATCGAGGCCCGCGGGCGCAAGATTTCCCGCATTGTCGTTCCCGAGCTGAACGCCAAAGAGGCCGCCATGGTCAGCGGGGTGGCGGTTTATCCGGTCAAGTCGCTGATCGATGTGGTTCATTTTCTGAACACGGGTAACGGCATCCTTCCCGTCACCGTCGATCAGCAGGCGCTGCTGAGCGAGGCGCAGCATTTTCCGGTGGATTTCAAAGACGTCCGCGGACAGCAGACGGCCAAGCGCGCGCTCGAAGTGGCCTGCGCCGGCGGACACAACATTCTGATGATTGGGCCGCCGGGATCGGGCAAGACGATGCTGGCCAAGCGCATTCCGACCATCCTGCCGCCGTTCACGTTTGAAGAGGCGCTGGAGACGACGAAGATCCACAGCGTGGCCGGGGTGCTCGATCCGGGTGCGGGGCTGGTGGGGCTGCGTCCATTCCGCTCGCCGCACCACACGATTTCCGATGCCGGACTGATTGGCGGCGGGGTGATTCCGCGTCCCGGGGAAGTTTCACTGGCGCACAACGGCGTGCTTGTTTCTCGACGAACTGCCGGAATTTCCGCGCAACGTGCTGGAAGTCATGCGCCAGCCGCTGGAAGATGGGACGGTCTGCATCGCCCGCGCGTCCATGTCGCTGACCTTTCCGGCGCGGTTCATGCTGGCGGCGGCAATGAATCCGTGCCCTTGCGGATTTTTCAACGACAAGTCGCGCGAGTGCCGCTGCACTCAGCCGATGATCCAGCGCTACATGCAGAAGATTTCCGGTCCGCTGATGGACCGCATTGACATTCATATTGATGTCCCGGCGGTGAACTACAAGGAAATGCGCTCGGCGACCGAGCCGGAAGGTTCGGAGCCGATTCGGCAGCGGGTTCTGCGGGCGCGGGAGACGCAGTTGCGACAGGTTCGCGGCGTCCACGCGGCACCGAATCTATTCCAACGCGCAGATGGGCTCGCGGCACATTCGGACATTTTGCGAACTCTCCGCGGATTGCGAACGGCTGCTGGAGCGCGCGATGAGCCAGCAGGGACTGACCGCGCGCGCCCATGATCGCATCCTGAAAGTGGCGCGGACGGTGGCGGATCTCGAAGGGCGCACCGCAGATCGAGCCCAAGCATATCGCTGAGGCGATCCAGTATCGGACGCTGGACCGGACGTTCTGGGCGTGACGGAGGAATCGCGAGTCGCGAGTCTGGACGGGTCGGACTGGTCGGAAATGGTCCTGTAAGATGATTGGAAACAAGCCCATTTCGGAATTTTGAAGCGCTAGCCGGACCAAGCAGTAGGCAACAAAATTCCTTGACGCCGACCGCTTTCCCTGTAGTTTATAGTCGTTCAGACGGCATAAAAGCACTCCGAACCACCGCCCGAACGACCTGGCCTTATCAACAAGAAACTTTCGGCCTCGGCGGTGCATCTATACAAAGTAGCCAGAGCTTTTCCCGGAATAAACTTAATTGTTTTCAGTGATTTACGGCATCGCGGGCTGGCGATTTTGGCTGGTCTAAAGGCTTCCGGGAACGAAGCTCGGCTTCAAGAAAGGACGTTACCTATGCGCTCTGATCGCGTGTTTCGACGCTTTACATACTTTGCGGAACCGTTATATGCTCTGCCAGCTTGCCTCCAAGGCTACCCGTAAGTTTCATAAGCCTAATACCCGAATCCAGGAAACCATGAACGAAGTTCTGGATAAGATTGCAAGCTCTGAGCGGCAGACGGTTTTGTCTGAGCCGGAACATTTTGTTGAGGCACAACGGCGGGCTGCGTAACACCAGCCCCGCCTTCCTGCCCCGGATTGACCAGAATCTCCCTGAAAATACCCTCCTTGAATTACAAAATCCCGATCTCCTCGCAGGTGACGCAATGACCATTGCTGAACTCAAAGAAAAGAACATAACCGAACTGACCAAGATCGCCCGCACTCTCGATCTTCCCGGCGCCAGCGGCATGCGCAAGCAGGACCTGATCTTCAAGATCCTCCAGGCGCAGAGCGAAAAAGAAGGCCACATTTTCGCCGAAGGCGTGCTCGAAATCCTTCCTGACGGCTACGGCTTTCTGCGCTCGCCGGATTACAACTACCTTCCCGGCCCGGACGACATTTACGTTTCTCCGTCGCAGATTCGCAAGTTTGACCTCAAGACCGGCGACACCATCAGCGGCCAGGTGCGGCCGCCGCACGAAGGCGAGAAATATTTCGCGCTGGTCAAGATTGAAGCCGTCAACTTCGAATCGCCGGACGAAGCCCGCAACAAGATTCTGTTCGACAACCTGACGCCGCTCTATCCGCAGGAGCGGATCAAGCTCGAAACCACGCGCGAAAACCTGAGCGCCCGGGTCATGGATTTGCTGACTCCGCTCGGCAAAGGCCAGCGCGGACTGATCGTTTCTCCGCCGCGCGCCGGCAAGACCATGCTGCTGCAGAACGTGGCCAATTCGATTACCACCAATCATCCCGAAGTTGTGCTGATGGTGCTGCTGATCGACGAGCGCCCGGAAGAAGTCACCGACATGCAGCGCTCGGTCAAGGGCGAAGTGATTTCCTCGACCTTCGACGAACCCGCCGCGCGTCACGTGCAGGTTGCGGAAATGGTGATCGAAAAGGCCAAGCGACTGGTCGAGCACAAGCGCGACGTGGTGATCCTGCTCGATTCAATTACCCGTCTGGCCCGCGCCTACAACACCATTGTTCCGCCCAGCGGCAAGGTCCTCTCCGGCGGCGTGGATTCCAACGCCTTGCAGCGCCCGAAGCGTTTCTTCGGCTCGGCCCGCAACATCGAGGAAGGCGGGTCGTTGACCATCATCGCAACCGCGCTGATCGATACCGGTTCGCGCATGGACGACGTGATCTTCGAAGAATTCAAAGGCACCGGCAACTCGGAAATCATTCTCGACCGCAAGCTGGTGGACAAGCGCACCTTCCCGGCCATCGACATTCAGCGCTCCGGCACGCGAAAAGAAGAGCTGCTGATCCCGAAGGACGATCTGGCAGCGCATCTGGGTGCTGCGCAAGGTGCTGAACCCGTTGTCGCCGGTCGAAGCCATGGAACTGCTGATCGAGCGCTTGGCGAAGACGCAGTCCAACGGCGAGTTCCTGGCCAAGATGAGCCAGCTGTAGAATCGTTCCCGAGATTCTGATCATTCCCAGAGCAAATGGCTGGATCACGTCGTCGTGCTCATAGCATGAGCCACGGCCTCGCCTTCTGAGTGAGGTTCCACGCCGCGATGCGCGACCACAGCGGCAGCGCGCGACGGAGCGTCATTCGATCCTCTATCGCGCCGGACGCTTGCGTCTCCGCTAGAACCGCAGCACCAATCCCGTCGAAGCGCGGAAATTTTTCTTGTCGGTGAAGCCGGAGAAGCGGGTCAGCATCCAGTCGGCCTGAATCACGCGGAAGGCGATGTGCCCGTGTCCCACGTCGAGGCCGCCGCCCACCATGGTGTCAAAGCCGGTAGTGCTGGCGCCTCCTCCGCCGATTCTGGCTCCGCCCAGCAACACATGCACAAACGGCTTGGCTGCACCCAGATTGGCAGTCAGTTTCGGCCCGAAATTGTAGGTGTAGAAGCTCAGCCCGGAGCCGTAGCTGCCGCTGAAGTCCGCGGTGATGCCGAAGTTCTTGTTGACGTTCCCGGTCAGCGCGCCGTTCCATCCATTCATGTTGGGCCCGCCGTCAGGACGGAAGTATTGATAGCCGCCAAACACCTCAGCTTTGTCTTGCGCCTGGGCCAAGGTGGGTGCAATGAGCAGAGATCCAGGACCAATTGCGAAGGCGAAATCGGTGAGGCATGGGATGCTCCTAAATATGAGGTGGGGTCGCCCATTGAGACCGATCCGTTACGTTGACAAAGTGGCGAGGGCGCGGGAATGTGTGACAGGAAAAATCGCCAAGCGGAGGGCATGGGTTACGGACAGGCGGCCGGCGGCGCAGGGTTCGGATGACGAAGAAAAGAGAGGACCTGGCTACGGCTTGGTCGCGGAAGAATAGGCGCGGATGCGGGGAGCGGCTTCCGTCAGCTCGTGGCGCAGGGTCTGGAGGGCTTCCACATGCCGCTGGCAGTCGGCGCACTCAAGAAAATGGATCTCAAACTCGTCCCGCGCAGAACGATCCATTTGCCCGTTCAGGTATTTTTCCGCGAGTTCGTCCCGGTGCAGAGCCTGACACGCCATAGTGCGCCCAGATAGATAGTGGTGGAAGACCTCAGGTTTGTGACACGCGGGCAAACCGTTTGATGATCTTCCTTACCGCCCGGGACTTCCTGGCGCGCACCGCGTCGTGGGAAAGTTCACCTTCAGCGCCACTTCGGCCAGGGAGTGCCCGTCCACCAGAGACAATAGCAGAATCTGCTGGTCGGTGGCACTGAAAGACTGGAGTTCGCGGCGGACCAGGCGGCCTCGCTCGAGCGATTCCAGTTCTTCCACAGGATCGGCAGTGTGAGCGGTATCGTCGAGTTCAACTTCGGGGTGCCGGGCCTTGGCGCGGAGGTAGTTGTTGATCAGGTTGCGGGCGGTCCCCTGGATGAAGGCGGCCAGTTTGGCCGGATCGCGAAGTTGGCCTTGGCGGAGGGACTTTAGGACGGCAATCAGGATTTCCTGGGTCAGGTCGGCGGCGGTATCGCGGTCGCGGGTGCGGGCGACGGCAATAATGAAAACTGCGCGCCGGTAGGTTGTGACCAGTTCGTCCTCGGCGGAGCGGTCGCCAGCCCGGATTCGCTGCGCAAGGGGCGGGGCCGCGTCCTCGGCGCGGACTGGCCTGGGGCATGGCGACGGAATCTACCGGCGGCTGCTCCTGCATGATTTTCCCCCGGGGCGGCCTTCCTCGCCGGTTGTGCTGCGGTTTGGCGAATCCGGCCGCCCTTGAGTTGGCATCCTGCTCTGGCTGGGGAGATGCGTCAATACCACGGCGATCACTGGTGTTTCATTTGTGGCTCACGGGCTAACACCATGAAAAAGCGAGGGACTATACAAACCTCACGCGGGGTGCGGGGAAAAATGCTACACTTCTGCCGATTTGCAACACCCATGGCTGCCGTGCGAATGAAGTTCTATGGGGACGCCCTCGATACCGCAGACAATCCGGTTCGACGTTTTCGAAGTGGATTTGCGCGCGGGAGAGCTGCGGAAACATGGCGTGAAAATCCGACTGCAGGAGCAACCCTTCCAGATTCTGCAGGCACTGCTTGAGACCCCCGGGCAGATGGTCACTCGCGAAGAGCTGCAGAAAAGGGTGTGGCCGGGCGACACCTTCGTTGATTTTGACCACGGCCTGCACGCGGCCGTAAACCGGCTGCGCCAGGCGCTGAATGATGCCGCCGACAGCCCGCGGTTTGTGGAGACGGTGCCGCGGCGCGGGTACCGGTTCATTGCGCCGGTTCAAGTCCCAGTCGGCGCCCATCGCGGCCGCTTCCGTTGCGAAAGGAACCCGGTTGGTCGCGGAAAACGCGCTCGGGGACGTAGAAGCGTGGACGGGCGCCGGTCGGGATTCGCCGCCGCCGTTGTCGTGGCGGCGGCTCTGGTCTTCTTCAATGCCTGGGGATTGCGCAACTGGTTCTTTTCGTCCCGTTCGGTTCGTTCGCTGGCGGTGCTTCCCTTGGACAACCTGAGCGCGGACGCCAAGCAGGACTACTTCGCCGACGGCATGACCGAAGACCTGATTACGCAGCTCTCCAAACTTGGAGACCTGAAGGTCATCTCCCACACTTCGGTCATGCGCTACAAGGGCACCAACAAACCACTGCCGCAGATCGCGCGCGAGCTGAACGTGGACGCAGTGGTCGAAGGTGCAGTGCAGCTTTCCGGCAATCATGTTCGCATCACCGCGCAATTGGTGGATGGCCGCAGCGATCAGCATATTTGGGCGGAAGACTATGACCGCGACCTGAGCGACGTTCTGCTGCTGCAAAGCGACGTGGCCCGCGACATCGCGAAACAAATCGACCTGAAGCTGACCCCGCAACAGCAACAGCGGTCTGGCCAACGACGCGCATGCGGTGAAGCCCGACGCGTATCAGGCCTATCTGCTGGGACGCTATTATTGGAACAAGCGCACCGCCGACGGGTTGGCCCAGGCCGGCCAGTATTTTCAGCAATCGATTCAGAAAGACCCGAACTACGCTCCGGCTTACGCGGGCTTGTCGGATTATTTTGCCTTCCTTACTTTGATTGGCGGCCCGGAGATTCTGCCCCCGAATCAGGCGATGACGCAGGCCAAGGCCGCCGCGGTCAAGGCAGTGCAGCTCGACGATTCGTCGGCGGAAGCGCACGCCTCCATGGGCCACGTTCTGCATAATGCCGATTGGGATTTCGCCGGCGCGGAGCGCGAATTCAAGCGGGCCATCGAACTGAACCCCAACTACGCGATTGCCCACCACTGGTACGCGCATATGCTGATGCAGGTGGGCCGCACCGACGAGAGCCTGGCGCAGGCGCATCTGGCGCAGGAACTCGATCCCCTTTCGCCGTTCATCAATAACGGGCTGGCACGGCAGTATTACCTGTCGCGGCAATACGACAAGGCCATCGCCCAGTGCCGGGTGGGGATAGAGATGGATCCCGACGTATCTCCCGGCGCGCACGCAATTGGCGCTGGCCTACGAGCAGAAGGGCATGCTGGCGGACGCGGTTTCCACCATGGAGCAGAGTGCGAAAACTGGCAGGCGAGAAGACCGATCTACCCATGGTTCACGCGCTGCTCGCGCACGCGTATGCGCTGGCCGGACGCCGCGCCGCCGCCCAGAGTGAGTTGAATGTGCTAATCGACGATCGGCCAGAAGCGCTACGTTCCGCCGTCATATATGGCGATTGTGTATCTGGCGCTGGGCGATAAGGACAAAGCGTTTCAGATTACTTGAACAAAGGCTATCAGGACCGCTCGGAGCAGCTACTTTATTTGGGAGTGGAGCCGATCGTGGATCCGCTGCGCGGCGATCCCCGGTTTGATGTGCTGCTGAAGCAGGTCGGGTTGAAGCATTGAGCCCGTGGCGCCAAAAAATCGGCCCGGGAAAATAACGAATTGTCACTCCGAAGCGCCGTAGGCGCGAGGAACCTGCTGTTCGCCTGCAGCGGCATGCGGGACGAGAGCCTGTCTGGCCTGACACAGCGGAAGGATTCCTCTCCGGCTGCGCCGGTTCGGAACGACATCTAGAGAGAAGACGTTCATCTTCGCGCATTCGCCTTGTGAGGTTTCTTCCTTGATTCTTCGCGCGGTTGCTTCGCCGGTGGTTTGGCCAATCCTGCCGCGGCTTGTAGCTTTGCAATCTCTCCCATGCGTCAGCCGGCGGAATTCTCCCGGCGGCAGGTCGAGGCTCAGCGGGCCGTACTTGACGCGCTTGATCTTCTCCACGTGATGGCCAATCTCCTCGAACATGCGGCGGATCTGGCGGTTACGGCCTTCTTTCAGCGTGACTTCGAACCAGGGATTGTCCGACTCGCGCACTGAACGCACTTTTGCGGGCGCGGTCTTTACTCGCTCGCCGCGGTCGGTTGAATCGTCAGCCCGCGGCGGAGTTTCGCCAGGCCCAGCCTCCGACGGCGTGCCCGCCACTTTCACCACGTAAGTTTTCGGCACCGACGACGCGGCCTTCATCAGGCGGTGCGCCAGGTCGCCGTCGTTGGTGAGCAGCAGCAGGCCTTCGCTGGCGTAGTCGAGGCGTCCGACGGGATACACGCGGACGCGTATGCCGTGCAGCAGGTCCATGACCGTGGGCCGGCGCTCGGGGTCGCTCATGGTGGTGACGTATCCCTTGGGCTTGTTCATCAGCAGGTAAACGTGGCGCTCGGCGCCGTGCAGCAGCTTGCCGTTGACGCGGATGTGGTCAACGTCGATGTCGGCTTTGGAGCCGAGTTCGGTGACGATCTGTCCGTTGACCGAGACCAGGCCCCCGGAGATCATTTTCTCGGCATTGCGCCGCGAAGTGATTCCGGCGGCGGAGATGATTTTTTGCAGGCGCTCAGAGGGCATGTATAGAGAAGGTTATCAGAGGCTGGAGGCCGTCCGCCGACGCCTGATTCAGCCACCGCATTCAGTCTTGGTTCGTTGTCTTGAAGCATAAATCCTCGTTATAGTAAGGACATGAGTAAGGTCACCAGCAAGCTGCAACTGACGGTGCCGAAAGCGATTGCCGATCAATATGGAATCCGGCCCGGCGACGAGCTGCGGTGGACGCCAGCGGGTGAGGGCATTCGCATTGAACTGGGGCGCGTTGGATCGACCGCGGCGCGGGAGTTGACGGCCGCGGAGAAGCTGCAACTCTTCGACCGGGGCAGCGAGCGTCTCAACAGAATCCAGAAGGAGGCACTGGGAAATACACGGCGGGGCATGCCGTCCAGAACACGCGGATGGAGGCGAGAGGACCTATACGACCGTGGCTTCCCTCGTTGATACCAACATTCTCGTGTACCGCTGCGACCCGCGCAACCTTCGCAAGCGGGATGTGGCCCGGGCGGTGCTGCGGCAGGGACTTCTTGACAACAACCTGCAAATCCCTCACCAGGCTCTCCTCGAATTTGTGTCAGTTGTGACCCGGGGCGGGTCAGACGGTCACTCAATCCTTCCTCGCGAGGAGGCATGGCGCCAGGCAGAGGAGTTGCTTGTCGAGTTTCCGGTGTTGTATCCCACCGCGCAAGTGGTCAGGACCGCGCCGCGCGGCATGGCGGCT
>CAWFXO010000008.1:0-984519 GCA_963819825.1 uncultured Acidobacteriota bacterium
AGCGGTTGAGCACCGTCCTTCGCAAGCGATGCGAACACGTAATCCTGTTCTTGATTGTAAGGGCAGCGTCCGCGCCAGTCCAGCAACAGGGCAGACAGTCCCGCATCCATCGGAACGGGTTTCTGCGATGCTGCAGTTTTCAGTGGTCCGACATGCTGACAAACGATCGCACGGGTAAGGTTCATTTCTCCCGCTGCGAAGTCCACGTCTTCCCACTTCAGCGCCAGCAGTTCTGAAACGCGCAGCCCTGTGACCGCTGCAAGAAATGCCATGACGTAGTACGGTCCTTCCAGTTTTCCCAGCAATGCCCTGATTTCCTCTGCTGTCAAAACATCGGGTGTCCGCTCACGTTTGGCCGACTGACGCACCAGGCGAATCGGATTCTTCTCAGCCCACTCGTACCGCATCGCGTGATTGAACAGAGTGGACATCAGGTTCCTGATTTTCGCTCGGCTGACTGCCTCGTTGGTTTTGTTCTTGATCTCTTCTAATTTCATTGTTTCTTCCTTTTCTGCCGTCGCCGGCTTGTCTTCGTTCTTCACTGAAAGCGGCAGCGGGACGAAAACGGCGGGACGGGGAAAAGGACAGAACGGAGTCGGAGGGAGGGTGGCAGGGCGCGAGGGAAAGCGGGGTGAGTGCCAAAGGGCGATTGGGGTTAGTTTGGCGCGAAAGCGGCGCAGTCCGAAGCGCCCGTCCGAGCCGCGGCCAAGCGGCGTCCACCCGGAGGAGGCGCAGTGGAAGAAAAGGCGCGAAGCCACTAAGAACCTCTCTGGGCTTTCCCTTGATCATGCACGTGATCCATCGCCAATGGGGTCCTTCGTTTCTGCGTTGCTGGTGACGAGGCCGCGTCGTTCCAAGGAGCTTCAGCTTTTGCAGGGATGAAACCCATGGCGCGCTCGGCCAGGGCGGTAATGGTGAGGCTGGGATTTACGCCAAGGTTGGCCGCCACTACCGACCCGTCGCAGACATACATATTCGCATAGCCGAAGACTCGGTGACGATCGTCCACCACCCCGTGCTCGGCCGAATCGGCGATCACGCAGCCTCCAATGCAGTGCGCGGTACCGGGAACATCGAAGAGAATCTCGGGGATCATGCTCATGGGAAATCCGCCGGTGAGTTGCGCGAATTTCTCAGCAAACTCATTGGCCTTCGGAATGTACGTCGGCATCTTGTCGCCCTTGGTCATCAGGGATTTACGAAACGGCCAGAACCAGGGGCGGTGCCACTCCATTGCGATCTCGCCTTCGAGTGCTTGCATACAAAGCAAAACCACAAACTCTTTCGCCCAACCCAGCGGCTGCAACACACGGATGGTTCGGATCGGATGACGCACAAGAGACACGGTAACATTCTTCAGCCACATCCCAATCCGCCGCGGGCCGGGGCGGCCGTTGGTCAGGATGGTGGTGAGAAAGCCCATTGTGTCGGAGCCTCTGGGGTAGCGAACGGCTTCAATGTGCGTGTGTTCGTCAATGTAAACGCCGGAGCCGATGGCGATGCCTTTGGATAAATCTTCGCAGTATCCCGGCATGCGTGCCCCAATCAGCGATTCAGAATTGGTCCGCACATGCTTGCCGAGCTCCTGGCTGATGGCCGGCAGCGAACCTTTTTCTTTGAGACAAAAGAGAAGTTCCATGGTGCCCAGGGCGGACGCCGAGAATACGACCGCCCGGGAGGTAAACCGGCGCGGCTGACCGCGAATCCACGCGGTGGACTGCACAGTGAACACTTCGTAGCCGGCGTCACCATCACTGGCGCCGTCCAAGGGCCGGACATCTACCACTTTGGTTTCCGGAAAAACCTGCGCGCCGTGCTTTTCCGCGAGATACAAGTAGTTGCGGTCGAGCGTATTCTTTGCGCCGAATCGACAGCCCATCATGCATCCGCCACAGGCAATGCAGGTGGTTCGCTCGGGGCCTTCGCCGCCGAAGAACGGATCAGGGAAAGTCTGGCCGCCTGGCTGTCCCTCGGAAGCCTGGAAGATCCCAACTTTGGTGCGGTAGAAAGTATGCCCGCAACCCGCAGCCTCCGCGGCACTTTTCAGCAGATGGTCGGCGGGACCGAGGATTTTGTTTTCCGCCACGCCCAGCATGTGCGTGGCATGTGCGTAGCATTGCGGCATTTCTGCCTTCCAGTCGGCTAGGCCTATCCACGAACCCCCATCCCACACTTTACCGGGTGGCTGAAGCAATGTGCAGGCGTAGGTGATGGATCCCCCACCCACGGCACAGCCGTGGAAAATAGTTGCATGCCTGAAAAAGCGAATGTTGAAGAAACCGCGCAAGCCTAGTTTGGGCCGCCAAAACCAGCGCCGGAGAGACCAACTGGTGCGCGGCAGGTTCTCAGGCGTCCAGCGGCGTCCCATCTCCATGACTCCGACCTTGTAGCCCTTTTCCGTCAGCCGGTGGGCCGAGACGCTCCCCCCGAAGCCCGAACCGATGACGATGAAGTCGAAATCGAATTGGTCATTACTGCGCGTCATATGGCTACCCTAGCTAGTGTTGCGTTCCCTTGCCGCCCTCGAACCCTTGCGTCGATCACTTCCCCAATCCGACGCAGCGCTTCGGCGCTTTGAGGCGCGTCGGGGCCGAACATCTGAAAGTCGTGATTCATCTCTGCCCAGCTTTCGAGGACGACATCCGCTCCCTGATTCTTACCGTGGTCAGCGAATGCCTGAATGCTGTCGTACAAGATCTCGGCGCGCCCTGCCTGGATATAGATCGGAGGCAGGCCGCGGAGGTCGGCGCGCAGCGGGGATACCAAAGGATCGTTGCGCTGGGCGGGATCACAGAACCAGTCTGTCCATTGCCTCAGTGCTGCTTTGTCGATCCAATCGAAATCTGGGGCGCCGAGGCCCGCAGTTTCGGCATTCGTTGCGGGAGAGAGCGCAATTGCGAGGGCGGGCAGCGGGAGCTTTGCATCGCGCGCCGCCAGCAGCAGAGCTAAAGTCAGATTGCCACCAGCCGAGTCGCCTGCAAGAACCAAGTAGTCGGGATCGGTTCCGTTTTCCAGAAGCCAGCGGTACGCGTTCATGGCGTCCTCCAGTTGGGCCGGGAAGCGATGCTCCGGAGTGAGGCGGTAGTTGAGGGCAAAGGTCCTGGACTTTGCGGTCAGCGTGATGAGAGCAATGAAGTACTCGTAGGCCCGCGGGTAAAAGGAATATCCGCCGCCGTGAAGATACATGACAGTCACCGGAGTCTCTGACCCTTTTGCGACAAACCACCTGCCTCTGAAATTCGCCTGAACTGCCGGAGTGATGTTTACGGCTCGCGTGACCGGAGAACTGATGACCGCTGAATCGAGGTAGAGGCGAGCCTGCTGAACGTCGCTAATTTCGAAAGCGGTGGCAACCTGCTTGCGAAGGACTCGCGTGCCTACTTCCACGAACCAGTTCCAACTCGGCCGCAGCGGGCCTTTGAGCGATCTTCGCGCAGCGACCTCGATGATTGATTGGCCCAACGCTGCCATGTTCAGGAGCCGGTAGCGGCCTGGACCACGAAATTGGAGCTTCGTAGGCATGCTTTTCACCGCTAGGCGCACCGAGAAGAGGGGTCAGGGCAATACGCCGGGACATTTAGCGCGGTCGGACAATCGGCTGGTGAATTGGCAACCATGGTGCGAATGAAGCCGTCGCCACGCTGCCACCATCCATAAAAAACTTGCCCTCCGCCGTGACAAACGCGCAATGGACTCCAGCTGTTGAGGTCGAATGACACATCGCCCAGGCTGACGGTTACGCTGCGGGTGTCGAGTCGAAGCCCCTCGTGCAGCGCTTTCAGCGTGCTCTCTTTCGCGCTCCACGACAGCGTCGTCAGCCAAGGTCGGTCCGATGCGGAAGCCCGACTAACCATGGCCTGCTCTTCCGCGGTGAAATAGTCAGAAATGAAAGCATCGCTGTGCGGCTCGATCGTCTCAAGATCACAACCCAGTTGCGGCCCCGACTGCGCCACCGCGCAGACTGCCTTGCCGGCGCTGTGGCTGATTGAAATAGTCACGGTGGCGGACTGGTGGTTGATAAAAACCTCAGGTTCACCGGACTGAGCGGGCCGTATTTCGATTGTCGCCAAAGCCTCCGGACAGGCGTGCAGGTTGAGGAAAGCCGCCACCGCGCGCTTGGCAGTCCATCGTCCCAGCCTCCAATCGCTTTGGCGCTTGGCAACACGCAAAACGTTCATGCAGGTAGCTTCGCTGGAGCTTAACCAATCATTTTCCTGAGGAACGTCGCGTTTGCTTTGCTCCAGCCAGCACACCTTCATCGCACTCACTCTTTCCCAAACAAACCTAAGCCGCTTCCCCAACCAAGACTGGCGACTCGGGCTTTGGTTCTTCGTCTCCTGCAATTCTTTCGCTCGTGGTCCGGTCCATCCCGCGTTTGACGGCATCGATCAGATAAGGTCGCAGGGTCTCGGGCGGGATAATGCAATTCAGCGCGCCCACATCGAGGGCCCGCTGCACACTGTGTACGCGATCGAATTCAGAGGCTAATTCGCCCAGTTTCTCGGAGTGGACGATCTTGAAAAGTTCGTCCCACTGAGCGCGCAACCGGGCTTTCTCCGCGCCCTCGGCCTTGGCCATGGCTTGAGTTAGTTCCTGAAGGCGCGAATCTTTGCGGGCCCGGGCTTCGACTTCGCCGGCAAAAACAACGGCTGCCGCCGGAGCACCGCCAATGACCGAGGCATATGTGCCCTCCAAAGCCGCTACTTCGAGATTCTTGTTCAGCGCCCGTGAGAAGACTACGTATGCGCCGCCGTGAAAGCGGGATATCACGCAGAACACCATGGGGCCTTTGAAGTTCACCACTGCTCGGCCGATCTCGGCGCCGTATTCCAGTTGCAACCTGCGCATGGATTCCGGCGAGCCGTCAAATCCAGACAGATTGGCGAGGATCACGACTGGCCGGTTACCGCTAGCGGCGTTGAGCGCCCGTGCTACTTTCTTGGATGACTGCGGGAAGAGTGTTCCGGAAGTCCATTGGTCGGGCCCGTCAGCCGGAACAAATCCCAGGCGCGGCACCGGGCGGGATTCGATACCGATCAGGCAAACCGGATACCCACCCAGGTGCGCATCCCACACAACACCGGTTTCCGCCGCTCGCATGCCAGCCCATCGCTCCAACGGGGCATGGTCCTGGTCAATGGCCGCCATCATTACTTTCCGAATGTCGAAAGACTTCTTGCGCCCGGGGTTGGTCACATCCGACAGGATGTCGCCCACGCACTTGAAGCCTTCTTCGTGGTTCGAGTGAGGATAAGCTTGCACATCCCGGGTAACGAGATCGGTGGTCTCCGCCTGCCGTGGGAACCCTTCGCCGGGTGCCACGTAGGTGTGGTCGTAGTGGCGGAACAGGATGTGGCAGGCCTCATCAATGTCGTGCGCCCAGTACTGCGCCTGGCCGTTGATGCCCATGATGCGGTCGTAGCCGCCTATGCCCTGATTGTCCTCGGCGGAGATGCCGCCGGAGTAGTCGAGAGCGCGCTTGCCGGTCAGTACCATCGCCGCCTTCGGCGTCATCACCAGAATGCCCTTGGTGTGCATGAGCATGGTGGCCTCAGCGTTCCAGTAAGGTTGCGCCCCCACGTTAATCCCATTGATAAGGAGGTTCACCTCGCCGCCTGCCTGTGTGAACTCGACCAGGCGGCGCAGCACGTGGGCAATCCAGTCCATGTTCTCGACGCCGCTCTCCATCGAGATTTTGGCGCCGGCCGAAATCGGGAACCATTCCAGCGGTACGTTCATCTCTTGCGCCAGATCCAGTGCCGCGATAATGAGCCGGCATTCCGGTTCAGCGAGCGCACCCAGGTCCTTGCTCGGATCGCCGAGCAGCATGACGCGGGCCATGCCCTCGGGGTAGCGTGACGTGAAATTGCGAATCACGCCCGCAATAATGTTGGCCTTGTTTTGGCCGTACGGGCGATCCACCGGAACCAGCCGGCCTTCGGAGTCAAGGTCATGCTCGACAAAATCTCCGGCCGGAAATTCCCCGCGCGTGTGTTCTCGCGCGGGGGTGATCATCTTGATGATCTCGTACGGATAGATCATTCCGCGCTGGCGCATGCGGACGACTTTCTGCTCGTACTCGCCCAGGGGCCTGATGGGTTGCAATTTGTCGGCGGGCCGGAAGGTGATGAGCACACCGCTGGCTGCCGGACTTGAAATACGGACTACCATGTCGCGCAATTCCCCGGTCGCGGGATTGGGAATACGGGCACGTACCACCACTTGCTCCAATCCGAGGCCTTCGATCACGGGCGCCAGCCGCTGCACCATGTCACGCAGTTCGTCGCGATGAAGATTGAGTGGTGGCCAGACGTACAGGAGGATCCGATTCCAGTACAGTCGCTTATTAGCTGGCCGCCGGGACTGAAACAGCCGGATGCCGGCAATGGCTTCGGTCAACATGCGCTCCAGGTGCGGCAGTTGCACGATGCGTCCGGTCTCATCCCGCACTGGGGTTACGTCACGCACTTCTGCGCACGCGATCAGCCGCTCGTCTTTCGGATTGTCGCGGGCGATGGCATGGAGCAAGGTAGACATCTTCCACCGAAGGCAGCCGGTCAACGTTGAAGTTGCTGAGCCGCCACAGGTGCAACCGCTTGGCCATCATCGGATGCAGCCCGCGATAGAGCTTCTCCTCCTCGTATCCCGTGCTCACGAGGGCGATAGGTGAAGTGTTGCATGCCGCCTGCGCCCTGGGCGTAGACCGCGCTGGCAACTTCCACTACGATGCGCCGGATGGCGCGAGGAAACGCGACCTGATTGAGAACGTCGCGAACTTCCTGTTGCGTGGCCTCGGGATCGCTGATACGCCGGGAATTCCATGCGTAGAAATCAACCACAACATCATGGTCGGCGGGAACTGCTTCGATTAGCGGAAACATCGCGCGCGCAGCGTCGGCAAGCTGCGAATACTCAGCGTGCGTTGTGAACGCGTGCACCCGCTTGCCCTCATGATCGTATTCGGCAGACTGCGAAGCATTGCCGTTCAATCGCCAAAGAGCGGAAGTTTTCGAGCGTACGAATTCGGTAGTATCGCCAGGTGATTGCCTCGAGCATCAGGCGGCGCATCGCGGTGTCCGCGGCCGCGAACCGCGCGGAGAAGAACGCCCACCAGAGGCTGCGGGCATTCCACCAGGGCGCGCACGCGTTCGTGGCGGTCGGCGGCATCAGGATTGGCGGCCATGTAGGCGAGTTGCTCCTCTACTCGTTCATAGACCTGCTTGCGGGCCTGCTCAAAGAGCGGCTGATCAAAGTAGCGATATCGCACCTCCCGCGCCAGGTCGCTGACGGCAGGGAACTGTCCGTTGCTCATGACGATCATCCGGTCGAGGAGGGTGCGCAGCGATTCCTCGGCGTGCGGCGCAAGGGCTCTGGGCGGACTGGAGACGCCGCTCCAGAACTCCCATGACCGGGGCGATCTGTTGCTCCAGGTGCTGATGCGATTTGTAGATCCACAGCAGGCTTTCTTCCAATTGCGGCGAGCGCTCCAGAGTCTGCACGCCGTAATGCGACAGGGCTCGGCGAAGCGAGCTCACAAAGTCCGGCGGCAGCCCTTCACCGCCCGTCTCCAGCGTGCGCAGATACGAAAACAGATAAGCTTCCGCGCTGGGATCTTCACCGCTGGCCCGGTGGTTTACTTCCGGATCGCGCTTGAACAAAGAGCAGATGTCCACAAAGATGTTGAGGACCTCATCTTCTATGCGCCTTATTTGGTCGCTCTCCGCGGGTAGGTTTTGGTTCCATTCCGCAAGCATCTGAGTAATGTGTTTGGGATCCACATCAAAACCCAGCATGAGCTGGCGGAGTTCTTCCAGGCTCTGGCGGCAGCTCGGTTGAACGGCTTCCGTTCTTCCGCCCGAAACGCGTGACGCACCAAAAAGCACGCCCTCTACGGCTGCAACCGCATCGTCGGCGACTTCGGGTTCAATCTGAAGCAATGGTGCGCCGGTGTCGACTTGCACGTTGCGCATGGTCATTACTTGCCGGACTCTTCCGGAAAATGGTGCGACGACCTGCATCTCCATCTTCATCGCTTCGAGCACGGCCAGACGGTCCCCGACTGAGACCCGGTCACCGGGTTTGACGGCAATGGAAACCACGACTGCGGGTGCCGATGCGTGAACGATACCTCCATCTTCGCGGTCAATCTGGTGCGAAACACCATCCACTTCGATCCGGTAACTCGATCCCTGGGTGACAGAGATTACGTGGAAACGCCGGCCGAAAACGGTCAGCCAGTATTCAAACTGACTGAGACGATCGACCTGGGCCTCGATGTGCGATCCATTAACATCCACCCGGTACTGCGGTCGGCCCCAGACGATACGTCCTCGGCGAATAGGTATGACCGCGATAGCGCAGCTCGGCAGTCCGCCCGACCTCAGATCGTACCTGCGGCCTTCCTCGAATCGCCGAGGCATAGAATTGGGCCTGCTCGACCCCCAACTGGGCATCGTAGGACTCGATTGCCGCCTGCACCAGCGCCACGTCCGCGTAATGCCGCGAAAGGTGATCGCCGGTTGCGGCCAGGTGGTCCATCCACCCGTTGTTCACCACCCCACTCTGAACTTCAGGGCGGCTCAGCAATTCCAGCAGGAATGCTTTGTTACTTGCGCCACCCCTGATCACGACGACGCTCTCGCTTAGGGCACGCTGAAGCCGGGCAAGCGCTTCCTTTCGGGTCTGTCCGTAGGCGATGATCTTGGCGATCATGGAGTCGAATTCCGGCTGCACTTCATCGCCTTCACCCACGCCGGTGTCAACCCGCACTCCAGGTCCGGTGGGAATTCTGAAGCGTTCAATGGTCCCTGGGGCTGGAGCAAAGCCGTTATCCGGATCCTCCGCATTCAGCCGCACCTCGATGGCGTGACCGGTGGTGCGAGGCGGCTCGCCTTCGAGGCGGCCTCCGCGCGCGACGTGAATCTGCAGCTTCACCAGATCGATCCCGGTGGTGCATTCGGTGACCGGATGTTCGACCTGCAATCGAGTGTTCATTTCCATGAACCAGAACTTCTGAGCTTCTGGTTGATACAGGAATTCGACGGTGCCGGCGTTGCGGTAGGACGCGGCCAGGCTCAGGCGGACCGCCGCTTCGCGCAACTCGCTGATCTTGCTCCGGAGAGAGCGCAGGCGAGGGCGCTTCTTCGAGAATTTTCTGATGGCGACGCTGAATGGTGCAATCACGTACGCCTGCAGCCCATGTCGTTCCGTAGTGGTCGGCGATGATTTGCACTTCGACATGGCGCGCATCCGGCACCAGTTGCTCCAGGAAAACGGTGGGATCGCCGAAGGCCTTGAAGGCCTCAGCGCGGGCGCTCTCGAAGGCCTGCGGAAGCTCGTCTGCCGAATGTACCCGGCGAATCCCGTGGCCACCGCCTCCGGCTGTCGCCTTAATAAGGAGTGGATAGCCCAAGCGCTCAGCGTGGCGCTCGGCGTCGGCGAGCGTTTCCACCGGGCCGCCGCTCCAGGGCGCTACGGGAATCTGCGCTTGCTCGGCCAGGCGCTTCGACGAAATCTTGTCGCCCAGCCTCCGCATCACGGCGCCATCCGGGCCGATGAAGACGATGCCCATGTCGTGGCAAAGGTCGGCGAAAGCAGCGTGCTCGGCGACGAAGCCCCATCCTACCCAGACCGCGTCCGCCCGCGCCTGCCACCAGCCCTTGCTCGATCCGGTCGTAGTCCACATAACTGCTCTTCAGCTGCTGGGTGTTGGAATCGAGGACCTGCGCCGGGCCGAGGCATACCGCCTCGTCCGCCTCGCGAACAAACATGGCGTGCCGGTCGGGTTCGGTGAAAAGCGCAATGGTGCGCAGCGCCGTGCCGTGCTCCTGGTTGAACTCGCGGACCGCATGAATGAAGCGCATGGCAGCTTCGCCGCGATTCACAATCGCTACGCGTTGGAATTCGTGGTTCATAAGCGCCTCGATAGAGTCGACGTGGACTATCAAGCTACATCGCTCAGGCCGCGACTGGCTCCAATGACATCGCCTCATGCAGTGCTTTTAACTTCGCGCGTCAACGCCTCCGGGGACCGCGACCGTGCGATACCCGTGGAGCTGCAAGTAGCGGTTTCCCTTCGCATCCACAACTTCGGCGTCAAAGCTTCCTCCGCTGGGTCAGGGGTGACGACGGCATACAACCGGCCTTCCGCACGCTCCGGATCGCGCCTCCGAACGACGGAGACGCGATCAATGTGCAACGGCAGTCCCATGCGGCCTTCGATACCCCATCTCCCAGACTCCGGCAGTCTGGAAGCAAAGCTCGATCAGCCGCGGCGTCATCGAGCGTCGGCAGTTCGGAAGGATGATGATTGTTGGGCAGGCCTTCGGCCATCAGCCCGATGATCCGGTTCCGATCCCACCACGCCCGCTCGACCACCTGATATGCAGGACCGTGGAAGTAGAGGCGGTAGATGTCAGCGGCCTCGATGATGTTTCCAGCGGGCGTGCCGAAGGCGGGACCGGTTACTGCGGCCGCAGGTTGCTTTGTCAGCCGAACACGCGCCGTGAAGTGCGTGGTCACTTGCGGTTCGGCTTGATTCGGAAGTGCCCGCCGGCCCAGCAAGCGGCAATCCGCGATCAGAGCTTCGCCGTCGCGGATGAATAGTGGCCTCGACCGTAACTGTGCGCGGTTCGTTGCGATAGAACTTGAACGGCGCGAGATAATTCACGTCTTCCATCGCTTCAACATGCCAACCGGGGAGCAGGCATCAGCGCAGCTTCGGCAAATGCTTCGATGCCCATGACGCCGGGCAGCACCGGTGTGCCGTCAATCTGATGATCGTGCAGAAACGGTTGCAGCGTTGGATCGAGCGTGGTCTCGAATCGTGAGCGGGCTGTAGAGTCCGGCGCTGGCGATCTTTCCGATCATCGGCCCATGGGCTGGGCAAGCGCTTCTGCCGCGTAAGCATTTTGAGCGGTTGCGTCCAAGCCGCCCGCCTCATCCCATTCCTTCAGCAGAACGCCAAGACGTTGCCCGACCACAATCTCACCGCGTGTTCCTCCCGCGGTAAGTTCGCGCCGGATGAGCGGAACGCCAGCTTCCGGCGGCAGCATGTCGATGCCCGCGGCCTCCATGATTTTCGGGATGGAGCCGCGCGTCGCCATGCCGATGCCACCCCACGCCGTCCAATCAATCGCGATACCGCGCGTGTTCGGCCGCGTGGTGTGGAAGCTTGACGTGATCTTGCAGAGCAGATCATTGGCCGCAGCTGTAATCGGTCTGTCCGGCGTTGCCGAACCTTCCTGCGATCGAGCTGAATACCACCGTCGCTTCCAGCGGCATGTCGCCGATCGAGTGCAGCAGATTGAAGAAGCCGTCGCTCTTGACGTCGAATACCAGATCGAACTCATGCGGGTCTTTCGCCGATAAGCGGGTGGCTGCGCTCGATGCCGGCGGCATGCAGCAGCACGTCAATGCGCCCGCTGCGCTCGCGCACCTGTTGGATCACCTTCGCGACGGCATCGGCGTCGGCGAGGTTGACGCTGAAATAATGCGGCGTACCACCTGCGGCGCGTACCGCTTCGATTGCACTGAGGGCCGCTCGCGCCCGCTCCAAACTCGCCATTTCCTTTTCCACCAGGGCCGGCGTCGCCCGCTCGCCGCGTGCTGGATGCGCGCGAACAGATCGCGTTTGAGGCCTTCTTTGTCGCTGACAAAACGCTCCAGGTCGGGATCGTGCGGATCGGGTTCGGGGACCAGATCGAGCAGATAGAAGGTTCCGCCGGATGCCGCCGCGAGATCGGCGGTGATTGCGGAGACGATGCTTCCCGCTGCGCCGGTGATCAGAAAGACAGTGTTCTCATCCAGAGTCAGGCCCGGCTTACCGTCGGTCGGCGGACTGTTCTTGCAGCCCGACTGTCCAGCGCAGGCCTTTCTTGTAACCGATCTCAACCGCGCCGGGATCGCGCAGAGTCTCGTCGATGAGTAGTTCGGCGACCTCCGACGGCGTTGCGGCCGGATTCGAAATCGACTGCTTTGACGCAAGCATCGGTCCGCTCGCGCTTGTAGGTTTTGCTGAAGCCGACCACCGCGCCACCCAAAGGAGCTACCGCTCCAGCGGCGTCGTAGCCGTGTTGTCCGCCGAGCCGCGTTGCCGAAACCAGAAACGTGCTCCGGCTTGGCAATTTGCTCGTAGAGAGCGCGCATGGTGGCGTAGAGAGACTTGACCCGCACCCGGATGACTTCGTGCCAGGTGGCGAGATCCAGATCGCGGAGGTTGCCTTCGTTGTCGAGCGCGGGCAGCCAATAGACTCCGGCGATTGGACCAGCCGCAATCCAGCCCTGCAAAAGACCAGTCAGAGTGTCTGCATCAGGCGCGTTTTCGATGCGCAGGACTTCAACGCCCTTCGCCTTGAGGAGGCGGGTAATCGCGTCTGCAACCCCGCCGTTATCGGGCATGAGCACCACGCGCTTACCAGAAGCCAACGTCACACCGGTCGTCTTGCAGAGATCGAGTGGCGGACGCAGAATTGGCAGAGGAACGCGTCGCGGAATTTTGTTTGCTGCGTCGAAATTGGCGGGAGCCGGGCGAGGCACTTTCAGAGGCGCCGAAGCTGCAGACACGGCAGGTTTCTTCTCCGCCGAGACCGCCGCGGACGGGATCGATGCGGTCGTTCCCGCAACGCCTGCCCGGTCACGCGCGAACTTAATTACACTGGCCAGAGTTGGGAAGTCCCGCAGCTTGATGGTTTCGTCACGTGGAATGTTGTAAGCCGCGCGCACCGCGGCAAACATCTCTGCCTGCTTGACGGTATCGATACCGAGGTCGGCTTCGAGGTCAAGGTCCATGTCCAGCATTTCTTTCGGGTAGCCGGTTTTTTCGGCAACGATCTCCAGCACTTTTTCCTTGATGGACTCGTCAGTGGGAACCTGGGCTGCTACCGGAATAAGCGTGGGCGCGGATGGCTGGGGTACATTCAGCGACGATGAGAATGCGAGCATTGGTTCAATGGGCTTGGTCTCCTCCGTGGGCGTCGCCAAGATCGGAGCCCCGCCAACCAAGTCAGGCCGTTTGTCATAAACCAACTGGATCACGTGCGCGAGGGTCGGGTAGTCGCGGAGTTTGCGGTTCTCATCGCGCGGAATGTTGTAGATTTCGCGGATGGCGGCGAACATCTCGGCTTGCTTGACGGTGTCCACGCCGAGGTCGGCTTCCAGATCGAGATCCAGGTCTAGCATGTCCTTGGGGTAGCCGGTCTTCTCTACTGCCAGAGCCAGAATGCGCTCTTTCACCGAATCAGCGGTACCGGCTTTGACAGAAAGTGGCGCGGGTGCGGGCGTCGGCGCAACCGGCTTGATTGCCTCCTTCAGCGGCAGCGTCGCCGATGATGGAGCAGCTCTCACCAAGTCCGGCCGCTTGTCATAAACAAACTGGATCACGTGCGCGAGTGTCGGGTAGTCGCGGAGTTTGCGGTTCTCATCGCGCGGAATGTTGTAGATTTCGCGGATGGCGGCGAACATCTCCGCCTGCTTGACGGTGTCCACGCCCAAATCGGCCTCGAGATCGAGGTCTAAGTCGAGCATGTCCTGCGGATAACCGGTCTTTTCTACCGCCAGCGCCAGAATGCGTTCCTTGACCGAGACGCCTTGTGGCGCCGGGGCGGTTGGAATCGGCGCCGGAGGCACGCCGGCTTGCAGACCGACTTGCACACCGACGTTCGGCTTAGCCAGCCTGGGAAGCGAAGGCGCTGGCAAAGGTTTCGCGACGACTGGTTTCACTTCAGCAACTGGTTTCGCAGCAACGACGGGCGTTGGTGAGGCTTGGGGTTTGAATACCGGCACCGCTTTCGACAGAGCCGCAGGCTCCGCCAAGCGCGCCACCGGGCCCTGATCGCGCACCCGTAGCGTTCGATGAACTACTTCCATCTCCGCAGATGGATGACCCGCGATACGGCAGAGCCATGCACTCCAAGTGTTTGCATCGACAACGCGATAGGCGTAGCCGAGAGCGTTCGGGCTCCGGTGAACACCGTCCTTGGTCGTCACCCAACGCAATAGCGTCATGCTGATCTGGGAGCCGAAGCCAGCACCCAGGCGCAGAGCGTACTCCACCGGATAGGCACCGCCTTTTGACAAGTTCAATGCGCCTAATTCGGGATCAATTTCCTTGAAGTTGGCGACTGGCGGGACCACACCGGTTTCGAGCGCCTTCACCGCCAACACATCTTCAATCCCGGCGGCCATGGCGTGTCCAGTAAAACCCTTGGTGTTGGCGATCACAACCTGATCGGCGGCATCGCCGAAGACGTGGCGCAGTGCATTGATCTCCGCCGCAGCGCTGCCGCCGCGCGCTGGAGTGTAAGTTTCGTGAGAGACAAAAACCGTGCGCGGCGCAATCTGATGACGTTCAATGCCGCTGCGGGCTTCCGCTTTGGCGACCAGGTTCTCCATCACTTGGCCGATGTGTTGCACATCGAGACGAGTGCCGTGGAAGGCGCTGTTGGCAGTTACCGCGCTTAACACTTCGCAAATGGGCTGAATGCCCCGTTCACGTGCTGCTTCCGCGCTTTCGATAACGAGTCCGGCAGCGCCCATTCCGATGATCATTCCGTGTCGGCGACGGTCGAAGGGGATAGCAGCTTCTTCAACGGTTTCATCCGTGGCCGCTGCGCCGCTGGCGAGGAAGCCTGCGCCCATCCATCCGAGCAAACTGTCGGTGGTGATGTCGTCGGCGGAGACGACGACCACACGGCGGCAGCGTCCGGCATGGATCCAATCTTCAGCCAAACCTACTGCTTGAGTCGTACTTGCGCAGGCCGCGTTGATGGCGGTGTTGGGTCCGCGCGCGCCAATGAATTCGGCGAATTGCGAATGCCCCATCGGCAACACTCGGAACAAAAAGCGGCGGTCGAATACGTAGGATTCTTTCTCGATGGCGGCGTGCAACTCTTCGATGCGCCGGTCAGTCTCTTGTCTTACCGCTGCATTGCCGTTGGTGTCGCTCATCCGGGCACGCAGGTCCTGCAGGGTCGCCAACTGCTCGCGCCGGGCATGGTCTGTGAAGTACCGCGAGGCTTCGTCGGCGAAAGAATCCAGGCCGGGGAATGCCGAAGCAAAAATTACGCCGGTGTCGTCGCGCAGAGCGTCTGGCAGTACCCAGCGGTCCGGCAGTTGCGTGCCTTTACTGGTGAGCTTGTAGTGCTGGACCAGTGGGATTCCGGCATCGCGCAAGGCATCGAGGCCAACCGCAATCGCCAGCGCGGTAACGCGGTCGAGAGCGGCCACGCGCTCGGCGGAGACACCGAATTCGTGTTGCAGGTCGAAAGCACCGCCACGGCCGGCCAGCTTGATCACATCGGCGACATCGGTGAGCGTTTCGAACCTGCCGCCGTTCTCGTTCTTCACCAATCGCGTAATGTGTTTGTCGAGCATGGCGCGACGCAAGCGCGCGGGGATGGACTCAATAAACTGATCGCCGAGCAGAAGGCGACCGGTATTAGCGTCATCGAAGATGTGCTCGGTGCCGGGAAGGCCCAAGGCCGCTCCCGTAATTGCCACAGGCGCGGTGACAGGCGCGGGCCTCTCGCCATGGTGAATCTGCCAACCGCGCTCCAAGACATCGGCAAAGAAGCGGCCGAGTTGGCCGTAGTGGTCGCCATTCGATGGAGTCGCGGGCGGCGTGGAAACAGTTGGCGCGTTCGCAGCGATGGATTTATGTGTTGGGATTTCTGCCGGCGAGGAGATAACGGGAGCGGAAACTGTCGAGACAGACTCTGTCTCCAGCGCCGCGTCTGCAACTCCCCGGCCCACTCCCGCCGCATAGAGTCCGCACAACGCTTGGTTGAACGATGGAACATCACCAACCTTGGGATGGTTGGTGAAAAGTGCGATTACATCGCCGCGTTCGCCAAGCACGTCTTCGGCGAATCCCTGCAACGCTTTCTTGGGTCCGACCTCAACAAAGACTCGCGCACCCGCTTTGTACAACGTGCGCAGCCCTTTGATGAACTGCACGGGAGATGCCACTTGCTTCGCAAGAATGTCCAACATCTGCGGCACGACCCCTGCGCCGGTGGGATAAAATTCGCCGCTGGTATTCGCGACAACTGGCAGATGCGGCGACTCCACATGCAGGCGCTCAAGCACAAGGCGCAGCGGCTCGCTGGCTCCCGCCACGATTGAAGTATGGAATGCGTGGCTGACCGACAGCGCAGACACCTCGTATCCGGCTTTCTGGAAAATCTCCATGGCTTGCTCTACCGGCTTGCTGGCGCCACCGATCACCGCCTGATGGTTGCTGTTGACGTTGGCGATCACCACATAGCCAGTTACTGTTTTCAGGATTCTCTCGATCTCCTCAATGGGAGCGAAGACCGCTGCCATGAGGCCCTTGTCTTGCGGCGCGAAGAGGGTCATCTCCCGGCCACGAGCACTGACGGCTTCGAGGGCGTCAGCAAAAGGAAGCGCGTCGGCTGCGAGCAACGCTCCGTACTCGCCAAGACTGTGTCCCATGGCGAAGTCGGGAGTAATGCCGTAAGCAGCGAGCAGCCGGGTGAGCGCAAGATCGGTGGCCAGCACCGCGGGCTGCGTGATAGCGGTCTGTCGCAGATCGTCCTCGGCCTGAGCGACAGCGTCGGCGTCGGCCTTGTCCACAAAGATAAAGTCGCTGAGTGGCTTGCCCAGCAGCGGCTTCATCGTGAGATCGGCTTCGGAGAAAGTTTCGGCCACAATCGGCTCGGCTGCGCGGAGCGGCTTCAGCATGTTGACGTACTGCGAACCTTGCCCCGGATACAGGAACGCCACCTTGGGCGCGGGCCCATGACCGCGGAAGATTCCTTGCGCGCGCAGAGCTTTCCAGAGTGCGGGTTGATTCGCAGCCAGCGCTTTCAGGGCATTGGTTGCTTTCGTTGCCAGCTCGGCGGCATCTGCGTAGTCGATGGCCAAGCGTTCTGGAGCGCGCAGGTCGGACTCCGCCGGGGCACTCGGCGCCGGTGAGCGGCCAGCCTTGGCGTCTTTCTCTACCACGTGTAGTCGTTCGACTAGAGCAGCCTCGGAGGATGCGCCAATGACCATTGCGCCGCGCAGCGGCGCTTTATAAGAAGATGCGGAAGAAAGAGGAGCGCTTGTCACATTCATGGTGGTTTCTGTCGCTTTCGGTGGCATCGCAGTCACTGCCACGGTTTTCTTGCCATTTCCGTTCAACCGGTGGGGGATATATTCTTCAAGGACGGCATGAAAGTTGGTGCCGCCAAAACCGAAGGCGCTCAGGCCGGCGCGGCGTACGCCGCCCGTCGGGACGGTCCACGGCTTCAGCTCGGTGTTGACGTAAAGCGGGGAGTGGACAAAATCAATGTCCGGATTGGAATGCTCGCAATGGACGCTGGGCGGCAGCACTTTGTCACGAAGCGCCAACGCCGTCTTCAGCAGCCCGGCCGCTCCGGCCGCTCCCTTGAGATGGCCAAAATTAGACTTGACCGATCCCAGCCCCACCGAGTGGAAGGGCAGATGATAGTTGCTGAAGACATCGGCCATGCTTTGCACTTCGACCACGTCGCCCACTCGGGTAGAGGTTCCGTGGCCTTCAATGTAGGTGGCGGTAGCGGGCGACAGGCCGGCATTTTGCCAAGCCCGTTCAATAGCGAACTTCTGGCCGATCGGATTCGGGGCGGTGATTCCTTTTCCCTTGCCATCGCTTGATCCACCCATGCCGCGCAGGACGGCATAAATTTTGTCGCCATCGCGCTCCGCATCGGCCAGGCGCTTGAGCACAAAGATGGCCGCGCCCTCGCCCATGACAAAGCCGTCGGCGCCTTCCGCGTACGGACGAGTGCCCGTCGCCGAGAGCGCGCCGATCTTGCAGAACTTCACGAAGGTCGTGGCGCCCATGTTGCGGTCAATGCCGCCGGTGATCACCGCGTCGAAGTTGTTCTGTATCAGCCCTTCTGCCGCGGAGTTGATAGCCGCCATCGCCGAGGCGCACGCGGCGTCGCAAACATAATTTGGTCCATGGAAGTTGTAGATGTTGGCAATGCGGCCGGCAATGCAGTTGGCCAATTCGCCGGGCATGCTGTCTTCTGTGACCTCGGGAAGGAACTTTCCCATACGTTCGTGCAACTCATTGGTAATGTCGCCGCGGAGCGCTTCCGGTAGCGCGGCAAAACTGGCGCTCTCCGCCAGTTCGCGCGCGTATTCCGGAAAATAGATGCGCAGCACGGTCAGGTAATGCTTCTCCCCGGCCATTGCGTTCCCCAGAATGACCGCCGTGCGATCGAGATCCAGCGCGCGGTCGGGATAGCCGTAGTCTTCCAGTGCTTCTCTCGTGCAGGCGATGGCCCACTTCTGAGCGCCATCCATGGCGTTGACCACGCGTGGTGGAACCGGCAAATGCCACTTCATCGGGTCCCATACGTAGTCTCGCACCCAGCCGCCGATTTTGGAGTAAGTCTTGTCCGGTGCAGCGTGGTCGGGATCGAAATAGAGCGCCGGGTCCCAACGCTTGGGATCAACCTCGTTAATGCTGTAACGGCCGCTCTTTATGTTTTCCCAGAAAGCTGGGACGTTCGGAGCATCGGGCAGAATCGCCCCAGCTCCCACAATCGCTATAGCTCGAGAGGAAGTACTTTCCATGACTGCGCTCCTGCCACGAAGAAAATATTTGTCCTGCTAAAACCCATATGAATTCGGTTGTCAACTCTTACGACTACGCCGCCAGTTGCGTATTCTTGGCGGCGCGGCCGTACAGTACGTCAGCTATGTAATCCATGTCGGTGATGAGACCATCTTGCGCGCGATAAACCGCGGTCAGTCCGAGGCTTGTTTCAAACGCGGGCAACTCTGCGTCGCTTACGCCACCGGATCCGATCACCCAGCGCAAGCCGTCTTCCACAACTTTCAGCGCGGCCTGCCGTGCGAAGATGCGGCTCATCGCCGCCAGCACGTTCGTGTCGAAACGAGCATTCGCTTTTTCGTCGAGCTTGTTTTCTGCTGCGAGTGCAGCGCGCCGAGCTAAGCTTCCAGCACACTCGGCGTTGGCGATCAGTTCGCCCAATCGCAGCAGAATGTGCTGATAGCGGGTCAGGCGCGCCACCCGGGCTTTCTCCAAGACTTCAGCTAGCGCGTGCAGCGCCAGCGCAGCGCTATCCGCGCCCACGTTCGGATGTTTGCCGTGCAATTCTTCAAACTTCTTGGCTTGCTCGTGATAGTGCTGCCCGCGTGTCTTCAGATGAAGCTGCCAGCGGTCGCGGCTGATGGTCATCTCCATAATCTCGGAGGTGCCTTCGTAAATCGTGGTGATGCGAACGTCACGCTTGATCTTCTCTACCATGTATTCGTGCGTGTAACCGTATCCACCCAGCGCCTGAATGCTGGCGTCAGCCGCCAGATTGCCGGCCTCGGTCGCCATATACTTCGCGATCGCGCCTTCAGTGTTCAAACTGCCTTCGTTTCCGGCATCAATGCGTTCCGCAGTCTCTTCGATATAAGACCGGGCCGCTTCCAGCCGCACTACGTTGGGCACGATCAACTTGTGCGTGTATCCCTGCTTCTCTGAAAGGGGCGCTCCAGCCTGAATGCGCTTAGTGGAATAAGGAATGGCACGATCGAGCGCGGCCCATCCTGCTCCCAGCCCAAACGCCGCGACCATCAACCGCGTGTAGCCAAACACTGCTTGCGCCTGAATCAGTCCCTGGCCCTCGACGCCGCCGATCAACCGATCAACATCTACATAGACGTTATCGAGCGCGAGTGCTGCAGTGTTGCTGAGGCGAATGCCGTGCTTATCTTCCGGCTCGTCGTGGGTGAAACCCTTCGCGCCTTTTTCCACGATGAACCAGCTCGGGCCGCCTGGTGTGTTAGCCAAAACCGTGCAGGCATCAGCGATTCCGCCGTTGCTGATCCACTGCTTGTTGCCGCTGATCTTGTAGCCGACGATGCGGTCGTTCTCCACCACCCGATCCGCCGTGGTACGAAGCGCGCCCAGGTCACTGCCGGCTTCCGGCTCTGTCGCTCCATAGGCAAACAGAATTCCTTCTTCTGCGATGCGGGTCAGCCACAGCTTCTTCTGCTCCGGAGTGGCACCGACGGTGATCGGGTCACTGCCCAGAAATGTGGCCAGTACTGCGGTCGCAACACCCAGATCGGCGCGGGCCATCTCCTCACAAACCAAGTACACGTCGAACGCTCCGCCGCCGAAGCCGCCGCAGTCCTCAGGAATGAACAGAAGCTGAATGCCCAGCTTGTCGGGGCTGCACATGTGGCGGACGATATCCAGCGGGCACTCGTCGCGGTCATCCAGTTCCCGAATCTTTTCATCGGGCAGCCACTTTTTGGCGAAGTCCCGCAGCGACTTCAAACTCAGCTTGAGTGTCTTGTTCGCAATCATGGTCAGTTCCTCACTTTGCCGAAACGGTTTGCATTTCGCGGACTTTGTTGGTTAGTTCGGGCAAAAACTCCAGAAGATCGTCGACGATTCCAACATCCGCCACCTGAAAAATAGGGGCTTTGGGGTTCTTGTTGATGGCGATGATGAAGGGATTGCCCTTGATCCCCGCCAGATGCTGGAACGCGCCGCTGATGCCGCATGCCAGATAGACTTTGGGTTTCACGGTCGCGCCAGATGATCCGACCTGCCGCGATTTCTCCATCCAGTTGGCGTCCACCACGGGTCGAGAGCAGCTCACTACCGCGCCCAGCGCGTCGGCCAGTTCCTGCGCGATGGCCACATTGTCTTTTTCCTGGATGCCGCGACCGATGGAAACCAGGACCGCGTGCTTGGTAATATCCACCGCGCCCGCCGCCGCGACAACCGTCTCGACGTAACGGCGTCTTGCCGTAAGTACGCCGACATCTGCCGACTTATCAATCACAGCGCCGTTGAGTCCAGGACTTGCTTGCGGCTTGAATGCGCCCGGACGAACCGTAACGACTGCGCCCGACGAAGCATCGCAAGTCACATGCGCGCTCACCTGCCCGCCAAATTCCTGGCGGACGATCCTGAGAGTGTTGCCCGGGACGCCATCGATTCCCAATACGTCAGAGACGAACGCTGCATTCAGCTTGATGGAGAGCCCCGGAGCAAGATCGATTCCGAAATGATCGTGTGCAACCAGCAGAATGCTGCCGATGGGCAGCACCTCGACCAGAGCCTTCCGGATCAACTCGGCGCTGGGGTAAGCAAGAGCTTCGTTGGCGATTTTCCAGATCTCAGCGTAAGAAGAGCAGAGGCTGTCGCAGGCGGCGTCCAGGTCCGCACCCGAACCGGTGAGAATTGCCGTAGGCGAGACAGTGGGATCGATCTTCCGGGCCGCGACTGCCAATTCGGCGGTGGAGTCACCGACCACTCCGCCTTTGTGCGCGATGTAAGCAAAGATGCGAGCCATTATTTCAACCCTCCTTTGGCTGCGATGAACTCCAGAACCTTGTCAGCGTTTTCTTCCCGGCTGCCGGTGAGCATTTCGGCGCCCTTGCCCAGAACCGGGACGAAGTAATCGGTGCGCCTCACTTTTGCGGCAGCGGCTCCGACGCTGGCTGGATCAATGCCCAAGTCGGAAGCGGCGAAGTTTGGCACCGGCACCGAAGCCACCGCCCGGATGCCCCGCATTCCGACGTAGCGCGGCTCATTGATCCCGGTCTGAATCGAGAGCACACACGGGAGATCAATTTCGCTGATCTCTTTATTGCCGCCCTCGATCTCGCGGCTAATTTTCAGCTTGCCGCCGTCCAGTACCTCAATCGAACTAACCAGGGATGCGAACGGATAGTCGAGCATCGCCGCCAGCATGCCGCCAACCTGCGCGGCCCCGTCATCCGCCTGGACGCCAGTAAGAATCAGGTCGTAGGCTCCTTTTTGCACGAAGGATTTCAGGATGGTCGCCAGGCCGCGGCCGTCCGATCCCGTGAATGCGTCGTCGGTAATCAGCACGCCATGGTTCGCGCCCATGGCCATCTCCCGGCGCAGGATTTCCTCGTCGTCGTCGTTGCCCACTGTCGCCACGGTGACGGTGCCGCCGACTCGGGCCGCAATCTGCAGGGCCTCTTCGACCGCGTAGTTGTCCGGTTCGTTGATCGAATAGACCAGCTCATCGCGCTCAATGTCATTGCCCGCGCTGTTGAGTCGAATCTCGTTTTCCGATGTGTCGGGCACGCGTCGTACGCAAACTAGAATTTCCACAGTTACCTCCCTGAACTGCTGGCCATTGCTGGCACAGCTTCATGCGCGACTTTTCCGACGCGCGAGATTTGCTGGTCCACTAATTCCGTAAGATCGATGGCGGCCATCTTGCCTTCCATGCCTGCGACCTTTATTGCGTCTTCGATATTCGCCATGCAGAACGGACACGCAGTCACAATCACATTGGCCCCGGCTTCCGCCGCCATCTGCACTCGCTTCACGCCCATGCGCTGATCTTCTTTCGGTTCGTAGAACAACATCAGTCCGCCACCGCCGCAGCAGAATGAGCGATCGCGCGAGCGCGCCATTTCCACCCGCTTCATGCCGGGAATGGCGTCGAGCACATTCCGTGGGTCGTCGTAAATCTGGTTGTGCCGGCCCAGGTAGCAAGGGTCGTGGTAGGTGTAAACCTGGTCTGCGCTCTCCAGCGGATTGAACTTGGATCTTGCCGGACTTTACTTCGCTGGCAATCACCTGGCTGATGTGCTCGACCGGCGGTACATCTTTGTAGTCGTGCTTGAGCGCGTTGTAAGCGTGAGGATCGGACGTGACTATTCGCTTTGCGCCCGAGGCCTTGATCGCTTCCACATTGTGGTCGCGGAGCTCCATAAACAGAGTCTCTTCGCCGAACCGCCGGACTTCGTGCCCGCTGTCTTTTTCCGCCGCGCCCAGGATTCCGAAATTGGCGTCCAATATGGTCGAGAATCCTTGCCGAGGCCCGTGCTATGGACTGCATGCGGTCATCGTAGGAAGTGATGCTGTCGACGAAATACAGAGTGTCGGCGCCGGCATTATTCTTGCCGTCAAGAATCTTGACCTCGCAGTTTTGCTGGAAGTCTTTGGTCTTGGTCCAGTCGGCTTTCTTCTTCTCTAGCTTGCCGTAAGGATTACCGCGGCTTTCCAGCGCCTTCAGCGGCTTTTGCAACGACTGGGGCACGTTGCCGACGTCAATCAGGCCCCGCCGCAGATCAACGATCTTGTCGATGTACTCGACCAGCAGCGGGCATTCTTCTTCGCAGGCCCCGCAAGTGGTGCAGGACCAGATCTCGTCTTCCGAGTAAATGCCGCCGATGAGCGGCTTGCCGTTCCCAGAGCCGCCAAAGATCGGATAGTGCCCGAAAGCATAGTCCCGCGCCTTGATGGTCAGGAACCGCGGCGACAACGGCCGCCCCACAGCGTTGGCCGGGCAATTGTCCGAGCACCGGCCGCAATCGGCGCAGGAGTAGAAATCGAGGATGTGTTTCCAGGTAAAGTCTTCGAATCTCTTGACGCCGAACGATTTCACGTCGCCCAACTGATCGTCGGAAACTCCCCACCGCACCGGTTTCAGGGTCTTAGAATCCAGCTTGGCGAAGTAAACATTGAAAAGCGATGTGACCACATGAAAGTGCTTCCCAAGCGGGAGGAAGCACAGGAACGCGAAAAACGTAACCTCGTGGACAAGATAGGAGCCACGGTAGAGATTCTGCAACCACCACAATGGAGCTGTTAACAGCGCACTCTTGAATACCCACGCCAGAGAAAATGCGGAGAGGGTCTCGCCAGGCTGGTTCTGCTGCGCTTGAAAAGCGGCCTTGCTGGCCTCAAACAGACTCGCGGACAACATGAGGGTCGCAATCAATCCCAAAACAAAGACGGCTTCGGCAGTGTGGCCCTTACCGTATTTTGATGGGACTTCGTATCGCGCCGGTCTGAACACGGCGCGTCGAATTGCAGCGGCCACGACGGCCAGGAATACCAGCGTTGCCGCGTAGTCTTTGACCACGTTGTAGAGGTCACCCACTCTGCCGGAGAAACCCGGCATGACAAAGCGCTCAGTGAATCCCATCATCACCAGCGACGCCGAGCTAACTAGTAGCGCCAGAAACCCTACGAAGATGGCAATGTGAAGAACGCCGGCCAGCATGTATCGCGGCTGTTTCCACTGCGCCAACCAGAATTTCAGGATTCTTCCCAGCCGCAGCAGGGGCTGATCAAAACGAAAATCGCGTTGCGCGCGAAGCATCGGCGCCAGCCGCCGTGCCACGATGTACGCGAAAAGGGCTACACCCACAACCGGGATGAGCGCAAAGAGGATTCGCTCTGTCCCCGACCAGCTGGTTAACTGCGCCGAAAATTGAATGCTTGCAACCATGTTGTCCGGCTTCTACGCGATCAACTGCGTGACCACTGTCTCCTCCGCCGCCGGTGGCGGCGGTGTTGGCGCCGGCTTCACAGAACCTGGAACAATCTGCGGAGTCGCTGCACGAACTTCCGACTCCGCCTCGAATGCCGGTTTCGAAGCCCGCTTCTTGGTGACGGAGTTCTTCCGCGGCGGTGTCCTTTTGTGCACTGACTTGATTCCCGCTGCATCCCGCAACTCCACAAAACTCAACTTGAGAAGCTCTTCCAATCGCCGGAGATCAGGCGCCACGTGCACGTCGCCGCTGAACCCGAAGTGCACTGCGCCGTCGTAACTCAGAATGGCGCAATTTACCGCCATCTCGCCGCCCACTGGCACATACGGATACCAGTGCAGCAACTTGTGGCCTAGCAGGTACAGGGGATATTGCGGCCCCGGCACGTTGGTGCAGACCAAGTTGAATGGAGTAAAGGGCACCTGGCTGATGAGCGGTCCCGCCAGCGCCTGCACCGAACTCGGAAACATTCCGATCAGCCCGCCCGCCAGGCTGACCAGTTCGGCGGCATGCGCGCCCTTGAGAAATTCCGTCCGCTTGTGGACTGCCGCCAGCAGTTTTCGCGGATGGCGAATGTCCAGCGGAATGGTGACCGGCACCAGGGAAATTCGGTTGCCCAATTCGCCCGGATCATCCGTTCCTTCTTTGCCGCGCAGGTTGACTGGAACCATCATGCGCAGGAGCCGCCCCTTAACGCGGTCGCCGTGCAGTTCGAGATAGCGGCGAATGGTCGCCGTCACCAGCGCCAGAATGACGTCATTCACGCTGGTGCCGAATTTCTGCCGGATGGTCTTAACCTCATCCAGCGGAATTTCCGTCCACGCGAACTTCTGCGGTCCTTTATAAAGAACGTTGAAACGCAGCCGCTCGGTGAAAGCGGTGATCTCAGGAAGGAAAGTTGAGAAACCTTCGGCGTCGAGCTTCCCGCCATTGGCGGCAACCCGCTCGGCCATGCTCAACATGTCTGCCCAGGCGGAAATAATGCGTTTAACAAAGTCGGAATAGGACGTGGCAACGCCGTCTACCAGCGTGCTCAACGGGTTCGGTGGCGGCTGTGGTACGTGGGCCTTTAGCTTCTTGTGCGGCGGGAGCGGTGCGTCCGCGCTTGGATTCATCAATCCGCTGACGATGCTCACTCCCGCGATGCCGTCGGCCAGGCAGTGATGCAGGCGCAGGATGAGGGCGCTGCGGCTGCCTTTCAGCCCGCGAACAAAAGTCATGTCCCACAACGGATGCTGCCGATTCATCACGGTGCTGAAAAGTTTTCCCGCCAGTGCTTTCAGTTCGGTGTCGGTGCCATGCTTGAGCGTCGCCGCGCGAACATGGTTGCGAATATCGAAGGCAGGGTCGTATTCCCAGCTGGGCAGGCCAATGTTCAGCGGCGGCGCAACCACGCGCATCAGGTAGCGAGGAATCAGCGGCAACTTCGACTCTACGACCTGGACGAAGCTCTTAAAGGGAACGTCGCCATCGAAGATGCAGACACAGGCGACATTGAGCGGCATGCCTTCGCGTTCCAGGTTCAGAAACACGGTATCGCCCCAGGAAAGGCGTTCACTTTGTTGACCGTTCTCCATAACCATCTCTCCTAGTCCGTTGCCGGACACCTGCGCATTCACGCCGCGAACGAAAACCGCGTTGTGAGGCTTACCAGTTTAAGCACCTTGTAAACTGTGACGTTCACGTTCCTAAGCACAACCTTGACGCCCTTGCCATCTGCTGTTTCCGCGAACTCCGCCAGTGCCTTCACCGCCGCGGAATCGAGCCGTTCTACCGAGGAGAAATTCAGAACTGTCTCACCCTCGGCGCTATCCAGATTCTTGCCGGCCTCTTCCAAGGTCGAAACCAGGCTCTCTTGATCAACCTCGACGAACTTCGCGATCCCTGCCGTTGTCATATGCTGTCCATTTCCTACGCGGTCTTTTTCTGCGATACGTTTCCCAGCTTCGTCAGACCTCGCCCGTGATAGGCCTTCCAAAACAGTTCGACCATTTCGCTCATCAGTGGCATTCGTGGGTTCGACTTCCAGGAAGGATCGTCGAAGGCTGCCTTCGCCAACTCAGGTACCGCCCGCTCGAACTCGTCTTTGGAAATCCCCAGCTCGGCGATGGAACGCGGGAAGTCCAACTGGTCGAGTAATTGCTCGATGGCTGTCACCAGCCGGCTCACCTTTTCTTCAACGGTGTGGCCACCAAGGCCGAGTAAGTCCGTGACGGTTGCGTATTTCTTGTGGGCGACGTAGCCCTTGGTGTAGGGCGATGGCATGAACTTGGTCGGCACCGCCGCGTTGTAGGCGATCACGTGCGGCAACATCAGTGCATTCGCGCGCCCGTGTGCGACGTGAAAACGCGCGCCGAATGCATGCGCCAGCGCGTGATTCACGCCCACTGATGCGTTGGAGAAAGCCATCCCGGCGATGCAGGCGGCGTTATGCATCATGCAGCGCGCCTCTTCATCGCGCGGATTCGAATAAGCAATCGGCAGATACTTGAACACCATGCGAATGGCCTGCATGGCGTTGGAATCGGTGTACGGGGATGCGTAGTTGGATACTCCAGCTTCGAGCGCGTGGGTCAGGCAGTCAATGCCGGTATCTGCGGTCAGTCCTTTCGGCATGGACATCACGAACTGCGGGTCCACGATCGCCACATCCGGACTCAACGAGTAGTCGGCGAGTGTCACTTTGCGGCCGCGTTCTTTGTCGGTCAGCACGGCGAAAGGAGTGACTTCGCTGCCGGTCCCGCTGGTGGTCGAAATCGCAATCAACCGCGCGTGATTGACCTTCTCAGTTGGAAACTCCGCCACCCGCTTGCGCAGATCCAGAAACGGCGCGGCCAGCTCTTCCAAATCAGCTTGCGGTGATTCGTACATCAGCTTCATGATTTTGGCCGCGTCAATCACCGATCCGCCGCCGAGCGCGATGATCTGGTCCGCCTGATAGAAGTTGAGCGCCTCAACTCCCTGCATCGCCACCTTGAGCTCAGGCTCCGCATCCGGAATGATGGTGACGTGGACGTGGGTTTCTTCAGGGATGTAGCGCCGCACCAGGTCCACGTGGCCGATGTGTTCGAGAGCCGGATTGGTAACGATGATGGTGGAGCGGGAGGGAAACTGCCGCAGATTCTCCACTGCGTTCATATTGAAATAGATCTGATTGGGGACCCGGAACCACATATGGGCTTGTGTCCTCCGCGCCAGGCGCTTGATGTTGAGGTAGTGATAGATGTTGACGTTGTCGGTGGTGCTGTTGCCGCCGCCGGTGCCGCATCCGAAAGAGAAGGTCGGCACCAGGTCGTTGTAAACCGCGCCCAGCGCCCCGATGGATCCCGGTGAATTCACGATGATCCGGCCGGCATTGATCACCTCGCTGAACTTCCTGATAATTTCTTCGTTGCGCGAGAAAATAACCGCCGTGTGCCCCAAGCCACCGGCGTGATTCACGTCCACGCAAACCTTCAACGCTTCATCTACCGATTTCGCTCGATATACTGCGAGCACCGGGAACAGCTTCTCGACCGACAGAGGATGGTCGCGACCAACCCCTTGAATCGGCGCGATCAATAGTTTGGTCTTCGGCTTAACTGACAGGCCAACAAAACGGGCGATATCGGTTGCCTTCTGGCCGACGGCCATCGGCTGCATGAAGCCGGTAATGGGATCGATCACGGTGCGCGCCAGCAACGCGGTTTCTTGTTCGTTGCAGATGTGCGCGCCCAACTCGGTAAATTTCTTCAGGACTGAGTCATAGATCTCGTCATCAATCACCAGCGTTTGCTCGGAAGCGCAAATCGTCCCGTTGTCGAAAGTTTTGGAAACGATGATGTCCACCACCGCCGTGCTCAGGTCCGCAGTCTTTTCCAGATAAACCGGAGTGTTGCCCGACCCCACGCCGAGCGCGGGTTTTCCGGAACTGTAAGCGGCCTTGACTGCGCTTGGCCCGCCGGTGGCATCGATCAGGCTGACGTCTTTGTGCTGCATCAGATACGCGTTGTCCTGAAGAGTGTGGGATTCCAGGCAGCTGAACACACCTTCCGGCGCGCCATGCTTCACGGCTGCTTCGTACATGACCCTGACCGCTTCCGAGCAGCAGTGCCAGGCTTTGGGATGAGGGCTGAAGATAACCGCATTCCGCGTCTTGATCGCCATGATGCACTTGAAGAGAACAGTCGAAGTGGGGTTTGTAATTGGGGTAAGCGAAAAGATGACCCCGATCGGCTCCGCCACCTCCACCAGATTGCGTTCTGGAAACTCGCGGATGACGCCTACCGTACGTTTGTCTTTGAGGTAGTTGTAGGCAAACTCGGTGGCCACCATGTTCTTGAGGACTTTGTCTTCCATCAACCCAAGCCTGGTTTCGTCAACTGCCAATGCAGCGAGGCGCTGGGCATGTTCCAGCCCCGCCAGCACCATCGGCTTGACGATGCGATCAACGTCTTCCTGGGTGAATTGGGAAAAGACGGCTGCGGCGGTCCTAGCCTGACGGACCAGATCTTCCAGGTAGGCGAGACGCTCTGGACTGAGACATTCTGCGGCAAGAGGGGTGTCAACCCGTTCCTGTACGGCTTCGCAAGCGATCATTGCAGCCCCCTGTAGTTACTTCAGGGGCCCGTTACTTTTCGAGAAGCATTCGGCGCTCGGACCCTCCAGCCTATGCCGGAGAAATCGTTTCTCGATTTCTCTTTCTCTCTCTATGCGTAGTCGATCGGGTGCTTTTCAAACCAATGCTCATCGCGCACCTTGCCGATGTTTTTCCAGGCGTTCGCAGCCGCGCTTTGGGTCAGGGCACGGCTTGCCCAAGCCAGGCTGGCGCCAAAACCTATCGCAGCACCCAGCAAACCAAAGGCCAGCACTTTGCCGTTCGACTTGTAGTTCCCGGAAAAACCGCCCAACACGCCGATCATTGCTCCCACGGCGGCAGGCTTTAGCGCATGTCGAGCCGAATTACTGAGAAACGGAGTAAGAGACCTACCATCAAGAAATGCTTCCCGGCCGGAACGAGCTCCCTCCAGCCCAGAATTCAGAACCTTTCGGCCGTAATCAACTTCGGACTTAGACCACTGACGTAAATTCATGTTGTTCCTCACCGTCCTGGCTGATCGCGGATAACGTGTTCAGTACACCAGAGTTAAAGGTCTGAATCCGTACCAAGTGTCACCACTGGATGTGATCGCGGTCACACTGTCGCAACGGGAATGGCTTAAAGCGGCGTTCGGCTGGGGTCGGTGAAGAACCAGTTCCACCCTCAGAGGCGGGACGATCTTTCGCGGCGGTGTAGCCGTTTGTGAACCTGGGCATCAATCATTACGGAACCTCGTGCGTGCGGCGCACTAAGAGGAAGGAACTTCAGATGAACTGACTTAGTTCAGGGAACCTGAAAGAGGAGGGGAATTACTCACTCGCCTTAAGGCTATGCTGAATCCTGGCGCCTGTCCAATTCGGGGAGCGGCCAGTCTGTCGGTGCGGCATGGCCGTCCGTCAATCGGGTCACAGTCAAGCCCGGGCGAACTACCGGCGGGCGTCCAGCGCCTGGCGCGTGGCTTCGAGTGTGTTAATCAGCGATTCCTTCGGCAGTTTCTGGACGATTGGTTCGATGATCCATCCCAAGCCGAACGGAACATCCCTCGTCAGCGAAATCGCTCGGCATTCCACATACACGCCGCCATCGCGCTCCTCGAATTGCCAATAGGAATACAGGCGCCACAGGAATCCGTACCCGGTATCCGGCGACAGTACCTTTTCGTTTGCGCTTCCGGCGTTCTCTACCTCAGCAATGCGCGTCGTTAACGAGCGGCAAGTCCAGCGCTTTCGATCCACGGATTGATAGTGCACATCGTGGTTGGTATCTAGGACCACGGTCATGACTTTCTTCTTGAGCAGCCGCAAATAGATTTTGAAATCGTTGCCTCTATGGCTCATCACTTTTGACGCAATCACTTCGGGCTTGTAGATGTTCTTGTGGTTGTCGTAGTCCTGCACCAGTGTCAGCACGCGCTCTACGGTCGCATCCGGGGTGAACGCGGCACCGATCCAGTCATGGATCAAACCATTGGGGACTTTGACGGGACCTTTGCCCGACCAGAATTGCGCGATCGCCTGTCCCTCGCGGACTTGGTGGGTCCGCTGCGAATCAGCGTCGGACCACAGGAACAGGCCGCTGCCGAGCAGCGTCTGCTCCATGGCGGCTTCGGCGCCGCGAATGTACGCCGCAAAACTCTGCAGCGTCTCCGGCTTCAACTGGATTGCGGTTGCGTTCTGCGCCATGACACACCGCTGATCACGGGTGCGAACACGCCCCGTCATCATTCTGTGCTTTTACGAGATCGCTACGCCACTTGGTACTTCCCGGTTTCGATGGCCTTCTGCGCAATCTGCTCCCGCAAGGCAATCGTGTTGAACGGCTCGTATTTCGAGAGCCTGCGCAGGATGGCCATCTGCGAACGCAGCATGTCGCCCTCGCTCGCAGCTGCAACCACTTTCCTTGCACCGCTCTCGATCCTCTCCATCGCGCCGGTGATGTAGATGCGCGTCATGGCAACGGCATGGGCGGCTCCAGCCTCTCCGTAGCGGGCTGATAGTTTGCCCGCTCTAAGCACGGCCGACTCCATGGCATACGTCTCAATCACCATGTCGGCGATGGCGCCCATCACCTCCTGCTGGTCTTGTATTGCCTGCATGTATTTCTGAGTCGCGACTCCGGCAGTGAACAGGCCAAGCTTCTTGGCGTTCGCCACCAGTTTCCGCTCTTCATCCAGCAACCCATCTGGTCTTTCGCCTCTGACCCCGGCGATCACTTCGTCCATCAGCTTCTTGATCGCCGACATCAGCGGAAGCTGTCCCGACATGGCCCGCTTCAGCAGGAACCCAGTGATCAACAGGCGATTGATTTCGTTCGTGCCTTCGAAAATGCGGTTAATGCGGGCATCGCGGTAGACCCGCTCAGCGGGATATTCCTCGACGAAGCCGTATCCACCGTAGATCTGAACCGTTTCATCCGCCACGTGATGCAGGAATTCCGATCCCCATACTTTCAGAATCGAGCATTCGACCGCGTATTCGTCGATGATCTTGCGCACCTGGGCGACATCTTCATGAGCTTCGCCGAGTTGGGCGATCGCTGCGTCCATCATGCCCACGGTGCGATACGCCATGGCTTCACCGACGAAAATCCCGACCGCCATGTTAGCTAGTTTTTCGCGGATCAAGCCGAAATCAGCAATCACTTTCCCGAATGCCTTGCGTTGCTTCGCGTAACCGATCGCGCTTTCAATGGAACTACGGGCCCCGCCGATGCAGCCCGCACCCAGCTTGAATCGGCCAACGTTCAGAACGGTGAAAGCGATGTGATGACCCTTGCCGATTTCTCCGAGCACATTCTCCACCGGTACCTTGCAGTCGTTGAGAATCAGCGGACAAGTGGACGAACCTCGAATGCCCATTTTGTGTTCTTCAGTGCCTACCGTGAAACCGGGGAAGTTGCGTTCGACAATGAAGCCGGTGAATTTCTCGCCGTTTACCTTGGCAAACACAATGAACAGATCGGCGAAGCCCGCGTTGGTGATCCACATCTTCTCGCCGTTCAGCAGGTAGTGCTTGCCATCGGCAGAGAGCGTAGCCCGAGCGCGGCAGTTGAGGGCGTCCGACCCCGAGGACGATTCAGAAAGCGCGTATGCGCCCACCGTTTCGCCACTGGCTAACCCCGGCAGATATTTCTTCTTCTGCTCTTCCGTACCGAAATAGACGATGGGCAGCGTGCCGATGCAGGTGTGCGCGCCCCAGGTAGTGCTGAAAGCTCCGTACTTCGCGATGCGATCAGCAATGATGGCGGAAGTGACTTTATCCAGCTGCAGGCCGCCATACCGTTCGGGAATATCCACACCGCTCAGGCCGAGCTCGCCGGCCTTTCTTACCAGCTCGCGCGTGACGGCAAACTCCTTCCGTTCCAGCTTTTCAATGGCTGGGACAATCTCTTTGTTCGCAAATTCTTCCGCGGTTTGTGCAATCAGCAGGTGCTGTTCGGTGAAATCCTCCGGAGTAAAAACCTCATCTGGTGTGCGGTCTTCAATCAGAAAGCTCCCCCCGGAAATCTTGGGAGTGAGTACTGTGGTCAGCGTCGCCATATCTCACCTCGGCCAAATTTCGTTGAGTCTCGTTGAATCAAAATTCATTGCTCGCGCCACTGCGAAACGATATTTTTCTGCGCGGTCCAATATTTCTGCCGCAGCTCTCGTTTCAAAAGCTTGCCCGTGCCAGTCTTTGGCATGCTTTCCACAAAATCAACCGATCGCGGACACTTGTAGTGCGACAGCCGGGCGCGGCAGAACTCCAATAGTTCGTCTTCGGTCGCTCTCGCCCCAGGCTTCAAGACCACCACTGCCTTCGGCACCTCACCCCACTTGGCGTCCGGAACCGGAATCACCGCTGCCTCATAGACCGCAGGGTGGGCGGAAAGCGCCTTCTCCACTTCCAGCGAAGAAATATTCTCGCCCCCGCTGACGATCATCTCTTTCTTGCGGTCAACAATCTGAATGTAGTTCTGAGCGTCGACCGTGGCCACGTCGCCGGTGTGGAACCAGCCGCCCTTCATTGCCGCCGCTGTGGCGTCGGGCTGACGCCAATAACCTTCCATCACCATGTCTCCACGGGCCACGATCTCACCCATGGCGGTGACGTCGTGGGCTACCTGCTGTCCATCCGGGCCGAGGACTTGGAGTTCAGCGCCGGGAATGGCAAATCCAGTCATCGCGTGGCGGGCATAGCGCGGCTCGCCGTTTTCCGTGATGCCTGCCTTCATGGGTGACTTTGCCAGCACCGGAGAAGTTTCGGTCAGGCCGTACCCGGAGATGCAGGCACATCCCAGTTTTCCCTCCGCTTCCTTCACCAAAGCAGGAGATGACGCGGCCCCGCCAATCATGATGATGCGCAGGCTGCTCAAGTCATACTTCTCCCTCTCTGGAGAATTAATCAGCGCCGTGACCATGGTCGGTACCATGGCACAACAGCTGACCCGCTCGCGCTCGATCAGGCCGAACACTTCCAGCGGAGTGAACTGGTGGATCATCACGTGCGTGCCGCCCACCACGGTGACAGTGTGTGCGCTGCCCCATCCGTTGGCATGAAACAACGGCACGGTATGGAGTGTGACCGAGTTGCAGCACGTTCCACCCAGGGTGACCGGCGAAGTCTGTTCCGCGGCGATCACCGAAAGCGCGTGCAAATAGATGTTGCGGTGCGTGAGCATCACACCCTTCGGACGGTCGCTTGATCCGCTAGTGTAGAAGAGTTCCGCAACCGAATCTTCATCCACGCGGGTGAAATCGCACCCGTGCGGCGGAGACGCAGCGAGTAGATCGTCATAGCCCTGCGGAGCCAGCCAACTCGCCTGCGGAGATCCATCTAATAGAAAGGTGGTCTCAATCGAAGGAACGGTCGCCCGAAACGACTCCGCCAGCTTCAGGAATGGGGTTTCGGTGAACAGGAAAGTGGCCTGCGCATCGTTCAGAACAAACGCCAGTTCTTGCGGCGCCAGCCGGATGTTCAAAGGCAGCAACACGCAACCGGCTTCGAGCACGCCGTAGTAAGCCTCCAGCAGTCGGTGACAGTTGGTGCTGAGAAAGGCGATGCGATCGCCGGGCTTCGCTCCGGCCGCGATGAGAGCTCCGGCCAGGCGCGAGGCTCGTTCGGCAAACTGCGCATAGGTAAAGCGCTGATTGCCGCACACCACTGCAACTTTGTCAGGAAACTGTTCGCGGGCGTAGCGCAGGAAGCGGATCGGAGTAAGAGGAACTTTCATAAAACGCCTCCGAGAAAAATGGAAACGGCGTGTGTAGTAGTGAGTTGCTGGCGGAAAGGACACGGCCTGCAAAGCTGTACTGTCTAAGATTGCATGAGACCAGGTTCGGCCTCCGAGGCGGTTACCTCAGCAGCCGAAGCCGTGCCCTTCCCGTCGCCACCAATCAGGCGGCGGCTGCGGCCGCTTTGTGCGCCGGCTTCCGCGCGCGACGGGCTGGTTTGCCCGGACGCTTGTGCTCAACCGCCGGCCTCACCACTACATCCATCAGCGCCTTCTGCGTATCAACGTAGCTCTTCACGCCCTCGCGGGTGAGTTCCGCTAGCGGCAGGAAAGGAAATGGCCGCAGCAGATCCAGGCTCTTGCCCGCGGTCTTCAGGCTGGCGTTCATCTGCTTCCCGGCGACGTCCACCAGCTTCTTCTGGGCTTCGATGAACGACTCGGTGGCATGCCGCGCGAGCTCTGACAACTCAGCCTTCTTCATCTTCTTGATGCCATTGGTATGCTTGGCGCCAGTGGCCTTGGCTGCTTCCTCGGCGATGACGTCGAGGAATTGCTTCTGCGCTTTGACGAAGTTCTCCATCCCCTCACGGGCCAACTCCATCACATGCTCAGGCTGATACGGCTTGCCGGCCTTGGCTGCCTCGATCCAGGTATGGGTCTGCTTGCCGGCAATCTTCAGGAACTCGTGCTGCATGTGGATGAAGGTATCCACGCTGCGCCGCAGCAGGTCAGTAAGAGCATGCGCTGCGGGCCAGTCTCCTACCCGCTCCTTCACGCCGCTCATCAGGATTTCATTCTGCTGCCGGCTCAGATCGAGCAGGACTTTTTGCCCTTCGATGAAGTTCGATACGCCCTCCCCGGCCACTTCGCTAAGAATAGCGGTGGGAGAGTGATGGGGATCGGTCAACTGTTGCCGCACGGCTTGCATTACGCTTGCATTCTGCCGCATGGCGAGGTCAAGAAGCATTCTCTGCGTGGCAAAGAAGCTCTGGACTCCCTGTTGGGTCCAACCGGATAGAAGAGATACAAAGGACGACTCCCTGGTATGAGTTCGGGAGGTCTCGTGTTTTGCGGTTGCTGTCATATTAGCCTCCATTTACTACTCACTATTGCTGCATTGCAGCATCGAGATAAATATAGGCCTGGACAGGAGTTGTGTCAAGCATTTATTGTTGCTTTGTGCACAGCAACATAGAGGGTTTTCCATGGCCTCTTCCCCCGTCGTCATAAAAAAATACGGTAACCGCCGCCTCTACGACACCGCCGGCAGCCGCTACGTGAACCTCGACGATATTGCCGCGCTGGTCCGCGAAGGCAAGGCGGTCCAGGTCGTGGACGCGAAAACCGGACAGGACTTGACCCGCGTCACCCTAACCCAAATCATCACCGAAGATGCCAAAGACAAGCCCACCGGCCTGCCACTCGAATTGCTGCGTCAGCTCATCGTTGCGTCCGATGAAGTACGGCAGGAGTTCGTGATGTGGTATTTGAAATCCGCGTTTGACACTTATCAAAAAGTGCAGGACGCGGTGCAGAACCGCTTAGGCGAAGTCCAGTCCGCGATTCTCTCTCCGGTGGACATGATGAAAACGTTTCTAGGTGCGCCGACACCAACTCCGCCGCCGAAAGTTGAGGCCGAATCCGAAGCTCGATGCTCTGCGCAAGCGAATTGCAGAATTGGAATCGCGTCTGGGAAAACCTGTGCGAAAGAAACGACGCAAGCGGGTGAAGCCCTGAGCAGGCGAGCGGCTGAGGCGAATCCGCCATCGACACGACACGAAAGTGTCATAGAAGGAACTCGGAAACTGGGGTTATAATCCTCCGTGGGGCACCTGCGCCATGCGCCCGAGTTGGCGTAAGCGCGGATGGTGACAGGCTTAGGACGACATTGCGCACACAGAAAAGGGCGACCCGTCCCGCGAAGCTCGGGTCTCGCAAGCAATCACCCAAACTTCATTCAGAAGCCGAGAACTCCCTTTGGACCGAAGCGCTTTCCGCAGCGGAGGTCCTCTTGCTGCACGCGACACCGGTTTATTACGGTTTTGGCGTGCCGCGCGGCGATGACTCTGCCGTGGTCATCATTCCCGGTTTTCTCGGCACCGATCTTTATTTGAACGAACTCCACGGCTGGTTGCAACGCATCGGCTACCGGCCATATTTCTCCGGCATCGGCATCAACGCCGACTGCCCTAACCTGCTGGTCCGAGCGACATGTGAGCGAGACTGTCAGGAGAGCTTTGGACGAAACCGGACGCAAGATTCACTTGATCGGCCACAGCCTGGGAGGCGTGATCGCGCGCTCCATTGCCGGGGAACGGCCTAAGGACATCAAGTCCGTCATTACCCTGGCTGCACCGATTCGCGGCACGGTGGCGAATCGCGCCGTCATCATCCACGCCGCGGAAGCCGTTCGCCTGCGCATCCTACAAGAGCACGGCGAGGGCGTGCTGCCCCAATGTTACACCGGACGTTGCACCTGCAATTTTGTGGACTCGTTGCGCCGCGATGTTCCGGACTCCATGATCCAGACCGCCATTTACACCCGTCACGACGGCATCGTGGACTGGCGCTATTGTATGACCGGGAATCCCGGAGATGACTTTGAGGTTCCGGGCACGCACATTGGAATGGCCTTCAACGCTGCGGCATACGCAGTTGTCGCCGAGCGGCTGGCCATGACGCACCCCGAGAATGGAACTCGGTGTTGGTCGAAGAAATGGGAATGGTGCTCGACGTTTTCGCGCTTGATCTTTGATCGGTGACCTGGATCAGTGGCCCACGATTTCCAGAACCCCGCCCGTGGCGGTTTCCAGGTTTTCGATCGATCCGTCCCGCCGATGCAGGCGTACCGCTGCTCGAGTCAGGCTGTTGTTCGCCACCTCAAAGGTGCTTGAACAGTCGGTCTTCAGATAGGGCACGCAATGGACGTTCGACGCCACGCCATTGAAGGCCGCTTCCAATTGCCATCCCGTCCCTTGCCTCGCAACGAACATCCCACGCGAATTCATGTGGATATTGATTGATCTCTCGCACATTCCGGAAGACATACTCGTTCCCCTCATGCCAGAGCACCGCTTTGCGAAAGACCAGCCCAAATGGCATTTCGTAAACCAGCGCTTCCAGAGTACTCGGCAAACCGCCAGGACGTGGAAAATACGCGTGTGCCCAAGTCCAGAAGTTGCGGTGCCGATATCCGCAGTTGTGGCCTTGAACGCCGAACCCAAGCGGATCGCCCTCAAACCTTCTGCCATCTAGGGTGATTTGTCCGGAGAAAAAAGCGTCGGAGTGTGGAGTTCGCGAAAAACCAATCCAGCCCTTGCTGCTCAGCGTGGCGCGAAATGTAGAACGATAGTGCAGGTCCCAGGAGATTACGTGGCCGTCAACTTCCAGCGCTCCCTGGCAGGAGTTCTCGTCAATTCCACTGTTGGCGCTGCGGAAGTGAAATGGAGTTTGTCCTTTGGTGCTGAGTTCCAGCACGTCCAACGGAAATCCCTGAATGAAGCTCTGCGGCCTCCCATCCCGTGGGAACCACGTAGCCCACACTTGAACCGGCATCCCGCGCGGATTCCCTGGACATCCGCTTCGCCCCGGATTCATCAGCAGATAGCGGAGCCACCACGCACCAGTGCCGTCCGCTAGCCCCATCCGAACAAACCAAACTTCGTAGCGGCGGCGGGTGGAGAGCGATGAGAATACTTCGTTCAGAGTGTTCACGGGACTAACCGCCCGATTGTACAACGCGGACTCAACCTGAGCTGGGCGAAACAGACTTGGGAAATGTCCGCAACTGGCCGGGAAGAATTACCCCGGCGCGGACGTATCGGATTGATCTTCCAAGACCGTGGACCTAGAGGAGCTTCACTTTTCGACAACCTTGCACCGGAAACACGTCCCGCAAGCGGCGTGATGGCTATCACAATTGGCTGTGCCAGAGGTCATAGGCGATCCCGGGTCTGCAGCAGAGAATTCATAGCAGGGGGCGGCGATGCCACCCACAGATAGCGGCGGAACGGAAAACCGGCGGATGAACCCCATGCACCTCGCCATCACACTCATTGACCGGTTCGTGAGTGCTAACGCCTTCCATGAGAAAGCCGGTCAGTGTCAAGAATGACACCGTGAGGCCCCAATGTCTAAAATGCGCAAAGATATTTTTACTGGCAGCTGGGTAATCATGGCCGAGACCAACACGCTGCGGCCCTCGGATTTTCACTTCAAGAGATTCATGCGGGAAACGATGTTCTGCCCATTCGAAGAAACCAACGAGGCTGCTACCCCGCCGGAAGTCTTCGCCATCCGAAATCCCGGCTCGCGCCCCAACGAGCCAGGCTGGTCCGTTCGGGTGGTCTCCAATTCCAATCCACTATTGCGGATCGAAGGGGAATTGGGACGACGCGGTGAAGGTTTCCACGATCTGATGAACGGCGTGGGCGCCCACGAGATCATCGTTGAAACACCCCGACACGATCGTACCCTACACGAACTGGAAGTCCACGAACTCTCGGATGTCATTAGAGCTTACGTGGCTCGCATCATCGACCTCGAGGGGGATAAGAGGTTGCGCTACGTGCTCATCTTCAAGAATCACGGTGAAGGAGCCGGCGCGCACACCATTAGTCATTCAATCTCACAATTGATGGCTCTGGCGGTAACACCACGCTCACTTAAGACAAAGCTCATGGTCGCTCGCAACTACTTTGCCTTGAAGGAACGGTGCATCTACTGCGACGTACTCCAACAGGAGCTCAATGGCCGGCGGCTAATTGCTGAGAATGCCGATTTTGTGGCGTTTGCTCCATTCGCCTCGCGCTTTCCGTTTCGAGATGGGGGTGTTTCCCAAATCTCACAGCACGCGTTCAGCCGGATCAGTCCTGGACAAATTGAAAACCTGGCACGGATTCTACGTGATGTCCTGCAGAAGTTGGACTACACCCTGGGCGGGCCACCCTAAAACTTATCCTTCCAGGACAGACCCTTTCTGCGCCCGAGAGCGGGGTATTGGAAGACAATCGAAGACGACTTCCACTGGCACCTGCAAATCTTGCCGCAAATCGTCCGCGTGACCGGCTTCGAGTGGGCATCCGGGTTCTTCTTCAACCCGGTGCCGCCGGAAATTGCCGCTCAATGCCTCTCGTCGTGACGAGCCGTGACTATTAGGTTTCGATGTGGCCAAGCTCATCCAGCTTTACGGCATTCTGAATCCCAAGCGGCCCTGGAAGCAGGCAAGGAGGCCGCGTTCACTGGGGAGCTCGCGCCAAGGCCGCGTGAGCAGTCAATAGAGTTGATTCGTGCAAGTCGCCGAGCCGATTCGGAACGAACCTCTCCGAAAGTGAGGTTCGCTTTCTTCCACGTGTTTCAATTGAGAATTCCGGGCGTAACCGTTGAGAAATAGCCATCTCTAACAATGTCGGCGGTGTCAAGCACTGTTTGAGCGCACTGCGGCCTGCACTCGTTAGCAAAGCCTGTCCCCGGAGACACTAACATATCGCTCTTGTGCACGATCCGCGAGACCAGCGCCAGAAAACCCGCCTGCCGATTTGGGAACGAATCTGGGAACGGAACCAATATCTGAATGCTCTCTACGTTCCTTTGCGTTCCCAGACTGCCTGTTAAGTCTTTGATTCTGCGTTCGTGCGCTTCTTAAAAGGGCATTGCTCTACCAACTGAGCTACGCGCCCACAGTATTTCAATCTAACACAATGAAAGCAGTGGTTAGTGGTTAGTGGCTAGGCTAGTGGTTAGTGGCTAGTGGCTAGTGGCTAGTGGCTAGAGTTTCCATGATCTGGTCATCCGCGAGGGATCGCCGCGGCTCTCGGTGGAGCTGCCTAGTATCGTGATCAGCACGAATGATCGGAGAGCGGGCGTTCCACTCTCGTGAGTCCGTTTATGCGACAATACAGGTCTTCCCCCGGGTAAATCCAGAGCTGCGCGAAAGGAAGGTTCATGCGCCACATTTCTCTATTTCTCTGCTTTCTGCTTCTCTGCCTTCTGGCGGCGCCGATTCTGGCGACGGCCCAGGACTATCCGCGCGGCGAAATCTTCGGCGGATATTCCTATTTTCATCTGGACACGCAGGGCCTCACCGGTTCGTCTCTCGACCAGTTGTGCAACACCATTTCCCCGGGGACATGCCCGGCGGGAACGTTTCAGGTGCATCCCGGGTTCAAAGGCTGGAATGCGGCAGGGCAATACAATCTGAATTCGTGGTTTGGGGTGAAAGCGGACATTAGCGGGCACTATGGGACGCTGGTTACGGCGACGTTCCCAACGCAGATCGTGCCGCCGGTATTTCGTTTTTCGTCCCCGCCGGAGACGTCCTACAACTTTCTGTTCGGCCCAGTGGTTTCCTATCGCGGACATAGATACATTCCCTTCGCGCACGGGCTGTTGGGTGTGAACCATATCAGCTTCGGGAATGTTGTCGTCGCTCCGGGCTTGCCGTTTCCGGGCCCGACAATTTCGTTGAAGTCAGAAACGAATTTCGCTTTCGCGCTGGGTGGCGGGGTGGATATCCAAGTGAGCCGGCATTTTCTGGTTCGCGCCGCTCAGGTCGATTATCTGGAAGTGAATAGTTCGGGGAACGGCAGCGGACACCAGAACAATTTCCGCTTCTCGGCGGGAGTGGTGTACACGCTTGGCGGCAAGTAGCGGCTACGCGTGTGTAAGTTCTTTCACGATGTTGCTGACGAAGGCCTTGGCGTCGCCGAAGAGCATCAACGTCTGGTCCATGTAATAAAGAGGATTGTCGATACCGGCGAAGCCAGGGTTCATGCTGCGCTTGATGACCATGACGGTGTGCGATTTTTCTACGTCGAGGACGGGCATGCCGTAGATGGGGCTCGATTGGTCTGTCTTTGCGGCGGGGTTGGTCACGTCGTTGGCGCCGATGATCAGCGAGACGTCCGTTTGCGGGAAGTCGCCGTTGATGTCGTCCATTTCCATGAGGCGGTCGTAGGGGACGTCGGCTTCGGCGAGCAGGACGTTCATGTGGCCGGGCATGCGTCCGGCGACAGGGTGGATGGCGAAGCGGACATCGACGCCGCGCTTGGTGAGAGCGTCGTACAGTTCGCGGACTTTGTGCTGGGCCTGGGCTACGGCCATGCCGTATCCGGGGACGATGACGACCTTGCTGGCGGCGGCAAGGATTCCGGCGGCTTCTTCGGGGCTGGCGCTTTTTACGGGACGGGCTTCCTGCGCGCCTGCGGCGGCGGGGGCGACCTGGCCGAAGGCTCCGAAGACAACGTTGGTGAAACTCCGGTTCATCGCTTTCGACATGATGACCGAGAGGATGAATCCGGAGGAACCGTCGAGGGCGCCGGCAACGATCAGCAATTTGTTGTTGAGGACGAATCCCATGGCGGCGGCGGAAAGGCCAGCGTAGGAATTCAACAGCGAGATGACCGTCGGCATGTCGGCGCCGCCGATGGGGATGACCAGCATGACTCCGACGATGAGGGCGATGCCGACCATGACCGGATAAAGATGCGTTGCGCCGGGGTTGCGGACGAGATAGATGGCGATGACGGCGGTGGACGCCAGCAGCACGAGGTTGACGAAATTTTGTCCTTTATAAGTGATGGGGCGCTGGGGCAGGACTTCCTGCAATTTTCCGGCCGCCATCAAGCTGCCAGTGACTGTGAGTCCGCCGAGTATCACTTCGCAGCAGAGGACGGACATCACGAAAGGCTGGATCCTGGGCGTGCGCAAATAAAATTCTGCGGTGCCGACCAAGGTTACGCAGAATGCGCCGAAGGCATGGCTGAGTGCGGTCCGCTGGGGGACGGCGGTCATTTGGACCAGGCCGAGGGGGACGCCGATGGCGGTGCCGATGCCGAGGGCCAGGAAAATCCAGCCGTAGTCGATGCTGATGTGCTCGAGCCTGCCGTCGATGCCGAGTTGAAGCAGAGTGCCGCCGATGGCGAGCACCATGCCGATTTCTCCGGCGAGGATGCCGCGGCGTGCAGTGGGCGGCGCGTTCATCCACTTGAGCGCCAGAATGAAGAGGGCGCTGGCGATGAGATAAACGAATCCGATAAATGCCTGGCTGCCTGCGAACGTAGTCATGGTTTTGTAGGCCGGCTGGATTTGAACATTTTCACCATGCGGTCGGTGATGAGAAATCCGCCGACGATGTTGCTGGTGGCGGCGATGGTGGCCAGCATTCCCAGGATGAGGGCTGGCGTGCTTTCGTGACGGCCGACCAGGACGATGGCGCCGACCACGGCAATGGCGTCGAGAGCGTTGGTGATGGACATCAGCGGCGTGTGCAGCAAGGGCGAGATGCGCTTGATGACTTCAAAGCCGATGAAGCCGGCCAGCATGAAGACGAACAGACCGTCGATTAGGGTTGAGCCCATTTGTGCTCCTTGACTGCAGTTGCTAGTGGCTAGTGGCTAGTCACCGGTGACTTGTACTACTTCAAGTTTCTTGCCTCTGCTGGCGAAAAGCTTTAACCACACAGGACACTGAGGATCACAGAGTTCCTAATTCTTATTCAGCTCACAATGGTGTGGCACTAGCAACTAGCCACTAGCTACTAGCCACTTGTTACAGGCGCTGGCATTCCTAACAGCTCGCGGACACGTGCGTTCACCACTTCGCCGTTTTGCGTCAACAATGTTTCGCGGATGATGTCGTCGTCTTCCGGGCGGACGGACTTTGCCGTCTTTTACTAGGTTCGCCAGGAACGATGTCAGGGTGCGGGCGTACACCTGGCTGGCGTGATACGGCGCGCTGCCGGCCAGGTTCATCGGGACCGATGATCGTGACGCCGTTGGCTACGTAGGTTTCGCCGGGGTGGGTCAGCTCGCAGTTTCCGCCGCGCTCGGCGGCGAGGTCGAGGATCACGGAACCGGGGGCCATGCCTTTTACCATTTCTGCGGTCACCAGGATCGGTGCCTTTTTGCCCGGGACCACTGCGGTGGTGATTACGGCGTCGTTTTCGGCGATCACTTTGCCTAGGAGTTCGCGCTGCTTGGCGTAGAAGGCTTCGTCTTGGGCTTTGGCGTAGCCGCGGGCGTCTTGTGCGTCTGAGGTTTCGAGGGCAAGTTCGACGAATCGTCCGCCTAGGCTTTGGACTTGCTCTTTGACCGCGGGGCGGACGTCGTAGGCGGAGACGACTGCGCCTAAACGCTTGGCGGTGGCGATGGCCTGCAATCCGGCGACACCTGCGCCGATGATCAGGACGCGCGACGGGGTGATGGTGCCGGCGGCGGTGGTCATCATGGGGAAGATGCGGGGGAGGGTGTCGGCGACGACGATGACGGCTTTGTATCCGGCGATGGAGGCCATGGCGGAGAGGGCGTCCATGCTCTGGGCGCGGGTGGTGCGCGGCATGAGCTCGACGGCGAATGCGCTGACACCGGTTTTCGCGATTTGCTGAACGGTTTCGGCGGAGGCAAGCGGGCGCAGGAATCCGATGAGAAGCTGGCCGCGGCGCATCAGCGGGAGATCGGCGGCGCCGGTTTTGTCATTGGCTCCGTGGCAGAGGACTTGCACAATAATGTCGCACTGGGAGAAGACGGCGGCGCGGTCGGAGAGAATCTTGGCGCCTTTTTCCTGATATGCCGCGTCGGGATATCCGGCGGCGGCGCCAGCGCCGGATTCGATGGCGACTTCAAGGCCAGCTTTGGCCAGCATGGGGACGACGACGGGCGTCAGCGCGACGCGGCGTTCTCCGGGATAGATTTCTTTGGGGACTCCGACGATCACGAGCGGCGGTCCTTTCGAGAAAAAGTATTGTAACCGGAGTGGGGCGAAAGCGGGAAGTTATTGGGCGCACGGAGGGCTGTGCGTGGAATCACAGTCGTGGCTCACATCTTTGCCCCTGGAACGACGGGCGTCCCCGCCCGTCCACCACAGGCCCGGACGCCAATCCGATGTCTGCGATGGATGCCGGGGAGGGTTTCTTTCGCCCCTTCGGGGCTGGCCGGCATCGGCGCACCTACCCAGGGCTTACGCCCTGGGCTGCAATCTTTCGCCGCTTCGCGGCTGGGGCGGCGCAGATCAAATGCATATTTGCAACGAAAGGCACGGCGCGGCTACGCCGCAGTGGGAAGCAGGTCCACTGCGTTTGCTTCGCTGCGCTACGGGTCGGGATGACAGAGTTGTTTCGGGTCAAGCGGGGGACGGGCGGGGACGCCCGTCGCTCCACAATCAAATGAGAGATGGATTCAGATGGCTTATTCGCCAAACAACGTCCGGTAAACTCCCCCTCCGAGTAGGCCGCCGATCAGCGGGGCGAGCCAGAACATCCACAACTGTTGTAAGGCCCAGCCTCCAGCGAAGATTGCGGGGCCGGTGCTGCGGGCGGGGTTGACGGAGACGTTCGTGACCGGGATGCCGATCAGGTGAATCAGCGTGAGGCAAAGGCCGATGGCGATGGGGGCGAAGCCTTTGGGGGCGCGGGCGTCGGTGGCTCCCATGATGACGATGAGGAAGAACATGGTCAGCACCACTTCGGCGACGAAGCAGGCGAGCACCGAGTATCCGCCGGGAGAGTGTGGGCCGTAGCCGTTGGAAGCGAATCCGGCGTGGACGCTGAAGGCGGGCGATCCGCTAGCGATGACGAAGAGAACGGCGGCGGCGGCAATGGCGCCGGCAACTTGGGCGCCAACGTAGGGCAACAATTCAGACGCGGGGAAACGCTTGCCTGCAACCAGGCCCAGGCTCACAGCGGGATTCAGGTGGCAGCCGGAGATGTGTCCGATGGCGAAGGCCATGGTGAGGACCGTGAGGCCGAAGGCGAGGGCGACGCCGGCAAATCCGATGCCGAGAGTGGGGAATCCGGCGGCGAGGACGGCGGCGCCGCATCCGCCGAAGACCAGCCAGAAAGTTCCAAAGAATTCCGCGAGGGTGCGTTTGGTGAGCGTCATGGCTTCCTCCTTACTTTATTGCGGCGAGGTTAGCACAGGGGCGGGGGGATGGGAAGTGTTGGGAATGACGGGTGATGCGGTTAGATTGCGGACGATGGTCACCAACTTTGCGCAAAAAACGCGGAAAAATGAGGCACCCTCCAGTTGCTCCACTCCTGGCTCATCGCAGATATTGGACAGCGTTTGAGGCTGTGGTGGACGGGCGGGGCGCCCGTCGCCCCACAATCGCAGTTTCCGGAGGGCGCAGCTTGGCGGGTGTAAGGTTTTTCGGACTGGTGAGACTATCTAATTGAACGCGATGGATGGGGCTGAAGCCAAGGCGATAGTCGGCGGTGAGGGAGTCAGACGCGAGCCGGCGGGAAACCTTTCTGCGGCTGATTGCGGAGTATGGAGCGGCGATGCGGCGGCTGGCGGCGGTGTATGTGAACGACGGGCGGGACCGGGAAGATCTGGTGCAGGAGATTGCGGTGGCTCTGTGGCAGGCGATTCCGAAATTTCGCGGCGAGGCCAGCGAGCGTACGTGGCTGTATCGGATTGCGCACAACACGGCGATTACGGCATCGGCGAAGTTGTGGCGGCGGGGAAGAAGGAAGCGGCACTGGAGGATTTGCCGGAGCTGCGGGATGGGCGAACGGATTCGGGACCAGGAACGGATGCGGTGCCGGCGATGGCGTCAGGAGACAAGCACGGTGATGAGCGGCTGATTGAGTCGCAGCGGCGGGAGTGGTTGATGCGGGCGATCCGCGAATTGGCGGCGGTTGACCGGCAGATTGTGACGCTGCATCTCGAAGAGTTGAGTTACCGCGAGATTCAGGAGATTACGGGAATGACGGAAGGAGCGATTGCGACGCGGCTGACGCGGATACGCGAGCGGCTGGCGGAGCAAATCCGCAAACAGGAGGTGAAACTGCGATGAGCCAGGAACCGATTGAACGATCGTCTTCACGACCTCTGGCGCAGCGAGAGCTGCTTCCTCTTCGACTTCGCCTGAGCAACAAGAAAGAGAGGGTGAGGAAATGTTGACCATGGTGATTGAGAGGACGCGGAAATTTGACCGGCACAATCCTGCTGCGGAATGTGCGGGAGGTCGTGGCGTCTCTTATCGTGACGGGAGTTTTTGCGTGGTTTGCGTGGAAGGCGCCGAGCCAACTGGAGCGAGTCGGCTATGTGATGGTCGCGGCCAGCGGAATATGGATTGCGTATTACCTGGTGCGGTTTGCCGGCGGGGCCGGGAAGGCTGGATCCGGGAGTGAATCTAAGCGGTTACAGCCGGTTGCTGCTGCAAAGCTACGAGCAGCAGATCCGGTTGGCTGCGCAGCGTGAAGTACTGGTACTCTGCTGCCGATGTATGCCGGGCTGGCGGTGACCTCTGTGGGATCGTGGCTGCGGCTGCACGGCGCGGGCAAGAGTCCGTGGGGCCTCGGTGGTGAGCATGGTGATGGTCACGGCTGCATTTGGGTTTGTGTGGGTTTTGAACGAGGTGTACGCGGTGCGGTGCCTGGAGAAGTTGAAGCGGGAGTTGAAGGGGATGGAGTGAGGTTCTCGCGGTTGGTCGTGAGGTCGAAGGCAGTAGTTCCCCACCCTTTCGCGAAGAACGCGAAAGGGTGGGGCAGCCTCATCGTTGTATGAATTAATAATCGATGTCAATGGTGGACGGGCGGGGAACGCCCGTCGCTCCACAATCGATTTGTTTGGAGGTGTGTTGGTTGCCTTACGCGGTGGCGTGGAGGCGAGTTGCGCTTTCGCAGCCGCCTAGCACTGATATCACGTGGTGCAGCGACGAGATGTCGAACACGCAATCGAGGTGAGTGCGGGTCAGCATGTCATAGACGAAACGGCTGCGGGTTCACCAGCTTCAAGTGAATGCGGTTCTCTTCGGTCCAGCGATGCAGGGCGACCAAAAGCGTGAGGCCGCCGGCGTCGAGGGCTTCGACTTCGGTGAGGTCGAGCACGAATACGCGTGCAAGTTTCTGCGACAGGACTGCGTTTCTGAGGATTGATTCCTGGCCGCGCACGATGCGTCCGGCGCACTTTACGACGACCACGTCTCCGGCACGTTCGGTTTTTACGGTAAGCATGACCCACTCCTGTTTCTATTGTTCTGTTACGTTGTTAGACGCCGAAAGGTTCCCATTGTCATCATTATCTTCGTTAAAAGTTTGTAAACTTCCCTGCGCTGGGGAACTGCTGTAAGGTGTAGGCATCATGGGATTTGCGCGTCCTCGAAAGCTCGAAAACGAAAGTGAGTTGTACCAGTACGCGGTGGGGGCGCTGGGGCGGCGGGCGCGCGTCGGTGGCGGAGTTGAAGCGGCTGTTGCGGCGGCGGGTGGAAGAGGAGACAGAAATCGGACAAGACGCTGGTGGAGTTGGTGATCCGGCGGCTGAAAGATCAGGGATATTTGAGTGATGCGAAGTATGCGGAGGCGTACTCGGCGTACCGGCGCGACAACGAAAAGTACGGGCGGCGGCGCGTGGTCACGGATTTGAAAGCCAAGGGCGTGCATGGCGAAGTGATTGATGCGGCGTTGGAGTCCACGTTCGGCGAAGTGAATGAAGAGAAGCAGGCGCGGGAATATTTGCGGCGCAAGCGGTTGAAGAAACCGAAAGACAAGAAGGAGACGGCGCGGATTTTTCGTCAGTCTGATGCGGGCGGGGTTTGGGGCAAAGACGATCTTTGGGATCTTGAAGAAGTGGGATGTGGATGAAGAGACGCTGGGAGAGTTGGAGGGGGAGATCGAAACCTAAACCTTTTCACACAGAGACACAGAGTCACAGAGGAAGCAACATCAACATCGTTTCGGTTTTTTCTTTTCTGTGACTCTGTGTCTCTGTGGTGAAAAGGTTTTAGGCTCTCATCAGGCTGTCAGCTTTTTTCGCAGTAATTCTTCGACATCTTCAATCTTGTCGCCGAGCAGATTCATCTTGCGGGCCAGCCCCTGGATTTCGGTTTCGGCGCGGCGGTTTACGTCGTAATCCAATTCGCCGCGCAGCCGGTCTTTCTTGTCCTGGCGATTTTGGCTCATCATGATCACCGGCGCTTGAATGGCGGCGAGCATCGACAAGAAAAGATTCAGAAGAATGAAGGGATAGGGGTCCCAGGCGCGGCCGCGCAGCACGATGTTGGTCGAGGCATAGGTGATCAGGACAATGGCGAAGGTGATGATGAATGTCCACGAGCCGCCGAAGCTGGCCACGGTGTCGGCGATGCGCTCGCCGAAAGTTTCTTTTTCTTCGATGACTTCGTTGGGATTGCGGGCGGCGCGGACGCGGACCAGTTGTTGCGAGGTGTGGAACTGGCGGCCGAGGACGGCCAGCATGTCCATGCCGGCGTGGGGCTTGCGTTCCAGCAGGATGAGGATGTCGTGGCGGTCCACTTCGATGCAGACGGTCTCTTCCTGCGCCGTGGCGGTGGTTTGATGCGGAGTCTGCTCGAGCATGGAGGCGAAGCCGAAGAACTCGCCCTGCGCAGGCTGGTCCACGATGACTTCCTGATTGTCTTCGTCCACGGTGGTGACCCGGACAGAGCCGGAGACCAGGACGTAGGCGCGGTCGCCGGGATCGCCGATTTTGTAGATGCGCTGGCGCGCGGCGAAATTGCGGACTTCGACCTGGGCAGCGAGGACAGCGGTTTCATCGTCGTCGAGCAGGGCGAAGAGCGGGACTTGGCGCAGAGTTTCGGGGTTGCAGGGCATGGGTTCCTCCGGGCTTGGGTTTGCCAAGAGAGGATGGCATAAGTGGTTTGGGCAGACAAGCGACCGGCAAGAAGCCTTAACCACAGAGGATCACGGAGCAAAACGTCGTTGGTCGTTCGTCGTTGGTCGTTGGCCTGAAAACCTCAGCTTCGCATGTCCCGCTGTAGTACATTTAGTCATTTGTGATACACTTCATCTATTATGCCTTCCACGATTCAAGCGCGGCTGGATGAGCCTTCTCAAAAGGCGCTGGAGAAGCTGGTCAAGCAGACGGGGTGGAGTCCTTCGAAGGTGGTGCGCGAAGGGTTGCGGCTGCTGGCGGCGTGTTATCCCGGCAACGGGCCGCGCAAGATTATCGGCCTGGGGAAGTTTGCCTCCGGAATTCCTGACCTTGGCGTCCAATAAAGAACACATGAAGGGCTTCGGGAAGTGAAGTCGATTCTCCTGGACACAGGAGTGATCGTGGCTTCGCTCGACCGCAGTGAACGCTTTCATCGGGTCTGCGCGGAAACCATTGTCGCCCCAGGCCCACCCCTGGTCACAACTGAAGCGGTGATTGTGGAGAGCTGTTATCTGCTGCGGGATATTTCCGGCGCGGCGGAAGCGGTTCTGGGAAATGTGGCGGAGGGAAACTTTCGAATTCCGGTCACGCTGCTCGCAGTCGGCGCAGCAGGTTGCACGGATCATGCAGAAGTACGGCGATCGTCGAATTGATCTGGCAGATGCGTCGTTGATTCACCTCGCGACCGAACTTAATTCGCCTGACATTCTGACTTTGGACCGCGATTTTGAGTTTTATCGCTGGGGACGGAGTAATCCGTTCCGGCTGCTGATTGATCTCAACGCTTGAACATGACCACAGAGCGCACAGAGGATCACAGAGTGCTTCTTCAGGTTTCTATCGGTGATCCTCTGCGGCCGGAGCCTGCCCTGAGCGAAGTCGAAGGGGGGTTAAGTCGTTTATGATTGAACTTCCACTATGCTGACAGGCTCGAAATCCGCAGGAAGTTTCTCGACTTTTTTATCGCGAAGGGGCACCGGGAGGTCCATTCGTCTTCGCTGGTGCCGCATAACGACCCAACACTTCTCTTTACTAATGCGGGGATGAACCAGTTTAAGGATGTGTTTCTCGGGCTCGAGAAGCGCGACTACGTGCGCGCGACTTCTTCGCAGAAGTGTGTGCGGGCGGGCGGGAAGCATAACGATCTGGAGAATGTCGGGTTTACCAATCGGCATCACACGTTTTTTGAGATGCTGGGGAATTTTTCGTTTGGCGATTACTTCAAGAAGGATGCGATTGGGTATGCGTGGGAACTGATTACTTCGACCCGCATGGTTTGCCATAGAAAAGAACAAGTTGTATGTGACGATTTTCAACGGCGAAGGCGGGGTGCCGCGCGATGCCGAAGCGCACGATTTGTGGGTGGCGCAGGGCGTAGCCAAGGACAGGATTTTTGAGGCCGGCCTGAAAGACAACTTCTGGCAGATGGGCGACACCGGGCCGTGTGGGCCGTGCAGCGAGATTTATTACGACATGGGGGCAAGGGCGTCGGACCAGGGGCACGCGGACTGTGCGTTTCCGTGTGATTGCGGGCGCTATGTGGAGATTTGGAATCTGGTGTTCATGCAGTTTGATCGGGATGGGTCGGGGAAACTGAATCCGCTGCCGAAGCCCTCGATTGATACAGGGATGGGGTTGGAGCGGGTGACGGCGGTGCTGCAGGATGTGGTGTCGAATTATGAGACGGATTTGTTCAAGCCGCTGATTGAGCGGGCGGCGGAGCTGACGGGAACTTCCCTCACCAAGGAATTGGAGAAGGAGGCGCATGCGAAGTCAGCCGCGTCGTTAAGGGTGATTGCGGATCATTCACGGGCAACGACGTTTCTGATTGCGGACGGAGTTCTTCCCTGCGAACGAGGGCCGGGGTTACGTCTTGCGGAAAATTATGCGGCAGAGCCATGCGTCACGCTTGGCTGCTCGGGCAGAAGCGACCGGTCGTCCTAACCGAGATGGTCATTCTGGTCCAAAAAATGATGCGCGACGTATATCCGGAGCTAACTGCTACAGGGGATGTAATACGGGTCGTTGCAGAAGAAGAGCGCCGATTCCACCACACAATGGAGCTTGGTCTAGAGAGGCTCGATGACCTAATCAAGTCGTCGCGCGTGATGCACAAACGCCGGAGTTTGGAACAGGTTGTGAAGGATTGGCGCGGCGACGGAAAGAACTATCCTGATGAAGTAGCCCGTGTCATAAGTGCCACCCCCGACGGGTCTCTCCCGGATTCGCCGGAGAAAGCTGCTGTGCTGCTTTCGTCCCAGGTCAAGCCACTACTCGGCCTTGCAGACGGAAATGACTTTGAAGTACGGGTGTTGAAAGCGCTTTCTAGCACCCCCCGTGTCGACGGAACGCAGGCATTCCAGTTGTATGACACGTTCGGGATCCCAATGGATTTCATCCAAGACACAGTACGCGATGCAGGGCTGACACTCGACAATCTTGAGTTTGATCGGGCGATGGACGAGCAACGGGCACGTGCCCGCGCATCGTGGAAAGGAGCGGCTAAGCAAACCGCTAATCCCGAGTACCAGCAGCTGCCTAAATCGGAGTTTGAGGGATACAAATCTACTCATGTAGATGGATGCCAGGTACTTCACATAATTGGCAGAAGTCAGGGCATTTACGAACTGAAGCCCGGGGACTCCGGTGAAATCATCCTCGACCGCACACCCTTCTACGCCGAGTCCGGAGGACAAGTGGGAGATCGTGGTTGGCTTTATTCAGACGATCACAACGCTATCGTCGCCGAAGTGACGGGTGGCTACTACCCGATTCAAGGCATCCGCGCGCATCAGGTTATCGCCAAACAGACGATTCGAGTCGGCGATAAAGTTGACGCCGTCGTGGATACCGGAATCCGCGAAGCGACGATGCGGAATCATACGGCGACGCATTTGTTGCATGCTGGCCTGCGGGAAATTTTGGGGAAGCATGTTAAGCAGGCGGGGTCGCTGGTGGCGCCGGGGCATTTGCGGTTTGATTTTTCGCATTTCACTGCCGTCGAGGATGAGGAGCTGCAGGACATCGAGGACATGATTAATAAGGAAGTCCTGCGCAACATGCAGGTGGAGACGATTGCCGACGTGCCGATTGATGAGGCGGTGAACAAGTATCACGCGATGGCGCTGTTTGGGGAGAAGTATGGCGACCGGGTGCGGGTGGTGAAGATTGGGGATTTTTCGACGGAGCTGTGCGGCGGGACGCATACGGCGGCGACGGGGGAGATTGGGCTGATCAAGATATTGAAGGAAGGAAGCGTGTCGTCGGGGGTGAGGCGGGTGGAGGCGGTTACGGGGGAGGGGTCGTTACAGCATTTTCGTCGGGATCATGAGCTTGGAGAACGTGGTGTCGAGGTTCGTGGTTCCCACCTTTGCGCAAAAAGCGCGCAAAGATGGGGCACCCATTGTCGAGGAGAGTTCCGGGAAAACCGGAGAGGCCGTGATGTCGCCGGCCGAGGCGTTGAAGGCAGAGCTTGAGAAAAAAGACGCGGAGATTAAGCGGCTGACGCGGGAATTGGATCAGGTGCGGATGAAGTCGGCGTCTTCTTCGGTGGCGTCGGCGGGGGAGAAGATTAAAGAGGTGCGCGGGGTCAAAGTCCTGGCGCATCGGGTGGACAATCTGGACCGGGGGCAGATGCGGACGCTGGTGGACCAACTGCGGGACAAGATTGGGTCGGGGGTGGTGGTGCTGGGGTCGGCGACGGATGGGAATGTGTCGCTGATTGTGGGCGTGACGAAGGATTTGACGTCGCGGATACAGGCGGGGAAAGTGATTGGGCCGGTGGCGCAGAAGGTTGGGGGGAAGGGCGGCGGGCGTCCGGATTTGGCGGAGGCGGGCGGGAAGGATGCGGCGGGCGCTGGATGCGGCGCTGGATGGGGTTTATGGGGTGGTGGAGGGGTTGCTGGGGTAGAAGGCTTCGTGGTGGGGAGGCGTGAGTGATTTTCGTTCGCCCGTTGGTCTTGATTGCTCTGATTCAGATTCTCATCCAGACGAATAAGCCTTTTTGTGCTCCGGGATTTATGGGGCGATTGCGGCGCTCTTTGGACTGTTTCTCGGGGGCGGGATTGAAGGGCCTTGGTCGGGGGGTGGGATTGCGTTTGTATTGTCGAGTGTTTACTTCTGGCTGCTGGACCGGTTTGACAGCGGGTTATGGTTTTGGATTATTGCCGTGGGCGGGTTGGTGATTGGGTTGGTGTGAGGTCCAGAGTCACCAGGACTTCTTGACATAGCTATCCCAGATAGCTATCATGATTCCATGCAATTCAGCGTGGCAGATGCCAAGAACAAACTGCCGGAGTTGATCAAGGCGGTGGAGGATGGAGAGCCGGTGACCATCTGCCGCCGGGGCGTGCCAGTGGTGGACATTGTGCGCACCCAGGAACCCAGCCGTAAGAAGCGCGAGTTAGGGACGCTCAGGGGGAAAATCCAGGTCCTCGATCCGGGCTGGGCGAAGCCGATGACGGATGACGAGGTGGAGGATTTCCTGGCGGGACGCGCGGTGGGACAAAAATAAACGTGCGCCTGCTCCTGGACACCTCTGTCCTGATCTTCGCGGTGGATGAACCTGAAAGACTCAGCAAGCGAGCGGTTGCTGCGCTGCAAAATCCGGAAAACATTCTTGAGCTGAGCGCGATTTCGCTGGTGGAGATCGCGATTAAGACGTCGCTGGGAAAGCTGGGTCTGTCTGCCGAGACGGCGCAGCAGGCGCTTGACGATCTGGATATCCGGGTTCTACCCTTCACCGGCCAACACGCACTGTCTTTATTCGAACTTCCCCGGCACCACGGTGATCCGTTCGACCGGCAGATTATTGCGCAAGCGCTAGTCGAGGGGATTCCAGTAGTGACGTCGGACGATAAATTTCGGCTCTACAAGGGGCTGAGGATTGTGTGGTGACGTATCAAGGTCAAAAGCGTCGGACAAGAGTTTCCGACCCACACGGGTTGAGGAGATTTCCCAGGAGAATCATTAATGATGACAAGAATTTTGATGGTGGTGGGCGTGTTGCTTTTCGCGGTGGCGGCGTTGGGGCAAGAAGCGGCGAAATTGGTTTATGTTCCGGGGAAGCAGATTGAAGAGGATATTCGGAAGGCCCGGGCGAATATGGGGGAGCAGGAGATCAATCTGATTGAGCGGACGCCGGACCATGCGGGGATTTTGCTTGCGGCGTACGCAGCCGGGGAAGGCCGAGGTACATACGACCGAGACGGACGTTTGGTATGTGATCGATGGAGGATGTGTGCTGGTGACGGGGGGAACGGTGATTGATCGAAGCCGGAGGAGCCGGGACAGATTCGCGGAACGGGGATTACGGGGGGCGAGGAGCGGACGATTGGGAAGGGCGATTTCATTCGGATTCCGAATGGGATGCCGCATTGGGTGAAGAAGATCGAGGGCGAGGAGATTGTTTATATCGTGGTGAAGTATGTGGATCCGAAGTAGGTGGAAGATCGGCCATTTATGGCCGCGATAGCGGAAGAAGGAGCAGAACGCCTTTAGAGCCGGCCGCGGCTAAAGCCCCAAAATCAAACGCATTCGCTGACGCGGCCCTGAAGGGCCGCTCTTCCACGGCGGATCTCCTACGATCACTCTCCTACGATCGTTCTTCCACGATGCTCTCCCGTGATTGCTTTTCCACGACCGGTCCCCGCACCCACACAGGCATGGGCAGTCCTGTGGACTTCACGTGTGGGGCTGGAGGACGTAAGGTCCCTCGCCCGTCCGCTTGCAGCGGACGGGTCGGGATGACATCAGAAAAATCTATTTGAGTTCGGTGCCGGGAGTGGCGGTGAACTCTTTGGGCTTGGCGATGGGCTTGGCGGCGCGGGCGGCCATGGACGCGGTGCCGGCGGCGGCGCCGTAACGCTCCATCAGCAAGGGGACCATGGCGCCTTCGGCTTCTTTTACGAAAGTCAGGCTGCCTTCGGCGTTGAGATCGACGCGGATGAAATCTCCGAGGCGGATCTGGTTGGTGGCGACCAGGTTGGCCATCGGGAAAGACCAGATGGCGTTCGATGGCGCGCTTCAGGTGACGAGCGCCGTAGCGCGGGTCGGTGCCTTCGTGCAAGAGGAAGTTTTTCACTTTTTCGGTGCAGGAGAACACGAACTGGTTGGCAGCTGAGGCCATCAGGACGCGCTGCTGCACCATGCCGAGTTCGATTTCGAGAATCTGCTGCAAGTGCTCGGAGCGCAGGGTCTTGAAGACCACGACCTTATCGATGCGGTTCATGAACTCGGGCGTGAACTTGCGGCGCGCGGCTTCGAGAGCGGTGCGATCGATTTTGTCGTCGAGGCCCTGATCGACCACCTGAATCTTGGGGGCGAAACCGAATCCACCTTCGACGAGGTGGGTCATCTCACCGGCGCCGAGGTTTGAGGTCATGATGATGATGCACTGCGAGAGGTCCACGCGGCGGTTGTCGCCGAGGGTGAGCGTGGCCTTGTCGAGGATGCCGAGCAAAAGCTGCCAGAGCGAGTCAGAGGCCTTCTCGATTTCGTCGAACAAAAGAATCGAGAGCTTGAGCTTGTCGGTGTGCCACTGATTCAGCGCTTCCTGGGTCAGCAGGGGATGAGTCTCACGGTGACCGAGGTAGCCCGGAGGCGAACCGATCAGTTTGGCGATTTCGTGGGAATGCTGGAACTCGGCGCAGTCGATCTTGATGCAGGCGCGGGCGTCGCCGAAAAGCGATTCGGCCAGGGCTTCGACGACGCGGGTCTTGCCGGAACCGGTGGGTCCGAGGAAGAGCAGGTTGCCGACCGGGCGATTGGGGGCGTTCAGGCCGGCGAGGAACATCTGGTAGATTTCGACGACTTTTTCGACGGCGGCGTCCTGGCCGACGATTTTGCGGCGGAGTCCAGCTTCGAAGTCGCGGGCATCGTGCTGCGACGGCGTTGGGTCTAGAACCGTGCTGGCAATGGTCTTCATAGTGTGGCCCTGATCTCCTTTTGGGCCCCTGCTTCGGGGCTGGCGGCTAATTCCCGGGAATGACAATTTTTGTCAGGTATTCGTCATTTCCGTGAACCAGCTTCACTTAGCAGTAGAGCAAGCCCTTAGCCAACTCTAATAACCTTCCACAGCCCTCCTTCTACAGGACTTAGATGCTCGAGCCGAACTGGAGGAGTCACTTACATTACCAAGGAAGATCGTGTAAAGGGAAATAGTTTGCGCAGGGTGGGAAAATTTTGTGGGCTTCAGGCTCTCTGGCTTCGGGAGGGCTTCAGGCTTCGGGACTTCGGGGCTTAGACGGGGCACGGCTGGGGACGAGCAAAAGCAGGTTCCCGTTCGACTCCTTCCCTCTGGTCGAGTCGCTCAGGGCAGGCTCTCTCCGCCTGCGGCGGTTCGGAATGACATCGTCTGGTAAATGACATCTCATAGTCAATAGATAAAGCCTCAATTAACCGATACGTTCTGACGGGCGTGGCCGCTCGTAACTGGCGAGCGGAATTGGGCATCAGTAGCATCGGAAAAAGTGATATCTGCGGGAGAAAGAATCTTGAGCTGGCGTAATCCGAAACTACTGATGATCGTCGCCACGCTGGTGTTTGGCGTGGGAGTGACTAACTTTCGAACCGACAGACGCGGTGGCTGAGTCGCAGACATGCGAAACTGGTTGAGGCCAGCGTCACGGTGACACAACCGGTGCCGCCGGCGCCGAGAATTCCGGCTCCGGGGACGGCGCTTTACGAAACCAAGCGGGGAGACACGGTGGTTGCGGTGGCGCGGCATTATCTGGGGCAGAGTTCGTATTTGACGTCGTCGGAACTGGCGGAGGCGATGCGCGCGGTCAATCCGAATCTTAGCGGGACGTTTTTGAAGCCGAATCAGGAGCTGGTGATACCGGGAATCTTGTCGGCGCCGATTGCTGAGAAGCCGGTGCCGGTGGCGAAGGATTTTGAAGTCCGCGCGATTTATTTGACTGGGCTGATGGCGGCGAGCGACCACGGAATCAAGATTGTGCAAGCGCTGGCACGAGGCGGGCGGGAATGCGGTGGTGTTTGATATTAAGGATAGCGATGGGACGGTGAATATTCCGTTTCAGCATCCGCTGATTGGCGAGCACAAGGTTTACATTCACGATCTGGCGAAGTACACGCACTTTTTGCATGCGCAGGGAATGCATGCGATTGCGCGGATTGCGATGTTCCGGGATGAGCGGCTGGTGGTGGCGCATCCGGAGCTGGCGGTGAAGTCGCAGAAGACGGGGCAGCCGTGGCGGGAAAACGGGAAGCTGGTGTGGACGGATCCGTCGCAAGTGGAAGTGCAGGAGTATGACATTGCGCTGGCGCTGGCGGCGGCGGAAGGCGGGGCGGATGAGATTCAGTTTGATTATGTCCGCTTCCCTGCCGAAGGCGATCAGAAGGACGCGAGCTTTTCGTATCAGAAGAAGCATCCGGAGTGGCAGCGGTCGGATGTGATTGCGGACTTCCTGCGAAGGGCTTATACGATCGCTGCATCCGAAGGGCGTGCTGCTTTCGCTGGATGTGTTTGGAGTGATGGCTTGGCAGCGGGGGCCTGACCTGGCGCATACGGGGCAGGACATTGTGCGCATGGCGAAGTATTGCGATGTGCTGTCGCCGATGATTTATCCGTCACACTTTTTCGGGATGGACGGGATCGCCAAGCCGGGGGACGCAGCCGGAGCATTTTATTGGCGAGTCGATGGACCGGTTTGAGAAGATCACGGCGGGGAGCGGGGTGGTGATTCGTCCGTGGCTGCAGGCGTTTGCGTGGCGGACGAAGACGTATTCTCCGAAATATATTGAAGTGCAGGTTCTGACGGCGAAGAACAAGGGCGGGATTGGGTTCTTGTTCTGGAATGCGAACAACGACTACAGCAAGCCGTATGTGGCGATGCCGGAGATGAAGGCGGCCAAGGGGCTGTATTTCCGAGGGGATGAGATGCCGGCGGTGCTGAAGGCGGAGTTGGTGGCGCCGCGAGTAAGAGCATTTCACCGCCGAGAACGCAGAGATCGCGGCACTGCGCCTTCCAGCTTGAGGCATCCTGGCCTCAAGCGGTGTCTATTCAGACTGTGGGTCAGAGCTCCGTTCACAAAGGGCTGTTTCGTCAATTACCGCAGTTTGGAATGCTCGCTGGCGGAATTGTGTTTTGCTGCGTGGCTGGCCTCTGGGTATTAACCGCGATACGGGATCCCGACTCAAGGGGGATCATTGTCCACGCGCTTCCGGCAACTACCTATGCAGGTTCATTTGACCGATGGACTCAACCTATTGTCATCCGAGTAGATGCCGAACATCGTTATTATCTGAACGCGAGACTGATCGCATCGAGGGCGTCCCGGCGGCGCTTACGCCACGCTGTTCAGCACACGCGCAAATTGGACGGTATACGTCGATGGCGATCCAGAGGCAAGCTACGGTGACGTTGTCCAAGCCGCGGATGCGGTGAGAACGGCGCACGGCCGCGTGGTGCTGTTGACCGCAACAGTCGGAGGCGTGAAGTGACGCCAAAATCCGACCGACATTTCAGGGTGATGGCAGGCGTCCTTACGGGACGCGGGTGTTGGGAACAGCTACCCACCGCTGAAGCGCTGGGCTATTGCGGGCGTTCCTCCGGAACTTGCTGCGCGGAGGATTAGACACCAGGAACTGGGCCATCCGCGCTAGCCCTTGAACGGGTTTCTTACCTCTACGCCAAAATATTTCTGCCCGGCATTCAAGTCCTCCGACCAGATCCGTTCGCAACCTGCGCGCTCAGCGGCGGCCACGATCATTCCATCGTAGAAATGCACACCGTAGATTTTGTGCGTCTCTACTGCTCGGCGGACGATTCCTGCATCGGGGACTACAAGCTTGATGGGCGCAAGCGCGTCGAGAATTCCAAGGACCTCATCTGAAGAATATGACGTGGAAAATCTTTGCAGCAAGGTCGCCGAAAATTCAGCAAGAGTTTGCGTCGAAACCACCATTTCGCCCAGCACGGCGCGCCTAACCAGTCCCTGGGCAATCTCCTGCTTTCTTGGATCGCTGTCATCGTGCGCATACACCAGAACATTGCTGTCGAGGAATTCAGGAGCGGACATAGAGGTCTTCCCGCTTCCAGGTTCGCTTGCCATAGTCCAGCTTGCGGTGGAACTGCTTGAAACTGCGCTCGAGCGCCTCCAGCTCCCGGCGCTTGCGTCCGGAAGTGGCGTTTTCTGCGGCCAGTTTTTCCAGGTATTCGCGGACCAGGCCGGTGAGGGTGGTGTCGCGATCTACGGCCAGCTTTTTGACTTCCTTGACCAGTTTGTCGTCGAGGGACAGGGTGACATTCATAGACCCATAATAAGGAAAAACCTTAATACGTGCAATATAGATTCGGGAGTTATGCAGGCGTCCCTACGGGACGCAGGTGCTCTCGCACGGACACCCAGCGCTGAAGCGCTGGGCTATTGGCGGGCGTTCCTCCGGAACTGGTCACAGACTTCGCGAAGCGCAAATCTTGCGGAGCTTCGCTCCGCTGGACAGCCGGGGGCGGCTGTCCCCACGCGGGCGCGGGTGCGGGGTAGAATCTCTTCATTGGATAGCGCAATGGCCTGCCGTCATTTCCTCCGCCGAATTCGAGTTCTGATTTCCTCCCTGTGCCTGCTCTGCCTCGCGCACCCCGCCCTAGCCGCTGACCAGCCACAATGGCTGCGGATCAGTTCCGACCACTTCATTGTGTACACCGACGCCGGCGAGAAGCGAGGGCATGAAGTGGCGGCGCGGTTCGAGCAGATGCGGGCCTTTTATGGGGCGTTGATGGGGCAGCATAGGCTGAGGATGTCGGAGCCGATGGAGATTATCGCGTTCAAGAGCGACAAGGACTTTGCTCAGGTTGCGCCGATGAAGGGCGGGCAGCCGATTTCGGTGCCGGCGTTCTGGCTGACCGGCGACGACCGGATTTTTGTGGTGCTGAATTTGTTTCTGCCGGACAGCTGGCGGGCGGTGGAGCATCAGTTTGCGCATTATTTTTTGACCTATAACTATCCGCCGACGCAGCCGTGGTTTGACGAAGGGTTTGCGGAATATTTTTCGTCGGTGAATTTCACTGGCAGCAAGACCGAGGTGGGAACCGATCCGACGCTGAATCCGCTGCAGCAGACCGACATTCTGGACGACCAGACGCAGGTCAGCGGGTTGAAGATCGCATACCGACATCCTGATGGCGCCGGTGTGGTTGACGCTTGCCCGATTTGTTCAGCATGAAGAACCGGGTGGTCAACGGGCAGGAGGGGACGCATCAGACTCTGTTTTACGCGGAGTCGTGGATGCTGGTGCATTACCTGATCAATCAGCACAAGCTGGAGCAGACCGGGAATTATTTTGATCTGGTGGAAAACCAGAAAATGCCGGCGGAGCAGGCAGTGCAGCTGGCGTTCGGAATGAGTGTGGCGGAGTTGGATAAGGCGGTGAAGGATTACTTTCATTCGCTGAAACCGCTGGTGGATGCGATGTATGCGCAGAAGCTGGGCACCCCGGCGGCAACCGCGAACGTGCTTTATGAGTTGCCGCTGCCTATGGAAGTGGACGACGTCGGGAGCAGCTCAAGGCAGATGGGGCCGGCAGAGGCGCAGGCGCTGATCGCGGAGATGGAGTTGCGGATTCCGGAGCGGCGGGCGCAGGCGGTGCAGCAACTACAGCAACTGGCGGCAGACGAGAAAACGGACAGCGCGGTGGTGCATCGGGCGCTGGCGTGGGCGCATGTTCTGAAGGGCGAAACCGGCGAGGCGTTTGAAGAGCTGCAGACGGCGCTGGAAATGAATCCGTCAGATCCGTGGGTGCGGTTCGGGCTGGCGGAGGCGAGTTATCACAGCGGGGAAAAAGGCTCGAGGGTGCAAGGGCTGGCGAACACCATGCAGAGCTTGCAGAAGGTGATTGACGAGTATCCGGACTTTGCCGAGGCATATGCGCTGCTGGGATGGGCTCGGCTGACCGGAGGCGGGTCGAATTCGGCGATTGACGCGATGCTGATGGCGATCCAGATGAGCCCGCGGAATGAGAGTTATCAACTGCGGCTGGCGCAGACTTATCTGGCCATGAAGAAGTGGGATGAGGCGACGTCGGTTTTGGAGCGGCTGAAGGCAAGCCAGAATTCGCAGATTGCGGGCGCGGCGAAGAAGGAATTGGACAACCTGCCATTCCTCAAGAAATTCGGCGTTCCGCCGCAAGCGGAGGGCGGAAAACAGGAAGTGATCACGGCCAACACGCAGAAGCGGAACGAGGTCGATGACGAAGAAGATGGAGACCAGACGAAACCTGAGGCGCCAGCAGCGGAACCGGCAGCGGATAAGCGTCCCGTGCACTTCATGAGGGCGACGCTGGTGGCCGTGGACTGCGCGCAGGCCCCGGCGGCCGTGGTAACGGTGACGGCGGAGAATCGAACGCTGAAGCTGCGGACGGACGATTACAAGAATCTGGCAGTGATTGCGACACAGAACTTTTCCTGTGCCTGGAAGAACATGGTGGTGAGTATTAACTACAAGCGTGGCGGGAGGGCGGATGGGGACTTGGTTTCGATTGAGCTAAGGTGATTCGACGACACCGCGCTACGCGGGCAGGCCCATACGACGCAACAGGTCGGCAAATCTGGGGTCGCCGCGCAGATTCTTGAAGGAAGGGTCGCACTTCAGGAGCGTGATGTCTTCGCCGTCGCGTTCGGTGTAGGCCTGGTCGAGCCATTTGAAGGCGCTGTCCCTGTCGCCCGAGAGCGCGTAGACCGAAGCGACGACGCCTGCCGAGACGAAGTCATTGCCTGATCGCTTTTGCGCGGCCAGGATCAGCTCGATATTTTTTTGCCATAGTCCGTGCTGGCCGCCGGTCTTGAAGGCTTGCAGCATGCTGGCGGCCTCGGCGGTGGCATCCTTGGGGCTAGCGCCACTCAGCAGCTCGGCTTTCTCGTGCTCGTCGATTCCTTCCTCGTATCTTCCCATCATCTTCAGCAGGAAGGAAAAGTACTCGTGGGCAAGCGGGAAAGTGGGATCCATGGCGATGGTGTGCTGAAACTGTTGGTAGGATTTTTCGTAGTCTCCAGCGAACATGTAGGTCATGGCCATGAAGTTGTTGATCGGCAGCGACAGCGGATCGAGTTCAAGGGCCTTCTCGTTCTCAGCGATGGCTTCCGCCATCCGGCCCATGGGAGCGAGGTAGCAATTGGAGTAGAAGAGGTGGGCGTATGCAGAGTTGGGGTTCAGTTCGATGGCACGCAGAAATTCTTTTTGCGCTCCGGGAAAATCAAACTCGTAGTGCGACAACTCCATGCCCAGGGCGGCGTGGGCTTCGGCCAGCGAAGGATCCAGCGACAAAGCTTCGGTGGCCGCCGCCTTCGCCAGGGGCAGGCTGTCCTTCGGCGAAAAGGCGCCCATGATGTTGCCGATATTGTAGGCGTCGGCGAGGCCGACGTAAGCTAGGGCAAAGTCAGGGTCTTTTGTCGCCGCCTGCTGAAAGTACCGAATGCTCTCCTTGATGGCGGCGGGATTTCTCTCATTCCAGTAGAAGCGGCCTTTCAAGTACAGATCGTAGGCATCGGGATCGGCGGTGCGAATCTTGGAAAGATCGATCTCTTGTTGCGGGGTGAGATTAATCTGCACCTGCCGGGCGATCACGGTGCCGAGTTCGTTCTCGATCTGCAGCAGGTCATGCAAGTGACGTTGATAGTTTTGCGCCCAAAGATGAGTCTGATCGCTGACGCGGATCAGCTGCGCGCTGACGCGCGCTTCCCCGCCTTCCCGTCGCACGCTTCCTTCGAGGATGTAGTCAACGCCCAATTCACGACCGATCTGGCTGACGGTCTTGTTGGTGTGCTTGTAGGACATGGCCGAGGTGCGCGCGATCACACCCAGGTGTTCGGGGCTCAGCTGGCCAAGGTCGGTAATCGTCTCTTCGGTGAGGCCGTCGCTGAAGTAGTCCTGCTGGGGGTCATTGCTCATGTTCTGGAAAGGCAGCACGGCCAGCATCAGGCGCTTGGGGGCGATTGCGGTTGAGGAGCGGGATCGCCCGAGATAAATGCCGATGGCTGCAACAAGAAGCAGAGCCGGGGCCACCACAGCCGCCAACATCTTGCGGCGCCCGGATCGGGTGCGCGGCGTAGCGCCCGCGGCGGCCCCTTTCGGAGGGAGAAGCGGAAAAGGCGCGCCCGCATCGTGGACGGGTGCGACGAAACGGTATCCCCGGCGCGGAAGGGTTTCGACGAAGCGAGGGTTATCGGCGGAGTCGTCGAAGGCGACGCGCAGCTTGCGAATCGCTGTGTTGAGGCCTTCGTCGAAGCCGACATAGGTGTCGGCGGGCCAGAGGCGCGTTTGCAACTCCTCCCGAGTCACTACTTCGCCGGGACGCTCGAGCAGCATGGCCAAGACGCGGAAGGGTTGCTCCTGCAGCGGGACTCTACGACCAGCTTTGTGCAGGTCGCCGGCGCACAGGTCAATTTCGAAAAGCCCGGTGCGAATGCGGCGGACTGAGCTGGCAGGCGCGTCCATAAAACCTGCAAGGGATTCTACTCCAGGAATTTAATTAAGGACACTCCGATAACCCCTTCGGCAACTTCGGTTTAGCAAGTCAGAAAATGGTTAGGGCGGGTCAATTGACCGGGCAGCAGGGGCGCGATAGAAAGCACACAACCTCGGCGATGCGTGCCTGATAAACCAGACAAAGCCGGGGAAGAAGCACCTTCAAAAAAATCAAACGGGATCTCAAGGAGAAGTTATGAAAAAGTTATTGGCAAGCGCAGTCGCGTTGCTTCTGCTGACATTAGGAAGCTCAGGGTTGGTCTACGCACAGAGCAACTCCTGGGCCTGCAACAACCGGCTCATCAAGGGCGTCTATGGATTCACCCTCGAGGGCGCAAAGTTGGGCGGACCCGGACCGGTTGGCCCCCAGGTGGGCGTGGCCATGACGCAATTTGATGGCGAAGGCAACCTCACGCAGATCGATACCGTAACCATCAGCGGAATTGTCGTCGCCGACTTCACTCACACTCCGGCCACGGGTACTTACACCGTGAATTCAGACTGCACTGGAACCTTCACCCTCAACTTCACCGACGGCCGGCCGCCGGTAGGCGTCAACTTTGTGGTCGTGGACAGCGGTTCCGAGATCGACGCGGTGGTTGTCAGCGCGGGCGGGAACCAGGGCATCATTGCCACCAGCAGCGTCGGGAAAAGGCGCTTTCCGCGATAACCAGCCGCCCGCGACAGACACTGCGGATCAATGCGCTGGTTCGTTCTCGTTTGGCGTTTCGTGACGGGACGGAGCGGCGCATTGCATCCTGCGCGGGCGGGAGTCCGGGATGGTGGGTGGAGGCGCGGGCGGAAAGCAGGTTCCCTTCGACTTCGCTCAGGGCAGGCTCTCTGCGCCTGCGGCGCTTCGGAATGAGATCATCCCTAGTTAATGAGGAAAATGAAAAACCCTCCCAGGCAGCTGGAAGGGTTGTAAGTGGCACAGGGCGATTTAGCCGCGGCTGACGTTCGCTGCCTGGAAGCCCTTGGGGCCTTTGAGCAGGTCGAACTCCACGGTTTCGCCCTCATTGAGAGTGCGATAGCCGTTTTCCTGGATGGCGGAGAAGTGAACGAACACATCCTCACCGGTGGACCGTTGGATGAAACCGTAACCCTTGGCCCCGTTGAACCACTTTACTGTACCCTTCTCTCTCACAGACGTACTCCTTTCCCCTTGGTGTGATTTGTCCGGATGCTTCGCGAGGCCTGCGCCTCAACTTTCCCCCTCGAAGCAGACAGAGCATTTGCAACAAGCCAAGCGGTGCAGCACGCAGTCAGGCCCCAAACAAGAAAGCCCCGGACCTGCCGGAGAAACATCCGGTGGAGACCCGAGGACGGGACGAAGGGCGCGAATTTCGACGTCGTGGCACAGCCATCAGCCTGAATCAGAGACTCAATGCCTCAACCCTGGGGCACTGAGCAAGCGATATTATTCAGGAAAATCGGGATATGGCAAGAGAAATTTGCAGAACTAAAACGTTTGAATAAGGCAGTGGAGGCATGTTGCGGGGGGTGCGTGGTGCAGGAATATCCGCAAGTATTTGATAAGATTCATAGATTGTGACGTTGAACACCATACCGGGCGCGGCCCCGGCGGGGAATAAAGACACCCCCGGCGCGGGGCTGGGGCGGGCGCGAAACTATCGCCGCCTGGCCTTTTCGACGGTGAAGTATCTGCTGCGGACCGAGGTGCATACCTTTGCCTTCTCGGTCGCGGCCAACGCGATTCTGTCGTTCTTTCCTTTTGTGCTGCTGTTGATGACGCTGGCGCTACGAGTGTTCCGGTCGCCGGCCATGTACAACGTGATCAAGGAGCTTCTGCGGGATTATCTTCCGGCGGGGCAGGATTTTGTCATCCGGAACATGAGTGCGCTGGCTTCGGCGCGGAACCGGGTGCAAGTGTTTTCTCTGGTGATTCTGCTGGTGACTTCCACGGGCGTGTTTCTGCCGCTGGAAGTGGCGCTGAACCGGGTGTGGAGGTTTCCGAATAACCGGTCGTACCTGGGGAATCAACTGATCTCGCTCGGGTTGGCTTTTGCCTGTGGAATTCTGGCCCTGATCTCGATTGCGCTGAGCGCGGGCAATGTGGTGCTGCTGCACTTTCTGGCCTTCGGGCACGACTTCTGGCTGGTGCGGGCGCTGGGGTTCCTGACCGCCAAGACGTTCGCGACGATTGCCAGCATGGCCATCTTCTTCCTTATTTATTGGGTGCTGCCGAATGGAAAAGTCCCGGCGCGGGCAGTGCTGCCGGCGGCGCTCATCATGGGACTGCTGGCCGAGGTGCTGAAGTATTCATACTTCTGGGCGCTGCCGCGGCTGAATTTTCAGGAAGTCTATGGGCCCTTCTCACTTTCGGCCAGCATGATGTTCTGGGCGTTCCTGCTCGGGTTGCTGCTGCTGACGGGGGCGCATTTGTCGGCGGAGAAGATATTCTTGGAACGGGAGTGAGGCCGTCGTCGGTCGTTGGTCGCTGGTTGTTGGCCAAAAAACATGAGCGTAGGTCCATCTAATTTCAGCGGGAAGGTGGTCGTGCCCGGCGGGCGTTGCAAGCGCGGCATCAAAGCCGGGACCGCCGCGCAATCGCGCGAAGACAAGTTCGGCCAGGTCGTCCCGAACTCCGCCACAGAGGATTATATTGATCGGGTCATGGGCTGTCTGGCCCAGGGTCCCGATCTGCTCGAGAGATGGAAGAAGGAACACCGCAAGGAAGGCAAGCATAGGGGATAGGCCCTGAGTCCATCGGCGTCGTTCACGATGACTGGGGTTTTAGGATTTGGCCCATGTGTTCAGAGATCACACCGGAATTGTGACAACGTCACAGTAAGTCTTCGCCGCGAATCACTACAATCTTGCTTGCTCCCGTCAGAGCGCTGGCCTCCGCTGCGAGGTATTCGTGCGCTTGCTTCTTCTAATTGCTTCCCTCTTCTTGTGGATGGCTTTGCAGGTTGCGGGCTCCGGGCTTGCCTCGGCTGAAACCGCGAGGGGTCGGGCTTCGCTTCTTCTGTCGGAACGCGAGGGAAACTCCTTTAACAATTTGCGACTGATCGCCCGCCACTCGGGAATGATTTTCTCGGGGACGGCGCTGCGTGTGGAGCACCTTCCCGCTGCCTCCATCGGCGCGGTGGCTAGTACGCGGATCACGTTTCGGGTGCAGACGGCAATTCGCGGAGTTCGGGCCGGGCAGGTGATTGCGATCCGCGAATGGGATGGGTTGTGGAACAGCGGGGAGCGATACCGTCCTGGCGAGCGGGTGTTGCTGTTCTTGTTTCCCAAGAGCCGGCTCGGGCTGACCAGTCCGGTGGGCGGGCGGCTGGGGCGACACCGAGTGGATAGCGCCGAGCGGGTGGAGATGCCGATTGGTATCGGCGAGGGCAGCCAACGCCTGAAGCTGGTCCAGTTGAAAACGGTGGTTAGTCAGATCCGGCGAGCCGTGGCAGATCAATCGGATGGGGCGGGAGAATAATCCGATGCGAATAGTCGCGGCATTAGCGGCGGTTGCTTTCGCATGCGGACTGGCCCATGCGGGCGGGCCGGAGTTTGTGGCGGGGGCGAGTTACTTCGATCCGGCGACGAAAGGTACGGCAGTGACTTGGGCGTCGGGGACACTGACTTATTACACCGATCAGGGAGACCTGAGCGCGCTGCTTCCAGGCCCGAGCGCAGATGGGTTCGTGGCCAATGCGTTTGCGGATTGGACCTCGATTCCCACCGCGGCAATCTCGGCAGTGCGCGGCGGGCAGCTGGCCGAAGATGTCAGCGGGACGAATGTGACGTCGATGAACGGCGTGGTGACCATGCCCGCGGATGTCTTGCCCAGCGCGACCGCGACTCCGGTGGGAATTGTTTATGACCTCGACGGCGCCGTGACCGATGCTCTGCTGGGAACGGGGGCAAGCAATTCACTGTACTGCGCCACGAATTCCGTCTTCGGCGGCGTGGATAATCTCGGCGCCGCGGCGCAGATTCTTCACGCCCTGATCATTATGAACGGCATTTGCGCGCAAACGCAGGCGCAGTTGCCGGACTTGCAATATCACCTGGTGCGGGTCATGGGGCGGGTACTTGGCCTCGACTGGTCACAGGCGAATTTGAATGTGATCACGCGAAACCCTCCGGCGGTAGCGGCGGACTATGCCGGGTTTCCGCTGATGCATGAGATTGATCCAACCGGATGCGTGCCGGTAGCCGTTTGCTATTCGAATCACGGCACGGTCGATCCGTCGCTGCCGAAGATGGACGATCAGGCAGCGCTCTCGCGCCTCTATCCGGTGACGGCGCAGAACGTGGGCAATTTCCCGGGGAAGCAGATTTTCTCGCAGGCCACGGCGAGGATTCACGGCAGCGTCTTCTTCACCGATGCCAGCGGCGCGGCTGCGCAGGCCATGCAAGGCGTGAATGTAGTGGCGCGGTGGATTGATCCGGCGACGCATCAGCCTTCGGGCGCAGAGGTGGTGAGTTCGGTGTCGGGATTTTCTTTCGCCGGTAACGCGGGCAATGTGATTACGGGTTACACCGACGCGACTGGGCTGAACTTTGACCGCTTCGGATCGGACGATCAGGCGCTCGAAGGATTTTTCGATCTGGCGGGATTGCAGATTCCGAACGGGGCAACGAGCGCGCGGTATCAGATATCAATCGAGGCGATCGATCCGCTGTGGTCGGAGAATGTGGGGCCGTATGGATCCACGTCGCAGGTGCAGCCGTCCGGGTCCGTGCAGCAGTTTATTGTGAACGTTACGCTGGGCGGAGATGTTCAGCAAGACATTCTCATGCAAGGCAGCGCCGTTCAGAAGCAGCCGTGGTATGCGCCGACCAGTTACGCGGCGCCGGTGCAGGTTCCGGCGTCTGGGAATTGGGCGGGCGCGCTGAGCGGATACGGCACCGCGGACTTTTTTCAATTCCCCGCGCAGGCGAACCGAACACTCTCCGTCATCGTGAACGCGCTGGATGATTCGGCCAACATCTCGCAGAGCAAAGCGCTGCCCGTCATCGGGATGTGGGCGTTGGCGAATCCGGGTCAGTCGCCGGCTCCAGCGAATACGCCGTCAGCTTTCAACACCGCGTTCTTCGGGGAGACGCGCCTCGACGCGCAAATCTTGCAGCCGACCACCTTCCGCCTCGGCATCGCCGACTATCGCGGCGACGGCCGCCCCGACTATCGCTACAACGCCCGCATTCTCTACGGCGACAACGTCACCCCCGCCCGCGCCACCGTCGCCGGGGGCACCCCGCTTGCGCTCTAAAATGCGTCCACCCTAGGGACGCAAAAGTCGCCGCAAAACACAAGGCACCCGATCCCTGCCCATTCAGGTCCGATGTCTCCAATATCCCGGCTGACGGCGGGCGTGAGCTACTGCGAAGACTACGATTTCAGAAGGAAAATCCTGATAGACAATGCTGAAGGGGAACTGGCGCAGGATGTATTTTCGAAAATCCTTGAAGTAGATGGGCCAGCGCTGGGGAGCTTCCCGGAGTCTGGTTACGGCGTGATCAAAGGCACTTTCAAAGTTGATGGCTGCAATCAGGCTGCGCTGTCGATACCAACCCAGCGATGTTCAATACTCTTGTTCTGCCTGAGGATGGAATCGAAGCGGTTTACTTGCCATGCAACAGGGTACGTCCCTTCTGCTGGACCTCTTCCCAAGAGATAGTGACTGCTTTGCCGGATTGGATCTCGGTCGCGCGGCGGACGACTTCCTGCTGCCAGGCGGCGTCCACGTCCTGATCGACGGTGGCGTCGAGGCTGGAGAGCAAATTTCCGGCCAGTTCGGCGCGTTCGTTCTCCGGCAGGGTCAGCGCTTTTTGTAGCAGTTCGTGGGCTTCTTGGGTCATGGGTAAAATTATAGTCCGGGGTGCAACTGCGGGGCAGGCTACAGGCAGGCTTTGATTTCGGCGTCGGTTAACGTGTGGTTGGAATTTTTGGCGGCTTCGTAGATGCGGGTTACTACTTCTTCTGTGGGAGCAATGTGGTGGCGCTCCAGCCAGAAAATCACATTGGACTTCCCACTCATTGGCCCGATGTCGATGGTCTGCTCTAATCCAAACAAATGCGCGGGGACGCCGGAATAGACAGAGTTGGCCAGCTCGATGTCGTTCTTCTTCAGCGCTTTGATCACCGCCGAGGCGTGGACGCCCGTTGCCGTGCGAAACGCATCTTCGCCGACGACTGGGTAATTCGCGGGAATCGGAACTCCGGTCGCGCGGGAGACGGACTCGCAGCAAGACTTCAGGCTGGTGAGGTCTTGTTGGTTCCACGGAGAAACGCCCATCAACTTCAGGTTGACCAGCATCTGGTCCATCGGCGTGTTGCCAACTCGCTCACCAGTCGCAAGCGCGCAAGCGTGGACGCAATCGGCTCCGGCGGCGAGGGCGGCTAGGGAGTTGGCGACGGAGAAGCCGCGGTCATTGTGGCCGTGCCAATCAACGCGGATTTTTTCTCCGCTGGGACGAACGATTTCATCCAAAATAAATTTTGTGAGGGCGAAGGCGCCGGCGGGGGTGGAGTGGCCGGCGGTGTCACAGATGACGATGGAGCGCGCGCCGCAACTGATGGCGGTGGAATAAAGACGCTTGATGGTGGCGGGGTCGCAGCGGGTGGTGTCTTCGGTGACGTACATGGAAGCGAGGCCGAGGGAGACGGCGAACTTGATGGCTTTTTCTGTGGTCTGGAGGAGGAAGTCGTCGGTCCAGCCTTCGGTGTAGCGGCGAATGGGGCTCGATCCGATGAAAGTTGCGCACTCGATGTTGAGGCCGGTGCGCTGAACGATTTCGGCGATGGGGCGGATGTCGTTCTCGACGGTGCGGGCGGCGCAGTTGGCGCGGATTTTTAATTTGTTGGCGACGATTTCGCGGGCGAGAGCTTCGACGTGCTCGACGGCGCGCGGGCCCGCGCCGGGGAGGCCGAGGTCGAGGGCGTTAATGCCGAGGGAATTCATCAGATGGAGGATTTCGATTTTTTCCGCGATGGAGGGATCGCGGACGGATGGGGATTGCAGGCCGTCGCGGAGGGTTTCGTCGTTGAGGAGTGCGTGGGTTATTTCGGTGGGAGGGTTCCAGTCGTGGATTAGGTCGGAGTGCATGGCGGCTTACAAGCGCAATTCTAATGCAGGCGGTATGATCGCGGGGGCGACTGGGAGAATTCCTGCGAGTTAGATTGCGCTGCTAGCAAACGCAAGGTCCTTCGAGTCGGTAGCTGCTTCGCATGCGCGAAGCAGTTACTGCGCTCAGGATGACAGGGTTGGGTGGAAGAGTCTAGATGGGAATTCGCTGCCGGCGAAAAACAGGTTCCTCGCCTGATGCGCGGGTTCGGAATGACATCGCTTTAATATTTTTTGGAAATCATCTATGAGAGTTTTCGTGGGGATGGACATTGATGAAGGTATCCGCGGGAGGATTGCGGAGTTTGCGCGCGAGGTGCGCGGGTTTGCGCCGGAAGTGAGATGGACGGAGCCGGAATCGTGGCATGTGACATTGAAGTTTATCGGGGAGCGGTCGGATGCGAGCGTCGCGGAGATTGAGAAGGCGTTGGGTTCGATTGCAGCCGAGCCGTTTGACATTTCATTTGGCGGGCATGGATTTTTTCCTACGGTGAAGGCCGCTAGAGTTTTTTGGATTGGGATTGATGCGGGTGAGGGACTGGCGAAGTTGGCGCGCTCGGTGGACGAGAGATTGTCCGGGATTGGAATTGCTAAGGAGGAACGGGCGTTTAGTCCGCATTTGACGCTGGCGCGGGGCGGGGCGCGGATTGGGAGTGGGTCGGGGGCACCGAGTAGGAGGAGCGGAGACAGGGTGAATCAGAAGTTTGTGAGGCTGCAGGAGCGGCTGGAGGGGCGGGAGCCTCTTGAGTTTGGTAGGATGGCGGGCCGTGAGTTCTTTTTGTATCGCAGTCAGTTGTCGCCGAAGGGGTCGCGGTATTCGAAGATTGCGCGGTTTGGGTTGGGGTGAGGAGTTGAGGCACTGCTGGCGGAAAGCCCCACTTTCCCGCCATAGGCGGGCGGGAAATGGGACACCCGGCTTCTTCCAGGGTACGTCTGTAATGGGTTCACCAGGAATTTGTGGTGGGGCAGGCGAGGGCACCTGCCCCTACACGAGCAGAGTTGGGCGGCGCGGGCGGAAAGCAGGTTCCTCTCCCGCTGCGCGGGTTCGGAATGACATCGGTTTAATAACCAGAAGCACACAACTTTATGCGGGCAATTTTGATTGGCGCGGGGATTGGGTATTTGCTGGGGTCGATTCCGTTTGGGTATTTGCTGGTGCGGCGGTTTCGCGGGGCGGATATTCGCAAGACGGGGAGCGGGAATATTGGCGCGACGAACGTGGCGCGGACGGATCCGGCGCTGGGGCTGCTGACGCTGCTGCTGGATGCAGCGAAGGGGGCAGCGGCCGTGCTGGCGGTTCTGGCAATTTATTCCACGCACGTGCTTGGGACAAGCTTCAGCGCGACTTCGAGCGGCACTCACATCGGCGGAGTGAGTCTGGCAAGGTTGTTTGGTGTGGGGTTGCATGATGCGCGAAACCTGGCGTTCATGGCGGCATTCGCAGCGGTGGCGGGACATATTTTTCCGGTGTGGCTGAAATTTCGTGGCGGCAAGGGCGTGGCCACGGGGCTGGGATCGTTTCTCGTATTAACTCCAAAAACAATCTTGCTGGGGCTCTTGATTTTTGTTTTGGTGCTGGCGGCGTTTCGGCTGGTGGCGCTGGCGTCGATTGTGGCGACGGCTTCCCTTCCCGCGATGGCGCTATCGACGGGAGGAAAGGCGAAGCCGGCGTTGCTGCTGGGGGCGGCGGCTTTGTTGATTATTTTGAAGCATCACGCGAACATTGCGCGTATGTTGCGGGGGACGGAGCCGAAGTTCCGGCTGCGGCGGAAGAGACGGGCTGCGTGATCCAGATTGCGCGCGTCAATCGCATTCATAAGATTGCATAATAATGAAGATCGCATGAGCAGAATTGCCATTATCGGGGCGGGGGCCTGGGGGACGGGGCTTTCGGTTGTGCTGGGGCGGAAGCAACGGCATGACGTCACGCTCTGGGCATTTGAGAAAGAGGTGCGAGAATCGATTGCCCGCGAGCACGTCAATGCGGCGTTTCTTCCTGAGCAGAAGATCCCTGAGTGCGTTTTAATTACGGGGAGTTTGGAAGAGGCTCTGCATGGGGCGGAAAGGGTGGTGAGCGCGATGCCGTCGCTGCACTGCCGGCGGTTGTTTGTGGAGATGAAACCGTATTTGCGGCGCGAGATGTTGGTAGTGAGCGCGGCAAAGGGACTGGAGCAAGAGACGCTGTTGAGGATGACGGAGGTGATTGAGGCGGTCACCGGTGAGACGGGTTGCGCCGTGGGAGCGTTGAGCGGGCCGAGTTTTGCCTCGGAGGTGGCGCGGGGGGACCCGACAGCGATCACGATTGCGTCGAAGGACGAGGGGCTGACGGCGGCGGTGCAGCGGGAATTTGGGGACTCGGCGTTTCGGGTTTATGCGAGTGATGATGTAGTGGGCGTGGAGTTGGGCGGGGCGCTGAAAAATATTATTGCGATTGCCGCGGGCGTTTGCCACGGGCTGGGGTTGGGACATAATTCGGTGGCGGCGCTGATTACGCGTGGCCTGGCGGAGATTACGCGGTTGGCGACGGCTTGCGGCGGACGGGCGGAAACGATGTCTGGTCTGGCGGGGCTGGGAGATTTGGTGCTGACGTGCACGGGCGGGTTGTCGCGGAACCGCAGTGTGGGAGTGGAGTTGGGGCGGGGGCGGAAATTGGCGGAGATTATTGCTTCGATGCACGGGATGGTGGCGGAGGGAGTGTTCACCACAGATGCGGCGGTGCAGTTGGCGCGGGAGCGTGACGTGGAGATGCCGATCACCGAACAGATGCATGCGATTTTGAGCGAGGGGAGATCGCCGGGAGAGGCGATTCAGGAATTGATGGCGCGGACGTCGAAGCGGGAGTAGTTCAGTAGGGAGCCGGTTGGGCGGTGGGCGAGATGGGGCTCGCTGCAAGCGAGAAGCAGGTTCCTCTCCGCCTGCGGCGGTTCGGAATGACATCGACCTTTATTAAATAGACAAATCCTTCTTAAGCAACTCGTTTCCAACGCAACTCCTTACAAACGCAAGCGGGCTGCCAAAGAAGTCGGTACTTTGGTAATGGGCGGCGGCCGGGAAGCCGTGATTCTGTGGGGAACCAACCATAAAATTGAGGAATTCGTGTCTCCACGGGGACGAGGCACCGGGAAAGGCCACTTTGGGCTCCAGATTCCTTCCAACTCGGATTCCGATTCTGTACGTGATTCTCAGCGTGCTGGTTGCGATCAGCGTGGTGCCGATGTATTTCTACTCGTCGCAGGTGCAGTCGATCAACCGCGACCGGCTGATCACCAATGAGCGGCTGTTGCAGAACACCATCACGGTATCGGTCGCCGACGACATTTCGCAGCACCAGGAATCGTTCCGCTTGATGCAGGCGAATCTGGCCTCGGCATTGCAAGTGGCGAGCGGAAACGACTTCACGGGCGAGCATGTACAGGCGCCGGAACTGCGAGCGCTGCTGGAAAACTTCATTTCATCTTCAGAAGACCTGGATTACGCCACGCTTTTGAATACCGAGGCCAAGGGAATCTCGGCCGGGCGAATTGAGCCGGACGCGTTCCTGCAGCGCGAACTGGAACAGGCATATGCAGCGGCGCAGGAATCGCGGGCCTACAACGGGCAGCCTCTGGTGGTGGGGAGCGGCAAGGGACAGAGAACGGTGATGCTGGTAAGCACGCCGGTAACTTACGACGGACGCTTTTTGGGGATGATCGCGTCGGTGGTGGACCTGGATTATTTGATCCGGCGGTTGCAGGCGATCAGCAGCGGCGGACTGACACCGTACGTGGTGGACAGCCAGGGGCGGCTAGTGGCGGGAGCGGGGCATCCGTATGCAACCGGGCAGGACATGACGAGCCTGGAAATCGTACACAACTTCGTGGAGCAGGGCGGCAAGGCGCAGATGGTGGCCGCTACGCGCGAGTTCACGGTGGGTGGGGAAAAGGGCATGGTCATGCTGGGGACCTATAGCCCGGTGACCGATCTGGATTGGGCAGTGGTGGTGCAGAAGCCGCGCGACGAGGCTTATAGCAGCGTTTATGAAATGCAACACACAGCGCGGATCCTGGCGCTGTTTGCGGTCGCGTTGAGCCTGGGAGTCGGAATCATCGCGGCGCGGAGAATCACGAATCCGCTGGAGATTTTGACGGAATCGAGTCATGCGATCGCGCGCGGCGACTTTTCGCAGCGGGTGAAGCTGAAGAGCCGCACGGAAATTGGCGAACTGGCGGAGACCTTCAACGTGATGTCGGAAGGGCTGGAGCATTTTGTTGAAGACCTGAAACGAGCGGCGGCGGAAAACCGCGAGCTGTTTATGGCGTCGATTCAGATGCTGGCCGGCGCGGTTGACGAAAAGGACCCGTACACTCGTGGTCACTCTGACCGGGTCACGAAATACTCGGTGCTGATTGCGAAGGAAATGGGGATGCCGGAAGATTTTCTGGAGACGGTGCGAGTTTCGGCTCAGCTGCATGACGTCGGCAAGATTGGTATTGAAGACCGCATCCTGAAAAAACCGGGAGCGCTGACGGCGGAAGAATTCGAGATCATGAAGACACACACCACCAAGGGCGCGAACATTCTGCGTCCGGTGGCACAACTGAAGGAAATGATTCCCGGGATTGAGCTGCATCATGAGTCGCTGGATGGGCGCGGATATCCGCATGGATATAAAGCGGATGAGATTCCGGTGTTACCGCGAATCATTGCGGTGGCGGACACGTTTGATGCGCTGACGACGAACCGGCCGTATCAGCAGGCGCATGATTGCGAAGACGCGCTGCGGATTATTCATTCGATTTCGGGGAAGCGGCTGGATCCGACCGCGGTGGCGGCGCTGCAGGCGATCTACGAGCGTGGCGAAATTCGAGTGCCGCGGACGGTGCCGATGGCGGGAGCGGCGGCGGCAGGAGCGGGGGCAGTGCCGGCCAGCGTGATGTACCAGAAACCCGAGGTAGGGCTGGGGTTGGATCGGACGTAGAGGGGCTGCTCTTGGCTCTTGGCTCTTGGCTCTTGGCTCTTGGCTCTTGGCTCTTAGCTCTTAGCTCTTAGCTTCTTGCGGGATGGTCGCCGCTAGCTTTTCTTCACTGCACGCGAAAACCTTTTACCACAGAGGACACTGAGGATCACAGAGGCTTCGTTTCTGTGTCGCGGTGATTCTTTTTCTCTGTGATCCTCTGTGGCCTCTGTGGTTAATGGGTTTTGCCGCAATCTCCACGACCGCACGTAGTCGAGCAAGGCTTTCTGGCTTGATCGTTATAATGAAAAACATCACATCTTAATCACAAGAATCTTATGGCTTGGTCATTGTTTGGCGGCGAAGAGAAGAAACCTGGGCTCTTTGAGCGGATGAAGGAGGCGGTTTCGCGCACGCGCGAGAACCTCAGCGAGCGGATTGACGATGCGGTTGGAGTCAGCAAGGAGATTGATCGAAATACGTTGGATGATCTGGAAGGGACGCTGCTGGGGGCGGATCTGGGGAGCGAGACCACGCATCAGGTGCTGGAGAAATTGCGGGAGCGGGCGGACCGGAAGCAGATCAAGAATGTGGATGAGTTGAAGCGGCTGCTGAAAGAGGAGTTGCTGGCGATTTTGAGGGCGGCGAATGTACCTCCAGTGGCACGAGAGGATGGAGTGCCGGAAGTCGTGCTGGTGGTGGGAGTGAACGGCACCGGGAAAACTACGACGATTGGGAAGCTGGCACAGACGTTGCGCGCGGAAGGCAAGAGCGTGTTGCTGTGCGCGGCGGATACGTTTCGCGCGGCGGCGATTGAGCAACTGGAAGTTTGGGGACAGCGAACGGGGACGGAAGTGATTCGGACGAAGCCGGGGGGCGATCCGGCGGCGGTGTTGTATGACGCGCTGGAGGCGGCCAATGCGCGGCATGTGGATTGCGTGGTGGTGGATACCGCGGGGCGGTTGCACACGAAGACGAATTTGATGATGGAACTGGAAAAGATGCGGCGGACAGCGCAGAAGATCATTCCGGGGGCGCCGCATGAGGTGCTGCTGGTGATCGACGCGACCACGGGACAGAATGGGCTTCAACAGGCGAAGTTGTTTACTGATTCGGCGGCGGTGACGGGCGTGGTGCTGACGAAGCTGGATGGGACGGCGAAGGGCGGAGTGGTGGTCGCCATCGCGCGCGAGTTGGGGCTGCCGGTGCGGTATGTCGGGGTGGGGGAGAAGGCGGGGGACTTGTTGAGATTTGATCCGCGGGAGTTTGTGGAGTCGTTGTTTGAGTGATCGGGTGCCGGAGTGGTGGCTGGCAGAAAACCATTAACCACAGAGGACACAGCGATCACAGAGTAAACCGCTGTAATTCTTATCCGTGAAAAATTCTCTTGAGACCGAACTGGAGCATCTGCGGCGCGCGCTGGCGTTGGCGCAGCGGAGCATTGGAATGGCGTCGCCGAATCCGAATGTGGGGGCGGTGGTTGTCGATGACAGCGGACGCGTTGTGGGTGAGGGGTTTCATACTTATGACGGGGTGAAGCACGCTGAGGTTTTGGCGATTGAGGCGGCTGGGGAGAAGGCGCGTGGGGGGGCGTTGTATATCAATTTGGAGCCGTGTTCGCATCAGGGGCGGACGGGGCCGTGCGCGGATGCGGTGATTGCGGCGGGGATTCGGCGGGTGGTGGCGTGCATGGCGGACCCGAATCCGGCGGTGAGCGGGCGCGGGTTTGCGCGGCTGCGACAGGCGGGAGTTCAAGTCGCTTCTGGGTTGCTGGAAGAAGAGGCGCGTCCGCTGAATGATGCGTTTGCGAAATTTATTCGCTACAAGTTGCCGCTGGTGACGCTGAAGGCGGGGATGACACTGGATGGAAAGATTGCGCCGCCGCCGGAGGAGATGGCGGGGTCTTTTTCTGGATCGAAAACGTTGGGCGCGGGGGGACCGACGGGGGGATGGATTACCAGCGACGAGGCGCGGGCGCATGTGCAGCAATTGCGGCATGCGCATGATGCGATTCTGGTGGGGGTGGGGACGGTGATTGCGGACAATCCGTTGCTGACGGACCGGAGTGGGCTGCGGCGGAGGCGTCCGTTGCTGCGGGTGATTTTAGATTCGCGGCTGCGGCTGCCGCTGGGTTCGCGGATTGTGCAAACGGCGAAGGATGATGTCGTGATTTTTTGTTCGCTGGCGGAGGAGAAAAAGAAGCAGCAACTTTTGGACCACGGGATTCAGGTGGAGCAGGTGGCGACGACGGGAGTGGATGGGCGTCCGGATTTGCAGGCAATTTGCCGATGGCTGGCGGAGCGGGAAATTATCAGCGTGATGATCGAGGGCGGAGCGTCTGTGAATTGGGAGGCGCTGGCGGCGAGCGTAGTGGATAAAGTTTTCCTGTATTATGCGCCGAAGATTCTGGCGGGGGCGGGCGCGGTGCCGTTTGCGACGGGGCCGGGGTTTCGACGGATAAGCGATGCGGCGCATTTGAAGTCGTTCCGTCTGCATCGCTTTGGGGAGGATTTTGCGGTGGAGGGGTATTTAAGGGACCCGTACCTGGACTAGGGGCAAAGTCAAAGACTGGCCACGGATTTACACGGATCTTCACGGATCTTTTTTTTCGTTCTGGTTTATCCGTGTTGATCGTGAAAATCCGTGGCGGCTTTTCTTTTATGTTTACTGGGATCATCGAAGAAGTCGGGCGGGTGGCGGCGATCGCAGTCAACGGCGAGCAGCGGCGGGTGACGATTGGCTGCGTGAAAGTTTTGCCGGAGTTGAAGGTGGGGGACAGCGTTTCGGTCAGCGGGGTTTGTCTTACGGCGGTGGAGATTGGGGCGGAGTCGTTTTCCGCTGATCTGGCGCAGGAGACCTGGAAGCGGACTTCGTTTGCGCGGCTGAAAAACGGAGCGCTAGTGAATCTGGAGCTGCCAATGCGGGCCAACGGGCGGTTTGATGGGCATGTCGTGCAGGGACATGTGGATGGAGTGGCGACGGTGATTTCATTCGCGCCGGTCGCGGATGGAAATGATTACGAGTTAACGATAAATGCCCCGTCGGAGTTGACGCGGTACATCGTGAGCAAGGGGTCGCTGGCGATTGAGGGGATCAGCTTGACGGTGGCGGCGATTGAAGGGACCGAAGTGCGGGTGGCGATTATTCCGCATACGGCAGAGATGACGAATTTGCGGTCGCTGGGGGTAGGCGATCCGGTGAATCTGGAAGTGGATGTGATGGCGAAGTATGTGGAGAAGATGATGGCGGGGGCGAAGAGCGAGAGTTCGATTACGGTGGAGAAGTTAGTGCGGGCGGGGTTTTGAGCAACCGCTCGAATCACGAAGGCTTCTTGAGGCCGCAGAAAAGATGTATAGACCATCGCACTACGATTACGACTGTGCTGAAAACCAAGGCAAAAATTGAGAAGACGACTAGCGGTGTGATACGCCCGTAATAAAAGGCCGAAATGATGAAATACGTCACGCTGAACATGCACAACGCGACGAACGGCGTCACGGCTGTTGTGATAGCTGTTCGTCCTGGCGAAATGTTCCGACAGTGTCTCGCACGCGAAGATACCACCCCCAGCAGAGCCGAGGCTGCGAGCGGCGCGGCAACATATTTCGACCAAACCAGGAGCGCGTAGGTTACATCTTCGTTTTTCGGCACCCGCAACTTCTCAACAAAGTACCCGATTCCGAAAGTTACGACGAACGTAGAGATGCCGGTGAATACGGCCAGCCTCAGCGCTGAGTTTGAAACCCAGCTCCTGGCCAGCACCGTCCCCGCCATTGTTTGCTCATCCATTGGAATTTTCCGGGCACCAGTTTACCCGTTTCGGGCAAACCAGGTTGGATCCACGACCACAGAAAAGCCCCACTTCTCGCAAAAGGCGCGAGAAATGGGGCACCCGGCACCCGGATCTTCCTATGGATCGTTACAAAGCGATCCCAAACAGCCGTTTCCTTGTGTTTAACAAGTAACGTGGTAAGATAGTCTTACCATGCAGACTCGACTTTCGACCAAGGGCCAAGTGGTAGTACCCAATCCGATACGACGAAAACTTGGTCTTAAAGCAGGCGATCCGCTCGATGCGCGAATCGAGGGTGAGCGGATCATACTGACCCCGAGAAGAACGCGCCGCCGGAAAGCAAAGATCATCATTGATCCTCTTAGCGGCCTCCCGGTCCTGAGCGTGGATGGGGACGCACCCGTCCTAACGAGCAAGCAAGTCGCCGAAATGCTCTCGACTTTCCCATGAGATATCTTCTGGACGTAAATGCGCTCGTTGCCTTGGGTCTTCAGAAGCATGAATTTCACGAGCGAGTGGTACGGTGGACACAGACCGGGTTTACCGAGCTTGCAACCTGCTCGATCAGTGAGCTTGGGTTTGTTCGAATCATTGCGCAAACGCCCCAGTATGGATTTAGCGTCTCTAGCGCACGAGAACTGCTACTCCGCCTGAAAGCAGCGACGCTTGTGAAATTCAGCTTTCTCAATGACGACCAAGACATTTCGCAGCTTCCCATTTGGGTCAAGACCGCCAGGCAGGTGACAGATGGCCACCTCCTGCGACTGGCGAAGTCGAACGACGCAATTCTCGCCACGCTCGATCGGGGAATTCCAGGAGCCTTGCTGATCCCACCCACTGAACGGTCCTCGTAGGCTCCTCACACCCCGATATTCAACTCATCCAGCTCCAAAAATTCCTGAATGATGGGTTCCTCGCACTTTTCCATGTCCGCATAGGTGCCGAAGAAGAGGGCGCGGCTTTCGTGGAGGAAGACTACGCGGTCGGCTAGCTTTTTGGCTAGGCGCATGTCGTGGGTTACGACCAGGCTGGTGAGCTTGAGCTGGAGTTTGAGGCGCTGCATGAGGTCGCCGAGGAGATTGGCCATGAGGGGATCGACCATGGTGGTGGGTTCGTCGTAGAGGACGCATTCGGGTTGCGAGGCCAGGGCGCGGGCGATGGCTACGCTGCGCTTCATGCCGGTGGACATCTCTGAAGGAAACTGCTCGGCCATTTCTTTCACACCGACCATTTCGAGCAGTCCGTTGACGATCTGCAAAATTTGATCTTCGTGAAGGTCGTGGCGTTCGCGCAACGGGAAAGCCACGTTTTCAGCGACAGAGAGCGAGTCGAAAAGCGCGCCGCTCTGGAAGACCATGGTGACTTTTTTGCGAATGCGCTCCATTTCGGCTTCGGAATAGTCAGTGACGTCCTCGTGGGCGACGATGACGCGTCCGGAGTCGGGGTGGAGGAAGCCGAGAATGGTTTGCAGGGAGACGGATTTGCCGACACCGCTGCGTCCGAGGATGCAGACGGTTTCGGCGGGCTTGACGTCGAAGCTGACGTCGTCGAGGACATGCTTGTCGCCGAAGGCTTTGGAGACGTGGCGGAACTCGATGTAGGAGGTGGAGGCCTGCGGGGTGGTGGCGTCGTCGGACATTTTCATGGTCATCATAAATGGGAGGGGGTGGAGAGAGAAAATTCTTTGGCCGCGGATTCTCGCGGTGCCGGCAGACGCGCTCGTGGGAATTTAAGCACCAGGCTGCGTGGAGCGGGGGGCAAGGCATCGGCGATATGGAGTCGAGGCCATCGACCGTGGTGGGGCAGGTGGGGGCACCTGCCCCTACACGAGCAGGGTTGCATCAGGACAGGCTCTGCCCCTACACGATCAGAGTTGTTGAGACACATACTGCCAATCTGCGGGCGTGTTTAGGTTGCGGAAGATGGCGGGGGTAAAGCCTGCGGCTTTCAGTTCTTCTTCGAGGATGATTCGCACTTCGACTTCAGAGAAGAGGGCGTCTAGTTTGTTGCGGCTTTCTGCGAGGGCGCGGGCGGCGGGAGCTAGGAACTGTTTGCGGTAGATGGCGCAGAGGGGGTGGAGATGGCCTTCGGCTTGGGGAACGGTTACAGTGGCCGCGGTGGATTCGGACGCGGCTATCAGGTGTTGCAGGAAACGGGTATCGAGGAAGGGGAGGTCAACGGCGAGGATCAGGTTGAGGTCGGTTGTGGAAGCGGTGAGGGCGGTGTGGATTCCGCCCAGCGGGCCGCGATCCGGGTAGATGTCGGCGACAGTGGGGGCGAAGGGGGTGAATTTTTCGGGATCACCGACGATTTTTACATCGTGAGTGACGGAGAGGGCGAGACCGAGAGCACGGGAGAGAAGGGTCTGGCCGTTGATTTCCAGAAAGGCTTTGTTGGAGCCCATGCGGGAGCTTTTGCCTCCGGCGAGGATGAAGGCGGTGATGGGTGGCACGTGGAAATCATACTAGGGAAGGCGCGAGTCCAGGCGCGTCAAGGCTGCGAGTGCGCACGCGCGGAGTAGTCCGAAACGTTTGGGAGTGGCTACACGAAAGTAACCTACCGGAATTTCTTCGCGCGTTAGATGATGGGTGGCGAACGGCGAAAGGCCCATTTCTCGGAAAGTACGCGAGAAATGGGGCACCCGCGCGGGAGATGACATGCGCGCGAGAGATGGGGCACCCGGTTTCGGGATCCGAGTCAATCGCTGAGTACCCAGTGGTTCCTTGTTAGGCAAAATCATATGGCGCAGAAGTTGTTGGACGTTCTGATGTTAGGCCGCTGTTCACATGAATTTTCCTGGCCCCGGCGCGGGACAGACGGGCAGTACTACCAGGTATGCCTGTTGTGCGCCTCGGAGTACCACTACGACTGGACGACGATGCGCCGGACGGAGCGGGTAAAGAGCGAGGCGGAGTCGGCGCCGTCGAAACGCCGGGCGCATACCCGCAAGCCAACATGGGTGCCGCGGGCGCGAAGGATCAAGATGAATGCACCAGTCCGCTACCGGGTAAAGAACCTGGGGACGTGGAGCGAGGGCATGATCGAGAACCTGAGCCAGTCGGGCGTGCTGCTGCAAGGGACGCAGCGGTTTCCGGAAAACACGCTGGTGGAAATGGTATTCCAGATGCCCGAGGAAATTTCCGGGCAGAAGAACAGCAAGGTGCTGTGCCAGGGGCGGGTGATCCGTATGAAGGACACGCGGGCCAAGGCAGAGTCGCAGGAGTTTGCGGCTTCGATTCTGGATTATAAGTTCGTGCACTAACACCAACTTCAAAACGCCACGGATTTGCGCGGATGCTCGCGGATTTACTTCTTTTCTCTAAACCTCGGAAATCTCTTTTCAACAGTGTTCGCGTTGAAGAGCTCGCCGGTTGCATCTAAACTGGTGGGTGCGCGCTTAGACTTGTCAGGAGTGAAGCCATGAAGATCATGTTTTCGTTTTTCGCTGGAGCGACGCTTGCAGCGGTGCTGGCGCTGGGAGTGGGGTGCGTGAAGGCGCCGTCGGATGCGCAAGTCACGTCGGACATTCAGAGCAAGCTGGCGGCGGATTCGGGCTTGCAGAACAAGCAAGTCACGGTGCAAGCGGCGAATGGGACGGTGACGCTTTCCGGGTCGGTGGACAACGATGCGGAGCGCGAAGCGGCGGCGAAGTATGCGGCGTCGGCGCCGGGCGTGAAGCAGGTGATCAATAACCTGCAAGTGGGGCCGATGGCGGCGATGACAGAGAGTGCGCCAGCGAGCGAAGCGGCTCCTGCAATGGCTCCGACGATGGCAATGGCGCCGGCGAAGGCGAAGAAGCCGTCTCCGACCAAGAAGGTGCATCAGGCAGCGCCGCCGCAGGAGTCGTCGAGTGAGATGGCAGCGGCCCCGGCAGAATCTCCGGCAGCACCACAAATGGCGGCTACGGCGCCACAGGCCGAGTCTGCGCCACAGGCGGCGAGTGCACCCGCGCCACCGGCGAAGGTGACGATCCCTTCGGGAGCGTCGCTGGCCATACGGCTGGTGGATGCGATTGACAGCGCGACGGCGCAGACGGGCGATCAGTTTCACGCCACGCTGGAAGTTCCGGTGGCGGTGGACGGAGAAATGGTGATTCCGGCGAACTATGACGTGGACGGACATGTGGTGAACGCGCAGGCATCTGGGAAGTTCGCAGGCAAGGCACTGCTGGAACTGCAACTGGACCGGGTGAAGGTGGGCGACCGGTGGTACAACATCGATACCGACCACTACAAGCAGGAGACGGGATCGCGCGGGAAGAACACGGCCGAGAAAGTTGGCGGGGGCGCGGCGGTGGGAGCGATCCTGGGCGGGATATTTGGCGGCGGAAAGGGCGCGGCGATCGGCGCAGCAGCGGGCGCCGGAGCAGGCGGCGGCGTGCAGGCAGCCAGCAAGAAGCCGGACATTAAGTTGTCGTCGGAAAAGGTCCTGACGTTCACGCTGCAGTCGCCGGTGACGGTGGTACCCACGACGAAGCCGGCGCGGGAAGGCAAGAAGCTGGACACGCCGCAACAGTGAAAAGGTTTGCGACACTGGAAAGCGCGGCAAGCAGCCGCGCTTTTTTTGTTGCACTGGCGAGTAAACGGGCGCTTGCATTCGTGCTAAATTCTGTAGGCGCACACTGCACTTCCGCCACTTCCTCCGCTGGACGCTGGGTTTCGCCGAATGGCTAAACGGCACATCTCGATTTATAAATTGGAGCCGCACTGGTCGGACCGGATCGCCTGGTACGGGTCGGCACTGGGGGCGACGGCGCTGGCGTGGTGTGTATGGGCGCTCAATCCGGTGATGCACAAAGATCCGTTCGTCGTTTTCATTCTGGCAGTAGTGTTTACGGCGCGGTCGCTGGGATTTGGTCCGGCGGTGTTGTGCACATTCAGTTCGGCGCTGGTGCTGGATTATTTTGTGTTCCGCTCGCGGATGTGGAGCGGGGTCACGGGGGACGAACTGCAGCGGGTCGGGGTGTTTGTGCTGATCTCGCTGCTGGTGGCGGGCTTGGCGCGGCAGAGGTCGCGGGCGGATGCGCGGGCGGATGAAGTGAAGCAGCAACTGGCGGCGATTGTGACCTCGTCGGAAGACGCGATCCTGAGTTTCACGGTAGAGGGGTTCATCACCAGTTGGAACCGGGGGGCAGAAATGCTTTACGGGTATTCCGAGGCGGAGATTCTGGGAAGGCCGCTGTCGGTGCTGGTTCCGGCGGAACGGATGAGCGAACTAACGCAAAACCTGGAGCGCTTAAATCGCGAGGAGCGAGTGGGAAGCTACGAGACCGAACGGGTGCACAAGAACGGGATGCGGCTGCAGGTGCTGCTATCGGTCTCTCCGATCCGCAACGAGAAGGGCGAGCTGGTGGGGGCGTCGGCGATCGCACGCGACATCACGCAACGGAAGCGGACGGAAGAGGCGCTGCGGCGGAATGAAAGACTGGCGACGGCGGGAAGACTGACGGCGGCGATTGCTCACGAGATCAAGAACCCGCTGGAGGCGCTGACGAATCTGGTGTACCTGGCGCGGCGGGACGAGGAAGCGCGCGACGAGTACCTGGAGATGGCAGAAAAGGAAATCGAGAGGCTGGACGGGATCGCGCAGCAGGCGCTGGGGTTTGTGCGGGAAGCAGCCTCGCCGGAGCGGCTGGATGCGGGGAAGATCCTCGAGGAAGTGGCGCAGCTTTATCTGCGGAAGTTGCAGACGAAGAGGGTGAGGCTGGAAAAGCAGTGCGGAGCGGATTTGGAAATACTCGGCTATCCCGGAGAGTTGCGGCAGTTGTTTTCCAATTTGCTTCTGAATGCGGTGGATGCGATGGGGGAAGGCGGGACGCTGCGGTTGCGGGTGGTACGGGCGCATGAGTGGTCGAACAACCAGCGCCCGGGAGTGCGCGTCACCATTGCAGATACGGGGAGCGGGATTCAGGCGAGCGACCTCACACATATTTTCGAGCCGTTCTATACGACGAAGAAAGAGACGGGCACCGGGTTGGGGTTGTGGCTGGCGTACGGGATTGTGCAGAAACACGGCGGGTGGATCCGAGTGGCGAGCCGGACGGTGCCAGGATCGAGTGGGACGGTGTTTGCGGTGTTCTTGCCGGAATCGCCGGGGGCGGCGAGTTCGCAGGCGGCGTGAGGCAAGTGCGGGGATTGGCGCGGATCGGAAGACGGGGACCCAAAACCCCGGAATTGTCGGGCATCGGTGATATGGGGCCGATGCCATCTTCAGTGGTGGGGCAGGTGAGGACACCCTTCGGCTTCGCTCAGGGCAGGCTCTGCCCCTACACGAGCAGGGCGGTGGCGAGTCCAATCCCCCGAGCTGTCCTTTCTGAGGTAAGTCCATTCCACCCAACTGACCTTTCGGACAGTGACTTTTGTACCCGATACCGGGGCATCTAACCGACATATAATCAGGCGAATTGCAGATTCAAGACGTGGGAATGGTGTAGGCGGAGGTTGGGTGGATCCGGCGATTGCAGGCGGAATGTTCGCGATGGGGCTGGTGTTTGGCAGCTTCCTGAATGTGTGCATCTACCGGATGCCGAAGGGGTTGTCGGTGGTGCGGCCGGGGTCGGCGTGTCCGCGGTGCGGGAAGGCGATCCGGTTTTACGACAATATTCCCGTTCTGAGCTGGGTGTTTCTGGGCGGGAAATGCCGGGCTTGCAAGGCCAAGATCACGGCTCGGTATGCGGTGGTTGAACTAATCACAGGCGGGCTGTTTTTTTTGTGCTATTGGCAGTTTGGGCTGACGCTGGCGGCGTTGAAGTGCGCGGTGCTGGCGTTCCTGCTGCTGGGGCTGATTTTCACGGATGCGGAGACGCATCTGTTGCCCGATCAGTTGACCATGACGGGACTTGCGGCGGGCATTGTTTTCAGTTTGCTGGTCCCGGTGAATGATCTGATTTCCATGGTGCTGCCGGGAGTTTTTCAGCTGCCGGTGAGTGCGGACGTTTCCTGGCGGCTGTTTTCCCTGATGGATTCGTTGCTGGGTGCGGCGGTGGGAGCGTCGTTTTTGTACGGAGCCGGGGCGTTTTATTTGCGCTGGCGCGGAATTGAAGGGATGGGATTCGGGGACGTGAAGCTGATGGCAATGATGGGATCATTTCTCGGCTTGCGGCTGACGATCCTGACGATTTTTGCGGCGTCGGTGGCGGGATCGCTGTTTGGGCTGTGGACGGTGTTTGTGGTTTGGATGAAGCGGACGCAGCGGCGCAAGCGGGTGTTTCATGAGGCCGGGAAAGAGGCCCGGGAACACGCGTGGGCCTCGGCGCTGGTGGCGCTGCGGCGGCATCAGATGCCGTTTGGGGTGTTCCTGGGAAGCATGGGGCTGGTGGCGTTCTTTTTAGGCGATCCGTTTCTGCGTTGGTATTGGGGGCTGCTGTGAGGATGCTAGTCAATCCGCTGTTCGTGCGTATGGCCGCGGTATTCGTGTTGACGGCGGCGGCGTTCGTCATGGGATTTGTGTTGGTGCGGGTGCTGCGGCGGCGGCTGGTAGATGAGAGCGAGATCGGAGAGGACCTGGGGCCGGAGAATTCCGATGCGACGTATCCGTACACGGCGGTGATCCAGGAGTTGAAACAACAAAAGTTTGCGCTGGAGAATGAGCAACAGGCGCAGCGGCGGAGGGCGAAGACGTCGGAACAGATTTCAGCGGCGCTGATTGCGAACCTTCCCTGCGGAGTGCTGTTTGTGGGAACGAATGGGTTAGTGAAGCAGGCGAATACCTCGGCGAAAAAGATCCTGGGATTTGCGTCGCCGCTGGGGATGAGTGTAGCGGAGGTGTTTCGCGCCGCGGAGGCAAATCCCCAAGCTGAAATGGCAGGTGGCAGCGTGGCCGATCTCTTCAAGAGCGCCCTGCAGAGTAAGGGACCGGCGACGCGGTTTGAGACTTCGTATGAAACGCCGAATGGAGATGAGCGGGCGCTGGACGTAACGCTGGTCCCGATGAGCGCAGCGGCGGGGGAGATGATCGGCGTGGCGGCAGTGATCAGCGACAAGAGTGAACGTGCGGATTTTCAGGAGGCGCGGGAGCGGAATTCGGAGGCTTCGGCGGAGATGGCGCTGGAGCTGAGGACATCGCTGGCAACGATTCGGGAGTGGGCGGGGCAGATGGGTGGGGCGGGGCCGGAGCAGCGGCAAAGCCTTGCGGGCGACATTTCCGCGGAGGCGGAGCGGCTGGAGAGAGTGGTCGGAGGATTTCTGGCGGGAAGCCGCGAAGATCAGGCTTTGGGTGCGAGAGCTTAATTGCAGGTCCGCCGGCTGAAAAAGGCAGGCGAGCCAATGGGAGCAAAAATGAAGAACACATTCTTGTTGTTGGTGGCGATGGTCGTTTTGGTGACGGGGAGCAGTCTGGCACAGTCACAGTCTTCGGCGTCTTTGGGGGACGTGGCGCGCGCGGTGAAGAAGACGCAGGCGCCGGCGAAGTCGGCCCCAAAAGTTGTTTATGACAACGACAATCTACCCGCTGATGGCAAGTTGAGCGTGGTGGGAAAAGCGCCGGCGCAGGACGCGACGACCGCGGACGCGTCCCCAAATGCTGATCAGAGCAAGGACGCGAGTTCGGAGGCGCCAGCCAAGACCGACGACAGCGTGAAACCGGGGCAGACCGCGGAGGAGCGGGAAAAAGCTCAGGCGGCGTGGAAGGTCAAATTCGCTGACCAGAAGGACAGGATCAACCTGCTCTCCCGGGAACTCGACGTTTTGCAGCGCGAGTACAAACTGAAGAGCACGGAATTCCTCAATGACCCAGTTACGCGGGCCCAGAACCCCAACTCGCTGATGCGGGACGACGCGAAATACAAGCAGCAGATTGCGGACAAGCAGAAAGACCTGGACGCGGCCAAGGCGAAGTTGGCGAGCATGCAGGAAGAAGCGCGGAAATCGGGTGTGCCGAATTCGGTGACCGAGTAACGGTCAGGCAGCGGTTTTCAATTTGTGAATCTGGCGGGCGTGGTGCTTACCGTGCACCAGATGGAACTTGCGCCACTCGGCGGCAGTGAGCGGGCCGAGGACGGGATGGTCCATGACCGGCTTGCGGCCGAAGCGGCCTTGGCATTGTTGAATCAAGTCGTCCATGCGGGCGACATTCCCCAGAATTTCAGCAGTCACTTTTTCCGGCGGCACGCCGCGGGGCAGGGCGCGTTCGGGCGACTTGCGGCCCGGGGGAAAGTATCCGACGTTGACAATGAGGAGGCGCCGCCACCGGGTGCGGGAGCGGTCGGCGCCGGCGTTGGTGGCGCCGGATTGCAAGCAGCGCTCGAGGCCTTTGATGGTGCCGGTGTAGCTGAGATTAAGGTGCTCGAGGATTTGGGCGGGGCTCCATTTCGCTTCGGGATGGCGGGTGAGTTGGCCGGGAGTGAGGCCGCGGAGAGCTTCGGCGAGAATGTTGTGCAACTGATCCAGATGGGAATGCATGGCTGGTTTAGTAGAATGATGCAAGGGTACTCCAGGCGCAAAATTTCTGATGGAGAGGCGGCCATGAAGAGGAACGCGGGCGGGGTAGTGTCAAAGGCGCTGCTGGCGATGGCGGTTATGGCAATGGCGTTGGGGGCGGGATGCACGTCGGATTCGCAGCCGGCGGCGACGAAGCCGCAGCCACCGGATCTGCTGACGGGGCGAGCGGCATTTCAACAGCTATTCATTGCGGCGCGGGGATGGGCGCAGGACATCAAGCCTTATCAACTGCAATCGCAGCCTTATGGCGACTACAGGGGCAAGGACGGCAAGGCGGTGGCGTGGCGGGCGTCGTTTGCGTCGGCGACGCGGGGATCGAAGCCGTTTACCTGGTCGGGAATGGATTCGCCGGATGGATCAGCGCCGCGGGGGATCACACCGGGTACGGCGGACAATTACGCTCCGAGCGGGGCGTTCGATATCGCGTTCCTGAAGATTGATTCCGATAAAGCGTTTGAAGTGGGGCAAAAGCATGGGGGCGACAAGGTGCTGGCGGACGCGCCGGACACACCGGTGTCATATTTGCTGGATTGGAGCGTGAGCGAGAACAATCTAGTGTGGCATGTGATTTACGGCAACAGCCGGAATGATGCCAAGCTGGTGGTGGATTTGGATGCTTCGACGGGGGACTTTATCCGGAAAGAGAAGTAGAAAAGAGGTTTCAAGGTTTCAAGGTTTCAGAGTTTCAAGGGCAGACGAGTGAGGAAACCTTGAAACTTTGAAACCTTTTTACTTGTCGCTTGGTTCTCATCCGCTGACCGGCACCGCGCAGTGCTGGTCGAACGCCTTCCTTAATTCTGCGGCGATGTCGTGCGGGTCGCGGTGTTCGATGTCGCTGCGCTGGACCATGTGGACGAGTTTGCCGTCGCGAAACAGGGCGATGGACGGGGACGACGGGCGATAGCCGGTGAAGTAGGAGCGGGCGCGGTCGGTGGCCTCGGCGTCTTGTCCCGCGAAGACTGTATAGGTGCGGTCGGGGCGGGCGCGGTTTTCGAGGGCGATGCGGACGGCGGGACGCATGCGACCGGCGGCGCATCCGCAGATGGAATTGACGATGACCATGGCGGTGCCCTGTTGGGCGGCGAGTTCGCGGTCCACGTCGGCGGCGGTTTTCAGTTCTGCGACCCCCAGGCGGGTGAGTTCTTCGCGCATGGGGATGACTAAAATCTCTGGGTACATTTTTACCTCTGCTTCATTTTAACTCCACAGCGGGCCGAAAACCATTCACCACGGAGACACGGAGTCACGGAGAAAACCACAAGCAACTTCCTGGCCACGGATTTGCGCGGATTCGTACGGATAAGGATTCCTTTTTATTCTTTTCTTCCTCCACACAGACTTAGCCGGTAAAACTTCTTGCGGATTCCTGACAATAAATTTCTTGGTTTCTCCGTGACTCCGTGTCTCCGTGGTGAATGGTTTGTGGTTTTGCCGTTTCCGATATGATTGCACGGGAATCACGATGATCGAAGTTCAAGAGAATGTCGCGCTGGGACTGCTTACTACGCTGGGGGTGGGAGGGAGCGCGCGGTTTTTTGTACGGGCAAGGAGCGCGGACGACGTGGAAGAGGCTGCGGCGTTCGCGCGCGGCAAGGGGCTAGCGCTGTTTGTGCTGGGTGGCGGAAGCAACCTGCTGGTTTCGGATCGGGGGTGGGATGGGCTGGTCTTGCAGGTTGGAATCTTGGGAATTGAGGGGCGTTCGGATCAATCGCAGGGAGTTTTTGATGTGGGCGCGGGCGTGGATTGGGATGAGTTTGTAGCGTGCGCGGTGGAGCGGAATTTTAGCGGGATCGAGTGTTTGAGCGGGATTCCGGGGAGCGTGGGTGGGACTCCGGTGCAGAATGTGGGAGCGTATGGGCAGGAGGTTTCGGGGACGGTTGTTTCGGTGATGGCGTTTGATCTCAGTGAGAATCGCGTTCGCGAGATGACGGCGGCGGAGTGCGGGTTTGGTTATCGGGCGAGCATCTTTAATACGAGCCAGCGTGGGCGATATGTAATTTTACGGGTTACTTACCGGCTTGTTTCCGAAGGCAGTCCGAGTTTGCGTTATGTCGATTTGCAGGAGTATTTCGCTGCGCGGGGAGGGGCGCCGACGCTGGCTGGGGTGAGGGAGGCGGTGTTGAACATCCGCGCCAGCAAGGGGATGGTGCTGAGGGCGGGAGATCCGGGGAGCGCGGGGTCGTTTTTTAAGAATCCGGTGCTGTCGGCGTCTGAGCATGAGGAGTTGGCGCGGCGGGCGGCGGCGCGAGGGTTGGAGGTGCCGAGCTATCCGGCGCTGGAGTCGCAACGGAAGATTTCGGCGGCTTGGCTGGTGGAAAACTCGGGGTTCCGCAAAGGGTACGTTCGCGGGCACGCGGGGATTTCGGGCAAACATGCGCTGGCAATTGCGAATCTGGGCGGGGCGACGGCAGAGGAGATTGTGGCGCTGAAGGATGAGATTCAGGCGGGGGTCGAGGCGGCTTGGGGCGTTCGGCTGGAGGCGGAGCCGGTGCTGGTGGGGTTCTGAACGAAAGGCCTTTTTCACCACAGAGACACAGAGTCACAGAGAAAACAAACTCTTGGCCACGGATTTCCGCAGATTCACACGGATACACCTCCTTTCTTTCTGAGTTCGCAGCGCTCTTTGTTGGTCGCTCGGCCGAGAAGCAGAAGGAAGAACCGCCAGCGCCTTGGGCGGGGGAGCCCCGGGCAGTTTGCCACGAGCGAGAGAAAAGCAGGTTCCTCTCCCGCTGCGGGAGTTCGGAATGACAACCCCGCTTTTGTGATTTAGAGATTTCTCTGTGGCTCTGTGCCTCTGTGGTGAAAGTCTTTCCCCGGCGGCGCGAAAAATATCTGAGCAAGAAACCTGGGGTACCAGTCTTCATAGAGTGAGGGTGGCGGCGTGGCGGAGGCGGTGATCGCGAACTTATCGCTGACGGGAGCGGGCGCGGTTGCGAGTGAAGACGCGCTCGAAAGCGCCGTCCGGGAACACGCCAGACTAGTGTATCGGATTGCCTATTCGGTGTTGCGCAATCATCACGACGCTGAGGACGCGACGCAGGAAACGTTTGTGCGGGTGCTGCGGTATCAGCGAAAGCTGCAAGGAGTGCGCGACCGGAAGACATGGCTGGCGCGGATCGCTTGGCGGGTGGCGGTGGAGCGAAGAAAGAAGGTATCGGAGGTTCCGATGGAGGATGTGGAGGCGGAAGCAACGGTGGCGCAGTTGCGGTCGCAGTTGACATCGGCAGATGAGAACGTGTTGGGCCAGGAGATGACGGGGATGCTGGCGACACTGATTTCGGCCCTGCCGGCGCAGTTGCGGGACGTGGTGACGTTATCCGCGATGCAGGAATTGGGATCGGCAGAGATTGCCGAGGTGCTGGGGACGAGCGAGTCAGCAGTGCGGTCGCGGATATTTCGGGCGCGGCAGGTCTTGAAAGAGAAGTTGCAGGCGCGGCTGGAAGGGAAACATGGAACCTAGGGATCTCGGGCAGGACGAAAATCGGACGGGGCCTGATCGTCTGGATCAGTGGCTCGATACAGGGCTGCATGAGTATGGGAGCGCGGAGCCCCGGGTGGGGTTGGAGGGGCGGGTCCTGGCGAATCTGGCGACGGAGAGGGCGCGGGCCACGACACGACGGTGGTGGGTGTGGGGAGCTGCGGCGGCGATGGTTTGCGTGGGGGTTGCTTTGTGGCTGGGCGGGATGAATCATCGGTCGCCTGTGGGCGATGTCGCGAGCAATGCAGCTTCGGCGGGACAGAAGACTGGCGCGGCGAATGGGCATCCTGAGGTGGAGCGGCCGGTGGTTGGGGAGGTGCATAGGCGAGTGCGTCCGGGTGCGACGAAAGTGATCGAAGTCGCGCGGGAGCCGCGGTTGATTCAGTTCCCTTCTCCGCGGAGGTTGGGCGAACAGGAGCAGCTTTTGGTTCGGTATGTGGAGGAGTCTCCGAGTGAGGCGGTGCTGGTCGCGAAAGAGCAGGCGGAGCGACAGAAAGAGTTGGAAAAACTCAGTGGGGACGAGCCTTCGAAGATTGACTCGGACTAAATGGAAAGGCGAGGCGGACATTATGCGAAGAGGAATCACAGTATGGGTAGTCGTGGTGGCAATGGCGTTGTGCGGATTGAAAGTGTCGCGGGCGCAAGAGGCGAGCAAGCCTGACTCCGACGACAACAAGGCGAAAGTTGAGCGCTCCGACAAGCCTATACACGCTTACCGCATCGACTTTTCCATCAGCGAGATAGAGGAGGGGAAAAAGATCAACACGCGACGCTACTCCCTGTTCCAGAACTCCTCGGGGGGATGGAGCAGAATTGACATCTCCAGCCGGGTTTCGGTGTCAACACCTCAAACACCGCTTGAGACCATATCAGTGGGCACCACAATCAATTGCAGAGTGAACGAATCAGGAGAGGACTTTGCGCTAGAGGTACGCGGCGATTTCAACCATTTGTTAATGAGTCCCGATGATCGTGACCAGCACGGCGCGCGACCAGTCGTCCAGCAGATGAGCATCGGTGGGAGCACACTGGTGACTCTGGGAAAAACGGCGATCATTGGACTAGTGGATGATCCTAGCTCCAATCGGGAATTTCAACTGGAGGCGACAGTTACGCGGCTGAAGTGAGAGGGCGGTAGAGCTGCAAGAGCCGCGCTGTGCGCGGCGAACAGGCGGGGGCGCCCTTTCCCACACGATCTCAGTCAGGCGATGCCTGGTTCTTTATGGCATCCATGAAGAACGCGGGCGGCTTCCGGCCCGGACTTGTTTTAAGGGGGATGAAATCCCGTGCACTGGGGATGGTCCGGCGCTGCCTGGAGCCGCCAGTTTATTCATCGGCGAGGCGGGCGGCTTCTTTAAAGATTTTTAGGAACATTTCGCGGGTTAGTTTGCCGGTTTGGGTGTTTTGGTTCGAGGGGTGGTAGGAGGCCAGGAGGGTCAGGCCGTCGGGCATTTTGTATTTTGCGGCGTGGTGGAAGGCGAATCCTTTTTTGTTTTTCAATTTTCCCTGGCGAATCAAGGCGTTTAGATAGGCGTCGAAGGCGATTTTTCCCAGGGTCACGATTACTCTCGCGTTACTCAATCCTTGAAACTCACGGTCTAAATAGGGGGCGCAGTTGGCCAGTTCCTGAGGGAGAGGTTTGTTGTCGGGAGGGGCGCAGCGGGCGGCGGCGGTGATGTACATGTTCTTGATTTTTAGGCCGTCGTTGAGGTCGGTGGCGGTGGGCTGGCTGGCGAATCCGGTTTCGCAGAGGATGGGGTACATGAATTTTCCGGAGGCGTCGCCGGTGAAGGGACGGCCGGTGCGGTTGGAGCCGTGGGCTCCGGGGGCGAGGCCGAGGACGATGACGCGGGCGCGGGGGTCGCCGAAGCCGGGGACGGGCTTGCCCCAGTAATCATCGTTTTTATACGCCCGGCGTTTCTCGCGGGCGATTTGTTCGCGATATTGGACCAGGCGGGGACAGAGGGTGCAGGAGATCACTTCGGCGTTGAGTTGGATTAGCCAACGCGGCATGGGAGCGGGACGGGGCAAGCAAAGATTTTAACCGCGAAGTACGCTAAGAAGACGCGAAGGGCGCAGAGAAAAGCATGACTTCGAACTTCGTGACAGCGGAAATCGCTACAGTAGCTAGACGGCCATGGGCCTGATTGCGGGACTGACGATCAGCTTCGCTTCCGTGGCCCGCTGCACGTCGTCGGTCGTCAGGCCGGGAGCGATTTCTTCAAGCACCAGACCCGCCGGGGTTACACGGATATACGCCATCTCGGTCACAATCGTGTCCACAACTTTCGCGCCGGTCAGCGGCAGCGTGCACTTCTTCAAAATCTTGGGCTGACCTTCGCGCGTGGTGTGCTCCATGGCGACGACGACGCGGCGGGCGCTGGCCACCAGGTCCATGGCCCCGCCCATGCCTTTCACCATTTTTCCCGGAATCATCCAGTTCGCCAGGCTGCCTTCTTCGTCCACTTCCATCGCGCCGAGGACGCTCAGGTCGATGTGTCCGCCGCGGATCATGGCAAACGAATCCGCGCTCGAAAAATACGACGTGCCCGGCATCTCGCTGACGGTCTCTTTCCCTGCATTGATCAGGTCGGCATCCTCCTGGCCTTCGATCGGATAAGGGCCGATGCCCAGCATTCCGTTTTCACTTTGCAGGACAACTTCCATCCCCGGCGGGACGTGGTTGGCGACGAGCGTAGGCATCCCGATGCCGAGATTCACGTAGAAGCCGTCCCGCAGTTCGCGGGCAATGCGCTTGACGATGCGTTCGCGTTTGTCGAGGTTCTTCTCTGCTTTGGTGGTGTCAGACATTTGTGTGAAGTGGCTAGTTGCTAGTGGCTAGTCATCAAATTCTGATTCTGCCACAATTTTGGCCGTGGGTTTACTAGCAACTAGCCACTAGTCACTAGCCACTGCGTACCGTCCTTCTCTCAATCAGCCGCTCGTAAACTTCTCCCCTGAAAAATCCGCTTCACGTAAATTCCCGGCGTATGCACCGCGTCCGGCTCGATCTCGCCGACTGGGACCAGATGCTCCACTTCCGCAATCGTGATCTTCGCAGCGGTTGCCATCATGGGATTAAAATTCCGCGCTGTCTTGCGATACACCAGATTTCCCGACGTGTCGCCCTTCCATGCTTTGATCAGGGCAAAGTCCGCCGTCAGCCCGCGCTCCATCACATACGTACGTCCGTCAAAGTCGCGGACTTCTTTGCCCTCGGCGACAACCGTCCCCACACCCGCCGGAGTGAAAAACGCCGGAATTCCCGCGCCGCCGGCGCGGATGCGCTCGGAAAAAGTCCCCTGCGGCACCAGCGTTAGGTCGATCGTCTTTTCCAGAAGCATCTTTTCCAGCAACTTGTTCTCTCCGACGTAGCTGCCGATGTGCCGCCGAATCTGACCCGCCGCCAGCAGCAGCCCCATCCCTTGCCCATCGACGCCGACGTTGTTGCTGATGGTCGAAGAGATTCTTGACGCCCTTGCGCACCAGCGCGCGAATCAGATTCTCCGGAATGCCGCAAAGCCCGAAGCCGCCGAGCATGATGGTTGCGCCATCGGGAATGTCCCGGACCGCCTCGTCGGCATTGGCGACAACTTTCTTCATACGCGCAAATTCTAGAACCTTTTCACCACAGAGACACCCTTCGACTTCGCTCAGAGCAGGCTCCGCCACAGAGAAACCGCGGTAGGGCTTGTCCGGAAAGCTGCTGGCGGTTTGCGGGGGCGAGAGGAACCAGCGTTTCTCTCGCCCACAGCACTTCGCAATGAGCTCATCGAGCAAGCTCTACCGCGATTTCTCTGTGGCTCTGTGTCTCTGTGGTGAACGGCTTTTCAGCCCATGCCCCCGCTCGAACTCTTCTTCTAAAGCACGCGTATCCAGATTCTCGCGAATGTGCGCCAAGCCGCTGCTCCAGCTTCAGCAGCGCCTCCGCAATTTGGTTCTTGTTCGTGATCGCAATGTCCCGCCACATCGAATACGGACTCGCCGCAATCCGCGTCATCTCGCGCAGCGCGCGCCCGCCGGATTCCAGCAGCGGCGCTCTTCTCGCCATATTCTTCAACCAGACGTCGCCGCCAGCGCCGTAGAAATCATCTGCGGCACGTGACTGATCCAGGCGCAAAGCTGATCATGCTCCGCCGGCATCGAGCTCCGCAATCCGCGCGCCAGTCTTCTTCACCAGCTTCAAATACTCGCCGATGACGCCAGCCTTCAACTTCTGCCCCGGCAGCGGAGTCACAAACCAGACCGCGCCGCGAAACAAATCCGCATCCGCAAACGCAATCCCTGAATTCTCTTTCCCCGCCATCGGATGCCCCGCCAGAAATCGCGCCGCGTCGCATCTTTGCCAAAAGCTTTCACAGCGCGAGACACAATCTCGCCCTTGGTGCTGCCAACATCGGTGAGTAATGTGGAAGGAGAAATCCGCGGCGCAAGGCGCTCAATCAATTCGATGATGCTGCCGACGGGAGTCGCCAGCACCACAACATCGCTGCCCGCAGAAGCCTCCAACCGGATCGGCAAGGCCAACATCAATCGCGCGCGCCCGCTTTGCCCGCGAAAGCACTGCCTTAGAATCGCACCCAACAATCTTCCCGCGGAACCCGCCCTTCTTAAGCGCCAGTCCGAGCGAGCCCCCAATCAGCCCGGTACCAACAATCGTAATTTGCCGGATAGCCATGAGGGAAGAATCGAGTGATCTGGTGATTGAATCATCGAGTCATTCGCAACTTCGCGGTGTTCAGATCGATCCGATCACCCGATGATCCAGATCACCCAATGATTCTAAGCGATCGTTCTTCCAATCGCCGGCGCAATCATCCGCATCGCATCCATCAGCTCCGCGAACTGTTTCGGATAAAGCGACTGCGCCCCATCCGACAGCGCCTTGTCCGGATCGTGATGCACTTCAATCAGCAGCGCATCCGCGCCCGCAGCAATCGAGGCCAGAGCCATCGGAGAAACTTTGTCTCTCAGCCCGGTTCCGTGCGAAGGGTCCGCCGCAATCGGCAGATGCGACAACTTGTGTATCACCGGAATCGCGGAAATATCCATGGTGTTGCGCGTGTAAGTTTCAAACGTGCGAATGCCGCGCTCGCAGACAATGATGTTGTAATTGCCGCCCGCCATAATGTATTCGGCGGAGAGCAGCAGTTCTTCCAGCGTCGCCGCAATGCCGCGCTTCAGCAGCATCGGCGTCTTGACTTTCCCCAACTCGCGCAGCAGATTAAAGTTCTGCATGTTGCGCGCGCCAATCTGGAAAATGTCCACGTAAGGCAGCATCACTTCGATCTGCGAAATTTCCATCACTTCGCTGATCACCAGCAGGTTGTACTTGTCTCCCGCTTCGCGCAGAAGTTTCAGCGCTTCGAGTCCCAGCCCCTGAAACGAATACGGCGAGCTTCGCGGTTTGAACGCTCCGCCGCGCAATCCGCGCGCTCCGGCTTTCGCGATCTGCTCGGCCACGGTGAACAACTGCGAGCGCGACTCGACCGAGCACGGCCCCGCCATCACCACAACTTCATTGCCGCCGATTTTCACCCCGTTGGCAAACTCAACCACCGTGCCCTGCGGACGGAACCCGCGCCCCGCCAGCTTATACGGCGCGCTGATGCGGTGCACCTCCATCACTCCGCTCAGCACTTCCAGGTTGCGAGTATCAAAGTCCGTGCGCGCGCCCACGGCAGCAAGGATCGTCTGGCGCTCGCCAGTCGTCCGGTGGACAGAGAATCCCAGCCCCATCAGGTGTTCCACCACCACCTGGATCTGGTCATCCGTAGCTGTTTCCTGCATTGCGACGATCATAAGGTTTCAGTTCTTAGCTTTAGCTGTTAGCTCTTAAGACCTTTCCAGTTTCGTGGAGCTAAGAGCCTAGAACCAACAGCTAAGAGCCTGGCTCTTCAATCATTCACTTCCGGCCCAATCTCCGTTTCCCCCGAACCACTCGCGGATGCCGCCGGACGCAACCTGCGCCATCTCGCTCTGCCGCATTACGTCCACGATGCGCTCGAAAATCCGCATCATGTCGCGGTCAGGCAGCGGCCCCGAGTTCGCCTGCGCTCGCGTTCTCGAATACTTTCTTCTCCCGATCCGGCTCGTAAACCGGCATCCCGGCGCTGTGTTTCAGCTTCCCGATGGCATGCACCGCCTGCGCCCGCTGGCACAGCAATTCCACCAGCCTGCGGTCAATCTCGTCAATTTTGTGTCGCCAGTCTGCGATGTCCATAAAAGCGTCGTCAGCCGTCAGCGTCAGCGTTCAGCCAGAACCTAAACTCTCGAAGCACTGCACAACTCTGATAGCGCTCCCGACGAAAAACCACTGGCACTCAATGGCCGACGGCCGACGAGCTAACGAGCCAACGAGCCAAGAGCTGCCTTATGAATTCTGCCACAGCTTTCGCTTCCGTGCCCGGACTGCGCTCGATCACCTGCACAATCGCGCTGCCCACCACCGCCGCGTCGGCGTACTTGCCGACCGCGGCAAACTGCTCCGCCTGCCGAGATTCCAAACCCCACCGCAATCGGCAGTTTGGTAAATTTCCGCAGCCGCCGCACCAGTTTCTGCGCGTCTTCCGGACAATTCTTTGCGCGCGCCGGTCACTCCCGTCCGCGAAACCGCATAAACAAATCCCGACGACGCTTCCGCGATGCTCTTCAGCCGCTCATCCGTGCTGGTCGGAGCCGCCAGAAAAATCGTCGCCAGGTTTTTCTTCCGCATGTGACCCAGATATTCGCCCGCCTCTTCGACGGGAAGATCGGTAATCAACGCCCCGTCAACGCCGACTTCGGCCGCCCGCGCCGCAAATTTCTCCACTCCCATCCGCAGCACCGGATTGAAATACGTGAAAACGATCAGCCCCGCATCACTCTCCCGCCGAATCTCCGCGGCCAGCGCGAGCACCTGCTCCAGCGACACCCCATTCTTCAGCGCCCGCTCGCTGGCCCGCTGAATCACCGGCCCATCCGCCACGGGATCGCTGAACGGCACCCCCAGTTCGATGACCTCGGCGCCAGCGTCAATCGCCGCCAGCGCGACTTCGCGCGTGGTGCGCAGATCAGGGTCGCCGCAGGTGACGTAGGCGACTAGTGACGGCCTGTGCTCGAATCGAAGTGGCATAATAGCAATTCTAAGGAACTAACCCACTTTCAACGGTGTCAACAACTCTATGCATGTGGCTCCTTACGCGCTCTGGTCGATTTGGCGAGAGCTTCAACTCTATATCGCTTGTTCGTTCTGATCTTGGTCGCCGTAAGCATTTATTCACTGATTTCTGCATCCATCGTGCTCAATCGCATCCACACCCTGAGGAACCGTCACAAGGAATCCCGCGCCTCGGTTCAACAATATATCGCCGCGATTAACCATCGCTGCGTCAACTTGCGACAAGTTCTGACCGCCACGTTCTACCTCTTCGGGTTTTTGTTCTTCGTCGGACTACAGAACGCATTCATAGTTGTCGGGGACGGAACCGGTTTTCCTGCCGACCAAATTGTTGGAAACTTCGCCGTGCATTTCGCGTACGCGATGAATATGTTTCTTGTGTTCCTGGTTCTTCACCTTGTTCAGTGGGTCGCATCAAGCCGAGTGCAAGCGTGTGCAATATACTTGTTCCACTTAGCCCAATGTTAAGCTTCTCCCGCAAAATCCCAATATCCTTGTCCCCGCGCCCCGAAATATTCACAATCACCACTTCCGATTTCTTCATCCCCGGCGCGCGCTTCACCACTTCCGCCACCGCATGCGCCGACTCCAGCGCCGGAATAATCCCTTCCGTCTGCGCCAGCAGCTTGCACGCATCCAGCGCCTCGGCATCCGACGCCGCCGTGTACTCCGCCCGCTTCGTGTCCGCCAGCCATGCATGTTCCGGCCCAATCGACGGATAATCCAGCCCCGCCGAAACCGAATGCGTAGCCGCAATCTGTCCCGCTTCATCTTGCAGCACGTACGAATACGTCCCTTGCAAAACTCCCGGCAGCCCTCCGCGAAACCGCGCCGCGTGATCGCCCAACTTATTGCCGCGTCCGCCAGCCTCCACTCCGATCAGCTTCACCTTCTTGTCACCGATGAAATCATGAAAAATTCCAATCGCATTCGATCCGCCGCCCACGCAAGCAATAATCGCCGCCGGCAATTTTCCCTCGGCCTTCATAATCTGCGCCCGCGCCTCGCGCCCAATCACTTTATGAAAATCCCTCACCATCGCCGGATACGGATGCGCCCCCAGCACACTCCCCAGCAGATAATGCGTCGTCCGCACATTCGTGACCCAATCGCGCATGGCTTCGTTGATCGCATCTTTCAGCGTCCGCGACCCCGCATCCACGCCGCGCACTTCCGCTCCCAGCAGCCGCATGCGAAAAACATTCAGCTCCTGCCGCCGCATGTCCTCCGTGCCCATGTACACGACGCACTCAAATCCAAACAACGCGCACACCGTCGCCGTCGCCACGCCATGCTGCCCCGCGCCAGTCTCCGCGACCACGCGATGCTTGCCCATCCGCTCCACCAGCAGCGCCTGACCCAGGCAGTTGTTGATCTTGTGCGCGCCCGTATGCAGCAGGTCTTCGCGCTTCAAATAAATCTTTGCCCCGCCAAGTTTCTGCGTCAGCCGCCGCGCAAAAAACAACGGCGTCGGACGTCCCCGCGTAAGTCTTCAGCAGTTCGCTCAACCGCGCCTTAAACTTGGGATCCTTCTTCGCCCGCTCGTACTCGCGCTCCAGTTCCTCGCACGCCGCCATCAGCGTTTCCGGAACGTAGCGCCCGCCCCACGGCCCAAACCGCCCGGGCTGGACGACGGCCTCGGCATTTCCGGCGACGCGGGCCTCGCGCGTCGAACTCACGGTCCACGTTTTTTCGTAATGGAAGCCGTCGCCATCTTCAATTCCTGTCCGCGTCCTTCACCGCGCGAATAAAGGCCCTGCACCTTCTCCGGATCTTTTTTCCCCGGCGCCGCCTCCACCCCCGACGCAACATCCACGCCCCACGGATGAAGCGTCCGCATCGCCTTGCCAACATTGTCCGGCGTCAGCCCGCCCGCCGCGATCACCTTCACGCTTTTATTCATCACCTGCACCAGCGGCACAACTCTTTGCCAGTCGAAAGTCTTGCCCGTGCCTCCCGGCCTCTCTGGAGTCGTCGAGTCCAGCAAAAAAGTATCGAATGCCGCCGAAGGTCTCCGCGATTCCGACATCCGCACAAACTCCGCCGTCAGTCCCTGCAGCCGTTTTTCATCCTGCAACAGCTGCGTCACCGACAACGGCAAGATCATCCGCACCGGATTCCTATACTTCGTCCGCCCATCCGGCGCTGCCCCCGCCGCCGGCGGACGCAGCCTGCACTGCACCCCGGTGAGGCCAACTTCATTCACAATTTCCGCCAGTTGCTCCTGCGCCAGGTCCACAAACACGCCAATTTTCTCGATCCGCTCCGGCAGTTGCGCCACAATCTCCCGCGCCGCCGCCGCATCCACCCGCCGCGGACTCTTCTCATAAAACACAAATCCCAACGCATCCGCCCCCGCGTCCACCGCGGCCAGCGCGTCCTCTAGATTCGTGATCCCGCAAATCTTTACCCAGGTCATAAAGTCGTTCAAAAAAGTAGCGATGTCATTCCGAACTCGCGAAGCCGCAGAGGAACCTGCTGTCTGGTTGTATGGCCATTGCCGTCATCAGGATCTACCCCGCCGCCGGAACCGCGGCCTCCGCCTCAGCAGCAGTCCCCGCAAAGCCTCTCCCGGCCGCGCCGCCCTCATCAGCGTCTCCCCAATCAAAAACGCCCCATACCCCGCCGCCCGTAGTCGCACAATGTCCGCCCCACTCTCAATCCCACTCTCCGCCACGGCAAAAGAATCCGAAGGAATCTTCTCAGCCAATCGCAACGCCGTCCCCAAATCCACCTTGAAAGTTTTCAGATCGCGATTGTTCACCCCAATAATCTCGCACCCCGCGTCCAAGGCCCGCTGCAGTTCCGCCGCATCGTGCACTTCGCAAAGCACGTCCAGTTTGTAGCCCGCAGCCTTCGCCGCCAAAGCCTTCAACTCCGAATCCTCCAGCGCCGCCACAATCAGCAGCACCGCGTCGGCGCAATTCGCGCGCGCCTCCAAAAGCTGAAACTCATCCACGATGAAGTCCTTGCGCAAGCAGGGAAGCCGCGTAGCCGCAGAAGCCGCCCGCAAATTCTCCAGCGATCCCTGAAAAAACTCTTCGTCAGTCAGCACCGAAAGCGCAGCCGCTCCAGCCTGTTCCAATTCCCGCGCCAGCAACGCCGGATCAAAATCACTCCGAATCAATCCCCGCGACGGCGAAGCCTTCTTCAGCTCCGCAATAATCGCAATCCCTGCCTGCGCCGCCGATTCCAGCGCTCCTGCGAAATCCCGCGTGGAACATGCGCCGCCGCCCGCTTCTCCAGTTCCCGCAAGTCCGCCGTGGAGCGACACTCGCCCACCCTCCGCCGGGTGGCGGCGACAATATCTGCCAGGACCGTCATGCTGAATTGATTGATTATACGGGAAGGAACGGTGAGCTTTGAGCGGTGAGCATGCTGCTTCCAGCAAGAAGCTAACAGCTCGCAGCTCGCAGCTCGCAGCTAAACTCCCTTAATCACTAGACAGGTGATGTCATCCTGCTGCGGGGTCGTGCCCACGAACGAATCCAGGTTCACCATAATCCGGCTGAGCATCTTTGCGGGAGGAAGGTCCTCTCCTCCGCTCAGAATCCCAATCAGCGGTTCCTCGCCATACTCTACGCCGGCGTCGTTGACTGCCTCCACCACTCCGTCGGTGAAGACAATGAGCCAGTCGCCGGCCTGGAGGGTGACGGCTGCGGTCTCATAGGGCGCGTCTGCTTTGATCCCAAGGGGCAAGCCGCCCGCGTCCAGGCGCTCAATGGTTCCCGACTTCCGCCGCAGAATCGGCTGGTTGTGTCCCGCGTTGATGTAGCTCAACGTGCGCGGCCCCGGCTCGTACTCTCCGATGAACGCAGTCGTGAACCGCAACCCTCCCTGGCTATTGCTACATGCGTAGCGGTTCATGCCGATCACAAGTTCCGCCAGGGATGACGCGGTAGCGGAGAGTGTCTTCAAGCTGGCCTGGAAGGTGGCCATCAAAAGCGCGGCGGGGATGCTCTTGCCGGCAACGTCGGCAACGGCGATTAGATAACTTTGGCCTTCGGTTTGGCCTGGGCGCGGAAACACGTCGTAGAAATCGCCGGCCACCGTGTTCGCGGGACGGGTGGCAAATGCAATCTCCATGCCCGGCACGGGCGGAGGGGTTGCGGGCAGCAGCCAGGACTGAATTTCGCGCGCGATCTGCAAGTCACGCTTCATCACGACGCGGTCGGCGACCTCCAGAATCAGCAGGAAGAACATCAACAGCCCGCCGTACAGTCGAAAATCGAATCCGATGATGTGGTTGCCGTTGTTGGTGGAGAAGTTGAACTCTGGATTGAAAAGCAGCAGCGCCAGCGCCAGCAGCAGCATGACCCGGCGCGCTGGAGAAAGTTTCTCCAGGATGGCCCAGAAGAATTGCTTGATCACGCCCCAGGCGTGCCGCCCATGCTTCACCCCATCTTTCGGAGTGACGTCAACCTCGCGCGTGTACAGCCCATAGCTGGCGCGGGCATCGGTACGGAACTGCTCCCAGAGCTGGTTCATTTCGAGTCCGTTCGTGACTCGTTGCCAAAACAGACCCCAACGGCCGGGGGTGCGGCCTGGCTTCGCGGGTTGCGGCTTGACGGATTGGGAAGGAGACGCCATCGGGAGCGACTATTTTACGGCTCCGGCGAGCGCCGCGCCTGCTCCAGCGATATTTTTTAGCAACTCTGCGGGGATATTGTGGCGCTGCTGGAGATAGTCGGGGCTGTTGTAGGAGAGCCAGACTGTGCCCTGCGCGTCTTCCCAGACCAAAGCTTTTAACGGGAGATCAATCGCCAGCGTCGGCGAAGCCACCATCATTGGAGTGCCGGCTTTCGGACTGCCGAAGATGATCACTTGCGTCGGCCGCATGTTGAGGCCGACTTTTTCAGCTTCTCCGCTGTGATCGATACGGGCAAATACCGTGAGGCTTTTGGCGGCCAACAAGCCTTCCAGTCGCTTCAGGGTTTCGGGAACGGAATAAGGACTCTTGAGATGTATTAATCCATTATTTGGCAAAGCCATGGGTCCTCCTCACCCGGCAGGCGCCCACTAACTTACTCAAAGCGGAGCCCTGCACCACACTCGACACCAACGTAACGTTGCGCATCCAAGCGATCAGATTCACACTAGCGCGATGGACGTAAGCGTTTTTCTTGATTTCACCCGTAGTATAAGCGTTGGGATCGCCGTGGTCCTGGGCATCATCGTTCTTGCCAGCCTCGGCATTCGGCGTCGTGGCGTCTTGGCTGCCATGCCTCGGCACGTGGCCGGGAAGTCGCGCTAACGGCGCAGTATCACTGGCTGCAAAACCAATCCGCAAACCTCAGCTCCCTTTTCGCCCGCAGTGCAGCCGCCCATTGACTCGCAAGACAACCGCATGAGATAGTGACCAGTTTTCCGAAGCAGATTTTTTAGCCAAACCACCAGGACTCCAAGGCCGCAAATTTCAATGTTCCGCATCGTTCCCCGAGACACCAGCTTCTTTACGATGTTCTCCGAGATCGCCGACAATCTGGTCGCGGCGGCCCGCGCCTTGGTCGATCTGTTCGACCGCTACGAGGATACCGCGGCCAAGACCGCCGAAATCAAGCGCATCGAGCATATCGGCGACGATCTCACCCACTCCATTCTTCGCAAGCTGAACCAGACCTTCATCACCCCGTTCGACCGCGAAGATATCTATCGCCTCACCTCTTCGCTGGATGACGTTCTGGATTTGATGAATGCGGCCGCCGACCGGATCACCATGTACAAGATCACCGAGCCGCCGGCGGCCGCCGCCCAACTGGCCAAGATCGTGCTGGCGCAATGCGAGGAACTTGGCCGCGCCGTGGCCCACTTGCAGAAGAATGGAGATGTGCTTTCCCGTTGTATCGAAGTCAAGCGTTTTGAAAACGAAGCCGATGTGGCCTCGCGCGAAGCCATTAGCCTGCTGTTCGAGCGCGAGAAAGACCCCATCAACTTGATCAAGATCAAGGAACTGCTCGAGGTCCTGGAAGCCGCCACCGACCGGGCAGAAGACGTCGCCAACGTACTCGAGACCGTAGTGCTGAAGAATAACTGATGACCAACCAGGAACATCGTCGGTGACCAACACGATTGCGCTGTTGATCCTCACCGTACTGGTGGCTTTGGCTTTCGACTTCCTCAACGGATTTCACGACGCCGCCAACAGCATTGCCACTGTGGTCTCGACCCGCGTTCTCTCGCCCAAGCTGGCAGTGCTGTGGGCAGCGTTTTTCAATTTCGTGGCCGCGTTCCTGCTGGGGACGGCGGTCGCCAAAACCATTGGCGGGGGCATGATTCGCCTGTCTTCAGTCACGCAGTACGTAGTCATCGCCGGCCTGGTGGGCGCAATCGTTTGGGACCTGCTTACCTGGTGGTGGGGACTGCCAACTTCGTCGTCGCATGCGCTGATTGGCGGCTACGCCGGAGCTGCCGTCATGCGCGCCGGATTCGGCGTGATCCTTCCCAGCGGCTGGACCAAGACTTTGGTCTTCATACTGGTGGCCCCGATTATGGGTCTGGTGCTCGGCCTGGTATTCATGGTGGCCGTGTTCTGGCTGCTGCGCGACAAAGCCCCGCAACGGGTGGACGCCTGGTTCCGCAAACTGCAACTGCTTTCCGCCGCGGCCTACAGCATCGGCCATGGCGGCAACGACGCGCAGAAAACCATGGGCATCGTCGCCACTGCGCTCTACGGCGCCAAGTTTCTTACCAGCGCCGAACTGGCGGGCAACTGGGGACGCTTCCACTGGCCGATTATTCTCGCCGCCCACGCGTCGATTGCTTTGGGCACATACTTGGGGGGCTGGAGAATCGTGCACACCATGGGCTCGCGCATCACCAAACTTCGCCCTGTCGGCGGATTCTGCGCCGAGACCGCTGGCGCCATCACTTTGTTCTCCGCGTCCCTCGCCGGCATTCCGGTGAGTACAACTCACACCATCACCGGAGCCATCGTCGGCGTGGGCGCAACCACTCGCCTCTCTGCTGTCCGCTGGGGCGTGGCCCGCCGCATCGTCTGGGCCTGGGTGCTGACGATTCCTGCATCCGCGCTGGTCGGCGCGGTGACGATGTGGGTCATACGCGTCATCAAACCCGGCGCTTAGCCCGCAGATTTCTCTGACACTTGGCCCCAGAAAGAGTAATCTTGCCGGGCCCATCGGTTGGGGTATTCAGCGCCGCATTCGAGAAGACGTATCTGAGAAATCGAGGAGACACGTTGGCGACCATCGCTCCCGTATCGGTGACCCGCAAGAAACCGTTTCAGGCCAAGCATGCGGTGCTGGTTGTGTTCGGTCTGATGACGCTCTACGTTCTGGTCACCCGCGACTTGTCCCTTCTCGATCCCCATTCATTCCTGCGCCAGCGCTACGCCGTGATTCCGTGGCTGATGCTCGCCCACGGCATTCCCGGCGCCCTCGCCCTGGCTCTCGGCTTCTTCCAGTTTTCCAGCCGCCTGCGCCAGCGCTATTTGCCGGTGCATCGCGTCATGGGGCGGATCTACGTCGGCTGCGTCGCCATTTCCGCCCCGGCTGCTGTGCTGGTCTCCCACCGTCTGCCCCACCCTACGTTGTTCATGGCCTCCGTTATACAGGCCTCAGGCTGGCTGCTTACCACTGCCACCGGCCTATACTGCATTCGCACTGGAAGAATCCAGCAGCACCGCGAGTGGATGACCCGCAGTTATCCCTTCGCCATGGTCTTTGTCGTGGTGCGCGTGATTAACTCTATCCCCGCCGTCGCAGCCGCGGGACCGCTCGCTCTGGCTACAACCGTCTGGAGCGTTATTGCGGTTGCGTGTTTCCTTCCGTCCTTTGTGATCGCGTGGCAGAATTTGGCCGTCACAGGCAGGCCGGCAAGGGGAACCCAGCCCGCCGCCTGAAGCCAAGTGGAAAGGCTCGAGATGCGCACCTTTGCGCGAGGAATGCTGACCTTTCATACATCTCGGCCGTCAGTTCATCGCATCCCTAGTACCATATCTGGCGAAGTGGTTTCCCAAGTGTAGGAGTGTCTCCTATGGAACGAGCGGCGAATTTTGCGCTGGCCGTAATTCTTGCCCCGTTGCTCATGGTCGCTTCCGCGCCGGCGCAGGACACTTCGCAACCCCCGACGCAAAAACAAGATGTCAGCGCGCCCGTCGCGCCCGCGCCTGATTTGCCTAACGCCCCGTCCGCCAGCCAAACCAACGGCAAAACAGCTGGCCAGGAAACTAAGCCCGAAAACAAGACCGAACCTTCTCTAAGTGACCTCGGCTTTCCCACCGAGCAGACCCAGCCCGATCCGAAAATGCAGGCGCTGCTGGATAAGCGCACTCACATGCTGAAGATTCATCAGCGCATGGGGCTGATCACTACCGCACCTTTGCTCGCCACGCTTTTTACGTCTGTCAATGCCGGTGGCAAGAACACCAGCAACACTGACCGCACCGTCCACATGATTCTCGGAGCCACCACCGCGGACCTGTACTTCATAACCGCGTATTACGCCATCCGCGCGCCCCGCGTGCCGGGGACGCAAACCCGCGGCCCCATTAAATTCCACAAGGCCATGGCGTACATTCACGTCCCCGGAATGATTCTCACGCCGATTCTGGGCGCGATGGCGTACTCGCAAAAAAACAACGGAGAAAAGGTGCATGGCATCGCTTCCCTCCACGGTCCGGTTGCCATCGTGACAGCGGGAGCTTTTGGCGCCGCGCTCTTGTCTGTATCGGTTAAGTTCTGAGGCATATGAACGCGAAAATCCTGCGCGCCGTCTTTGTTTTTTGGCTTCCGGTTCTAGCCCACGCCGCGGACAGTCAATGGGTCCTCGACCAGTCCACGCTCACTTATCACGTCTCGCATCCGCTGCACCAAACTGAAGGCGTCAGCCATGCCGCGCGCGGCAAAGGCATTTGCCACGACGGACAGTGCGATTTCCTCATCGCCGTGCCCGTGAAATCATTCGACTCCGGCGACAGCAACCGCGACCTCCATATGCTTCAGGTGACTCGCGGAGCGCAGTTTCCAATCGTCACCGTGCGCACGCATCTACCCCAGTCCGTATCGGCGTCGTCAACCGTCAATGCCGATCTCGACATCGAATTTGCCGGCCAGACCGCCCACTACAAGCAAGTTGCATTTCAGTTGGTAAAGGAAGGCAATCAGACCAAAATCTCAGGCACAATCCCGGCCACGCTGGCCGATTTCAAAATCGATCCCCCACGCTCCTGACCATGCCCGTCAAAAACGAGATCCCCATCCGCGTGGAAATAACCTGGCATCCGCAGTAAGTATGGATTGAATTCTTTGTAAGGGCAGAGATGAGAGGGGGAAAGCCCCGGACCTGACCCTTGAAGCCCGAGAGCCCAGAACCTAGAACCGATTTCCTAGCCGCCGGCCTTCAGCTCCACCAGCACCTGCCGCGCAATTTCTTTCAGGGTTTCGAAAACGCCGTGTCCCTGGAAGGCAATCGCTTCCATCACGGGTTCATTCTTGCGGCGCAGTTCCTTGGTCAGGGTATCAACAGGAAGGACATTGGGAAGGTCGCGCTTGTTCAACTGCAAAACGTAGGGAATCTTGTTGAAGTCGTAGCTATGCTCTTTCAGATTGGACATCAAATTGTCGAGCGCCTCGGCATTCGCGTCCATGCGCTCCTGCTGCGAGTCGGCGACGAAGACGATTCCATCCACGCCGCGAAGAATCAGCTTGCGGCTGGCGTCGTAAAACACCTGCCCGGGGACGGTATAAAGATGGATGCGAGTCTTGAAGCCGCGCACCGAACCGAGATCCAACGGGAGAAAATCAAAGAACAGAGTTCGCTCGGTTTCGGTCGCGAGCGAGATCATTTTGCCCTTCTGCAGCTCCGCCGTCTTCTGATAGATGTGCTGCAGATTGGTGGTTTTTCCGCCCAGCCCGGCGCCGTAATACACGATCTTGCAATTGATCTCACGGGCTGCGAAGTTGATAAAACTCAAAGACTTTCCCCGAAAAACGGACGCTTCGCAACCGCGCGAACGGCCCCGCATAATTTTTGTGGATACTGTGGGTTTTATATCACACGGGTAAGGGTACGGGCATCCTTACGGGAGGTTACTAATGGGTTCTTACCCCTTCGGCCTACTTTAGATCCTTAGCCGAGTCTAATCCGGCGAACGCGCCCTACCGAGCGGGAGGTGTCAACGGGGTAATAGCCAGAGTCGCGGGCGAAGACGTTTACCGCGCCGGCGGCAAGGATAATACCCATCCCGCGCAACTCACGCACGGCCGCATTGACGACCGGCAACTGGGCTTGTTCACCAGGACCTCGATGCTGCGATAGGCTCCCGACGGCGTTGACCTCGGTCGGGTATCCGAGGGTGTACTGGTTGCGGGCGTCGCCCATGGCTTGGAGGTAGGCGTCTTCGATGCCGGAGCGGCGTCAGTTCGGTGAATACCTCGCCGCCGGTGGCATTCGTGTACTTGGGCAGAATGTCGCTGTAGCCGAAGCGCGGGCAGGTGCAATTTTTCCAGCTTGTTGTAGCCGGGGATGGCAAGCCGCCGACGCCGATGCGCGTAGACCACGATGTTATTGCTGAGGAGCACGCGCAGGACGTCGCGATAGCTGGCATTGCTGCGGTACTCGCGGCCGTCGCTGACAACGAAAATGACTTTCCGGCGGGTACGGTCACGGCGGGCCAGGTCGAGGGCGGCCTTCAGGATGGCATCGTTCATCACATGGGATTCCGTCACCGGGGTGTACACGCTGGGAGCCGCGGGATCCGCCGGCAGGTTGTTGATGGTGGGCCCGCCCGGGCCCAGCGGTCCGCTGGCCACGCCGGGGCCATTATTGCGGCCGCGCACTTCGCTCAACTTGATCGAGCGTCTCGGCGAGCTTTTGACCGGCGGCACCCCAGCTGGAAATCTGGCTGACCGTGTTGCTGTAGGCAAAGATCGACACTTCGTCGAATTCGCTGAATGCGCCTTGCAGCGCGGGGAAGGTGTGGTTGACTTTCTGGACGTCCACGTCTTTCATGCCCAAGTCCAGAACCACGGCGGCGGACAAGGCAAAGGGATCGCTGGTGAAGAAGTTCAGGGTCCGCTTCTTGCCGCCTTCGAGCACCGTGAAATCCTGCGAGACCAGTCCGTTCACGAGACGACCGGATTCATCTTTCACGGTCACCGGAACCATCACCTGGTTCACGTTCTTGATGATGGTGAAGAGTTTTTCTTGCGCATTGGAGGTCGTTGGTCGCACCGTTGGTCGCGCCGCCTTCGGGCACGGTGCGAATGTTGATTGGCGGGGGCGTGGATGGATTGGTGGCTCGGCGCACTCTCGCGCGGGGGAGCCTGATTTTCGGATGGCGACGGGGAGCGGTTGCGCGCCGGGGCTGGGGGCGGGCAGCGGATTTTCGGGCGCGGGCGGCTGCACCGCCGAAGGCGCGTCGGGGATGCCTTGGTCTTTTTGGGTCTGGGGGGTGCTCGAGGGGCTTGGAGTGGGCGCCGTTGGCGCTGGAGCCTGGGCCAAATCCATCGAAGTCAGGCCAAACAAGGCGAGGCCGAGGGCCAGACCCGCAATGACTCGGCAGGCGGTGCGCCGCACTCCGTTGGAAACCTTAAGCACAGCAACCTCCCGCAACCTGAACTTGTCCTGTAGTGGGATGCCCCAGAGGGCGGTTTCGGTGCATCTAAGCTCGTAGAAGACTAGACTACCAGAAACTACAGGGACCGATTTTCATGCTTTTGAGACGTTTTTCCCCGGCGCAGATGTTGTCTTGGCTGTTACCCGTATTGCTTCTTTCAGTCCTGGCGGTGGCGCAGGACGTGCAAATGGTGCCCGACCAGCAGGACAAGGACTCCGCCGCCAAGGCGCAATCTCACAAAGACGAGGACAAGGACGATCAACCGCTCACGACCTTCAAAGCCAACGTGGATGTGGTGCAGCTCTTTTTCAACGTGAAGGACAAGAAAGGCGGACTGATTGCGAATCTGCCCAAGGAGAACTTTGAGGTTCTTGAGGATGGAAAACCGCAGACCATCAAGTACTTTACGCCGGAGTCGAACCTGCCGCTCACCCTGGGCATTTTGATTGACGCCAGCGCCAGCCAGACCAATGTGCTGGACATGGAAAAGCAGATAGGCGGGGCATTTTTGAACGACATTCTGCGCGACAAAGACATGGCCTTCGTCATGAGTTTCGACATTGGGGTGGACCTGCTGCAGGATTTCACGGGCAGCGCTCGCCGCCTGAAGGCCGCTCTGAACAGCGTGCAAGATTAACAGCGGCGGGCAGGCGTACTTGCCGGGCACGCCGGGTATGGGCGGAGGGCCGATACCGACCTCGGGCACGCCGAAGGGGACACTGCTCTTTGACGCGGTGTATTTGGCGTCGCACGATCAGATGTCGCAGCAGGTGGACCGCAAGGCGATGATCCTGCTTACCGATGGCGAGGACCAGGGCAGCCAGTACAAGATCCGGGACGCGATTGAGGCGGCGCAGAAATCTGACACCATTGTTTATGTGCTGCTGTGCGCTGACCGCGGCTTTTACGGCTTCGGCGGCTACAGCGGCGACAGCGAAATGAAAAAGATGACGGCCGAAACCGGAGGCCGGGTGATTGAAGTCGGCAACAAGACCGACAAGCTCAAGGCCGCGTTTGACCAGATTTCGCAGGAGCTGCGCAGCCAGTATGGCGTTGGATATGTGCCGACCAATCCGGTGAAGGACGGGAAGTTCCGCAAGATTGAGATCAAGTCGAAGGATGGGTCGAAGGTGCAGGCGCGCAGCGGATATTTTGCGGTGGCAGCAGAGTAGGGAATTTAAAAGGGCGCGCTCTCAGCCGCGCCGTCTGGGGTTTCCTTCGATCGCGGCTTCAGCTGCGGTATTGCGCACGGCGGGAGCAGCGGCAAGCCTCAGTCCCACAGATGGATTCGCTGTGCAGTCACGACTTGCCGGCGTGGTCGCCATATTCCCAGTCATAGGGCACGCCGGTGTCGCCGAGGATGAACCTGACCAGATCGGCGAAACCCGCTTCGCCGCGAACATCATTCGACAGAATAAGAAGGCAGCGCTGGCTGGCTTCGATGCAGACCATCGTATTGGCGGTCTGGCCATCGTGCCCACCTTTGTAAAAACCGTGACCTTGCGGGCCATCGAAGACCACGACACCCAGGCCCGCATACAAGTCCTTGCGCTGCTGATTCACCGGCAGGTCAGGGCCAAAAGGCGGAAACTGATGGGCGGTCGTGAGGTGTAGCTCCGGCTTCGTCATCTCGGCGTGCGAGGCCGCACTCAGGCCTTCGCCGCTCACCAGCGCGGCAGCAAATTTCGACAAGTCGGAAATTGTGGTGTCCATCGAGCCCGCGGCGCGGGGTTTGCTGCGCTGGTCGTGGTCCTGCGGCTGGCCTTGATCATTCCAGCCATCAGCGAAATTGCCGGCGAAGTCACTTCGCCATAGCAGGCTAGTACGGGTCATGCCCAACCGGTCGAAGTCAGTCTTGGTCAGATCGCCGATATCGAGCCCCAGCCCTTGCGTTTTGCGTCCGTGTTCAATAACGAATTGCAGCAGGATGAAACCTTCGCCTGAGTAACTGAACCGCGTCCCGGGGTCAAAATGAATGTGCAACTTGTGGTCAGGTTCGATGAACCAGAAGTTGTTGAAACCGGTCGAATGGGTCAGGCACATGCGCGGCGTGATCTTTTCCCAACGCGGATCGTTGGCCAGGTCCTTGTACGGCGCGTATTTGTCCGGAAATAGCGGATCGGGGCCATAGGAAGGCAGTGGCTTGTCCAGGTCGTCCTTAAGTGGGGTGTCGAGTTTGAGTTTGCCCTGATCCACCAACTGCATCACGGTGTAGGCGAACACCGTCTTGGTCAGCGACGCGCCGTACATCACGGTGTCGGTAGTGAGCGGATCACCCTTGGCGTTGCGGACGCCGTAGGCATGGACGTATCCGACTTTGCCGTGGTCGATGACCGCAACGGCCATGCCCTTGGCGTGGGTGTGGGTCATGATCTTGCTCACTTCGGCGTCGATGGCGGCGCCGTTGGGTATCGTTTGTGCGACGGTCGCGACGGGCAAGAGGGTCGCAAAAATCACACCTACGAGCGGGAGAGTCTTTTTCCGCATTCCCATGATGACAACCCTTTCAGAACTGGACTTTTTTGTAATGTGCCGGCGGTTGAGCCCACCGTACTAGGTACAGAGCTGATCGTCTGAGCTATAAAGCTCATCTGAGTCGGGCAGTCCACATGTGTAGGTGATGCGGCACGGTTCTCGGGTTCTGCTGACGGCTACGCGAGTCGAAACGGGGCGCTTAGCAGGCGGGCGGGGAGCGTGACTACGGCCCAGACCAGGGCCAGCACTCCGTGGACTGCGATGCCTACGATGCGGAACGGCAGTAGCAGCAGCCAGACGATTGGGTAGAGTATCAGCGCGAGCAGGGCCAGCGGCCAGCACAGGACGAACAGGATGCACCAGAGGAAGAAGGCGGCCATGGGAGTTCTCCTGAGGTTAGATACGTCGGAGGGGGCGCGGGAGTTCCAAGAGCGTCAAGCTAGTGCGAGGGAAAGGTTGGGCCTGACCGACATCGCTGAATAGTTTGCTTCCACTGCCGTTCCTCGATCCGACGTGACAACAAATAGAGCACAACGCAAATGGCAGCATACCCACCGACAACACCCGCCCATTGGAAATGGGTCCACGGTCCGTTCCCCGCTAGCAGCAACAGGGAACAACTGAGAATATGAGCACTAGCGCGACAGCGATGAGAAGGAAGCGATCCCACCAGGGCCTCCGCACTCTTAAGCCCGCCCAATCCAAGAGCCAAGACATTGGGTGGCGATTGAGTTTCGTGACGGCAAGGGCAAACTCCCAGTCGAGTGCCAACGCTGCATTCAACCGAATATCGTTGCGGTAGGCAGCTTTTGCCAGAGCCACCAGCCTCTCGTACACCGTGTCACGAGGAACGAACACCACCCAAGATTCCGGGTCAGAGCCGTTAACGTTCGCAAATACGGAATCCTTAGGCAGGTCGTTCAGCAAGAAACGCTGATCGTCGTTGAGCGGTTCGCTCGATCGCGATGCTTCGTCCTCGATCCGCCCAATCACGAATCCGAGTGCTGCTTGTAAATCTGCCGTTCGCTTCATTTAGCTTCCGACGATCAATCGTATCGAATCTGGCGCAACGACTGGCTCAAAACAAGCGATTGCAAACTGTGAAGACCATTCAGTGCCCCGCCCCCTGGCTCTGCAACCTCGCCTTCTCAAACTCATCCCCACTTTGCCAGCCGATTAATTTTGGTTGTGACGCGGCGGCCCATCCCAGGGCGAAGCCGAAGCGGGCCATTACGGCGTCGCCGGTGAAGTCCATGTCCGGGCTGGTATTCGTCGCTGGGCTGGTGGTAGTGGTTGTTGGTGTAGTCCTCGGCTTGCTGCATGCCCCAGTCGGTGTTGTGGCCTTTGTACTTCATGCCTTCGTTCACGGAGAAGGCGGGAACGCCGACGCGGGCCAGGCTGAAGTGGTCGGAGCGGTAGAAGTGTCCGGCTTCGGGGTGCGAGTCGGGGCGAATGGCGAGGCGGAATTCCTTGGCCATGGCCTCAACCGTGGGATAGAAATTGTTGCGCTCGGCGCCGGAGACTTCGACTTCTTCGGGGGAGCCGAGGGGCGGGATGTCGTCGAAATTGAGGTCGAGAGAAATTTTCCCGGCGGGAATGGGCGGATGCTTGCCGAGATATTCGGAGCCGAGCAGTCCCTGCTCTTCTCCGGTGACGGAAGCGAAAATTATGGAGCGGCGCGGGCGCGCGGGCGATTGCGCGAAGACGCGGGCGAGTTCGAGGACGATGCCGCAGCCGGTGGCGTTGTCGCGGGCGCCGTTGTAAATGTTGTCGCCGGGCATGTCGGGGCGGATGCCGAGGTGGTCGTAGTGCGCGGTGTACAGGATGGCTTCGTCTTTGAGTTTGGAGTCGGAGCCGGGAAGCATGGCGAGCACGTTGTTCGAAACGATCGGGCGAATTTTGCTGACCATGTGGGCTTTGAGTTTGGCGGCCAGCGGCACGGGATGGAAGTTGCGCGACTGGGCGTCGGCGATGAGCTTGTCGAGATCGAGGCCGGATCTTTGGGCGAGTTGGCGGGCGACTTCGAGTTGAATCCAACTGGCGGCTTCGAGTTGCGGCTGGTCGCTTTTCAGGAAGGATTTTTCGCCGGAGTTGGAGTTGCGGACGACTTCCCAGGGGTAGCTGGCCATTTCAGTTTTGTGGATGAGGATTACGCCGACTGCGCCTTTGCGGGCGGCTTCTTCGTATTTGTAGGTCCAGCGGCCGTAGTAGGTGAGGGCGCGGCCTTTGAAGAAATTCGGGTCGTCGGAGACGACGGCTCGTTCACCAGCATGAGCAGGACTTTGCCTTTGACGTCCACGCCTTTGTAGTCGTCCCATTTGTATTCGGGGGCTTCGATGCCGTATCCGACGTAAACGATTTGTGCGTCGATGTCGTTGGAGGGGCGCTGGGTTTCGTCGTAGGCAACGTAATCGTCGAGCGGCTTGAGCCTGAGGGCGTCGCCTTTGTTGGGGACGAGGTCGAAAGTGGTCTCGGGCGGCGGGAGTGATGCCGACCATGGGGACTTTCTGGAAATAGGTGCCGTTGTCGCCGGCGGGCTTCAGGCCATAGAGCCAGAACTGGGTGGCGATGTATTCGGCGGCGATGTCGCCGCCACGCTGTCCGGTGCCGCGGCCTTCGAGGAGGTCGAGCGAGAGGAAGCGGACGTGGGCGCGGATGTGCTCGGGATCGACTTTTTGGAGGGCGGCGATGGCGTCGGGCGGGAGATGGGCGGATTCGATGGACGCGGGCTTGGGCTTGCGGGCGGCGTAGGCGGTGAGGGCGAGGATGAGAGCAAGGACTGGAGTAAGGACTAGGACGAATTTTCGCATTCGGGGGAGGCTCCTGGAGACAGCGTCAGCCATCAGCCGTCAGCCATCAGGTGGGCTGGGGTGGAGATGGGCGATTGGGGTATTTTACGGGATGTTGGGGAGTCGGGTGGGTGGCTTAGGGGGTGCCACGATCTTCTCTTGTCAAGAGATCGGATTGTGCAGTGCCAACGGCGGATCAGCCGCCGGGCGTTCACGCGGACAAGAGTGTCCGCGCACACGGGTGGTGGCGTTCTTCCAGGGAATGGCGCTGCATGCGAAAGCAGGTTCCTCTCCGCCTGCGGCGGTTCGGAATGACATCGCTAAGAAATTTTTCCCGCGACCGCGGGATTAGTTTTTGGAGCCTCAACCGGCGCGGAAATCGGCGACGGTTTCTTTGGGCTGGAAGATTGGTAGTGGAACGGATGCGGTTGCGGCAGCGGCTTTGCTGGCCATTTCCTCGAATTCCTGGCGCGACCAGCCGACGCTGGAGATTTCGATGGTGCCGTCTTCGGAAATCCAGAAAGCGGTGGGGACGTTGGTTAGTCCGTAGGCGTTGGAGGCGGGATAGGTTTTGGTGTCGTCGAGGAGGACGGGGAAAGTGACGCCAAACTTTTTCAGGAATGCGGCGGTGTCTTTACTGTCATTTTGCGAGATTCCGACGATGGTGAGCCTGCTTGCCCCCGTAGGTTTTATAAATGCGCTCGAAATATGGGAAGGCGTATTGGCAGACGGGGCAGGAGACTTTGAAAAAGATCGCGAGGACTGGACCGCGGGTGAGGGCTTGCTGCAGAGAGAATTTCGATCCGTCCATCGCGGGGAGTTCGAAGTTCGGGGCCGCGTTCCGGCGGGTAATGCGGACATTTTCTTTTCTCCGAAGACGGCGTTGAGCCATTTCATGAGGCGTCGTGGCCGAAGTCTATTGGATGATTTTAGCTGTGCGGAGGATTTTTTGGGCCAGGCCGGTTAGGGGGAGGGTGGGGAGGCGTGGAGAGTTCTGATCCATTGGCCGCAGGTCAAGCTGCCGGCAGTCGCGGGCGAGGGCGCCCGCGCCACACGCACCGTGAAATCCGTCACGGTGATCGAATGGCGAAGCGAGAACAGAACTTCGTCGGCGGCCTTCGGCGCAGTGACTTCGGGAATTCCCACATGCCGGGCATCAGGGTTTCGCGTCTGAGCGGCGTTGAATCAGGAGGATGGAATCGGCGCGGCGGGTGAGGGAGTAGGTGATTTCTTTTTTCTGCTGGCGGAGTCTAACTGGTTGGAGACTCGCCTGCGCCTCGGGTGCGGCAGAATTTTCTGTATCGGGCAGGCTTGGCATTGGGGTTGGCGGGGGAGGCAGATGGTGGCGCCTAGTTCCATCATGGCTTGATTGAAATCGCCGGGGCGGGCGGGATCGAGTAAAGACTGAGCTGCTGCCCAGAGGTCTTGCCCGGGTATGGCCCGTTTTCGCGGGGCGGCGGCATGGGCGCTACCGGCGAGAAGCAGGTTCCTCGCCGCTTTGTGCCTCGGAATGACATCGCTATTTCTAATTTCGAAGAGTGATGCACCCAGGACGCGGCCGAGGACGCGTTCGACGTTGCCATCGACGACGGCTACTGGTTCGTTGAAGGCGATGCTGGCGATGGCGGCGGCGGTGTAGCGGCCAATTCCGGGGAGGGCACGCAGGGATTCGGCGGTGCTCGGGAAATTTTTTCTCTCTCGCGATGATTCTGGCGGCGGCGTGGAGGTTGCGGGCGCGGCGGTAGTAGCCGAGGCCGGTCCATTCGGCCAGGACGGAGGATTCGCGGGCGGCGGCGAGTTTTTTCACGCTTGGAAAGCGGCGGAGGAATTGTTGGTAGCGCTCGATGACGGTGACGACGCGGGTTTGCTGGAGCATGATTTCGGAAATCCAGATGCGGTAGGGGTCTTTGGAATCGCGCCAGGGAAGGGCGCGGCGGTTGGCGTCGTACCAGGTGAGGAGGGCGCGGGTGAGTGCGGGGGATTTCATGTTCGGTGGTGATCCGATTGTACGTGGCGGAGGCGGGGTGGTGATGCTAGCGCCAGCGGCACATCACCGCAGGCGGCAATGCAGGGCGCGAGTCTCGCTACGGTCCGCTCGGAGGCTGACGCCTCCTCGAGATGACAAGAGCTTGCGTAAGGGTTGGTAAGTATGGGGAGTTTCGATTGACCGGGGGTTGGGGGCGCGAAATAATGACTGGGGTCGGGAATGTCGAAATTTTTGCATCAAGATTCGAGGACTTATGGACGATTTCAATCGCAAGGTCGAGGATACGACTACGCGCGTGGGCAAGAAGGTGGGCGAGACGGCGGAACGGGTGGAGCAGGAAGCGGCGGAGTTCATCAAGTATTTGAACGACGAAGTGGTGCCGGCGGTGCGGTTGCACTCGACCAAGGCGTTGCGGGTTGCGGCGGGCAAGATGCAGGAGCTGGCCGACTACATGGAAAAACATTCGGCGCCGCGCAAGTGATGCGAACTTCACTTACCTTCGTTTTGGCACTGGGCGCGATGATGTTTCTGGCGGGGTGCGGACATAAGCCGGCGCAGGTGGCGGTACCGCCTGCGCCTTCCATTGAGCAGCCACCTTCCGCGCCGGAATCGAGCGAGACGAAGGCACCCGAGACATCAGGCGAGGCGGCGGGCGAATCCAACGAGGAGGCGGGTGAAGTTCCCCCGGATGCGAAGCCCCTTCTGGTGGAGACGGGAATTGCGAGTTGGTATGGGGCGCCGTATCACAATCGGCGGGCGTCGAATGGCGAGATTTATGACATGCACGCGATGACGGCGGCGCATCGGACGCTGCCGCTGGGGTCGATTGTGCGAGTCACGTGCGTGGAGAACGGGGAGTTCGGCGGTGGTGAGGATTACGGACCGCGGGCCGTTCATCGAGGGGCGGATTGTTGATCTGTCGCAGGCGGCGGCGCGAGAAAATTGGGCTGGTGCGCAAAGGGCACGGCCCAGGTACGGGTGGAGGTTCTGAAGACGCCGCTGCCGATTGAAGTCGGCGGGCGCTGGGCGGTGCAGATTGGCGGGTTTCGAGACGGAAGAGACGGCGCGGGACCTGGCGGGACATTTGTCGCGGCGATATCACACGGCGAAGGTGCTGACGTTTCCGAGTCCGGCGGGGGATTGGTGGGTGCGGGTGCGAGTGAAAGATGACGAACGCGGAGCGCGCGGAAGAAGTGGCGCGGGCGGAGAAGACCAGCGAGGGCGGGATTTTTCTGGTGAGGCTGGATTAGGAAAACCGTCGTCAGTCGCTTCGGCGCGCTAGCGCTTGCTCAGGGCAAGCTAAGTACGGTCGTCGGTCGTTGGCGAGGCATTCGGGGTGATTGAATGGACGATTGCTTATTTTGCAAGATTATCGCTGGGCGAGATTCCTTCGAAGAAGGTTTTCGAGGATGAGCATACGTTTGCGTTTCGAGGATATTGATCCCAAGGCGCCGACGCATGTGTTGATTGTGCCTAAGAAGCATATTCGCGGACTGAAAGAGGCTGAGGCGGAGGATGCGGAGATTGTGGGGCGGTGCCATCTGGCGGCGGCGGCGATTGCGCGGGAGCGCGGGATTGAGGATGGATATCGGACGGTGTTGAATGTGGGGCCGGGGGCGGGACAGTCGGTGTTTCATCTGCATGTGCATTTGCTGGGGGGGCGGGACTTGAAGTGGCCTCCGGGGTAGATATGTTTTCTTTTCCTGCAACCAACGCAGTGGGCGGCGAAGGGGCTTCCCTGCTCTTTTCTCTGCTGATTCACTGCGTTGTGGTTTTCTTGTGGCTGCACCGCGCGCCGATTTTCGTTAAGCCTTCGTCCGCGGCGGCGGGCGCGCATGGGGTGAACGAGGTGGTGACTTATCTTCCTTCCCCGCAGCAGGCGAAACCTGCGGTGAAGAAGAAGCTGCCGCGCGTCGTTTTTAATCCGAAGGCGGTGGTGGCGCAGGAAGACCTTCCCGAAGAGTGAGCCGCACGTGGGAACCGAGTTTGGATCGGTGGGGAGCGTGACAGGGGACTGAGGCGCGACCGGCGCTGCCGGTGGTGTTTCCTGATCCGCGCGATCTTTCCGTGGCAATTGCCGAACGGGTTGACCGGGGATGTGATTGTGGAAGTCACGATTGACGATCAGGGGAGCGGTGACGGACACGCGGCTGCTGCAATCGTTGAAGCCGGACATTGATGAGAAGGTGGTTGCAACCGTGCGGAATTGGCGGTTCCGTCCGGCGACGGTGGATGGGGTGGCGATCAGTTCACGGCAGGATGTGCATTTTCATTATCCGGGCTGATGGGAAGTACCTCGGGGGCTAAAGCCCGTCTCATAAACAATGTTCAATGCAGGGCCAAAGGCCCTGCTCCGCCCAAAAACACACAGTCCGAAACCCCACATCCAGAAATGACGACGCTAGTTGACGACTTCTTCGTCTTCGGTGGCGGCGTGGCGGCGGAGGAGTTGGGGCAGGTTTTGCGAAAACGCCGAGCGCGGCAGGACCATGTCGCAGCCGACTTCGTGGGCTTTCTGCTTCAGATCTCCCTGCACGTGCGACAAGAATCCGATCACTGAGGTTTTCTTCAGTTTGCTTTTCAGCTTGGGGATCAGGGTCAACGGCTTCACGCTGTTGTTGTTCAAGTCGAAAATGATCAACGAGGGCTTTTCTTCTCCGTTGAGTTTGATCTTGTCGGTGAGGTCGGCTTCACTTTTGACGAATTCCATTTTCACATTCAGCTTGCGGGCGGTTTCCTGAATCTTCGCCTGGAAGAAAAGGTCGTCCACGAAGGCGAAGATTTTTGAGGTAGCGTCTTCGCGCATGGGAAGAGGCTCGGGCTCGGGCTGAGGATAGGTCTGGGAGAAGCCGGGGCGCTGGCGTCCGGGACGGGCGTTGCCGTTGTTGCCGCCGGCCATGGCGGCGCGGTAACTGTGATCCATGGGGGCACTGTAGATACCGCCGTCCTGCTGTTGAGCGGGCTGCGGGATTTCCTCCGCCACCGCCTCCACCGCTTCTGGGACGGCGATTGCGCCGCCGTCTGTTTCTGCCGCCGCCTCCACCACCGCCGGAGGGGCGTCCGGGTCCTGCATTCATATTGTTTTTTCTCGTTGAATGGAATCGAACGTTTTCTTGAACGAACTCTCTCTTAAGTCGAATGTCTTGTGCAAGTCAAACCTTAGGTCAAAATCCAGTCCGCTGAAGGGGACTTGTAATTTCCAAACTCGTGGCTGAGGGGCAGTACACAGCGCTGGGCGGAAGCGCATAAAGGTACAGAAAAACCCACAACAGCGTAAAATCTTTTGCTCTTTGTCCAGTTAGAAGCTTTGTGTTCTTTAAGCACCGGAAGCCGATCGGCGCGGGAGGCCAGCCAGGGGGCTGACCGCTGGGAACAAGATAATGCTACCGCTGTTTGAGCCGCAACGCAAGCGGGAGACTGGACAGATTTGCACAGAAGTAACCGTGGCTCCAGCTACGGCAACACCCGGTACATGGTCATCATGCCGGTTTCCATGTGCTCGCTGACGTGGCAGTGATACATCCAGGTGCCGACGTTGTCGGGGACCATGTCGGCGGTGATCATCTGCGCGGGCGAGAGGGCCAGGATGTCGGTGCGCTGGCCAGCTACGGTCACGACGTTGCCGTGCCAGTGCGGAGTGTGAAAGTTGAAGCCATTCGCCGAGGGTGACCAGATACCAGCGGACATGCTCGCCTTTGTGCATGGTCATCATGGGCATGTTGGCGAACATGTAGCCGTTGATGGTGGAGCGAAAGTTGGAGGCAACGAAACCGCTGCCGACGAGGGAGAAATTGCCGTCAGCGTCGGTGGGGCTGGAGTCAAGCTTCTTGACCGTGGCGGGATCGGTGGTGTGGGCCTTGATGTTCTGGTCGAGATACCAACTGTTGTTTTCGTCGATGATCAGCATGGCGGTGACGAATTCGCGGTCCACGTCCTTGGGGGTGCCGTCGGGACGGGCCATGCCTTTGCGAGTGATGATGAGAGTGCCAATCAGGCCGGCGTTGGTGTCTTTGCCTTCGTAGTTGTGCGAGTGGTAGAGCCAGACGATGGAACTGGGGTCGTTGGGGCCGGGGCCGGCGCGCTCGGGGACTTGCCAGATGTAAGTGTGAGTTCCTCCGGGAGCGACGACGCCGTTATGCGAAGGATCGTTGGCGCCGTCGTTGTAGTAGGAGCCTTCTGACGCTTTCTCATAGAGCACGCCGTGGGGATGCATGCTGTAGCTCTGGGTGCCATTGTTCTTGAAGAAAATCTGAATGGTGTCGCCGACTTCGGCGTGGATGGCGGGGCCGAGCACGCCGAGGTGTTCCCACTCGGGGCACGCGGTTTGAGCTTGGTGAAAGTGGCGTCAGTGTATTCGCGATAGACGGCTTTGCGATAGATGTGGCCGATCTGGTGCTTGTCGGATTCGAAAAACATTTTGGAGTTCTTGTCGGGAGCCATGCCCATCATGTTGTCCTTGCCCAGGGGGGTGTAGTCCCAGTCGATTTCATCCACGGCGATGTAGTAGGTGCGGGTCTTGCCTTCAGCCTGGGCGAGAGCGGGAAGAAGCGAGAGCGCGGCGAAAAGACACGCGGCAGCCAAGAGGGCTGAAGATTTAAAGGTTTTTCATTGGGGACGCTCCCGAGAAGACAAAATAGCACGGCGCAAGTGTACAACGAAGGTCAATTCCTCCCGCCTGGAGCTAGCGGACAAAGGTCACGTCGCTTGGCCCGCCGGGAGTAGCATCCAGGTAGCCCGTCCGTGCCATGTCCGGATTCATGCTTATGCAGGATAATTTCACTCGTTGGGAACATTCTTTCGCTCTTCCCGCTGTTTCCCGCCGTCCCATTTTGGAAGGAAGCGCCGAAAACCATTCAGATAGCAGGGCGGTTACGAATGATTTGGATTTGGTTGCTGTCTTGCTCCTACAGGGTAGGGAAAGAGTTCATTGCTGAGGTCATCGATACAAATGCGCAGGTTTCTGCTGAGCGGTTTTCTGTTGATGAGTGCCGTGACGATGTTGGTCACGTTTTCCGGCTGCGGCGGCGGAACGGCCATCACCACCCCCCTGCCACCGGCGACGTTGAGCAGCATTCAGGTCACGGGGCCGAGTTCGATTCTGACCGCCGGGCAGAAGCAGCAGATGACCGCGATGGGGACGTACAGCAACGGAACCACGAAGGACTTGACCGGCAGCGGCGACGTGGAGTTCGTCGAGCCCGAGCGTGGCCACGGTGGCTGCAGGCGGAATGGTGACCGCGGTTGCGGGCGGGAGTTTGAGCATCAGCGCGAAGATGGGGAACGTGAGCGGGGCGGCGAATCTGACGGTGACGGTGAATGTGGTGCTGGCGTCGATTGCGGTCACGCCAGCGAACCCGGCGGCGGCTCCGGGCACCAAGGAACAGTTCATTGCGACGGGGTCGTATAGCGACGGTAGCACGCAGAACCTGACGGGAAGCGCGACGTGGAGTTCGTCGAACACCGCGGTGGCCACTATCAGCACGACCATGCCGACGCAAGGGCTGGCGAAGACGCTGGCGGCGGGGAGCAGCACGATCACGGCGACTTCGGGGACGGTTTCGGGGTCCACGACTTTGACGGTGACCGCTGCCGTGATCAATTCGATTGCCGTGACGCCGGCGAATCCGAACATCCCGCTGGGGATTTCGCAGCAATTTACGGCGACAGGAACTTTCTCCGACGGGAGCGTGCAGGATGTAACCGGAGTGGTGACGTGGAAGTCGTCGAGCACGGGGGTTGCATCGATCACGGTGAGTGGGCTGGCAACCGGGTTGAATATTGGGACTACGACCATATCTGCGACGATGGGAACGGTCAGCGGGAATGCGGCGCTGACGGTGAATGCCGCGAACCTGGCTTCGATCACGATCACGCCGGCCAATGGGAGCATCGCGCAGGGGACGACGACGCAACTCAACGCCACGGGGACCTTCAATGACGGCGGGACTCGGAACCTGACGTCACAGGTGACGTGGTCTTCGTCCGACACAACCGTGGCCACAGTCGCGGGCAATGGCATTGCGACGGGGCAGCCGCGGGCGAATTCGGGGACAACGATCGTTACGGCGACACTGGGAACGGTAACGGCGACGACGAATCTCACCGTGACCAACGCGACGATTTCATTCTATTTCGGTTGCGCCTTCGGGGGCGACGATTCCGATTGGAGCGCAGAAGGGGTTCACCGCGACAGGACTGTTTTCGGATGCGACCACGCAGGACATCACGATCAACAGTCGCTGGACATCGAGCAACCCGGCGGTGGCAACGGTGGGCAGCGGCGGGGGCGCGGTGGTCTCGGCTACGGGAGTAGCGGCGGGGACAGCGAACATCAACGCCAGCCTTGGCGGGGTAAGCGGGTTTGCGACCTTGACGGTGAATTCGGCGACGCTGGTATCGCTGCGGGTGACGCCAGCGAACGTGATTCTGTCGCCTGGCGCCAGCGTCAACTACGCGGCGACGGGAACTTTTAGCGATGGCAGCCAACGGCAGATGAACGGAAGTGTGGCCTGGTTGTCGTCCGACGCGCAGGTGGCCACGATTTCAGCTTCGGGAACGGCGACGGGGCAGTCGGCTGGGGTGGTGACCATTACCGCGACAGCGGGTCCAATATCGGCTGCGACCGGACTGGTGGTGGAGGGATCGACGATCTCTTCGCTGCAGCGTTTCCCCAGCGAGCGCGACGGTGCCGGAGAGCATTCAATCCGGCTTTGTAGCGACCGGGACATTTGCCAATGGAGACATCCTGAACTTGACCGACATCGCGTCGTGGACCTCGTCGGCGCCATCGATCGCGACGGTCAGCAATGCGAACGGCAGTCAGGGGACGGTTACCGGGATCGCGCCGGGGAACACGGTGATTTCCGCGCTGTTTGCGGGGCAAGTGGGGACGGCGACGCTCACGGTGAGCAATGCCACGCTGGTGTCGATCAGCGTGACACCGGGCAATCCCAGCATCAGTCTTGGATCAACGCAGCAGTTCACGGCGGTGGGCACGTTCAGCGATGGATCGACAGCGAACATCAGCGGACAGGCGCAGTGGGCTTCGACGAACATCGATGTGGCGACGGTCAGTCCGGTGGGGCTGGCGGCGAGCGCAGGCAGCGGGACCGCGACGATCACGGCGACGCTAAATGGGGTGAGCGGAAACGCGATTTTGACGGTGCAGTGAGGACTCCCTGACGGGGCGCTGCCGGCGAAAACATTTCACCGCAGAGAACGCCGGGAGCGCGGAGAAAGAGACGGCGAAAGTCTTTACCACAGAGGACACTGAGGATCACAGAGGTGTTTTTCCGTCCGCTACGCTCTCTGCGGTTAAGTTTCTTGGGTTTGTCTCTTTGGGCTGATGGTTAGCGGCGCCGCCAGGCTTGCTTACGACACGGAGTTCAACTGGCGGACCCACTGCATGGCGTGCCAGTAGGCTTCGGCGACTTCGCTTTCGATCAATCCTAATTTTTTTGCTTGCCGGGTGGTCCCCTGCCAGTCTCCGGATTCGCGGGCGAGCATTAGCTCGTAGAGCGGGCGCAGGCGGCTGGGGCCGCCGAGCAGGACAGCCTTGGTGTCGGAATCGACGGAGATGGTTTCGAGGATGCGGGCCATGGGCATTTCGAGAATGACGTCGACCATGGAGAGCAATCCCATGAGAAAGAGGTCGGACTCGCCGCTGGGGACGCGCGGCGAGATGAGTTCGCAGAAACGGGCGCGGACCATGGCGGAGGTGACCAGCTCGCTGGATTTGCCATCGCCGGCGGTGAGGGTGGTGACGAGACGAATCCAGCGGCGGACTTCGCGTTCTCCGAGCATGGTCAAGGCATGGCGGATGGAGTGGACTTCACTCTGGATGCCGAAGGCGGCGGAATTGAGATAGCGCAGGAGGCGATAACAGATGGAAGCTTCCTGCTTGATGAGGTGTTCGAGTTCGCGCAACTCAAGCTCCGGCCGGGAGACGGCCTGGAGCAAGCGCACGTAGTTGAGGCGGTTGGCGGGGACCTCGCGGGCCTGCATCAGTTCCGGCTTCCGGAAAAAATATCCCTGAAAATAAACGAAGCCCGCGGTCTTGGCGGCGAGGAATTCCTCGCGGGTCTCGACCTTTTCAGCCAGCATGCGGCAACGCCAGGGGCCGAAGCGTTTGATCAGCGTGGCGCGCTGTTCCGGGGTGGTGGCGCGGACATCGACCTTGATGATGTCGGCGAAGTCGGCGAGCGGCTCGCGGGGATCGTCGGGGGCGAAGTCGGCGAGCGCAACCATGTATCCGGCCTGCTTGAGGCGCTGCAGGGCGGCCTTGACCAGGTCGTCGGGAGGAACGGATTCGAGGACTTCGACGACGGTGTGAGGAGAAGGCAGAAGAGTGACGTAGTCCTTGATCAGGATTTCGCGGGTGCAGTTGACGAAGGCGCGGCGTCCGTCGCAAAGGGTCTGCAATCCCATTTGCAGAGAAGTATCGAGGGCTTTGCGAGAGGCGGCGTCGGGGTCTTGGGCGCGGAAGTAGTCTTCGACGCCGTCGCGGAAGAGAAGCTCGTATCCGAAAACTTTTTCGTCGGCGGTGAAAATGGGCTGGCGGGCGACGAAGTTGTAGCGGCCGTGTCCGGGGCCAGACGCACTGAGGGCGGGGGCGGCTTTGGAGGCAGTCACTGTCTCCCTATCGGCCAGGGAGGGGGGTGACTTGAGCGGCTGTGGATTTACAAGACTTTAACGCTCACCGTGGTGCTGTGCGAAGTCGAAGGGCCGGTGCCGGTCACGGTGATGATGTAAGTCCCGGCCGGAGTCCCATTGCCACCGCCACCGCCACCTCCGCCACTGCTGCCGCAACCGACGATGCTGGAGATCGAAGCTACGAGCAGAAGTGTGAGCACGGTAGTGCGCCAGCGCCGGCGCGAAGGGAGCGCACACAAAACCAGAGCGGCGAACATCGTGCCGCCGCCGGTGGCGAGCCAGATTCCGCGTGGCTTTACGCCGGGCGGGGAATCCAACCGGCCAGCCAGGGTGCCAATGGTGAGGACAGAGGTTTGAGTGTTGGTCGAGCCGTTGAAGGTTACGCTGGTCGGTGCCATGGAGCAAGTGATGTGGGCGGTAGGATTGGGAGTGCAAGCTAGGTTAACGGTGCCGGTGAAACCTGCGAGCGCGGTTACGGTGACGGTTGCAGTACCGTTTCCGCCGGGGGCAGAAATGCTCGAGACCAGGCTCTCCATGGAAAAATCGGCGGTGGGGGTTGCGGCCAGCCAGGCAGTGACTAGATTGCTCACGTCGAGCGAGCCGAGGCCGGTGACCTGGTCGTAGCCTGCGCCGGCGGTGAAGCCGATGCTGGCGGTGCCGCTGGGGCAGTTGGTGGTTCCTGAGGTGCACGGGACTTTATTGGTGCCGATGGAGATGTCGTGGAAAGCGCTGGAAGAAGTCGTGGCCAGACTGTAGAGCATGGGATTGACGTTGCCTAGTCCGTTTGAGGATGTGGCTTGATTGATGAGGGCCATGATTCCGGCGAAGGCGGGGGCACCGGCGGAAGTTCCGCCGACACCAGCTAGGGTCTGATCACTGGCGCGGAATCCTGAGGTGCAACTGGTCACCGGAGGGGTGGATGGGGTGTAGAAATCCTGCGAACAGACCAAGTAAGGGTCATGGCCGTTGGAACCGTTCAAGGCGATATCGGGAACATCGCGTTTTCCGTCCGCAGGAACGCCGTTTCCGGATTGCCAGGAAGGCTTGCCGAAAACGTTGCTGGCTCCGCCACCACCAACGGAAAAGCCCAATGAGGAAGCGCCATCATTCCAGGTTGTTTCCGGAATGTAGCTGAGCGCGGAGGAACCGGTGGGATTGCCGACCGTGGGCGAAGAACCGCAGGACGCGCTCCAAAAGGTAGTGGCAAGAACGCAATTGGCGTTGTTAGGGTCCGGGGCGGCCTGCGGATCCAACGTGGCGTTGAATTCGCTGCCGCCGACGCCAGTGACTTCCGGGATGGAGGCGGGGACATCCACCGCCAGACCGTGGGTGGCGGAGGTCGCGCCTTGCGACTCGCAGTCGGCTGCGCCGCTGTCGCCGGCGGGGCCGCTGATGGTCTGGCCCTGGGCGTTGGCCTGCTGGGCCCACTGCTGCATGGTCAGCGGGAAGCCTCCAGTGAGGTTTGCCTCACAGTTGCCGTAGCTGATGCTGATGATGGGCGCGATGTTGGCGGTGATCGCGTACTGAAGCGCGGTGAAGGCATCGAAAGATCTTCCGCTGCAGCTGCCGCCGGCGCCCACTCCGGCGTACACATAGATCGTCTTTACATTGTGGGCGATTGCCTCTGGCCACTCCAGGTCGAGATCCGCCTCCAGTGCATCGCCGTTGCAGGTCAATGCGGTCCCCGTGCCGGGCACTTGCACCTGCTGAAAGTTGCCGCTGGTGCGCGCGGGAAGACCCGCAGCGCTGCGGAACTCGTCGATGTCGGTGGTGCTGATCAGGGTTTGGCCCACGACGGCGATGGTCTGTCCGGTGCCGTCATAGGCCGAAGGCAGATCATAGATCGTGGCGAAGTCGCCTGGGATCACGAAATGATTTCCGGAGATGCTGGAGGTGAAGCGTGGGGAGGCGCGATGGACACGCGGTTTAGGGCGGAAGTCGTCGAGACCGCGGACGCTTAGGACCTGGGTGGCGAAGGCGGCGGGTAGGGCGACATCGGTGGCGTTGGCGAAGTGGCGCTCGCCATTGATGGAATAGTTGTGGAGCTCGGTCTTCAGGGCGTACTCGATTTGTCCGACGCCACCGCTGACGGAGATTTCATTGCGGTTGCGGGAGATGGAGTCCACGGTGAGGCCCTGAGATTGCGCCCAACGAGTAACTTTGGCCAGATCATCTTGGGTCATGCCAAAGCGGGCGGCGTATTGATCGGGAGTCAGCCACTTGTGGTACTGCGGGGACGAGCGGTCCTGCTGGTCGCGGAGTAGCTGACTGAGATCGGCTTGCTGCGATGGAGAAAGGCGAAAAGTGATAGCGACGCCGCTGAGGCGCTGTGCGGGGTCGAGGCGTCCCTGATCGAACTGTACGCGGGCCATGGGATGCGCAGTGTGGCGGACGGCGGCGGTCTGGGCCGCGTCAATGGGGCCGAGTATGCGGTCACGGGAGACGGGCTGGGTGTCGCCGAAGACGGTGAAGGCGAGGGTCAAGGCGAGGACAAGAGCCGCGCGGACACGGTACTGATACGGATTCGGCATAGGTGTATTTTTCCCAGGGAAATTTTACTGGTATCGGTTGCTGGGATAGATTCAGGGTACTCCGGAAAAGGATGTATTCCCACTACGAGACGTGTAAAGAATTAGTGACAAGGCGAGTCCCTCGAAAGGACATGCCGCAAGATTTTGGGGATACCGTAAACTGTTGTCCGACGCGGGAGTTGCGGGACTGCGCCGCGCTGGATTCGAAATCTGCAGCATTGCTTATGAAACTTTCCGTGGTCATGCCGGTGTACAACGAGCGCGCAACGCTGCAGGCGGTGATCGAGCGCGTGCTGGCGGTGCCGCTGGAGATTGAAGTGTTGTGCGTGGATGATGGGTCGAAGGACGGGTCGCGGGAGATCTTGGCCGAGATTCAGGCGGCACATCCGCAGGTGAAGGTTTTTTTGCAGCCGCAAAATATGGGGAAGGGTGCGGCGCTGCGGCGGGGGATTCAGGAGGCCACCGGGGACTTACGTCATTATTCAGGATGCGGATTTGGAATACGATCCGGGAGAATATCCGAAACTGCTGCGGCCGCTGCTGGAAGACAAGGCAGATGTTGTGTATGGATCGCGGTTTCATGGGTGGAGAGCCGCACCGGGTGCTTTATTTCTGGCATTCGGTGGGGAATTCGCTTTTGACGCTGCTGTCGAACTGCCTGACCAATATCAACCTCAGCGATATGGAGACCTGCTACAAAGTTTTCCGGCGGGAGATTATTCAGTCGATTCCGATCGAGGAAAACCGGTTTGGGTTTGAGCCGGAAATCACGGTGAAAGTCGCCAAGCGGCGGCTGCGGATTTACGAAGTGGGCATCGGGTATTGGGGACGGACTTACGAAGAGGGCAAGAAGATTGGGTGGAAGGATGGAGTGCGGGCGCTGTGGTGTCTGGTGAAATACTCGGTGAAAGAGCCCGTGGCAGCGCTTGTGCCCGAACCGAAGCCTTCAGCCACGGCCGCGGGGTAGAGGGCAGGGACGCACCATCAACCGTCGTAACATCTTTCCAGCCCTGGACACGTTGGTTTTTTTCAATTTGGCGCCAGCCAACTGCACTAAAAAGGAAAAGTTCTGCATCTCAATGAGTGGACTGGCAAGATTTAATTGCGCCAGAGCAACATTGCCCTTGACATCGTGGCCGCAGCTTAGTTTCATAGGTTCTCGGAAATTTTTGAAAGATAAATCGGAGTTGTCCAATGCCCCTCCCCCAGGGCCATGTTTTACCTTCTTCGTCGCCGCCCTTCGCGCGCACGACTGCGTCCGAGTACCCGCGTCGATCGCGCGTCCATGAGTTGTGGGAAGTGGCCGCGCGAAAATGCCTGCATTCAGCCACTGTAGAGTTCCAAGACCCGTCTCTTACTCACCCGTACCGGCTTGCCAGCCAGCATTCAACTCAAGAGAGAGCAATCTATGTCAGCGTCCTCCCCTAGTCCCATTTTTTTTCCGGTCCACGCCCCACAGGTGGAAGAGGTCAATTCTCCGCGGTATTCCTGCGTCCACGAATTACTCGAAGCTGCAGCCCAGGAGCATCCTGAATCCATCGCGGTGGAGTTTGATGGCCGTACCCTGACTTATGCCGAGCTGCATGCGCGCGCAAACCAGCTGGCGCGCGTTCTTCGCAAGAGCGGAGTCCAACGAGAAGTTCTGGTGGGTGTATGCATGGAGCGCTCCCTGGAAATGGAGGTGGCGCTGCTCGGAATACTGAAAGCGGGCGGAGCTTATGTTCCACTCGATTCGTCGTTCGGGCCGGGCCGGATCCAATATGTGCTTGACGAAGCGAAGGTGAAAGTCCTGCTCACGCAGAAATCCTTGCGGAGTTCTCTGCCGCCCACCAGCGCGCAAGTCCTTTGCCTGGAGTCGTCGTGGGATTTGATCGCGAATGAGAGCGATCAGCCGATACCATCTGAGGTGGGGCCCGCGAACCTGGCTTACGTGATCTATACCTCGGGGTCCACCGGCAAACCGAAAGGCGTTCAGGTCCAGCATCGAAGCCTGGCGAACCTTCTCTGCTCCATGCGTAAAGAACCGGGGATGAATGAGCGCGATGTGATGCTCGCGATTACGACCATCTCCTTCGACTTGTCGGTTCCCGACATTTTCTTACCCTTGCTGGCCGGGGCACGTCTGGTAATCGCCAGCCGCGAGGCCACTTTCGATGGCAAACTGCTGAGCAACCTTCTCAAGAGTTCGGGCGCGACGTTCATGCAAGCCACGCCCACCACCTGGCACATTCTGCTTGAGTCCGGCTGGAGTGGAGACCCCAACCTGAAAGCGCTGGTGGGCGGGGAGGCGGTCACGCCCGAGCTCGCCCGGAAGCTTGCCGCTTGCTGCGGGCCGGTCTGGAACATGTATGGGCCAACGGAAACCACGGTCTGGTCCTCGCTGTATCGGGTGAATGGCCGCGAGGGACGCAATGTGCCAATCGGAAAGCCGATCGCGAACACCAGCCTGTACGTTCTGGGGCCAGAGCGCGAAGCGCTGCCGTGCGGAAGCGAAGGGGAACTTTATATCGGGGGCGACGGTCTGGCTCGCGGGTACTTTGAGCGGCCGGAGTTGACGGCTGAGAAGTTCGTGCCCGATCCGTTTTCGTCCCGTGCCGGCGCACGAATGTATCGCACCGGAGATTTGGCCCGGTATCGCCCGGATGGGAATGTTGAGTTTCTCGGACGCATCGATCATCAGGTGAAGGTCCGCGGGTTCCGCATCGAGTTGGGCGAAATCGAGGCGGTGCTGGAACAACATCCGGCGGTGCAGAAGGCAGTAGCGGTGGCGTGCGATACCGATTCCGGCAGCAAGTATTTGGCTGGCTATTTTATTCCAAAATCCGGGGCCAGTTTTTCTCAAGCGGACCTGCGTCAACATCTGCGTAAGCAGTTGCCGGAATACATGATTCCCTCGGCCTTGGTGGCATTGCGCGAGTTTCCGTTGAGTCCCAACGGAAAAGTGGACCGTAAAGCGCTACCCGCTCCGCAGGCCGGCGATTATAAGCGCGACCATGAATACCTTGCTCCCCGCGACAAGATCGAGCAGAAGCTGGTGGCAATTTGGGAGGACCTACTGGGCGTGAAGCCGATCGGCGTCAAAGATGGGTTTTTCGATCTTGGCGGGAAGTCTTTGCAGGCGGCGCGGCTGTTTACCAGGATCAGCAGCAGCTTCGGCAAGGAACTGCCGCTGACGACGCTGATTCACGCGCCCACGGTGGAGCTGCTGGCGAATGAGATCAGGCCGCGGTCGAAAGATGCAAACTACCCGACGCTGGTACCGATGAAGAAGACTGGAACGCGGCCGCCGTTCTTCTGCGTCCATGGAGGAGCGGGCAGTACGCTCTTCATGCATCGCTTAGCCGCGAAGATGGATGCGGACCAGCCGTTTTATGGCATCGAACCCGAAGGAATGGATGGCCGTCAGTTCCGGCACACCACGCTCGAAGAAATCGCGGCGTATTATCTTTCTGAAATTCGGAAGGTCCAGCCCGCCGGCCCTTATTGTTTTGGCGGCTACTGTTTCGGCGGAATCGTGGCCTACGAGATGGCGCAGCAGCTGCTCCGGCAAGGCGAGCCGGCCGCGCTGGTGGTGTTGTTTACCGCTGAGCTGCGCTTCCACCGCAAGGTGCCCGCGCCAGCGAAGCCGCAACCGCCGGCAAAAACGGCAAGGCAACGGCTGGCAACGCTGCTGAAGAATCCGGCGCGGGCGCTATACCGGATATCAGCAGTTGCGCTGACAAAACGCTGGGGGCGGTTTGCTCCCACGTTCTACCGGATCTGGTTTCGCTCTAGCCTTAGAATTCCGCCCAAGATGCGGACCTTGTATGTGTGGCGAACTCTGATTCACGCCGAGCGGAATTACGTTCCCAAGCCTTTTCCGGGCACGGTGGTAATGTTCCATGGTTCCGATTATGACGATGATCCCAGCCTGGGCTGGGATGGACTGGCGGCAAACATCGAGCACCACGTCATCGGCAACAGCAGCCAGGACGAGCGCCGCGACCTGATGAATGAGCCCTGGGTGAATCAGACGGCGCGTCAGTTGAGTGATTGCGTTGCCCGGGCTTGTGACGCCGCGGAGTTCAAACCCGCCCAGATCGCTTGAGGTTGCAATCTCGACCGGCGATTGCCGACATTTCCTACTGCACCGGGCCCACGGTGCGGTATAACCAGCCGTTGTTGGTGGTGCCGTCCTCGATGACGGCGTAGAGTTTGCGATCGGCGGGATTGACGATAAATTCGTGGCCTTCGAGGAAGGGTGGAATGCCCGAATCGTAGGCGCTCCAAGTACTTCCATTGTCGGTTGAGCGATAGACCACGGTGGGATCGCTGGTGTCGTGGTTGTGGCCGTAGTAGAGATTGCCGTTCGCATCCCGTCCCAAGCCTTTTCCGGCGGCAGTATTCCGGTTCGGCAGTACATTCGTCCAGGAGTATCCGGCGCCGGTTTTCGAAGATTTCCAGACGCCGCCCTGAGAGCCGAAGAGGACATTACCGTTACGGTCGAAAGTCATGCCATAGATGTTGCCGTCGCGTATCCCATTTACAGGATCGAAGCTGGTGGCGGGAGGCGATTGCACGGTCCAGGTAAGTCCGTTGTCGGCGGAACGAAAAATGCCATTTTGCTCGGTGCCCAGCCACAGATCCTGGGCCACCGGGTTGACGCCCAGCCCGTACACACTGCCGCCATTCGTGGAAGCCGTGGAAGCATTGATTGTGGTCTGTCCGCCATTGGTAGAGACCCACGCCCCGCTGCCAGGAGAGGGTGCCCAATATCCTCCGCACACGATAGAGGAATTGGCTGGGAAAACGCATCCGCTTTGGGCGGCAGCGGCGCTGAGTTGCCCGGACGGAATCGCGGTCCAGCTATTTCCCTCATTGGTGGAACGGTAAAAGATGACCGGATGCGCATTGAGAACAGTTCCGGAGTAGATACTCGCGATCAGGGCACCGCTGGCGGGGTCCGAGTTGATCGTCCAACCCAGGGTCGTGGTTAAGCCGGAGTTGATCTGGGTCCAGGTAGCGCCTTGGTCGGTGGAACGGTAGAAACCCTGCGTCCGGTCAGCGATGAACCAATGGTTGCTGCTGTTGAGGGCAAAATAGTTTATCTGGGTGGCTGCGGACGGAGTGTTGACCTTTGCCCAGCCCGCCCCACCACCACCTCCGCCACCGCCGGAAGGGGGAGCGGAGGAGGCGCCTCCGCAAGCCACGGTAGCGATTAAGAGGGCGACTGAAAGAACGGTTGTTGGCTTCGCAGGAAACAGAATACCCTCCCGAGTTTGTAGATCGCCACGTTACAGGCCACCAGCCCCGCGCCAGGTTGGTGCTTTAGCAATTGTAATATGATGGGCGTCATGTTTGAAGGCACTCGCTAATGGAGACCCGGCAGCAGGTGGCATCGAGTTTCACATCCGTACCCATCGCGAAGGGCTTGCGACCATGGGTTGTGGAAGCCGGGATCGCCGACGATTTGGCGTTCTCGCAGTACTCGCAGATGACAGAGTACATGCTGGGGGCGGGGCCGGATTCGCCGCAGGTGACGGGGACGGTGGTGCTGGTACGAGTAGAAGACTGGCTGCGGGATGAGTTGAAAGCCGTGGCGGCTGGTTCTGATGTGATGGCCAAGGCGCGGCAGACACTTCGGGTCAACGTGGATGAGTTCGGCGGGCAAGTCGCGAGGCTGGCACAACGCGGGAAGCCAGTGTGGTTCTTGGCGTGCCCTTCGGTGGGATGGATTGCGGAGAAGCACAAGCTGGAAGCGCTGTGCCGGACGTTTACCAATCTGCTGGTGACGCGGGTCAAGAGCCAGCCCGGGGTGATGAATCTGGCCTGGCCGGCTTCCCTTCCCGATGCCAACGAATTCAGCGACCGCAGTGCGGACCGCCTGGGGCAGATCCCGTTTACGCAAGATGCATTCGAGCAGCTGGGGCAGTTCCTGGGGGAGCAGCTTGTGCAGACGTTCGTTGGGAATGCTCCGGGAGAAACGGCGGCAGCGACGGGCGGGGGATCGGGGCTGGCGGAGTATCTGGCGGGGTTGAAGGTGCGGGTGCGGGTAAGTCCGGCTCAGGCCGGCGACCGCGCGGACGTGGACAGGCTGCTGAGGACGGCGGCGGCGTTTTCTCTGCAAGGCGAAAACCGTGGCCTGACGGATGCGGAAGTGGATAGGCTGTTGCAGTCCGGGAATTGCGTGGTGGTTCGGGTCTCCGACCGGCTGTCGGACCATGGCGTGGGTGGGGTAGTCGCGTTCCGCAGCGATACCGATGCCCTGGTGGTAGAAGCGCTGGCGCTTACTTGTCCGGTGTTAGGCAAGCAAGTAGAATACGCGGTGGTATCAGGCCTGGCACGGATGGCGGCGGAAAGAGATCGCACGAACCTGGCCTTCGAGTACCGCGCCGCGGGACGAAACCAGATCATGGCAACCTTTCTGAAGGCGGTCAGCGTGGAAGAATCGGGGACACGGTTCGTGTTGCCGGTCGGTGAGGCGGAGGAAAGAATCGCGAAGGCGGCCGTCGCCGCGGGGGCATGGACCTTGGAGTTTGGAACGTAACCTGTTCAGCCAGGGGTAAGGCAATGTAGAGTAGCGGTTCACGTGATGCGGGCTGAAGTTGTGGGAGAATCAGGGCTGGACGGATGCGCTGGGAGGCATAGAGTATGAACACTGTGGAATCACCCCTAACGGTTACTTTCTATTTCGAGACCTCGAAAGCTGTGGGCACACCCGAGGACGTCTTGACCCGCATGTGCTACGAACAGACGACCACGGGTTTCGACACCTTGTCAGGCCTTGCTGCGGCCCCGCGTCTCGCGCCTTATCAGGCAGCGGTACAGAGGATCCGGTTGCTGCCTTCGACCAGCGAAGTGGACCGCGGATACGCCGAGGTCGATTTTCCGTGGGCATCGATGAGCCATCTTGGAAACGGACTGGAAGACGCCCTCACCTTTGTGATGGGGGAATCGAGCCACGTGAAGGGCATGCTCAAGCTGCGGATGTTTGACATGACGCTTCCCGCCGACATGATGAAGACCCTTCCGGGGCCCCGCCATGGTGTTCCGGGAGTGCGCAAGCGGCTGGGGGTTAACGATCGACCTTTGCTGATGGGGCCGATGCGCCCCGAAGTAGGACTGTCGCCGTCAGAATACGCCAAGATCACTTATGAAGCGCTGGTTGCGGGCAGCGATATCGTGAAAGATGACGAGTTGCTGGTCGATCCTCCTTATTGCCCAATCCAGGAGCGGGCCACGCTCTGCGCCAAGGCGGCCCGGGAAGCGGAGCAGAAGACCGGTGAGCCGAAGATGTGGGTGCTGCATCTGGGCTGCGACTTCAGCCGCTTCGATGAGTTCTTGAAGATCGGTGATGCCGCCAAAGTCGATGGCTATATGTTGCAACCGCGGCTCACGCCCAGCCTGCTGACATTCGTGCGCAACCGCACAGAACTGCCGCTCATCGCACATTACTCGATGCTGACGCTGTTCACGCGCTATGCCCACGTAGGCATCGAAATGCCGCTGATGCTCAAGCTGTTTCGTATGTCCGGGGCCGACATATTGACCTTTCCCCGTCCCAATTCGCGATTTGATGTTGCCAATGAGGAGTTTGAGGCAAACCTGAAGGCGGCGGGCACGCCGCTCGGCGACATTCGCCCCGCTTTTCCGTTCCCCACGGGTGGAAACCGCGCCGAAGATGTGGACCAGTGCTACAAAATTCTAGGTAACTTTGACTACGGGTTCGTCGCAGGTTCGGCCATGTTCGAGGAGACGGGCGGAATCGGCGTCGGCGCCAAACATCTGCGCGAAGCCCTGGATGAGTTAGCGAAACGGCCGAAGGCGAAGGTCCTGACGATCCAGGAGTTGTACGCGGCGGTGGGGCCGCTGGCCGAGCAGGTGCTTCAGATCCCGAGATTCGACGCAACCACGACCATGACGTCCACTCCGGCGTGGGACTCGCTGAAGCACATTCAGCTATTGGGCGCCATTGAGAGGAAGTTCGGCATCGAGATCAGCGCGGACGATTCCTTTAAGCTCTGCTCCGCGGACAGGCTTATTCAATATCTGCAGATCAGACTGCAGGAAGTACGCCAGTAGTCGTGCCGCCCGGGAAGGCGGGCGGCCTGTCGATCGTGCGTGTGTCGGAAACGCTTTCGATCTGCTCGAAACGGACTGCAGATTCGCACAGGTGAGACCTTCACGCTGGCTCCCGCCGGGCGAACTGGTGAGCTGCCTGCGTGCTATTCTCTAGGAAAAACCATGAATGTAGCGACTCTTCGATTGCTGCCGCATCAGCAGTGTGCCTGCACGGTGGACCTGCCGCAAGCGACCTATCCCGCGCTGCTCAAAGCCCGGGCAACGGAAGCGCCGGCGCGTGACTTTCTGATTTTTCCGGAAACCGACAGGAAGTACACCTATCAACAATTCTGGGAAATCAGCGTGGCGGCGGCGGAGTGGCTGAGCAGCCGTACAAAAGAATTTGGCACCATCTCAGTTATTTTTCGCAACACGCCGGAGTTTCTAGCGATATTTTTCGGGGCGGTGGCACGCGGGATCACGGTGGTTCCGATCAATCCTGATCTGGCCACGGCGGAAATTCAATTCATTGTCGAGAACAGCGACTGCGAGGCTGTGTTTTACGATCCGGAGCTGGAGGGCAAAATAGCTCCGCTGAAAACGGCGGTTAAGCAGACTCAATTCCACGCATTCGCAGATGTCGCCAACATTCCGCCGGTCGATGTCGCCAAGCTGGAGGCCGGTTTGCCGAAACTTGATCCCACCACCCCGGCCGTCATCATTTATACGTCGGGCACGACGGGCAATCCCAAAGGCGTGGTGCTGAGCCACATGAATTTCATTACCGACGGCAAGGCGATGACCGATTGGTTCGAGTTGAACCCCGCGACGAGAAGCCTGTGCATTTTGCCCCTGTTTCATAACAACGGGCTGGTGGTTTCGACGACGACGACTTTATTCGCCGGCGGCACGATCATTATGGTGAACCCAAAGGCGAGCCTGCGCTCGTTCTGGGCGCTGGTTGACCGCTACCAGGCGAATTTCAGCAGCGTAATGCCTTCCATCCTCGCCGCGCTGCTTGCGATCGGAATGGAGGGCAAACGCGGGCTGAAGGGAATCATCTGCGGAGGTCAACTGCTGCCGCTCAGCCTGGCGCAGAATTTTGAAGCGCGTTTCGGAGTGCCGATCTTCGAGGGATTCGGATCGACTGAGGCTTCGTCATATTCGTCGTTTAACCGGTTCCCGGCCGAACGGCGGAAGCTTGGTTCCGTGGGAGTCGTGCTGCCGGTCTGCGAAATGAGAGTAGTTGATGACGACGACAACGAAGTGGCAGATGGGACGGAAGGCGAGCTCTGCATTCGAGGGCCGAATGTGGCCATCGGTTATCACAAGCTGCCAGAGCTGAACACGCAAAAATTCCGCAACGGCTGGTATCACAGCGGAGACTATGGACTGCGCGACACCGAGGGGAATTATTACTTCCGTAGCCGCAAGGACGACTTGATCGTTAAGGGCGGAGAGAAAATCTATCCTGCGGAAATCGAGAATGTGCTCTCCAAGCACCCGAACGTGACGGAATCAGCGGTGATCGGCGTGGACGACCCCATTTTAGGGCAGGAAATTTGCGCCTTCGCGAATTTGAAAGATCCTGACGCGAGCACGGAAAGCGAGCTGTTGAATTTCTGCGCGCTGTCGCTGGCCCGATTCAAGCAGCCGAAGCGGATTGTGGTGATCAACCGCCTCGGTGACATGCCGGAACTGCCGAAGGGTCCGACGAAGAAGATATTGCACCGCCGGCTGCGCGACTACTACGAACAGCGGCTGGCGGTCGGCCAGGTCCGGTAGGCTCGAAGGGCTGGGAAATGGCCGCGCTTGACCCCTATTTCCCTGTCGAGTAGAGTTTGATTCAGATGTCCCCCCAAACCTCCAAGTTTCTCAAATTCGGCAGCGCCATGGTCGTTATTCTGCTGGCCCTCGGCTACCTTGCCTTCACCGGCGTGCAGGAAAGCAAGAGCTACTACGTCACCATCAAAGAGCTGCACGGCATGGGCGACGGAGCGTTTACTAAGCGGCTGCGAGTTGCGGGCAACGTCCAGCCGGGTTCGATCAAGCGGAACGGGATGAACCTGAATTTCGTGCTGGTTGAAAACGACCAGACCTTGAACGTGGTCTATAACGGCACTGAGCCCCCGCCGGACACTTTCAAAGACAACGCCCAGGCCCTTGCTGAAGGGAGCTTCAACCGCGACGGTGTTTTCTACGCCAAGCAGATCCAGGCAAAGTGCGCTTCAAAATACGCGCCGCAAGACGCAGCCGCCCCGCAATCGAAAACCTAGCACCAGCTTTCTCAGTCGTCACTTCGTTTAATAAGTACTTCCTGCGTCATCCCGAAGTCCCCGCGCTTTCACCAGCGGGGCGAGGGATCTCGCGGGTAGCGCTGTGCCTCCGCCCTGCGCTTCCGGATTTTCTTCTAAATTTCCCTTTGCCTGTTCTATAAGTAATTCATGCCGGAGCGCGCAGGCAGAAGTCATCTGTCGAAACTTGCGGTGTGGGCGACGTTTGTTCTGATCTGCTTCGGACTTGGCTATCCCACCCTCAACCGCTACGACCCTCGCCAGCTTCTGCCCGATGCCGGAACCTATGCCAAGCTCGCACAAGAAGGCCCGGCAAATATCGCCAGCCCCTTTCGCTTTCGCGTGCTGATTCCGTATCTGGCGTGGTTAGTTGCGGAGCTGGCTAAAGGTCACATCGGGACCTGGGACCCGCTGCTCTTCGGATTTCTCGTGGTCAATTCGCTGTTTGCCGCCAGCACTGCTCTCCTGATCTCGGTGATCGGCGAATCTCTGTTGGGAGATTCTGCGGCTGGGCTGCTGGCCTCGGCCCTTTACCTTCTGAACTTCGCAATCGCCAACGCTCACCTCGCGGCCTTGGTCGATTCTGGCGAAGCGCTTCTTCTGATGGCCATTGTCGTCAGCATGTTTTATGGGCGCTGGTCGCAGCTGCCCTTGCTCGGCGTACTGGGCGCGCTGACCAAAGAATCGTTTGTGCCGTTTTCAATCCTGATGGCGATTACGTGGTGTCTGATTTCTCCCGTAGTCGCGCGCCGCCGCAACATGATTTGGGTCGTTGCGATGATTGCCGCAGAATGCGTGACGGTCGTCGCGTTGCAATCCGCGATTTCCGGACATCTGGCCTGGCCTTGGGCTTTTGCTGCGAGCCTGAATTCCAATGCGAACTATACAGCGAATTTTGGACGCTCGCTGCTCGACCGCAATTCGTGGTACATCCTGATCTGGCTGCTTCCTCTCGGCCTGGTGCGAATTAGAAAATTTCCGCGCGAGTGGGTGGCATCGGCGGCCGTAGCCAGCTTGTGCGCGCTACTTCTGAATGCCTATCACAGTACGGTAGGAGGCGGAGGCGGTGGCATTGGCCGCTACGTTTTCGATATCGCCGGGCCGCTGCTCAGCCTGTCTGCGGCGGCTTACCTGGCCAGAAGCCGCAGCCTCATATAGTCCGCCGTCCATTGGCCTTTCTCATCGCACAGGACCGGACGCAGCCTTTCAGTCACTTCACCCAGGAACGCATCGCGCCTTTCCGGCGCAACGCTTTTCGTGAACGGGATGGCGAATGTCTCCAGCCATCCCCGCATTCCCGTTGGCAGAGGCGTTGGCCGCGGAATCAGAGCGATGGATTCCACCTGAAATCCAGCCCGCTCCAGCCGCGCGCGGTAGTCGTCGGGAGTCGGAAAGTACCACGGGATCAGCAACACGGGGTCTGCGACCGCAAATTTCTCGAGCGTCGCACAAAGCGCAACCGTGACTGCAGCGACACATCCGTGACCACCCATTTCCGCCGCGAGACGCCCGCCTGATTTCAGCGCGCGCCGCACGCCTCGAAGTACTGCATCTGGATCGCGCTTCATCCAGTGCAGGGCTGCGTTCGAGAACACGGCGTCAAACTCGGAATGGAAGGTGAGGCCGTAGGCGTCCATGACTCGGGCATCGAGGCCGCGCTTCTGTGCCGCGGCGATCATGTCGGCCGATGCGTCCACGCCGACAACTTGCGCTCCCGAGGCGGCGATTCTTTCCGTGAGCGCCCCATCACCGCAGCCCAAATCCAGAATTCGCTCCCCCGGTTGCGGATTGAGCAAATCAAATACCGCCTGCCCCAGGTCGGAGACGAACCGCGCATTCTCGGCGTAGCGGGATGAATTCCATTCTTGGGTGGGTGCGGAAATCCGAGTATTGGCTGGCATCCTGTCATCGTAAAACAAAATGCTTGGCTGCTTTGGCGTTGGGGTCCGCGCCCGGGTGCTATAAAGAATGATTCATGCTCCAGCCCATCATCATCGCCGACGGCGTTATCAAGCAATTCGGCCGCTTCGCCGCACTCCGCGGCGTTAGTGCTGAATTCGCCCCTGGGCGCCTCTACGTGATCCTCGGCGACAACGGCGCGGGGAAAACCACGCTGCTGCGCACCATCGCCGGCCTGGCCCAGCCGACCAGCGGAACTGTTTCTATCCTCGGCGTGAACGAAATCAAATCCGTCTGCGCGCAAATCGGATACATGGCCCATCCTTCGCTGCTCTATGACGAAATGAGTGGCCTCGAAAACCTGCAATACTTCGCCGGACTCTACGGCCTCGCCGACGCAAAATCCGCAAGCCAGAGATGCCGCGAAGTCATCGCCTCCGTCAAGCTCGATCCCGATCTCGTCCGCCCCGTCGGCCAATATTCCCAAGGCATGCGCCAGAGGATGTCCCTTGCCCGCGCGCTGTTGAACGATCCCAAACTCCTTCTTCTCGACGAGCCTTTCTCCAACGTAGATTCCCATTCTGCACAGGAAATGGCGGGATTGCTCGCGCGAATGCGTGATCAGCGAAAAACTCTTCTTGTTGTCACCCACCAGCCCGCTATCCTCGAATCGGTAGCCGATGAATTTGTTTGGATGGAAGCGGGAAAGATCGTCAACCGGACGTCCACGTTGAGGGCGGGCGCGCAATGAGCTTCCTGCCCATCCTGCGCGCGACGCTGGCCAAAGATCTCCGTCTGGAGTGGCGCTCCAAAGACGCCATCAATTCCATGCTTTTTTTCTCGTTGCTGGTGGTGGTGATCTTTAGCTTCTCATTCGAACCCACGGCGGAAGAATCGCGCCGCATCGCGGGTGGCCTGGTCTGGGTCGCGTTTCTGTTCGCCGCCATCGTAGTGCTGAACCAGACCTGGGCGCGCGAGCTGCGCAACCACGTGCTCGATGCCTACCGGGTATCCCCGGCACCTGCGAATTCTTTGTTTCTGGCCAAAGCCGTTGGCAATTTTATTTTCGTCATCGTGCTGGAAGCGCTCATGACGCCGCTGTTCATTGCCTTTTACCGGCTGCGCGCCATTGGCCCCGGGTGGGAACTCTTGCCCATCGCAATTCTCGGTACTTGGGCGCTGGTGGTGAACGGTACATTTTTTGCGGCGATTTCCTTGCGTACCCGCAGCCGCGAAGTCATGCTGCCATTGCTTCTGTTTCCGATCTCTGTCCCCGCTCTGCTCGGCATGGTCAACGCCACCACTGCTGTGCTCACCGGCGAAGAATCCACGCGTTTTTGGATCGTTCTGCTGATGGCGTATGATGTCGTGTTCACCATCGCCTGTCTGCTCCTGTTCGAAACGATTTTGGAAGCGGAATGAAGTTCGGGCTTTGAAACGAAGAGCATGAAACGCGGATTCCCCATCCTCGCCATCATCACTGCCCTGTTGTTGTGCTACGCCCTCTACGAGGCCCTAATCGGCGCACCCACTGAGCGGAGCATGGGAGACGTGCAGCGCATCTTTTACTATCACGTGCCCTCGGCGTGGACGGCGTTCCTGCTCTTCTTTATCAATTTCGCAGCGTCGATCACTTACTTGATCAACCGCCGCCCCGCCGCGGACATTCTCGCGCTCACGACAGCCGAAGTCGGGGTTGTATTCCTGACCGTCAACCTGGTGACCGGCCCGATCTGGGCGCGGCCGGTCTGGGGCATTTGGTGGACGTGGGACTGGCGCCTGACTTCGACTCTGGTCATGTGGCTGATCTACGTGAGCTATCTTCTGCTGCGGCGTTTTTCCTCGGGAGGGCAAGCTCCCGTCCTCGCCGCCGCCCTTGGAGTTCTTGGCGCGCTGTGTGTTCCCTTCGTGTATTTCTCCATCTGGTTTTTCCGGACCCAGCATCCTTCTCCGGTAATCGGAGGCGGCGGATCGCTCGACCCCCGCATGGCCCACGTCCTTCTGCTTAACTGGCTCGCGTTCCTATGCCTGGCCCTGCTGGTCTGCTGGACGCGCTATCGGCTCGAAGTTGTGCAGCGCGAGGTCGAGCAAGCGCAATCGCTCGAATCACTTAGGGAGGGAGCGCGTTGAACTACCTGATCGCTGCTTACATCGCAACCTGGGCGATTCACGGGACCTATCTTGTGATCCTGGTGCGCAAGTATTCCAAGCTGCGCCGCGAGATGGAGAGTTTTAAGAAGAGTGGGCAGTGGTCAGTGGGCAGTGGTCAGTAGGCCACCGCGCTGCCAGGACTGTTCGCTCACTGCTCGGCGCCCACAACTGCCCGTTGAAATCCCCGGCATCTTCCGACCATCCCCCGCGCATCAGAGTTAGGGATAGGCCGGAGTTGAAACTCGCAACCTGAAACTTGAAATTTGAACCGCGACACCGGCATTTTCAGGAACCGAAACTTGACAGCCTATGCGTCAGATGTTTAAGTAATTACTTGCTTTAAGCCATCGGGTAGCGTGCGCACGCCGGCCGACTGCCAGGCAAGCTTCGGGCGCGCGTCTCGGCGCCATCTCTCAAATTCTTTCTCCAGGAAACCGGGAACTCGGAGGGTTCGTAATGGTCAATCGCGGTAGGGTGGGAGCAATTTTCGCGCGCGGACGCGCCCCCGTCATTTTGGTTCTGCTATTGGTCGGCGGCGCGCTACTGCTCAAGCGAGACCTGACCAGCCCCAACACGACCCCGAAGACCGCATCCGCCTTGTCCGATCCCCAGCGTATTCAAGCCGCCTTCGGTCGCCTGCCCATGAGCTTCGAGCCGAACCAGGGGCAGAGCGACAGCCGCGTGAAGTTCCTCGCCCACGGAAATGGGTACGGCTTGTATCTGACTTCTAGAGAAGCGGTGCTCGCGCTGCCGCCCAAAGGGCAAATCCGCCCGGTGGTGGAGATGCAATTTGCCGGCTCGAACCAGACGGCTGCCATCGCAGGCATGGCCCGGCTCCCCGGCCACAGCAACTACTTCATCGGAAACGATCCCTCGCGCTGGCGCCGCAATGTCCCGCAATTTTCGCGAGTGCAGTATCGCAATCTTTATTCCGGTATTGATCTCGATTTCTATGGCAAGCAAGGCCGCCTCGAATACGACTTTGAGGTCGCTCCCGGGGCTGACCCTAATCAGATTGCCCTAGATTTCAAGGGCACGAGGAATCTGCAAGTCGCTGCCAACGGCGACCTGGTTCTGACGGTTGACGGCGGTGAAGTGCGGTTCGAGGCTCCGCATATTTATCAGACAACCTCTGCCGGTACCCAGCCGGTTGCAGGATCGTTTGTCGTCCGCGGTGAGAATCGGGTTGCATTCCAAGTTGGCGACTACGACCGCAGCCGGGCACTGGTGATCGATCCAGTGCTGACCTTCTCCACGTATCTGGGTGGCTCGGGCGCGGAGAGCTGCACCGCCATCACCGGCGCCGCCGGTTTTGTCCCCCACTGCCCGGCCATCGCGGTTGACTCAGCTTCCCGCGTTTATGTTGCTGGCGCCACCAGCACCACCACTGGATTTCCCGTCCCAGGTTCGGGAGCAAGTTCTGACGGCCCGCTGGGCGGCGGCAGATGTCTTCCTGGTGCGCTTCAACAGCACCGGCAACGCGCTCGACTACACCACTTTCGTGGGCGGCAGCGGGCTCGATTACCCCACGGGGGTCGGCGTGGATGGTGGTTTCAACGTCTATGTCGCCGGCACCACCGACTCCGGCGATTTTCCGGTCAGCGCCAGCGCGTTCCAGAGCGGCCCCGGTTCGGCGAACACGAACCACGTGTTCTTTTCCAAGTTCGATTCCAGCGGCTCGGTGAACCTGTATTCGACCTATCTTTCTGGAACCACGGGCGGCGATTCTGCCAGCGCGCTTGCCGTAGATAAATTGGGCAAAGCCTACATATTCGGTACGACCAGTTCGTCGGATTTCCCGGTCACGGCGGGGGCGCTGCAGGGCACGGCGGCCGCGACCAACCAATTCTTCTTCAGCAAACTTGACCCCGGCGCCAACGGATCCGCCAGCCTTCTGTATTCCACTTTCTTTGGCGGCAGCACTCCTTCCGCCGGCGTGGTGGACGGTGGGGCGGTGGCGGTGGACGCCAATTTAGATGTTTATCTTGCCGGCGGCACCAGCTTTACCGACATGCCCGTGGTCAACGCCTATCAAGGGGCCTACCAAGGCGGCGCCCATGACGTTTGGGCGGCATTGCTGAAGGCCCCGGCCAACAACACCCAGCAGTACACCCCAACCTACGAAACCTACCTGGGTGGCGGCGGCGATGACATTGCCTACGGCGTGGCCACCGATGGCTCGAGTACCTTCATTACTGGCTCAACGACTTCGACTGTCATCAACCCCGCGCCCGTCGGGGTCACGCCTTTTCAGGCCACCAATGGCGGTGGCGGCGATGCCTTCGTCGCGAAATTTGGTCTTCCGGTGACCTCCGGCACCACGCAAGGTTCGGTGCCTCTTAGTTACTTTACCTTTTTAGGCGGGAGTGCTGCCGACGCTGGCCTTTCCATCGTAACCGATACGACCAGCGGGCAAGCGCGTGTCACTGGTTTCACCGACAGCGGAGCCAGCTTCCCGGCAACCGGCGGTTCTTTCGGTTCCGGCGGCGGCCGCGATGCATTCATTGCCCGGATTCTCACCAGCACCGTTAGCACCACCACCAACACCAGCACAGCGAACCGCCTCGGCGGATCGGGAACTGACATCGGCTCCAGCATCACCGTCGACACCGCTTTGAACGATTATTTGGCTGGGGAAACATCCTCGGGAAATTTCCCCTTGGCCGCGCCGTTTCAGGGAGGCCCCAGCGGCCCCAGCGACGCGTTCGTGACCAAGCTCGGACCGAACGCTTCCGGGCTTACCTTCACCTGCCCGGGGACGGGTTGTCCGAGCGCCAATCCCACGGTGGCCCCTAGCCCGGTGGGCGTCGGCAATCAAGTTACCTTTAAGTATTCCATCTACAACACCGGAGATCCGGTGGCCGGGGTCTTGTTGAACGATCAGTTGGATCCCAATTCAAGTTTTGTTTCCGCTACTGCCAGCCCCGGGACCTGTGCAACCAGCGCGGTTAACCTTATCGTCGTGTGCAACCTGGGAACCGTACCGACTTCGGTCACCACCACCAGCGGTAGCACTACCACGACTGCGCCCGCGGCGACCGTCTCCGTCGTTGTCAGCTCCATCGTACCTAGCGTGACCGGAGTCATGCCGCCACAGCCGGCCCCGATCAGCAACTCTGCGACTTTGAGCGTCGGACCCGGTTCGAGCGCGCAGGGCACCGCGACGGTCAATGATTTCGGCATCAGCGTGGTGGGATCAAATACCCAGCACGTAACCGCGGGAGCGCCGGCGACCTACAAACTGATGGTCACGCCCACCGGTCCCGTCCCGGAATCAGTTTCGTTGAGTTGCGGTTCGGGTTTGCCCGCGGGTGCAGCCTGTACGTTTCCGAACAACACCAATCCGATTCCGAATTTGAACAACGGTCCGCAGAGCCGCAGTCTAGAGATCACAACCCAGGCGCGCGTTACGACACCCGCCAGCCTGTTTCGCCGCGGTCCGATTTATGCCTTCTGGTTCCCAATCTCGGGTCTAGCGATGCTGGGGGCTGGAATTTCCCGCAAGCGGCGCCTGCTTTTGGGAGCGTTATTCGCGGCTGTTTTGGGTACAGTCATGGTGCAGGCCGCATGCGGATCCAGCAGCGGCAACGGCAGTACCACGACGGGAACACCGGCGGGAACTTACACCATCACTGTGAACGCGACTGCGGTGGCGGTCCGCACTACGACGGTCACTCTGGTCGTGAACTAGCTGATTTTTTGAATTTTCGGAAGAATAAAAAGCCCTGTCTCGGTTCGAGACAGGGCTTTGTTCTTGGGGCCAGGGACAACAATCAGTCTGCGGCGACTTGGCTCTTGGCCGCGGCTTCCTGTTCGCGGCGCACACGGTTGGGCGGCAATCCTGCGTCACGGATCTTGTATAGCAGCGCGCGATAGCTGATGTTCAGCGTGCGGGCTGCCTGCTTGCGGTTCCAGTGATGCATGTGCAGTACTTTCAGGATAATCTTGCGCTCGAGCGCCCGCGTGGCCTGCCGCGTGAGTTTCTTCAACGAGATCGGCCCGTCGAAATTAATGTCGGCGGTGATCAGGTCTTCGTTCCTCGGCTGCAGGTCGTTGCTGATGACCTCTTCGCTGCCCAGAATCACGTAGCGCTTGATCAAATTCTCCAGCTCCCGGATGTTTCCCGGCCAGTGATATTTCTGCAGGACATCCATCAGCTCAGGTGAAAGCGGCCGCGCCTTGCAGTTGTACTTGCGGTTGTAGAACTCCAGGAAGTACGCGGCCAATCCGGCGATGTCGCTGCGCCGTTCGCGCAGCGGCGGCATGTAGAGATTGACCACATTGATCCGGTAATACAAATCCTGGCGAAAGGTGCCGGCTTCAATTTCATCTTCCAGTTTGCGATTGGTGGCGCAAACAATGCGCACTTCTACTTTCTTGTCGGCTTGCGCGCCGATGCGGCAAAACTGGCCGTCTTGCAAAAGCTGGAGCAGCTTCGATTGCAAAGGCATGTCCAACTCGGAAATCTCATCCAGGAAGAGGGTGCCGCGATGCGCCATTTCGACGCGGCCAGGCTTCGAGCCATATGCGCCGGTAAACGCGCCGCGCTCGTATCCGAATAGTTCGCTTTCAAGCAGGGTACCGGGAATGGCCGGGCAGTTGACCTTGACGAAGGGCCCGGACCTCCACGGTGACAGGGCATGGACCAGCTTGGCGATGATGTCTTTGCCCGTCCCGCTCTCCCCGTGGATCAGGACCGGAACGTTCGCCGCCGCCACCCGGTCGAGCCGCGAACGCAGCGCCTGCATGGCCTCCGACTGGCCGAAAACCACTGCCTCGGGGCGGAATGTCCCCGATCGCCTGAACCAGGGAACTGACAGAATTTGTCGCTGTGCTGGACATATCGGGTTTACGGCTCCTTTGCTACCCAGAGCAAGTGCACCCCAGAAGCCAAACCTGCCGGCACCGGGGGGATAGGTTGATCTTAGAGCCTAACTAGCTTTTAACCAGTTACTTAAGTCCGGCGAACTTGAGGAAACGAGGGCTTGGGAAGCGCCTTGGAAGTGACCTAATAGCCTAAAGGCGGGTAGGAAAAAGTTTTCACACCGAAGAAGTAACTTTCCTTCGCGAAGTGACCGGCGTCAGATCGCCGACTGGCCAGGGGATGAGAGAACTTGAGCCCCAACAAATGGTAACCCTCGGCGTGAGTTACGCGAACGATTTTCCCGCGCAAATGGCGGGAATGCTTGGCTACCGGAGCCGGGGCCCCCAACGGGGCGCTGGGGATTTCCAGCGAAACCTGTGCTGCTGGCTTCAAGGCGTGGTGCACCGCCACCAGCGCTCCTCCGGCGGAGATGTTCAGGGCGGTAGCAAATTCCAGAGAACCGTTCCCCGCCCGGTCGCGGCTGCGCACAAAAACAGGGATAGCCAGCGGTAAACGCGGCCACTCCCGGCGCTCTAGTTTCGACGTTCGACGATCCAAACTCCGGCCCCTTTTCTTGCGGCTTTAAGTTTGTCTTCCGCACCTTTTGGGCCAAACCGATGGCGAAACCTTGCGTCAAGTGGCTGTTTAAGCAAACGATTGTCCCGGCAGGACAGGCAATTCCCTCTCTTTAGGGGGCTAAACCACTGTTTTCAGGCTGGTTTTGAGGATGAATCATGCCTTTTTCGTGAACGCGAAGATTGGAACACATTTACCGAATGTGACTAATCTTTTGCATTTTTCGTTGACACTCACTGCCTTCTTCCCCTAGCATTCTGTCAGCGGTATTCAGTCTCAACCAGCCTGGCTGCCGTTCCCTCCCCCAACAGTTCAACGCAACCGATGCCGGAAGTGTGTCCTCCATGACCAAGGAAGCGTCTGCGCCCGTTCGCAAGCCGGTAGCCTCGGCGGAATCCGCCTCGGCGAGCCCTCAGGAGCTGCAGGAGTATTCCCAGCTCCGCGACCGCTATCTGCGCACCACCAACGCGCTCGCTTCTGCCGCGCACGACTTGAAGACTCCGCTTGCCATTTTGAACGGCTACGTGGAACTGCTGCAGAGCGAGAAGCTCGGGGGACTGAACGAGCGCCAGCGCGAAGTGCTGCGCGACATGCACTCCAACGGCCAGCGGCTGCAGCGTTACATCCAGGATTTTCTCAGCTTCAGCGTGCTCGAAACCGGCCAGCTCAAAATGCGCTTCGAGCCGGGGAACATCAACGCCTGCCTTTCGGAAGTCTGCCGCTTGTGGTCGCCGCGCTTTCAGGAGCGCGGGCCTGGCCATGTATTTCCTGGCCAATGAAAAAGTCCACGAATTCGCATTCGATGCGCCCAAGGTGGAGCGCATCATCTCCAATCTGCTGGAGAATGCATCCAAGTTCACGCCCGCCGGCGGGACGGTATGGCTGCACGCCGAACCTTACGTGTGGGAGCGCCGCGCCGCTAAGCAAGCCGCGGTCTCGCAGGAGCGCCGCCGTCGGCCGCTGTCGCAGCCCAACTCGGTGAAGATCAGCGTTTCCGATACCGGTCCGGGGATTCCGCCCGAGTATCACCTGGAGATTTTCGACGACTTCTTCCGCCTTCCGAGCAACGAAAAATCCGAGGGCATGGGACTGGGACTGGCGATTGCCCGCCGCCTGGTGCACGCCATGGGCGGCAAAATCTGGGTGGAAAGCGATCCCGGCACCGGCTGCCGTTTTTCTTTCATCATTCCCGTGAAGCCCCCGACCTCCGATTCCGAAGGAAAACAGTAAATGAACAAAAAGGCCAACATCCTGCTGGTGGACGACGAACCGGGAATGCTGCGCTACATCCGCACCCTGCTCGAAGTGGACGATCATCACGTCGAGACCGCCGCCACCGGCGAGGCGGCGTTGGAGCATCGTGCAGAAAGGCCTGCGTCCCGACCTGGTGCTGCTGGATCTGCTCATGCCCGGAATCGACGGCATGGAAACTCTGGAGCAACCTGCGCAAGCTGCAGCCCGGAGTAAAAGTGGTCATGCTCTCCTGCGTCAACGACACCAAGAAAGTTGTGCAGGCCATTCACCTGGGCGCGACCGACTACATCACCAAGCCTTTTCAGAAAGCCGAGCTGGATAAAGTCATTGACCAGTGCCTCGGCACCAACCAGGAAAACTACACCGGTGAAGTCGAAGAACTCGGCGACGAGATTTTCTTCGTAGCCGCCAGCCCCAACATGCGCAAGCTGCGTTCGCAGGCTGCGCTGGTGGCCAACGTTGATATTCCGGTGCTGATGCTGGGAGAAAGCGGCACCGGAAAAGAAGTGATGGCGCGCTTGATCCACAAACTTTCGCCGCGTGCCCATCGCACATTCTTGAAAGTGAACTGCGCCGCGGTTCCCGCGGACCTGCTGGAAAGCGAATTATTCGGCTACGAAGCCGGAGCTTTCACCGGCGCCAATCACGCCAAGCCCGGCAAGTTTGAGATTTGCAACAAGGGCACCATCCTGCTCGACGAAATCGGCGAGATGCCGCCGTCACTGCAGGCCAAACTTCTGCACGTTTTGCAGGACCAGCAATTCTCGCGCCTCGGCAGCCGCTCGGTCATCAAAGTGGACGTCCGCATCCTGGCCGCCACCAACATCAATATTCCGGAAGCTCTCGCCAACAAGCGTCTGCGCGAAGATTTGTATTACCGCCTGAATGCTTTCACGCTGACCATTCCGCCGCTGCGCGAGCGCCGCGAAGAAATCCCGATTCTGCTGAAGCATTTCATGTCGCGGCTTTCCGAGCAGTACGCCCGCCCGCCGCTGCCGTTTTCGCCGGAGATGCTCGCCGCCATGCGCGACCTATCCCTGGCCCGGCAACCTGCGCGAGCTGGGCAACTTCATTAAGCGCTATCTGGTGCTGGGCGACGACAAACTTGCCATCAACGAATTGCAGCCGCGCAGCGATGGCTCCGGCGCGCAGTTCGATGCCTCGCCTCCGCGCAACGGCAACAGCCGCACGACGCCACGCGGCGGACTCAAGTCTCTTTGCCCGCAACGCCAAGGATGAAGCCGAGGCCGAAGCCATCGCCAAGGCTCTGGACGAAACCAACTGGAATCGCAAGCAGGCCGCAGCGCTGTTGCAGATCAGCTACAAGGCTCTGTTGTATAAGATTCGCCAGTACGGCATCGCGCAGCAGCACAAGAGCACCCACAAGCTCTCGGCCGGCGCTCACTGATCGTCTGCTCTGCGGAACCAGCAGGCCGGTTTTTCGATTTGGGCGGGAACCACCCCGGATCTCCGCTCCGGAAACTCACAACTTAGCCACTAGCCACTGTTTCTACGACTTCAACTGCGCCAGCTGCTTCCGCACATCATCGGCGTCGCTGTATTTCGGATCCAGTTTGAGCACGCGTTCCAGATGCTGCCGCGCCAGCGCCGGCTGGTCCGCCTTGGCATAAGCCAATCCCAGATGGTAGTGATAGAGAGGATTGTCCGGCTCTTTGTTCTTGGCCGCAAGTTTGATTGCTGCCTGGAACATGTCAATGGCGGACTGGGTAAACGCCTTTCTGATAGAAAGCCCAGCCCAGGGTGTCGGCAACGTTGGAAGATTCCGGCATGGCCCGCGCGCGCAGTCTGCGCCAGTTGCAATGCCAGGTCGGCGTTGCCGCCGGTTTCGAGCAGCACGTACGCCAGATTGTTGGAGGCCATGGGATCATCCCGCTTGATCTGCAGCGCACTCTTGTAGGCCGCCTTGGCCTTGTCCAGATCATGCTTGGCTTCGTACAGACTGCCCACCTGAATGTAGAGCTGGGCTACTTTCGGGATTGTCGCGTACTCCGTCGTTGCAGGTGGCAATGGCCTGGTCCAGACGCGCCGCTGGAGGACTGCGCCTGGCAGAGCTTGGAGTAGGCGTCGGCGTTGTTCTTGTTGAGTTCGATCGACTTTGGTCAGGGCGGTCTGCGCCGGACCATAGTCCTTCCGGCCCAACAGCACCGTTCCCAGCAGATCGTAGAACCCGCTGTTTTTCGGCGAAAGCGCAATCTGGGCGTTGACCGCGGCAATGGCTTTGTCCGGCTGCTTCATCAGCAGATAGACATTGACCAATCCGCCGCAAGGCCTCGCCCGAGTTGGGATCACGGCTGAGCGACTGCTTGTACCAGCTCTCGGCCTCGGAAAATTCTGCTTCCGCCGTGCACAGGTTCCCCATTCCCAGGTAGCCGGCCGGAGACTGTGGCGCAAGCTGGATCGCCTTGCGCGCATCCTGCTCGGCGGCGGGGAACTGCCCGCGCTTGGTAAAGGAAAACGAGCGTATCGCATAGCCATCGGGAGGAACCGGGTTGCAGGCTGATGATCTGCGTCGCCGCCCGCTCCAGCCCTGCCATGTCGCCCTTCTGCAGCGCCAGTCCGGCCAGCGCCCGCTGGGCTTCCACCATCGAAGGTTTCAAGCTGCACCGCTTCCTGCCACTCTTTGCCGGCCTGGTCAAGCTCCGACCGCTGGCTGAACGCGTTGCCCAGTTGATAGTGCGCAATCGCGTTGCCGGGATCGTTGCTCACCACCCCTTGCAGCGTCTGCACCGCGTCGTTCAGCTTGCCTTGCGCCATCTGAATTTCACCGCGCAACGTCAGCGCCTCATCGTCTTTTGGCTTGGCCTTCAGCAACTTCCTCGTTCACCCGAGTTGGCCTCGTCCAGGCGATTCTTCAGAATCAGAAGCTGGACGTAGTTCTTGGCCACCTGCACGTCCTTGGGATGGTCGCTGTAAAGCGAAGCGTATTCGGCGATGGCTTTGTCCAGATCGCCGATCGGCGTACATAAAAATCTCCCAGCATTCGGTAGGCATCGGGGTTGTCCGGCAGATCGTGCTTCACCTGCTTGGCAGAGTTCCTCGGCCTCCGCCTTTTTACCCTGGGCCATGTAAAGCTCGCACCAGTGGCGGCCCGGGCGTCGGCGTCGGTGGGGTCGGAGCTGATCACCATCTGCACCTGTTGTTCGGCTTCGGGGTAGCGTCCGCGCGACTGGTAGAACGCCGCCAGAGCGAGATGGGGATTTGCCCCCGTCGCCTTCAGATCGATTGCCTTCTTGAAGTTCTTCTCGGCAGCGTCGAACTGGTTGACTCTGGGTCTGCAAGCAGGGCCAGGTTCAGATAGGAATCGCCCCGGTCGGGCCCCAGCGCGATCGCCTTCTGGGTTTCGCGCAATGGCCAGGTCGTACTTGCCCTGCTTGCCATACAGATTGGCCACCGCGATGTGGGTGTCCGGATCGTTCGGCAGTCTTGCTCAGCAGCAAGTCGGTGTGCTCTTGCGCCGATTTCAGTTGCCCGTCCGCGATCAGGAGATTCGCAATGTCCACATGGGCTTTGTAGTTGTCCGGCTGCAGTTCCAGCGTCCGGCTGAGTTCGTTGAACGCGTGCGTGCCAGTCCTGCAGCTTCAGGTAGGACTGGGCGAGCTGATAGTGGGCGGCGGCGAAGCCAGGATCCACATCGGTCGCGTTGCGAAACTCGAATCACCGCCTCGCGGTACTGGCCCTTGGCATAGAAACGCTGCCCGCTTTCAAAGTACTTCTGCTTGCGCACGTTGGGATCGCGCGAACAGGCAGTCAAAAAAACGGCCAGACATCCGAGCTACCAGCAACAGACGTAGAAGGGAAGAACGCTTCATTGCAAAACTCCAATCAGCGCGGCTGGCGCTGGCTTTTACCTGTTAACCAAGTTACCGCATCAAAACCTTGCCTGAAAGTTACGCGCGTCACGACTTTGCCCGCTTCTATCGCGGGACATAGCTGTTCACCAGCGGCACGACCTCGCCCGCAAGGGTCAGCAGGCGTTGCTGCGCCGAATCCAGACTTTCTTCCTGTCGGCCAGCGGGGTGGTGATCCGAATCAGTGAACCGTCCGAGCGGCGCTCGCGGATGGAGTCCGTCACCAGATAGAACTTGGCCGCGTATTCGCTGGCCACTGCCCGATCGTGCGCCAGATACCAGTAGAGCACCAATCGCCGTTCTTCTCCCTTGGCGATCAAGTAGCGGTTTGCCGGAAACGGGGCATGCCCCGGACACTGCGACGCTGATGCGTTCCGACCGCACCGGCGACCCACCCCGCTCCGGGCAGGCAATTCTTCGGGGAATGAATGGCGTCGCCCGAACGCTGGCTCGGGAAGTAGGCGATGAAGAGATCTACTTCGGCACCATTGGCCGGATCCTGATAGTCGCGAAGCAGAAAGTCACCCGGCCCCAGGATGTCCCGTACGTCCTGGCTGATGGGTATGTCCATGGATGCTCCAGCCTCCCAGGGTGTGCGGAAAAGATCGCTAAGAGGCTGGCGCGGCCGGAATGATCTCCGAACTGCTCCGCGCGTGCAGCAGCAACGCCGTGCCCGCCAGCAGCGCTGCCGCCACCCAAAAGCGCCATGGGGCTCTCATGCCGAGCGCCTCGCGCGATCCGCGGGGATTAGCCCAGGAAAAAATTCAAGGCCCGGTGCAGCGCAAACAGCATGAGCAGCGAAACCACAAAGATCAGCCATCCCGAAAAGGCGTGGAAGAACCCCTCTGCCTTGTCCGGGTCCCAGTACTGGACCAGAAGGCCGGTTCCCACAATGCGCAGCGCATTAGCGGCAACCGCTATGGGGATCGACGCCAGCGCCAGCGCCACCCGGATCACCACCCGCTTCTCCATCAAGATATCCGTACATGATCGCCAGGGTCGTGAGCGACAGCAACGATCGAATGCCGCTGCAGGCCTCGGCTACTTCCAGCGGCATGGCCGGAAGATTAATCACGTTGCCTTCGCGAAATACCGGCACCCCAAAAAACGGAAGTACCGAAGCCGACAATTTCGACGCCAGAATCTGCAATGGGAAAGTGATCTGACTGAAAACGATGGCCGGAATCGGGACCATCAGCACCAGAAACAGCAGCGGGAACAGATACCGCCCGCAAAAATTCCCATCCCAGAAAGAACAGGATCAATCCGGTGGCCAGCAATTAGCAACGACATCCGGGAGAGAAACAACTCCGCCCCGAAAACGCCTAGAATCAGAGTGCACAGCGAAATCAGAATCATCGCCAGGCCCCAGATGCTGAGGGGACCGCGCGGATCGCTGCCAGTCGCGAACGCTCCTGCCATACTACAAATGCCGCGAAAGCCGGCACAAAAAAGCCGTGGGAGAAATTAGGGTCGGTGCCACCATTGCCGCACCAGTCGGACCAGGATCGGCGCATAGAGCAATCCCACCAGCCCCAGCAGCGTCAGCAGCTGCCAGCCAGCCCAGCTGCTTCCAGCCGAGTCGCGGCCAGCTTCTCATCGAAACGGCTTGTGCCATCTGTGCCATTTCCTGGGGCGGGGGAGTTCCCAAAGAAATAGATTATTAGACGATATTTATAAGCAATTCAGCGGCCGGAGCTATCGCCCCCAAGAGTCGGCGCACGCGTTGCATCTATTTAGATGCAACCATAACCACAGGGCGTCGAAGCGGGAGCAACGCATCCCAGCACTGTCCTCTCTAGCCCCAGAAAGGGCAAGTAAAGTTCCACTCCGGAGCCATTTCGCACCGCATCCCGGAAACGGTTTCTATGTTTCGCTTTCAACAGTTAGCCGGCGGCCTGAGGCTACGGAGGACAAAAGTAACCCAATTTTGGTTACCCGACAGATGAGAAAAAGTTTTCTCTTTTATCCAAATTGGTGTAGGGTTAGATAGAGTCATTCATAGAGCTCAGAGTCTTCTCAAGTAACTGAAAACAGGGCTGCGGTTGCTGCTTTACCCCGAGTGGAAGCCAGCCGCCCTGTGTGGCAGACGCCGTGCACTTATGGGAAGCTCACTGCGACGCGAATGGTCTCCCCCGACCGAACGCGGGTTCATTTCATGGAACAAAATTTCTACGAGCTGTATCCAGGTTTGCCTATTGCTACGGACGTCGGCCTCTCCGGAAGTACCATTTCATAGAGGCGGTCAGCCCGAGCATGAGGGCGGTCGAAGCCGTGATTCGCGAATTGGGACACAGTTCCGTCCCCGTCCTGCTCATCGGCGAGCGCGGCACCGGCAAGCAGACGATCGCACAAAGGATTCACCAGAATTCGGGCCGCCCCCGCGACCAGTTTCACGTCATGAGCTGTCAGGGACTTGATTTTGAGGCTCTGCGGCTGGGCGCCTCCCACAGCGGAGCGACCCTTTATCTGGACGAAATCTGCGATCTGAATTCGGAGTGTCAGAAGAAGCTGCTGGAGTTGCTGTCCAGTCCCGGACGGCCGATCGGATCGGCCTTCCGGAGATGCGCATCATGTGCGGAAGTTCGCGCGATCTCGAAGCCGATGTGCGCACCGGCAGTTTTCAGGAAGACCTGTACTACCGGTTGAGCGGGGTGTGCTTGCGGATTCCTCCGCTGCGGCAGAGGAAGGAAGATGTTCCGCAACTGATGGCGTTTTTTCTGGGACGGTATGCGGAGGCATTTCGCCGTCCGGTGCCGGTTTTGAGTGCGCCGACCGAGCAGCTGTTCCGCGACCATTCCTGGCCAGGAAATCTTCGCGAGTTGGAAGCGGCCGCCCGCGCCATCGTCGCGGTGGGAGATGAATCGGTGGCCATGGGAGGACTACGCTCCTTGCTGGTGCGTGCCGATAATCGCCAGAACGGCGAGAAAGTATCGTTGAAGGAAGCTTCACGGGCCGCTTCGCGCGAAGCCGAAAAAGAATTGATTTTGAAGGCGCTGACCCGCACCCGCTGGAATCGCCGCCGGGCCGCACAGGAACTTGCAGATCAGCTACAAAGCTTTGCTTGTACAAACTCAAGCAGATTGGCTACGGCGAATACAGAGCGACCTAGCCTCTGCCGATCACGGATTGATGGAGACGATATGAAGCGCACCATTCTAATGCTGGTTGAGATCGGGTTCCTGCTGAGCGGCCTGCTGGCCGTGGCGCAGAATTCCGCGCCCGCCAAAAGCCCGCCGCCGATGCCGCAGGCCGCAAGCCAGCTGCTGCCACTTACATGATTGGACCCGCCGACACGCTGTTCGTTTCGGTCTGGAAAGAGCCCGACTTGACCAACTCGTTGCCGGTCCGCGCTGACGGGATGATTTCCATGCCGCTGCTCAATGACGTGCAGGCCGCCGGGCTAACGCCCATGCAACTCGGCGACTCCATCACCGAAAAGCTGAAGAAGTTTATCTCCGATCCCCACGTCACCGTGGTCGTCACCCAGATGAACAGTCAGCGGATCTATCTGACCGGTGAAGTTTCACACAGTGGCGCCACGCCGCTGCTGCCGGATATGACGGTGCTGCAGGCGCTGGCCGGCGCTGGCTTTACCCAATTTGCAAACACCAAAGGGATTTACGTTCTTCGCACCGAGAACGGAGTCCAGAAACGCTATCCGGTGAACTACAAGAAGTTGGTCAAGGGCGAGGTGCCTGAGCAAAACATTCTTCTAAAGCCGGGAGACACGATTGTTGTCCCGTAGGACGCATATGACCTCTAAGACGCATATGAAAAAACTCACCACCAGCGCGTTGCGATTTCTGGCCGCAGCTGTTTTTCTGACTCTGGCCTGGTCGCGCCCGCGTGGGCGCAGCAGGACGGATCCTCGTCCGCACCATCGGGCGTCGAGTTCGTCGCCGGCTCGGATCAAAGCACCGGTGCGCCACCTGCGGCCACCGTGCCCGCGAGCCGGGCCGGACATTGAAAACCCGCCGCTTTCCGGCCTCGACCAACCAACCTCTGAGCCGGCGTTTTTGGCGGCCGCAGCTATCTGGTTCCCGGAATTGCAGCTGTCCGAATCCGTGAACTCAACCACCAGCGGAGTGAACAGCAAGACCTCCGGCGTTGACGAGTCATTCCGCGGACTGGGTTCTCTCGATCTGCAGAAGATTTGGAGAAGATCCCAGCTCGGCCTTGGATTACGTTGCCGGCGGCACGGTTTACCAGGGCCACATTCACCAGGCCCACCTGAGCAACGTCTACCAGACGCACAGTCTGGCGTTGGATCAGCGGATTCTCTGGCGCACTGGGCAGTTGGCCTTCCGGGATTCGTTTCAGCTACCTGCCCGAGGGATCATTTGGTTTCGGTTCCTACGGCGGCGTCGGGCGGATTCAGTTCGGCCCTGGCGGCGGAGGCTCAAGTGGCGGTGCCGGAACGGACTCGGTACCGGCGGCACGGGTGGAATTCCGGGCGGCGGTCTCTCGGCGGCGGAGTACGATCGGTTCAGTCGGGATTCAGCCGCGGATCAATAATCTTTCCGTCGTCGACGTGACTCAGTCGCTTTCGCCGCGCAGCACGGTTGTGGCGGCGGTGGCGTACGATTACACCGACTTCCTGAAGAATGCGCAGTCGTCGCTGTCTCTCATCAACAGCCAGATGTCGTCGGGGCAGATCGGTTACGACTATCTGCTTGAATCGGCACGACCGCGTGTCCGCGACCTACGCCTACCAGAACTTCCATTTCTCCAGCCCGGGAGTCGGCAGCGTGGAAGCCAATCAGTGGCATGTGCTCGTACAGCCATCGTATTTCGGGGCGGTTGAACCTGGTGTGGGTGGTGGTCCACAGTTGGTTATTTTCCAACCCGTCTGGTGCCCCTTCCTAACAAGATCACGGCCACCGGCCAGGCCCAACTTTCGTACCAGTTAGGCCCACGAACCACCACCCAGCTTGCCTACATGCACTACACCAGCCCCGGCTCGGGATTTTTCGCGGGCGCAAACACCGACGTAATCAGCGGGTCCTTCAGCCAGCGGGCGGGGCGGAACTGGACGCTGAACGGCAACGTGGGCTATTCCCGCAACAGCCAGTTGCAGCCGAGCAGCACCGGCGCTTCCACGGCCAAGGTTTACAACTTCTGGTATGGCGGGAGCTTCGGTCCGTCGCCAACTGGGACGCTATTTTGGCGCGTTTGTCAGCTATCAGTACAGCGATATTCGATTTAACGCGCAGCGTCTGCACCGTCGCCTGGGACCTGCGGCAACAGCAGCGGATTCAGCAGGTTGGGCTGGTGGGAATCGACTGGCATCCGCATCCCTTTCGCTTGGATTAGATTTTCGCCAGCCACGCTGGCAGAACTGGAATGGACTATGATTGAGAACCGCGAACTGACGATGGACGACTACCTGGCGATGCTGCGCCGTCGCCTGAAGGTGATTTTGATCCCGACTCTGCTGGCGCCGATCGTAGGCTTTGCCGTCTCTTACGCGTTTTCAAGCCCAAGTTCACCTCGACGTCGCTGGTCCTGGTGGAAGAGCAGAAGGTCCCGGAAGGCTACGTGAAGCCGGCCATCACGGAAGATCTGGGTCAGCGGGTCGCGACCCTGCAGCAGCGTGCGCTTGGCGCCGACCGCTTGCGGCCTTTGATCGATCAGCTGCAGCTAGCCAAGGGCGGCCGCACGGTGGATGACGTGATGGAAGACATCCGTGCGCAGGTGGCGATTCAGCCGATTGATACCGCTGCCCTCCCGATCGCCGGGAGGCAAGAAGAAGGGCATGAGCGATCTGCCCGGATTCAACGTCAGCTACACCGCCAGCACCCCGCGGGAAGCGCAGGAGGTTTGCGCCGGCGTCACCGACATCATGCTGCGCGAAAACTTGCGGGACCGCGCCCAAGTGGCGCAGAGCACCACCGAGTTTCTGACCCGCCAAGTCGAGGAGGCCAAGCGGGCGCTCGACACTCTGGACAGTCAGATTGGCCGCCTTCAAAGCAGAAATATGTGGGCCAGCTCCCCGACAATCAAGACAGCAACTTGAAGCTGCTGATGGGATTGAACTCGCAGCTCGACGCCAACACCCAGACCCTGAGCCGCGCCCAGCAGGACAAGGCGTACACCGAGTCGCTGCTTTCGCAGCAACTGGCGGCGTGGAAGTCGTCGCAGACGGCCACCAATCCGCAAAATCTCGAGCAGCAGCTGGCGGCTTTGCAGTCCCAGCTGATCACCCTGCAGGGACGCTACACCGATGATTACCCGGACGTGGTCAAGACCAAGAACGACATCGCGGAACTGCAGAAGAAGCTGAAAGAGATCAATGCGGCAGCGGCGAATGCTCCGACGGCCACGGGCACCGACACGGCCAGCCTATCCGAGCCGCCTGAGATCCAGCAATTACGGTTGCAGATCCATCAGTACCAGCAGGTCATCACCCAGGCGACGCGCGACCAGCGGCCGCCTGCAGGACCAGATCAAAATCTACCAGGGCCGGGTGGCGCTCAGCCCAGCGGTGGAAGAGGAATACCGCAAGCTGACTCGCGATTACGCCACGGCACAGAAATTCTACGACGACACGAGCAAGCAGGAGAAGGATTCCGAGACCCAGACCGACATGGAGCGGGAGCAGCAAGGCGAACAGATGCAGTTGCAGAATCCTGCCGATATGCCCGAATCGCCGACGTTCCCCAACCGGTTCATTTTTGCCGGCGGCGGACTGGCCGGCGGCTGGCCATCGGACTGGGATTGGCCATGTGGCTGGAGCTGCGCGACCAGTCGGTGCGTACCGAACGCGATGTGATCGCTGTGCTGGAATTGCCGGTGCTCACGCAGGTTCCGTGGGTCGGAGTCGAGGGTTCGGAGAAGAGCGGAAACGGGATGCGAAGGTTTGGTTTCAGAGCCTAAATCGCCTGCCGAAGGCGAGAAGCCTAAGAAGGAAACGGTCGAGGTTTAATCAGTATGTACAAAGAATTTTTTGGGCTGCGCGCCAACCCGTTCAACGTCAATCCCGACCCGCGTTATTTGTTTCTGACGCGGCACACCGAGGAGGCGCTGGCTTGCCTGACTTATGGCATCCAGAGCCGCAAGGGTTTTGTGCTGCTCACCGGCGAAGTGGGTACGGGCAAGACCACGCTGATCAACAAATTGCTGGAATGGCTGCGGGCGCAGCAAGTGCCGACCGCGTTCATTTTCAACTCGCGCCTGAAACGTGTCCCAGTTCCTCGACTACATGATGGCGGACTTCGGCATTCCCTGCGACACCCGTTCCAAGAGCCAGATCCTGCTGCGTCTCTACAACTGGCTGCTGGAGCGTTATCGGGCGGGGGAGACGGCGGTGCTCATCGTGGACGAGGCCCAGAACCTTGGCGACGAGGTGCTGGAAGAAATTCGCATGATGACCAATCTCGAGACCTCCACGGAAAAGCTTCTTGCAGATTGTGCTGGTCGGGCAGACCGAACTGGAAACCAAGCTTAAGCAGTCCAACCTGCGCCAGTTGCGGCAGCGCTTGACGCTGCGCGCCAAGACCCATCCGCTGACGGCGGAGGAGACCAAGGCCTACATTCAGCAGCGCTTGCGCATTGCCGGATCCAACGGCCATACAGTTTTTGACTCAGACTCGCTGGCCGCCATCCATCGTTATTCCGTCGGGCATTCCGCGCGTGGTGAATCTGATTTGCGAACATTGCCTGGTCAGCGCCTTTGTGGACCAGCAAAAAGTTGTTACCGCCAATATTGTGGACGCGGTGGCGCGCGATTTTGATCTTGGCGACAGCCATCATATGGCCGCAGTCCCGCCGCCTCCGCCCAATGGCGACAAGTTCGATCTGGTCGATGCGCTGAGGACGCTCTCCAAACTGGCGGAACAGCTAAAGCAACCCGAGCCCGAAGTACCCAAGGAAGGAAAACTATGAGTCGAATTCACGAAGCCCTGAAGAAAGCCGAACAAGAGCGCGCCCTGGCGCAGCCGAGCCCCGCGGTGCTGGAAGAAGCGGTCGAATCCGCGGGCAGGTTCACGGGAGTTGGGAACATGGCCAGCCCCGCGGTCTCCGCGTCCGTGGCGGCTGATTCCGTGCTTTCGCGTTGCCGCCAGACGCGTTGGACTCCCGACCCAAAGACCATGCTGTTTTTCAGCGGCGAGGAACACAGCGCCGGCATGGAGGAATTCCGCACCCTGCGCAGCCGCCTGTATCAGGCGCGCGAAAAGAAGCCGCTCACCAAGTTGCTGATCACCAGCGCCCTTCCCAAGGAAGGCAAATCCTTCACTTCGGCGAACCTGGCCCAGGTCATCGTGCGCCAGCATGGACGCCGCGTGTTGTTGCTGGATGCCGACTTGCGCAACCCGCAGCTGCATCATTATCTTGGCGCCGAACCGGGTCCCGGGCTTTCAGAGTACTTGCGCTCGGAGAGCGACGAATTTTCCATCATTCAGCGCGGCCCCATGGAAAACCTGTTCTTGATTCCCGCCGGCCACAATGCAGGCAATCCCGCCGAACTGCTGGCCAACGGACGCTTGAAGTTCCTGCTCAGCCGTCTTGAGACCATGTTCGACTGGATCATCGTCGATTCCGCCCCCGCGGTTCCGGTAGCCGACGCCGCGTTGCTGGCGACATTCTGCGACGGTGTTCTGCTGGTGGTGCGCTCGAACAGCACTCCCATCGACGCCGCCCGCAAGGCCAGAAAAGAATTCGCAGATCGCAATGTCGTGGGCGTGGTGCTCAACGGCATTAATCCTGAGCTGACGCCGTATTCTAAGTATTACTACAGGGCGTACGGGACTGAACCCAAAGCCGAGGCCAGAGAATTAGGGGGTAGGAGTGATTCGGCTTTTCAATGTTTACTATCCCATCCGCACCCTGGTGCTGCTCGGTGGCGAGGCCCTGCTGGTGTGGACCTCTTTCCTGGTCGCCACCCTGTTGCAGCACCCGGAGGACAGCTACATCGTCCTGAACTACGAGGGCGGCTATCTCAAGATTCTCGTCGGGACGGTGGCGGTGCTGGTGTTTTCGCACCTGTTCGATCTCTACGAGCCCTCGCAGTGGGACGCCAAGGGGGAACTATATTTCCGGCTGCTGCTGGTGCCAGGCCTGCTGGCCCTGGCACTGGGTGCCCTTGCCTATGTTTTCCCGCACGTGCTGATGGGCAACCACGCCGTCGTCCTCGGCTTACTGCTGGTGACGATCGCGCTGTTTGGCTGGCGCATGATCTATGCCTGGCTGTCGCAAACCCCTTACCTGCGGGAGCGTGTTTATGTACTCGGCGCCGGGGAACGCGCCCAGCGACTGATGAACGGCTTGCGCACGCGCTCCGAACTGGGGATCGAAGTCGCCGGATGGAGCGGCAACATCGAGGGGGCGTTCACCCGCGAGGCCATCGCCTCGCACCTGATGGAACTGATTCGCAGCGCATCGGGTGCACCGGGTCATCGTGGCCATGGACGACCGGCGCGGCACTCTGCCGGTCATGGAAATGCTGCAGCTACGTCTCAACGGCATCAAAATCGAGGAAGCCACCAACTGGCTGGAAAAAATCTCCGGCCGCATTGAAGTGGACAATCTCTATCCCAGCTGGCTGATTTTCGCCGAAGGCTTCCGTTTCAGTTCCGGATTCATGCTGGTTCGCCGCATCATCGCCATCCTGGCCTCCGGCCTGCTCCTGCTGGTGACGCTGCCGATTCTTCCTTTCGTCATGCTCGCCATCAAGCTGGATTCCAAGGGCGAGATCCTTTACCGCCAACAGCGGGTCGGACTCGGCGGCAAAGTTTTCCATTGCTTTAAATTCCGCACCATGCGCCAGGACGCGGAAGTGGACACCGGGGCCACCTGGGCAGCCGACGACGATCCCCAGAATTACGCGCGTCGGAAAATTTCTCCGTACCAGCCGGCATCGACGAAATCCCGCAGCTCTGGTGCGTGTTCAAAGGCGATATGGGTTTCGTCGGACCCCGCCCCGAGCGGCCTGAGTTCGTCGAATGGCTGACGACAGAGATCCCCTTCTACGGCGTGCGCAATGCCGTCCGCCCCGGCATTACCGGCTGGGCGCAGGTCCGCTACCGTATGGCGCCGCGTCGAAGACGCCAAGCAGAAATTGCAGTACGACCTCTATTACATCAAGAACATGTCGCTCGGCCTGGACATCATGATCATGTTCCAGACCATCAAGATTGTGCTGCTCGGCCGGGGGGCACAGTGAACCGCGATACAAAGCACGGGAGCGCGCAATGAAATGGCTGTTCTGGGCCTCAGTCGCGATGCTCGCCTACACCTACTTCGGATACGCCGCCTGGCTGTGGCTGCGCCGCCGCTAGCGTCCGCGACCAGTGCGCGCCGCATCGTTCACGCCGCCGATTTCCATCGTGATGGTCGTCCGTAACGAAGCGGCGGTTCTCGATCGCAAGCTGCGCAATCTGTTGTCGCTGAATTATCCGCCGGATCTCTGCGAAATCATCGTCGTCTCCGACGCTTCTATCGACTCGACCAACGAGATCCTGCGAGAAGCCAGTCTCGACCCGCGCCTGCGCATCATCCTCTCGACCGAATCGCAGGGTAAAGCTGCCGGCGTGAATCAGGCGATCGCCATCGCGCACGGCGAACTTGTCGTCTTCACCGACGCCCGCCAGATGATCGAACCCGACGCCCTGCATCTGCTGGCCGACAACTTCGCCGACCCGAATGTCGGATGCGCCAGCGGCGAATTGATGATGGGCGATCCCTAGTCCGGCGAAGTCGTCCGCGGCATGGGCCTCTACTGGCGGATCGAGAAAACTATTCGCGAGATGGAATCAGCTTCCGGTTCGGTCGTCGGCGCAACCGGCGCTTTGTACGCCGTTCGACGCAACCTGCTGGTCGCGGTGCCTGCGGGAACCATTCTCGACGACGTTTACATCCCCATGAACGTTGTCCGTCAGGAGGCGCGGGTGATTTTCGTGCCCAGCGCACGCGCTTGGGACGTGGCCCCGCAGAAAACCGGCCATGAATTTTCGCGCAAAGTGCGCACCCTCAGCGGAAACTATCAGTTGGTGCAGCTTGCGCCCTGGCTGTTGAGCGGCAAGAATCCGCTGCGTTTCGAATTTATCAGCCACAAACTGCTGCGGCTGTTTGCGCCCTTTGCGCTGGCGGCCGCGTTTGTCGCGTCGCTGTGGCTCCGCGCAACCGTTTTACCGGGTCGCGCTCGCGCTGCAACTGGCATTCTACGGATTGAGCCTGATCGCAATGCTGAAGCTGGCCAAAGGGCCGCTGGGCCGCGTCGCCGACGCTGCGGGAACTTTCGTGGTCCTCAATTCCGCGGCCCTAGTCGCTTTCGTAAAATTCGTGACCGGACGCCGCGTAGGCTGGGTGCGCTGAACCAACCTCGCCAAACTGATGATTCGGTCAACCAAAACCCGCGGCAGCAAACTCATACGCAAGCTAAAGTACGTCTCCGCGTGCCTTGCCCACGTACGCCTGGCAACGACTCACTCGCCACACGCCCACCGGCAAGACCCATCTGATCATCGCTCTGGCCGATCACTTTGAGCCGAGCAGCAGGCCCGGACTCAACGCCGGGCTTCGCCCCGAAAGAAGTCCAGCAGCAGCGTCTCGACACGTGGTGCGAGGAGTATCCGCGAAACTTCGAGCGTTCCGCGACCACGAGGGCCGCGCCTTCACCCACACCTATTTCTATCCCGCCGAGCAGTATGATCGCGCCCATGTAGCTCAACTTGCCGACCCACTGTCATTCCGGCTGGGGCGAAATCGAAATCCATCTTCACCACGGCACGAGCAGCCGGCGACCGCGGAATCCACAAAGCAGCAACTCAGTGTCCTTCCGCGACGCACTCGCCTACGACCATGGATGTTTGTCGTACGAGGAGGGGAGCGTCGCGCCGCAATACGCCTTCGTCCACGGAAATTTCGCCCTCGCAAACTGCGCCGACGGATACGCCTGCGGCGTGGACAACGAAATGCAAATCCTCGCCGACACCGGCTGCTACGTGGACATGACCTATCCCGCCGCCGCGTTCCACCCCGCGCAAATCGCGATACTGAATTCGCTCTACGAATGCGAGTTGCCTCTAGATCAAACCGCTCCCCAGCGCTATGGCCGCTATCTGCAAGCCGGCCATCCCATCACCAAGCTTCCCTTCATCGTGCAAGGCCCACTGATGCTCGACTTCGATCGCAATTCGCGCAGCGGTTTCGGCCGCCTCGATAACGCCGCCATCACCGGAAGAAATCCCGCGAGCCTGCGCCGTCTCGCTCTTTGGAAAGAAGCCGCCATCACGGTCGCTGGACGCCCCGACTGGCTTTTCATCAAACTCCACACTCACGGCATGGACCCGGTGGACAGCGAAAACGTATTGCGCGCGCCAATGCAGAAGTTTCTCGCCGAGCTCGATCGACGGCGCCGCCGAGCGAAAAGAAATTCTGCATTTCGTTTCTGCGCGCGAAATGGCCAACATCGCCTCGCTGCCTGCGACGGGCGCGAAGGCAATCCCGGCGACTATCGCGACTACCGCTACAAGCTCGGACGAAAAAATGCCCGCCCCAATCCTGTCACTGAAACCCCAGCCCTGGCGGTGAGAGGATAGCCTATGTGCGGAATCGCAGGCGTCGTCAGTTCAAACCCGGCCGAGCGCATTGAGCAATCCACCGTGCACCGCATGTGCCAGGCCATCGTCCATCGCGGCCCCGACGATGAAGGCATCCTCGCCAAAGCCAATACTGGCCTGGGAATGCGGCGCCTCAGCATCATCGACGTAGCCGGCGGCCATCAGCCTATCTTCAACGAAGACCGCTCCGCCTGGATCGTTTACAACGGCGAGGTTTACAACTTTCCCGAACTACGCCCGGAGCTCGAAGCCAAAGGCCACCGCTTCGCCACCAACACCGATACCGAGATGATTGTCCATCTCTACGAAGAGATGGGCGCCGACTGCGTGAAAAAACTGCGTGGCATGTTCGCCTTCGCCCTCTGGGACGATCGCAACCAGCGCCTGCTGATCGCCCGCGACCGCCTCGGCAAGAAACCGTTGCACTACGCGCTGCACAAGGGAAAGCTCTACTTCGCTTCCGAAATTAAGTCTATTCTCGCGGTCGCTCCCGAACTCGCCGAAGTCAACCGGGCCGCCCTGATGCAATACATGTATCTCGGATATATTCCTGATCCGGCGACTGCTTTCGTCGGGATTCACAAGCTCCCTCCGGCCCACACGCTCGAATTCGAGCGCGGAGAAATTCGCATCCGCAAATACTGGGACTTGCCCGAGTACGGGACGCATCACCCGAAGAGCGAAGAAGAGTGTCTGGAAGAACTCGAATGCCGCCTAGCCGAAGCCACGCGGATTCGCCTGATCTCTGACGTCCCCCTCGGCGCGATGTTGAGCGGCGGAACCGACTCCTCCACGGTCGTCGCCCTCATGGCCCGCGCCAGTTCCAAGCCGGTGAAAACCTTCGCCATCGGATTCAGCCAAGCCGACTTCGATGAATCGAAATACGCCCGCATCGTCGCGCAGAAGTTCGGCGCCGAACATCACGAACTGATGCTCGAACCTGACGTCGTAGGTACTGTCGAGAAACTCACCCGCTCGCTCGAAGAGCCGTTCGGTGATTCCTCTATGTTGCCGACGTATTTCGTTTCCTGCCTCGCCCGCCAGCATGTGACCGTCGCGCTTTCTGGCGACGGCGGCGACGAACTCTTCGCCGGATACGAACGCTACGGCATCCAGCAGCGCCGCCAGATGTTTGCCCGCTTGCCTGAGGGCCTACGCCGCATCTATCGCGAAAGATTTTTTCCGCTGCTGCCCAAAGGAATGCGCGGCCGACGGCTCTCCTACAGCCTGTCGCTTCCGTGGAAACAGCGCTACGCCGAAGAAATGTGCTTCATCCCGGCGTTTGAGCGCGAAATGCCGATCCTGACGCCGGAATTCCGCGCCACCATCGCCGAAAGCGGCGATCCTCTCGACATCCTGCTGCGCTATTTCGAGCAGGCCCCCGCGCACGACCCCATCAGCCAGATGCTCTACGTGGACACCAAGACCTACCTGGTCGAAGACATCCTCACCAAAGTGGACCGCATGAGCATGTTGACGTCGCTCGAAGTGCGCGTGCCGATTCTCGACCATCTGTTCGTCGAGTGGGTCACGCAACTCGGCCCCGAATGGAAAATGCGCGACGGCAAACAGAAATACATTTTCCGCAAGCTGGCCGAGCGCGTCGGCGTTCCCAAGGAAGTGCTCTACCGCCGCAAACAGGGGTTCCAGTTGCCGCTGGTGCACTGGATGCGGAACGAAATGAAAGATCTCATCCTGACGACACTGCTGGAGCCACGAACTTTGCAGCGCGGATATTTCGATCCCGCCGGTGTGCGCCGCTTGCTTGAGGATCACTTCAGCGGGCGCCGCAATTCCTCCGGGCACATCTGGCGTTTGCTGATCTTCGAGTTGTGGCACCGGAATTTTCTGGAGAACATAACCGGCCGCGCCGCAGAGTTGGATTCGTTCACTTCCGTGGCTCCCGTCGGAGGCCCGGCGTGACCGCCGCTCAGGACGACGAGACCTCGCGCGCCCGACTACGAGTAGCCATCATCGGCCCGTCGCTACGCTACGTCGGAGGCCAGTCCGTGCAGGCCGACCTTCTGCTGAGCCACTGGAAAAACGATTCTGAGGTCGAAGCCAGCTTCATCCCGGTCGATCCGCAATTTCCTGCTGGCCTGCGCTGGGTTGCGCGCATTCCCGGCTTTCGTACTCTTGTCCGTACACCGTTTTATCTCGCGGGATTGTGGCGCGGCCTGCGCAACGCCGACGTGGCCCACATTTTTTCCGCCTCGTACGCTTCGTTCCTGATTGCCGTCTTTCCCGCGTGGCTGGTGGCGCGGATGCGCGGCAAGAAGACTCTGATCAACTATCACAGCGGCGAGGCCCGCGACCACTTGCAGCGTTCTGCCATCGCCCGAGCTGTGCTGAAACGCGCCAACCAGATCGTCACCCCGTCAGCTTTTCTGGTTGATGTATTCCGAGAATTCGGCCTTACCGCCGAGCCTGTCCCCAACAACGTGGATTTTTTCCAGTTCACCTATCGTGAGCGAAGGCCTCTACGTCCGCACTTGGTCTGTACCCGCGGATTCCATCCTTATTACTGCGTTGACGTGGTGGTGAAGGCCTTCGCACTCGTACAGAAAAGCTTTCCGGACGCGCAACTTGATTTGGTCGGAGGAGGCCCGCTCGAATCCAGCGTCCGCGAGTTGGTCGGCGAAATGAAATTGTCGGGCGTGAATTTCTGCGGCGTTGTCTCACGCGATGAGATCGGTAAATCTTATGATCGCGCCGATATTTTCATCAATGCATCGCGCCTCGACAACATGCCCATCTCTATTCTTGAAGCCTTTGCCTCGGGCACTCCGGTAATTAGCACTGCGCCCGAGGGGATGCGATATTTAGTGGAGGACGGCCATACGGGGTTACTTTCCGAACCGGGTAACGCTGGGGCCCTGGCGGAAAATGTTTTGCGGGTTCTGCGCGATTCCGTATTGGGCCAGTGTCTTGCCGCAAATGCATTCGAAGAACTGCGCCGCTATCGCTGGGAGTCGGTGCGTGAACAATGGCTGCACGCGTACCGCGCGCTGGTTCCAGCAAAAGCAGCCGTAGCCGAGGAATCAGTAGCGAGAGCATGAATTCTAATCTTCTGATGGATTCTGCAACTGAAAAATCGCCCATCACGCCGGCGCAAACTGCGTCGCGCGGCAGGGCCCCGGTGTTTGTGCTTGGCTGCCCCCGCTCTGGAACGACCGTTCTTTATCACATGCTGCTCTCGGCGGGGAATTTCGCCGTGTACCGCGCCGAATCCAATGTGTTCAGCGTGTTGCAGCCGCACTTCGGAAATTTGCGTTCCGAAGATAACCGTCGCAACCTGCTTCGCTTGTGGCTGAAGAGCCGCCTGTTCCACTCCACCGGACTCGACGCCGAATCCATCAGCGAGAAGATTCTGCGCGACTGCCATAGCGCCGGCGACTTCCTGCGCATCACCATGGAAGAAACCGCGCGCCGGCAGGGCGTCGAGCGTTGGGCCGACTGTACTCCCGACCATCTGCTGTACACTCCTGAAATCAAGCGGCAGATTCCAAACGCGCTCATCGTTCACATCATTCGCGATGGCCGCGACGTGGCTCTCTCCTACGTCAAGCAAGGGTGGGCCTATCCGTTTCCGTGGGACCGCAAAGAGCATCTTTCGGTTGCGGGATTGTATTGGGAGTGGATCGTCCGCCGCGGCCGCGATTATGGCCGCCGACTGGGCGCAGACTATTACGAGCTTCACTACGAAGACCTGGTCGAAAAGCCGCATGAGACCCTGCGCGCTCTCGGAGATTTCGTCGGTCAGGAACTGGACTACGACAAAATCCAGCAGGTCGGTATCGGGTCCGTCAGCAAGCCCAACACGTCTTTCGACGCCGGCAGCGACTTCAACCCCGTGGGCCGCTGGGAGAAGACCTTGTCCCCCGCTCAACTCGCCGATTTCGAGTCGCTCACCGGAGATTTTCTCGATGAACTCGGCTATCCACTCTCCGGCGCCATGCGCCATGATCTTCGTTCGATGCGCCTGCGCTCCACCTACCTTAGCGGGTTTTCGCTACGCCACTGGCTAAAAAGCCGGACCCCGCTCGGGCGCTTCTCCAAACTCGAGCGCATGGAAATTTCAGAAACCTCTGAGGGTTAGGACTAAGTCCCACTGACAGGGGCCGGGGCCGTTCGAAGTTGCGGGGAGATGCACCCAAGTCCAAAGCCCTTAACCGCCAAGAACGCAGAGGAATTCCGCGAAGGTCGCGAAGAAAACCAAATCAGGACAGCGCTGAATGCTCTTATGAAACGGGCGATGCTATCGCCGCCCGCTCCTGCCGGGTGAACCCTTCCGACTCGCCTTCGAGGCAGACCCGGTGCCACAGCTCCAAATTGAGCAGCCGCCAAATGCGGTCATAATGATCGCGATACTTCGCCCGGTGCTCGGCAAACAGACGCGCAATCGCCTCGCGCTTGAAATATCCGCGCTGCATGCTCCGTGTCCCGGTCAGAAGTTTTTCAATCGCATCCAGCCGCGGCCCTGCCAGCCAGCCGCTCCACGGCGTCGGGAACCCCAGCTTGCGGCGATATAAAATCGAATGCGGCAGCAGGTCCTCCACCGCCTTTTTCAGGACCACTTTCCCCGCCAGCCCGTTCAGTTGCACCTCGCGCGGAATCCGGGTCGCAAACTCCACTAGCACATGGTCCAAAAACGGCACCCGGCTCTCAATCGACGCCGCCATGCTCATGTTGTCCTGCTTCATAAGCAGCTCGACCAGATAGGTCTTGATATCGGTATAGAGCAGCCGTTGCAACAACTCGCCCTTGGAGTGCTCCCAATATCCCAGCACGTTCGCGTAAGCCGCGCCCGGAGCCAGTTTCTGCCGCGTTTCATCCGTCAGCAGCTCAGACTGCTGGCCTTCGCTGAACGCGGAAAGAAAATTGTCGAAATAGAACGAAGACCACGATGTTGAATCGACTCCCAGGCAAGTGTGCGAAAGCTTGCGCCGAAGTTTCGCACTGATCAGCGGTGAGTTCGCAATCATCCTGCGAACTCCCTTACGCAATAGACCAGGCGTCAGGCGGCGATAGATCCGGTCCGCCGCCTGGTTGCGCAGCGTAAACGCATAGCGCGAGTATCCGCCCAGTGTTTCGTCGGCGCCTTCACCCGTCAGCACCACGGTGACGCGCTCCCGCGCCAGCTTCGCGACAAAATACAGTGACACGCTCGACGGCCACACGATCGGCTCGTCTTCATGCCAGATCAGCCGCGGTAGGGAGTCAAAAAAATCGCGCTCGCTGACCAGCACTTCGTGGTGGACCGAATTCAAATGCTTCGCCACGGTCCGCGCGTAAGGCAGCTCGCTGTATGTCTGTTCCGTGTACCCCACTGAAAAAGTTTCGATCGGTTCTCTGCGGATTTTCGTCATCAACGCCGCCACCGCGCTCGAATCCACTCCGCCGCTCAAAAAAACTCCCAGCGGCACATCGCTCATCAAGTGGCTGCCCACGGCCTGCTCCAGCAGCTCGCGATACGTCTGGACGTAATAACTTTCGTCGCGTGCTGGCTCGCTGCCGTGGAGAACAGTGCTCGAAGTGTCCAAGTCCCAGTACTGCTCGATCTTGATTTCGCCGTGTTCATTCAGTTCCAGCCAATGCCCCGGCTCCAGTTTGCGGATGCCCTCATAAAAAGTTTCTTCCCCCGAGAGATATCCAAACGCCAGATATTCGGGCAGCGCGGCAGAATGAAATTCGGGACGTAGTCCGCCGTACGCCAGAATCACTTTGATTTCCGAGCCGAACAAAAAAGACTCCGAAGTCAGCCGGTAATAGAGCGGCTTGATGCCCAACCGGTCGCGCGCCACAAACAGCGAGCGCTTGTCGCGGTCCCAGATGGCAAACGCAAACATCCCGCGCAGATGATTGACGCAATCGCGCCCATACTCTTCGTACAGGTGAACGATGGTTTCGGTGTCGCTGTTGGTCTTGTAGCGGTGGCCGCGAGCTTCCAGATCTTTGCGCAAGATCGCGTGGTTGTAAATCTCACCGTTGAAAACGATCCAGACCGTGCCGGTTTCGTTGCTGATCGGCTGATGCCCGCCGGCGACGTCAATAATGCTGAGCCGCCGCATTCCCAGGCCGACCGGGCCGTCGGTGTAAACGCCGTCGTCGTCGGGCCCGCGGTGCGCCATGACGTCGCACATCTGCCGCACCACGCCCGATTCAACCCGCGCGTCCCGCCCGAACTTCATGACCCCGGCAATTCCGCACATAATTACTGAATCCTGCCGCTTTCTAGGTTACAGCAGTTCCGCGCCGCAGCGCCTCCGCCGAGAAAAACTTTAGTGACTGCGGGTCGGATGCGCTCGCCCCCGCCGTCCCGCGTCCATTCCAGCCGCTCGACAGCTTGCGGGGATGAAAACACTTCGCGCCCGTCGAGCTCAACCTTCGCCGCCGAACAAACCGCCAGCATCGTGATCTCCCGACGTTCCATGCGGCAGAAAAGCAATCCGGCATCACTGCGGAAAGGTCCCGGCGCTCCATGTCTTGCCCTCGCCAAAAACAACGTGGTCCCTCACCTCACCGCGTTCGTACACATAACCGACCGCGTCGCGCGCGTCCTCTGCGAGATGAAAGCGCCCCGGTTGCTCAGCGGCCCCCAGCGGCAGCACCAGCGTCCCATGCTCGGCCGGAAGCTGAAGCCGCGCCGCAAAGCTCGCAACCGGAGCCGCCAATCGTTTCTCCGTACACCGGCGAAACCCACCCCTCAGCCACCGCCAATTTCCACTTCTGCGGACTCGCCCCGAGCAGCACCAGCTTTCCACTGCCCGCAGGCGGAGTGGCCGTTACCGCGCCCGACGAGGGGGCAACGTTCACGTCCTCGGCGAAGTGCCAGAAGATTTCGAGATCGTGCACCCCCGCGCCTTCCGCAATGTCCCGAACCAGCCAGTATTCGCCATGCAAAGAAAAAATCATCCGCCGGTGGAGCACTGGATCAGCCAGTCTCCGATATCCGGTGTGGCTTCCCGCAAAGAAAGTAAAGATCGAACCCGCAATCCACCCTTCCGACCGAGACCTCAGGCAGCGCCATTCCACGAGAACGCATTTCCCGGCACCGCCTGATCCAGCCCATCCACCCGCAGCGTATTGTGCGCGCCGGTGCCGCGAAACTGGCTGCGCTCATCTCCCGCGGAAACGTAAACGTACGACCCGGGATCCACCAGCCATCGCCGATCCTTGGTCCACAGCCGGATGCTCAACGCGTCGGCGTGCCCGTGCCCGCTGGATCCGTGTGCCCTGTGGGCCAGCGTCAATCAGCATCTGCGTGGGATCTTCACCACCGCCCGCCATCACGTACAGCCCGCCATCGGTGAACGCCGCCGCGGACGACTCAGGCATTGCGCCCGGTGAGGACGACCCTGCCTGGCACGATTCCACCGCTCGCTCTCCAAACATCCAGATCGCTTCTTCGGTCAGAGCCGCACTTTGCGCACTGGCCTTGCTTCCCAGCAGCGCCGCGCCCACTGCCAGCGGATCGCTCATATGCTCCGCGCGATTGCGCCGCGGATTGAACACCCGCCCGCCGTCATCGTCTCCGAATCCTTCCGGAGGCCCATTGCGCGTGAGTACCCGCACCACTTCCAACATCCGGCCGAGAATCGCATCGAAGCTTGCAGGCATCGCGATCCCATTGCAGGCCGCCAGCGCGCGCGTGTGCAGGAAAAAATCCAGCGCGTAAACGTGATAGTAGAGCGACTGCTCATAGTACACGCCATCGGGACGCACCTGCCGCTCCGCCTCGGCCAGCACAACGTCCAGACCCTTGCGCTGCCATCTTGACGCAGCAGGAATTTGCGGACACAGCGTGCCGATAAAGAAAAGCGCGACCGCTTCGCCGATCAAATGCGTGTTCGGCGAAAAATAAGTCGAGAGATAGCGCTCGATGTAGCGCCCATTCAACGCCAGCCCGCGAACCAAGTCTCGATCCAAGCGAATCCGGCAGCGCTGCGCTCCCCGCCAGCAAACTTCGCACCCATAGCCACGAAAAGACTGCGGAATGCCACCTCCAGGCTGCTGCCCCAGTTGATCCCCATCGGATAAGGATTCGCCTTGCGCCACGAATAAAACTGTTTCGCGATTTCCCGCGCGTACTTGTCGTCACCGGCAAACGCCCACGCCTTAGCCAGCGTCACCAGATGCTGATGCCGGTTCAGCTCCCAGATAATCTTGTGATCACCCACCTGCTGGAAATCAAGAAACGGAACCTTGTACCAAGCCTTCAGCGACGCGCGCTTGCCATGGACCGCGTCCAGATGCCAGTCAATCTCCGCGCCGAAATCGAGATCGCGATAGCCCAGCAACCGGAAGCGATGCTGCAAAATCTCGTTCGCGTCAGCGATCGTCAACTCGACTTCCGACGGCAAATACTTCTTGAGCAACGCCACCCGCTCCTGAACCTGCCCGGGTGAAAAGAAGAACTTCACGCCTTCGCCCGCCGCCCCAATCCCGCCCGGCCCCGGTGTCATCCCCACGCGGTAAAGCGCGTGCTCAGTCCGCTTGCTGAGCTCCTGCCCCAGCCGGGTGCGCATCTCGTCCCAGCTCATCGCAGACAGCCGGTTCCACGCCTTTTGCGCGCCAAAGCTCACGCTGTGATCGTATCCCGCCACGCCGCCGCCGACAAATTACTGGCAGTTGCCCAGCCCTTGGGGTTCCAAGGCACAAACCCTGTCAAGTGACCTCCGTAAGTCGCTGTCCACGCTGCCTTTAACTAGAATCACAGGAGTGGCCTGCGGCTTGGCCATCGGTGCCCAAGGGGTATCGTGTTTTGTACATCCGGCCCTGCCACGATGTGCTAACGTCGTAATTTCGCCGCAAAAATCCGCACGAACGCGCCAGGTTATTCGTAAAATGCCTCGCGCGAAGCAAGGGAGTTTTCGAGTGAGCTTGTCCATCAGCCTTTTCGGTCTGGGATACGTCGGGTCAGTCAGCGCCGCCTGCTTTGCGCACATGGGACACAAAGTCACCGGCGTCGACATCAGCAAGACCAAAGTCGAAATGCTGGCTTCCGGCCGCACGCCGATCATCGAGGCCCGCATGGACGACCTGGTCGCCGAGGCCCATACCTCAGGCCGCCTGCATGCCACCAACGATTCCATCGCCGCCGTCCTCGCGAGCGACATTTCTTTCGTCTGCGTCGGCACTCCCAGCCTGCGCAGCGGCAAGCTCGATCTAAGTCACGTCGAGCACGTTTCCGGCGAGATCGGCGCCGCGCTGAAAAAGAAATCTACTTTTCATACGGTCGTGCTGCGCAGCACGGTGCTTCCGGGGACCACCGAGACTTTGATGATTCCCACGATCGAAAAGGCCAGTGACAAGCGCTGCGGAGTGGATTTCGCCGTCTGCTACAACCCCGAATTCATGCGCGAAGGCAGCGCCGTCGGCGATTTTCTTCAGCCGCCCTACACCATTCTGGGATCGCAGAATCCGCAGCATCTGGCACCGTTGCGCGAACTTTACGGCAGCCTTCCCGCCGTCACTTTTGAAACTTCCATCCGCGTTGCCGAAATGGTGAAGTATGTTTCGAATCTCTACCACGCGGTGAAAGTCGGATTCGCCAACGAAGTCGGCACGCTCTGTAAACACCTGAACGTCGAAGCCGATCAGGTGACCAAGATTTTCATGTCCGATACCAAGCTGAATATTTCCGCTGCGTATCTGGCGCCCGGTTTCGCCTTTGGCGGCTCGTGCCTGCCCAAAGATCTTCGCGCCATCACGCATCGCGCCAAAGAATTGGACCTTGACCTGCCGCTGCTTCAGTCGCTGATGCCGAGCAATGAAGAGCACGTGGACCGCGGCGTCGAAGCCGTGCTGCGCACCGGAAGACGCAAAATCGCCATGCTGGGTCTGAGTTTCAAGGCTGGCACAGACGATCTCCGCGAAAGCCCGCAGGTACAGCTCATCAAGCGGCTGATCGGAGAAGGTTGCCGCGTGAAGGTTTGGGACAAAGACGTTTCTCTTGGCCGCTTGGCTGGATCGAACCGTCAGTACATCGAAGACGTAATCCCGCACATCGGCTCGCTGCTCTCCGCCGACATGCCCGAAGTTGTGAAGGACGCAGAAGTGGTAATCGTGGGGACGAAAATGGATAAAGACGAACTGGCGAAGCTGCTAACACCCGCGCAGACTGTGATTGACCTCGTCAATCTCGATCCCGCGCGGCGTCCGCAGGCGGCTTCGTATCAGGGGATTTGCTGGTAGGGATTTAGCGCGCGCGATAAGTCGTCAGGAATTCCATCAACTCATCTTTAACCCCCGGCCCGCAAGCAATCAGCCCCGAGATCAACGCGTTCTTCTGATTGCAAACTAGATCCGTGTCCGCCAGCGTGCGCACGCATCCGCCCGCGCTCAAGATCAAAGCCGCGCCCCCCGCCACGTCCCACTCATGCTTCGGAGTCAGCGTGAACGTGATGTCCTCCAGCCCCGCCGCCACCCGCGCCAGCTTGTAAGCCACCGATCCCATCGGCTTAACTGTGAACGGGGCATCGCCAAACGATTTCCATTCGCCGCGCTTGGTTTCGCTGCGGCTGGCTAGGACCGTCGCGCCCTCGAGCGTTTTTCGCTGGCTGGCCCGCGCTGACGCACCGTTGAACTCCAGCCCGCTCTCAAGCGATCCGAGAAAAACTTCGTTCGTCGCTGGATTGCAGATTCCTCCCGCTACCGGCCGCCCGCGCTCCACCATCGCAATCGAGACGCAGAATTCCGGAATCCCTTCGACAAACTCGCGCGTTCCATCCAGCGGATCAACCACCCACACTCTGTCATAATTCAGCCGTACGAGGTCGTCGGCCGTTTCTTCCGACAACCAGCCCTCACCCTCGCGCAGCAGTGTCTTGCGCAAGACCGCGTCCAGCGCGGTGTCGGCCTCGGTCACCGGATCATGCCCCGACTTATACTCGGCCGCGATCTCTCCCGGCGTGAAACGCGCAAATACCCGGCGCGCCAACTCGATCGCCGCGCGGATTCTTTCCAGTACATCAGCGTAGGAATTATTCGTCATAAGAATGATTTGCCCTAAGATTTAGCGGAGAAGGAAAGCCTAGCCCAGCAACATCCGCGCCCCGGTTGCCAGAAGAACCACACACAGAATCCGCCGCAGCCAGAGTACCGGGACTCGCGTGCTGAGATGCGAGCCGATCAATCCTCCTGGGATCGACCCAATCAGCAGACATCCCACCAGCGGCAAATTCACGTTACCCAACCGGTAGTGCAGCAGGCTCGTAACCCCGGTCAGAATCACCGCATGGGTGATATCGGTGCCCACCATGATCTTCGGCGGATAGGTATAAAAAATCAGCAACAGCATCATGATGATGCTGCCCGATCCCACCGAGGTCATGCCGACCAGAAATCCCCCGACCAGCCCGATGATTGCCATCCCGACAAACGATTTTGCCGTGGGCCGCCGGTTGGCCATGTGGTCTTCAATCCGCCGCTGCAACAGCAACAGAATCGGAATGATGATCAGCAGGATCCCGATTGCAATCTTGATGAAGTCGTTGACCCCGGCGCCGTACAAGACTTTCAGGTGCTGCAACAACCTCACACCGCCGATGGACCCCGGAATGCTCCCCACCGCCATCGCCAGCACCACCTTGCGGCGCACGTTGCCCTTGTACAAGTGCACCGCACTGGATGGAATTTTGGTGATGAAGTTGAACAGCGCGTCGGAACCGACCGCGATGATCGCGGGAATCCGCAGCCCAAAGATCAGCAGCGGCAGCAGCAACACGCCGCCGCCGAGCCCGGTCAGGCCTATCAGCGTGCCTACTACGAAGCCGATCAGGATCTTGAGAGCGATCAGTTCCATTGCTCTGGCCGGTTACGAGCTACTTCGCATGCTCTGGGCTGACTCCGATGAATCCCTGCTGCTCCAGGTGCAGAATGATTTCCTGGGCCGCTTCTTCCGCGCTCAGCTCCGCGGTGTTGATCGTCACCTCTGCGTCGGTCGGGCACTTCGTAGGGATCGGAAATACCGGTGAATTCCTTTACGATTCCCGCTCGCGCCTTGGCGTACAGCCCTTTGCGGTCGCGTTCTTCGCAGGTTTCAATCGGCGTCGCAATGTGCACCAGGATGAATCCGCCGTAAGGCTCAATCATCTGCCGCACGTGCTTGCGCGTCGCCTCGTACGGAGCGATCGGCGCACAGATGGCGATGCCGCCATTCTTCGTGATTTCCGACGCCACGTACCCAATGCGGCGGATGTTGATGTCGCGGTGCTCTTTGGAGAATCCGAGTTCCGACGAAAGATGCTTGCGCACCAGATCGCCATCAAGAATCGTGACCGGACGCCCGCCCATTTCCAGAAACTTGGTCAGCAGCACGTTGGCGATGGTCGATTTCCCCGAGCCCGAAAGCCCGGTAAAGAAAATCGTCACGCCCTGCTTGTGCCGCGGCGGATAGCTGCGCCGCAACTCCTTCACCACTTCCGGATAGGTGAACCACGCCGGAATCTCGCGGCCTTCGTTCAGCCGGTCGCGCAAGATCGGTACCGGAAAGATTCAGCACCTCGCGCGCCCTCCGGAACTTCGTTGTCCGGCACGTAGGTGTCCTGATTCTTCCAGGTACACCATCATGCTGAACGGCACCATGGTGACGCCGATATCTTTCTCGTGCTTCTTGAACAGTTCCTGCGCTTCGTAGGGCCCGTAGAACGGCTTGCCCGTCGGAATCCTTGCCCGGGCCGGCATGGTCGCGGCCCACAATGAAATGGGTCACGCCATGGTTCTTGCGGATCAGCGCGTGCCAGATCGCCTCGCGCGGTCCGCCCATGCGCATCGCCAGCGGCAGCAGTGAGAGCTTCACCGTTCCCGGAGGATATTTCGACAGCAGCAAGCTGATAGCAGCGCACGCGCGTGAAGTAATCCACGTCGCCCGGCTTGGTCATGCCGACCGAAGGATGAATCAGCAGATTCGCTTCCACCATCTTCGCCGCGCGGAACGTCAGTTCCACGTGCGCGCGATGCATGGGGTTCCGCGTCTGGAACGCCACAACCCGCCGCCATCCCATGCGGGCAAACTCCGCGCGCAATTCCGCCGGCGTCTGCCGGATCGCCTTGAAGTCGTAGTGCGACGGCTCCTGCACTCCTTCGAGCTTGCCGCCCACATACCAGGCGTTGCCGCGGTTCAGCAAGTAATCCACGCCCGGATGCACCGCGCTCGCCGTTCCAAAAACTGCATTCGGCTTCGGCCTTGCGGTCCGGCTGCCAGACTTCTTCCACGCTGCAGCACCGCCAGCATCACGCCTTCGGGATCGCGCAGCGCAATCTTGCTGGTGCCCGGCGTCAGCTTCTTGGCAAACTCTTCGGTCACGTCGAGCGTGATCGGCATCGGCCAAAGCACGCCGCTGGCCAGGCGCATGTTCTTGCAGACGCCCTCATAGTCGGCCTTGGTCATAAAGCCGCGCAGCGGAGAAAAGCCTCCGCTCAGCAGCAGCTCCAGGTCGCAGAGCTGGCGGCCGGTCAGGTCCCAGGAAGGCCACTCGCGGGATTGGGATTTCAGTTCCGCGCTGCGTGCCTCTGATGGCAACCAGTTGCACCAGTTCGCCGCCGTGGGCCGGAATAAGATGGCTCGATGAAGTCGTCAAAGTGCGCAAACCTCCGTTAGATTCTTTAGTTTTCCTGGATTTTCAGCCAGGGAACAGTCAAAAATGTGGGATTTTAAAAGACGGTATTTCCTGCCAGCTACTCTAATCGTAACAGCAGATTAGGTATTCATAATCCTACCAAAAGTAACCGGTTCCAGCCTCGCCAACTCCTTAAAATCTGCCATTTGGCAAAGATTTAACCAAACTGTCATCCCTGGGGCGGTTGGGGGAACTCTCATCAACCCAGTCATCCGGAGCGTAGTCGAGGAACCTTGTGTTTCCCCCAAGTCTCCTGCGAGTAGTTTTCGACAGCAACTGCGGCGGATGCGACCGGAAGCGGTTCGCGGCCTGCGGTCAGGTCGCCAATCTGCATGGCCCGCTTCGAGACAAACGCCCACCCCAGCGCCAGCCCGTAAACCGCTCCTGCCACTCCCAGATGCACCGCCAGTTGCAGGTAGTTGTGTGGAACGAACCACTGCTTCATCGCCAGCAGCACGGCAACCAGCGGCGACACATACCATCACCGGCAGCAGATACGCTTCCCGCAAGTAGAGTCCCATCCGGATCTGCAAGCGCCGGCAAAGATGCCAGGGCAGGAAGCACAGGGTCGGTGACGGCCAGCGGCGCCGCCGTTCCGATCGCGTCCCCCACAATCCCGTAGGGTCGCACCAGCGATCATGCTGAGAATGATGTTGACGACGCCTTCGGTCAACGCGACGATCGCCCAGGTCCGGTGCTTGCTCATCCCAAACAGCACCCGCGGAGATGCCGCCTGCGCCAGCATCGTGGTTGTGGAGAGCAGCAGGATCAGCATCACGGGATAACTGGTCTCCACGTACTTGCACTCCCACCCAGGCCTCGATCACCGACTTGCCGAGCACAATCAGAATCGCGCAGATCGGAAAAATGGTGAACGCGCAAAACCGGTTTCCGCCGACAAAGATCTTCCGCAGCCGGTCGAGGTTGCCCTGCGCGTCGGAGTGGCTCGACATGGGCATGAAAACCTGCGCCAGATTTTCCACCACTTCGCCGGCATAATCCACGATCCGCGCGCCGATGGTGAAGTAGGTAATCGCCGCCGCCGAAAGGAACGCGCCGATGATGATCGAATCACTGCGAAAGCGCAGCCGCGCCGCGACAATCACAATCAGCGTGGTCCCGCCGTAACTCGCCATCTCGCGAAACGTGGCCCGGTCCACGTATCTCAAGCCCAGCGGCGACCGGCAGCAGGCGCGCAGCGATAACGCGTGCAGACAACCGAGGCCACCAGCGGCATCGCCACCGTAATGAACGCCACCATCAGCAGCCCATAGCCATGGCGCAGCGCGAGCACGATCAGCAGCGGCGCGCAGCAGGGTCGCAGCAATGTTGGGGAATCGCTGAGCGTCAAACCGTTGCAGGCCTTCCAGCACTCCCCCGGAAACCCCCAGCGGGAAGCCCAGCGACACCCCGGTGCCGACCATCAGCAAGAGCCAGCGCGCCGTGCGTTGAAACTCCGGTCGAATGTGAAATTGGTCCACATACAGGCTGACCACCAGCGTGATCAGGAAGGTGAGCGCCGCCGATGCAGGTATAGCTGAACAGGCTGGTGCTGATGACCCGGCTCGCGCTCTCCGCAGTCGTTCGTGGCTCTGGCCTTCGAAACGTAGCGGATTACCGAAGACCGTATGCCGAGATCAAAAAGGCCGTAGTACCCGGTGATGGAAAAAATCAGGACCCAGATTCCCGCCGCGTCGTCGCCCAGCCGGTGCACGAATGATCGGCCACAGAAAGAATCCGACCACGACGTTGGTCCCCAGCGCGACCCAACTGGAGCTGACGTTTCTTACGATCTGAAGTTTTTCCAGTTTGCGCATCGGCTACTTCGAGGTCCTTAGAAAGTGCGGGAACGCATGGGCGCGGGACGGACCAGCCCGCTCCCCGTATTCGGGCTGTTCTTAGTATGGTACGGGGGAACTGGAGGCCAGAGGACCGTCAGGAACACGAACCGTCACGGTTGAGTATCCCAGCGAGATCATTAAATCTCCCCAGGCGGCCTCGATCAGCCGTACCGAGCGCTGCGGAAGGTTGATTTTCCAGCCCCCGGCTTTCCCTACTCTTACGAAGGGAATGTCTTTGCGATGCTTCTTCGTGGCGATCCACTGGTCCTGCTGTTCCTTTTCTAATTGCTGCATGTGTCCGGCGGAACTGTTCGTAATCGCCCGCTGCAGGAGTTCTGGAGAGACTTGGATCCCAAGAAACTGCGCCAGCCGGGTCAATTCGCGCGGGGTATCGGTCAGCATGTCCTCGAAACGAAGCAGCAGAAACTGGCCGCTGCGCTCTCGCGTCGAAACCCAACTGGCCACGTTCTCGCCCCACGTCCCCCAACTCGCCGAAATAAGCCTTCCGTTCACAAAATCATCGACGTAGTTTTCCAGGGGATATCCGTCCTCGACTTGCCGGTACTTTCTCTGAAAATCGTAGTAGGAAAGCGCCACGTCCCGTGGATCGCGAACAATGTAGATCACCTTGGGGTAGCGATGATCGAAATATTCGTGACTCTTAATGACCCGCGGCCGCGGAATGCGCTTCAGCGCGCGGTTGGAAATCGACGACGTATCCGGGACCAGGCTTTCGATATTGGCGAAGGTGACCTCTTCGGCAGGATGCAGCAAGTTCGCCACCAGAAATCTCGTCCATGTATTGCCCGAGCGAGGATACGAAACCACCATCGTGTCGCTGGGGAGCACGGCGAAATTGCGGCCGGCGATATCGCGGCCGGTCAGATACTTGAGAACCAGATTTACTCCGTAGCGCATAGAAGGTCAGCCCCGCGTCTCCGAATTACGGTCGGTGCCCTCTGCTCCCTGATTCACCAGGTAAGCAGGGTTGTCCTGTTGAGGAACAACCGGAGAGACCGCCTTGTTTATGTCCGGCGCTTGCTTGCCGCTCCGGTCGTCTAACATGTGCGCGCGCATCAGGTAGAGGCGCCCGAAAATCCTGGGCGCGGCACGCAGAGCCAGCAGCGAAGCCGCCAGCTTCCAGTTGCTCCTGATCGCTTTCGCGCGGTTTCCCGACTCCAAGGCCGCCTGGTAGTTCCCCTGTTCCAGCGCGTATTTCATTTCGTCCACATGGCAATCCGCTTTGATGTTGCTTACGAGGCCGTGAATCGTTTCCTGCTGCTGCATGGTTACCGGAAGCGAGCCGGCGATCTTTTCGTAAACCCGAATGCGGTCGCGTTTCATTGAGAGCCGGTCAGCGGAGAGCCCCGCATCATTCATCCGGTGAAAGACCTGCGCCTCGGAGTGGTACGTCATGCGGGCTCCGCCGAACGACAGGCGCAGCCACATGTCAAAATCCTCACAGCGGCGGAAGTTCTCATCGAACAGGCCGGCCTTCAGAATGGACTCGCGCGCGACCACCGCGCTCGAAGTGCTGATTGCGCAACTTTCCACCAGTAGCGAGTCAAAATCCACCACGCTGGATTGCGGCTCGATGCTAAATGCATTGGCGAAGGGCTTCTCCTGCTTCAGCAGGATGCAGTCGCAGTAGGCGAGATCGAGCGACGTATCCGCGTCGAACAAAGCCATGAGTTTCGCCAGATGGTCGGAGCTCCAGTAATCGTCACCATCCAGAAAAGCCACATACTTGCCGCGCGCCCGCAGAATGCCTGCATTGCGCGCGCCACTCGGGCCTCGCGTGTCCTGCTTGTGATAGTGGATCTTCTCCCAATAGGGAAGCAGGGCGGCCTCCATCTGTGGCGTGTCGGGGGACCCGTCGTTTACCACGATGATTTCGAAGTCCGAGAACGACTGCTGCAATACCGAATCTACCGCCTGCGCAATGTATTGCGCGCAGCGGAATGCCGGTATCACCACGGTGACGGCGACTGCTCCCTGGCCGTTGCCGCTGTTGCTAAAAGGGCCGCGCAGCCCAGCCGCAGCCTTTCCATCCCCGTTTGTTCCTTGGTTCATCAAAACGCGTCACTGGCTCCCGGCGCCGAACTCGACCGAGTGTCCGCAGCGGGACACTCAGAGGAAACAGCGCAAAATGACTGACTAACCGGCTTACTCTTGACGTACTGATCAATCTCTGGCCAGAGAATGGGGACGGCGAAGATACATCCGACGGTGGCGGGACTAGCAAAAATGGTTTTTGGCATCGCACCTGGCTTCCCCTGGAAACGACTCAAGCCTCCCGGGTTGCTGACGACGCACTCGCCAGCGATGGCCCCTGCGCGAAACCGCCTGGTGGTATTTTCCTTCATCCTCTGCCCGGGCGCAAGAAGAAGATTGGCCCGGTTTCCCGGATGGGCACTGCCGATGGGGCGGCACTTGCCGCGAGCGACCGTGCCGGCGGCCACCCGCGCAGGGTTGACCACGGCCGGTGCCGCTGGCGAGTTGCCCATTCGCACTGGCCTATTCATCTTCATCCTTAGCGTCGCGTTCATTCCTGGCGTCGCGCCTCTCCCCCGGCATTCACGCCGGACAAACTTGCCACCGCCACTGCCGCTGCGCAGCCCTGGGGCGCGGGCGCGGGCAGGATCTGCCAGCGCTCCGCCTCCGCCGCGTCGGGCCGGGTCGTAAGCTCGACCTCGGCGTCGGCCGCGCCAATCGATACGTCAAACTGCGCCAGGGGAAACGAAAGCCCGCTGCCCCGCGCCTTCAAAAACGCTTCCTTGCGTGTCCAGCAGCGAAAGAAGGCCTCGCGCTGCTCGGCCTCCGGCAGAGCTTGCAGGGCTTGCCGCTCCGCGGCTGAAAAGAACCGCCCGGCAATCTCCTGCGGGCGGAAATCCTCCCGCACTCTCTCGATGTCGACGCCCACGGCGCGGCGGCTGCAGACCGCCTGCAACACCGCCCCCTGGGTATGCGACAGGTTGAACTCCAACCCGCTCTGCGGTTCGAGCAGAGACGGCTTCCCATGCTCCGAGTACCCGAAACGGAGTTTCCGCGGGTCGGTTGCCAGATACGCGGCGAGCAGCGTGCGCAACATGCCGCGGGCAAAAGCGAAGTCCCGCTGATCGCTTTCGAAGTGAAAGCGGTCGCGCCGGGAATTTTCGTCCGCCGAAAGCAGGCCGGTGAAATAGGGGAGCAGGGGCGCACGTGAGGCCGGGCTGGCATGCCAGAGGTGCACGCTGTCGCCCCCAAGCACAGGCACGCGCAACTCCGCCAGGGCTGAAGGAAGCTCCATCCCCCGCAACTGCACCGTTTCTAGTAGTGCGATCGGCATCATCAAAACATTTCTCCGCCCGCGAATTCCCTATCGCGCGGCGGCCACCTCGGCCGGCCCCGCCGGATTTTCCGCGTGCGGCGAGCCGCCGTTTTTCGAATGCACCCGCTCCAACGCCTGTGACATGGCTGCCGCCAGATTGCGCACGTACGGCTCCCGCAACAGCAGCAGGTGCTTTCCGTCCGGGATCACGTGGGTCTCCACGGCGCTGGTGGTACGCGGGCCCCAGCCCAGAAATGGATCGGCATGGTAGTAGAACGGTTGCTTGGGAATCTTGAAGACGGTGATCTCGCTCTGCACTTTCGCCGGAACGAAATCGTCGCCCGGCCAGTAGGCGCTCATCCATTCACTGTGGGACGCCGCCGAATCCGGTCCCAGCCAGCGCTGCATGCGGTTCCGCACCACCCGCCGCGCTATGGCTGTCTTCGCCCGCCAGGGATTCCGCCACCAGCGCTGCACCCGGTCCGAGTAGTAATAAAGATTCCAAAGAGTCCGGTTCTGGGTGTTCTCAATCACCCAGGTGTCGATCACCGCCAGCAGACTGACCTTCTGTCCCTGGGCTTCGAGAATGCGGGTCATCTCAAAGGCGATGCGCGCGCCTTCGCAGGTCCCGCCCAGGTGGTATGGCCCTTCCGGCTGCACTGCCCGCATGGCCCGAACGTATTCTCCCGCGACCTCCTCATACTCGCGCGGCGTGTAGGGCCGCCCGATCGCCCGCGGTCCCGGCCCCGGACTTTGCAGGGTGTAGAACGGCTGCTCCGGCCCAAGATGCCTGGCCAGCGGCCTGTAACCCAGCGCATTCACTCCCGCCAAAACTGCGGCGAAAAATGGCGGCCGGTTGCCTCCCGCCTGCACCTGGTTTGCCACCGCTTGCAGAATGCTGACCGTGCCCCGGATCACGTTCGCCAGGTGCTCGATGGTGGCGCCCCGGAAGAGCTCGGTCAGCGGGATGTCGGTTCCGGTGAGTTTCTTGATCTCATTTACCAGCCTCACCGCCATCAAAGAGTGCCCGCCCAGTTCAAAAAAATTGTCACGAACTCCCATGGGGCCGGTCTGCAAAATTTCCTGCCAGATCTTTTGCAGCTTTTCTTCCAGTTCGTCGCGCGGCGGCAACTGGACCGTGGCCGCCTCAAATTCCGGTTTGGGCAGCGCGCGGCGGTCAATCTTTCCGTTCGGAGTCAGCGGAAACGCATCCAGCATGACGAATGCCGCCGGCACCATGAACTCAGGCAGGCTGCGCTTCAAATGATCCCGCAGTTTTTCGGCCTCCGGCTTCTGGCCCGGACCCGCCACCACGTAGGCCACCAGCCGCTTCATTCCCGGTTCATCTTCGCGGGCTATCACCAAACCCTGCCGCACACTGGGATGCTTCGCCAGCACGGCTTCAATCTCGCCCAGCTCGATGCGAAACCCGCGCAGCTTCACTTGATGATCCAGGCGTCCCAAATAGTCCAGGTTCCCGTCCGCCAGCCAGCGGCAGAGGTCGCCGGTCTTATACATCCGCGGACTGCCGGCCTCAAACGGATTGGTTACAAACCGCTCCGCAGTTAAATCTGGACGCCCAAAATAACCCCGGGCCAAGCCTTCCCCAGCCAGATAGAGTTGCCCCGGAATGCCGATGGGCTGCGGGTTGCCAAGAGTGTCCAGAACATACGCCCGCGTATTCGGCAGAGGACGCCCAATCGTCACCGGCGCGCCGGGCCGGGTCAGGGTGTAGGTCGAGTAGGTCGTGTCTTCCGTTGGCCCATAGAGGTTGTAAACCTTGTCCGCGGACGTTGTGGAGTAAATCTGGTTCACCAAACTCTCTGGCAACGCTTCGCCCGCCAAATTGACGGTCTTGACCGATCTGGGGACTTCGCTGATGCGGACCAATTCCGCCATGGCCGAAGGTACTGTGTTGATCAGGGTGACTTCGCGCCTGGCTTCGGCCGAAGGCAGGAAGAGCGCGTTCTGCACCACAACTACTTTTCCGCCTACGCTCAGCGGAACGAAGATTTCGAAAATGGAAAGATCGAAACACACTGAGGTGGAGAACAGGGTCCCGGAAAGCTCTTCCGGCGTGAATACGGTCTGCGCCCAGTGCACAAACATCACTGCGCTACGATGCTCGATTGCTACGCCCTTTGGCCTTCCCGTGGATCCCGAAGTGAACAGAACATAGGCCAGATCCTCCGGCCGGATTTTGACCGCAGGGTCCTCGGGCGACTCGCGCGCTATTTTTTCCCCGTCGCTATCCACACAAATAAGTTTGCTAGCGGCGCCGGCAAGGCCAGGTGCGAGAGATTGCTGGGTCAGGACAATGGGCGCCTGCGCGTCCTCGAGGATCATGGCCAAGCGCTCCCGGGGATAGCTGGGATCGAGCGGAACATAAGCGGCTCCGGACTTGAGCACCCCTAGAATTGCGGGGAGCAATTCCAGGTTCCGCTCCAGGAAGATCCCCACTAAGACCCCCGGACCGGCCCCCAGCCGGATCAGGTGGCGCGCAATCTGATTCGCGCGAGCATTCAAATCGTTATAGCTAATGCGCCTTTTCCCGCACACTACCGCGGCCGCGCCGGGCGTGCGCTGCGCCGCTTGCTCCAGCAGTTGGTGCAAGCCCAGCCCGGAAGGAAATTCCCGTGCTGTCGCATTGAACTCAACCAGCACCTCGAGCCGTTCTGCTTCCGTGAGCATTGGCAACCTGGCAATCAGCGAGTTCGGTTGCGCGATCGCGCTCTCCAGCAGCACCTGATAGTGCCGCAGCAGCCCTTCCATCGTCCTGGCTTCGAAAAGGCCGGTGTTGTACTCCACCCTTCCACGAACTCCCTCAGGGGTCTCGGAGAGGAACAGCGAGAGGTCGAACTTGGGAGTGACCTCACCCGTGTCCATTAAGCTCAACTTCAATCCCTTGAGTTCGAAGGCGCTGCGAGGCGCATTCTGGTAGGAGAACATGACTTGAAATAATGGATTTTGGCCGAGATTCCGTTCCGGCTGCAGCTCTTCCACCAGCTTCTCAAATGGCATTTCCTGGTGCGCATAGGCGCCCAAAGCCGTCTCTTTGACCTGGGAGAGGATTTCCGAAAAGGTGGACTCGGCGGCCAGCCTGGTCCGCAACACCAGCGTGTTGGTGAAGAAGCCGATCATCTCTTCGATTTCCGCCCGATTCCGGTTGGCGATGGGCGTCCCTACCACCACGTCGTCCTGGTTGCTGTAGCGGGAGAGCAAGACTTGAAATCCCGCCAGCAAGGTCATGAACATGGTGACGCCGCGCTCACGGCTGAAGCTTTGCAATTTTTCGGTAAACTCCTGCGAGAGCGACCACGGCAGCCTGGCGCCATTGAAAGATTGGACCGTGGGCCGGGGGTGGTCGGTGGGCAAATCCAGGCTTGTCGGAGCGCCGGCCAGCTGCTGCCTCCAGTAGGAAAGCTGTTTTTCCAGGTTGGCGCCTTGAAATTGTTTGCCCTGCCATACCGCATAGTCTCCGTACTGCAGCTTGGGTTCGGGCAGGGACGGCGGTTGTCCTGCTCCGAAAGCTTCATACAGAGCGGCCAATTCCCGCACCAGAATCCTTCGCGACCAGCCGTCGAAGATGATGTGATGCATGGTTAGCAGCAGGATGTGGTCTTCCGCGCCCAGTCGCAGTAATTGCGCCCGCACCAGCGGGCCATGCTCCAGATCAAGCGGCTGGCGCGCTTCCTCGGAGGCAAGCCTCTGCGCTTCCTCTTCGCGGGTTGCGCTACGGCTCAGGTCGAGCACCGGCAACGGGATCGAGAGTTCATCCGACACTACCTGCACGGGCGACGCCATCTTGCCAGGAGAAGGTAGTGCGGAGGATTTCGTGACGGTGGACAATCTCGTTCAGGCTGCGCCGCAGCGCTTCCGGGTTCAGGTTGCCGGTGATGCGCAGGGACCAGGGGATTAGATACGAGGCGCTCCCCGGTTGAAGCTGCTCCAGAAACCACAGCCGCTGCTGCGCAAACGTGGCTGGAAACACGTATTTCGCGGCACCCTGAGTTGGAGCGGAATTGTTCCCCGTCGTTTCCACGTTCACCTATGCAGAGTCCTGTCGGGCGGCGCTCCAGGGGGCGGGCGCAATCGGAGCCTGAGCTATTCTATGCAAAACCATACCTGCCTGCGGCAACAAAATCACTCTAGAAAGCTGAAGTTTCACGGTTAAGCCTGATACTGTTTGCGCGCCACACGCGCAATCCCCATCCCGTCCATGTCGTTCGGGCCGGAAACCTTCTCGGCCTGCTCAACAGCCTCCGCCAGACTCCTCACCAGCGGTTGGTCGAACATCGCCCGCATCGGGATCTCCACGGAAAACCGCTCGCGCAACCGTGAAATGACCTGGGTGGCGAGCAGCGAATGGCCGCCGAGGTCGAAGAAGTTGTCGTCTACGCTGATTTGTTTAGGATCTCGCCGCAGCACTTCCGCCCAGATTTCGGCGATCGCCTGCTCCGTTGCCGTCCGCGGGGCCACGTAGGTTTTCGCCGCGCGGAGTTGTTCGGGTTCGGGCAGCGCCTGGCGGTCAAGCTTTCCGTTCGCATTCAGCGGCAGCTTGGCCAGGATCATCATCGCCTGCGGAACCATGTAGTCGGGCACCTGCTGCTTTAAGTACGCACGCAGATCGTCACCCGTAACTGCGCCGCCGCCGCTGCCCGTGATCGTGCTCGTGGCTTCCCGACTCGCCACCACGTACGCCAGCAGGCGCTTCTCGCCTTGCGCGTCTTCTCTCGCCAGCACCACCACTTGCTTCACCGAAGCATGCCGCGCCAGCACCGATTCGATTTCTCCCAGTTCGATTCGGAACCCGCGTATCTTTACCTGATCGTCGCCGCGTCCCAGAAACTCAAGGTTCCCGTCCGCCCCATACCGCGCCAGGTCCCCCGTGCGATACATGACTGCTCCGGGCTCGGAACCGAACTTCGATCCTGCGGCGTCCGCAAACGGATTCGGAATGAATCTCTCTGATGTCTTTTCCGCCTGCCCCAGATACCCCGCCGTCACGCCCGCCCCCGCAATGTACAGTTCGCCGATCACTCCCACTGGCACTGGCTCCAGATTCGCGTCCAGCACGTACACCTGCGTGTTCTGAATCGGACGCCCAATCGGAATGCTGGTTAGTCCAGTGGTTTTCCAGTCGTAGTCTTTGAGTTTCAACGTCAGCGACCCAACCGTCGTTTCCGTCGGCCCGTAGTGGTTCAGAATTTCGCAACTGGGCTTTAACGCTTCGATCTTTTCCAGCAGCTTCGGGGTCAGCGTCTCGCCGCCGAAAATCAGATACTTCCGCGGCAGCAACTTCGCCGCGTCTTCCGATTGCACCAGCGCCTGCAAATGCGAAGGCACAATCTTCAACACATCAATCGGATGCTTCGGAAACGTACGCCGCCAACTTCCGCGGATCGGTCGCCATCTCGTAGCCAACAATGTGCAGCGTCCCGCCAGAAATCAGCGCCGGATAAATGCAGGTGTTCCCGAGGTCGGCTCCGAGAGTCGAAACCGTCGCAAACTGCAACCCTTCGGGATATTTCTCAAGTTCAAGTCGCTTGGTGATGAAGTCGGCGTAGTTCACCAGATTGCGATGCCGCACCGCCACGCCCTTCGGCACTCCCGTCGATCCCGAGGTGTAAATCACATACACCAGATTTTCCGGATTGGTGTTCGAAGCAGGATTCGTCTTCGATTCCTTCGCCCACAACGCCTGATCGCGATCCAGCACCAACACGTGGATCGAGGCATCCGGCCGACTGCGCCGACATCTGCGCCGCGAGTTTGCTTCGGTAATCACCGCCGCCGCGCCGGACAGTTGCTGCTGCAACCGCGCCGGAGGATTGTCCGGATTCAGCGGCACATACGCTCCGCCCGCTTTCAAAATCGCGAGCACCGCCACCATCGTCTCCGCCGACCGCTCCAGACACAGCCCCACCGGCCGGTCCGCGCCCGACTCCCATGCTCGCGCAGATAGTGCGCCAGCTGATTGGCCCGCTCGTTCAACTCGCGATACGAAATCGCAACTCTCGCCGCAGCGCACCGCCACCCGCTCCGGCACCCGCGCCGCTTGCCGCTTCAAACAACTCATGCAAACACTTCGCAGCCGGGAAACTCCGCCGCCGTCGCATTCCACTCCACCAGCAACTGCTTGCGTTCGTTCTCAGAAAGCAACGGCAGCTTCGAGACCGCAGTCTCCGGATTCGCCACCGCCGCGGTCAACAGATTCTGGTAGTACCCGGCAATCCGCTCGACGCTCGCGCGCTCCAGCCGCGAAGCGTCATACTGAAACTCCAGTTCAATCCCCGCTCCCCGCCGCACTGCATTCAGCCGCAGCTTGTACCGCTCACTCACCACTGAAACCCGTTCCAGCTCAAACACCCGCCGGAAGCCTGCTTGCAGATTCCGAGTAGCCGAAGCGACCAGGTCACCCTCCAGCCCGATCGCCTCCGGCACGAAGTATTCCTGGACTGCAGTGGCTTCGCGCTGTTCGCTGACAACTTTCCGCAAAACGTCGGCGAAACTGAAATCGTTCTCTACTCGCGCCCTTAGCGGAAGCGTCCGTCCCAACCCGCCAATGGCATTCTCCAGCTCTTCGTATTCGCGATTGTCGGCAAAGAATCCAACGGAGAAAGCCGTTTGCCCGGAAAGCCGATGCAGCAGGCATTCCAGCGCGGACAGCAAAACCTGCTTCGCATCCTCGCGACCTGCAAGAATCGCCGCGCGCAAGCTTCTCCTCCAGCGGTACTGTGAGCGACTCCGGCTGAAACGCAACATCCTCAGCCTTTCTCTCGAAGCGGCAGCGGGGAGCGCAACTACCGGCAGCCGCGCATCCCAGAAGGTACGCGCCTGTTTCGCGTCGTCTTCCTCGGACTGGAGCAGGTCTTCCTGCCACTGCGCGAATTGCACATACCGGAACGGCTCCGCGAGTGCTTCGCGGCGGCCCGGAACAGAGCGTGCCAAGTTCGCGCACCAGGATTTCCAGCGACCGCGCATCCGCGCACATCAGAGGAATGCTGAGTATGAGCGCAGATTGATCTTGCCCCGCGGCGATCAAAATCGCGCGAGCACCGGCCCTGCTTCGAGGTTGTACTCGCGGAATTGTTCGCGCCAACGAACACAAGCTTCGCTAAGTCTGGAAGCCGCCGAAAGATTTGCCTTCCCAGTCCACATCCGCTGTTTCCAGCACCACCTGGAACGGCACCTTCATCCCGGTCTGCCGCCGGAAGACGGTGCGCAGAATCTCATGCCGCGCCACCAACTGGCGCAAACTCTCCTGCAGCCGCTCCGCGTCCACGCCGTGCAGCGAGATCAGGCAGGCCGCACGCGCCGGTTTGCGTAGAGCTTCCTGCTGCAGTCTCCAGGCGAGCTTCTGCTGCGGCGAGAGCCAGAACCCAGTGCTGGCTTGTTCCTGCATTCCCTGACTCCGTTCCTCTTCTTTTGCAGTTGAAAGCATAGGATACGCGGCGCGACCACCCGCCGGGGAAGCGAGTCGGCTCAACTTCGGGTTCGCTGTAACTGCGGATTACTTTGCGGACGCCCGGTCCAGGTCAGCGCCCTGCACCAGATCGCCCAGCGCCACCACGATTTTTCGCGGACCCACGAACGGATCACGAGCGTGCGCGGTGATCATATTGTCCAGCGTCACCATGTCGCCGTCGCGCCACTGGAACCGCACCGCGTTCTTCTCGTAGATCTCGCCGATGTGGTCCATCACCGAATCTTCAATCTCCGAACCGTCGCCGTAGTACACGTGCCGCGGCAGATCCTCGCGCTTGAAGATCGAAAGCAGCGACTGCCGCACGTCCGGATCGAGGCAGTGCACGTGATGCAGCTGCACCTGGTTGAAGAACGACATCTCTCCGGTCACCGGATGCCGCAGTACGCCGCGGCACTTCTGCCGCACCCGCAGATTGTCTTTGCCGTACCACTCCGCGATGAAGCCCTGCTGCCTTGCAGGCTTCTCTCGACCACCGCGCGGTCTTCGGTGTGGAAAAACTTCTGCCAGCTCACATCCAGGCCATCGGAGAAATTCCGCACGTACATCAATCCCAGCTTCTCGAATTTCTCCCGCACCGCCGGATCCAGGTCCCGGTACACCTTGCGGGTATCCACGACGGGCGAGCATCCGCCTTCTTTGGCCGCGATCACGCAGAAAAAACTGATCCGCGTCGGCCACGCGTTCATGTGCGAGCTTTCGTTGTGAAACAGAATCATCTTGTCTTCCGGGATACGGCGTCGAGTGGTAAATCTTTCCCGCCGCACCACCTTCGCGCGGCAAGTCACCGTACTCGGAATAGATTTCCTTGTAGACGGAAGCCGCGACCCGCTCGAACTCCGGCGGTGTCGAAAGTCCAAAGCCGCGGAACAAGGATCCCGCCGTGCTTATGCAACTTGGCATTGATGTAGTCGCGATTGCTGCGCGCCCAGTCGGCCAAGTCAACCTGATCGGCCGCCGGTTCCAGGATGAGGGGTAGCAACTGATCGTCACTCGTCCGGCTCTCGCGGATCGGATTGAACGCGACAGATCGACGGCTTTGCGGCGGATCGTCCCTAGAGATTTCTTCACCGTAACTGTGTTTTCCACGATGGCCCCCTCCGTCATCCTTATCGCAGGTCCGACCCGTACGCTGGTTACCTTCGATCTTCTGGCACACCATCGCCTGCCTTTGAAACATGCAGTTTGCATGCCAGAAAGCCGGCTGATGATTGCTCCAGCATAGTTGCAGGACTGTAAATGACACTGTATTCAGCAACTTATGCTGTGCTCATTGCCAGCGAACAATCTCCACAGACCAAGTGTGCAAATTCTTGCACAATCCGTTCCGGGAGGCTAGTGACTCTGGGGGAGGGAAACACCCGGATTATATCCCAACCGCAATCGGCTGCACAGGGATTTTACCGGCCCCGATTCGCCGCTCCGTCACCCTTTGTTCGAGGGTGGATCTCCCAACTTCACCGCTTTCGGTTCCACCGCCATCAGCTTCTTGCGTTGCGATTGCTTCCGTTCGCTCTTCTCTTTCTCCGCCGCCTGAATCTCTTCCGCGCTCCTCATCTCCAGAGCACTCAAACGGGTGTCCGGAGTTCGACACCGCCTGGCCGCAGCAAGTTTTCGAAATGCAACGCCATGCGCAGAATCGTGCTGCGCTCAAAAAGCTCGGTGCTGTACACCCAGTTCTGGCCCATTTCCGTTCGGCGTTGTCCGACATGAATACCGCCACATCAAACTTCGACCGAGTAAGCGGAACCGGAAACGACGTCATCACCAGTCCCGGCAGTTGGCGACTGCTCGCGGCGGCACGTTCTGCATCACGAACAATGCCTGCACAATCGGATTGTGACTCTGGCTGCGCTCCGGCTGCAGGTCTTCGACCAGTTTGTCGAAAGGAATGTCCTGATGCGCATACGCTCCCAGCGCCACCTCGCGCACCCGCATCACCAACTCGCGGAAACTAGGATCACCGGAAAGATCGGTGTGCACCGGCAGCAGGTTGATGAAGAACCCGATCATCCGCTCGGTCTCCGCTGAAGTGCGATTGGCAATGTCGGTGCCCAGCACAATGTGTTCCTGCCCTGAGTAGCGCATCAGCAGGGCGTTGAACGCCGCCAGCAAGGTCATGAACGGAGTCATGCCTTCTCGCTGGCTGAAGGCCTTCACCGCATCCGCGACATCTTTCGCCAACGGAATCGGTTCAAAGGCGCCCTCAAACTTGCGCACACTCGGGCGCGGACGGTCCGAGGCCAGTTGCAACAGCGGTGGCGCTCCTTTCAAATGTTCGCGCCAGTAGCTGAGCTGCGTCATCGAGAGCCTGCGCCTTGCAGGAATTTCCTCTGCCACACCGCGTAGTCCCCATATTGAACGGCCAGCTCGGGCAGCGGCGACGGCTTCCCCTCGCTAAATGCGGTGTACAGCGCGGTCAGTTCCTGCAGCAAAACCGCGCGCCGACCACGCGTCGCTGACAATGTGATGCATGGTCAGCAGCAGGACGTGGTCCTCGGCGCCCAGCTTAATGATTCGCGCTCGCAGCAGCGGCCCCTTGGAAAGATCGAACGGGGTTCGCTCTTCTTCCGCCGCGATCCGCCGCGCTTCCGTCTCTCGTTCTGCTTCTGGCGACCCGCTGACATCGATCACCGGAACCTGCAGCACGAGCGATTCCGCGATCATCTGCACCGGCTGCCCGTCCGCGGCCTTGCCGAACGTAGTCCGCTGCGACTCATGCCGCCGGACAATTTCATTCAGCGAATCAATCAGCGCCTGCGTATTCAGCTTGCCCTTGAGCCGCGTCGAGCGCGGAATGTTGTACAGCGGATTGTTGGGCTCGATCTGATCCAGCACCCACAACCGCTGCTGCGCAAACGAAAGCGGCAGAGGCTTGCCCCGTGGAACCCGGACGATCGGTGGAAGTCTCCGGTGCTGACGCAGCTCGCGGCTTTTTCCGCTTGCGCTGCCAGCGCAGCTACAGTCGGAGATTCAAACAATGTCCGCAGCGGCAGCTCGATGTTCAACGCCTTGCGTACCCTGGAAATGACCTGGGTGGCGAGCAGCGAATGGCCGCCGAGGTCGAAGAAGTTGTCGTCCACGCTGATTTGTTCGGGATCTCGCCGCAGCACTTCCGCCCAGATTTCGGCGATCGCCTGCTCCGTTGCCGTCCGCGGGGCCACGTAGGTTTTCGCCGCCGGAGTTGTTCGGGTTCGGGCAGCGCCTGGCGGTCAATCTTTCCGTTCGCATTCAGCGGCAGCTTGGCCAGGATCATCATCGCCTGTGGAACCATGTAGTCGGGCACTTGCTGCTTAAGTACGTACGCAGATCGTCACCCGTAACTGCGCCGCCGCCGCTGCCCGTGATCGTGCTCGTCGCTTCCCGGCTCGCCACCACGTACGCCAGCAGGCGCTTCTCGCCTTGCGCGTCTTCTCTTGCCAGCACCACCACTTGCTTCACCGAAGCATGGCGCGCCAGCACCGATTCGATTTCACCCAGTTCGATTCTGAACCCGCGTATCTTTACCTGATCGTCGCCGCGTCCTAGAAACTCAATGTTCCCGTCCGCCCCATACCGCGCCAGGTCCCCCGTGCGATACATGACTGCTCCGGGCTCGGAACCGAACTTCGATCCTGCGGCGTCCGCAAACGGATTCGGAATGAATCTCTCTGATGTCTTTTCCGCCTGCCCCAGATACCCCGCCGTCACGCCCGCACCCGCAATGTACAGTTCGCCAATCACTCCCACTGGCACTGGCTCCAGATTGGCATCCAGCACGTACACCTGCGTGTTCTGAATCGGACGCCCAATCGGAATGCTGGTTAATCCAGTGGTTTTCCAGTCGTAGTCTTTGAGTTTCAACGTCAGCGACCCAACCGTCGTTTCCGTTGGCCCGTAGTGGTTCAGAACTTCGCAACTGGGCTTTAACGCTTCGATCTTTTCCAGCAGCTTCGGGGTCAGCGTCTCGCCGCCGAAAATCAGATACTTCCGCGGCAGCAACTTCGCCGCGTCTTCCGAATTGCACCAGCGCCTGCAAGTGCGAAGGCACAATCTTCAACACATCCACCGGATGCTTCGAAACATACGCCGCCAACTGCCGCGGATCGGTCGAAGTCTCGTAAGCAACAATGTGCAGCGTCCCCCCCGAAATCAGCGCCGGATAAATGCAGGTGTTCCCGAGGTCGGCTCCGAGAGTCGAAACCGTCGCAAACTGCAACCCTTCGGGATATTTCTGAAGTTCCAATCGCTTGGTGATGAAGTCGGCGTAGTTCACCAGATTGCGGTGCCGTACCGCGACGCCTTTCGGCACTCCCGTCGATCCCGAGGTGTAAATCACATACACCAGATTTTCCGGATTGGTGTTCGCGGAAGGATTCGTCTTCGGCTCACTGGCCCACAAGGCCTGATCGCCGTCCAGCACCAACACGTGGATCGAGGCATCCTGTCCGACTGCCGCCGAGATCTGGGCCGCGAGTTTGCTCTCGGTAATGACCGCTGCCGCGCCGGAAAGTTGCTGCTGCAACCGCGCCGCAGGATTGTCCGGATTCAGCGGCACATACGCTCCGCCCGCTTTCAAGATCGCGAGCACTGCCACCATCGTCTCCGCCGACCGCTCCAGACATAGCCCCACCGGGCGGTCCGGCCCGACACCATGCTTGCGCAGATAGTACGCCAGCTGATTGGCCCGCTCGTTCAACTCGCGATACGAAATCGCAACTTCACCGCAGCGCACCGCCACCCGCTCCGGCACCCGCGCCGCTTGCTCTTCAAACAACTCATGCAAACACTTCGCAGCCGGAAACTCCGCCGCCGTCGCATTCCACTCCACCAGCAACTGCTTGCGTTCGTTCTCAAACAGCAACGGCAGCTTCGAGACCGCAGTTTCCGGATTCGCCACCGCGTCGGTCAACAGATTCCGGTAGTACCCGGCAATCCTCTCGACGCTCGCGCGCTCCAGCCGCGAAGCGTCATACTGAAACTCCAGTTCAATCCCCGCTCCCCGCCGCACTGCATTCAACCGCAGCTTGTACCGCTCACTCACCACTGAAACCCGTTCCAGCTCGAACTTCACATCCCCAGCGCCGGTGGCTCCATCCAATTCCTGGTACGTAAACGCAAACGGAAGCACTGGCGCTTCGGCCTCGGCAAACCCCGCCTGGCTCCAGGAGAAACTTTCCTGCCAGTTACGTGCCTCGCCAGTCCCCGCGGTCACCTGTTCGACAAGTTTCTTGAAAGGTGGGTCCGCTTGCAGCGACGCACGAATCGGCAGAGTCCGAGCCAGCGGCCCCAGCGCGCTTTCCAATTCCGCATACCGTCTGCCGTCAAACTCGCATCCCAGGGTCAGTTCGGCTTGCCCTGTGATCCGGAACAGCAGCGCATTCCACGCGGCCAGCAAAATATTTTCGCCCGAAGTTTTCAGTGCCGAGGCAGAAGCCTCAAGCCCCGCCGGTCCCGCCAGCGAGACCGACTCCAGCGTAAACGCCGCCTCAGATTTCCTTTCCAGAGGCAACGTGACTGAATCCAGCGACGCGAAATCTATCGCCCGGCAGCCGTCACGCCAGAACTCCCTTCCCGCCCGTGTTTCGTCGCTGGCCAGCAGTTCGTTCTGCCACTCCACCAGGTCGGCGTACTGCATCACGTCGGAGTCGGCGTCGTTTCCGGACCCGTAAGCCGAAGCGATCTCGGCGGCTAAGCTCTTTAAAGTTGATACATCCGCACAAAACGCGGGCAGCGTCAGCACCAGCGTGTGTCGCTCTGGCCGGGAAGCCACAAGCAGTGCACGCAGGACGGCGCCATCCGCCACGTTCGAAACAGACTCGCGCTCCCGCTGAAGCAGCGCATCCGATGCTTCTCCCCCCTGCTCAAAATGAAGCTCGGCCTTTTCCTGAATCACCTGGAAGGGCAGCTTGACGCCGGTCTGGCGCCGCAGTACCGTGCGCAGAATTTCGTATTTCGCGACTGCATCGGTAAGCGCCTTGCGCAGCCGCGCTACGTCCACCGGTCCGGCCACGCCAATCACGCATTGCGCAAACGTCTGCACGCCGCGTTCCTGCTGTGTCCACGCCCGTTCTTGCTGCGTCGATAGCCGGAAGGCCGCCGTCGCCAGTGTTGGATTCGATGACATTGTTTCTAGCCTATAAGTGCCCTAAGAATTGATTGTGACAGCCCATTGCGGCCGCGGCACATTACTTTTGTGTGCCCCGGCTAAACTTCAATCGCCTTGCGGCGGATTTTCTTCAACTTCGCTAAGCCGGTTTCCTCGAACTTTTTCTGCTCCGATTCTCGCTGCTGCTTGTCGGATCCCGCCAGCGTCGCGCACAACGCGTCCAGCTTGATCTTCGGGTTGCGCCGCCGCGGTCCGCAGCGCCAATTCAAAATTCGTCGCCATGCGCGCGATCGTCGTGTGATCGAAGAGGTCAGGGTTATACACCCACGAACTGGCGATCTCCTGCGCATTCTCGCTCACAAACACCGCCATATCGAATTTCGACTGCACTTCGATCTTGAAACGGCTGATCTCCAGCCCCGGGAACGCCGAGGTGCTGCGCGGCGTGTTCTGCTGCACAAACAGAACCTGCACCAGCGGACTGTGACTCAAATTCCGCTCCGGCCTCAGTTCCTCCACCAGTTTGTCGAACGGCACATCCTGATGGGCATACGCTCCCAGCGCCATTTCACGCGCCCGCGCCATCAGTTGCTCGAACGACGGATTGCCTCCGAGGTTCAACCGCAGCACCAGCAGGTTGACGAAGAATCCAATCAGCGATTCGGTCTTCACCGAAGTGCGGTTCGCTACATCGGTGCCGACGACAATCTCTTCCTGTCCCGTGCAGTAATGGAGCAGCGCATCGAACGATGCCAGCATGGTCATGAACGGAGTCGCGCCCTGCTGCCGGCTCAGCACCCGTACCGCGTCGGCAACGCTGCGCGGCAGCACATGTTCGTACATTGCGCCGCGGAAGGTCTGGGTCGCGGGCCGCTCACGGTCGGTGGGCAACGACAACACCGGAGGCGCGCCCTCAAGCTGCTGCCTCCAGTACGCCAGTTGCTGATCGAGCACTTCTCCCTGCAGCCAGTTGCGCTGCCAGAATGCGTAGTCGGCATACTGGATTTCCAGTTCCGGCAACGCCGCCGGCACATTGTCTAAAGCGTTCTTGTAGAGTGTAGATAAATCGTTGACCATCACTCCCGACGACCACCCGTCGCTGGCGATGTGGTGTGTGTTCAAGAGCAGTATGTGGTCGGTCTCATCCAGCTTGAACAAACGCGCCCGCAACATTGGTTCTGCTGCCAGGTCAAAGCCTTTATCCGATTCCGCTTGCACCATTCGGCGAGCTTCGTCCTCCCGCCTGCCAGTGGGCAGGTGCGAAAGATCGGTGACGGGCATTTCGATAGTGAGGTGTTCGGCGATAACCTGCGCCGCGTTTTCCTTGATCACGCGATAGTTGGTCCGCAGAATCTCATGGCGCGCGACCAACCCATTCACCGCCCGCTTCATGGCGTCCAGGTTCATCTTGCCGGTCAAGCGAATTGCGCGGGGGATGTTGTAGAGCCAGTTCCCGGGGTCCATCTGATCGAGGAACCAGAGCCGCTGCTGCGCGAACGAGAGTGGAATGGTTTGCTCGCGGGAAACTCGAACGATCGGCGGCGCGACCTGTTCCGTGTGCTTCAGATTCTCAATCGTCTTGGCCAGCGCTTCAATGGTGGGTGTCTCGAACAACGCCCGCAGCGGCAACTCCACCCCAAACGCCTGCCGCACCCGGGAGACCACCCGAGTCGCGCTCAAGGAATGCCCACCCAACTCGAAGAAGTTGTCCTGGATGCCGGCTTGCTCCAGGCGCAGTACATCGGCCCAGATCGAGGCCAGAATTTCCTCGGCCGGGGTTCGCGGCGCAACGAAATGTCCTTCCAAGTCCGGCCGCGACTGGTCAGGAGCAGGTAACGCCCGACGGTCCACTTTTCCGTTCTCGGTCAGCGGCAGGCTGTCCAATACCACAAACGCCGCCGGCACCATGTACTCGGGTAATTTTTGGCTGGCCAATCGCCGCACCTGAGGGACCAGATTCCGCGCAATCGCCACTGCCATAGGGTTGTTGGCATAGCTGCTCAGAGGCTTGAAGACTCTCGGTTCTCCGGGAGCCGATGGCATGGCCCAATCGCCATCTTTCCCCGCTCCGGCTTCTTTCTTGCGGAACACCACGTTCAAACAACCGTCACCCTTGGCGACCGGCCAGGCGATCTTGACGTCGTATGAAAATTCGTCGCCCAGCGCCCAGAGGTCTTCCGGCTCCACCGCGCCCCTGACGCTCATCGCCTCCACCGCGGACTTCAATTCGCCGACCGTATTCGGGCCTTCGTGTGCGGCCAGCAGCCTGTAGGTATCCACTGCCGCCGCGACCCGGGCGTTCGGCACTCCCGTGACTCCCATCGTCTCTGGTCCGGCTTGGTGAAGACGCCGCCGCAAGTCCTCAACCGACAGCTTCTGTTTCTGCCAATCCAGCCAATCGCAGCCCCCACTTGCTGGCGCTCCGTCTTGAACGTGCAGCACCACGTCGTAGCGGAACTCCGACATCTCGTTATGATAATGCCCGCGCTTTACCTGGACCTCAACCCGGCTGATCTTGGGGACCCGCTGTGCGAGCGCGTGGAAAAATCCCGGATCGATCACCAACTCCTCATCCTGACCGACCCGCTTCTGCACCCGCTGATACAGCTGCTCCCGTGAAAGGGAGTCCGGCGATTGGTAGAGCACTACCGAGGTGTGGAACGCCTCCAAGAGCGGAAGGCTGCGATTGTCGCCAACGAAGATGCGCCCTCCTGGGGCCACCGCGTTGGCGGCGCCTTCCAGCACCTCGATCAAGTACTCAATACTGGGGAAATACTGCGCCACCGAGTTGATCACCACGGTATCGAACTCGCCGGCCCCAATTCCTTCAAAATTGTTGCCCTCACGCTGGGACAGCGAGACCTGCGGCAAGCGTCCCTGGGTGATCTGTTCCAGCCGCGATATGGCCTTCTGAGAAAAGTCAGTAGCCAGATATTTTTCGCACTTAGGCGCAATCTGCAACAGCAACAATCCAGTTCCGCAGCCAATTTCCAACACCCGCTGAGGTTTCAGGGACTGGATTCTCCCTAGCGTGTGGTCCACCCATTCCCGCATGTGCTCGGCGGGTATGGGCTGGCCGGTGTAGCTGCTGTTCCACCCCGTAATGTTGAACGCCGGATCTTCCTGGCCGGAAGTCTGGTTGTAAGTCTCGTCAAAAGTGGTTTCCCACTGCGAGACTTGTTGCTCCTGCCATTCCTCCCCGGGCGCCTGTTCCTCGGCAAGTCCAGCCTGCTTGTCCGGCACCAGGTAAGCGACCAGTTGTTTGTTCCCAGGTTCATCCTCGCGCGCAATCACCACGCTGTGCCGCACCGCTGGATGTCCAGCCAGAACTGCCTCGATTTCGCCCAACTCGATTCGGAACCCGCGAATCTTTACCTGATGATCGATGCGGCCCAGATACTCCACGTCGCCATTCGCCAAAAACCGCGCCAGATCGCCGGTCTTATAGAGACGCGCGTTCTTCTCCGGACTAAACGGGTCCGGAACAAATCGTTCGTTGCTCAACTCCGGCCGGTTCAAATATCCGCGCGCGACTCCGGCGCCGCCCACATACATTTCGCCCGGCACGCCAATGGGAACCGGCTGCCGGTGCTGGTCCAGAATGTAAAGCTGCAGATCGGGGATCGGCCGCCCAATGACGCTCCCTCCCGTGGTGTCGCTCACCGACAGCGGTCGATAAGTAACGTGCACCGTGGTCTCGGTGATTCCATACATGTTGACCAGCAGCGGTTTCTGATCGCCATGACGGTCATACCAGGGCTTCAGGCTCTGCATGTCCAGGGCTTCGCCCCCGAAGATGACCAGCCGCAGCACCAGGTCCTGTACGCCCAGACCTTCTTCGGCTTGAATTATCTGACGGAACGATGAAGGGGTCTGGTTGAGCACTGTCACCCGCTCCTGGCGCAGCAGTTGATAAAAATCTGCCGGCGAGCGGCTGATCATGTACGGGACTACAACTACCCGTCCTCCGTAGAACAGCGCTCCCCATATTTCCCAAACCGAAAAGTCGAACGCATAGGAGTGGAACATCGTCCACACATCGTGTTCGTCGAACTTGTACCAGTCCCAAGTGGCGTCGAACAGTCGGACCACGTTGTAGTGCGTCACCAGGCAGCCCTTGGGCTTGCCGGTTGAGCCGGACGTATAAATCACGTACGCCAGGTTCTCCGGCCCTGTGCCGCTCTGTAGATTTTGTTTGCTCTCCGCAGCGATCGTTTTCCAATCCGAGTCCAGGCACACAACCTTGGCCGCATGCTCCGGTAATTTTTCCTTCAATTTCTCTTGGGTGAGCACCACCGGAGGCTTCGCGTCCCCAATCATGAACGCCAGCCGTTCCGGCGGATACGCCAGGTCCAACGGCAGATATGCGCCGCCGGCTTTTAGAATGCCGAGAATCCCCACGATCATCTCCAGCGACCGCTCCATGCACATGGCCACCAGCACCTCGGGGCCGACTCCCTGTTTCTTGAGATAGTGCGCCAGTTGGTTCGCCCGCGCGTTGAGTTCGGAATAGGTCAGGCGTTGGTCCTCGAATACGAGCGCGATATTGTCAGGGGTCCGCGCCGCTTGCGCTTCTACCCGGTGATGAACGCATTGGCCGGCGGCGTAACTGACATCCGTGTGGTTGAACTCGACCAGCAACTTCTGGCGTTCCGCGAGCGTCAGAATCGGCAAGCTGGCAATATGCTCATCGGGAGTGGTTACTGCCGCTTCGAGTAGCGTCTGCAAGTGCCCGAGCATGCGCAGGATGGTGCTGGAATCGAAAAGGTCGGTGTTGAACTCCATCATGCAGGAAAGGCCCTCTGCTTTTTCCGCAACATGAAGGGCAATATCGAACTTTGCGGTCCCGTTGTAGATGTACATCCACTCCAGACTCAGTCCGGGTAATTCCAGGGTGTATTTGGGAGCGTTCTGCAGAACCAGCAGCACCTGAAACAGCGGGTTGTATCCCAAGCTGCGCTCCGGATCGAATTCCTCCACCAGCTTTTCAAAGGGAAGGTCCTGATGGGCGTAAGCTCCCAGCGCCACTTCGCGCACGCGCCCCAGCAGTTCACGAAACGTCGGATTCCCTGAAAGCTTGGTCCGCATGGTCAGGGCGTTCACAAAGAAGCCGATCAAGTTCTCAACCTCACCGTAATTCCGGTTGGCGATGGGAGAGCCGACGACGATGTCTTCTTGTCCGGTGTAGCGCGAGAGCAAGGTCTGAAATGCCGCCAGCAGCGTCATGTAGAGCGTTGCGCCTTCGCGCCGGCTGAAGGTTTTGAGCGCCTGCTTCAGTTGCTCCGGGAAAAGCACGGTTTCGGTTTTTCCCCGGAAACTTTGCACGTCCGGCCGTGGACGGTCCGCCGGCAGTTCCATCGCCGCCGGCGCCCCCTCCAGTTGTTTCCGCCAGTACGCCATGTGCTTCCGCAGCACATCGCCCTGGATCCATTCCCGCTGCCAGACCGCAAAATCCGCGTACTGCACTGGCATCTCTGGGAGCGGCGAGGGCCGGCCCTGCGCGAACGCCGCATAGAGTTCCGTTAGTTCCTTGATAAAGAGCCCCACCGACCAGCCATCGCTGGCGATGTGGTGGGTGTTCAGAACCAGTACATTCTCCCGTACGCCCAGACGCAGCAGAGTTGCGCGGATCACCGGGCCTTGCTCCAAATTGAATGGACGCCTGGCCTCCTCAGCAACAAACGCCTGCACCGCATCTTCGCGCTTCGCTTCGGGGAGTGTTGCCAGGTCAAGTTGCCGCAATGGGACATCCGGCTCCGAGGCAATGACCTGCACCGGTTGCCCGCGGCGCATCGTGTACGTGGTTCGCAGTACCTCGTGCCGGCGGACGATTTCCGTCAAGCTCTTTTCCAGCGCCAGCAGATTCAACTCGCCCCTCATCCGCAGCCCTTGCGGAATGTTGTAGAACGGGTTGTCCGGTTCCAGTTGATCCAGGAACCACAGCCGTTGCTGCGCAAAGGACAGCGGCAGCTCCTGGTTGCGCGCCACCGCCAAGATCGGCGGCGCCGGCGTGCCTTGCTCCGTGCGTCCAGCTTTCTCGATCAACGCACACAGACCCGCGACGGTAGGCGCTTCGAACAGCGCCCGCAGGGGCAGTTCGGTCCTGCACGCCTGCCGCACCCGGGAGATCACCTGCGTGGCCAGCAAGGAATGTCCTCCCAGTGCGAAGAAATCGTCGTGTATGCCCACTTGCTGGAGCCGCAACACTTCCGCCCAAATCCCCGCCACCACTTCCTCAATTGGAGTCCGCGGCGCCGTGTATTTTTCGCTTTCCCCTTTGTATTCAGGGACCGGAAGCGCCTTCCTATTGATCTTGCCATTGGGCGTGAGCGGAAATGCCGCCAGTACTACGAACGCCGAAGGCAGCATGAACTCCGGCAAGCTCCGCTTCAAGTGCGCGCGCAGGTCATCTTCCTGTACTGGCTCGCCCGCCGCCGCGACCAGGTAGGCCACGAGCCGTTTGTCCCCCGGAGTGTCCTCCCGCGCCATGACCAGGCACTGGTGGACTCGGGGGTGCCGGGCCAGAACCGCTTCAATCTCGCCCAGTTCGATGCGGAAGCCGCGCAACTTTACCTGGTTGTCCAGCCTTCCCAGATACTCCAGGTTTCCATCCGGCAACCAGCGGCACAAATCGCCGGTCTTGTACATGCGTGCATTCTTCGCAGTGCCGAAAGGATTGGGAACGAACCGCTCGGCCGTCAGATCCGGGCGCCCGAAGTAACCTCGCGCCAAACCAGCGCCAGCAAGGAAGAGTTCTCCCGGAATGCCGATGGGCAGCGGGTTCCCATGCTTGTCGAGAACATAGGCCTGCGTGTTTGTCAGCGGCTTGCCGATTGCAACCCGAGTGCCGTGATGGGTCAGGGTATAAGTGGAATAGGTGGTGTCTTCGGTCGGTCCGTAAAGGTTGTAGAGCTTCTTCGCCGACGTGTTCGAATAAACTTCATTGACGAGCGCCTCGGACAGGGCCTCGCCGGCCAGATTGATGGTCTTCACCGACTTCGGCACTGCTTTCATCCGCACCAACTCAGCCATAGCGGAGGGAACGGTATTGATCAGCGTGACTTCCTCTTTGGCTTCGGCGGAGGGAAGGAAGAGCGCATTCTGCACAACGATGACTTTGCCGCCCACACTCAGCGGAACAAACATTTCAAAGATCGAAAGATCGAAGCAGACGGACGTCGAAAGCAGGACCCCGGCCAATTCCTCGGGCGAGAACACGGTCCGCGCCCACTGTACAAATGTGGCTGCGCTGCGGTGCTCGATCCCCACACCTTTCGGCCGGCCGGTGGAGCCGGAAGTGAACAAGACATAAGCCAGATTCTCCGACTTGGCCGCCGAAGTTGGATTCTCGCGGGATTCCCGTTCAATCTTTGGCCAATCGCCATCAACCGAGATGGTCTTGGCTGCTGTGCCCACAAGCTGTCCAGCAAGCGATGCCTGGGTCAGAACAATGGGAGCTTTCGCGTCCTCGAGAATCGCGGAAATCCGTTCCTGCGGGTAGTTGGGATCGAGCGGCACGTAGGCGGAGCCTGATTTCAGGACTCCCAAGATTGCCGCCAGCAGGTCCGGGGTCCGTTCCATGAAGACGCCGACGAGGACCTCGGGGCCGGCGCCCAGTTTGATCAAATGGTGCGCGATCTGATTGGCGCGGGTATTCAGTTCCCGATAGGTGACTCGCTGGTTGCCGCAGGTCAGGGCCGTCGCCCCAGGCACGCGTCCAGCCGTCACCTCGAAGAAATCATGCAGCCGAAGCTCCGCAGGAAATTCCGCTTCGTCGGCGGCGAATTCCACCAGAACCTTGCACCGTTCTTCCTCGCCTAGAATCGGCAACTGCGAACTCTTGTGCTCGGGATGCGCGATGGTGCCTTCCAGCAGCCGCTGAAAGTGGCTTAGGGCGCGAGTGATCGTGGCCTCTTCAAAAAGGTCGGTGCAGTATTCCACGCGCATCATCAACCCGTCAGGCACTTCGATGGCAAACCATGACATATCGAAGATGGAGGTGCCGGCGTGGATCGGCGAGCGCTCCAGTTGTACCCCGGGCAATTGCAGCGCCTGCATGGGAGCATTCTGAAGCGCGAACATCACCTGGAAAATCGGGCTGTGGCTCAAGCTGCGTTCGGGCTGGAGTTCTTCCACCAGTTTTTCAAACGGAATGTCCTGGCGGGCATAGGCGCGCAAGCAAACTTCCTTGGTCCGGGCCAGCAGCTCTCGAAAACTGGGATCGCCCGATAAATCGCCGCGCAACGGCAGGGTATTGACGAAAAAGCCGATCAGCGGCTCCAGTTCGGCGAAGTTCCGGTTTGCAATCGGCGAGCCGACCACGATGTCGTCTTGTCCCGAGTAGCGCGCCAGCAAGACCTGAAACGCCGCCAGCAGGGTCATAAACAGCGTCACGCCCTCGTCGCGGCTCAACGTGGTCAGTCTTTCGACGAGGTCGCGAGGCAGAACCATTGATTTCATCGCCCCGCGCATGGACATCTGGGGCGGGCGGACATGGTCGGTGGGCAACTCCAATATCTGTGGAGCGCCAGCCAACTGCTCTTTCCAGTACCGAAGTTGCGCTTCAAGGACTTCGCCCTGCAGCCAGTTGCGCTGCCAAACGGCAAAATCTGCGTACTGGATCACCAGGTCGCCGAGCGGCGATGGGCTGCCTTGGGTGAAAGCGGTGTAGTGTGCAGCCAGCTCTTCTGAAACCAATCCCATTGACCAGCGGTCGGACACGATGTGGTGTTGCGTCAAAAGCAGCACATGACTGTCGGCATCGAGGTGCAGCAGTTGCGCCCGCATAACGGGGCCGGAAGCAAGATCGAAAGGACGTCGTGCTTCGTCGGCTGCGATTTGCTGAACTCGTTGTTCACGCTGCGATTCCGGGACCCCCGATAAGTCGCTGACCGGAAGCGCCATCTGCAAAACCGGCGCGATGACCTGGACCGGTTCGTCGTCGCGTAACGCGAAGGTAGTTCGCAGGGATTCGTGCCGCTCCACAATTCTGTTCAACGCACGTTCGAGAGCGGAGGCATCAAGCCGGCCACGCACGCGGAACATTTGCGGCATGTTGTAGAGCGGAGTGCCGGGCTCCAACTGGTCCAGGAACCACAATCTCTGTTGCGCAAAACTGAGGGGAAGCGCATCGCGTTTCTCCACTCGCGTGATCGGCGGCGCTTGCAGTACGCTGCCAGATCGCCGGGCAGCTTCAATGCGCTTGGCGAATTCCGCGACCGTGGGCGCCTCGAACATGGCCCGCAGCGGCAGCTCCACCTCCAGCGTCCGGCGTACCCGCGCGACTATCTGTGTGGCGAGCAGGGAATGACCGCCGAGGGTGAAGAAGTTGTCGTGAACCCCAACGCGATCGAGCTTCAAGACCTCCGCCCACGCGGTGGCGACGATTTCCTCGATCACGGTGCGTGGCTCGACGAACCCAGCCGTTTGCAGGCGTGTCGTGCGTTCCGCGTCCATGGCACGCGAGATGCTGCCGACATCAGTCAATGCCGACGCTATGTGCTCCAAGGTCCGGTTCTGGCTCGCACGCAGCGGAACTCCGCCGGACTCAGCGCCCCGGTCGAAGGCCCAGATGTTGCCTAGGAATACCGGGATCCGCGCCCCATCCTGCGGAAGCAGCAGGGCCATCGCATTCGGACACTGTGCCCGCACTTCGTTGCACTGCTCTGGATCGGCGCTGACGAAAACCACGCTGTCCACAGTCAACTGAAGCTCTTCCGCGACCTCGCGCAACCCGGCCGCCGATTCCATCCCCAGCCGCTGCGAAATAAAGTGCTCAGGCTGAAGCGGCATGCCGGGGTGGCGCGCGAATTCAGCATTCACATCTGACTCAGTGTTCTTGCTGCACAGGCACAAGAGCATGCCGGCCTCAACCTGTTTCAGCACGAACTCCTGCATTGCCAGCCGCGGGGCATCCACGATAACGCCCGCGGCCCCAGCCTCGCCGGAGCGCCCACTCCAAAGCGTGTTGTCGCAATCGAGGGCGATGACTTTCTTCGCGACGCTCCGCACCGAGAAGATTCGCCGCGCCAGCATGGTTCCAAGCGCCACGAAAAACTCCGGCGAATACGGGATGTGCCCCACCTTGTCCGCGTACTCGTCCTCGTATTTATCGACCGGGTAGAGCTCAAGAATTTGCGCCGACGTAATGACCTGGACCTTGGGCAGGCGGCTTAGCTCGGAGACCAATTTCCGCTCCACGGCCGCCAGAAATTCCTGCCAGCCCGGTTGGCTAGCCAATTTGGATTGCGCCGGGCACAGGCAAACCAGAAACGGCACTTTTGTCCTGACGGCGGCAACTTGCATGGCGCGTACAAGTTCGAGCAGGCCGCTTTCAATTCTGCTTTTCTTTTCGGCTTCGTTCCCGCCTTCCTCAAACCTCAGCCAGTCCGTCAAGCGCAAAAGCAGGACGTTGGTTCCATCGGAATTTTTCGACAGCATGCTAGCCGGATCGAGCAATTGCTGGAAAACCTGGTTGTAAGGAGCGAAGCTGTACCTCGCTGCGGATTCCCAGTTCCTTCATCCAGAACGCCAGCGGCGCTTCCAGCGGCTCCGCCGTAAATGTCGAAGTAATCGCAACGGTTCTGCTTGCGGTCGCGCCGCCGCGCAGCTTCTGCTTGCTCGACCATCTGCCTGCGGAATCGCAAAATCCGAAACCCGCCGCGCCGGATCATCCGCCAGCGTCTCCAGAACTCCGACGAAGCCCTCCAGTAAACATTGTACCGATGCGCGATCGAACAACTCAGTCTTAAATTCGCAATCCAGTTGCAGTCCGCCCGCCCGTTCTTCGGCGAGGAATCTCAAATCGAGCAGCGCGGTGTCGCTCTTCAAGTCCACGAAGCTCGCCGGTAAACGATTCGCCGCCAAACTTCGTCTCGGCATAATTCTGCAGCAGCAAGGCAACGTTGTAGAGAGGGTTCGCGTCGCTGATTCGCGACGACCCGCTAGCGGCCGACGATCTTCAGGAACGGGACAGTCCTGATGCGCAAACGCATCTGCGCACAACTGCTTCTCGCGGTTTAGTACGTCCGCCGCAGTCTCGTGCAGCGGAAACAGAATTCCGCAGCGGCAGAAAATTCAAGAAGCAGCCAATCAGCTTGTCTCGATCCCGCCCGCGTCCGGTTGCTGGCCACCGTCCCAATCACCAGATCTTGCTTGCGAGGTCCAGCGCGAGAGCAGGATGCGCAGCCCACTCATGCAGCACCGTGAACAACGTTGACCCCGTCGCCTGCGACAGTGCCTTCAATCGCTCGCACCGTGGCCTGCGGAACAATCACCCCGCACATCTCACCAGCGTTCCCGGCCCGCTCCGGACGCGGCTTGTCGGTTGGTAAGTCTATGCTTGGCGGTGCGCCCTCGAGCTGCGAGCGCCAGTACTCGATCTCTTTGTCGAGCCGCTCACCCTGCATCTGGTCGCGTTGCGCGGCCGCGTACTCGGGATACTGAAACGCCAATTCCGGAAGCCCAGCAGATTTCCCCGCCAGCATCGCGCTGTAGATTGCGCTAAGTTCGTCAAAGAAAATCACCGGGCGTCTGCCCGTCGGCCACCAGTGGTGCATCACGACCACCAGCAATGTGATCGTCGTCGCCCAGCCGCAGCACCGCACCCGCGTCGGCAAGTCGGTGGCCAGATTAAACGGCAGTTGCGATTCCGCGAGAGCGACCGCCAGCGCAGCATCTTCTCTGGCATCTTCCGCAACCGCGCCGAAATCCTGTACCCGCACTTCAACGCGCCCGTGCGGATCAATCACCTGCACCGGCTCGTCCGCCCTCGCCTCATCCGCGTCCGCAACACTTCATGCCGGCGGCAAATTTCGTCCACCGCGCGCTGCAGAATGTCCGTCCGCAGACCGCCGCGGATGCGCACCACGCGAGTCTGGTGATAAAGGTGTCCCAGCGGATCGATCTGATGCAGCAGCCAGTACATCAACTGCGCGAAGGAAAGCAGGCGCGGTCTCTGATCGGACAGAAGCGGCAGTCGCGTCGAGGCAGCACTGGGCGAATCCGCAACTCCGCTCTCCCGACTCAAGTTCATCCGCAACCGCCGCCAGATGAGCAATCGTGGGATCTTCAAAAAACGCGATCAGCGGCAGCTCGACATGCAGCAACGCCTGCAGCCGCGAAATCACTTCAATCGCCTTCAGCGAATCGCCGCCCAGATCGAAGAAGTTTTTCGTGGCGTCAATCTCGCCTTCGCCGATCTGCAAGACGTCACTCCACACTTTCGCAACCACCGCTTGCGTCGGCGAAACCTGGGACGGTGAACCGCCGTTCTTCGGACTGCAGTTCGTCCGCAACCGCCGCCAGATGAGCAATGGTGGGATCTTCAAAAAACGCGATCAGCGGCAGCTCGACATGCAGCACTGCCTGAAGCCGCGAAATCACTTCAATCGCCTTCAGCGAATCGCCGCCCAGATCGAAGAAGTTCTTCGTGGCGTCAATCTCGCCGATCTGCAGGACGTCACTCCACACTTGCGCCACGGCGGCTTGCGTCGCGGAAATCCCGGTCGGCGAACTGCCGTTCCCGGACGCAACCGTGCTCCTGCTTATCTCGTCACTGTCGAACTTTATCGCTCACCTGATCTCTGCTACCTTCACCGACTCCCGCGAGATCGCTTTCATTCCGCGTCGTCAGCACCTGATAATCAATTTTCCCCGAATCGTGCGCGGCAGTTCGCGAACGCGCTTCCACTCGGACCGCGTTCTTCGGCACTCCAAAGGTCTCGCCCAGCATCGCGACCACCGCGGCTGTATTTTCACTGTCTGCCTCAATCGTCACCATCAGCAGATCATCGCGTCCAAAGCACGCAGTCGGGAATCCAAAACGCCCTTGCACGATCTGCTCCACCTCATCCAGGTTGAAACGCTTGCCAAACATCTTCAGAAACCGCTTCAGCCGCCCGGTGATATAGAAAAATCCGTCGGCGTCCTGCCGCGCCAGGTCGCCGGTTTTCAATACTCCCGCGCAATTCGTCGCCCTTGCGAAAGATCGTCCCGGCATTCGGCGTAGCCCATCATCACGTTGGGCCCGCTGTAAATCAGTTCGCCGGTCTCCGCCTCAACCTGCAGCGACCCTTGCGGGATTGCTACTCCAATCGAACCAATCTTGGCGGCAGATTCTCAAACGGCAAATAGGAAATCCGTGCCGTGGCTTCGGTCTGCCCGTACATTACGAAAAACTTGAACCCGCGTTGCCTGGCCAGATCGTTCATTTGCCGGACGTAAGTCTCGGCCAACGCCCCGCCTGCCTGGGTCAACGTCCGCAGCGTCGCCCCCCGTTTTTTCAGCAAACCAGTCTGCAACAGCATCTGATAGGTGTACGGCACGCCCGCAAACGAAGTGCAACTGTAGCGGTCCAGGCTGTCCCAAAACTCCCGCCGCAATACTCCATGCTCGTTCAACACCAGCGTTGCCCCCGCCAGCAGGTGGCTGTTAATCACCGAGAGCCCGTACGAGTACGCCATGGGTAACGATGTGATTGGCCTCTCGTCGGCAGTCAGGCCCAGGTACGACACAATGGAAACCGCATTGGCCTGCAAGTTCTGCCCGCTCAGCCGCACCAGCTTAGGACTGCCGGTCGATCCCGATGTATTCAGCAGCAATGCACAGCGACTCGTGAATTCCCGTAGCTTCTGGTTTCTCATTCGCCCAAATGCTAATGCCAAGCCCCTCTGCCTGGCGCTCGCGATAGCCTGCAAACGTGGTTTCCGGCGAGCCTCCATAAATCCGGTCCGGCCGATACGTGTCAATCAGCCGTACCAGCAAGTCGCGAGTGAGAGTCGCGTCCACCAGCACCATTGCGTCGCCGGAATTTAAGGCTGCCAGGTAGGCGACCAGGCACTCGTAGCGGTTCTGCGCCAGAAGCATGATCAGAGATTTTCTTCCGGCCTTCGGCATCCCAGCCCGCATCCCGCACAACACCCGCTCGACATCAACGCGGAGATCGCCGTAAGTGCGCTCCCGTCCGCTGTGGACGTCCACGACCGCCAGTTTCCCGGGGGGATGTTCGAGTTTCCAGAAATCCACTGCCACTTTGCCTCGACTGAACTTTAATTAGTCTCGCCAACCTGAAAACGATAAGAGCTCACGGCGGAGATATCCCCCTGAAATCAATGGGCCGCCTGTTTTTGTAGGGCACACCGGCAGATCGAACGTGGTGGACATATCTCTCCCTGAGCGGCAAGTGCCGAAGTTTACGGCAGCGGGGAGGGTTCGGAGGCAATCGTAGGCCAATCAAACGACCTACCTTATCCTCCATGAAAGGCTTGCACAAACCGTGTCATTTGTCCAGATTACTAGTAACCAGCCAGTGAACTCTTATCGTTTTCCCGGAGAGTGCCCATGCTACAATCCCAACAACTTACGAGGCTTTCCCTAGCTTTCGATCCGGAGGAACTCGTAAGGCGTCAGCCGAGCTTCTAGCTGCTTCTGTTGGGGTTTCCGTGCTTTGTTTGCATCACGATTCCGGCCTACGGTTACATACACCGGTTCCGCCGCTTCCGTCGACGATTTGATGCCTGAAGATCCGATGCCTCGAGAGTCCGGCTTTCGCTCCGCAATTGTTTCTGTTTGGTTCCGGCTGATGAGCCTGGGCATGGTTGGCTTGGTGTTCGCCGAAGCGCTTTTCGTGGCCAGGGCAAGAGTTCAGGGCTGGACGTTTTATCTCACCACTTCAGAGGTCGTTTTCGAAGTGCTGGTGCGCGTGATTTTCGCGGCGCTGGCAGGGATGATTTTGGGCAGCATCTGTACTGCTTTGCTGGCGCTGTTTCTTTGGCATTTCAGTGCTTCGCGCGATCGCCTGGTGGAGTGGGCGACCCGGGTTGGAGTGGTTCTGGTCCTGGTCCCAAATTCCAGGTTCGCCTTGATCGCCCTGATCAAGTGGTCGAACCGCGGCGTGAGGTTTACCTCAGCGCTGCTGGTTGCCCATCTGGTGGCATTCGCGATAGCGCTTTGTATTCCTCGGACGCGGAAAGCGGTGGTCACCAGTCTCGATGATTTCGTGGGCGAGAAGATGACGCGACGAATGGCGTTGGCGACCGTGGGCGGTGCGGCGGCGCTAGCGGTCACCGAACTTGCCTTCAGCAAGGCGCCGCGTGCGGCCATGGCAGTGCTGGCCCCAGCATCACGACCCAAGTCCAACTTCCTGCTGGTCACGTTCGACGCTTTCACGGCGGAAGAGATGTCCCTGTACGGCTACAAGCAGCTGACCACGCCGAACCTCGACGCTTTTGGCCGCAAGAGCACTGTCTTCACCAATTACTATTCCGGCTCAAGCTCTACCACGCCATGTATTGGAGTGATGTTGACGGGGGGCTGCCCCTCGGAAAGCCACGTTTATGGTCTTTCGGGCCAAGTGCCTCCCGAGAACGCCGAAAAGAGCTTGCCGCACGCAATGCGGGCCGGCGGTTATGCCACCGGCGCGTTCCTCACCAACCCGTGGGCGTACTATCTCAGCAAGAGTCTGCGGAATGGGTTCGAGGTCATGCCCGAGCCGATCTTTCATCCGGGCGGCATGCAGAATTTATGGGATGCGACCAGGCCGCTCCACCAGGACTCCAGGATCGGAAGCCGTATCGACGAATACTTCGAACTCGAAGGGGTCTGGAACATGCTCAGCCGGAACCCGGAGAGTCTCGCGTTTCGCTTCCGGCCGGCTGCCAGTTTCGAGCACGCCCGGCAAATCCTGGCCCAGATGCCGGACGGGTTTTTCCTGTGGGTCCACGTACTGCCTCCGCACCACCCCTATCTACCGGACCCGCCGGACCAGAACCGTTTTATTCCGCAGGCCGAATTGCTGAGTTACAAAGAGGAACCCTGGAGTAAATGGAAGCCATCTTACGAACCCGATCAACAAAGTCAGGTGGACCGGCGGCGCCTTGGCTATGACGAGTACGTCATGAGTACAGATCGCGCCTTCGGGGCCTTCATGTCGGACGTGGAAAACGACGGGAGGTTGCGGAACACCACCGTTATCGTCTCCGCTGATCATGGGGAAAGCTTTGAAGGCGGCATTTATCAGCATGAAACGGCCTACCTTACCCGGCCGGTGATCCACATCCCTCTGATCGTGCGGACGCCGGGCCAGCAGGATGGCCGCACGGTTGCCTATACCGCCGATCAGACCGCGCTTGCTCCCACGATTCTCGAACTTGCGGGGCAGAAGAAACCGGACTGGATGCGGGGGCAATCGCTGGCGGGGTGGCTGAATCGAAACGGCCAGGGTGACGGCGAAGGTCAGGCGTTCTGCCAGTATCTGGAAAGGAACAGCGCCTTCCGGCCCCTGCGGCACGGAACGGTAGGGGTGATCGACGGGCGCTCCAAGTACCAGTACGTGCTGGACCTCGATACTCAAAAAGGTTGGCTGCGCCCGTTGCAAGAAGCGCACATCTGGGACCTCGACCGCACGGCTGAAAATCCAGCGCTGGCCACGGCCTTGCGCGCGGCCATCTATTCCCGATTTCCCGAGCTGCCCCAAACCGTGAGCTGACAGATGTGGTCTGATTCCTCTTTTGCGGCGATTCAATCTTGGCCAGCCGAATGAAATCGCGCACCGGCTACTTGATCGGTATCGGGCTTCTTGTTCTCTGCCTGGCGACGGCCCAGATTCTGGTCCGGTTGACACGCAGATCCCATAGCCAGTCCCCGGTGCTGAGCGGCGCCGCGCTGCAAGAATTCACATCGCTCGATCCGATCGATGCCCATACCCACATCTCACAGGCCGCCCCGGCCTTTCTGGGAATGCTCGAGCATTTGCACATGCATGTTCTGGACATTCTGTACGTTGACGACACCACTCCATATCGCGTGTCGATGCAGCCGCAGAAGCAGGACGCTCTCAAGTTCGTGCTTTCGAGCCAGGGCCATTCCCAGCTCTGTACAACCTTCGATCCGTTTCGGCTTGAGGAACCTAATTTTTCCAAACAAGCAATCGCGGCCCTGAATCAGGATTTCTCGAGCGGCGTAGTTGCGGCTAAGATCTGGAAAAATGTCGGGATGGAAATCAAGAACGCTTCGGGGCAATACGTCATGCCCGACGATCCCAGGTTTGAACCCATTTACGAGGACATCGCCAAGCACGGCAAGACCCTAATCATCCACGCGGCTGAGCCGGACATCGCGTGGGGACCGCCAAGAAACCAGAACTTCAGTAGAGGATACTTCGAAGCCAATCCTCAATGGGACATGTCCAAGAAACCGGACGCTCCCGCAAAAGCAACTATTCTCCTGGCGAGGGACCACTTGGTCGCCACGAATCCAGACCTTCGCGTCGTGGGGGCGCATTTGGGGAGCATGGAGGACGATCTGGATGGCCTTGCGGCCCGCCTGCAGATATACCCAAACTTTGCGGTTGACACGGCCGCCCGGGTGCGCCGGCTCGTGTTTCAACCGCGGGAGAAAGTGCGGGACTTCATCCTGAAGTATCAGGACCGGATTCTCTACGGGACCGACTTACATTTCTACGCGGGGGACACGGACCAGGAAATATCCCAGGTGTGGGAACGCCAATATGCCCGCGACTGGCGCTATTTTTCGAGCGACGACACCTTCGAATATGAGGGACATAAGGTCGAAGGGCTCAATCTTCCGCGCTCGGTGCTGAAGAAGCTTTACCACGACAACGCGGTACGGTGGATTCCAGGCATCGACGCCAATCTCCACTGACAAACCCGACGTTCAGTTAGTTGCCTTGGCGCTTGTCAGGGCTGCAGGCGCGGATTTGTTCTCGGGGGAATTGGCGGTGATGGCGGGAGCCAGGCCAGGGGTCGGTGAGACGTAGTAGATCTTCATGGTCTTGCCCACCAGGGCGACCAGCTTCTGCTGACCGAGCCAGGGATAACACTCGCGGTGGACGCGCACGCGTCGCTCTTCCACAGCAACCCAACCTGAAGGAGTAGCTCCGCCACAGGCGATGTATTCGGTATCGGGAAATCCCAGCGCCTCGGAGTCAAAAGAATTCGCCGAGGCAATGCTGACGTGCTTCACCTGGTGCTCGCGCAAGTAGGTTGAAAGGCGAGCCATGTCTTGGCCCCAATCAAGATCGCTGATCACGCAGGATCTTCTCCGGATCGCTGCCGCCAAGTTCGTTGAAGTAGGAGAGATAATCCGGGTGAGCCCGCGCCGAGGACACGATGAACCAGCCGAACAGGATCACCACAGCGGCCCGTCCAGCCCACAACCCAACCCTGGCGACTGATCTGCGAATCGCGCTCCAGGGCGGCCATTCCAAAGCCAGACCGCACCAACGGCGGCCAGCATGGAGAGGAACGCGAATACCGGCATCACATGGCGAACGCCGATATCGAGGCTGGTGGGTGCGGCGATCACGATGGGCGCCAGAAAGGCCACAATCGGCACCACCGGTTGCCAGTTCGTGCGCGTGCGGAACCAGCTTGCCGCTACAGCGACACGCACCGATGATGGCAAGCAGAAGCACCGCCAATGGCGTCTTTACCGCAGATCGCGACGGGATAGAAGTACCACCACCCGCCTTCCTTGACCCGGCCGAACAGGTAAGAACGCGGTGCGTGCGATTGATGTCGCGCAGATCGCGCAGGCCGTTATAGCAACTCCGGCATCGGCAGTTGCAGCTCTGGCGTCCAGGAGTGCATCCTCGCGCCAGCGGCGAGGACGAGCGGCCGAATACTCTCGAGGCGATCTTGTCTGGAGCCGAGGAAAACCGATTGATCGGCGCGTGCGAGAACCGATAGACCGTCCAGATCACCAGAATATCGCAGATCGTCGCGATGGCAATGCGAACGCATCACGCTCCGCATGCTCGTCGGCGCCCAGCGGTTGGGACTCTGGTTTTCGGCTCGGAGCCGGCATTCGCCTGCTTGCAAAGATACAGCGGCAGAATGCCCAGCGATGGTCGCCGGAAGGAAACGCCACGGTGGAAAGCTTGGTCGCGAGCGCCAGCCCGGTGGCAATTCCAAAAGCCACCGCGGTGCGCCAACTCGGGTGCTGCCAGCCATCGCGTGAACGCGTAGACCGCGATGATGTAGAAGGCGGTCAATGGAATGTCAGTCGTGGCAAGCCCGGAATGGGCCAGCACCACCGGCAGCATGCTGAAAATGCCGGCGGCGATCAGCGCAGTGGCGTCGCCGTACAGTCGCCTTGTCCACACAAAAGATGACCACGATGGCCAGCACAAAATACGGCAGCACACCAATCCGGGCCAGGGTAAGGTTGTGCCAGTAGCGGCCGCCAGTCGAAAGGACCAGGGACCCTTCCTCCCAAAACGAGTGGTTTCCGAAACCCCGCACACCGTCCAGGTACGGCAGCAGCGCGATCGAAATCCGCGCGATCGGAGTATGTTTCGGTCGTAGGTGTAAGACCCCCTGAAACCACTGGATCCCGCACGCCAGATGCGCGCCTTCATCAATGGTGTGGTTGAAGACGTGGTAAGTCGAAACAATTCGAAGCAGGCCAATAACAATCAGACAACCAGCGCCGCAACGCACCGAGCGCACTCGCGGCCTCTGCCGCAATGCCGCCGGTTGCGAGAGTGACGCTAGCTTCTGGATTTGCTGGTTTGGATTGGGTTCATGAGTTCAGGCCATCGCCCGCGCGAATCCTCACACTGCATCCGTCGCCGCCGGAAGTTAGATTCACCACCGGCATCGACACCCGGCGCTCATCCAATAGACGGCCCCTGGAATTTGCCCAGCCTGGCCGCGTAAAGGTCCTTCGGCAGGCCTTTCATGTCGAGCACCACTTCGCGGACGGTGTTGCTGCTCTTCCTTGAACTGAAATGTCATTCCCGGCGGAAGCCCGGAAATGCCGAACGTATCGGAGGAAATCCGCTCCAGCCGGAACGCCGGCTGATTGTCGAACAGTACCGCCAGCTTGCCGTCGATCAATCGCACCGAAGCCACCGCGCCCCGCGCCAGCGTAGCCAGCGGCTTGCCGATCACGAACATCGGCATGAACTCGCCCGGAATGCTGAAGTCGCAGGCGAAGCGCCGCAGTTCCGCCTCCGAGGCCGGCATCGGTTCGCGGGTCACAGGAAATCCCTTCCGCCCTGCGCCGCGCAATGTAGTCCTCCGGAAACAGGCCCAACACAAAATCGTTGATCTGGACGTCGATCACCATGTGCACCCGCACCACCGGGCTGTCGTTCTTGACCGAATGCACTTTCGAGAAATCGCCATACCACAGTTCACCCTCGTTCCACATCACGCGCTGACCGTCAATCGGAAAGTCACGTCTGGATGCGTGATGATCGGGATATGCAGACGCAGCAGACCGAATTGGAAACTGGTATGGAAATCGAAGTGGTCTTTGATGTAGCCACCGGGCGGAAGAAATAGAATCCGCACCACTTCCTTGGGGCATTTCAGATCGTCCAGATACATACTTGAAGTAGGGGGCCCGTTTCAGGTTGTCTGTCTCTTCGTAGCGGTCCATGCCGGCGGCGCTGGGAAAAACCGAATCCTTGCCGCCCATCGAGTGCAGCGCAATGCCCGTCCACTCGCCGCATGGTAAGGCCCCGGTTGCGGCGCACCTTGAACGTCGCGCAGGGTTTGCAGATCCCGCTTCAAAAGCTCAACGTCGTAGGTCCTGGGCAGCCGGATTGTGACCACTTCTTTCTGATTGACGGCGGACATCCCATTCACTCCCGGTCTAAGATATTGCGGCTAATTATATGACAGGCCCTGAAAATCCCGGGCTTTGTCGAGCCAGATCCACCGCCGGCTCGAACCACGTGCTCGTGGCCACGATCGAGGTACGGGTGAGAATGCCTTCTGGGCAGCCTCTGCAACGCTTGCGTTCACGGTTTCGTGCTCTCCCGGTCTCGTCATTCGCCCGCGTCCCGACCCTCTGCAGCTGCGACGCCTTTCGAAAACTCACGAGATGCAGGGCGCGCCAAGGGCTCCGAATTCCGCGTCCACCCCTTCACCAGATAGAGGGGGCGGCGTTTGACTTCCTGAAAAATCATTCCTACATAAATTCCCAGGATTCCCGTCAGAAACATCGAGATACCGCTGCTGACCGTAATCACCACAATCAACGAACTCCAGCCCGGAACCAGCTTTGCGGTATCTCCGCGAAACCAAAAGCTCAGCACGTACGCGATCTCGACTCCCGCCAGCAACAAAAACACTCCCGCCGAGCAGCAGCCCCAGCCGCAGCGGCGCAAGCGAAAACGAGAACATCCCATCGCCCGCCAGGCGAAGCATCTTTTCGCAAGCGTGTATTTCGATTTCCCCGCAATGCGTTCCTCCGGCACAAAAGGAAGCACCAGCCGAGGAAAATCCGATCCACTGCACCATGCCGCGGTAAAACCGGTGGTACTCGGGCAACTGACGCAGCGGCCTTGACCGCGTCGCGAGACATCAGGCGAAAATCCGCCGAGCCTTCGGCGATTCTGGTTTCTCCCAGCCGATTGATGGTCCAGTAAAATCCCCGGCTGGTGAGCTTCTTCAGAAAAAATCCGCCGCGTCCCGCATCCAACCGCTGAGTATGGACAATGTCGTAGCCCGCTTCAAACCGCTGAAGCATCTCCGGAACCAAATCTCGGAGGATGCTCGCCATCGCCATCCATCATGACGACTGCATCCGCGTCGCACATGTCGAGCCCAGCGCTCAGGGCCGCCTGGTGTCCAAAATTTCGCGTCAGATTAATGGCGTGGACTCTGGGATCCGCGGCGCTCAACTGCGCCAGCACTTCCTGCGAATCGTCGCTCGACCCGTCGTTGATGTAAAGAAAACGAAACGAGTACGGCAATCCTGCGATGGCGTCGAATCAGGCGGGCGTGAAATCCGTGCAGGCTCGCGCCTTCGTTGAAAACGGGTATTAAGAAGTCCACTGTGCGATGAGAAGTCATGCCTTCAAGCACCCGTCGTCTGTACCCGGTCATCGCGCTCGCCCGCCCAATGGTTCTCCTGGGCCGACTCTTCCAAATGCCAATTGTGCTTCAACACCATTGCCCCGTTCCACGGCACTCTGCCGGTCCCATAGAAATCCGACGCCAACACTGTAATCTTGGCCGCGTCCTCAATCGCGTCGGCCTCTGAACCCTTCAGATCCAGCCACACCTTGACCGTATATTCCCCGGGCGTCAGCGTGAAGCTGGGGATCTCGCAGCTGAGAACCTGCGCGCCCACGCGTTCCTTTTCCCAGCGATTGGGATCGAACATGCTGTGCGCGGTAAAGATGCGGTGACCGTAGCTGTTGTTGAATCCCAGCCCGACGTTGAAGTGCGGAGTCGAATTCGGCAGCTCAAAACTCACTTTGACCTTGAGCCGCGACCCAATGGGTAGGCCCTCGGTCAGAGGCTGTTCGTTTTCAGTGAGAAATTCCATACGCCGCAGCAGCGGGGCAACAATCGAACGCCGGTCTCCGACGCCGTCCAGTTCCACCACATGTCCCGTCCCGCTACGCACCGAAAGGCTGTTCAGGTAGTGCTGAATTGCATTTTTGGCGGTGCCGTCAAAACTCAGCGTCCCCTGGTGCAGAACAATTCCGCGAGTGCACAAGTTCTCAACCGCCGCCATGTTGTGCGAAACGAAAAGCACGGTGCGTCCGCCGCGGCTCACTTCGCTCATCTTCCCCAGGCACTTCTTTTGAAAAGTGAGATCTCCGACCGCCAGCACTTCATCTACGACCAGAATCTCGGGATCCAGATGCGCCGCGACCGCGAACGCCAGTCGCACGTACATGCCGCTGGAATAATGCTTCACCGGCGTATCCAGAAATTTCTCGACTTCCGCGAAGGCCACAATCTCGTCAAAGCGCCGGGTGATTTCCGCCTTGCGCATCCCCAGGATCGCCCCGTTCAAAAAAATATTCTCGCGGCCGGTAAGCTCGGGATGAAACCCGGTCCCAACTTCGAGCAGGCTGGCCAGTCTCCCGCGAATGGTCAACGCTGCCAGAGGTGGGGCTGGTGATGCGCGACAGGATTTTCAGCATCGTGCTCTTGCCGGCGCCGTTGCGCCCGATGATTCCCAGCACGTCGCCCTGCTTCACGTCGAAGCTGACGTTATGCAGCGCCCAAAAGGTGTAAAGCTCTTCTTTGGCGACATCATCGCTGGTTCGTCCGGCCAGCGCACGAAAGGGCGAACTCGCCGTCCGCTGCAAAAGCTCGCGGAAATTCTCCGTTCGCTGGATGCGCATTCCACCCAGCTTGTACTGCTTCGACACAGTCCTGAATTTCCAGAATCGGCTTCATCAGATAATGTCCGCGAAGCGGTTTTCCATGCGGCGGAAGACCAGCAACCCAAATCCGAACAACACCACACTGATTCCCAGCGACAGCCCCATGATGCCCCACGCGGCCTGGCTGCCCAGCAGCGCGTGGCGGAACCCGATCACCACTCCCGCCATGGGATTTAATCCCATCAAGATCTGTGCCCGGTGCGAAAGATAGCGCGGCGGATAAATCACCGGCGTCAGAAACAGCCCAATCTGCACCAGGAACGGCACCGCGTACTTGACGTCGCGGAAACTCACGTTCAGCGCGGAGAGCGTCAGCCCCGCTCCGGCCGCGGTCAGCACGGCCGCCACCACAAAGACAGGCAGCCATACGATGTTCGCCGTCAATGGCCAGTGATAATAAACCATCATTCCGCAAAACAGGCTCAGCGAGAGCAAAAGGTCCAGCATGAGCGCCCCGATTGCCCCTAGCGGTATGAAAACACGTGGAAAGTAAACCTTTGAGACCAGTTGCTGATTGGCCATCAGGCTGTTGCTCGACAGAGTCACCGAAGTCGAAAAGAAGAGTCCACGGCGCCAGGCCGGCATAGGCAAAAAGTGGGTACGGAGGTCCATCACTTTTCACACCAGCCACGCGGTTAAAGATGAAGGTAAAAACCAGCATGGTGATGAACGGCTGCAGGATCGCCCACATTCCGCCCAGCAGGGTCTGCCGGTAGCGGATCTTGATGTCCCGCCAGATCAGAAAGGCAAGCAGCTCGCGATAGAGATATATTTCTTTAAAATCAACCGCTTGCCAGCCCTTGCGCGGCCGGATCGTCAGCTCGAACGTGGTGGACATTTATCTCCCAAAATGGTCAGAATCTCGAAGCGAAGCCGGAGGGGAGGGGCGAAAAACATCGTGCCTGCGGTGGTCCGCAGGTCATGTTATGGTAACCAAAGGTAATTCTGGACAAGAAACTTCCCAGCTTCCCTCTAGAGACTTGCACACATCATGCCACTTGTCCAGATAACCCGCAAGGTTTCACCAGTTTTGAGGCCTCTTGGGGTACTACGTTTGTGGCGCACTTGCCGAGAAATGGCACTCTTGGGGAGTGGAATGCAACTTGCTCCTTGATGTAGTGTTTGTGGAGGAACGGAGGAGTTTATGCGATGGATCGCCATAGTTGTCCTGATCTCCGCAAGCGCAGTTGCCCAGAAACCGAAGCCGGCTAAGCTGTACGCGCCCCCGGTTGCGTCGGTCCCGGCAACCAGTTCTTCGTCAAGCACCGCCGCGCAGCTCGCCCGCATCGAGCAGCAGAGCGCGCACCTGCGATCCGCGAAGCCAGTAACACACGCAACTCCTAGCGTAAAAGCGGCTCCAGCTTTAGATATGGGCAAGAACAAGCACGTTTACGCCAGCCGCTCGCCGCTGCCCACAGGCCGCCATTAAGGTTTTTCGTGGGGCGATGGAAGACTACCGCACTCTTGTTGGAGCCCACATAGGTACTGCCAGTACACGATAGAATGTGGGGATGATCCATCCCTGGCACGACGTTACTCCAGGCAGCAAATTGCCGCGGGAGTTCAACGCCATTATCGAAATTCCGTTTGGGTCGAGCGTGAAGTACGAGCTGGACAAAGCCAGCGGCCTGATTAAGCTGGATCGCGTGCTGTATTCGGCGGTGTATTATCCAGCGAATTACGGGTTCATTCCGCAGACTCTTGCCGAAGACGACGACCCACTCGACGTGCTGGTGCTGTGCCAGGAGACGGTGGTGCCGCTGACGATTATTCATGCTCGCACTATCGGGTTGATGACCATGATTGACTCTGGGAAGAAGGACCACAAGATTCTCGCCGTGGCCACCAGTGATCCGGAGTTCAACAGCTACCGCGAAGCGGCAGAAATGCCTCCCCACCGCATGCTGATGTTGCGGCGCTTTTTTCAGGATTACAAACAACTAGAGGGCAAGGCAGTGGAAGTGGACGAATTCCGGCCGGCTGCGGAAGCCTATCCCATCATCACCGATGCGCTGAGCCGCTATAGCGAACAGCGGCGCAAGGGGTTTGCCACTCACACCTGAGGCTTGCGGTTCTCCTAAAAATGCTCGTCGGCGATGGCGGTGCGGCGTTGCCCACCAATCTTGCCCAAGGCTTGCGCCTGAATCGTGCGGTCCCAGGGACCGGCCTGCCAATTGTCTTTGATCTGATCGCGTCGAATCCAGGGCGGCAAGGTGATGTAGAGATTCCTGGCCATGGCAAGAGCGTAGGGCTCGTATTGCTGCCGGAGTTGGGCGAGTTTCGATTCAGCCTCGGGATCGGTGCGCAGGCGGAGGCCTTTGACGGCGAGTTGGTTGCGAATCGAGGCCAGATCTTCCAGCGTAAGCCGGTCGGGTGCGGCGGGATCATAACTCGACTGCACTACCTGAGCCAAGTCCACGACGGCGTGGCGCGCCATCTTGAAAGTCCGCTTCGCCTGCTCAGTGTTGACCCCGTCAATTCCAGCCATGACGAGCGAAGTGGCATCGAGCACGACCGTGAGTGCACCCAGCCACGACTGGTTGCTGTGCTGCGAGCGATAGAAACTCAGCACGGGATAGGAGAGATGGCTTTCGAGAACTTCGGCGGCCCAGCGCTCCCAATCACGAAAGAGTTGGTCGAGGGTGCGCTGGTCCCGGCTGCTGGCAGCGCGAGAGAGTAATTCGGCGGCGCTGGGGGGAGAACCGGCGCGGGCGTCGAGGAGGGAAATTTCAATCTCGCGGCGCGAGAAAGCGGTATAGATCGTCGGCAAGTAGCCGATGACCACGCCGAGGAAGGCGAATCCCATGAAAGCCTCGCCGACGGAGAGCGCGCGAGAGAAACCGGTGGCGGGGACAATGTCCCCGTAGCCGAGGGTGAAGAAAGTTTCGCCGCTGTGGTAAAGCAGCAGGCCGAAAGTCATCGGCTGGTTGCCGTTGAAGGTGAAGAGGTGCTCGCCGCAGCCATATTGCAGCAGGGCGAATCCGAAAATCAGGCTGCACGCCCAGAGGCCGAGAAGAACAATCAACGAGAGCGGCCCGAAGTATCCGAGGAAAGCCTCGCGCCGGGTCTGTGACGGTATGTGGCTGGCCAAACGTGCCCAGGTGACCCAGGTATTGCGGTAGAACCCGCTGGAGATACGGAACAGGCGGCGCACGCGGCGCGGCAGGACGACGGTCTCGAAGGCGTCCAGGAGGACGGAGAGGAGAATGAGGGCTCCGGCGATGATGGCGGCGGCGTGCATGAGGAAAGAGATGAGTCGAGCAGAAATGTTAGCAGGTTTGGGAGATGGCGGAGATTGCCGCGTCCCGCGCCGACAACTTTGATTCAAATCACAAGCCGATGTGTCGGCCGTCATGGCGACTGGAGTGGGCCGCGTGCCAACCTGAGTGTTGGGCTGCGGGCTTGAGAATGGTATCGGAGGAGATGACCCATGTCTAAGAATTTATTCGTAGCCAGCTTAACGTTGATGATGGCGGGAAGCCTCAATCTTCTCGCTCACGGGCAGAAGGTGACTACGTTTGACGTGAACCGTGATACGAACGTGACGGGCATCAATGCAAGAGGCCAAATCGTTGGTTGGTACCACGCGCCGCCAGCCGATCCGTCGGACGACACAACTCATCGCAGTTTCATGAGGAACCAGGATGGCACCATCGTATTGATCGATGCACCGGGTTCGGCGTATACCGAGGCTCGGGCGATTGGTCCGGCGGGACAGATTGTTGGGTTTTACCACGGCCCGCCGCTACCTCCTTTCCACGGCTTTCTCCGCAACTCGGACGGTGCCTTTGTTGCGATTGATCCGCCCGGCTCGATCTTGACCGAAGCCTTGGCCATCAATCCAACTGGGCAAATCGCCGGACTCTACGACGATGGGGGCGGCGGGCACGGCTTCCTGCGGCAGAAGGACGGCACTTTTGTTTCATTCGACGCTGGACCCCACAGTACCTCCGCCGTGGCCATCAATCCGGCAGGTCAGATTGCGGGGAATTATTTCGATACAAGCTTTCGAGCTCAGGCTTTTCTGCGGCAGACGGATGGCACAATTATCCAGATTGTCCCGCGGGGCGCGGTCACGGTTGTTGCACAGGACATCAATCCTGCCGGTGAAGTTGTGGGTCTCTATAGCGAAGCCAACCTGGTAAGCCATGGATTTCTGCGGAAGTCCAACGGTGCCATAATTTCGATCACATTAGGAGCATTCGGGACCTTGTGCACGAGTCTTAATCCGGCGGGACAGATTGTGGGAACATACATCGATCCCAGCGGACAAGTTCACGGCTTCCTGCGAAACAAGAACGGCGACATTACTCCAATAGCTCCTCCTGGCTCCAGAGGAGTGCGGGCCATATTCATCAATGAGTCAGGCACTGTTGCCGGCGTCTATTGGGATGAGGATGGGATTAGCCGCGGATTTCTGTGGAGGAAATGAAGCGCCGCTCGCATGGACAGCCCCGCCAAATTGCTTTCCTCCCAGGGACACTACGGCGCGACCCTCACGGCCTTGCCTTGAGCCGCCGAGCGGCGCGCAGCGTCCAGAATTTCGACCACGATCATGTTGGTTTCCAGCGAGGAGAGACCCTCCGGATTCAGTCCGTCGAGGACAACGGCGCGGAGGTAGGACAAGGAATCATCATACGGAGCAGATAGGGGAGACGCGGTGACCTGCGCTTCTTCCTTATCTTCATGCGGACGGCGGACGCGGACGGCATCGCGGCCAACTGTGACGACGTAGCCGGCCTCTCCGTACACTTCCATATCTTTGCGGCCGAAGGGCCAGTTCCACGATGCCTGCAGGATCGCCTGCGCTTTGGGATAAGTCAGAACAACTGTGGCTTCGTCGTCAACATTGGGATAAATCTCGGGCTTGATGTGCTGGGTGACGGCGGTGACGGTGAGCGGACGCTGGCCGTCCATGAGCCAGGTAGCCAGGTCGGCGCCGTAGCAGCCGAAGTCGAAGAGCGCGCCGCCGCCGTTGAGTTTTGGATCAGTCAGCCACGCGAGAAATTCCGGGCCGACACCGATTTCTTTTGGGCCGTTGTGCCCGTCGTGGATCACGATTTTTCGAACACCGCCGAGCGCATTTTGATGAATAAGATCGTAGGCGGCGCGATTGCTGCTGTACCACGTGGTCTCGTAATTCACCAGCACTTGGATGTGTCCCTGATGCGCGGCAGTTTCGATGGCGCGGGCGTCTTCCACGCTGACCGCCAGCGGCTTTTCCATCATCACCGGTACGCCGTGGCGGGCGCAGATTTCAACCGCCGGGCGATGATCGTGGGTGTTGCTGTACACCAGCGCTGCCTGCGGATGGGTTTGGGCGAGCATGTCGTCGGTGCTGGTGAAAAGCAGTTTGGGATCGAGGCTGTATTTCTTGGCGTAGTCCGCCGCAAGTTGCTGATTGCTTTCGGCGATGCCGACGAGTTGGATGTCCGGGCGGTGCAGGTTGTGTTGGAAGAAGCCTTCGACGTGTCCGTGGACGAGGCCGATGATGACGACGCGGAGGGGAGCGGATTGCGGCGGCGTTTGTGCGAGGCACGAGGAGATCAAGGCGAGGACGATGACTAATCGCGAGGCGACTTTGTTGAACATGAAATTCCTCGGACGAGTTACGGCGTCGCATGGGCCAGCGCGACCGCCCTGTGCACCGCCAATAATTCCTTCAACACTCCGCGCAGTTTCGTTGATTCCAGCGCGTTCGCTCCGTCGGATTTGGCTTCTTTGGGGTTGTCGTGGACTTCCATGAAGACGCCATCCACGCCGGCGGCGACTGCGGCGCGGGCCAGCAGACGGGATGAACTCGGGCTGGCCGCCGCTTACGGCTTGGTCTCCGTCGGCGGAGGCGGAGGGGAGTTGCACGGAATGCGTGGCGTCGAAAACGACCGGGGCGAATTTGCGCATGATGGCCAGCGAGCGCATGTCCACGACCAGGTTGTTGTAGCCGAAGCTGGAGCCGCGCTCGGTGACGAACACGCGGTCGTTGCCGGCGGCGCGGCATTTTTCGACGGCGTGGCGCATGTCCCAGGGCGAAACGAATTGGCCTTTCTTGATGTTGACCACGCGCTCGGTCATTCCGGCGGCGACGATCAGATCAGTCTGGCGGCAGAGGAACGCGGGGATTTGCAGGACGTCCACGACCTCGGCGACCTTGGGGACGTCTTTCACGTCGTGCACATCGGTCAGCACCGGGATGTGGACTTCGTCTTTCACTTTTTTCAGGATGCGGAGGCCTTCGACAAGGCCGGGACCGCGAAAGCTGCGCATCGAGGTGCGATTGGCTTTGTCGTAGGACGCTTTAAAAATGAACGGGACATTCAGCGAGCGGGTGACGCCCTTGATGACTTCGGCCATGAAGAGCGCGTGCTTTTCGCTCTCAATGACGCAGGGGCCGGCGATGAGGAACAAATCGCCGGAGCCGATGCGGACGCCTTCGACTTGGAATGAGAGGCTCATGGGGCGCACCGTCAAAGTCAAAAGCTTTTGACCACAGAGGGCACTGAGTTACACGGAGGAAAATCAGAGAAACGGCAAATCTTCACAATTCCTCTGTGTCTGTCCTCAGTGTAACTCTGTGCCCTCTGTGGTGAAGGTTTTATCTCGCCACTTTCACCGGCCGATGGAACATTTCCACCTCGGTCGCGTTTTTTTGGAGCTTCTCGGTTGCGGCGATATTCATACGCTGCGCCGACGAAAGTCCTGAACAACGGATGCGGCTCCAGCGGCTTCGACTTGAACTCGGGATGGAACTGGCATCCGATGAAGTGTGGGTGGTCGGGCAGTTCGACCATTTCGACGTAGGTTCCGTCGGGGGTCGAGCCGGAGATTCGCAGTCCGGCCGCGGTCAGCTGCTCTTCGTACTCGCGATTGAATTCGTAGCGGTGGCGGTGGCGCTCGCTGATTTCGGTCTGGCCGTAAATTTTGTAGGCCAGAGTGTCGGGCTCGATTTTGCAGGTCCATGCGCCGAGGCGCATGGTGCCGCCGAGTTCTTCCACGCCGCGCAGTTCGCGCAATTTGTAGATCACGCGATGCGGGGTTGAGGGATCGAATTCGCTGGAGTTGGCGTCGGCCAGTCCGCAGACGTTGCGGGCGAACTCGATGCACGCAGTCTGCATGCCGAGGCAGATGCCGAAATACGGGACTTTATTTTCGCGGGCGTAGCGAATGGCCTGCAACATGCCTTCAATGCCGCGCTTGCCGAAGCCGCCGGGGACGAGGATGCCGCCGTAGTCCTGAAGCTGCTCGGCGCAGGCGCTGCTGTCCGGCTTCGAGGCCTTCGGCTTCAACCCAGTTCACTTGCAGTTTCAGATTGTGCGCCAGCGCGCCGTGGACCAGCGCTTCTTTCAGCGATTTGTAGGAGTCTTCGTATTCGACGTACTTGCCGACGATGGCAATGTTCACTTCGTCCTTCGGGTTGTAAACGTTGTGGACGAGTTCTTCCCACTGCTTCATGTCGCGGTCTTTCGCTTCGACGTGCAGGTATTTCAGCGCAAGGGCATCAACGCCTTCGTGCGCGAACACCAGCGGGACTTCATAGATGGAAGCCACGTCTTTCGCGGTGATGACGGCGCCTTCTTCCACGTTGCAGAAGAGCGCGATTTTCGACTTCAAATCTTTGGACAGAAAACGGTCGGTGCGGCAGAGAAGAATGTCGGGCTGAATTCCGATGCTGAGGAGTTCTTTCACCGAGTGCTGCGTGGGCTTGGTCTTCAATTCCTGCGCGGCGGCGATGAACGGGACCAGCGTCACGTGAACGAACAAAGTATTTTCGCGGCCCAGTTCCTGGCGCATCTGGCGGATGGCTTCCATGAAGGGCAGCGACTCGATGTCGCCGACGGTGCCGCCGATTTCGACGATGGCGACGTCCACGTCCTGCGCGACTTTTTTCATCGCGGCTTTGATTTCGTTGGTCACGTGCGGAATCACCTGCACGGTCTTTGCCGAGATAATCTCCGCGGCGCTCTTTGGCGATGATTTGTTCGTAGATGCGGCCGGTGGTCCAGTTATTGTCGCGGGAAAGTTTGGCGTGGGTGAAGCGCTCGTAGTGGCCGAGGTCGAGATCGGTTTCGGCGCCGTCGTCGGTGACGAAAACTTCGCCGTGCTGAAACGGAGACATGGTGCCGGGGTCAACGTTGAGGTAAGGATCGAACTTCATCAGGTTGACTTTGAGGCCGCGGCTTTCGAGCAGGCAGCCGATGGAAGCGGCCGCCAGTCCCTTGCCCAAGGAAGACACCACACCGCCGGTTACAAAGATGTACTTTGCCGACATCGTTGCCTCGCTCTAGGTTGTGTTGGAAAATTGTGCAGGCTGGGGTGCACGAACAATTATGCCAGAAAGTGAGTACGACGGAAAACTAGAATTTTCGGATGGACGGGTGGCCCATTCAAGCCTGATTTTGGCTTGAGTGGGGCAGTTCTGCAGCTGTAGAGGCGCAATCCTCTCGGACTAGTTCTTGTCCGGCGTTACAACGACTGGGTGACGTCTAACGAAGACAGCTTCTTCCGTGTCGTTGTCCACCTTAGGCATTGGCTCCCAGAAAGTGGTCTGATCAGGAGCGGAGACCATAATCCACACCTTGCCTGTAGTCGAATCAAGAAGGAAGGTGTTCATGCGAGGCATCTCTCCCTGATACAAAAAGAACTGATAGCGTCCGTTCTGAGCCTGACTCTGTACGACTTTCGGCTGCTGCTGCGCGAAGACCAGCACGGTCAGTACCAGCCCAATGAGCGTCGTTGCGATTACTGCCTTGGTTAAGTTCTTCACGACTCCTCCTAGTTCAATTTGCTCTCGATCTTTCTTCAGACTGGGGGATGGCCCAGCCTTTCCGCCTCTTCATCTCTCGGCACCACTATATCTGAGGTGGGCCACCCGTCCATGGAAACCTATCGTTCGATCTACGCTCTGGTCGAAGAGCAGATCGTCGAACTCATGTTGATGGAAGACATCGACGAAGAATAAACTCCCTGTACATGAAGACCACCGAGCTTGTTGCTTGGATTGGCGCAACGACGGGCATAGCCGGCCTGATTTGGAACATCTACATCAAAGTGACGGCTAACCGGCCGAAGCTGGTAGTCCGAGCCTACGCCAACATGGTGCAGATGCCGCCTCCACCGAAAAACCCAAGATTTCTCAGAGTCACCGTGCAGAACATCGGCGCCGCGCCGACCACCCTCACCAATGTGGACTTCTTCAAGATCACACCCAGATGGAAGCGGGTTCTATACAGGCTCCATCTTAAGAAACGAGGCGAGGAAATCCACGCGATACTAAACCATTACCAGGGCCCTCAAATCCCCCACAAACTTGAGGTTGGAAGCGAGCGGGTTGCGCTCATGGAGCAAGATGCGAGTTTCGAGGATTGGCTAAAAACAGACAGGCTTCACTGTGCTGTACATCATTCCTTCTCGAAGCGACCAGTACCCTCGAAGATCATCCGGGGGCCACTCTAATAAGTCGTCTCGACTTCCGACCTATGTTTTGCCGGGCCGGCCTTCTTGACTTCGCTTTCTATTCGCTGCGATACTGGGCCATGATCACCATTAAAGACAGCCACCTTTCCTGCGAGGCCATCGCTTGGACACACGACGGCCCTCAACTCTCGATGAACGAACAACACGCGTTTCGCTACGAGGTACGCGACGCAAACGGCGTAGTCGGGTTCATTAACAGCGATCGCGCACGTTCCCATCCGGACGTACACTGGATGCGGGAACTGCTTCGCGACGGGAAGATCGAGAAAGTCAGGGGCACGTATGCAACCGTCGCGGAAGCGCTCGCCGCGTTCTAGTTCGCGGTCGCGCCCGACATCCCCACTCTAAATTTCGCAAAGAACGCGAAATTTAGAATGGGGCACCCGGCCTTTCATTCGCTGCATGCAGATGTCGAGCTTCGCTCGACCCGGACGGACGAGGGCGGCTGTCCCCGCGTGGGCCTTGCCCATACGGGCCTTGCATGCATACGCAATTCGCGTAATAATGTACGCATTATGCGTAAGACTTCGCCAGCCTTGGACAGCCTGTTTCCGAGCGTGCGGCAGGGGGTGCTGGCGGCAACTCTGACCCGGCCCGAGAAGTGGTGGTATCTCTCTGAATTGGCCGAGTTCCTTCACACGCGCCCCTCAAGTCTACAGCGCGAACTTCGATCGCTAGAGCAAAGTGGCATCTTGCAACAACGCAAGGATGGGCGCAGGACGTACTTTAAGGCAGAGACGCGGTCCCCGATCTTCCGTGAGCTGCGGAGTATGTTCGAGAAGACGATGGGTCTGATTCCCACGCTGCGAGTTGCCCTCCGCGCCTATGAAGAGAAGATCGTCTGTGCCTTCGTGTACGGCTCCATCGCGCGTCGCGAAGAACGTGCTACCAGCGATGTGGACCTTATGGTCATAGGAAACGTGGGGCTGGCGGACCTTGCCCCATCTCTGCGAAAAGCAGAAAAGCGCCTGGGCCGGGAAGTCAACGTGACAAACTACTCGGTGGATGAATTCCGCAAGAAAGTCGCTGAAGGCGACCACTTTTTAACCACCGTGCTGAAGGGCAGTCTCCAGTTCGTGAAAGGTGAACAGCGTGACCTGGACGCAGTTGCTGGCAAATAACGAAGTTCAGCGACACCGGACATCGAAGAAGGAATGGACAAGCTGCGGGCCGTGCTTGCTCGCGACCTGGCCGACGCATCTCTGGTTGGAGTCTCGTCAGACCGGCGTTTTGCAACCGCATATAACGCTGCATTGCAAGCGGCAAAAATGGCGATTGCGTGTGCCGGCTACCGGGTCGCCGGCGCTGGACACCACAGGATTTCTTTCGCCGCGGTTCAGTTGGCAGTTGGGAAAGCTGCGGGCCCGTATAGTGATTATTTCGACAGATGCCGGCGCAAGCGGAACGTGATTGACTACGACGATGTGTTTGTCGCGACTGAAACGGAAGCAAAGGAGATTGTGGCGAAGGCGACAGAATTCATTGAGATCGTGGAGCAGTGGATCGCAAAAAATCACCAATCGATGAAAGCCTGAGAAGGGTTGGCGGTAAACTACAAGAGTCATGGCCAGCGTTCGCTCAGCCTTCTGCGCGCTCATCTTCTTATTCACGCTTCTGGCCTCGCCATCCCACTCTGCTGCCCAGGCCCAGTCCAAACGCCTCATCCTGAAAGACGGCTCCTACCAGCTTGCGACCAAGTGGGAGAAGAAAGACGACCGGGTGCGCTTCCTCAGCGCGGAGCGGAACGAGTGGGAGGAAATCCCGAACGCGCTGGTGGATTGGGACGCGACCAAAAAGTGGGAGGAAGACCGGGCGGCGGGCAAGGAGTCGAAGGAAGCGGCGGAGCTTGAGAAGGAGATGCAGGAGGAGCGCGAGGAGGAAGAGTTGCGCTCGCCGCATGTGGCGGCGGGGCTGCGGCTGCCTCCGGAGGGCGGGGTTTATGCGCTGGATACTTACTTGTCGCTGCCGGAGCTGGTGCCGCTCGACCAGAGTACCGGAGAAGTGAATCGGCATACCGGACACAATGTGCTGCGGGCGGCGATTGATCCGTTGGCAGGTGCCAAGCATACGATTGAAATCGCGGGGCCGCGGTCGAAGATCCAGATTCACGCGTCGCTGCCGGCGATTTATATCAACCTGGACGCTACAGCGGAGGCGAGTGATTCTACGAAGCAAGGACAAGGCGCGGAGCTGCCGTGGGACCGGTTTAGGATCGTCCGCGCCGAGATCAAGGGCGACAAGCGGATTGTGGGGACGCTGAAGAGTTCGGTCACGGGCAAGTTGAGCCAGGAGCAGGAAGGTGTTCCGGCCACGGCGGAGCAGATGAGCGAAGGCTGGATTAAGCTGACGCCGAAGGCTCCGCTGGAGCCGGGCGAGTACGCGGTGGCGGAGTTGCTTGGCAAGCAGGGGATGAACAGTTATGTGTGGGACTTCGGCGTGCATCCGGACGCGCCGGCGAATCTGGCGGTGATCCGGCCGGACCCGACGGATGGGAAGCAGTCGGCGGCGCCGAAGGAGTGAGGGTGGCGTTCTTAGCGCGCCACCGGTGCCTCGGCCTGAAATCGCTGCGTCATCCCGAGCTTTGCGAAGGATCTGGCGGGGGGCGGGTCCGCACTGGTAACGGCCGTTTGTGCTGCGACGCGCGAGATCCCTCGCCCCGCCGGTGAAAGCGCGGGGACTTCGGGATGAACCCGCATTAGAGGTAAGGGACAAGTCTGTGGTGGGGCGGGTTTAGGGTAGCGTATCGGAGACATGGGGACGGACACCGACATTTGTGGTGGGGCAGGTGAGGGCACCTGCCCCTACACCAGCAGGGTGGTTGCGCTACGTTTTGTTTGGCGATGCTGACAATTCGGTGATGCTGGCAATCGAATATTCCGTTCGCTTGCGTCCGCTCCCGCGGGTTATGATTTGTAGTACACCTCTGCCCCGGTAAATCCCTGATTTTTTGATTTTGCGCGGTACTGCGGGGACGGGCGTGTGCCAGAGCGATCAGTCGCGGCTGCGCACCAGCATCATTGATCAAAACAGGAGTTTGCATTGGCGAAAGGCAAGACTGCGGTCATTGTGGGCGCCCAGTGGGGCGACGAGGGCAAGGGCAAGATTGTGGACGTGCTCTCGGAAAAATTCTCGGTGGTGGCGCGCTATGCCGGCGGACACAATGCCGGGCATACGGTCATCATTAACGGGAAGAGGTTTGTGCTGCAACTGGTGCCGTGCGGCGTGCTGCGCGACGGATGCCGAGCGGTGATTGGCAACGGCGTGGTGCTGGACCCGATTGCGTTTCTGAAAGAAGTTGGCGCGCTGCGCGAGGCGGGCGTGAGAGTGGACGGGAATCTTTTTGTCAGCAACCGCGCGCACGTGATTCTTCCCTATCACCGCATGATCGAACTTGCGTCGGAGAATGCGCCAGGGCGGGTGAAAATTGGGACCACCTCGCGCGGGATTGGGCCGAGTTACGAAGACAAAGCCGGACGGCGCGGACTGAGAGTGATCGATCTGCTCGATTTGAATCTGCTGAAGAAGCACATTGAGAACGCGTGCCAGGAAAAAAACATGATCGCGCACGCGCTGTTTAATTCCGAGCCGATTGATCCGGACAAAATGTATGCGGAATATGCGGAGGCATCGGCGAGGATTGCGCCGTTTGTTTGCGATACGGCGGTTTTGCTGAATCGGGCGATCAGCTCCGGGCATTCGGTGATGTTTGAAGGCGCGCAGGGAACGATGCTCGACATTGATCACGGGACGTATCCGTTTGTCACGTCTTCGAGCGCGACCTCGGGCGGAGCAGTGATTGGGACAGGAGTTGCGCCGACGGCGATTGATTCGGTCATCGGAGTGACCAAGGCCTACTGCACGCGGGTGGGCGAAGGACCGTTTCCTTCGGAACTTTTCGATTCCACCGGCGATCTGATTCGCAAGCGCGGCAACGAGTTTGGCGCGGTGACGGGGCGTCCGCGGCGGTGCGGGTGGCTGGATCTGCCGCTGCTGCGCTACTCGGGGATGATCAACGGGACGACGTGGCTGGTGGTGACCAAGCTCGACGTGCTCGACGAGTTGAAAGAAATCCCCGTGTGTGTCGGATACAAGGTTGATGGCAAGGCGACGGAAGAAATTCCCGCCGAGGCTTGCGGCTGGGAGAAAATCGAGTGCGTTTATAAGACAATGCCGGGGTGGAACACGCCGACGCAAGGAATCACAGAGTTGAGTAAACTTCCGAAGGCGGCGCGGGAGTATCTGGATTTTGTCGAGAAAGAATCCGGCGCGCAGATTGGAATGGTCTCAACCGGGCCGGGGCGCGAGGAGACGATTTTTGTGGATGCGTTCACGGCGGAGTTGAAGTCGTTGAGCGCGACTCAAGGAGCACGGAGCTAGCGATGGTCGTTCTGGCGGTAACGTGGGTGGCGAAAGTCGGGCAGGAAACCGAGGTTGCTGAGGTGTTAGCAAAGCTGACCGCAGAGGCCCGCAAAGAGCCGGGATGCGCCATGTTTCAAGTGCACCGGCATCGCACCGAGCCGCGGCGGTTTTTCATCTACGAGCAATATAAGGATGATGCCGCGCTCGAAGCGCACAGAAATACTCAGCACTTTCTGCAATACGCGAGAAAAGATCTGCCTAAGTTTGCGGACCGGGTGGAAGGCCAGCTGTACGATTCGCTGGGCTAGTGCCGGTTTCGCGAAGACGTTGCGCCAGATGGCGTGAGTTCGTTCTCACAGGAGCGAGGATGGCAAACCGATCGTCACGACGGGAGTTTCTCGAACTATCCGCAAAGTCAGCCGCCGTTCTGGCAGGTAGCGTAGCTTTGCCGCGATTGGCAAACGCGAGCGCTGCGGACCCTAGCGGCGATTTTGCGATCTGGGTCACCGATGAAGGCCGACGGCTGCAACGCGGGACGCCGGTGGCGTGGAAATCTGCTCCCGCATCGAACTCTCAAGACACTGTCACCCTGGATCCCGGCAATAAGTTTCAGGAAATCCTTGGCTTCGGTGCGGCGTTCACCGACGCAGCTTGCTATACCTTCAGCCGGCTTGATCCTGCGGCACGCGAAAAATTGTTTCACGAACTTTTTCATCCGTCGGAAATGGGATTCAGCGTCTGCCGTACCTGCATTGGGGCGAGCGATTACTCGACCGAAGTGTACAGCTATGACGACGGCGACACCCCTGATCCAGACCTGACGCGCTTCTCCATCGATCACGATCGCAAGTACCTTCTGCCGGTGCTGCGTGAGGCGCGGAAGGCAAACCCTGATCTGTTCTTGTTCTCCTCGCCGTGGAGTCCGCCGGGGTGGATGAAATCCAACAAGTCGATGTTGGGTGGAAACATGCAGCGGCATTACATGCCGGCTTACGCCAATTATTTTGTGAAGTTTCTGCAGGGATACGAGTCCGAGGGCGTTCCGGTGCAGGCCATCACGGTGCAGAACGAAGTGGACACCGATCAGGATGGGCGCATGCCCGCGTGCACCTGGCCGATGGAGTACGAAGCTGATTTTGTGCGCCAGCAGTTGGGACCCGCATTCGAGCGCAACGGAGTGAAAACGAAAATCTGGTTGATTGACCACAACTACAATCTTTGGGGCCGCGCCATCGGCGAACTGGAAACGGGTGATGTTCACCGCTACAGCAACGCCATTGCCTGGCATGGTTATGTGGGCAAGGTGGAATGGATTCAGCGGGTGCATGCGGCTTATCCCGAGGTTGAAATGTATTGGACCGAAGGCGGGCCCGATTACACGGACCCGAATTTCGTTACCGGGTGGGCGGACTGGAGCAAGACTTTTACTGGCATTCTGCGAAACTGGTGCCGCTCGATCACGGCATGGAATTTCGCGCTCGATGAAAAGGGGCGGCCCAACGTTGGCCCGTTCAATTGCGGCGGGCTGGTTACGGTTGATTCAACCAGCAAAGAGATTTCATACAGCGGTCAGTACTGGGCATTTGCGCACTACTCGCGTTTTATACGGCGCGGCGCGCGGCGCGTTGATTCGCAAAGTCAGTCGCCTGATGTTGATCATGCGGCATTCGAGAATCCGGATGGGAAGCGCGTCCTGGTCCTGACTAACACCGGCGCTGCCCGCGATTGCACGATCAGGTTGGGAGGCAAGACCGCGATGATCCCGCTCAGCGGCAAGTCGGTGACCACGCTGCAGTGGTGAATGATTACGATCCGCTGGGGCGGGACCCTTGAATCGGCTGCGGATACCTAGCTAACCAAGACAGATAGCGTTTCCTCCGCCTTGCGCATTATTTCCTGCCAGACCTCGTTCTTGAGCCAAGGCACTATCACGCTGCTATCCTGCGGCAGGAATTTGCGGCGTTCGTTGTGATAAATATTGAACGCCGCCATCGCTGCTAGCTCTTCCTCAGAAAAGGACCGTCGGAAGGCCTCGCTCTCAGGCAGGTAGGCATCGTCGAACCACATGCATTCCAATTCAGCCGGAATCGAGACATGAGGCACGCGTCGTTCATATTCCAGTTGTCTTTCGCATGAGGACAAAAGACCGAGGGCATCCAGAATCCCGGTGCGGAGATTTGGAGTATCGGCAGTCACTATTCCTCACGCGCTTCCTTCTCTGAGAGATCCAAAGCCCGCTTTACTGCGCCAGCTCGTATCCCGCGAAGAAGAAGCTCAACTCAAAGCGCGCGGTGTCGTCGGCGTCGGTGCCGTGGATGGCGTTGTGCTCGATGCTCGCCGCCCACTTCTTGCGGATGGTTCCCTCTTCGGCGTTGGCGGGGTTGGTGGCGCCCATCAGCTTGCGCAGATCGGCGATGGCGTTTTCTTTTTCCAGCGCCAGCGCGACGATGGGGCCGCTCGACATGAACTGCGTCAGCGAGTTGAAGAACGACCTTTGCGCATGGACGGCGTAAAACTGCTCCGCCTGATGCTGGGAAATTTCGAGCATCTTCATGGCCAGAATGCGGAAGCCGTTCTTTTCGAATTGTTCAATGATGTCGCCGATGGCGTTGCGGCGCACGGCGTCGGGTTTCACGATGGTGAGAGTGCGTTCTAGGGTTTTCATAAAATCGTCGTTGGTCGTTCGTCCTTGGTCGTTGGCTCGAATCAGGCTTCAGGCTCTGGGCTTCAGGCTTCGAGCCTTAAATTCTATGCGCCTGCTTTTACTCCCATGGCTGCGGCAACCGTTTCGCCGATGTCCGCGGGCGACTTGCAAACGCGAATGCCAGCGGCTTCCATGGCTTTGATTTTTTCGGACGCGGTGCCGTGGCCTCCGGAAATGATTGCGCCGGCGTGGCCCATGCGGCGGCCGGGCGGGGCGGTTTGTCCGGCGATGAATCCGACTACCGGCTTCTTCATCCGCGATTTTACAAAATCGGCGGCGATTTCTTCGGCGTTGCCGCCGATTTCGCCGATCATCACTACCGCTTCGGTCTGCGGATCGCGATTGAACAGGTCGAGCGCGTCCACGAAATTCGTGCCGACGATGGGGTCGCCGCCGATTCCGATAGCGGTGGATTGTCCGATGCCGCGCGTGGTGAGCTGATAGACGGCTTCGTAGGTCAGCGTGCCGGAGCGCGAGACGATTCCGACCGGGCCTTCGCGATGAATGTGGCCGGGCATGATTCCGATTTTGCATTTGCCGGGCGAAATAATTCCCGGACAATTGGGGCCGATCAGGCGCGCGCGGCGGGTTTGCAGAAACTCCCAGGCGCGGACCATGTCGAGCACGGGAATGCCTTCGGTGATGCAGATGATCAGTTCGATCTCGGCGTCGGCGGCTTCCATGATGGCGTCGGCGGCGAACGGCGGCGGCACGAAAATGACGGAGGCGTCGGCGCCGGTTTTGTCCACCGCTTCTTGCACGGTGTTGAATACCGGGAAGCCTTCGTGGGTGGTGCCGCCTTTGCCGGGAGTGACTCCGCCGACAATTTTGGTGCCGTATTCGGCGCAGGCCTTGGCGTGGAACGTGCCTTCGCGGCCGGTGAGGCCTTGCACGATGACGCGCGTGGATTTATCGACCAGGATGCTCATAAAGTTGCGCGGCGGCTAAAGCCGCCATTATTCTTGACCTCTTGCGGCACGCCTGAAGGCGTGCCCTGATACAAACCTTCTGCTGCGGCACTTGCGATGGTGCGCCAGATTCAAAACCTTTGCTGCACACCTTCAATCTGTACTGCCGCGCCTTAAAAGCTGGTTCGTGGTGGGGCAGGTGAGGGCACCTGCCACTACACGTGGAATTTTATTTAGCCGCGGCTACTACTTTTTCGGCGGCGTCTTTCATGGTCTGGGCGACGATAAAATTCAGCCCGGACTGCCTTCAGTATTTCTCTTCCCTGCTCTACGTTGGTGCCTTCGAGGCGCAGAACAATCGGCAGCTTGATGTTTGTCTTCGTCGCGGCTTCGACAACGCCGCGTGCCAGCGTGTCCACGCGCAGGATGCCGCCGAAAATGTTGATCAAGACGGCTTTCACGTTTTTGTCGCTCAGCAGAATTTCGAAGGCATGCGTCACCTGCTCGGCGTTGGCGCCGCCGCCTACGTCGAGAAAATTCGCGGGCATTCCGCCGGCGTACTTGATGATGTCCATGGTCGCCATGGCGAGGCCGGCGCCGTTCACCATGCAGCCGACGTTGCCGTCGAGCTTGATGTAGTTGAGGCTGTACTTCGAAGCTTCAACTTCGAGCGGATCTTCTTCGGTGACGTCGCGCAGCGGCTTCAGGTCGGGATGGCGGAACAGCGCGCTGTCGTCGAAATTCATCTTGGCGTCGAGCGCGAACAGGCGGCCGTCGGTGCAGGTGACGAAGGGATTGATTTCCATCAGCGAGGAATCGGTTTCGAGGAAGGCCTTGTACAGGCCGGTCATCAACTGCACGGCTTGATTGATCTGCGGCGGCTTCAGTCCGAGCTTGAACGCGAGCTTGCGCGCCTGGAACGGTTCCAGGCCCATGCCGGGGGCGACGTATTCTTTGAGAATGGCGTCGGGATTTTCGGCGGCGACCTGCTCGATTTCCATGCCTCCGGCAACCGAGGCCATGAATACCGGCCGGGCTTCGGCGCGGTCAATCACGATTCCCAGATACAGCTCTTTTTCGATGGGCAGAGTTTCTTCGATCAGCAGGCGGCGCACCACTCGGCCTTCGGGCCCGGTCTGATGCGTGATCAGCGTCATGCCCAGAATTTTCGACGCGAGGTCGGCGGCTTCTGCGACCGACTTGGCAATCTTCACCCCGCCGCCTTTGCCGCGGCCTCCGGCATGGATTTGCGCCTTGACCACCACGCCGCTGGCGCCGGAATCGAACAGAGCTTTTGCGGCAGCCTCGGCCTGCTCGCGAGTCTCGGCCATTTCGCCGCGTGGCACGGCGACACCATACTTCTTCAAAATCGCTTTGGCCTGATACTCGTGAATTTTCATCGTGCTTCCCGAACTCAGGTAGGAAATCGATTGCGGCTGAAAAACTTCAGGCAGCAAAATTTGATTCTATAGAAGGGGTGGGAAGAGGTAAAGCGGGTCGATCCAATACACTATCATTATGTTGTAAATGCATAATGATTGCATCATTATGTCGCGTTCTCGAGGACCTACATGATCTATCGCAAATTTGGACGCACTGGATTAGAAGTCAGCGACATTGCCCACGGGCTTTGGGGGATGGGCGGGTGGAGCGGGTCGGATGACCGCGAGTCCATCTGCCGCGCTGCAACTGGCGGTTGACCTGGGCTGCAATTTTTTTGACAGCGCGTGGGCCTACGGCGACGGCAAGAGCGATGGGCTGCTGGGGAAGATTCTGGCTCAGAACGATGCGACGCCGATTGTCGCTCAGAAGCAGGGCAAGCCGCTATATGCCGCGTCGAAGGTACCGCCGAAAAATCTGAAGTGGCCGGCGTCGCCGAAATCGAAGTACGCGACGTGTTTCCGCCGGAACACGTTTTCAAATACGCCGACATGATCCGTAGGCAATTGGGTATCGAGACGATCGATCTGCTGCAATTTCACGTGTGGGACGATACCTGGACCGACGAGCCGGATTTCGGCAACACGGTGGACAAGCTGAAGCAGGATGGCGTCATCAGCAATTTCGGGCTGAGCCTGAACCGCTGGGAGCCGGAAAATGGGATTAAGGCCATGCGCACCGGGCTGGTGGACGCGGTGCAGGTCATCTACAGCATTTTTGACCAGTCGCCGGAGGATGAGCTGTTCCCTGCCTGCCAGGAGCTGAACGTCGGCGTGATTGTGCGGGTGGCGCTCGATGAAGGCAGCCTGGGCGGGAAGATGACCAAGGACACCACGTTTCCGAAGAACGACTGGCGGTCGCGGTATTTCAATCCGCGAGAATTTGGCGAACACGCTGGAGCGGGTGGAGAAACTCAAGCAGATTCTTCCGCCGGGGATGTCGCTGCCGGAAATGGCGTTGCGGTTTGTGCTGTCACATCCGGCGGTGAGCACGACGATTATCGGGATGCGGAAGCTGGACCACGTGCGGGAAAACATCGCGCTGAGCGACAAAGGACCGCTCTCGCCGGAGTTATGGCGAGAGTTGAAGAAGCATCGCTGGGACCGGAAACCGGCGCCGTGGTCGGATTAGGGCTCTGCTGGATCTCTCAGGATCAGACGCGGCGATCAAAACCAAGTCAGAAGTAAGAAGTCAGATTGCAGAAGTGCGGCGGTTGCAGTGGTTTCGGCTTCGAGTCTTCCGGGGCGAGGCTGCCTTCGGTGGTGATGCGCGTGGCCTTGCACACCTCTTTCGCCACCTTCAGCGCGGTCTCGCGCAAGGGGGTCCCGTCGGCAATGATGGAGCTGGCAGCCAGGGTAAAGGTGAGGGCGTCTTCCTGACGGTCGAAATAGAGCACTACCTGACTTGCTGCCATGGCGGGGTACCTCCGGGGCTGTTTCGGGACTGTCCTGAATCATAGGGCGGAATGGCGGCCGGGAGAATGTACTGTTTTGGTGCCCTTAGACGCGGGAGGACATAAGTGATCCCCTAGGGTCGCCTTAAGGGATCTGCGGTACAGCGGTTTTGGCGGATTGGGCGTAAAACGAAGGCTGGGGGCTGTCCGGAGTCAGGCGTCCATGGATTGAGATTGTGGGAAGACGGGGCGCCGGTTCGGGCATCTCAGTAGCTCTACCAGGAGCGCCCTATGAAAACCTGTTTGATCTTGATGGCCTCTTTCTTGATTGTTTGCGGCGCGGCAGCGCTGGGGCAGCAACCGGCCACGAACAATACCCCGAACAACAGTATTTTCTCGTCGGACCTGGTGATGTGGTCCTACATGCAGGAGCCGCAGGCGGAACCGGGGCAGACGCGGCAGACTCCCACGCCTGATCCGAGTCCAGAGACCCAGCCGGAGCAGAATCCGACTGCGCCACAACAGTATCCGCCGGACTCGCCGGCGCAAGGGGCGCAGACCTCGGATAAATCGCAGACTTCGACTGTCCAGAGTTTCACCGGGACGGTGAGCAAGGAAGCGGACAGCTTTATCCTGCAGGTTTCGAAGACGGTCTTCTACAAGTTGGACAACGAGCAACAGGTACAGCAGTACGAAGGGCAGCGAGTTCGCGTAACGGGCACGCTGGATACCTCGACTAACCTGATTCACGTTGAGAAAGTGGAACCGCTTTAGAGCAGTAGCTAGTGGCTAGCGGTTAGTGGCTAGTTAAATCCGGCAGGAATAGCCGCACTCATATCCTCATCTCATAACTGATCCCCCACCTTTGCAACTAGCAACTGGCTACTCGCCACTATTCACTGCCTTCAGTGCTACATTAATCCTTCATGTCTGCGCCGGAATCATTGCTGGTTCGCGCTTGTAAATCCCTGCCTACCGAACGCACGCCGGTGTGGTTTATGCGGCAGGCGGGGCGGTATATGGGCGAGTATCGGGCGGTGCGCAAGGTGCATTCGCTGATCGAGATTTGCAAGAAACCGCAACTGGCCGCGGAAGTGACAATCGCTGCTGCGGAGAGCCTGCAAGTGGATGCGGCCATCATCTTCGCTGATCTTCTCTTGCCGCTGGAAGTAATGGGCCTGCCGTTTCATTTTTCCGCGGGAGAAGGGCCGGTGATTGAGCGGCCACTTCGGACCAAGGCAGATGTTTCTCTTCTACGCACCGATTCCGCGGCTGACCTGGGTTACGTGGCCGAGGCGGTCAAGCTGGTCACAAGACATTTCGGACCGAACCTGCCGGTGATTGGATTTTGTGGCGCGCCGTTTACGCTGGCCAGCTACATGATCGAGGGCGGCGGATCGCGGAATTACGTTCATGCTAAGACGATGATGTACTTGCAGCCGCAAGTGTTCGACGAACTGTTGGCAAAGCTGGTGGCGGTGACGGCGGAGTATGCGGCCGAGCAAGTCCGCGCGGGAGCGGACGTGATTCAGGTGTTCGATAGTTGGGTGGGATGCCTGTCGGTCGAAGACTATCGGCAATACGTGCTGCCGCGAACCACGCAACTGGTGCGGAAATTGAAGGAATCGGGCGCGCCGGTGATTTACTTCGGTACGGATTCGGCGACGCTGCTTTCCGCGATGAAAGAAACTGGAGCGGACGTGATTGGCTTGGACTGGCGGATTCCTCTGGATGAAGGGTGGGCACGGGTCGGCGGGGCAGTGCAAGGGAATTTGGATCCGGTGACGCTGTTTGCGGATTGGGAGCAGGTGCGGCGGCGGGCGCAGGAAATACTTGATCGCGCCGCGGGAAGGCCGGGGCACATCTTCAATCTGGGACACGGAATTTTGCCGGAGACGCCGGTGGAGAATGTGAAGGCGCTGGCGGCGTATGTGCGGGAGCACTCGGCTAGCGGTGGACAGCGACTCTCATGAGCGGGAAATCCAAACCTGAGCACACGGCGGTGCTGCTGCTGGCGCATGGGAGCCCGGATTCGGTGGATGAAGTTCCGGACTTTCTGCTGCGCGTCACGGGTGGGCGTCCGCTGCTGCCTGAGGTGATTGAAGAGGTCAAGCATCGTTACGGGGCAATTGGGCGCTCGCCGCTGACGGAAATTACGTTGAAGCAGGGCGAGTTGCTGGCGCAGAAAATCGGGCTGCCGGTTTACGTGGGGATGCGGAATTGGCGTCCGTTTGTGTCGCAAACGCTGAAGCAGATGGTGGCAGACGGGATTCGTCACGCGGTGGTCATTTGCCTCGCTCCGCAGAATTCCCGCACCAGTGTCGGCTTGTACCGCAACTTCGCTGTCAAAATGCAAGGATTCGACACTGAGTTTTGATTTTGTGGAATCGTGGCATGACGCGCCGCATCTGATTCAGGCGTTCGCGGAAAAACTGATCGCGGGCCGGGACAAGGCCAATGCCGAAGCCGGCGCGCCGCTGCCAGTCATCTTCACCGCGCACAGCGTTCCGCAGCGGACGGTAATCGAAGGCGATCCGTATGAGACGCAGGCACAGCAGACGGCCGAGTTGGTTGCGGCTGCGGCGTCGCTCGAAAGAATGGACTGGCGGTTCGCGTTTCAGAGCCAGGGCATGTCGGGAGGCGCGTGGCTGGGCCCGACGGTCGAGGCGACAATTCTGGACTTGAAGCGCAGCGGACATCGCGGAGTTTTCATCCAGCCGATTGGGTTCCTGTGCGACCACGTGGAAATTCTTTATGACGTCGATGTCATCTTTAGACAGTTTCGCCGAGAAAGAAGAAATGCGGATATGGCGGGCGGAGTCGCTGAATGATTCGCCGCTGCTGACCGCGGCGCTGGCCGAGATTGCGCATTCACGGCTGCGGGGCGTGCGAGAGACGCGATGAAGCGGGTCGCGATTGTCGGCGGAGGGATTTCCGGGCTGGCGGCAGCGTTTGCGCTGGAGAAACAAAAAAAGCTTGGCACCGCCGTTGAATATGTTTTGTTTGAATCCAGTGCGCGCTTTGGCGGAGTCATCCGCACCGAGAGCGCTGAAGGCTGCGTGATTGAAGCGGGACCGGATTCTTTTCTTACTGAAAAACCATGGGCTGCGGATCTTTGCCGCGAGCTGGGGCTGGGCGATCAACTGATCGGGTCAAACGACACCGACAGAAAAACCTACATCTTGGCGAAGGGGCGGCTGGTGCCGCTTCCTGATGGATTGCAGTTCATGGTGCCGACCCAGCTGACGTCGGCATTTTTCTCGCCTCTGTTTTCCTGGGGAACCAAAGCGCGAATTGTGCGCGAGTGGTTTTATCGGGCAAATTCCGCAAGCGCTGAGAGCACGGTGGCGGAGTTTGTGGAGCGGCATTATGGGCGAGAGATGGTCGAGCGCGTGGCTGATCCGCTGCTGGCGGGGGTTTATGGCGGGATCGGCGGATGAGTTGAGTGTGAAGTCGGTGCTGCCGCGGTTTCTGGAGATGGAAGCGAATCATGGGAGTTTGGGAAGGGCCATGGTCGCGGCCCGCAGGCAACGGGGAGCTGCGGGGGCGGAGCTGCGCTCCGCTGGACAGCCGAGGACGGCTGTCCCCACGCGAGCTCCTTCGCTTTTTACCTCGCTGAGGGGCGGAATGCAGGCGATGGTGGATGCGCTGGTCGCACGAATCCCCGCAGAGGCGCGGCGATTGAATGCCGGCGTGGAGGCGGTGAGGCGGGAGTCGGGGAAATGGCTCGTCATCAGCTCTGGCCGCACCGAGGAATTCGATGCGGTGATTTTGGCAGCCCCGGCTCACGCGGCTGGCGGATTGCTTGCGAGCACCAGCGCGGAGTTGGCGGGGGAGTTGAATGCGATCCGCTACAGTTCGTCGGTTACTGTGATTCTCGGTTTCGACAAAAACGTGCGCGCGGCGCTGCCTGCAGGGTTTGGGTTCCTGGTTCCGCGGACGGAGAAGCAGCGGGTGTTAGCGGCGACGTTTGTGCACCATAAATTTTCGGGGCGAGCGACGGAGGACCGGGCGCTGATTCGCTGTTTTCTGGGCGGCACTGGGGATGAGGATATCCTGCAGCGCTCAGACGATGAGATTCTCGGCATCGCCCGGCAGGAGCTTCGAGAAATTCTAGGGATTCGCGCCGAGCCGCTGCTGGCGAGGGTTTTCAAGTGGACGCGGGCGATGGCGCAGTATGGGATCGGGCATAGCGCGCGGGTGGAGCGTATCCGCGCACTAGTTGCCGCAACCCCGGGGTTGGCGCTCACAGGAAACGCCTATGGAGGAATTGGAGTTCCGGACTGCGTGCGCGAGGGGGCGAGAGCGGTGGAGAGCATCCTGCAAAATTGGCCGGGAGACAAACCGCCACACCCGGCGCTCTCGACTAGTAAAACAGATACTTCCGCCACTTGTCGTCGGAACGGCCCATCAGGCGCATGATGTGACGGCTGGTGTGCAGATTGAAGGCGTGCGGCTCACGCATCAACTTCATGCCAGCTTCCTGGGGGAACTGGTTTCCTTTGCGCCGGTTACAGTGGTGGCAGCAAGCCACCAGGTTCTCCCAGCTGGAAGCGCCGCCGCGCGAACGGGGGACCACGTGATCGAGCGTCAGATCGCCCGAGGCCACAATTTCACCACAATACTGGCAGGTATTGCGGTCGCGCAGCAGAATATTCTTGCGCGATAAAGCCCGCGTCTGGTGCGGGATTCGGCGATACTCCAGCAGCCGGATGACCGAGGGCACCCGCAGCGTGAAACGCGCGGCATGCAGAAAATGTCCGTTCTCTTCTTCCGCCATGGCCACGCCCTTCAGCACCAGAACAATCGCCCGGCGCGCCGCGCAGATGTTGATCGGCTCATACGAGGCGTTCAACACCAGCACGGGCGCGTGCAGCGCGTGGCCGTCGCTGGGTTGATGGATTCCGAAGGCGGCCGTAACCGCCTGGCCTTCTTCCATCGCCGAGTTGTGCCTATAGCCTGACATTATTATCTAGCTCTTATGATGCCTCAGCGACCGCGAAATTCGGCTCGGCCGCGAAGGTCACATCCGAATGCTTCAAAGTCCGGGCCACGGTTGCAACCCAAACTTTCTCCGCGCCTGCTTTCCGCAAAACCCGGGCGCATTCAGACGCCGTGGTTCCCGTCGTCAGCACATCATCCACCAGCAGGATGGGTCGCCCCACGATTCTTTCCCGATGCTCCACGCGAAACGCTCCGCGAATGTTCTCCGCGCGCTGCGGGCGAGTCAATCCAATTTGCGAAACCGTGGCCCGCGTGCGCGCCAGGCAACTCGTTTCCAGCTTCGCACCCAACACGACTGGGTGCCTCAGCGCGGCCCGCGCAATCAATTCCGCCTGATTGAACCTGCGCTGCCGCCGCTTCGAAGAATGTAGCGGCACGGGAATCACCAATACCGGTTCGCAGATCCCCAGCTTTCCGATCGCCTCCCCCAGCATCCCGCCCAGCACGTTCGCCGCGGGCTCGATCTGCTCATATTTCAGCAGATGAATCAGCTCGCGCAGCTCACCATCGTAAGAACCGTAGGCGCAAGCCCTGTCAAACAACGGTCGCGACTCCCGGCAATTGCCGCAACTCTGAGGTTCATCCGGGCGCGCAAGTCCGATCATGCCCTCGCCGCAAATCTCACAGGTTCCGACGGAAATCGGCCTCATCGAAGAAATACAGTCCAGACAAACCGGCAGACGGGAAATATTCAGGAGCGGGGCGCCGCAGAGGCGGCAGTCAGAAGGGAAAAGCGCAGCAAACAGGCCCTGGGCAACCATCGCAGCTCCCGAAGCCGCCGCGCGCAGCGGGCTTCGCCCATGGGGAGCCGGGGTGCGAGTTATGTCTCCGGTACAGCTGAAGACCAGCCTCCCTCGCCCAGCGCCTGGTTAGGCTCCAGCCGGACGAATTGCTCTCAGTATAACGGGGAGTCAGAAGGCGCGCAATTGCTCAGGCAGCGGCGGCGCGCTTTGCGGGCGGCTTGTTGGAAGGCTTGCGCAGGCGCACCAGTAGGGAGACACAGGTCCGGCAAAAGCAGTTGGCGCAGCGTGCCGGACGCAGCAGGAACAGCGGAAAGATGCACTTCTCCAGAAAATTGCGCCGCCGCGACCGGTAAGCGTCCGCACCACCGCAGTCCGGACACCGGTACCGCGTGGAAAAATACTGCCTGACAAACATCGCTAATCCCTCAGCCCCTCGCGGAGGGTGAGACTATCTGATTTGATTGTAACGCCGTCCCCGCGGTTGTCCGTATCTCATTTCCAGCCCGCATCGAACTTGTAAATCGTCCTGCCGTCGTGCTAAGGTGCGGCGCGGTCAAAATCACTTACCATTGTCGTCAGAGGACTCTTCCATGAGCGCTTCGACACCGGCCAACCCCGGAGAAGGCAAGAAAAGGCACCAGCCCTTTGTCCCCGAATCCATGGAGATGAAGGAGTTTACGTGGCGCGCGGTTCTCCTCGGCCTTGCCATGACTGTGGTCCTAGGCGCTGCCAACGCGTATCTGGGGCTGCGGGCGGGCATCACCATCGCAGCGACGTATCCTGCCGCCGTCATCGGCATGGCGGTGCTGCGCGGATGGAAAGGCACGATTCTCGAAGAGAACATTGCCCGTACCTCAGGGACAATCGGCGAAGGCATTGCTGCCGGCGCGATCTTCACGATTCCCGCCTTCCTGATTGCCGGTGTTTGGCCCACGTTCTTTTCGGTGGCCGCATATTGGAAGACGACGGCGCTGATCATGGTGGGCAGCATTCTTGGGGTTCTGTTTATTTCTCTGGTGCGGAAGGGAATGGTGGAAGACCCGGAACTGCCCTTCCCAGAGTCTGTTGCCGCGGGAGAGATTCACAAGGCTGGGCGCCGCGGCGCAGAAGCGGCAAAATATCTTTTTTGGAATATCGGGATCGGCGGGGTGATTTACCTGCTGGGAGCGTTCGGGCTATTCGCAATCGACAAGACAGTTCAAGTTGCCGTCGGCACACTCGGTCGTAGTCAGGTGCGCTTGGGCACGGGAGCCGGAGCTAATGTCCTGACGGCCGGCGGCGCCAGCACGCTGGCGGCCCCGGAAGTAAGCCCCGCGCTTCTGGGCGTGGGCTACATCATCGGGCTTCGTCTGGCTGCGCTCCAGTTTTCCGGCAGCGTTCTGGCCTGGGGACTCATGGTCCCGCTGATCATCTTTTTTCTCGGACCGCAACTGCATCAGTATCTCCCGGTGGCAACGCCGGATGATTGGGTCGGCACTGCGGACGCCGTGTGGCGCTTCATCGTGCGGCCCATCGCCGTCGGCGGCATGCTCGTCGGCTCCGTTTACACCCTGTACCGCATGAAAGACAGTCTGGTGGCCGGATTGGGCAAGGCCTTCGCTGATCTGCGTCCCTCGAAAGGTCCGCAGCCGGAGTTGACCCGCACCGAACGCTACATGAGCTTTAAGACGGTCTTCCTTTTGATCGGCGTGATGTTCCTCCTCATGTGCGTGCTGTACGTTCAGATTTCAGGACTGTTCCTTCCGGCGATTCTTGCTGCCGTCGTGATGCTTATTGTCGGATTCTTTTTCGCGACGATTTCAGGCAGCCTGTGCGGGACCATCGGCTCCTCGAACAATCCGGTTTCCGGAATCACCCTCTCGACTTTGCTCATCGCAGCGTTGCTGATGGTTTCGCTGGGTGTGTCCGGTCTGCACGGAGTCGCAACAGTGCTGGGAGTGGCTGCGGTCGTGTGTGTGTCCTCGTCGGTGGCGGGCGAACTGTTGCAGGACTTTAAGGTCGGATACATCCTGGGTGGCACGCCACGCAAGATTCAGATGGCAGAGTTAATCGCGGTTGTTGTCGCCAGCCTGGTTATGTACTTCCCACTGATGCTCTTGCATAAAGGCTTTGGATTCGGCAGTGCGGCACTTCCGGCCCCGCAGGCGGGATTGATGGCGACCCTGGCCACTGGAATTGTCGGCGGCAATATGCCGTGGCCGCTGGTGGTTGTCGGCATGCTGTTCGGCATCGCGATGATCATGATGCAGGTGCGCAGCCCGATGCTGGTAGCCGTCGGCATGTATTTGCCCTTCGCCACCACGTTTGCGATTTTTGTCGGTGGAGTTATACGCTCCATCGGAGATTGGGTGGCGAAGCGCCGAGGTCTGAACGCGGCACAACACGCCCGCGTGGAAAACGCGGGAATCCTGACCGCTTCCGGACTAATCGCTGGAGAAGCGCTCATGGGCTTGCTCTGGGCGGGCCTGCGGGCCAGCGTGTGGTCTCCACCGAAACAGGCCCCCCAAATCTTCACCGAACCGCTGTATTTGGCCGGGACCATGGTTTTGCTCGGCTTGGCGGCCCTGATGATCCTGTGGCCTCTGACCAGCGCCGGCGATCCCAGCGAGCCAGCGCCGCCGACAGCCATGATGTAGCCGGCCCGGTGTGGCGCGGGCGCCCTCGCCCGCGATCGCCCGGCACCACTCTACTTTCGTGGTTTACTGTCTTCATGTCCATTGCGGACAACATCGCGCACATTCAGGAGCGCGTGGCTGCCGCCGCGCTACGCTCCGGCCGTAAGCCCGAAGACGTCACGCTCATGGCGGTGTCCAAGACCTTCCCGCCGGAGCGAATCCGCGAAGCTTATGATGCCGGCCTGCGCGTCTTCGGTGAAAATCGCATTCAGGAATTTGCAGGAAAGGTGGCAGCGTTGCGCGATATGGGCGACCCCAAGTGGCACATGATTGGTCACCTCCAGAGCAACAAAGCTACGCAGGCGGTGGAGCTTTTCAGCCACATCGATTCCGTGGACTCAGTTCGTCTCGCGCTTAAGCTGAATTCCGCTGCGTCGCGGCTCGATAAGAAAATCTCCGTGCTGATTGAAATCAACATCGGGGGCGAAGCTGCGAAGAGCGGTGCTGCGCCAGAATCTGCAGAATTGGGAGACCTTCTGAAAGCCGCGCCGGGCTTGCCGTTCCTCGACTTCCGCGGCCTGATGACGGTGCCGCCGTACAGCGACGATTCCGAGCAATCGCGCCCTTACTTCCGCAGGATGCGCGAATTGTTCAATCAAATCGCAGGCCGCAAACTTGCAGCAGTCCGCATGGAAGTTCTTTCCATGGGAATGTCTCACGACTACGAGATCGCAATTGAAGAGGGATCGACCTGTGTGCGAATCGGGACGGCGATATTTGGAGCGCGGGGATCTATCTGATGCGGGAATGAGGCGATTACTTGCGGCAAGCTTTGGTGGCGAAGCCGAAATCCACGCCAAGTCGAGTGACGGAAACCGGAAAGAACTTGGGAACGGCGGCATCCTCGCCCCAATCCTCCGGCGCGGGAGCAAGACACCAGAGGTTTCCAGGAGTATCCACTCCGATGCCAATGATCCAGAACTTGCTGCCCCGGCTCGGGGGCAGGCTGCAAGCCACTCGCGCCGTCGTGCTTCCGCCTCCCGGCAATTGATCAACCCTGACCCGCGATCCTTGTTTGAGCGCGCGTGTAAAACGTACCCCACATCCTCGCGGATTCACCATGGTGGTGTGGCAATTCTCGGAGAAATTTGCGACCGGATCGAGACTGGTAAGGCGCACCGGAATCTGTGCCCGCACTCGCGTCCCGTGCCGCTGGTAGGGTGTCGTCATAATTAGGACTCGCGCTGAGGGTAATTCTATCCCCGCATCCTGGGACCGCAAGTGCCGTAGGACGGCGAGACCAAAGTAACCGGAAAGCATCAGTGAAATCAGTAAAAACAGAGAGTGCCGAGCTGCCGCGCCCGGCGCACCGTCCACGAGAAGAAGATCACGCTGAGAGGCAAAAGCACGGCCGCGAACACAGCCAGAATTTCAATCTCATGCAGCAGGGCACCGGGACTGGGAGCCTGCACAAGTGCCAGCCGCATCCCAGTCAGTGAGTGCGTCAGCGGCAACAGATTGGAAAGCAGGCGCACCGGACGCGGCAAAGCAGCGACAGGAAACAGCGTGCCCGCCATCAGCCATGCGCTCGACCCCAGCAGCCAGAGCACCGCCGAACCTTTTTGGATGGAAAGTTGAAGCCCGGCGGCGAAAATACCGATGGCGATCGCCACCAGCACGGAAAAAACGACCACCAGCGAGCAGCCCAGAATGCTGACATGGAGGGCAGGCGCGAACAGCAACATCCCCGCGCCCACATACAGAACCAGTTGCAGCGCGCCGCCAGCGAACGACGAGATTGCGCTCAACGAAAGCAGCACAGCGGGCGGCGTGGACGTCGTCATCAGCACTTCTAGCGTGCCACTTTGCTGCGAATCCTGAATGGTCTGCAAGAAGCTGTGCATGCCGGTGATCAGGAAGGCAAAAAATCCCGTCCCCACCAGCAGAAATAGAAAGTACGGCATGCCCTCGGGATGAAATTGTGTCCCCACCGCGCGCGACAGATAGTAAAAGGTCGCCAGCTGCGCGGCCGAACTCACGGCGCCCGTCAGGAACCCGTTGCGGTAGCGCAGCGCGGTCAGGGCATCTTTCTTCAGAACAGCGACGCCCTTGTCGAGGATCACGCGGGCATTCCTTCCGGCCATGCGAAAGGCTCGCGCTCTCCCGTGAGCACCAAATAGAAATCCCGCAATTGCTCGACGCTGAAGGCGCAAGCGCGCTGCGTGGCCATCAGTTCTCCGTTTTGCAGAATTGCGACGCGGTCAGCCACCGTCACTGCTTCAGAGAAGTTATGAGTGGCCAGAAGAACGGTGATGCCGGCATCCGCCAGCTCCCGAATCAGCCGCCACAAATGACTAGCCGCTGCGGGATCGAGGCTACGCGTCGGCTCGTCGAGTAGCAGCACCGACGGCTGCTTGATGAGCGCCCGCGCAATCCCCAGCCGCTGATACATGCCGGAGGAAAGTTTCATCGCCTGTTTGCCGCCGGCGTCTTCCAATCCGACTTCGCGCAGGACCGATTGCACGCGACGCGCACGCTCGCGCCGCGGCAAGTCCTCCAGCGCCGCGAAGAAATCCAGATTCTCCATGGCTGTAAGCCGTGGAAAAAACGATCGCTCCGACGCAACGGCGAATCCGACTTGCCTGCGCACTGCTTTTGATTGAAGCCGGGTGTCTGATCCGCAGACGGAAACTCGCCCCTGGTCTGGCAGCAGCATGGTCGAGACCAGCTTCAGGGTCGTGCTTTTTCCGCTGCCATTTGGCCCGAGAAGCGCGAGCACTTCTCCCGCCGCCGCGCCCAGCGAGATCCCCCTTAGCGCATACGTCTCCGCGCGTCCGGACCCAAATCCCAAAAATCCCGCCGGACGAAAAACCTTGTGAACGGATTCGATGACGATGCTGTTCATTGCGGAGAAGCGACGGTGCAACCGCAGATACTTTTGCGATCCGCCGGACTGTAAGAAGATTCTAAGGACGCCCGCTGCGCTTGTCCGAATTAGAATGCAAAGCGGACATAGTTAGTTCACAGGAGCCCGGTTTGGCTGCGGCCGCACAACTCGAACCAATCCGTGGTGATGGCGCGCCTTCGCGCTTCACCCCGGAGCTTGAGTTGCTGCTGGCCTGCGCGCAGCCGGCCTCCGGCGGCCCGCCCGGCGTGGACACGGTCGCAGGCTCCACGCTGGATTGGGAACGGGTTCTCCATCTGGCGGATTATCACCGCATGCTGCCCGCTCTGCATGCGCGCTTTCAGCGGACGCGACGACGTTCCGGCCAGCATTCTATCGGCGGTCCGCGCGCGATTCGAAAACCACCAGCGCCGCGTGCTTCGCTTTACGGCGGAATTGGCACGCATCCTGCGTCAGTTCGATCGAAATGGCGTTCCCGTCCTGGCCCACAAAGGCGCGGCCCTCGGGTCAGTTGCTATACGGCGACCCCGTGCAGCGTCAGTTCGGCGACTGGATTTTATTGTCCGGGCCGCGGACGTTCCGCGCGCACGGCTGGCGCTGCAAGAGCTCGGCTACGCGCCGAAGATCCAGCTTTCGCTGCGGCAGGAGAAAGAATATTTGCGCACCGGCTACGAGCATGTGTTTGGCGTGGGCCAGGAGCGCAATCTGGTCGAGGTGCAATGGCAGATCGCGCCTCGTTTCTACGCGATTGATTTTGACATGGACTCTCTGTTTGAGCACTCCACGGGGATGGAAATCGATGGCCTGCGTCTCCGCACGCTGGACAACGAAGACCAGATGCTGGTCCTCTGCGTTCACGCCGCCAAGCATGAGTGGGCGCAACTGGGAATGCTGCGCGATATTGCCACGCTGGCACGTCTGCGCTTGAACTGGAACTGGATTGAGTCTGAAGCGCGGCGCCTGGGGACCGCGCAGCATTGTGGCCGTTTCTCTGCAGCTTGCTGGCAGCTTATTCGGGTTGGATCTGGCAACGCTGCCGGCGCTTCAGAAGGACATCAACGATGCCGTGAGGAGCTCGTCCGCGATTGAGCGCCAAATCGCGACCGGGATAGAGACCGATACCGAATCGCTCCGCTATTTCCACGAATTCATGCATCTGCGCGAACGCTGGCCGGACCGTTGGCGCATGGCCTGGCGGCTGGCCACGACCCCCAGCGTTGGAGAGTGGCAGTCCGTCCAGCTCCCAGATTCTCTTTTCAGTCTGTACCGTGGTGTGCGGCTGTTCCGGCTGCTGAAGCGGTTCTGCCTGCCCACGCCGCGTCCTGCCGCATCGCCAACTGAATGACCTTCGGCGAGTGCAGCGCGTGTCGCCCTGTGCATTGTCGAATCTGTTCGCGGCAACTGAATCCGTTGGCGATGATGAGCCAATCGTCCGGTGCGTTGCGCACAGCCGGCAGCAGTTCAAGTTCGCCGATGGCGAGCGAAACTGGATACTTTTCCTTTTCAAATCCGAAAGCCCCCGCCATGCCGCAACATCCCGGCGAGGGCATTTCGTAATCCACGCCATTCGCCGCAGGACGGCCTCTTCATCCGTCATCTTCAAGACCGATTTCTGATGGCAATGCCCATGGACTAAAGCCTTGCGCGGGAATCGTGGGCAATCGTGAGTGATCCGCCTTGTTCTCCAGGAATTCGCTCAGCAAGAAAACCTGTGCCGAAAGTTTCTGTGCCCGGGCAGTCGTCCGGGAACAGATTCAGGAATTCGTCGCGAAATACGGAGGCACAACTCGGCTCCAGCACGACTACCGGGATTCCTTCCGCAATTTCGCGATCCAGAGTTTTCAGAGTTCGCTAAAGCAATTTCTTTGCGCGATCCAGCATGCCGAAGTCGTACAGCGGCCGTCCGCAGCAGACGTGGCCCGCCGGCAAGCGCACCTGGAATCCCAGCGGCTCCAACACCTCAACCGCCGCAATCGCCGTCTCCGGATGAAAGTAGTTGTTGAAAGTGTCCGGCCACAGCACAACCGGCGGCGGCTGCTGAATGTCGCGGGTTTTCGCTCGCGCGAACCAGCTTGCGAAAAGTGTGCGAGCGAACGCAGGGGAATAGTCCGCTGCGGTGCGATCCGCGAGCAAGTTTCGCAATATCCCGCAGGCCCGGAGTTTGCGTAAAGAAATTCGCAAGGCCCGGGAATACCGAGACGCAATCCGCGCCCAGCGGTCAATGTGGCCGAATGCATAGTGATTCAGCGGACGTCGCTTGCCTTCGTAATGATGCGAAAGAAATTCCGCCTTGTAGGTCGCGACATCCACGCCCACCGGGCAATCGCTCTTGCAGCCCTTGCACGAAAGACAAAGGTCGAGTGACGACTTCACACTTGCGAGTCGCGCCACTGGTCGCGGATTACATCGCCGCGCGTCATTTCCCAAAGCAAGTGGGCACGGCCGCGAGTCGAGTGCTCTTCTTCGCGAGTGGCGCGAAAACTCGGACACATCATGCCGCCTTCATACTGGCGGCACTTGCCGACTCCCACGCAGCGCAGCGTAGCTTGCGCCAGGCTGCCGTCATCCTGCGGAAACTTGAAATGCGTTTCCGGCTGCCACGGATGATAGTCGGCGCCGAGGCGAAGATCGGCGTCCAGCTTGTTGGGCAGAACCACTTTGCCCGGATTCATTTTCCACTCCGGGTCCCACAGAGCTTTGAACTTCTGAAACGCTTCGACCAGTTCCGGCCCAAACATTTTCGGAAGCAGTTCGGCCCGCGCCTGCCCGTCCCCGTGTTCGCCGGAGAGCGATCCGCCGTAGGAGACGACCAAGATCGGCCGCTTCTTCCACAAAGTTGCGCATCTTCTTCAGGCCTTCGTCCGACTGCAGATCGAAAGCTGATGCGGTTGTGGACGCAGCCGTCGCCAAAATGTCCGTACACCACGCAGCGATAGTTGTAGGCCTCGGTCAGCTTTCGGAACTCGCGCAAGTATCCACCGAGTTTTTCGGGAGCGACCGCCGCGTCCTCCCACCCTTCCCACGTCGGCGGCTCCCCGGCAACGCGAGAAACCGCGCCCAGCGCGGATTCCCGGACTTCCCAGGCTTTCCTTGCCTGACGCTTGTCGGCGAGCAGCCGAAAGCTCGGCGGATGCGTCGCATCGGCCAAGCGCCTCCATCAATCCGCGCGCCTGCGATTCCGCTTCGGGCGCAGTCTGCGCGCCGAACTCCGCCAGCAGCCATCCCCCGCCATCCGGGAAGCAACGCCAGTCCTTCCGGATTGATTCCTTTGCGCCGCGTGTACTCGATCAACAGATCGTCCATGCCCTCAAGTCCGATCGGGCGATGCGACAGAACTTCCGGAACCAGGTCAGCGCATTCGTACACATCGCGGCAACCGATCACCAGCAGCACCCGCTCGGGTGGGCTTTCAACCAGCCGGCACGTTGCTTCGAGCGTCGTGACACAGGTGCCCTCAGATCCAACCAACGCGCGCGCCACGTGAAATCCGTTTTCAGGAAGAAGATAGTTCAAGTTGTATCCGGAAACGCGCCGCGGAATGTTCGGGTAACGCTGGCGGACAAGATCGCCATACTGGTCGCGAATGGCCTTCATCCCGGCATAAATCTCGCCGCGGCGGCCGCCTTCGCGAATGATGGCTTCAAGCTCCGCTCGCTGGTCGCGCCCACGCGCATGCGAATGCCGTCGTAGGTGAGGACCTCAAGCTCGTCGATGTTTTCGTCGGTCTTTCCGGCCATCACCGAGTGCACGCCGCAGGAATTGTTGCCCACCATGCCGCCGAGGGTGCAGCGGCTGTGCGAAGCCGGGTCGGGGCCGAAGGTCAGATTGTGCTTCTCGGCGGCGGCGCGCAGATGATCGAGAATCACGCCGGGCTGGACGCTGCGCGATGCGGCGCGCGGGGTCGAGTTCGACGATCTCTGCCATGTACTTCGAGAAATCGAGCACCACGGCGACGTTGCAGCATTGCCCGGCCAGAGAAGTTCCTCCGCCGCGGCAGAGCACGGGCGCGCCGTGCTCGCGGCAAATGGCGATGGCGGCGACTACGTCGTCGGTGTCTTTGGGAAGGACAACGCCGATGGGGACCTGGCGGTAGTTGGATCCGTCGGTGGCGTAGAGGGCACGGCTGCCGTTGTCGAAGCGAACCTCGCCACGAAGATGGCGGCGCAGCGCGGATTCCAGCGGCTCGGCGTCAATCCGCTGATCTCTGGCTGAGTTTTCATGGAGCGAGGCGGAGGTCACGATTCAAGATAACATTCAGCGATCAGTTCCGGCGCAAGGGAAGATTGCTGAGGGCTGGGGTGGACGGGCGAGGACGCCCGTCGCTCCACAAACCATTCGTGGCTCTATCCGGCGAAGCGCGAGGAGTAATCGGTCAGGCTCAAGAACAGGAGCAGGACCAGCCAGGCAATCGGCGAATGAGCAGCACGGCCTTGGTCATCTTCTCGCTGGTGTACTTCACCTGCATGAAAATCAGCACCACGATCGAGGCCTTGCAGGTGGCGATGAAGAGTGCCACGACGGTGTTGAACGGACCCAGATCAACCGTGGCAATCCACGCCGTCAGAAATGTGGCCACGATCAGGATGAGGAAGACGAGCCAGTTCAGTCTGCTCGGAACAATGTGCCCGGTATGTTCAGACATAGGTTCGCTCAAGCTCCCGGCCGTCGGTCAATCAAATACAGCAGCGGGAAAAGATAAATCCAGACAATATCGACAAAGTGCCAGTACAGTCCCGCAATTTCAAGCGGCGTGTGATATTCGGGCGTGAATCGCCCCTTCCATGCCATCCATGTGATCACGCTGAAAATGCCGACGCCAATAATCATGTGGATGGCGTGCATACCGGTCAGCGCGAAATAGAGCGAGAAGAAAATCTGCGAGTGCTCCTGAATTTCGGCTTCCTTCCTCTGAAGTTCGCTGAGCTTTCTGGGGATCGCCCTGCAGTTTGTCCAGTCCAAACAGCTTCTGGTTGTCGCGCATCAGATCTTGCGCGTTGAAGTCGAAGGTCGGAATGTGGTGCTCTTTGTACTTGTTGTTCCACTCGTAGGCCTTAACACCCAAGAACACTAGGCCGAAAAAGAGCGTCGCCAGCAGAAGCTTTACCTGCAGCATGCGCTTGCCCATCTGCGCCGCGCGTACCGCCTGCGCGACGGTCAAGCTGCTGCAGATCAGGACGGCGGTGTTCAGGGTCCCGACTTGTAAGATCAAGACTGCGGCTGGCGGCGGCGAATTCAGGAAAATACTTCAGCCGATAAATCAGATAGGCGCAGAACATGCCGCCGAAAAACATGATTTCGGTGCCCAGGAACCACCACATGCCGAGCGAAGCCGCGTTGCGCTGCTGCTCTTCGTCGGCGAAGTGGTGCCGCAGTTCCGGACGGTCTGCGTGCTCGGCGTGTTCCGCGACCGAGGACTATCGCTCAAGCGTCACCTCTTCCGGAAGCGGCATGCACTCGTACTCGTACGCTTCCCAGGTCACTACCGGTGTTTCTTCAAAATTAAAGGTGGGCGGTGGCGATGCGGTCCTCCACTCGAGGCCGGTTGCGCCCCACGGATTGTCCGGCGCGATCTTGCCGTAGCGCAGCGACCACAGGAAGTACACCATCGGCAGCAGGTAGCCCACCGCCAGGAAGCTTGCGCCCGCGGTGGAGAGCACATTCAGCCCCTGCCATTCCGGCATGTGCGAGTAATCCCAATACCGGCGCGGCATTCCCAGATAGCCGAGAACAAATTGCGGAAAGAACGTCAGGTTGAATCCGAGGAAGACAATCATCGCCGAGAAGCGTCCCCAGCCTTCCGGATACATGCGTCCGGAAATTTTCGGCCACCAGAAATGCATGCCGCCGAGATATCCCATGACCGCGCCGCCGACCATCACGTAGTGGAAGTGGGCGATCACGAAATAAGTGTCGTGAACGTGCAGGTCAACGCCCCAGGTCGCCAGAAACAGGCCGGTCAGCCCGCCGATGGTGAACAGTCCAATGAAGCCGAAGGCGTAGAGCATGGGAGTCGAAAACGAGACCGAGCCTTTGTACATGGTCGCCGTCCAGTTGAAGACTTTGACCGCCGAAGGCACGGCCACCAGAAAGCTGAGGAACGAAAACACCAGCGCCGAGTAGAGCGAAATGCCGGCCACGAACATGTGGTGCGCCCACACGATGAATCCGATGGCGGCAATGGCAATGCTCGACATGGCCACAAAGTTGTATCCGAAGATGCGCTTGCGCGAGAAGCAGGGCACGATTTCGCTGATCACCGCCATCGAAGGCAGAATCATGATGTACACGGCGGGATGCGAGTAGAACCAGAACAGGTGCTGGAACAGCACCGGATCGCCGCCGCGGGTGGGATCGAAGATGCCGAGGTTCAGCGTGCGCTCGAGCACCACCAGGATCAGGGTGATGGCAATCACCGGCGTGCCCAGCAGCATGATGATGCTGGTTGCGTAGTGCGACCACACAAACAGCGGCAGCCGCGACCAGGTCATCCCCGGCGCGCGCATGCGGTGAATGGTGACCACGAAATTCAGTCCGGTAAGGATCGAAGAAAATCCAGAGATAAAAATCGCCAGCCCGGCTTCCACCACGCGGGTGTTGCTGAACATGGTCGAAAACGGCGTGTAGAAGGTCCAGCCGGTATCCACGCCGCCGGTCGCGATGCAGTGCAGATACAGAATTCCGGCGATGATGTAGATGTACCAGCTGATCAGGTTAATCCGGGGCAGGGCCAGGTCTTTGGCCCCAATCATCATGGGGACGAGGAAATTCCCCAGCACCGCGGGGATGGAAGGAATCAGGAAAAAGAAGACCATCACCTGGCCGTGCATGGTGAAGGCCTTGTTGTACATGTCGGCCGTCAGCAGGTCACCCGCCGGGGTCAGCAGTTCCAGCCGGATCAGCAAGGCAAAGAACCCGCCAATAAAGAAAAATGCGGTGATGGAAACGAGATAGAGCAGGGCAATGCGCTTGTGGTCGGTGGTAAAGAGCCACGAGCGAATGCCGTACTCCGCATTCAGATAATTTTTCTTCTCCGCGCTTACTGCTGGGGTCGCCATTTGCTGATTCCTTCTACTTCACAGAAGCTGTATTTGCCGGCGATGCCGCCGGCGCCTGATGCTCAATGATTTCACGTACGCCACCAGCGAAGTCAATTGCTCTTCGCTGACCTGTCCCTGAAACGACGGCATGACCGGCTTGAATCCGGAAACCACTTTCGCGGTCGGAATCAGAATGGATTCGCGCACGTAGTTCTCGTCCGCGATCACCGTGCGTCCGTCTTCGAGCAATACCGGCTTGCCGAACACTCCGGTCAAATTCGGGCCGCGGCCCTGCACGTCAAAGCGGTGGCAGGTAGAGCAGCCCAGTTGGCTGAAACAACTGCTGCCCGTTCTGCGCCAGCGATGCCGGCGGGAACGCCGCCGGCCAGCCAGGTCTGATACTCGGCTGGCTCCATCACCACAACCTCGCCGATCATGCCCGAATGCTGGGTGCCGCAATACTGCGCGCAAAAAAGATGATACGTGCCCGGCTTGGTGGCCCTGAACCACATCGTGGTGTAGCGGCCTGGGATCACGTCCTGCTTCAGGCGGAACGCCGGAACGTAAAAGCTGTGGATCACGTCCTGCGAGGTCATGATCAGCTTGATGTTCTTGCCCACCGGAACATGCAATTCGTTCAGCTCGCGCTGACCTTCGGGGTGCTCGCAGCTTCCACATCCACTGTTTTGCGACCACGTAGATTTCGGTGGCGTCCTGCGGAGGGGTGCGGGCGTCGAAGAAAATCACCGCGCCCCACACAAAAATCACCAGAAAAAGGCCCATCGGCGCCGCCGACCAGGCGATTTCGAGGATCAGGATTGCCGTCGATGGGCTCGGCTTCGCGGCCGTGGCGGCGGCGATACTTGAAAGCGAACATGCCGACCACCGCAAAAATTGCCAGCGTCGTGGCCACCGACACCACGACCAGAAAAATGTAGAGCAGATCGATCGCCAGCGAGTGCGACGACGCGCCAACCGGCCAAAGTGGAAAGTTATCGAACATAGTTATGAGACCCGGGAGTATGAGACCTGTTCAGCTCCTTGGCCGCTGTCCGGCCCGCGGCGAAACAATATGATCAAGAAAAGCCCCAGTCCAAGAATCGTGACGCCGCCGCTGAGTTGAATCACCCGGCTGATGATGGCGCCGTACTTCCCGGTCCTCGGGTCGTAGTGGTAGCAGTACAGCAGCACCTGGTCGGCCAGCGTGCCAATCTTGTTCTGCGAAGCCTGAATCAGGCCCAGCCGCAAGTCTTTCGGCGGATATTCCACACCGTAGTAGTACTGTGCCAGCTTGCCTTCCGGGGTCACGATCATGATCGCGGTGGCATGCGAAAACTGGCCGCTCTTGGGATCGTATTCGTATCCGAAACCCACGGCCTTGGTGAGCGCAGTAATCGATTCCTGCGACCCGGTAAGAAAGTGCCAGCCCTCGGCGGCGCCAGGACGTCCATAGCGCTTGATGGAGTCGGCTTTCTTCGCGGTCGCCGCCTCGGGAGTATCGTTGGGATCGAAGCTGACGGTGATGACGTCAAATTCCTTGCCTACATCGAACTGCAACGCCTTCAGCGACCCTGAAAGTCCGGCCATCACCTCGCTGCAGAGCATCGGGCAGCGGTAATACACCAGGCTGAGAATCACCGGCTTCTTGCCGAAGTAATCTCCCAGCTGGACTTGCTTTCCGGTTTCGTCGCGGAACGCGAGATCGAGTGGAATCTGTTGGTTCAGGTTCTGCATGATGTCCACGTCGTTCAGCCCCGCCGGCTTGATGTTCGATGGCGGCGAGAGGATGCCGTTGGTCATGCTCTGGCCCGAGCATCGTGGCGCTTAACGCCAACACTACGAACGCGGCGATCATCGAATTGTGAAATCTACGGCTCACTGCTTTGTCCCTTTTACCGGCGTATTCGCCGCCGGAGCCGGCTACGACCTTCCGCCGCCGGCGCAACCCCCGCTTTCGGAATCGTCGGCAATCCCCGTTGCGCGATCAACTTCATGGCTTGATCAATCGGAATGCGCACCACCCCGCCGCCCTGGTCCACCCATCCGTAGCTGGCCAGATGTCTCATCCTGCTGATAACGGAAATCGTTGATCTCGGTGACTTCGTTGTCTTCGAGGCGCGGCTCGGGGAAATTCCTGCTGAATCTTCTTCGTGCGTGCGTCGCCGTATCCGGCTCGCGCGTATCCGGCTGCATCGCCACCATGGGGCTCTTGCTTTGCTGGTGCTTGCGCTCGTACGCGTCCATGAAATGGAAAATCCCCCAAATCACGTAATAGACGATCACGCCGGTGACCACCAGGCCAATCAGGAATCCGAACAGGGGCGTGGTGTTGACGTCTTCGCGCTCGAAGCCGCCACCATTCCTGATGTTTGCCGGGAGCTCCGTGATTACTCATGGGCCACTCCTGCATACTCCAGGAATTCCTGTCCGTGCTGGTCATACAGCGGCAGCAGCGGACGCGATCGCAAATTGCGGAAGAACAGCGCCATCCAGAACCCGCCAATGGCCGCCGGGACCACGATATCGAGCAGTGTCAGCGGACTAATGAAGACCGCTTGTGAAAGTTCGGCTCAATGTAGAAGTACAAATCCACAAACCGCATAAAGATGAGCCACGACGCCAGCCACACCAGCTTGCGCGGATTGCGCTTGAAGCCCCGCGACAGCAGGAACAGAGAACGGAATCGCGAAGTGGAACAGCACCAGTGCCAGTCCTATCCTTTGCCAGCCCTCATTCAGCCGCCGCGTGAAGAACGTGATCTCGCTCGGCAAATTGCCGGCCCAGATGATGAGCAATTGCGAGAAACTGAAATACGCCCACAGCATCACGAATGTCAGGATCAGCTTGCCCTGGTCGTGGACTTCCTTTGGCTTGAGCAGCGAAGCGGTCGGCTGGTAGCGGGAAAGAATCGCTTTCCACGATCACCATCAGGCACAGCGCCGTCAGGCACTCGCCGACAATGAAGATGAACCCGTAAATCGTCGAAATCCAGCGCGGGTCGAGCGACATGACCCAGTCAATCACGGCGAACGAAATCGTGAACGCGTACAGAATCAGTCCAGGCGCGGCAATTTTGCGGAAACGTGGGCTTAGGTTCTGCACCGGAGGCGCGTCCTGCTCGTCCGACCATCGGGTCAAAATGAACGCGAGAACCAGCCAGATGGCGAAATAAACAACCGCCCGCTGCAACGATAGCCGTCGAGATACAGAAAATGCGGGGAGCCGAAGCGAGTCAGATACTCTGATCAGGTGTACATGTGACCGTCGCTCGGGTCGGCGTTCATCCAGCCGTGCTTCGCCCTCGCCGTTCCGCTGTATAGGTACGGCATCCCGACCAGATCGGAACAAATAACACCGCCATCAGCGGCAGCATTTTCATCGCCGCTTCGAGCTGCCGGCGAATCACCATTCCCCACATGCCGCCGGTCAGGTGCTGGATCATCAGAAACGCCATGCTGCCCAGCGACGCGCCCAGCCAGAGCATGAAACCGAGAAGATAAGAGTGGAAGAACTGTTCGCGCGTCGGCGGCAGAATGGCGACAATCAACGAGACCACGCCAAACAGCAGTCCTACGCCGAGCGACGCGCTGATGCATCGTGTTCACGATCTCAGGCGCTGCGAATTCGGTAGTGTTGAGGCGCGCGCGTCATTTCTCCTCAATTCCTGTAAAGCTCGACGGCGGAAGCGGCGTCGCCGGAGTTGCGCCGGAACCCGGCTCTTTAAACATCTTCGGCGCCGACGGGCACTTTTTCTCCCGCGGCAACGTCGGCCGCGGTTGCGTTCTGGCTCAATTGCAGCGCGCGAATGTAGGCCACAATGCACCAGCGATCTTGCGGCGGAATCTGCGCCGCGTAATCCGGCATGACGCCGTATCCGTTGGTCATCACGTCAAAAAAGTATCCCAGCGGCGCTTTGCGCAGGCGGTCCTGATGATACGTCGGCGGATGCTTGTATCCGCGCTGCGGCACCATGCCGTTGCCATCGCCCAGCCGCGAATGGCAAGGCGCGCAGTAGATGTTGAAGCGCTCGTGCCCGCGTGCCAAATCTTTGTCGGTCATCGGAAACGGCATGTAGTCGCCGGGATTCGCGCCAATCTTTCCGGTGTAGAGATATGTGTCCTCGTGCAGTTGCCCGCGCGCCACGGTTCCTTCCACCTGCGGACGCGCCGAGCGCAAGTCGGTATAGAAGTCGCTTTGCGCCAGCGGACTGCACCCTCGACTGGTCGTACATTTCCTGACGGCAGCCAGCCAGAATCAGCAGCAGCCCCAGCCCGAACAAGTTTGCGAAGGTTCGCCATTAACTGGGGACCTCCGAAACCGAAATCGGCCCCAGGCCTTCCAGAAACTTCCGCGTCTGCGCCGCGTCGTAATTCTTGTCGGACGAAAAAATGACGAGGAAGAAATGGTCTGTTGGTCACCGACTCAAACTGCGGCACATTGAACACCGGGTGATACGGCATGGGCAGCCCATTCAGCGCCAGCATGCCAAACACCGCGGAAAGTCCAGAGAACAGAATCGTCATTTCAAACGTCACAATGATGAACGACGGCCACGAATTCAGCGGCCGCCCGGCAATGTTGACCGGATAGGCGACGTTGTTGATCCACCACTGCAACGTGAAAGCTGCCGAGCCGCCCAGCAGTCCGCCGATCAGGCACACCAGCGCCACGCCGTTCTTGTGGAAACCGATGGCCTCCGAAAGCTCTTCCAGCGGAAACGGCGAGTAGGCGTCGATCTTCCGATAGCCGGCGCCGTAAGTGCGCCGCGCCGCGTAATCACGTCATCATTCACGTTGTCGAATTCCGCCATCAGAGCCGTAGGTGCAGAGGCATCTTTCACTGATGCACCTCCGTCTGCTCTCACAGTCACTTGCGCCTGCGGCAACAGCGTCTTCAATTCGGAAATCGAAACCGCCGGCAGCACCCGCATGAACAGGAACATGCAAGCCGCGAAGAATCCCAGCGTGCCGCACAGGATGGCCCAGTCAATATGCGTCGGATAGTACTGGCCAAACGCCGAGTTGGTGAAGTCGCGAGTCAGGCTGACGATCGACGATAATGAACCGCTCCAGCCACATGCCCACCAGTACATCGAGCGAAACCAGGAACAGCCAGGAAGTTGTTGTTGCGGATCTTCTTGACCCACAGAACCTGCGGGATCACCAGGTTGGTAACCAGCAGTGCGTAGTAGAACGGCGCATACGGCCCGTGCAGCCGGTTCCAGCGAAGGAAGCTTTCGTAGGGATCGCCACCATACCAGTTCATGAAGGCTTCGAAGGCGTAGCCGTAGGCGACAATCCATCCCGTGGCCAGCATGACCATGGCCGAGTTCTCGATGTGGCGCTGGTGATGAAATCTTCGATGTTGTAGAACTTGCGGATGGGAATCGCCAGCACCAGCACCATGGCGAATCCGGAATAAATCGCGCCCGCAACAAAGTAGGGCGGGAAAATCGTGGTATGCCATCCCGGAACAATGCCCACCGAGAAGTCGAAGCTCACAACCGTGTGCACCGAGAGCACCAGCGGCGTTGCCAGTCCGCCCGAGCAGCAGATACGCCGTCTCGTAGCGGTTCCAGTGGCGGACGGAATTGCGCCAGCCCATGGCGGCCGCGCCAAACACAAACTTCAGCGCCTTATTGTCGGTCTGGTCGCGCATGGTGGCGAGATCGGGAATCAGTCCGACAAACCAGAACACCAGCGAAATCGTCAGATAGGTGGTGACCGCAAACACGTCCCACACCAGCGGGCTGCGGAAGTTCGGCCAGTACGACATGGTGTTGGGATACGGGAACAGCCAATAGAACAGCCACGGCCGGCCCAAGTGGAGCAGCGGGAACATTCCGGCGCAAGCGACCGCAAACAGCGTCATCGCTTCCGCAAAGCGGTTAATCGAGTTGCGCCACGACTGCTGCAGCAGGAGCAAAATGGCGGAGATCAGCGTTCCGGCGTGGCCAATACCAATCCACCACACAAAATTGACGATGGCGAATCCCCAGCCGATCGGGAATGTTAACGCCCCACACTCCGACGCCGCGGTAGAACAGCCAGCACACCGCAAACAGAAACCATTGCAGGATCATGAAGCAGATGAACATGCCCAGAACCCATCCGCCCATGATCGGCCGGTGCAGCACGATCGCGCTGACCTTCTCGGTGATGGAGGCAAAGGTGTGCCCCGGCTGTATGACCGGTGCTTTCTGCTCGCCGGGTTCGACTTCGGTTGGTCTCGCCATTTTAAATTCTAGCTCTTAGCTCTTAGCTCGTTAGCTCTTAGCCAAACCGATCCGGTTCAAGCTAAAGAGCCAAGAGCCGCACAGCTAAGAGCTGCTTTCCAATTCCGGATTCGGATTGCGAATCTCCGCCAAATACGTGGTCCGCGGACGCGTATTCAGATCGTCCAGCAGGCCATAATTGCGGGATTTCGCCTTCCACTTCGAAACCAGGCTGTTCGGATCATTGATGTTGCCGAACACGATTGCATTCGCCGGGCATGACTGCTGGCACGCCGTCTGCAATTCACCGTCTTTGATTTTGATGTCCTGCCCTTCGCGCACCGACGCCGTCTCGGAATCAATGCGAGCGTGATTGATGCGCTGCACGCAGTAGGTGCACTTTTCCATGACGCCGCGCGTTCGCACGGTCACGTCGGGATTGTGCATCATCCTGAGCTGCGGCACGTCGAATTCCGAGAAGCGCAGGAAGTTAAACCGCCGCACTTTGTAAGGACAGTTGTTCGAGCAATAGCGCGTCCCAACGCAGCGGTTATAGACCATGTCGTTCAGGCCTTCGGTGCTGTGCGTGGTCGCGCCCACCGGGCAGACCAGCTCGCATGGCGCGTTTTCACACTGCATGCACGGCACCGGCTGGAAATACGCCTTGGGATTGTTGCGGTCACCCTGGTAGTAAGCGTCCACGCGCAGCCAGTGCATGTGGCGGCCTTTGTTGACCTGTTCCTTGCCGACTACGGCAATATTGTTTTCCGACTGGCAGGCGACGATGCAGTTGTTGCATCCAATGCACGAATTCAAATCAATCGCCATGCCCCACGCATACGGCTGCGACTTGTAGTCGAAGGGCGGATACAGGCTTTCCGTGGGCTTGTCTGCGTCGAAGCTTTCGCCAGCGTGCTTCTGGTACTCCGCCAGCGTCTTGGTCATAACCAGCGGACGCTCTTCGTCGCCCACGTCCATGGTCTGATAGCCCTGGGTTGTGGCGAGAATGTAAGTGCCATCAGTCTTGCTGACTTTGACTCCGGCCGAGGTGAACCACGGTGTCGCGCTGTAGCGCAGCGGATAAACGTCAAATCCCTGGCCTGTACCGGACCGGCCCGCACGCTGGCGGCCGTAGCCGAGAAACACCGTGACCGACTTATCCGGATGCCCGGCCTGAATCCAGACTGGCAGCTTCATCGAGTTTCCGTTCAACTCGATGAGAACCATGTCTCCGCTCTGTATTCCCATACGCTCAGCCATCGCCGGCCCCATCCACAGCGGATTGTCCCAAGTCATCTTGCTCATGGGCTTGGGCAATTCCTGGAGCCAGCCGTTGTTCGAGAACTGGCCGTCGTAGATGGAAGGATCGCGGCGGAAGTTGAGTTCGATGTCGCCACTGGCGGCAGCTGGAGCCGGGAAGTTGGTCGCCTTTGTCGAAACCTGCTTCGGCGCGTATGCCGTGCCGTCAATCCAGCCGTCATGCAGCGCCTTGCGCCACCACATGTCGAAATCGGCGCCGGTGTGCTTGGTTTTCCAATAATTCTGGACAATGTCATGCCCGGCGGTGGAGGGCTGACCGGCCAGCAGCGAAATCATTTCATGCGCGCTCTTCCCGCCGTAAAGCGGCGCAATCAGCGGCTGCACGATGCTCACCGTGCCGTCATACGTCCGCGTATCGCCCCAGGCTTCAAGGTAGTGCGCTTCATTCACATGCCACTGACAAAGCTCGGCGGTTTCGTTCTGGTGCAGGCCGAGGTGAACGCGAATCGGAATGTTCGTGTTCTTGAGCGCGTCGGCAAAACCGAAGTCAGCAGGCGCGTCGTAAACCGGGTTGCCGCCAAGGATGATCAGTAGATCAACCTTGCCCGCGCGCGTGTCGTCGACCAAAGTCTTGAGCGACCCGTTGTGGTCGGCGGTGTCCACAAGCACCGGATCGGAGTAGAAAACTGTCTTGCCGATGTTGCCGAGCTTTTCGTTCATTGCATGGGCAAGTGCGTGCACAGCTGGCGGCTGGTGATCCCCAACGATGATAAGGCTGGAGCCCCGATTAGCCATTAGGTCGGGAATCATGGCATGAGCAGCTAGATCAGCCGTTGCCCCCATCCATGAACCCGCGCCCTGCCCATAGACGCCGACAGCTGACGCCAAAAACCGCACGTAATCGTCGAATTTGGACGCTTGTAGCGGAAGCCGATGGTCCGCCTTCGCCCCCGTCGCACTCTGCGTGCTCTCGATCACATACAGCCGGTTCATCTTTCCATCCGGATCGCGCCGCTTGGCGAAATCCCGCGCATAGCGCGTGGTTCCGGGGAATCCGGCAGAGAGAAAGTCCGCGTCAAGCGAAACGATTACATCAGCGGCATCGAGCTTGTAAGTGGTCTCAACCGGCTGACCGAAGGCCATTTGCGCGCCGGCATAAACGTTGTCGCGATTGACCGGCTCCCAGAAATGCCACTTGGCTTCTGGAAAGCGCTTAAGCAGGTCCTGCATCTGGTCAGCGAGCGTGGGAGACGAAAACGACCGCGAAAGAATGCGAATGCCCGCGCCGTTGACCGCCTTCTGCGAATTCAGCGGTCCTCGCAGAGCTTCAGTCAACGCCGACCATGTGCTGATGTCGCCAGTCGTAGATCACGTTCTGCGAGCGGTCGGGGTCGTACATGTCGAGAATCGAAGCCTGCGCGTAAACGTCGGTGCCGCCCTGGCTTGCCGGATGATCAGCGTTGCCCTCGATCTTGGTCGGACGGTACATGTGGCTCTCAACCAGGACCGGAGACCCGTATCCGCCGAGCGTGAATGCGCTGGCAAAGAACAGCGGCCGCCCGGGGACGAGTTCTTCCGGCTGCTTAACGTAAGGCACGATCGGCTCAAACGGCTGTTTGGTGCAGCCGGTCATGCCCGCGAGCGCCATGGACGCGCCCATCAGCTTGAGGAATCCGCGCCGCGAAACCGCGTCCAGCCATTCGGACGCGCCTTTGGGGAACTCGCGATGCATCATTTCGCGGAACTCGGTGGTGCCGGCGAGTTCTTCCAGGCTGCGCCAGAATTCCGGCCCATTTTTCTTTTCAATGTCGGCGCGGACCTGTACCAAGTCGAGTTTGCCCGTCTTGCTGGGGCAGACTGCCTCGCGATGCGGCTTTTGCTCTTCGTTATTCATGAGCGATCTTCATCAGCCATCAATCTGGGTGGAGCAGGCCTTTAGGCCTGCATTAAACAGCCACCCTCTTGTGGGCTTCAGCCCCTGAGGTACCTCAGCGGCTGAAGCCGGTCAGTTTCCAATCCCTGAATGCAGCGCTGAAGCGCTGCTCCACCCAAACTCAAAATCCGCTACCGATGGCACGTCGAACAACTTGTAATATCCATCGGAGACCGCACGTTGTACTTCTGCACCAGATACTTGCCCAGATCAATCTGATGGGTGAACGTCTTCCCATCCACCACAACCGGCAAATTCGTGCTCGGCTGCTGATAGCGCATGTTGAACACCTGGTCCCGCGGCCGCAGATTCTTTTCCGGCCCGCGATGGCAGTTGATGCACCACTCCATTTGCAGCGAGGCGTAGTTGAACATCAGCGGCATGCGGTCCACCGGGCCGTGGCAGGTGTTGCAGCCTACGCCCTTGGTCACGTGAATGCTGTGGTCAAAATACACAAAATTCGGCAGATCGTTGACTCGAGTCCAAACCAGCGACTTTCCGCTGCGGAAGCTCTCGCGCACCGGCTCCAGATACGCCGCGTTGGTCCAGATCTGCGAATGGCAGTTCATGCAGGTCTTAGTGGGAGGAATGCCGGCAAAGCTCGACGTTTCAACCGAAGTGTGGCAATAGCGGCAGTCAATACCAATCGCGGCCACATGGTGCTCGTGGCTGAAGGGCGCGGGCTGCGGCCGGGCAATTCCAGCGTTGGTTATATACGGCGAACGCTGTAACTGCACCCCTGCCCACAGCAAGCCGGCAAAAGCAAATATTCCGGCGTAAATCGAAGCCCTCGCAAGTACATTAGCGCTGCGATGAAAGATCTGCATCTATTAGAGCTTTCGTAAGAAGCTTCAGGGCAGGAAATTTCCTACACTTTCGCTTCAACCCACGAATCATCCACGAATAAAAAGATAGCTGGTTTGTGAAACTGGAAATTATAGCAGTTCATTTGAATTTGGAAATCAATCTTTGGGCTTTAGCCAAAAAAGTTTTCCACATATGTAACTCCCTGCGGATTTTGTTCCGCATGGCCCGCGCTGGACGAGCAGTCCAGTGATTTAATGTTGGAATCCCATGCGCACCCTCGCCGAAGCCGCCGGGCAAGTCCGCCGCCGTGAAATCTCTCCAGTGGATCTAACCAACGAGTGCCTGGAAGCCATCATGCGCCTTAACTCAACGCTAAATGCCTTCATAACGGTCACAGCCGAGTCCGCGCTGCAGGAAGCCCAGCTCGCAGAACATGAAATCGCCGCCAGAAATTACCGCGGGCCGCTGCATGGAATCCCCATCGGCCTGAAAGACCTGATCGACACCGCCGGCGTTCGCACCACCGCCGCCAGCGCAGCTTTCAAAGACCGCGTCCCGACAGAAGACGCTTTCGTGGTGAAAAAGCTGAGGGCTGCAGGCGCGGTCTTGATCGGCAAGAACAATCTGCACGAGTTCGCCTATGGCGGTAGTTCTCTGATCAGCTACCATGGCCCGCCGCGCAACCCCGTGAATCCTGAATTCATCACCGGCGGTTCTTCCGGAGGCTCCGCCGCCGCGGTCGCATCCGGCATGTGCTACGCCGCCATCGGCACCGACACCGCCGGCTCCGTCCGGGAGCCTGCCGCGCTCTGCGGCATTGTTGGATTAAAACCGACCTACGGACTGGTGAGCACCGATGGAATCATCCCGCTTTCGGTTTCGCTAGACCACGCCGGTCCCTTGACGCGCACGGTGGAAGACGCCGCCATCATGCTCGATGCCATCACCGAACCGCCCACCACTTTCCACAAGACCCTAAAAGTCGGGATAGAGAATTTCGTGATCGGAGTTCCGCGAAAATACTTCTTCGACGACCTAGACCCAGAGGTTGCCGCGGCCGTCGAGAAGGCCATCGCCGACATCACAACGCGAGCGGAAGGAATCCGCGAACTGAATCTCCCTGTCGATGAAGACCGTACTCTGCAGGCCGCCGAAGCCTATGCCTACCACCGCGAGAGAGTCACGTCATCGCCCGAACTTTACGACCCCGAAACCCTGCGACGAATCCGCACCGGAGAACCCATCAGCGAAAGCGAGTACCAACAAGCACTGACAAATCTTCAGCAATCGCGCCGCGACATCGCAAGAACATTCGAGGAGATCGACGTCTTCGTAACGCCAACAACTCCTATTCCCGCGCCGCGAATCGCCGACCTGACACAAGACCCGTCTCTACTGCGCCCCGCCGAGTTACTCCTGCTGCGCAACACGCGTCCCATCAATGTCTGGGGATTGCCCGCGATTTCTATGCCTTGCGGATTTACGAAAAAGGACTACCCATTGGTTTGCAGATTGTCGGCCCGCCGGGCGGCGAGGCGAAAGTATTACGCGCAGCCTACGCCTACGAACAAGCAGCGACGAAAGGCTAAAAGAAACAGATTCCTCTGTGACCCTGTGTCTCTGTGGTGAAAAAAGTCTTCAGTCCACCGAGTGCACATCTTCCGGCAGCATCATCACGAAATTCGCACTCCCCGTTGTCTTTCGAGCAGGCGAGGATCCCGCGCCGGAGAATTTTGGTCGGAACGTCATCCGGGAAAGCAAAATCAATCTTCGCGCTCTTCAAGTTCTCAGTGAGCGGCTTCAGCTTTTCTTCTCCGGTGATAAACTTCGCCGCCTCGATCTTCGCGCCCGCGGGCGACGACGTCACCACCACAAAGAACTCCGCCGTGCCTGCCGCCTGGGCGACCTTCCCCAGCTTCAGCGTGCGCGTCGCCTGCAGCGCCATCTTGTGCTGCTCAATCGCTGCCGGCACTTTGGCCTCGCCGCCGACCAGCGCCGCCAGTTTTCCGCGGGTCTCCAGCGTGGGCCGGATTCCTGACATTGCCATTGCGTAGGTATCGATGGCTTCGTTCTTATGTCCGCGCTTTTCGTAGATCTGCGCCAGATGATCGCCGACCTCGCCGTGCTCGCCCAGCAGCCAGGCAGCGTCCACGTATTTCTCCGCCTTGGCCATGTCGCCGCGCGCAAAATAGACCCAGCCCAGCGTGTCCCAGTTGGCGTCGAGCTCAGAAACCAGACCCAGGTCGCGGTCTGACAACTGATCGATGGTCAGGTTGCGCAGCGCATTCGCAATCGCCGTCACCGCCGACTCGGCGTACTGCTGCGCGCGGTCCAGATGCACCTGCTTCAGCGACAGCTGATACGCAATGTCGTTCCACACTTCGGGCGTGGCAGAAATCTGGATGGCACGATCAAAGGCTGCCAGCGCCTTGTCATCCTGCCCCAGATTGAGATAAGCGTTGCCCAGATTGATCTGCAAGCCGGAATCATCCGACTTCAGCGAAGCCGCTTTCTCCAGTTCGGGCACTGCCTTGTCGTACTGATGCGATTCCTGGTACATCGCGCCCAGCGCGCTGTGGGCGTAGTCGCTGAGCGGATTGATCTCGATCGCCTTGTTGAAGGCAGCGGCGGCGTCGTCGTACTTACGCTCGGTGGTGTAGGCCCAACCCAACGCGCCGAATGCGTACTCGTCATAAGGATTCAGCTCAGCTTGCTTCTTGAAGGCGTTGATGGCGTCATCGGTCTGCCGCAGCACCATGTAGTCGCGGCCCAGGTCCATCCACGCCGTTTTGTGTTTCGGATCCGCCGCCACCAGCTTTTGCAGCAGCTCGATGGAAGTTCTGAAGTCCCCGCGTTGCGCCGCCGATCTGGCGGCATCGTAAAGGTCGTCGCCCTTCAGGTCGGTGGAAAGTGTGGGCGCAGGCGCCGCGCTGCTGTCAATCGAAAGATGCTGGCCGGAGTCGGCCAGCACGGCGCGGCGAAAGGCGGTATAGTCGCTGTTCCGCTCCGCCGGCAGTTCGTTCATGCTGGTGGTCAGGTCGCGTTCCGCGGTGAAGACCGTGCCATCGACCTTATAAGTAGCAGCGTAGTTGGCGTAATCGCGCTTCATGGAGAAGGGAAACGGCGCCCGCTCGGTGTACTTGGCGGGGAATTCCAATCGCAGCTTGTACACAAACTCGACCGGCGAGCCGATCTTTACCGGATCGGTATCGTCCTCGTCGTTCGGCTCCGCCATGGTGACTTGCGACAGCGGCAGCGTCAGGTCCGCCTTCTTTTTGGACCAGTCATAGAAATTCGCCGCCGCGACCTTGTATTCCACCTTGAAAGGCTCGTGGGTCGCCGCCGGATCGCTCACGTTCAGGTCGGAGACCTCTCCGGCCAGCCCGCTGTACGCGCTGATACTCTTGACCCACTCGTTCCACTTGTTGCGGGGAACGCGGCGGAAAAGCATGCGCATGTAGAGTTCCGAGTCGCCGCGCAACTCATAGCTGACATGCGCATCGAGTTTTCCCAGCTCGTTCACTTTGCCCACGACTTCTGAGAATTGCCGGTTCATCATCGGCGGGTTCGCCGGGGTCTTTTCCAGATGCGGCGTTCCCTCTTGGGGAATTATGAGCGCCTGCTTGTCGCGCAGAGGCGGGGCCAGCAGCCGGAAGGGGGCCACCTCGGTGGTGCTGTCCATGAAAATTTCGTCTTTGCCCAGCGGCACCATGGTGAAAACGTGATCGAATTGCGAGGGCGAAGGCACGTCAGGATCAATCTTGCGGCTGGAGTTAATCAACACCGATGAAGCGTGATAGCCCGAAGCTTCCAGCAGCGAAGCCAGCAGCGTGTGCTTGTCCTTGCAGTCGCCGTATTCGTTGTGCAGCACGTCGACGGCGGCGTGGGGCTGAAAGCGGCCCACCCCGAATGAAAGGCTGATGTAGCGGAAGTTCGGCGCGACGTAATCGTAGAGCGCCTGAATCTTGTCCAGATCGGTGCTCTTGCCCGCGGTCAGCGCGGCCGCCTTGGCGCGGATTTCTGCGTCCGGCTGGCGGCGGTCTTTCTCCAGCGCCGCGTACCAGCGCCCCATCTGCTCCCAACTGGCAAAGGTCGTCATCTGCACGGCCGGGGCCTCGGGTTCCTTCTTGGTCTTTTCCTTCTCCTTCTTCTTGTCCTTATCGCTCTTGTCGCTCTCGTCCTTGTCAACGTGTGAACTGGTCCAGGTGTAAATGCGGCGGCCATTGGCTTCGGTGATCTTAGGATCGCTCCCCGGCTTGGTTTTGAGCGTGATCTTGCGGTCCTGCGGGACATCGAGTTCCAGTTGCTCGTCGAGCACGGTGCCGTCGTTGGCAAAGTCGTGCTCCATCCAGAATTGCCCCGGAGACAGCGCGGTATGCGTCACGGTCACAAAGTCATATTCGAGTTCCTCGCCCGGACGCAGGCCGGGGACGGTCACGTGCTTCTGCCGGTAGTCGGTGTACACCGGCGCTTCTTTTTCCAGCGGGATGCTCAAGTCCTGGATCGCATCCGGCAATGCAGCGACGGTGCTGCCATTGGTTTTCAGTACCCGCACAAAGGGCACCTCAATTTTTTCGTTGGCTGAGTTGTATCCCCAAACCAGTTGCCCCCACTGCTCGACACCGGCTTCACTCTGGACCTTGATGCGGGCGTAGATCTCCCGCCGCCCCGTGCCGTCATTTTCGAAGCGATAAGAAGTCTTCAGCTTCTCAACGACATACGATTCCTGGGAATGGTCCGGCGGCTTCGCGGGAAGTACCGGGACGGTCGCCGGCGTCGGCGTTTGGGCGGCCAACGGGAGGGAAAAAATGAGGGTGAGAAAAAGAGAACGGCGCAGCATAGGCACTGCGCCGTTTGTACCTGATAACCAGCCCGGAAGCAAGTTGAGCCGTTTAGCGGGCCCGTTCGGCACCTCGCTTCGCTCGGTTGCTCAGGGCAGGCTAAAAACCGAGCCCGCTGGCGAAATCCTGAGCGAAGCGAAGGATCCCGCATCGAGCCACTACCGGTGGCTAACTACTGCCCCGACGTGGCTTTATCGACAAATGCCGCCTGGTCGCCCTTCATCTTCTTCAGGCTCTCAATCGGCAAATAGACCATGTGTCCCGAGTTATAAGTGGCATACGAGACCTGCGCCCGGTATTTCTCCGGCAAATTCAGGTGATCGATGGTGTAATTCGCGGCAAAGTAGGGGCAGGCCAGGTCGTAATAGCCCTCCATCACCAGAACCTTCAAGAAGGGGTTCTGCACCAGCGCCCGGCGCAGCGCGCTGGCCGTGTCCGGGAAGCCTTCTCCCGCCGAGCCCCAGTCCCACTTGTCTTCGAAGCCGGCCTCATGCGCAAAAACGTAGTACGGCATGTCGGTTTTGTAACCCAGCTCGGTGCGCACGTAGTTGTTGAACACCGAGTTGTACGGCGACATGGTGTTGGCCTCGGTGGGATCGTAAAAGGGTGTGTCCAGGAGGCCGTCGGGATCAGGCCCGGTGTAGCGTCCGTCCAACCGCCCCACCCGCAGCTTCTGATCAATCAACAGATAGTGCGTGAATTTCGGCACATCGATGCGCAGATTGGCCTGGTCAATCACTTCCTTGGTCAACCCGGTGTAGCGCGCCATCTGCTCGATGACATGCTGCCGCGCTTCGGGAGAAATCGCATCTCCCTTGGCCAACGCCTGCGCGTATTCGCCTGTAGCCCACTGCTCGGCCTCGAGCCGCGCCTTGTTCGGGTCCTGCTGTAAGTCTGGCGGCAGCTTGTGATGATATCCCGCCACCATGGTGAACGACGGGATCAGGAAAATGTAGGGCTGGTCGTTGGTCCTGGTGTCTTCCAGTGTCTGAAAATTCAGCACCGTGGAAAGCAGGGTGATCCCGTTGAAGGTGATCCCCTCTTCGGCCAGATGCCCGGCGATCCCCGCGGCGCGGGTGGTGCCATAGCTTTCTCCCAGCAGGAACAGCGGCGAACTCCAGCGCTCGTTGCGGGTAAGGTACAGGCGAATGAATTCGCTGAAGGCCTCGATGTCGCCCTTCACGCCCCAGAATTTCTTGGAAGTTTCTGTGTTTTCACCGCGGCTGAATCCGGTACCGATGGCGTCCACCAGCACCAGGTCGCTCTTGTCGAGCAGCGTGTAGGGATTGTCCTCCATCTTGTAGGGAGGCGCGGGCAGGAAACCATCCGGAGGCAGCGCTACCCGCCGCGGGCCCAGCGCGCCCATGTGCAGCCAGATCGACGCCGATCCCGGTCCGCCGTTAAACGCAAACGTCAGCGGACGCTTGGCCGCGTCCTGACCGTCGAGCGAGTAAGCCACAAAAAACATTTCGGCTTCGATTTTGCCGTCGCCGCGCTTGATCGGCAGCCGTCCTGTCGTCGCCGTATATTTCAGAACGTCTTGCCATCAACGGTGACTTGGTGATGCGTCACCACCGGCGCTACCTCGGTCATGTCGAAGGTTTCTTCTTTTTTGTCCTTGTCGTCAGTCGCCTTGGGTTCAGGCTGAGCCGGCGCGGGTTCAGCAGGCTTCGCCGCCGGTTGCTCCGGTTTCGCCTGCGCAGGCGGCGCTTTTGCCGCCTTCTTCTGCGACTGCGCCTGCTGCTGCGGCGCTGCCGGTTGCTGGTTGTCGGTCTGTTGCTGGGCGACGGCTGCCGTTGCCAGAAGTGCCGCTATTAAAATTGCAGGTCTCAAACGCATTCTCTTCTCCGAGTTAAATTCAGACAGGCAAATGGGTGATTATACGCGTGCAGCGCAGCCCTGAGTTGGCATGGTCGAGTTGATAAGATGACCAGGTGCCCACCCAATCCAAACCCGCGCGCAAAACAGAGATAGACGTTCTCCGAGCCGATTCGTTATCACGGATTCCGTGGCTGGTTCATGGTTTCAGCACCCGCGCAGGCGGATTTTCGAAACCCTATGGCGGTCGCGCCCTGAACCTGGGATTCACCGCTCACGACTCGCGCATAGCGGTCGAGCGCAACCGGCAGGCCTTCGCCGCAGCCCTAGAAAAAAAGAAAAGGGAAAGCAAACCCCGGCCCATCGTCACCCTCCGCCAGATTCACTCCGACCTGATCCACTGCGTCTCCGCCGTTCCAGAAAAGCCTCTGGCCGGGGACGGCCTCGTGACCAGCACTCCGGCAATCCTTTTGGCTGTCTTGACCGCGGACTGCCTCCCTATCATCGTTGCCGACACCAAACGTCACGCCGTTGGCGTTTTCCACGCCGGATGGCGCGGCACCGTCAAGCGAATCGCGGAAAAAGGCGTCGGCGAGATGCGGCGCCACTTCGGCAGCCGCCCGGGCGACCTGAAGGCCGTCATCGGCCCCGGCATTCGCGGCTGCTGCTATCAGGTCGGGACAGAAGTCCGCGCGGCGTTCGAATCTCAATTCAGCTATGGCAGCAGCCTTTTCCGTGTCACCAAAGAGACCGACGAGATCCATGAAAAATATCCGCTGTTTTTTCTGACTTCGCGCGCCCCCGGCCACAGTGAACTGCCAGAGCAGATTTTCCTCGACCTCGCCGAGGCGAATCGCCGCCAGTTGCTCGATGCCGGAGTCCCCGCGAAAAATATCTCCGAGATTCCCCTGTGCACCGCCTGTCGCACCGACATTTTGTTTTCCCACCGGGCTGAACATGGCGTGACCGGAAGAATGATGGCCGTGGCGGGTGTGCGGGGATGACTCGAAGAACTCTGCGCTAAGAATTAGTTCCGGCCAACCTGAATCGTGCTATCTTCCGGCGAGAGCATCATCGAGGAGGCGGCGTGGAGTTCGTCATGTTTGAAGATGTAAACGGCCTGGAAGTCTTCGTGAACCCGGAACGGGTCATCTGGGTGCGAGAGTACAGCGACCAGAATACGGTGATCAGCTGCGGAGGTCAGGATACCTTCCGGGTCCGGCTTTCACCGTCCCAGGCAGTTGCGGCATTGGGCAAACCGGTTCGTTGAGTGGATCGTGGGATTTTCAGATCAAAGCTTGACGGATTCACCCCGCCACCGCAGGCTCAACTTCATTTACCACCGCGTCCAAATGCTGCAATGTTTGCTCGACGGTCAGCGAGTACATTTCCCGCCCCCCGCCTTCGCCGGACTCGAGCGCATACTTTAGAAAGCGTCCGGCAATCTGGATCGCCAGACGGTCGGTGATCGTCTTGCCCGTGCGCCTCTTGTATTCGTCCCAGGCAACTAACGGCAGGACTACCCACACCGGGCGCCCGTCTACCAGAAACTTGATGTCCACCGCGTCGGCATGGCGGGTGGCCACGGCCACAATCAGCGCCTGGTAGAGGCAGTGCACCTGCTTTTTGGTCCAGCGGTCAGAAGCCTGAAAGTCGCGATACATGGAATAAAGACTATACCAACCCGGGCGAGATCGAGGCAACGAACTCGGAGGCAATCGGCGCGCTTGGCGAGGCCCAGGCGGAGTCCGCCGCTACTGCGGCTTCTTTTCCTCGGCCTTCCTCTCCGCCGCTTTCTTCAGCGCTGCTGCCGTCCAGGGCGGGACAATTCCGTTTACCCGTGCATAAGCAACCAACTGACCGAGGTGTTCATGCGCATCCGCCACCAGGATGTACACGACATCGCCGGCATTGGCCTGCGGCCCCAGCTTCGGCAGCGGCTTGGCGAAATCGGCGTTGCTCATGCCGTTGATCGTCTTTTCGGCAAAATCCCACGTCTTGTTCAATTGGGCGATGATCTGGGCCTTGTCGATTGTGGATTTCTCGAATGTCTTGCCATCGAAGTCCGCCGGAGGCACCGCTCCTCCCAAGCCGAGGATTTGATAGCGCTCGCCCGCCACGTGCAGGAAAACCTCAGCAAACGACCGCGAATCGGGCGAGGGCCGCCAGGTGAACTTATCCGCAGGTACAGCGTTGGCTAAATCCACCATTTTCTTCTGGACCCCACCAAGGTCAAGCAGCGCCTGCGCCTTCATGTCGTAACTGGGTGTGGTGTTGTCGGTAGCAGCGGCGGTGGCCTGTGCCGACGCGCCGGTCGTGACAACACTCAGGACCACTAGAAGCGAGGCAAATAGCAGAGGTAGTCTCTTCATTTCGATCCTCCGGAAGACGCTGCCTGTTTAGACGGACGAGGAGGGAAATCGTTTGTGGATCCTACGCCAGCGCCATGTTCAAGTTCTCAATCGCCTCATCGATCTCAGCCGTGTTCTTGTAGCCGACGGTCACGCAATCGACGCCCGCATTTCGGAACGCGAACTTCATCGCCTTCTGCCGGTCCTCACGGTTGAAAGTGCCCTCGCCGATCAGCTTCATGGAAATCACGCCCATGCCTTCCTTACGGACTTCCTTCACGTGGTCGACGACTTCGGGGACATTCCCTGGTTCCATAGTGGCGTAGTCCTCGGCGTCCATGCTCTTGCCCTTGTGGTTTACCCGAATCATGGCGACGTTGAGCCACTCGTTCCCAGGAACCTGTCGCAAAGCAGGCAGCCCGTGTACCGACGCGCCATGATTCACCACAATTTTCTTGTGCTCGGCTTCGAGAATCGCGTCCTGCCAGCGGTGGGTATCGGCGGGCCAGGTCGCGGTGTGTTGCCAGTGCAGCAGCATGATGTCGAAATACTCGGTGTTGGCAAGCGCGCGCAACTCGTCGAACTTCTGCTGCGGATTCACGCCATCGTGGAAAGTGGTCACCTTCGACATGATCTGGTAGCTCTCGCGCGGAATGCCCTTCAACGCGATGCCTAGCATCTTGTGCATCTCGCCGTAGGATTCGGCGGTCTCGAAGAAACGAATGCCGCGATCGTAGGCGTAGCGCACCAGACGAGTGAACCCGTCCTGCCCAAGGTCGCGCTGCACCTGGCCACTGAAGCTTCCCGTGCCAAAGGCCAGCCGCGTCACTTTCACGCCAGATCTTCCCAGGGTAACGTAGTCAGTTGCGGTCTGCGGCTGCGCCGCCATCAGCGGGAGACTTCCGGTGACGGCCAAGGTTCCGGCAGCGAGGCCGGTTTTCAGGAATTCACGACGAGTGAAATGGGACATCTAGGCCTCCATGGGGCCCGAACGAGGGAATGTTACCAGAACTCGCAGGCGGGTACTTCGAAAGGTTTCTGGGCCCGATTTCTTGTGTGGCCATCGCCGCATTCCTTCCCGCTTAGCGTTCAGGATCAAGGCGCATAACGAGTAAAAACAAGGTCGCTTGCTTTGGCCTTCTCGTGGCAGGGGAAGCAGGTTTTCATAAACGCCACGTCGCCAGGTTTGCCGTCCGCGAAGTGGCCGAAGCCCCAGCCGCCGGTGGCGGCGTACTTTGTCGAGTCCTTGACCATAAACTGAATGTTCGTGGGCGTCCCGGGAACGAAAGATTGGGCCTGGCCAAAGACTTTGTTGTTTTCGTCCGATGGCACGTGATGGTAATGCAAAGCCGCAATGATTGTGCCGTCAGGGAACGGAAGCTTTCCCTCCCGGAAGGCGTTGATGGCTACATCGTTGCCCAAGACGGCCCCTAGACTGTTGAGGTTGCCGGCTTCGTGGGCCGAGGAGATCCACCTCCAATCGCGGTACCCTTGAGGAATTTCAGTAACGAAGAGCGGGGTGCGCTCCCCATCCGCGCGTCCGGGTGCAGGAGCCATAAGGGCGGCAAGGCCGGCCATGGTTGCAGCTGCGGCCAAGAAGAATGTGAAGCGTCTCATAAAGGATTCCTCCCTCCAACAGGCTCAGGTACGGAAATAAGCAGTCCTAACCATTTCGCCTTGAAGCTGATGTCGAGGCCTCGCAGTAGCCTAGGCGGAACTCACGGGCAACAACAATACTGGAGAGCCTGTATTGCCGAGACTACCGTCATCACGCTCGGGATTCACGAAGTTTTCGAAAAGGCATGGATTCCAAAGGACGAAATTGCGCGCGATAAGCGACCTTGGGTCGATACCTACGCCAAGGCCTGCCGGAGGTATCCGGCCACGTCACCCACGAAGCGATGGACTGACGCCTCGGCAATGCGGTGGCCGGCGATCGCATTCATCGTCTTGCCCACCGCCCCCAAAGGCGGCTCATACACGCCTAGGAAATCCAACTGAGTTTCGGTGGAGGTCAGCGGATAAATAGACAGCTCTGCCTTCATGAACGGGAACAATCGGGGCGTTACCGCGGCCTCCCATTCCAGCTGCAACCGCGTTTCGGGACCTGAACTGGAATCAGCAACTTTGTTCTCGATGCTCTTCACGAAAATCCTGATGTCGGTACTTACCGCGACACCGCCGAAATCCACGTGCAGTTCAGCGGCAACTGAATGCGCGCGAGAAGTGGCGGCCTTGGTGGCGGCCTGGAATACAGTGAGTGCGTCCTGGGTCAACGCCGCTCGGACGCGTTCGTAGGGATGATTCACGTAGTCATAGCTGCGAATCTCGCGTCCCTTGCTCATCAGCACAGTTCCGTCCGGCCAGGCTTCAAACTGGTGGTCACCAGAAATGTACCATAGCGGGATGGCGGGGTGGATGTTGATCCCAACACGTTGATCCCAACGCAAGGACGATGAGTTTCGCTGTATCATGGCTACCGTTTCGTATTGAAGCGCCGCCGGGTAGTTCCTGACGGCAACGGCAAGCAACGACGAGTGAGGAGGCTCGATGTCTCAGATCGATGTCCCATTGTTGCGCTCGGGTTTTGGGCAGACCCGGCGAGCTGACAACTGGTGGCTGCAGCCGCTGGTTGTTTTTTTGGGCCTGTCAACATTCATCGTGTACTCCACGTGGGCCGCGCTGCAAGGTCAGCACTTCAGATTCGGGCCCTACCTTTCGCCGTTTTATTCGCCGGTATTGTTCGGTGCCCAAAGCTGGTTCGGCGCAAACCCAAGCTGGATGCCGGCATGGGTCACCGGGGCGATGCTCATCCTATGGGCGCCCGGCGGCTTTCGAGTGACCTGCTACTACTATCGGGGAGCGTATTACAAGGCTTTTTGGGCGGATCCCCCATCCTGTGCTGTTGGCGAGCCGCGAAAAACCTACGTCGGTGAGCGATCTTTTCCGTTGATCATCCAAAACATTCATCGCTATTTTCTTTATCTGGCTCTCGTGTTTCTGATTATTCTCTTGCGCGACGTTTGGGATGCGTTCTGGTTCAACGGCCGGTTTGGCGTGGGCGTCGGCACTCTGGTTTTGTTGACGAACCTCGTGCTACTCAGCTCCTACACGCTTGGCTGCCACTCCTTTCGCCATCTGGTCGGCGGCGTTCGCGACCGCTTGGCAGGCGCGCCTGTCCGCAAGCGAGCCTACGACTGCGTGAGTTGCCTGAACCGGCGGCACATGCTGTTTGCCTGGTGCAGCCTGTTCACGGTTGGGTTCAGTGATTTTTATGTGCGTATGTGCTCCATGGGTGTGTGGACTGACTGGAGGATCTTCTAGTGGCCGAGTACATCACTCACGAGCACGACGTTCTGATCATTGGGGCCGGAGGCGCCGGCCTGCGCGCCGCCGTGGAGGCCTCGGCTGCCGGGGTAAAGGTCGCGGTTATTACGAAATCGCTTCTGGGCAAAGCGCACACGGTAATGGCGGAGGGCGGCGTGGCGGCGGCGATGGGAAATGTGGACGACCGCGATAGCTGGCAAGTCCACTTTGCAGACACCATGCGCGGCGGCCAATACCTGAACAATTGGCGGATGGCGGAGTTGCACGCCCAGGAAGCTCCGGCACGCGTCCGCGAATTGGAGGCGTGGGGCGCTCTTTTCGATCGCACCAGCGACGGCCGGATTCTGCAAAGGAATTTTGGCGGTCATCGCTATCCCCGGCTGGCGCATGTGGGCGACCGCACCGGGCTTGAGATGATTCGCACCCTTCAGGACCATGGAATCCATCTCGGTTTGGATGTTTTCATGGAGCACACCATCGTCACGCTGCTGAAAGATGGCGATCGCATCGCGGGCGCCTTTGGCTACGATCGCGAGCGCGGGCGATTTCACCTGTTCCGCGCCAAAGCCGTGGTGCTGGCGACGGGAGGAATTGGAAGGGCCTTCAAAATCACCAGCAACAGTTGGGAATACACGGGAGACGGCCATTCGCTCGCCTATCACGCCGGCGCGGCGCTGGCCGACATGGAGTTTGTGCAATTTCATCCCACGGGGATGATCTGGCCGCCCAGCGTGCGCGGCATTCTGGTTACGGAGGGCGTGCGCGGCGAGGGCGGAGTGCTGCGGAACCGGGATGGCGAACGGTTCATGTTCAAAGACATTCCGCCGTTATATGTAAACCAGACCGCCAATTCAGAAGAGGAAGGCTGGCGGTACACGCAGGGCGATAAGGATGCAAAGCGCCCACCCGAACTGCTGACGCGCGACCACGTCGCTCGGTGCATCCGACGGGAAGTGCGGGAAGGACGCGGAAGCCCACACGGCGGCGTGTTCCTGGACATCGCCTGGATTAAAGAAAAAATTCCCAACGCTCCGGAACGCATTAAGAAGAAGCTGCCCAGCATGTACCACCAGTTCAAACAACTGGCCGACATCGACATTACGCAGGTGCCGATGGAAGTGGGGCCCACGACGCACTACATGATGGGAGGAATCCGGGTTGACGCTGACTCCCAAATGTCCGACGTGCCTGGACTGTTTGCCGCGGGAGAATGCGCTGCGGGTTTGCACGGTGCGAACCGGCTGGGTGGGAACTCGCTCTCCGATCTATTGGTTTTCGGTAAGCGGGCCGGGGAATACGCGGCGGCCTTCGCGAAAGAATAACTCGCTGGGTGCGACAAATTCTGCGGACCTGGTATCGGCGGAAAGATGGGCCCTGCGGCCGTTCGAGCACCCAGGGACCGAAAATCCATATACCGTGCAACATACGCTGCAGGATGTCATGCAGGACCTGGTGGGGATCGTGCGTCAGGAGCAGGAGATGTTGCAGGCGCTGGACCGCCTGAGAGAACTAAAAGTTGCCAGTGATCGAGTCGGCGTGGATGGAAACCGCGAATACAACTCCGGCTGGCACACTGCGCTTGATCTGCATAATCTCTTGACCGTGTCGGAAATCATTACTCGCGCCGCTCTGGAGCGCAAGGAAAGCCGCGGCGCTCATTTCCGCGATGATTTTCCGGCCAAGGACGAGCGCTATGGCGGATTCAACATCGTCGTGCAAAAAGGCGCTGGGGATGAAATGCAGCTCACTCGCGAGCCGATTCCGGCCATGCGAGAGGACCTGAAGCAAATCATCGAGGAGATGAAGTAATGGCGACGGCAACGTTTCGCATCTGGCGCGGAGAAAAGGGCGAAGGAAAATTCCAGGACTACACCACGGAAGTCGCCGAAGGTATGGTGGTGCTGGACGCCGTTCATCAAATCCAGGCGGAAAAGGCCGGAGATATGGCCGTTCGCTGGAACTGCAAAGCGGGAAAATGCGGATCGTGTTCCGCTGAAATCAACGGAATGCCGAAATTGATGTGCATGACGCGGCTGAACACGCTCCCGCTTGACGAGCCTGTGACGGTCGAACCCATGAAGGCTTTTCCGCACCTGAAGGACCTGGTCACGGATGTCTCCTGGAATTACACGGTGAAACAGCGCATTCCGCAATTCAAGCCGCGGCGTCCTGATGCGCCCGACGGCACCTGGCGCATCGCCCAGGAAGACGTCGAAAGGGTGCAGGAATTTCGAAAGTGCATCGAATGCTATCTCTGTCAGGACGTGTGCCACGTATTGCGCGACCACAACATGCACGAGCAATTCATTGGCCCACGATTCTTGGTTTACGCGGCGGCCCTGGAAATGCACCCGTTGGATGTGGAGGACCGCGTTCAGGACTTGAAAACGGAATTCGGCATCGGCTTGTGCAACATTACCAAGTGCTGCACCAAGGTGTGCCCCGAAGGCATCACAATCACTGACAACGCGATCATTCCCCTGAAGGAGCGCGTGGTGGACCGCTTCTTCGATCCGCTGTCAAAGCTGTTCCGGATATTCGGCCATGAGAAAACGTAGGAGATTTCTATGCATTTCGAACTGAAATCCATTTCAGTGCAGAGCATCCCTGAAGCGCTGGCGAAGGTGGAGCGCTACAGACTTTTGAATGAACCCAGCCTTGCGGAAAGCATTTGCCTCGACATCCTGGCCATCGTGCCCGATCATCAGCAGGCGCTGATTTCGCTCCTTCTCGCGCGGACCGATCAATTCCACTCTCACGTCCCCGCGAAAGCCGCTCAGGAGGTGCTCGAGCGAATCCAGGGCGACTACGAGCGGGCCTACTACTCCGGCATCATCTGGGAACGATTGGGCAACGCTCGTATTGGCCAAGGCCGTCCGGGAGGAGGCGCTTCTGCGTATCACGCGTTACGGGAAGCCATGAGCTATTACGAGACCGCCATCGAATTTGCTGCGCCAGGAAACGACGACGCCATCCTCCGATGGAACACCTGCGCGCGCGTGATCATGCAGAACCCGGACATCCGGCCGCTGCCCGAGAGCGAGCCTACCGAGGCGTGGCTGCGCGACGAAGCCAGTTCCAGCATCGCTGACGCATAGATAGACCCGTCGGTGTCCCCGCCTTTTCTCGGAATCGCCTTCCGGACACTCTGCCCTAGCCCAATTACCCACCTGTACTGCTCGGCGGCAGGGCTCGGCGCTCACTCGAGCCCGTCGTTTCTACTTGGCCTTTTTCTTCGGCGCTATTTCGACGTCAACCGAGTGAACGTTGTCGGACATTTGGGTGTCAGAAAAAGCGACAGTGAAACTTCCGTTGACGTCGCGAGCCTGAACCGTCTGCGACGCACGCGTGCCGGCGGCGCCCGGTTGTACGATATCAAGAGTCTTTGTGGTCACTAATAGGCCCGTGCCAGGATCGGCAAGATTCAGTTGTTCCACGCGTTTTTCAGTCGCTTGCGCACCGTCAGAACCTATCCGCTTCACCAAGGTCGCACGCTGGATCAGATGCAGGGTGCCGTCCCCAGACTCCCGGGAGTAAGTTTCCACGGTATTGTTTTCCTCGCCGGCAGCGCTTTCCGACTCCCTGCCAAGAGTGCGCGAAACTGGCGCCAGGTTGCCCTCGCCGTCGCGCCGCAATACCTGCTCATCGGTTGTGCGCTCTTTCCCGTCGTCCTTAGTAGTGCTTTTCTTCCGTTCCTGCACCTGCCAGCTTCCGGAACCATCGGGAACCAGAGTTGACGTTCGGATCTCGACGAGCTGATTGCCGCTGCGCTCTTCCCGTTGCTCAATCTTCAGACGCGGATCCATGCCGCCGTGACCGTCGGACCGAAACACTGTAGTTTTCTTCTCCTGCAAATCCGGGCTGGCCTGCTTTATGTCCGTCACCTCCCGCTGTACCACCATAAGGTGGCCGTCCAGGTCGGCATTCGACGTGGTGCGCACAACCTTGCCGCCTCCAGCCGGAAGACTCTCGTTTTCTTCGACAGTCACCTGCGTCAGGGTTCTTTGCCCGTTGCCATCCCGGGCGAAGGTGCGAGTAGTCGTTCTCACGGTTGCCTCATCGACCTGGACTGACTTTGTTTCGATGTCGTAGTACGGTTGATACTGACCCTCGGGCCCCAGGCGCTCAACGCTTTGAGTGTCCACGGTGCCGTCCGCCGAGCGCTGGTGGGATTCCTTCGTCCGCGTGGGATTTGTGTTGACTCCATGCCATTCTGTGGTTGTGGTCCACGATTGTGGCTCGTTGGTTTGCGCGTTGGATGTTTGTGCACATAAAACAGCCAACATGCAGAAGGGGAGCATCGCCGCCGTCAAACACATCAGCCTAATCGCGAATGGAGGCTGCATCGGTCACTCCAGAAGCTTGCCGCTATGACGACAGTTTACGCCAAATTGAATCCGCATCAGGTGACGAAATCAGCGATTACACCCAAAACCTGATCCATATACCGGGGACCCTTCGATTTTGCGGCTCACTTTGGAGGAGGAAATTGGTAAACCACGCAGGGTAGCTGGGCCCCGTGAGAAGCGTTGTAGGTGTTAATGCTTACGACTTTGCAGGCATTCAGTTTTCGTGCTGTGGGAGCTTCATCTTTCAGCACTGCTCCCAGATCATCAAACATCAACTGCGAATAGTTGTAGATCGAATGACCCGACCCGCCAACTTTCAGCGGAGACATATCAATCGTGTCCATTCCTTTGACGACCACAAACTGCTTTCCGGCATCGCCAGCGCGAGGGGCGTTGGGGCGAAGCCAACCGGAAGCCCGCAGCGCCAGATCACGGTTGGACACATAGACGGTCTTTCGACGGAAGGGGCCAGAGCGCAAAACCAGGTCTTTGAAAATTTCAGCGTCCACATCAGGCGCAATCATGACCAGCTGCCCCAGGCGCTGTTGCGGAAGATTCAGACCGGCCAGCGCCCACAAAAGCGCACGGTTGCCCATGCTGTGGGCAACGATGTGGAGGACCGCCCCGTCCGGCAGCGCCTTCACCAAGTCTTGAATAAATTGCGCCAAATGTTCGATCGCCCACTCGTTCCGGTCGTAATCCGCGGCGTAGGCGGAAAACTTGCCCCCCGAGGGCCAACTGTAGGCCACGGGCACGGCCCGAATCCCGGCCCGCTGAACCAGGCGGACAGCGATCTTGGTGGATTCGTCGAAGGAGAAGTTGTATCCGTGCACAAACAACACGACATCGGAATGAGCTGCTTTGATTCCATTCAGGAACTCGCCCTTCGCTAGTGTGGTGGGCAACTCCTTCGTGAACCACGGTGGCCGGTCGCAAATGACCACGGCACCGTTCACCGGGTCCTCGCATTCGGCGCCATACGTGACACGGTTTTCGGAAAGATTCATTTCCCCTGAAAAATTGAGGGGCGGCGATTCCAGCGCACGGTCGGTTGCGAAAAAGACCGTTTCAGGATGTAGTTGCGGCGGAGGCGGTACCGCAACCTTGGCTACCCGGGGACAGGTCAGCAGCCGTTCAGCGCAACCTGAACAAACGCAAATCATCCCGAGAACTGCAAACAGCGCGAGCAACCTGAACCCAGACTTCATCCGGTCACCCGGTTGCGGGATGTGATCGTCATGGTCCTCGCCCCAACGGAATCTTATCTGAATTGTTGTTGAGGCTCGCGGTCCAACGGAGACTAGGGTCTGAACGGTTGCCGTCGTTCGCTCCTTGGCTGCTGTAGAAAGAGCTTAGTGGGCGGGGTTTTGGTGACTACTGCAAAGAATGACAGGCATTGTAAGAATGCGGGATCAAGTGCAACGACTACGGTCATGACAGGCTCGCCTTACCAGGTCTTCAGTCTTCCATTTAAGAGAAGTGCCAGGTCGGGAGCTTGCCTGACTGATTCCGTCCGGCCATACATCGCCTTCTGAAATTCCGCTTCCTCGGCGTCAGTTAGTTGGCGGGTCTTCCCTCGGCGAACGGCCACAACGTACCCGCCTGCCTCCGAAATACACGCGGTCGCGGTCGTGATGTTTTTGTGCTTGTGAGGGCAGCCGCACATGCAGTCTGAATCCCAATGCACGGCGACGTAGTATCGCTTGCGCTTGTCCATAAAACCTGAGGGTCTAAGTTTTAGATTCCAGAACGGGAATCCGGCAACGTGACCGAAGTGCGGGGTGCCAACTGTACTTTAGTAACAAGGGCAGGCTTCCAGCGGGATTGCCCCAGGACCTTCTGCAAATGAAGCACGGACCCGCCGCGCGACGTAATTGACCGCAACGGAGGGGAGGCGCGTGAGTTTGCTGAATGACCGGCGCTAGCTAGCAGGCCCTGCCGGTGTTGTTTTTGACAGTTGCTAACATCCCGTAGTGCCAATAAAAGAAAGCGATGAAGCTAGCCGGGAAATCCTTCATGCGCGTTGTGTTCGGAGCCATTATGACAGTGGTAACAATGCATTCTGGAAACGCACTGGCACAGGTAGCGGCTGACGGACAGGATACGGTTACAGCGATCGACATCCTGCTTGACCCGGACGCAACGATGATCCAACACGCGCAAGCCGCCAACGCGCGGCTCCTGGAGAACTATCCTAAAGGTTTCCCGCTGGGCGGCGAACACGCACCACACGTCAGAGGAATTGGTCGGGACGGGCAGATTTGAACTGCCGACCCCTCGCACCCCAAGCGAGTGCTCTACCAGGCTGAGCCACGTCCCGACACTAGGTCCGAACCAGAGCGGCCCGAACGGGGTTGACTTCGAAATTCTACACTAGACGGAGCGCCCGATGGCCGTCACCGTGTCGTTACCGCTTCTTCTTTTTCCGCTTCGGCGCGCGCAACACGATCTCCTCCAACAGCGCGAACTGGATTTTCTTCTCTACCGGATCAATCCGGTCCACCAGCACTCGCACTTTCTGACCCAGCCGGAAAATCTTACGAGACCGCTGGCCGATGATTTCCCGCGTGTTTTCGTGATACGTGTAGCGATCGTCCGCCAGCGTGTTCAGCGGCACCAGCCCTTCGATAAATAGGTCGGTAAGCTCGACGAACATGCCGTACTTGGTCACGCTGATGATCAGCCCGTCGAAGTCTTCTCCGACGCGCTCTTGCATGAACTTTACTTTCTTCCACTCCATCAGCTCGCGCTCGGCATCGTCGGCACGGCGTTCCGACTGGCTGGATTCTTCGGCGATCGAATGCAGCTCTTCCGAAGAAATCGGCCCGTCGCCGAGCGGGACCGATTCTCTTCTCCGCCGCTTCGACCAGGGAGAAGGTGTGTCCGTGCCGCTGTGGAGCAGGCGCCCCGCTCGCTGCTCCTTGACAGGCAAGCGGTCGCTCATCCGGCGCAAAGCCGGCGGGCGGGGCGTCCCAGTGGGCCGGAAACACACCCACTGGAACCTCCCCCTCCCGCCGCTCCGCCGAATCGCAGCAGCACTTCCTTCAGAATTCGATGCACAATCAAGTCCGGATAGCGCCGAATCGGCGAAGTGAAATGCGTGTAGCGTCGGCGCCGCCAGCGCGAAGTGCCCGGCATTGTCTTCCGAATAACGCGCCTGCTTCAGCGACCGCAGCATTAGGAAAGACAGAATCCGTTCTTCCGGCTTGCCTGCGATTTTCTCCGTCAGCTTCTGATACATGCGCGGGGTGATGTGCACGTCTTTCGGGAATCTCAATTTCCCGCGGACGCTTCCCGGTCCCGTAGTGCGAGCGGCGGTCGGTCTTGAACTGCATGCGCTGGATCGGCAACGCCCCCACGCCCAGCGAATATCCAAACGTCGCGGCGATGGTTTCGAAGTCATAGACGCGCTTGGCGTCAGGCTTTTCGTGAATGCGATACAGCGACGGAATCCCTTTGCCTTCGAGATATCCGGCGACGCACTCGTTGGCCGAGAGCATGAATTCTTCAATCAGCCGGTGCGCGATGTTGCGTTCGGAGCGCGAAATGCTTTTCATCAGCCCTAGTTCGTCGAACTCGATGACCGGCTCCGGCAGATCAAAGTCAATCGATCCGCGCCGCTCCCGCTTCTTGTTCAGGACCGCCTGCAGATCGCGCATCAATTCAAAATTCTCGATCAGATTCGAATAGCGTTTGCGTGCCGACTCATCTCCCTCAAGCACCGCGTTCACCGCCGTGTAGGTCATGCGCTCGGCAGAACGAATAATTCCCGGGCACAAGCTCGTAGCCAACAATTTCTCCGCGCGGATCAATTTCCATCACGCACGACATCACCAGCCGGTCCACTTGCGGGCGCAGGCTGCAAATGTCGGTCGAAAGCTCCAGCGGCAGCATGGGCACGGCGCGGTCGGGAAAATAAACGCTGGTGCCCGCGCAGCCGCGCTTCCTGATCGAGCGCGGACTCGGGCGTCACATAGTGCGCAACGTCGGCGATGTGAACCTGCAGTTCGAAGTTTCCACCTTCTCAGCCGCCGTACCAGCACCGCATCGTCGAAATCGCGCGCGGTTTCGCCGTCAATGGTGACGATCGGAAGATCGCGAAAGTCGCGCCGCTTGCTGGCTTCGACAGAAGAAATAATCGGCTCAGCCTGCTTCCGCCTCGTGCAGCGCCCCATCAGGAAAGCGATGCGGCAGATGATATTTGCGAATGATGATCTCGACATCGACGCCAAAATCGTCTTCGTAGCCGACAATCTCCACCACGCGCCCGCGCGCGTTCTGCGTCGCCGACGGCCAGTCGGTGATCTCGACATCGACGACCACGCCTTCGAGATCGCTCCAGTCGGAGCGCGAGGTGGCTTCTTTGCCGAGTACACGATGTTTCGAGGAAACCGTCGTCGGTCGTCGGTCGTCGGTCGTCGAAACGGTTGGTCGTTCGACGTTGGTCGTTGGCCGAAACCTCCCGCTGCGTGCGGCGGCATTCTTCTCGGAAGTCTCTGTGTTTCCGCCAACGATGTCCGCACCATGAGTTCTTGCCGACGACCGACGACCAACGACCGACGACTCTTCCGGAATCTCCATCCCATGCGGAATCACATACATCCTGCGAAATCTTCTGGTCCATCGGGGTGACGTAGTTGTGCCGCGCCCCGTAGTGAAAGACGCCGACCACGGTCGGGTGCGCGCGGTCCACCGGGACGCAGAATCCGCCCCTCGGCCCGCCCGTCGGTGCGGACGTTGACCACCTCGACCAGCACGCGGTCTCCGTGCATGGCCGAGCCAACGGCATGTGGAGGGACAAAAATGTCTCCTGCAAGGCGTGATTTCAGCGCCGGGCTGGCGGATGCCATCTCCGGAATCACAAAGCCGAAACCGTCGCGGTGCATGGTCAGCCGGCCCACGACCAGGTTCTTGTTCGAGCGCCGCCTGCGGAATCGCATACCGGTCCGAGTCAACCGCCAGCAATTGCCCAGCGGCGATCATCTTCTGCAGGCGTTCGTGCAGTTCCCGGCGCTCGTCCCCGTGCAGGCCCAGTTCTCGGACAAGCTGCTTGTATCCAGCCGTCTGCCGGGGCTGGCGCTGGATCTTTTTCAGGATGGAGGAATCGGAAAGCATAGATAGTGCGCTAAAAGCTTTTCACCGCCGAGCACGCCGAGACCGCCGAGAAAATCCCTGAAGTCACACCCAAATTCCTCGAATTTCTTTTTCTCCGCGTTCTCGGCGATCTTGGCGGTAAATGCCTTAGAGGCTCAGGATAACGGAAATTCATGGGAAGACCACCCGCGTTGACCAACTCGATACACCCGCGTACACCCGCCCGGCCTAAGGGGTTACACTCAGCCACAGAAATGCGGTCGCCTGAGGGATTCCACTGAGGCTGCTTCGCGGATGCCCCAAAGTAACCACGATTTCCACAGACGAACGCATTTTTGGAGAGTAAAATCGCTTTGGATTCCGAATTCCATATTCGGCACTGAGCATATCCCCAGGGAAAGGATTTTTTGTCACATGTGGAAGCCTACAAATCAGCCCACGGCGCCAGGTCGTAGTACCGAGCCGGAGCGTACTCCTATTTCAGCGCCCAGCGCTCCTGCGGCCACCGAAACTGCCGCCAGCGCTCCGCGTCCGGTTGCGGCCAGCACTGCCGATCAGGCTACCATCGGGAAATCGCTTGTCATTAAAGGTGAAGTGACCGGGTCGGAGTCGCTTTACATTGACGGCCGCGTCGAGGGATCGATCAACCTCGCCGGAAACCGCGTCACTGTCGGACGCAACGGCGTAGTCGCCGCCAACATCAATGCCCGCGAAATCGTCGTGCTCGGCAAAGTTCGCGGCAATTTGACCGCGAGCGACCGCGTGGATATTCGCAGCGACGGCTCGCTCACCGGCGACGTTGTGGCTGCCCGCATCTCGATCGAAGACGGTGCGTTCTTCAAGGGCGGAATCGACATCCGCAAAGCCGGCCAGTCGGCGCAAAAACCGAACGGCGAAGACAAGCCGGTCGGAACCGTCGCCAGCGAAGCCGTTGCCGCCCGCGCTTAGGTTTCTAACTTTTTCGACAAACTACAGGCGTCCTGACCTCAGGACGCCTGTTTTGCGTCTGGCGGAGATTCGAAAGCACCACGGCCCGTGTGGGTCGGACACTCTTGTCCGACCAAGGCCTGCTGCCGCCCAGCTGAATGTTTCAGGGACCGAGGCCCAGGGCTCGCCGGAACCATAACCCACAATGGGTGCCCCATCCTTTCGCGTTCTTTGCGAAAGGGTGGGAACCACGGACGCCTGCAGAGTCACAATCAAAAGCGTCGGACAAGAGTGTCCGACCCACACGATTTATCGCCGCCGCAACTCTTGCAGCAAGGTCGATCGCGTGATCCACAGTCCAGCCGCCACAGCCCCCAACCAGGTCACGCTGATCAGTCCCAACGCCTTCACATCAGCCACCCGAGTCCCGTTCATAATCACCAGGCGAGCAATCTGCAGGCTCAAGGCTCCGGCAAGAACCGAAATCCCCAGCGCCTTGCCGATTTCCTTCCACTCCAACCCGCTGAAAGGAACCAGCCCGCGCCGGCTCAACAAAACCGCAATCGCCATACAGTTCGCCGCGATCCCCAAGTCCGAGGCCACCACCAGGCCCACCGCGGAAAAATTGCGATACAACGCCGCATACATCGGCAGCGATGCCACCATGATCACCGTGCTAGCCACCATCGGCGTCAGCGTATTTCCGGCGGCATAAAATGCCCGCGCGTACAGCCCCTGCGCCGCCCAGAACGCCAGCGACAACGAAAACCAGAAGAAATAAATCGCCGTCACTTGCGAATCGGCAAAATGCAGATGTCCGCGCCGGTAAACCAGATCAATCAGCGGCAGCGCGGCCACCGCCATAAAACTTGACGCCAGCAGCGACGCCGCAACAATGCGGTAAACCGACGCGTTCACTGTCTGCGCAAATTCGCCGAACTTTTTCTCCCCAAACAGCCGCGCAAAAAACGGCAACGACGCCTGGCTGACCGCCTGCCCAAGCACCGCAATCGGCACCTGAAAAAGCCGCTTGGCGTAATTCAGCCGGGTGATGTCCCCTGCGCTGCCGGAAGCGAAGTAGCGCAGGATCCAATCGTCGGCTGTCACCAGAGAAACCCCCAGCATCAGCGGAATTGAAAGCCGAACCCATTCGCGAAATGCCGAATTGCGAAAGTCAAACGAGATTCTGTATCCGACGCCGGTGCGCGCCGCGCCAATTGCGCTAATCAGGAAAATTCCGATGAACGCTCCAGCCACTGCTCCGTAGGCCAGCGAAGCAATCCCCAGCCGCCGGGAGAACAGAAGCCCACCCAAAATAATGCCGCCGTTGTAAATGATTGGACCAATCGCCGGCAGCAGAAACATCCGCCGCGAGAGCAACACTGCCGAAACCACTCCTCCCACGTAGAAAAACAACTGCGCTGGAAGCAGAATTCGCGTGAGGTGCACGCACAGCGTAAGACTCAGGCGTAAAACCGGGGCGCTGGAGACTGGCTGAACATCAGGTGATTAAGCTGCGGCGCGTAGATTTCCGCCAGAACAATCCCGATCGCCAGCACCGCGGTCATGATGGTAATGACCGCCGAGAAAGTCTTGCGCGCCTCGTCTTCTCTTTTTTCCGCCAGAAACCGCGTGTAGATGGAAACGAACGTGATCGAAGCCGTCCCGCCCGCAACCAGAGTAGTTTACCCAATCGGGAATGGTGAAACCGGCGAGATAAGCATCGGTGGTCGGCGTGGCGCCGAAGGCCCAGGCAATGTAAATCTCGCGGACAAAGCCGACCAACCGCGAGAGCATGATGGTCGTGACCAGCAGCACGGTTGCCGAAAATGCCGTGTGCTCATGCGAAGGCCGGAAGATCCGCAAAAATCGGCGGGGGAAAGATAAAGAACTGGAGCTCACATCCTCGGAAGAACCCGGCATTAAGCGCGATTCTACACGGAAAAATCGCGCCTGCATCGTGCCGCGCGCAGCACCCGCGGCAACTCTTTTTTGACACGCTGAATCTCACATCCGATAATCCGAGAGCCGGGCGGAAGGCCCGGACCATCACCCGTGCCCAATCAAGTTGCTGCCCGGCAATCCGAGAATTCGGCCCTGCTGCGCCGTTCGTTTCGCAGAATGTTCCCACCCGCCGTGCGGGGCGAAGGCGCGTGCCTGTGGGACGCGCGTGGCAAGCAGTATCTGGATTTTTCCGGATCGGCCGCGGTGAATTTTATCGGTCATGGAGTGGCCGAAATTGTCGAGGCCATGACCGAGCAAGCGGGCCGAATCGAATTCGTCCACAGCAGCCAGTTCACGACGCCAGTCGCCGAAGAATACGCCGCCGAACTGCTGGCTTTCGCCGGAGAAAACTTCCGCGGCGGCGCCGTTTACTTCACCAGCGGCGGATCGGAAGCGATTGAAGCCGCGTTGAAGCTGGCACGGCAATATCAGGTAGAGATCGGCCAAAGCGAGCGCTCACAGATCATCAGCCGCTACCAGAGTTATCACGGATCGACGCTGGGCGCAGTTGCAGTCTCCAGAAACAAGCGCCGCCGCGAGATCTACCGCCCCATGATTCGCGAATTCGGAACGGTCAGCGCTCCTTATTGTTATCGCTGTGCCTACGATTGCAGCGACGGCTGCTTTAACTGCGGCCACGAGTACGCCAAGGAAGTAGAACAGGCCATCGCCGATTCCGCAAGGAAAAGCCGCGGCCGTAATTCTGGAACCGGTCAGCGGCGCAACCCTGGGCGCTGTCGTTCCGCCGCGTGGCTATCTCGAAAAGATCGCAGAAATCTGCCGCAGCAACGGCGTCCTCCTCATCGCAGACGAAGTCATGTCCGGCATGGGCCGCACTGGCCGCAACTTCGCAGTAGACCACTGGAACGTCGCGCCCGACATTCTGGTCACCGCCAAAGGCCTCTCCAGCGGATACGCTCCGCTAGGCGCCGTCATCATTTCTCAGAAGGTAGTTGACGCCATCGCCACCGGCTCCGGTTCCTTCATCCACGGATTCACCTACAGCGGCCATCCCATTTCGCTGGCCGCGGGCCGAGCGGTGTTGAGGTACATGACAAGAATGAGGATGGTCGAAGCCGCGGACTCGGGACCTGCCGGCAGTGTTGCTGCGGGGTTGCATGAAAGGCTTGAGACCCTGAGAGGCCTGAACTCGGTCGGCGATGTCCGGGGCATTGGCCTGCTCTGGGCGATCGAATTCGTGTCCGACAAATCCACCAGAGCTCCGTTCCCGGCCGAAACAAATTTCGCCGGCCGGGTAGCGCAGGCCGCCGCCGATCGCGGACTGCTCGTCTATCCCGTACAAGGATGCGTGGACGGAGACCGCGGCGACCACGTCCTGATTGCGCCGCCCGCGATGATTTCTACAGACCAGATCGCCGAGGCGACGAACCAACTTGCCGACGCAATTGAAGAGGCTTCCGCCCGCCCCGCCTAGTTCACGTTCAGGTCATGCCAGATTTCATTCAAATAAAAGAGCGATGTCATTCCGAACGCGCCGCAGGCGCAGAGGAACCTGCTTTCCCGTGCAGCGTGATGAAAGCCCAAGCGTAAGCCCTACAATCACTTAGCAGTTGATAAGCAGTTGACCCACGCTTTACCCCAGAGCATTGCTAGCAAACCCCGCCGCGTTCACACTCCGATATCACACGGAGGAAACATGGCAACCCAAACAGACGCATTGCGCTTCCGCCAAGCCACCCGCATCCAGCAAAGCGTCTCCGCTGGATACGAAAAACGCCTCCTGATCTGGATGGCCGAACGCACACCCGGCCCGGATCAATTCCGACCACCTAACCGCGATCGGCTTCGCCGCCCAACTCCTCACCGGCGCTGCCTACGCCCTGTCCGCCCACAACCGCGCCTGGCTGATCGTCGGCCATTGCTTTCATCGCCCTCAACTGGCTCGGCGACAGCCTCGACGGTACTCTCGCCCGCGTCCGCCAACAACAGCGCCCGCGCTACGGCTTTTACGTGGACCACATCCTCGACAGCATCGGCTCGGTTGCGTTAATGGCCGGCCTCGCGCTCTCCGGATACATGAGCTGGCCCATCGCCATCGCAATTCTCGTACTTTTCCTGCTGCTCTCCATCCAGTCCTATCTCGCGACTTACACGCTCGGCGAATTCCGCATGTCGTTCTGGAGCTTCGGGCCGACGGAACTTCGCCTGCTGCTGGTCGCCGGAAATCTCGCCCTGTTCCGCTGGCAGACGGTGATGCACGGCCACTACAAGCTTTTCGATTTCGGCGGCGCAATCGGAGCGGTGGTCATGACCGCGATGTTCCTTTTTCACACCGGCCAAAACATCGTGCGCCTGTACCACGAGGAGCGCCTGAAATGAGCGGATCGCCGACATGCACTGGCGCGACAAACGAAAGCATTCCTGAATCGCCGATCGCCGCGCCGCCAGCGCAAAGTCCCCCAGCGGCTCTTATCCGCTGACTGAAGTTCAACGCCGTCGGCGCAATCGGAATCGCCGTTCAGCTAGCCGTTCTGGCACTGGTGAAGTCCGGCTTTGGATTGAACTACCTGCTGGCGACCGCGCTCGCCGTCGAAGCCGCAGTCCTGCACAATTTCTTGTGGCACGAAAAATTCACATGGTCCGACCTCGCCCACGACAGTTCAACTACTCGGGCTTTCTCCATCGCCGGAAACGTCGCCTTCACGCATCTGCTGGTGAGCGCGGGCATAACTTATCTCCCAGCCAATGCGATATCGATCGCACTATGCTCACTCATCAATTTTGCGCTGAACGACCGGCTGGTTTTTGTGAGTGCTGGATAAGCTTGAGAAGAGTCGCAATCTCGAAAGGCGCGACTCTCGTGATACAGTTTCTCGGAACTGACCCGCGCATTCTTGCGTAACATGCTCCACGCGGCAGCGGGAAGGGAAAAGCTCTTGATCCACCTGACAGGCCTGCGCAAGCAGTTCGGCTCCCTGGTCGCCGTGCACGACCTGAGCCTCGTCATACCCAAAGGCGAGATCTACGGGCTGATCGGCCCCAACGGCGCCGGCAAAACCACTACCATTCGCATGATGTGCGGCCTTCTCCTCCCCACAAAGGGCAGGGTTGAAATCGCTGGCGTTGACGTCTCCGCCGAGCCCGAACGCGCCCAGCAGCACATCGGCTACCTCTCTGACTTCTTCGCTGTTTACGACGACCTCAAGGTTTGGGAATATCTCGACTACTTCGCGCACGCCTACAAGATGCCCGAGAGCGACGTCCCGCGCCGGGTGGGTGAAGTGATTGGCGAAGTGGGCCTCGAAGTAAAGACCGACTCGATGATCTCCGGCCTGTCGCGTGGCATGAAGCAACGCCTGGGCATCGCCCGCGCCATCATTCACAAACCCGAGGTCCTGCTGCTGGACGAACCGGCGTCCGGCTTGGATCCAAAAGCGCGTTTCGATCTGCGCGTCCTGCTCCAGGGACTGCGCGACCAGGGCACAACCATTCTGATTTCTTCCCACATCCTCACCGAGCTGGAAGGCTTCTGCACTTCAATCGGCATCATGGAGAAGGGCCGCCTGGTGCGGAGTGGCAGAATTGAAGACGTCACGGCCGCCGAGTCTCCCGCGAAGACGATCGCAGTGCGCTGGCTGGGCGCGGCCGAATCCAACTTGCGTGCCACCCTCGCGCGGACCGCTGAAGTTTCCGATCTGGAGGTTGACGGCGCATCCGCTCAGTTCCGCTACTCCGGCTCGGATGAAGGATCGGCGCAACTGCTTGCCGATCTGCTGAGCGCGCAGATACGAATTGTTTCGTTCACCGAAGTGAAGACCACCGTCGAGGACCTCTACATGAGACTCTCCCGCCACGAGGTGATGTGATGCTGCTCGCGTTCTGGAACAATCCCGAGTTCATCCGGCACCGCCGGTCGGAACTGCGCCGCAGCCGCGCCACCGCGGTCGGTCTTGTGGTGGTCGCTGTCTGCGCACTCACCATCCTCGCGTGCTGGACCCGAGAGAAGTCGAGGAGAACGTACACCTCGGAGAGTTTTGTTCTAGTCCAGCCCTCACAGCCGTCAACGTCTGTCGATAATCATGATGAGTTCTCAGTTCAGGGGCCGATCGGGGCCATCCAAAAGTTTGTCCCGCCAACGATCGCCATGGTGGCTGCCGAGAACTCCTATCGCTGGCTCATGCTGATGCAGATCGGCGTTCTCGGTTTCTGGTCGCTACTGTCATGCGCGCAAGCTGTCTCTCGCGAAAGAGATCGCGGTACCTGGGATTTTCAACGCACCACCCGTCTGACTTCCGCAGACCTTCTCCTCGGGAAGCTTTTCGGCGAACCGGTACTCGCCTATTTTATTGTTTTATGCTGCTTACCCATCGCGCTCGTGGTGGGTGTGATCGGCAAAAGTGGTGTCACCAACATCCTTGCCGCCTACCTGCTCTTATTCGCCGCCGCCGTGTTCATGGGGCTGGCCAGCCTCCTGCTTTCTAGCATGTTTGAAAACAAAAGCCGCGGGATTGTTCTAATCGGCGCGTTGGCCCTGGCAGGCGTGGTCCTCGCTTCGCAGGGGCTGCAGGATTCGCCTTTCCCGGGATTGGCGGCATTCAGTCCTCTGACCACGCTGCTGCCATTGATTGGTACGACTCGACTTTTCTCGCCGCCGCAACCCACCATCTTTGGCGGAGAGCTATCGTGGCTTTCGATGACGTTTCTCATATACGTGACCTTTGGGGCGTGGATTGTGCTCATGCTCCTGCGCAATCTCAAGAAAGATTTTCAGGAGGTCCTGCTGCTCTCGCGCTGGCAGGCGGTCGCGTGCTGCGCATTCTTGAACTTCGTCTTATACGCTCTGTTTAATCCAGCCCATGAGCCGACCCTCAGCAAAGGAACGGATTTTGCTTTGTTCATGGTCGCCATGAACGGGTTCATCTTCTTCTTCCTCGGCCTAGCCATGCTGAACTCCGCAGAGCGTCTGGAGGTTCAACCTCCGACTTCGTTGCGTTCTCTGTTTTCTGATCACGGCCTGCAATGGCCCTGGTTGTTGATTTCCGCAGTGGTGAGCTATTTGCTTTTGATCTGGGGATTGTTTGCCTGGGAGAAAGTGTTGGGCTTCTCCGCGCAAATTCTAGGGCGGGCTGCTCTCAGCCTGATCATCGTCCTGATTTTTATTACACGTGACGTGCTATTCATTCAGTGGTGCAAGCTGACCCGCTTGCGCGCGCCCCTGCTCAAAGGCATTCTCTTTCTCTGCCTGTACTACACGTCCGCAGGAGTGTTATTCGGAGTTATGGCAGTCACGTCCGACCAGGCCTCCACCGCGGTCGTCAATGTGCTCACCCCTGCAGGGGCGTTCAACCCCAACATCGGATCGCTTGCGGCCAGCGTCTTGGCCGGGATAGCCCTCCAACTAATGGCGATCGGTTTTCTGGTCTCGGCGATGCGCGGGCGTTTGCAACGAACAGCAATGGCCATCGCGGCTTAATCCGCGTGCTGCCGCTCCACTGACCAGACATCCTCCGCCTTCTGGTCAAACGGATACACGTGCACCATCCAGCCGAAGATCTGCGGCATGAATTTGCCGCCGGCGGCGTCGCACGCGTCTTTGGTCGCAATCGAACCCCGCAACCCGTACTTCGCGTTAGGCGGAATCGCTTCCTGCTTCTTGTCCTTCGGAGGCAGGCATAAATTCACGTGCGCGTGCCACTGCGCAATGCTGAGCGGGACGCGCTGGTTCAACTCATCTTCGCTGGCGTCTTTCTTGGCCGTGTACATCACTCCGATAAGCCTGTAGTCGTCGCCATGCTTTTCGTAGAGAAGCGACGTTGGCCGCGACGGATCAAACTCCTTCCGGGCCCGGAACGCATTCCAATAATTCGTAAAGTGATACATCTTCTGTGGAAATTCAGGGTGGAAGATTTTGTATCCGTCGGCCAGTGCAACCTTGTAGTCCCGGTATTTCTCCGCCGCCGCGCGCGCCGCCTGCGCCACCTGATTGGCCCTTTCCTGATCTCCCGGCTGCACCGGCCGCAGCGCCGTCATCTTCATGTGCGGCCCCATGTCCATATGCTTGCCTGCCATGGAGTGCATGACTTCGTCGTTGCCGGCGTCCATGCCGGGCATGTCTTTCATCGCCTGATCGGGTTTCGCGGCGCCCTGCCCCGACGTATCCATTCCCGGCATGCTTCCCTGGTTCTGGGCCAGCGCCAAACCAGAGCATCCAAGAACGACCGCTAGTAGTGCTGCCCGCATCGTGAGTTCCTCCAGGCTTCCCATGCCGCTACTCTACGGTCATGGGCGGCGAATGATCTGGTCTCTAACCCGGGGCAGGCGAATATGTTTCGTAACTAACGGGGATGGGGCGGGGCTGTCCGCGCCCCGCTTACCTGAGGCGCATCGCCGTCAACTCTAGTGCAGGGGCGGTAAGACTCTTCACTGCGGCTTCTGCGGATCCTTGGAGTCTTGATCCTCGGGCTGACTGTTGGGGTCCGGGGTCTTGTCCTTGGGTAGTTCCTTGCCCTCGTAGGTCACCTTCACCTTGGATCCGAAGCGCTTGTAGTCGGTGTACTTGACGACTTCGCGGATGTGAACATCCGGAGATCGCGGCTTTGCGGAAGTGCAGGGTGTCGTCGGCCAGGGTGTAGGCGGGAAACCAGTACTGGCCGTCCACCTGTTCGCGCCAGGTAGTGAACTTGGGGAAAAGGTTTTCGTCGCTTTTCTTGTGGGTTTCGGGAACAGTCTTGCCGGACGTCTTCACGATCTGAAAATCCTGATCATCCACCCAGATACGGCCCTGGAAGTAGAGCTTCTTCGGTTCGAATTTCTTCGGCGCCACGTCGAACACATAGCAGTGCAATTCGTCCTCCTGCTGCTGACCAACGTAGAGAATGTCGTATTGCGGAATGTCGTCTGAGGTCATCACGAAGGGCATCAGGTGGCGCAGGCTTTGAATGTCCTCGGGCATCATGATGAATGTCGGTCAGCGTGTTCTGCGGCGCGAAGACGACGTTCTCCAGATGACGTGCCCTGGTTGTCGTAGGTCACGTCGAACACTTCGCTGTATTCTCCGGTGACGGTGTCCCCATCGAGGGTCTGCACTTTCACATTCTGGCGGAAGGTGTAGTTGTCGCGCGCCTCTTTGAATTCCTTTTCCTTGGCGGAAAATTTCTGAATGATCTCGTCCGGCGGTAATGCCCTTCGGAGGATCGGAGCTGAGCGGGCCCTCCTGCGAAAAAGCGGCGCAGACAGGGCCAGAACGGCGGCAAGAAGCGGTAAAGTTTTGCGGATGAATTTCATAGGGGTCGTCGACACGTGCACCGTGGTGTCTAAAAATTAGATGCAACGAAGGCAGGATCGACTGCTTTGTTTTGCTGCTCGGCTCCCATCTACGGTCGCCGAGCACTTGTAGTCGCTGCCTTTTACCGTTCCCTTGATGTGTACATCTCCGGTCGGAAAATGCAGAAAATCGTCGGTCGAGGAGTAGGTCGGAAACCAGTATTTCCCGCCAATCACCTCCCGGTACGTGGTGAACTTGGGGAAAAGGTTCTGGCCTTTCTTCTTCTGGAGAAGATCCGGCACCGACTTGCCTGTCATCTTTACGATCTGCAGATCGCGGTCGTCCACCCAGATTCTTCCCTGAAAGTAGCGCTTGTTCTTTTCCATCTGCTTGGGTACGACGTCAAACACGTAGGTGTGCAGGTCGTCTTCCTTTTGCTGCCCCACGTAAGACACGTTGTACTCGGGAAGTTCGTCGGTGCTGAGAGTGAACTGCAGGCGGCTCTCGATGTCTTCCGAGTCTTCCGGGCTCAGGACCATCGTGGGCTGCGGCGCGAGGACGATGGTCTTGATCTTCTTTCCGCTGTCGTCAAGCCTCACGTCGGCAACCTGCTGGTACTCCTCGGTAACCTTTTCGCCGTCGAGCGCCTGCATTTTTACCGACTGGCGATAGGTGCATTTCTTGCGTGCGTTCTTGAATTCTTTTTCTTTGGCGGTGAATTTCTGGATGATCTCTTGCGGAGTGGTTCCCTTGGGAGGGCCAGTTTCAAGCGTGCCCTCCTGCGCGACGCCCGCCTGGGTCAGCGCGACCCCGGCTGCGATCAGAGCACAAGATAATTCGTAGTAGGTTTCATGATTGTTGGCAATTAGCTGCCATCCAGAGTAGTTCAGATTTTACACGCGGCGAAAAAATCTGCTGCCTTGAGATCGAGACGATGAACCAAGAGTCTCGCGTCCCGGAGGCGGTATTTGCGGAAATTTTCGCCAGATTGGTTGTAAGATGAGCACATTTGGCCATGAGTCCAGCTTCACGCGCTCCCGCTGCCGAACCGCCGCCTGCGATGCAACAGGAGATCGCACGCCTGGCGGCGCTGCCGGAAGTACGCTCGGCCATGGAATGGTTTCGCGATCAGGAAACGCAGTTCACGCGCTGGCAGTTGGAGGTAGCGCGAATTGCAGCGCCGCCGTTTGGCGAAGCAGCCCGCTCGGATTGGCTGGCGAAGCAGTTTGCCGAGCTCGGACTAGGGTTTGTTCAGCAGGACGACCTGGGCAATGTTTTCGGTTCTCGGGGCAAGGTCGGAGCTTCGTGCGTCTCGGTCAGCGCGCATCTGGACACGGTGTTTCCAGCCGGGACTCCCTTGGACGCTCGTCAGCAAGGCCGGAAACTGTACGGGCCGAGCGTTTCCGACAATTCCGCCGGAGTCACGGCGCTGCTCGCGGTGGCGGCGGCGGTGGTGCGGTTCGGGCATTTCGAGCCTCGCGCGTTCGCTGCTGTTTATCGGCAACGTCGGTGAAGAGGGTGAAGGCGATCTGCGCGGTATGCGCGCAATTTTTTCCGATTCGCAGTGGAAGGATTCGATCACCGCAAGCGTTGTGATCGACGGCGCCGGCACCGACACTATTGTCGCGGAAGCTTTGGGCAGCCGGAGATTTGAAGTGACCCTTCGCGGTCCGGGCGGGCATTCGTGGAGCGACTTCGGCGCTCCCAATCCTATCGTTGCGCTGTCGCGGGCGATCCATCTTTTTTCTCAGACGCGGGTTTCGTCTTCGCCGAAGACTACTTTCAATATTGGGGTGATTCACGGAGGCACCTCGGTGAATTCGATTCCGGAGTCGGCCAGCATGCGGGTGGATATCCGTTCGACCTCGGCATTTGAAATCGAACGGCTGGAGTTGGAATTGCGCAGCGCGGTCGAGCGGGCGATCGAGGAGGAAGAAATTCGCTGCAGCAAGAACCACAATTCTCCGCTGTCTCTGCGGCGCTGGAAGCCGGAAATCGTGAGTCATCGGCAACCGGCCGGGCGGCGAACTGCAGCCCAACGCCAGAATTCTGCAAATTGCACGCGCCGTGGACGCGCACCTCGGCAATACGGCGAAGGTGCAGCGCGCATCCACCGACGCCAACATTCCGATCTCGCTGGGCCGCGAAGCCATCGCCATCGGCGCGGGCGGCGCGGGCGGCGGCGCACACACCCTGCACGAGTGGTTCGACACCACGGGGAGAGAATTTGGTCTTGCAGCGTATTCTGCTGATTGTTTTAGCTCTGGCCGGGACGGTGAAATGAATCGCAAACTTTGTTTCCTGATTTCGGCGATTGTTTTTACCACCAGTGCGATTTCGCAGACTCCCGCTCCGGTCGTGAAGGCTGACGCGATCTACATTCACGCCAACATTTACACCGGGGTCAGCTGGAGCATCTTCGTTTCACGAAATTCAGCGGGCGCAAGCCCTGGCAGTGCGCGGGGACCGTATTCTGGCCCTGGGCAGCGAGGCCGACATCCTGAAGCTGAAAGGGCCGGCGACCACGGTGGTTGATCTCAAAGGGCATTTCGTGATGCCCGGGTTCAACGACGCGCACATGCACCTGACCAATGCTGGCTTCAAGAAGCTCACGGTTGATCTGACCGGCACCAAGTCACTGGAAGAATTTCGCGAGCGAATTCGCAAGCGGGTGGAGACGGCAGGGCCGATGGAATGGATCACCGGCTCGGGGTGGGACGAGAGTCTGTGGCAGGTGAAAGAACTTCCCAGCCGCTGGGACATTGATGAAGTCACCACCGATCATCCGGTGTATATGGAACGCATTGACGGGCATGTTGCCGTTGCCAACACGCTGGCACTGAAGTTGTCGCGGGTGACGCTGGCCAGCAAAGATCCCGAGGGCGGTGAGATCAGTCGCGACGCAACCGGGCAGCCCGACGGGATTCTGCGCGAGACCGCGAAGGAGATGGTGAAGCGGTCAATCCCATCGCCCACGCCGGACAAGCGCCGCCAGGCAATCGAAGCCGCATTGCAGGACATCGCACGATCAGGCGTCACCTCGGTGCAGGACAACTCGGATTCGGAGAACGGCGAGGCTTACTGGGACGACTTCGAAATCTTCGAAGCAACTGGAACGCGAAGGCAAGTTGACGGCCCGCATTTCCGAATGGATTCCCTTCACCGAGCCGCTGGAAACCTTGAAGCAGCGGCGCGACGCTCATCCGCAGACCGACAACATGCTGCACACCGGAATGCTGAAGGCTTACCTGGATGGATCGCTGGGATCGCACACCGCGGCCCTGCTGCAGCCCTATGCCGACGATCCGTCAAGCTCTGGCATTGCCTCGCATTCGATCAGACAACGCTGAACCAGATGACGCACGGATCGCCTGGCTGCCGGCTTCCAGATTGGGTTTCACGCCATCGGCGACAAAGCGGTCCAGATGGGACTGGATGCGTTCGCCGAGGCAGAGAAAGCGGCGCATGCCAAGGGGATCAAGGCGCGCGATGGGACGGAGAACTATCGCCTGCGCATCGAACATGCACAGGTTACGAATCCGCTGCAGGTGGCGCGGTTCCACGAGCTGAAAATTGTTGCGTCCATGCAGCCGAGCCATCTGCTGACGCGACATGCGCTGGGCGGTGGCGCGGCTGGGACCGACGCGGGCGGCGCATTCCTACGCCTGGGCGGAGTTTCTGAATCATGGAGTCACGCTGGCGTTTGGGACGGATTATCCGGTCGAGCCGGTCGCGCCATTTCGCGGGACTTTACGCCGCCGTCACGCGCCGCAGCGAAGACGGCAAGCAGGAGTATTTTCCCGAGCAGAGGCTGACCATGGAGCAGGCGATTGCGGCTTACACGACTGGGTCGGCGTACGCGGAGTTTGCGGAGAAGGACAAGGGGATGCTCGCGCCGGGAATGCTGGCGGACTTCGTGGTGCTGGACCGCGATCTCACGGCGATTCCGGCGCCGCAGATTCTGAAGACGCGCGTGCTGCGGACTGTGGTTGGGGGAAAGACTGTGTACGAAGCGAACTAGGAGCGACTCCTAGAATGCGAAAACCTGAGGTCTTCCTCAGGCTTTTTCTTTGCTGCAGGCACGCGGGCGAGGGCGCCCGCGCCACACGAGCTGATCACATCGGCAGCAGCATGCCTTTTTCGAGGTGCCGGGTCACATGTGCGTAGGAGGCAGCGTGAGGGTCGTGGGTGACCATCACGACCGTCTTGTGGAAGTCTTCGTTTAGGCGCTTGAGGATTTCCAGCACGTCCGTGGCAGATTGGCTGTCGAGATCGCCGGTCGGTTCGTCGGCGAGCAGCAACGTGGGGTCGCTGACAATGGCGCGGGCAATGGCGACGCGCTGTTCCTGTCCGCCGGAGAGTTGCTTGGGCAAGTGATGGACGCGGTCTTCGAGGCCCACCAGCTTGAGCGCGGTCATCACGTGATCGCGGCGCTGCTGGGTGTTGAGCTTGGTGAGCAGCAGCGGCATTTCGACGTTTTCGAACGCGGTCAGCACCGGGATCAGGTTGAACGTCTGAAACACGTAGCCGATGTGCTCGTTCCGCCACTTCGCCGACTGAGCGTCGCTGAAGCGGAAAATATTCTGGCCGAGTACCAGTAGCTCTCCCGCCGTGGGGCGGTCGATGGCGGCGATCATATTCAGCAGGGTCGTCTTGCCTGAGCCGGACGGGCCCATGAGTGCGACAAAATCTCCGCCGGCAATTTCGATGGAGACGTTGTCGAGCGCGGTGACCTGGAAGGCGTCGCGCTTGAAAACTTTGCTGACGTTATTGGCCTGTACAACCTTGGTGGAAGTAGCAACGTTAGGTACGGTAGCTGTGCTCATAACTATGACTGTCCCTTGATCTTGATTTTGTCGCCGTCTTTCAAAGTCGGCGGCGCGGTGCTGATGACATCTTCGCCGCCGTTCAAACCATCCACGAGAAATCCGCCACTGCGTTGCGAAATGATCTTCACGTCGCGTTTCACCGCCTTGCCGTCGAAGGCAATCAGCACAAATTTCTTTCCGTCCGCTTCGCGTACTGCCGCGCTGGGAACGAATGCGCCTGTCGGCTGTTGTGTGCCCGTGGGCTTATTTTCATCCGCAAGGAAATGGACGGTGGTGTTCATCTCCGGGCGCAGGTGCGAGTCAGGATTGAGAATCTGCACTTTCACCTCAACCGTCGCCTTCTGCCGGTTGGCCTGCGGAGAAATCTCCGCAATCGCGCCATTCCACTTCAGATCGGGGAAAGCATCCACGGTCACAATCGCCTTAGTATGCGCACCGAGTTTCGAGAAATCATCCTGCGCGATGTCGAGGTCGGCCTGAATGTCGGTCAGATCAGCGAGGGTAACGACCGACCCTGCCGCTAACTGCGAAATGATGAGTTCGCCTTTTTCGGCGGTGCGGTCAAGAATGGTGCCGCTTACGGGAGCTCGAATCACGGTCGCATCCAGCAGCGACTTGGCGTAGGCTTGCTGCCCCTCGGCTTGAGTCAGCGCGCCTTTGGCCCGCGCGATTTCCTCGGCGCGAGGCCCGAGCTTGGAAAGCTGCGCCACTTTATCCAGCGAGTTCACCCGCTGCTGGTCGGCGTCGTACTTGGCGGTCGCATCATCGAGCGCCTGCCGCGAAACCACTCCCTGGTTGGCAAGGTCGCGGGTGCGATCGAGAGTCAACTTGTCATCGGCCAGGGTAGCCCGGGCTTCGTCCAGATTGTGCTGCGACTGTGCGATTTCCTCCGGCCGCGAGCCGTGCTGCAGTTCGTCGAGGTATGCCCGAGCACTGTCGGCGGAACCTCGAGCCTGGTTGTACTGAGCGCGAAACTCGTCGTCTTCCAAGCGAACCAGGACCTGGCCTTCTTTTACCTTGTCGCCTTTTTCGACGCCGATCCACTTCACGCGGCCGGTCACCTTCGAGTTCACACTGATCTGGTGGTGAGGAATGATGTAGCCGGTGGCGCTGAGAATGGTGCCGCCGACTTCGCTACTCTCGACGGAGGCGCGAGTCACTTCAACTTCGGGAGCGTCGGCCCCGAACAGGCGATAGCCCAACGTGCCGAGGCCAAGGAGCACCACCACGGCGATGCCGATGATGATGTAACGGCGGGCCCATGGCGATCCCTTCGCCCTCCGCCGGCCCGGCGGAGCGGTCGATGCGCAAACTTTGTAAGTCGTCGTGTTTGGTGTCAATCCCCATGTTCGTAAATCCCTAGCCTCTGAGTGCGTTAAGAATATTTTGTCGCGCCGCATGCCAGGCGGGCGCGATGCCGCCGATTACTCCCATGAAAACAGCGAAAAGGGTCCCCCACACGAACACCGGCAAGGTGATCGATAACGGAATCTTGATGAAATTCAAGGACATCGTGACTAATCCCTTCAGGTCCAAGCTGAACACAACTTCGCTGAAGGTCGTCTGATTCTGCGTTCCCGTGGTCATGCCGTTAAAGGGCAGCATGAGTAGGATGCCGATCGCCGCGCCAACCAACGACAGCAGCACGGCTTCGAAAACAAACGAAGTCAGAATGCTCGGACGCGAGAAACCAATCACGCGCAGGGTTGCGATTTCACGGGAGCGGTACGCCACAGCGGCATACATCGTGTTCATCGCGGCAAAGCTTGATCCGATGGCCATAATCACGGCGACTAAAATGCCGATGAACTTGATGACTGCGCCGGAACTGGTCTGCTTGGCGTAGTACTCGGTTTCAAGAACGCCGTCGAGCTTCAGCCGCTGATCATCGCTCACACGATTTTTCAATGCCTGGGCGGAGACGGGATCGGTGGCCCGCATGTAGGCCGAACTATAAACGCCCATGCGATCAAAGTCGGAGTTCATCTGGTTGACGTCGCCCCAGACTTCCGACTCGTAGGCGGTCCCGCCTGCGTCGAAGACGCCGACCACCGTCCACGGGCCTTTGCCGAACTCCATGGTGTCACCCACGTTGGAATGCAGGAAGCGTTTATGGATGCTTTCGCTCACCACCACTTCGCGCTGGCCCGGGGTGAACCAGCGGCCCTGGGCGAGTTTGACTCCGCTGCGAAGCTCCAGACCATCTTGCATCATGCCGCGCACGGAAACGTTGACCTCGCCGGAGCCGTCAACCCGGGGCAACACGATCACCACAACGGTTTCACCCGAAACCATGGGGTCGCCGTGGCTGTCTTCGGCGACTCCCGGCAAAGTCTTAAAGACAGGAAAATTTTCCGCGGCAAAGGGGCCGGTCAGTTCGCTGGTGGATCCTTTGCGCAGCACCATGACATTGAGTGGGTTGCCGCTGGTCTTAAACGCGCGATTCAGCCCGGCCAGAAGCGCCATGATGAAGAGCGCAGTGGTCACAGTGAGCGCGATGCCGAGCGCGGTCATGATGGTGAGGCTCTTGCGCAGTCTCAGGTTGCGAATGTTGTAGCTAATGGGGATTGCCATAGGTTTTCCGCTAGCCGATGTGGCGCAAGCCCTCCACGATGCCTAACCGCGAGGCGTGATAAGCAGGCACCAATGCGCTGAAGAAGCCCATCAACGCGGCGGCAGCCCACGCCACCCACATGGTTGATAAGTCAACCCTGAGGGCGCCAGCGAAGCCTCCGGCTTTGGCGGCGCCCAAACCTAGAAGCAGCGCCACCAGCGAGCCCGCGATTCCGCCGATCAGCGCCAGCACCACGGCTTCACCGACGAACAAGCCCAGGACGGTCTGCCGCGTAAACCCGAGTGTTTTGAGAACTGCGACCTCGCGCGTGCGTTCACGGATGGACATGGCCATGGTGTTCGCTGAAACGAGCAGAATGGCAAAGACCACGGCTCCGCAAATGCTCAGGATGAAGGCTTTGACGTTGCCCAGCATAGCCAGGAAGCCGAGCTGGAAAGCCTTCTCAGTCTCGGTCTTGGTGGGCTGGGGTGAACTGTGGAAAGTGTCGTCAACCGCAGCCTGAATTTTTGGCACGTCCTGCGGTGATTTGGCCAAAATGGTGTACCAACCCTGCTGCCCTTTCAAGTAGGGCACCGCCTCTTCCACATATTTCTGGTTGTAGTAAAGAGCGCTTGTAGGTTGCGGCGCGGTGAAGAAGCCGCGGATGTTCAGTTCCAGGTTCACTGGAAAAATTGTGCCCACAATGATGATCCGCTGCCCCAGCTTCCAGCCAAATTTTTGGGCCAGCACGCTATCCACAACCGCACCGGCGCGGTCGTGCTGCCAGGCTGCGATCTCGTCGTCGGGAATCTTCCAGTCCTTGTAAACCTGAAAGAACTCGTCGGGATCGGTACCGAACTGTGCGAAGAAGTTGTTCGACTTGTCGTCCTTATACTTGCCGCCGAACCAGTTACCGGGGACGACATTGGCGACGCCGGGAATGGCACGGATTTTCTCGCGATAGTAGCTGGGCATCTCAAAAGCCAGGGAAACCTTGTGCCGGGTGACCAGGCGCAGGGCTGAGACTTCGGTTCCCTTCTGCAGATAGAAATTCTTCCAGATGGCCATCATCAGCGTCAGCAAGAGCAGGGAGAAGCCGATGCTGAGCACGGTCAGAATGCTGCGGCGAAGATTGCGGAACGCGTTCTTACGGACAAAAGTAGTCAGAGTCATTTTCGAACTCCGGGAGAAATCACGTTACGCTACGAATGAAAGCCCTGGAAAGCAGACACCCAGCATAGACGATGTGCAGCCGTTCAACAACCATGTACAGAATGGTTTAACCGGGCCAAACCGGCCAGTGCAGATCGTCAGCGGAGGCGCCTGACATTTGTCACGTGGCCGGCTCGGCCGGGAGTCTCGTTCTCGTGCCTTATCTGAGTCATTGATACGCGGCTGATCGCATGCCGGTTCCGAGACGCTCGCCTGTGGCCCAAGTTAACCTGGCGGAAATGGCTGATTCTGCTGCGTAAGGCGATGCTTCGCACCGCCCCGGTCGCAGACCGGGGAGCGGCGACGGAGTACTTCGGTAATTCCCGTCCCAAGCGGGTTGCGCACTTATCATTTCATTTCCGCAGTGTTTCGTACCACATATGGCTCAGAAGGCCTGCGGAATTACTTGGATCAACATACGATGCCGGATAAAATCGGACGTTTCGAACTCGTAAGCCAGCTCGCGCAGTCGCCCACGTGCGACCATCTACAAAGCGCTGGACACTGAGAATCAGCAGACGGTTGCGCTCAAGGTGGTGAACTGAGCGCGGTGAAAGACGGCGCCGCGCTGCTGAAGACGCGTTCTCGAAGAAGCCGACCAGGCCAAGCCGCTGAGCAGCCACAACATTGCCGTGCTTTACGGCGTCGGCGAAGAAGACGGCAAACTTCTGGCGGCCACCGAATACGTTCAAGGCAACTCCATCGCCACCACGCTGGCCCGCAACGATGGCTTCTCCATCTGGGACCTGCAGGATATTGCCCGCCAGGTTTGCCACGCGCTCGATCATGCGCAGGGACACAAGGTCGTCCACCAGTCGCTGGAGCCGGCAAAGATCATGGTGCAGTGGGACGGGCAGGCAAAGGTGCTGGGCTTCGGAATTTCTTCCATGAGCGCGCACGCAGCGGAAAACTCGCGGCGCCGTTCCCCGAAGTGCTGCATTACGCTTCCCCGGAACAGGTGCGCGGCGAGGCTTGTGATCATCGCTCCGTCCTCTTCAGCCTGGGCGCGGTGCTGTACGAAATGGCGACCGAGCAGAAAGCGTTTCCTGGAGAAACCGCGGAACAGGTCCGCCAGGCGATTCTGGAGAGTGAGCCGCCGCTGCCGGTTCGTTTGAAGCCGAAGGTAAATCCGGGCTGAGCGCACTGATCATGAAGGCGCTGGCGAAGTCGCCGGACGAGCGGCATCAGTCGGGCCAGGAACTGGTCAGCGATCTGGAACAGTGCAAGTCGTCGAACACCTAGCTTCGAAGGCGAATCCGCAGAAAACGAAGGCGCGGCTGCTGGGGTAACTGCCGGGTCCAATTCGGCCGCCCCGGCTGCAAGCGGGCCAGCTTCCAGCGGAATCAGCTCGCTTAGCCCCGGCGCCCGCTGCGCCGGCGCCGTCGCGGCCGAAAATCAACGCATCAGCCGCGCTCCAGCGGAAGAACCGAAGTCTGGCTTCGCCGTCGATCCCATGATGGCGGAGGACGAGAACAGCCCTGCGGCGAAAGCGCGGCGCAGTTTTTCGGACTTGAGCGAGATGCCTCCGCTGAAAGCGGAGTACGTGGCGCCGCCTCCGCCGCCACCCAGCGCGCAGCAGCAGCCTGAAGTTGCAGAGCCGCTGCCCCCGGTGGTCTTTAACAAGACACCAGAAGATGAAAAGGCCAGCGTTCAGGTTCGTGAGGCGGCGCAGAAAGCAGTCGCTGAAATTCGCAAGACGCCCCCAAAACTTTACTTGTATGCCGTTGGCGGTGCGGTTTTCATCATCGCCATAATTCTGGTCGGGATGTCGCTCTCCAGCTACTGGCAGGACCGCGACACCGAAGAAAGCGGCAGCGCAGTTCCGCAAACGCAGACCAGCCCGGAAGCGCAGGCCCCGCAAACGCAGGCTGCGCAGCCACAGCCCTCGGCTCCCGCGCCACAAACCCAAGCCGCGGCCACTGCGCCGGACAACACGCAACCGGAACCGACCGCACCGGCGGAGGAACCTGCCCGCACCAGCCGCGAGCGCAGAATGAAATCGCGTCCGGTCGCGGCTGCGCCAGCACCAGGGCAGCTTACGGTGTCGTCGAGCCCCGCGGGGGTGCAGATCGCATTTGATGGCAGCCCTCTGTGCGTTACACCGTGCACGTTAACCGGCATCGCGCCTGGGCAGCACACGGTTTTGGCGAGCAAGAGCGGATACAGTTCTGAGAACCGCACCCTGGTTCTGGCTGCGGGCGCGAATTCCACGATTTCCATTAACCTGAGCCCGCGACAGCCAAGCTGTCGGTGGCCAGCACGCCTGCCGGAGCTGTGATTCTGGTTGACGGGCAGGACACCGGGAAACTTTCGCCGGCGCAATTCATCTTGAACCGTGCGGGCGCGCACACGGTGGTGTTGCGGCGCGCCGGCTATCTCGACGAAACCAGCACGGTGAACGCCGAGGCCGGGCAGACGGCGAATGTTAACCAGGTCCTCAAGCCGTTGGGCAACACCGACGAAATCCGCGCCGCGGGCGGGCACTTCAAGAAAGTCTTCGGTGGCAATGATGCTGCCAGCATGGGCATTGTCAGCATCAAGACCACGCCCAAAGGCGCGCAGATCATGGTCAACAACCGCGTGCTGGACAAGACTGCGCCGTTTGACTTCTATCTGAACCCGGGCACGTACGTGATTGACATCAGCATGTCAGGCTACCGCAGCCTGCATCGCGTGATTCAGGTGGAAGAGCGGGAAAAAGTTGCCATTGAAGAGCCGCTCCAGCCGGAATAGAAATCTTGCCATCCCAAAAATCGGCATAGGGGAGAGAGTCGCCTCTCCTCCCCTGCCACACCACCGGACAAGCGGGTCCGCATCCGGCGGTTCGGCGGATTAAGCTGACCGCACGACCATAGGCGGAAGTCCGAGCTGGGCAAAGTAAGCATTCGGCAAAGCGATGGCCAGGGCGGGCGAGTTTGCGATGCGCCACGGGCCGTGGGGACTCCCGGCGGTTTGCGCCGCCAGGTCTTTGCCCACGCCCCGTTTGCGAAGTTCGCGAAATCGCGTTCGTCCCTGCTGCCATTGCTTCCACACCGCAGACCGGAGTCGACGGCGTAGCCATGTATCAAGGCGTTGCAATACCGAAGGCGTTTGACAGTCGCCGAAGTACCCAAGCCATCCTCGTAGATAGGTCGCAAGATCCTTGACCATCTGCGTCAGGCTGATGCCACGGGTTCGACGTGTCTGTTCCCGAATCCTCTCCTTAAAGCGAGCGATGGCCTTGGGGGCGATCCGCCGCCTTGGTGCTCGTTCCCTGGTGAAGCTGAATCCGAGGAACTTTCTTTGCCTCGGTTGAGCTACGGCGCTCTTCGCCTGATTCACCTTGAGCTTGAGTCGGTGCGTGATGAAGTGCGTAACGCTCTCCATCACTCGCTGTCCCGCTCGTTCGCTGCCTACATAGATGTTGCAATCGTCGGCATAACGCACGAAGCGATGACCACGCCGCTCTAACTCCCGGTCCAGTTCGTCCAGCACCCGATTACTGAGCAACGGTGAAAGCGGACCGCCCTGAGGCGTGCCCTCATCCACCGGACTCACCAATCCATCCTCCATCACACCGGCCTCCAGGAATGCTCGAATGAGCTTAAGCATTCGCTTGTCGGCCACGCGCTTGGCCACCGCCGCTAACAGACGATCGTGGTTTACTCGATCAAAAAATTTCTCCAAGTCGAGATCCCCCACCCAGCGATACCCTTCGGCAATGTACTGCTGCGCCTCGTGCACCGCTTGCCGCGCGCTGCGCCCCGGTCGGAAACCGTGGCTGTGTTCGGAGAACGTCGGGTCCCAGCGCTTCTGCAGAACCTGCAGCACCGCCTGCTGGACGAACCGGTCCAGCACACAAGGGATGCCTAACTTGCGCACTCCCTGACCGTCCGGCTTCGGGATTTCCACCCGCCTTACCGGCTGCGGCTGATAAGTTCCGCTTCGTAGCTGTTCCCCGATTTCCAGCTCATGCTGCTTCAGGTATTCCGGTAGTTCGTCGACAGTCATCCCGTCCACTCCCGGACTCCCTTTGTTGGCCTTGACTCGCTGTAGTGCCTGCTTGCAGTTTTCCAGCTCACAGACTTCTTCCATGAGTCGTTCGCTTCCAGCCAGGCTTTCGGACTTGCGCGTCGCCATGAGCGTTTCGGTCCCTTGCGCGGCGGCCCTCGGAGCATCACTCCTATCTTCCGCCGGAAAGGCCAGCACCTCTTGTTCGGGCTGGTTTTTCTGCCGCTGTTCGTTCCTGAGTCGCGCCACTTACTTACCCTTCCCTTTATTCCCCTTGCGGGGTACCGTTCGGGCCTTCGATCACCGTTCCCGGCGTGGCCTATCTGTTGCTCCGCCTTTCGGCCTTTTGGAGTGCCTCAATATCCTCGCCGACTGGCATGACCTACTTTGCCCTCTGCTGACTTCTGCGGCACGGTCAGGACCAATCCCTTCCTCCTCAGTCACGTTGTGTGACATGCCGCAGATCTCCCGAGCTAAGTTCGACCGCCTTCGACGCGCAACCGCCGGATTTACCACCAGTGGGCTTGATGGATATGGGCTTCGCGATCACATGCTCGCTCGCCCGCCACCGTAGGCCTCGTATCCCGTTCTTGTTCATCGGCTCGCGTCTTTGCTCCGCGCTTCTTTCAGGCCCCGCCTCGCGGCGAGTGTTGTTTCACCCTTGCGCTTCGCTATGACTTCACTTCCATCAAGTTGTCAAACAGACTTTCACCCTCAAGCTGTCGAACATGCTCGGCACACATGAGAGAGCCGCCGGATCGTTCCGGCGGCTTCTTTACTGCTAACTCGAATTCTAGCGCTAGTATCTTTTAGCGGTCGTATCCGCGACCGCGCACGCTGAAATAGCCGTTGCGATAAGCGGCGCTGTAGGCCTCGCGGTATTCATGCTTGTCGCCAAACTGGCTGCGATAGCCGTGGTCGGCATTGTCGTAGGGGCCGCGCGGATTGGGATTGAAGGGCTTGCCACGCCAGGAGTCTTCGCGCGCTACCTGGGCGCCGTCATTGAAACCAACATCGCGGGCCACCTTCAGGCCGTAGCGGAAACGATCGTCGCGGTCATTGTAGCGATTGTCGTAACGATTGTTGTCGCGATCGTAGTAGCGGCCGTCCTGCGCCGCCGCCAGACCCGAGGCGCCGGTAATCACTGCCAGTGCCAGTGCTGCCAATGCCAGCTTGCTTTTCATCGCGTTCTCCTGCGGCGTTGTCACCGCCTGTGCTCAGAGAATTCAAACACTGGGACAACGCGGAAGTTGCGGGTACGGCCAAGGCCAGAGCGGCAAGGGATTTACACGGATTCTCACGCATGGTTCGTTTCCTTTACCAGTATGTGGCTGAATATGGGCTAGAAGTTGTTCGGTCCTGCCTTATCCGTGAATCCGTGCGAATCCGTTGGCCTGCTTTGTTGGTGTTAGACTTTTCTGTCTTCGGAAGCGGCTATGGCCATTCAGCGGGTGGGAGTGATCGGCGCGGGCACCATGGGCAACGGGATCGCCCATGTGTTTGCGCGCAACGGGTTCGAAGTTGCGCTCTGCGATCTGGAGCAGAAGTTCCTCGATCGCGCGCTGGCCGTGATTGCCAAGAATCTCGACCGCGAAATGGCTAAGGCAAAAATCACCGAGGCACAGAAAACTGAATCCCTCAAGCGGATTGCTGCGACCACCGACCGTGCGCGACTTGCGGCTTGCGATTTCATCGTCGAGGCCGCGTCGGAGAAGCTGGAAATCAAGTCGGAGCTATTTCGCGACCTCGACCGCATCTGCCGGCCGGAAGTGATTCTGGCCTCCAATACCTCTTCGATTTCCATCACCAAACTCGCCGCCACCACTTCGCGGCCGGAAAAAGTAATCGGAATGCATTTCTTCAATCCCGTTCCGGTGATGAAGCTGGTGGAAGTGGTGCGCGGCCTGGCAACCTCCGACGAGACTTTTCAGACCGTGCGTGAGCTTTCTCTCAAACTCGACAAGACTCCCGTGGAGGTCAACGACGCGCCTGGCTTCGTTTCTAATCGCGTGCTCATGCCGCTGCTCAACGAAGCCATGTATGCGGTGATGGAAGGCGTGGCCACGCCCGAAGCTATTGACGAAGTCTTCAAGCTGGGCATGGCGCATCCCATGGGGCCGCTGGCGCTGGCCGACTTCATTGGCCTCGACGTTTGCCTTGACATTATGCAAGTGCTTGCAACGCGGCCTGGGTGATCCCAAGTACCGCCCTTGCCCGCTGCTGATCAAGATGGTGGACGCAGGGCGGCTGGGCAAGAAATCCGGCCAGGGATTTTATAAGTACTAATCGTTCGTTGCTAAACATGCGGAAATCCGACGTCTTCATCTACATTCTCGCAGTGCTCTTCGGCCTCAGCGCCGGGCTGCTGGAGCTTACCCTTGGGGATCTGCTAGTGACCGCGCTTGCCGTTCTGCTCTCGACGCTGGTTCTGGGGTTCCTGCGCCCGCGGCATGCCTGGAGGTGGATCGTGATCGTGGGCCCGTTCGTGCCCCTGATGCGGATCGCCGCGTATTTCTTGCTGGCCCAAAAACCCTACCGGGCACAAATCTGGGAGTCCGGACTGGGAATGTTGACTGGAACTGCTGGCGCATACGCGGGCGCAATGTTCCGCATGGGCGTGGACATCCTGTTTCGGCATTCAGAAAATTGATTTAAGCAATGAGGAGCAATACATGAAAACGTCACTATTGATCGCCGCCGTTTGTCTGGGAATGATCGCCGTAGCTGAGGCGCAGGATGCAAAGCCCATGAAGACGGCGCCTGCCCAGCCATCGCCCAGCGCGCTGGAAGCGAAAGTGCGCAAATCCTGGGAGCAGTTCAAGAACAAAGACAAAGCCGGCTTCGCTGCCGGATTAGCTGACGGTTACCGCGCGGTGGAAGACGATGGCGACGGTGTCCGCGATGCCAAGGCGGAAGTTGCCGAGATCGATGGTTTCGTGCTCAGCCAATACACGCTCACGGGCTTCCATATCACGCCGCTGGGCGCAGGTTCGGCGCTGGTGACTTACACCGGCGAGTACAGCGGCACCGCGGATGGGCAGCCGGTGCACGACAAAATTGCCGTCGCCGAAATTTGGGTGAAGCGCGGCGGCGATTGGAAAGAGCTGTATTCGCAGGATACGAAAGTGAAATGATGGCACGGCGACCCGCCTTCCCGGAAGCAGCCGCCAGTTCCGCTGCCACACCTCGAAAGTCCCGCTTAGCCCAAGAGTTACTACCAAATCCACAGCAGGCGAATGTATGCTGCGCATATGGGCGTTTCGGTCACGGTGCTGGCCAGCGGCAGCCGGGGAAATACCGCGGTGGTCGAAAGCAGCCACGCGCGCCTGCTGGTGGATGCCGGCATTTCCTGCCGCGAGACTTTCAAACGCCTGAAGTCGCTCGAAATCGATCCCCACACTATTTCCGCGATTCTCATCACCCACGAACATTCCGACCACGTTTCCGGATTGGCGACGCTGGCGAAAAAATTGAAGGTGCCGGTGTTCATGACGGGCGCAACCCATCATGCCTGGGCGCGCTCGCTGCGCGGTGATGACGGCGCGCTGCCGGAAATCGCCAAGCTGGAGATTTTTTCTTCGGGACGTTCGTTTCAGATTGCCGACATCACGGTAACACCATTCACCATTCCGCACGACGCCGCCGATCCGGTGGGCTTCACGTTCCGCGCCGAAGGAACGAAGATCGCCATCGCCACCGACCTCGGCTACATTCCGGCCAGCGTGCGCGATCATCTGCGCCAATGCGATGTGCTGGTGGTGGAATCAAACCATGATCTGGAAATGTTGCGAGTGGGGCCGTACCCCTGGTCGGTGAAGCAGCGGGTGATGAGCCGGGTCGGACACCTTTCGAATGAGTCACTCGCTGAATTTTTTGCGGAAGATTATGATGGAGGTGCATCTTACATAGTGTTGGCGCACCTGTCGGAGCAGAACAATCATCCCGAAATCGCCCGCCGGGCGGCGGAAAAAGCCCTGGGGGCAGCAGCAGACGTTGTTGGGCAACCGGGTCATGCTGGCAGCACAGGATGCGCCTACGGAAAGTATCCGCCTGTAGCGGCATATGAGCGAGTGCGTTGATCCCGTGGTAGGGAAGATTCTGGCGGGCTGGCGTTATGACATTTCCAGTCTGGCGCCGGAGATGCGCGGCGACTACGAAGAGCATTTCACCTCATGCGAGCGATGCCGCTCGCGTCAGCGCTTGCATCGCGGAATCGATCTCGCCCTGATCGCGCTGGCGTCGGTTTCCGCGGGCGTCTTTCTGCTGGCTTTCGGAGTGATCCACCATTTCGCGCCGCATCATACCCTGATTCTGGAGCTGGCTGCGTTGACTGGATTCGCGCTCTCTGCGCTGATCTGGCTGGCGGTGGCAGTTGCTACACCCGCGCCCGCCACCATGGTGGATGTTGCCCGCATCGGCGCACGCCGCGTGCATGACCGGCTGCCGGCGGAAATTCGCGAGCGGCTACCGGAGGAGTTAAGGGTGAAGTTGACGGGGTCGTAGGCAAGTTCGAGATCCGTTGATCGGATCATCCCAACTGTTGCCGAGAACGGAACATTGCGTTTTCCCCATTGTTCCTTCGGTGAATTCACGCGAAAATCTCTGCCGTGGAATCCTCGCTAAAGATGTTGAAGACTGTCAGACTGGCGATGCTCGCCAGTATCGTGATCTACGGGTTTATTGGTTACAGGGCTCCGCAGCGGGTCGCGCCGGCACCGACGCTCTTTTACAGCCTGATGATCATTTCAGTGTCGTGCGTGGGATCCGTCCGCTTTTTCCGCAGGAGGTTCGTCCTGAGATCGGAAGTGGCGCTAGCCACCCAGCCAGACGACCCCGGCGCTCTTGGCCGCTGGCGTGCGGGATACATCGTCATCTGGGCTCTGTGCGAAGCCATCGTCCTATATGGACTCTTGCTTCGGTTTCTGGGCTTCGTACAAGTATTGCCGTTCCTGATTGCAGGTTTTGTCCTGATGCTGTTCTTCTCGCCGCGCAGACCTGTCGAGTCACGCTAAGCTCGGGGCTAAGCCTTGATGTGGCAACTGGCCATGCCGCGCTTCTCTAGATACTGCTGGTGATAATCCTCGGCCTCGAAGAAAGTCACCGCGGGCACGATCTGGGTCACGATAGGCCGGCTGAAGCGGCCGGATTTCTCGAGGCTCGCCTTCGACGCCCGCGCTTCCTGCTCCTGCTCCGGCGAGTGGAAGAAAATCGCCGAGCGGTATTGCGATCCCCAGTCCGGGCCCTGGCGGTTTAACTGCGTGGGATCGTGGTTCTCCCAGAAAATGTCTAGAAGCTGCTTATAGGAAACTTTGGCCGGATCGTAGTCAACGTCGACGGCTTCGGCGTGGCCGGTACCGTCGGTGCAAACGTCTTTGTAAGTAGGATTGTCGAGCTTGCCGCCGGTGTAACCGACGCGGGTGGCGGTGACGCCATCAATCTGGCGAAACGTCGCCTCCACTCCCCAAAAACATCCTGCTGCAAATGTAGCTTTGGCCATGGTTCTCTCCACGACACGATCACTTTATGTCTGCCGATTGGATGCTTTGTAGGGGGAAAAGTGGCAAAACCGCGAACTCAACCCTTTCACCACAGAGCCACAGAGAACAAAACGATTACTTTTGTTTTGGCTTTCTCTGTGACTCTGTGTCTCTGTGGTGAAAAGCTTTTGGGTGCTGCTACAGAATCAGCCCGCCGGTCAGCTCGGAAATCTTGCTGACTTCATGCTCCTTGCACCAGGCTTCCAGCTCGGCCGCGATTTTTTCGGTGGCGCGCGGGTCCCAGAAGCTGGCGGTGCCGACCTCGACCGCGCTTGCGCCAGCCAGCATGAACTCGATCACATCGGCGGCGGTGGAGATGCCGCCCATCCCGATGACCGGAATCTGCACCGACTTCGACGCCTCATACACCATGCGCACCGCAATCGGTTTGATGGCCGGGCCGGAGAGCCCGGCGGTGACGTTGGCGATGCGCGGCTTGCGGGTCTTGACGTCAATCGACATAGCGACAAAAGTATTCACCAGCGAAATGGCGTCGGCGCCGGCTTCCTGCGCCACGTGCGCCATCTGGCCGATGCTGGTCACGTTGGGCGAGAGTTTCACAATCAACGGGCGCTTCGCGTATCGCTTGGCGGTGGTTACCACTTCATCAAGGGTTCGGGGATCGCTGCCGAACTGAATCCCGCCGTGCGCGGTATTGGGGCAAGAAACGTTCAGCTCGTAAGCGGCAATGCCCTCGCCTTCGTTCAGAATCTCGATGGTGTGTTCGTAGTCCTCTCGGGTGTAGCCGAAGACGTTGGCGATGACGACGATATCTTTGATGGCGCGGAGTTTGGACAGTTTGTCATCTACGAACGCCCGGGCCCCAATGTTCTGCAGACCGATGGCATTCAGCATTCCGGCAGCGGTTTCATACAGGCGCGGCGGAGGATTGCCGATGAGCGGCTCGCGCGACAGGCCTTTGACCACGAATCCACCCAGCCGCTGCAAGTGGACAACGTCTTCGAACTCAACCCCGTAGCCGAACGTGCCGCTGGCGGCGATGACGGGATTCTTCAGCTCGATGCCGGCGAAGCGAACGCTAAGATCGGGGGTCATTGGGTGCTAGTTTACACGCGCATTTCTGGCGCAAAGTGACCACGATCGGGTGCGTACACAGGGCGCTCCCACGTGCAAACCCCGCATATTTCCATTACATTTATTCTTCTCCTATGCTCGACTTGGGTTTCGTTCGCGACCACTTGCCGAAGATTGAAGCCATGCTGCGCGACCGCGGCATGGATCCCGAGGCATTGCTCAAGGATTTCCGCGACGTGGACGCGCAGCGGCGGCAGGCCATCACCAGCGCCGAAGAGTTGAAGGCGCACCGCAACCGGCTGTCGGACAAGATTCCGGGGATGAAGAAGGCCGGCCAGGACGTCAGCCAGTTGATCGCCGAAACCAAGGAAATGCGGGAGCAGATTCAGGAGCTGGGGACGGCGGCGGAAGAGTATGACACGCGGATGAACGAAATCCTGGTGGGCATCCCGAATGTGCCGCATGAGTCGGTGCCAGTGGGCAAATCGTCGGCCGACAACGTGGAGATCCGCCGCTGGGGCACGCCGCCGCAATTCGACTTCGCGCCCAAACCGCATTGGGAACTGGGTGAGCAGCTTGGGATTTTAGATTTGGAGCGCGCAGCGAAACTTTCCGGCGCGCGCTTTGCGGTTTACTGGGACGCGGGAGCGCGGCTGGAGCGGGCATTGGCGAACTTCATGCTCGACATTCACACCCGCGAGCACGGTTACACCGAAGTTCTGCCGCCTTACCTGGTGAATTCCGATTCCATGTATGGCACCGGACAGTTGCCAAAGTTTGCGGCGGATTCGTTCCGCGTGCCGCACGGGGAGAAAGACCTGTGGCTGGTGCCGACCGCTGAGGTTCCGGTCACCAATCTGTATCGCGATGAGGTGCTGGATGATGTCCGGCTGCCGGTTTCATTCACCGCCTACACGTCGTGTTTTCGCAGCGAGGCGGGATCGTATGGAAAGGACGTGCGCGGAATCATCCGCCAGCACCAATTCCAGAAAGTCGAGCTGGTGAAGTTTTCGCGGCCGGAGAATTCCTACGACTGAACTGGAAAAACTGACCAACAACGCGGAAGAAATCCTGAAGCGGCTGGGGCTGCACTACCGGGTAGTGGTGCTCAGCACCGCCGACATGGGATTTTCGTCGGCGAAGACTTATGATTTGGAAGTCTGGCTGCCCGGGCAGCAATTGTTTCGCGAGATTTCTTCGTGCTCGAATTTTGAATCGTTCCAGGCGCGGCGCGCGAACATTCGCTTTCGCCGCGAAGGCAAGGGGAAATCCGAGTTCGTGCATACGCTGAACGGCAGCGGCCTGGCCGTCGGACGCACCTGGCTGGCGGTGCTGGAAAACTATCAGCAGGCCGACGGCAGCGTGGTGGTTCCGGAGGCTTTGCGCCCTTACATGGGCACGGACCGCATTGTAAGAGCAGCTCTTAGCCTTTAGCTGTTAGCATTTAGCCGGGGCGTGGACGCGCGCGCCATCATTACTTGTACACAGGGCCAGTTTCTTGGCAGAGGGACCCAAAATCACGGACAACATTGAGTTGAACGCAGCGCCGGCGGCGGTGCCGGCGGGGGGCGTTTGGCGCACCATCAAGGGATTCATCTTGTGGTCGCATGAGCGCGGCACCATTCAGTACGACGTGATGGTCACGCTCATCCTGCTGTTTGTTTTCTTTTCGCCGAGCTTCATCAATTTCAACGACCACCCGGTGCAGCGCAACCCGCATCCCTCGGATATCATCGTCTCCTCCGATGGCAGCGGCGGGTTCGTTTACCAGATTGAGGGTAAGGCGATCCAGCCAGGCAATGACGCAGCCGTCAGGGCGCAATTAATGCGTATTATCGAGCCTATTTCTGGTGAAATCAGCATCCAACGTTACGACGCCGTGACTGACAAGAAGGGTACCGTGGTCGCGTATAGAGTCTGGGTCCGCCGATAAGCGACTCCTACGATGCGAAACACGATCAGGCCGGCAAGTGGGACGGGCGCGGAAGTTGGCAGCCGGGCTTGCTGTCTGTGTTTCCTGCTGGAGCCGGGCGTCTTGGCGCAGCCCAGCTGCCGATCTGGAGCAGGTGCTGAATCAGATGGATCAGGCCGCCGCAAAGTTCCGCACCACCGAGGCGAACTTTACCTGGATCCAGTACAACAAGGTGATTGATGACATCGCCGACACCCAGAAGGGGAAGATTTATTTCCGCCGCGCCGGCAGAGAGATGCAAATGGCCGCCGACATCAGTGAGCCGGACGCCAAGCAGCTGGTCTTTTCCGAGGGCAAAATCCAGATTTATCAGCCCCGAATAGAACAAGTGGATATTTACGACGCCAAAGCCCACCGCGAGGAGTTTGAGAGCTTTCTGGTAGTGGGATTCGGCGGCGGCGGGCATGACATGCTGAAGTCCTTCGCGGTGCAATTCGTGGGGAACGAAAAACTTGGCGACATAGAAACCGCGAAACTCGACCTGATTCCCAAGTCGGAGGAAGTGAAGCGAAACTTTTCCCACCTGATGTTGTGGATCGATCCGGAACGGGGCATTTCCATCCAGCAACAGCTTTTTGAGACCAGCGGGGACTACCGGCTGGCCAAGTATTCCGATATCCAAGTCAACCAGAAAATCTCCGAGAATGTATTTAAACTGAGAACGTCATCCAAGGCAAGGGTCGTAAGTCACTGAAAGCGAACGAGATGGCCCTCTGCGCCTACAGCATTTTTGGCTACAGGAAAGCAGCGGCGACGGGTTATACTCGCAGCAGCGCCAGCCAAGTCGAAAACTAACCCCGTACGTCGGAGCCCCCATGGCCAAGGTTTTCACCATCCCAGTCCCTCCCGGATATGCAGCCGAAAGCAGGCGCGCGAACGCACTTCCGATCCTCGTTATGTGGACGGACAGCGGGTGCTGGTGGATGCAATGCGGTATCTGGCGCAGAGCGACCCGCTGGCCAACCGCGGCGCCATCACATTGTTGTCGGAGCATGTGCGCACCCGGTTTCGCATGACCGACTCACCCCTTGGCTAGGCCTCTTTTCCCTTGCCAGCGCGGCGGCCGCGAGCACGATTACGATGGGATACATTTCCAGCGTGTATCGCGGCTCGGGATTTTCCAGCGTTCCCAGAAATGCCGAGCGCAGGACGACAAACAGAAGCAGCAGTCCCAGCCATTCGACTTTGCGGCAGCGCAACCATCCGGCGATCGCAGCCAGAATGTACAAAGCAATTGATCACGCCCAAGACAATCGCCAGCACCGACCACCGCGGCTCGTCATCGAATTCCCACCAGCGGCTGTCGCTGGGCAGGGTCTCGGTGCGCGGACGCAGCCACATGTCGGCGATGCGCAGTGCATGGGAGCCAGAAGTAGTACCTGAGGGGATGGGAGCGAATCGCGCGCGGCTGAAATGGCCTCGAATCTCTTGTCCAGTTCCGGCGTGATGTGCAGGATGGCGTTGTAATCGGTGATCAGATTGACCGTTTCCTGCTTGTTGCTGGGGATCGTCGAACGCCCGTGAGGGAAGCTTCCCGGCATCGATCTCGCTACCAGGAACGGCCCAATAGATTTCTTCGACCGAGGCGTAGTCCGCGATCCAGGTCTTAGTCCAGTGATTGAATCCCATGGGAACGAATTCGTCTTCTTCGTTGGCATAGCGCGGCGCCAGTGGCTGGAAGCGGTGGAAGGTGCGCCAGTTGCGCAGGGTCCAGGGCACAAGCGGCAACAGAGCGATGACCGCGAGCAACACTCCGGCCTGAAAAAGACTCCTGGTCGTGAGGATGCTGGATGAAGAACGCCCGGCGAGCGCGATCCTCGCCAACAGATACGCTTCCAGCGCAATCAGCAGTAGAGCCGCCATCGGGACGCAGCAGAATCGCAGCGGCGCACGCCAGTCCGCAGCCTGCCCAGTCGCGAACGCCTCCGGCTCCGAACGCGCGAAGAGCCAGATATAGGGCAAGGGTAGTGAAGAAGATTTCGAGCGTCTCTGTCAAAGCCGCGGCGGAGTACTCCGCCAGAAACGGGCACAAGGCCGGCCAGGGCGAAGGCAAACTTTGCCGATTTCGGCCCCAGCAAGCGCAACGCGATCGCGGCGCAGAGGAAGCAGGTCCCCAAGTCAACCAACGTCTGGACGAATAGTACCGCTCGGTAATGGTCCACGCCGAAGATGGCGAAGATCAGCGCCAGAAACGCCGGGTAGCCGGGCAGGCGGATATACGTAGGCGAGATTTCCCCACCGCTCAGGCCGTAGATCCCGTGCTGCAGCCAGTTCTTGGCAATGTCGCCGTAGATGAAGGAATCGGTGACGACCCCGGGAAAGCGGAAGAGAAAAATCAGCCGCAGAAGCAGCGCCGCCGCGGAGAACATCAGGAAGAATCGCAGGTGGTTGCGGACCAGTTGGCGCACGCTGCGAAATATATCGTGTTTGGCGGAATTCTCCATCCGGCAAAATGGCTTCCGGCGTTGTCGCATCGAGTCCAAGCGGGTTTGACCCCTCCCCTCGCTCCCGCTACGATGAGACTGGTCGAAGTGGCATGGCACAACCTGTTTTTTATGATCCCCGGCGGGCCCGCTGGAAGCGGCTGCGGACCCTGCTCGACGTCGGCGGCGTCGTCGTCGGCGCGGTGATCGTGGTGTTTATCTACACCGCGGTGCGCAGCGAACCTCTGCCCAAGCTGCTGCTGCAGTATCAGAAGCATCCCTACCACGCGCTCAAAGAGACCGAAAAAGCCAGGGCCATCGAAAAACGGGCGGAAGCGGTCCGCCGCAGTCACCGGAAAGACCAATCTCCCTCCCTCGCAGGTCGAACTGAACACCGATGAAGGCATCCGCGCCGCTTTTTATGTGCCCTGGGATGCGGCCAGTTTTTCGTCGTTGCGCGAATATGCGCGCCAGATTGACTTGCTCTATCCCGGAATGGCTGCACGTGCTGACTCCCGGACGGCCATTTGCAGGGCGTGGATTCGCAGACCAACAAGCCTTTTCCAGGTGTCGAGGGCGGCTGCGGTGCGCCCGGTGGACGACAAAGTCATGCCGTTTCTCAAGTCGGAAGAACACCGGACCGACGTCTTCCCGCTGGTGAACAATTTCGACGGCGCCAACTGGATTGATATTTCCGGCTTTCTCCGCGATGACGATGCGCGCGCCGAGTTCCGCCAGGAGGTCGCGACCTTTCTTGCCAGCGACAAGTACCACGGCCTGATGGTGGATTTCGAAGAGATTTCCAAGAAGGCGCAGCCGCAGTTACGTGGACTCTTCTGAATGAACTCTCGGCCGATCTGCACGCCAAGGGCATGAAGCTGTACGTGAGCGTGCCCGCCGGGAACGGAGACTTTGACTACCGCTCGGTGGCGAACGCGGCCGATGGCGTGGTGGTCATGAACTACGACGAACACTATGCCGGCGGCGGAGGCACGGCCGGGCCGGTGGCCTCACAGGATTGGTTCTACCAACAACCTGACCCAGATCGAAGAAAGTCGTCCCGCTGGACAAGATTGATTTGCGCCATCGCGAACTACGGATATGACTGGGTGCAGCGGCCGAAGCGCGGGAAGCTGCCGGCCGACGATCGCGACCACACCGTCACCGTCCAGGAAGCCTGGCTGTGCAGCGCGCGCGATTCCGAAGCTGACGTGGATTTCGACGGCGACAGCCTGAATCCGCACATCACCTATCTGGACGAGCACAACCTGAAGCACGATATCTGGTTTCTGGACGCGGTGAGCGCGTTGAATCAGATGCGCGCCGCGCGTCAGCTTGGCGTGCGGACGTTCGCGTTGTGGCGCCTGGGATCCGAGGACCGGTCGCTGTGGAAGATTTGGGATTTCCCCGACGGAATACGACGCCGCCCAGCCGGCTGGCCGATGTGCCGCCCGGCCAGGACGTGGACATGGAAGGGCAAGGCGAGATTCTGAATGTCGAGGCCACTCCCGGAAACGGGCAGCGCAATATCACCCTGGACCGTTCCACCGGCCTGATCACCGATGAGACCATGGACGCGCTGCCCGAGCCGTATCGCGTCGGCCGATATGGGGCCAGCCCGAACCAGGTCGCGATCACTTTCGACGATGGGCCGGACCCGCAGTGGACGCCCGAAGATCCTCGACATTCTCAAGCGCGAGCACGCCACGGCCACTTTTTTTCTGATTGGAAAGGAGGCGGAAACCTACAACGCGCTGACCGAGCGCATTTACGCGAAGGCCACGAGATCGGCAATCACACTTACACCCATCCTGACATCAGCAACTTGTCGGACTTTTTCGTCGAACTGGAACTCAATCTCACCGAGCGTCTGTTCGCCAGCCGGCTGGGGATTCGCACCATTCTGTTTCGGCCACCGTACTCGATCGACGCAGAACCCGACACCGAAGATCAAGTGCGGCCGCTGGAAATTTCCGAGAAGAAAGGGCTACCTGACCATCGGCGACAAGGAACGATCCCAACGACTGGCGGGAGACCCCGGGCGACCGCAAGAGCGCGGAGGAAATTGCCGCCTAGGTGCTGACTCATCTTCCCGACCTGCGAGGCCGGAGACCGGCGCTTATTGCGGGAACATCATCCTGCTGCACGACGGCGGCGGCGATCGCAGCGAAACCGTGAAGCGCGCTGCCGATGATCATCGAAGGAATTCGCGCTCGAGGACTGCAGATTGTCTCGGTCGGCGATCTGCTGCACATGACCCGCGCGCAGATCATGCCGCCGCTGTCCACCAGCGAGCGCTGGTCTGCGCGAGCTGACCGGACTGGGGTTCTGGCTGTTCGACGCGGTGCAGAGGTTCATTGTCCTGGTCTTTTTCCTCGGCGACTTGCTGATGACCGGGCGCTTGCTGTTTGTGGGCATCTTTGCGATCTATGATCGCGTCCGCCAGCGAAACGAAGTGCGGACGCTGGAACTGCGACTTCCATCGCTCCCGAGTGGCGGTGCTTATCCCCGCATACAACGAAGAGAAAGTCATCGAGCGGACCATTCGCGCGGCCTTGCGCTCGAGTTACCGCAATCTGCGGGTCATCGTGATTGACGATGGCTCGACGGACAAGACCCTCGAAGTCGCCCGCAGTTGCTTTCCGCAGGAAGAAGCGTCCGGGCCGCCTGCTGATTCTGACCAAGCCCAACGCCGGCAAGGCTGCGGCCCTTAATTTCGGCCTGCGCCGCCTCGACCCCGACGAGGAAATTTTCGTTGGCATTGACGCCGACACGGTGATCGCGCCGCGACGCGATTTCGCTGATGGTCCCGCACTTCCGCAATCCCAAGGTCGGCGCCCTCGCCGGCAATGCCAAGGTCGGCAACCGGGTGAATCTTGTGGACCCGCTGGCAGGCGCTGGAGTACATCACCAGCCAGAATTTCGAGCGCCGGGCGTTGAACACGCTGGGTGCGGTCAGCGTGGTCCCGGGAGCGATTGGCGCGTGGCGGGTATCGGCGGTGCGCGAAGCCGGCGGCTACCAGACCGATACCGTTGCCGAGGATGCCGATCTTACCATGGCGTTGCTGCGCCGCGGATACCGCGTGGAGTACGAAGACCGCGCGCTCGCCTACACCGAAGCTCCGATCAATGCCAGCGGCCTGATGCGCCAGCGCTTCCGCTGGTCGTTTGGAATTTTGCAGGCGGTGTTCAAGCACCGCGAGGTTTTCGCCACGCAAGGGCGTGCTGGGCTGGGTGGCGCTGCCGAACATCGTCATCTTCCAGATTCTTCTGCCGCTGGTTTCTCCGTTTATCGACATCATGTTCGCGGTCGCGGCGCATCTGGTACTTCGTGCAGAAGCATTACCACCCGGAATCCACCGACCCGGCCAGTTTCCAGCGGCTGGTGATTTTCTTTGGCGCTTTCCTGATTATTGACTTCATCACCTCGGCGATTGCGTTTGCGCTGGAGCGCAGCACTCCCGACACCCGCGAGGACTCCTGGCTGCTGAGCCAGGTCTGGCTGCAACGGTTCGCTTACCGGCAACTGTTTTCGGTCGTGCTGTTCAAGACCATCAAGCGCGCAGCGTCAGGAGAACCGTTCGCGTGGGACAAACTCGAACGCACTGCCGCGCTTACCTACGAAGAGTCGGAAGATTCCGTGCACGTGCTGATCCATCATGCCGCGCACCATCATCGAGCCGTTTCGCATCAAGAGCGTTGAGCCGATCCGGTGGACCACGCGCGCGGAGCGGGAACAACTTCTCCGCGCTGCTCACTACAATCTGTTCCTGCTTCCCGCCGCCGACGTGCTGATTGACCTGCTGACCGATTCCGGCACCGGGGCCATGTCCACGCACCAGTGGGCGGCGATCATGGAAGGCGACGAGAGTTACGCTGGAAGCAAGAGCTTCGACCGATTTCGCAAGTCCATTCAGGATATTTTCGGCTATCGCCATGTGATTCCAACTCATCAGGGCCGCGCCGCCGAACGCATTCTGTTCGGAGTGATGTGCAAGAAGGGCGACGTGGTCCCGAACAACACGCACTTCGACACCACGCGCGCCAATGTCGAATTCGTGGGAGCCGAAGCTGTCGATCTCGTCATTCCCGAAGGCCGTGAGCCAAGCCACGAAACATCCTTTCAAAGGCAACATGGATGTGGCCGCGCTGGAAAATCTGATTCAGCGCACCGGCCGCGAACGCATTCCGCTGGTGATGCTGACTGTCACCAACAATTCCGGCGGCGGGCAACCGGTGTCGATGGAAAATGTCCGCCAGGTAAGCGCGGTGTGCCGCAAGCATCGGCATCCCGCTTTATTTCGACGCTTGCCGCTTCGCCGAGAATGCCTACTTCATCAAGCTGCGCGAAAAGGGGTACGAATCGAAAACGCCCAAACAGATTGCGCAGGAAATGTTCAGCTACGGCGACGGCTGCACCATGTCGGCGAAGAAAGACGGCATGGCCAACATCGGCGGCTTCCTGTGCACGAATGACGATCTGCTGGCGCAGCAGGAAAAAGACTTGCTGATTCTGACCGAGGGATATCCGACCTACGGCGGGCTGGCTGGGCGCGATCTGGAGGCCATTGCTGTCGGCGTACAGGAGGCGTTGGAGGAAGATTATCTGCGCTATCGGATTGCCTCAACGGCCTATCTCGGCGACCACATCGCGGGGCAGGGTGTTCCGATCGTGCAGCCGCCGGGCGGGCATGCCATCTATATCGATGCGCGCGCGTTTCTGCCGCACATTCCCTTGGAGCAGTTTCCCGGCGTCGCGTTGGCGTGCGAACTTTATCTGGAAGGCGGGATTCGCTCGGTGGAAATTGGGCAGCTGATGTTCGGCGCGGCTGCGACCATGGATCTGGTGCGCCTCGCCATTCCGCGGCGAGTCTATACCCAGAGCCACATCGACTATGTAGTCGAGGTGATTCTGGAAGTGTGGAAGAAACGCGAAGCGATTCGCGGACTCAGGCTCACTCATGAAGCGGCGTTTCTACGGCACTTCACGGCGCGGCTGGAGCCGATGCGCTGAGAAGTCCAGAGCCGGAGCGCGGCTCGCTTTCCCCCTACCAGAATTTTTTATGCAACTCGTTTGCGGGCTTCGAGCGCCCTTGCCTGTGGCTTCCTGGCTGGCAGCTTCTGCGGCGGCGCCATCAGGTCCGCATAAACGGCCGCAATCTGGTTCGCAACTCTTCCCCACAAGTAATGCTGGCGAACGCGCTGCTGGGCGCTGGCCCCGGCGATTTCGCGCATGCGCGAATCCGACAAGAGCAGGCTCAACATGCGCTGCAGGTCGGCGGCGTCCCCCGCTTTGAAAACGAAGCCGGTGTCCTCGATGACTTCGCGATTCTCCGGAACATCACTGGCCAGCACGCAAACGCCCGCGCTCATGGCATCGAGCAGGGCGAGTGAGAGGCCTTCGAGATCGGATGGCAGCACGAACAATGCGGCGTTGGTCAGGATTTCCTCGAAGGCGTCGCCCGAGAGCCAGTCGAGGAATTTGATCCGGTCGCTGGCGTGACGGCGAAGCCGGGAAACATAGCCGTCGGTGTGGCTGGAACCGCCGGCCAGCACCAGCTTCATCGGGGTGTCGGTCTTCTCGAAAGCGTCGATCAGCAAATCGCAGTTTTTCTCTGGCGAGAAGCGGCCGAGGTAAAGCAGGTACTGACCCGCAACGAGGCCCAGCTTTTCCAGATAAGGACCGCGAAAGCGTCTTCGGATTTGCGTTCCATTTGGCGTGTACACCGTTTCTTTCGAATGTTGGCTCAGGTAGTGCTCCTGCAGCGCGCGCGACACGACCAGAGTTCGATTTGGCAGCCGCACGGATGCCCACTCACCCAGCTTCAGTACACTCCGCGCGAACCAGTTCCATTTCTTCCGTTGCCAATCCAGGCCCTGAACCGTGACCATCGTCTTCTTCCCAAACAGCCGTGGCAAGTAAGCGAACAAAGCCGGCCCCAGGGTGTGGTAGTGGACCACGTCGCAATTGCTGAAGCACGCGTGGACGGTGCTGAGGAACGTATGCACGAGGGTTTCCAGATGCTTCGATCGAATGGTCGGAAGGCGCACGATGCGCATGCCGGACCATTAATACCGCCGTACTTTTGAGATTTTGTTTTGCGGCACAAACAACATGTCGCCCGGTTTCAATTCAATGTCTTCTTCCAGGTTCCGTGACGCCAGCATGGCTTTAATGTTCAGAACATGGCTCTCCACAACTCCGTCTGTAATGGGTCGAAACAGAATGACTTGAGAGTGCTTCGCCTGATCGTTGAAACCTCCGGCGATGGCGATGGCGGCAACCACCCCCGTCGGCGAACGCAAGTCGTACTTGCCGGGACGCACCACCTGTCCAGCAGCAACAAAATAAGGTTTATCGAATCCGGTGAGGATGACGCTGACTTCGGGATCGCGAAGCACCGGCGCATAGGCATCGCGAATTGCGTCGCGGAGTTCGTCGAGCGTCAGCCCCTCCGCAAACAGTTGCGGTAGTCCCTTCAGCGCGATATACCCATCGGGCTGCACGGTCGCGGTCTGGTCGAACTCCGACGAGAAGGTGAATTTCACGTCCACGACATCGCTCTTGTTTAACCGGTACGGCGGATGGCGTACCCCCGTCAGGGCTGGACCCATTTTATTGGGAATCCTTTTGTCATCCGCCGCACTGGCGTCAGTCGTGGTGGCCGGAGCGGTTTGCGCCCCGGCCACCATTGCCAACAGCATTGGCAACCCGGCAAGCAACATCAAGAAAGTTGCAATTCTGCGTTTCATGAAGACGATGTGGGTCCCGGAGCGCTCTCGGGGGAGGTTGAGAACGCTCCGGCTGGCCGGCGAAACAACATTCCTTCACCGCGCAGAGGAAAGGTAGTAGCGTGAGCGGGTTCCATCAAGCGCAGAAAGTTCCCTCCACCAAAGTAGCTAATGCTGGAAAAACCCTCATACAGCGCGGGAAAGGAAGTGGAGATTCCTGAAATATCATGGGGTGAACGGAATCACGGCCCGCGACGGTGTCCCAATTCGGTACAACATGCTCCAGCCGCCGTTCACCGGCAACCAGAGATTTCCACAGCCTGTGCAACGTGATGCAACCTTTCGCGAGGTTCTTCGGTCACTGAACTGCTCTCGCCGGTTGCGTACACTACCCCCCAGTCGCAAAGCGCCACAATCTCTCGCGCGGGCAGGGCTATGACCAACGCAGTGGTATCTTCTTCCGTCATTCACGTACTTCTGGCCGATTCGAAACCTATGGAAAGCCAGCTACTGGCGGGCGCTCTGTGCCATCACGGGTTCCAGGTTTCTTCTTCCGCAGCGGAGTTGGATCCAGTCCTGGATCTCGTGGACCATGGTGGGATCGACGTTGCGATCATCGGTTGCTCACTGCCGCAGACTGAAACCCTGGATATGACCATTCTGCGGACGCTGCACCTGACACACCCGCAAATTCCCCAAAGTGGTACTCATGGACGCCGACGACCGCGAGCTGGCAGTCCAGTCCTTCCGCCTAGGTGCGCGAGGTCTCTTCTGCCTGGCTGACTCGTCGTTTCAGCGGCTTTGCGAGTGCATTCAGCAAGTGCATCGCGGAGAAATCTGGGCCACGACGCAGCAGTTCAACTACCTTCTCGACTCGGTTTGCCAGGTCCCGTCGCTTCGGGTGCTGAGCGCGAACGGAGAGAAGTTACTGACCTCGCGCGAAAAGCAGGTCGTCGCTCTTGTGGCGGACGGCCTGACTAATCGCAGCGTCGCCACCGAACTCGGCTTGAGCGAGCACACGGTCAAAAAGTACCTCTTCCGGATTTTCGAGAAGCTGGGAATCTCCAACCGCGTTGAGTTGGTGCTCTACGCCGTGCAGCACGGATCCATGCAGACCAGCGAGTAGACGGCGGGTTAGTCGCTAGTGGCTAGTGATTAGTGGCTAGTAACTGCACTCTAAGTCCGCTTTGAAAGGACACGCCTTCAAGCTGTGCCGATTCTGGTCCCGAAAGGTCTCGCAGGTTCAGCCGCGGGAATACTAGCCACTAACCACTAGCAACTAGCAACTAGCAACTGGTTATACAATGTCAATCGGCCATGCCTGCGCTCCCACAACGCAAGACCGTCATCGCCTCCGGCCTGCTTTGTTGTGCGCTGATTCTGGTAGTGCTTTTCACCAGCCCGGCGGCGTTTCGCAGCCCGGCGGCGGTCGTCGTGATTTCCGCCATCGGCGCGGCTGCGGTACTTCTGCAGATGCGGCTGCGCAATGATCCTCACGCCCGTCCGCCGCTGGTGCTGAACACGCTAGGGATCATCTTGGCACTGGCGGCCTTGTTTCCGGCGGCTTTGCACCTGGGGCCGCGTCTCACTGAGGCGGTCGCGCTGGGCGCGGTGGGCAGTTTCACCATCAGCAGCGCCATCATTCTCCATTCCTTCCGCAAGCAGGCGGCGAAGCCGGAATGAGCGCCCGCGGGGGAGAACAAGATCAGGAAAAGCAAATCGCCGCGCGGGCCGCGGCCGACTTGGTCGAATCGGGCAGCATCGTCGGCCTCGGCTCTGGATCAACGGCAACCTGGGCGATTCGGTTCCTCGGGGAACGCGTTCGCAGCGGACTAAAAATCGTAGGCATTCCCACTTCGCAGAAGACCAAGCAGCTGGCCGAACAACTGGGAATCCCGCTGGCCACACTCGACCAGCATCCACAAATCGACATCGACATTGACGGCGCCGACGAAATCGATCCGCAACTGAATTTGATCAAAGGCGGCGGCGGCGCGCTGCTACGGGAAAAGATCATCGCCTCAGCTTCACGCCGTTTCATCGTTGTCGGCGATTCCAGCAAGCAAGTGCCGCACCTTGGCAAATTCCCGCTTCCCGTTGAGGTCATCCCTTTCGCCCGGTCGCTGATTGCGAAGCGAATTGCCGCCTTGGGAGCACAAGTCTCGCTGCGCGGCGATGGAAAGCCCTTCGTTACCGACGAAGGCCATCACATTCTGGACTGCACCTTCGGCAAGATCGAAGATCCAGCCGTCTTGGCGACAAAATTAAAGGCCATCCCCGGCGTGGTTGAGCATGGGCTATTTATTGGCATGGCGGAGATGGCTCTGATTGGGAAAAATGGGAAAATAGTGCAGCTGCGCCGCTGATCTCTTGTGCGTTGTCTCACATCATGAACAGGCCTCGTTTGAAAGCACTCGGGATTGCGCTCTTCCTGTTGTTCACCTCAGCGGTCCGCACCCAGCAGATCCCCAACCCCGTAACGGTTCGAGTTCGATTTGATCGCCCCCAGCAGACTTTCCCTCCCGTGTGGAATTATTTCGGATACGACGAGCCTAACTATACCTACGCCCCGAATGGCAAGAAGCTACTGACGGAGATTGGGGCCCTGGACAGCCAGCCCGCTTACGTTCGCGTTCACAATCTGTTCACCTCCGGAGACGGATCAAGTTCCCCGAAGTGGGGATCGACCAACGTTTACACGGAAGACGCTGCCGGCCATCCGGTTTATGACTGGAAGATCGTGGATCGCATCTTCGACACGTTCCAGCAGGCCGGAGTCAAGCCGTTGGTTGAAATCGGGTTCATGCCGGAGGCGCTTTCCACCCATCCGGAACCCTATCGCCACAACTTTCCAAACGGATCGATCTTTACCGGCTGGGCCTATCCGCCGAAGGACTACCAAAAATGGGGAGAGTTAGTGTTTCAATTCGTCCGCCATTTGCGCCAGCGCTACGGCGACGCTGACGTGAAGACCTGGTTGTGGGAAGTCTGGAACGAACCGGACATCGACTACTGGAAAGGCACGCACGAAGAGTTTTTCAAACTCTATGACTATTCCGCGGAAGCGGTGCTACGCGCGCTCCCCAGCGCTAAAATCGGCGGCCCGGATGCAACCGGGATTTCGGAGCGGTCGGCGCAGTTCCTGACTGAGTTCCTCCATCACTGTGACACCGGCCGCAACTACGCCACGGGCAAACGGGGCGCGCCGCTCGACTTCATCAGTTTTCATCCCAAAGGGTCGCCCAAGTGGCAGGGCGATCACGTGCAGATGGGCATGTCGGCGCAACTGAACGCGGCTGAGCACGGATTCAAGATCGTGGCCGCATCTCCCAGGTGGCGCAACACGCCAATCATTCTGGGAGAATTCGACCCGGATGGTTGCGCGGCATGTTCGCCACAAAAAGATCCGCGCTACGGCTATCGCAACCTGCCGCTCTACGCGGTTTACACGGTGGAGGCTCTGAATCAGACGCTCGCGCTCGCCGAACGCGAACACGTGAAATTACAGGGAATCGTCACGTGGGCTTTTGAGTTTGAAGATCAGCCCTACTTCGCAGGCTACCGAGAATTAGCGACGAACGGACTCGATAAGCCAGTGCTGAACGCCTTCCGCATGTTCGGCATGTTGGGCGGCCAGCGCGTCGAAGCAATCAGCTCTGGAGCGCTCGCCACGGAGCAAGTCTTGGGCGAGGGAGTGCGCACACAACTGGAGATCAACGCTATCGCCACTCGAAAGGCGCATGAGATCGAGGTGCTGGTGTGGAATTACCACGACGATGACCTTCCCGCAGACGCCGCCACAATTGATCTGACGATCAGTGGCTTGCCAGAGGGAGTTGAGCGTGGGTTGTTGGAGCACTTCCGAATCGATTCCAATCACAGCAACGCCTTCACCGCATGGAAGGAGGCAAGCTCGCCGCAATCGCCGACTGCTGATCAATATAAGCAACTGGAATCCGCAGACCGGTTGCAGCTCCTCGATTCTCCCAAATGGATCGGCATTGAGCACGGGACGGCGCACCTTCAGTTCGCCTTACCGAGGCAAGGAATGTCGCTGCTGCGAATCGGATGGTAGGCCGTTGAGTGATTCGAAGGGCGGGCCAAACCGACCTAATGATGGGCTTTGGGTGGAGCAGCGCTTCCAGCGCTGCATTTAGATCACTGGCTGACGTGGGCTTCAGCCCCTGAGGTACCTCGGCGGCTGAAGCCGGGAAACATTAAATCCGCCTCCAATGCAGGCCTGGAAGGCCTGCTCCACCCTTCTCGCCGATCTAATCTAGTAGACCTCCGAATCCGCATCGCCGCATATCTCATCACTTACTGAAGCTGGAGGCTCACCATGAAAAGTCGATTGACAATAGTTGGCTTGGGAGGCTCGCTGTCAAAACAGTCCAGCAGTCTGGCTGCCGTAAGAATTGCTTTGGAAGGGGCAGCGGAGGCAGGAGCGCAAACCGAACTCTTCGATATTCGCCAGCTCGCGCTTCCCATGTTCGACCCCGGCATTAGCGACCCGCCGGATTCTGTCCTCAAGCTCTGCGAGGCAACGTACAACGCCGACGGGCTGATCTGGAGCAGTCCGATGTATCACGGCACCATCAGCGGATCGTTCAAGAACGCGCTCGATTGGTTGCAGCTCCTGTCGAATCGTCAGCCGCCATATCTGACCGACAAGGTTGTCGGTTTGATCAGCACCGCGGGCGGTGTGCAAGGGTTACAGGCCGTCAACACCATGGAGTTTGTGGTGCGGTCGCTGCGTGGGTGGGCCGTCCCATTGGTATTACCGATTGCGCAAGCCTGGAAGGCGTTTGACGACCAGAGCAATGCTCGCGACCCAAACCTGCGTGAGCAATTGCGGGCTCTAGGCCGAGAGGTGGCGCGCGGCGCTTGTCAATTTGCCCTGACTCCGCCAACCAAAGCGGATGCTGCCGCGGCCGAAGCTGCGATTCTGCCGGAGAGCGACGCTGAGGCCAAGAAGAGCGCATGAAGACCGCATACGATTTGGGACACCATAACCCATTGATTTAGCGACTCTTGGATAAACGTTGTGAGTTTAAGAGTGCGGCTGATACGTGGTTATGTGAGAATACCGTCTATGGGATCAGGTCTTAGCGAAAAACGGCAGCAGGCTCACGCTCTGCTCGACATGCTTCCCGACGAGAAAGTCGCGGTGGTGAGCAGTTTGCTTGAAGTTCTGCTCGAACCGCTGTCGCATTCGCTGGCTTCCGCTGCGGTTGAGGAAGATGAGATTACGCCCGGCACCGCCGCAACACTCGATCATGCCCGAACCGCACTGGCCCGCGGCGAAGGAATTTCTCACGAAGACATCCGGCGGGAGTTCGGGCTGCAGAAGTGAGCGAAGAAGCTGCACCGCAGCGTATCGCGATCATATGGTCGCCTGAGGCCCGCGCTAACCTTCGAGCAATCGACCGCGAGACTGCCGTGCAAATTCTCCACTGCGTGGACCGCTACCGTCTCAACCGCGCCGGCGACGTAAAGAAACTTAAGCCTCCGTTCATCGGCTATCGCTTGCGCTGCGGCGACTACCGAGTATTCTTCGACCTCAGCGACGACAGCACAATCGCAATCACGGGAGTGCTACATCGCCGGGAAGCCTATCGTTGATTGGCCCATGATGATTGCTGTCGTGGTGTCTCGCCCTTTCGCAAAAAGTGCGAAGGGATGGTGCAGCCTCGGGGTGGGGTGATTCAAAGGATGGGCCAACCCGCCCGAATTGGTGGAAGAGCGGCTCTTTAGAGCCGCGTTAGCGGTCGCCGTTAGAATTCTTGCTCGGGCTTCAGCCCGCCGTCCCCTCACGGCCCTGAAGGGCAAATCCTTCTGACGACAACGCGGCCATGAATGGCCGCTCTTCCACGCTAGTCCAAAAATAAAAGTGGGTGCCCCATCCTTCCCCGGTTTTGGGAAAGAAGGGGTACCACGGGCTCATGCAGTGGCGTTATTTTCAGTTGGGTGGTGTCCGGGAAGGCCCTTGATGTTTGCAGTCGTGGTCCCCACCCTTTCGCAAAGAGCGCGTAAAGGATGGGGCACCCGGCAGTTACCGTAGTTAGGAAACCCATGCGTTCGATTGGTGTCTAATTGAATTGTGGCTACGTTGGATCAAGGTGCACATGGAATTTTGTCCGCGCTGAAACTGGCACTCAGCTGGGCTGTGCTGCTGGTCGAAGTTGCTGCTGGTGCGTTTGGGCTTGCTGTTTTCGCGGCCATGCCAGTTCTCAGGCACGTCAGCATCGCCCGCTTCTGGTGGTTTATAGCAGCAACGATGATTTTTGGGGCTTCACTCGTCGCTGCTGCGGTCTTGGCGCTTAAGAAGCGCAGAACCGCCGGTTTGTTGCTGTTCCTGAGCGGCCCTCTCGTTGGGATTTCTATCTGGCTTTCGCAATTTGCACCACCCGGTCGGGAGTTCATCTATTCGGCGGCCCCATGCCTCGTTTGCTTAGTCTTTGGATACTTCTGGTTTGCTGCCAGCTGGAGGACATGGCCAAGTCCGCTATCACTGGCAAGGCTGTCCCGAGCGGCGAAAACATCTATTGGTATCGTCGTCGGGTTCTTCCTCTTTGTTTCGATATGGGTTGGAGCAGTCGCGATAACCATGCGCGAACCTGATATTGGCGACTGCGGAGAGGGCTGGCCGGTCTCAAAGCAGTTTCCAGGACGAGCGGTCTTTTTGGCGCGCGGGATTCACACTGATTCATATCTTGGCAGTCTCGCCGCAGTGAAGGAGCGGTTTTGGGGAATTTCCTATTACCAGAAACTGGTGTTCCTAAAGGCCTACGCAAAACGGGATTAAGTTTGGTTTATTGACGGACGCATTAGCTCTGGCTTATTGACTCGCTGGCCCATTCCCGTTCTGAATATCTACTGTACGCGGTCAAATGTGGCCCCATATGCCACCGTTGACCTCCGTGTCCTAAGAGGCGGAGTTCCCAAACCTGGGGTACGTCTGATCGGACGTGTTGAGCGACGGGGAGGTCCTAGTGAAGTTGTCCCTGGGATTAAGGTGGTCGTTGCAGGTCCACGGGGGACGCTCGTAACGGAGACCGATCGCGAAGGGATTTACGATCTAGTCGGACTTCCTCCTGGGCATTACAAGATCCGTGCGGACGTGTACAGCAGAGCACGCCACGAGTATCCTTCATGCCCGGATTACGAAGCAGTCTCTCATCTGACATCGGGAGATGTGTGGGGATGCACCCTACGAATTGACTGACTGCTCAAATGATCAAACGTTCGGAGACAAGAATCAACCGACTTCCTCGCTCCACCCCTCCATCGTCTTCTTCACCAGGGCCATGAACTGGTCAGCCACCGCGCCGTCGATCAGGCGATGGTCATAGCCTAGCGTCAGATGAACGACCGAGCGGATGGCAATGGAGTCGTTGCCGTCGGCGTCGGTGACGACCAGCGGGGTCTTGGTGATTCCGCCGACGCCCATGATGGCCGAATTCGGCTGATTGATGATGGGCAGGCCGAACACGGCGCCGAACTGGCCGGGGTTGGTGATGGTGAACGTAGAGCCTTCCACGTCTTCAGGCTTCAGTTTCTTGTTGCGGGCGCGCTCGCCGAGGTCGGTGATGCCGCGCTGCAATCCCAGGAAGTTCATCTCGTCGGCGTTCTTGAGGACGGGAACGATCAGTCCCCAATCGAGCGCGACCGCGATGCCGACGTTCACGTGCCGATGGTAGCGGATGCCCAGGTCTTTATCCTGGCCTTCTAATGATGCGTTGACGATGGGGAACTGTTGCAGCGCGATGATGGCGGCGCGCACGAAAAACGGCATGAAGGTGAGGCGCGCGCCGTTGCGCTGCTCGAATCCGGATTTGAGTTTGTTGCGCAGGGCGACGATCTTGGTGATATCTACCTGGAACATGGCGTGGACGTGAGCGCTGGTGCGGCGCGACTCGATCATCCGCTGCGCGATGATCCTGCGCATGTTGGTGAGTGGGACGAGGTCGCCGGGAATGGCGGCGGGCGGCTTTGGCGCAGCAGCAGGGGCTGGCGCTAATGGCTTTGCCTCGACGGCGGGCGCCGAGACGGGGGCAGCGCTTCCCGGTCCCTCGATGAACGCCATGATGTCTTGTTTCGTGATGCGTCCACCCAGCCCTGAGCCGGAAACTTGCGAGAGATCGACGTTGTGCTCGCGGGCGATTTTTCGCACCAGCGGCGAGGAGCGGGCCTGCTCGTCTTCTTCGTGAGCCGCTTCGTGCACCGGCGGAGGTTCGGGCGCAGGCGCGGGTTTCGCGGCAACGGGAGCAGGCGGTGCGGCTTTCTTCTCCGCAGCGGGCGCCGCTTTGGGAGCAGCCTTCGCAGGCGCTTCGCCATCGCTGGCGATGGTGCCGACGACGGTGTTCACCTGAACGGTCGCGCCTTCGGCGACTTTGATGTCTTGTAACACACCGGCGGCGGGCGAGGGAATCTCCGCGTCCACCTTGTCAGTGGAGATTTCAAACAGCGGCTCGTCGCGCTGCACTTTGTCACCGGGCTTCTTCAGCCATTTGGTGATGGTCCCTTCCACGATGGACTCGCCCATCTGCGGCATGACAATATCGGTCGGCATAATTCCTTCTTTCAGATCGGTGCGGAAAACTGCGGTAAACGCAACCTCTAATTATAACGAACGCGGGAGCCTGTCTCGAAACGAACGCCTAGCCGGATGGTGTCCTAATTTGAAGGTCAAATTAGGACACTACCCCTAGCCGGGTGTCCAATCTGATTAGTCCCAGACTTCGCGTCCTTGGCGGTCTTTCTTGGCGACCTTTGCGGTTAAAGTCTTCCTCGCTTGGGCAGCGGCAAAGTCAAAAGTCTTTAACCGCGAAGAACGCAGAGAATACCGCGAAGGTCGCAAAGAAGATCGACCTGGACACGCCGTTCGCTGTAGCCGACCTTTGGTCTCTTAGATGATGTCACGACTCGATTCGAGCGCAGGCTTCCGGAGGCGGCTGGCGAGCCACGCGGTCGAGGCCAGCATTCCCGTCCATCCGAGCAACCGCACTACGCCAGCAATCCACGTGTCGTAATTAAGAACACCCAGGCTCGTCAAAATCGTGTTCCAGTCGTGCTTGGCGAACTCGGGATCACCCAGGGTGACCAGCGGCAAGTCCATGGCGCGCGCGTCCGCCATATATGTGGCGGTATAAATCCAGTTTTCGAAAAAGAAGAAAAGGCAGAACACGAAAGCGGCGGGCTGACGCCCGTGAAAGAAATAGGCGGCCAGAAGGAACGGCACCAGCCACTGCAGAAGCGTCCCGCCCCAAAGACCGAGGGTCGGTCCAAACCAGCCGAAGAGCGCATGTCCGCCTTCATGCACGACCATGTTCGCGGTATCAATGAAGAGAAATTCGCCGTGCTGACTGAAGGCGTAGACCAGAAACGCAAGATAGAAGACGAGCCACGCGATTATCGCCGGTCGTGATATGGGCTTCCAGGGTTCCCGGGCCCCGGTCGAATCGATGATGGCGTCCTTGATCGTGTCGAAGATCGCGTAGAGTTGTTCGCGCATGAGTGGTTAGCTCTGGAGCGTACACCCAGGCGGGAACGATCCCGGTGTCAATCGTGATGCTTCGTGCATGCTGTGTTTCTGATCGCCCTGATGGGTTCTTGGCGAAACGCCGTACGTCTTCTCCCCACTCGTCCTGCACGGCGGGAGGAAGCATATCCAGGCGCGTGAGAAAGGCGGTGACTTTCCAGATGTCATCGTCGGCGAGCGCCTTGTTCCACGCCGGCATTCCGGTGTAGCGGACGCCAGTGCGGATGGCGTAGTGGATGTGCCACTCGGGGTCGTCGAGCGGGTCAAGAATGATCTGTGGCGGCGGCGGGTACATGGAATGTGCCAGCAGGCTGGGGCTGTAATCGAGTGAGCCGTGGCAGAGGGAACAGTTCATCGAGTAGAGCTTCATGCCGGCGATGAGATTCTCGTCAGTGACGGGAACTGGGTTGGCAATCTGCTGGGCGTGCCGCTCCATGGAGGCATCCATCGCGCGCATGGCGAGGTGCTGTTCAAATTCCGGCGGCGTGACGTCGGCAGTGGTCGGCAGCAGTCCGTAATCGACGAATACGAGTCCAACGGCAACGATCAGAAAGATCGTGACGATGATCCCGAGGATGAAATTTCGCATCGTGGCGCCTCGTGAGTCTCGAATTTAGTAAGCGTGCAGCCAGCGCGCTTTTTCGACCACATCTTTCAACTGCGGCAGAAAATGCTCCTCCTGCGGAGGCGAAAATGGCACCGGCGTGTCGAGCGCGGTGATTCGGACAATCGGGCCGTCGAGATCGTCGAAGGCTTCTTCGCTGATGATTGCGGCGATCTCGCCGGCGATCCCTCCGGTGCGCGTGTCTTCATGCAGCAGGATGACCTTGTTGGTCTTCTTCACCGTTCGCGCGATGGCTTCGACGTCGAGCGGCGCCAGCGTCCGCAAGTCAATGACCTCAAGCTCGATTCCATCTTTGGCGAGCACTTCGGCGGCTTCGAGCGCGGTGTGGACCATGGCTGCGTAGGTGATCACGCTGAGGTCGCGGCCTTCACGCGCAACTCGAGCCTTGCCAAGAGGAACAACATAGTCGTCTTCCGGCACTTCCTCTTTGATTCGGCGATACAAATACTTGTGCTCGAAGAAGATGACCGGATTATTGTCACGGATGGAAGCTTTGATCAGTCCCTTGGCGTCGTAAGGCGTGGCCGGGCATACGATCTTCAGCCCAGGATTGTGCACGAACCACATTTCCGGATTCTGCGAATGAAACGGCCCGCCATGAACATTGCCGCCGCTGGGGCCGCGCAGAACCAGGGGCGCAGGCGCTCCCCATAGATAATGCGTTTTCGCCACCATGTTGCTGATCTGGTTCATCGCGCAGCCGATAAAATCCATGAACTGAAACTCGGCGACGGGCCGCATCCCCGTGAGCGAAGCTCCGAAAGCCGCACCTACAATGGCAGATTCGGCGATGGGCGTGTCAATGACACGCTCGGGACCGAAGCGGTCGATGAAGCCGTCGGTGATCTTGAACGCCCCGCCGTAGATGCCGATGTCCTCGCCGATGCAGAAAACCGTCGGATCGCGCTCCATCTCTTCCCAGATTCCCTGGCGGATGGCTTCCAGATAGGTAAGTTGCGGCATGACCTCAGAAAGTTTACTCCTTTCGCATCCGCAAGGATGTAACGCTTCTGTCAGAAAGACTGTGGCTGATTTCGGGGACCTTCGCGTCCTTGGCGGCTTTTCTTAGCGCCCTTTGCGGTTAAAGGCTTCTCCACTTTAATGCCAAGAAAAAGCAAGAGCTCTTGACCGCAAAGGCCGCGAAGACGTTCCGCGGAGTTCGCAAAGAAACCCAGCCCGCTGTCCGAAATCCGTATTGCGCGCTCTTTCTCTGCGGTCTATCATTCTCAAGCTTAGGAGAAATCTTGCGGACACTCATCAATTGGCTGTTGAGCGCGCTGGCGGTGTGGGTGGTGGCGCAGTTTGTGCCAGGGTTTCACGTTTCGGGACTGAAGGCGGCGCTGATCGCAGCGCTGGTCATCGGATTCGTGAACGCCACGCTGGGCTTGCTGCTGAAGGTCATAACCTTTCCGCTGACGATCATCACGCTGGGACTTTTCTGGCTGATGATTAATGCTCTCATGCTGAAGCTGGCGTCGGCATTGTTGTCACCCGCTTTCCGAGTGGATACCTTCGTCGCCGCCTTCTGGGGTGCGATTGTTCTAAGCCTGGTCAACATGCTGCTGCGCTGGCTGGCGGGGACCAACAAGCCGCGACAGCAGGATTCCTTCCATTGACCTCAAGCACCCGAAGCGTTTAGCTTGTTCGCCATGCGAAACATCCTACGGTTGACCGCGGCCGTGACCTTGGCGGCCGCTCTCTTTGGACAAGCGAGCGCGCAGCAGAGCGTTCCCCCGTATCGCAACCCAAAGCTGCCGATTCCCGACCGCGTCGCCGACCTGCTGCAGCGCATGACTCTGGAAGAAAAGGTTGATCAACTCGCCGGCGGACGGCGCCGCATGATGGCGATGCCGGATCCCGAAGGCCAAGCTATCTTCCAGAAGTTCCGCACACTCTACAGCAACGACGCGCACGCCAGCGCCTTCGACGCCGCCACCCTGCGCAATCAAGCCCAGAAGTACATGATGGAAAAAACTCGCCTCGGCATTCCCATGCTGTTCGCGGGCGAAGCGCTGCACGGATACATGGCCTACGGCAGCACCAGCTTTCCGCAAGTCCTGGGTTTAGCCAGCACATGGGACCCGGGACTGGTGCAGCAAGTTTTCACCGCCGCCAGCGACGAAATGGCCTCCGCCGGAACCAATCAGGCATTCACGCCCGTGCTCGACCTGGCGCGCGATCCGCGCTGGGGACGGACAGAGGAAACCTACGGGGAAGATCCTTATCTTGTGTCGCGTATGGCGGTGGCTGCCGTTAACGGCTTGCAAGGCACTTCGTGGAGCATCGATCGGCATCATGTGATCGCGACCGCGAAGCATTTTGCGGCACACGGACAGCCCGAAGGCGGCACCAACACCGCGCCGGCAAATTACTCCGAGCGCGTGATTCGCGAGTCGTTCTTCGTTCCGTTTCAGGCGGCGGTGGAAGAAGCGCACGTAGGTAGCGTGATGGCTTCGTACAACGAAATTGACGGTATCCCTTCGCACATCAATCACTGGCTGCTCGATACGGTGCTTCGCCACGAGTGGGGATTTCAAGGCTATGTGACCTCCGACGGCAATGGATTGCAGATGCTGTTCGAAACCCATCACGTGGCCGCCGACAAAGCCGAAGCCGCTCGCAAAGCGCTCGCCGCCGGAGTGGACTTCGATCTCTCCGACGGGTCGGTTTACGCCACGCTGGTTGATCAGGTAAAGCAGGGCCTGGTTCCTGAGAGCGAAGTGGACCTCGCGGCGAGCCGAGTACTGGCAACGAAGTTCCGCCTCGGACTTTTCGAAAATCCGTACGTTGATCCGGACTATGCGCAGCGCATCACCAATAGACCCGAGCACCAGCAACTGGCGCTGAAGGCCGCGCAGAAAGCGATTGTGCTCTTGAAGAACGAGGGCAATCTTCTGCCGCTCGACCCGGCGAAACTGAAAACGATCGCTGTGATCGGGCCAAATGCCGCCGATGTTCATCTTGGCGGATACAGCCGCGATCCCGGCCCAGGAAATCAGATCAGCATTCTCGATGGAATCCGCAAGCGGGTTGAGCCGGGAGTGAAGGTCGTATTTTCCGAAGGCTGCAAGATCACCACCGGCAAGCAAGGCTGGTCGGCGTGGTACGAAAATACAGTTGATATCCCCGACGCGGCATCGCAAGCCGCCAGCATTCGCGCCGCCGCGGATGCCGCGCGAAAGGCCGACGTCGCCATCGTTGTGGTGGGCGAGAACGAGAGCACGAACCGTGAGGCGTGGTCGGAAGAACATCTCGGCGACCGCGACTCGCTCGACCTGATCGGCGCCCAGGAGCAGCTGGTCGAGGCCGTGGTCGCGACCGGGAAGCCGGTCATCGTGCTGTCTCATCAATGGCCGCCCGCTTTCCGTCAACTTCATCAAAGAGCATGTGCCCGCGATTCTCGAAGGCTGGTATCTCGGAGAGCAAGGCGGCACGGCGGCGGCCAACGTGATCTTCGGCGACGTCAATCCCGGCGGCAAGCTGCCGATCACGTTTCCCAAGTCCGTCGGCCAGTTGCCGGATTTTTACAATTACAAACCGTCGCGCAACCGCAGTTATCTGCAAGATGGCCGCGCGCCGTTGTTTCCCGTTCGGCTACGGTTTGAGCTACACCACCTTTAAGTTCGAGAATCTTAAGGGTTGATCCGCCGAGGTCGGGACCGGCGCAACCGCCAAAGTCTCCGTGGATGTGACCAACACTGGCACCCGTGAAGGCGACGAGGTCGCCCAGTTGTACATTCATCAGCGCGTGGCGTCGGTCACGCGTCCAGTAAAAGAGTTACGCGGGTTCAAACGTCTGACCCTTAAGCCCGGGGAAAAGACGACCGTCGAGTTCACATTGACTCCCGATTCGCTCTCGATGATCGATGTGGACATGCATCATGTGGTCGAGCCTGGGACGTTCGACATCATGGTCGGCCCAAACTCGGTGGATACGTCGAGCGTAGCTCTACAGGTCGTGCAACCTACATTCATACCCCACCAGCCGCAGACGCCGCCAGCCAAGTGACCGACCCAATCGAAGAATCTGGGTATCTTGCTCTCCGGACGCGGCTCAAACTTCGAAGCCATCGCGAAGAACGTCGCGTCGGGAAAAATTCTCAACGCCCGAATCGCAATCGTGATTTCCAATCGCGCTGATGCGGGCGGAATCGATGTCGCGAAAAACCTTGGGCTGCAGACTCTCGTCATTCCCTCCAAGGGCAAACCCCGTGAAGATCACGACCGCGAAGTGGTCTTAGCACTACAACGGCACAAAGTCGATCTGGTCTGCCTCGCCGGATATATGCGCCTGCTCTCCCCCTGGTTTGTAAAGCAGTTTCCGCGACAAAATCCTAAACATCCATCCTTCGTTGTTGCCCGCGTTCCCCGGCCTCGAAGCACAGGAGCAGGCCTTTGCCTACGGCGTGAAAGTTTCGGGCTGCACCGTGCATTTTGTGGACGAAGAACTCGACCACGGAGCTATCATCGTGCAAAGAGCGGTACCGGTGCTGGACACGGACGACGAGCATTCACTGGCGGCACGAATTCTGGAGCAGGAGCACATCGCGTACAGCGAAGCGATCAATCTTGTACTGGAAAGCGGAAGCCACATCATCGGGCGGCGGTTTGTGAGCGGATCCTCCAAGGCGTAGCTCCCGCGCCTGAAAAGCCTAGACAGCGGATTCGCTGGATTCAGTGGTAGAACTGGTCTTGGTTTGATCCGTGAAAATCAGTGGATCCCCGCGACCAATCGACTTGGCACGGCGCCACAGCCGCTGCGGCCAATCTCTCCGCATGCATGGCTTTTCCAGCACTACGAAATAGATTCCGCAAATGGTCACGATGACCGAACCCACGAGAACAGATTGCAGCATCAGGTACACGGGACTCGGAAGGTGTGCGCCCAGAGCTTTGGTGAAGCGCCCGACCGCTGATATCACCTCGTAGTGGATGAGATAGATCGAGTAGCACATACCGCCGACCGCGGTGATCCAGCGGTTGCAGATGAGCCAGTTGATCCACCTGCCGCGGAATGCGGCGCAGTACAGAGTGAGAACCAGGGCGGGAAAGATCCAATGCGTCAACACTCTGGATTGCAGCACCAGGAATAGGATTGGCCAGCCTACCAGCGCGATCGCGTCCCAGTAAAAGCTGCGGCGGGATGAATCCCTCCACGTCGTCAGGAAAATGTCGGCCAGCAAGAACCCCATGAGAAAGAACTGAAGATACGCCAGAATCGAAAGCTGAACTCTCGGATGATGCGGCACCAACAATAGCTGCACGGCCAGCAATGCTAGAGTCGTCCCGATCAGCAGACCCCGCCTGAGCCGCGCGTTGCGCACCGCGAAAACCAGCGTCAGCAGCGGAACCAGCAAGTAAAACTGGACTTCAATTTCCAGCGACCATGCGACCCCGAGCACGGTACTCTGCGTGCCATAAATCAGATTGTGCAGATATGCCAGGCTGGCTGCCAGATGAGGGATGATGGCGGACGCGGGCGCCGGGTGAATCCAAAGACCGAGAGGCAGCAGCAGAAAGATCGTGACGAAATACGGTGGCTCCAGCCGGGTGAGGCGTCGAAGATAATATTTCCGCAGGCTAACTGCCGGCGATCCAGATAAATGATGGGCAGCAAAGGGCAGGGCAAGAATGAATCCGCTGATCACAAAAAACAGCTCGACCCCGTGGAACCCGACTAGCGCGCTGCGACACAACCAATCCGGCGCGCCTGATCCATGCTCATAGAACGCAGTCTTCGTCATCAGGTAGCCATTCAAGTGGTACAAGATGACCATGGAAATGGCCACGAAGCGGAGGCCGTCCATTTCGGGGATGAAGCGTCCGGAAGTGGTTTCGCGGGAGAGGCTGCGCAGGATGCGATCGGAGGATCTTGAGAAGAATGACAACCAGTTTTCCTCGGCGCTCTCGCCGTGCTCGGCGGTGAATGCTCGGCTGATCGTAGAGCGGGGGCGAAGGTTGTTCTAGTCTCCACCTGGATTACGCCCCGGCTGGCCTCGGCCGAAATCCGCGCCGCTTCTCACAATTCCTTATAATGCTTCGATGCCAACTTTCGCCCCTGTTGACGAACAGCTGACCTACATCAAGAAAGGCAGCTCGGAAATTATTCGCGAGTCCGAGCTGCGCTCGAAACTCGAGAAGTCGCTCGCCGTCCGGCAAGCCGCTGCGCGTGAAAGCCGGATTCGATCCCACCGCGCCTGACCTGCATCTCGGCCACACCGTGCTGCTGCGCAAGCTCAAACATTTTCAGGACCTCGGGCCACACCGTCATTTTCCTGATCGGCGACTTCACCGGAATGATCGGCGACCCCACCGGACGCTCGGCCACGCGGCCGCAGCTCAGCGCCGAAGAGCTGATGAAGAATGCCAAGACCTACATGGAGCAGGTGTACAAGATTCTTTCGCCGCGCACCACTGAAGTCCGCTTCAACAACGAGTGGTTCGAGAAGATGAAGTCGGCGGAGTGGATCAAGCTCACCGCGAAGACGACCGTTTCGCAGATGCTTGAGCGCGAAGATTTCCACAAGCGCTTCCACGACGAAAAGCCGATCGCGCTGCACGAACTTCTCTATCCGCTGGCGCAGGGATACGACTCGGTCATGCTGAAAGCCGATGTGGAACTCGGCGGCACCGACCAGAAATTCAATCTGCTCGTCGGACGCGAGCTGCAACGCGCCTACGGCCAGGAATCGCAAGTCGTGCTGACCATGCCCATTCTCGAAGGTCTCGACGGCGTGCAGAAAATGTCGAAGTCTTACGGCAACGCGATCGGGATCAAAGAGGCTCCGCTGGAGATGTACGGCAAGCTGATGTCCATCTCCGACGAAATGATGTGGCGCTACTACGAACTGCTGACCGATGTGCAGATTTCGGAAATCGAAAAGATGAAGACCGAGTCGCATCCCATGCAGGCGAAGAAGGATTTGGCGGCGCGCATTGTGACCGATTTTCATTCGGTGGAGGCGGCGGTGAAGGCGTCGGAGGACTGGGCGAAGCAGTTTCAGAAGGGTGACGTGCCGGAGGATGTGGAGGAGGTTACGGTCCCACTGGATGCTGTCGTTGGTGCAAACTCCGGTAAAGAAATAGAGGATTTGGTTACAAATCCATCATGCTTTTTCATCCCCGATCAAAATGCGGTCATCAATGCACCTCGGGAGCAACCGCGGAAACTGATCAAGCTCGAAAAACTGCTCGCAAGAGCAGGCCTGGCAGACTCAGCGAGCGACGCATCGCGGAAAATCAAACAGAAGGCCGTTCAGATCGACGGCCAGACTGTCGCCGCGTTACATCTGCTAGTTCTTCTTCCTGTTTCCGGTCTTGTCATTCGTGTTGGCAAACGGATGAAGATTGTTTCTATCTCAGAATAATTGCGCATTTTTCATCAAGTAGACGACGGTGGATGACACAGCGCGCGAGTTCTGATAGAACTTCCGTCTCATGCGTGCTGCCGCCATTCTTGGGCCGGGAAGTCTCTCAAAGTATGTGGAGAGGTTCCGTCGCGTCGGCAACGCCGAGTGGGCCGAAGGCCCGCCGGCATCCTCGGGCGACGCCGACGTCATAGTCATTTTCGGCGGGGACGGCACCGTTCACCGCCATCTTCCTCAGCTTGGTCAGCCTCGGACTCCCGGTTCTGGTCGTGCCCTGCGGCAGCGGGAACGATTTCGCGCGCGCGCTGCAAGTTGCGGAGCGTGCGGGATTCGCTTGCGGCGTGGCACCAATTCGCCGCTGGCGGAAACAATGTGCGCAACATTGATCTTGGGAGTGATCCTGGAGGTTTCGGCGCTGCCGGAGGCGGGCGGGGCGCCCGCGCCACACAAATCCGCGCCGCACACCTACTTCTGCTGCGTGGCCGGAGCCGGCATCGACACGGAGATCGCCCGCCGCTGCAATGCTCTCCCCAAATGGTTTCGCGCTCATGGCGGATACGCCGCTTGTGCGCTCCGCGCGAATTTGTTCGCTTCGTGCCCTTCGCCGATGAAGGTTTCGTTCGACGGAAACGACGGCACCGCAGAAGCCCACCATCCTCGCCGCCTTCGCCAATGCGTCCGCCTACGGCGGAGGCATGAAGATCGCACCTCGCGCGCAGCTCGACGACGGCAAGCTCGACGTTTGCATCGTCCGCGCGATGGGCCGCGCAAAACTGTTCTGTCTTTTTCCCACGGTGTATTTCGGCAGACATCTCGGCTTTCGCGAAGTCGAGTATTCGCAGACCGAAACTGCACGCCTTGAAACCGAGTATCCCGCTCGACGTTTACGCCGACGGCGAGTACGTTTGCCAGACCCCGGTGGAGTTCAGCGTTCGCTCGTGAATTCCCTGACAGGTCATCGTCCCGCGCCTCAGGCGAATTCTCCCGCGCCAATAAGTGCTAAACTACTTGCAACTTTATGGCTGAAAACACACGTTCGCGCGTCTGGCTGTGGATCGTCATTGGAGGAGGCGCTTTCTTCCTCTTTGTGCTGGCCGTCTTTACTCTGGTTTATGTTGCGGTGCACGCGAACCAGCAACAGGCCGGGTTCCACGCCTTCGGCGACAAGATCGGCGTCGTCGATCTCGACGGCGTGATTCTCGATCCCAACGAAGTGGTGGGTCAGCTGCAGCGCTTTGCCGACGACGATTCCATCAAGGCCATCATCATTCACGTGAATTCTCCCGGGGGCGGCGTGGCTGCGTCGGAAGAGATTTACCGCGAGGTCAAGCGCATCCGCGACGAAAAGAAGAAGCGCATTGTGTCGTCCATCCAGACCGTGGGCGCGAGCGGCGCTTACTACGTTTCGTCGGGGACCAACAAGATTTACGCCGACAACGGCAGCGTGGTCGGCTCCATCGGAGTGATCGCCGAGTGGGTGAATTACGGCGACCTCATGCGTTGGGCCAAGCTGAAGCCTGAGCTCCTGAAGGTCGGTGAATTCAAGGACACCGGCGATCCCACCCGCGAGCTGACCCCCGCCGAGCGCGCCTACATGCAGGGTCTGATCGACAACATGTATGGGCAGTTTGTGCAGGCGGTGGCCGATGGGCGCCACGCTAAAGTCTCTGATATCAAGGCGATAGCCGACGGCCGGGTGTGGACCGGGGAGCAGGCCTTGGGCCTGCACCTGATCGACCAGATCGCCGACTTCCGCAGCGCGGTCGCAGGACACAGCTAAGTCGGTTGGAATCAGCGGGGAGCCGGTGCTGGTCCATCCGGAGAAAGACCGGCAGTCGCTGCTGGATCTGCTGTTCGGCGACGTTTCTCGCTGGCTGCCGACCAAAGAGAAGCTGCTGGATCAGCAGACCGGGTTTTACTATCTTTGGAAGTAGAAGAGTGGGAATCGCGAACCAGTGACCCTCTTGCCAACAACCCCTGAAATTTGAGAAGGTTATGCAGACCCCGGTCGCGTGGGCCGGGGCTTCCGGCCAGATTCAGCACAAAACTTAGGGAGCGAAGAGGCTATGACCAAAGCGGACTTGATCGACGAAATTTCCCGTCTGGCGGAGTTGACCCGCAAAGACAGCGAAGTGATTGTCGAAACCATCTTCGACAGCGTGGTGCGCTCGCTGCGCGCCGGCGACAAAATCGAGATCCGCGGGTTTGGCAGCTTTCGCACCCGTCAGCGCAAGCCGCGCGTCGGGCGCAATCCCAAAACCGGAGAGCGCGTCGAAGTTCCCGCCAAGAAGATTCCGTTCTTCAAGCCCAGTAAAGAACTGAAGGACTTGGTCAACAACTCGGCCGGACCGATTCCGGCGGCGCGCCTTCAGCTCCGTAGTTCCGCAGCGCCCGTGTAGCGCCAGCGAAAACCTTTACCACAGAGGGCACTGAGATCACGGAGGAATTAGGTCTTTACCTGCTTTCTCGGCGGCCTCGGCGTACTCGGCGGTGAAATGCGCTGCTCTCTTCCGTTTAGAATCACGCCAGAATGTTCTCCCGCAGAATTCGTGTCGAATACGAGCAGGATGGGAAGCGGCGGAAGTGTCCGCTGAAGTGGCTCGACAGCTTCGCCATGCGCAGCTTCACCAACGAAACCATCTTTGACGACACCCTGCCGGTGGAAGACGGCATGATGGAAATCGGCGAACGCGTGCCGGTGGATAAATTGCGGGACGCGCTGGAGGACTGGTTTCAGAGGAAAGGGTATTTGCCGAAGCCGGCGGTATTGGTGGTGGAGTTGGCGTGACCGCAAACGGGGGCCGCGACGGGGATTTTCTGCGGACCACAAATTCGTCCGGTTTTCTGGCAAAAAGAAGGTCGGCAGAAACAGATTCGTTCTCGATTTTTATCCAGAGATATTCTCCACAGGCGGCTGTCCGGACGTTTCCTGCTCCCAGCCTTGCCGCGTAGCTCACCGCGATGCGCGCCATGTCGTCTGGGCGGCGCACGCCGTCGAAGACTTTCTCCGCCTTAAGTTGCTCCTCATCCATGCGGGCAAGTACCTCCCCGATCGCGGCGGATGGCGCAGGCAAGGTGCGGTCTTGCATTCCAGCATTTGCTCAATCGCCAGCAGCACGGGATATTCGATGTCGCCCGAGAACGCAATGTGCAACAAGCGCGCGGCGCTGGCAAAATGCACCGGGACCATGTGGAAGCGCCGCAAAAGTTGATAGGGCACGCCGCAATCGGCGGCGCGCGCCGGCAAACACCGCAACACCGGACACGCCCACTGCGTTGCCAGGGCCGAGGTCACTTGCTGCTCGCGCGCATAGCCGAGCTTTTCGATCCACTCACCAATGCGGCCAGCGCCGTTTTCGCGTTGCGCAGTCAGCGCCTGGCGAAGTTGTTCAGGGTCGAGATCGCCGCGGGAAAGCATGAGCAGTCCCAGGGGTACACGGTGCGGGGGCCGCGGGTTCCAATCGGCCAGCGCCTGCGCTTCTTGCAGACGCTGGGTCAGTTCCTGCTCGAAGCAAAGGGGGAAACAATAACGCAAGCCGTTCAGATGGAGGCTCCCTGCGCCGTTGGAGATGCGGCTCCAGGCCCGCCGCGCCCGGCTGCAATCGGCGCGGTTGCAGGCCAGTATCTTCTCCTTGAACCGGGCAGCCCGGGCCCCGGCCCAGCTTCCGATGATCTCGCGAAAGTGCGCTTGCAGCGTCGCCATAACTGCGCCCTTATGCGCCGGGTCGCGGGCCGGTAAGCACCTCGGTGACCCTCAGGCCGTAGTTGACGTAGACGTCGATTACGTTTGTAGAGGTGTCGAACGAAAGATTCCAGACATGCTCAATGATCATCACCCGGGTCACGCGTCGCCCAGCATTCAGCATCAGGTACTCGAGCAGGCCAAACTCTTTGGAAGTAAGGTCGATGCTTTTGCCTGCGCGCTCCACTCGCCGCTCCACGCGGTCGATCTTCAGGTCCGCCACGCTGAGGACCGACGCCGCGGGAAGATGGCTTCTCCGCAACAAAGCGCGAATCCTGGCCGAAAGTTCGGCAAATGAAAACGGCTTGGCGAGAAAGTCGTCGGCGCCCAGGTCAAGACACTGCACCCGGTCTTCCACCCGGCTTCTTCGCAGTCAGCACCACGAATCGGCAGGCTTGGCTTGCGGGTCCGCAGATGCCGGAGAATCACGACCCCATCCGCTCGCGGCAGAATCAGATCGAGTGTCAGCAGGTCGTGGTCGAATTCGGTGGCCATGGCCCGCGCCTGCTCCCCGTCAGTGGCCATGTCCACGGCATAGTGTTCGGCTTCAAGCCCTTTGCGTACAAAACTGGCCAGAGCGGCATCGTCTTCGGCTATCAGTACTCGCATTGGGAGTCCTTAATTGTTGCGGGAACGAGAGTGGCTCCATTCTTAGTGGCAGAGTCCGCGATACACAAGCAAATACGCCGGAACGAAGGGCGCAGAGTTCAGGAATGGAACCCACCCGGAAATTGGCAACGGCCAGTGCTGCCCCACTCACTCCACCGATCGCCGCGCCCAGTGGATAATGACATCAGGCCCTATGGAGTTGTCTGACCCGCAAGAACCGTCAAGTCCATCCTCCTTCCCGGCGGAGGCATCGTGCTCGCCGCCGCGCTGTTGCTGGGGACAGACTGGTCCGCGCTCTCCCTTCCGGCGTCAACTTTTTCTATTATCGCGGTCTTCATCGCCGCCGCAGCTTCTCGCCTGGCGATTTCATTCCAGGCGCATTCTCTTCACCGCCGTCGATCCTGCTTTTGGGACATCACGCGTGGAGTTCTTCGGCCAGGACCGCATCTGCCGCCGCTGGCCCGGGGCGTATCGCCTTCGAGGCGGTCGCGCTGCTCATCCCGCTTAACTTCATCATCGCTTACTTATTTCCCCGAGCGCGGATCTGAAGACCGCACCCTGGGATGGTTTCTTGCGCTCCTTTTCTTTGAGTCGGTATTCGTGACCGCTATCGCCGGCCCGGGCCAGTGCCCAGGGATTTTCTTCACTGGTCGATGATTCCTACTTACCACTGGCGGGTGCCGCAACCGGCATTGTTGTTTTTTGTGGCGCGCTTGTCTTTGCTGCTGATTCGGCTGGTTCAGACATCATCGCGCAATCGACAGCGGCATGTTCTGGTCTCTGGTCGCCACGTGGCTGGGATTCCAGGCAGGCGGAGCGGGAAAAACCGGCAGCGCCTATTTCGGGGTGGCGGCGCTGGTACTGGCCAGCTCCATCATCGAGAACTCGTATTCCCTCGCATATCAGGACGAACTCACCGGCCTCGCCTCCCGCCGCGCCTTCAACGACGCCCTGCTTCGCCTCAAGCATCCTTACGCCATCGCCGCCGTTGACATTGACCATTTCAAGCGCATCAACGACAACTTCGGCCACGATACCGGCGACCAGGTGTTGCGCCTGGTGGCTTCCAAGCTGGCCCGCGTGAGTGGCGGCGGCGAAGCCTTTCGCGTCGGCGGAGAAGAATTCACCATTCTTGTTTCCCGGACGTAGACTGCGAAAGACGTGACTGACCATCTCGAACTGCTGCGGATGAATATTGAAAGCTCGTCCGTTCCAACTTCGCGCCGGTGAGGAGCGGCGAAAAGCCCCGCGGGAGTCTGATCGCAGGAGCGCAGCGTCGCGCAAAACCAAGAAGGCCCCTGCGCCCAGCCTCGATCCGCAACCTGGAGTCGTGAGTATGACCGTCAGCATCGGAATCGCGGAGTCACAGCCAAAGCTGCGCGCGGAAGAAGTCGTCGAGAAGGCTGATCAGGCCTTGTACCGGGCAAAGCAAGGCGGCAGGAACCGAATCGAAACCGCCGCCGGGGCCGCGAAGGTCAAGCGAAGCCAAGACGGAAATCGGCGCAAGCCTAACTGCCGTTGGTCTCGATTCCGCGACCCGGGTCCGCTCGACCGCAATGTCCACAATCTCCCCGATAAGCTGGGTGTAGTTTCGTCCCGACTTCTTCGCCGCCATGGCAAACTCATGCTTGCTCGAAAGCCACGGGTTCGGATTCGCCTCGATCACATACACATCGCCCTTGGGCGTGAGTCGCATATCAATACGCCCGTAGTCGCGCAGCTTGACCGCGCGATACGCAGCCAGCGCGGTCTCCGAGAGTTTCTGCGTGGTCTCTTCATCCAGATCGTCGGCAACTTGTGACTTTGTCACTTTGTACGCCCGCGAGTTGCGCTCAAATTTCACATCGCGGCTGGCAATCTTCGGAGTTCCCTCCGGCAATTGCGAAAGATCCAGTTCCACCAGCGGCAGTACCTCAGTCTGTTCGTAGCTGCCCAGGAATCGCCGCATAAATCTCGCGGCCTTCGATGTACTCTTCGATCAGCGCCGGCGAGTCGAACTCGTTCTGCACGTATTCCACGCGCTCCATCAGCTCTTTTATGCCCGGTGACCACCGCTTCGGCGTCAATCCCGATCGAACCGTCTTCGGACTGCGGCTTCACGATCAGCGGAAATTTCACATCATGCGCGTGGTCAATGTTTCCGCGATACGCGGTCGCAAAGAACGGCGTGTGGATTTCGTGGAATGCGAACATCTTCTTGGCGGTGGCTTTATCCTGCGCCAGAAAGTGCGCGTGCGGACCGGCTCCGGTGTACGCCAGCCCGATCAAGTCCATGTACGCGGCCACGTTCATTTCCTTGGTGTCGTCGCCGGCGTAGGACTCGGTCAGATTGAAGACCAGGTCGGCGCCGCACTTGGCCAGCCCGTGCAGGGTCTGCGGACGGCCATCGATCACGTAATAAAAAGGTTCGTGGCCCAGTTTGGTCAGCGCGTCGAAAATCTCTTCGCGGTCTTCTTTTTCCTTTTTTCTTGCGCTTGCGGCCAGACTCAGCCGGCGCCTCGGCGTCGGAGTCTCTTCCTCGCCCCAGACGTCGTACAACACTGCGATTTTTAGCGGATCGCTCATGTCTGCCTTATCTCCAGCTTACGCCTGAAAAGATCTGCTCCCGCGCCAGATGGTTCATTACCAACGTGGTTACAAACACGGTGAACTCCGACAGATACTCAGCTTCTTTTCGGCGGTCGATTTTCAAATCCAGTTCGTCGCTGCGTTTCTCAACCGCTTCCATCAGCTTGCGCACCATGGGGCGCTGCATCGCCGTCCAGGCCGCAATGTGATCGGCGAGCGCCTTGCGGTTCTTGCGCAGAAACGCCCCCGCAGGCTCGGAAGTCTTCTGCCGCTTCGATGCATTGAAAATGGCCGCCAGATCGCTGTCGAGATTCACGTCCGGCAACGAGACTTGCTCGGTGGTGTGCCGATAAAATTCGCCCACCGTCATTTCCATTTCGTCGACGGTAATATCCGGCGAGCCGCGCTTGCGCAACGGATCGACGTTGCCCACTTCCTTCGCGATCTTCGATCCATGTAGCGCAGCTTCGCCATCGCGCCCCAGCCGCGATACTTCTTGCGCCAGCCCGAGCGCGGCGTCATCCACACCGCAAAGGTTTCCGCAAAATCCTCATCCGGATGTTTCTGCGCGTACCACCCCGGCAAATAGCGTACATAATCCTTCGAAAACAACACCGGCCGGTAGTTCTCGCGATACGGCCGCCGAAACGGCCCGAACAACTGCTTCCACTCCGGCGTGCGATGCAACTTGTACGCGTAGTTAAACGCGTGCCCGGCTTCGTGCCGCAGATATTTCATGATCTCGCGGCTGTCTTCGAGGTCGTTATTCTCTTTTTCGATTTGCGCCAGGTCCGGCCGCGCCAGGTAAAACGGTATCCCGATGACCGGTTCTCCCGACGGGCATCCCCATTCGTCGGTCAGGTAACATGCCGGACGGAACTTCATGATCTTCTTTTCTTCCAGCTCCCGGTACAGCCGCTGCACCAGGGCCTCAACCGGCGAGCCTTCAATCTTCAGCCCCAGGTCGCAGATTTTGGTTTGGAGAAGCGGCAGCGGGGGAATTGGCACATCGGAGGCCGGCTCAGCGCGGCCGCCTGAAGATCACGAGACACCTGTTCGGCGGTTTCCATTTTTCGACTACTCAGTGTATGGAATAAGGTCAAGCACGGCGACCCGGCCACCGAGTCCCGAACCGCCTTGGACAACTCTGCCTGCCTGTTTTCGCCGCCCCATGTGCTCCACTCCCGGCGTGCCCTAAGGAAAACTGTTAAACCGACGATAGAGAAGGGGGCCCGACAGCCGTGAGCGAAAGTGACATCGTCAAAGAAGAGTCATCGACAATGAGTGCGCGGATGCCATTCATCTGTGAGGGGGCCCCCAGGCAGAGCGTCGGCTTCGCCTGAGTTTGATCTCTCAGCGGCCGCTCCTTGGTGTATCGGCGAAACCAGCGCGCAACTTTAGGTCCCATCCCGAGACCCTCCGCGCGGGAGAGTCAACCTCCAGGAAAGTCGTGAATGTCCTAAATTAGAGCGGCAAGGACGTAATCGCCACCATTAAACAGCGGCGTTTCCCGCGTGCTAAACTGTAGTTCCGCACGTCGGAGAGATGGCCGAGAGGCTGAAGGCGGCGGTTTGCTAAACCGTTATACGGGCTAATACCTGTATCGAGGGTTCGAATCCCTCTCTCTCCGCCATTCAGTCTGCTTTGCAGAGATGAATAGCCGATTTTTCTTCGAAATACGCGAAAGATGCCGGCCTTTCGCGATAATTGCCAATCAAAGCGGACTGGAGAGAACGGACTGCCGAGTAGGAGTGGTCAGTCTATCCCGCGCTTTCTCTAGCCGGGCGATTGGCAGTCCGACTTTAAGACGTCTGGAAAAATTCCGTATCAAATTCGATAAACAGAATTGAGTTTGTCGGTACTAATCCGACGAACGAATCGATAGCTTCCGGTTTGCCAGTCATCCGACTGGAGCCTCAGCCGACTAAATTCCACATCCGCTGGGGTGGACTGTTGTCTTCCTATCCCCATATTCAGTTAGCCTGGAGCTCTCTGGCCGGGCGGCTTCGCCTGAGCAGACCTCGACTGGCTGCGGAAACGTGCGGGAGGAACTTCGAACTCGCGTTTGAACGCCCGGTTAAAGGCGGCTTCGGACTCGTAGCCGACTTCAGATGCGATCTGCGCCACTGAATAGCTCGTCGAAGCAAGCATCTGTGCTCCCAGCTGCAGTCGCCAGTGCGTGAGGTAGGCCATCGGAGGCTCATTGAGGTAATGACGGAATCGCTCCGCTAGCACTGAGCGTGACAGCCCCGCTTCCTTTGCCAGGGAAGCAATGGTCCACGACTGCGCAGGATTCCGGTGCATTAGCGCCAGCGTCTTTCCGACCTCCAAATCGCGGGCGCCAGCCAACCAGCCGGTTTGCTCGGCCGGAAGATGCGCAATGTAGGCGCGCAGTGTTTCAACAAATAAAACCTCCGACAGTTTGGCCAGTACCGCTTCTCCGCCGGCGCGAGAAGGATCGGCCTCGTTCACGGAGTAGCGGATCGAGTTCTCCAGCCATCGGCCCGAAGCATCGTTCCGAATGCTGACTTTAAACACCGGCGGCAGGCCGGCAAGAAAAACCTGGCTCAACCGTGGCTCGCAGGCCATGTAGCCGCATACGAATCTCGTAACTTCCCCTCCGCCACCCAGGCGCGACAGCTTCAGCCCTTGGGAAAAAATTCGGGCTAACTCCTTCATCATGTCCACAGACTTGGTCGGCGGTCCGTTTTCGATGAAGTGCGCGTCGCCGTGAGGAAAGATCACGATGTCACCGGCGTCAAGAATGATGCGCTCGCCACCCACGAGTCGGGCAGAGGCGCGCCCTTCAGTCAATAGGTGATAAATGATCACGTGTCCCGCACCGGCTGCGACGTAGGGCGCGACCGTGTACGAGGGCGGCGAGCAAAAACTCCACGGAGAAGAAAATTCTCCGTTGTAGAACATGGCCCCCTGGAGCTTGACGACCTTCAGCACCTCAGAGAGCACATCCATATATCCCTCCCGCGCGGGACTCCCGGCAAAGCTCTCCGGACTCCCGAGCAAATCATCATACGGCAACTCGACCGTGAGCAAGAACGGCGGACGCGCGGACAAGAGAGGTACGAGCTTTTGCTCCATATTAGGAAAGTCAACGGGACGAATACTCGATCCGAGTGAAACCCCGAAATGGAGGAGCCGATCATGCCCTTGCTTCAAGTGAAGGTGAATGAGGAAGAGTTCGCGGTGGCGCAGCAGGCGGAGAGCGCCAGCAACCTCACCGATCACACAGGTTCGATCGAGAGGGCGGACGCCGGCACCTCCGCCTGGATCGACATCGAACACGTTCTGACCGACGAATGGGAGATTGGCGGGTCGGCCATGACAACCGATGCAATCCGTACCCTTTTCGCAGGCGAATAAAAAACAACGGAGGAAACATGAGCACCATCACAACTATAGAAGAAATCGACGGTCTGAAGGCTCGATTAAGAGATACGTGGATGGCCGGAGACTACGACCGCTTCTCGCGCTATATGGAACAAGGCGCGCGCATTTTCTACGAACGCCTCGATGTTCCCGCTGGATGCCAACTGCTCGACGTGGCTTGCGGCTCGGGCCAAGTCGCCCTTTGGGCGGCGCGGGATGGAGTGAATGTCACCGGCGTGGACATCGCGCCAAACCTGGTGCAGCGTGCCGAGGCGCGTGCCAAGGCGGAAGGTCTCAACGCTCGTTTCCTGGAAGGCGACGCTGAAGCGCTCCCATTTGAAGATGCCAGCTTCGACGTCGTAATTAGCCTGGTCGGAGCGATGTTTGCTCCGCGGCCGGAACTCGTGGCCCGCGAACTGCTGCGAGTGTGCAGTCCTGGAGGCACCATTGCGATGGGAAATTGGACTCGTGAAGGGTTCATCGGACAAATGTTCAAAACTTTCGCCAAGTTCATCGCTCCTTCCGGCATGCCGGCTCCGGTGTTGTGGGGCGACGAGACGGTTGTGCGCGAGAGGCTCGGCCACGGGGTTTCGGACCTTACTATGACGCGTCGCCAATATGTCTTCACCTACCCTTTCCCACCGGCTGACGTGGTCGAGTTTTTTCGACAGTATTACGGGCCTACCAATCGCGCGTTTGCTTCGTTGGATGAATCGGACGCGAAGAAGCTACGCGTTGACCTGGAAGCATTGTGGTCCTTTCACAATCGCGGAGGAAATGAACTAACAGTGGTGTCATCGGAGTATCTGGAAGTGATCGCGGTGAAAGCCTGAGGTCCTGGACTCTCCCAGCGAATCTTGAAGACCAAGGAGATACGAATATGGCTTTAATGCGTCCGGATCCAACTTTTTACCCCTCACCAGGCATGGCAATCAAGGCCCCGGCAGAACGCCTGGCATATGTCGCTCTGCTGAACGCCGGCGAGAATGGACAGCGCGACGCCATGGGAGTGATCGACCTCGATCCTAGCTCCTCCGACTATGGGCGGCTCGTCGGGCAAACAGATTTTCCAGGCGGCGATAATGAGCTGCACCACTTCGGCTGGAATGCTTGCAGCGCGTGTCTCTGTCCGCAAACCCCGCATCCGCACATGGAGCGTCGCTATCTGATCGTGCCCGGTATCGGGTCTTCGAGGATCTACATCCTGGATACCAAACCAAACCCCAGGCAGCCGAAAATCGTAAAGGTGATCGAGCCCGAAGAGTTCATCAAGAAGACCGGGTACACCTCTCCCCACACGATTCACTGCGGACCAGACTGCATTTATGGAAGCGCACTCGGATCGGCTACCGGAGACGGCCCCGGTGGCATTTTCCTGATGGACGCGAACACGTTTGAGCTGAAGGGGCAGTGGGAAAAGGATCGTGGCCCGCAGCAACTCGCCTACGACTTCTGGTGGCACCTGGGACACGACACGATGATTACATCTGAATGGGGCACGCCGAACATGGTGAAAGACGGCGTCAACCCGGAGTTGCTCTTGGCCGGCAAGTACGGCCACAAGATTCACATCTGGGACCTGGACAAGCGTAGTCATCAGCAGGAAATTGACCTGGGTGCAGAGCAACAGTGGGTGCTCGAGTTGAGGCCCTCGCATGATCCCCAAAAGACCTATGGTTTCGTTGGGGTCGGCGTTTCACTTAAAGACCTCTCGTCTTCGATCTGGATGTGGTATCGGGAGGACGGCGGCAAGAACGCTAAGTGGGCTGTCCGGAAAGTGATTGAAATCCCGGCCGAACCGGCGGACCCAGAAAAGCTGCCACCGCTGCTAAAGGGCTTCAAGGCGGTGCCACCACTGGTGACCGACATCAACCTTTCGCTCGACGACCGCTTCCTCTATGTTTCGTGTTGGGGGACCGGCGAGTTCATCCAATACGATGTCTCGGACCCGGCCAACCCGAAGAAGACGGACTCGGTTCATCTCGGTGGTATCGTGCGCCGCACGGCTCATCCCAAAAAGCCCAAGCAGCCGCTCAACGGCGGCCCGCAGATGGTTGAGATCAGCCGTGATGGCAAGCGTGTCTATTTCACCAACTCGCTCTATTCCCCGTGGGACGAGCAGATCTATCCCGACGGGTTAAAGAGTTGGATGGTAAAGCTTGATGCGGATCCGAACGGCGGAATGAAGCTCGACGAGAAATTCTTTGTCGAATTCGACGAGTTGCGGGCGCATCAGGTGCGGCTGGAGGGCGGCGATGCTTCATCGGACTCCTACTGCTACTCAGAGGCAAAATGACGCATGCGGAGATGGGCACGACGGCGTTGTGGCTGATGCTGCTCCTCGGCGCCTACCACGGCATCAACCCTGGGATGGGGTGGCTATTCGCGGTGGCGTTGGGGATGCAAGAGCAAAAGGGGAGTGCGGTGGCGAGGGCGCTCGTCCCGATCGCACTAGGCCACGCTTTGTCGATTGGGAGCGTGGTCCTGGCGGCGGCGTTTCTCGGCATGGCGATGCCGCCGGAGGCGATTCGCTATCCCGTCGCCGCGCTTTTGTTTGGTATAGGGATCCTTTCCCTGGTTCGGCATTACCACCCGCGCTGGGTCCGGATGCAAGTGGGCTTTCGCGACTTGACCGTCTGGTCGTTTCTGATGGCATCGGCGCACGGTGCTGGCTTGATGTTGTTGCCGGTTTTGCTGGGCAGCCGCACAGTTGAAGCGGCTGCCCGCATGGCAGGCCACCATCAGACATCGGCGGCCGCCAGCCCACTTGTGGCATTGATCGCCACCGCAGTGCATACGGCCGCTTATCTTGCCGTCACCGGTCTCGTTGCATGGGTGGTTTATAGCAAGCTGGGCCTGGCTGTTCTCCGTAAGGCATGGCTCAATCTCAATCTGGTATGGGCTGTAGCGCTTGTGGTCACCAGCGTGATCACTCTGCTGCTTTAGCCTCTCAAATCTTGACGACCGGTTAGGGGTGGATGGCAAGGAACACGAAACCAAAGAGAGTGAAGGAGACTACGAGAATGAATACGATTGCAAAAGAAATACGGACGAGCAAAGACTTTGAGCAACGCAAGACTCAACCGAAGACAACACGGGCGACCGGTCGCGCTCCATTATTGGCTGATCGCATCGAGGAAGGCGCTGCGCTCTTGGCTGCCTTTGCTGAAGGACTCTCGGAAGATGAATGGCGCGCACCGGTGTCGGCTACGGACCGGCGTTCGGTTGGCCTTATCGTGCACCACGTTGCCAGCATGTACCCGATCGAGATTGATGTCGCACAAGCAATCGCCAGCGGGAAGGCCGTTACGGACGTCACGTGGGACGTGGTCGCCGAGTTGAATGCCAAGCATGCCCGCCAGCATGCTGAGGAAACGAAGGCAACCGCACTCGAACTCCTGCGTCGGAACAGTCGTGAAGCGGCCAATGCTGTACGCGCGTTCACGGATGAAGAATTAGATCGTGCAGCTCCCTTTTCGCTGAGCTTCGGCGCGCCTGTCACCACACAGTTCGTCATTGAGGACCACGCATTACGGCACAGTTGGCACCACTTGGCGCGTATCCGAGCAGCTTTGGGCCGGTGATTTCACAGCCGGGCGATGTCTGATCACTAAATTAGGGTTTGTTCGAGCCTCCGACGCGAATTGGCGCGGCGGGCAATTCGCCCAAACGGAAGACAGAAATCATGCGGACACCGAGATTAATGGCCGTGCTCGCGCACCCCGATGACGAATCCCTGGGGGTGGGGGGCACGCTTGGAAAATACGCATCTGAAGGCATTGACGTCTTTCTGCTAACCGCCACTCGCGGCGATAGTGGCCGCTTCCGAGGCTATCGACTGGACGATCATCAGCATCCTGGCCGATTGGCGCTGGCGAACATTCGTGAGGGTGAGCTGCGCGCCGCCGCCGCAGCCTTGGGTCTGCGCGAAGTCTCAATCCTGGACTACCACGATCAGCAACTCGACTGTGCGAACCCTCGCGAGGCTATCGCCACGATTGTGGGACACATAAGGCGAGTCCAGCCTGACGTGGTCGTGACGTTCGGACCCGACGGTGCTTACGGGCATCCCGATCATATTGCGATCTCCCAATTCACCACGGCGGCCATCGTCGCCGCAGCCGACACCGCGTTTCCATACGATGGAATCGAGGCCGTGCAGCCGCATGCGGTGTCGAAACTTTACTATATCGCCTGGCCGGAATCGACCTGGAAAGCTTACCAGTCAGCTTTCCGGAAATTGGTCTCGACGGTCGACGGCATTGAACGGCTGGCCGTGCCGTGGCCGGACTGGGCGATTACCACGGTGATTGATACGCGTAGTCTATGGTCGACAGTGTGGCGGGCGATCTGCTGCCACGAATCACAGGTGACCGCATACGAGCGGCTAAAGGACTTGTCGCCAGACGATCACGAAGCGTTGTGGGGACGGCAGTCGTTCTATCGGGTATTCAGCACTGTGAACGGCGGGCGAGTGCCTGAGACGGATCTCTTAGAAGGGATAGATACGTGACGAAAGAATCGGCAGCAAAGTTATTCGTGGATGGCGATTCCAGCAGGCATGCGCCGCTCGCGATGGACGCCGCGACGTTCCGCAAGTTGGGGCATCGACTCGTGGATCAGCTCGCGGGGTTCCTGGAATCGTTGCCCTTTGGCCCTGTGACCCGTGATGAATCCCCGTCGGTCGTGCGCGCCGCACTCGACCTAACAGGGCCGCTCCCGGAAATGGGGACGGACCCAGGGCCGCTGTTAGAAGAGACGGCACAGCGGCTTTTCGCTCACTCGTTGTTCAACGGACACCCGCGTTTTTTCGGGTACATCACCGCGCCACCCGCGCCGATCGGGATTCTCGGGGACTTTCTCGCCGCGGCGGTGAACCCGAACGTTGGCGCATGGACACTCTCGCCGGCCGCCACCGAGATCGAGTCTCAGACTGTCAGATGGATCGCTGAGCTCATTGGGTACCCCGTAGAGTGCGGCGGGCTGCTCCTCAGTGGCGGTAATATGGCGAACTTCGTCTGCTTACTAGCCGCGCGCACGGCCAAAGCGAGCTGGGATGTACGCAGGTACGGAGTCTCTGAAGATTCGGGACGCAGGCTTCGAGTGTACTGTTCGGCCGAAACGCACACGTGGATTCAAAAGGCCACAGACCTTGGCGGCCTCGGTACCGCATCGATCCGGTGGATCGCCACCGATTCCACATTACGGATGGATGTCCCCGCGTTACGCCGTCAAATCGAAGCGGATACCGTCGCGGGAGATGTGCCATTTCTGGTCGTGGGAACCGCGGGATCGGTTAGCACAGGTGCGGTCGATCCTCTGCCGGAAATCAGCAAGCTCTGCAAGGAGTATGGCCTGTGGTTCCACGTTGATGGAGCTTATGGTGGCTTTGCGGCTGCCGTTCCCCAGGCGAACGATGATCTATGTGGCCTGTCACTGGCCGATTCGGTTGCGGTTGATCCGCACAAATGGCTCTACGCTCCGCTCGAGGCCGGATGCGCGCTGGTACGCGATCCGGAAATGCTGCGCGCGGCGTTTGCTTATCACCCTCTCTACTACCATTTCGAGGAGCGGGTGACGAACTACGTCGATTATGGTGTCCAGAACTCCCGAGGTTTCCGTGCCCTGAAAGTCTGGCTTGCCCTAAAGCACGTCGGAGCCGTGGGGTATCGCAACATGATCGCGGAGGATATACGCTTGTCTCAGGCAATGGCTGAGGCAGTCAGCCGCCATGCGGAACTGCAGCTCATGACCCAGGAATTGAGCATATCAACCTTCCGTTACGTGCCGAGTAATCTTCGAGCGAGACTGGGAGAATCAGAGGTTGAACTTCATCTCGACGCCCTCAATCGTGAGCTAGTCGATCGGCTGCAGCGCGGAGGCGAGACATTCATCTCCAACGCCGTAGTCGGCGGCCACTACGTACTTCGCGCCTGCATTGTCAACTTTCACACCACTCAAACGGATGTGGAAGCTGTTCCGGAAATCGTTGCGCGCATCGGACGCGAGGTGTACGCTGAGTTGCGACCAACGAGTTCACAGCCCGGATAGGTTGGCTCTGGGCCGAAGCGTATCCGGCTTCCACGGCTCGTTCGGAGAATCATTCTCGGTCGTGGACTGCTCGCCAGGCAAGCCGTCAAAGCTAACGAATTGAGGGCGTGTAGGAGCTCCGAGGCGACCCATTTCAGCCCAGAATCTACTAGCCATTCGCCTTCTGCTCGTAATAGAAACCGCACTGGTCTGTAAGATGGAGGGCATCGGGAGCTCCTCGATTCTCTGGTCAAAGCCCTTGATTGTGTAACCTACGCAAACATCGGCTCTTACCGCTGAAGAGTTGTACTGAGGGTTCGAATCCCTCTCTCTCCGCCATTCAGTCTGCACCGCAGAGAAAACCTGCCGATATTGCTTCGAAATACGCGAACAATGCCCGTATTTCTCGATAATTGCCACTAAGGCGGACCGGAGAGAATGGACTCTCACGAAAAGTTGATCGCTTTATGCCGCCTTTTCTCTGGCCCGGCCATTGGCAGTCCGACTCTAGGACGGGCAGTCTGGCCCCCATCTTACAGTCGGTTGGAGTCTAGAGTCAGGCGGTTGAGGGGAGGAGGGAATGGACACCCCTTAGAGCGCCCCCCCCCATGCGAGTGAAAACTCTGTGCTGCTGCTGGTTCTGCGCGGGCGCTGGTGCTAATTTTGGTGCGGGTGTTGGTGCTGTGCTGATTCGTGGCGGCGCGGGGCGCGCTGCATGTACTGACAAACAAAATCCTCGTATTCCGCGATGTTTTCGATCTGAATCTTGAGCCGGTTCGCCAGTTGGGGACTTGTTGACTTTCGAAAGGAATTCCACGCGAAGCCATCGTACCCGAACTCTGCGAGCGCGCTTCCGGCTAGAGCTTTACACCACGTCCGAATGTCGCCCACATACGCCAGCAGTTCGTCGCGCGTTAGATTTCTCGACGTGAGTTGGCCATGAAAAATCTTGTCGCGGTGGTCCGTGGCCTCCCGGAGGCGGCCGTTTAGGCGCGGGTATTCTCCGCCGACTAAATCGGAGATGCTGCGCGGATAAAGGGCGTTAAAGCCGTTCTCAAATCCCTCAAAATAGACACGTCGGTTCTTCACCAAGGTCTGACGTAAGCTCAGGACTTCACTCGGTCCGAAACACGGAAACTGGTAGATGAGATGGGTTACGAGTTTCCGGACTTGCCTTTCCGCCTTGATTACGGAAAGCGCAAATGCGTCCACTCCACATGTTCTTGCAGTCGAGTTGATAACGACGTCGACCGTCTCAAATTCCTGCTCGTAGTTCGCGGTCATGGTTGCACGATTGACAATGGCACTATACAGCAGGCGCGGGGGTTCGGGGTGGAATCGCCCCCCTGAATCACCTGGGAAGGACAATGGCATTTGACCCGTCAATCCGCGAAAGATTGGGGACGACAATCCGGTTTAGCTGATCTGCCTGAGTCTCCAGAATGTTGTCATAGGTAATGACATCGATGTCTGGTACTTCGCTATGGCGGCGTTCCAGCACCTCCAGTCTCTCCGCATCTTGATAATCCCTTCCAATGAGGACTGCTAGTCTTGACTGCGTAGGAATGTAGCCGAGTTGCTTCATGATTTTTTCATGATTCTCCGGATGGCTGATGTACCGGCCGTAATCGCGCACCTGATCGATAGCATTGTGAAGAATAGATGTGAACCCTGGGTGGTTCTTGTGGCGATTAAGTAGCTTCTCTGCAGGACCTTTCATTTCGAGAAGTTCGACGTCGTTGATGTCACGGGGGCCGAGAATTGAAGTGAAAGCAAAATCGGGTGACCAGCGCCTAGTCGCGTAGCTCGGATGCGGAATCTGGATGCCCAGTCGAGCCTGCATCAGGAAAAACGGATGTTCCTCGAAAAACCTTTGCATTTGCCTTTCGGTGGCATTCATGTCGAGGAGTTGCTGAAATAGCTCAACGTCAGCTCGGAGACCTTCATTGTCGCGCATCACCGTCACCCAGCCCCGGTTATTGCGTCTATCGGCTGGTGCATAGTAATAGGAGCTCTCCAGCTCGGGGTCTCTCTTCTTGAGGGCTGGCCCGATCTGAGCCCGACCCTTCTCAAACCGAACAAGCAACCCCATATTGCGATAGTCCTCCAGGACTCGCTTGATGTAGTCGTCAATGGCGTCTCTGACCTTCAGGAGGATCTCCACGGGGTAAGGCGACGGTTTGATCAGCGTGACTGCGAGCCGCGTGATTTCTTCGGGATAGCCGAAATAAAATGGCTGCTCGGATACGAGTACGAAAGGGATCGATTTCCATTTGCGACCGTCTCTCATCGCGTACTGTTCCGGAAGCCCGCGGAAGTCGGCGGCAAGCTTCAACGCACGCGGTAAGGTGTATGTCGCAATGCCTTCGGGGTCAGTGTCCGCTTTGCAAACAATTGCGTCCACAGCCGCCCACCTGCTGCTCGGATTAAATCTGACGTAATCCATCAAGCGATCGAATGGCAACGTCTCGACAATGTGGTGATGGTCGCGCCATGTCTGAATCAGGTCGTCATGTTTGCGATCTTCAAGAAAGCCGGTGCTGGTTAGGAGAAGGTTCATTCGGCGAAGAAGACACTTTATCGGCCACACTTTAAAGATCATGCGACCGACGTATATACCTGTTTAACGGACAGTCAGGAAAATCACGCTAGTGTTGCCGTGTAAGAGGAATCCGCCCTTCAAAAACCACAATAGGGTCGGGCAACCTCAGTATTGGATCACGTGAAGAGTGGGCCCAGGCCCACCCGCCCTGTTTTTGATGGTCATGATCACTCTTTTATATTAGATTGTTCTTTCTTTTACGGGGACTACGGAGGGTTGGGTCCAATGGCAAATGCCGTTGCAAAGGCGCAGACAATCTCTGTGGATCGCGTTTTTCTCGACCTCGATAACCCCCGGCACAAACCATATAAGACCGAATCAGAAGTAATTGAATATCTCTGCCGTGAAGAATACGTGTTTGCGCTTGCAAAGGACATCGTCAAGCTAGGACTGAACCCATTGGAATTGTTCGCCCTGATCCCCCTTGATAAGGAAAAGGGCGCCCGCCGCACTTTCATGGTTGCCGAGGGCAATCGCCGTATGTGCGCAATCAAGCTACTGCATGATCCGGACCTGGCTCCCGCCAAATTGCGAAAGGACTTCGCTAAATTGGCTGAGGGTGCTTCCGATGTGTCGCATGTGCTTGGGGTGGAATTCCAAAACAAAGAGCAGGTGGACGTCTGGCTGGAAAGAATACATGGCGGTGTACAAGCGGGTGTCGGTAGGAAACCATGGAACTCTGAGCAGAAGACCCGCCATATCGGCGACAAAAAAAACGTCCTCGCACAAGTAGTTTTGGACTATGCCGAGAAACGCAAGTTCATATCTGCGGACCAGAGGAAAGGGAAGCTGACGACCGCTCAGCGCTACCTGGGCAACACGATCCTCCGCGAGATGCTTGGTCTTGAGAGCAGCAGCCTCGAGGATGTTTCGCGCACAAGACCTGCACCTGATTTCGACCTTCTTCTGGAAACTTTCACACGCGATTTGATAAACGGTGAGGTGCACTCGCGTTCCAATTCAGATGAGATAAAAGATTACGCTCGCACCCTTGGAATGACCCCAGGGCTAACTGCTACCCGAACTCTCGCCGAGCCTCTATCGCTAACAGCCCAAACGAGCAAAAAGAGACGAATAACTCCAACAAGGCCCGATAAGCAGAAACATGTTACGTATGAACCGGATATAGCTCAGAACCTAAAGGCAATCCCCAGCTACAAGCTGGAACGTATCTATTATTCGATTTGCGAAATTAGTCTCGAGGACCACACACCGCTTGTGGCAGTTGGAACATGGTCCTTCCTTGAATGCCTAACGGCCCGGTGCGGACGTAGCCCCAACTCGTCCTTTCTTGACTACTTAAACAAGAATAAACTCAATTTGCTTGGCTATACGCAAAGAGAGGACGTCAATTCAATTCGTCAAGCCCTCGAGCGCATCGCACACTACGGCAACACCACAAAGCACCACGAGACAGCGGCCACCTTCAACGGGCCTCAGCTCGCCAATGATATGGATACACTGAAGGGTTTAATCGTCAAACTGGCCGTGGAGGCCAAGAATAAGGGAAACTGAAATACCCGGCCGAGATCGTTGGGAGATGGTATAGTCCGTTGAAACCAACCGAAACAAGCGCTCCCTGCATGTCACCAGCACACTCACCACTGCGATATCCGGGCGGCAAAGCATGCATGCACGATCTTGTTTCCACGATCCTGAACTTAAATAGTCTGAACAGGGGGCACTACGTTGAGCCCTATGCGGGGGGAGGCGGCCTAGCCCTCTCCCTGCTGTACGGAGGCCATGTAAGTGACATCCACATCAATGATGTGGATGCCTCGATCTTTGCATTTTGGAAGTGTGTCCTAACCCGGACACAGGAACTGGTTGAACTGATTCATGGCACCCCGGTAACAGTCGAAGAATGGCATCGCCAGAAGGCGATTCACCGGGCCGCCAATAAGAAGGATATCGTGGCACTGGCGTTTGCCACGTTTTTCCTCAACAGGACTAACCGCTCGGGCATCATCGAGGGCGCGGGCATCATCGGTGGCCTGTCCCAGTCGGGAAACTACAAGCTCGACTGCCGTTTCAATCGTCAGGATCTGGCCCGGCGCATAAAAAGAATCAGTAAATACAGAAGTCGTATCCACCTTTCCAATCTCGATGCAGTTCGATTCATGCGCCAGATAAAAAAGGAACTGCCCGAAAACGCATTCTTCTGCATCGATCCGCCATACTTTAACAAGGGTTCTAGTCTCTACACCAACTACTACAGTTCGGATGAGCACGCTGAAGTTTCAAAGGCGGTGCTGGCCTTGAAGCATCCGTGGATTGTCACCTACGACAACACCCCGGAGATCAAAGCGCTTTATTCAAAGCGGCGTCAATTTCTATTCGATATCAAGTATTCCATACAGACCAAACGGGTAGGGTCTGAGCTCCTCATATCGTCCAAAGGGTTGCGGCTTCCGGACGAAATTCGTGAGCGACAAGCGCATAGTCCACAATACAGAGCCGCCTAAACACCAACGAGCTCCGCCAGTGCTTGCCAGTGCCGTGGATGTGGGCGGTGACCTTGTCGAATCCGGCTTGCATACCAGCGGGAGACTCCAATCCCTGACCGAATAAAAGCGGTCGAAACACCTCCAAGCAGCGGCTGGATTTGTTGTGAAAACACTGCACTCGTGAGCCATTCCGGTAGGCTCGACGCATCCCAAGATGCCCGCGCCTTGGCGTGTCGACGCTCGGATTCCGCATGTTTCGCACGAGCTTCGGGACCGCGCGCTGCTACACGCCCAATTCGCGCGGCACTCGCAAGCCGCTCGGTTGCGCTGCCGACAGCGCATTTGGCACAGTGTGTTCTCGCATCCCTTATCGTCTTCCCGCAACCTCGACACAGATGGTCGCTTTTCGGCGGTTCAACGGCTATCCACACCTTGCCCTTGGCTTCGGCGCGTCGCTGCTGTGTAAGTCGCGTCGGAGGACTTGAATCGCGAGTACGACCAGATTTCGCTTCCTTCCAGAGTGTTCGCGCGACATATTCAGCCCACGGCGCAACTAGCTTTCCCCAGACGGGAACTGTCTCGCTCAGCTTGGTGCACATCTGGGACATGAGACGACAGTTACCGGTTGCAGTTTCGAAGAAGTCGGCTCTGCGCAATGGCTCCCTCGTAACCCAATCAAGTAACCACGTCTCAACCTGGGGCCGTACGGGTTCGAGAATGTCAAAAGCGAGCGAGTCACGGTTCGCGGTGTCCGTGTGCAGCCCAAGTCCCAATCCGGCGTCCATACCAAGGGCGGAAATCGCCAATCCGCGGTGTCATCTTCATCTCCGGCTTCGCGGACCTAGAGGTGCGTAAGGCCTACGATCTGGGCGCTGAGGCGCTTCTGGAAAAGCCAATCGTGCACGAGGAGCTGATTGACATTATGCAGCGAAGCCTGCTTGAGCCGAACGAGCGTTGGCGAAAGCCGCTCGATCCATCCGCGTATCCCGTCCTCAGCCGCAGTTTTGCGAGCCTGGATGCGGCCCAGCGAGAGCATCGGATTGCCTTTGGCCGGGGCGGTTTCTGCGTGGAGGGCGGCGGGTTCTTGGCGGAGGGACCGGTCAACATCGAATTGACTTTCAGAGCCGATGACTACGTTCTCTCCGGCCAAGGGATCGTTCGCTGGGTCGCGCATCAAGACGACCAGATTGGAATCGAGCTTACTTATGTTGCCGAAGCATCGCGAGCCCGCCTCATCGAACGCGTGAAACCTGCCGTGTCATTTATTCCGCGCACGACAGGAAGTGAATATCAGGCGCTCGCCAGCTAGACGGACGTCACGGGCACCGGGAGGTAGATGCTGAACTTCGTTCCCGCCCCTGGCGCGCTTTCTACCTTGATATCACCATCGTGCTCGTGCACGATCAATTGTGCGCTCGCCAATCCCAGGCCAGCCCCGGTGCCAATCGGCTTGGTCGTAACAAAGGGTTCGAAGATGCCGGGCAAAAGGTTCTCAGGAATCCCGATCCCGGTATCGGCGACGGTAATGAGGACGAACTGCTTCTTCCCCTCATTGTTCCCGTCCGACACCGCATCGCCGGATACGAGTTCAGTACAAACCACCAGTTCTCCTCCGTCGGGCATGGCATCGAGGGCATTGAGAAAGAGGTTGACGAGCACCTGCTCAAGTCTAGAAGAATCGGCCTGCACAGCAGGCAGGGAATCCGACACCTCAGTCTTGACGTGCACTTCGCTTTTGATGAGGGGACGCACCAACTCCAGCGCTGCATTCACCACGTCATTGACTTGCACAGGGCGAATCGGTGTGTCCTGCTTGCGGCTGTACTTCATCAGTCGATTAATCAGTGCCGCGCTCTTGTCGAGCGCCACTCTCATTTCCTGCAAGCGACCGCGGGTGACCTCCTGGATGCCTTCGTCTCCAAGGGCGAGGGCGATGTTCCCCTCCAGCACTGAAAGAATATTATTGAAGTCGTGAACCAGCCCTCCCGCTAAAATCCCGAACGCTTCGATGCGCTGGGCTTGTTCTAGAGCCTTCCGCAGTTCGACTTCTTCAGTCTCGTCGGTAACGATGACAAGCACTCCGGTGAGGCCAAGGACGGCGAACCGGTGGGCCGCGACATGAAGCCACTTGACGCGGCCATCCGGCAGAGTCACGCGAACATCATGAGGCCTTACCTCCTCGCCCGCGAGAGCGCGCAGGACAGGAGCCTGTCCAACAGGAATCTCTCGCCCTTGGCTGTCCTGGAATTTGTAATTCGGGCGCCACTCCGCAAAAGTAAGGTTTTCAGTCACCCCGAACATTTTGACTGCAGCTTGATTGGTGTAGACAAATCTGTGCTCAGAATCAATGACGGTAAGAGCAACGCCTACACTGTCAAGAGCGGACTTAAGCATCGCTTCGGGCTGAAGCGCCAAAGAAGACGGCAATTTTTATCTCTCCCGTTCTGCTTGTAAACTACCAACACCTAAACCCTACGAAAAGCATCACTTTCTCGACGGGTCACAGCGGATGTGAATCGCAGCGCCTTGAGGCACGGTCAAGTCTTTTAACCACAGACGCTCGCGCGTGCAAACAAAAACTATGAGCGCGCTGTGCCGCCACGATAACTGGCAGAAAATGATAGCTGCGTCGCGGAACTCGTCGGAGCATCTTGGTTTGGCAGCCCGGATGTTTGGCAGCCCGGATCTCGGACTCGATCGTAACTATAGTTAACACCCTAACGAATTCCGACCTGACCTACACTCCGCGTCGCAAGACCCGCTCAGCAACGCTTAGGGGAAATGAATGTCCTGCCAGCAAGCACCTCGGTGATTGCGTAGATGAGGTCGGTGCCCATCCGCATTTTCGATACATACGCGTCTCCTCCCGCCGCGAAGCAACTGGCGACTTGATCGGCATCGGGGAGCAAACTGAGGAAGACGACCTTCGCTTTGCAAGACTGGATCTTGAGACGCCTGACCACTTCGGTGCCATTCAGAATCGGCATCGAAACATCCAGAATGACAATATCCGGTATGAGTTTGTTTGCCGCTTCAACCGCTGCTTTGCCATCTACGACGCTCCCGACTACGTCAAAGTCGCGCTGAAGGAGGCTAATCACCTTCTCCCGCATGGCTTGATGATCCTCTGCTAGCAACAGTGTCGGTTTCATGTTATTCGAGATGCGAATTCACAGTTTACTCTTCGCCCGGTGATTACACTCAAAACCCCTCGTCCCTCCGAGGGCATTGGGGTCAATGAGTGCTATGGCGATATTTCATTGTGCTTTCAGTTCTCAGTCTTAGCAAATCGGGCAGGGTCGGAAACGATGGATCAGTCGCCTCCACCACGACCAGCTCCGTTTTTCAGACTGATGTTTGAACTGAGGCCATCTGGCATCAGACAACTTTTGTCGAATGTCGGGATCACTCATCCCCATACTGCACACCCCTTGCCGTCCTAAACTGGCTGCTCGATCTTGTCCGGCAGTAATCGGTTCTCGGTAACCCCAATGCGGCAAGCATTAGCGAGTTGTATTAGAACGATGCGTGCAACTCGATTGACGCTTCCCAAGTTTCGTATTCAGCTTGCTCATTCGCCCGCCCGACGGGAGGACGGAAAAGGCAGTATGGGACATCAGGCCGTGACCATTCTCGTCAACTCGGCCTCGCCAATCACAAACTCTGAGAAGCCACAATTCAAGCAAACCAGGATTGACGGGAATACCAAAACCGCAGGCTTGTCCAAGTTCGCGATGCCGCGAAGGTGAATGTTGATTTCAGATGGGAAATCGACCTGATTACTTGATTGGCACGACCTGCACATGCCAGCCCCCCTTTGCAAATTTCGCGAAACCAAAATTTCTGAACGAAAACCCAGCGCATCCCCCGCGTGCCCTGACGTGCCGTACTCTAAACATTGAACTTCTGCTACCCAACGGAGTGATTGTTCACGAGTGTGCCAGTGGCGGAAGGACTCTTCCCACACTCGCCGACAGTGCTATACTGTCGCCCTCTCGCCATCCCCCGGGCAAGGGACAAGTCAGGTCGTTTCAGGCCAAGACAGGTCTTGTTCTCCTATGGCAGCAGGTCCTGAGCGGTTCACGGGCAAACGGTTGGATTCGTGGAAGGAAATCGCTGCCTTTTTCGGCCGGGCCGATCGAACAGTTAAGCGCTGGGAAGCAGAGCGTGGACTCCCCGTCCATCGTGTCCCAGGGAACGGTCGCAGCGCCGTTTTCGCATATAGCGACGAGTTGGCTGACTGGCTGAAAGGCCCAGGCCAGGAACTCGAATCTGATGAGTCCACCTCAACTGATAGTCCAGCAGACCGGCACAGCAGATCCCTGGTCCTCAGGATTCAATCAAAATTGCCCGCTGGCAGTGTCGCGTCTCTAGGCAAGAGTCTGATTACCTCCCGCATTACCTCCTGGCTGTTGCCTCTCGCGCTCGTTGTGATCGTCATCGTGTTTGTCAGCCCTGGCGCCGTGCACTTTAGGGCTTCAGCCAGGCGTCACGTCTCAAGCGCCGAAGCTCAGGATTTGTATCTCAAGGGACGGTATTTCTGGAACCGCCGGACTCCCGACGATCTCAACACAGCCGTCGATTATTTCACGCAGGCTATCGTTAAAGATCCCAATGATGCACAGGCCTATGTTGGCCTGGCAGATTGTTACAACCTGCTGCGCGAATTCGGCGCCATGCCGCCGCGTGAGGCCTATCCACGCGCATTGGCAGCGGCGCAGCGCGCTGTTGGGCTTGATGCCACTTCCGCCGAAGCTCACAATTCCCTGGCCTTTGTGACCTACTGGTGGTTGTGGGAGGGAGTCACCGCCGAACGGGAGTTTAAGCGTGCCCTCGAGTTGAATCCGAATCTCGTGCGTGCCCACCATTGGTACGCCACATTTCTTCTCAGCCAGAACCGTTTTGCAGAAGCACTCGATCAGATTGAACAGGCTCGCAAGCTTGAACCTTCTTCGACTGCCATCCTGGCCGACAAAGGGCTGATTCTTTGGCAATCTGGACACCATGTCGAGAGTCTGGAGTTGCTGACGGAATTGGATAAAACTGAACCATCGTTTTCCTCGATCCACGATTACCTGGGTCGTATCTATTGGGAAAAGAAGGACTATGCGAAGGCGTTGGCCGAGTGGCGGTACATGGCTGAATTGCGCCATGATGAAGCCGGACTTGCGATCGCAAATGCTCGTGAGAGGGGCTTTGCGGCCAATGGCCTCAGGGGCCTGAGAGAAAGCGAATTGCCTCTTCTGAAGGACATGGCTGACCACGGCGTCGGGTCGGCCTACGCCTTGGCCACAACCTACGCAGCACTGGGAAAAAGGCGAGAGGCACTTGCTTACCTACAGCTCTCCTTTGACCGGCGCGAAGATGTCATGCTTGTAGGCGACCCCATTTCACCCCTGGACAGTGATCCCGAATACCAGAAGTTTCGTGCCCAGGTGAACCAACGGTTGGCGCGTTGAGAGAACCTCGATACTCCACCCCAATTCTGTGATGCCGAACGGTTGGTTTGCCTACGTGCGACTGACAAAGCGTTTCCCCAGAATAACCGCTTCAACAGCAGCCAGTAGGTCGCTTGCGAGACTCGCTTTCACAACGTAGCCCCACCCCAAGCTAAGGGCTTCTCGCAGCACGTCAGGAGAGGATTCCTGGCTCAGGAACAGTATTTTGGATTCAGGGGAGAGCTTGCGGATGCGGCGAGCGGCCTCGATGCCATTGAGTCCGGGAAGTCCTATGTCGAGGAGAACCAAGTCTGGTTTCAGTTCTTCTGCTCGCTGCACTGCTTCCAGCCCGTCTGAGGCCTCGCCCACGATCTGCAATGCAGGTCTTTTTCCTACCGTTGAACATACAAGGCGGCGGAACGGTTCGTAATCATCGACCACGAGAACCCGGATTGTTGACGGGGACATTGTTTACGCGATACTTGACCGCTTCACATCCTCAACAACACGTCGGGTTTTTCCGCCCAAGACTCGTCGAGATCTAAACGGCCTGTTGGGCGTCGAGCCAATGGTCCCCGGGAAATAGGGCCGCAGATTATCGGATGAAGCCAGGCTTTATCTTTGCGCCAGAGCAAGTAAGGACGAAATTCCGAGAGAGGTGGGAAAGTCAGACGCGCCCGCCGCTAATCAATCATGAGCGCCTCAGGATCGTGGAGAACGACACGGCCGCGTTTCTTTGAAATAATCTCTTCGCGTACCCACTTTCTTAGCACGCGGCTGGCGGTAAACAGGCTGATGTCCGCCAACGCTCCCAGTTGATCGTTGGTAGCGTGGATTTCGATTCCGTCGGGACCAACTTCGCCGGATTGGTGACCCAGCCGAAGTAAGGCCTCTGCTAGCCGCTCCTCAGCAGTTTTGGTAACCAATCCAATATGGCGTTGGGCGTAGAGTTGCAAAAGGTCAAGACCGATGCGCAAACCATTCTCCATGAGCAGGGGATAGCGGGAGACCAGCTTGCGTATGACGGTGTGGTCCCAGACCAAGAGTTCACAGTCGGAGGCTGCTTCCGCGTCTGCCCTATAAGTGGATGGACCCTTTAGCAGGGCGGACAACCCAATGGCGTCTCCCGGTACCAACCGTGCCAGCAGCACTGACTCGCCCTGTTTGGTGAGATGGTAGTAGTGCACTTGGCCGCTTTGAACAAGAAACAGATGAGTAGCCTGATGACCCTTGGAAACGATCTTGTGCTTGGCGGAAAAGCGCCGAATCTTGGCATCGGCAAGAATGGCGAGCGTGGCAGTCTCCTCAAAACCGGCCAAAAACCTGGAAGACTTAGCTACAGCCAACGCCGATCGAGAATTGATCATGATGGGACGATCGGGCTTAACAGTGCCACCAACCAGTCTGCTGCCTAATTCCCGATCCGAAGACTTCGGTTCAAGACGGAGGCTACTCCCGGGCGCAAATGCTGCAAACCGAGCGTTTTGACAGGTATATGTACGCGTTGCCAACCCAAGGTCCCTCCTGCGTAACGCAAGCGTTGTTGACGAAATCAGGCGTGGGTGTTGAAAAAGTCACTGTGATTAGCGATCGGAATGGCGGCAGAAGCATGGTAATAAGTAAGGAGGAATGCTTGCCATGCTGTGGATCGCCATTCTCGGAGGCCTGCTGATCATGATGGGGCAACACGATCGTTCCGAAGCGCTGTTCTACTACTTCCGCCTGGAAGAACAGGTTCCAGAGACTCACCTGCTGCGGCTCATCGAAAAGCACATCAGCTTTGCCTTCGTGCGGGAAAAGCTGAAAGAGAGTTACAGCGATACGGGCCGCCCGTCGATTGATCCTGAGCTTCTGCTGCGCATCCTGTTGATCGGCTATTTGTATGGCGTCACCAGCGAACGCAAGTTGGTCGAGGAACTGCGCATGCATCTGGCGTGGCGCTGGTTTACCGGGCTGGGATTCGATCAGGAGATTCCGCACCACTCCACCTTCTCGAAGAACCGGCACGGCAGGTTTCAGGAGTCGAAGCTGTTCGAGCAACTCTTTGAGGAGATCGTGCGGCAGTGTATGGAAGTGGGGTTGGTGCAGGGAAAGCACCTGTCGGTGGATGGCAGCTTCGTCGAAGCCAATGCCAGTAAAGAGAGTCGTATTCCGCGCGAGCAGTTAGGGGAAGCGGCACAGGTCAACCACACCCTGCGTCAGTATCTGAAGGAGCTAGAAGAACAGAACCCGGTGGAGGAACCGGGGCACCAGCAAGACCGGGTGTCGACCACGGATCCAGACTCCACCTATGCCACGAAAGGCGGCACGCCAGCCCGACTGGGGTATTACGACAACTACCTGGTGGACAATCACAGTTGCGTGATCGTGGGAGTGCAAGCCACGGCGGCGCGGATGAGTCAGGAGACGGTGGCCGCACAAGACATGCTCACCCGCTTCGGCCAATGGCAAGGACGAAAGCCGGTATCGCTGGCGGCCGATACCACCTACGGCAATGGGGAGTTTCTGCAATGGTTATTGGAACGGGAAATCACTCCCTACATGCGGACGCGGGACAGTGTGCATAGAAAGAAGAGCCCCTTCTACGGCCCCGAACGTTTCACCTATCTTCCCGAAAGCAACAGCTATCGCTGCCCCGCAGGGCAGCCACTCAACTACGGCGGTCGCAACGCGCGGAACCGAACCTATGCCTATATCGGGACCCGCAAACGTTGCGGTGCGTGCTCGCAAAAAACGCAATGCACCAGCGCAGCGTTCCGCTATCTCGCCATCCACATGGATGAGCCTGCCCGGCAGCGCGCTCGCGAGTTAGTGAACACGCCAGAGTTCGCGAAGGCACAGCGGGAAAGAAAGAAGGTGGAAGCGCTGTTCGCGGAACTCAAGAATCAGATCGGGCTGCGTCGCCTGCGCCTGCGGAGATTAAAGTTTGTTCGGGAGCAGTTCTTCCTGGCGGCAGCTGCCCAGAACATCAAGCGACTAGTGCGGTTCCTCAGCCAACCGATAACACCCATTGTGGAAGCTGCCTTTTAGCTGAGGTGAGAGGAAAAACTCGACGGCAGCGATGATCACAACCAAAAGAACATTCCAATCACGGACTTTTTCAACACCCACGCCTGTTAACGACAACTGACTTTGAAATGTTCGTTGGCCTTTGTAGACTGCTCACCAGAGGGCATCCGAAATGGCCAAGGCCGAACGCCAGCTTCGCTTCCTGCAACTCGCGTGCATTCTGTTTCTCGTATTGTGCATTCTCCTCGTATATTTCGGCGTTCTCCGAAATGGGGAATCGAGTCCCACCATTAGCCTCACGCAGGGTGTCGTAGTCCTATTTGCGCTCTGGTCAGGCGTATCAGGATTTACATACCAACGCAGGCTGCTTTCGGGGCGTGCTCAACGAGCGTCAACTAAATCAACTCCGTTTACGCGATGGAAGGCAGGGCACATTTTTCGGCTGTGGAGCGCTTTGTCAGTCGCAGTTTGGGGGCTGCTCTTAAATGCGATTCACGGTCCTTTGTGGATCGTTGGTGTACTCTTTGCCGTTAGCCTGATTCTGTTGCTGATATGGAGACCGGGAGTAAGTCCGGCACCAGAATAATCGTCACAATGCCTGCAAACGGGTTCCGCCCAACCCCAAAACCCGATCAATGAGTGTAATCGCCTTTTCACGCCAGCCATGGTCACCTGAAGTCACTTGTGACGCATCACCCTATGCGCTACAAACTTCCTAGGTGAGACTTGTGAAATGGGCAAACAGAATACTGCTGGCACTTCCATTCGTTCTTGCGGCAATCCTAAATACACTCCTTGTCATTGCACGGCCAATGCACTGGCACAGCGAACATTTGGCTGGCTATTGTTTTCTTTTCGGAACTCCTTGGGCCTGGCTCTTGGATCGAGGATGGTTTGGAGCGACCCACAGCAGAGTTCTCAACTCGATTCTCGCGGCTCTCGTCATTCTGTGGATTCCCGCCCTGCTCTACTCGGCTTGTCTCTGGCTGATCCTGCGCTTCGCTCGATTTCGCTCCGCGCGGCCTCAATGAGTGTAATCGCCTGTTTTCATTAACCATCGGAATTCGTAAAATGCTCGGCAAGGCCACCTTATGAATACTGTCGAGTTTCGCTGCCTCGTAGCACGCGAGTTTCCTCAGTTGCGAGAGGAACTTGAGTTCTGGGAGGACGATCTGTGGCACCTGCAAATGGGGGAGTTCTTGAACTTCACCCAAGAGGCAATCGAAGCACGATCATTCGATGTTGTCCGAAAGAGCTTCGAGATTGCAACTACTGCCCTCACGAACGGCGACGCTGCTCTGCTCAACGCAACCTACGTGGCGTTCCTTGAACAGCTAGACTTTCGTAGCGACGCAGGGAAAGAGGCTATGCTTATGATGCCTGCCGAGTTGAAGAAAGGACGTTACGCAGTTCTCGATTATGACGAGGAGCTACTCGGTCGAAAACACGTACTGGATGACCGCGCCTAGCATGTGAACTACGCCTGATGGTAAAAATCGACATAACACTCATCATGGGTGCTTTTGCGTTTTTCTGTTCATCGTCGGCAGTCCCGTTGCTTTGACGATCCAAGATGAGGGAACGAGAGCCGAAAGTATGCACACCATGCCCGCCGCGATAAGTCCCCAAGAAAACATTGGCTGACCCGTCCAATGGGTCACGACCTGAACGCCAGCGAGCATGCGTAAGGTTCCGACCGTGACGAGGACAACCCCCGCCCCGACGGCCTTGAGCCGTCCAAAACGGGTGTCAGTTCTCCTAATTTGTGAATGCATCAGGTGCAATCGTAGCCGAACGGTCGTCAGTTGTCATGACGATTGGCGTAACATCGCCATTACACTCATTTGAGGGGTCGTCCAGCCCCTAAACCCAGGTCAATGAGTGTAATCGCCTGATCTATAAGAGGGGATGTCAAGGGCATTTTTCTCCCTCGACCGGAAGGAGAAAATATTTCCTTGCCTTCCAGCCCCCTATGTGTGAGGGAAGGCGTTGGGTGGTGCCCCGCGGTTGCATGGTTCCATCTCGGTTGCATCCTTATTGAGTAGCGACGACGACGATCGGTTTCGGAAGCTGACAAGCCGCGGCGGTTGCTTGGTTGGCAACACATAGATCTATCTGAGGCTCATGGCCTAGAGCTTTTTCGGGTTGTCCGAGAGGGTATAGGGATTACACGGAGGCTAAGTGCCCGCTGGGCACTTCACGCCTACAGGCGATTAGGATACTCACTCTCGAACCCGAGCGTCTCAAGAACCGATCCACTCTCTCTGAGGAAGAATCACCGGAGATGAAAGGGCTCTACCCCGAGACGCTCAAGCGGCTTGCGAGTTCAGTTTGTTGATGTCGAAGTCTTCTCCCTTCTTCCACAGTGTCAGCGTAATGGCTGCAATCTTGCGTGCCAGCGTGAGGCGCACCATGGTGGGCTTGATGCCTTTGGCGAGCGAACGCTGGTAAAACTCCTGGAACGGTCCGGGCTTTACACTGGCCCGGGTGGCCGCGCCTTTAAACAGGCTTTTCAGATCATGGTTGTAATCCTTGTTCAAGCCGCGAATGGTCGCCTGTTTTTTGCGCCGCCGCACTTGCCCTCGGACGTAGTGATATTCCCCGCTGTCGCGGGTTTCCAGCCCCAGTCCGCTGTAGGTCCACAGTTGGCGCTTGCTGCGAAAACGATGGGGAGTCTGAATCAAGGCCACCGCCAAAGCGGAACAAATCGGTCCCAAGGCGGGAATCTTCCGCAGCTTGGCCGTGATGGTATGTTTGCGACTCTCCGCCAGCAGCTCGCGGCGCGCTTGTTGGCGCAAGGGCTGCAGCATGTCCAATTGCTGATAGAGTTGCTCGGCTCGCCGGCGAGTGCCGGCTTCGGGGATTTTGGCCAGCCACTGGCTGCGATGGCGCGTGTAGTAGACGTCCCGGCCGGCACAGGGAATCCCCCAACTGCGATACAGGGCTTTTAGGCGATTCATCACCCGGGAAAGATCTTTGACGATGGTCAGATAACTTCGGGCCAGCTCGCGCAGCATACGTACCCCGGTTTCGCCGTGGTACACGGGCTTGAGATCCTTGAGGCGCAGCCGCTCGGCGAGTTTGCGAGCATCGATCTGGTCACTCTTGTTGCCCTGTTTGAGCAGTGGGATCTTGCGTGGATTGCACACCAGAACCTCGGTAACATGCGGCTTGAGCAAGTCGTAGAGCCAGGCTGCCCAGGTGCCTTCTTCGAAGGTTACGAACAGGCTGCCGCGCAGTCCCGCCAAAAACTCCAGAAGGGTAGAGGCTTTGGTTTCCAGGATGGATTCCATGACGACCTTGCCCTGGGAATCCACCACGGCTACTGAGATCGTTGCTTGATGTACGTCCAGCCCAATATACTTTTCATCGCTCATTGAGGGTGCTCCTTTCGTAGGTGATCATTCCGAACGATGACAACCTACTCCAAAAGGGGCGCCCTCTTATAATGCGATTACGTCAACTGACTCGGCTATACTCCATTCTTTCCCGGAATGTGGAAGTCCGAGTTATGACGAAAGCTGGAGCGCGAATTGGATTGGTCGCCGGTGCCCTGTGGCTCGTGCTCAATGTTTTGGGTGCCTTAATTGAGCGCACTCTTTTCTGGAAAGTGTCAGGTATAACCGTCGTTTGCTTTCTGGCGTATGTAGCGTGGTTTATGCGAAAGGTGAGAAAACGGCGCTCATCGGAAACTGACCCAGCCGACGCCGACCCAGGTCGGCAAGACCCTAATGGCAGAACCGACGCTTCGTAAGTTGATCTGGGAGGAACTCATTTGACCGGGTCAACGAGTGTAATCGCCTGTTTTCGTCAGCCGGTGGTAAGCTCGTGCCATGCACGCGATTGATCGACTCGGAATTTTCGAGCGGTTAAGGCATTCCATCCAGCTCCTTGCCTGCCCAGCTGAAGTTCAGCTCAACCTGCTGCCGAGTTTCGTCAGAAAAGCGGACGAACTAGCCCTCGACTTCGACCAGTGGCGTTCGGTAGCCGTGAGTAATTTTCGATCCGAGCTAACGGCTAGCCAGCTTTCGGGCCTTGACGCTATAGGCGGGAGCCAAACCGCTCCAGGTGATGGCGGTAAAGTAAAGCTGCACATGACTATTACCCAGAGCGAAGTTGACGAGAATTTCGTCATGCTGGTTCCAGTCTTTGGCGACTTCGGCAACGGCATGGTCCGCCTCGGCCAAATCACAATTGGCAGTAATGCCACCCGAAGCCTCGATATCCTCGTACCAAGCCAGCCGAAAAAGGTCGCTTTGAATGCCTACAAAGACGTACTCGAACGATGATCTGCCTTGAAACCCACGATCCGTTCACAATCCGTTAAGACTGCCTTGCAATGCTTTTCGTGTCCAAAACTGCCATCCGTACCCTTGCATGTTGTTGAGTTTACGTTTCAAAGCGGATTCGAATCCCTCTCTCTCCGCCACTCACTCAAAGATAAGCACTTAGCACTGCTACTGCACAGAAGTCTTCTGCTTTCGGTCGCCGACCGGAGCACAAGTGGAGCACAGTAAGGCTTCGGAGAACAGGGGGCGGATTCGCGCAGAAAACATCTACCGGTGGCGCGACTCATTCTGCTCCTGCCGCGATGGAGCAAAAGGAGAAAGTTTGCCAGCCCACTCTGTCTAGAACTGCTCTTGCGCCGGCGTCTTACTGACGCCGAATCGCGGGCTTAGACTTTCGGGCCATCACTCCGGCTGATTCGTGGGCCTCTAGTTCGCGGTCCGCAGTTTCGAGCATCTCGTTTTGCTGTTGTCGCGAGTCCTTGTCTCACATTTCACTCGCTTCTGCCTTGACTCCTCCAGCCTAGTGCGAGCTCGCGACGATGGCAATCGGCCGTTGAGTACCATCCAGCACCAGCAGCAGAAGAAACCAGGGAAAGGAGAATGCTCAGATAGCGCTTTGCGGTAAGTCATGAAGATAGGCCTCCGAGGGCGAGAGAGCCCGCAATTCTATCGCGCCCGGCAGGAGAATCATTTTGGGCACTCGTCTGCCAAAGGATGTACTAAACCGCTCTCAACCCCTTTTGGCGATTTACTGGTGGTCTGGATTAGTTTGAAGGCGGTATTCACCAGACCGACGTGGGAAAATGCTTGTGGAAAGTTTCCCATCAGTCGCTTAGCTGCAGGATCATATTCTTCCGAAAGCAGTCCGACGTCGTTGCGAATATTCAGCAGCCGTTCGAATATCTGCAACGCATCTTGGTGGCGACCTTGGAGAACGTAATTATCCGCGAGCCAGAATGTACAGGCCAGAAACTTGGCTTCGCCGTGAGGTAAGCCGTCCACTGCGGAATCCATAGTGTAGCGTCCGACAAATCCATCTTCCATAAGATGTTCTTCGATAGCCTTGACGGTGGCAGTTACGCGAGGATCGTCTGCGGGCAGGAAGCCAACTAGAGGCATCATGAGAAGGCTGGCGTCTAGGAGCTTGGACCCATAATACTGTACAAAACAGTTGAGATCAGGGTCGAAGCCCTTCTCGCAGACCTGCCTGTGAATAGTCTCGCGAAGCTCTTTCCACCGCGACACATTTCCTGAGAACCACCCTCTCTCCGCGGACCTTATGGCGCGATCTACTGCCACCCAAGCCATCATCTTGGAGTGAACAAAATACCTGCGCGGGCCGCGCATTTCCCAAATGCCCTCGTCGGGCTTCTCCCAGCCGGTTTCAAGGAATTCAAGCATCGCCCGTGCGACGTCTTCATCGTCATCCCGCTGGGGCTTAAGTCCGGCGTCGCGGCATTGATAAAGAGTGTTGGCGACCTCTCCGAAGACGTCCAGCTGAAACTGCTTGTAAGCGGCGTTGCCGGTCCTTACGGGGGCCGACTTTTGATATCCCGCGAGCCATGGCAGTTCCAGCTCCGTGAGCCTGCGTTCTCCGCGAAGGCCGTAGACAATGTTGAGTTCTGAAGGACTGCCTGCGACGGCCCTCAACAGCCACTCGCGCCACTCACGCGCCTCATCACGATAACCCGCATCAAGCAGTGCATGCAGCGTAAGCGTCGCATCCCGCACCCAGCAAAAGCGATAGTCCCAGTTCCGCACTCCGCCCGCCTTTTCGGGGAGAGAAGTAGTGGGTGCCGCTACGATTGCGCCGGTCGGCAGATATGTTAGGGCCTTCAGTGTGATCAGTGAACGCAAGACAGCCTCGCGCCATTTGCCGTTGTATACACAGCGCTCCGACCATTCGTGCCACCAGTTCTCGGTGTCTTGAATAGCTTTGTCAATGTTGAGGGATGCCGGTTCCACGCAGTGCGAGGGGTGCCAGGTCAGATCAAATGCGACTCGCTGTCCTTTGGTTACTGGGAAAGAGGCAATCGTTTTCATGTCTTGACCACGAAGCTGTACTTCCGTCCGTAAAGTGAGCATATCTGGGCCAGCAATCGCGGAAATCCCGTGATCTGTGCGCCGAACCCAGGGCACGACCGAACCGTAGTCGAATCGTATGACTAATTCCAGGTTCATCGAAACTTGGCCTCTGGTCCCGACCACCATGCGCACAAGGTTCGGCGTTTCCTGACGCGGTGTCATGAAATCAATGAGCATTGCTGCTCCGTTCTCTGTTTCAAATTCGGTCTCAAGGATCAGTGTCCCTTCGCGGTAGCGTCGGCGAACGGCTCGAATTGGTTCCGCGGGCGAGATCGACCAGTGGCCGTTGTCATCGGTTCCAAGCATGGCAGCAAAACAGGCAGGGGAGTCAAAGCGGGGCAGACAGAGCCAGTCGATTGAACCTTGTTTTGAAACCAGGGCGGCAGTATGGCAATCGCCGATCATGGCGTAATCTTCGATGGGTAAGGACACAAATCTTCTCCGAAAGGTCCGGCCTGGTCGTTTGCACTCGTATTAGAACACGCGCCAGCGGCTCTGGCCCGTGTTGTCCATCCCCGCACGTATATCGCAATGCGATATTATAAGAATGTGCCAAAAACCGTCCACAATTCCGAATACGCTGCCCTCGCCGAGCTACGTTATCGTATCCGGCACTTTCTCCGGGGCAGCGATGAGGCTGCTGCTGATGCCGGTCTTGAACCGCAACAGTACCAAATGCTTCTCGCCATCCGCGGACTCCCGAACCGGAACGAAGCGAGCGTCGGCCGGCTTGCCCAACGCATGCTTCTCCGGCACCACAGCGCCGAGAGGAGTTCCACACGCTGACGAAGCACCTGAGGGAGCCGTTCAAGACGATGGCGCTGCTGCAGGTTTGCCTCGGTTTGCGGGTTTCAGAAGTCCTCGCTCTGCGATGGAAGGACATGGATTGGATCAGGGCCAGGCTCAACGTTGAACACGGCATTGTGAACCAACACCTCGATGCCGTGAAAACGGAGGGCTCGCGCAAGATCATGACGCTAGATCCAGAGTTGCTCTCGGTTCTCTCTGCTTGGAAGCAGCGGACAGAATTCAAACGTCAACCAAAGGACTTAACCGAGCACGGTCAGCAACCTTAGTCCACGTAAGTCCAAGAAAAACCAAGAATTGATTTTAGGTGATTTGTTTACGCTGAGGCCCCCTGCGCCCAAGGATGCCTCCGAAACGCAGCACCAAAGCCCTCGAATCGACTGAGCGACTGTGGGCTCGAACCATCCGGTTAGCAACCGGAGGAGATGTGCAAAGAGGGTATACAAGCGGGAACAGGCTAGCCGTTCCCTAGGGCTGTCACGCATAAAAGAATCGTCAATGAGTGTAATGGCGATGTTACGCCAATCAACCGCATGGTGCCATTGGCCCACCGCCCAAAGACCGATTCGCCTTGAACTTGCGGCCAAAGTAATGCAGAATAAGCGCCTTCCCCGTTGGAGGCTAAGTGCGCTCAATTTCACGTCTAATTGCTGTTCTTGTAGTAGGGTCCCTGGCCGCTCTGGGTTCGTTGGGGCAAACTCCGCCCGCGGCCGGCCCTAACTCCGACCCGGTTTATCAGCAACTCCGGAACATCGGGCTGGGGAGCGAGGCTGTGACGGTTAACAACCTTGAACTGGTGCGGGATGGTGCCCGCTTTCATTTTCACTCAGGCGCATTTTGCTTCGTCGCGCCGGTGCAGGGCAAGGTAACCGGTGCGGTGTTTGTCGGCGATGGAAACATGGTCCTCGATCCGCCAATTCCAATTGAGGACTCTTCTCTAAAGCAGCTCACCAAAGGAGATGAGTTTGTAGAGCAGTACGACCACCTGGTCTTGCGCTTCACCGATTCCACGTACGAAGACATCAAGAAAGCTGGTGCCCAGGGCGGGAGTTGCGATGCCGGAATCCTTCGCGGCAGCCAAGATACCATGCGCCATGACCGTCACTTGAAGTACAACCTGGACGCGCGCATTCTGCAGGATCTGTTGGGCACCGAGCCGGGTGGGCTGTTCGTCGCCTTCGTGCCAGGAAAGCTGTATAGCGCAAAGGAAATTTACGCCATTGATCCTCACGGAGCGCCGGCTCTCCTGCGCTTTACCGTACCCAGCTACCAGACCGGCTTCCCGCCAACCGATTACACTCTGGGCGTCGATCCTGAAGAGGTCGAACTGATTACCTACGACGAAAACAAGATGGGAGCCTGGGCTGTTTTCCATCTTTCGAGCGAGTACAAGGACGGCAGCGCGAGTGGCACGCAACAGAACTTGGTGATTCAAATCACCCACCAGACGCTCGACACTACTATCGAAAAAAACGCCCACTTGGACGGTAAGGCCTCGACGACCTTCGTTTCGCTGGTGGATGGACTGCGGGTCGTACCTTTCAACCTGCACCGCACCCTGCGAGTGCAGGGTGCCGCCGACGACAAGGGGCAGCCGATCGCTTTCATTCAGGAGGATAAAGACAACGATGCGGACTATTGGGTCATTCTTCCTCGTCCGCTGGCTCTTGGCGAAAAGTACACCGTCACCACCACCTACGGCGGCAAGGACGCGGTGAACAACCAAGGCAGCGGAAATTACTTCCCCATCGCTCGCGACGACTGGTACCCCAGCAGCATTGGAGGAATCGGCCAGTACGCAAGCTATGACATGACTTTCCGCATTCCCAAGGGAATGAAGATGGTCGCCACCGGGGCGCTGGTAAGTGAAACCAACGAAGGAGGCCAGAACGTTTCAGTCTGGAAGAGCGCGCTGCCGCAGACTGTGGCCGGCTTCAACTTTGGTGGTTTCAAGATGGAGGAAGTCAAACTCACCTCGCCGGAATACCTGGTTCAGGCATATGCCAACGAAGAACCGCCCGATGACGTCAAGGCGTTCCTAAGTAAACTAAACGGCGATGTCCCGGGCTCGCCTCGTTACTACGCCGCCATGGGTAACATGAATACCACGCCATTGCTGAAAAAGGCTTTGGCTGAGGCGGAGATGTCAGTGCAGGTGTACACAGATTTTTTCGGTCCGAGTCAGTTCAAGCAACTCGCGGTGACGCAGCAAACGGAGTGCGCCGGGGGCCAGTCTTGGCCTGGATTGGTATGGCTCCCTATGTGTTATCTGTACGACAGCACGATCCGCCGACAACTCGGATATGAGTTTCATGATTACGGCTACTGGAGGGTAGTTGGCCCGCATGAAGTGGCCCATCAATGGTGGGGACACACGGTCGGCTTCAACTCCTACCGTGATCAGTGGATGAGCGAAGGCTTTGCGGACATGTCGGCCTCGCTGTACATCCAGATGGTTGAAAAAAACAATAAGAAGTTCACGGATTTTTGGGACGACGAGCGGACCATGCTACTGGAACGCAACAACATGGGCTTCCGCGCCATTGACGCAGGGCCGCTCACTATGGGATACCGCATGGACAACCAGACGACCGGATTCGATGTCACCCGCCGCCTGATCTACCCCAAAGGCGCCTACATTCTGCACATGATCCGCATGATGATGTACAACAACCAGACCGGCGACCAGAATTTTAAAGAAACCATGCACGATTTCATCAGCACCTATAGCGGCCACTCCGCCACCACGGAAGATTTCAAAGGCACGATCGAAAAACACATGACGGTGGACATGCAGCGCATCGGCGACGGCAAAATGGACTGGTTCTTTGACGAATACGTCTACGGTACGGCTCTGCCCACCTACAAGCTGGACTCAGCCTTCGAAAAAAATACTGACGGCGACGTGGTCTTCGGCTTCAAGATCACGCAGTCCGGAGTGAACAACAAATTCCGCATGCTGGTGCCGATTTATCTGGAGCTGGCAAACGGCGGCATCGCGTTCCTGGGCCGGGTTCGGCTTGTGGGCAATACCTCAACTGAAGCCAAGATCCCTCTGAAGGGGATCAAAGACACGCCGCACCGCGCCATGCTGAATTACTATGACGACGTGCTGGCGTCGCCGAACTGAGTCTAACGGGAGGATCACACAGTTCATTCTGTAGCCGCCGCTTCGAACTCACCCATGACAGTGAGAATAGCGCATTCGTTATAGCTGACGTAACCAGGCGTTAACACTCATTGACTTCGGTTTAGGGCTGGACGGCCCTTATCTGCGGAATGATGCTATGCAGGGTGAGGACGATGCGCAGGACGAATGCTGTCGCCGAGACCACAAACAGGAAGGCGGCAGGCCCAACGCCTTTGAGATCGCCTACACGCAGATGCGACGCAATCGCACCCACAAAATAGAGAACAAGGCCGGCGCTCGCCGCCATGCCCAGCAGGGGCCACTCGATCCCCAGAACCAAGCCCAATGCCCCTGCAAACTCACAAGCAGCTAAAAGCGGAAAGTACTTCAACGGCACTCCTACCGTTTCGTGGATCACCTTCACTTGATGAGGATCACGGCGAATCTTTCCGAGGCCCGAAAAAGTAACCATCGCCGCGCAGAGGATTGTGATCACCAGATACGCGATATGCATTTGAACCTGCCTTTGTTTCGACGCAGAGATTTATGATACGCGCAGGAATGGTTGACGTAACAGGCGACTACACTCATTGACCCAGGGACCGGGGGTGCAGGATCCCTCAATGAGTGTAATCGCCTGTTAACAACATCTCTAACGACGTCGGCCGTGTCAAGATACTTGGGGTTGTTTTTTCATGATTTCGAACACACTTTTCAGGTCAGCGCACACGCACTGGTTCCCTTCGAGGGAGTAATGATCTTGCGTCGATGATTTGTGTCCAACCCAATGGCTCGGCCCGTTTTCACTTCATCAATTGGGTGGCGTTGCCCACCAGACATCTCTCCGGTCACTTTCGATCATGATGACTTATTCGAACTCCCCCCATTCGGGGAGGCGAGTAGCCTATTCAGTTACCCGGTCACTGCAGCTGCAGGACCACTGTTGTTATCTGGCATTCCCGCATGGGCTTCCCCGCACTGCCGCTGCTGTCCGCGACGGCAGAACTCTTGGTAGTCAATCTGGTCGCGCAACATGATCCACAAGCGGATACCCAGTTTGCGCGCCGCCGCAATCCTCGCCTTGCCCATCCCTTTCTGGATCAGCTTGCGACGATAGAAGCGTTTCAGCTCCGGATCTTTTCTTACCGTATGGATTGTCGCTTCGGTCCCCAGATAGCGCAGCAACGAGTTGCCCTCTTTGGTCAGTTTTCCGAGCCGCTGCCGCTTACCGCTGGTGTGTTCACACGGGATCATTCCGATGTAGCTGGCTACGTTCTTGCCATTGGCGAAGCGGCTCGGGTCCCCTAGGAACACCTCCGTCGCCAATGCCGTCACTGGTCCCACACCGGGATGCGTCAACAAGCGGAGCGCCTGGGGCCGTTGCTGGACTTGTTTTTCTACTTGCCCGTCCAGTTCCTGGATCCGCTGCTGCAATTGCACGTATAAGCGCAGCAGTTCGTCCCGCCTTTGACGGGTGTAGCTGGGCAGAGACAAGGCTTGCAGTGCCTTCTGCCCGGTTGCCGTCCACAGACCTCGGCCTCGCCGTAGTGCGTGATTGAGCGCGATGGCTTGCAAGGTGTTCTGGACTCGCGTTCGTATCTTCACCCACTGATGACGGTCCCGCAGCAGGGTTTGTAAGTCGCGCTGCTCGCTCGACGGCATCCAGATCTCAGGAAAGCCATCCTCCCTCATCAGCAGGTCCAACATCAGCCGGGCATCCCGCCGATCATGCTTCTGTTTCCGGGTCTCGGCTGCCCGAATCTTCGCCGGATGACCCACCCGGCACACGATCCCTAACTCTTCCAGTAGTTGCAAAAACCACTGCATGGCTCCGGTGGCTTCGATGCCCACCACCACCGGACCTTCTAAGGCAGCGTAAAACTCTCGCACCTCGTTGCCTTCATGGCTCAGTGTCTTCTCGGTGAACTCGCCCGTTTCCGTATCGACCATCGCAATGGTCTGTTGCTTTGCGTGTAGATCGCATCCTACAATTTTCATCTCGGCCTCCTCCGTTCCGAGCCTTTGGGTTAGACGCCACAAAGTCTACTCGGATCGTCGCGAGGCCGACGTCGTTATGTCATCAGTTACTTCCGAGTAGCCCGTCAACCGTCCGCAGAGTCGCACGGAATCCCACTTCTGCCGACAGCAGGCAGAAGCGGGACACCGAGTACGTGGTTTTAGTTGTTCTGTGAGGGCTGCTCGACGTGGTCGATGACGAGAACCTGCACGCGTTCCGCTTGCGGCTGCAGCTTCAGTCCCAGCTGGTCTTCCACCGCCGTAAGAAGCGGAGGGCCGGAAGCTGCAGGCTGTCCAGCCTTCATCAGTTCAGGTGGCAAGCCAGCAGCGCGGATGCGCGCTTGTTCCTCGGCGTCAGGAGCCCAGTGGAGATTGAAGGCGTAGTCACCCTCGAGCCCGGTTTTGTCTACAACGGTTCGCCCGAGACGTTGCGATAACTGCGCCGTGAGCAATGCCAAGGGAGTTCCCTGCGAGCTCAACTCGCCTACTCCCATCTGCATGAAACCATGTTTTTCCGCTTTCCGGAGTTTGGTGCCGCCCTCAGCAATGAGCAGTTCGTACACGGGAAGATCTCTGGATTCCTGGTGCAGGGTCACTTTGAAATAGTCAGCGAGGAACTGTTGAAGCATGTGCTGGTTCACTAGGTTTCGCTGGTCTTCACTGAGCTTGTGCATTTCATCGACCACGGACTGATCAACCTTCGCGTCAATGTCGTAAGTCGTTGACTTAAACCACTCCGGCTCTCCTGCGAGCTGGGTGTCCTGAATGTGGTATGCAAGCTGAATGAGTGAATGCGGCGAAACGTTGTTTGCGGCGAAGTCACCATTAATCGGCGACATCATCATCTTTGACATTACTAAGCCATTGCCTTCACTCGGGTGAGGCTTAATGGAGACTGATACGAACTTGGGCATAGTGGAGAGTTGCCCTTGCGCGTGGCTCGGAGTGGCGTTGAGCAGGCCAAAAGCGATTGGCAGGGCGATGGCGAGGCATGCGCCCGTCCACAGCAGGAGTTTGCGACTGAAGTTGAGCTTGTAAACGATGCGGTCGGTCATGATGTGAACCATCCTTTTCTTTAGATCGGCGCCCGTAACGCCTGACACGCAGGTCAGAGGAGAACTCAAACAGAACTCGCAGATTTTCAGAATGCTTTCGGCATAGAGGTGCCGTTCGCTGCCGAGTTGCAAAACTTCTTCGTCGCACGCGCGCTCGCGTTCGTCAATGAGGCGCGAGCCAACCCACCAGACCAGCGGATGAAACCAAAAAGCCGCTTCGACAAGCATGTGGATTGCCGCCGCGAGATTGTCGCAACGCCGGACATGACATAATTCGTGCGCGATCACCGCCTCCAGGTGACCATCATCGAGTTTTTCGGAGAGCGCCTTCCGGCCAGAGCAAAACTGGGTGCACGATGCCGAAGATTCCCGGCTCGAGTGAAGTGCGCGAAAGCAGGATGTCAATTTCGCCTGCGGGCATCCCTGAGGCGCGCAGTCTGCGCAGTGCATCTATTTCACGACCTTCCCGCCGAGGAACCGCTGTGCTGCCGGCGCGCGAATTCGCAGCCAACGCGCAGCCCAGATGTCCAAGCACGGTCAGGAATCCACACAGCCAAACACCGGCAGCGATCGGGAGCAGATGAAGCACGCGGGCCAGAGCAGGAGCGGGAGCGGCTTGAACCACCGCCGGTGCTGTCTGCGTGAAAGGCTGTCCGACCTGCTCAATCGCGACATAGAGCGCGCCGCCCGCGTTTGAAATATGCCGCCAGGCGAAACGGTTGCCGAGCGCCACTAGCACGGAGAAAGGCACCAGAAACTTGATTGACGCCGCCAGCCAGAGCCAATACCGGACTCGGGCCTGATTGCGCCGCAGGGTGAGGGTGAGCAACGCGGCAACTACGGCGAACACTGTCGACTGCCACAGGTGATCTCCCAACACCGGTGCGGCTGTGTTCCAAAGAACAGACAGAGAATGAAAGGTCATTCCGGTTTCTCCTTTCTTTGCAATTGGCGTAGGGTCTTTTCCGCTTCCTTCACGTCGGCGAGCGTCAGTTTGCCCGATTCGATGAGGTGCGCCATCACCGGTTGGGTGCTGCCGCCGAACAGAACCAACAGGTCATCAATCAGCCGGCGTTGCGCGACATCGCGCGACACCGCGGCCTCGAACACGTGAAAGTTTCCTACTTTCTTCACGCGGTGTACCGCGTTTTTGGCCTCGAGCCGATAAACCGTTGTTTGAATGGTGGTGTAGGCGGGTCGCCTCTTGTCCGGGAAACTCTCCTGGATTTCACGGATGGACGCGGTGCCGCCGTTCCACAGCACCTCCATGATGCGAAGCTCGAGTTTGCTCAATGCCGGACCACCCATATATGTCTCCTATGCGCGTATGTATTACTACTACATATGTAGTATGGATGCAAGTGCTTTCTTATGGAGTTGTCCGGCTGTGGTTGAAAAGCTTTGGTTCTTGTAGCTTCCGGTCAGCTCTGAGGAACACTGCGTTAAATCCCGAACCGAAGCCGCTTCAAGAGTCAACCTAATCGTCCCCCACAGCGGCGAGCGACGTAATTTCCGCTTGCTAGCGTGTGGTCGGCCAAGCGGAAGTAATCCAGGCCGCCAGCAATAGTCTCAACTGGCGATAAATCCCCATTTCGCTCAAAATGCCGGACGAGCGTCTCACAAGATGTACGGCACTAGGGCGAAGGTCTGTTGGACATACCTGGCATACGTCTCCCCAAATTGGGTGCGCATCCACTCCTCCTCGATGCGGAGCTTAGCCCACAACACGAGGAATATTAGGGCGAAACCGATGACCCCGCGCACCTGCGAGCGCAATCGCGGTGCCAAGAAACCCGGTCAGAATGCCGGTGTAGATGGGGTGACGGACCAGGGCATAGGGGCCGGTCGTAATCAACTCGTGGCCCTGCTTAATGGTAACGGCGTTGCTCCAGTTGCGGCCGAGGTGCCGGCGCGCCCAGACGGCGAACAGAAGGCCGCCGACGGTAACGGCAGCTCCAATCAAGAAGGGCAACAGGGCCGCCGGCCAGAGCTGGCGGTAGAGCCAGGGCAGCGGGATGCGAGGCATCGAGAGCAGGACGATCACGATCAGGAAGGTGAGGGCCCGCAGGATGGGCCAGGTGTTCGGTTCAAGGCGCTGGGAAGTTTTGGCGTTATCACTCATTGACCCCGGCCGTCCCGAGGAAAGGGGTTTTGAGTGCAATCGCGATGTAACGCCAACTGACGCGTTTCCGGCGCGAGAGCAACCATCGTTTTCTGTGTACGTTCCCGTACCCCCCTCTGATCTCTGGCGGGACTACATTTTGGGTGCGATTTTTGGTTTCCGACGCGTTCTACATGGTTCTTCAGCCTCGACTTGCCCTAAATGGGGATACCGCAACCGCTGTAGAGCGATTGTGCCTAGTGACAAGGGAAAACTTTCCCTTCTGCCCGTAGTGCTTTCTGAACCGTGTCACCTGCGTCGCCTCAAGTCCCTGTAGGAGCGCCGGTTCCCGGCAGCGGCGAAGTTTGGGCTGATCATTGCTTATGAAGAACATGATGTGGCAACGAGAAGATATTAGCGCCGTACAGTCTGTTGGGATGACCAAGAAGACTGGACGCGACTATGCGACAAAATAGCATTGAACAAGACACTGAACGAATGCTGGAACTTCTTCGGGAACTAGATCGAATGCTAGACGAGAAGGAAAAGTGGTTGGAGCGCGAACAATTCAAAAGGGGCGCTGCCATTTAGTCTCACTTCAAGGGCGCGGGCTTCGGCCTGTCGTGGGAGAGTTGACGCATGAAGAAACCCGAATTGACCAACGTGGATTGGCTTGGCCCTAGGGACGAGATGGATCGCGCCAGTCATCGCTTCGGCAAGTGCTCGGAGTGCCAGGAGATCGTCTGCGTGGAAAAAGCCGTGACTGATCCGGAGGATACGCAACCAACAACCGCGGAAATGCTCTATAAAGCATTTCGCACCCACGTTGAGCTGAAGCACTCTGGGGCCGTCCAAGGGCTGCGAGCATCGTGAGAAAGATCGCCCAGGCCTAACGGTTGATTGACGCCCGCTCTCGGCCTGCGGACACGTACCGGGGCGTTCGATTCCGGCAACATGGCGCACCGACGCGCACTGGTGTGTGTTGGGGACTTGGGCTGGCTACAGTTTCGCATCCATTATGCGGTCAATGAGCGTAATGGCGATTTATCGCCAATCATCTGGAAGTTGCGTTCGTGCTGTTTGCTCTGCCCTCGGTTCGCGGCGAAACGTCGCTCGCCATGAGACTCCCCTTGCTCGCCCAGGTAGACACCACAAAGAATTTCAAAACAAACTAGAATGCCTGGAGGTCCTGAATGCTCTGGTTCTATGAATCTTTCTTTCCCGTCGTGTGGATCGCCTTTATTCTCTATTGGCGGATCAAGGCCGTGGATACCTGTTAACAACAACTATGCTTACATGCGTCATTGAATTCCGGTCAGGAAGACTGGGCCAGTTGTGAGTATCTCTTTTCTTCGTCGAATTCTTGCAAGTAGTGGCAGACTCGTGACATTTGTTGATAAACATCCCTCCGTAGTTGGCCGCTGACAACCTCCGCGGGCAGCTGCAATGCGGCCTCCAGGTGGTGCTTCGCTTGGGCAAACGCACGACTCATAAAATATAGAATTGCCAGTCGGTATCGGACCTTTGCTTCAACCTCATTGCCAAACGCAAATCCTATTGCCCGCAAGTAGGCCTCTTTGGCCAAATCTGTCTCAGAAAGCGCAGCGTAACAGATGCCAAGATAGAAGTGGACTCCCTGCATGTCCTCGGATGAAGTGGCCGAACTGATCGTAAAAGAAGTCGCTTCCTTGAGCACCGCCGCGGCCTCGGCATATTTCTCTAGGCTTGTCAGAGCAAATCCGCGCCTCTGTTGCAGGTCTTCATAGAGATACCTGTTTTCTGGATCCCGCAGTTCCTCTTGATTCGATTGCAATATTTTCTCGAACTTGAATACCCCTTCTTTGAGTTTGCCCATCTGGGTTGTCATGCAGGCGTCCCCGAAATCCACAATCATTCGAACGAACTTGTCCTGCACAGGCAGCGTGCGAATTTGACGCATTACTTCATTCGCCGTGTCCAATTTGCCAATCTGGACGTAACATTTGTGCTCGTTTATTAGCAGTGCAGCCTTCCCGTCTGGGTAGCCTGCCTCCTCCTCCGCCATGGCGTGGAATTCGCGAGCCGCATCTTCATTGCGACCGCCGGCCCACAACTTGTTCGCATTTTCAAAACGTGTCTGATCCAATTGGCTCGGTTCTTCCTGGCGCGTTTGGGGGTCAGGAAATTCGAACCCAGAGCGCCGTTTCAAGGCTAAAGGAATAAACCGCGGAATCCCAGCACTGTGAGTGGTTCCTCGTTGGCGTAACATCGCCATTACACCAACAACCCTGGTCCGGGGCAGGCAGAGGGCGGTAGTTTGTGCTAACGCCCGTTTTCGTCAGTCGGCGTGATGCGAAGTGTTTGGGAAAGAGCGATCTGCAAGTAGGTTTCGCCTGCATATCGGGTATGACCGTCGCGCCTATTGCTTCTCGTAGACGTAAATCTCTTTGTGGTCGCCTGCGTCGTGGGTGAGAGTTCGACCGTCAGCCGCTAGTGTCCACGTATCGATGACAGGCTTAAGCCCCGTGACGACGACCGTAGCGTTAGGGACCTTTATATCTAGCGTGGATTCAATGACCAGCACTGAGTCATTCCAGCTCGCGCTCGATGTTAGTTGACCGGACGACATGTTCAGAGAGACGCGCTTCTTCCCATCCGGTGTGTAGGTTTCCGTCGATTTCTTGCCGTCTGTTTTGTAGTGGAAAACGATCGCCGACTTCTTGTTATCAATGACGATGGTTTGGGATTTGAGTGTGCTGTCCTTCGGGAGAGTGCTCTTTGCGGCGTTGAGAACCCAAGCGCCGGAGAAGTCGGGTGCCGCGGGCGGAGTTTGCCCCAGCGAACCCAGAGCGGCCAGGGATATCACTACAAGAGCAGCAATTAGACGTGAAATTGAGCGCACTTAGCCTCCAACGGGGAAGGCGCTTATTCTGCATTACTTTGGTCGCAAGTTCAAGGCGAATCGGTCTTTGGGCGGTGGGCCAATGGCACCATTCGGTTGATTGGCGTTAAATCGCCATTACACGCAATATAAAAAGGCGCCCACTTTTGCGGTAAGTTGTGAGTCGTTGGAAAACCACACATACCGAAAAGGAGCACCTTTATGAATCAAGAGAAGTATATCGGCATGGACGTGCATGACGCCACCATTTCCGCAGCGGTGAAGAATGCGGAGGGCAAGTTGCTCATGGAATGCGTGCTGGAAACCAAGGCAGCCACGATTCTGGACTTCATTCAAGGACTGCGTGGAACCCTGGCATTGACCTTCGAGGAAGGGATCTTAGCGGCCTGGTTACACGATCTGCTGAAGCCCCATGTCAGCCGGCTGGTGGTCTGCGATCCGCGCAAGAACGCGCTGATGAGGGATGGCAACCAGAACGATCGGGCGGATGCACGCAATTTGGCGGAGCTACTACGCACCCACCAAGTCAAGGCGGTATACCACGAAAAGCATGGGACCCGTGCCTTAAAAGAGTTGGGGCGGAGCTATTTGACGCTCACCAAGGATAGTACCCGGGTGATGAATCGGATTAAGTCGGTGTACCGAAGTTGGGCCATTCCCTGTGCGGGCACCAGCGTCTATAGCCGCCGGCATCGTGCCGAGTGGCTAGCCAAGCTGGTGGAACCAGCGGTAAGGATTCGAGCCGAGCATTTATACCAGCAACTGGATAGTCTCGAACCCGTGCGCCAGGCAGCACGACGGGAGCTGTTGACGGAAAGTCGCAAGCATGCACCGGTGAAATTACTTCGCCAGATTCCTTCGATCGGTCCGATTCGCTCCGCCCTGCTGGTGGCCATCCTGCAGACACCCCATCGCTTTCGGACCAAGCGCCAGCTTTGGGCCTACAGCGGTTTTGCCGTCCAGACCTATGACAGCGGCGAGTACCGCATGGTGCGCGGGAAACGGCAACGCAACCGCGAGCGCATCACGGTGCGTGGTCTGAATCGAAACCATAATCACGATCTGAAAAATCTTTTGAAGGGGGCGGCCATCTCCGCCATCCAACGTCCCGGGCCACTGCAGGATTTTTATGCTGCCCTGGTGGAGAAAGGGATGCGGCCCAGCATGGCCCGTCTCACCCTGGCACGGAAGATTGCCGCCATCACTTTAACCATATGGAAGAAAGGAGTGAGTTTCGACCCCCAACAGTTGCAGCGACAAGCAGCTTGAGCATCGCTGAGGAAGAGCCTTCCATTCGAAGAGTTCCCTCTGCTAGTGGTCGGTCGGTTTCTCGAGATGCTCGGTTCGAGGGAAGTATCAGTCAATGAGATCTGGCCCCGCGTGCCTTGGGCACCGAGTCACTCATATCACGTTATGCCCCCTCGGATAACCAGAAATAGCCATAGGCCACGAGCCTCGGATAGAACCATGGTTGACCTTGAGTCGCCATTCGCTTGTTGCTCTCGCAAACTCGACGGCGGCCGCTAACTCACCGGAGGAGACTGATCAGAATGGGCACAAGTCACACTTCTTCAGGGAAGCCTAATTCCAGTGGGCTGGATCTCGAGAAAACATCTCGACTCCGGTCGAGGCAGAAGTTTTTTCTTGACATCCCTTTTGATAGAACTCATTGAGGGCCCCCCTGCCGCCCTCGTCCTGGTCAATGAGTGTAAGCGCCTGTTATCAATGGTTTCAGTCCCTAACCGATGCGTCGCCACTGCATCTGCAAGATTCGCGGACGCTAACGAATACCAGCCGGAAAACTCAGTCGATCCGCGGCCCAGGTATGACCAGCCAGCGTGCGAAGCATCGTGGTTCTGGATGAGCCGGACAACGATGAACTGCGAGGTGTGTCGCCGCAGTCGAAAAATCACTTCACTTGGGCACGAACACGAAGATAGACTTGTCCGGCTATGATCACGCGCCGCCGCTTTGTCCGTGATGCCGCGATCGTCTCCGCGGCTCTGGCTCTTGGCCCTGAGACCGAGAGAGCCCTGGCACGGGTCGTCACGACAACATACCGCAACCCAATCATGGGCGGTGATCATCCTGACGCCAGTCCCATCCGCGTCGGCGACGACTTTTATCTCACCCACTCCAGCTTCGACTACGCGCCTGGCCTCCAGATCTGGCACTCGCGAGACCTCATCAACTGGCGCCCAGTCGCCGCCGCCCTGCATTCCTACCATGGCAGCGTCTGGGCGCCGTATCTCTGTGAGTATGAGAAGCGTTTTTATATTTATTTCCCCGCCGACAACCGGCTGCGCGTGGTTCACGCCGATCATCCGACTGGACCGTGGAGCGATCCCGTCGATCTCGGCATCAACGCGATTGACCCCGCGCACATTGCGGAGAACGGCCGCCGCTTTCTCTACATGGCTGGCGGACGGATGGCCGAATTGACCGCCGACGGCCTGGCGGTCAAGACGGCGCCGCGCATTGTGTTCGAACCGTGGCCCGTCCCCGCCACCACAAGGATGGAGTGTACTTGTCTCGAAGCCCCCAAACTGCTTGAGCACAACGGCTACTACTACCTGAACGTTGCCGAGGGAGGCACCGCTGGGCCGGCCACCAGCCACTCCGTGGTCAGTGCGCGTAGTCGCCATGCTGATGGCCCTTGGGAATTGTCGCCGCACAATCCTGTCGTGCACACTGCGTCGCGCGACGACCGTTGGATGAGTGTCGGCCACGGACGCCTCGTCGATACGCCGGCCGGCAAGTGGTATATGACCGTGCACTCCTATGAGAACGGCTATCGCACTCTCGGCCGCCAATTGCTTCTGCTCCCCATTGAGTGGACGGCCGATGGCTGGTTTCGGGTGGCGCAGGGAATTACGGCCGACTCGGCCATTCCCATGCCAGTCGCTGGAGCCATCCAACAGGCTTTCGACGATCCTTCGGACGACTTCACCAGTGCGGAACTCGGACTCCAGTGGGGCTTCTGGCGGGAATACGATCCGGCCCGATTCACCGTCGGAAATGGCGCTCTCACTCTGGCGGCGCGCGGCAAGTCTTTGGCCGATACTTCAGTTCTCGCCACCGCGGTCGGAGCACACTCGTACACCGTCGAGATCGATGTTGAGGTTGAGGCCGGTTGCGAATCCGGGCTGCTGCTCTTTTACAACTCCGACCATGCCACCGGCATTTTGCTGGGCGACGAGGGCGTGGGTGTGCGGCTTGCCAATGGATATATCCCGAGCCGCCAGCACAAGGGCGCGACACGCGCCACCTTGCGCGTGGTCAACGACCGCCAAGAGGTGGATTTTTATTTCCGCGTACCGGACGACCCCTGGCAGCGCGCGCCGGAATCCGCCGAAATCTCGGGGATGCATCACAACGTACTTGGCGGCTTTCTTGATATGAGGCCGGCGGTCTACGCCTGCGGCACGGGCAAAGCCACATTGCGCAATTTCCGCTATTGGCCGGTGAATCTCGATCCGACAAGCACGCGAAGCTAGAGTTCCTTTGAACCAGGTTAGGAAAGAACATGCAGCCGACAAAACGTGCAGCCTTCAGACCCTGCATTCTTGAGCCGATTTCTCCTCTGTCCGTCTTTCTTCTGGTTTGGTTCATTCCCCTCATCACTGTGATCGTGGGTTGTGGTAGCACCGGTGGCCAAGGCGGGGGCGGCAACTCCGGCTCCATTTCTATTCAGCTGGCCGGCGGCTCGGTTACCGTACCCGCTGGGGGATCGATTGGCAGAGTGACCGCCAATATCACGCGCAGCGGTTCCACCGGCGCTATCACGTTGAACGTCTCTGGATTGCCAGCCGGAGCGTCTGCGATTTTCGTGCAACCGGGCAGCGGGAACAGCGGCGAAGTGGCGGTGAATCCCGGGACAGCCGCCACAGGGACTTATCCGTTGACCGTGCAAGCCTCCGACGGCGTCAACTCCGGATCGACGAATCTCTCGCTGGTCATCAACGCGGGAATTGTTTCGCAACGGCCGGGACCATTTGCGTGGTCTTCCACGGCTCCGTTAATCAGCGCAATTCCGGATGCGAGCCATCCGATCATTGCCGTAAAGGATCCATCGGTGGTGTTCTTCAATAATTTGTGGCACGTTTATGCGACAACCACCGACGGGGTCGGGTGGAACATGCAGTACATCAACTTCCCGACCTGGCAACAGGCGGCCTCGGCCACGCCCTATTACATGGATCAAACCGGGGGATTTCCCGGCTATCGGGCTGCGCCTGAGGTGTTCTTCTTCCGGCCGCAGAACAAGTGGTATCTGATATTTCAGTCGGGGCCGCCGACATATTCGACCAACGCTGACCCCAGCCAGCCCGCCAACTGGACGCCACCGCAGAATTTCTTTGCCAGCCAGCCCGCGAATGTGCCGGCCTGGTTGGATTTCTGGGTCATTTGCGATTCCGCCAATTGTTACCTTTTCTTTTCTGACGACGGAGGAGGCTTCTATCGCAGCCAGACGACGATCCAGAATTTCCCCAACGGATTCAGTGCGCCGGTGTTGGTCATGAAGAGCGTCAACGCTTTTGATCTTTTTGAAGCGTCGTGTACTTACAACCTGCAAGGGTTGAATCAGTACCTGACAATCATCGAGGCAATCGATGGATCAGGCCGCAGGTATTTTCGGTCTTTCGTCGCCAACCAACTGAATGGAGACTTCACTCCGAATCCCAACGCCAACACGTCGGCACAACCCTTCGCCGGAATTAACAATGTCACATTCGATGCGGGAGTGACCCCGTGGACGACTGACATCAGTCACGGCGAGATGATCCGAGTGGGGTACGACGAGACGCTGACCCTTGATCCCGCCAATTTGCAATTTTTGTATCAGGGGACCTCGTCGCACCCGCAGAACTATATTGATATTCCGTGGCAGCTCGGCTTGCTGCACTAGAGAAGTCAATCCGGTGGCAGCGGCCCGGAACGGCTTGCTGGCGACCCGTCAGCCTCGCCGCGCTGCCTCGATGGCGGCGATGTCGATCTTCCTCATCGTCATCATCGCCTCAAAGGCGCGCATTACCTCACCGCCACCAGCCGCAAGCGCATCGGTTAGCGCACGCGGGGTGAACTGCCAGGAGAGGCCCCAGCGGTCCTTGCACCAGCCGCACTGGTTTTCAGTGCCGCCATTGCCGACGATCGCGTTCCAGTAACGGTCCGTCTCTTCCTGATTCTCCGTCGCGATCTGGAAGGAAAAGGCCTCGGTATGCCTGAACGCCGTGCCGCCGTTGAGACCGAGACAGGGAATGCCCAGGACGGTGAACTCCACCGTCAGCACATCGCCCTTCTTGCCGCTCGGATAGTCACCGGGAGCCTCGTGAACAGCGGTTACCTTACTATCCGGAAAGGTAAGGGCGTAGAAGCGCGCCGCCTCATGCGCGTCTTTGTCGAACCAGAGGCAGATCGTGTTCTTTGGCTTCATGTTCGTGTGCTCCTTGTGCGCGATCAGGGGCGAACGCCGCGCGGCTTTTGCGTCAGCCCGCATCAGTCACTCAAGTTCACCTGTTGATCTGCTGCGGGCCGGGTAGTCCGCATCGGACAAGTTCAGCACAGAACAGGTCAATTGTCGATAAATCGCCATTACGCTCATTGACCCTGGTCAGCGCATTCTCGGTTACGTTAGCGGAGCACAAAACGGAGCACAGAAATTGCCGAATGAGAGGCGATGAGCCCGACTTGGGGCTTTCGAGTACGACTGTAAGTGCTTGAAAACGAGTGAGGGCGTCGAGAACGATTCATTTGCTAAACCGTTATACGGGCTAATACCTGTATCGAGGGTTCGAATCCCTCTCTCTCCGCCACTCAGTCTGCACCACAGAGAAACCCGCGAATGTTGCTACGAAATACGCAAGAAATGCCCGTGTTCCGAGATAACTGCACTAAGTCGCGCTGATGAAGCCACTACGGCTCCGACAACGGCAGCCAGATTTGGAAGCGCGTGTCCCCGGCGCGAGACTCAACTTGAATACTCCCTTGGTGTTTTTTCACGATTCGTTGCACGGTATCTAGACCGAGCCCCGTGCCCTGTCCGACGCCTTTCGTGGTGAAGAAGGGCTCAAAAATGTGTGGCTTAACGTCGGGTGAAATACCTGGGCCATTGTCGCCAATCTCGACTACGACGAAGGACTCTTCGCGGTGGGTTCGCACACTAAGCTTGCCTTTGCCGCCCATAGCATCAATCGCGTTGTCGATCAGATTGGTCCAGACTTGATTGAGCTCGCTCCCAAAAGAATTTACGAGCAGAGGAATACGCTGATAGTCGCGCTCCACCATGACTCCGTGCTTGAGCTTGTAGTTCAGGATCGTCAGTGTGTTTTCGAGGGTCTTTACAATATCGACGTTCTGAACCGGGGCCTGGTCCATGAATGTGTATTCCTTAATTGCCAGGACAAGGTCAGAGATTCGTGATGTGCTGCTCTCAATTTCCTTCAATAAGTTCGCGACTTCGACAGCTGCGGCAAGCCTGATCAGGGCGGCGCGGGCGGTGTCCGCGTCAAGATTGGCAAATAAGGATTCCAGTGCTGCCGGCCTGACGCCTCGGCGTGCGAGATCTGCCGAGAGTTGCCAAAGATCGTCCTGTCCGTGACTGCGGAAAAGTGAATCGATCTGATCCTCCATGTCGCTGGCGGCCAACGCATCTGCCGGAGGCTCGTCCCGTTGAATGAGTGACGCTTCCAGATTTTCAATTTCCGCTTTCTGTGCAGGAGTGAGCTCGCGGCGTCCGAGCTCATGACTCGCATCTTTAATTTTGCTTAAGGCTTGGCGCAACTGGCTGGTCGCGCGTTTCGCAGCCGAGGCAGGATTATTGAGCTCATGCGCGAGACCGGCGGAAAGTTTGCCCAAAGCAGCTAAGCGGTCTCGCTGCTGCTCCATCCTGGTGGTTTCACGCACCCTATCCGATAGGAGGCCGACTAAATGCTGCGTAAGAACGGGCATCCTCTGCGTGAGTTCCGGAAACAATGAGGCGGGGAATCGCAGAATTCGGCCGTCGGTGACCGCGCGACCGGTCACGGTAAATTGCGTCATTCTCGAAAAGGGAAGTACTCCGGTTACGTCGCCGGCCTTGATTGGAAAAATAACAGGCTGTCCCCCGAATTCACCTCGAAACTGAAATTGCCCTTCGAGAATCACAAACATTGCGTCGGCCGAGTCTCCTTGGCGGACGTAGGTCTCGCCGGCGTTGATCTTCAACTCTCGCGACTGACCGAGAAACCAACTGATCTGATCATCCGGCAAGCCGGCAAATGCCGGAATATTGAGTAGCTCCGATTTTTCTGCCATCTTAAACCTTGCTTAAATATTGATGGATGAACTGCACGGCCACCGATCCTTCGCCAACACCAGACGCCACGCGCTTCACCGAGCCATGCCGCACGTCTCCAACTGCAAACACTCCCGGAACGTTGGTCTCCAAAAGAAAAGGATCTCGATCGAGACTCCAACCCTTGGGACGGTCTCCGGCACGTATGAGATCTGGCCCTGTAAGAATGAATCCGCGCTCGTCTCGTTCGACCATATCGCCCAGCCAGTCAGTCTGCGGCAATGCACCAATGAAAATGAAGACGGAGTTCGCCGGAACGCGTTCGATTGTGTTGGTGTCGGAACAACGAACCGAGATCTCTTCAAGATGTGAGTCGCCATGCACTTCGGCTACGCTGGCATGCGTCCACAACTGAATGTTCCGGGTTTGCTGAACCTGGTCAATCAAATACTTCGACATCGTGCTCGCGAGTGACGAGCCTCGCACCAATATCACTACTTTCTCGGCATATCTGGCGAAGTTCATCGCCGCCTGGCCTGCGGAATTTGCTCCGCCGACCACATAGATAATTTCCCCTTTACAAGACAGCGCTTCGGTCGCTCCCCCGCCGTAGTAAACGCCCGCGCCTTGCAAGCGATCGACGCCGGGAGCGTCGAGGCGGCGCCATTGGACTCCGCTGGCAATCATCAGAGCATGACAGGAAAGTTCGTTGCCGTCGGCCATTTTCAAGATCCGATAAGGTCCCTCCGTTCGAACCGCCGTTACCTCCTGCGGAGACAGTATCTCCACTCCGAACCGCGTCGCCTGAACTACCGCACGCCTCGCCAGATCTCCACCGCTTAATCCGGTGGGAAAACCAAGATAGTTCTCGATCCGCGAGCTCATTCCGGCCTGGCCACCGGGGGCTTCACGTTCAATGATCACCGTTCGCAACCCTTCTGAAGCTCCGTAAACGGCTGCCGCCAAACCGGCTGGCCCACCGCCAACAATAGCCAAATCGTAGAAGTCAGTCTGAGCGCGCGTGCGCAGGCCGACTTTCTGTGCCACCTGCGACGGCAAGCTTTCCAGTAGTTTTGTTCCATCCGGGAAAAGAACGACCGGGAGACTCGTGGCCTCAGGGCCCAGAACTTCGAGAAGTCGCCTGGTCTCCGGATCATTAACCGAAAGCTCAACGTCGATCCATTGATACGGAACATGGTTGCGCGCAAGGAAGTCTCGCAAGTCGTAGGAACGTGGTGACCAGCGTGTTCCCAGTACTCTGATACCGTCGAAGGAAGGCTTATGAGAAGCTTGCCAGTCATCCAGCATGTCGTCGAGCTGGGGATACAGGCGCTCGGTCGGAGGGTCCCAAGGTTTCAAAAAGAAGTAGTTAATGCCAGCATCGTTGATTGCGCTAATCGCAGCAGTCGTGTCCGCATATGCCGTGAGCAGCGCTCGTTTTGCGTCAGGGTACATGCGCATGGCCTCTTGCAGAAATTGGACACCGTCCATTCTCGGCATACGCTGATCGGCAAGGAGCAGGGCAACGCTGTCATTGCGAACTTTCAACTGTTTGAGAATATCGAGCGCACCCTCGGGAGAATCACTTCCCAATACACGGTATTCGGCGCCGTATTGTGATCGCAAGTCCCGTTCGATTGCTCGCAAAACGTCGGAATCATCATCTACGCTCAACAATATAGGTTTCGGCATGACTCCTCTCGCATCTCACCCTAGTGATCGGGTTTCATGGCGTCTCCGATAGGTCATTCGCCCGAAAGTGTTACCGATACCTTCTTCACAGAAGTTTTGCTGAGGAGGCGCCGCTCGGGTTCGGGGTCAGCACGGTCAATTCGCCATACGTTTCTTTCTTCACACGTCCGCGCAGCTGAGCGGCATGATCCATCATCCACAGCTCCGGGATGATCTCGCCAACCAGCTTTCCGTGGCAGAAAAGGCGGACCACTGAGCTCTCGGAAACCACAACACCCACTGCGTTCGTGACTGCGCTCATGTTGGCCGCAGCGAGATGCCTGCTGCCAAGACCTAGTGGCAGATCCACAGGCGCTGCGACAGCGTCAAGATAGCGGCATGCAGACAGAAAAACGCCGTCGCGGCTGACTATAAATCCGCCATCCAGTTGGGCCAGTTCCTTAATTGTTCCTCGGAGACTGGGATCGCTCACGTGACGCGAGGATTCCGGGTGCCCGGATAAAGGATCCAGAATTAGCGACCGGGACTTTGCCATTACGGCTTGCTCATCTCCGAGCGTGAACAGCGTACCGATGCGACGTCCTTCCCGGCCTTCGCGCGCAATCTCGACGGCCAACTCAATCAGCGTCTGCAAAACGCCGGGATCGTATTCGGTGACCTGACAGAGGATGCTCTCAAACATGGGCTGTCTAAAATCTCAACCGTGTGCATCACTACGCCGCAGTAAACTTCCGTAAACCCAAAATGTGCAAGGCCGATCACGGAGCGGTACGAGACCATCGCTCGTCTCTCGAACTCGGCCATATTGAATTCCGTGGTCGAATTCCTTACCAAGCCAGATGCCGGGAATTTTTGCCGAGATTCAAAACCTTGGGTATAGCCCATGATCCGCACCCGCGACGCGATCGATTTCATCTCTGTTCAACGCATGGGCGGAGGAAACCCCGGCGAGATGGGGTCACGATGCGACGAGAGCTCGGATGTCACGGTTCTCGAGAACCGTACTTCGGGGCTCCCCTGCACTGCGCGCTCCTCCATCATCATCGACGGACCGGTTTTAGGTCGAAGTAAGCCAGATTCATGTTTCCATTGGTCAATATGTGCACAGTGAGCACATTTTTCCCTTTGCTCAGACGGGCTTTGAAAAGTTGCGGAGCCACATTCCAATGGTGCCACTGACGCCAGGCAATCGGGTCTGCTGGGTCGTTTGTCGTTGTGATCTCGACAGGTCCTGTCGCATCCTTTCCATTTACATCCACTGATATTGTGCCGCCGCGATTCGATGTGTAAAGAAAATCTGCCGCGTATGTTCCCGGCCGTCTCACATCTATCGTTACGTTGAACCACTCTCCGGCTTCGGTCCAGCCTACATAGAGCATGTCAGCAGGGGGCACGACCTTGTCAAAGGGACTGTCGTCAACCGGATCCGGCTTCCTCTGAAACTTCGTGTAGGAAGTATCCACTCCCTCATGGATACGAAATTCATTGAGATAAGTCCCATCAGCCGGATTCAACTCTCCGCTGCCGTGATTCTGTGGATCGGTGTCATGATACGCAACTCCTTCGCCGCCCAAGTCATAGTAAGCGCACAAGACCTCTCCCGGTATTTTTTGTGGACCAACCTTATCGCGGCTGTCGTGATAGGGCGAGCCTTTGTATTGGCTCAAAAACGATTGGGACAACGCAGTCGGTGACATCAATGCGGCCAGCAAACAAAAGGAAAACATTCGACGGTTCATTCTCCATCTCTCCTGAGCCTGCGTCGGCCCTGCGTTAAAATCGAATTCCACGCTGCACAATCTCGACCCGGCATAACCTCGCCCGGCGTAACAAAGAGAAACGATTGACCGGCCCGGATAGAGAACAATATACTCGCGTCAATCCGATCAGGTTCCGAAGAGAATCGATATTCTATTTCGGATGACGTGGAGCGATGGACATGAAACCTAACGACACACCTCAAGATGGCGGTAACCAGAATCGCCGTGGTTTCCTAAAAACGGGAGCAGCATCGCTAGCTGCCGGTCTCTCCACCGCAGTGATCGCTTCGCGCGCATCGGGCGAGGCGGCGTCAACGGAAAACAGTCCAGCTGCGGCAAGGGCCGTGCAGGACATGATGCCGACGCGCAATCTGGGTAAGACCGGATTTCGGGTCGGGATTTTTGGCCTCGGCGGACAGGGTGCTCTGGAAGAGGCCAATAACGAAAGCCTGGCCCTGCAGATGATCCAACGCGCACTCGAGTTAGGAGTGAATTATTTCGATACTTCCGCCATTTACGGCGGACCTGACAGGTGGAGTGAGCGTTATCTCGGAAAGGGTCTCAAGGGCAGCCGTGACCACGTTTTTATCGCCACCAAGACCAAAGAACGTACCCGCGATGCCGCGCTTAAGAACCTCGAAGTTTCTCTGAAGCTGCTCGACACTGATCGCGTTGATACCTGGCAGCTACACGATGTTGGAATTCAAGAGGACATTGACCAGATATTCGGCAAAGGCGGCGCGATAGAAGCCCTGGCTCAAGCGCGCGATCAGAAAATGGTGCGCCATCTCGGCGTCACTGGCCGCTTCCGTCCCGAAGCGCTGATGGAGTGCATACGCCGTTTTCCCTTCGACACCGTCCTGATGGGGGTCAACGCGGCCGACAAATACTATTACAGTTTTGAAAAGGATCTTCTTCCTCTGGCTGTCGAAAAACAGATGGGGATTATCGGGATGAAGGTGATGGCACGCGGCCGCATCCTTTCCAGTTGGATGCCGCCGCCAGTGGAAGAACAAAAACACTCATGGGAGGGTAGAGGCGCGATCACTACGATCCCGGGAACGCTGACCAAGCAGGAAACCTTCTTCTACGATCTCTCGTTACCTATCAGCACGGCAATCATCGGATGTGACTCAGTCGAGCAGGTTGAGGAATGCGTCGAGCTCGCCGGTTCCTTTACGCCACTAAATCCGACGCAAATGGCTGCGCTGGAGGCAAAAGTGGAACCTGTTGCAAAGCAAGCCCTCTTTTTCCGGCTCATGCCTCGCTGAGGATTGCCTCACCAACAGATTCCCTGAATTTACGCTGTTACTAGGGAATTTTGCCCGGAGGATGGTTAGCGCGAGACTGCGTGCTCCGCCAGTTTTCAAGCAGACCCCACCATACGTTTCACAGAGTTGGACCGCCGGACGAGATCAGCTCCTTTCTCCCTGCCAGATTTCTCTGCTAGCGAACGATTGTGATTGGGATCACAGAAAGGGGTGACCCAGTACATCGCACCCGGCGGCCCTCAGCTTGAGAATGTTGTCGAAGCACGGAACCTTTCGAGTTGGGAGGGAGTCATGGCGACACTCACCGAAATCAGGCCCGTCGAGATTCAAGAGCGGCCCCTAGCGCCGGCCGCTCGGGCACCTCGGGAATACCGGACCCTGTTCTCCGACAGCCTCATCGAATCCGGATCGCCCGAAAAGAAGCGCCGCACTTGGACGACCCTGGTCTCCTATTTCTTTCAATGTCTTTTGATTTCCCTGCTGGTGATTATGCCCCTGATGTTCACCGAGGCGCTGCCGCAGGCGCAGCTATTCACCCTGTTAGTGGCGCCGCCTCCTCCCCCGCCTCCTCCCCCGCCGGCGCAAGTCGTCACAAAGATCATTCGCCAAACCGACGTGTTGGATAACGGCCAGCTACGAACTCCGTCCCGGATTCCGCGCAAGGTCGAAATGATCAAGGAGGAAGAAGCGCCGCCGCCGATGGCGTCGGGAGTCGTCGGTGGCGTCCCCGGCGGCGTCCCCGGCGGGCAGCTGAGCGGGGTAATCGGGGGCATCGTCAATTCGAGCGCCAACATTCCCATTGCCACACTACTTCCCAAACGCATTCGGGTCTCTCAGGGCGTGATCCAGGGTCAGTGTATTCGCAAGGTAGAGCCCACGTACCCGAAAATCGCGCTGAACGCGCGCATTCAGGGACAGGTCCTGCTCAAAGCGGTGATCGACAAGAGCGGCGGGGTCACCGAACTTCAGGTCGTGAGCGGACATCCCATGCTGATTCCTGCCGCTTTGGAGGCAGTCAAACAGTGGCGCTACCGGCCTTACCTGCTGAATGGAGAGGCCGTGGAAGTGGAAACCACGATCACCGTAACATTCAATATCGCAGGCTGATTTGAGCCCCGAGATTTCGGGGAGGAGATGGATTATGGAAACGAAACATACCTATAGCGTAGTTGCCTGGTGGAGTTCGGGAAGGACCGGGCTTGCGAAAACTGACTCCGCACCCAACGCAATTCATTTCACCGCACCGCCCGAGTTTGGCGGAATCGAAGGCCGTTGGACGCCGGAGAGCCTGCTCCTTTGCGCCATTGCTGGCTGCTTTACCACTACCTTTCGCACCATCGCCGAGTACTCCAAATTCGAATACTCCGATCTGGAAGTGCAGGTGGAGGGGACCATCGAGAAAGTGGAATCGGGGTACGCATTCACTGGCATCGTGGTTCGACCAAACCTGTCCGTCAACCACGAGGAAGACGAAGTTCGCGGGGCGCGCCTGCTGCAAAAAGTGAAGACCCTGTGCCTGGTTTCGCGCGCGCTTTCGGTCCCGCAGACCTTCGAGCCTCATGTGCAGGCCAAAAAAGCTCTGGTGCTGGCTTGACGATATAAAGCAACGCTGGTGATCCCGGCGGTTGGAAAGAAAAAACTCAATGACTCGCGAATTCAAAACGATGGATGCCAACGAAGCGGTAGCAAACGTAGCCTACCGCCTCAGCGAAGTGATCGCGATTTATCCGATCACGCCTTCTTCTCCGATGGGCGAGTGGTCTGACCAATGGTCGTCGGAAGGCGTTCCCAACCTGTTCGGGACGGTGCCGCACGTGGTTGAAATGCAGAGCGAGGGCGGAGCTGCGGGCGCAGTCCACGGCGCTCTGCAGACCGGGTCGCTGGCCACAACCTTCACCGCGTCGCAAGGCCTGCTGCTGATGATCCCCAACATGAACAAGATCGCGGGCGAACTCACACCGGCAGTGTTTCACGTGACCGCGCGCACCCTCGCCGCCCACGCGCTCTCGATTTTCGGAGACCACTCGGATGTGATGTCATGTCGGGCCACGGGATTCGCCATGCTGTGCTCCAACTCCGTTCAAGAAGCTCTGGACATGGCGCTCATCGCGCATGCAGCTACGCTCGAATCCCGTGTGCCTTTCATGCACTTTTTCGACGGCTTCCGCACCTCGCATGAAGTCAACAAGATCGAAATGCTTAGCCTCGATCAGATGCGCGCGCTCATCAACACCGATCGCCTGATCGAGCACCGCCAGCGCGCGCTCTCGCCCGATCATCCGGTGCTGCGGGGCACGGCGCAGAATCCGGACGTTTTCTTCCAGGCCCGCGAGGCGAGTAATTCGTTTTATGCAGCGTGTCCGGGCAAGGTGGAAGCAGCCATGGACAAGTTCCGCGAGACCACCGGACGGGCTTACAAACTATTCGATTACGTCGGCGCGCCTGACGCCGAGCACGTCATCGTGATGATGGGATCTGGCGCCGAGGCTGCGCACGAAACGGTGAAATACCTGAATTACGCCGGAAAGAAAGTTGGATTGCTCAAAGTCCGGCTGTATCGACCGTTCTCCGTCGTACATTTTCTGGAAGCGCTCCCCCCCACCGTGAAGAAAATCGCGGTGCTGGATCGCACCAAGGAATCTGGCGCCGCAGGCGATCCTCTATATCTGGACGTGGTCAACGCATTGTATGAGGGCCGCAGTCTGAATGTGGAGACGCCGGACATCATCGGCGGACGCTATGGGCTCTCTTCCAAAGAGTTCACTCCAGCTATGGTCAAAGCGGTGTATGACAACCTTGCCACGGCCGAACCGAAGAATCACTTCACTATCGGCATTGATGACGACGTCACCCACACCAGCCTGAAGTACGATCCGGAATTCTCCATCGAGCCGGACGACGTGGTGCGCGCGATGTTTTACGGGCTGGGGGCCGATGGCACAGTCGGCGCCAACAAGAATTCCATCAAGATCATCGGTGAGAACACCGACAACTACGCGCAGGGATATTTCGTTTATGACTCCAAGAAATCGGGCGCGATGACGGTCTCGCATCTGCGGTTTGGCCCAGAGCCCATCCATTCCAGCTACCTGATTTCGAAAGCGAACTTCGTCGCCTGCCACCAGTGGATTTTCCTCGAGCGCTACGACATGCTGAAAACACTCGTCCCCGCCGGCGTCTTCCTGCTCAACAGTCCCTTCGACAAAGACGGAGTCTGGAACCACCTGCCGCGAGAAATGCAGCTGCAGCTCATCGCCAAGAAGGCGAAGTTCTACGTCATTGACGCCTACAAGGTCGCGCAAGAGAGCGGCATGGGATCGCGCATGAACACCATCATGCAAGTCTGCTTCTTCGCGATTTCCAAAGTACTGCCGCGCGAGCAGGCCATCGAAGCGATTCGAGATTCCATTCGCCACAGTTACGGAAAAAAAGGCGAAGAGGTCGTCAACAAGAATTTGAAGGCGGTGGATGAGACCCTGGCCCATCTGCACGAAGTCGCGATCCCAGAAACTGCCAGCAGCGAGATTGTGGTGCCGCCGCCGTTCGCGGCAACGGCCCCCAAATATGAGCGCGATGTGCTCGGTACAATTTATGCCGGCCACGGCGACATGCTTCCCGTGAGCGCTTTCCCATCCGATGGAACATTCCCCACCGGAACCGCCAAATGGGAGAAGCGCAACATCGCGCTCGAAATTCCGGTCTGGGACACCAAGACCTGCATCCAGTGCGGCAAGTGCGCCATGGTCTGCCCCCACGCCGTCATGCGCATCAAGGTTTACGACTCGAAGGAGCGAGCGAGCGCGCCTGCAACCTTTAAGTCCGCCGAGGTCCGCGACAAAGAATTCGCGGGGATGAAGTACACCATCCAGGTCGCGCCGGAAGATTGCACCGGCTGTGGCATCTGCGTGGACATCTGCCCGGCGAAGAACAAGAGCGAAACGCGGCTGAAAGCGATCTACATGCAGCCGCAGCCACCGCTGCGCGCGGCGGAACGAGAGAACTGGGAATTCTTCCTCAAGCTCCCGGAACTGGACCGCAGCAAGATCAAAGTCAACGCCATCCGTCAGCAGCAGATTCAGGAGCCTCTGTTTGAATTCTCCGGCGCTTGCGCCGGTTGCGGCGAGACTCCTTACCTCAAGCTGGTGTCGCAGTTGTTCGGCGACCGCGCCGTGATTGCCAATGCCACCGGCTGCTCTTCCATTTACGGCGGAAATCTTCCTACCACGCCGTGGTCCAAGAACGCCGAAGGCCGCGGCCCAGCGTGGGCGAACTCGCTGTTTGAAGACAATGCCGAGTTTGGTCTGGGCTTCCGCGTCTCGATCGATAAGCAGGCGGAGTTCGCTCGCGAACTGGTGACGCGCATGGCGGCGGCCATCGGGCCAGACTTCGCCGCTGCTCTGCTGACCTTCCCCCAAAAGGACGAAGCCGACATCGCCTCGCAGCGCGAGCGGGTTGGTCTGCTGAAACAGCGGCTGCAACAAGTCGACACTCCAGACGCAAAGCAGTTGCTTGCTCTGGCCGACTTGCTGGTCAAGAAGAGCGTGTGGATCATTGGCGGCGACGGCTGGGCGTATGACATCGGTTACGGCGGCCTCGACCACGTCATGGCCAGCGGCCGCAACGTCAACATTCTGGTGCTTGACACCGAGGTGTATTCCAACACTGGCGGCCAAGCTTCGAAATCCACCCCGCGTGGCGCGGTCGCAAAGTTCGCGGCCGGCGGAAAATCCGCTCCGAAGAAAGATCTTGGACTCATGGCCATGACTTACGGCAACGTTTATGTGGCCAGCGTCGCCATGGGCGCCAAGGACGAGCACACCCTCAAAGCCTTCCTGGAAGCCGAGGCCTACGACGGCCCCAGCCTGATCATCGCCTACTCGCACTGCATCGCCCACGGCATCAACATGACGACCGCAATGTCCGACCAGAAGGCCTTGGTTGAATCCGGACAGTGGCTGCTCTATCGCTACAACCCAGAGCGGGTGCAAACCGGCGAGAACCCGCTGGTCCTCGATTCCCGCGCGCCCACTCGCAAAGTGCAGGACTTCCTACTACAGCAGACACGCTTCAAGATGCTGACCAAGAGCAAGCCGGAAGACGCCAAGCGGCTGTGGAAACTGGCACAACACGATGCCGATGTTCGCTACCGGCTTTATGAGTACATGGCACAACGCAAGCCCGAGCAGAGCCTGGAACAGGCGGCAGAGCCAGAACAGCGTGCTACTAAACCGGAGCTTGCGGGAATGCCAAAAGGCTAGGGTGTTTCTCAACATGAACCGGCACGAAATTTCGGCGAGCTTGACCCGCTTCCTGCGGTTGCAGGTCCTGTGCTTGGGCATTGTGTTGGCGTCCTGGCTGATTTTCTGGGCAGTCAACCAGCCGGTCACCAGCCTTCGCGATCTTTTTGTTTACGTCCTTGTCCAGGTAAACCTCAGCCTGCTCCTGCTGTGGCCGCTAAAATTTCTGAATTACCACAAACGACTGCGTTATTACTGGCCAGTTCACGTGATTTCGATTTTTGCCGTCACCACGGTTGTGGTCGTAACCTCAGCACTGGTCATCCAGAGGGTCAACAGCTGGCACACGCCTTTCCTGGAGTTCTTAAGCCACAGCTGGAAATTTCCCTTCGTGGCCAACCTGGTTTTTGCCTTCGCCTATGAGACCTACAACCTGGCCACGTGCCGACTGGAGCGGCACAACCGGGAATTGCGGCAGACGGTACAGAGCGAAGCCGCCGCCCGCCAAGGTGAGGCCCAGGAACTGCAGCAGGCACTGGAGATCCAGCAGGGCTTATTGCCCAGGGAGATTCCGCAACTCGCTGACTTCGAAATTACCGGCGCCTGGGAACCGGCGAAGGTCGTCGGCGGAGACTACTACGACGTCATCCGGCTCAGCCGGAACAAGCTGGGGATTTGCGTCGCGGATGTGGCAGGGAAAGGCATCTCAGCCGCCCTGCTGATGGCCAACGTGCAGGCAGCAGTGCGAGCGTTCGCATCGGACCTGGCTACCCCGGCGCAGGTTTGCAGCAACGTCAACTCCGTCCTTTGCACCAATCTCGCCAGCGGAAAATTTGTGACCCTCTTCTACGGCGTACTCGACGCCACCAGCCGCACTCTCGAATACACCAGCGCCGGCCATCTGCGGCCCATCCTCATCGACGGCAACGGAAGCGTGGACCGCCTGCACAATGGCGGCGCGCTGCTGGGTGTGTTTCACGATTGGAAATACGAAACCTCGAGCGTGGAACTTAAGCCCGGCGACTTGCTATTGCTCTTCACCGACGGCATTACCGAAGCCATGGCGCCGGACGGCGAGGAGTTCGGCGAAGACCGGCTCATTGCCGCCGCCACCATCGCACCCGGGCAAACCATCCACGATCTGCAATCAAAATTGCTGGGAAGGGTGAAGAGCTTCTGCAATTCCCAGATGAGCGATGATGCGACGCTAATCCTTATCGCGGTCCCCGGCGGCAACGCCGAAGCGAAAAGCCAGGCCCTGAGCCAGGACCGCGCACTTGAGCCTGTTATGGAATACGCCGGAGCACAGTCATGATCGATCTGAGCACCAAGTACCTGGGGTTGAAACTGAACACGCCGCTGGTGGTTTCAGCATCGCCGCTCTCGCAGGAGATTCACGGCATCCGCCGCCTGGAAGACGCGGGCGCTTCAGCCATCGTGCTGTATTCGTTGTTCGAGGAGCAGTTGCGCCAGGAAGCGCAGGAACTTGAGTATCATCTTTCCGCCGGAACGGAAAGTTTTGCCGAGTCGCTCACCTATTTCCCGATGCGTGGTGAGTTTCATACTGGGCCCGAAGGCTATCTGGAACACATTCGCAAGGCCAAAGACGCGGTCGCCGTGCCGATCATCGCGAGTCTCAACGGCGCGACGCTGGGTGGATGGACGAAATACGCAAAAGAGATTGAAGAAGCCGGCGCCGATGCCATCGAGTGCAACATCTACTCCATCCCGGCCGACATGGATGTGCCAGGATCGGAAATCGAGCAGCGATACATTGACATTCTGCGCGCGGTGAAATCAGCGGTGCGCATTCCCGTGGCGGTGAAGTTGGGGCCATTCTTCAGCAATATGGCCCACATGGCGAAGCAACTGGAAAAGGCCGGGGCCGATGGCCTGGTTCTGTTCAACCGGTTCTATCAGCCGGATATCGATCTCGACGAATTGGAAATCCGGCCCAACGTTTTGCTAAGCACGCCGCAAGCCTTGCGTCTGCCGCTGACCTGGATCGGCATCCTTTACGGACGCGTCCGGCTGGGCCTGGCGGCCAGCAGCGGCATTCACAGCGCCGAGGATGTCATCAAGCTGCTCTTGGTCGGTTCCGACGTGACCATGCTGTGCTCGGCGCTCCTGAGCAAGGGAGTCGGCCACATACGCGAAGTGGAGCGGGATTTGCTCGAATGGCTCGACTATCACGAATACGAATCGGTGAACCAGATGCAGGGCAGCATGAGCCAGCTGCGCTGCCCCGACCCCAGCGCCTTCGAGCGCGCCCAGTACATGCGGGCAGTCAAGGGCATCGAGTACATTCAGCGCCCGGCGTTGGCAGGCGTGCACCGGGTAGAGAATTGGGGTCCCGAATAGAGCTCTAACCGGCGGCGCCTCCGCGGCGCCCTGCTGCCTCCCCAGGGCCGAGGTGGAGCTCCGTACAATTCGCCGCCCAACCGTGCGTTCCGTGAATCCTGTGATTCCAATCACTGCCGCCTGTGGCGCCCATCATGGTGCGATTCCCACTCCGGGCTGAAACTGATCTTGAGCAACCGGAGGTGACTTGCCATGATGATGCTCTACCGCCTCGTCCATCTCATCGAGACCCATTCCCAATCTCTCGCCTCCTGCCTGCTTGATCAGGTCCATGGATCAGAGGCGACTCCCGACTACAAGAATGTTCCGCCGGAAGACTTGAAAGACCGCGTGTATGAGATTTATCGGCACCTGGGCGACTGGCTGATGACCAAAGATGAGCTCGACTTGGAGCGCCGGTATCTCAAGATCGGCGCCGAGCGGGCGCGGCAGCGCGTGCCATTTAGCCAGGTGGCGTGGGCCATCGTCCTCACCAAAGACAATCTTTGGGAATTCCTGAAGAAAGAATCCCCGCTGGACCGCCCGGTAGAAGTTTATGGTGAACTCGAAATGCTTCAACTGCTCGACCACTTTTTCGATCGAGCAATCTATTACGCAGCTTTGGGCTATGAGTTAGTGCGAGCAGAACAGCAAGCGGCCGAACTGCCCGCTGTCGTGAACGGATAGGGAGTACACCGCATGTCATGGGAAACCGGATACAGCGACAAGCTTCGCACCGCGGATGAAGCGTTGCTCCTGGTTCAGTCTGGAATGCGGGTTTACATCCAGCCCGGCTGCGCGGAGCCGGAGACTCTGGTGGAAGCCCTGATGCGCCGCGCTCCTGAACTCTGGAATGTGGAGATCGTGCACATGATGACCATGGGCGCGGCTCCCTACGTTGCCCCCGAGATGGCCGGCCACTTCCGCCACAACGCCATCTTCATCGGCCCCAACGTGCGCGAGGCCATCAACGAAGGCCGGGCCGACTACACGCCGATTTATCTCAGTGAGATCGAGGGACTTTTCGAGAGCGGGGCCATGCCCATTGATGTCGCTCTGATCGAAGTTTCTCCTCCGGATTCCCACGGCTATTGCAGTTTTGGCGTTGGCGTGGACACCACGCTGACCGCCGCCAAGTGCGCCCGCTACGTTGTCGCGCAAGTCAATAACTATATGCCACGAACCTACGGCGATAGTTTCATTCATGTCAGTGACCTAGATGCGGTGGTGGAATCGTCACGGCCGCTATGCGAACTCAAGAAGCCAGCAGTCACCGCCATGCATGTCGCGATTGCGCGCAACGTTGCGGGCCTGATTGAGGATGGGGCAGTGCTGCAGACCGGGATTGGGGGCATTCCCGACGCTGTGCTGCCCTTCCTCACCGACCGTAAAGACCTGGCCGTCCACAGCGAACTGGTTTCCGACGGGGTAATACCGCTGATCGAAACCGGAGTCATTACCGGCGCGCGGAAAAACCACAAGCCGCGCAAAATTATTGTCGGGTTCGCCATCGGCACTCGGAAGTTGTTCGAGTTTGTGGACAACAATCCCATCTTTGAATTTCACCCGACGGCGTACGCCAACGATCCGGCGCTGATTGCCCGCAACGACAATATGGTGGCCATCAATTCCGCCCTGCAAGTGGACCTGACCGGGCAGGTCTGCTCCGACTCGATCGGGAACCAGTTTTACAGCGGCATTGGCGGGCAGGTCGATTTCCTACGCGGCGCGTCGCGCTCGAAGGGCGGCAAACCCATCATCGCCCTCTCCTCAACCGCCAAGGACGGAGCCATCTCCCGTATCGTTCCCATGCTCAGCCCGGGGGCTGGCGTGGTCACTTCGCGCGGCCTGGTGCGCTATGTGGTCACTGAGCATGGTGTCGCTTATCTGCACGGCAAATCCATTCGCGAAAGGGCGAAGGCCCTGATTGAAATCGCCGATCCCCGCTTCCGCGAAGAACTCTACGCATACTGCGAACAGACCAAATGGCTACAGCGGCCACAACCCAGTATCGCTGACGCTACGGACCCAGTTTTCAGGCAGTAGTCCGGGGCGCGCAACCGGAAGTCTCCGAGGATCCTGTGAACCACGAAAGATTCATCTGCGAAAAGCTGCGAAAGATGGGATACGCACAGCAACGGCGGATCCGGCTCTATGGCGAAGAATTCGACCTGGTTTCCAACCCGGTGGCGGACGGCGGAGGGTTTGCGGTTGAGGCCATTGCGCGCCGCTCTGGAACGCAACGCAGAATTGGGGTTCCCATGTCCCTGGTGGTAACAATCCGCCAGGAGCTCAAGGTTTTGGAAAGCAAAGCCGTGCTGGAAGACACGGTAGCCGCCTAGCGGTTCGGTGAGCTTCGGCCAAACTGGAATTGACCCGCCAGTGCTCGCCCCGCGGCAGCCCTTAGCCTCTTACGGTCAGCACCGGGCAATGTGCGCCCACAATGATTTTGTGTGCAACCCCGCCGCCCAGGTGGGTGGCGGCGCCCAGATGCCCTTCCGCCGATTGCACTCCCAGCACGATCAAGTCCGCGTCGCGCTCCGCCGCGATTTGGAGAATCGACTCACAGGGCACGCCGAACTCGACCAGCGCTTCGGGTGGATACTTCAAGTCCGCTCCCGCCGGCACCAGCGCCTCCAGCTTCCGTAACGCCAGATCAATCGGCCCCGGCCGGTCATGCAGATGATCGCCATAGTCCTCGATGACGTGCAGCAAGGTGAGCCGCGCCTGGAATTCGCCCGCCAGCGAAATTGCGTAGGACACGGCTTCCAGCGAAGCTTGCTTGAAGTCCGTACTGCACAGCACTTGCCGGACCGCAATCGGAGCGGGAGCGACATCGCGATACCCATGGGACCGCGTCACTTTAGCGGCGCTTGCGACTTTCGGGCCTACGGTAAGGACCGGACATGTCACCTGCCGCAGAATTTGTTCCGCCACCGATCCCATTACCAGTTTGCCCAGTCCGGTCCGGCCATGAGTACCCGCCACCAGCAAATCGATTTCCTGCTCTTCGATGATTTCCGACAGCACTTCGTGGGGCTTTCCGTGGCGAAGATAGGTGTGGTGAGGGAACCCTTTTAGCTGTTCTGCAACCCGCTGCATTTTCTCTTGCGCCAGACTGTGCGCGTCCTCGTAAATCGACCCCATCACCGCCGGGTCCGGCGCTCCCGGGCGCAGAAACGTGACCTCCGGAAGGACATGAGCCACGTGCACCGTGCTGCCGTAGCGGAGACTCAACGCCTCAGCGTAGGGCAGCGCCGCCTCCGAGACCCCGGAGAAGTCGGTGGCGAACAGAATGTTCTTAATCGAGATTGCACTTGCGACCTGTTCCTCGAGCAGCGTCATGGCGCACCTCCCTACGCTGTAAGGGTGTCACACTCTGGCTCCTAGGACGGTGCCCGTTATCACTGGTTTTTGTGATCGCAGTCACAATGTTTCTGCATGAGAGTGTTTTAATGTGGTTTGTGTCCAATCAGTCTCCCCGCTGTGTAAGATTGGGGCTGGGAGAGCACTTGGCTGGCACCAGGAGATAGGAAAGACGTGTCCACGTACGTTGCCAAACCCACCCCTCCGACCACCGACAAGCGCTGGAAGTTGGTGGATGCCACGATGCGCCGCGTCGGCCAGCACTCTCGCGGATTGATCGAAACCCTGCACACGGTCCAGGAAGCCTTCGGCTTTCTGGATGAGCAGGCCCTCCGCTACGTGGCCGGCTCGCTGCGGGTGCCTTTGAGCCGCGCCTACGGCGTGGCCACGTTCTATCACTTCTTCACCCTCAAGCCGGCCGGAGAACATACCTGCGTCATCTGCTTGGGTACCGCTTGCTACATTAAGGGCGGCCCGCAGCTTCTTGACACCGCACAGCATGACTTGAGTATTGAGCCGGGTGCCACAACCACTGACGGCAAAGTTTCCCTGGTGACGGCGCGTTGCATCGGGTCCTGCGGACTGGCGCCGGCGGTCGTTTATGATCAGGACATTCAGGGCAAAGTGACGCCGCAATCGCTGCACGATCACCTGCAACACTGGACACACCATGACAACTGAGGAACTCGATCAGATTGCGGCAACCGAGAATGAAGCGCGGGAACGCGTTCCACATCGCGTGAACATCTGCGTCTCGGCCGGATGCCTTTCCTGCCAAAGCCAGCAGGTGAAGGATGCCGTCACCGCTGAGATCACCCGCCGCGGATGGAGTGAGCGCTGCCAGGTGAAGGGCGTTGGTTGCATGGGACTGTGTGCCGAAGGCCCTCTGGTTTCGACGACCAACGACCGCCTCTACAAGAAAGTCACTGCTGCGGACACCGGCGAGTTACTCGACAGTCTGGATGGCCCTCCCGTCGCGCGCTTGCATTGCCCCACCGACGTTCCGTTCTTCCAGCGCCAGAAAAAAATTGTGCTGGAGAATTGCGGCGTCATCGATCCTGAGCGGATCGAAGACTACATCGCTGCCGGCGGATACCGCGCCTTGTTGCAAGCACTCACGGAAATGACGCAGCAGCAGGTCGTTGGCGAAGTCACCACCAGCGGCCTGCGCGGTCGCGGCGGAGCCGGTTATCCCACCGGACTGAAGTGGAGCACTGTGTACAAGGCCGTCGGCACACAGAAATATGTCATCTGCAACGCCGACGAAGGCGACCCCGGAGCCTTCATGGACCGCAGCGTACTCGAGGGCGATCCCCATCGCGTACTCGAGGGCATGATCATCGCCGCCTACGCGGTGGGCGCGTCAGAGGGATATTTTTATGTCCGCGCCGAATACCCCCTCGCGATTAAACGTTTGAAGATTGCCGTCCGCCAGGCCGAGCGCCTGGGATTGCTGGGTAGCAACATCTGCGGCACGCGCTTCAGCCTGAAAGTCGAGATTCGTCTTGGCGCCGGTGCGTTTGTCTGCGGAGAAGAAACGGCCCTGATCGCCTCCATCGAAGGCAAGCGCGGCACTCCGCGTCCGCGGCCGCCTTACCCCGCAATGGAAGGTCTGCTCGGCCAGCCGACGCTCATCAACAACGTCGAAACCTACGCCAACGTGCCTTCGATCATTCGCAACGGCGGCGAGTGGTATGCGCAGATCGGCACCGAGAAAAGCAAAGGCACAAAAGTTTTCGCTCTCACCGGAAACATCCGCAACAATGGCGTGGTCGAAGTTCCCATGGGAATCACGCTGCGCGAAATCGTTTTCGACATCGGCGGCGGCATCGCCAACGGCAAGAAGTTCAAAGCCGTCCAGACCGGGGGCCCTTCCGGCGGCTGCCTCCCCACCGACTGTCTCGATATGCCCGTCGACTATGAATCGCTCGCCAAAGCCGGCTCCATCATGGGTTCCGGCGGCATGATCGTGATGGACGAAGGTTCCTGCATGGTGGATGTTGCGAAATACTTCATGGATTTCTGCATGACCGAGTCCTGCGGCAAATGCGTACCCTGCCGCGTGGGGACCTACCAGATGCACCGCATCCTGACCAACATCACCAACTTCACTGCCACCGATCAAGACCTGGCCATGCTCGAAGAGCTCTGCGATATGGTCAAACACACCAGCTTGTGCGGGCTAGGCCAATCGGCACCTAATCCCGTGGTTAGCACCTTGCGTTCATTTGGCGACGAATATCGCGATCACATTCACAATCACGAATGCACCGCTGGAGTCTGCGGCAAGAAGACCGCCGAGGTGAGCGCATGAGCCCTGCTGCCGGAGTCAAGACGTTAAAGATCGACGGCCAGGACTTCAGCGCGCGCCCAGAGGAAACGATTCTCGATGTGGCGCGCCAGAACAAGATTTTTATCCCGCGCCTGTGCGAACTCGACGGCCTCTCGACCGTAGGCGCGTGCCGCTTGTGCCTGGTGGAAGTGAAAGGCTCCAACAAGCTGCTGCCTTCCTGCGTGACTCGCGTGGAAGAGGGAATGGAAATCACCACAGCCTCCGAGCGGCTGGTGAAGTACCGCAAGATGATTCTGGAACTGCTGTTCACCGAGCGAAATCACGTTTGCTCGGTCTGCGTTTCCAACGGGAATTGCGAGTTGCAAACTTTGGCGCAGAAGCTCGACATCACCCACGTGCACTTTCCGTACCGTTTCCCCAAGGAAGAAGTGGACGCGTCCCACGACCGCTTTATACTTGATCACAACCGTTGTATCTTGTGCACCCGCTGCGTCCGCGTGTGCGACGAGATCGAAGGCGCGCACACCTGGGACGTGATGGGCCGCGGCATTCAGTCAAAAGTCGTGACCGATTTGAACGAACCCTGGGGATCGTCCTCCACCTGCACCGGTTGCGGCAAGTGCGTACACGTTTGCCCCACGGGTGCGTTATCAGAGAAAGGTCACTCGGTGGCCGAGATGACCAAGCGCCGGGGATTCTTGCCCTACCTGACGCTCATGCGGGAGAACCAGGAATGAAAAAACGCCTGGCCACGGTTTGGCTCGACGGCTGCTCCGGCTGCCACATGTCTTTTCTCGACATGGACGAGCGCCTGATCGAGCTCGCCGGAAAAGTCGATCTGGTTTACAGTCCGCTGGTCGATACCAAAGAGTTTCCGCCGGATGTGGACATCGCGCTGATTGAAGGCGCGGTGAGCAGCGAAGAAGACCTGCACAAAATCCAGGCCATACGCGGGAAAGTGAAAACGCTGGTTTCGCTCGGCGACTGCGCCGTGACTGCAAACGTCCCCGGAATGCGCAATCCCTTTACGACGATTTCCGTGTACGACCGGGCCTATAAAGAAAACGTGACCCTAAACCCCGGCACGCCAACGGATATGGTTCCGGCGCTGCTGCCTTACGCACGGCCAGTGCACGAGGTGGTCAAAGTGGATGTGTACATTCCGGGCTGTCCGCCTTCCGCCGATGTGATTTATTACGCGCTGACCGAATTGCTGGAAGGCCGCCAACCCGATTTAAGCCCAAAAACGCGATTTGGAGCGTAGGAGAAGAATGCCAGAACGCCGCACTATTATCATCGATCCCGTGACCCGCATCGAGGGCCACTCCAAGATCACGCTGCACCTCGGCGAAGATGGCCACGTGGAAGACGCCCGCTTCCACGTCACCCAATTCCGCGGCTTCGAAAAATTCTGTGAAGGCCGGCCGTTTTCGGAAATGCCGTCTCTAATGGCGCGCATCTGCGGCATCTGCCCGGTGAGCCATCTCATTGCTTCCGCAAAAGCCTGCGATGCGCTGCTCGCGGTCAAAATTCCGCCCACCGCCGACAAACTGCGCCGCATCTTCGGGCTCGCGCAGGTCGTGCAGTCCCATGCCCTGAGCCTGTTCCATCTTTCGTCACCCGATTTACTGCTGGGCATGGACGCCGATCCCGCGAAGAACAACATCTTCGGTGTGCTGGAGAAAAACCCCGGCCTCGCCCGCGACGGCATCGAGCTGCGCAAATTCGGCCAACAGATTATCGAACGCCTCGGCGGCAAGCGCATTCATCCCGCCTGGGTCGTCCCCGGCGGCGTGAGCGAACCGCTCAGCTCGGATGATCGCGATGCGATTCTCAAGACCATTCCCGGCGCGCTGGCCATCGCCGAGCGCACCATCGAGTGGTTCAAGAGCATCATCGAAGGGTTCCGCGAAGAAATTTCCAGCTTCGGAAATTTCCCGACGCTCTTCATGGGCATCGTGAAGGCCGACGGTGGCCTCACGTTCTACGACGGCAACATCCGCATGGTGGACGCTTCCGGCGCAGTCGTCGCCAAGGATCTCGATCCCGCCAGGTATTTCGACTATCTGGGCGAGAAAGTCGAACCGTGGAGCTACCTGAAGTCCGCCTATTACAAGCCCAAAGGTTATCCCGACGGCATTTACCGTGTCGGCCCTCTGGCGCGTCTGAATGTCGCTGACCGTTGCGGAACTCCGCGCGCCGATCAGGAGCTGGCAGAATTTCAAGAGTTGCAGCGCACCGCGGTGCTGAGTTCGTTTCACTATCACCACGCGCGGTTGGTCGAAATTCTGTATTGCGTAGAGCGCATGGAGCAGTTGCTGAACGATCCGGAAATTCTTAACAAGCACGTGCGCGCCGTGGCCCGCCCCAACGCCGAAGAAGGCGCGGCCGCCGCCGAAGCCCCGCGCGGCACGCTGTTCCATCACTACAAGATCGACGACCAGGGCCTCATCCGCTGGGCCAATCTCATCATCGCTACTGGGCAGAATAATCTGGCCATGAACAAAAGCGTCTTGCAGGTGGCGAGGCACTTCGTCAAGGGCGAGAAGATCACGCATGGGATGCTGAACCGTGTCGAAGCCGTGATCCGGGCCTACGATCCCTGCCTGAGCTGTTCCACCCACGCGATTGGGCAGATGGCGCTGGAAATCCAGTTGCTCGGCCCCGACGGCAGCCTGTTCGATTCGGTCAAACGCTGATGACCCCAAAGAGTGACGATCACCTTGGCGCCCTTGTCATCGCCTGCGGCAATCCCCTGCGGTGCGATGACGGGGTCGCATGGCTGGTCGCGCAGGAAATCGAGCGGCAACTTCCGCCATTTGCTGCGATCCTCCGCGTTCATCAACTCACACCAGAGCTCGCTGAATCGGCCAGCCATGCCGACACCGTGATTTTCATCGATGCAGCGCTGGACCTCGAGCCCGGCAGGGTCCTATGTCGCGCGCTCGCTCCCGACCTGGGTGAAGTGCAGTTTTCTCACTTCCTGGCGCCGGCTCAGGTGCTTGCCCTCTGCCGTGAATTGTACGGAGCCGAACCGCGGGCCTTTCTTATTTCCGTCGGTGGAAAATGCTTTGATCACGGAGAAAGGATTTCTCCAGAAGTGGCCAATGCGTTACCGCAGTTGATCGCGGCCGTAAACCGCGCGGTCAAGCGAGATGAACATCGTCCGAACGACCGTCAGAACGGCTGATACGGCGGGGACCCATAGCGGTGGTGAGCCACTAAATGCAAGATGGGATACGCGTACGCGGCCAGGATGATCACCACCGCAATCGAGCTCCACAAGCCAAAACGGTCCCAGATGCTGGCGACCGGGGGGCGCAGCGAAGTGGCGAACTCGAATGCCGGGGGCTCAATCTCTTTTCCGCTTAACCAGGTGCCCACAACGACGGTCAGATAACTCAGGGCGCTGGTGAAGAGGACTACCGCACCCGCGGCCGCGATCAGCGAGAGAGTGTGCCATTGATGGAAGTCTCCAGTGAGCGACGCGCTATAGACCCGGCGGGGAAGGCCCATCAGCCCGGCAATGTGATAGCTGGTGCTGAACAAGACCATCCCGGCGAACCATAGATAGGGTTGCGCTTGCGCCACAGGCTTGAAGCGCAGTTCCCGTCCAGCAATGCGCGGCAGCAGCCAGTAGGTTGCGCCCATAAAGGTAAGCGCGACGGTGGTCCCGAGGGTGACGTGAAAATGCCCCATGATCCAAGCAGTGTTGTGCACCATGGAATTCATCGCGTAAGCGGCATTGATGGCGCCACCGAATCCGCCGAAGGTGAAAGCGATCATCGCCAAAGCGATGGCGGCGAAGAACGGGTCCGACCACGGCAGTTTGCCAATCCAGTTGAACAGGCCCTTCGCGCCTTTCATCCTTCCAGCAACTTCAAGCGACGCGATGATGGTGAACGCGGTCACCATGCTGGGGAAACTAACCGCGTAGGTCAGGAAAGTATGAGCAAGCTTCCATCCCGCGCTGATGCCGGGGTCGGCGAACTGGTGGTGAAATCCGACGGGGACCGAGATCAGCACGAACAACACAAAGACCATGCGGCCGAGAGCGTCGCTGAAGAGCTTGCCGCCTGCGATCTTCGGCAGCACCGTGTACCAGAGTACGTACGCCGGCAGCAGCCAGAAATAAACCAGGGGATGTCCGAACCACCAAAAATAAGTGCGCGCCAATAGCGGATCGATGGTCTTCACCCAGCCCAGCGACCAGGGAATCAACATGCCGAGGACTTCAAGGGCCAGGCCGGTGGTGGCGAGGTACCAAATAATGATGTTGGCGAGAGTGCCGTGAATCGCCAGCGGGATGGGATCTGCAGGGTGCTCGCGCCGCCACGAGCGGTAGCTGGCGATGATGACCGCACCCCAAATCCACGAGCCGACGATCAGCAGGGTCGCGCCAATATAGAAGAGCGGGTGCGCCTGCAGGGGCGGATAGAAGGTGTAGAGGACCGTACTCTTGCCCAGCAGAATGGTAACCGCAGCGGCGATGGTTCCGACCAGCGCGAGCCAAAATGCAAACCAGGCCCAGCCCTTGCCGGTGATGCGGCCCAGTTGCTCCTGCGCCAGCATGTAGCCGAGTCCCATGATGAAAAACGTGGTGAAGACCAGCGCCATCAGAACCCCGTGCGCGGTCACGGAAATGTAGTAGAGCGATTCGCTGCGGTAGGGGAACGCGAAATCGGCCAGCGACAGCGCTTGCAGCACTCCCATGGCAGAAGCGACTCCGAACGCTGCGACGGCGACTCCGATGTGGGCTCCGGCGAGAGAGTGGCGGCCGCTCATTTCGCCTGCTCCTTCACCACCAGCTTGCCGACCATAGTGTGGTGCAGAATGCCGCAATACTCATTGCATCCGATGGTGTATTCGCCGGGCTTAAACGTCACGGTGAACTGGCTCACGTAGCCGGGGATGGCCATCGCGTTGGCGTTGGTGCCGACAACCTCGAATCCATGAACAACGTCACCGCTAGTGATGCGGAACGTCACCGGGGTGTTGGCGGGGACCTCGATAGGATCGGGACTAAACGAAAACATCTGGGCCACGATACTGACGATCACGCTGCCATCGGGCTGCACCTTCACTCCGGGATGGCTGAATTCCCGGTCGTTGGCCAGATTCTGCGGATCGATGGTCTCCATGTGGCTGGGCGGGCGATCGGCGTCACTGGCGGCGGTCATCACGATGGTGCCGAGAAAGAGCGTCAGCAATGCTGCCGCCGCCCACATCCAAATCCGCTCGTAGAATGCAACGTTCATGCCTTCACCACTGTCAATTCGCTGCGCGCTTCACGGATGTGGGGCGCCGCGCTCCAGAAACAGGAGAAAGTACATCGCCAGCCATCCCAGCACGAACAGCGCGCCGAAAATTCCGACTACGGCGAGCGTGCCTCGCGGATGGCCGAAGTCTTCGTGTTCCTCTTCGCCAGGAGGATTAGTTGGATTTTCTTCTGTCATAAGAAAACCTCACAACTCCAGCCTCGCCCGCAGCGACGCAAAATCCGGCTGCATTTTCACGCGGAATCCGAGGCGCTTGGTGATGACCTGCATGGCCAGATTGTCTGCCATCATTTCAGCTGAGAGCGCGCGGATGCCCTCTTCGCGGGCGGCATGAATTGCCCGCCGCAGCAACTCTTCCCCGACCCCGTGCTCTTGATATTCATCAGTCACCAGAACAGCAACTTCAGCCTCATCCGTCCCATGCAGGCGATTGATACGACCGACGCCAATGATTTCCGGTCCCGCTGGCCCCTTGACCTCTGCGACCAACGCCAGTTCGCGGTCGTAATCGCCAAAGCAGATGCGAATCAGTCGCTCATGGGCAACTCGTCTCTGTAAACTCAGCGATCCGAAGTATCGCAGATACACGCTGCGGTCGGAAAGCGTTTCGTGGAACTTTACCATCAGCGGCTCGTCTTCGGGACGAATCGGACGGAATGTCACCGCCCTGCCGCCTCTCATTGTCCAGTCGGAGACGTACTGCATGGGATAAGGACGAATCGCCGGCTTGGGCAACCGGTCTTCCGTCATTTCTTTCCCGTGCAACACGACACGCGCGTCCAGCGCGAGCAACTGACCGGGCGATGCAATCAACGGATTGATGTCGATTTCCGAAATCCACGGCTGTTCGACCACCAACTGACTGAAGCGTACGAGAAGCTTTTCCAGTTCCACTATGTTCACCGGCTTGCGGCCGCGGACTCCTTTCAACGCGGTAAAGATGCGGGTCTGCTCCATCATGCGCTGCGCCAAAGTTGTGTTCAGCGGCGGCAGGGCAAGGGCGCGGTCGCGATAAACTTCAACCAGTTGCCCGCCGGAGCCGAATAAGATCACGGGCCCGAATTGAGAGTCCACGCTACTGCCGAGAATCAGCTCGTAGCCCTCGACTTTCACCATGGGCTGCACCGTGACTCCGCCGAAGTGTTCCGTCCCCGCTTTCTGCGTGACCGCAGCTTTGATTTCCTGAAAGGCGGTGCGCACCGCGGCTTCGTCTTTCAGATTCAGCTTGACCCCGCCGACGTCGGTCTTGTGGGTAATGGTGTCGGAGAAGAGCTTGAGCACGATGGGATAACCAATTTCGGCGGCGTGCCGGGCCGCCTCGGCCTCGCTCTTGGCAACACGGGTCTCGACGGTTGGAATCCCATAGGTCGCAAGCAATTGTTTGGACTCATACTCATTCAGCAGGAAATGTCCGTTCTCCCGCGCGTTGCTGATGATCGCTGCGGCGCGATCGCGCGAAGCGCTGGCGGCATCGGTGCCATCGGCCAGCACTGGAGTTTCATAAAGCGAACGCAGGTTGTAGCTGTAACGCCACATGGAGCAGAAAACTTTGGCCGCGGTGTCGGGATAGGAAAACAGCGGAATGCCCGCGGCATTGAACACCGGCTTCGCCGCCGTAATGCTCTCGCCGCCCATGAAGCTGGCCAGCACCGGTTTGCCGGACTGCGCGTACGGCTTCAGCTTCTCGGCGACTTCGGCAGGATTGGTCATTCCCTGCGGGGCCAGCACCACCAGCAGGCCGTCGCTGTTGGGGTCCTTCGCGGCAACCTCGAGAGACCTTGGCGTAGCGCTCGGAATCAGCGTCGCCGAGAATATCAATGGGGTTGTTGTGGCTCCAGTGCGCGGGCAGGAATTCGTCGAGCGTGTTCAACGTCTGAGCGGAGAGATTTGCCAGCTCACCGCCGTTGGCATCCAACGCGTCGGTGGCAAGGACTGCGGGGCCCCCGGCATTGGTGACGATGGTCAGCCGCGGGCCTTTCGGACGAACCTGCTTGCTGAGCGCGTCCGCCATATAGAAGAGGTCGGCGATGTTCTTCACGCGCAGAACTCCGGAACGGCGAAAAGCCGCGTCGAGGACCTCATCGCTGCCCGGTGAGCGCGCCGGTATGAGATGCCGCCGCCCGCGACGCGGCCTCTGACCTTCCCGCTTTAATCACGATGATCGGCTTGCTCAGGGCAACTTCGCGCGCCGCGGAAAGAAACGACCTCGCGTCGCCGACCGACTCCATATAAATCAGAATGCTGTGGGTGTTGGGATCGTCGCCAAAGTGGCTGATCAAATCGCCCCAGCCCACGTCGAGCATGGATCCAGTCGAAACGATTCCGCTGTAGCCGACTTCCTGCGGAATGCTCCAATCCAGAATTGCCGTCAGCAGGGCGCCGCTCTGGCTGAGGAATGCGACGTTGCCGGCCTTGGGCGCGCGTTTGGCAAAGGTCGCGTCCAACCTGATTACCGGATTCATAATTCCCAGGCAGTTCGGGCCGATCACGCGCATGGAGCCAGACCCGCGCCGAAGGTGTTCGCGAACCTTGGCTTCAAGCGCCGCGCCTTCCGCGCCACGCTCACGGAACCCCGCCGAAATCACCACCGCCGCTTTCACGCCCGCGTCCACGCACTCGCCGATCAGGCCGGGAACGGTGGTCGCGGGAGTCACGATGACGGCGAGATCAACTTCGGCGGGAACCTCGCCAATGCTCGGGAACGCGCGCACCCCACACACTTCTTTATGTTTGGGATTGACCGCGAACACCTTGCCGGAAAATGTGCCTTGCGAAAGGTTCAGCAGCGCGGTGCGGCCAACGCTTCCCATTTTTTCGGTTGCGCCGATCACTGCGACGTTCTTGGGGGAGAAGAAGGAATCCAGGGCCTTGCTGGCCGGGAGCCCTTTCGTTATGTTGCCGCACGTTGGTAATCGTTCCCAATGCCACAAATGCTCCTTAGCTGACGACGAACATCCGATGAATTTCATTAGCAGTCAGCATAACGATCATAGATCGGCCGCCCGCGCCGTATTTACAGAAACTGAGCAAAATTGCTCTGCAACCCATGGGCACCCACGTCAAGATCACCACTAACCATAAGGGAAGGCCACCAAGAGCGACTGTGATCCTGATCACATTTGTCCGTGACCGCTTCTACAGCGGGAAGATACAACCGTGCCCCAGAATCATTTCCAACATGGGAATGTCCCAAATGAGGAGAAAAACAATGCAGGCTTACAAATCAGACCATTCAACAACGGAAATCCTCTCAAAGATGGCCGTAGTCCTCACGCTGGTGGTTCTATGGATTCCCAGCGCCCACGCCGTGCCGAGCTACTCACGGCAGACGGGGCTGGCCTGCAACTCCTGCCATTACACGCCGCCCGAACTGACGCCGTTCGGCAGAAAATTCAAGCTCGAAGGCTACACCTTCGCCACCAAGCCTGAGATCAACAACGACGAGGGCAGCGACAAGGGTAAGTCCAAGAAGGACCATAACTCCGCCCTGAATCTGCTGGAAGCGTTCCCGCTTTCCGTGGTGTTCGATACGTCCTTCAGCGCCACCAAGTCGCCGCAGCCCGGGACCCAGAATGGCACCTTTGAGTTCCCGCAGGCCGTCTCGCTCTTCCTCGCCGGAGCCTGGGGCAGCCACGTAGGCAGCTTTGTGCAGGTCACCTATGACCCACAGGCGGACCACTTCAGTTGGGACAATACCGACATCCGCTATGCCAACAACAGTGGCAAGCTCTTCGGCAAGCAGCTCACCTACGGGATCACCATGAACAACAATCCCACGGTCGAAGACCTGTGGAACAGCACGCCGGCGTGGGGCTTCCCCTTCGTTTCGAGCGACGTCGCACCCTCGCCTGCCGCTGGCGCCCTGATTAACGGTGGCCTGGGCCAGGATGTGGCCGGGGTCGGCGGCTACGGCATGTGGAACGACCATCTGTATCTCACTGGCACAATTTACCGCTCCGAGCACATTGGCGGTACCCAGCCCAACGACGGCACTTGCTGCGGCATCAACATCCGCGGCGTCGCACCGTACTGGCGCATGGCATGGCAAACGTCCACCGAGAACAACAACCTGATGATCGGCACCTACGGGATTCATGTGAAGAGCTCCCCCGGGACAATCACGGGACCGGAGGACAGTTTCACGGACTGGGCGGCGGACTTTCAGTTCGATCGCACGCTCCCCAGCCTGAAGAATGACGTGCTGTCCTTCCGCGGAACCTACATCCGCGAGAACTCGTCGCTGGTGGCCAGCTTCTTGACCGGCGCCGTATCGCAGGTCAGCAATCACCTCAACACGGTGCAGGGCAACGTCGAATACCATTTCGGCGACCGCGTTTCCGTCACCGGCGGGTACTTCAACGTAACTGGGACCGCCGATCCGCTCTTCTTCGCGCCAGCCCCGGTTGCGGGCAGCGCCAGCGGCAGCCCCAATAGCGATGGCTACCTGCTCAACGTGGGCTGGTGGCCGGTGCAAAACATCGGCCTCACCTTCCAGTACACCGGCTACCTGAAGTTCAACGGTGGCAGCACGAACTACGACGGGGCCGGCCGCAACGCCAGCGCCAACAACTCCACCTATCTGATGGCACGCTTCGTCTTCTGATCAAGCGTTACCTGCACCCCCGGTCAACGGGGCGCCGCATGAGATCGCGGCGCCCCGAACCAAACCGATGGTCGTGTTTACTCCTTCACCCCTTTGTTTTTTGATAGAGTTAATGCCGCCCGACGGCCCAGGACATACCCAATGAAATTCACAGATTTGGGAAGCACCCGCGTGATGCCGCGCCCCCCGAAGTTATCTGCGTCCACAGGTGGCCAATGACCGAAACCCTGTCTCTGCGTCCCGCAAGCGCTAAACCACCTGACAACTCCGACCGGCGCTCTTTTCTCGCAGGCCTGCTGGCGGCGGGAAGCGCGGCGGTAGGCGCCTTGCTCGCTGTCCCCCTAGTTCGTTTCACTCTGCATCCGGTGCTGGCCCGCACCACCGAGAGGTCGTGGTCGGACGTGGGAAGCATGGACGAGTTCCAGAGCCTCGACGCCCCGGTAAAAAAGTTGGTCACCATCGAGCAGCGCGACGGCTGGCGCAAAACCATCGCCGAAAAGCCGGTTTACGTGACCAAAAACAGCCAGGGCGATCTGATTGTGCTTTCCGCGGTCTGCACTCACCTGGGATGCACCGTCCCCTGGGTCGAAAAAGAGAGGAGATTCATCTGTCCCTGCCATCTCGGCAACTTCGGGCCCGATGGAAAGTTGCTGGGCGGGCCTCCGCCACGCGATATGGACCGCCTGGAAACCAAGGTTGAAGACGGCGTCCTGAAGACGCAGTACCAGTACTTCCGGGAGCTGACTCACGACAAAGAGGAGCTCGCCTGATGCCGTCCCACCCCGATCAAGACACAAGGTCCGGTTTCCGGCAATGGCTGGATCACCGCACCGGGCTCGACTCCCTTCTGCATCACGCGCTCGACGAACCCATCCCCGGCGGCGCCAAGCTGGCCTACGTTTTCGGCTCCGGATTGCTCTTCCTTTTCCTCTCCCAGGTCATCACCGGCGTTTTTCTAGCCATGTATTACGTGCCGTCGGCGGACCACGCACACACCACCGTCGCCTACATCACCAAAGAGGTGACCGGCGGCTCATTCTTGCGCAGCATCCATGCCTACGGTTCGAGCGCGATCATCATTGTGCTTCTGCTCCACCTCACCCAGACTTTTTTTTATGGGTCCTACAAAGGCCGGCGCGAATTGGTGTGGCTCGCGGGCTGTGTGCTTTTAACCCTGATGCTGGGCATGGCGTTCACGGGATATCTTCTTCCCTGGGACCAGAAGGCCTATTTCGCCACCACGGTGGGGACCAACATCCTGAGTGAAGTCCCCTGGGTGGGCAATGCGCTCAAGAAGCTGCTGCGGGGCGGGACCGAGATGGGGACGCTCACGCTATCGCGCTTCTTCGTCCTGCATGTGTTCCTGATTCCGGCGTTGATCTTCACTTTCGTGGCCATGCATGTTTACTCCTTCCGGAAAGCCGGCGCTGCCGGCCCGGTCGGCGAAGATCCCGTCAGCCCGAGGCTGCCGACGGAGCCGTTTTATCCCAAGCAGCTCGTGATGGACATGGGGTTCGCAGTCCTCATCATCGTGGCTCTGGGAATCATGGCTTATCTCTACCCCACCGATCTGGGTCCCAAGGCCAACCCCGCCGACACGCAGTTTCTGCCGCGCCCCGAGTGGTATTACATTCCCGTTTTCCAGTACCTGAAGTATTGGCATGGTTCCACGGCGGTGCTCGGGATCTTAGTCATTCCTGGAATTTTGGGATTGTTGCTGGTCGGCCTGCCGTTTTTTGATCGCAGCCTGGAACGGCGTCCGTGGAAGCGTCCGATCAGCATCGGACTGTTCACCGTCATCCTTCTGGGACTGGGCCTGCTCGGATTAGTCAGCCACCGCGAGGACATGCGCAATCCCGGCGTGGCCGCGCAACTGCAAACCCAACGCCAGGACACAGAAGAGTTCATGAAAGCAAAGTTTGAGCCTGAACTGTCGGGCGGGTCACTACAGGCCCAGAACACCGCATTGGCCAATCCGGAGGCCAGCAAAGGAAAAGCCATCTTCGAAAGAGAAGGATGCAACGCCTGCCACGGCGATGGCGGCATTGGCACCGCGGCCGCTCCCAAGCTCACCGGAGTCGGAAGCAAGTATGAGGCGCAGAAACTTGAGGCGCTCCTGCATAGTCCCACGGCAAAAATGACCCAGGCGGGGATGCCGACCGTCCAGCTTACGGATGATGAAATGAAGGCGCTGATTTCCTACCTGCAAAGCCTCAAGTAAGCCAGGCGGCACTATTCACGACGCCAGGCAGCGCTTGACTTCTGCGACGTCTGACTCCAACTCGTGAATGCGCTGCTGCAGCCAGGTCCGCAGGGCCGCCTCGGTCTCCGCGGGCGATCCATAGCGGTAGAGCGAGTCCACCGTGACCCCTTTCGCCAGCGGAACAAAGCGGCAGGGAACCTGCTCATCGCGAAGATCAGGCGGCACAAACTGAATCAGCCAGCATGCGCCGCAGCGGTGCGGCCGTGAGCGATCGGCAAAGTTCGGGCAGCTGGGCGATTCCTCAAAAACATAAGGCGCGCGCCAGCCTGCGTGCGAGTTCCGGTACCCGCCCTTTTCCAGGAACTCAAGCTCGGCTTGCAACCGTTGTAGAAGCTCTGGGGTCGGCATCGTGAGTGGCCTCGACCTTGAGCATCGTCCATATTCCGTCCCATGGACTATGTTCGGCATCACCGAAGCGGGTGACAGAAGTCACACCCGCTTCGAGCCTGTGATGACCGTCACAAATTGGAGTGCCGCCCGGCACAGCTTTGCGCGAGGTGCCGTCCTACTATCCAGAGCATGTCATGCTCTCTGGCTGGCGAATCTCACTGTAATCTGCACTGTACCAGCGCCGTGCCGTTCGGCCCCGCCGCAGTTCAAAGCACCGACTTTGCCTCACTCAAGCCGCGGGATTTTAACCAGCGCCCGATGTTGGTCATCTGGGAGATGACCCAGGCCTGCGACCTCAAATGCAAACACTGCCGCGCCAATTCGCGGACCCAGCGGCATCCGCTGGAGCTCTCCACGGCCGAAGCCTTCCACCTGATTGATCAGATCGCGGCCATGCACGTGCCGCTGTTTGTGCTGACCGGGGGCGATCCGCTGAAGCGGCCCGACATCATGCCCATCGTGCAATACGCCTGCCGCCGCGGAGTGAGGACATCCCTAACGCCCAGCACCACCCCGCTGCTGACCCGGAATGCCATCTTCGAACTTAAGAAAAGCGGCTTGATGCGCCTGGCGCTGAGCTTGGATGGTCCGACCGCCGAGCAGCATGACGGCTTCCGTGGTGTGGTGGGATCGTACAAGCGTACCCTCGATGCCGTGGGATGGTGCCATGAAGCCGGACTGCCGGTGCAGATCAATACAACGGTTTCGCGACATAATGTCGCCGAACTCGACCGCATGATCGAGTTGCTGACTTCCCTGAAGGTGGTCCTGTGGAGCGTCTTCTTCCTGGTGCCGACCGGCCGCGCGCAACTCAGCGATCTATTGAGCGCCGAGGAGCACGAGCAGGTTTTTGCGAAACTCTACGACACCTCAAAGCGCGTGAAATTTCACATCAAGACCACCGAAGGCCAGCACTATCGCCGCTACCTTCTGCAGCAGAAGGCCCTTGCTCCCAATGCGAAGAGCGAGGAAGAACTGATCGCACATGCTCCCAATGGGGTGAATGACGGCAAGGGCTTTGTATTTGTGAGTCACGCCGGCGAGGTTTACCCCAGCGGATTTCTGCCTCTGTCCGCTGGAAACGTACTGTGGGAGCCACTGGCGGAGATTTACCAGAACTCGCCGCTCTTCCGTTCGCTGCGCGATCCAGCCCAGCTCAAGGGAAAATGCGGCCGCTGCGAATTCAACGAAGTCTGCGGAGGGTCGCGGGCACGCGCCTACGCGGTCACGCAGGATCCGCTGGCGGAGGAGCCGTGCTGCGCCTACGCGCCGTGAACCCAAAATCCGCGGCTGCTTTTGCTTAAGCGTGGACCATCTTTTCCAGCGCAGGTTTGTTGCGGATCGTCAGGCTGGAGCCTTTGATCTGCAGCAGTTGCTTTTTCTTGAAGTCGGAGAACAGGCGGCTGACGGTTTCGCGCGTGGTACCAATCATTTCCGCGATTTCCTCGTGCGTCAGAGTCAACCGGATTTGGCCGTTGGTCTTGCCAGCCTCCCAGGAGAGCAGCAGCTTCGCGAACTTCTCGGCTGGGGAACTGGTCAACCCCAGGGTGCGGATTTCCTCGTAGGCAGAGTAGTAATTGAGGCTCAATTGCTCTGCCACGCGCACTGCAACCTCGCCGTGGTCGCGCAAAAACTGCAGCAGTGCATCGCGCGGGATGAAATTCGCCTGCCCCGGTTCGATCATCTCGGCGGTGACTTCATAGGGCCGGCCGGAGATAGTCGCGTTCAGGCCGAGCACGTCTCCGCATTCGGAAATCTTGGTAATGATGGTCTTGCCTTCGCTGGAGGAAGCCGAAAGTTTCACTTTGCCGGCGCAGAGCACAAAAACTCCCCGCGGCCGCTGCCCCTCGATGAACAAAACTGCCGATTTGGGATACACCGCGGTGGACTTGATTTCGTTCAGTCTCTGCAACGCGGTTAGGGAAAGATTGCAGAAAAGATGCTCTTCCCGCACTGGACAGGTGACGCAGTCGTCGAGGATATTGAGCCCGTACGGCGAGCGCATGGCATCTCCCCCCTAAGGAATTGTACCACCCTGAAAAAACACCTCCCGATCGGGTGACCTGGCCGTGTTAAGCACGTCTCCCGCCGAAACCTGTATCTCCAGCAGCTCAGATCGGGCTGCCCGGGAATACTCTTTCTCCCGCCACTGTGGTGAAATGATTCTGCTTGAGTTTATTTCAACCCATTCCCGACGCCGACAACCCCGGCGACCGCCGCAATCCGCTGGCCGACCGCATGCGTCCGCGCACGCTCGATGAGTTCGTCGGGCAGGAGCATCTGATCGCGCCAGGCAAGCCGCTGCGGGCGCAGATTGAGCGCGACGACCTGGGCTCGCTGATCTTCTGGGGGCCTCCCGGCACCGGCAAGACTACGCTGGCGAAGATCATCGCCAGCCTGACCCGCGCGGAGTTTATCGAGTTCAGCGCCGTGCTCGCCGGGATCAAGGAAATCAAGCAGGTCATGGCCGACGCCGAGCGAGCGCGGCAGTACGGCACTCGCACCATGGTTTTCATCGACGAAATTCATCGCTTCAACAAGGCCCAGCAGGACGCATTTCTTCCTCACGTGGAAAAAGGAAACATCCGGCTGATTGGGGCAACCACCGAGAATCCGTCGTTCGAAATCAACTCGGCGCTGCTGTCGCGCAGCCGGGTGTACGTGCTGAAGCCGCTCACCGAAGAGCAGATCGTGCTTTTGCTGCGGCGCGCGCTCGAGGACAACGAACGCGGGCTTGGGGCGATGAAGCTCTCGGCGAAGGATGAGGTTCTGATGCGGATCGCGGCTTATTCCAGCGGCGACGCGCGCAACGCCTACAACGTGCTGGAAGTCGCGGCATCGCTGGCGCTGGCGCGCGAGCAGAGGTCGCACGTCGAAAAGCGCGAAGGGCCGGGAGCCGAGATCACGAACCGACGACATCGTGCAGGACGCCCTGCAGAAACGCATTCTGCTCTACGACAAGTCCGGCGAAGAGCACTACAACCTGATTTCGGCGCTGCACAAGTCGGTGCGCAACAGCGATCCCGACGCCAGTTTGTACTGGCTGGGACGAATGCTGGAAGCCGGCGAAGATCCGCTTTACGTTGCCCGCCGCGTGGTACGCATGGCGGTCGAGGACATTGGCCTTGCCGATCCCAACGCGCTTTCGCTGTGCATGGCCGCTCGCGACGCCGTAGATTTCATCGGCATGCCGGAGGGCAATCTCGCGTTGGCGCAGGCAGTCGTATATCTCGCGGTCGCGCCGAAATCCAACGCGCTGTACACCGCCTACGGCGCGGTGCAGCAGGACGTGGAACAAACCGCCGCCGAACCGGTGCCGCTGCATCTGCGCAATGCGCCTACCGGGCTGATGAAGCAAATCGGCTATGGGCAGGGCTATCAGTACGCTCACGATCTGGAAAACAAAGTCGCCGACATGCAGTGCCTGCCCGACAACTTGAAAGACCGGCGCTACTATCAGCCGACGGGCGAGGGAGTCGAGAAGCGCATTCGTGAGCGACTGGAAGAGATCAGGAAGAAGCGGAAGCCCACCAATGAGGAGCAGTAGATTTTGGCGATGAAGAAACTGATTATGGTTGCTCTACAACTCTGTGGAGCGATCTTCGGTGCTGCCGTTCCTATTGTTCTGGCCCAGGACACTCCTGACAGTTTTTCCATCCGTGTCGAGTCGAACCAGGTGTTGATTCCCACTTACGTGTTTTATAAGGACCGCATGGGGGAACTCTCGGAGAAGGAGTTGGGTTGCATCGGAGCGAGCAACGCCTTGTATTTCAAGCTGCTTCCGGACCAGGCGTACACATCAACAGATTGTGACGAAGCTTTTGTGCATGGCTTAACGGCGGAAGATTTCCACATCTCCGAGGATGGCGTAGAACAAAGAATCCAGAGAGTGACGTTTGAACCCAGTCCAAAGGTGGATGCTCGCGATAACTTTGGGTTCCACATTGAGCATTCTGAAACGCCACGAGGGAACTGGAGCACGGCGGAAATGCCGCGAGGGTATGGCACAAGTTTAGTTCGGTATCTTTATCGTATTGCCTATGTGCCGCCCGGGTCGGAGAATGGCAGTTGCCACCGGGTAAGTGTGAAGGTGGGCCGCAAGGATGCGTTTGTCTATGCCAGAAGCCAGTACTGCACCGTAGTCAACCCCCCCGATGATCCCCTCAACGGAACTGTGTTTGGAAAGAAGTTGGACGGCTATGCGACTTCGGAAAAAGAAGCAAAGATTCCTTTGTCGCTACAGGCAGGTTCCTTTTATTCGAGAGCGAACACGGCCCGAGCTGACCTGGCGCTGGAGTTTCCCTGGCATTCACTGAGGCGCGAATGGAGCGATGGCAGTCTGTATGCCACGATCGGTGTGCTCGGCTTGGTGTACCGGAAGGATGGAACTCTGGCGAAGCGCTTCAGTGACTTTGGCTGTTGTGCCTCCGACGCGCCGAACTTTCTGAGCACCAATGGCCGTCACCGAGATGCGTACCCAGAAATGGATATAACCTATATCCCGACCCGTTATGAAGCCCAGATTGACCTGCCTCCGGGCGAATACAATCTGCGCCTGATCCTCAGCGATGGGTCAAAGTTCGGGCGCGCTGAAGTGCCATTGAACATCGAAAGCTACGACGGGAAGCAGCTTGCCATCAGTTCACTCGTTCTTTGCAAGCGATTTCGTGACGCTGCTGTGGCAGCGCAGGAAGCCGCAGCAGTCGATCTCGCTCCCCAGTACGTTCCTCTAGTAAGCAAAAGCGTTCAAGTCACGCCAACTGGGAACACAACTTTCCGCAAAGGCGAACCTTTGTTTGCCTACTTTGAATTGTACGAACCACTTCTAACCGGAACTCCAGCCACAACCGTGCAGACGCGACTGAAACTTACCGATGTCAAGACTGGCGAAGTAAAGATGGACACGGGCCCTCGCAGCGCGGCCGATTGGATACAGCCGGGTAAGAGCGTAATCCCAATTCCTAAGCAGATTGCAGTGGACAAGCTGCCCGCAGGTTCTTATCGGCTGGAAGTGCAGGCCATGGACTCGGCGGGAAAGAGCACAGTCTGGCGCGCGGCAAACTTCACTGTTGAATAGCTCCTACCGGAACCGCGCCCGGTGCTCCTTCAAAATGCAGCGGTCCATCACCACGAACATTCCCGCCTTGCGCGCTTTTTCCGCGGCCTTTTCGTTGATGACTTCTTCCTGCATCCAGATGGCGGGGATTTTCAGCGCGATTGCCTGGTCAACGATTTCTTCCACAAACTCCGGCCGTCGGAAGATGTTTACGATGTCAATTTTCTCCGGCACGTCCGCGAGTGAGGGATAGGATTTTTCGCCGAGCGACACGTCGAATGGCTCGGATTGACCGGAATGATCTTGTATCCGTGGGTCTGCATGTACGCGGAGACGCCGTGGCTGGGGCGCAGCGGGCTGTCGGAAAGTCCGACCACGGCTATGGTTTTTGCAGCGTTGCAGAAGCTCGCGGATGGGATCGGGTTGCGCGGGTTGCGAAGTAGATTGCGAAGCCACGGCCTGTATTTTAGCGCAGGCGGGCTACTTCTTACCGGCTTGCTCGGATTTTTGTTTGTAGGTCCGCATGGCCATCTTGCGGATGGTGTCGGCGACTTCTTTGTTGCCCATGAGGTTCTTCAGGTCCGCGATGAGAATGTTTTTCATCAGCCCGAGGGAAAGGTCGAGCGGAGTACGCGGATTGAAGACCAGATTGCGCACCACCGGATAGTTCTTCATGAACCGGCGCTTCAAAGGAATGGCGCGCAGTACGGCTTCGAGCACATTTTTCTGGCCGGCAATTTTTTCCACTTCGCCATCGCTGATTTTCGGGGAATCGAGCACCGCCATGGCCACGATCTTGGTGCCGTCGCGGACCAGGATGGAGCGCTCTTCCTTGTTGCCCTTCATCGCCAGCTGAATGCGGCCTTTGATGTCGAGCTTGTTGATTTTCTGCAGCACGCTGCCACGCTTCTCGTTTTCCGGATTGTCCAGCTTCTTGGGAAGAACTGGGTGCAACGGCTGGCGCGGAGGCAACAGCTTCGGCTGCGGCCGCCGCGGCCATACTCATGGCTTCAGTTTCCGCCGGCGCTTCTTCGTGAATGTCGCCAATGGGCTGGAACGGCTTGTCGCCCTCGGCCGCGATCTCGCTGGCGTGCTCGGTGAAGAAAGCAACTAAGGCTCGTCGGTTTCGGGATCAGAATCGGTCCGATAAGATCAGGAACGAGCGGTGCTACTCGCAGGGCTGTCCGGCGGGATCGCGGCACTGCAACAGTCGGTGGACCGAGCAGGTCGCAGCCTGGGCCGACGCGGCAGCCGCTTGCGCTACTTCGATCGGCGCAGGTTCAGCCGCCGGCTTCACGACAAAAAGTTCCTGCACCTGCGCGGCTTGCGCCGCGGTCAGCTCTTTGTTCGAATTCAGGTCGCCCAAAAGTATTCGCGAGCCCGCACCCGCGGACTTGCAATCATTGCTTCAATCCATTCGCCCTTCAGCCGTGCTTGCCAGCTCCCCAAGCTTTCGATTTGAGACTGAAGGGTTTTCAAGCAGCAGAGGGAATAGCGCCGGCCGCAGATTCCTCGCCGAAACCCAGTAATCGAGAACCTCTTTGGGAGAGTTGGGATTGGCAAGCGATCGCTTTCGCGGACGTCTCGTCCCATCCCGCCAGGGTAAGCCGCGCCTGCTCGCCCATGATCTTGTTGTGCTCCGCAATATAGACGAGGATCTCGACCATTTCCTCGGCCGGCACGCTGTAGCGCACCCTTCGACGCCGTCATCATCTGATGCGACGACAGAGCAGAGGAGCGAATGAGTTCAAGCATGCGTGACATAGGTTTGACGGAGAGCGCGACTACTCCTAGTAACAGGATCGCCCAGAGGGGCGAGGCTTTCCAGCAATTTCAGCCCCGGGAAGGTTACGGAAGGAACCGCGGCTTTGTCCTTTTAGGTTCAGGGTTTTGCTGGATCAGGGCTTGCAATTAAGGCTCGGCGGGACGTCGCAGCCGGTTCGCCCGCCTGCGCGCCGCATCCGCAGATAGGCGCGAATGAAGGGGTCAAGATTGCCGTCAATCACTTTGTCCACGTCGCCGACTTCGGTCTTGGTGCGATGGTCTTTGATCAGGCGGTAGGGCTGCAGCACGTAGGAGCGGATTTGCGATCCGAAATCAATGTCGAGTTTGGAGTCTTCGATCTTGCGGGTGACTTCGCGCTTCTTCTCCATTTCAAACTCGTAGAGCTTGGAGCGCAGCATGCTCATGGCGCGTTCTTTGTTCTTGTGCTGCGAACGTTCGTTCTGGCAACTCGCGACCAGACCGGTGGGAATGTGGGTGATGCGGACGGCGGAGTCGGTGGTGTTGACGTGCTGTCCGCCCTTGCCGCTGGAGCGGTAGGTGTCGATGCGCAGGTCGTCGGGCTTGATGATGACTTCGATGGATTCGTCAATTTCCGGCGAGACGAAAACGCTGGCAAAAGAAGTATGCCGTCGCTTGGCTTGATCAAACGGCGAAATGCGCACCAGCCGGTGGACACCGATTTCGCTGGTCAGCAGGCCGAATGCGTATTCACCATTCACGCCGAACGTTGCCGATTTGATTCCAGCTTCTTCGCCCGGCTGGTAGTCGTAGAGCACGGTCTCAAATTTCTTGCGCTCGGCCCAGCGCATGTACATGCGCATCAGCATCTCGGCCCAGTCCTGCGACTCAGTTCCGCCGGCGCCGGGGTGAATGGTGACGATGGCGTTGCGGGCGTCGTTGTCGCCGGAGAGCAGGGTCTCGGTTTCCAGGCGATCGACGAGTTCGCTCAGTGCGTCAATTTCGCGGCGCAGGTCGGGTTCGACGTTTTCGCCTTCGCGCGCCAGATCGAAGTAGGCGGAAATATCTCCGGTGCGGCGGACCAGGTCTTCTTCGGTCGCGAGCAGGTGCTCCAGGCGCTTTTTTTCGCGCATGACCTGCTGGGATTTTTGCGGATTCGACCACAGATTCGGGTCGGCGGCTTGCTTGTCTATTTCGGACGAGGCGCTCGCGCAGACGACTACCGTCAAAGGTACTCCTGAAGCTCGCGGACTTTGCCCTGCAATGACGTGTATTCGTGCTCGAAATCCTGGATCATCTTTATGCTTTCCCTTTTTCTTTCTGTTTGCCGGTAGCCGGAGCGAACGAAAACAAAATCGCTCCCAGTGAGATTATTGCACACGCGTAGGCCAGCCAGTCGCCGTGCCGGGTGTAGAAGGTTGTCTCCGACGAAAGCGCGTAGGGAGCTTCCAGAACGTTGCGCAGCTTGCGCGGCACGCTGGCAACGACCCGGCCATACGGGTCGATCGACGCGGTGACGCCGGTGTTGGTATCGCGCAGCAGCCAACGGGCATTTTCAACTGCCCGCATTCGAGCTTGCTTCAGGTGCTGCGCATAAGCGCCGCTGTCTCCGTACCAGCCGTCGTTCGAAATGTTTACGAATACCTGCGCGCCGTTGTTGGCGAACTGGCGGATGTCGTCAGGAAAAATCGATTCGTAGCAGATGAAGACTCCGAGTTTCTGATTGCCGGCCGCAAGCGGCTGGCGCGAAGCGCCGCGAGAAAAGTCTCCGACTTCTTTGGTCAGGCCTCCGGCGAAAGAAAACCACTCCTTGAACGGAACATATTCACCGAAGGGGACCAGATGAATCTTGTCGTAACGCGCGCCCCACTCTCCATTGGGCGAAACCAGCGTCGCCGAATTGAAGATTTGGGTCACGTGCTGCGGGGACATCATGGCGTTTTCGACGCCGACGTTTCCCACCACCATCCAGGATTGCGCAGCTCTGCGCGATCTGACTGACCGCGTTGCGGAACAGACGGATCGCCGCTGTAGAAAGGCGCCGGCGATTCCGGCCACACGATCAGGTCCGGATGCTGCGACTGTTTCGGCGGAGTCAGGCTGAGGCGGGTCAGGTCGGTCACCGTGTCCGCGAAATATTGTGTCGTCCAGTCGGCGCTGTCGAGCACGGGAACGTTTTCCTGCACCAGCATCGCGGTGTGGTCAGCAGGGACCGCAGGCGCGGGAATCCAACGCGCGACTTGCAACACAAATGTCGCGGCCAGCGCAGCCCATCAGCAGCGAGCGCCGATTTCGCCGGATCAGAAACGCCGCAGCGAATGCGGCGTTGACGATCATGATCTCGAGCGAGATTCCATACACTCCGGTGACGGTGGCGATTCGCGCGAGAGGAATGTTGTCCACCTGGGTCACGCCGAGCAGGTCCCAGGGAAATCCGGTGATGCGGCTGCGCGCCAGTTCCACTGCTACCCAGACAAATGGCGAGAGCACGAGCGCGTTTCGCACGCCGGATTCTCCGCGCGCCAGCCAACTGATGATCAGCCCGAACACTCCGTTATAGAGACCGAGGTAGAGAGAAAACAGAAGGAGTATGCCCGCAGCCTCGAATACATTGAGGCCGCCGTACTGCTTCATGGTGCTGTAAATCCAATAACAATTTCCGAGTACCAGAGGATTCCGCTGAGGTAGCCGAGGAGAAATCCCTGGACGGGGCTTGCCGGTAGAAACTTCTCTGACCCCTGCAGTTGCAGCGTTTGTGGACGGCGGGCCCGCAGGATCGCGATCAGCAGGGGCGCAACCGCAATCCAGCTCAGCAGATAAAAATTCGGCAGCGGGAAAATTACGACTTGCAGGATCGCCGACAGAATTGTCAGCAACCACGCGCTTCTTTCAATTCGCAGCATCGCGGGGAAAGAATATCAGGAGAGTGGCTATCAAGTCGTCGGGGGCAGTCGTCCCGGGCTCGTCTGTCAGAGCGTCAGCTCGACTGGTCTGTCGCGCCTTAAGGCGCTGCAGCGGCTTAAGCCGCCGCCGGGCCTGTCGACACGGCTGAAGCCGTATCCGGACGGCCTGTCGCCACAGACGAAAATCGCGTGTCGACTATTCCTTCTTTCCCAACCTCGCCAGCGCCGCCAACTGCTTCAAATACTCCCGCAGCGGTTTCGCCGGAGTCCCCCAGAACGCAACGCCCTTGCCGCGCAGAACTTTCTTGGGCAACACTCCGCCCTGGCCGCCGATCATCACGCCTTCCTCGATGCGCGCATGTTCCCCCACGCCGACTTGCCCGCCGATGATCACGTTGTCTTCGATCATGATGCTGCCGGAAAATCCCGCCTGCGCCGCGATGATTACGTTTTCGCCAATCACGCAGTTGTGTCCGATGTGGACCAGGTTGTCGATCTTCGTCCCCCGGCCAATGCGCGTGGTCTCCAGCGCGCCGCGGTCGATGGTCGTGTTGGCGCCGATTTCGACGTCGTCTTCGATCTCAAGCTTTCCGATCTGCGGAAATTTTTCGTGACGTCCGCTGGCCTCGTCGCGGACATAGCCAAATCCGTCGCTGCCCAGCACCGCTCCGGCATGAACGATCACGCGATTGCCCAGCTTTGTGCCGGAATAAATCGTCACATTGGGATAGATCTTGCAGTCTTCGCCGATTTCGACGCCCGCGCCGATCACGGAATTCGCGCCGATCCAGGTGCGATTGCCGACGCGGGCTCGCGACTTCGACCGAAGCGTGCGCGTCGACGGAAACTTGCTCGCCGAGACTTGCCGATTCATGAACAACTGCGCTGGAGTGAACTCCGGGCTTGCGTTGAGGCGGGCTCGTGCAGCAACTCCGCCGCACGCGCAAAAGCCAGGCCGGGGATGAGAAACGATCAGTAGCGTCTTGGAAGTTTTCGCAGTTTCCGCGAAGCTGCCGGCAATCACCACCGACGCGCCCGACTGAAGCGCCGCTGCCAGGCTCTTTTCGTCTCCCGCGAAAACAAGATCGCCAGACGACGCCGACGCGATGCTCGCAGACTCCGCTTACTTCGACGCTCGCATCGCCCACCACGCGCGCACCGACTGCTTCTGCAATCTCGCTGACTCGCCGTTTCATTGCACTTTGGTTTTATACGTTTGCGTCAGGAAATGGAAGCCGGCATAGAATCAAAAGATGGAGAGAAAGATTTTCTGGGGAGCTTTCTCGATTCTCAGCCTTGTGGCCGGTCTCGTACTGCCGATGTGGTGGGCCCTAATCGCAACTATCCCAATTGCCTATGCTAGTTGGTGGGTCGCGTATCGCAGCGATTGGTTTTGAGGCTCACATTCTGACTGCCACTGCCTGATGCGTTCAGGTACTGTTTGAAAAAGAACCTGTGGCATCTAAACTATCCCTGTGAATCTGAAACGAAGTGAGCGGAGAAAGCCCGTCCATATTGGGTTGCCATGGTCACTGCTTCTTATCCCATTCATGTTCATCGCCGCTGGCCTGTCTATACCATACGGCCTGGTGGCGCGCCGCGTTCAAAGACGAAATGAAGAAGCGTTCCAAGCTAGCATGACGAGTCTTGGGCGTCTTATGCGATGGTCCGATTTCGTTCGCGCTTTGGACGAAAGTCGCGGTACGGCCATCCTGGAGCGGTATTCATTCAAAGGACCTGTTCGTTGGTGGTGGACTTCAGAAAATATTTATGACGCGTGCCCATACCCAACGGTAGATTGGCTCAACATGTTCGACGAGAGCTTTCTCCCATTTGCTAAATGGTTTCGGCAACGATATACCAGCCCTGAGCAGGGTCACGTTTCTGGTGGGGCGAGGCCCCGAAGGGGAGAGTCGTTCTTTGTGGACTCGCCTTCGGTCAACTGAGACAGGGCCAGAGAGATGGATTGAAGTGGTTCCCCCGGAGCGCGTTCGGAAGCCGCGATAGTTGATGATAAGTCCGTATATAGCAAGTCTCAGTACAACCCCTTCTCCCCCTCCGGCCGCGTCTTCCACCTCCGATGCACCCACAGCCACTGGTCTGGATACCGCCGCACGTAGTCTTCGATAATCTTCGTAAACAGCGCGGTGTTGGCGACCACGTCGGCTTCGGTGTCTCCGGTGCGAATCAGCGTGGCGGCGGGATCGAAGCGCAGGCGGTATTTTTTCAGCATCGGGTCCCAGATAGTGAAGCCGGGGACGACGGCGGCATCGGTACGCAGAGCCACGCGCGCAACGCCGCTGGCGGTGCAGGCCTGTATGCCGAAGAAATCCACGAACACGCCCTGACTGGCGATCATGTTGGTGTCCATGAGCACGCCGACGGTTTCGCCCTTGCGCAGGGCAGCGATCAGGCCGCGGGCAAAATCCTTGTCCACGGTTTTGTTGCCGTGCAGGGTGCGATAGCCACGCACCCACGCGGTCGAGATAAGGATTATCCAGCGGCCGCATCAGCACGCCCAAGCGGGTATCCGTACAGCGAGTGCGCGAACGCCGAAAGCTCCCACGCCCCCAGGTGCGCCGTCAGGAACAGCACGCCCTTGCCGCGGGCCAGCGCGCGCTCGTAGTTCTCAAAACCCTCATAGACCACGATTTTGCTGACGTTCTGGCGGGTGTACCAGCGGTAGAGGCAGACTTCCGCCAGTTGGCGGCCTAGCGAGGTGAAAACTCCGCGCAGGATTTTGACCCGCTCTTTGACGGCTTTTTTCAGGAAGCGCCAACTCCAGATTGCGCTTGCCCACGCGGCGCAGTTTTCCGTGCAAGAGATAAACAAACCAGGCGAGCGAGATGCCCACCGCGCGCGCCAGCGGTCGTGGCAGCGCGCCGATACACTTCAGGAAGATCCATGCCAGCGCGTATTCGAGTCGGTGACGCAAGATCGGGCGTTTTGGGACCTCAGGCGTTAGGCCTGGAAGTTTCACCCGGCAAAAGCTTTCACCACATGGACACAGAGCCACAGAGAACGCAAACCTGAATTTTGGTTCCTCTGTGAAGCTCTGTGGTGAAGCCTCGACCTTACTTGCTGGCCAGCTTGGCCCACTTCGCCAGGCTCGACAGGAACGGATACGACCCTGGCGGCGAGGTTACGGTTTCCAGCGTGGTGCTGAAGGGCTGCATGTGCCCGTAGAATTCGCGGGTGCTCTCGCGGTCCACCTTGATCACCGAACCGTTCAGCTCCAGTCCGGCAAAAATCCCCCGTGCGCGTGAGTAGCTGAGTATCTGGGCGCGCATTGTCCAATCGGTGTCGGCGGCGGCATGACGGCCCACCGGCCCGGCGGCGACGCTGGCATCCGCACCCAGCTTGAACTTGCTGTTGAGCAGGTTCTCCATACCCTTCTGGTTCATGATCAGCATGACCAGATCAACCGCCTGACCGCCTATCTGCAAACCCCAGCTGCCGCCTTCGATGGTGAAGAACGCCGGGTCGCTCCATCCCTTGGGGGTGCGGCAACTGGCCACGCCGCGTCCGTAGCGCCCGCCGAACACAAATCCGGCCTTCAGCATGGACGGAACCACCGCGACGCACTGCGCCGATCCCATGACTTCGTCTGGGATGCCAGTGTCTGGGGCGGACTGGATTTCTTCCAGGATGGTCGAGGCCGATTTCACCCGGTCAGCGGCTTTGTTGTCGTCGTCATCGGACGCGGCAAACGAGGAGGCGGCCAGACCCAGCGTCATGCTCAGCGCTACCAGCACTAACATCAGCTTTTTCATAGCTTTTCACACCTTCGGGAACAGAGATTTCTAACCTGAACACCTGATTCTAGGAGAATACTCTGTGGAGATGGGCTTTATTGGCGGCAAGCTGTTGACGATCCAGATGCTTGGCCTGGGCTTTCGGGGTGCAAAAAAATCGGGGTCGGCAATAGCGGACTAGCCGCCACTTCCAACCCCGTCTCCCAGGTTCTGTGGTAGGTGAAGCGAGTATGGACTGGAGACGGGTCGCCGACAAGATTACCAAGGCCATTGACCTTTAGTAACCTAGGAAAACTTCAAAAGCCACGGATTTACGCGGCAAATCAAAAGGAATCTCAACCTTTGGACAGATATAAGACGCAAAACACTGTTGGGATTGCACTGAGAATCAACATCACCAGAATTCTGGTAGTTGCCGGAAGCGCCCCGTTGGCCATTTGATAGATCGCAGTGACGAGCCAAATACCGGAAGAGATAGATGTAAGGACGGCAACGAGTAGAAGGATCACAACAGGCAGAGTGTCCCAGCGCCCAACCAGACGTTCCAAGAAGCTCAAATACCGCGGCGGCTAGAATGAAAAGAAGGCTGTAGGGCACTGAGTACCACCACCACTCGCTCATCCTTCTGGGTACTCTGTGCTCCGAATCGGTCACGAAGGTGCGCTTACTTCGCCGTAACCAGCGAGTGCGTAATCGCGTGGACCGACAACGCGATCCGGTTCTGTACTCCGACTTTGCGCATCAGTTTCGCCACGTGAGCTTTTACGGTGCGCTCTTCGATTCCCAGGGCTGAGCCAATCTCTTTATTGGAGCGTCCGGCCACCAGCATTTCCAGGACTTCCTTTTCACGGTCGGTGAAGGTCACGCGGCCGTTGGGGAAAATGCGCCCCGGAGAAGAGCTGACCCGCTCGATGAACATCGACAGCACATGGCGCGGCGCCCAGACTGACCCCTGGCTCACGATCCGTATGGCTTGCACAAACTCGGCTGCCGAAGCGGCTTCATCCACGTATCCCTTGGCCCCGGCGGCGATTGCCTTCAAAACCGTTTCCTCGTCCATGCCCGCGCCGGTCACGATGATTCTCAAATCGGGGCGCGAAGCCTTCAGGCTGGCCATCACATCGAACAGGTTCTGGCCGTTACGGTTGCCCAGCAGAATCAGTTCTACGTCTTGCAGGAGGGAAATCTCCGGCAAGCCGGCGGAAACCAACTCGAAATCGGGCTCGGAATCAAATAACGCACGGAAGCCGACGAAGCGCAGGGGATCGCTTTCGACTACGGCAATACGAATTGCCGGTTTTTTTGTGGGTGCAGCCTTCACCGCCGTCGCAGCTTTCATAGGTATGCCTATTCCCCGGACTTAAGGATGTGTTAAGCATATCTGTATTGCGGTGCGATGCAAGGTTCCGTAATGCACATCAAATTACGGGAGTAACATGGATTGCGGCCCAGTTTCAGCAATCTTCAGCGAGGAAAAAGCAAATGGCAAGGGTTACAAGGTTCATGCAAAGGCCTTATGGGATGGCGGTTTTGGGGTTACTGATTGCGGCGCTGCTGGCCGCAATGACGGCGGCGCAGGCGCCTGCGTCTGCGTCTGCGCCATCTGTGCCGCCCTACCAACCGAAGTTTAAGGGCGATCCGGCGCGATCCGACTCCGAAGCCGCCGCGCTCGGCTACCTGCGCACCTTCCTGCGCGCGCAGAAAATCTACAAGAAGAAATACAGTCACTACGCCACCACGCTGCTGGATCTGGCCAAGACCGGCTCGTTCACCCGCCGCATGGTGGCCACCAACCGCGGCGACTACACCGTAATCTTCAAATCGCACAAAGAGAAAGACACGTTCGAAATTACGATGGAGCCCAAACAGCTTGACCCCACCCATCGATCATTCTTTTCTGATGATCAGGGAAAGATTCGCGTCGATGAGCAGAAGGAAGCCGACGCAACGTCGGAAGTGCTGAAAGCCGATTGAGCGGCGATTGCAGGAATCTGAAATCTTAAGTCTGCAATCGTTCTACCCGCCGGTCCCAGGATTGACCTCCATCGCCTTGCCGTCGTGGAAGCTGATCACCAGCGGCTTCCCGCCGTTGGGATAGTTCAGCGTCCGGTCCGTCTCGTCGCCGCCCGCCTGCAGTAGCCCAATCCCGACGGCGAAGTCCGCTTCCAGTTCGCTCATACCCGGCTTCACCTGATGCTGATCAATCGCCTGCCACACATCGGCAGGCCAGTGTTTGTAGAGCTGGTGCGGATCTTCAATGAACAGCATGTCGTCGGAGTAGAACTTGTAATCGCCGCCGCTCTCCGTACCGATGGGCGCGGCGTAATGCCTACCCTCCTGCTCGAACACCGCCACAATCTGACGCTCACCCGCATCTTTTGGCGAGACTCCGGTCACGACATCCTTGACTTCGATCTTCTGAATCGGCAGCAGCTTTCCGGCTTCGTGAGAAAAATCAACATGACGGGTTGCCGGGTCATAGCCGTAGTACGAATACGCGTATCCGACCTTGACCCACACCGGCTGCTTGGTCAGCTGCTTCGCCGACTTCAGATCGTAGGGATAAAGCTTCTTGGGGTTGACGTAATAGTCGGGGTTCAGCGGCGTCAGGTCGGCTTTCTTGTTCTGCTGAATCGCTGCTTCGTGGCGATCGTAGAAAATAATCCCGACGCGGATGCCGGCGATCAGAAGCCCTATAAGCAATGTGATCTGAATTCTTTGCTTCATATCTGCCTAATATAGTTGCGTAGGATAGCAGACTCGCAGATGCGGTAAACTTGACCCATGCCAGCTACCACCGAAGGAGAAGTCCTCACTGCGCTGAAGGATTGCTACGACCCGGAAATTCCCGTCAACATCGTTGATCTTGGACTAATCTACGGCGTGAAGTTCGATCCCGCGGAGGACGAGAAACAGGATGTCACGATCGATTTGACGCTGACTTCGCAGGGCTGCCCCGCGCACGTGAGCATTGGCGAGCAGATCAAGATGCGTTTACTCCAGTTGCCGGGCGTCCGCAATGCGAACGTGAATGTCGTTTGGACCCCGCCCTGGACCCCGGAGCGCATCAGCCCGGAAGCGCGCAAGCAATTGGGAATCGAGTAAAGCTCAGGCCAACTCTTCGTCCCAGGCCGAGTCTCTTCGCCCGCCGACTGCCCCCAGGTGTTCGCCAATCCGCGACGCAACGTTGAGCAAAGTGGCCCCTCGCCGCAAGTGCTGCGGCAGGCTGGAGCGGATCTCGCGGAACTGCTCGGGATACTCGGAGGCCAGCGCCGCCAATGCAACTCCGCCGAAGAAAAACCCAGTCCCGCGGCGCCGCTTCAAAAAGCACATCACACTCAGGCCGGCCGAGCCGGCAATCAGAAACTTCTTCCAGTTTTCCATGTCTTTCCGCCTGCTTCGTCTCGCCACAACGTCTCGACTATACTGCATCTTCTCCATTCGGGGGTTTGGATGCGCAGATCAGGCAACGGGATTGGGCTGGCGGCGGCGCTTTTTTGTTCGCTGGTAGCGGGAGCACAAACCAAGCCGCGCGCCCGCGACCTCGGGGTTCCATTCGACGGCAATCCGGGGCCGCTGAACGCGATCACCGACGTGAAAGGCGTCGAAGTCGGATACACCACGCGGATTTCCGGATCCGGCGCGTTGCAGGTGGGTGTCGGCCCCGTGCGGACAGGGGTGAGCGCGATTCTCCCGCGGGGGAAAGAATCCCGCGACGCCGTGTTCGCGGGCTGGTTCAGCCTGAATGGCAATGGCGAAATGACCGGGTCGCACTGGGTTGAGGATTCCGGCTTTCTCGATGGGCCGGTCATGATTACAAACACCCACAGCGTGGGAGTGGTGCATGACGCCGTCATCGCCTGGAAGGTGAAGCGCGGGGAGCCCGACATGGAAGGCTACTGGTGGTCCCTGCCCGTGGTGGCCGAAACCTGGGACGGCTACTTAAATGACATCAATGGCTTTCACGTGACCGCGCAGGATGCGATTCATGCGCTCGACACTGCCGCCGGCGGCCCAGTCACCGAAGGGAACGTCGGCGGCGGCACCGGAATGATCTGCAACGAATTCAAGGGCGGGGAAGGAACTGCGTCTCGCCTTCTTACTGCAAAAGAAGGCGGTTACACCGTCGGCGTGTTCGTCCAGTGCAATTACGGTGAGCGCGAGCAATTGCGGATCGCCGGCGTACCGGTGGGACGCGAAATTCCCGGCCCCAAGATATGGGATGATGACACCGGGTCGATCATCGTTGTAGTCGCGACCGATGCGCCTCTGATTCCCACGCAACTCAAGCGGCTGGCGCGCCGGGCTGCGCTTGGCCTCGGCAGGGATGGCAGCTACTCCGGCAACGGTTCGGGTGATCTTTTCATTGCCTTCTCTACTGCAAATCCTGATGCGATTTCTGACAAAGGACTTCGGCACATCATGATGCTGCCCAACGACGCCCTAGATCCATTGTTCCTGGCAGCGGTACAAGCGACGGAGGAGGCCGTCGTCAACTCCATGGTCGCGGCGGAAACGATGACCGGAGTCAACAACAGAACGGTACCGGCTTTGCCCCACGACAAGCTCAGGGAAGTTCTGCAGAAATATAACCGGCTTACGAAATAGAGATGGATAGGCTTAGATCTACCGGCATAGCGAGTGACGAAGGTAATTCAATAGAGTTTTTTCGTTGCGCTAGACTGACCCATGCTGCCGCGCGGCCACGGACGAAGTAAACGCGCCGCTTGAGGGGACCGACTTCTGAGCGTTCAACCGAAATCCGCCCCACAGCTGACTCAGGCCGAGGAGCACCTGCGCGCCGTCATGGCCAAGGCGCCAGTGGTTTTCTTTGCACTGGACGCCGACGGAGTGTTCACGCTCTCCGAAGGCCGCGCTCTGGAGAAGCTCGGCCTGCAACCCAGCGAGGTTGTCGGGCGGTCCATCTTCCAGTTTTACCGGCAGTACCCGAAGATTCTGGAGTCGGCGCGGCGCGCCCTCGCCGGCGAAGAGTTCACCAGCTCCGGCGCGCTTCCCGATGTGGACCTGTATTTTGAAACCCACTGGGCGCCCACTCGCAGCGCGGACGGCAAGCTGACCGGCACCATCGGCATCGCCGTGGACATCAGCGAGCGCATGCGCAACGAGCGCGCACGCCAGGAGGCCGAAGCCCGCTATCGCAGCCTGGTCGAGCAGCTTTCCGCCGTCACTTACATTGCCGAGTTGGGACTGGAAGGCAAATGGTTGTTCGTGAGCCCGCAAATCGAATCGCTGCTCGGGTACACACCCGGGGAATGGCTTTCCAACCCCGCCAACTGGATTCAGCATGTGCATCCTGACGATCATCAAGTCGTGAACGCCGCGGAAGATGCCGCTCTGGCGGGCAATTCCTTTCGCGCTGAATATCGAATTTTTCGGCGGGACGGGGAAATCCTCTGGATCAACGACAGCGGTACCCTGGTGCCGGGGCCCGACGACCGGCCGTTGCTGCACGGCGTTCTCCTCGACGTCACCGAGCAAAAGCAACTGCAAACCCGCCTGGCGCAAACTGAGCGCATGGAGGCGGTCGGCCAATTGGCGTCGGGTGTGGCCCACGACTTCAACAATCTCCTGACCATCATCAAGGGCTACAGCAGCATGCTGATGGAACGCAACCCGCAAGGCCCGGACGCACGCGCCGCCATGGAGATTCAGCAAGCCTCCGATCGCGCGGCCGCGCTCACTCATCAATTGCTGGCCTTCGGCCGCCGCCAGACTCTGCAGCCCCGGGTGCTCGACTTGAATACGATCGTGCACGGTCTGGAAAAAATGTTGCGCCGCGTGCTCTCGGAAAACGTTGACCTCAACATCCGCACTGCGCCCGGCCTGGGATTTGTCAAAGCCGACCCGGTCCAGATGGAACAGGTGGTGCTGAATTTGGTGGTCAATGCCCGCGATGCCATGCCCAAAGGCGGGCGGCTCACCATTTCCACGGCCGCAAGGCATATCGACTCTGATTCCGGGGCAGGAGAAACCCTGGTGCGTGCCGGCGATTACGTTACGCTATCGGTTGCCGACACTGGCACCGGCATGGATGCGGCCACCCGTGAGCGCATCTTTGAACCCTTCTTCACCACCAAAGAGGTGGGCAAGGGGACCGGGCTGGGTTTGGCCACCGTGTATGGCATCGTCAAGCAGAGCCATGGCCACATCGGTGTGAACAGCGAACCCGGACACGGCGCCACGTTTTACGTTTTGCTACCGCGGGTGGAACCTGAGGAAGTACCCGTCCGTAAAATCACTGTGATGGAAACTCACAAGCGCGGCAGCGGAACCATTCTCCTGGCCGAGGACGAACCTCTGCTGCGCGAACTTGGCGAAACCATTCTGGCGCAGGCAGGATACAAAATCCTGACCGCCCCCGACTCGGATGCGATCAAGGCTCTACTGTCCAGCTACTCCGGCACGATCGATCTGCTGCTGACCGATGTGATCATGCCCGAAATTAGTGGCCCCGAATTGGCCCGCCTGGTGCGCCAAACCCGCCCCGAGATCCGCGTCCTCTACATGTCCGGCTATGCTGACGACGAAATTGAAGACCTCGACCGCAATGCCGGCTTCCTGCAGAAGCCGTTCACGCCGTCAGAGCTGACAGCGAAAGTAGCGGAAGTGCTGGGAAGCTAAAGACGGGCTTCAGGCTCCAGGCTTCAGGTAGACCTCAGGTTCTAGGCTTCAGACTTCAGGCTCTGGGGCTTCGGGCTCTAGGTTTCAGGCGCCGGGCTCTAGACTGTAGGCTTTGGCGCTCGGTTCAGGCTTTGATTCTTGGCCGCATCTCTCAACAGGCAGCTCACGGCATAGATAAGATCGATGCCCGGATCTCGACATTTCAGGACCGCTCCCAATGCGAGCCGAGAAGCGGCGAAAGAATGCAGCCCAGAGCCTGCCCTGAGCTTGCCGAAGGGGCGCAAGCCTTTGGGTAGAGCCGGCGGAATGACTTACCCGGGCTAGCGTGAAAGAAACCGCACTCCGCGCTGTGCTACATTTCACCTGATGTCCACCGACCCCGCAAAATCAGAACCACTCTACTGCCCCAGCTGCGCGGTTGAAATCACCGATCCCCTGACCTGCGGCGACTGCGGCGCCGTGATCTGCCGCAAGTGCGGCACGCCCCTAGAAGCCGCTGAAGACCTCGGCATGGGATAATTCTTCCCGCCTGAGAATTGTTTATGTTTGAGCGTTATACAGAAAGCGCCCGTCGCGTGGTCTTCTTCGCCCGCTATGAAGCCAGCAACTTCGGATCCCCCTGCATCGATACACAACATCTCCTGCTGGGGCTTCTTCGCGAAGATAAGGAAGTCGTCCGGCATGTTCTGCTAAGGGCAGATTTCGACGCGCTGCGCCAAGAAGTCACCTCACGCATCGGGCCGGGCGCGAAAAGCATCCCTACGAATGTCGATTTGCCCCTGAGCGAGCACGCCAAGCGCGCGCTTTCTTATGCGGCAGAGGAAGCCGATCGGCTCAACCATCGCCCCATCGGCACAACCCACCTGCTGATTGGGCTGATGCGAGACGATAAGTTCGCATCCGCAGCGTCCCTCTTACAACTCGGGGCACACTTGGAATCGCTGCGGAAGAGAGTGGAAGCCTTCGGAGAGCGGAGAGGTTATGCAGAGGCTCGCCGTCCAATTACTTATCATCGCGCGGTGACCGGCCCGGAGGTGATGGCGATTCGGGGTACGAAGAGGAACGTGGAGGAGCTTCGCAAAGACGTGCGAAAGCTTAGAGAATGTTATTGGACGTGCAAACAGTGGAAGGCGCGCAACATCGTAGTGAAGAAAGACGGAAAGAAAGTTTCCTTCGATTTGACTCTCGCAAAGAAATCGTCCGAATTCGAGCTGGTGAAAGGTGGTTGGAAGAAGGATCAGTGCGAGATTTGCCGCGGGGAATTGTTCGAGTCGGAGGACGTGGCCCACGGGACAGGTTTCACGAATGGCAAGGACTGGATCTGCATAGAATGTCACTACAGATTCATAGACAACGACTTCTTCTCGCCCACCTACTCGGACATCACCTGAAGCCTAAACCGGCACTGCCGTCTTCCTCGCCGGATTGAAAAACGGTAACTTCGTAACGGTCGCCAGCGCCTTCTCCCGCACCGCTTCAATCGTCACTTCCATTTGTAATTTGGTCCCTGGCTGTGAGTGCGCGGTCTCCACGCTGGCCAGCGCAATCATCTTCTTCAGCACCGGAGACCAAGTGGTCGAAGTCGCCTTCCCAACTTGCTTATTGCCCGCATAAACCGGCACATGCACGCGCGAAGCTTGGCTCGGCGCGGCCGGAGTCAGTCCCAATTTTTCGTAGAGGGCCTCGATTTCAAGCCAATCGAGTTCCAACCCAACCAACTGCCGTTCCACTCCGTTCTTCTCGTCTTTCGCCAAAGCGGCGCGCCCAATGAAATTTTCTTTCTGCAGGTGCACCATCTTCCCAAATCCCAACTCATACGGAGAATACTTCTGCGACGGGAATCAGCGCCTTGCGCGAGCTGGTGTAGTCCACGTCGAGTAGTAACAATCCAGCCTCGACCCGTGCCACATCGAGCGCCAGCATCCCGGTCGGATGCAAATCAAACTGCCTTCCCGCCGCCGCAATCGCATCCCAGACCTTTACCGCATCCTTCCAGTCCACCCAGACTTCGTAACCCAGGTCTCCGGTGTAGCCGGTGCGTGAAATATCCACCGGAACGCCGGCGATTTTGCCGCGGGTCATGCGGAAATATTTCAGATTGGCAATTTCCGCTTCGGCCACGGTCTTCAGCAGCCGCGCTGAAGTCGGCCCTTGCAGCGCCAGCGCCGCGGTGCTCTCCGAGATGTCTTCGATCTGGACGTGCATGTTCAGCCCGTTCTGATGAAACCAGCGCAGGTTGGGCTCGGCGGCGGTCCAGCGATAGCGGTTTTCATCCAGCCGCGTGATAGTACCGTCGTCCACCACTTTGCCCTGCTCGTCGCACCAGCAGCAATAGATCACCTGCCCCTTGGCCACTTTGTTGATGTCGCGCGTAATGATGCGGTTCACCAGCTTGGTGGCGTCGCGTCCGGTGATGAGGTACTTGTACAGCGGCGTGATGTCAATCAGAGCCGCCGCATTGCGGATGGCGTTGTACTCGTGCTCGTGATGCACCTCGTACACGCTGACCGTGTAGTATCCCGACCACTCGCGGTAGTTGAGGCTCTGGCAGAGAGGGAGAGTTCGTTCGTGAAATGCGGTTCCAATGGGCAAGATGTCTTCCTCGCTACGGATTTTATTTTCCTTCTGACGCTGTGTCCACTGTGGTGAAAAATTGTCGCCGTGTGGAGCACGGCCCAAGCAGGGCCCGCGAACCAACCAGATATAATTTAAGTAGGAGACATGAATTTATGGGAACTCAATTGCAAATACACATCCTCTGTGACCGGCACCCATCCACCACGATGGAGGCTGTTATCGTCGAAGACCGGAAGCAAGAAGCCATGATAGACCCCCACGCCTGTTCCTCGCCGGGATGTGTTCGGCACTACCATCCAGACAGCGGATACTTTGACGTGGTTAATGGAAAGTTACTTATGGGGCCTCCTCCTGGTGGTTTAGCCTGCGCGGAACATGACACTGCGCTTTATGTTGCCTCTGATGAGCCGGAGACGAATAAACAACTGTGGCGCTGCCCGAAGGATGGCTGTTCGACGGAAAGGACCTTGTGATTGCCGATTCCAGCGCAGAAGTCAGATTAAGGGAGGATCGCTAACGTGCTGAGAGTATATCTTGCTGACCTTCTGTGTGGAGTGGCGCTTCCTGTATTCGCCGAGCAAGCTGAACTTAGCCCCTCTGTCAACGTTCATTGCTCAAATACGATCCTACGAGCGTACCGTACATCGCCCGAAGATGCGAAGCTGATGTCCGATCAAGAGCTGAGGGACGTTGTGACGGAACTCGATGAAGTATGCAAGCCCGTTCAAGGCTGGACTTCGAAAGATCAACTGTATCGGGCGCTTGCGGCGTAGGGCTATTCGTCAGAACTTCTTCTGCGAAGCATGAAAAGCGATACCACGCATGAACAAGAACTAACGCAGGCATACGTTGAGATAAAAGCTCTGCGCGAGGAAAACCTGCGCCTCCGCAGCCAACTCAAGAAGAGTGACGCGCATTAGGGTGCGTCTTCGACATATATTACTGCTTCGCCTCCGACTGCTTCTTCAGTTCCGCCCGAAACGCCTGCTCTCTCTCGGCGACATAACCCTTATAACCTTCGGGATCAATAAATGGATTCGCCCCGCCCTGGTTCAAACGGGCGAACTTACTTTCCATTCCGTAATAGCTTCCGTGAGCGCCCAGAAAAATATCACAAGGCAAAGACTTCAGAGTCTTAAACGTGAGCTCGTAGTCCTGTGCGATTTGCGGATACGCCACGTTATTCACCAGCTTATATCCGGCGTTCACGTTGGGACTGCCAACGATGACAACGTCCAAAGTCTTTCCGCCCTCCACGACTCTCATCGTCCAGGTCGTACAACCTCGGGTGTGGCCGGGCGTAAGATGAGCGACCAGGACAGTACCTCCAAGTTTTACTTCGTCGCCGTCGTGTAAGACGCGATCCACCTTGGTCGGCGAAAATTGCGCGTCCGGTGAATCGCTGTATTGGAAATCAGTTTTGCCGCCGGATTCGATTTCAGAGACGTCGGCATCCATCACCATGTACTTGGCGCCGGTCATCTTTTTGATCGAAGCGCTGCCCGCGGCGTGGTCGAAGTGCGCGTGACTGATGAGAAGAATCTTTATGTCGCTGAAGCGAAAACCGAGCTTTTCGACGTTGTCTCGAATGATCGGGACAGTACTTTCGAGGTCGCTGTTAATCAGAATATGGCCCTCAGGTGTTGTGATCAGGAAGGATGCGAGGCCCCGCGTCCCCACGTAATAAATGTTGCCGGCGATGTGGTGCGGAGGGAAGGGCTCGGTCCAATCCGAGGAGTTGGGCGCCGCCGCGGACGCGCTGAAACTCAGGATCAGGACTAACAAGAACGAAGCCGGAGGCGGCATGATTCGAGCCATGCCAGATTTTACTCCGCCACGCTGGAACGCGGTCGGATACAATCAAGAACGTAATCTTCCATGCGCCGCCTCATCCAATGGATTGTTCTCCTCAGTGGACTCTGATCCACGCGCCACGCCGTTTCGCCAGTATCATTCCTGTTCGAAGGCTGTGAGCAATGAGCGGCGAGCTATGAGCAAACTCTGGGTCGCTCGAAGCTCACAACTCACCGCTCGAAGCTAAAAGCGATGGCCCAGACATACGACATCATCGTGATCGGCGGAGGCCACAACGGCCTCACCCATGCGGCGTATCTTGCGCGTGCTGGGAAGAAAGTCCTCGTGCTCGAGCGCCGGCACGTGCTCGGCGGGGCGGCGGTCACAGAAGAAGTGTTTCCCGGATTCAAGTTTTCTGTCTGCTCCTACGTCGTCTCTCTGCTGCGGCCGGAGATTATCCGCGACCTAGATCTTCCCCGCCATGGCCTCGAAATTCTTCCCCTCGATGGCACGTTTACACCCATGCTCAGTGGCGATTATTTGTGGCGGGTGAACGATCATGGCAAGACGCATCGCGAGATCGCGCGCCACTCGCGGCTCGACGCCGAGGCCTACGACGAATTCGGCAAAGCCATGCAGCCGATGTGCCATTTCGTGAAGCCAATCATGAACATGGTCCCGCCCGACCCGACCGGATTCAATCCCAAAGATCTTTCGAAGCTGCTGTTTCTAGCACGGCGTTTTCAGAAGCTCGCCAGCGACGACCGCTACAACCTGGTGCAGCTCATGACCATGAGCGCGGCGGATTTTCTCGATCAGTGGTTTGAGACCGACGTGCTCAAGGCGACGATGTCGGCGTCGGGAATTATCGGGACGTTTCTCGGAGTGCGCTCTCCGGGCACGGCATACGTTCTGCTGCACCACTATATGGGAGAGATCGACGGCGCATTTCGCGCCTGGGGATTCGCCCGCGGCGGCACCGGCGGAATCTCCAACGCCATCGCCGAAGCCGCGGTTGAGGCTGGAGTGGAAATTCGCAAAGAAGCGTCGGTGGCGAGGATCATCGTGAAGAACGGCCGGGCCATTGGAGTTGCGCTGGCCAACGGCGATGAGGTTTATGGCAGCGTGATTTCTTCCAGCGTGGATCCACGGCATACGTTTATCGAATTCATTGACAGCGGAAATCTGCCGGCGGACTTTCTCGACGAAGTCCGCCGCTACAAATTCCGTGGATCGTCCGGGAAAGTGAATTTAGCTCTGGATGCCCTGCCGGATTTCAAGTGCATGCCCGGAGCCGGCTTGCATCTTCGTGGCGCAATTTCCATTTCTCCGGCGGTTGACTACATGGAGCGAGCCTACGACGACGCCAAGTACGGGATGTTTTCGCGGCGTCCGTATATAGATATGGTGATTCCGTCGCTCACCGATCCCAGCGTCGCGCCTCCGGGCAAGCACGTGATGTCGTGCTTCGTGCAGTACGCGCCTTACAAACTGAAGCCCGGCCTGAACTGGGACCAGCTTCGCGACGACTTCGGCAATACCGTGATCGACACGGTTTCCGAGTATGCGCCGAATTTGAAAAACATTATCCTGCACAAACAAGTGCTCACGCCGCTCGACCTCGAGCGCGACTTTGGCTTGACCGAAGGCAACATTTTCCAAGGCGAGCTTTCGCTGGAGCAGCTTTTCTTTCTGCGTCCAGTCTCGGGATGGGCACGATTCCGCACCCCAATCAAGAATCTGTACATGTGCGGTTCCGCTACACACCCCGGCGGCGGAATCATGGGCGCTCCAGGAAGGTTGTCGGCGCTGGAGGTGTTGAAAGATGCGGGTTAACGAATTTCCTCTGTGTTCCTCTGTGCCCTCTGTGGTTAAAGGTTTTGCCTTTCGATTGAAACAAAACCGAACCCACCAGAGAGAACACAGAGTTTCACAGGGGAAGAGCCACAGAGCGTAGCGAATGCCTGACTCTGGCGACATCGTGATCATCGGCGGCGGCCACAACGGGCTGGTCACAGCCTTCTACCTGGCCCGCGCCGGATTCAAGCCGCTGGTGCTCGAGCGCCGCAATCAGGTTGGCGGCGCCGCAATCACCGAAGAATTCCACCCCGGATTCCGTTCGTCGGTGCTGGCGCACTCGGCGGCGCTCCGTCCTGACCTGATTCGCGACATGGACTTGGCGAAGCACGGGCTGAAACTGATTACACCCGAGATCGAGACTACATCCCTATCGCCCGGCAGCCGCGCGCTTCTCCTCTATCGCGACGTTGAAAAATCCGCGCAACAAATCTCGGAGTTCTCGCAGAAAGACGCCGCGCGCTATCCCGAATTCCGCCGTGCCGTAGCGCAGGCCGCAACGGTCATTTCCAGAGCCCTCGCGCTAACTCCGCCGCAAATCGAGGCCCCCGATTCTTCAGATCTATTTGCCCTCTTGAAGCTGGGCCGCGCGGCACGCGGCCTGGGCAAGAAAGACATGTTCAGCCTGCTGCGCTGGGGCCCGATGGCGGTCGCCGACCTCGCTGCCGAATTCTTCGAAACAGAATTGCTCCGTGCCACGGTCGCGGCGCAGGGAATTTTCGGGACGTTTCTCGGTCCGTGGTCTGCGGGAACCGCGCTGGTGTACTTACTCCGCGCCGCGGATGGCGAGCGCTCGTTCGCCCTCGGCGGAATCGGTTCGATTACTCAAGCCATGGCCGCTGCGGCGCAAAGCGCCGGGGCCGAGATTCGCACCGGCGCCGAAGTCATCGAGATTCGAATTAAGAATGGTATTGCTCAAGGCGTAGTGCTCTCAACCGGAGAAGAAGTCCAGGCCCGTGCGGTCGTTTCCAACGCCGACCCCAAGCGCACGTTCTTAAAGCTCACCGACCCTGCGCTGCTTCAGCCCAGCTTCACCAAGCGCCTGCAGAACTACCGCATGAACGGGACTGTCGCCAAGGTAAACCTGGCGTTGTCCGGTCTTCCCACGTTCACGGCTCTAAAAGGCAATGCCGAAGCGATGGCCGGCAGAATCCAAATTGGCCCCGAGATCGACTATCTCGAGCGCGCATTTGACGAATCCAAGTACGGAAACTTCTCGCGCGCCCCGTATCTGGAAGTTACAATTCCTACACTCACCGACCCTTCGCTCGCGCCCGAGGGCAAGCACGTGATGTCGATCTATATGCAATATGCACCTTACAAACTGAAGATCGGCGGATGGCAGGATGAGTCCCAGCGCGTCGCACTCGGCGACACCGTGGTCAAAACGCTGGCGCAATACGCACCCGACCTGCCGGAGAAGATTCTGTCGCATCAGATCATCACCCCGCTCGACCTTGAAGAAACCTACGGCCTGACCGGCGGACACATTTTCCACGGCGAACTCGCGCTCGACCAGATTTTCACCATGCGCCCCATGCTCGACTGGGCGCGCTATCGGACGCCCATTGAGAATCTTTATCTGTGCGGATCAGGGACCCATCCCGGGACCGGGCTGACTGGCGGCTCTGGCGCAAATGCCGCACGCGAAATCCTGAAAGATTTGAAGGCTCGGCGATGAGCACGGCACCGGCAAGAAAGAAATCGGCGGTGCTCCTCCTCAGCTGCCCCGACCGCAAAGGCGTGGTCGCCACCATTTCCGGATTTGTCTTCCAGCACGGCGGCAACATCCTGCACGCCGACGAACACGGCGACCTCGATTCCGGCACCTTCCTGATGCGGGTGGAGTTCGATCCTACCGAATTCGACATCCCGTTAAATGACTTCGCCAAGCACTTCTCGCCCATCGCCATTGACTTCGACATGCACTGGCGGCTGGCGCAGTCCGACTACCGCCCGCGCATGGCAATTCTGGTTTCGAAGTACGACCACTGCCTGGTGGATCTGCTCTACCGCCATCAGAGCGGCGAACTTGCCTGCGAAATTCCCTGCATCGTCTCCAATCATCCTGACAGCCAACCCATCGCCGATTTCTACCGCATCCCGTTTTTTCTGGTCCCGGTCGAAAAGGACGACAAGCTCGGTGCCGAGCGACAGGTCTTGTCGCTGCTCGAACGCCACGGCGTGGATTTCATCGTCCTCGCCCGCTACATGCAGATTCTGTCCGACCAGTTCGTAAATGCCTATCCGCGCCGGATCATCAACATTCACCATTCGTTCCTGCCCGCGTTTGTCGGGGCCAAGCCCTACCACCAGGCATTCGACCCGCGGCGTGAAACTGATCGGAGCCACCAGCCACTATGTCACCGAGGTGCTCGATGATGGCCCCATCATTGAGCAGGATGTGGTCCGCGTCTCCCACCGCGACTCGGTGGACGACCTCATCCAGAAGGGCCGCGACCTGGAAAAAGTGGTGCTCTCCCGCGCCGTGCGCTGGCACGTGGAAAACCGGGTGCTGCTGTATGGAAATAAGACCGTGGTTTTCGAGTGAAACCGGCTTCAGGCTTCAGGCATTTGGTAAGTTTGCTACGTCCCAAAACGGAACTGATTGAAAAAAGTTTTCAGAATCTTTGGGGCCTGTGTCCGCCTTCTCAAGTATGCTTCATGCACACCGTGAGCGGGACCTTCAAAGACTTGAAATGCTATCAAAGAGCGATGGATCTCGCTCTCTCAGTTTATGAAGTGACTCATGCATTTCCCAAAGAGGAGATGTTCGGCCTCACCAGTCAACTTCGCAGGGCGGCGGTCTCCGTGATGAGCAACATTGCGGAGGGCAAGGGCCGTTCTACGGAAAAGGACTTAGTTCGCTTTCTCGCCATGGCTCGCGGCTCTCTTTTTGAAATCGAGGCGCAAATCGCGTTGGCAGAGCGGCTCTCTTACGTTAGACGGGTACAGGCTGCAAGAATCCTCGGCCTGACGAGCGAGACAGGGAAACTCATCAATGGGCTGATCCGCTCTTTCGATCCATCACGTTCACAATCAAACGCTGTATAGCTGAACGAACGCGGCATCAGGTATCAGGCTTTAGGGATCAGGAGCATACCGTCTGAGGTAACACCAGCCCGAAGGTTCCTGTGCCTTCAACTTTCGTATAGAACAGATGGGCGATCCTCGGAATTTTGTCGATCCTGGCAGCTGTATTTGTTGCCATACGCACTCTTGGGGTCAAGCAGCCTGAGGCCTGACGCCTGAAGCCTGTTGCCGCATTCCAGCTTACCAAGGTAACTACCCCGTAACCCCCGCGCTCTGGCAGTATTACTTTGACACCGGTTTCACTGAGGGAACGTCCAGGGGGCAACTCATTGGCTGAAGATCCCAAATGGGAGCTCGCCATCTTAGCTACTGTGCAGGGTTTCTACGAGAAGCTCTTGCAGGAGTCCGTCGAAGGCGAAGTCCCGGTCCCGGCAGGCCTCGAAACCGTTTCCCTGCACGGCGACAACGATGTGGGCGAGACCCTCGGTTCCATGCGCCGCTGGCTGCGCCTGCTCGACATGGCCATTTCGCCAGCGATGTTGCGACGGGCCTTCAACGACGACTCGGATCCCGAAATCGCTGAAGCCATGCTGCGGTATTTTGTCCGCAAAAAAGAACACAACGATTACGACCGCGACAAGACCGACATCGTCTCTACGTTTCTCTATCGGCATCCCCGCGTGCCCGGTCAGTGGGAGCAGCGTGGCTATGGGCTCGATGGTTCGCTGCCGCTTTCGCCGTTTGAAATCGCGCTGATTGAAATCCTCGCCGACGCCGATCTGCCGCCGCTCCCGGAAGAACATATTCAGACGCTGCGCCGCTTCGACGCGCTGGAGGAGCAGGTGCTGCGGTTCCACGAACTGAATGCGCTGCTCGAGTCCGGCATCATCCAGACTGTCCGCCAGATCAAGCAGTCGCTCGACATTTCGTTCTTTCATCCCGGCGTGCTCGCCACTATCGCGCCTTACAATTCGACGTTCGGATCGAAATTCGACGAGCTGTTCCACGCCGCCGCCAAAGAGATCAAGATCTTCGCCGACGATCTCGAAGAGCAGGGCGGTACCATCTTGGGCAGTGTGGACGGCGTAGATGTCACCGTCGATCACGTGAAAGGCTTGGACGAGAACGGCCTGCTCAAGCTCGACTACGGTCAGGCGCTGGAAAAATTCCATCGCGTGTCGAGACTGAAGCAGACCCTGGATTCCATGCCGCGGCCTAAGCGTGGCGGCAAAGCCGCCAAATCTGCGCCCGCCAAGCCCGCGGTAAAGACTGCCAGCAACGTGGCGGTTCGACTGCCATTCAATTTAAAGGCCATGCAAAAGGCGGTAACGCCGCAGCAGGTCGCGTCGGAAGAAACCAAGCTGCTCAAAGTCGAGGAGTCGGTGAGAATTTTCGTGCGCGTGGCCGACCCCAAGTTCCGCCAGGTCGTTCCCATGCGCTTCTTCAACCTGACTTTGACTCCGGCCGAAGCCGAAGCCTACTGCGCCGATTATCTAGAAGAAAAAAGCCTACGCGCCGGCGTGGCGCGAGTGCTGTTGCGTCTGGTCGCGGTAACTGCCCGCATCATCACCGAACTCGAAGAGTTGAAGCGCGCCAACAACTCGCCTTCGCTGTGGAAGCTGCATGCAGACTCACTGGTCACGCTGCTCGAAATCGCCCGCAACGCCACCGAGAATGCCGAACGCGTAAGCACGCTGGCCGCGCAGCGCGGACACCGCCAGCAAGTGGAGGAAATCCAGACTTCGCTTAAGAAACTGAAAGACTATAGCGGAATGGCTGTGGCTACGCTGACGGGATCGGTGGAAGCGAAGAGCGCTGCGGTCGCAGCAAACTAGTTCTACTCGGTGCTGGTTGACGCTGCCGATATTCGTCGCTACAGTTTTCTTAGCAGTTTGGCCAGCAACGTAATTCCCAAAAGAGCCGCTGTCCAGAAGATTGCGGACTGCAGCGCGCTCTCGTAGAAATTTCCACGGAAATCCACAATGTCAGAGTTTGGAACGTCGCCGTGAAATACGATCAAGTGAGGAAACTTAGGATCACCAAAGGCGCGACCTTGAACTGCAGGAATTCCAAACTGAAGGGTCACCGTCATCAACTCCAGGGCAACCGCGGTCAGCACGAGAAACTTCGATTTCATGTCCTTTGATCGCTGGGCGAGAGAGGTCTTGCAAACTAAATAAAGACGGGCGAGGACGCCCGTCTCCCCACAAATCAGGTTGCTAGAAGCTAGCAGCTAGAAGCTAGAAGCTCGCAGCTCAGTTAATATCGAACTGCTCCTGATGCAGCGCCGGATCGCTCTTCACGATCACGGTCTTCTTGGTCAGCTCTTCCAGTTCGTTCAACCAGCGGCCCCCGGCGGTCTTCAGCGTCTTCGCCACTTCCGGATTCACCCGCAACATCACATCGGTGTGGTCGAGTTGCTTCGCGATCTTCCGCATCTCGACATAGATTTCGTTGCAAACGGTGTTCACCGACTTCACGTATCCGGTCGATTCGCAATACGGGCACGGGGTTCCGATGGTACGCTCGAGCGACTGCTTCACCCGTTTGCGCGTAATCGCGACCAGCCCGAAGTCGTTAAACTGAAGCACCTTGGACGGCGCGCGGTCGGCGCGCAGGGCCTCTTCCAGCGCCTGCATGACCTTTTGCCGGTTGCGGCGCTCATCCATGTCGATGAAGTCGATGATGATGATGCCGCCCAGATCGCGCAGCCGAATCTGCCGCACGATTTCCTTGATCGCATCGACATTGGTCTTGACGATGGTGTCTTCCAGGCGCGCCGTCTTGCCGACGTACTTGCCGGTGTTCACGTCAATTGCGACCAACGCCTCGGTCTGATTGATGACGATGTATCCGCCGCTCTTCAGCCACACCTTCGACTTCAGCGCTTTGTCGATTTCGTCTTTCAATCCAAACTGCTCGAACAGCGGGACCTCTTTGCTGTAAAGCTTCACCCGCCGCACCAGTCCCGGTTGGAAGCGGTTGGCAAAACGCAGGATGCGTTCGTATTCCTGCTCGGTGTCCACCCAGATGGCGGTAAAGTCGGCCGTAACCTGGTCGCGCAAGATGCGCTCGACGATGTTCAGGTCGTGATAGATCAGCGCCGGCGGCTTGCTTTCTTCCGCGCGGGTGCGGATTTCGTTCCACAGTCCTTTCAGGAAGCGGATGTCGGCGCGCAGTTCCTGTTCGTCGGCGCCCTGGGCCGCGGTGCGGACAATGAATCCGCCGTGGCCGTTTTCTTTTTCGCTCTGGATGATGCGCTTCAATCGCAGCCGTTCTTCTTCGGAAGCGATCTTGCGCGAGACTCCCGTGTGGTTCACTGTTGGCATGTAAACAAGAAACCGCCCCGGCAGCGCGATGTGGCTGGTGATGCGCGCGCCCTTCTTGCCGATGGGCTCCTTGGCAATCTGCACCAGGATTTCCTGGCCTTCTTTCAACAGATCGGTGATCAGAGGAAGATTGCGCTGCTCATTGCGGCGGAACCTGCCTCCACCGCCGCTAGGACGGCGGCCGCGGCCGCCGCGATCTCGATTCCGGTCAAACCCCGGACGCCGCGCGCGCTGCGTGTAAGCCGCAGTTGCAGCCGGGGCCCGAACTTCAGCTTGCGCGTCTACAGTGCCGCTACCCACCGCTTCCGCGGCAAGCATGGCCTCGGCTTCCGCCTGAGCCTCCTCAAGTTCAGCTTCGGCTTCAGAAGCGTCGTCGCCTTCTTCGTCGCCCTCGGCGCGTGCGGCTTCAACCGATTCTCCGGAAGCAGTCTCGACAGAGGTTGCGCCGTTCCCATTTTCCGCGGACGCGGCAATCTCCCGCTCGGCTGGTTGGTCGACCAAGTCTTCTGCGGACTGGATCTCCTCTTCCATCTCCATCTCGTCGAAGGCTTCGTCTTCTTCGAGTTCGTCCGCGTACGAGGCAACGGCGGCTTCTTCTTCGTCGATTTCTTCTTCTTCCACGGTCGGGGCAGCTTCCACGTGCGCGACTGATTCCACAGGCCGGACCCAGGCGGATCTCTGGCCGGAGCGCTCGGCGGCAATTCTGTCTTCCTCGGTTTCTTCCGTTTCTACTGCGGCTTCGCCGAAGGTCGCGGCCACGTTCATCTGGTGACGCCGCTTCTGCTCGCGGTCCCAGGCGTCTTCTTCAGATTCAGCCGCCACCTCGTTTTGCGCAACTTCGGGCTCGTGTGCTTCTTCAGGCTCTGGCGCGAGGAACGCCGCGACCGCAGGCGCTTCGGTCACGGCAGCTTCTGTGAATAGGGGTTCGTCTTGCGGAAAGGTTTCCGCGATCGCGTCATGAGACTCATTCGTTTCTTCGAAACGGTGAGACTCTTCGAACTCGTGGGATTCTTCCCGCGTGCGCGCTGGCTCTTCGGCTACCGGGGCGGCCGGCGTGACTCCGCGGTACTTGGAGATCGACTCTCCCGGCAGAATGATCGGTTGATATCCCGGGGGCGGCCCGTACTCATCTCGCGGTGGGCGCGATTCGCGCGACCGCGACTCACTCGGCGCTGGCCGTGAAAACCGGGGCGGCTCCGGACTGCGCTCTGAAACCCGTTCCGAACTTCTTTCCGGACTTCGCTCCGAACCACGTTCCTGACCATCGCGTCGCCCACGTCGGCGACGGCCGCGAAACCCACCTCTACCATCACGGTCGCGTCCGCCGGACCTTTCCCGGCCCTCGGAAGGCTGCCTTTCGCCGGAGGGAGCCGAATGTGGAACAAACTGCGGCGCGGCTTGCCCTTCGCCTTGGAATTCCGCTGCTGGCTCGGAAGCCGCGGGCTGGCTAAATTCCTGCACTGGCAATGCCGGGGCATCGTCCAAATCCGCATCCTCCGGCTCCAGTTCCATGAAGTCGGAAACGTACAGGAAGGCGTCGCGCTCCAGGCCAATGTCCACGAAGGCAGACTGCATTCCTGGCAGGACGCGGGTGACGCGGCCTTTGTAGATGGAACCAGCCAGGGTGTATTCGTTTTCCCGCTCGAGATAGACCTCGGCGAGCTGATCGTCTTCCACCATGCCGACTTTGATTTCGTGTGGCGTGGCGGAAACAAATAATTCTTTGTTCATGCAAACTCCGGTTCCGCCGGCCTTAGCTGGCTGCGGAATTCACCGGATCAGGAAGGAATTGGAACGAGCAGGAGTGAAGTGTGCGATAGCGCTCTTTTGTCCGGCAGAACCTGCGCCGGCAGAAGCAAAGAACGTTCCTGGTCCAGAGTACTTTGCCTGGACCGATCTGGCTGTAGAAATTCGAATGTCGTTTTCCACGGATCGCTTTTTTGCGCCGGGGTTGTGACCGCTCTCTCGCGTCAGTTGACGGAAGGGGCCGTTCCCTGCCCGAAGCGCTTTTACTTTCAATCCTGCCCGGCCGTTTACCCCTGCCGGTAGCTGCCCTCGTCACGTGAGGGCGATCGTAATTTTTTCTCCGTCCGCCTCCGGCGGTACGGTTTACTGCCTGCTAACTCATGCTTCAGTTGACGAAGCGGCGCATGCGGACGTTCATCACCATCCCTAGCGCTAAAAACATAAACAGTACCGATGACCCTCCGTAACTCATTAATGGCAAAGGTATTCCGGTGACCGGCATCTTGCCGAGCACCATGCCAACGTTGACCAGGATATGGAAGGTTAAAACCGCCACCACACCCATGACGAGGAACGTGCCTGCGCGGTCGGGCGCTGTTTGCGCGTTCTGGGTCAAACGCATTAACACAATGAAGTATAGCAGCAATACCCCCAACGCACCCACAAAACCATGCTCCTCGGAGAACGCCGCAAAAATGAAGTCGGTTTGCGGCACCGGGAGAAAAGCCCCATGTGTTTGCGTGCCTTTACCGCCCCACAATCCCCCTGAACCCACCGCGATCAGGGATTGTGTAAGTTGGTACCCCGAACCCTGCGGATCGGCGTCCGGCTGCAAGAAGCTGGTCAGCCGCTGCTTCTGATAGGGCTTCAGGATGTGTAGGCGCGGTGTGTAAAACACCAACCCCAGCCCTATCCCTGCCAACAGGGCGACCGTCAGCCCTTGCTTCCAGCTTAGGCCGCCCAGAAACAGCCCCATGACCGCAATCGGCAGATAAGTCAGCGCGGTCCCCAGGTCAGGCTGCGCCAGCACCATGAGCATGGGCACGCCCACGATGGCCCCCGCCTTGATGAAGTCCGACCAGGAAAGCTCCCGCTGCTGCAAGTCGGCAAAATACTTCGCCACCGCCAGAATCAGGATCAGCTTCACCCACTCCGACGGCTGAAAGTGATTGCCCCCCGGCAGCTTTACCCAGCGCCGCGCCCCCAGATACTTCTGCCCGAAGATCAAAACCACCATCAGCGAGGCCACGGCGACGATGTACATCCAATGCACGCGTTCGATCAGCACGTGATAGTTCATCAGGCTGACTAGAAACATCCCCACCAGCCCGCCCGCAATCCAGTACAGCTGCCTGCGGTCCGCGCCCGCAAACTTGGTGTGTATGGTGGCGCTATGAATCTCCAGCACTCCTAGCCCGCAGATAGCCAGCACAAACCCCACCAGCACCCAGTCGAAATCGCGAAATGAAATGTAACGAGACATGGAAAATCAGCTCTTGGCTCTTAGCTCTCGGCTCTTACTGACCACTGCCCACCGGCCACTGCCCACTTCCTCACCGCAACCCCGGCGCAGCCGTCGCCAGCGGCGGCAGATTCCTTGGCACACTTAGTAGAAAACGTCCACCTTGCAACCTCTCTCCCTCCGAATTTTCGGCGTCGGGCGTCGTCCACACGGCTCCAACCTCGACTTTCTTTTCCGCTCCCGCCAGCTTGGTCGCCGGCAGCCCATGCTTCTGCGCATAAGCCTTGATGACCTGCGATGCAACGATCGCCGCCAGCGGCCCTTCCTCGCCGCTCTCCCATAGCACTGCGACCACGATTTCCGGATTCCGGCGCGGACTCACCCCCACAAACCAGGCGTTGTTCTTGAACTTCGCCTTTCCATTCGCAACCTTCGATTTCGCCGTGGCCCCGATGGTTTGCGCAGTACCCGTCTTACCGGCAAAATCGATCCCTTGCAAATGGGCAGCGGCAGCGGTCCCCAGCGGGCCGGTCACATTGGCCATGGCGTCGGTAATGATTTCCCAGTTCTTGGGATCGAGATTGATTTTAACTTCGTCCGCGACGTTTGACACCGGAGTGAACCCCGCCGGCAGGTCATTCTCCGGCGAGATCACGTGCGGACGCCGCAACACCCCGCCACTGGCAATGCCGCCAATCGCGCGCGCCAGTTGAATCGGCGTCACCGCCACCGCGCCCTGGCCGATGCCGACTGAAATTGTCTCTCCAGCAAACCATTTTTGTTTGTAGTTGCGAATCTTCCATTCCTCCGACGGCATAACCCCGCTGACTTCTTGCGGAAGGTCGATTCCGGTCTTCTGGCCGAATCCCAGCATGGTCGCGTACTTCGCAATCCGGTCAATCCCCAGCTTCTCCGCCAACGTGTAGAAGAACACGTCGCACGACTGATAAATCCCCTTCGAAATATCCACCTCGCCGTGCACCCGATGGTGATCGGAAATCCAGCAGCGGAAATAGCGCCCGTAAAATTCCGCGCCACCGTTACAGATCACGTGCATGTCCTGCGCTATGCCTTCCTGCAGTCCTGCCGTCGCCATAATGATTTTGAAGGTAGAGCCGGGGGCCAACTGGGCCTGAATGGCTTTGTTCAGCAGGGGGTGATCGTCGTCGTTAACCAGCTTGCTCCAATTGCTGCGTGAGACTTTCACAGCAAAATCATTTGGATCGAAAGTCGGGCGGCTTACCATGGCGAGAACTTCGCCAGTACGCGGATCCATGGCCACGATGGCGCCGTTCTTGCCCTCCAAGGCTTGCTCGGCGGCGATCTGCAAATCCACGTCAATCGTCAGCTTCAGCGGCTTGCCCGGCTCGGCGGGCTTTTCGTCGAGTGGCGTGCCGACTTCTTGGCCGTGGCTGTTGACTTGGACCTGCCGCGAGCCGTTCTTGCCCATCAGAATCTGGTTGTATTGCAGCTCCACGCCGGATTTTCCCACCACGTCGCCGGGATTGTTGAACTCCCATTGCGCCTGGTTCAGCATGTCTTCGCTGACTTCGCCGACATACCCGATCAGGTGCGCCAAGAATCCCTTGCGCGGATACAGCCGCCGGTAGGCCATGATGGTGTCCAGCTCCGGCAACTCGCTTTTGTGCGATTCGATGAAAGCCTCTTCATCAGGAGTAATGTCTTCCTTCAGATAAATCGGGCGGTATTGCGGCAAAGAAGCGAAGTGGCGGATTTTGTCGCGTACATCTTTGGGATCAAGATGTAATCCTTGCGCGATCAGGTCGGAATCCGCATTCAAATCGCGCGAAGAATCGCGCAACAGCAGCGCTGTGTACGACGGATAGTTGTCCACAATCGTACGCCCGTTGCGGTCAAAAATTTTTCCCCGCGGCGCGAGAATGGGCACATTGCGAATGCGGTTCTGCTCCGCCAGCGTGGCATACATGTCGCTCTGCGAAACCTGTAACCGCCACAACCCGTATGCCAGAAAAAGAAAAATCGCCAGGATGACGTATTGCACCGCGGTCAAGCGGATCGGCGAGAGCTTTTCATCGCGGCCAAACATGAATTAGTCGTTGGTCCTTCGTCCCTTCGGCGCGCTTCGCTTGCTCAGGGCAGGCTAAAAGCGGTCGTTGGCCATTCGGAGTGCTGTATGGGTTAACTTGATTGTAAATCTTCTCTGGATTGAGGGATGCGGAATTCAGTAACGAAGGTCACGATGCAGCCGCAATCAGAAATGGAGCGACTTTTCCCGAGATCATTTGTACCAAGAGGCCCATTGCATGAAAGCAAAGAGGAAGAAGAGGACACAAGCCGCACCCGCTACATTCGCAGCGAGCCTACGAGACCCAGAGAGTGTCCTACGCCTGCGCCAATAGAAAAACCAACTTGTGTATAATCCGAGTCCAATCGAAAGCCAGCCCCATCCTGTTGGATTCACTCACCCGCTCCTTTGCGCCGTCAACGATAGACCGGCGACCTTGTCTGAGATTCTAAGGGTCATAAGCTCAACGCCTTGCTTTCCCGTAAATATGGTAATATGGGAAAGTGAAAACGACCCTCGAAATCCCTGACCTTCTTTTCCGCCGAGCGAAATCGGTCGCCGCCCAGCGAGGTATTCCACTGCGTCAGTTTGTGACTGAGGCGGTGCAGGACAAGCTCAGCTCTTCATCCGCTCCCGGCCCGAAGCCGTGGATGAGACACGTGGGTAAGCTGAAGGCCTCACGCAAAGAGAGCGAGCAAATCAATAAGCGGATCGAAGAAACTTTCGAACAAATTGACAAGGAAAACTGGGAGTGATCCTAGATACGAACGCGCTCTCAGCTTTCGCGGACGAGAATCCGGCCATTCTCACTGTCCTCGCCCAAGCCGAGCAGTTAGCAATCCCTGTGGTCGTCCTGGGAGAGTATCGGTACGGGATCGCACAGTCGCGCAACAAAGCCGGCTACTCGAGTTGGTTGGATGATCTGCTACCAGACTGCATGGTCCTGGAGATCAATGAGAAGACCACATTTCACTACGCGGATATCAATCTCGAGCTAAAGCGGGCCGGACGCCCGATTCCAACCAACGATCTCTGGATCGCGGCACTCTGCCGGCAGCACAGGCTTCCTGTCCTGAGCCGCGACCACCATTTTGATTTCGTCCCCGGCAACCAGCGGGTAGACTGGTAAATCCCCACTGAGCCGAAGGGATTGAGACCAACGACCAAGGACGAACGACCAACGACGGCACTTAGGCTCTTTGCTTCAGCTTATCCATCAACGCAAACAGAAACACTCCCAGCAGCGCGTTGGCCGCGGCTGAAATCAACTCATGCGGCCAGCTCCAGTGCAGGTCAATCCCGACTAAACCTCGCGCGATGGCGAAATACAGCACTTGGTGGATGCCGTAGAAGGCCGCGGTCACTAGCAACCGGGTGCCGGCGTTTTCCACGTCCAGCTTTACCCCGAGCGACGAGGCTCCATAGCCGACCACCGTCTTAGCAATTCCGTACAGGCCGATATGGTGAGCGGGGCCAGCCAGCGAATCCTGCAACAAGCCAATGGCCGCTCCGGTGAGCAGCCCCGCCACCTGGCTGCGCCGGGCCATGGCAAAAAAAATCACCACCAGCAGCGGCAAATCAAAATACTTAAAAAACTCAAACTTCAAGGGCAAGAATGCCTGAAAAAAGACCGCCAACAGCGGCACAAGAATCGTGACCGGCAAGCCGAACCGGTAAACCTCGATCTGCTGCTGGGATGTGTAGGAGACAGCCACGTTATTGAGGAGTATCTCCCGTAGCTGGGGACGGCGACTGATCCGGCGCCGGGCTGGGAGCTGGCTTCGAAACCGGGACCACCGCAGGCTTCCCGGCTGCCGGCCTCTCCGCCGCCGGTTCCTGGGCCGCAGCCGCCGGAGGCCGTGAAACCGGCGCGCTTCCCGTTTGACCCGCCTGAACTTTCGCCGGGATCTGTCCCGGAGTCTGCGCCGCAGCCGGAGCCGCCGCTTCCGGCTTGTCCGGCACCGACGGCAAGCGCTGCGCCAGAATGTCCGCCGCCCGCGCCGCTGGCTCACCCGCCGCCAACGACGGCTCGCGCTCCAGCTTCTGCGTGATGACCAATACCTCTTCCAAATGATTCAGCGACGCTGCCGGCTGTAACGAAACTTGAAGAAACTGGCCTCCGGTAGAAACTCTGGCGACGCTGCCTAACGGCAGTCCCTTGGGAAAAATCTGATCGCCTCCGCTGGTCAGCACTTTCTCTCCCGGCTTCACGTCCTCGTCGGACATGATTTTGTCGAGCACCAGTTCACCGGAGGCTTTACCCTTCAAGATCCCCTGCAAGCGCGACTGCTCGAGAATCGCTCCCACTCCGCTGGACTGATCGTTGATGAGCAGCACCTGCGAGGTGTCCCCGAATACGAGAATGACTTTGCCGACAACCCCATCGCTGGAAATCACCGCCATGTCGCGCTTGATTCCCTGGTTCGAGCCTTTGTCAATGTAAACGATGCGCGACTGCTCGCTGCCGCTGGAGCCGATCACCTGTGCCGCCATGGTCTGCGCGATGAATTGTTCTTTGAATCCGAGCAACGCTTGCAGACGGCGGGCCTGCTGTGCATCTTGGCGCAGCCGGACTTGCTCCAACTCCAGTTTCTGAATTTTATCTTGCAGATCGCGGTTCTCCTGTCGCACTCCGCGCAGATAGAGATAGTTGTGCCAGACGCCGCCGACTCTGTTCTGCAGCCCGACGATTCCCTTTTCCAATGGAGTCACGGCAGAAACGGCCCACACGCGAATCAGCCGCGACGACTGGTTTTCCCCCTGCCGTTTGACCTGAATCGCCAGTCCCACAATTTGCAGGAAAATGGCCGCCGCGAGAATGCTGACATTACGATAGCGGCCCATAAGGTTATCCATAAATCAGTTTCAAGTTTCCGGTTTCGAGTTTCGAGAGATCAGAGGAACGAAGCGAAGCCCGGGAGGGCCCCGCACACCAGAAACTTGAAACCTGAAACTCGAAACTGTTTCTTCCTACTCGATCGAAATCTTCCTCAGCAGCTTGAAATCGCTGAGCATCTTGCCGGTTCCGAGCACCACGCTGCACAGCGGATCATCAGCAATTGAAACCGGCAGGCCGGTTTCCTCCCGGATACGCTTGTCCAAATTCTTGAGCAGCGCGCCGCCGCCGGTCAGCACAATGCCGCGGTCGCTGATGTCCGCCGAAAGCTCGGGGGGCGTGCGCTCCAGCGCCACTCTCACCGCATTCATAATGGTCGAAACACACTCGCTCAAAGCTTCGCGAATTTCGCTGTCGTCCACCGTGATCGTTTTCGGAACGCCTTCAATCAGGTTGCGGCCCTTGATTTCCATAGTCAGCGGCTTGTCCATCGGATACGCTGAGCCGATTTCCATTTTGATCGTTTCCGCCGTGCGCTCTCCGACCAGCAGGTTATATTTCCGCTTCAGGTAATTCATGATGGCTTCGTCCATCTGATTGCCTGCCATCCGCACCGAGCGCGAATACACAATGCCGCTCAGCGAAATCACGGCGATGTCCGTCGTGCCGCCACCGATATCTACAACCATGTTGCCCGAAGGCTCGGTGATGGGAAGCCCCGCGCCAATTGCCGCCACCATTGCCTGTTCCACGAGATAAACCTCGCTGGCCTTGGCGCGATACGCTGAGTCCATGACCGCGCGCTTTTCCACCTGCGTAATTTCCGAAGGCACTCCGATCACGATGCGCGGATGCACCAGCATCTTGCGGTTGTGCGCTTTCTGGATGAAATAGTTCAGCATCTTCTCCGTGACTTTGAAGTCGGCGATCACTCCGTCTTTCATGGGCTTGATGGCCACGATGTTGCCGGGGGTTCGTCCCAGCATCTCTTTGGCCTCTTTGCCCACCGCCTCGACCTCATTGGTGTTCTTGTTCAAGGCCACGATGGAAGGTTCATTGACCACGATGCCTTTGCCGCGGGCATACACCAGCGTATTGGCGGTCCCCAGATCAATGGCTAGGTCGCTGGAAAAAATACTGAATAGCGACCGCAGATTGTGCATGCGCGAAGCGCCGTTGTGAAATCCATTATTCGATGACATACCTGACCGCGTCTCTCTCTAGTTCAGTCTGTGTTATCGGCCACACGCCGGCCACAAATCAACTGGAACGGCCTGTGCCGCTTACAAATTCGATTGTTCTGGGTCCTGAATCCTTATTATTGGACATTTGCGACCCGGCTGCAAATAACCTTAGTGATTGCCGCACTTCCAGCGGCCTCACTGGATCACCACTTTCTGTTGCTGGGTGTTGACTCCGCCCTTGGCATTCTGCGCCGTAATCGTGATCATGGTTTCTCCATTCGGCAGGGGCGGGGTGAAGTAGCGGAAACTGCCGTCGGTGTTGACCACGGCAACTTCATGTCCATTGACCATGACGCGAGCGCCGACTTCAGTCTTCCCCGAGAGTTCGATCACATGCCCGTGCTGGACGAAGGGCTCGACTGAGAGCGCGATCGCGCCGTTATCGGTCTCCTTGGCGATGACCGTAAAGCGGTTCTTTTCGCTCTCCACCGATTCCTTCTGCTGGGCATCAAACGAGCGCACCATCCAGTAATACGGCCCTTCCGCCAGGCCCGAGACCATGACCACCGACGAAGTCACGTTTCGGTCCACCACCAGCGACGAAAAATATGGATTGCGCGAAATCTGCAGACGATAGCCCTTGGCATTGGCCATGGCCGTCCACGAGAACTCGATGGGCTTGGAATCGTTGGCCACAAAGATCGGCATCATGTTGGCCGGGGAAATCGGCGTTGGCGGCCCGATTTCTTTCACTTTCTCCAGGTGCGAAGACCCTGGCTTGAAACTCGCTTTCTCCCAATCCGCCAGTTGAACGGTCTCACCGTTACGTTCCACCGTGCCGGTACCTTTGGTGATCAGCATTGTGTCCTGGCTGGAGGTGGGATCTTTGCTGACGCGCGCCGCGCTCTCCGGTGCCAGCGAAGCGGTAGCGCCGTCCATGATGACCTGCGACTGCGAACCCTGCATGTACGTCCCGGTGGCCAGGTCCACGGTTCCGGTATTCACGCTGACCGCCACTTTCGTCTGCTGCCGCTCGTTGGCTGAGTTCTCTTCAATCACGATCAGCGAATCCTGCTTGACCGTGTAATTGGTGCCATCGTTGAAAACGATCTTGGCCATGCCTTCCGAGCCGGTCTGGATGACATCGCCTTTTTCCAGCGGCACGCTATAGTCCGCGCGCACCCAACTATTGCTGCTGGCCTTCTTGATGCGTACCGTGCCGTCGAGCGCCGTGATGTGCGCCTGCTGCGAAGTCAACACGCTGGACTTTTCCGCGTCCGGCGCCGCGGCTATCCGTTCCAGGAAGTTGGCGAAAACCAGGTCTGCGGCCTTCACCGTATTCGTCGTGAATGTCGGAAACGCTACGCGGGTCGCGATTCCTAGCACCACCAGCCCGGCCAGAATCATCAGTATCACGCTGCGATACGTGACCGTCTTCCACGCGATTTGAATTCCGGGTTTGTTGGCCGATGACACCGAGTCAGATCCTCTTGCAGACGGAGAAAGCCCGTGGTTTTCCTGCAATGATTCCTTACAACAATTGCGCGCAAACGATTACACACAAATTATTGCAGGGCGCCGTGCAGTGAGTGCGGGGAATCGTAGTACTTCGGGTTACCGAGGTCACCGGCGGGAGCGTATTCGGACACTGTCCGGTTCGTATGTATGTCGTCGGCCTTCGGTCGTCGGTCGTCGGCAGACTCGGTGCGTAATGGGCAGCAACGTCCCGCCGTTCCAAGTTTCGATCTTGGAGCCGTTCCTGCCGCCGTCGCCCTAGGCTCTTGCCGACGACCGACGACCGCGGACCAGCGACGAACTCTCCTCCATTTGCCCCTGCCTCTGTCCTGGCGGTAGCATCAAAGTGTTACCCAGGAGGCCCTCCCATGGCGACCGACACCCTCTCCACCCCCGCGCTCGACGGCAGTTCTACCCACCCTCTGGTGTACAAAAACTTCATTGACGGCGAATGGGTCGAAGCCTCAACTGGCGAAACCTTTGAAAACATCAGCCCGGCCGACACCCGCGACGTAGTCGGAATCTTCCAGAAATCCGCGAAGGCCGACGCAGATGCGGCCGTCGATGCCGCCTCGCGGGCGTTCGCCAAGTGGCGCCTCGTGCCGGCCCCCCGCCGGGCGGAAATCATCTATCGCGCCGCCGAAATACTCGCCGAACGCAAGGAAGAGTACGCCCGCGACATGACCCGCGAAATGGGCAAGGTCCTGAAAGAAACCCGCGGCGACGTGCAGGAAGCCGTGGACACTGCCTACTACATGGCCGGAGAAGGCCGCCGCCTGTTTGGGCCGACCACGCCTTCCGAGCTGCCCAACAAGTTCGCCATGGCCATGCGCACGCCTCTCGGCGTCTGCGGCATGATCGCTCCGTGGAATTTCCCCATGGCCATTCCGTCGTGGAAGCTGCTGCCCGCGTTGGTTTGCGGCAACACCTGCGTCATCAAGCCCGCCCAAGACACTCCGCTCTCCACGTTCAACTTAGTCCGCGTGCTCACCGACGCCGGCATCCCGAAAGGCGTGATCAACATCGTCACTGGATACGGCCCCGAAGCCGGAGCGCCGCTGCTCGAGCATCCCGACGTTCGTGCGATTTCATTTACGGGATCGAGCGCCGTCGGACGCACCGTCGGCACCACCGCCGCCAAGAGCTTCAAGCATTGCTCGCTGGAGTTGGGCGGCAAGAACCCCATGATCGTGCTCGACGACGCCAATCTCGATCTTGCTCTCGAAGGCGCGCTCTGGGGCGCTTTCGGCACCACCGGCCAGCGCTGCACCGCCACCAGCCGCATCATCGTGCAGAAGGGCGTCTATGAGGACTTCTTAGGCAGTCTGGTCGAGCGCGCGAAAAAGCTGCGCGTCGGCAACGGACTCGACGAAACCACCGACATGGGCCCCGCCATCAACGAGCGCCAGTTGTTGAGCGACTTGAACTACGCCGAAATTGGCAAGTCCGAAGGCGCGCACCTGCGCTGCGGCGGCAATCGCCTAACCAAAGGCGACTATCAGTACGGATTTTTCATGGAGCCGACCGTCTTCGCCGACGTCGATCCCAAGATGCGTATCGCCCAGGAAGAAATCTTCGGCCCCGTTGTTTCAGTGATTCCTTGCGAAGACATGGAAGACGCCATCGCTATCGCCAACAACATCGACTACGGCCTGTCGTCGGCTATCTACACCCGCGACGTGAACAAGGCCTTCACCGCCATGCGCGATCTGTATGCAGGGATTACGTACATCAACGCGCCAACGATCGGGGCCGAGGTTCATCTCCCATTCGGCGGAGTAAAGGCAACCGGCAACGGACATCGCGAAGGCGGTATCGGCGCGATTGATTTCTACTCCGAGTGGAAGGCCGTGTACGTGGATTATTCGGATAAGCTGCAGCGGGCGCAGATTGATCGGCCGGAGTAAGAAGACCGTCGTCGGTCGTCGGCCAGATCAAAGTCAAGATCAAAATCAAAGGCTTTACCACAGAGGACACTGAGGATCACAGAGGTCTTTTTTCAAGAATCTTCTCTGTGACCCTCTGTGTCCTCTGTGGTTAAAGGTTTTGATTTCCCCTGCATCTCCTCGAACTGAGGTTAGAATTACCTATGCCCGCAACCCAAACCCTAGCCATCACCCCCGCCCAGCGCCTCGATAACCTGCGCTACGCCATCCGCGACCTGGTTGGCCTCGCCAACGAGGTCAAGAAGCAGGGCCACAAGATTCTTTTCCTCAACGTCGGCGATCCCAACATCTTCGACTTCGCCACGCCCGCGCACGTGATCGAGGCGGCCTACCGCGCCATGCGCGACAACAAGAACGGCTACGCGCCTTCCGACGGCGTTCCCGAGGCGCTAGAAGCCATTCGCGCCGAAGCTGCGCGCAGCGGCATGACCAGCATCCAGGACATCTTCATCACCAACGGCGCCGGCGAGGCCGTGGACAATTGCCTGACCGCGCTGCTCAATCCCGGCGAAAACGTGCTCACGCCCAGCCCTGATTATCCGCTGTACACGGCGGTACTGTGCAAGATCGGCGCGGAGATGAATTCGTATTACTTGAACGAAGCAGATGGCTGGCAACCTGACCTCGAGGACATGCGGCGCAAAATCAATCCGAAAACTCGGGCGATTATTCTGATCAATCCGAATAACCCGACCGGCGCGTTGTGCACGCGCAAAATGCTGGAAAGCATTGCCGAGCTTGCCCGTGAGCACAACCTGCTGATCATCGCCGACGAAATTTATAACAAGCTCATCCTCGATGGCGGAGAACACATTTCCATCGCCGCCGTCGCTCCCGACGTTCCTGTGGTCACGCTCGGCGGCCTGTCGAAGAACTATCTCGCTCCGGGATGGCGCATCGGCTGGGGTATTGTCAGCGGCGAAGCCAGCGCCCTGAAGGCGTACACCGAAGGCATTCACAAGCTGCTGCGGGCGCGGCTTTCAGCGAACCACCCCGAGCAGTACGCAATCAAGCCCGCGCTCGAAGGGCCGCAGGACCACTTGATCGAAGTCCGCAAGAAGCTCAGCGCGCGTCGCGACATCACCATGCAAGCCTGCAACTCCATGCCGCGGATGAGCTGCGTCGCCCCGCGGGGCGCGTTCTACGCCTTCCCGAAGATTGATATACCTGAAGGCGACGACGTGTGGGTGAAAGAACTGCTGTTGCAGCGGCACATCTTAGTCGTGCACGGATCAGGCTTCGGACAAAAGCCGGGCACCAAGCATTTCCGCATCGTGTTTCTGCCGCAGGAAGAAGTGTTGAAAAAAGCCTACGCGGAAATCGGCGAGTTCATGAAGGCCAGGTACTGAGTGGTCGTTTTTGCTCGGTGAACCTCTGTGCCCTCTGTGGTTAATGGTTCTTGCCTGCGCGACCGAACTGCAGACGAGAGTCCGGGCTTTTGAGTCTTTCCCCCGAATCTGCTTAAATCGCCGTACGTGATCGACATTCACAGCCACATCCTGCCTGAAGTGGACGACGGCCCCAAATCCTGGGAGACCGCCGTGGCCATGTGCCGGATGGCGGCGGCGGATGGCATCGAGCACATGGTCGCCACCCCGCACTCGAACGACCGCTATTTTTATGACCGCGAATATCTCTCCGGCCTGCTGCAGAATCTTCAACAGCGTATCGGCGACCGCCCCAAGCTAAGTCTGGGCTGCGACTTCCATCTCTCGCTCGAAAACATGCAGGCCGCGCTGGTCACTCCGGAGAAATATCGCATTGGAAGCGGCCGCTATCTGCTGGTCGAGTTCAGCAATTTCGGGATCCCGGTGCAAATCGACGAATGGCTCGGCCAGATGGTCGAACTCGGCACCCGGCCCATCCTCACCCATCCCGAGCGCAATCCCATCCTCCAGCAAACCGGCGAGCGCGTGCTGCAGTGGGTAGAACTGGGATGTGCGGTGCAGATCACGGCTTCGGCCATCACCGGATCGTGGGGCGCAAAAGCTAAAGACATGGCGCTGTGGTTCCTGAAAGAGAAAGCTGCGCACTTCCTGGCCACCGACGCGCACGACACTTCTCGCCGTCCGCCGGTTCTCTCCGAAGCGCGTAAGGTGGTTGCCAAGCAATTCGGCGAGGCACTGGCGAATTCGCTGGTCGAGGACAATCCCCGCGCCGTCGTCAACGATCAATTGCTCGCTTGTTGGAAAGAGTAGTCCGAGAAGAATCACTTCGCCCGGAAAGATCGAGCGTCCCTAGCGGGAGGGCGAAACATTGGGCATGGCTGTCGCGGGCAGTGAAACCGGACTCGACTTCCCCGGGGCAACCGAGGGCCGCGCTGCAACCGGGGCTACCGGCCGCGTTCCTCCCGAAGACCCCCCTCGCGAGAGCTGCGCTTCCGAAATCATCGCGCTTTCCGGATTCAATAAATGCCCATGGTCCGGGCCAAGGCCCAACCGAATCAGGGCCCGAGAATCAGGCGTGCTTTTGCTTTGCCAGCCCTGGTCAGCTTGATACTTGCGCATGGCCGCCTGGGTCGAGTCGTCCCATTTGCCCGAAGGCTCGCTGTTCATGTAGTGCTCGCGCACCAACGCCGCCTGAATCTGGCGTGCCCGTTCGCCGTCAATGGCCTGCTGCCCGCGGGGCTTCCGCGCCTTCTTGCTGGTGTGATGTGAAACCTTGTGGGTCTTCGCCGCCGGCTTCGCAGCTTGGGCAGGAGCAGGAACGGACAAAGAGGCCGACATCAGCAGTAGCACTGCTGGAGCCGCCAGCCTCTTTGTCCGCGTCGAATTCAATCCAGTCCCTCCGCCGCGAGGTTGGCCCAATCCGAGCACCCCGGGCCGTCCAGCGCCGATTATCATCTCGCAGAACGCGATTCGGCGCCAGTGCCCATGGTGCAAGGTAACTGTTACGGAAGTGTCCCCGCCAGGAAGATGGTGCCGTCGTTACGCCCGGCGCCGCGCTGCCGCACCAGGAACACCACATCCTGCCCGCTCTTCAGGCCCCCCTGGATGCGGTCAAAATCCTCCTCGCTGTTCACGGCCTGCTTGTTGATCTCAAGCACCACATCGCCGCGGGTCAGTCCCACGTCGTCGGCAAAGGACCCACCCTTCACTTCCTGAACAATCACGCCCTTGCCCGCGGGGATGTTGAGTTGGTCGGCAATCTGCGGAGTCAGCTCGTGCACCGTGACGCCCAGCTTGCTCGGCTTGGGTGCGGCTTCCTCTCCAGCTTCTTCGTCGTCACCCAACTGCGACGCGAACAACTTGGCGCGATCGGCGATCGTCACCGATATATCTTCTTTCTTGCCATTGCGAACCAGTCCGAGCGTAACCTTGTCGCCCGGCTTGCGGCTGGCAATTTCGCCCACCAGTTCGTCGCCGTTCTTCACTGCCCTGCCGTCCACCGAGGTGATGGTATCCCCGACCTTGAGGCCGGCTTTCTCCGCCGGACTGCCGGCATTCACGCTGGCAACGGTCACCCCCGACTGCACTCCATACACCCGCGCAATCGCTGGATTCTCCTGCGCGTTAAACCCAATCCCGATCGAGCCACGCGCCACCCGGTGCTCCGGCCCGGTCAGCTGGTTGTAAACGCTGACCACGGTGTTCGAGGGCAAGGCAAAGCCGACTCCCGCCGAGGCGTTCGTGTCGGTCAGGATCGCGGTGTTGATGCCGATCACTTCGCCGTCCATGTTCACCAGCGGCCCGCCCGAGTTCCCGGGATTAATGGCGGCGTCGGTCTGAATGAAGGATTGAAATTGCCGGTTGGGAACGATGTTGCGTCCCTTGGCGGAAACGATTCCCGCCGTGACTGTCGCCTGCAGTCCAAACGGACTGCCCACCGCCAACACCCAGTCGCCCACCTGCATGCTATCGGAGTTGCCCAGCTTCGCGACCGGCAACGCATGATCTACGTCAATCTTGATCACCGCCAGGTCGGTTTCCTGGTCCATGCCGATGACTTTGGCATCGTGCTGAACTCCCGGCGGATCATCCTGCAAACGCACTTGCACGCGGTCGGCTTTCTCCACCACGTGCCGATTCGTAACAATGAAGCCCTTGGGATCAACCAGGACCCCTGATCCGAGCGAGTGCTCGCGCACCGGCCCATTGTTTCCCTGGCCGCCGAAAAACTTGTCGAAGAAGTCGCCAAACGGGCTGTCTTGATCGTCGCCCTGGCTGTGGCCCTGGCGATGGGCCGTAGGTTTAATGACCGACTCGGTGTTGATGTTCACCACCGCTGGCTCCAGCGACTTGGCAATCTGCGAAAACTGATTCGAAAGCTGCCGCGGCGCAGGAACGCTCAACGGCGTCGCCTCCGCCACTTTCTTCTCTTGCCCGCGAACCCCAACGGAAACGACAGATCCGATCAGAATGCCGACCGCTAGGGTCAGCACAATCACCGACGTAAATGCCACACGATTCGCTTTCATCCGTCCCCACAGGACGTTGTTACTGACTTCCATGTTTCCTAGCCTCCACTTTAACCGATTGATTATACCGCCGTTATGAGCTGGTTCGGCCCGGATGGCTCCGAACCCCTCAGTAGTTAGACGCACAACTGTGGAAAATCGTTGTTGGAAAGCCCCGCCACCACGTAAAGAATTATCGAAACGCTGGCCGCACGTCTGGGCGCACTACCTACTGGTCGGTAAGCAACGTGTATTGGAACCCGCCAGAGCTCCCGTCGAGGGCCACCAGCGTCTGATTCTGGGCCGCCGTGATACTGATGGGCCCGGTGCTGAGCAGTGCGTTGGGAGTGCCCGGCGTCGTCATGAATACTTGATAGTTGCCGGCGACGATTACCTGGTACCCAGTGTCCTTGTCAAAACCGAGACCCGCCGTGACTGGCGATACGCCCCCAATGCCACTTCCCGCAGCAACGAGGTAAACATCCACAGACCCCATGGTCGAAGACGCATTGACCACGCGCACGTATCCGCTGCCGGACACGCTGGTGGTACCGCCGTCGGTCAGCGTGACCAGCTGAATGCCGGCGGCGGGGCCGCTGAACAAAAGCGTCTTGGTCGAGCTGGACGCGAACGAGATGCTCTGATCGAAAATCGGTGAGCCGCCGCTCGCCGGCACCACCTGAATATGGTGCGACCCCGGCTTTACCGAAGAGTATCCCGAAGCATTGCCGTAGTTAAGCCCGCTGGCTACCGTCTTGCCATCAACCACAACGCTCACCGGCGGAGCATCCGGCGAGGCCTGCAGAAGGCGCACCGTCGAGACCTGCCCCGCACTGCCACCGCCGCAACCACTCAGAAAGAAAGCAGCGCCCCAGAACAATCCCAGCCAAAGCCCAGCCCAACGCTTCAAGATTCCTCCCCAGTTCTACTCTGGTTTATCAGAAACTCTGGATTATATGAAATTGGATGCAGTCGCGGCCCGCGTCTCAGGCCATGATTCGGAAACCAGCTGGGGCGGATTGACCTTCAGCGGCCAGAGTGCCCAGAGTCTCCACCGGTGCAGTCAGTGTGCAGAACTCTGCAGCTTGGAGGAGGCTTCGCTTGCCAGACTGCGGCAGCTTGCGTCCTCCTCAACCCCCTGGCAGCTAATGACTTACCGATCTACGAAGGCGGTTTCGTCCGTCTTGTGACTTTGGTCGCGCAAATGCAATTTCACCTCTACAAGACAAGAGGCCGTACAAACGATGTTCTCGACCCTCTTCATCCATTGTTCTCGACCCTTCGAACCATGCCGCTTTCTCAGCGGGGGCGGCATCCGGCTGTGTTTCTTCTGAGTCTCCTGCCATTCGCCTCTTTCGAATCGTGGCCCCAGCAATGGGGCCGCTTTTTTCTCAGTTGGTCTTGAGCAGCCCCTTCACCTCATCCACCGTAAAGATCTGATCGACCCCCGGCAGTGCAATCTCCTGCTTGGTTCCATCTGGCCAATGAATCTCCAGTTTGTCCACCTTGGTCGCCGCCCCCAGCCCGAAGTGCACCCGCGGATCGGAAGTTGACCCGTAGCTCCCGCCGCTGAAAACGTCCGCGCGCTGCCTGATCTCGCCGGTGGTCACGAACACCTTCGCGCCCATCGCGTCCCGCGGGCTCTTCGGTCCTCCGATCAGCTTCAGCGCCACCCAATGATTCCCGTTGTTCACCACGTTCCGCAGCAGTGTCGGCGTGGAATCAAGATTGTTGAGGACCACGTCAATGTGCCCGTCGTTGAATAGGTCTCCGAAGGCCGCACCGCGCGCGGAGAGCAGATCAGCCAGGCCGCTTCCCGTTGCTGGCGGCACTTCCTGAAAATGGACTCCGTCGAGGTTGCGGAAGAGTTGCTGGCGCTCCGCCCAGGTTGTTCCCCAGCTCTGCTTATCAACCATCGGGAAAATGTGCCCGTTGGCCACGAACAGGTCGAGCAGGCCGTCGTTGTCGAAATCCAGAAAACCGGTCCCCCATTTGAAAAATGGAATCGTAGGCGCGACCAGACCGGCCTGCACGCTGACGTCAGAGAAGATTCCATCGCCATCATTACGGAACAACACGCTATAGTCGTCAGAAAAATTGGTGACGTAAAAATCCACTTTGCCGTCGCGGTTGTAATCGCCGACCGCAATCCCCATGGCCGCCATGGTCCGCCCATCCTCGGTCACAGCAAACCCGGAAAGATAGCTCGCGTCTTCGAAGCTGCCGTCGTGCCGGTTGCGGTACAGGTAGTTCGGCCGCGAATCGTTGGCCACCAGCAAGTCCACCCAGCCGTCGTCGTCTGCGTCCACGAAGGCTGAGGCCCAACCGTAGTAGCCCTTGGGATCGGAAACGCCTGCCTTCACGCCGACGTCCGTAAAGATCCCATTCCCGTTGTTGTGGAAAAGATGGTCCGGCTGACCGCTCAGGCTGAGCGGCCCGCAAGCCACCTTTGCGGCCTGAAAGTCGCAGCTTTTTGGGTGCTCCACATCGAATTTGCCATAGCCAGGGACAAACAGATCGAGCCGGCCGTCGTGGTCGTAATCGCCCCAGCTCGGCCCCGTGGACCATGCGCCGAGCGCGACACCAGCCTTCTCGGCCACGTCGGTGAATGTTCCATCGTGATTGTTGTGGTAAAGCCGGTTTTTGCCATAGTTGGCAACGTAGATATCCGGCCAGCCGTCGTTGTCGTAGTCTCCGATCGCAACTCCGAATCCCCAACGCTCATTGGCCACGCCTGCTTTCTCGGTCACGTCCGTGAAAGTGCCATCATGATTGTTGTGCAGGAGCATGGCGTGCGGCGCGGGCATCTCGCCCTGGTAGGCGGCGATCGTGGAGCCGTTCAGCAGGTAAATATCCAGCCAGCCATCGTTGTCGGAGTCGAGCAGCGCCACGCCCGAGCCGCCCACCTCCAGGATATTGGTGTTGGGAGGATCGCCCGATTGGTGATGGAACTTGTCCAATCCGGCCTGGTGGGTGATGTCCTCAAACACCACCGGCGCGCCATCCACGAAACCGCCGGCGGTGATGGGGCGATGTTGAGCGTCAAAAACAGGCGGATGGGTGGGGCGAAGCAGAACCCGCATGTAACCCGACTCCTCAGGGTTGGGCTGCGGCGTCGGTGAGGCCGGCGCTTGCTGGGCTAACAGCGCCCTCCCCAGCGCCAGCAACGCCAATGCGCTTATAATCCCGCGCGGTATGGCATTCCAGGGATCTTCGCTGCTCCTGCGATCTGACATTCGATTATCGGCCTTCACAGTACGCTTTGCGCTCCGCGCAGGCCCACCCTGCGCTCCTGATGTTACCTTAGAAAGTAAATCAGAAATCCCCGGTGAGGTCTTCATGCGCGATCGATTCGCACTCCTTCTGTCCCTATTCCTGATGCCTATCCTTGCCTGCGCGCAACCCAAAGCGTGGAATGCTTTGCCGACGGAAACCGAATCGGCCACTCGCGCCTTCCCGCCCCAGCTCCGCAACGAACTGGCGCAGATTCGCGATGCAGCTCTGCAGGATGACTACGCCTACCGGCAGCTCGAACACCTGACCGACAGCATAGGCCCGCGTCCCGAGGGTTCGCCGCAAGCCGACGCCTCTGTCCATTACGTCGCCGACGAACTGCGCAAACTTGGGCTCGACGTGCATCTCGAACCTGTGACCGTCACCCGCTTCCTGCGCGGCAACGATGCGGCTGAACTGGTCGAATATCCCGGCCAAGTCCCCGGCTCCACGCAGAAGATTTACGTCACCGCTCTGTACGGGAACGCTCCGACTCCCGAGGGCGGCCTCACCGGAGAGGTCGTCGTGGCCCACAACTTCGCCGAACTCAAAGCCTTGGGCAAAGACAAAGTCGCCGGAAAGATTGTTTTGTGGGATGTCCACTACGACAGCCGCAAAGCCGCCGCCGGAAAAGCCGGTGCCGCCTATGGCGAGGCCGTGGAATATCGCGGTGTGGGCGCTCGCGCCGCCGCCGACCTGGGAGCGATCGCTTCGGTCGTGCGCTCCACCGGCGACGGTGAGGTCCGCCTCCCGCACACCGGATGGAGCACCGGCGCGAACATCCCGGCCGCTGCAGTCTCCGCCGAGGATGCCGACTTGATGGCGCGACTCGCTTCGCACGGCCCGGTTCGCCTGCATTTATCGCTGCCCACGCACCTGGGCCCGGAAGTACAGAGTTATAACGTGGTCGCCGACCTCAAGGGCTCCGAGCATCCCGAGCAGGTGGTGATCGTTTCCGGGCATCTTGATTCCTGGGACCTCGGCACGGGCGCGATTGACGATGGCGCCGGCGTGGTGGTCGCCATGGAGACGGCAGAGCTGCTGCAACGCCTCCACCTGCATCCCAAGCGGACGATTCGCGTGATCGCCTGGATGAACGAAGAAGCCGGTGCCAACGGCAGCAAGGCCTACGCCCAGGACTACGCCTCCGATCCCGCAAACCATTTCGCTGCGATCGAAAGCGACCTCGGTGCGGAGCATCCCTTGGGCTTTCGCGTCGCCAAAATCAGTGAAGGTGCCGAGAAACAGCTATCGCCGGTCGAAGATGTGCTGGGCAAATTTGGCGCTAACTTGATTGAGCGCGTGCCCAATTCCCCCGAGACCGATATCGAACCGCTCGCCGACAAAGGCGTGCCCGCCTTCGGCATCTGGCAAACCGGTCTAAAGTATTTCACCTACCATCACACCGCAGCCGATACCCTCGACAAAGTCATCCCCGCAGAGCTGCGCGAAAACGCTGCGTGCATGGCAGTGATGGCATACGCCCTGGCAGACATGGCCGGGTCGCTGGAGAAATAAGGGCTTCGGGCTTCGGGCTTCGGGCTTCGGGCTTCGGGTGGAAACTCATCCGGCCCGTCTCCGGAAAACTGCCAACTTTAATTTGTTCTAGCGCGAAGAAACCTTGTTTTTCGATTATTCTGTGCGAACAAGAGATCATGAGTGGAACATTTAGAGATCTTGAGTCGTGGCAGAAAGCTTTCGATCTCGCACTGAGCGTCTATTCCGCTACTCGCACGTTTCCCCAGAGAGGAAACGTACGGGCTCACGATACAGCTCAGACGTGCCGCGGTCTCAGTCGTGAGCAACATTGCTGAAGGCAAGGGCCGCTCTTCCGACAAAGAACTCCTACAGTTCCTTTCAAATGCAAAAGGATCTCTGTTCGAAGTCGAAACCCAACTCGAACTGGCTAAGCATCTCTCCTACCTAAGTGCATCGAAGGCCGAGACCCTCGCATCGAAAGTAAATGAAACAGGCAGGCTATTGAACGGCCTGATGCGAGCGTTTCGAGCACCAGCCCAGATGCCGCTAAACCGAACTCCCAAAGCCTGAAGCCCGAGTCCCAGTTGACGCATCTTAATTTAGGCGCATATGATTCCCGTTTGACTTTGTGGCATGGGGTCCGATAGAGCCCATGCCAGTCTGGAATGAGTAGATGGACAAAAAGAAGTTGGAATCCTTCCGCAAGCGGCTGGAAACGCGGCAGCAGGACCTGCGCCGTATGGTGAATCGCACCCAGCAGGATGGCCGCAACGCGGACGAAGACACCGCCCAGGACATCGCCGACAAGGCCGCCAGTTCCTACAACAAGGAATTTCTGTTCCACCAGAGCAATGCCGACCGCCAACTCCTGCAAATGGTCGAGAACGCCCTGGCCCGGCTTCGTGAAGGTAGCTTCGGCGAGTGCATTTCCTGCGGCACGGAGATCAACCCCAAACGCCTCGAAGCCGTCCCCTGGACGCGCCACTGCATCGAATGCCAGGAAAAGCTCGAAAAGGGGATATTAGAGGAAGCGTCGAAGTAGAGGTTACAAGGTTTCGCAGGTTTCAAGACGATTCGCGGTCACCCTATCACTCGGTTTTGAAACCTTGAACCGTTGAAACCTGCCTCTTTGACGCTGCCGATTTTCCGCTGATAGACTGGACTCTCCGAATCCTCTCCACGTAGAAGGGAAGTTCGTGCGCGCAGAAACCCGTCATCAACTCAAGCAAGACAAGTTCAGCCGGACCACGCTGCAGGTGGCGGAGCAAACCGTTCACTGGACGGTCGAGCACCGCAGCAAGCTGATCGCAGCGACCGTCGCCCTCGTAGTCGTAGTTGCCGCCGTGCTGGGCGGCTGGTACTACCTCGACCAGCAGGACGATAAAGCCAGCGTAGATTTCGGCAAGGCGGTGCAGACACTCGACCTGCCGGTGCGGCCGGCAGGCATGCCCGCGCAGCCGGATTATCCCAGCTTCGCGTCGTCGCAAGAACGCGCCACGGAGGCCCACAAACAATTTCAGGCCGTCGTCGATAAATATCCGCACACCCGCTCCGCAGATTTCTCCCGCTATTTCCTAGGCGTGACTTCTGCCTCCCTGGGCGACAATACCGCCGCTGAGCGTGAGCTCAAAGCCATTGCTGACAGCCGCAATACCAACCTCTCGGCTCTGGCCGAAATGGCGTTGGCCTCGGTGTACCGCAATACCAACCGCACCAAAGACGCGGTGGACCTCTATAAGCAGCTCATTGCCAAGCCGTCAGAAACGGTCGGAAAGACGGCTGCCGAAATCCAACTGGCGGAAACGTACCAGGCCTCTGGAATGAACTCCGACGCCAAGACCCTCTACCAGCAAATCCAAAAGGAAGATCCGAAGAGCGCAGCAGCGCAACTGGCGGGCGAGAAGCTCCAGGAATTGAAGTAAGGACTTACTAACTGCGATTCCCGGGACTTAGGGAACAGGAATCGTAGAGCCGACGCCGGCATGCACATAGCGGTCACCGAAAGCCTTCTGCAGGGCTCCGAACTCCGGTTCTCCTGTGCAATGCCCAGGAGCGACCCGGTCAAACTTCCAGTCATCCCGCAGAGCCAGCGCGATTCGGTTCACTTCCGGATCCGGCGCCGCAATGAGGTGCAATCCGCCTACCAGCAGAGCTAAATGAGGATCGATAGCTGCCGCCAGATGCAGGATGTTTTCGATCCCCGCATGCGAACATCCCACGATCACAATTAGCCCCTTGGGAGTCTGTATCGCCAGCGACAATTCGTGCAATTCGAGGGTCCCGGGAGTTTGCGAGACGGTGGGAATCAGAAAGAACCCCGGAACAATCTCGGGCGTCAATCAAATTTGGATTCACACGTACTCGCCTCCGTCCGCACCCCTGACTTTTGTCAGTTCTTTTATCGGTATGAAATTCGCTCGCGGCCAGGGCGATCCGCCTTGAATCTTCTCGGGTGGATTGCCCCCGAAATACCGCATCTCGCTGGGAAGCGTCGGCTGTGTCCGGTAGATGGAAGGAGAAATCGAACCGCCGAAAATCCCGAACCGCTCATCCGGAACATAGATCTTGACGTTCGGATTGACCGCCAGCAGATAACTCAGCCCGGTGGTGTGATCGGAGTGCCTGTGCGAGATCACTACCAAGTCCAGGGAGCGCAGGTCCACGCCCAGGCTCTTTACGTTGTCGGCAAAAGTATCGGCGTTATTCCCGGTGTCGAAGAGAATGCGCTTGCCCGCATATTCAACCAGGGCGCCAAAACCCCAGTCTTTCTTAACCAGCTCAGACTTTCCGAACGCGTCGTACAGAACCGCAACCCGTCCAGGAGCTTGGGCTGAACTGCCCCACGAAAGGCCAAGCATGATCACCAACAGCCAAGCGCTGCGCTTCACGATGTCCTCCACTCTCTGAAAATCTGCGCCGCATCTTACCACGCCATCTTCGATTCTGGTTTTCACTTTTTCTCCATTTGGGCTAGGATGTTCCCGGCTTCTAAATTCCCCATGCCCACCTTCTCCCTGAAAGTAAACGGCATCGCGAAGACGGTTGACGTTCAGCCTGATACTCCTCTGCTTTGGGTCCTGCGTGACACGTTGCAGTTGACTGGAACGAAATTCGGCTGCGGTGCCGGCCTGTGCGGCGCATGCAGCGTCCATGTTGACGGCGCGTTGATGCGCTCCTGCACTCTTCCCGCTTCGCAGGCCGCCGGAAAGAGCATCGAGACCATCGAAGGCCTCGGCGCGAACGCCTTGCATCCGCTGCAGAAGGCATGGATCGCCGAAGATGTCCCGCAATGCGGGTACTGCCAGAGCGGGCAGATCATGGCCGCCGCGTCGCTGCTCGAAAAAACCCCGCATCCCACGGACGCGCAGATCGTTGAATTCATGTCGGGCAACATCTGCCGCTGCGGCACCTACGAGCGCATCAAGCGTGCGATTCATCGCGCTGCCAATGGCGGAGGTGCCCAATGACCGCGCTCTCCCGTCGGGCTTTTTTAGGAACTTCGGTGGCCGCTGGAGCCGGATTGGTGATCGGCTTCTACATTCCGTCACGCGCCCACGTCGAAGACGCGGCCGCATTCTCGCCAAACGCATACCTGACCATCGCCCCCGACGGCAAAATCACCGTCGTGGTAGCACGCTCCGAGATGGGCCAGGGAGTGCGCACGTCGCTGCCCATGATTCTCGCCGAGGAACTTGAAGCCGACTGGAAGCAAATCACGATTGAGCAGGCGGGCGCGAGTACGCTCTTCGGCGATCAGACCACGGGCGGCAGCGCCAGCGTCCGCACCACCTGGGACCCTATGCGCAAAGCCGGCGCGCAAGCCCGAGAAATGCTGATCGCCGCCGCCGCTCAGGAATGGAGCGTGAAGCCAGAAACCTGCAAAGCGGAAAACAGCTTCGTCGTGCATTCGGCTTCTGCCCGCAAGCTGAGCTACGGCGCGCTTGCTGCAAAAGCTGGCAAACTCCCGGTTCCTGACAATCCCGCGCTGAAATCTGCTGGATACAAGATCGTCGGTAAACCCCTGCCGCGGCTCGACACGCCATCAAAAGTAAATGGCTCGGCCATCTACGGACTCGATTTCCGCGTCCCCGGAATGAAGTATGCGGTGCTGGCGCGATGCCCCATCGTCGGCGGAAAAGTCGGCGCCGTAGATGACGCGGCCGCGAAGAGTTCTCCTGGCGTCAGTTTCGTCGGACAGATCGGCGACTCCGCCGTCGCCGTGGTTGCCGACAGCACCTGGAACGCGATCAAAGCCCGCCGCGCGCTGAAAGTCACCTGGGACGAAGGAGCAAACAAAGACCTGAATTCCGCTGCGATATTCGATGGTCTTCGCAACGCCGACGAGAGCAAGGCTGTGAAGTTCTTCACCGTCGGCGATGTGTCAAAGGCCGCCGGCCACAAAATCGAAGCCAGCTACCAACTCCCCTTCATGGCCCACGCTCCCATGGAGCCGGGCAACTGCGTCGCGCATTTCCGCGGAACGGATTGCGAAATCTGGGCGCCCACACAAGTCCCGCAAGATTGCCGAGACACAGTCGCACCGCTGCTCGGCCTGAAGCCCGAACACGTCAAAGTGAACATCACTCTCCTCGGCGGAGGCTTCGGTCGCCGGCTTGAACACGACTACGCCGTCGAAGCTGCGCTGGTTTCGAAAGCTATCAGCGCGCCGGTGCAGGTCGTCTGGACGCGCGAAGACGACATGCGCAACTCACCTTATCGCCCGGTGAGCCTGCACAAACTGACTGCCTCGCTCGACGCAAATGGCCAGCCAGCGGCGTTTACCCACAGGATCATCGGGCCTTCGATCAACGGGCAAAAAGGCTCGCCGCCCGTGAACGGTGTGGACGCAGACTTCCCCGACGAAGCAGCATTTATCTATCCGATCCCGAATGTCTCGCTGGAACAGGTGATCACCGAAACCCCGGTGCCGTTGGGATGGATGCGCTCCGTGTACGCGCTGCAAATGGGATTTGCCAGCGAAAGCTTCATTGACGAACTGGCCGAGGCGGCGAAAAAAGACCCGCTGGAATACCGCCTGCACCTGCTGGCCAAAGACGCAGACATCAAGTATTTCGACGCGACCTGGAAGACTTCACGCCTGCGCGGCGTGCTGCAACTCGTCGCCGAAAAAGCAGGCTGGAGCAAACCGCTCCCCGCCGGCCGTTTCCGTGGCATCGCCTGCTTCGGCTGCTTCAGCTCCTACGCCGCCGACGTGGTCGAAATTTCCATGGAAAAGGACGGCCCGCGTGTTCATCGTGTGGTGGCCGCGATTGATTGCGGCCGCGTGGTGAATCCGAACGTCCTCGCACAGCAGATTCAGGGCGGAGTCGTCTTCGCACTAACCAACGCGCTGCGCGCCCAGATCACCATCGACAAAGGCCGCGTCGTGCAGGGAAATTTCGACGACTACCCGCCACTGCGCATGAATGAAACCCCAAAAGTCGAGGCCCATTTTGTGGATAGCACCGAAGCTCCCACCGGAGCCGGGGAGCCGTGCATCCCGCCGCTGGCACCCGCTTTGTGCAACGCAATGTTTGCAGCGACGAAGAAGCGGGTGCGGGCACTGCCGATTCTGAGCTAGAAGCAGTGGGCAGTGACCAGTGGTCAGTGGTCAAAAAAACCAAGACCGGTAACTAGAAGCTGCTGCGGCGTCGGCAACCAGCATCGGCAACGGTTTTACTGCCCACTGACCACTGCCCACTGACCACTGGTTTTTGAAACCCTATGCGCAAACTCATCCTCCTGCTCGCCGTCCTAATCTCGATCACAACCTTCTCTTCCGGTCAGGCGGATTCTCTGGCCCACCGCCGCGCTGCGCATCTCCGCCATGGCATCAACCTCAGCGAGTGGTTCGCCCAGGTTTACGACCCCAAGGGATACACCAAGGAGCATCTCCAGGGCTGGGTAACCGCCGATGACATCGCCCTGATCAAATCCATGGGTTTCGATCACGTACGCCTGAGCGCCAATCCCGAGCCCATGATGCGCCACAACATGGCCGACCATCTCCCGGCGGAATATCTCGGCTATCTCGACGCAGCGGTGAAGATGATCCTCGACCACGGCCTCGCCGTCATCATCGACATGCACCCGGACAGCGACTTCAAGGAGCGCCTGGTGCAACACGATGATGCCGTCGAGCAGTTCTCCGACTATTGGCGCGCGATAGCCAAGCACTATTCGACCTACGATCCCGAAATGGTTTTCTTTGAAGTGCTGAACGAACCGGAATTCCGCGACCGTTACCGCTGGGCAGGAGTGCAGGCAAAGCTGGCCAACTCCATCCGTGAAGGCGCGCCGCAGCACACCATCATTGCCGCCGGGGCGAACTGGTCCGACGTTGAGGACCTGGTCACCATGGTTCCGCTTCCTGATCCCAACGTGATCTACAACTTTCACTTCTACGATCCGCACACGTTCACTCATCAGGGCGCGACCTGGGGCACGAACTACTGGCATTTTGAGAACAAGCTGGCGTATCCGGCGACGCTCGCGGACGCCCAAAAAGTCGCTGCCCTGGAGCCTGACCCCGGCAACCGCCTCACCGTGTTGCGCTACGGTCTCGATCACTGGGACGCGAACCGCATGAGCGTCGAGATCGGCCAGGCCGCGGAGTGGGCCAAACACTGGAACGTCCCGCTCACCTGCAATGAATTCGGCGTGTACCGCCGTGTCTCCGACCCGCAAGACCGCGCCCGCTGGATCCACGACGTGCGCTCAACCCTGGAGGGCTACGGCATCGGCTGGAATATGTGGGACTACGGCGCCCGCGGCGAAGGCAAAGGCTTCGGCGTAGTCAACGGCCCCAGAGAAGGCCCCAACACGCCGGATGAGGCCACGGTGGAAGCGTTGGGGCTGAAGCGCTAAACCCACCCTGTGGATCTCCCAGACAGCGATTGTGGAGCGACGGCGTCCCCGCCCGTCCACCGCCAACTCGCATTTGTCATACTTAAGATTAAATGACATATCTCCGATAACTTGTCATTTATGCTACATTATGACAATGGAAAACGAAGCCCGAGCCCGCCTCAACGAAAACGGCCGCCTCGTCATCCCCGCGTCCTTTCGCAAAGCCCTGGGCATCGACCCGGGGGACGAAGTCATCCTGCGCCTCGAAGACGACGAATTGCGGATGACGACGCGGAGGCTCCGCATCGCCCGCGCGCAACGGAATGCCCGAAAATACGTCCCTCGCGGCGTTTCATTGGCCGATGAGCTGATCGCTGAGCGACGCGAGGCCGCCAAGCGTGAACTCGAATAAGCTGGTGCTGGATTCGTCGGCAATCCTGGCGATCGTCAACGCGGAGCCAGGCCACGAAAAGTTAACGGACGAACTGCTCGCTGGGGCGGTGGCAAGTACGGTGAATCTGGCCGAAGTACAGGCCAAACTGGTGAGTCGGGGTTGGCCCGCACACTTGGCCTGGCAGGATGCCAACGGTCCCATCGAGGAGGCCGTTAGCTTCGAACCGGAACACGCCCGACTGGCGGGCGATCTGTGGGCTCACACAAAGCATCTCGGCCTCTCTCTTGGAGATCGCGCCTGCTTGGCTTTGGCCTTGACCCTCAATGCTCCGGTATGTACGACAGATAAATCATGGAAGAATCTGAAGCTCAACCTCCCAATCCACGTTATCCCTTAACCAGCCCTACTCCACCGCCGTAATCCCCCGCCGTCCTCGCATCCCCCGCTTCCGCTCCATCACCGTTTCCAGCGCCTGCCGCGTATCCGCCGACAAGTGATACGACTCATTGTCCCCCGGATATTGCCGCGAAAGCACGTCCGCCCGGTAAGCCTGCACCGCGTGTGTAATCTCCGCCGCGGCGTCGCCGTAGCGGCGCACGAATTTCGCCGGAGCGCCGAACGTCAGGTTCAGAATGTCGTGGATCACCAACACCTGCCCATCGCATCCCGGTCCCGCGCCAATGCCGATCGTCGGCGCCGAAACCTCGGCCGTAATCATGTCCGCGACTTCGCGCGGAATGCCTTCCAGAAAAATACAAGCCACGCCGGCGCGGTCGAGCGCGGTTGCGTCGCGCATCAGTTGCTCAATTTCAGATAACGACTTGCCCTGAACTTTGAATCCGCCCATGCGGTTCACCGACTGCGGCGTCAGCCCGATGTGCCCGGCAACGGGAATTTCGGCGTCAATGATCTGGCGAATCAGGTCGGCGCGCTTTTCACCGCCTTCGATCTTCACCACTTCAGCCCCGCCTTCTTTCACAAAGCGCGCCGCATTGCGTACCGCCTCATCCGCGCCCACGTGATACGACCCGTAAGGCATGTCGGCAATCAGCAGGGCGTTCTTGACCCCGCGTCGCACTGCGCGCACGTGGTGCAGCATTTCGTCCACGGTGACCGAGAGCGTGTTCTCGTGGCCGAGCATGGTCATGGCCAGCGAGTCGCCAACCAAAACGGTGTCGATTCCGGCTTCATCCACCAGCCGTGCCGTCGAATAGTCGTAGGCGGTCAGGCAGGTAATGGGTTCGTGTAAGAGTTTTCTTTCGCGGAGTTGTGCAACAGTGATTTTCTGGCGTGGCACGCCAATCGGAGTGAGACTCACGATGTCCTCCAGTGCCCCTCCGCAACCCGCCGGATAGAGCCTGCTCGCAGATGAACTGCTACCCCGCATTCTAGCCCCGCCGGGCGGCTTCGTCGAGGGGCATTCGCCGTTCAGATGCTTAGCTTTGCAGCGAACGGCGATTGACGCGCCCCATTTCAGGAGTATGTTTCGTGCAATTTGCTTGTGCGCGAACAGTAGAAAATCCCCGTCTAGCGAGAGGCAGAAATCATGACTTGCTCAAAGTGTGGCGCCACGCTGGCGGACAATAGCCGTTTCTGCGCGAATTGTGGCAACTCGCTCGGCGCACAGGCGCCCGTCTCTCCGGTTGCGCCACCACCGCCGGTTTCCGGCCCAATTGCCGCTCAACAAACCAGCGGCAAAGCCATCGCCAGTCTGATTCTTGGGATCATCAATGTCTTCCCGCTGAGCGTGATCGCGATCATTCTCGGTCACCTTTCCCTCTCCGAGATCAAGAAGAGCGCAGGGCGTCTCAAGGGCCAAGGACTGGCCATCGCCGGCCTTATCCTGGGATACCTCGGGTTGGTTGCGATTCCGTTCATCGTCATCGTCGCCGCGATCGCCATCCCCAACCTGCTGCGCGCTAAGATCGCCGCCAACGAGGCCTCCGCCGCAGGCAACGTCCGCAATCTGATCACGGCTGAGATCACCTATTCCACGCTCCATCCCCAGACAGGCTTCACCTGCAGCCTTTCCGACCTCAGTTCGGCAGGGCTGATCACCGGTCCTCTGGCAAGCGGGCAGAGGACTGGATACGCTTTCGCATTGCAGAACTGCACGGCCGAAAAGGAGGGCGCTCCGGCATCGCATTTTCAGATCGTCGCATCGCCGGTCACCTACAACACAACCGGCGTCCGCCAATTCTGCGCCGACGAAAGCGGAGTGATACGGATGGACAACACCGGCAACGCGCAGTGCATCGACCGCGGTGTGCCGCTGCAGTAATCCTTGTTACAATATGGATTCCCAAGTGGGCGCTTAACTCAGCGGTAGAGTGCCATCCTCACACGGTGGAAGTCGTAGGTTCAAATCCTACAGCGCCCACCACTTTTTCAATGGGTTAGCTGGCCTTGCGCTCTGCTTGCGCTCCGTTTGTCTGGAAAGCAAGCCGAGCGACCCTGCTACTCGCAACATCCATTTCATCCGTGACCACGTCTCCGTAAATGTCAAACGTGGTGGAGATGGATGCGTGCCTCATCATCTTCTGCTGTGCAACAAGCGCAGTGCCCACACTATCCAGCCACGAACGGTATGTGTGCCGGAAGGCGTGCGTGCTTACGTGTCCAATCCCTGAAGCCTTCCCCGCACGCGCAAGCACGTCCCGTATGCCGCCGTATGAGTAGGGAAGTCTCCCGATGTTGAACGGGCTGGCAAAAATCCAGTCTTCAGCTCCACAGAATTCTGTGAGCTGCTTCCAGGACTTCAGCCTATCCAGTACATCATCAGCAAGCGTGACGGTCTTCGCTGATCCCGCCGTCTTGCATTCGCCCACAACCTGCTCAACGATCCCGCGCTTGACACTCAGACGCGAGTTCAACCAATCCACGTCCGACCATCGCAGCGCTAGACATTCAGAGATGCGAAGACCCAAACAGACACAGAGCAGGGCCATCGTTGCGAACGGCTCGTGCAGTTCTTTAAGCAAAGCGGAGAACTGCTCGGCTGTGAGACTGCGGGCTTTCCGTATCCCCCGTGTTGCTCCGGTATTTTGGACAAGCGAGATGCAATTGCGGCTGATGTCCAGGATGCCGGCCCACATCGCATATTCCACCAACGAATGGAGCAGGCTACGAACATGCGTTTTGGACTTTGGCGCTAACGGCAAAGTGCGGAGCCACAATTCCACCGGGCGAGGTTGTATATCTCGGATGAGAGTCTCGCCCCACTTCGGCAGGATGTGATTGTTCAGGAATGAGCGATACACGTTCCGGTGACTGCGTTAATCGCCTGGCCCAGCTTCCGCTCCAAGCAGTGGAAGAGAGGTCGCCAAACAGGTGGCAGCACCGGCTGAAACGAGAACACCCAACTTGCACCGAGCGAAGATCGCTCATCGAGAGTGTGACAAAGGCTCGCGATCACTCGCGAGTTTCCCGCGAAGTACAGTTAACGATGCTGCCGGCAAGTTGAATAAGGTAGTCGGGTCGGCGGTAAGCCTCGAGGCCACAGGGGGATTGCCGGGATCCGCATGTCCACGTTTTCTATCCGGATGCCACTGATATTGCGCTTTTCCAAATGTGATCATCGTCACCGGCCCAGTGAATGAACTTGCTCCGGCCGCTTCCGTGCTGTGAAATGAGATGCGGACAGCGTGCGCGTAATCGTAGTCCTTATTGATCAGCATGAGCGCCCATTGACCATCCGGACGCTGCAGGGCATAGGCGGTAACAAGCACATGCCCTTTGGTATCTTTCACATCCGACGTGGCCAGAAATTGCCGGTGTGCAGCATCCTTTGGTTCTGCCCATTCTTGGGTGATCATTTGCGCTGCGAAAAATTGTGCAGCGCGCTGCTTGATCTGATAATGATCGTCCACCATGAACATGTGATAGGTTCCCCAGCTGTTGGCACAGGCCGGGTGTGGTGGAGAGTACGGGAGATCATGATAGTAGTGCGTGGACGCGCCCCCTGCGCTTAGGAATCCGCCAAACGAATCCGCGAGCCATAAGGCTCCGAAGATATCGACTGCCGCCTCGCCGCCGTGATCGTTGGTCTCGGTGTCGAGCAACGGAGTTCCAGCTGGCAGACCGTCGTCTCTCCAGACCTGCATTATGTGGGTGATCAGCTCTGGTTCCTGATAAAGGTTCTCCCATGGTGTTTCGCATCCGTCATACGGATAATGCTCGAACGACATGAATGCGAGGTCCTGAATGCGTTGGTGCGACCTTAAGTAATCGAGAAATCGTCCGAGCCACGAACTTCGGCCCCGCGCGTCTGGCCAGACCTTAATATCCTCGGTCACACCTTCGAATACGGGGCCACCTAGTTTGAAAAGCGGGTCCACCCGGTGAAGCGCAGAGGCGAACTGCAAATACAGCGTGGCGTAGTCCTCGGGGAGCATGTACTGGCCATCGGGTTCTTCTCCCATCTCAATGTAGGACACGGGATAGCCGCGCGTTTTTACATAGGCCATTTGTGCGGCCGCATCTTCCGGCGTGCTGTAAAGCATCGCCACAGGAACAATTGCAGGGAGCCCTCTGGTTATGCCGCTAGTGAAAAAAAGATCAATACCAGGCTGATCTCCCGATTCCATTCGGTCAGGTGCGACATACAGATCGGAGGGTGCGTGCCAGGGATCAACAGAAGAACAATATGTCAGCGTTTGTTTCTGGTCGGGAGAGTGGTGCAGCAGATCGTGGAACGCCCCGTTTTCGCCGAGTATACCCAGATACAGCTCCCGAATTGCATAACCAACACAGTTGCGAACGTCGTTGGAACCGTGATCATCGCATGTGTTCGATGACTGCGTCATCAAGATGCGCACATACTTGGTGCTCACCGGCGCCTGGGCGAGACGGATCGTTGCAAGCCCCCCTTTTGCGTTTGCGATGTTGCCGGATGCGAATTCCTTCCATTCGCCCTTATTCTGTTCGTCCATGGCATCGCCATCGCCGGTCCAATATTGCACCTCGAAGGATCGGGCATACGGTTCCCCCCAGGCGATGCGAATTGCGTTGATGTCCTCCTGCTTTTCCAGGTTGATCACAACCCATTGCGGATGCCGCGAGTCGTCTTCGCCAGTGAACTGTTTTGTGAGATACGGGTTACTTTTCCAATATGAGCTCGCCTCGCCATCGTCTAAACGAGAGAAGCCATCGAACTCGGTGCCATTATTTCGGGTGAATCCCCGGTGGCGAAGCGAGTAGCCGTACGAATGGCGGATCATTGCCGCTGTGGGAGTTGCGTCGCCGACAAAATATCCCTTGTTCGAGGCGTCGCTCCACTTGCCTTTTGGATTCCAATGCCACGCTTGAACAAACAAATCAGTATTTTGCCGGTAGCTGATCACCCCCCAGCCAGCCTCCTGAATTTTTGAAATCTGATCACGCCGGAAGAAGACATCTGTGGCATTGCTGGGAACGCGATCCACGGTCGACCCAAGCGCATACAGCGGACTGAAAGTGTTCACTATGTGTGTAGGAGTCGCATCCACTTGGACAGTTTGCGATACCACGCGGTTCCCTGCGCAGCCTACCAGGAACAATATCCCGAGGATCCTCAAAGGTTTCATGGACTCATTAAATCGTTTCAAATCGGCAAAATCCACATTTATTTCGGTGGCGGAGCGGCTTTGCTTTTGTATAATTGCCGCCTGCTGCCTGACTCATATCCTTTGTTGACCGTTGGCAGGAGATACGCGGAATGCTGCTGAAGGTATTTCGTGACAAGAGTTCGCTGAGTCATGCGGCTGCTGAGCAAGCTGCCCATGCAATTCGCGGTGCCATCGCTGGGCAGGGTCGCGCCCGCCTCGTCGCCGCCACAGCGGCCTCCCAAATCGACTTTCTTGATGCACTCACGCATGAAGTCGGAATTGATTGGACCAAAGTCGAAGCTTTCCACCTTGATGAATACATCGGCTTACCGGTTACACATCCCGGCAGCTTTCGGAAGATGCTGTTGGAGCAACTCATCCAGAGAACCGGCATCACCAACTATCACTTGCTGGATGGCGACGCAAACGATCCCGCCGCTGTCGCACGTCGCGTTGGTCAACAGTTGGCGTCTGCCCCGATAGACGTCGCCTTTCTCGGGATAGGCGAGAACGGTCACATTGCATTCAACGATCCGCCCGCCAACTTCGAACGCGAGGACCCATACATCATTGTCAAGCTCGATGAAGCGTGCCGTCAGCAACAAGTAGGCGAGGCTTGGTTTGCCGACATCTCGCAGGTGCCAACACAAGCACTCTCCATGTCCGTACTTCAGATTCTAAAAGCTAGGGAGATACTGGCGGTCGTTCCCGACTATCGAAAAGCGAAAGCGGTGAAGTCCTGCTTCGAAGGTGAGATCAGCCCAATGTCTCCAGCTTCAATCTTGCGCCAGCATCCCAATGCGACCGTTTATCTGGACGTAAATTCAGGATCTATGCTATCTCCGCGGTTGCAAAGCGTGGGCACACACGAGTTACCATTAGCCGCTAGCTTTTAACTTCCTAACGAATATTCCATGTCGATAGGCTCAAAGTCGGCGTCCCGTTGCATACCCGCACTGCGTTGGTGGATTGGCGGGTTGCTCTTCGCTTCGACCATCATCAACTATGTTGATCGCCAAACGCTGTCTCTGCTCGCGCCTTCCTTGAAGGCTCAATACCGATGGACGAATACGGACTACGCGAATATAGTCGTCTCCTTCCGCGTCGCCTACACAATTGGGCAAGCCGTGTTCGGCAGAGCGGTCGACCGTTTTGGTACGCGTCGGGGACTTTCGTTTGCCGTGGCGTTCTATTCGGCCGTATCGATGTGCACTTCGTTCGCTCGCGGCCTCTACAGCTTTTCTGGGTTTCGTTTCTTGCTCGGGGCTGGAGAGTCTGCAAACTGGCCGGCTGCGACAAAAGCGGTCTCGGTATGGTTCCCGAAACACGAGCGCGCATTTGCCACCGCTTTTTTTGACAGCGGATCTTCCATAGGCGGCGCCGTCGCCCCGTTCATCATTTTGCCAATCTACTTTCGCTGGGGATGGCGGCCAGCTTTTGCCGTACCTGGAGCATTGGGAATCCTTTGGCTAATCGGCTGGCGACTGCTGTATCACCCTCCCCAAAGCCATCCTCGGATTACCCAGAATGAATTGCAATTAATCCTCAAGAGCACCGAAGGATCCATGTTGGCGGGGGTTGGCAAGCCGCCAACACGCTGGAGGGATCTCCTGAAATTACCTCAAACCTGGGGCACAATTATCGCTCGGAGCTTTACGGATCCAGTGTGGTTTTTCGTGACGGACTGGTTCCCGATCTTCCTCGTGGCCAAAGGAATTGAATTGCGCAGCGGCCTGATTGCTGTGTGGCTTCCCTTCATCGCCGCCGATCTGGGAAATTTCTTTTCCGGTGCCGTATCTGGATACCTGATCAGACGCGGGTGGGGGCTCGGTTCTGCCAGAAAGGCCCTGGTGATTGTGGGCGGTATTGGCGTCACTTTGCTGATTCCGACCATTGCTACGACCAATATGTACGTGATTACCGTCTTGTTCGCGTTTGCGACGTTTTCGTACGCGTGTTTCAGCACTATGGCGAACGTGCTGCCCGCCGATCTTTACCATAGCGATGCAGTGGCGACGGTGAGCGGCATGAGCGGGGCTGGAGCGGGTATCGGAACGATCATCGCCTTTGAATTGATTGGGCGCTTTTCCGATGCGCGGCGGGCCGCGTTAACCCACGCTTTTGATCCTATTATTGTGATCGCAGGGCTGGTTCCTTTTGTCGGCATGCTCTTGGTGTTACTGCTCGTCCGCAACACCAGCGCAACGTGGGAAGGTCGAGTGAACAGAATCTGATTCACAGCTCTGCTCTGTGATGAACGGTGGAGCGGGAGTGAAACTCTTGAGGAGGCGATCTGTGCACCGATGCTCAGCAGGAAAGCTAAATCTGTTTGCGACCAACAGTCACCCCGATCCCGAACGCCCGCCGCTCGCGACGACGCTGACAGACAGCTCACAAGTCACGTTCAGCTTACCAAAAGCTTCGATTACGGTGTTCCGGAGCAAGTTGCCGGGTCTCACCCATAAAGATTTCGAAACAGGAGCAAGCCAGTGAATCGAGTATTCCCAACAATCGGATGCGTCTGCTTTTGGCTTCTAGTCGGTGTCTGCCAAACTCAATCGCAAAGCACAGCACAGAGGGAGATCGCAATCACAATCGACGACCTCCCTGCCGGCGGCGCTAATTTGATGACCGGCGCCGAAATTGGGGAGATGACGACCAAGCTGCTGGGTACCTTGCGCGACCAAAAAGTCCCCGCAGTTGGTTTCGTCAATGAGAGAAAGCTTTACAAGCTTGGGGAAGTGGACGATCGTATGAAAGCCCTTGCCATGTGGCCCGAGTACGGGTTCGAGCTGGGCAATCACACCTTCAGCCACGCTTCGTTGAACCGAGTGCCGCTAACGGATTGGGAGGAGGAAGTCGTCCGGGGTGAAACGGTGACGCGTATCCTCCTCGCGCCACATAATCTGCAACTGCGATATTTCAGACATCCTTATCTCGATACCGGCCGTGATCTTGAAACTCGCCGACAGGCTGAGGCGTTCCTTGTTGGTCGGGGTTATCGCATCGCTCCGGTCACTATGGACGCTTGGGACTGGATGTACGCCAGTGTTTACGAAGACGCTCGCCGACGTAGCGACACCGAACTCGAGCAGCAGCTGGTCAGTTCTTATCTTTCATACACAGGTGCTGTGTTTGATTACTATGAAAAACTCTCGAAACAATTGATCGGCTACGAGCCCAAGCAGATCTTGCTCTTACATGGCAACTGGCTGGAAGCTGAGCACATTCAAGAGTTGCTAGAGTTACTGCGCAAGCGTGGTTACAAGGTCGTTACACTCCAAGATGCACTGAGCGACCCTGCCTACAGTCTGCCCGACGAGTACGTCGGCGAAGGGACAAACTGGATTGATCACTGGGCCATCACGCGCGGCCAGCCTCCCGAAGATACTCCCGTTTTCCCACAGTGGGTAATCGAGCGGGCGAATGCGCTGCACCCCAAGCCAAACCAGCCGTAGAAGTTGTGGCTTATTGCCGTGGAGTGAATTGTTGGTCCTTGAAAGTCGAGCCCTTCAAAGCCCAGCAATCGAGCCCGGCCGTCGGTATTCGCTTGGCGCGCTTGACACTGTTCTTGCCTGCTATAGTGTTCGCCAACGAAGGCTTGAACTCGCGATGGCGGGGAGTTCGCGCTGCATGAAATTGCATTCTGGTCGAGGCTGACGTCAAAAAAGGGGAGCGATGGTTACTATCCGTGATGTTGCGAAGACGAGTGGGTTCTCCTCTAGCACGGTTTCGATCGTCCTGAACAACGCGCCCTTGGCCCGCTATATTCCCGGTTCCACCAAGAAGCGCATTGAAGATGCGGCCAAGAAACTGGGATACCGGCCCAACCTTTACGCGCGCTCACTGCGCAGTCGCCGCAGTCACGCCGTTGGGGTCATGGTCTTCGACATGACCGATCCTTTTTGCACTCTGGTATTGCGGGGCATCGAGAATTCTCTCTACCAGTCCTCCTTCCTGCCCATTCTCGCCGATGTTCACAATGAGCGCACCCGGTTTGAGAAATACCTGGAAATGTTGCTCGAGCGCCAGGTGGAGGGACTGATCGTGGTGGCCAACTGGCTGTTCGTAAACATCGACGTGCTGGCTGACCTGGAGAAGAGCCGCATTCCCACCGCGGTGATTGGGCGGGAATTGCAGAATGACTCGATCAGTTCTGTCATCGTAGACAACGAACTTGGCACTTACGCGGCAATCGAGCACTTGCACACGTTGGGCCATCGGAAGATCGCCTTTATTCGGGGCCCCAAATCTTTAGGGGATACCACGCCCCGCTGGCGAGGGATCCGGGCCTTCGCCAAGGCCAACGGCCTGGAGATTGATAACCGGTTGGTGGTTGATCTGCCAGAGTCCAGCGATCCCGCGTCCGGGTTCGAAGCCGGGTTTGAACTTACCGAGAGGCTGATTCATCAGCGCCGCTCGTTTACCGCCTTGATGGCGTTCGACGATCTCACCGCCTTCGGCGCGATTCGGGCGTTGATCAAGGCTGGCATCCCTGTCCCGGAACAGTGCTCGGTGGTTGGTTTTGATGATGTGGCCGCCTCCAGTTTGTACACTCCTCCACTCACCACGGTGCGGCAGCCCATGGAAATTATGGGCAGCATGGCCGCCAGCATCGTGCTCGACGGAATCAACGCGGTGGTAGACAAACGAAACCTGCAGGCAGTTCAGAGGAAAGTGGCGCCGGAGCTGGCGGAAAGAGGGTCCAGCCGCAGGCTACTGGGATCGTGACTGGCGCGCTTCCTCCTTACCGGAGGGCGGCGGTTGTGTCTTTCAAGACACGACCGAGGGCGTCTTTTCGCTTGACACTCAAACCCAATATCTAGCAGTATTCATACGATTTAATAAACCTTTCCTACCGTATTCGTTGGGGCCTCACGGTTCACTGTTTTGCGGTAGCACAGTACTCAATTCTAAATACCGTCGTCCCTGGTCGCAAGGAGGAAGCATGATCCCGGTTTCCAAGTTCTTCACGCTGGCATTTTTCGTGACGCTTTTGACTGCCACCGCTCTCTGGGCGAGCATAAACGGCAGCATTTCCGGCGTAGTGAGCGATTCGACTGGCGCGGTTGTCGTCGGCGCTACGGTCACTACGACCAACACCCAGACCGGCGTTCAGGCCCAGATCAAGACGGACTCCAAGGGTTTCTACAATTTCGCCACCCTGCAGGTTGGAACCTACACGGTTGACGTCCAGCAGACTGGTTTCAAGACCTCAAAGCAGAGGGAAATGGTTATCGACGCCAACTCGGCCTTGCGCGCAGATTTTACCCTCCAAGTCGGCCAGATCGTAGAACAAGTCACCATTACCGCAGACGCGGTCCATATTGAAAGCGAAAGCACGCAGATGGGCCAGGTCATCACCGGAAAGACGATGACTGCGGTGCCACTGAATGGCCGGGCCTATACCGACTTGCTGGCGCTTCAACCGGGGGTTTCTCCCTATACGGCCGGGGACAGCGGGACGCCGGGCATCAGTGACCGGGCGGTGGATGGCGGCCTGAATTCCGGCAACCAGTCGGTCAATGGGCAGCGGGAAGCGTCCAACGGGTTCATGGTGAACGGGTCAAACGTCGAGGAGGGCAAGAACAACGGGGCTGCGATTATTCCCAATCTGGATTCCATCGCGGAATTTCGAATCATCACCAACAACTTCGACGCTGAGTACGGCAACTACAGCGGCGGACAGATCAACGTGGTCACCAAGTCGGGCGGTAATCCGTGGCACGGCAGCGGGTTCGAATTTCTCCGCAACACGGCATTGGATGCGACTACCTACTTCGCACCTGAAGTTCCGGTGTATCGCCAGAACCAGTTTGGAGGCACGTTCGGCGGACCGATCAAGAAAGACAAGACCTTCTTTTTCGTGGATTACCAGGGCACGCGACAGACCCAGGCTTCGACGGTGAATACACAGATGCCTAACCCAACCAATTTCGGGGGCACGTTTGATCCGACTAACCCGTTCAGCAACGGTGTGGACGGCAACAACAATCCCGTTGCCGCGACGGTTGGCGGTCAGAATTTTGCAGACCTGATTGCAGCACGACAATCGTTGCCGCCAGGGACGTACCAGGATGCGGAGCCCTATTACTACACAGCGTCAACCATTGACCCTACGACGATTGATCCCGTCACCGGGGTTGGAACGTCTTACGGTTCGGACTGTACCGCACCCGGGCAGTGTGTTTTTCCAAATGGAGTGATCCCCACCAACGCTTTCTCCCCGGTGGCAACCAGCATGCTGAGCCTGGGTTTGATTCCGCAGCCGAACGCGGCGAACGACTTCTTTGTAAGCACCAAGTACGCGCAAAAACTGCGCAACGATAAAGGCGGAATACGAATCGATCAGAATACGGGGCTTGGGTCCTTCTTCGCCTACTACATGGTGGACGACTACACCCTGAACTCGCCGTATCCGAACGGTGGGGCCACGGTTCCGGCCGGCAATTTCGCCTACAGCGGCGTCACGACCGGCCGCGCCCAATTGGTCAACCTGGGTCACACCAAGAACATTGGCTCCTTTTCGGTGAATGAAGTCCGGTTGAGCTATGTGCGAAACTTCCTTGATCTGGCGGAGCCGACGGGTGGAATCGGCGCGACCTACAGTTTGTCCGCGTTGGGATTCACGACCCCGTGGAACGCGGTCACCGGCGGCATTAGCCCGATCGCACCCAATCTGGAGGGCGTGCCTTACATCACGTTCAACAATTTCAGCATAGGGGTACCCCAGGTCAGCACCCGGCAATACAACAACTCGTATCAAGTGCTGGACAATTTCACCCGAGTCTATGGCACGCACACACTGAAGTTCGGCGGGCAATTCCACTACGACCAGATCAACGAGCGCAATCTGGCGGCTGAAAATGGGCAGTATGGATTCAGCGGCAGCGAAACAGGCATTGATTTCGCCGACTTTCTGATTGGGGCTCCCGATAGCTTGACCCAGGCCAGCCCGCAGATCCTAGATTCCCGCACCAAGTATTACGCGTTGTTTGGGCAGGACAGTTGGCGCGTCACTTCGAACCTGGTCTTCAACTACGGCGTGCGTTGGGAAGCCAGCATGCCGTGGTATGACACCCAAAACAAGATTGAAACCATTATTCCAGGCGTACAGTCGGTGGTCTTTCCGGGCGCTCCTAAGGGCTGGGTGGTTCCGGGCGATCCCGGAGTGCCGCGCACGCTAGCGCCTACTCGTTGGGGTAACTTCTCTCCGCGGCTGGGTCTGGCCTATTCGCCTGGGGCGTCGTCCGGCTTTCTCAGTAAGCTGACGGGCGGACCGGGCCGGACCAGCATTCGCGTCGGCGCGGGGTTGTATTACACCTCAGTCGAGGACCTGGCGCAGTTCCTCGAAGTTGGCGACCCGCCTTACGGTCTGTACTACGGCAGCGCGCAGCCGCCGGTTCTGGAGAGCCCCTACCTCGTCCGATCCGATGGGTCACAAGTGGGATTGCGCTTCCCCTTCCCCTTCCCACCTACCAACGTCTCTGCGAAAAATCCGGACACGACTTTTCCGTGGGCACAGGTGGAGCCGATTTCTTACGGATTTTCATTTGATCATCGCAACAAACTGCCGTATTCGGAACACTACGAATTTTCGCTGCAGCGCCAGATCGGATCGAGCAGCGTGCTGACCGCGAGCTACGTTGGAAATCAAGGACATCGGCTGATCACGTCCATCGAGGCGAACCCGGCGAACCCGGCGCTTTGCCTTTATCTGAGTGATCCGAACAACCTCGCGCCCGGCAGCGCGGGGCCGTGTGGCCAATTCAGCGAGACTCCTCCGACTGGTCAGACATGGATCACGCTACCTGGCTCCTCGATCTATGCGGGACAGACCTTCGCGAGCACTCGACCTCTCGGCCCGCAGTTCGACACTAATCCGTTCGTCTCGACCGTGGCCAACTCACGTTACAACTCCCTGCAACTCAGCCTGGAGCACAAAGCAGGATCGCTGACCTTTGAGGGGGCCTACACCTACAGCAAATGCATGGACAATGCTTCCGGCTTGCAGGATTCAACCTACCCGTTTGACCCGCGACGCAGCATTGCGCTCTGCAATTTCGACGTCACTCATAGTTTCGTTTTGAGTTACAACTGGCTGCTGCCATTTGACCGCTGGGTCAGTTCCGGCTGGGTCAAAGGCGTGGCACGCGGATGGAGCCTCGCGGGCATTACCCGCTTCGCCAGCGGATTGCCGATCACCCTGTCAGAAGGTGATGACAACGCACTCATTGGTGCAAATGCGGTTCCAGTGGATGTACCGAACTTCACCCCCGGCAACGTGCTGGCTGACACCAATCCCCGACATGGGCAACCGTACTTCAATGTTTCGCTTTTCACTCCTGAGCAAACCGGCCAGTTTGGAAACTCGCGGCGTCGCTTTTTCCACGGCCCGGGACTGAACAACTTTGACATGACTCTGGCGAAGATGACGAAGATCACGGAGAGCAAGACACTGGAGTTGCGCTTCGAAGCGTTTAACGTGTTTAACCACGCTCAGTTCCTCAATCCTGCGGGGGACATCACCTCAAGTGAGTTTGGCGTGATTACAGGAGCCCGAGATGGCCGCATCCTGCAGGTGGGGGCAAGATTTGCATTCTGAAGAGTCGGTCTGATTTTCCGGCCGTGTCTAGAATCCTGGTGGCCGCCCGCCAACCACGCCGAAAGAGGGTGGACGTGAATGGAGTACCTAACGGAGACGCTATCGGTCATCACGTCGGCCGCATTTTCTGCGAGAACTGCAGGGCGAAAGATGCGATTGCTCCCCATGGTTGAATCAGCTCCGCAACCGGACACAACTCGCGCACTCGTTTTGAAGGCGAACGGAACACTATCCGAAGATGACTTGATCCTATCGCCCCGACCAAAATCTCCCGTATCTTACTTTCTGATTATGGGGTTTAAATGAGAGGCAAGTATTTCTTCATCGCTGCCGTCATTGCGTCCGCGATCGGTTACGGCGCGGGGCAGACCATCAGCGTTGACATTACTCCGAGCCACGTCAAAAAGATCATTATTCCCAACCAGATGCTTGGCGCGGGGATTGACCGCATCCCTCAAACCGTCATTGATTCAGCGTTCACCAAGCCGGTGATTGATCGCGTCCTCGAAGCTGGATGGGGCCCGGTGACCTTTCGCCAGAATACCGAGCTTTATACCGAAGCGTGGCATTGGAACCCGAAAGGAACGTGGAGCGATCCAAGCGGCAAGGGCTACTTTGTCGGCGATTCAACGCCCGGCGAGATGCTCCGCTACAGCTACGGATATCCGTTGCCGCATCGGGGGGTGACCCGCGATGACGGGACGGACACGGTCGGATATTCGCGCCTGACCGACGGCGACCTGAATACATACTGGAAGAGCAATCCTTATCTTACGAAGCCCTTCACTGGCGAAGACGATTCGCTGCACCCGCAATGGATATTTTTCGATCTAGCGAGCCAGCAGAGCGTTGACGCGATCCGAATTGCGTGGACTGATCCCTACGCCACGCAATACGCGGTTCAGTTCTTTACCGGCGATGATCCGATTCACCTCCCCAACCGCGGAGTATGGCAGACATTCCCGTTCGGCCTGATTACAACAGGCAAAGGCGGGACGGCGACGATCCGGCTGTCGTCTTCGCCAATTCCGGCGCGCTGGATTCGCGTCTGGATGACCGAATCGTCGAACACCTGCGATTCTCAGGTCGGTCAGGCCGGACAAGAGAAATTGCGTGGGCTATGCGATTCGGGAAATCTCGATGGGCACGCTGGGAGCGAACGGCGAATTTCACGATCTGCTGCGGCACACTCCCGACCAGGACCAGACCCCGACCTACTGCTCGTCGGTTGATCCCTGGCATGAAGCTGCCGACATCGATCACAGCGGAAACGCACAAGTCGGCTTCGATCTTTTCTATACCGGCGGCTTCACGCGGGGCCTGCCCGCGATCATCCCGATCGCCCTGATTTACAACACGCCCGAGGATGCGGCTGCAGAAGTCCGATATCTGAAGAACCGCAACTATCCAGTTTCCTATATCGAAATGGGCGAAGAACCGGACGGCCATTACATGCTGCCGGAAGATTATGCTGCACTGTACGTGCAGTTCGCGGCGGCGATTCACAAGGTGGATCCATCGCTCAAGCTGGGCGGCCCGATTTTTACCGGCGAGAACAAAGACATTGAGGTCTGGGCCGACTCCGAGTGGGAATCCGTCATTTACGAATCGATTCATCAATTACCTGAAGGCGCACGGCGCTCTTAAGGACCTGGCGTTCTTCTCGTTCGAGCATTATCCGTACGACCCTTGCAAGTTCCAGTGGGGAAGCCTTTACGACGAGCCTGCGCTGGTTGCCGGAATTATGCAGGTCTGGCGCGATGATGGCGTTCCGCCCAATGTGCCCATGCTGATCACCGAGTCCAATATTTCCTCGCAGGACTCAGAGAACTCGGTGGACATCTTCGGCGCGCTCTGGCTGGCGGATTACGTCGGCTCGTTCTTCACCGCTGGGAGGCGATGGTCTTTATTACTTTCACTACATTCCCATGGGCGTGCATCGGGGGTGTAATAACTCGGCGGGAACTTTTGGATTTTTCGACGTCGATGCCAAGGGCCAGGTCACGCAGCCGCTTTCGCAATTCTTTGCCAGTCAGTTGATCAACCTTGAGTGGCTGAAGCCAGGGTCGGAAGAGCACAAGCTATTTGCCGCCACCAGCGATGTCGAGGACGGCGCGGGACACACGCTGGTGACCTCATACGCTGTGCAGCGGCCAGACGGCGATTGGGCGCTCCTCATTGTTAATAAAGACCAGGAAAATGCGCATTCGGTCCGGCTGCGTTTTCGGAACGCCGACTCAAAGACGGAAAGTTCTTTCGCCGGAGCCGTGCAGTCCGTGGTCTTCGGGCGGGCGCAATATGTCTGGCAGCCACTGAAGAAGATGGCGGACCCGGACGGACCGGCGGTACATTCTGAGTTGCAAGTGAACGCCACAACGTTGTTCGATCTACCGGCGGCGTCCATCACCGTACTGCGGGGGAAACTGGAAACGATCCGCTGAGTTACTGACGCCATGAATTGCTGAAAAATGATACTTGCGGGCGACATTGGCGGAACCAAATGTACGTTGACGCTTTTTGACTGCGTGGACAGCCAGATCAAGCCGATGCTACGCAGCAGTTCGCCCACTCACGAGGTCGCCAGCATTGAGTCGCTTCTGGACAACTTTCGAACCCAAGCGCAACGAAAGGGCCTGCATCTGAATGGACAGTTGCGGGCTGCGGGATTCGGAGTCGCGGGAACGATTGTGGACGGGCGCACGGTCAGCAACAACCTGCCTTGGATGGTCGAGAACAATTCCGTTGCCAGCGCTCTGGGTCTTGCTCCCGAGCGGATGGTTCTTCTGAATGATCTGGTGGCCGCAGCGTCAAGCCTGGCTCATCTGCAGCCCAGCGATTTGTTGCAACTCAATGAAGGAAGCTCCGAACCTCGTGCTCCGAAGGCACTGATTGCAGCTGGAACCGGGTTAGGGGAAGCCATCCTTTTCTGGGATGGCTCGGGCTATCGGGTGTCGCCCTCCGAGGCTTCGCTCACCGATTTTGCGCCGCGTAATGACCGCGAACTTCTGTTGGTGCAATCGCTGCGGCAACGCATGCCTCGAGTTTGCACTGAGGAAATCGTTTCCGGCCGTGGCTTCCGCGCCATTCACCAGATCATTTTTCCCGGAGTTCATCATTCGTTCTTCGATGTAGCCCGGCGTCGATCCCGCCGCCATGATTACGCAGCAAGCCTTTGCGGAGTCTTGTCCGGCGTGCATGGAAACCGTACAGATCTGGACCGAGGCCTACGCCGCCGAGGCCGGGAATATGGCGCTGCGCATTTTGCCATTCGGCGGAGTTTACATCGCCGGCGGAATCGCGCTGAAAATCCTGCCCAAACTCAAACAGGGGAGCTTTGTTCGCGTCTTCAGCGACAAAGCCAAGCTCAGCACTCAACTGGCAACAATTCCGATTTACGTTGTCTTGAATGAGGACGCGCCGGTGCTGGGCGCGGCTTACGAAGCGCTAGCGTTGGCACGCTGACTACCAGCCGCTATTTCCATTTCCCCTCGCCTTCCACAAGGGTGATATAGCGATCCATCGGCAAATCCGTGAAGCGCTCTGTCACGCCGCTAGGCTGGGGCCACTTCACTTCGATCCAATCGATTTTCGCGCGCTGCCCGATGCCTAACACTATCCGCGGGTCGTGATAGGACATATAACTGCCGCCGGCCACCTTCATGCGGCTTCGTTTCATGTCGCCGGACTGATAGGTGACCACCGCCCCCACCGCATCGCGATTCGCCTTGGTCCCTACCAAAGTCACGCCCAGCCAGTGGTTCCTGGTTCCGGCGTCATTTCTCAACAGCAGGGGCGGCGCATCGTTCATCGAGATCAAAACGTCCACCGCGCCGTCGTTGTTGAAATCTCCCAAAGCCAGGCCCCGCGCCTTGTACGGAGTGTTTAAAGATCGGTCCGCTCTGCGCGCTCACATTCTGCAGCCCTTTGCCGGTGTTTTGAAACAACAGCAGCGGCTCGCTGAAGCCCACTCCCGGCCGCAGTTTTTCGATGAGATCGTCCGGGTGCCCGTTGGCGATCATCAGATCCAGATTGCCGTCGTTGTCGTAGTCAAAGAATTTCAGCCCCCAGCCGCTCATCATCTGCGTTGCTTTGCCAATCCCAGTCGCGACCGCGCGATCGTCGAACGTCTCATCATGTTTGTTTTGATAGAGCGAATAAAATTCGTGATCGAGATTGGTGACGAACAGGTCCATCCATCCGTCTTGATCGAGGTCCGCGGAATCCACGCCCATGCCGGAGCGCGCCTTTCCACCTTCGCCGTAGGCCACGCCCGCGGTGAAGCCGATTTCCTCAAAGCGTTTGCCTTTGTCATTCTTAAAAAGAAAGTTGGCCTCAGTGTCGTTGGCCACGAACAAATCCATCCATCCGTCATTGTTAATGTCGGTCGCGACCACGCCCCAGCCTTTGCCAGGATTGTCGGCGATCCCCATTTTCTGACTGACGTCGGTAAACGTTCCGTCGCCGTTGTTGTGGAACAGCCAGCTTGGCATGGGCGCGTACAGCCGCGGATAGCAGTATTCCGCCTGCCCGGCCAGCGCGGGAACGTTGGGAGCGCTGCACTTGTGATGCTTCAGTTTGTCGAAATCCACAAAGCGGCAGACGAACAAATCCAGCCTGCCATCATTGTCGTAATCGAACCAAACCGCGCTTGAGGCCCATCCCGGCGCGGCGACTCCGGCTTGTGCGGTGACGTCGGTAAACGTACCATCGCCATTGTTGCGATACAGAATGCTGCGGCCATATTGCGTGACGTAGAGATCGGGGAATCCATCTGCGTTGTAATCGCCCACGGCCACGCCCATCCCGTATCCACCGCCGGCGACTCCGGCTTTTTCTGTGACGTCAGTGAACGTCCCATCGCGATTATTCTTATAGAGCGCATTTCTCAAGGGCGCCTTCGGAGTGAAGAAGTCGCACGGCCCGCTGTTCACCAGATAGATATCCATCCACCCGTCGTTGTCGTAATCGAGGAAGGCGCAGCCGGAGCCGGTGGATTCCGGCAGGTATTTCTCCGCGGAACTGCCGGCAACATGGGTGAAGTGAATGCCGCTTAGTGAGGGAGGTACTTCTGAAAACGGATAGATCGTTTTATCGGCGATCGATTGATCGGCGGCGCGGGCGACCCGCGGAACCCCGCTCAGGGCGGCCGTTCCGGCCAACACGCGAAGGAAGTCCCGGCGACGCAGAAATCCGGCGGACAGGCCCGAACCAATTCCTGATTTTCTTCTCATTTACGGTTAAGACAGAGGAACTGCTACTTGGGCTGATCTGAACTCTGCGAATCCCCTTGCGAGTCGCCCTGCTTCTCCAGCAGGCCTTCCGCAACCCGGCGTCTCACTTTTTCGAGGCTGGCCGCAGTGTCGCGCTGCAGAGCCGCCTCCCGATTGGCGTCGTCTTTTCTTCCGACTCCGGAGTACGCAAGCGCCAGTTGGAAGTGTCCTGTCGGACTGTCTGGAGCGAGCTTTTCATATCTTTCCAAGGGCGGAATGGCATCTGCAAAACGTTTGGATGAAACCAGCGACGTTCCCAGCCCCAGATAGGCCTCTGCAAAATCCGTGTCCAGAGCCGTCGCGCGAGCGTAATGGCGCGTCGCCGCCGACAAGTCATTATCGTTCTTGGCTAACTCACCGAGTACGTACTCCGCGCTGGCGTTCCTGGGATCAATCTCCAGTTCATCCTCAAAAGCTTTCTTTGCTTGAGCGACGGTCTCCGGCGTCGGTTGCGGCTCTGACAGCAAAGCCCGGCCCAGGCGCGCGTGAATGCCCGGCAAGCAGCGGATTGATATCCAGAATCCTCTTATATTCAGTCACCGCCTCGTTCCACTTTCCTTGCAGCTCAAGCGCCTCGGCGTTCAACAGATGCACCTGATAGGAAAATGGCGCCTCGCGCGCCAATTGCTGCGAACTCATCAGCGAAAGGTCGGAGAAGGCGTGCGTCGCCGAGTACATCACCTCAGGATCGCTGGGAAATTCGTGAGTCAACACTTCGAGAAACGTGAGCGAGTCGTATGGAGTGTCGTGAGTCATGGCGCAGTGCATGCCGACCAGCCCCATGCGTTTCTGCAACTCCTTGTTGGTTGTCTGGCGGATCGTCTTCTTCAACAGCGGTAACGCTTCGGTGCAGTGACCACTCTCGGCGAGGTTGACGGCCCGTTCGGCAACGCCCGGCCCGGCGGGCTCGTCGACCGGTCGAGGTCTGTGTCATTGCCGTCCCAACCACAAAATAGAGGAAGAATCCTGAAACCAGAGATAAGCTAAGTACCCGCCGCATCAGATGATTATAAGCGGAAACCGGGGTGTCGACGGCTTAAAACAGAGCGCGAAATCGCCCTGAATCTCGCGACAATTTGCTGGTTTTGCAGCTGCCCGTCAATGCCTGATAATGGTCGCAACCGCAGAGGGCCCTATTGAGAAACGCGATCTACAGCTGGCACCTTCAACTCCCATTCGTCCTATTAGCCGCGTTCCTGTGTGCTCCCACCTTGCTTGGCCAGACGCCGCCTTCCGTCCAATTCACCAACGTCACCGCCCAGTCCGGGATCAAGTTCGTCCACTATCCCGGCAATAAAGGGATCGCGATTATCCGCGAAGTCTTCGGACCGGGAGTCTGCGTGGCCGATTTCGACGGCGACGGCTGGCAGGATATCTATTTCGTAAATGGCCGCGACTTGTACGACCGCGGAATCGTTGTCGAAGAATGCTCTCTATCACAACAACGGCGACGGCACGTTCACCGACGTCACCGAGTCCGCCGGCGTTCCCGGAACCGGCTACGGCCTGGGCTGCGTGTGGGGCGACTACGATAACGACGGCTTCCCCGATCTTTACGTCACCCAATTCGGACGCAACGTTCTCTATCACAACAACGGCAATGGCACGTTCACCGACGTCACCGACAAGGCCGGCGTGGCCGGGGTCGCCTCCGGAACCATGTTTCACGGCGGCGCCACGTTTTTCGACTACGATCGCGACGGCCGCCTCGATCTTTACGTCGGCGGCTACGTTACGCTCGATAAAGACAGCCCGCGCTATTGCGACTTCGTGGATATCCGCACCAATTGTCCGCCCAGCGTTTATAAAGGCAGTCCCGCAATCCTCTATCACAACAATGGCGATGGCACTTTTACGGATGTAACTTCGGCCGCGGGAATCTATCAACCGGATGGCAAGAATCTGTCCGTCGCGGCGGTGGATTACGATGACGACGGCTGGCCCGACATATTCGTGGCCAACGACGGCGTGAATGCGTATCTCTATCACAACGAGCACAACGGAACGTTCACCGAAGTAGGCCTGCTCGCCGGGAATGGCTCTGACCGGGCGCGGCAAGACCATGGCCGCCATGTGCATGTCGCTCGGCGACTACGACAACGACGGCCGCCTCGACCTCTACATTTCGGATTTCCAGAAGTCTTCCGACCACATCTGGCACAACGACGGCAAAGGCAAGTTTCGAAGAAGTCAGCGATCAGGTGGGCATCACCATCCCCACTTACAACGTCCTGAGCTTCGGCGGAGGTTTTTTCGATTACGACAACGACGGCTGGCTCGATCTATTTATTGCCAACGGCCACGTCTATCCCGAGGTCGAGCAGTCCGCGCAGAAGGCTGCGTACAAACAAATCAATTCTCTTTTTCACAACGATGGAAAAGGAAAGTTCGTCGAGGTCACCAAGTCCTCCGGCGACGGATTCCAGACGCCCTACGTGGGCCGCGGCGCCGCCTTCGCCGACTTCGACAACGATGGCAATGTGGACGTCGTCGTCGCCAACAACGGAGACCCTCCGCTGCTGCTGCACAACGGCGGCGGCACCGGAAATCATTTTGTGAATTTCAAACTGGTGGGCACCAAGAGCAATCGCGACGCCATGGGCGCGCGCATCCGCATCCATGCCGGGACTCTGTCGCAAATGCGCGAGATCTACGGCGGCGGCAGCTATTTGTCGCAGAGCGACCTGCGCGCCAACTTCGGACTGGGATCGGCGACCCGCATCGAGAGCGTCGAGGTTTCCTGGCCCAGCGGCCAGAAGCAAACCTTTAAGGATGTTGAAGCAGACAAGTTTTACCTGATTGAAGAAGGCAAGAATGAACTAGGTTTGCAGCATTTCGGTCATCCCTCATCCGCCGGGAACCCAGTTCCAGCTCCTGCCAAACCGCTCCCGACCGCACCTCCCGCACTGAGCCCAACTCAGTCCGGATAAGGCTTCCCCGGCTTCACCACCCGAATCCAGTGGTCCGTAAACGACGAATGCAGCGTCGGAGGCGAATACTTGGGCATGTGGCAAGTCACACACTTGCTGGTGGCCACCGGACAAGCCTTTCCCGGCAGCGCCTTGGTCGGTTTCGCGCCGTGCTGCACGTGACACTGCACGCAGCGCGAATCGTACGACTCCGCCTCCTGCACCAGCGGCTTGTGGGGATCGTGGCAGGCGACGCACGTGATCCTGGCATCCTGCTGTTTCCAGCAGCGGCTGTTTTCCAGACGATACGGCGCAAACCGGACATTCAGCATTCCCGCGCCGATCAGGCCATTTCCAACCACATCCTGCCAGGTACGGTGGCAGGCGCCGCAGAAATCAACCGAAGCTACCGGATCGAGCCGCGCGGGATTAAAAATCAGCGCTCGCCCATTTTCCGCGCCTGCCTTCATTGCCGCGACGTGGTCTGCCCCCGGCCCATGGCAGGCTTCACAGGTGACTCCCCAGGAGGCCCGCTCCGGCTCAAACTGGCTTTTGCTTGTCGAATCAGCCGTCGTCGAAGCGGTCGTGTGACAGCCAAAACATCGCTGGATCTCCGACGGCTCCATCTTGCGCCCCAAAGCTTCCGCCAGGTTCGCCGGGACTGAGTGCTCGTGCCCCGGCGTGATGTCGAGCGCCTGCGGTCCGGTGTAGAAACTCACGTGGCTTTCGTAGAGATCGTCTTTCTGCCTGTAGATGTAGGTCTGCCCCATGTGACCGATCCCGAAAGCCCATTGCAGATCGGCAGCAAGCGACTCCTGTCCCTTGCTGACCGTCAATGTGCTCTTCTGCTCGTTGGTGGCACAGTTCGTAGCTGTAAGGGCCGAGCTGGTAGGTCCAGACGCTCATGCGTGCGAAGCCCTTCTGAACGAAGCGGTGAAATCGAGGCCTGACTCATGGCCGTGGTCTTGTAGGTGGAGGTCTTTTCGAAGTGGCACAGCACACATTCCGGGGTGCCGACGAATTTATCGCGCGACGCGTCGCCTCTCGTCGGCCACCAGTCCGCGCCCTCGATTCTCAGCTGAGTCGTCAACGAAATGCCGCCCGAGTCGGCGGTTTGCGCCGAGTGCGCGCGCCGATCACAAGCCAGAAGGGAATCAATACAGGAAGGACGATCCTAACCAGTAAATCAGACGGACGGTCCGAGCTCGGCGCATGGTCATCCACTCGCGGGCGGCCGTCACCGCACCGGCTCACTTGCCAGCTCGCTTCTCCAATTCCGCCAGGTATGCCTTGACCATGGCCGCGTCGTTGGGATCGCTGGCGAATTTCAAATACTGGCGGAGCTGGGCAGCCTCGTTCGTCGGGTCCCCTTTGGCTTCGTAGATCTGAGCCAGCAAAAAATAAATTCGCGGATCGTTGTGGCGTCTTATCAATCTCTACTGCTTTCAACGCGCTCTTTTCCGCCTCCGGCAACTTATGCAGACTCAAATTCGCCGCCGCATTCAGCCCATACGCGACGGCATCATTGGCGGGATCCAGGTCAATGGCGCGGCCGCTGAACTTCAGCATCTCGTCCCACTTTTGCTCCCGACCTGAGATGTCCGCCAGACAAAGATATCCCCGGCCAAATAGTTGGCATTCGCCTCCACCGCATGCGAGCAGGCGTCGCGAGCTTCTGTGATTTTCTGCTGCGCCATCAGCAGCTGGCCCAATGTTACCCAGGCGGCGGAATAGTGCGGTTCCACCTGTACGGCTTTCCGCAGATGTTCCGTGGCGCGGTCGATCTTCTCCGTCCTTGATGGCATCGCAAGCCGCGGAATACTCCTTCCGCGCAGGTCCGGAAACCTGCATGCTCTTGACATCCACCACCGGCTCGCGGGTTCCGTTCAGGGGCGGCAGCAGGCAACGGTCGTCCGGGCTGTTTGGATGCAGGGTCTTGCCCAGCTGCTGTCCAGCTCAACGTGCGTCTGGTCGAAGTTGGCATCCATCGGCCGCGGAATCGGCGGCGGGGGATTGGGAGGAGGAGCGGGATGGAACCGCCGCCAGCTGTGCCAGGGCGGGTGCGAGAGCGAGACGAGCGGTCAGCGTCGCAATCCAGAGAAGACTCAGGCGTGCCCTGGAGCGAAAGCTCGACTGCGGGAAGTAGAGTATCTGTGAGACGTCCGGATGTTGCTTGACTATCGGAGTTCGAGCTTGCATGGCGAAGCCCTCCCCAGCACGAATCATAGTCTCGTTTTGGCGCGAGGCCAAATTCTTTAGAGCATAATCCGTACGGTAGTGTCAAAAAGAAAACGGCAGGCGCCTGAAGCGCCTGCCGAGCATGGAGGTTAGAGTTATCAATAGATGAACTTCAAACCTAGCTGCACACTGCGGGCGCTTTGGGAACCGGTGATGCGCCCAAAGATCGGGTTGGTGTCCGCGGGGTTCCACCGGTGCCATTGGCCGGCGGGTCAAAGGATCCGCCTGCCGGTCCACCTGAAAACGTCCAGACAGCATTATTGAAGGCGTTGAGCGCTTCAAACCGGAATTGTAGACTCTTGCCTTCTGTTATCCGGAAGTCTTTGTGCAGGCTAAGGTCTGCGTCGAAGAACTTCGGCCCAGTCACGTTACCGACAGAGCAGGTTCCGAACGTGTCCTGCCCGAGCGCATTAAGCAGGGTTGGAGATGCCTGTTGGGTCGATCCACTGAATGTAGGCTGGGGCACTGCCAGTGGCCGGGAGTGCGTTGTATTGGCGATATGAACTGGCCCAGCACAATCGGGTCGTTCCGACAGATGTTGCGGCCCAATTCCATTTGTGTCGGATGCGTCGCCTGCGAAACCTGAGCCCCATCCACCGAAGGTGTTCAAGGTCAACGAGTTTCCCGAGTGTGCCGAGATAATCCGCTGATTTCCCAGTTTCCCAGCGACGGCATTCATGGCGGAATTCATGTCCTTGCCGAATTGTTTGCCCTTCCCGACCGGAAGTTGATAGTTGAGGTAGCTGGACAACACATGTTTCTGGTTAAAGAAGCACGGCCCCCAGTCCGAACGCGGGTCGTAGATGTTTTGCGGTCCAGGCTGACCACCTGAACTGGTTGCGCCAGTGCTGCCCCATCCGGTGCCGAAGTAGCCCGGAGAGTTGCTCAAGCACTTCGAGTAGGTGTAGGCAACCTGTCCTTCCAGCCCGTTCCCCATGCGCTTCTGCAATACCGCTTGCAGAGCGTTGTAGCTCTGGCTGGAGTTCGACATGTTGGCACCGGCAAGAGCGCCGTTCTGGTCTGCCTGATAGAGGGATAGCGGAGCCCCACAGCTTGATAGCGACGCCATATTGCAGGGCACCGAGCCGCCGCCAAGGTAAGGTCCTGCCATTTGATTGACAATGGCTTGACCGGGCTTCGCAATTGTCCCAGCTGCGTTTAACCCGACGCGTTGCGCTATGTCCTCAAAGTTCAGCAGGTGCGTGCCGTGCTGCCCAACGTAGCCGATTTGCGCAGTCAGAGTGTTGCCAAACTGATGTTGGATGGTGAAGTTCCATTGTTGACTCATCGCCGGCTTGAAGTTCTGGTCGGTGACCCTGATCCTGATTCCCGCCCCTGGGTTGTTGGTAAGTGGATCATACCCGGGCGCATAGCAAGCCTGATCAATGGTCGCGCAATTGGTCGGCGTTCCGTAGCCGTTGGCTATCGTGGTACCGACATTACCCATGGCGAAAATCCCCAGCGGCGGGTTCATCGTAAGCTGCTCGTTGGTTCCTCCGCCCTCAGTGAACGAAGAGATTGCGTACCCACCACGGATTACTGTTTTGCCTCCAAGCGATGCCGGGGACCAAGCGAACCCTATCCGCGGCTCCCAATCGCCCTTACCCAGATAGTTGTTTACTAACCCCGGATTACTGAACTTCGCAGTTGCATCACGTCCATCCGGGGTGTAGATGGTTCCCGTGTAGAGGCCGAAGTTTACCATTCGATTCTCGGTCTCAGACAAAGGTGTGTGGTCTTCGAATCGAATGCCAAGATTCAGCGTTACCGTATTCGTGACGCGCCAGTCATCTTGCACATAGCCGGCGAAAATATTCCCGCGATGTTTGAACAGAGTGGGTTGGAGATAGGTGTCCCGCGCACCTCCGCTTGCAGCCAGCCCGAGCCAGAGATCCGCCAGTCCAGATCCGGACTGGGCACCGATGGGAATGTTTCCCAGTCCGCCATTATTCCCCGCATAATCGAAATCCTGACGCTGGCGAACAAACTGGAAGCCGGTCTTGATCGATTGGTGCCCGTGGGTGATCGAAAGGTTGTCGTTAAACTGCCCCTGTGTGGTGTGGAAGACCTGGAACAGGTTGCCATTGCCCAGAATCGGCGTCCGCCGCCGTTCACTGCTGGGATGGGGCCAATCAGGAGTAATCCCGGCAGACTCAAAGTTCGCATTGCTGATCCCAAGCTGCTGACCGACATTGCCGAGAAAGGCGGTCTGGGTAACGTTTTGGTTAAATTGAACCGCATTAAAGCCAAGTCGAGCTTCGTTCAAAAGATTGGCGTTGAAGGCATGCGTCCAGGTTACGACTGCGTTCTTCATTGGTTGATCCGCGCCCTAGCGCTGATCCTGCGGCACAGAAAATGCATCCGCTAAAGGCCGGGTTCCGAAGATGCCCTTGCGAATAGCGCAAGAAGGCGCGGTCTTTGTCCGAAATGTTGTAGTCGAGCCTGAGATCGCCCTGATCGGTATTGATACTGGTGCCGCTGTTATAGAAGTAGTTGTCTCCACCGGCGACACTGTCGATCTGAGGCAAGGGGTAGTATTTTCCGTACTGAGTGAGCAAGTTGTTTACTACGGTTCCAGCTGTAGTACCAGTATTGGTGAAGTTGTTAAACGGGACGACGATACCGCCCTTGGTCGGATCATTGAGCTGTATCCCAGAACCTCCCGAACAATTGCCGGCAACGTCGAATGTCCCGCCGAGATCGGTACAAAGCTGACCGAAATCACCACTCCGCATGCTCTGGGTCAGCAGCTGTGCACCGGTGGGCCCGGCATTCAAGTCCCGAAGGCCTTGATAGTCCGCAAAGAAAAAGAGCTTGTTCTTGATGATCGGCCCCCCGATAGTGGCCCCGAACTGGTTGTAACGGAATTCCGGCTTAAGAAGCGTGCCGTCGGAAGCATGCCCGAGAGCACCTTCATAACCAGTCACGCCTTTCGTCCAGCCGTTGGAAGGCAAATTGGCATCCAGCTTGTCGTTCCGCCAGAACTCATAAACGGTGCCGTGAAAATTGTTTGTGCCCGCCTTTGTCGACACACTGATAATTCCGCCCTCGTAGTCGCCAAATTCTGTCGATGCGTTCTGGGTGATGATGTTGAAGTCTCCGATGGCGTCAATGTTAGGCATGAACGATGTTTCGTTGTTCTTGTCTTCGCTATTGAGAATGCCGTCAAGGAAATACTGATTGGCCTGCTCGCGGTTTCCGTTGATGAACGGACGGCCGTTACCGTCCAGATTGTGTGGCTCATTGATTGCCGACGGATTATTCGTCGTGGTCCCTGGAGCCAGCAAGCCCAACTGCAAGTAGTTGCGCCCCGCCAGCGGGACAGAAGTAACGGACGCAGAACTAATCAGCGTACTGACTTCGGTGGATTCCGTCTGTAGCACTGGCGCAGCGCCGGTGACTTCCACCACTTCCGATGCCTTCCCAACCTTTAGCTGCGCGTCGATACGTGCGGTTTGGTTTAGGACCAAAGTGAAGGCCGGATGGTTTACCGACTGAAATCCCGCCGCGCCGATCTTTACTGAATAGCTTCCTATGGGCAGCCGGAGGATGTTGTAAGCTCCCGCTTCGTTGGTTTTTGCCGACCAGGTCGTGCCGCGTTCGCTATCGGTCGCGATAACTTCGGCGCCACTAATCGGTGCGCCGCTCGGGTCGCTGACTGTGCCCACAATGGACGCGGTCACTTCCTGCGCACGGGCATTGCGGCCCATGGCAACGAGTGCGACCAGCAGGGAAAGCACCAACACTAAGAGAAACGTTCGGCTCTTGGCCATTTCAGAACCTCCGGGAAGACGTTTGTTTCAAAGCCCACGAAAAGCAATGTCGAATGCTATATAGCAGGCGAATAGCCTTGGTCAAGCAAAAAATTTAGAAATGTGAGGAAATCTTCGCGATGGACCCGAAAAGTGCTATAGGCAGCTGAGGTACCCAACAAAACAGCAGCCGGCGCCTTGCACTTTCAAGACGCGCAATTTCCACAGTCCTATTGGCACATTGCACCCCGGGCGACCGGTAAAACGATTTTGCAGTAGCCGGGTAATTGCTATATAGCTACAAGGAACGAGAAATTCGCCTTTTTGTGGTCCAGGCCTTTACTTTTACGCAGTTGTTCGCTATATAGCAGATGACTCGTTATTTCTAGTTACTTCTGGTTTTTGGAATTCTCTCTATAGTTGTGAACGGATTAGTGGGAACGGAGACTTCGATGGCGCGAAATGGCCAAAACGGAATGCCCGCCTACCAGCGGATCCAAGGATCGATCCGCGAACGGATCGACGCCGGCGAGCTCAGGCCAGGAGATGCAGTCACTTCGGAGCGAGAACTTGCGCGCATTCATCGCGTTAGCCTGATGACAGCACGCCATGCGCTGGCGGGACTTGAGCGCGAAGGGATCGTGGAACGCCGACGCGGCGCCGGCACTTTTGTCGCTCCCCCGCGCATACATTTCAACAAACTGATGAGCTACACCGAGCAAATGTCGAGCCGGGGCCTGGCTCCTAACTCCAAGATCATTACCTCCAAGATCGTAGAGGATGAAGAAGAAATCGCCGCGCGGCTGAACTTGCCGGCAGCGAGCCGCATGGTCAAGATCGAACGCGTCCGGCATACGTCCGAGGAACCCTTTGCGCTTGAGACGTGCTATCTTCCAGCGGACGAATTTCCCGGCCTGGTGCGATCGCCGCTAGGGCGTTCCTCCCTTTTCTTAACGCTTGAGCAGGAATATGGCGTGGAAATCACTTATGCCGACGAACAAGTGGACGCAACCGCCGCGGATGTGCGCGTAGCCCAATTGCTGGAGGTGCCGCGCGGATCTCCAGTGCTGCGGATCCGGCAGGTCATCCACGCCTCCAACGGGAAGGCAGTCGTTTACGTAATCGGATTCTATCGCTCAGAGCGGCATACGTTGTTTATCCGTCGCTTTCGATAAGCGGAGGTGAAGTGCCTCTAACATCAACGGACTGGATCGTCATCGTCGGCTACCTGCTGGTGAATCTTGCCATCGGCATTTATTATCGCCGGCGAGCCAGCGGGAACACGGAAGAATTCTTCGTGTCCGGCAGAGATGTCTCGTGGTGGCTGGCCGGGACCTCCATGGTGGCGACGACCTTTGCCGCCGACACGCCTCTGTTTGTTTGCGGAGTGGTGGCCAAGCAAGGAATCGCCGGAAACTGGATCTGGTGGGCGTTCTGCGTCGGCGGGATGCTGACCGTCTTCTTTTTTGCCCGCTATTGGCGGCGCGCCGCGATCCTGACCGACGTGCAATTCGTCGAAATCCGCTACGGCGGACGTCCGGCTGCATTCCTTCGGGGATTCAAGGCAATCTACCTGGGCTTGTTCATGAACTGTTTCATCCTCGGATGGGTCACGAAGGCCATGGTGAGCATTATCACGGTGCTACTGGGCCCGGCCATCGCGCAGGGTCGCGTGGTCAACCTCGGAATGCTCGGCCAGCACACGCTGGGCGATCCTCAAAATACCGCTCTCGCCATTTGTGTTTTTCTTCTGATTCCCTTCACCGGACTGTACACGTTCATAGGTGGACTCTGGGGCGTGTTGGTTACGGACCTGTTTCAATTCGCGCTCAAGATGACGATGATCATCGTGCTTGCCTGGGTGGCGGTATCGAAGATTGGGGGAATGCACAGCCTTGAGGCGCATCTGCAGACCATACGTGCAAACACTCCTGGAGCAACGTCTGATCCAACCGCGTTCCTGCCCGACTTTCATCAGGGCCTGACGGGTGAGGCGCTCTGGACCTTGCCGGTTTTGACATTTTTGGTTTACCTGGGAATGCAATGGTGGCTGGCGTGGTATCCGGGCGCGGAGCCCGGGGGCGGCGGGTACGTGGCCCAACGCATGTTCAGCGCCAAGGACGAGAAGAACTCGCTAGGCGCGACCCTCTGGTTTAATATCGCGCACTATGCACTACGGCCGTGGCCCTGGATTATTACTGCCCTGGTAGCAATCGTTGCCTATTCCCCGAACGGCGGACTGCACCCGAGCGCGGCTTTTGCGCAGAACCCCGAACAGGGTTACGTGATGGTATTGCGGGATTACTTGCCTCCCGCGCTGCGCGGTTTAATGGTCGCGGCATTTCTCGCCGCGTTCATGTCCACCGTGGGAACTCAGCTGAACTGGGGATGTTCGTACCTGGTGAACGACCTCTACAAGCGGTTCTTGGTCCGCAATTCAACCGAGCGGCATTACGTGTTCGTCAGCAGGCTGTTCACAATCCTGCTGGTGCTCGTCAGCGGATATACCGCGTCGCAACTGTCGTCTATCGGGGAGGGTTGGGGAGTAGTACTCAGCATTGGATTCGGGACGGGCGCGGTTTATATTCTGCGGTGGTACTGGTCACGCATCAATGCCTGGAGCGAAATCTCCGCGATGATCGCCGCGGCGGCAGTCACGATTCTTCTGAATCGGAGCTTTTACGGACATTACCTAGTGACGTTCTCGGGAAGCGCAACGCTTGTCTATGCCAAGCAAAGTTTGATCATTGGCGGCGTAACAACCGTGGCGTGGCTGCTCGCGACCGCATGGACTCGCCCGGAAACAGATGCCACGTTGTTGGGCTTCTACCGGCGAGTTCATCCCGCGGTCTATGGATGGAAGCGAATCGCCAAGCTCGCTCCGGAATTACCTGAAGTTCGGGACCTTGGCAGCAATACCTTCAATTGGATCATGGGGACCGTCCTGGTCTATGGCTGCCTATTCGGGATTGGCAAGCTGATTTTTGGCCAATTGATAACCGGTCTGCTGATGCTGGCGGTTGCGGCGGTCGCTGGCTATCTGATCTTCTGGGACCTCTCCCGGCGTGGGTGGGAAACACTCTCGGGGCGAGAGTCAGCACCCCCTGCGCGCGCGGTTCAGGTCAGTAACCAAAGCTGATTTGAATAACCATTCGACAACGGGACAGTGTCTTGTTAAAAGCGCTCGCGGCTCGCCGGGGTCAATGAGTGTAAACGCCTTCCATGAGAAGGCCGGTCGGAGTCAAGTAGGTTCTTTTGTCTTTTCGTTGGACAAAGGTTTTTCTCCGGGCCGAGTTAGCCACTGTCGCCATGCTTCCATCCGCACTCTCGAGGAGCGATTCGCTTCGCTCGGTGCAGGTTGGGCGTTCTCGTTTCAGCCGGTGCTGCTATCTGTTTGGCGCCCTGTGGTTCTGCTCTTGCAGAGTGGAACCTGGGCCAGGCGATTAACGCAGTCACCGGAACTCGGCTTTGGCTTTTGTCTTTCCTCTTCCTGGAACGGTTTTGTTTCTTACGCGGCCGCTGCTACTGACGTTCCGCGGTTGTTGTGCAGCGGTTCGTACACTTCTCCGCTCACCCACAGGTGATGCAGCAACACTGCCAGCTTTCTTGCGGTCGCAACCATGGCTCGCTTCTTGCCGTTTCGTCCTCCTCGTTCTGCTAACTTCAGTCCCCAGCGCCGCAGATCACAGTCGACGCCGAATGGTCCCAAGATGTGCTGTGCTCCCTGCACCAGCAGGGTGCGGAGGTACGGATCCCCTTCCTTGCTGATGTGCATCTGCGGTTCGCTCTGCCCCGAGTTTCTGCGCCCTGGCTGCAGCCCCAGGTAGCAGCCCACGTCGCGGCTCTTGCGGAAGCGGTGCGGATCTTCCAGCGTCAGCAGGAAAGTCAACGCGATCAGCGTGCCTACTCCCTGGATCTGCTTCAGCAGAGCCACCTGCGGATAGCTGTCCTGCGCCAGCTTCTCGATCCGCTCGTTGGACTCGGCGATCTGCTCACTCACCGCTTCGATTGCCCCCAACAGTGGATCGAGTGCGGCTTGCAACTCCGGACTCAGCCCTTCGGCTTTCTCCGGATTCATGTTGCGCACGTTGCATCCGCGCAGCCGCTCACCGTAACTCTTCGCCAGTCCACGAGCCGTGTTCACCAGCGCGGTTCGCGCTCGCACCAGTCCGGCCCGTGCCCGAATCATCATGAGATCGGCTTGTGCCTGCGCGCTGCGATGCTTCACCGGATACAGCAACTCCCGATCGATCCGGGCCAACCGCGCCAGCGTCTGCGCATCCAGCCGATCGTCCTTCTTGCGGCTCTCCCCGATCAGCCGTACCTTGCGCGCATTCGCCACGATCACTTCATGCCCCAACTCGCTGAGCAAGCGACTGATCCAGGGCGAATGCGTCCCGATTTCCAGTGCGATCCGACTGCGTGGCATCGCGCCGAATATTTCGCGCAACGCTTTTGCATTCGTGCGAACTCGCTGCTCCACTTGTACCTGGCCGGATTCGCCAGCACGCAGTACCAGCGGTTGCGATCTCCCAGATCCACTCCAATGGTTAACTTCTGCTGACGATTTTCTTGCTCGGCGTTGCCGCTACGGTGCTAACCTTCTTCATTGCCGGTCTCCTTTTTATCTGTGCCTTGAGCACGTCGATAACTTGGGAGCGTACACCGCATCCCGTCTGGAGACCGGCCTTCTCATCCCATCTGATTGCAACAGTTACCCTGGCGACCGTCGTTGGACAGGCGTAAATTACCCCTATGCCAAAGGTTCTTGGTGTGCTGGCTCTATCGCTCCTCATACTGTTTCAGCCTGGTTGCACAGGAAGCAGTCATCAAGAAATGTGAACCAACAAAGTCCACGATTTCTGTTCAAGTTGCTTATGCCCATCATTTCATGGAGTCAAACGGCAAGACACTGTCGCTCAGAGTCAGCGTCGGAGCACAGCATAATAGAACACAGACTTTCTTTACCGAGTCGGCTGCCGCCATTGCCGAAAAGTACCGAAACGAAGAGGGCTGGAATCTCTTGATATTCTCGGACCATAAAATCGCCAAGACCTGTACCGCGCCTTATCCAGAACAGAATGAGCCACCAGAGTACATTGGTGCTTGCATAGGCGTCCGCGACAGCTTCAAGGGACTAAGCAACAACGATGGTCAAGCCCCAACTTATGGATAAGGAGATCGCTCCTCCGTAGCCGGATAACAAGGAAGTCAAAGTGATGGCCCAATTTGCTTTTTCATTTCTTAAATAGTTTTCATTCTCTCTTGGTGGCTCCCCCCTCCACGTGAACCGAAAGGGTGCATATTCCGTCCCGTCCTGTTCTCACCCCGGCAACGGAGAGGATAGGTATGGGGCGTCGGAAATCCAGCGTTCCCAAAATTCCAGGGCAACCGCATTTTTCACCGAGTTGTGCTCTCGCAGTTCGGTTTCAGCATATCTGATGCCTTCGGCTGATCGATCTGTGCGATGGTTGCGCGCCTGTTCGCATCCGTATAAATGATGCGCACTGGGTACCCGGCGAGGTCAGGTGCATTGGCGGGGGTGTACACAAAATAATCGTAATCTGCCGGCTGCAGCGAATTTTGCGCATTGCTCAGCGGATGAGAACGGTCTTTCACGTCGTAAGGAGAGAATCTCTCATCGTGATAGCGCAGTCTATAGAAGTCCCACTCCGGCCGGTACCACCATGTTCCGCCGACGCGCGCTCCGGCGACACTGCGGCTGGTCGCATCGTGAGAGACAGCCAGAAAGATCTCCCGCGAAATGGAATCGTAGGCGTTGTAGCGGAAGTAAGCAGAGTTCAGCGATGCGGCGTAATCCACAATCAGAGCTGCGATGAGCAACAAACCGGCCGGCCGCAGGAGGAAAACAGGATAGCGGCTTAAGACCTCCCGCCCCACGAGCACGGAGCCGAGCGTCACTGTCAGCACTGCTGACAAACACGTTCGGGTCACCGGATACTTCATGTGCATCGTCCAATGGAGAAGAACGACTGTGATCATCCATAGCAGGGCCGAACCGCCAAAGAGCAGCGCGGCGCGACTGGCACTCGAAATTCGGGAAACGGGACGAAGCAGGAGCACTAATCCAAGAATCAGCAGAAATACAACGGCGGGAAAGAGCACGAGCATTCCGAGGTGAGTCACTTGAAATTGCCAAGTTCCCGGAAGCATGGGACGAGCGCTGAGATCTGCGAAGGAGTCGCTTGTCCACTTGGACAAGAACCACGCAGTGAAGTTCTCTTGCACCCACTCACCAAAGCGATCATACCCGAAGTCAAAAGATGCTGATCTTCGCGCCTGAATGAGAAACGGCCAAAGAATGAACAGCCCGACAAGAGATCCGGGAATCAGAATCCATCTCAAGAGCGCACTAAGCGGGTTGAGTCGCAATTCGCCAATCACGGCTGATGATTCCTCCCTCTGCGCCTTACGAGGGCTGTCCCAAGAGGGCCAGAATATTGCGGCCGCAAAACATACGGTCAGACTGAAGGCCGCGATTAGATTGGCCAGGTTTGCAGCCACCGAGAGGGCGAGGAGCACGGACGCGATTGCGCACAATCGGCGCGATCGGGCATCGGCGGGGTCAAAACTGCCCTTTTGCAACAGCAGCACCATAAAGTAGGCGGTACCGGCCAGGCATGCGATCCCCAAGCCGTAACCGCGAGCGGCTGCAAGAAACTCCATGAGCAGGGGATTGAGCGACAGCAGGGCGCAGGTCAGGGGCAAGAGAATGGTGTCGCCGAAGAGTTGCAGGCAGAGGAAATAAGAAAACGTCAGGTACGCCATCGCGGCCAACAGGCTCGGCAAACGCAAAGAGAATTCACTCAGGCCAAGGGCCTTGACCGAGACTTTCGCCAGAAGCGTGAAGAGAAAGTGGTTGTTGGCCTCGAACTGGAAAACTTGGTTCATTGGCCCACTCAAAAACCCGACGAACGTTAAGGCTTCGTCGTGAGCGATGGGCTGAATGCGCGCTCGCCTGACACTGAAGGCAAAAACGAATATCAGGATCAGGGCCGCGGCGACTCGATACGTAAGCGGTGACTTCTTCATCACTTGGCAATCAGACCCCACGGCAGGAGCTTGAAAGTTGAATGGTCAAGCGGGACCGGTTAGGCTGCGATTCTATTCCGGAAGATCCGAGTGGTCAAGAAAGCTCGCGAGCGAGTTGGGTGTCCGGCGGCGCCGCTGGCCAGGGGCGTGTACACTCTAGAGTCATGAAGCGCGTTAGTCGAGCGCCGAATACTGCATCCTCAGCAGCAAAGACCCAACTTGGTTTCGGCCACAAGACTTCTGGCATCTTCCTGATTTCCGCTTACGCGAGTTTTCTGGCTTGGCTGTTCCACAGTTATGCAGTCAGGTCTTTAGTGCAGTCTATAGGACACTTATTTCATCGATTTCTGCTGAAGGGCTGAGCCGCATGCAGGCTGGTACACATGTTTTGGCGGTAATCTTCCTGGTTGCGTCTGCCTGCTCGGCATGTTTCTGGACACGGCTTCTGCCGCTGCCGCGGGGCAAATCTCTTCGCCTTCTGGCCGGATTGGTCCTCTGGCAAGTAATCCAGATTGTTCCAGTGCAGTTGCTGGCAGCGCTTCAGATAGGAGGATACATCTCCCGTGTGAGCATACCGAAACTGGCGGCGCTGCAAGTAGGTGTGCTTGCAGGGACAGTGGGCCGGCTTTGGATGCGTAAGTCCCCATCTTCATCCTCATCGCAGGTCGAAGCCCGGCCTGTCACGGGTCTGCCAACCTACATTCTGATTTGCTCAGCTGTGCTTGCCATTTCCTATTTCCTGTTTGCGTTGGGCGGGCTGAGTTCGTTCCCGTCTGGCTCTGACGATCTGACATACCATCTTCCCCTTGCTTCCCGCTGGTTGCAGGATGGATCGCTCAATCTACCGGCTTCAGGGGCGTGGCGCTTTAGTTTGCCGGGGAACACCGAAATCCTAATGATGGTGCTGCTGGCCTTCGGCAAACAATCGGCCGTATTTCTGCCGAACTGCGTTGCTGCCTTGATGCTCGGGCTTGCGTCGTATGCATTGGCAATGGCCTTTAGTAAGGGGAACCGGGCGGCTTCGGTGACAGTTTGCCTTATCGTGCTGAGTATTCCCATGGTCGAGTTTCAAACCTTCTCCGCCTATGTCGATCTGATGGGAACGGCCGCTATTTTCGCCGCCTTTGCTCTGCTGCTGATTGCTCGAGGCAGCCAACAGAAAGAGAACGGGAACGATGCTGTGGTCCTTGTTCCGGCAATCTTACTGCTGTCCGCGCTAGCCTGCGGAATCAGCCTGGGAACAAAACCTATTTTTTATTTCTATGCCTGGATGTGGGTGGCCTTCTTATGCGTCATCGTGTGGGAAAAACGCGGCCTAGGTGCGAAGGCGCTGCTTAAGCCAATCTTGGCAGTTGGCGTCGGATTAATTCTGCCCTCTGGTTTTTGGTTTGCGCGCGCAGCAGTTCGGACGGGCAACCCGGTGTATCCCCTCCAAGTAAGAGTCGGTCATCATGTGCTCTTTCACGGAGTGGAGTCTTCCCAAATTACACCCGCCAACTATGAGGATAATTTCGTACATCGCCGCCGCGAATGGCTGATTTATCCCTGGACCGAATGGAAACGCGACCCCGGATACTTGATGGTTCCCTACTCCGAAGGAAGCGGCGTTGGGGCAGCCTTTGCAGCCATTGTTCCTGTGGGATTAGCGTTTCTTTTGTTTCGTCTGCTTTTCCGCAAGCCGGTGGATCGAGCGGATTGTATCGGGATTGGCTTTCTCGGATTAGGCGGATTGGCATGGTGGGAGTTGATGCTGCGAATGCCCAGATTCGGTCTGCCCGTTGTCGTGTTCGCTTGTATTCTATCCGCACCCTTGGTGGCTTCTTTGCAAGGGCACAAAAGGCGCGCCTTTGGAATTCTTCTGGTGAGCTCGGTCTCAGCGACCCTCATGGTATCCAGTTTCGTTCCATTCCATACGTTGGCGGGAAGAATGCGCACGCGTCAATGGTCGAGAGCACAAATCTATGCTTATCCGCAAGTGATCGATACCCTACCGCGCGGTAGCCGCGTGCTGAACGCCTCAGGTATCAGCGAAAAAAACTTCCCGCTCGAGGGCGCGGCACTCACAAATAATGTCATTACCGACTTCGAAGCGCCTTCGGAATTGACGCCCGACTCCTTGCGCGCCACGGGTGCCGATGTCATCGCTGAAATTGTTCCGGGCGGAAAATATTCCGAGGTTTGTCTAAGGAGCCTGGGAGCACGGGTGATCGCAGACGAGGTCGTCCCTGCCGGAGAAGAACGTCTTCATTGGATCGTTTGGCGGGTCGAGAAGGTGCGCGCCAAAGACAGGCCCTGACTTGTTTTCAGAGGAAGGTTCCGAGTCGGGAATTGGAAGCTGCCCGGGATCCGCTTCGACGTCAGTTCCGGCTTTTGTACTCAGACCATGCCCAGATCCATGGCCCGCGAGCAAGACATCCTCAAATGCCGGCTCAAAAGCGGCCGCCCAAGCTCACTTCACGCGTACTGACGATAAATCGCCATAGCGCTCATTGACCTTTTCAGGGGGTTTCGAGGGCTTTGGCCTGTTCGCGTCAACGGTCAATTAAAACGTTAGGAGAGATCGGGCTTTCTTTGGCACCTGCATTGTGCATTCGTGGAGTCACCTTCGTGTTGCGAGGCGGATGCCTTTTACCGGGTTGACGCAGTGGTGTTTGTCAGGGAGGAAGGTGTCGATACTTTTCACTCTTAGGAAGTCTGCAATTCCAGGCGGTATGCGATACACGTTACCCACTTGCTGAGTGCCGCAGTCGGGACAGATTCCGACGCTCTTGGGCAAGATGCCTGTTCGTGTCTGATCAGGCTCACGTTTGTCGAACGCAACAAGTTGGATCGGTGGCACACAGGTCGGATACTTGCCACCTTCGTCTTGATGCTCTCTACCACACTGCGAGGGCACTTCATGGCCGTGACTCCTCAATCCAGTGTCCTCACGGGGGCTTAGGGGTCGGATTGTATTTTCGTTCTGCTGTTCCACTGCGTCAATTGACTATGAAAACCTCCAGAGCAGACCTGTCATTATTAGCAGGTATGCTGACTAGGCAAACAGCTAGGAGAAACTGCCGTTATTCTAGGGAAGCTCTGAACAAGCCCGATCTATGGGGGCAGCGTTTGTTCTGCCACCCGATGTAAGCGTTCGGATTCGGTTGTTTCCGGTGTTCGCCTGCTTCGGCGGCTCGTCGGTGATCCGCAGCCTTTGCTGCCGGGCTTAAGCTGGCGCTAGATGCAACAGTTTTTTCCGCAGCAGGTACAGATTTACCAGCGCGCACACCGCAAACAACTGATTGGCATTCTTCTGCAGTCCCCGGTAGCGCAGCTTCACCAATCCGAACTTCAGTTTCATCCCCGCAAACACGTGTTCCACTTTCGAGCGCACCGTCGACTTCGTCCGGTTCTTTGCCCGTTCCACTTCGTCAACCCGATCCTTGTAGCGCTAGCGCCGATGGGTGCAGTCCTGAGCTCGGGGCGCGCACTCCCGGATCATCTCGCTCTGTCCGCGATACGCCTGATCGCCCCACACCCGCGTTTCTTCGCCGTGTAATAAATCCGGCAGCACCGCCGAGTCCGCGACGTTTGCCGCCGTCGCCACCGCGGTGTGGATGATCTTCGTTTTGCTATCCACTCCCACGTGCGCTTTCATTCCGAAGTACCATTGGGTGCCCTTCTTCGTCTGGTGCATCTCCGGATCGCGCGGCTGCTCCCGGTTCTTGGTCGAAGTCGGCGCGTGCAGGATAGTCGCGTCCACGATGGTGCCGGTGGTGATCCGCACTCCTTTCGTTTGCAAGTGCAGGTTCACCGTGCCCAGAATCTGTTCCCCCAGTTGGTGTTCTTCCAGCAAGTGCCGAAACTTGCACACCGTGGTCTCGTCCGGAGCCGGTTCCCGGCCCAAATCAATGCCCGCGAACTGCCGCATCACCGGCGAATCGTACAGCGCCTCTTCCACCGCCGGGTCCGACAGGTTGAACCACTGCTGCAAAAAGTAAATCCGTAGCATGCGCTCCACTCCCACCGGCGGCCGCCCCTTCCCCGCCTTGGGATAATGCGGCTCCACCAGAGAGCACAACTCGCCCCAGGGCACCACCTGCTCCATCTCCTCCAGAAACAGCTCGCGTCGCCTCTTCTTGGTGTACCGCTCAAAGCCTGTCATCATCGCCAGAGTCCCCTGGTTGATTCTCATCTCCCAGACACTCTAACTTGACCGACTGTGAAAAGCAGAGAGCTTAATCAGAGTCTCCCTAGGAGAAACTGCCGTTATTAAGGTTGCACTAAGTTGCAAAGGCCATCCGCCTGACAGGTCAAGTTCAGATGGTTTGGTCTATGACGGAAATCGGTTCAAGGCTAGCGCAAGTCAATCAGCGCAAAGAAGTTGGCCAATTTCTTGGCCGACAGTTGTTGATAAATCGCCATTACACTCATTGACCTTTTCCAGGCAGGAAGAGCTTCCCGCAACTCGCACATTTCAAGTGATCCCAAATCCACTTGCTGCTGACGCTCCGGAGGAATACGCGCACCGCAATGCGGGCGCTAACGTCCGGATTCGTCGCCGGTTAATCACGCCTAATCTGCGCTCTGTTTGTTGGATTAACACTGCTTTTCGTGGCCTTAGGTGTCATCCGCTGGCCTGCAAAGTGTTGAAATTACGTTTAAGTGTACTTTCAAATCCTACAGCGCCCACCACTTTTCGTTCCCTGACAGGGCGGCAAAGTTCAGAAACCGGCGAGCAGCCGGTCATTGGCGGTGGGAAATCGCTACACCGCCTGCCTTCTCTTCCAATTCCGCCCAGCGCGTGTAAAGCGCCCCCAGGGTTTTCTCTGCCGCTTCCATCTCCGCATGCGCAGCCACTAACTTAGCGGCGTCACTGGCGATCGTCGGATTTTCCAAGTCCGCGCGTTTGTTTTTTAACGTCTGCTCGGCATCGGCAATGCGTTGCTCGAGGCCGGCATACTCCCGCGCTTCCAGATAGGAAAGCTTCTTCTTCGACGACGACGGCGCGTCAGAAAGAGCGGCGCCCACCGACGACGACTGCCCCGCCTTATCTCCCTTGCGTTCCGCCTGCCAAGCCTCCCACTGTGAATAGTCAGCGAAACTTTCCGCGCTGCCCTGGCCATCGAGGCCGAGCACGACGTTCGACACCCGGTCGAGCATGTAGCGATCGTGCGTCACCAGCACGATAGACCCGCGAAATTCCAGCAGGCTTTCTTCCAGAATCTCCAGCGTTGGAATGTCGAGATCGTTAGTCGGCTCATCCAGCAGCAGAACGTCAGCAGGCTGTAGCATGAGTTGCGCAATCAGCACCCGCGCGCGTTCGCCACCGGACAGCCGCTCGACCGGCTGGGCGAGCTGTTCGCCGGTAAACAAGAATTTCGCTGCCCACGACGCCACGTGAACCACGCGGTCCTGATACACGACCGAATCTCCATCCGGGGCCAGCGCGCGGCGCAGCGTCATGTTCGTATCCAGCTCGCGGCTTTGATCGAAATACACAATGCGCAGCCACTCAGCGCGATGAATCTCGCCTCTCGTCGGCGTCCATTCCCCGCGCAACAGCCGCAACAGACTGGTCTTGCCGCTGCCGTTCGGCCCGACCAGTCCCACCCGCATGCCCGCGGTGATGATGAAGTTCAGCCGCTCGAACAGCGTGCGATTTCCGATCTCGCACGTGACCTCTTGCAGTTCAATCAGGCGTTTGGTCTTGCGATCACTGGCAGAGAAATCAATTTGCGCTGATCCCGTGCGGGTCCGTGAATTCAAGTCGGCAAGCTCGCCCATCAACTCGCCGGCCTTATCAATGCGCGCCTTCGACTTCCGAGTGCGCGCCTTCGCTCCCCGCCGCAGCCACTCGATTTCCGAATGCACCAGATTCTCCAGCGCTTCCTGCCGCTTCGATTGCGCGTGGAGAAATTCTTCTTTCTTCTCTAGGAACTCGCTGTAATTGCCGCGCACTCGCAGCACCCCATCGGGATACACGCGGCTGAGTTCCGCCGTCTCGGTGGCCACGTTCTCCAGAAAATAGCGGTCGTGACTTACCACCACGCACGCGAACTCCGCTGCTTCGAGCAGATCTTCGAGCCATTCGATTCCGGCAAGATCCAGATGGTTCGTCGGCTCGTCCAGCAGCAAAACATCGGGAGCCTGAACGAGCGCCTCCACAATCGCCAGCCGCTTCTGCCAGCCTCCGGAGAGCGCCGCCGCTTCGGCATCGAGGTCTTCGAACCCAGCCCGCCCCAGCGTCTCGGAAAAATGCGTGCCGTGTTCGGAGTCGATGTTCTTCGAACTCCTGAGCGCCTTCTCGACAACCGAGCGCACGGTTTCCCCGGCCTTGAAGCGCGACTCCTGTTCCACGTAGCTCAGCCGCAAGCGTTTTCGGATGGCTACGTTTCCGTCATCGGGATCTTCGGTTCCGGCGAGAATGCGCAGCAACGTGGATTTCCCCGAACCATTTGGCCCGATCAATCCAATCCGGCCGCCTTCAGAAACCGTGAAAGAGACGTTCTGAAAAAGGGGATGTGATCCAAAAGCCTTCGAGATTTTCTGTGCGTTGATAATCGGCGGCAACGGCGGTGGGCTCCCGGAACTTCCTTTTCAAGGTTATCAGCAACTGCGCTCACCGCGTTGAATCGCAACTGAACGTGCCTCCATGACCCAAAACCCCGCTCAATCGTGTTAGCCTGACTTTGGGCGCTCGGGATTCCCAGAATTTGCTTTCCCAACTGCCCGCCCAAGAACCCGAATGCCGCACAAGGCCAAGCCGGAAATCGCGCCTGTAACCCCTTCCAAACAAGGCACTTCCGAACCCGAGCCTGACTCCGAAAATCTGCAACTTTCTGACCCTGATGGGGTTAACTCTGATGTGAGCAGCCTGGCTCTAGATCGCGGATTGCTCGCGGTGGGCATGCATCCGCCCGGCGCTGCGGCGGAGACCGGTATCTCCGACGCCGAGATGATGCTGCGGGTAAAGGCGGGTGACGATTCCGCTTTCGATTATCTGGTGCAAAAATATCGCCGTCCGATGATTGGCTTTATGTACCGGATGGCGCGCAACACCGCAGCGGCGGAGGACCTGGCGCAGGAAGTTTTTTTGCGGGTGTACCGCTCGCGCGCGAATTACGAGGCCAGCGCCAAGTTCAGCACATGGTTGTACCGCATCGCGACCAACCTGGGCGTGAATCATGCGCGTGATACGCGGCATGAGCGGCCGGAAAACACGGTGCAACTGGACGAGCCGGATTCGGAGACGGGAACCACTCCCGACCTGGCCGACAAAGAGCTGACCGTGGAAGAGAAAATTCTGCGGCGGGAGCGGCTGGCGGCGATCCGGCAAAAAGTTGAAGCGCTGCCGGACCGGCAAAAGCTGGCGGTGCTGATGCATAAGTATCAGGAAATGGATTACCGGCAGATTGCCGAAGTTTTGAAGTTGAGCGAATCGGCGACAAAGTCGTTGCTGTTTCGCGCTTATGAAACGCTGAGGAACGAGTTGAAAGAATTTGTATAGAATTCGCGGGCGGGACCTGCCCTGAGCGAAGTCGAAGGGGCCCGCGCCACACAAAAGAACGCCACACGTCGATGTAGAAGGAAACGAATATGAAGTGCAACAACAAAGACATTCACGAACTGCTTCCGGATCTGGCCGCCGGACTGGCTTCTGCCACACCCGAGGTCAACAATCATCTCCGCTCCTGCGCCGCGTGCACGGAGACGCTGTCGGATTTCCACAAGACCATGGCGCTGCTTGACGAATGGCAGGCGCCCGAGCCTTCGCCGTATTTCGACACCCGCCTGCGGGCACGCCTGCGTGAGGAATCTGCTAAACAACCGGCCGGCTGGTGGGCATGGGCATGGCGTCCTGCGATGGCAGTTTCATTGGCGCTGATCATGGTGGCAGGCGGAACTTTGGTTCGGATTGGGCACAAATCAGGCGCTGGTCCGACTCCCGGCGGCGATACCTTCGCCACCGTTGATCCCGGCACCGCGGTCGGCGATTTGCAAACACTGGACAAGAACCACGATGTGTTTAACGATTCCGATCCCGACACTGATGGCAGCCTGCTCGACGACCTGCAGGTGCAGTCGGATGTGAGCGCGAATCCATAAGAACCGGCGAATGATTGCAAGGCGAAGATTTCGGGGAAGAAGAGAATGAGAGCACGGGCACAAATCGCAAACTGGACCGCCTTCGCCGGCGTAATGCTGGCGCTGGCGGCCGTGCCGCTGCTCACCGTCACTTCGTTCGCTCAGAATCGAAAGAACCAATCGCCACCTGCATCTCGCCAGGAGCGGGCGCAGTCCCATCCGCAACCGCGTCACGAAACATCGCGCCCGGCCCCTTCATACCAGCCGCCGGCCGAAGGCCATCATTCTGGCCAGTGGCTGAACCAGCACCGCGGCCAGCCGCTGGAGCAGCAACGCCAGGCGCTGCAGAACGACCGGGATTTTCGCCGCCTGCCGCCTGACCGGCAGCAGAAGTTTGAGCAACGCTTGCAGCGCTTCGACAACATGCCTCCCGAGCGCCAGCAGCAGGTGCTGCGCCGGATGGAAACCTGGGAGCACCTCACGCCCCAACAGAAGCAGCAGTTCCGCGCCGCGGAGTCCCGATTCAAAAGCCTGCCTCCAGACCGGCGCCAGGCAGTAAAAAACGCCATCGAGAGCCTGCGTGCCATGCCGCCGCAGGCCCGCCAGCGCGCCATCGAGTCTGGACGCTTCAACCAGTTCTCGCCGCAGGAAAGGGACGTCCTGAACAACGCCGCGCGGTTGCCGCTGGCCCCGGCCGAGCCACAGCAGCAATCCGATCAGCCGCAGACCGGGTCCCAGCGTTACATCCCGCGCCCTCCTCACTAATCGCACTCCATTCATCCCTCCATCTCTGCATTACAATGGGCTGAAAGCTGCTGGATGTCCCAGTCTGTGGCAAAGGAGCGATGATCCGATGCACGCGGTCGCCTGGCCCCATCTGACGTTTGTCTCCGTCATTGACATCCTCGTAGTCGCGTTCCTCATCTACGAACTTCTGTCGCAGATTCGCGGCACCCGCGCCGCCTTGATTCTGGTCGGCGCCACGGTCACCGGGCTGGTCTTCTATTTCTCTCGCTTTTTCGGCCTGACCACACTGAACTGGCTCATTGCCAGATTCGTCCCCTACACCGCCTTCATCATGATCGTAATTTTCGCGCCGGAGATCCGTGAAGCTTTAGCGCGCCTGGGCCGCCGCCTCACCCTGGCCAGTTCAGCCGGGGCGGGAGCCGAAGCCGACGCCTACGACGATATCGTGATGGCCGCCAATCTGTTTTCGCAGAACCAGACCGGTGCACTGATCGTGATTGAACGCGAAATCGGCCTGCGGACCTACGTCGAGAGCGGCGTTTCCCTCGATGCGCACCTCTCCTACGACCTGCTGGCCACCGTCTTCCGCCCCAGCGCGCCGCTGCACGACGGCGCGGTCATCGTCCACGGCGACCGCATCGTCGCCGCCGCTTGCTTCCTGCCGCTGTCCATGAATCCCGTGCTTTCCACGCAACTGGGAACGCGTCACCGCGCGGGAATCGGCATCACCGAAGAAACCGACGCCATCGCCATCGTCGTCTCCGAAGAAACCGGCGGCATCAGCCTCGCCGTAGCCGGTACCATGGAACGTGACTTGACCGTCGAGCGCCTGCGCGAGCGCATGGGCAAGCTACTGCGCCGCTATGTGCCGCCCACGCCTATGCCCACCGCCATCGCCGACGGCCGCGGGATAGACGAATCCGAAACCGAAATGCCCATGGGATCGACCGACTCGCACGGCAAGCCCGGAGGCGACCGATGAAAGACTTCCTTCGCCACTACGTGTTCCACAACATCGGCCTGAAACTTCTTTCGCTGCTGTTGTCCGTGGCTTTGTGGATTGCAATTTCCACGGGAAAGCTGCACTGACGTAGCTTTCATGTCACTCCACACAAACGTAAGATCGCAGCTAAGATGAATGGGTTTGCGTAGGGGCAAGTGCCCTCACCAGCCCCACCACGGACTTAAAGGATCACGGTTCGGCCGCCGCCCCTACCCAAACCACTCACAATGACTTCCCCCGCACGACAGCTCTTCGGCACCGACGGCATCCGCGGCGTAGCCGGCGAATTTCCGCTGACCACAGACAGCACATTCCTCATTGGCCGCGCCCTCGGCCACGACCTGGGACGCACCAATCCACACCCCCGAGTCGTTATCGGCCAGGACACTCGCGAGTCCAGCCGCTGGATCGCCGACCGCGTGGCCATGGGCCTAGCCTCCCGCAATGTCGAAATTCATAGCGCCGGAGTGATTACTACACCCGGCGTTGCCTATCTCGCCCGCTCCCGCAAGTTCGACGCCGGCGTGGTGATTTCGGCCTCGCACAATCCCTGGACCGACAACGGCATCAAAATCTTCTCCGGCGACGGATTCAAGCTCCCCGACTCCCACGAGTTGTCGATCGAGCAGGAAATCTTCTCGCTGCTACAGGCGCATGAGTCCCACCGCGAGCCCGATGCAAAATCGGCGCCAACTCTGCCGGGGGAGCACGGCCTACGAGTTTCATATATTGAATGGCTCGCAAACAGTGTCCATACTGACCTGAGCAAGCTTCGCGTGCTGGTCGATTGCGCCAACGGCGCCGCCACCGCCGAAGCGCCGGAGTTGTTCCGCGCCTGCCGCATTCAGGCGACATTTACCTATTGCGCGCCCGACGGCAAGAACATCAACGAAGGCTGCGGCGCTCTGCATCCCGAAACCGTGGCGAAGACAATCGCCGTGTCGAACGGCGCTTACGACCTGGGCGTGACCTTCGACGGCGACGCCGACCGCGCCCTCTTCAGCGATGCTTCCGGCCGCGTCGTAAACGGCGACGCCGTCCTGCTGCTGGCCGCCCGCGACATGCAGTCCCGCGCTGCGCTTCCAGGCTCAACCATTGTCGCCACCACCATGTCGAACATGGGCCTGGAGATCGCGCTGCAAAAGTCAGGCATCCGCATGTTGCGCGCTAACGTCGGCGACAAATACGTGCTGGAAGAAATGATGAAGACCGGCGCGATCCTGGGCGGAGAACAGTCCGGCCACATTATCTTCCGCGATGGCGAAGCCACCACCGGCGACGGATTACTGACCGCGCTGCGCGTGATGGAAGTGATGGCCCGCAGTGGCAAGTCTCTGGCCGGCCTGATCGCCGACCTGAAAGTTTTCCCTCAAAGAATCCAAAACGTTCGCGTCCGCGAAAAGATTCCGCTCAACGACGTCCCCGAAGTGAAAAGCACCATCGACGCCGCGCAGCGCGAACTTGATGGCAAAGGCCGTGTCGTCGTCCGTTACTCCGGCACCGAAGCGCTGGCGCGCGTTATGGTGGAAGCCGAATCAGAAGAGAAGATGAACGCACTGACGGACGGAATCGCCGGGGCGATACGAAAACACTTAGGGTGTTCGTAGCGTCCTATTGCCGGCTAGGGACTTGACCTATGAGTCTTTCGGGCGCTATTTGAAACCTCGATCCAGACTGAATTGGTTCCACTGTGCCCGCCCAAACCTTATAAAGGAACAATCTTCTTCGCTGTGGGTCATTAATGTCTTCAACGCGAAAGCCGCGAGAGCTGTACTTTCCTTGTATGCGGTATCTTCCCGGCATTTTCAGTTTCTCAAACGAAGATGCGCTCATGACGACCCGTCCGCCGTAGAAGTGCTGGGGAGGAATTGCGATCCAGTGCTCGGGAAGTTCGTTCTCCGAGAGCGGAAAATCAACAACTAACGTGCTCGTCGGTCTCTCGGCCTCGGTACCGTAATACAGGGTTAGATCGATTCTAGCGAGAGCATTGGAAATATCAGCCTCAATCTCCTTGCAAACGTACAAGTCTTGATTGCCCTCATTCCAAATTTCAACGCGCAGTGGTACATCTTCGCCAGGTCGAAACCTGGATTTCTCCGTAGAAATTCGGACCGAGATCTGCGAGTTCGACTCGCCTGGGGTGGACTGGCTTGCAGAAGCCTGAACCCAGAAAAGTGCCGACAACAACATCACCCATCGCCACACCTTCCAGGCCAGCATCCTCATTTTCACCGAGTCTACTCCAAGTCCCGCCAATTCTTCCCCACGCCCATCTCCACCATCAGCGGCACCGAAAGCATATGTGCACTCTCCATCTGCTCGCGCACCAGCGTGCACATCCCGTCCATCTCCGATTCCGGCACCTCGAACACAAGCTCATCGTGGACCTGTAGCGTCATCCGCGACTTCAGCCCGCGCTCCAGAATCGCCGCATCAATCCGGATCATGGCAATCTTGATCAAATCCGCCGCCGTGCCTTGCAGCGGCGTGTTCACCGCGGTCCGCTCCGCAAATCCGCGCAGATTGAAATTCTTGCTGTTGATATCGGGAATCGGCCGCACTCGCCCGAACAGATTCTTCACCCGCCCATCGCGTCGAGTCTCCTCCAGAGTCCGATCAATGAACGCCCGCACTCCGCGATACTTCTCAAAATAGGCCTCGATGAACTTCTTCGCCTCAGCCGGCTCAATCCCCAGGTTCTGCGACAGCCCAAACGCCGACAGCCCATAAACAATTCCGAAGTTCACCACCTTGGCCTGCCGCCGGTGATCGGGCGTCACCATCAGCGGAGGCACGCCGAACACCTGCGAAGCGGTCAGCGTGTGAATATCGTCTCCGCGGCGAAACGCCTCGACCAGCAGCGGGTCTTTCGAATAGTGCGCCAGCAGACGCAACTCAATCTGCGAATAATCCGCCGCCAGAAGCAGATGCCCCGGCGCGGCCGTAAAAGCCGCGCGAATTTCGCGGCCAACTTCGGTGCGGACGGGAATATTCTGCAAATTCGGGTTCGCCGATGAGAGCCGCCCCGTCGCCGTCCCCGTCTGGTCGAACGTCGTGTGCAGCCTGCCGGTCGCGGGATTCAGCAGGGCTGGAAGCGCATCCACATAGGTTGATTTCAATTTCGAAAGCTGGCGATACTCCAGCACCAGCTTCGGCGCCTGATGCTCCGCCGCCAGCCCTTCGAGAACATCCACCGCGGTCGAAATCGTGCGCCCCTTGCCATACTTCACTGGCTTCGGCAGATTCAGCTTATTGAACAGCACATCGCCCAGTTGCTTGGGCGAGTTGATATTGAATTCCTGCCCGCAGCATTCGTAAATTTCCTTGGCCTTGGCTGCAATCTCGCCCTCCAGCCGCTGCGACATTGTGCCCAGCGCCGCGCGGTCTATAGCGACTCCAGCGTCCTCCATGCGCGCCAGCACCGGAACCAAGGGCAAATCAATTTCTTCGTAGAGCTTCGTCAGGCCATCGTCTTCGACTTTTTTGCGTAGCGCCTCCGCCAGGCGCCCGGTAATATCGGCTGCCTCCGCCAGCGCTCCGCCCAGCTTCAAATTGAAGTGCCGCAGCGCGACTTCCGCCAGCCGGTGCGACGAATAAGTCGGGTCGAGAAGATACGAATAGAGCCGAGTGTCATGACGCACTCCCGCCAGCGCGCTCGCCCCCAGGGCATGCCATGCGGACTTCCAATCGTGAATGGCCTTGGGAATCGCTCCGCTGGCGAGAGCGGCATTCACCGCCGCCACCCCCGGCGACCCCGGCGTAATCGTCAAAGCAGAATTCGGCGCTATCGAAATCGCCAACCCTCGCCGATTGTCAGCCGGCGCCTCGGGTACGCCCGCCGTTAACGGCAACATGCTCGTTTGCTGGTCGTCCTCCTCTTCCTCCTCCTCAGACTCTTGAGCAACAGACTCAGCTTCAATCGCGACAGCCAATGCCGCGCCCGGAGCCAGCGTTCGCAGTGCCACCTGAATCTCCGCAGCAGATTCCACTTCGCGATAATTTCCCTCCGCCGCCTCAGCCACCGGCAACAGTTCCTTCAGCAGCGAGGTGAATTCCAGCTCGGTAAACAACTCGCGCAGCCCCTCAACGTCAGGGTCGCCCATGCGCATGGCTTCCACGTCGAGAGCGATCTCCACGTCGCACTTGATGGTGACCAGTTGCTTGCTCTGCAGGATTTGCTCGCGATGGTTCTGCAGCGACTCGCGATAGGTCTTCTTCTCGACTTCAGGCGCCCGGTCGAGGGCAGCTTCCAGACTGCCAAAGCGCTTGATGATTTCGACCGAGCCTTTGTCGCCGATCCCAGGTGCGCCGGGAATGTTGTCCACCGAATCGCCGCGCAACGCCATCACATCAATCACGCGCTCCGGCGGCACGCCCAAAATCTCTTCTACCTTTGCGGCGTCGGCGATCAAATTATCTTTCGGCGGATTCAGTACCAGCACGTGGTCGTTCACCAGTTGCAGCATGTCCTTGTCGCTGGAAACCACGTAAACGTCGCGGCCCTGCGCCACGGCTTTCGTCGCCAGTGTCCCAATCACGTCGTCCGCTTCGAACCCCGGCATCTCTAGGATCGGGATCCGATACGCCTCCAGCGCGCGCCGGATGTACGGAATCTGCTGCGCCAGCTCGCCCGGCATCTCGCTGCGATTAGCTTTGTACTCCTTATATTGCTGATCGCGGAAGGTGGGCGCGGCCACATCAAACACCGCCGCCAGATACTGCGGCGAAAAATCGTCGCGAAGCTTGCGCAGCATGTTCACGAAAACATAAACCGCGGCCGTCGGCAGTCCCTTGCGCGTGGACATGCTCCGCTGCCGCGCCATGGCGTGATACGCGCGGAAGATGAACGACATGGTATCGATGAGGAAAATGCGGTTGCCATCAGCGGACAGGCGCCGCTCGGCAGCTGAATTCGAACCGGAAGCCGCTACTTGCTCCCCGACGTCAGCAACGGCAGACTGTTTTTTCTGAGCCACCACATGAAGTCTAGCAAGGATGAGCCGGTTACTGCGGACCTGCCTCGCTTCGTTGGGCAATTCCGACTTTCTTTCGCGCCGCTACCAACTCGGGCCGCTCATCCCCGACGGCAATTTCGGTTAGCTTTCGGAAGTATTGATTCGCAGCCTCCGTACTCCCCGCGGCCTCGGCCCCCCGGGCCGCCCCGTACACGGCATTGAACCGGTTCGGTGCAATCTTGAGGACCGCCTGATACTCAGCCAGCGAATCCCCCGCGCGATCATGCAGAAGCAACAATTCCGCCAGCATCTCACGCGCAGGAATGATGGCTCCGGGCGTGACCGCATGTTTGTCCATGCTTTCTTCCAATTCCGCCGCCGAGCGCATCGTCGTGATTGCGTTCGGGGACTTGCCATTCTTCTCGGCAATCCAGGCAGCGACTTCGCGCCGCTGCACTTCGATCTGATTCGACCAGTACTGACTTTGGGAGGCTGCCGAATCGCGCAGGGTCGCCAGCCTATGCTCGGCTTCCGTAGCGCGATCCAGCGTCCCACGTCTAGCGCTGCCCACGCCGATCGCCATCCAGGTGATGGCCTGCGCCCAGGGCACGGTGTCGCCTGCCGGTTGCAACGTGCTGCCTGCCTGCCAATCCCCACGCTCCAGGGCATAGCGCGCCGGAATCGCGGCGTTCGCATAGCCTCCGGTCAGGGTCAAGCCAGGAATCGCCTTCAGCGAATTCATTTCGTCCAATACTGCTTTGGCCTGTGACACGCGCCCACTTTGCAGGTACGCATACTCCAGATAATCCATAGCGTGCAGCCGCTGGTCGCGAGCTTCCCCGCTCGCCGAAGTTGCTTCATCTTTGGTCGCGAGTTCGGCCGACCTCAAATTGGAAGCAATGGATTCCTCCCACAATCCGAGCCGCGTGAAAATGTGAGAAGGCATGTGGTTGGCGTGGGCCGAAGCCGGCGCGATCTTCGCGTAAAGGCGCGCGGCGCTCAGGCCCTGCTCCGCCAGCACCGGATTGTCATAGCAATGAATCATGTAGTGCGCGATGCCTGGGTGGTTGGGATATTTGGCCAGCAGAGGCTCCAGAATCTCCCCGCACTTGCGCTGATTGGCGAAAGTCTTGTCGGTCTTGGGCGCGGTGATCGCCAGCGAGAGCGCATGGAAAATTACCGCTTCGTCGTCGCCGGGGTAACCGGATTGCAACGTGGCCATCTTCTGCTCGAAAGCCTGCGCGTGGACGGCCTTGTCCTTGCCGTCTTCCACGTAGATCTCGGCGAGTGCGCCAATATAACCCTTCTCGCGCGTCGTAGTTGCTGAATTGGAGGCGGCAATCTGCTGCGCTTCGCGGAGGGCGGCTCGGCCAGCGGCTATGTCGCCGCTGTCCCACAGACCGTGATAGTGCGACATGGCAATGCCCCATTCCGCCATCGCGCATTTGGGATCTTCTTTCGCAATCTCCGCAAATGCCTGCCGGGTCTGCTCGTACTGGAAGGAATGCAGCAGAGCGACGGCGCGGTTGAAACTCGCCGTAACGTCTTTCGAACACGAAGTTGCAAACTGGACGGAGCCGACCTCTTCTTCGGTTAGGGCGTGATGATGATGTTCTTCCTGTGCCCAAGCCACGCTGACTAGAAGAAGCAGTCCGGGCAAGAGTGCCGACGATGAGCGCATAAAACCTCCGACTAGCCGTTACATGAGAGCCTATCCCAGAATCCCCATCCGCTTTCCGACCCGATCCAGAACTCCCAGCGCCTGCTGCAATTCATCTCTTGTATGCGTTGCCGTCATGATCGTGCGAATTCTCGCTTTCCCCTCGGGGACGGTGGGGAAAGTGATTCCGGTTCCCAGCACGCCTTCCTTGAATAATTCTTTCGAGAACTCCATCGTCAGCTTGCCGTCGCCGATAATGATCGGCGTTATCGGCGTTTCGCTCGCGGGAGTCGTTTTACCGCCGATGTCGAAACCGAGCAGGGCCAATTCTTTTTTCCAGAAGCGAGTATTGTCCCAGAGTTGGTCAATCCGCTCGGGCTCGCTCTCAAGAACATCGAAGGCAGCAATGCAGGTCGCCGCCACCGACGGCGGATGTGACGTGGAAAACAAGAACGGCCGTGCGCGGTGGTAAAGAAAGTCAATCAGATCGCGCGTTCCGCATACGTATCCCCCCAGCGCGCCGATGGCCTTCGATAAAGTCCCCACCTGAATGTCCACGCGGCCATGGACTTTAAAATGATCAACTGTCCCGCGCCCGTTGCGGCCCAGAACCCCGGAGGCGTGCGCGTCGTCCACCATCATGATCGCGCCATATTTTTCCGCCAGTTCGCAGAGCGCAGGCAGCGGCCCGATGTCGCCGTCCATGGAGAAGACGCCGTCGGTGATCAGCAGCTTCTTCCCAAGTTCATTCTTCACACTGGCCAGTTTCTCTTCCGCCTGCGCCGTATTCTTGTGCTCGAACACCAAAATCTTGGCTCGCGAAAGCCGCGCCCCGTCGATGATGGAAGCATGATTGAGCTGATCGGAGATGATGAAATCTTCTTTCCCTAGCACTGCCGAAACCGTCCCCGCGTTCGCCGCGAAGCCCGACTGAAACACCACGCACGCCTCCACGTTCTTGAAGCGCGCAATCTTCTCCTCCAGCTCCATATGGATTTTCATGGTCCCGGCAATCGTCCGCACCGCGCCCGATCCGACACCATACTTGCGCGTCGCTTCCAGCGCCGCCTCGCGCAGTTTGGGATGCGTCGTCAACCCGAGATAATTATTCGACGCCAGGTTGATGACTCTCTTGCCGTCGAACGTGCAGACCGGCGCCTGCTCGTCGTCGAGCACACGCAGGCGGAAATGCGTGCCTTTGGATTTGAGATCATTGAGTTGGCCGGTCAGGTATGAGAGCGGATCGATGCGGGTCGATGCGGGCATTGCTGCGTCTCCAGAGTCGAGCCGCGCAAGAACCCAGTCCCGCGGCTTAGGACCGGATCAGTTTAATACCGGTGATGACGGTCAAGGAAATCGACCGCTCCAGGAAAGGAACCACTATCACGAACCATGACGTTACTTCGCTTTCGCCGCCATCGGCTTGATCCGCTCAAACGCGTCTTCCGCGCGCCGCAAGGCTTCTTCCACGTTCGCGCAGATATTTTCTTTCCCCACCACTTCCTCAAACTCTCCCTGATGAATCAACTGTGCCGGCTGCTCCCGCGCCCCGCATAAAATTAGCGTCCGGCCGCTGGCGTGCAGTTGCTTGGCAATCTCTTCCAGCGCGTAGAGTCCCGTCGCGTCGATCGCCGTCATATTGCGCAGCCGGATAATCACCACCGGAGGCAGCGTGTGCATGTTCTCTGTGATCGCGGAAATCTTGTCAGTCGCGCCAAACAGAAACGGCCCGTGAATGCGGAAAATCGTCGCGTAGTAAGGAATGTCCTTGTCCTGCAAAATGTGAATGCGCCCGTCTTCCACGTAGTCGTCGGTCACCTGCGAAACGGTGGTCGTGTTGGCCACGCGCGTGATGAAAAGCAGCGCCGCCAGAATCATCCCCGCCTCAACCGCCACTGTGAGATCTGCGAACACAGTGAGCGCAACCGTCACCAGCCATACGCTGATGTCGGTCTTGGTCAGCTTGAGCAATTGCGGAATCTCGCGCCATTCGCCCATGTTGTACGAGACCACCATCAGAATCCCTGCCAGCGCCGCCATCGGAATGTAACTGGCCAGCGGCGCCGCAAACAGCAGCACGCACAACAAGGTGAGCGAATGAATGATTCCCGCCACCGGCGATTGTGCTCCGGCGCGGATATTGGTCGCCGTGCGCGCGATGGCTCCCGTCGCGGGCAAGCCTCCAAACATCGGCGAAAAAATGTTGGCCACACCCTGCCCGATTAACTCCACGTTGGGATTGTGATGGTCATTGCTCATGCGGTCGGAAACCACCGCCGACATCAGCGATTCAATCGCCCCCAACATCGCCACCGTAAACGCCGGTCCGAGCAAGCCGTGAACCAACCCCGCATGCCAGGTCGGAATCACGAAACGCGGCAGCCCGCTGGGGATCCCGCCAAAGCGCGTGCCGATTGTCTCCACCGGAATCTTGAACAGATACACCACAATCGTCGCGCCCAGCATGGCCACAATCGGCCCCGGAATGCGGCTTGAAACCGCGCGGCACAGCAGCAGCACCGCCACGGTGCAACCCGCCACCAGCGCGGCCCGCGGAGACCACGACGGCGAAGCCGCAGCCAGCGCTTTCATCCGCAGCCAGAACTCGCCGGGAACTTTGTCGAGATGCAGTCCAAAAAAATCCTTGATCTGGGTGCTGGCAATCAGCACCGCAATCCCATTCGTAAATCCAATCACCACCGGACGCGGAATAAACTTCACCGCCGATCCCATCCCCGTGGCGCCCAGCACCACAAGCAGAATCCCCGCCATCACCGTGCACATGAACAGCCCGTCGATCCCGTGCACCGCAACGATTCCCGCGATGACCACCACAAACGCACCCGTCGGACCGCCAATCTGCGTTTTCGATCCGCCCAGCGCCGAGATTAAGAATCCCGTCACGATGGCGCAGTAAATCCCCGCCTGCGGGCTAAGGCCTGAGGCAATGCTGAACGCCATGGCCAGCGGGAGCGCGACCAGCCCCACCGTGATTCCGGCGACCACGTCGCGAAGAAATTTGTTGAGGTTGTAATCGCGCAGGCACAGCACCGACTTCGGCAGCCAGCGGTCGTCAATTGCAAATGAAAGAACGCGAGAAAACATGATTGTTTCTATTATCTCAAACGCCGCCGCTCTCCCCGGTGACGGGTGGACACCAAGGTCACCGGCCAGCACGAGCGTGCGACCGCTACGTCACAGACCGGGGACCGCCCCGAACGGGCAGGGCCGAGTTCCACTCGTGCCAATAACCGCCATGAATTCAACTGGCTTCCAGCCACTGAGGTTTGCTTTCTTGCCCCGCCATGCGCCGTCTAATCTCCGCTTTCCCATAGCTTTCATAAATTCTTTCAATTGGACTTCCCCGCGCCCGTCTGTCAGATTCTCAGAGTGAACTGCTGCCCGGTAGCAGCAGCGTGATGCGATTCTTCACCCCCGTCGCACGCGTTTTTTCCCCGACCTCGTGGTCCTGAGCATTACCGTCTGTGGCGGTCTGCAAATTGATGCGGAAGGACACGGCGATTGAACTCACTTAACTTCGCAACTGTGAAATATGCGTTTGAATTTATTTCGCGGCTGCACTTTTCAAAGTTCTTGCAATGGCTCCGCAGTCCATTTGGATCTGCCGGGACCCGGGAGAAATTCGCATGGAAGATAAAAAGCGCAGTGACAAATCAACCCGAGTGACCCTGAAGATGGTCGCCGACCACGTCGGGCTTACTCCGGGAACAATTTCAGCCGTACTCAACGACACTTATGCGGCGCGCCGCATTCCGCAATCCACCAAAGACCGCATCCTGGCCGCCGTGCGCGAGTTCAACTATCAACCCAACCCGTTGGCCCGTGCCTTGCGCACCGGACAAAGCGTGATGTCCGGCACCATGAGTAACGAGGCGAGAGAGAACTCCACCACCCACGGCGCCCTGTTCATCGTCGGCGAGCACCAGTTCCTGCGCGCTATCAGCGCCATTCAGCAAGCCGGCCTGCGCGTGCACGATGACTTTTCGGTGGTCGGATTCGACGACCTCGCCGCCGCCACCCTGAGCTATTCCGGCCTCAGCGCCGCCCCCAAACCGCCGTGACTGGGCTGGAGAATTTCCCGTCCGCTCGCTGACTAACTCACAACCCACAATCCGCCAAGCCAGCCAGCCGCGCTCCACAGAGCGCGGCCTTTGTCTTGCTTACGGAAGGCTCAGCCGCCGCCAAAAACGCCGTGCCGGCACCCACTTCCGCCCGCCGCATCATCTAAACTGTGCATATGCCGGTGACCTACATCCTCGACGCCCAGGCGCGCCTGATCCGCACTCGGTGCATCGGCAACGTGACGTTAGAGGAGGTCCTAGCCCACTTCCGCGAATTAGAGAAAGATCCCAGCGCCGCCGGCTACCTCGACGTCTTTCTTGACGTCAGCCAAACCACGTCCCTCCCCGCCGGTTTTCAGATCGCCGCCGTCGCCGACCAGATCCGCAAGGTCCACCAGACGGTCCGCTTTAACGCCTGCGCGGTGTTCGCCCAGAGCGACGCCCTTTACGGCATGATGAGGGTGTTCCAGGTAATGACCGAGCCTTATTTTCGAGTTGTCCGCGTGTTTCGCGATCCCGCGGAGGCGGAAGCCTGGCTCGCGATCGAGCGCCGGTCGGCGTCTGTTCCTGGCGTCGTCCGCACGGAACAGTAATCCGTTCTACCGCTCCTCCCGCAGATCCCCGACCGAAACGCTGGCCCGCGCGTAGGTCAGCGTGTCATGCGTCAAGTGCGCCAAGTCCTCGGGGGAAATAATTTCCCGCGCCGCCAGAACTACCACAGCCTGGGCAAACGCGGACTCATCCCAGTCCTTCAGCCGGACCTCAGAAACTTTGCCGTCGCGCACGGCTTCATTCTTCTCCGCCCCCAGCACCAGCACAAACCGGGGACGCAAATGCGGCGGTTCCGTCGGCCGAATCGTCCGCGCCACTCGCTCGCACGCCGAAAAGGAAATACGCACTGCTTCATCCGCCGGCCACTTCTTGTTCTTCGGGTTCGACACTCCAAACGGCGCAGCGTTCTGTTGCACGCCGGCCTGCGCCGACCCGTTCACACCGGCCCCCATCAGCAACAGAAAAAGCGCGCCCAGCATCGCTTGTCTGGCATGGCGCCTCGCGATCGGATGTTTGAAAAACTCCACGCTCGAAGTGCGCGCATGCCGGAAAGAATTGCCGGCCGCACTTGCAAAAAGATTTTGTAGTTTCACTCGGGGACGGTCCCTACTGCCCGTTCTTCGCAGAGTGATCTCGCCCCGCGCATTGCACAAGATATCTTAGGTAATGGAGTCTCCCTCGCACCCGTTGCCACTTCCGGAAACAGGAAGCCGCCCAAATCCGGCCCGACCTGGCTGGCGCCACGATCGGCAAATGGAACATTCGCGGGTGACCATTCTTTGACACCGAGGCCGCTGCCACGGCCTATACTTTTCGTAGCACTCGGACTTAGAGGAGTCCGAACTGGAGGAGAACGACCGATGACCAGACATCCATGGTTCGTTTTGCTGACCCTGGCGCTGAGCCTGACGACCGCGCACGCCGCCGACCTCGACCTCGCCGCCTCCAAGGTCACCGTCCACGTCGATAAGTCCGGCCTGTTCGCGGCCTTCGCGCACAACCACACCATCTCCGCCCCGCTCGCCTCTGGAGAGATCGATCTCCAGAAACGCACCATCGCGCTCACTTTCCGCGCCGCGGATATGAAGGTCCTCGACCCCGAGGTCAGCGCCTCCGACCGCGCCACCGTCGAGGGCAACATGAAAGGCGCCGAGGTCCTCGACGCCACCCGCTTTCCGGAGATTAAATTTGTCTCAAGTTCCGTTGCGCCCACCGCCGGCGATCCCGCACACTACCAGGTGGACGGCAACCTAACCCTGCACGGCGTCACCCGCCCTGTCGGAATGTCGGTTGCATTTTCCGGAGGACGCTACACCGGCAAAGTCACCATCAAGCAAACCGACTTCGGCATCACCCCCATCAAAATCGGTGGCGGCGCCGTCCGCGTAAAAGACCCGGTCGAAATCGTCTTCGAAATCGTGCTGAAGTAGCGTGGGTCGGACACTCCCCTCGACTTCGCTCATGGCAGGCGCTTTTGACTTCGATCTTGATTTTGACTCACGTGGGGACAGCCGCCCTCGGCTGTCCGGTCGAGCGAAGCTCGACATCACCAGCGCCTGTAAAATGATCCCGAGATTTCCACGATGACCGACCCGGTAGTGGAAACCCTGATCCTGGATCTTCTCGAATGGCTCGTCCGGCAAGACCGGACCTACTCCGAAGTCATGGATGCCTGGCGCACCTCCTGCCCCAAGCTCCCCGTCTGGGAAGACGCGAATGATCGCGGACTGGTGACGCAAGGCTTGCAGAACGGACGAAGCGTTGTGAAACTCACGCCCGCAGGGCTGGCCTTCCTCGATCAGCATCGAGGCCCACGCGCGTGATGTAGAATGAGAAGCGTTTTTGCGGCCCGTAGATGTCGCAACCACCCGCCGCAAAAACCGACGGAGGCAACCATGTCAACCAAACGCTCGCTGCTACTTCTCATGCTCGTCATGTTCGTGGGGACTGTGGCCGGAAAGAGCATCCTCCCCAAATCCCACAAACTCTGCATCCCCTGCACCAATTACTGCAAGACTCACCCCAACTCACCTCGCTGCCTGTGACCGGAGCTTGAAGCGACAAAGGGCACGAAAACTCCCGTGCCCTTTGCCAGAAACCCTTCCTCGTGTGGGGACAGCCGCCCCCCGGCTGTCCGGTCGAGCGAAGCTCGACTCGGCCGGGAATCGCCACTCTTCAGCGGAACATGCCCTGCAAGATCAGTTTTGACACACCCCGGCCGCCTATCTAGACTGGAAAACATGGAAGTGCATCTTCGCAAGGAAACCGAGGCCCGTCTTCAAGAGATCGCCCAAGAAACGGGTCGTCCCGCAAATGACCTACTCGAAGACGCGATGGCCGGGTATCTGCAGGAGTTAGCTCAAACTCGTGAAATGCTGGACGGCCGGTATGACGAGCTAACCAGCGGTCGCATAAAGCCGGTGGACGGTGAAGCCGCCTTCACAACTTTTCGGCAAAAGAGCGAAGCCCGCCGCCCATGAGCCAGTTCGTCCTCCACCCGGAGGCGTTCTCAGATCTCGACGAGATTTGGGAATACATCGCAGCCGACAGTCTCGATTCAGCAGATCGCGTACTGGAGGAAATCTACGAAGCAATCGGCTCCCTCGTGCGATTTCCGCACCAAGGCCACGTTCGCCCCGACCTGACCTCGCGTCCTCTGTGGTTCCAGACAGTCCGCGATTACGTACTCGCATACGTGCCCGATGCAAGACCACTCGCCGTGATCGCCATTCTCCACGGCCGCCGCAACCCTCGCGTCCTGGCGGCAATCCTAAGCCGAAGGTGAGGCAGGCCCAGACATGTGAGGACAGCCGCCTACTGACGTCCGCAGCGCCTACTTCCGGCTGGCCTCCAGCCCCGACCCGCCTTTATCAAACCCCGGCTGCACGTTTACCACGCCAAACTGCCGGTCAACTTTCTCCCGATGCGCCGCCATCGCCCACAAAAATCCAATCGAATGCCCCGGCACCGCCACGTTCGGGTGATAACCTGCCGGCATCAGCACCGCGTCTCCATCGCGCACCGGCACAACCAGCTCCGGATACTCCGTGTCGCTATACACCAGTTGCAATCCATACGCCGGCGCCGGCATGTTGAAATACACGTACATTTCCTCGAGCATCTGCCCGTGCTCATGCGGAGGCCAACTCGTCCAATTCCCCGGCTCGGAAAACGTAAACCCCACCAGCAGCCGCCCCGCCTCCACGTTCTTCCCCACACAGATATTCAAATGCCGCTGCTGCCCCGGCGTCCCCGTCGTAAACCTCAGCGAAGGATCTTTGCTCAGCTCGGAGTACCGCACCACCTGCAACGGATACCCCCCGTCCACGTCCGCCGAAAACTCCGCAAAATCAACTTCGGAAGCAGTCGTCACTTCGATTTCGCTGTCCCGAGGAATGTAGATGGAATCGTACTGAGCAAGATCGAAGGCCTTGTCTCCGGCCTTGACCGTAGCCGCTCCCGAGAGACAGATCAGCGCCGTCTCCTGCCCGCCGGAGTTGAACGCAACGCTAGGCTCAGACTCGTTAAGCCGAATGCGCCCGTACGACAAATGCCGATTCGTGCTGTTAGACGGCGTCACTGAAATCCGCCGGCCCAAGTGCTGGTTGGTCTTGCGGAACACCATTTTGTCCGCCGTTGGCAGCGTCTGCGTACTCATCACTGATTTCTCCTCAGGACATCTCTAGTACAAAGCCACCCAGAATTCTGCCACAGTGAGCTCGTGTAGGGACAGGTGCCCTCACCTGTCCGGTCGAGCGAAGCTCGCCAGATTTCGTCGGCTACAATGTTGACCTAGCAGGTGACCGCACGTGATAAGAGTCAAGCCCGAACAGAACAGCCCGCTCAGCCTCCACGCGTCGATCGCGGGAGTCGCAGTCTTCCTCGACGCCTTCGCTATAAAAGAACTCGCACGTGGTAATCCAGCGCGCAGGAAAAGGTTCATCGCCGCGACCAAACTGGGAGCCGAAGTTCTTTTCTCGGTTTCTAATGCCGCCGAGCTTAGCGGGCCTCAAGGTGACTCATTCATAATGATCAGGGAGTTCATGAACGAGATCGGCCCTCACTGGTTCCCAGTGGAGCTAGACCCAATCATCGTGACTCAACGAGAAAGGGAGAGAAAGCCTGCCGATCAGAGTTGCTTCTGCAGCGATTTCTTGAAAGATTACTTGCGCTCACGGCTGAAGATGAGCCCCCAAGAGCAGGTCATCGGTGTTTCCGAGGAGTTGTTCGCCCTTGGACACGTGATGGACTGGCTTGCACCCCAGCGAGATTCAATTGCAAGGGGCAAGAGGGCCCTTGACACGGCTCTGATTGAAAAAATCAGAGATCACCGAGCCCAGCACGACGCGGCACCGGATTGGCTCGACAAGCACTTCCCGGCGGTCCCATTTAATCCTAGGTTCCCGGGATTGTTCGCATACGTCAATATGGTCAGGGTGCTGATTCTTGAGGCGAAGTCCTTCGTCATGATGCCGGGCGACGGGATCGACTTCTGTCAATCCGTCATTGGCAGCGCATTCTCAACGTTTGCAACGCTCGACAAGAAGTGGAAGCGCAGGGTCGAAATGTTGCCGAAACCCAACAGCCTTGCGCGAGTCTATTACTCGCCGGAACTGGATGTGCTGGTGGACGACATCGAGGCTGCGTTGATCCAACCCCAGGGGCGGAGCGCCGCCTGCTAAACCAGAAGGGAGATGCCCGTGGCACATGGACAAGCAGTTCCGCCCGATGCCATCATGCTGATCTTTCCCAGCGAGCCGACGCCCGGCGCGCTGGGAGCGTTCGCCAAATTCGGAAGAGTTGATGAGATAAAGCGGCACGAACAAAACCGGGAACTACGGCTATGGGAGATTCACGCGATCATCTCAGACCATGTGCCTTTGGCTGGCGAAGCGGACGTTACTTTTTCTCGTCCGACATTCCATCTACTCCATCTCAACGAAAACCCACTGTGGATTTACCTTCACAGTGGAGGGCACAACGCAATCTACTATTGCCTCTTCGGCGATCAGGCCGGAAGGCTCCAGCACATTGTCGTGAAGGTGGAATCCAGATTGCCTTCAACAGCCCTGCTGCTTGCGCGTGGCCCGATCAATGCCCTTCTCGACGTCATTACGCGCGACTACCACATGCCGCTCACGATCCAGCGCCTTGAGCTTATGTCGCCCTTGGATGGCAACGTTCTAATCTCGCAACTGCTCATTCCTGCATGGCATAGCCGCTGGCCCTCTCGGCGGCATACTGCAGGCCGTGCCATTCGCGCCATATGATGCGCTTTACCGGGAAGCTCTAACCACCGCGAGTCCTTTCTATCGCCTTCTGTGCGCGTGGAAGATGTATGAGGGTACAAATCGTATCCGCCGCTGGATGCGGGAGGAATGCGAGCGACGACACATCGACGAAAGGATGCCTCCGGATCCCGAAGTTGACGCTCAAGAGCTAGTCCGCATGGGGCTAGATCTCGCCTTCGTAGAAGGTATCCACCGCGCCGGGGATCTTTTTCGACAAATTGCGGGATCAGAGAAATGCCATTGCCCATTTCCTGGTTGAGAGAGACGAAGGCGAGTCACACGTATATGTGGCGGATGGCCGTCAGCTGCAGGCTTATGCAGTCGGCTCCTCGGCGCTGCTCCGATACGCACATCGCGTGCTAGAGGATTTGCGGCTATTCTGCACACGGCATATGCTGTTCGCGCGAGGGGGAATGATTCTCCCAATGCCGGAGAACAGAGATCAATTTGTGGTGCGCGCGAGGGACTACGGGCTCGAATAGCGAAATGCACCTAGAGCTGCACAAAAAGGCCACGCTCATTGCTGAACGTGGCTTCTAGAACGTGTTCCTTGTTCAACTACCCTAGAACTGGTTCCACAAATACTGGTTGTAAACCTCGTGGTGGAACTGCACCTCGGGAGCTTTGACCACCGTCCCCAGCAAACGTGCGCAGCGGTCGGCCGAGGCTTGTTTCAGGTCGGCGTAGCGGCCTTTCACGTCCTCGCCCAGGATTTTCGTGACCCAGTCCGAGCCGCGGAAGTTTTCGAGCGCGGTGTAAATGTTGTCCGGGAGGTAGCGTTCGGCCTGGCGCAGGTTCTTGATCTTCGATGTGTTGCCGTCAATCCCACTCTTGAAGATCGAGTACAGCACCAGGTACGGATTCGCGTCCGGGCCCACCGAGCGCACTTCCACGCGCATGCTCTTGTCGTTGCCGATCGGAATGCGGACCATCGATCCGCGGTCCACCGCCGAAGCCTTGATCTGGTTCGGCGCCTCAAAGTGCGGATCCAGTCGGCGGTATGCGTTGACGCTCGCGTTGAGCAGCAGGCAGATGTCGTTGCCGTGGGTGAGAATCTTATCCACGAACGACCAGCCCAGCTTGCTGAGCTTCTCTTCGCCCTTCGGGTCCCAGAACAGGTTCTTGCCGCCCTTGGTGATGGAAACGTTGGTGTGCATGCCGCTGCCGTTTACGCCCACCACCGGCTTGGGCAAGAACGACGCCGTCAGTCCCAGCTTGGTCGCCACTTCGCGGCAGATCAGCTTGTAAAGCTGAATCTGGTCGGCGGCCGCGACGACTTCTCCGTAGCCATAGTTAATTTCAAACTGCGACGGCGCCACTTCCGGATGGTCTTTCTCGTTCTGGAATCCCATCGCGCGCTGCACTTCCGCCGAGAGGTCGATGAAGTTACGCAGCGGATCGCCGGGCAGGGAGTGGTAATAACCGCCGGTGTTCACGTATTCGAACGGTTTGCCCTCGTGATAATGCTTCTCCGCGTCCGTCCCCTTGAAGATGAAGCCTTCAATTTCGTTGGCCGCGTTCAGCGTGTAGCCGTCTTTTTCGTACAGCTTCTCGGAATAGCCCTTCAGCACGCCGCGAATGTCGGCCGCATACGGCCCGCCCTGCTTCTCGATGACTTCGCCGAACACCATGACTTTGCCGGGCCCAAAGAAGTCCGCCGGCGCCCAGTAGAACGCCGCCCAGTCGATGCCCAGGCGCAGGTCACTCTCCTTCTGTGCGGTAAACCCACGGATCGAGGAGCCATCAAACGTAAGGTTGTCCCAGCTCTTGATGAGGAATTTCTTGTCGTAGTCGAGCATGTGCAGCCGGCCTTCAAGGTCGCTGAACAACACGGTCACCGCCTTGATCCGCTTTTCGTCGGTCAGGTAGCGCAGCCGCTGCTCGCGAATGCTGTCCACCGAGAGGCGGCTCTTGCGCTGCTCCTTCGCCTCCAGATTCAGTTCTTCCAGTTCCTCGTACGACAGCTCCAGAAAATTCCTCAGTTCGTTGGACATGTATCTCCTTGATTGGATAGCCCTACGTGGGGCCGTATTTACGCGAACGAATAGACTACCCGCCCGCACCGTTCAGTGCCAATCAAAAGTCGTGATGGGGAAGATCAAGCATTCTTATGGGGAAGGGCTAGTGTGGCGCGGGCGCCCTTGCCCGCGAAGAGAGCGGAAACTAAGTGTGTCGGTCGGTTTTGGTCCGCTGCCACTACCTTCCCCCGAGTTTGCCGGTGCGTTCAGAGGAAGGGGAAGCGAGCCAAGCAATCGTCGTTGCTGACCGAGTGTCGATCTTTGCCGCCCATCGGTCGCGAGGAGTGAGCAGCAGCCCCCTACTCGCTCCACCGCTTAAACAGCAGCGCCCCATTCGTCCCGCCAAACCCGAACGAATTCGACATCGCGTATTCGACCGACGCTTTCCGCGAGTGGTTGGGGACAAAGTCCATGGTGCCGGTGCTGGGGTCCTGGTTTTCGAGGTTGATGGTGGGGGGGAGGATCTGGTCGCGCAGGGCGAGGATGGTGACGCCGGCTTCGAGGCCTCCGGCGCCGCCGAGCAGGTGTCCGGTCATGGACTTGGTGGAGCTGACCGCCAGTTTGTGCTCGCCGAAAAAATTGCGGATGGCGTGGGCTTCGAGCGTGTCGCCGATTGGCGTTGATGTGCCGTGGGCGTTGACGTAGCCAATGTCGAGTCGGCTGGATGCCGGCGTCGCGCACAGCGTTTTTCATGACGCGGAATCCGCCTTCGTGCTCAGGCGCGGGCTGGGTAATGTGGTAGGCGTCTCCGGACATGCCGTAGCCGACTATTTCGGCGATAGGTTTTGCTCCGCGGGCACGGGCGTGTTCGAGTTCTTCGAGGACCAACAATCCCAGCACCTTCGCCGATTACGAATCCGTCGCGGTCGCGGTCCCAGGGGCGGCTGGCGCGTTGCGGATCGTCATTGCGCGTGGAGAGCGCGCGCATGGCGGCGAAACCTCCTACGCCCAGCGGCGTGATCGCAGCCTCGGAACCGCCGGCGATCATCACGTCGGCGTCGCGGTGCTGGATGATGCGAAAAGAATCGCCGATGGAATGCGCGCTGGTGGTGCAGGCGGTGGCGGTGGCTTCGTTCGGGCCCTTGGCGCCGAAGCGCATGGAGACATGCCCGGCCGCCAGATTGATAATCGCCGCCGGAATGAAAAAGGGAGAAATCTTGCGCGGGCCGCCTTCCATCAGCGCGGTGTGTTCGCGCTCGATGATGTCGAATCCGCCGATGCCGGAGCCGATGTGCACGCCGATGTTCTCGGCGTTCTCCGGCGTGACCATCGAGGCTCAGACATTTTCATGGCTTCATCCGCGGCCGAAATGGCCAGGTGAATGAAGCGGCCCATCTTTTTAGCTTCTTTTTTTTCGATCAGAGTCAGCGGGTCGAAGTTCTTGACTTCGGCGGCGATCTGGCAGGCGTGCTTCGAGGAATCGAACTGCGTAATCCGGCCCACGCCGCTTTTTCCGGCCAGCAGGTTGCGCCAGACTTCTTCAGTGGTGTTGCCGACCGCGCAGATCAGGCCAATTCCCGTGACGACAACTCGCCGCACCAGTTATTTCCCGCGCCTTCGCATGCTTGCCGATGTAGTCGATCGCGTCCTGAACGGTGCGGATTTTTTCCGCGTCTTCGTCAGGGATTTCGATCTCGAAGGCTTCCTCGAACGCCATCACCAATTCGACGGTGTCCAGCGAGTCGGCGCCAAGGTCATCCACGAACGAGGCGCTGGAGGTCACTTCGCCTTCGTCCACTCCCAATTGTTCCACGATGATCTGCTTTACTTTATCGTCAACGGCTGCCATGATTTGTCCTCGCTTAGAAGTTATAGGGATTGCTGGGGCAAAGGGAAATCCTAATTGCTGTGCGGGTTAGGTCAAACTGGAGAAGTCCGTATAACGTGAGAATACGCTTCGTCAAGCCTGCGCAGGCGCGGTGAGATGCGGAATAACGGCGATCACCTGCGGCGATGCTCTCTTCTCCAGCCGCATCCTCACCCCGTGCTTCGGGCGCAGCGTGAAACTCGGACTCGGCGTCACCACGTGCCCCGGCTCGGCGCGGAATTGAAACTGCTGCGCAATCGTCGCCAGAAGAATGGTCGCTTCCATCATGGCGAACGCCGCGCCGATGCACTGCCTCGGGCCGCCACCGAACGGGAAAGTAGGCAAACTTTGGCAGCTTTTGCGCCGTCTCCGGCAGCCAGCGGTCGGGATCGAATTTTTCCGGCTCGCGGAAAGTATCTCGCGTCGCGGTGCATGACCCACGTGCTCATCACCACGTTCGCTCCGACGGGAATGCGATAGCCTCCCAGCTCGAATTTCTTGATTGACGGTCCGCGCCACGCCCCACGCCGGCGGATACAGCCGCATGGATTCCTTGATCACTCTTTCCGCGTAGGACAGTGAGAGCAAATCGTGAAAAGCCGGCTCGCGGCCGTCGAGCACCCGGTCGAGTTCTTCGTGCAGATTCGCTTCGGCTTCGGGATTCTGCCCGAGCAAGATGCCACGTCCACGAAAGGGCCAGCGCGGTGGTTTCGTGCCCGGCGAGGAGGAACGTCATCACCTCATCGCGAAGCTGTTTGTCGCTCATGCGGCCACCGTCTTCGTCGCGGGCCTGCATCAGCATGGAGAGCAAATCGCCGGAGTCGCTTTCGTTCTGGGCTTCATCGGCGCGCCGCGCGATGATTCGATAAACGGTTTCATCCGCTTGCCGCACCGCGCGCCGGAACTCGATCATCTTCGGCGTCGGCAGATAGCGAAATACCGGCGGCAGAAGCATGCGCACGCCGGTGGTGCTGTTCATCAGAATGTTCATGAGCCGTGGAAATTGTCTCGGTCTGCTCGGCCTCCACGTTGAACAGCGCGCGCACCACGATGCGCAGCGTGAGCCGCATCATGTCCTGATGAAGGTCGCGGGTTTCGCCGTCGCGCCAGGTGGCGAGCATTTCACTCGGTGTAGTCCGGTCATGATTTTCGCGTACGACGCGACGCGCTCGCGATGAAACGCCGGCGCCGAAAGCCTTCGCTGCCGCAACCACGATTCGCCTTCGTTGGTCAGCAGGCCGTCGCCAAAAAACCAGCGGCTCTTGCGGACGACGTGGTCTTTGAGAAAATTCTGGTAATTGCGCACCAGTACCGCTTCGATCAGGTCAGGATGATTCAGGAAATAAACATGGATCCACGCCGCGCGATAATAGAAGATGTCGCCGTACTCGCTCGCCCAGCCGGAAACACGGCCAGCGGATCAGGACTGGCCAGCGGCATGTTGCCGATGAGGAAATGCGGTTTGGGGCCGGGCGGGCGTTTCATGCCTTCACTTCGAGGAAACAGCGTGACTGACTAGTGTATCGTGAACTTCGCATGGACCGAAATCTTGCATGCGGCGCGCCGCGCTGGCGATGTTCGGCGCGATCTTTGTATTGATTGCGATGCAGCTCGGCTTCCGCCGAAACCGGCGCTGAAGGCTGGCTTCGCTACTCGCAGGTGCCAGGACAACGCGGCTTCGCTTCCCAGTCGCGTGGTGGTGATCGGCGACGGTGCAGTCGTGCGAACCGCGGGCAGCGAGACTGGTTCCGCGCCCTGGGCGAACATGGCGCGCTGCGATTCCGACCGGAAAGATTCCCGACTCCGACGCGTTCGTGCTAGGCACGTGGAAGGACATTCATCCGCTCTTCCCCGAATTGAAAAGCGCCCAGCGCCCCGTCCGGCGACGGATTCTGGCTGAAGACCATCCGCCGCCACGGGCACAAGTACTGGCTGATTATCGGCGGCAGCGATCGCGGCGTGCTCTACGGAACGTTTTCTCTTCTCTCGCGAATCGCGCAGCAACAAGACGTGAGCACGCTCGACGATTCGCAATCGCCTTCCGCACCGATCCGCTGGGTCAGCCAGTGGGACAATCTCGATGGCTCGATCGAGCGCGGCTATGCGGGGCGGTCTATCTTCTTCGATGGCGGCGCAGGTTCGCGGCTGATCTCACCCGCGCCGGCGAATACGCGCGCCTGCTGGCTTCCGTCGGCATCAACGGATGCGCCATCAACAACGTCAATGCCAGCCCGCTGATCCTCAGCGCCGAATTCATTCCGCAGCTGGCGCGCGTTGCTGATGCCTTCCGCCCGTGGGGCGTGAAGCTGGCCGTCTCGGTGGACATGAGCAGCCCCATGGTCGTCGGCGGACTGAAGACTTTCGATCCGCTCGATCCCGACGTCGCCGCGTGGTGGAAGAAGACCGACTGACGCGATCTACGAACGCATCCCCGATTTCGGCGGCTTCGTGGTCAAAGCCGATTCCGAAGGCCGCTCCGGCCCATCGCAATACGGACGCACCGCCGCCGACGCCGCCAACGTCATCGCCCGCGCGCTGGCGCCGCATCACGGCGTGCTGATGTATCGGGCGTTCGTTTACAACCATCACCTGGATTGGCGCGACATGAAGGCCGACCGCGCCCGCGCCGCCTACGATTACTTCCATCCGCTGGACGGAAAGTTTGAAGACAACGTCGTCATTCAGATCAAGTACGGGCCGATCGATTTTCAGGTGCGCGAGCCGGCGTCGCCGCTGTTCGGAGCGATGCCGCATACGAATCAGGCCATCGAGCTGCAAGTCACGCAGGAATACACCGGGCAGCAGCGGCAGCTGGTTTTCCTCGCGCCCATGTGGAAAGAGATGCTCGACTTCGACATGCACGTGAACGGCGTTTCGCCCGGTGAAGCAAATTGTCACCGGAGAAACCTGGCATCGTCCGCTCGGCGGATTCAACGCCGTGGTCAACGTTGGCCTGGACGAAAACTGGCTGGCGCATCCGCTGGCCATGGCGAATCTTTACGCGCTACGGACGCCTGGCGTGGAATCCCGACCTGAGCGCGGCGCAAACCGCCGACGAGTGGACGCGGCTTACCTTTAACAACAAGCCGCAGGTCGTCGAGACAATTTCAAAGATGCTGCTTTCCTCGTGGCACATTTACGAAAACTACACCGGCCCGCTCGGCGCTGGAACGCTCACTAATATCACCGGCGATCATTACGGGCCGGGCATCGAATCCTCCGAGCGCAACGGATGGGGGCAGTGGCACCGCGCCGACGAGCACGGCATCGGCATGGACCGCACCATCGCCACCGGGACCGGCTACATCGGCCAGTATTCGCCCGAAGTGCAGAAGCAGTACGAAACCCTGGCGGCGTGTCCGGACGAACTGCTGCTCTTCATGCACCACGTGCCCTACACCTACGTTCTGCATTCCGGCAAGACGGTCATTCAGCATATCTACGATTCGCATTACGACGGCGCAGAGCAGGCGGCGGGGCTGGTGACGCAATGGCAATCGCTCAAGGGACAGATTGACGACGAGAGATATAACGATGTCCTCACACGGCTGCAATATCAGGCCGGGTTTGCCATCGTGTGGCGGGATACGGTGGTGAATTGGTTCTTCAAGGAGTCGGGGATTCCGGATGCGAAGGGGAGAGTTGTGAATAGCACCGATCACTGACACATGCCATTCCCTGACAGTTCGGTTCGTCAATGTGCCCAAAAAATCACGATCACTACGAAGATAAAGATTACCGTCCAGAGAACGGCCATCACAATGATCTCTGCCTTCTCTAACTTTCGGGAACGACGTGTCGTTAGAACGACGTTACTTCTGTCCCAGACAAGGACCGGTCCGTACTCTCGAAAGTGGACGATGAAAACAAGAACCGCAGGGACGAAACTAATGACCGCTAGCAAAATACTTAGACGCGAGAAAAACCACGAGGCGAGGAATAGTTGATGGAATCCAACCCATATGAAACCGACAGCAAGAGAAACGGCTAGCACCTTGTATTGATGCTTGAGCATAAAGGGGCGAAATCTAAAGTGTCGGCTCTTTGGGTGCTCTACTGTCATGGGTAAATTTCAGAGCAATATCATAGGCCAACGCGCAGTAGCAATCCTACTTCGGCGCACGTCTTGACGGGATTCCCACGCCGCGTCCACACTGAAAGACGATGAAGAAACTCCGTGTCGGCATTCTTTTTGGCGGACGCAGTGGCGAACACGAAATCTCGCTGCTCTCGGCCGCGTCGGTTTTCAAAGCCATTGATCAGAACAAGTATGAGGTTGTGCCCATCGGCATCACCAAAGAGGGGAGGTGGGTGACCTCGGTCGATGCCGAAAGACTGCTGACGGGCAAGCCGGCGTGGACGACACGAACGCCATCTCCGCGCTGGAGATCCCGAAGCCACTTCCGCCGCTGCTGTCCTCCACAATGGCGAAGCCATCGTCGTCCCGCCGGAGCCGCACCAGCCCGGCGCTTCCATGACTCCGTTTCAATCCGACGCTCCCGCGCGCCGCGCCTCCGACCGCGGCATCAACGTGGACGTCATCTTCCCCGTGCTGCACGGGACTTTCGGCGAGGACGGCACTATTCAGGGCTTGCTCGAACTGGCGGACATTGCCTACGTCGGCGCTGGAGTTCTCGGCTCCGCCGCCGGCATGGACAAAGACATCATGAAGGCGCTTTTCCGCGCCGCCGGCCTGCCGATTGTGAAGCATGTGACCGTGCTGCGCAGCGAATGGGAATCCGGCCCGAAGAAAGTTCAGAAGCTGGTCGAGAGCAAGCTGAAATATCCCGTGTTCGTGAAGCCGGCGAACCTGGGATCGTCGGTAGGAATTTCGAAGGCGCGCGACCGCAAAGAACTCGGCCCGGCGATTGACGAAGCCGCGAAATTCGACCGCAAGATTGTGATCGAAGAGGGCGTCGGCGGCAAGAAGCACAAAGCCCGCGAGATCGAATGCTCCGTACTCGGCAACGATCAGCCGGCGGCGTCCGTCCCCGGAGAAATCGTTCCCAGCACGGAGTTCTACGACTACGCGGCGAAATATCTAGACGAAGGCTCGCAGCTCATCATTCCCGCCAAGCTGACCAAATCCGAGACGAAGAAAGTTCCGTGAGCTCGCCGTCGCCGCCTTCCGTGCCGTGGATTGCTCCGGCCTCGCCCGCGTGGATTTCCTCATGGACCCCAAGTCGCGCAAGATTTATCTGAACGAGATCAACACCATGCCGGGGTTTACCTCGATCAGCATGTATCCCAAGCTGTGGGCGGCGACCGGGGTTACGTATCCGGAGTTGATTGATCGGCTGATTCAGCTGGGGCTGGCGCGGCATGCGGAGAAGAAGAAGAACCAGTACAGCAAATAGGCGCGAGCTGCGAGCTCGTGAGCCCAGCACCAATTTGACTGCATTATTGCACCGGCGGCGCACCGGCGTCTTCGGCACCACAAACTCATCCAGATACTGCCGGATCTTGTCGCGGTTGGCTGACCGATAACCTTCGTAGTCTCTGGCGATTCCGTTGTCCGCACGATTCAGCAGCACGAAGGGTTCAAGCAGCCCTGCTTGATCAATCGCCCCAGCGTCCCCAGGTCTGTCCCGGACAGATCGAGTTTTTCCTTCTCTGACGATTCCTTAACCACGGTGACGAAGAGATGCAATGCCTCCGTCTCTTCCGGAGAGAATGCCGGTAGCTGGGTTCGTTGGGATACTCCTTGGCAAATTTTTCCCTCATCCACGAAGCCCGCGTCACTCCGTAGATGAGCCATCCCCCATGGACGGGATCATCTTTAGGCCAGTGAGCTATCGAGCGTGACGTTGGTCTTTCCGTCCTTGACGTCGACTGCGACCCGGTCCTTGAGCTTCAGCCAATTCGGCTGCAGCTTGGTACGGTGGTCCAGTTCTTAAGTCCTCCCCAGGAGGTTGCGTTGTACGGGTCGGCGATGACCGCCTCGATGTACTGGGTGCGCGCTTCGTCCAGCTTGCCCTGCGCCGAGCAGCGCGTCTCCCCAGTAGCGGTAGGCGGTCTCGATGTTGGGATCGATCTTGATAGCGTTGGAGAACCATTCCCCGGCGAACACCGGCTGGTGCTGCTTGAAATAGGCGTCGCCCATAAAGAGTGCCGCGTAGTACTGCTTGGGATCGAGCAGGTAGGCGCGCATGTAGCCCTCGCGGGCCTTGTCGAGGTCGCCGCGCGCAAAATCAGCCTCGGCCTGCTGCATGGCGGCATCTACGTCTTTCTTTTGGGAGAAAGGCGGCGAAAGACCCGTCGCTGGGCAGCGATCGAAGAATGCGTCTGCAATAGATCGCTGTTGTCGCCCAGGCTCTGCGCCTTGATGAGAATGGCATAAGCCCTGGCCCGGGCTTTCTTTCGCAGATCGAGATCGGCGAGGGTTCGTGCGTAGCCCAACAGCGAGATGCCCCAGCTCTCCATGACTGCAATGTCTTTCGGATTGTCTGCGAACAGCTTCTCCAGCAAGCGGCATGGCGTCCACCATCTTGCCGTGCTTGTAGAGGTCGAAAGCGTGATCGCGCTCAGGATTGGGAGGCGGGGCGTTCTGGGCGAAGAGAACTCGAGCCGAAACCAAAGCCATGCAGACGAATGCTGGACCGCTGTAGCCGTTCGGAGTCATCAAGCCGAACCTCCCAACTCAACAACTGACCCTTAAGATCAATCGATTATGTTCCCGAAGTCTGCGGACGCCAACCGCAATACTTCTCATACTGCTCATAAATATAGTTGTCCGTCATGCCCGCGATGTAGTCGCAGATCACTCGCGGCAGCGGCTCTTGCTCGGCTTTTTGCTGATAACTTAACGGCAGTTTCTCCGGCTGCTTCATCCACAGACTCGAAAAGCTCGGCGATGATGCGTTCGGCGTCGTCTTTTTCCGGCTCGAGGGCGGGACTGAAATAGAGGTTGCGATAAAGGAACGATTTGGTCTGGCGGCGTTCCTGCTCGATCTCCGGACTCAACGCCGGCGATGCGGGTTCGCACGCGCGGACATCCTCCAGACTCGAGATGTCCGGCAGCTCTTGATCTGTTGCCGGGTGTTCTGGATCAAGTCTCCCGACCCAGCGGTCGAGCATGCGACGCAGGGCTTCGTTGAACTGCAACTTTTCCGCCGCGTCGGGATAGCGCTCTTCTGCTTCGCTCAAGAAACCAGCAAACAGCGGCAGCCCCTCGCGAATTTGCTCCAAGTCGAAGCAGGTGGGCTTCGTATCCGTCGTCGAGGTCGGCGCTGGCGTAGGCAATTTCGTCGGCGATGTCGATGAGCTGGGCTTCGAGCGGCGGACGGCTTGCGAGCAAGTATTCAGCAAGCTCGGGATACTCCGCCGGCATCGTAATCGCGCGAGTGCTTGATGATTCCCTCGCGTACTTCGAAACGTCAGATTCAGGCCGCGAAAGGCCGCGTAGCGGTGCTCGAAGTCTTCGACAATGCGAAGCGCATGCAGATTGTGGTCGAAGGAAAGTCCGTGCTGGCGCATGGCGGAGTCGAGCGCTTTTTCTCCGGCGTGGCCAAATGGGGGATGGCCGATGTCATGCACCAGAGCCAGCGCTTCCACCAGATCGACGTTCAGTCCCAGTTGCGCGGCGACGGTGCGCGCGATCTGCGCGACCTCAAGGGTGTGGGTGAGGCGGTTGCGGAAATGATCGGAATAGCGGCGGGTGAAGACCTGGGTCTTGGCTTCCAGGCGGCGAAATGCGCGCGAATGAATGACCCGGTCGCGGTCGCGCTGAAAGTCGTTGCGGTAGGGATGCTGCGGCTCAGGATGACGGCGTCCGCGGGAGTCCTCCACGAGACAGCGTAAGACGGCGATCGGATGCATTCGGATGCATTCGGAAGTCATCTGGATCATGTGCAAAATCGTGAAGTCGGACCGGTGTTCAATGATTCGATCGCTCGATGACTCAATGATTCAGTGCTATTTCCCGTCCTGCTCTTTGCCAACTTCACTTTCGCCGACTCCAGCTTCTTCTGCGCCCGGGCCAGAGCGTCCTGGTCCACTTCCGGGGCGACGGTCTTGTTCCATTCGTCCACGGAGCGCTCCCAGTGGGCGGCGGCCAGCTTCAGGCGGCCGGTCTTCTGGTACAGATCGCCCAAGTGCTCCTGCACCGTCGGATCCGAGCCCATTTCGTGCTGCGAGGCTTTGATCAGATTGTCTTCCGCAAGGTCGTACTTGCCCAGCTTGTAGTAGGCCCAGCCCAGCGAATCCAGATAGGCGCCGTTGGCCGGCTCCATATCAACTGCCTTCTTGATCATGCCCAGAGCTTCATCCAGCTTGGGGTCGCGATCGGCCAGCATGTAGCCGAGATAGTTCAGCACTCCGGCGTTGTCGGGATCGTTGTCGAGCATTTTGCGGAACAGGTCTTCCGCCTGTTCGTATTTCTTCTGGCGCTCGTAGCCGGAAGCGCGCAGGAAGGCGACGGTTTCTTTGTCGTCGGGCTTGGTGGAAAGTGCGTCGGCCTTGTCGAGAGCGGCATCGGCTTCGGGCCAGCGCTTCAGGCGGCTGTACATGGTCGCCAGGTTGATGTAAACCTCGCGGTCTTCGGGCATCCCCTTTCAAAAACGATTTCACCATCTGCAACGCGGCTTCGGTCTGGCCCTGAATCCGCCAGCTGCCCGGCATAAACCATTTTCAGGTCGCGGTCTTTGGGCAGCTTCTGGGTGGCTTCCTTGGCGGCGTCGGTGGCCTTCTGCCACTGCTTGGCTTGGCGGTAGGTGTCGATGATCTGCTGATAGCCGCGCTTGGCGTTGTCGTCGCCCAGCGCGAAGCATTTGCTGAAAGGTCTCAATCGCCAGCTGCTGGTTGCCGTTGTCGCGATACACCGTTCCCAGGCGCTCCAGGAAAATCGTGCGGTTGTCCTGGATCGTCCTGGCTGTACTTGTTGTCGGCTTTTTCGGTCCGCTTCAACAGCGCCTGCAACTCCTGGATGGCGTCGTCGTAGCGGCCCTGGGCCTGATAGATCGACGCCGTGTCGTAGGAAACCTGGTCGGAATCCTGCACCATGGATCCGGCTTTTTTCAGGTTTTGCAGCGCGAGGTCGAGCTTGCCCTGCTTGCGGTAGATCTCCGCCATGCGGATATAAGTGCGCGCGTCTTCAGGATTGGCGTCGGCGATGATTTTGTATTGTTCGAGCGCGCGGTCGGTCTGGCCATCGTTCTGCAAGCTGTCGGCGAGGCCGCGAATTGCATCCAGGTTGTCGCGGTCGAGCGCGATGGCGTGCTGATAGGCGTCAATCGCCTTCTTGTAGTCCTTCTGCTGGTTGTAGGTCTCGCCCAGCACCGCGTAGAGCTTGGCGGAGCGCGAGCCTTCGGGGACCGAAGCCAGGGTTTCGGCGGCTTTCGCGGCGTCGCCATCCTCGTTGTAGAGCATGGCCAGCGCGGTCACGGCTTCTTCGGAATCCGGCGCCAGCTTGACCGCAGTCTTTTCCTCTTCCTCGGCTTTTTTCAGCTGGCTGTCGGCGTGATACAAGCGGCCCAGCATGATGTGGTCGTCCACGCTGCTGGGGTCGAGTTTGACGATTTCCTCATATTGCGTCGATGGCCAGCTTGAGCACGCTGTCCGAATCGGCGCTGCCGCCCTGTATTTCTCCCAGCGAACGCAGGTAGATGTGTCCGAGCAGGCGGTGGGCTTCCAGGTTCTTGCGGATCGCGCTTCAGAATGTCCTGGGCTTCGCCGACGGCGTCCTTGATGCGGCCGGTGCGGGCGTAAAGTTCCGCCAGACCTGAACTGAGGTATTCCGAAGACGGATCGGCCTCGATGCGCCAGCCGGTACTCTTCGATCGCCTTGCTCACCAGGTCGCTGCGGCCATAGGCAGCCATTTCTTCTTCGTACATGTGGGCCATGGTGAAGTGGTAGTAGGCGGCGGCTTTATCCACCTTGCGGGGCGCAGGCGTGGACTCGGCGGGCTTCGCCGGACGCGGCAGACTGGACGCTGGCGGCTGGGCAGCGCGAAACTTGTGAGAAGAAACAGGACGAAAATGCTTTTCATGAAATACCTATGGGACTCCCAATAGCGATTGGATGCCGAACCCCGGCCGCTGGGTGCTTCCGGCTATTTTACCCTGCCGGGGGACGGGGCTGGGAACTAGGGTGTTGGCACTACCGGGTGGTTAACGATCCTGAAAGCGACGCGATCGAGTCCAGTTAGCTGTCTTCAACGGGCCATCCATCCCCAGCCAGCGTTCTCAGCCTTTCCGCTGGCTTGCGTCGAATCCGCATGGGTGATTGCCAGTTCGCGGCCCAGGTGAGGGTCACACACTCGAACAACCAACCCTTGGTCCTCTGCACCCTTATCTCCGTCCATGGAATGAAGAGCGGGGGATGCATGAAACGGAAAAGGAACATTGCGGTTAGGTACAGGCCTTCTGGGCTGGCCCCCGTCGTGATCACGTTGCTGTAGTGAGTCCGGCAGCGCATTTGACAGGTCCAAAGTCTGAATTTCACCGTCTTAAACGGAATTCGAGTGCGATAAACCTTCGCCAATGGAAACCATCCACCTATGAGACTGATAAGTGTGCTTACCAAGAGCCACAAACCAATGAAGTAAACCGGGAAGATGGCCGCGAAAAGCGCAGGATGTTGGTCGACGAAGCGTTGGAAGCTGTCTTGAGGCATTATTTTTATGCGATGACCGCGTCAGATTCCGATGACCTGATCGCCAGATCACCCGATGCTCTAGTGCCGGAAGTGCCTCACACCCGTGAAGATCATCGCCAGGCCCAGCCGGTCCGCCGCCTCAATCACTTCCTGATCGCGCACCGATCCGCCGGGCTGAATGATTGCAGTCGCGCCGGCTTTGGCGATTTCCTCGACGCCATCAGGGAACGGGAAGAACGCGTCAGAGGCTGCGACGGTGCCCGTTCAACGGCAGCACGGCCTTCTGCGCGCCCAGCTTGCAGGAATCGACGCGGCTCATCTGTCCGGCGCCGACGCCAACGGTTTGTCCGTCGCGCGAGTAGAGGATGGCGTTCGACTTTACGTGCTTGCAGACTTTCCACGCAAACAGCAGCGCGCGTTTTTCTTCCGGCTGTGGGCGGGCGCTTGGTGACGACTTTAATGTCAGCATCCGTCAACTGATGCAGGTCGGACATCCTGCACCAGCATTCCTCCGGAAACATTTTTCAGCACCCACTTCTGCGGGCTGTGCGTGATCTCGACCAATCGCAAGATTTTTCTTTGCGGCAAATCTTTCTATCGCGCCCGGTTCGAAAGCCGGCGCGGCAATCACTTCCAGAAACAGCTTTGCCATTTCTTCCGCGGCCTCGGCATCCACCGGGCGATTCACGCCGATGACGCCGCCAAACGCCGACACCGGATCGCATTCCAGCGCCCGCTTGTAGGCCTCGGCCAAAGTCTTGCCGGTGGCGGTGCCGCACGGGTTGGTGTGCTTGATGATGGCGCAGACCGGCTCCTCGAATTCCTGCGCCAAGTCCCACGCCGCCTGCAGATCGACAATGTTGTTGTAAGAAAGCTCCTTGCCCTGCACCTGCCGCGCGTTGGCGACGCCCGTGCCCGAGCCGTCGGAGTACATCGCGGCTTTCTGGTGCGGGTTCTCGCCGTAGCGCAGGTCCGCGACTTTGTTGAACGAAAGCCGCAGCGTCGCGGGAAAACCTTCGGCGTGGTGAATCTGCGAGCTGCCGTTGGTGCTGACGCGCTCGAGCGTCGAGGCAATCGCGGAATCGTAGGCCGCGGTCGTAGCAAACGCCTTCTGCGCCAGCCGCCACTTGGTCTCGGGCGAAAGCGTGCCGCCGGATTTCGACATCTCTTCTGCGATGGCGGCGTAGTCCGAGGGCGAAGTAACGACCGCGACGTCGTGAAAATTCTTGGCCGCCGAGCGGATCATCGAAGGCCCGCCGATATCGATGTTTTCGATCAGCTCTTCGAAATGCACGCCCGGCTTGGCCGCGGTCTTCTCGAACGCGTAAAGATTGACCACCACCATGTCGATCGGCTGAATGCCGTGCTCGGCCACGGCCGCGCGGTGTGAAGCATCTTCGCGGCGGTGCAGAATGCCGCCGTGAACTTTGGGATGCAGCGTCTTCACCCGTCCGTCGAGCATTTCGGGGAATCCGGTGACTTCGGAAATGTCCTTCACCGCGATGCCGGAGTCGCGCAGCAGCTTGGCGGTGCCGCCGGTCGAGATCAGATCCACTCCCATGCCGGAAAGCTTGCGGGCAAAGTCGGCCAGTCCAGTTTTGTCGGTGACGCTAAGAATGGCGCGCTGAATTTTCTGGGACATGAATGGCCTCGGATGGGAATTGCGGCGCCGAAAGCGCCAGCAGGAGATTTTAGCAGCAGATGCGGAGACGTGCTTTGGGTCCGGTTGGACATGCAAGTCGCCGGGCATCTGCGAATTCATCGCGAAAAGGCTCGGAGGGGACAGAGCGAGCGTGGACAAGGCAAGGATGCAGAAACCGGGAAGGGCACGAGTTTTGCTCGTGCCAATCACTGGTCAGAAACGAAGCGGCTTCCAGCCGCTGCGGGTAGGCTTTTAGGGAGCGGCGTGAGCGAGGAAAGCAAACAGCGGCTGAAGCCGCCGCAAGACCAACGATCTTTCGGCAGGAGTGAAACTCGTGCCCTTCCCAGTTGCTATGATTTTCGCAAGTTCAAAGAGCTGACGCCCAGAAACGGAGAATCAAGAGCCAAGAGCCGAGAGCTAGGTCTTCGCCTTGGCCGTCAGCTTCACTTTGCCGTCCGCCACATCCACGCTGTACTCGACGGCCTGGCAGCCGTGCTGTTTGCGGAGTTGCTCGGTTTTCTTCTGCACGAACGAACTAAAACTTTCCAGCGACCCGGAGACGTTTTCTCCGGCCTTCTTCTTGGCATCGCTCAGATGCGATAAACAGCTTTTCGACTTTATCGCGCTCGGCTCCGGAATCGGCGCGATCGACCACGAAGGGTTCGCCGTGGTCTCGCTGGCTCAGGCCATAGACTTTGTGGCCGCTCGGGCTCGTGCTCTTCATCCGGCCGGACTCCGGACACCGCCAAGCAGCGCGTCCTGCGGACGCCGATAGCCTTCCTCGCGAATCCGCGACTTTCTTGCGCCACAGGTCGCTGTAGATCGCATAGCGCTGCGCAATGGCGTTGTAGCGGAAACGCTGCGGAAAATTCATGTTGCCGCCGCCGTCGGAAAACTTGCGCAGCAGGCCGAGCACCTTCCACTCCAGGTCAGAAGGCGGCTTTTTCTGCGGATTGCTGAAGAAAATCTCGTACTCGATCTTCAGCCGCCGCAGCAGCGACTCCAACCCGGTAAGTTCCTCATCTACGGTCATGGGCGTCCCAAAAGGAAGTTTAGGGGAGATTGCCGGGTAAACGAGGTACCGGTTGGACACAAAAGGGATGGAACGAAAGTAAGCCGTCAGCCATCAGCCATCAGGTAAACCAGCCGCTCTTCGGCCCGGTTCTCCTCAAGCGATGTCATTCCGAGCCTGCGCCAGCGGGAGAGGAACTGCTTTTTGCTTGCCTGCCGACACCCGCCGGCAAGTAAGATCAGTGATGGTATGAGGGATTACCTGATGGCTGACAGCTGAGAGCTGCCTACTTCATCGCCATTTTCTTGACCATGGCCAGCACCAGCTTGCGATCGCTGTCGTTCAGGCTGCCGGAGTAGCGGCGGATCTGGCTCAGGAAGCGGAGTTCGTCGTCCGAGAGCTGGGGTAGGGCCTTGGACCCGTTGTTGTTGCCCGACTCGGAGAAGAAATGGGAAAGCGGGCACTCCATGGCTCCGGCGATTTTCGACAAGGTGTCGAGCGACGGGACGGTGTGTCCATTTTCTACGCGGGAGAGATAGCAGCGCAGCAGGCCGGTGCGCTTTTCGATGTCGCCTTGCGACATCCCTCGTTGCAATCGAAAATTTCGGATTGTGATGCCAATATCCATGCGCAGGAGTCAGCGTGCATAGTAACCAGAGTAGTACCTGTTGGCAAGCGAAAATTTATGATTGCTGCCAGCCCTCAGCGATCAGCCGTCAGCCATCAGGAAAATCTTGCGCGTCGGAGACCGACACTTCACTTTAAGCGCTTGTTTCATTGCGGCTAACGCGGGTTGCAGACGCCAAACCGCCGCGCAGGACTCGCTTCCCTCTTGCACGGCCGAACGCTAAAGAAGCTTTCCTGAACAGAAGCTGATCGCTGATGGCTGCCTCTTCACTTGTTCAGCGTGCTGGCGAGGAAGTTCACCGTCTTGCTCCACGCGTCGGCAGCGTCGGCGGGACGGTAGCCGTCTTTGTTGTTGGGATTTTCAAATGCGTGGCCGGCGTCGGGGTAGATGGTGACGTCTATCTTCTTGCCCGCCTTGTCCATTGCCGCCCGAACGCCTTCACATCGTCGGGAGTGATTCCGCGATCGAGGGCGCCAAAGAACCCAATCATGGGAGCGTTGATTTTGCTGATCGCGGCCGGATCGGTGCGAGGTGGCCGTAGTTGATGACATCAGGCCGCCAGCTTGGGCTCTTCCAGCGCCAGGTCGCAGCGCGTAGCCTCCGCCCATGCACCAGCCAATCGCGCCGATGCGGTCAGGCTTCACGTTCGGCTGCGATGCCAGGAACTGGAAAGCCGCTTCCAGGTCGCGATTGGCGCGGTCTTCCGGCACTCCGCGCATGATTTCGTGCGCTTCCTCCGGCGTGGTGCCAACCTTACCGCGATACAGATCAATCGCCAGCGCCGCGTAGCCCTCGCCCGCCAGCTTCGCCGCCTGATCTTTCACCCAGTCGTTCAAGTCCCCACCACTCGTGAATGACGACGATGCCGGGAAACGGGCCTTTGCCCTCGGGCGTGTAGAGGATGGCCTTAACGGTTTCGTCGCCGCTCTTGTAGGTGACTTCCTTCGAGGTGACCGCCAAGCGCAGGTACAGCCAGCAGCAGAATGATCGAGCAAGGTAAGAATGGATTTCATGGTATTCTCCTTGAAAGCAGCTCTTGGCTTTTAGCTCCTGGCTCTTCACCAAAATCGATCAGCCCAGTCGCGTCAAGGCCAAGGACCAAGAGCCAAGAGCTAGAGTTCCAATTCCATATACAGCGCGCCTTCAATCGGATTCTCCCGATACGGTGCGATGTCGCGGAATCCCAAGTTGCCGGTACATCGCCACTGCGGCCTGCATCATGGGTTCGACCGTGTCGAGGCGCAATCGTTTGTAGCCGATCTGCCGCGCGTCGGCGATGATTCGTTCCGCGAGCGCGCGACCCAATCCTTTGCCGCGAAATTGCGGACGCACATACAGCCGCTTCATTTCGCAGATTTCGTGATCCAGTTTGTGCAGCGCGACGCATCCGGCGGGCCGACCTTCATGCGTCGCCAGCAGCAGACGGCCTTCCGGCGGCGCGTAGTCTCCCGGAAGATCCTGCGAGTTCTTTGTCGAAACTCTGGAAGCAGAGACTGAAGCCGAGCGACTGCGCGTATTCCAGGAAAAGTTCTCGAATGGCTGCAACTTGCGTTCGGCGACTCCGCCTGGCGAACGTCAAAAGCATTTACCACAGAGGGCACAGAGGCCACAGAGGACGAAGAATCTTGCGACGCAGGTTTTAGAGATTCAGGCATTCCTCTGTGATTCTCTGTGTCCTCTGTGGTAAATGGTTTTGACTTACCCCATCAGCATCCCGCCGTTTACGTTCAGCACGTGCCCGGTGATGTATCCCGCTTCTTCAGATGCAAGAAAGGCGACACAGTTCGCGACTTCTTCGGGCGTTCCGACCCGGTTCAGCGGAATCATCTTCAGCGCGCTCTGCTTGATTTCATCCGACAGAGTGCTCGAGTCATTGCGGTTTCGATGAATCCCGGCGCGACGGCGTTGCAGGTAATGTTGCGCGACCCGATTTCGCGGGCCACCGCCATGGTCAGCCCGATCAATCCCGCCTTTGACGCGGCGTAGTTCGCCTGTCCGGCCTGCCCCGTCTGCCCGAAAACCGAGGTGATGTTGATGATCCGTCCCCAGCGCTGCTTGAGCATGGAGCTGATTGCCTGCTGCGTGCACAAATACGCCGAAGTCAGGTTGGTGTTGAGGACTGCGTCCCAGTCGGCGCGCTTCATGCGCATGATGAGCTGGTCGCGGGTGATGCCGGCGTTGTTCACCAGAATGTCGATCTTGCCGAACTCGGCGACCACGGCTTTGAATGCGGCTTTGACTTGATCTTCGTTCTCGACGTCGGCCACAAATGCGCGGGCAACTTCCACCCGCCTGCGCAATCTCCTGCGCGACTTCATCCAGCTTCTGCTGATTGCGCGCCACCAGCGCGACGCTGGCGCCGCACTGCGCCAGCTTCAAGGCGCACGCCCGCCCGATTCCTTGTGAAGCTCCGGTGACCAGCGCGACGCGGCCTGCCAGATTCATGGTCGTTCCCTGCAAAGCGGGAATTATAACTGCACGGCGGCTGGAACGCTTTCAGTCTTGCCTTGCCGGATTTCGCCCCGAAACAGATACCGCAGAATCGGCGGCGCGAGCAGCGTGGTCACCGCAGTCATGAACACGACGATTCCATACGCCGACTGGCTCATGATCCCCGATTGCAAGCCGACAAGCGCCACAATCAGCGCCACCTCGCCACGCGGCATCATGCCCACTCCGACTCGAAGAACCGTCGGCCAGCCTTCGCTGAGCAGCGGAAGACCGCAACCGATCACTTTCGAGATCACCGCCAGCAGCGAGATCACAATGGCCGCCAGCAGCAGGTTCCCCGTGAACAGCCGCGGGATTCAGGCGGGCGCCGATGTCAAAAAAGAAAAACGGCGCAAGAAACGAGGTGATGCTGCCAACTCGAGGAATGAGGTCCCAGCGCTCGGCGTAGTCGGCGAACATCAGTCCGGCAAAAAACGCGCCCACGATGGCCGCCATTCCGATCTTCGCCGCCAGCCAGGAAAGAAACAGACAAATGGCCAGCGCGATGACCAGCGGCGCATTCCGCGCGGTCATGCGATCCACCTGCGGATGAATGCGATGAACAATATGCGGCGCGACGAACATCATGAACAGCGCGAAGGCTACCGCCTCCACGCTCAGCACGCCCAAATGCAACCATTGCACGCCCGCGCTCGAGGCCGATCCGGCAACGACCGCCAGCACCACCATGCCAATGACGTCGTCAAACACCGCAGCGGCCAGAATAATCTTCGCGGTGCGAGTGGCCAGCAGATTCATATCGCCCAGTACGCGCGCGGTGATTCCAACACTCGTCGCCACCATGGCCGCAGCCACGAAGACCGACTCGAGGTTGGCGTCTCCCCGCAGCTTCATGTAAGCGAAGCCGAGCACAAATGGCGCCACGACTCCCGCAATGCGAAACCATTAGCGCCTTACGGCTGACGCGAATCAATTCGCTGGGACTGGTTTCAAGCCCGGCGCTGAACAGCACAAAAATCACTCCCACTTCGGCAATCGAATGCAGCGTATCGCTAGCAGGGACCCATGCCAAAACATAAGGGCCGAGCGCCAACCCGGCGAGAATCTCCCCAGGCACGGCGGGCAAACCCAACCGCTCGAAAATTTCTCCGACCACTTTCGCAGCCACGAAAATCACGAACAACTGCCACAGCAGTTGTTCGGTAACGCTGGGGATGGCGGAAGTCATGGCGCTTCACTCATCTGCACGCAGGATATGGAAAGCTCGCCGCGAGAGCAAGAAAACTCGGAGTCAAGAATCGGGTGATCGGGCCATCGGGTGATTTGAGACACTGCCGCGGGCAATTCCTATGCTGTGCCTCGTGGCTTTCGGTTTTCAGATCACCCGATGGCCCGATCACCAGATCACCCGATTTCGTCCATCCTGGCGATAGAATACCCACGTGCCCGCCGTCGAAACCCCCGCGCCGCCCAGCGTCAACCAGTCGCGGCGGAGGTTCACGCTGCGCGAGCGCATTCTGCTCTGGCTGATCACCTGGACAGCAACCATCGCCATCCGCATCCTCGGTCCGACCATTCGATTCTCTACTTCATGGGAGGAAGGCTCAGCCGGCAGTATCAAGACGCGGCCGATTATCTATTCCTTTTGGCACAACTGCATCATTCCGGCCTTGTACCTGTTTCGCGATCTGCACATTGGCGTGATGACCAGCGAAAGCTTCGACGGAGAATGCATCGCCCGCATCATGCACAAGTTCGGATTCGCAGCGGTGCGCGGTTCGAGTTCCCGCGGCGCCGTCCGCGCCCTGCTCGGAATGCGGCGTGAGTTGGAGCAGGGTTGGACGGTGGCCTTCACCATCGACGGCCCCCGCGGCCCGCGCTACGTCGCCAAGCCCGGCCCCGTGCTGCTGGCCCGCACCACCGGCGTGCCGATGTCGGCGTTCCACATCGCGCTCGATCGCGCATGGATTCTCAAAACCTGGGACGGCCTCATGGTCCCCAAGCCGTTCACGCGCGCGCTGCTGCGGGTGAGCCGCCAAATGCCCGTGCCGCCGGATGGCGGATGACGAGGAGTATCTCAAGGAATTGCAGGCGGCGCTCGACCGCGTCCGCGTTTTTGCCGAAGAAAATGTCGGCAAAGTGGGAACCGCGAAAGGTTCCCATACCTCACACCCGGGATTGCCGAGCAAGAAGAGGTTCTGTAGGGATCGCTACCGGATCCGCCTCACTTCGGAATGACAGAGTCATCGTGGCTAGGCTTTGGGGAACTCATTCGTCAGGGCGAGCTCCGCATCCGCCGCGAGTGTTAAAATTTAGATTTCTACAATCCCATGCCTGCCACCATTCTCGACGGAAACAAAATCGCTGCTGAAATCCGCGCCGAAGCCGCTGCGGCCGTGCGAGTCCATGTCCGCTGCGGGAATTCGTCCCGGACTCGCCGTCGTCCTGGTCGGCAACAATCCCGCGTCGGAGATTTACGTTCGCGGCAAAGTGAAAAGCTGCGAGGAAGTCGGCATCTACAGCGAGAAGCACACGCCGCCGGCGAGCATTACCACCGAAGAACTGCTGGAACTCATCGCCGACCTGAATCGCCGCGACGAAATCGACGGCATCCTGGTGCAACTGCCGCTGCCCGCGCAGGTGGATTCCAAGAAGATTCTGCTGGCGGTTGATCCCGCCAAAGATGTGGACGGCTTTCATCCCATGAACGTCGGCTATCTTTCGACGCAGCGCCCGGGCCTGGTGCCGTGCACGCCCGCGGGAATCATGGAAATGCTGGAGCGCAGCCGGATCAAAATCGCCGGCCAGGAAGCAGTCGTCGTCGGCCGCAGCGACATTGTCGGCAAGCCGATGGCCATGCTGCTGCTGAACGCCAATGCGACGGTGACCGTGTGTCACTCGAAAACCCGCGACCTGCCTGGCGTCTGCCGCCGCGCCGATATTCTGGTCGCCGCCATCGGCCGCGCCGGAATGATCACGCGAGATTTCGTTCGCCCCGGCGCAACCGTGATTGACGTCGGCATGAACCGCGTGACTGATCCCGCGGAATTCGCGACGCTGTTCGCTGGAAACGCCAAGCGCGAAGAAACATTCCGCGCTAAAGGTTCAACACTGGTCGGCGACGTGCATCCCGAGGTCGCAGAAATTGCTGGAGCCATCACGCCGGTGCCCGGCGGAGTCGGCCCGCTGACCATTGCCATGCTGATGTCCAATACCGTGAAAGCCGCAAAGATGCGGCGCGGGAATCAAGTGGTAGAGTTATCGCGGGCGTAAGAACTTTTCACCACAGAGACACAGGGTCACAGAGGAATCTGAAATCAAATTCAAAGGCAGCCACGGATTTGCGCGGATCAACACGGATAAATCCTTTTTGTTTTTGAATTGTCTTGAGATTCTTTGTTTTGCTTTATCCGTGTGAATCCGCGAAAATCCGTGGCCGCTGTTGAATTTTCTCTGTGACTCTGTGTCTCTGTGGTGAAATAGATTTCGAGAGGGACGATGCTCAAAATCGGACTTACAGGCGGTATCGCTTCGGGAAAATCGCTGGTCAGCCACATCTTCACCGACCTCGGCGCGCACTCCATTGACGCCGACGAGATCGCACACGAACTGATGCGCCCCGGCGAACCCGTCTATGACGAAGTGGTCCAGAAGTTCGGCGAAGAAGTTCTGAATCCCGATGGGACCGTCAACCGCGCTCGCCTGGCCGAGTTGGCCTTCGACAAACGCCGTCCGCGCATTTACGAGCTGAACCGCATCGTGCATCCCGGAGTCATTCAGAAATACGAGCAGTGGATGGAGAGCTTCCGCAGCCGCGAACCCGACGCCATCGTGATGCTCGAAGCCGCGCTGCTGCTCGAAGCTGGCCTGCGCAAGCGCTTCGACCGCATCATCGTTGTGACCTGCAAGCCGCAGCAGCGGATTGAGCGCTGGGCGCAACGGCACAAGATGGACCCGGAAGTCGCGCGCGACGAAGTTTCCCGCCGCATGATGGCGCAGGCCCCCGAGGAAGCCAAGATCCAGGCCGCCGACTACGTCATCGACAACAGCGGCAGTGTGGAAGAAACCACCAAGCAAGTGAAAGCAATCTACGAAACGCTGCGCACGCAGGCTGTTCCAACCCCGGCGGCGCATTCGTAAATACATCGCTGAGCAAGCCTGTTGAGGCCACCCATGCCCCTGTGGGTCGGACACTCTTGTCCGACCGCTTTTGACTTTGATTTCGATTTTGATTTTTCCCGCGGAGATGGCTAGCGCTAATCTCCGTTCACACTTCCCGGCTTTGGTCGGACAAGAGTGTCCGACCCACACGACCCTGCCCCACCAGACCCACACCGGTACTTTGCGACTCCGCCGCAGTGACGGGTAGCATCTAATCTGTCATGCCGGTAGCCACCGCAGTGTCGGGTCCGCGCCCCAAGCTCCACTTCAGCGAGATTGTCAGCTTCGCCTACGACACTTTCTGCAGCAACAAGGTGCGCTTTCTGCTCACCGGCTTGGGCATGGTGATCGGCACCGCGTCGCTGATTCTCGTCGTCACCATCGGCCTGACCGGAAAGCAGTATGTTCTGAATCTGATTCAGGGCATCGGCTCCAACCTGATCTACGCCGAGTACGAAGGCGGATCGCAGCGCATCACCAACACCGCGCCTGATTCTTTGACCGTCGACGACATGAAGGCCGTGCAGGAACAGGTGCCGGGAATCGTTGCCGCCTCGCCGGTGGTCATGCTGAACGAGCGCGTCCCCGTCGGCGACGGGCAAAGAACGCGACATCCAATCCTCGGCACTTATCCGGAATACCACACCGTGCGCAACCTGGTGGTCGTCTCCGGCCGGTTTTTCGACCAAGAGGACGAGCAGGGCCACAACAAAGTCGGGCTGCATCACCGAGAAGATGGCGCAGGAAATTTACGGCTCCCCCGAGGCCGCCGTCGGAAAGGTCATCAAGCTCAGCGGGCTCCCGTTCACCGTGATCGGCACCTTCCGCGAGCGGGTGAATACCTTCGGCGAATCTGAAGTGACCACCAACACGCTGGTGATTCCCTACACCGTGTCGCGCTTTTTCACCGACACGCCCGACGGTGAAGCTGATCTACTTTTCGGTCGGCTGATTCTTCCATGGTTGAGCCGGTGACCGAGCAGGTCAAGAAGGTCATTCAGTCGCGCCATCGCGCGGAATCGGTGTACAACATCACCAACCTGACGCAACTGGTGAAGGTCGCCGAGCAGGCAGCCAACGCGCTGACGTTCATGCTGCTGGGCGGTCGCGGCCGTGGTTTTGCTGGTCAGCGGAATCGGAATTATGAATATCATGCTGGCCACGGTCAGCGCCCGAATCCGCGAAATCGGTATCCGCAAGGCCCTGGGAGCGACCAATCGCGAGATTCGATTCCAATTTCTGTCGGAAGCAATCCTGATTTCGGTAGGCGGAGGCCTGGTCGGCGTCGTGATCGGCCTGGCGATACCCTACTCGGTACGTTTCCTGACCGAGTACCGCATCCCCATTTCGGGCCTGTCGGCAATCGTGGCGATCCTGGTTTCGTCGCTGGTCGGAGTGGTCTTCGGCACGGTCCCGGCGACGAGGGCCGCGAAGCTGGATCCGGTCGAGAGCCTGAGGTACGAGTGAGGCAGGCGACAGGCTCTGGGCTCTCAGGCATTCGAGACTGGCAGCGATCCTCGAAATAGTCGCGTACGGCGTCTCTGGGCGTATTCGCGTCTACCTGAATGCGCTGACGCGCTGAAGAGCTGACAGCTGCTCCAAAAACAAGAACGCCGGGCTGGTTGGCCCGGCTCTTTCCTTGTTCATCCATCTGTGGGGAGCGACCGTTACGTCTGTCGTCCCCGCGGATCTCTTAAGAAACTCCTCTCAAACTCTAAACTCTGTTAAGGGCCAAGCTCTCGCGGTCACCGTTACATCACCAGCGCGAGGCCTTCCAGCTCCTTTTGCAGTACTGGCAGCGCGCAACCGGACATTTCTACGCGGCCGACAGCGTCCCGTGCCGCCTGCGGCGAAACTCCGTAGCCCCGGCCCATCAGGAACACCTGCACCAACTCCGCCGCCTCGCGGGAATCGGCCAAGCCGCCTTGCAGCAGGTCATTCCGCAGTGCGCTTAATTCGGTGGTCGAGAATCTTTCTCTCATCTGTCACCTCCGACCCAGCCTGCTTATACCCATTAGACTCAGCTACCCTGCATTTTGTTGCATGCAATTTATTTGCCGAAGTCAGGGTCAATCTGTAGCTCTCGGTCAGATAAACCCTACTGGTCACTTAAACCCTTGGGGATCAGCGAAGTTGCGGGAGCGTCCGGATGCGGGAAGCTTATGAATTCAGGCCGGATGGATGAACCGCGTCTCAGGAGCGACACAATGTGTCAGTCGAAACGGGTTTGCGTGTTCGGTTTTGAGACGAACCGAGCAATTCAAGTAGCGACCTGAATCAACCGAATGGCAGTTGATGGCCTGCTGAAACGAGGCCAGTAATTGTTGAGCAAGAACCACGCACTTTGACTCTTCAGGGGACCGGGTTGGCTGGCAGTCTTGCCAGTTGTTGGTTTGGACAGAATGCTTCATTTTCTGCCAGAGACCATAACTGTCTTTTTCGAGGATGCGAAGGAAGCCATGAGCGCGAAGAAGAAAGCAATCAAGCAGGATTCCCTGCCTTTCCCACCTACGCCGTCCGCGAGCATAGCAGGTCGCACCATGCAAGAGTCGGTCTACAAGCGGCGTGTTGAACCTCGTCGCCTTCCTACCGATTCTCCAAACATCCTCATCGTCCTGATTGACGACGCTGGCCCTGGCCTGCCGTCAACCTTTGGGGGCGAAGTCCAAACTCGAACGATGGATCGCATCGTTGAGGAAGGGATCGCTTACAACCGTTTCCACACGACAGCCATGTGCTCGCCTACACGGGCGTCACTGCTAACTGGCAGGAATCATCATCGCGTTGGCAACGGCCAGATCGCTGAGCTAGCGAATGACTGGGATGGATACTCGGGTCGCATCCCTAGAAGCAGCGCGTTAGCGGCTGAGGTGCTGAAAGACTACGGCTATAGCACCGCTGCATGGGGGAAGTGGCACAACACACCTGCGGAGGAAACAACTGCCGCCGGCCCCTTCGAGAACTGGCCGACTGGGCTAGGTTTTGAATATTTCTATGGCTTTCTGGCGGGCGAGGCCTCGCAGTATGAGCCGAATCTCGTGCGCAACACGACAGTGGTTCTGCCGCCCAAAAGCCCGGAAGAGGGCTACCACCTCAGTGAAGACCTGGCTGACGACGCCATTGGCTGGCTGCATCGTCACAAGGCCTTTCAGCCGGATAAGCCGTTCTACATGTACTGGGCGAGCGGTGCGATTCACGGCCCGCACCATATCATGAAAGAGTGGGCTGACAAATATGAGGGGAAGTTCGATGACGGATGGGATGCCTATCGCGAGCACGTCTTCAACCGTGCCAAGGAGAAGGGTTGGATTCCAGCCAATGCGCAGCTCGCCTCGCGGCCCGAAACTATGTCGTCCTGGGACAGCATCCCCGAGGACGAGAAGCCCTTCCAGCGCCGCCTAATGGAAGTGGCTGCCGGATTTGCCGAACACGTGGACGTGCAGGTCGGCCGGATCATCGACGAAATCGACAAGCTCGGCTATGGCAATAACACTCTCATCTTCTACATCTGGGGCGACAACGGTTCCTCTGCCGAGGGACAAAATGGCACCATCAGCGAACTGCTGGCGCAAAACTGCATCCCCACCACTGTCAGGCAACACATCAAAGCTCTCGATGACCTGGGCGGGCTCGACGCCCTTGGCACGCTTAAGGTGGACAACCAGTACCACGCAGCATGGGGTTGGGCCGGAAGCACTCCCTATAAGGGGACGAAGCTCGTTGCCTCCCATTTTGGAGGCACGCGCAACCCAATGGCAGTCCGGTGGCCAGCGAAAATCAAACCCGATGCCAAACCGCGCCAGCAGTTCCATCACTGCAACGATGTTGTTCCAACAATTTATGAAGTTCTCGGCATCTCACCGCCACTAGAAGTCAACGGAGTCCCCCAAGATCAAATCGACGGCGTGAGTTTCGTCTACACCTTTGACGAGCCAAAGGCGAAGGGCCAACTGAGCACTCAGTACTTCGAGGTTATGGGCAGCCGCGCCATCTACCATGATGGCTGGATCGCCTCCGCCTTCGGCCCCCGTGTCCCATGGGAGATGGGCACTCCGCCGGGTATTCTGGAGTGGACACCGGACAAGGATGTCTGGGAACTCTACAACCTGGAGGAGGACTGGACCCAGTCGAACGACCTTGCTGCAAAGATGCCGGAGAAGCTGGCCCAATTGAAAGACATCTTTCTCATTGAGGCTACTAAGAACAAAGCGCTTCCTATCGGCGGCGGCCTTTGGATTCCCGTACTGCACCCCGAAATGCGCATTTCACCTCCTTACACGGAGTGGACATTCTCTGGCGACACGACTCGGATGCCGGAATTCTGCGCGCCTGCTCTCGGCAATAAACCTAACGTCGTCACCATTGACGCCGAGATCCCGGCCAACGCCAGCGGCGTACTCTACAAGCTAGGAGGAAACTCCGGTGGCCTCACCTGTTTCGTGGAGGATGGAATTCTCTGCTACGAGTACAACCTCTTCATCATCCAGCGCACGAAGATTCGCGCCACGCAAAAGCTGCCCGTAGGAAAGGTGAAGATCGAAGTCAAAACGGCCTACGCTGAGCTCCGGCCCGCTGGACCGCTCAACATCACGATGATGGTCAATGGCGAAGTGGTTGCGAGAGGCCAAGTTCCGATTTCTGCGCCGCTACTCTTTACCGCTAACGACTGCCTAGACATCGGCATTGCCCTGGGTTCGCCTGTGTCGCTTGACTACTCCGATAAGGCACCCTACAAGTTCAATGGAACCATCGAGAGAGTGCACGTGGAGTATAAGACCATCGCAAAGGCGGGCAGGGCAGACGTGACAGCGACGGAGCCAGTGGCGGCTTGACTGATTGTGGTGGAGGCGGACTAGCGATTTGCGAGTCTAGCGCAAAATCCAAAGGACGACTCGACTCGGGCTGGCACTCAATTGGTGAAAACATCGTCATTACAAATTCGAGCGTATCGCTCCCAAATTGTATGCCGCTCTAAAGGCAAGTAAAAGGCGAAGCTGTCACACTGCGGCGTAGGCTTCACAGCGGTATATTCCCATGCTTCTTCGGCGGATTCTTCTCCCGCTTCGTCCCCAGCATCTCCAGCGCCTGGATCAGCTTCTTGCGCGTATCGCGCGGCTGGATGACTGCGTCCACGAAGCCGCGTTCGGCGGCGATGTAGGGGTTGGCGAAGCGGTCGCGGAATTCTTCGATCTTCTGCGCGCGCAATTCTTCGCGATTCGCGGCGCGGTCGAGTTCGCGGCGGTAGACGATGTCCACTGCGCCTTCGGGGCCCATGACGGCGATTTCGGCGGTCGGCCAGGCGTAGTTCACGTCGGTGCGAATGTGCTTTGAGGCCATCACGCAATACGCGCCGCCGTAGGCTTTGCGCGTGATGACCGTGAGCTTGGGGACGGTGGCTTCGGCGAAGGCGTAGAGCAACTTCGCGCCGTGGCGGATGATGCCGCCGTATTCCTGTTGGTGCCGGGAAGGAATCCGGGGACGTCTTCGAACGTAATCAGCGGAATGTTGAAGCAGTCGCAGAAGCGGACGAAGCGCGCGCCTTTGACCGACGCGTTGATGTCGAGCGTTCCGGCCAGCACCGCGGGCTGATTGGCGACAATACCGACCGAGCGGCCGTTCATGCGGGCGAATCCGACGACGATGTTTTTCGCGTAGTGCTCGTGGACCTCGAAGAAGTATCCGTCGTCAACGACGGCGTGGATTACGTCTTTGATGTCGTACGGAAGATTCGACTGCGCGGGGACGATGGTGTCGAGCGCGGCGTCGGCGCGGTCGATGGGATCGGTGCAGGGCTTACGCGGAGGCTCGTCGAGATTGTTGGACGGAATGAAGCTGAGCAGTTCGCGCAGCATGGAGAGACACTCGGCGTCGTCGTGGGCAAGAAAGTGCGCCACGCCGGAAGTTTCGTTGTGCGTGACCGCGCCGCCGAGCTGCTCTTTGGTGACGTCCTCGTGCATGACGGTCTTGATCACGTCCGGGCCGGTGATGAACATGTACGACGTGTTGTTCACCATGGCGATGAAGTCGGTGATGGCGGGCGAATAAACCGCGCCGCCGGCGCACGGGCCCATGACGGCCGATAGCTGCGGAATGACTCCGCTGTAGAGCGTGTTGCGCAGAAAAATGTCGGCGTAGCCGGCGAGCGAGACGACGCCTTCCTGAATGCGCGCGCCGCCGGAATCGTTGAGTCCGATGAGCGGGGCGCCGACGCGGGCGGCCATGTCCATGATTTTGACGATTTTGGCGGCGTTGGTTTCGGAAAGCGAGCCGCCGAAGATGGTGAAATCCTGGGCGAAGACGAAGACCAGGCGTCCCTCGATGCGGCCGTAGCCGGTGATGAAGCCGTCGCCGTAATATTTCTGCTCCTGCATTCCAAAATCAGTCGCGCGGTGGGTGACGAAGCGGTCGGTTTCCTCGAACGTGCCTTCGTCGAGCAGAAAATCAATCCGCTCACGGGCCGACATCTTCCCTTCTTTGTGCCGGCGCTCGCGCCGGTCTTTGCCGCCACCGTCTTCGGCCAAAGCATCGCGGCGTTTGAGTTCCTGCAGTTTCTGTTCGAGGTTCATGGTGGGGATTATAGAGACCCGTCCTTGGTCGTTCGTCGTTGGTCGTTGGCCAAAAACCCTTCGGAGGCCGACGGATATTAGTCGGTGGAGAACAAAAAGCCGGATTTTCTACCGGCGGTTGCCGCCAAGGGTCCGTCATCTAGGCCACGGCCGAAAGCCAATCGCAAAAGGCCAACGACCGTTTTTAGCCTGCCCTGAGCAAGCGAAGCGCGCCGAAGGGACCAACGACCAACGACGGGCTGTACTCCGGTGACTTGCCGCTCCCGAACCCTCTGCCTAATCTCGAGCTTCAATCCTTTGCAGGAGAAGCCAATGTCCCGAAATAAGTGGCTGTATCTATTGTGCGTAGCGGTGCTGCTGAGTCTCGGTCCGAAGGCGTTCGCCGATCACGATCACGATGGCGATCATGGCCACGGCCATGCTTACGGGCATGACAAAGACAAACATGACCACGACGGCGACCGCGGCTATTACCGCGACCACGACCGCGATCTGCGCGGCTGGTATGTCGGCCATCGCGATCATCTGCCGCCGGGCTTGGCCAAGCGCGATGAACTGCCTCCCGGGCTGGAGCGCCAACTGGTGGTGCGCGGGACGCTGCCTCCGGGGCTGAGAAGCCGCATGCATCCTTGCCCAATTGAGGTTGAAAGGTACCTGCCGCCTCCTCCAGCGGGCTACATGCACACCTTCATCGGCGGTCACATTGTTCTAGTGAATCGCAGAACGTTCTTTGTGTTGGATGTGTTCCACTTCGAGTTGTAACGAAAGCGGCTGTTGGTTGTCGGCTCTTGGCTGTTGGCAGGAGCTCGAAGTGCGCGCTTGCCGACGACGAGGGACTGAAGTCTCCTAATTGATGGGCCAATAGCCAACGACCAAGAGCCAAGAGCCGCTCTACTCCATGCTGGTGCCCAGCGGATCGTAGCGGTACTTGTGCCCGTCCCAGAAGATGGCGGAAGTCATTTTGTCCTCGCCGGCTTCCTCAATGTAAATGGCCGTCGTCGATTTTTTCTTGGAGAGTTTCATCTTCTTGACCCTGATGGTCTTAACTGAAATGTTGATGATCAGAAACTTTGCTTGAGGCGCCGGCGATCGCCAGGCGTCGGGGCCTGAGCCGTGAATGATCAGCAGCGCAATGCCGCGCTGCTTGGGGTCGTCGGGAGCGAAGCCGGTGGTGATCTTGGGGTTGCCGTAGCCGTAGAACGAGTCCAGCGGGTCGATGACTTTGTAGTTGTTTTCTCCCTCATCCATCAGCGGGTTCTTGCAGCGGGCGACGATGACGACGTCTTCAATTCCATCTCCGTTCAAATCCGCGGTCATGGGCGGCCACTGCGGAATCAGGGAGCAGCTATCGCTGAACTGCTTGTGCACGAAATCGGCGTCGGGGGCCAGCGCTGGGACGGCGGGCGGTTGCTGCGCTGCTAATAGAACGGAAAAAGAGAAGACTGCGACCAGCAAGAGATAACACTTCATGTAAGTAAGTTAGCCTTCGCGGCACGGCGTGCAAAGATGCTAACGGGGTAACCGCGAGTCGGGAGTCCAGGCCCGGAAGTGCTCCCAGCCTTCGGGGCGAAGTTTCCGGGCGCCGCTTTCGTCGACGAACAGCATCCCGTGGCCACGAACTACGCGGCCGATTTCCGTAACCTTCACCCCGGCAATCTTCGAAGGAATGCGCTTCGCCGAAGTGAACAGCAGTTCGTAGTCCTCGCCGCCATGCAGGGCGAGCTCCATCGCGGCTTCTTGGGCCGGCCTTCCAATGACAGCGCGCGGGATAGACGCAGAGTAAATCTCCGCGCCCACCGCGCTTTCTTCACAAAGATGTCCGAGGTCGGTGGAAAGGCCGTCGCTGAGGTCGATCATGGCTGAAGCCAAGCCACTCCGCTGCAAATGAAGTCCAATCTTCACTCGCGGCTCTGGCGAGAAGTGGCGCGGGTAGTCTGCGGCCTTGATTTTTCTCCCCGCGCGGAGCGCGACCAGCGCCGCGGCTGATTCGCCTAGCCTTCCGGTCACGTAAATGCGGTCTCCCGGCCGAGCGCCGGAGCGAAGAATGGCCTTGCCCCTGGGGACTGATCCTACGACCACGATGTCGGCGAGGATGCCGTTCGGCGATTCCGAAGTATCTCCGCCCGCGAGGGGGACACTGAACTCAGCTGCAAGTTTCAGCAAGCCGTCGAAAAAACGGTCCACCCAGCGTTGCGGAAGCTTCGCCGGCAACGCCAGGGAAAGGAAAACCGCCGACGGCAGCTCCACCCATAGCAGCGATGTCGCTCAAGCCGCGGGCCAGGCAGCGGTGGCCAACGCTCTGCGGCGGATGCCATTCGCGGCGGAAGTGAACACCCTCCAGGCTGAAGTCGGTTGTGACCAGCATCTCGTGACCGGCAGGAATGCGGAGCACGGCACAGTCGTCGCCGATGCCCGCGACTACCCCTGGCCCGCGGGTGCGGCGAACGCGGCGGCGAATGCCGGCGATCAGGCTTGTTTCCGATGAGGGCAAGTCGGAAACATCATATGCGGAACCGAGGCGGAGGCCAAAACGGGTGCCACCTTGCCTTGTGCCGTAAAACCGCCTCCGACTAAGGCCTGGGCCCCGCCCCGAGTACTTTCGTCACCACTTCGAAGAACCGTAGGTTGGCCGGGTGGACACGAAAGATTACTCATCCTTGGTAACGAAAATTGCCGAGCCAGTGCGCGTTGACAGGGGGAAGTGGCTTTGGTACCTTTGCGGGAGTCATTTATACCAGCTTTATTGAGCTAAGTGCTGAATCCGCATTGGATTGCAGACTAAGTAAAGTTTTGGCAGCATCTGGTTCCGTTGCGGAAGGACACGTTTCGGCCTTGTCCCACAAGGGAAATGCGAGTCTGGGAGCCAGGATTCAAGTGCCAGGCGCCTGACGTAAGGTGCCCGGGTTAGACCCGGTTTTCCGGAAACAGTAGCGAAAGGAAGAATTTGCCAAAGCGTTTCTACATTCTTTTTGTAGCCCGTGGCGACGACGGCCAACTGCGCAAGATTCCTATTCCTGCGCGGTATTTGTATGTTCTGGTCGTGGGGGCCGTGGTGGGAGTCGCTGGGGCTGACTGGCATCGCCAGCTCGTACGTGCGCATGCTGCTGAAGGTTTCAGGCTATAACGAACTGCGCGCCGAGCAGGAAGACCTGAAGAGCCGCTATTCGCAACCTGGAGCAGGTGGCCAAGGAACGCGACATCCAAGTGGCGTCGCTGGGATCGCTGGCCAACGAAGTTTCCTCTCTGTATGGATTGAAGCCGGAACCGGTGCTGGTGGCGGCGGCTGCCTCGGACAGCATTGAGGGCCCTCAGGTCAGTTCGTCGCTCGATCGCCTTTCTACGCTGAAGACGGTCGCCATGAACGGGGCGACGACGGCGGGACTTTCCTTCGGACTCACCCGCAACGTCGACCACCGCCGACTGGCTGCGCGCCAATTCCGCGCCGAATATGTGGCCGGTGGAAGGCCCGATTACAGGATCGTTTGGCGAGCGCATTGATCCTTTCAACGGCGAAGGCGCGTTCCACTCCGGCGTGGACATTGGCTCGGCCTACGGCCAGCCGGTAGTCGCTCCGGCGGAAGGCGTGGTCGAGTTTGCCGATTTCCTGGGCGGCTACGGGCGCGCCATCACCATTGACCACGGCCACGGAATCACCACCCGTTACGGTCACTTGGCCAGCTTCGCGGTCTTTCCCCGGACAGCACGTGCACCGCGGCGACACCATCGGCTACGTCGGCGACAGCGGACGCAGCACCGGCCCTCATCTCCACTACGAAGTGCGTATCAACGACATCCCCGTCAATCCCCACAAATATCTGCGCGTGACCTACGCGCACGTGGGCGGGTTCGCGGCGGGAAGCTGAGAGATCGGGCTCTGGGCTTCAGGCCCAGCCACAATCATCTATTGCGATTAGCCTGCTTATTTGCCCTTGAAAGTTCGTTTTGACCAATGGCTTGGTTTGGAATTTCCTGAAGCCCGAAGTATAGAGCCTGAAGCCTACTGTCGCAACCCCATCCACTTTTCCGAAACCACGATGGAATTCCCCGGATTCTGGGGATCGTAGCGGACCGACGTCGGCAATCCCAGGCGGCAGGAGTGCAGATTGACCCACTGCCGCAGGTAGGTGACGTCCTGCGAGGCTTCGTAGGAGACGCCGCCGACGTCGTACTGAAAAATCAGCATGGTCGCGGCGGGTTGCCCGTTGGAGGTCTCCAATCTCCTGGACGTCAATCACCATGCCGTCGGTGATTCGGCCGACCTGGATCAGCCAGTCGCGGCGCTCACGCTCGATTTCCTCCACCGTCTTTTTCTTGCGGCCAAAGATCGCAGTACGCGGCAAGGCAACAGCCCAGCAAAGGCGCCAGGAGTAAGATGGATGTCATCATAGGAATACTCGGAAGCGAGCCCAGGAGTTTTCTGCTCTGTAGAGAAGCATAAGGCGAGAAGCGCGATTAGGGAAGAGACTGATGAGATTACGAAGGGGAAATGAAACCAGGCTCTGGGCTTCAGGCTCTGGGCTTCAGGCTCTGGGCCTCGGGCTCTGGGCGTCGGCTTCGGACCGCAAGCACAAGGATCAATTGATCTTCAAGATTGGCTCCGCTCAGACTAGGATGCGCTGCGATATTCCTGAAGCCAGAAGCCCGGAGCCCGAAGCCTGCCTTCTTGAATCCCTTTCCCGACGACCTTAAACTAGAGCAGTGCACGTCCATGTCACCATGCCGGGAATGAGCGGACCTCGCGGATTCTGCGCATTTCGCTGGCGGTAACTGCCGCCTACATTGTTCTGCTGGTGATTGCGGGAATTCGCGCGCATTCGCTGGCGTTGCTTTCCGAGGCCGGACACAATCTCACTGACTTTGTCGCGTTGCTGCTGTCGCTGCTGGCGGTGTATCTGCATTCGCGCCCGCCGAGCGCGACGCATACCTACGGATATCACCGCGCGGGAGTGCTGGCCGCGCTGGTGAATTCGGCATCGCTGGTGGTAGTTTCGTTTCTCATCTTTTACGAAGCCGTCCGCCGCATTCAACATCCGCAGCCGGTCCACGCGCCTTTGATGATGTGGGTCGCGGCCGCCGGCGTGGTCATGAACGGCTGCCATCGCGTTCATGCTCTACCGCACCGACCGCGACGTGAACGTCCGCAGCGCCCTGGTGCATGAGATCGGCGACACGCTCTCAACCGCGGCGGTCATCGCCGGCGGCTGGGCGATTCTCGCCACCGGGCAATACTGGATTGATCCCGCGCTCTCGTTCGGAATTGGCGCGCTGATCCTATGGTCAAGTTTCGGCATCATGCGCGAGACGCTGAACATCCTGCTTGAAGGCACGCCGCGCGGCCTGAAGCTGGAGCGCGTGGCAGCGGCGATCTGTGAAATTGACGGAGTCAACGACGTCCACGACCTGCATGTATGGAGCTTAGGCTCCGAGACCAGCGCCCTGTCGTGCCACATTTCCATCGCCGACATTCCACCTTCCGCCAGCGAACGAATCTTGCGCGATGTCAAAGAGCGCCTGCACCATGATTTCAGGATTGACCACACCACCATCCAGTTCGAGAACGTGGTCTGCGAAGTCGCGCATGGGTGCGTGATTCCGGTGGCGGAAAGCGAAGAACACCATCATCACTAAACATGCACTCAAAGTTGAAGTTGGCCAGCTGCTATCCCCCCTAAGCCCTGTCATCCCGAGCGGAGTTGCTCCGTGAGTTTGCGAACGGATCAACGAAGTCGAGGGACCTGCTTTCCTTTGCAGCGGAATGCGCCTCGATGGACCATAGCTTCCAGCCTGCTGTTTCTAGCCGTTGCAGTTCTCCAGGTGCCAGCACAAACTGGCGGCTCGATTTCACCCCCAGACCAGGAATTCCCGCGCCGGCTGTCCGCCGCCGCTATCGAGCGTACCCATCACTCGGTGCGATACGTCTCCGCATACGTGCGTATTCCCTACCCGGGCGGCGATGTTCCCGCGGACACCGGCGTATGCACCGATGAGGTAATTCGCAGCTATCGCGCCGTCGGAATTGATCTGCAAAAAGAAGTTCATGAGGACATGGTGCCTAATTTCGACGCCTATCCGCATAAATGGCAACCACAACCCGACAGCAACATTGATCACCGCCGCGTTCCGAACTTGATGGTGTTTTTTGCACGGAAAGGGAAGCAACTCCCTCTGAGCCAAAGCGCAGGCGACTACTCACCAGGAGATATTGTGGCCTGGGACCTGGGCGGCGGCGTTACCCACATTGGCATAGTTGTGAACCAGAGAGCGAGCAGCGGACGTTACATGGTGGTTCACAATATCGGGCGCGGCCCGCAGATGGAAGATGTGCTGTTCGATTGGAAGATTATCGGGCACTATCGCTATTACGAACCGAGCGCGCGATAGACGATTCCTTGCATACTGGGAACATGGGAACGGAGAGCCTTCCACTGCAAGGCAGGCACATTCGCCTGGAACCGCTTGATCGTCGCCACGTTGACGGCCTGGCAGCGGCGTCTGCGGTCGATCCCTCACTCTATCAGTGGAGTCCCGTCCCGCAGGGCAAGGCCGAGGCGACCCGCTACGTAGAAACCGCCCTGGCCTGGCGAGACGCCGGCATGGCCGTCCCGTTCGCGATTGTCCGAATGGATGACGGTGTGGTCATCGGCTCCACGCGCTTCTGGAACTTGGAGCGATGGGCGTGGCCGCAGGGTCATCCGCGTCACGCGCACAAGTTTCCAGACGCCTGCGAGATCGGCTACACCTGGCTGACCCGCTCGGCAATCCGCACCGCCGCCAACACCGAGGCCAAGCTGCTCATGCTGACTCACGCCTTCGAAACCTGGCAGGTACTCCGCGTCTGCTTTCACACTGATGCCCGCAACCAGCGTTCCCGCGCCGCCCTCGAACGCATCGGCGGAAAGTTCGAAGGGATTCTCCGTGCCCATCGCATGGCCGCGGATTACATCCCTCGTGATTCAATGCGTTTTTCGATTGTGGCGGCGGAGTGGCCGGAGGTGAACGAGGGACTTAATCGCCTGCTGGGCTAGGATCCGCGCCATCCCGCGAATCAATTTTCTGATTTTCGTAGATCTCCTTACCCGCCCCATCGTATCCGCTTCTTCCGCCAGCTTGTCCGGCCTCAGCCGCACAATCCTGGGGAAGCGCAGCGCGTAACCACTCTCATGGCGGTCGGATTTCATGATGTTGTTGAACGCAACTTCAATCACCATCTTCGGCTCGACGATGCGGCGGAAACCCTGATCTTCAATGGTGTGCTCGAGGAACCATTTCGTCATCTCGGCGATTTCGGCGTCGGTGAGGCCGGAGTAAGCCTTGCCGATATCCAGCAGGCGGTCGCCATCGCGGACAGCGAACGTGTAGTCGCTCAGCACGCCGATGCGCTTGCCGTGTCCGTATTCGGCGGCGGTGACGACCACATCGAGCGTCGCCAGCTCGCGCTTCAGCTTCAGCCAGGATTTCCCGCGACGGCCCGGCGTATAAAACGATTCAGGATCTTTGATCATCAGCCCTTCGTTGCCGCGGGCCTGGGCGGCGTCGAAAAATTGATCTGGCTCTTTCGCTGAGGATGCCTGAAAAACGGGGGCGCGCAGTGCGTGAGCTGTAGAACTCTGCTCCTCTTCCTGAAATGCAAGCTGGGACTGTGATTGCCTCTGTGTACCTCTTTGTCCTCTGTCGTTGTCGGGTCTTCGGTCAGTCAGGAGCTTATCCAAAACTCCGGCTCGCTCACGCAGCGAACGATCAATCAGCAATTCGCCTCCCGTGTACAAAACGTCGAACACGAGATAGGCAACCGGCACCTCCCGCAAGAGTCTTTCGCTGACTTTCTTGCGGCCGAGACGCTGTTGCAGCGCGCTGAACGGCAAGGCACGGCCTGATTCGTTTTGCTCTCCGACTAGGTACCTCCAGGCCACGATTTCGCCGTCGAGAATCGCATCCTGCGGCAAGCCAGCGAGCGCTTCGGGTAGTTCGGGAAACGACTCGGTGATTTCGTCCCGCGTGCGCGAGAAAAATCGAACGACATCACCCGAGCAGTGCGCCTGCGCGCGGATGCCGTCGTACTTATCTTCGACCCACGCATTCCGAAAATAACTCAGCGCATTTTCAGCGGATTCAGCCGGGCTGGCGAGCATGAATCCGAGGGGATGGAATAAGCGCATCTTTGCTTCTGCGAGGCGGCCATCGGCGGCGAGCCGCAAGGTTTCGCCGATATCGCCGAGCAGCATGTTGGCGCGCTGGACGTTTTTCAGGACCTCGCCAGCTTTCAGGACCCCGACACCGAGAGTCGCGTCGAAGGCCCTGGCGACGGCTTCTTCGACCAGGCTCTCTTTCAGGCCGATGCGGAGGTCTCCAGTCATAGTCTTCACGATGTATTTGCGCTTCGAGCGGCGACACTTCGCTGAGCAGCTTGCGCACGATTGCTTCTTTGGCAGCGGGGCCGCGCGCGGCGGCAATTTCGCGGAATGTTTCCTGAGCGCTTCTCGGCAGGCAAAAACGTGCCGCCTCGTCGCCCGCTGTCATGCTGCCGCGGGAGCACCGCGCCGGCGACTGCGCCCAGATCGCCGTGCTCGCGATAGGCAGCTGCCAGTTCCTTCTCGGATCGTCCCGAAAGCTCGGCAACGATGCGCCACAGCAGTCTGCCTCCGACTTGCAACGTGGTTTCTTCCCACGCGGGAAAGGGACGCCCGGAGAAGAACACGGCGGCCACGGCGGCCTCCTCCACCGGAATCGACTTGAGGTAGTCAGCAAGGATTCCCGTCTTCTGGAGCTTCTTCGTCGTAGCGGCGATGCGGTCGGCGGTTTCGGCGAAGGCGCGCATGGGCTAAGTCGCTGTTTCCAGTGTACTTGTCCCGCGAGGCAGAGATTTTGCGATGTGGTAATCTATGGATTGGAGCAACCCTCCCCCAGCAGTCATCTAATCGATATGCAGTTCTTCCGAACATTGTGGCAGTTTCTGGTAGCGGTGCAGCTTCTCCCCGCGCTTGAAGGCGGCGAAGGCGAAGAGACGCTGGTCGGCGGCCAGGCCGTGCTCGAAGGCGTGATGATGCGCAGCCCGCATGCCTGGGCCATCACCTGCCGCAAACCGTCCGGCGAGCTTTCCACCCACAGCGAACCGCTGGAGCGGCTTTCGGAAAAGCATCCGTGGATGGCGTGGCCGGTGCTGCGCGGAGTGATGACGCTGGGTCATGCGATGACGCTGGGCTTCCGCGCTCTGAAATTTTCTGCCAACGTCCAGTTGGATGAATTGCAGAAGGACGAAGCCGGCAACGCCCCTGAAAAGAAATTTGAAATCAGCGGCTGGATTGCGACGGTGAACATTCTATTTTCCGTCGGCTTCTTCATCTTCATGTACAAGTATTTGCCGCTGCTGGCCACCACCGAGCTAAAAAAAGGCCACCCATCGTTGAATGGACAGATCATGTTCAACCTGATCGACGGGCTGATCCGGCTGGCGCTGTTCCTGTTGTTCATCTGGGGCACGTCGCTGCTGGGCGACATTCGCCGCGTGTATCAGTATCACGGCGCGGAGCACAAGACAGTATTCGCGTTTGAAAACGGCGATCCGCTGGAAACCGCGGCGGTGCAGAAGTATTCGACGTTCCATCCGCGCTGCGGCACCAGCTTTCTGATGACGGTGATGATCATCTCGATTTTCGTGTACATGCTGGTCCCGGTGCACACCTTCTGGGCGCGTTTCGCGATCCGCATCGCGCTGCTGCCCGTGATCACGGGCGTAGCCTACGAGATTATCCGCTTCGCGGCGAAGCATCGCGGCTCGTTGTTCGCTGTGATGACGGCCCCCGGCTTGTGGCTGCAGCGAGTGACGACGAAGCCGCCCTCCGACGAACAGGCCGAATGCGCGATTCATGCGCTGGATCAGGCGATGGCGCTGGAAAAGCAACGCGGCGGCGAGTTAGTAATCGCTTAGCGGCCCCGCCGCCAAAATATCTCTCGCGTTTCCCAACCAATTCAAACACAATCTATGAAAGAGATTGGCCACCTGATCTGGCCGCCGACCACTATGTTTGACCGACTCGACCAAATTGAAGCCCGCTACGAAGAGCTGACCCAGGCTCTGTCCTCGCCCGATATCACCAATGACTCGGCGCGATACCAGAAGACTGCCAAAGCCCACAGCGAAATCTCGGACATCGTCGAGAAATACCGCGAATATAAAGACCTGAAAAAGGGAATCGCGGAGAGCAGGGCCGTGCTCGCCGACGAAAAAGATCCCGAGATGCGGGCGTATGCACAGGAAGAACTCGACAAGCTGGAGCCTCGGGTTACGGGCCTTGAAGAAGAGTTGAAGTTGCTCCTGCTTCCTAAAGATCCGAACGATGAGAAGAACGTCATCATCGAAATTCGTGCCGGCACCGGAGGGGACGAAGCGACTCTATTCGCCGCCGAAATGTTCCGCATGTATAACCGCTATGCCGAGACGCAGCGCTGGAAGGTTGAGGTGCTTTCGACGTCGGAATCGGGCGTCGGCGGGCTGAAGGAAATCATCGCGCTGATCGAGGGCAAGCGCGTGTATTCGCAGCTCAAGTACGAAAGCGGAGTGCATCGCGTGCAACGCGTTCCCGCCACCGAGACCCAGGGCCGCGTGCACACTTCGGCGGTCACGGTTGCGGTGTTGCCGGAAGCCGAGGAAGTGGACGTCAAGATCGAAGCCAAAGACCTGCGCATTGATACGTTCTGCTCGTCCGGCCCCGGCGGGCAGTCGGTGAACACGACGTACTCGGCGGTACGCATCACCCACATCCCGACCAACACCGTGGTCAGTTGCCAGGACGAGAAATCGCAGATCAAGAACCGCGAGAAGGGCATGCGGGTGCTGCGTTCGCGGCTGTACGAAATCGAGATGCAGAAGCAGCAGGAAGCCCTCGCCAAAGAGCGCAAGTCCATGGTCGGCAGCGGCGACCGCAGCGAAAAAATCCGCACCTACAATTTTCCCCAGAACCGCGTGACCGACCACCGCATCGGCCTGACCATTCATCAATTGCCGGAAATCATGGACGGCAAGCTGCAACCGCTGATTGAGGCACTGGGCGCGCATTATCAGGCGGAGCGGTTGAAGGGAGAGAGCGCGGTGGCGGTGTGAGAACCAGGCTTCGGGCTCCAGGCTTCGGGCTTTGACCTGTCTCTCATCTGCTGTGTTTTTCGATATTCTCTGTGACTCTGTGTCTCTGTGGTGAAATAGCCTTGTGCTCCTCCGCGCAACCCTCGATTCCGCAATCCGACGCCTCACTGCCGCGGAAGTTCCTTCCGTGCGCATGAATGCGGAGTTGCTTCTCATGTTCACGCTGGGATGTGATCGCGCTTACCTCTACGGACATCCTGAGCGCGAGTTGACGGCGGATGAGCAATCCCGCTATGAGGAAGCACTGGGGCTGCGGTCGAAAGGCATCCCGGCGCAGTACATCACCGGGCACCAGGAATTCTGGGGGATGGATTTGATTGTGTCCCCGTCGGTGCTGATTCCGCGTCCGGAAACCGAGCATGTGATTGAGACGGTGCTGGCTCGGGTTGGGAAGGGTGGTGTGGGGCGGACGCCCTCGCCCGCCGCTTTTAAGACTGTCGATGTTCTCAAGATCGTCGATGTCGGCACCGGCTCCGGCTGCATCGCGCTGGCGCTGGCGAAAGAATTGCCGCAGGCAGAAATCCACGCGACCGACATCTCTCCCGAAGCGCTCGAAATTGCGGAGGCCAATGCGGCACGCCATCAGATGACCAGCCGTATTCAGTTTCACGACACCGATCTGCTCAAAGGCCTTCCGCACGGGTACTTTGACTTTGTAGTTTCCAATCCTCCTTATGTAGGCGAGTCGGAGGAAGACTCAGTCCAGCTCGAAGTGAAGAAGTTCGAGCCGCGAGGCGCGGTCTTTGCCGGGCCGACGGGGCTGGAGGTAATCGAGCGATTGGTTCCGCAGGCGCGGGAAGCGCTGAAGCTGGGTGGGTGGCTGGTGATGGAGATCAGCGGGACGATTGCGGAGCGGGTGCACGAGATGTTTTCTGGACGGGAGAACGTGGAGATCGCAAAGGACCTACAGGGAATTCCGAGAGTAGTGTCGGCGCAGAAGGCATGAGCGATGCTCGTGTGGGTCGGACACTCTTGTCCGACCTTTTGACTTTGATTTGACTCGCCCTGTTACACAATCTGTCATTCCGAGCGGAGCAGTCGGATTCGCAAAGCGAATCCGAAGGCGAAGTCGAGGAACCTGCTGTTTGCTCGCAGCGGCACAAAGCTTGCGCTCTGATATTTAGACTGGCCGTTGAAACCGCTACTCTTCCACCACTGCCGGCAGAATCTCTTCCACGTCCACCAGTTTGGTCGGGTAGTTCCCGGTGTAGCAGGCAGTGCAATACGTCGTCTTCTCGCCGTCGTGGCAGGCTTTCTTCAGGCCTTCCAGCGAGAGATACGCCAGCGAATCGGCGCCAATGTACTGGCGGATTTCTTCTACTGTATTGTTGGCCGCGATGAGTTCTTTCTTGCGCGGCGTGTCCACGCCGTAGAAGCACGGGGAAATCGTGGGCGGGCAGGAAATCCGCATGTGGACTTCTTTGGCTCCGGCGCTACGAACCATACGAACAATTTTTCTGCTGGTAGTGCCTCGTACAATCGAGTCATCAATCAGCACAATGCGTTTGCCTTCGAGCAGGCTGCGCACCGGGTTCAGCTTGAGCTTCACTCCAAAGTCGCGGACCGATTGCTGCGGCTCGATGAAGGTGCGTCCAACGTAGTGGTTGCGGATGAGGCCGAAACGCAGCGGGATCCCGCTTTCCGCCGAATAGCCCATGGCGGCCGTCACGCCGGAATCGGGGACGGGGACGATGAGATCGGCGTCCGCGGGCGCTTCGATCGCCAGTTGGCGCCCAAGCTGCTCACGGCTTTCCTGCACCGGGCGTCCGAAGACGCGGCTGTCAGGACGCGAAAAATAAACGTGCTCAAAGATGCAGCTCGATTGCTGCAGCGCCGGAGCGTAAAAGCGCGATGTGATCCCTTCGGGACCGACAATCACCAGTTCGCCGGACTTTACTTCGCGCTCGTAGGTCGCGCCGACCAAATCGAAAGCGCAGGTCTCGGAGGCGAAGACGACCGTGTCTTGTCTCTGACCAGGCAGCGCGGGAATCCGCCCCATGGCCAGCGGGCGGAAACCGCGCGGATCGCGCGCCGCAAAAATTCGGTCGGGGCTGATCATCACCAGACTGAACGCGCCCTCGACCCGGCGCAGCGCGTCGGCGATAGCTTCGGGCAAGGTGTGCTCGCGCGACTGCGCGATCAGGTGAACGATCACTTCAGTGTCGCTGCTGGTCTGGAAAATCGAGCCTTGCGCCTCCATGCGGGCACGAATGTCCCCGGCATTGGTCAGGTTGCCGTTGTGCGCCAGCGCGATCATGCCCTTGTTCGATTGCACCATGATCGGCTGCGCATTGAGCAACGCAGAGTCGCCGGCGGTGGAATATCGCGTGTGGCCGATGGCCAGCGTGCCACGAATCCGCGAAAGTTTCTTCTCGGTGAAGATGTCCGCGACCAGGCCCATGGACTTGTGGATGTGCAACGACATCCCGTCCGAGGTCACGATCCCGGCCGATTCCTGTCCGCGATGTTGCAGCGCATGCAGGCCGAGGTAGGCGAGGGTTTCGGCTTCAGGATGCGCGTAGATTGCGACTACGCCGCATTCGTCACGAAATTTGTCGGAAGTAGCCATCAGCCGTCAGGTAAAAATGCACGAACCGTTCAGTCCGCCGCTATCGCCGCCGGTTCGCTTCTCAACGCCCGCTCCAGCGCGCCTTCGTACTCACTCTGCAACTCAGCGATCTTAGCCGACACCGCCGCCTTACCATCTACTGTAATTTCTATCGTCCCGATAACTGTTTCGCCCAGCGTTTCGGCTGAAACGCCGTGTTTGGCCGCCACTTCTTTGATTCGCCCCACGCTCGCTTGGTCGCAAGAGACGACAATCCGGCTGGCGTCTTCGCCGAACAGCACACATTCCAAAGGCAGTTCCTGCGCCGGCCAGCTCGACCTTGCAGCCAATGCCCCGAGCGAAACGCACTCTTGGCCAGCGCTACCGCCAGGCCGCCGTCGGAACAGTCGTGGGCCGATTCGACCAGTCCCGCGGCGATCAGTTCAATAATCGTTTTCTGCAACGCGGCTTCGGGGCCGAGTTCGAGCGCGGGAGGGAATCCCCAAAGCTCGCCGAGAATTTCTTTGGCATACTCGGATGACCCAAACTCGATCTGAGCGTCGATAGCGTCCCCCGGCTCTGAACCTCGCAGCAGCAGAATGGCGCGTACCGGCTTCGCGGAAATGCGGAAACGTGGCCTTCTCGACATCGTCCAGAATGCCGACCACGCCCAGGACCGGCGTCGGATAAATGGCCTCGCCCAAAGTCTCGTTGTAGAAGCTGACGTTGCCGCCGGTGATGGGAATCTCGAGTTCTTCGCAGGCTTTAGTGATGCCGTCAATCGCCTGCGAAAACTGCCAAATGATGTGCGGCTTCTCGGGATTGCCAAAATTCAGGCAATTGGTCGCGCCGACGGGCGTGGCTCCCGAGCACGCGACGTTGCGGGCAGCCTCAGCGACCGCGTGCATGGCGCCGAGTTTGGGATCGAGATAACACCAGCGGCTGTTGCCATCGAGCGCCATCGCCAGCGCGCGATCAGAACCCTTGATGCGCAATACTCCGCCATCGCCCACGCCCGGGCCTTCGACGGTATTGGTCTGCACCATGGAATCGTATTGCTGAAAGACCCAGCGCTTGCTGCAGATGTTCGGGCTGGCTAGCAGGCGCTTCAGATCGCCGGTGAAATCGCTCTTCTGGCCGAGTTGAACTCGCTCTGGCTTCTCGCGCGGAACCGCAGGCTCCCACCGTTCCAGCGGCCGCCTATAAACAGGCGCATCGTCAGTGAGTGCAGTGTTGGGAATGTCCGCGACAACCTCGCCGTGCTCAAGCACCCGCATGCGCGATTCGCTGATCACGCGGCCGACTTCGACCGCGTCGAGTCCCCACTTGCGGAACACTTTATAGACTTCTTCTTCGCGGCCTTTTTGCGCGACCAGCAACATGCGCTCCTGCGACTCGCTCAGCAGGATTTCATACGCGTTCATGCCGGTCTCGCGCTGGGGAACGCGGTCCATTTCGATTTCAAGCCCCACGCCGCCGCGCGCGCCCATTTCGCAAGTGGAGCAGGTGAGGCCAGCCGCGCCCATGTCCTGAATGCCAATAATGGCGCCGGTCTGCATGGCTTCGAGGCAGGCTTCGAGCAGAAGTTTTTCCAGAAACGGATCACCGACCTGGACGTTGGGCCGCTTGGCCTCGGATTCCTCGCTGAATTCCTCGCTGGCCATGGTCGCGCCGTGTATGCCGTCGCGGCCGGTTTTCGCGCCAACGTAAATCACCGGATTGCCTTCGCCCGCAGCCTTGGCATAGAAAATCTGGTCTTTGCGGACAAGCCCCATCGCAAACGCATTCACCAGCGGATTGCCGGAGTAGCAAGCCTCGAACTTGGTTTCGCCGCCGAGGTTGGGAACTCCGAAGCAGTTGCCATAAGAGGCGACGCCGCTGACCACGCCTTCCATGATGGAGTGATTGCGATGAATGTCGGCTTGCGTGACCAGAGCCTGTGTGGGGCGGGCGCCCTCGCCCGCCGCTTTTGACTTTGCTGCTGACTCCACAATCGGCCCAAACCGCAGCGAATCCATCACCGCGACGGGTCTCGCGCCCATGGTGAAAATATCGCGCAGAATTCCGCCGACGCCAGTCGTCGCTCCCTGAAACGGCTCAATAAACGACGGATGATTGTGCGACTCAATCTTGAAGGCGCAGGCCCAGCCGTCGCCGATGTCGATAATGCCGGCATTCTCGCCCGGCCCTTGCAGAACCCGCCGGCTGTGCGTAGGCAGCCGCTTCAAATGCACCCGCGAAGACTTGTACGAGCAGTGCTCGCTCCACATCACACTGAAGATGCCGAGTTCAGTAAACGACGGCTCGCGGCCTCCGAGAAGCTGCTTGATCCGTTCATATTCGTCCGGCGTGATCCCGTGACTGCGCAGGATTTCGGGGGTGATAGCCAGGGTCGCCGAGGTGGTCATGGAGGGAAATTCTATTGTCGCATTTTCGGATTGCGATGGGTAGGGCAAAGTCAAAGGCATTTCACCGCCGAGCACGCTGAGATCGCAGAGAAAAACCTTTAAAGAAACACCTCGGCGTTCTCGGCGTCTCGGCGTTGGAATCTGGGTTCGCGCGAATATACTGACTGATCGTATGAAATCCATCATCGTCGGCACCGCGGGACACATCGATCACGGCAAAACCGCACTGGTCAAGGCCCTGACCGGCATCGACGCCGACCGCCTGGAGGAAGAAAAACGCCGTGGAATAACGATTGACCTCGGGTTCGCTCACCTCGAATTGCCCGGACCGGACGGCGAACGGCTACGCTTCGGGTTCGTGGATGTCCCCGGCCACGAGCGCTTCGTCCGCAACATGCTGGCGGGGGTAGGCGGGATCGATCTGGTGCTGCTGGTCATCGCTGCCGACGAGGGCATCAAGCCGCAGACGCGCGAGCATTTCGATATCTGCCGCCTGCTCGGCAATTCGCCGCGGAATTACGGTGCTGACGAAATCCGACCTGGTGGGCGCGGAGACGCTCGCCGTGGTGCGGACGGAGGTGGAAGACTTTCTGCGCGAGTCGTCTTTGGATAGCTCCAAATCGCCCATGATCGCGGTCAGTGCGTTGAAGGGCACGGGCCTGGAGGAACTCCAGCGGGAGTTGATCCGTGTGGGAGGCGAGGCTTCGTCAAGAGACGCTGATGCTATCACGCGCCTCCCAATTGATCGCGTGTTCACCATGAAAGGATTCGGTACCGTGGTGACAGGAACGCTGGTCGCAGGCGCGATCAAAAAAGAAGACGAACTGGAATTGTTTCCCGCGGGAAGACGAGTGCGCGTGCGTGGAGTGCAAGTGCACGGAGCCGCCGCCGAGAGAGCCGTTGCCGGAGAGCGAACCGCGCTGAATCTGGCCGGAGTCGAGAAGCATGAACTTGAACGCGGGATGGCGCTGGCTTCGCCGGGACTGCTGCAAACGTCCTCGCGCATGGATGTGAAGCTCTCCCTGCTGGCGTCTGCGAAGGTGCTTAAGCACGGCGCGCGAGTGCATCTGCATGCTTTTGCTCCGGAGACAGTTGCGACCGTGAATCTGTACGAAGACAAGCCGCTCAAGCCGGGACTGATGCTTTTGCTCGACTGCGCCTGAGCGCTCCGCTGTTGTTGGTGCCGGGAGACCGTTTCATTATCCGGCAATTCTCGCCGGTGGTAACGATCGGCGGCGGAGTCGTGCTGGACGGGGCGCCGATATCGCGCGGCTTGCCACCACACTCCCAGATGGAAATCCTGGCGGCAGCAAGACCGCGAAGCAATTCTGCGGCTTCGAGTCTGGCGGGGCTACCACGAGGGCGCATCGCTGCGGCAGCTGGTGGCGGAAGCGGGCTGGAAGAAGGACGTGATCGAGTCTCAATTGGCTCGCGCGGTGGAGAGTGGGGACATAGTTCGGATCGGCGAGGTATTCATGCATGCCCCTGCTTGGGAAGCACTAAAGGCCCAGATCGTCCCGACGGTGGAGGAATTTCACCGCCAGAATCCGTTGGCGAGCGGGATCGGTAAAGAGGAACTGCGAGTGCGCACCGACGCAAAGGACGAGGCCTTCGACGCCATTGCCGCGACACTGGCGCGCGAGAACAGGATCGAGATTGCAGGAGACCTCGTGCGCCTTCCAGGCCGCGGCGTGGTCATGAAAGACGAAGAAGCAGAATCACGAAGAGTCATCGAGCAGACTTTCGCCGCCGCCGGGCTGAAAGTCCCCGCACTGAAAGACGTCCTCGCCGGACTGAAAATCGACCAAACCCGCGCCCACAAAATCATGACCCTGCTCCTGCGCGAAAAAGTCCTAATCAAAGTCTCCGACGACCTGGTCTTCCATCAATCCGCGCTGGCCGGGCTTCGCAAGAGCCTGGCCGCACAGAAACTGATTTCTCCGCGGCTCGACGTGGCCCGCTTCAAAGAGATCACGGGTGTCAGCCGGAAGTATGCCATTCCCCTGCTGGAGTATTTGGACCGGGAGCGGGTTACGAAGCGGGTAGGGAATGACCGAGTGATACTCTAATATCGTGCCCAAGAAGTCCTCACCGCTGCAGCGCGACACCGCCGCCTATTTCGCAAACATGTCTGAAGAAGAGGCCGCCGAAGAGCGAAAGCTTGAGGATGCCTTGTGCCAGAGTGCGAATGCAATTGACGTGGATCAGGAGGAAGTGTAAGCGCTCAACTAAAAGCTGCCTTTTCCGTTCAGCATCCCTGTTTCCCACAGCTTCTCCACAACAATCCTCGTCAGCTATATTCCTATTAGCCCCGCTCTGGCTGACAATCCTCTTAGTACTCCATCAACCGCATGGCCCTCGCCAATTCCAATTCCAACGACTTCGCGCAAAGCCTCAAGCTGCAGACCGACATCGTCCGCATTGTGGGCGACTACGTCTCGCTGAAGAAGGCGGGGGCGCAGAACTACTCGGGGCTGTGCCCGTTTCATAAGGAGAAGACGCCGTCGTTCTCGGTGCATGCCACGCGGCAGTTCTTTCACTGCTTTGGCTGCGGGCAGTCGGGGGACGTGTTCAGTTTTGTCCAGAAGATCGAAAACATTACTTTCCCCGAGGCGATTCGGGCAGTGGCGCAAAAAATGGGCGTCGCGCTGCCCAAACAGACTTTCAGCACCGAGGCCGAAGCCAAAGACGCCCGGCTGCGGACCGTGCTGCTGGAAATCCACGAACGCGCATGCGCCTTTTTCCAGGAATGCCTGCGACGGCCCGAGGGTGCGCGGGCGCGCGAATATCTTGCTGGCCGCGGACTGAACGAAGAAACGATCAAGCAATTCCGCATCGGCTTCGCGCCGGATTCCGGCTTCATGCTGCGCGACCGCCTGAAGGCCGAGTTCGGCGAAGAAGTGATGCGGGAGAGCGGGTTGTTTTCGTGGAAGGAAGACAGCGGGCTTCAGGCTTCAGGCTCCAGGCTTCAGGAAGGCAGCACTCAGGACTCAGCACTCAGCACTCAGCCAAACAATGGGTCTCTCGACTCCGCCCGAGATGACGGTACCGGAGAGGGCCAGAACCTGACGCCTGACGCCCGAAGCCCGAAGCCCGCCTCCATGTACTCCAAGTTCCGCAATCGAATCATGTTTCCGATTGCGAATGAGAGCGGGCGGGTGATTGCCTTCACCGGACGCACCCTTTCAACCGACGAAAAGGCCGGGCCGAAGTATTTGAATTCGCCTGAGACGGCGATTTATTCCAAGTCGCGAGTACTGTTCAATCTGAATCTAGCCAAGGAGGCGATTCGCGCGCTGAATTACGCGATTCTGGTCGAAGGCCAGATGGATTGCATTTCGGTCTTTGCCGCCGGATTCCACAACGTAATCGCCAGTTCCGGCACGGCGTTCACCGCGGCGCAGGCTGGGTTGCTGGGCCGCTTCAGCAAGCAGATTGTGGTGAACTTCGATCCTGACGCAGCCGGGGCGAAGGCGACGGAGCGGACTTTGGGACTTTTGATCGAAGAGGAATTCGACATCAAGGTGCTCACACTGGAGCCGGGATTCGATCCTGATCTTTACGTCCGCCGCAAGGGCAGAGAGGCTTACGCGAAACAGCTCAAGAGCGGCTCGCTGCCGTATTTTTCTTATCTCATCGAGCGGGCGCGGGCGCAGTTTCCGGTGCGCAGCGGCGAAGGCAAGAAGAAGGCGGTCAATTATCTGCTGCCGCATGTGCAGCGCGTGCCCAGCCGGATTGTCCGCGACGGGCTGGCGGAAGAAATCGCGCAGAAGCTGAGCATTGACTCGGCGGTGCTGCGGCAGGAGCTGAAGCATGCGGCCGCTGATCGCAAGAGCGCGACGGTGAAAACTTCGGCGGAGTCGCAGGTGACGGACGCCGAAAAAATCCTGATTCGAGCACTGACTTCCGGCCGGCAATTTCAGAGCGAGGACACCGTTTCCGACCGCTCCGGCGCCGACGATGCCTTCGATCCGGCGCGGCAGGCCCGCTATGTGCTCACGGCCGAGCGGCTGCACATCGGCCTCGGCACCGAGTCGCTGATTGAGGCGCTGCTGAACGCCGCCGAAGGCGCCGAAGTCATGGACCTGGCCATCGCCGACGAAGAGCGCAACCTGCTGGCGGCCATCCTGATGAAAGACGACGAAGAGCTAACCGCCGAGCGGATCGAGGGCGCAGTCAAGGGGCTAACGCGGGTGCAGATTCGGCGCCGCTTGCAGGAGATCCAGACCCAACTCAACTCTCTACGCACCGCCGACGCCGGGCAGGTTAACGCGCTGATGGACGAGAAATTGCGGCTGAAGCGCGCGCTAATGAATCCGGCCATGGGGATGGATGAGAACACGGCGGCCTCGGCAGATTGAGGCCGCTACTCCGCTCAGGATGACCGGGTCAAAGTAGCCCCCAAACCTCTGAAACTAAACTCCCCTCCCCGCCATCTAACTATTAAGCGGCAAGGGACATACGGCGACCGGCGTTGCCCGGACAGGCGCGCGCATCAACTTTCATGCTAAAATTTGTAGGTTTGTGCTGGCGCTAACCTCGCCACCGCACGTTCCCACCGTTTACCATCGGACAATCGGACAAAAAGAGGGCAACCCGTCTTGGCTCTTGAAGATAAGTACGACGATATAAAGAAGCTGATCGATACAGGCAAGGAGAAAGGGTATCTGACCTATGACCAGGTCAACGACCTCATCCCACAGGATGTGCAATCTCCAGACGACCTCGACGATCTGCTGACTACTATCGGGACACAAGGTATTGATGTGCTGGAGGGGCCTAAGGTACCTTCTACTGCACTCGACAAGGAAGATGAAGAAGTCGGCGAGGATGTTGAACTCGATCTCACTCCCGGCGCGCTCGAAAAAACCAATGACCCTGTCCGCATGTATTTGCGCGAGATGGGGACCGTTCCCCTGCTGACCCGCGAAGGCGAAGTCGAAATTGCCAAGCGCATTGAGCGGGGACAACTGCGTGTGCTCAAGGCGCTTTCGCGCTCTCCAATTGTGATTCGCGAACTGCTGGCCATGGGCGAAGACCTCAAGAAGGGCGTCCGCTCCATTAAGGAAGTGGTCACCTTCGACGAGGAAGAAATCACCGACGAAATCCTGCAGAACCGGCTCAACGACTTCACCGGGAAGATTGACAACCTGGCGAAGGCGTACAAAAAAGCCGGGCAAATGCAGGAAAAGTTTGCCGAGCTTTCGCAGAAGAAGAATCCGCGAATCTACCGGCGCTCGCGCAATCATCTGGCGCGGGCGGTGGTGGGCGTTTCGCAGGCAGTGCGCAAGCTTGCATTCACCAACGCCGAGCGCAAGCGGTTGATTGAGCGGCTGAACAAGACCGTTGACACCATGCGGTCGCTGGATCGGCAAACTCAGAACCTGGAGAAAAAAGCCGACGCCACCCGCAGCGACGAGCAGCGCAAGGAATACAAGCGGCAGTCGCGCGTGGTCCACGGCGAACTGGAAAAGCTCGAATTGGAAGCGGGAGTTGCCTTTCAGGAACTCAAGCGCACCCAGCGCGAGCTCATCCAGGGCGACATGGACGCCGAGTACGCCAAGCGCGAGCTCATCGAAGCCAACCTTCGCCTGGTCGTATCAATCGCCAAGAAATATACCAATCGCGGATTGCAGTTCCTCGACCTGATTCAGGAAGGCAACATCGGCCTGATGAAGGCAGTGGACAAATTCGAATACCGCCGCGGGTATAAGTTTTCGACTTATGCCACGTGGTGGATTCGGCAGGCGATTACCCGTGCCATTGCCGATCAGGCGCGTACGATTCGCATCCCGGTGCACATGATCGAGACGATCAACAAGCTGATCCGCACCTCGCGGCAGCTGGTGCAGGAGCTGGGGCGCGAGCCGACGTCGGAAGAAATCGCCAAGCGCATGGACATTCCGGTGGCGAAAGTCAGGAAAGTCCTGAAGATTGCGCAGGAGCCGATCTCTTTGGAAACGCCGATTGGCGAAGAAGAAGATTCGCACTTGGGCGACTTCATCGAAGACCGCGCCGTCGTTTCTCCGGCGGAAGCGGTAATCAACGTCAACTTGAAAGACCAGACTTCGCACGTGCTTCGCACCCTGACGCCGCGCGAGGAAAAAGTTATCAAGATGCGCTTCGGCCTCGAAGACGGCAGCGAACACACCCTCGAAGAAGTTGGACAAAGCTTCGCAGTAACCCGCGAACGCATCAGGCAAATCGAGGCCAAGGCGCTGCGGAAGTTGAGGCATCCGTCGAGGTCGCGGAAGTTACGGGCGTTTCTGGATGGGGTTAGGGACTAGCAAGTTAGAAGTTAGATCGCGGAATTAAAGGACGCGAGAAATCGCGCCCTTTTTTCATCTGTTCGAGATGCGCCATCCCAACCATCGTCGCCGAGATTTCCACCACCTTTTCCGCGCTCTTCCACAAGCAATCCTCAACGTCCACAGGATTCGCACAGCGGGGGTGCGAATTGTGATTGCGCAGCGTTTCCGGATGCGAGAGAGTGCTCTCACTGCAGGCGTGGATGTCACGCTGCCAGTGATCGCGCAAGGCTGGTTCTGCAACAGTTGCCTTTCGGGTTTGCGAGAGCAGAGTCGAAGGGTAAGCTGCTGAAGGTTCCCAAAGCGTGAAAGCGTTGCGGGCGACCCGGGCGTTGCGGCCTCCTCAGAAACGGTTTCGCATAGCGAGACTGCGACCGGTCAGCGCGATTCGGATGCATCCGCACTTCGTGCGGAGGCTCCGCTGCAGCATGAGAGCCGGCTTACGGGAAGCGAAAGTTTCCAGAAAGCAGGCAGGAGAGCGCGGGCTGGGGCAACGGCGAGATTCACGCATAGCAAATGCGGCTTGGGTGGCTGGCCCGGGCCGCATTTCTTTTTGAACCCCGTCGTACGTCGTCGGTCGTCGGCCTAAGCCCTTCGCTGGCTTGGTTCCTTGCCACTACTTTCCCTTGAACTTCGCTTTTTATTCACCTATGCTTCCGTGAGAGTTAAGTTTCGCGAGCAAGATGCAACCATGACTCCGAAAAAAATCTATTTCGGAAAGTTTTTCCGAAGCAGATACCAGACATCCACAAGGCGCGTGCGAGTAGGATCACGTTCGCGTTGGTTGATAACTCTTCTGAAAGAAAACTGCGACAAAAATTAAAATGGCGACGACTGACTACATTTCCGCGCAGAGCCTTCCGGCGAACATTGAAGCGGAGCGCTCGATTCTGGGCGCCATTCTGCTCGACAATCTGGCTTACAACCAGGCGGCGGAGCATTTGAAGCCGGAAGATTTTCTGCTGGATTCGCACCGGCGGATTTATTCGCGGATGATGGATCTGGCGGAGTCGTCTCGGGCGATTGACCATCTCACGCTGGCGGAGGAGTTGCAGCGGCACGCTGAGTTCGAGCCCATCGGCGGCTATGCGTATATTTCCGGGCTGCTCGATGGCGTTCCCGACCGGCCGAGCATTGAGCACTACATCAAGATTGTGCGTGACAAGGCGATGCTGCGCGGGATTATCAGCATCTCGACGGCAGCGATTGCGCGGGCGTCAGACCAGTCGGACCTCGCTGAAGATGTTCTGAACGACACCGAAGCGCAAATCTTCGCACTCTCGGAAAAGCGCATTGGGCGCGGGTTTATGGGCGTGCAGGAGATCGTGCGCGAGTCGTTCGGTTCGATTGATGCGCTGCTGCAACGCGGCCAGCGCATCACCGGACTGGCGACACACTTCGACGATCTCGACTCGATGACCTGTGGCCTGCAGCGCTCGGACTTGGTCATCATTGCGGCGCGACCGTCGATGGGCAAAACCGCGTTCGCGATGAACATCGCGGAGAACGCCGCCATTGAAGATCAGAAAACCGTGGCCGTGTTTTCTCTCGAAATGTCGAAAGAGGCTTTGCTGCAACGCATGTTGTGCTCGGTGGCGCAGGTGGACTCGCACCGCTTCCGCACCGGGTCGCTGTGGCAGGACGATACGCGCAAGGTGCAGCGCGCCATGGAAAAGCTGGCGCAGGCGCCGATTTTTATCGACGACACCCCGGGGATTGCGGTCGGCGAAATGCGGGCCAAGGCGCGGCGGTTGAAGCAATCGAAAGGCGCGCTCGACCTGATCGTCGTCGATTATCTTCAACTGATGTCCGGCGGTGGCAAGCGATATGAGAATCGCACGCAGGAAGTCTCGGCGATTTCGCGCGGGCTGAAGGCGCTGGCGAAAGAGCTGGCGGTGCCGGTGGTGGCGCTGTCGCAGCTGAGCCGCGCTCCTGAGAGCCGCGGCGGAGATCATCGCCCGCAGCTCTCCGATCTGCGCGAGTCGGGGTCGATTGAGCAGGACGCCGACATCGTGATGTTCATTTTCCGCGAGGAAGTCTATAAGCAGGACGATCCCGACGTGCAGGGCAAGGCCGAGCTGATCATTGGCAAGCAGCGCAACGGGCCGATCGGCAAGGTCATGATGGCGTTCCGCAAGAGTTTCACCAGCTTTGCGTCCCTGGCCGAGGGCGGAATTGCGGAGCCGGAATAGAGCTTGGGTGCGGTCGCGTTGTCCCTGTGGAAAGGTTGTGGAACGGCGAGGTCCGAAATCGGGATTTGCAGAAACCGACCGATCGGTCGGGAAGCGCAAAAGCTGCAAGTTGGGGCAACTGACGAGCAGTCAGCATGTTAGCTGTGGCGGCTAAGTCGCCTGAGAGCAATTACTTAAGTTACATTCCTTTAATGTTCGCCAAAAGTTTTGCACACCCGGGTAGCGGAAAACTGGGGTTGGGGCCAGGGAATCAGCGCGGGCTTCCGATCACCAGATTGTTCGTAACGCCTTTGATCGCTGGATTTCGTCGTTTGCCGTGACCAGCGGAATTCCCTCGACCAAAGCCGTCGCTCCGATGATGCGGTCCGCGGGATCGTTGGGGTAGGCGGTGGGAAGCCCCATTGCGCGGACACACACGCGTCCTGTGATCGGCAGGACAACGAATCTTGCTTCGACCTCGGTGAGAAACGTTTCGAGGCTGGGGTTCAGCCTGATGCGACGTTTGCCTTCGAGCATCGCGATCTCAAGCAGGGTCATATCGGATATCGCAAGCCCTTGGCCGGCTTGCCGGGCTTCCTCGATAGCGGCTCTGGCTTTTCTTGAGATCCTAGCCGGTTCCATTGCTAGCCAGATCACGACGTGGGTGTCCACCAGAATCATCCGAGATTGCCCCATTCCTTTGAGGACAGCACCGGGGAGACCACGTCGCCAGTTACGGAGCCTCGGCCGCGGAAGAACCCGAAAATTTCGTCCGTCTCGGTATTGACCGGCACCAGTTTGGCCACCGGCTTGCCATGTTTGGTGATCACGATGGTCTCGCGTTTGGCCTTAACCTCGTCCATGATGGCGAGACAGTTGGTCTTGAATGCCCCCGCGGGGATGGTTTTCATTGCTGCCCTCATAAAACAACTATGGTCATTATACCATGGTCGTAAGTTCGGGACAGCCTTTGACGCCTATCCGATAATCAGATAATATGATTAAGTGAATAAGGTCATCAGCGTCACCGAGGCGGCGCGAAATTTTGCCGATTGCGTGAATCGCGCCCACTATCAAAATGTTACGTTCGTTTTGCTAAAGGGCGGTACTCCAGTCGCCCGAATCGTCCCGGATAACGAGAAGGTCTGCACTGGCGGAGAGTTGGCATCGGCCCTCAGCGGTGTCAAACTCTCCGCGGACGAAGCCAGGGTCTGGACTCGCGACCTTCGAAATTCAGGTACGCGCTTGGGTCGGGTCGCCGACAAATGGCGATAATTCTCGATGCCGATGTAGTCATTGGCGGCGAAAAGGGCAGCTTCGATTTGGCGGCCTGGCTGAATGCACGCCCAGCCGAGCAATTTGAAGTTGCGGCGATCACGGTCGCCGAGCTTTGGCAGGGCGTGGAGCGGGCAGGTGCGGCGCAAAAGGCGGCCCGTGAACGCTACCTGCGCGCGCTGTTCGAGGTCCTTCCGGTCATTCCTTACACGGAGTCGACGGCTTACCATCACGCCCGAATCTGGGCGCAGTTGGAGTCATCGGGCAAAATGATCGGCCCGTATGACCTCATCGTCGCGGCCACTGCAGTGGAACGCGAAAGCGAGTTAGCAACATTCTACGTGCGTCACTTTGGGAGTGTTGAGGGATTGAAAGTGATTGAACCGAAGTAGAGCGGCGGCGAGCACGCAAACGAAAAGGCCTCGGGTTATCGAGGCCTCTCAAAACTGGAGAAACAGCACCCCGCGACAAATCCAGTATCGCGCCGCGATATAACCGAGGTCAAGTTACTCCTGTAGGGGGCTCAGTTGTTTTTCTTGCCTCCGGCAATCTCGGAATCGCGCATCGCTTGAACACGCGGATCGTCTAGGAGTTGTCTCACGAACGTAGCAGGCACAATCATCGCGATTCCACTGTTCCCGTACGTTTTTCCCTTGAGCGTTGTGGTGACAGTAAGCCTGAACTCCTCGTCTTCATAAAACATCCCACTGACTACGCCTAGGAGATAAACCGCGCCAGTTTGAATCCCATTGAGATGCAGACCAGTGTCTACAAATACAGGCGACCCGCTGTTGCCTCCAAAAATGTGAACGTCGCCTAGGTAAACTCTCCCTCGCTTGCCAGTAGTGGTTTCCAGATCTTCATCAGGCATCATCGCAAGTATTCCTTCGCGTACAATCGGCTGCATCCTGCGTTCGCCAGGGAACTGGTAGAAAAATCCGGTGACGATGATCTTCGAGCCTTCGTCGATGTTCTCGTTTTTTATTAGCTCATCAGTCGCGAAGTCTGAAACAGGAATAGTAAGGTAATCGGCCACCGAGTGATTGGGAACTAGCGGCAGTACCGCAAGGTCAACAGAGTCATCAGACGGGAATATCCAAGGAGCATTTCCCTGCGGGCTCACGGACGCACTGACCGATGAGCCGTCGTTCAGGTTCAGTCTCACCGCAATCGAGTGTACAAGCATCGGGTGTCTGTTCTCGTCCCAGCACTCGGCGACGTGGCGATTTGTGACCAGATAGGTGAATCCGCCGCCCTTACCAAGTCTTTCATCGGGGTAAAAACATAAAACCCTGTTCCTTTATCGGTGACAGTCGTACCCCCGTTGTTACAGGTCAACTCGATAAAGCTAACCGTCTTGCGTATCTGTCTCACAATCGGGAGTTTCTGGGGCGGAGGCAGATTCGCGGGGGCTGTTGCCCGCCCGGGCACGGCGGGGGCCGGACTCGCAGCTTGCCCCTTCAGCCCACCCACGGTGCCAAAACCTATCAGGACGCACAAAACCCAAATCCGCATAATTTCTCCCCTTTCGAGAATAGAACGTTTGGATTAGCGAATTCTTGCAAAAAAGCTGGCTCTGTATCTGGCTGGCGGCGTGCTTGAAGCCTTCCTTGGGCAGATGCTCAAAGCCGTGGGCGAGGGCGCCCGCGCTGCACTAACTGCTGCTTTCCCCCACCTTCAGCACCGCCAGGAACGCCTCTTGGGGAATATCGACGCGGCCGATGCGCTTCATGCGTTTCTTGCCTTCTTTCTGTTTTTCCAGCAGCTTGCGTTTGCGGGAAATGTCGCCGCCGTAGCATTTGGCGATTACGTTCTTACGCATGGCGTGGACGGTTTCGCGGGCGATGATTTTTGCGCCGATTGAGGCTTGAATGGGGACCTCGAACATTTGCCGGGGGATGAGCTCGCGCATCTTGGAGACCAGCAGCTTGCCGCGTTCGTAAGCAAAATCACGATGCACAATAATCGAGAGCGCGTCCACCGGGTCGCCGGCAACCAGGATGTCCATCTTGACCATGGGCGACTCCCAGTAGTCGGCGAGGTGGTAGTCGAGCGAGGCGTATCCGCGGGAAACGGATTTCAGGCGGTCATAAAAGTCGAGCACAATTTCGTTCAGCGGCAGCTCGTATTGCAGCATGACGCGGTTTGAAGTGACGTATTCGAAGCTTTTCTGCTTGCCCCGTTTTTCTTCTACCAACTTCAGAATTCCGCCAACGTATTCTTCGTTGGTGAGAATGGTGGCGAGGATGACCGGCTCTTCGATCTTGTCGATCTCGCTGGGATCGGGCCAGCGAAAAGGATTGTCCACTTCGATCAGCGTGCCATCGGTTTTCGTGATCTTGTAACGCACGCCGGGGGCGGTGGTAATCAGCTCAAGATTGAACTCGCGCTCGAGGCGCTCCTGAATGATTTCCATGTGCAGCAGGCCGAGAAAGCCGCAACGGAAGCCGAATCCGAGGGCTACGCTGCTTTCGGGTTCGAAGAAAAATGACGAATCGTTGAGACGAAGTTTTTCCAGCGCTTCGCGCAGACGGGTGTGCTCGTGCGCGTCCACGGTGTAGAGGCCGGCGAAGACCATGGGCTTGATGTCTTCAAAGCCGGGCAGCGCCTCGATGGCGGGATTGGCGTCGTCGGTGATGGTGTCGCCGATCTTGGTGTCGGCAACATTCTTGATGTTGGCGACCATGAATCCAACTTCGCCGGCGCGCAGCTCGGCAATCTCGACCGGCTTGGGAGTGAGCACGCCAAGAGCTTCGACTTCGAAAACCTCTCCGTTTGACCACAGGCGAATCTTTTGTCCTTTGCTCAGCGTGCCTTCGAAGACGCGGACCAGCACGATCACTCCGCGATAGGGATCGAACCAGGAATCGAAAAGTAGCGCCTGTAGCCGGTGATCGGGATCGCCCTTGGGCGCATGCGTGCGCTTGACGATGGCTTCGAGCACATCGGCGACGCCTTCGCCGGTTTTCGCGCTGATGAGCAGGGCATCGGATGCGTCGAGGCCGACCGTGCTCTCGATCATTTCTTTGGTGCGGGGAATGTCGGCGCTGGGCAGGTCAATCTTGTTGATGACGGGAATAATTTCGAGCCCGTGATTGATGGCGAGGTACGAATTCGCCAGTGTCTGGGCCTCGACGCCCTGCGAGGCATCGACCACCAGCAGCGCTCCTTCGCAGGCAGCCAGCGAGCGCGAAACTTCGTAGGAAAAATCCACGTGGCCGGGCGTGTCGATCAGGTTCAGCTGATAGGTTTTGCCGTCCTGCGCAATGTACATCATGCGCACGGCGTGGGCTTTGATGGTGATGCCGCGCTCCCGCTCCAGGTCCATGGTGTCGAGCACCTGCGCCTGCATCTCGCGCATGGTGACCGATCCCGTCAGCTCGAGCAACCGGTCGGCCAGCGTGGATTTGCCGTGGTCGATATGAGCGATGATCGCAAAATTGCGGATGAGGGAGGAATCCATGATGGGAGTGCGTGAGTATTGATTTTAGCAGGGGATCTGATTAGCCGGACCGTCGCCGCGGTTACCACGAGCCGAAAGCCTGGACGACCAGGGGACGATTTTTGGGAGACCGAATTGGCCCAGCTACTGCTTGATCGGCTGACGCCGGCCGTGGCGGATGCGCAGGACATAAACCGTGGTGTCAGAAATCGTGAAGAGAATCCGGTAAATGTGCGGTTTGTTCCCATACAACAGATGACGCACTTCGAAGGGGAAAATTCTGCTTTCCGGCGCCAGCGGGCAGCGTGTCGGAAATTCTGCGAGCGACACCATGGCGTCCTCTAGCGCGGTGAACCAGCGTATACCAGCTTCACCCGCATGCTGCGAACGCAGCCATTCAAGGATTCCATCAGCGTCTTGCTCGGCCTGGGCCGTGAGCTCAACGTGGAATGTCATGCTTGCGGCGGAGATCGGCTAGAACCTGCGCGGCGGGACGAGTGCGTCCGGCCTCAACATCCGAGTAGCCGCGGCGAATCCCTTCGACAGCTTCTGCGAAGTCCTGGCGCTCCCAGTCCAGATAAGTTTCGAGCGCCTCATCCAGGGCAGTAGCCGGATCCTGGCCCCGCCGTTTCGCGTACTCCTCGAGCTGGGCTTTGCGTTCAGGTCTTACTGGCATCAAGTCCATAGCGAACTCAGTTCCCTTCGCCGATTCTATCGCAAACCTCGGCCGGCCAGCGTGGATTTGCCGGGGTCAACCTTCCTTGTTGCTGCCTCTTGCTGGCCCACAATTAGCATCGCTAAAGAAATATTTTGCGGCGGGTATTGACAATTTGCGCTTAATGACGCACGCATAGTTTCTACATTCACGGCGACAAACGCCGGCGAACAACGCCGCAAAGCTAGTTAATTTACAACTTATCAGCGTTACGGCATAAATCACCGTGGAGACTAAATATGGATACCATTAGCGCACCTCAAACTGCCACCCGCCCCAAAGGCGCAACAGCTCCGACCACAAAGAGCTCTATCAGGGAGCGCATCGCTAAGCTCTTCGAAGCCAATAGCGGCCAGCTTCACCTGCGTGACATTCTAAAGGAAGCGCGTGACGGCGGTGCTGCCCCACTCTGCACCACGACGGTTCAAGACGGAAAAGCTATATTCGTCTGACCGACAGCGACATCAACAAGCGAGGCACCGATTCAGACCGAAGAACGAACCGGCAAGTCCTTCGCGATAGCTCTGATTCCGGCCCATCTGTTATCCGTAGACGAGGCGGTAAACCCGCGCCATCTGCAGCGCGGCCGGCTCGAGAAACTCGTCGAAGCGTTCGTGGATCGGCAGACACGCTTCCAGGTTACTCAATGTCGTTTGATCCCTCGAACCGACAACACCTACGAGATCGCGGTCTTCGACGGGTCTCACGGAACCGCTGGCGAAGTGCTGGCTGGCGCCAAGAGCATTACGTGCAAGGTCTTTCTTGCGAACGAACTCTCCGACGAGGAAGCTTTTCGGTGGAACACCGAGGCCCACAGCGCATTGCGTCAGCAAGAATTTCGGTCACGAGTGTTGATGAGCAGGCGCGCCCAGATTTTCGAGGCCCAATTCAACAAGTTTCTCCAAGACCCTAGCACTTACCCGCGAAGTGAGCGCGGTTTTATTTCCTCTCTGCCGGCGTACGAACGCTCGCTGCAGCTGGACTCGATATTCGACTACGTCTACTACGGCGTCCTAGAGGACATGCACGAAATCGAGTACGAGGACGCGACGACTGGAGAGCTCAAGACAAGGGTCGAGCCATCCTGCAAACTCCAGAAGTTTGTTAGGAAAGACGAGCAGCAGAAACGGGGCGGAAGGCTGCTCGGATATGACCTTTTGAAGTCCACGATCCTGAAGGAGTTTGTTCTTCAGGGGCCTTCGGACAAGGTTGTTACCAGGCTGCCGAAGGAGGACTGGCCCCGCGAACAAGAGCGAAAAAATCTCGTTCGGCTTTGCAACCTGCTCGCAGAGGAAACCTTGGAGGGCAAGTGGAACGAGACACACGAGGTGACCGTCGACCCGGGTGGAAAACAGAAGGGACGTAAAGCAAAGGAACCCACCCAAGAGGCGCTGATTAGCGAAAATCTGTGGAAGAAGGGTTCGGTCCGAATTTGGTCGCGCAGGTTGCGCGATGCAATCGGCCTGCTGTTGGGGCTTGCCAGTAGCGACCTTGAGACGATACTTCAGCGAACAATCAACGCAGAAACCTGGCAGCAAATTCGTGACGCGATCGGGAAAACATACAGCTACGGGGCTTGGACGAGTGACAAGCTCGTGCCGCTCTTGGGTGGGAATGTGATTGGAGAGATCGAGCGGGCACTCGATGAGTGGGCTGATTATAACGGGCAGCCCCATCTCGATGCGTACTATCTGGCGGGGCGCGCGCGTCCGTAGTTACTGCTTCTGTATTTGGGGTGTTTCAAATTCCTACGAAAGAAGGAGCGGATATGGCGAAAGGTGATAAGCGGACAGCGTATCGGGACTCGAAGACCGGCGAGTTCATTTCGCGCGAAACGGCCGAGCGCAAGAACCCTGCGACTTGGGAACGCCAGCACGTACCGAAACCGGGCAAAGGGAAATAGCTTTGCGAACGGCGCCCGGTGACAGCCGGGCGTCGTGCTTAGATTAGGGTCGCTTAGAATGGGCTGTCATGACTTCGGTGCTCACTACGATTGATCACGTCCAACTTGCCATGCCTGAGGGCGAAGAGGATGCTGCGCGCCGATTCTACTCTGGCTTGCTCGGGATGACTGAGGTCCCCAAGCCTGCTGAGCTGGCCAAGCGCGGCGGCTGTTGGTTTCAGAGCCGCAGCGTGCAGGTGCATCTGGGAGTGGAAGCGGAGTTTCGTCCGGCGAAGAAGGCGCATCCGGCGTTCCGGTGCGGGGATTATGATGGGCTGGCTTCCCGTTTGCGGGCGGCGGGGGTTGAAGTGACGGCGGCCGAGGATATTCCTGGCGTGCGGCGGTGTCATGTTCACGATCCGTTTGGGAACCGGATTGAGTTGATTGCGGGCTGAGTTCAAGCGTTGCATCCAAAGAGCAACTCGTTCCCCAAGGGTGCGGCACCGCAAGCGAAAAGCAGGTTCCTCACGGCTCAAAGCCGTTCGGAATGACATCATTCATTATCTGCGGGTATCTGCCTTTTGGACCTATAATCCCTGCTCACGAAACCGCCGTTTCCCCGTCTATCTCATTGCAGCCGGGGAAGCTGAAGACATCCGGCTTTGCAGAGGACAGAAGCGATGCCGGCCGAAGCATGGGCGGTACAATTTCCGGTTGGCAAGTGTTCAAATTCGGGCCACGAGTCTATCCTGCGAAAAGCGCGCACGGCGACCGCGGACCGAGGTTGCAGTCAGGACCAAAGTAGCGGAACGCGGCCCCTAACGCGGGACCCAATGCTCAGTCAGGTACCACGCCGCATCGACGACACCATGCTGGTGCGGGAGGCGCAACGCGGAAACCGCGCCGCCTTCGAGGAATTGGTGCGTCACTACGATCAGGCGGTGTTGCGCCTGGCCCTGCACCTGACCGGGTCGGAACACGAAGCCCAGGACATTTATCAGGACGCCTTTCTCAAGGCGTACAAGAGCATCGGCCGGTTCCGCTTCGAGTGCTCGTTTTACACCTGGATTTACCGGATCGTGACCAATCTTTGCCTGGATCAGATCCGCCGGAAGCAAGTTCGGAAGGAAGACGCGCCGGTGGCCGTGGATTCCGAAGGCGAGCAGTTTGATGTGCTGGCGCAGGTCGCGGACGGGCGGAGCGGAGCGAATCCCGAGCGCGATCTGATGCGGCGGGAGCTGGGCGGACGGATTGGGAAGGCGCTGGGAACGCTGACGCCGCGCGAACGGATGGTTTTCGAGTTGAAGCATTATCACGGATTGAAGTTGAGGACCGTGGGCGAAATGCTGAGTACGACCGAAGAGACGGCGAAGAATACGTTGTTCCGGGCGACACAGAAGTTGCGGGGGGCGCTGGCGGATTTGCGGTGAGGGACAGGTTCGAGGTTCCCCATCCTTTCGCAAAGAACGCGAAAGGATGGGGCAGCCGAGAGTTGAGGTTGTGTTGAGAGTGGGCGGGCGGGGACGCCCGCCGCTCCACAAGCGCAGTGAGGTGGTTCATAAACTTATGAAATGCGAATGGGTACAGCAGAACATCGTGCTGTTTGTTTATGACGAGCTGCCGGACGACGCTCGCTTTGAGCTGGAGCAGCATGTCTCGCGGTGCACGACGTGCGCGGCGGAGCTAGAGTCGGCGAAGAAATTCCGGACGGATTTTTCGCGAGGCCCAATTCAGGAACCGAGCGCGAATCTGCTGGCGGCGTCGCGGATGAAGCTGCAGGAGGCGTTGGAGGGCGCGGAGCAGGGCGGTTGGTGGCATCGTTTCATATTCGACCCAGTGATGTGGTTGCAGCAGATTCGCTTTGCGCCGGCGCTGGCGGCGGCGATTTTTATCGTGGGGTTCGCGGGTGGGATTGGCGCGACGTACAAGATGGTAAAGGGCGGAGTGGCCGACGGGAATCCTGCTGCGGTCGCGACCGGGCAGGCTTCTGTCGGCACGTCTGTCGGCGCGATTCAGTCGGTTTCGCAGCAGGCGGGGTCGAATCTTGTGACGGTCAAGTACGACGCGGTTTCTCCGCAGGTGCGAACTGGCTCGCTGAACGATCCCAACATTCAGCAGCTACTGCTGTACGCTGCGCGCAATAACTACAATCCCGCTGTGCGCATGGATTCGGTGGATCTGCTCAAGCAGCAACCGAATGACACGCATGTGCGCGAGGCGCTGATCTACGCATTGCGTTATGACTCGAATACCGGTGTGCGTTTGAAAGCGCTGGATGGGCTGGGGCCGTATGTGAAGGACGATGTGCAGGTGCGCGACGCACTGCTGGAATCGCTGATGTCGGACACGAACCCGGGGATCAGGGTTGAGGCGTTGCGTCTTCTGGAGCCGGTACGGGCCGACAGCAGCGTGCGTATCGTGCTGCAGCGGCTGGCAGCGAAAGACGAGAACCGCTACATCCGTTCGCAGTCGCGCACGCTACTTTCGCAACTGCCGGAGATTGATTGAGAACGTTGATTGAGAACAAGGGTGGATATTTCGACGCGAAGGGAAGCTAACAAGGGGAAAATGAAAAACTTAGCAAAACTCGGACTGCTAATCGCGCTGGCGGCAACGCTCTGCGCAGCGCAGCCGGCTTCGGTACAGAAAGAAGGCAACAACTGGACGAGCGTGGTCAACGGTTCGCTCAATGGCGTCCACAATCTGCGCATCAAGGTTGACGTTGGCGCGGTGCGGGTGGAAGGCGGGGCGAATCAGGGCATCAATTACGTGGTCCGTAATAAATCTTACGAGCCGTCGGAAGAAAAGGCACGGCGGCAATTTGATTCCTACAAGATCAGCGCTTATGTGCGCGGGGATACGGCCTGGATCGTGGGCGATTGGCAGGGCGGGCGTCCGCGCAAGTTTTCTTCCGACTTTACGGTGACGGTTCCACGTGAGATGGAGGACGTGAAAATCGAAACCGACGGCGGCGCGATTGTGACCACGGGACTTGCCGGCAGCCTGGACGCCGAAAGCGGCGGGGGGCCCATCCACCTGGACGATATTGGAGGACCGATCGTTGCCGAAACCGGCGGCGAAGCGATTGATGTGGGCAACGTTGGATCCGACCTGACGGTGAGGACCGGCGGAGGCGCCATCCGCATTGGATCGGCAAAGGGCAAAGTCATCGCCGAGAGCGGAGGCGGGAATTTGGATTTGGTTTCCGGTTCGCAGGGAGCGTCGCTCGAAACCGGGGCGGGCAGCATTCGCGTGGAGAAGTGCACCGGGGAAGTAAAAGCCACGACCGGAGGCGGGAGCATTGATCTGGGCCAGATCAACGGCGCCGCAACCATGGAAGCCGGCGGCGGCAGCATCAAGATTGTATCCGCGTCGGGTCCAGTGAATGCCGAAACCGGTGGCGGGGTGATTGAACTTTGGGGAGTTCCAGTTGCGCACGTGGAAACCGGAGCCGGATCAGTCATCGCAAAGTTTATTTCGGCGGGCAACGATCAAGGTGGTTCGGAGCTGGAGACGGGAGTGGGCGACATCACAGTGTATGTGATGCCGAACGTCAATATGACCATTCACGCCAGCATCGAAGCGGCGACTGGGCATCGCATCACGTCGGATTTTCCGGAAATCAAAGTTACGTCGGAAGGCGGGCAATGGGGCCCGAAGCTGGTCACGGCGGAAGGAAATTTAAACGGCGGCGGCCCGGTGCTGAAGGTCCGCACCAGCATGGGCAATATTTATATTCGCCGCGCGCAATAGAAAAGGGGAGAGACGAGTCATGAAAAGCACATTGCAAGCCCTGGCAGTCCTGGCGGTGATTGTGGCAGCGTTGGCGATGCCGTCGTTCGCGCAGCCTGGCGGACAGCCTTACATGTTCTACAGCGAAGAGCCTTGGGGCGGCGGGTCCTATCTGGGAGTGGACACGCGTGACGTGACGCCGGACCGCGTGAGCGCGCTGCATCTGAAGACGGAGAGCGGCGTCGAGGTCACCATGGTGGACCAGGATGCGCCTGCGGGCAAGGCGGGAATCAAGGAGCATGACGTCATCCTGACCATCAACAGCCAGGAAGTGGAAAGCGTGGAGCAGTTGCGGAGGATGATCCACGAAATCCCCTCCGGGCGCACCATCGAAATCGGCATCAGCCGCGAAGGGCAGGCTTCGACCTTGAAGGCGCAGCTCGCCGAGCGCAGTAAGACCATGGGCTACAACCGCGATTTCAACTGGGTGGTGCCGCCGATGCCGCCGGTGAATATTCCGGCCATCCATATTCCGAAGATCAATATTCCGGAGATGGATTTCCAAACTGTCGTGGTGATGCGATCACCCAGCCGAAGCGGGCTGATGGTGGAGAATCTCACGCCGCAACTGGGAGATTTCTTCGGGGTGAAGAGCGGAAACGGAGTGCTAGTGCGTTCGGTGGAAAAGGGCAGCCGTGCGGAAACTGCCGGGTTCCACGCCGGGGATGTGATTGTGAAGGTCAACGGCTCGGCGGTCAACGATTGCAGCGACTTTACGCGGCTGTTAAAGGGGCATTCCGAGAATAAGGCCACCGTAACTGTGCTGCGCGACCGCAAAGAGCAGAACATCACGATCACTCTGCCGGAGGCGAAGAAGTCGGGCGCGGTTTCCACGGAAAGCAAGTGTGAAGACGAGGACAACGAAGGCTGCGCTTCGATTTCCGAGGAGGATGCCGAAGTCGCCGCGCTGCCGGAAATGGTCACTACTGAGCTTCAGCGAATTCAGCCTGAACTGGAGAAGGTGAAAAAGGAATATCAGGTGGAAGTCATGAACCGTCAGGTTGAGTTTAAGAAGGAAATGGAGAAGGTGCAGAAAGACCTGGCGAAGCAGCAGAAGGAATTGGAGATCGAGATCAAGCAGTGGGTGAAGGACGCCGACATTTAGGGCGGGAATCGGCGGGGGGCGCTGGCCTCGCGATGGCGGCGGTGCAATAATCTAGGCAATGGCTACCAACATAGTTGGCCCGCCGGACTCGCCGGAGGCACGGAGATACAACCGCATCCGCCGCTGGCTGGGGATGAGTGAGTTTGCGCTGGGACTGGCCTTTCTTCTGGTTCTGCTGCTCACCGGCTGGACGGGTTGGCTTCGCGACATCGCCTATCGGTCGCAGAGCTACGTGCTGGCGGTATTTCTTTACACGCTCATGCTGGTCGTCCTGAGCAAAGTTGTCGGGCTGGGGCTCGACTACTACGGGTTCCGGCTGGAACATCGTTACAAACTTTCGAACCAAAAGCTGCGCGGCTGGATTTGGGATGAGGCCAAGGGGCTGCTGGTGACCGCGGTTATCGCTGGGATCCTGGTTGAGCTGCTTTACTTTGTCATCCGGCAATACCCGCAACACTGGTGGGTGCTGGCGTGGCTGGGATTTCTGGGAGTGGCCGTCCTGATCGCGCAGCTGGCGCCGGTAATCCTGTTTCCTATCTTTTACAAATTCGAGCCGCTGCAGAACGACGAGTTGAAGGCACGTTTGACGCGGCTGGGGGAACGCGCGGGCACTCGCGTGCGCGGAGTGTACAAGTGGCATCTGTCTGAAAAAAGCAAGAAGGCCAATGCCGCGCTGACCGGGCTGGGGAACACGCGCCGCATCATTCTTGCGGACACGCTGCTCGACAACTATTCGGCGGATGAAGTCGAAGCGGTGCTAGCCCATGAGCTGGGCCATCACGTGCACAAGCACATTCTGAAGAGCATCGGCGTGCAGGCGGGAGTGACGTTCATCGGCTTCTGGGCGGCGAACTGGGCGCTGCATTACTCCATTGATCGCTGGCACATGTTTGAGACCATTTCCGATTTTGCCAATCTTCCCCTGCTGGTCTTGATCTTCACCCTGCTTTCGTTCTTGCTTATGCCGGCGCTGAATGCGTTTTCACGCTACAACGAACGTCAGGCGGACCGCTATGCGTTCGAGTCCATCGCCAGCGTGGCTGCGTTTATTTCTTCCATGAACAAGCTGGCGGAGCAGAATCTGGCGGAGCGCACGCCCGCGCGCTGGGTGGAGTGGTGGTTCCATTCGCATCCTGCGATCGCGCGGAGAGTGGCGGCGGCAGAAGCCTGGGAGCGGGCGAGCGGCTAACCTGCGACTGACTCGCCGCCCGGACGAAAAATCCGCCGCAGGGAAAAGCGGACACAATGATTGTCATCCAGTCCTCAAGATTGCATCTCAGTCAGTTCCAGATGATGGATGCGCAGGAGGTTTTTGGATGCATCACGCCCGCCATCGCCAAATTCATGCCATGGGAGCCGCCATCGTGGAGCGAGTACGCGACGCGATGCGAGAAGAGAGTGCAGGCTCCGGAAGCGAACAAGTTTTCTTTCGTCGTCCGGCGGCTCGACAATAGGGAATGCCTTGGCATGGCCTCGTTGGAAGACGCGGATTCTGTTTCGCCCGAACTCGGCCTTTGGCTCAAGGAAAGCGCGCACGGGCAGGGTTTTGGCCGGGAAGTCGTGGCCGCACTTGTTGAGTGGGGGCACGCAACTCTCGGCAAGGGAAGTTTCATCTATCCGGTGGCCATACAAAACACCGCCAGCAGGCGTATCGCCGAGAATCTTCACGGCGAGATCATCGGCAACCGCACGAATCCAAAATACGACTCCGTCGTGTACAGGATTCCCTTCTGCGAATCGCCGTATTCTGAGTTCTGCTGACGTCACATCGAGCCTCAGTCTGTGCGACTTCGGGTAGATTTAGATTTCCATCTCTCCGACAACTAAGCCGACAGTATTTTCGTCACCCGCGCCAGATCTTCATCGGTATCCACGCCAATGCTGTCATAAGGAGTTTCCGCGGCGTAGATGGGGATTCCATTTTCCAGAAAGCGCAGTTGCTCGAGGCGCTCGGCGCGCTCGAGTGAGGACTCAGGCAGGCCCACGAATCTTTCCAAAGCCGCTTTGCGGTAGGCGTAGATGCCGAGGTGCTTGAAATAGCGCGGCTGCGAACGGTCGCGGTCGTAAGGAATGGTGGCGCGAGAAAAATAGAGCGCGCGGTTGTTCAAGTCGGTGACGACTTTGACCGCGTTGGGATTGGTAATGTCTTCGGTGGCCGCAGGCGTTCGCAGCGTTCCCACGGGAATCTTCTCATTCTTCATCAGCTCGACCAAGGCTTCGATGTGGGCGGCCTGGATCATGGGCTCGTCGCCTTGCACATTCAAGTACACGTCGGCTTGCACCGATTGCGAGATTTCGTGGACGCGCTCGGTGCCGCTGCGATGCTGGCTGGAAGTCATGCGGGCGTGGCAAGCGTGCTTCTCGCAGACCTCAAGGATCTCCCCGGAGTCGGTGGCAATGATGACGTCGTCGAGCGCCTTGGAAGCCCGCACCGCTTGGTACACCCAGACCACCAGCGGTCGCCCATGAATCTCACGCAGCATTTTGCGGGGAAGGCGCGTCGAGGCGAGGCGCGCGGGGATGACGGCGATCACTTTCATTAGAGGTGCTAGTGTCAACGTTTTGGCAGCGGGTTGCAAGGGCGGAGTAGCGGTCCCTGGGCGGGCCATGTGGGCGCAAAATCAGGCATTTACGCCCGAAAGTGCGCATCCGTGGGGTGCTTCTGTTCTGGCCGGGACTTGACGGGATCGGATAAAATATAAGTGCGTTTGATTCTTGCGGTACCCTGCAATTGCACCTCCCGCCTTGTGCGTGAACTGCCGGAGCAGAAGTTCAGCGGAAATTCAGCGCGATTTCAACACAAAGGAAACAAAGCACTATCATGGAAACAGGAACAGTAAAGTGGTTTAACGACGCCAAGGGTTACGGGTTTATCAGCCGCCAGAACGGCGAGGACGTGTTTGTGCACTTCTCGGCCATTCAGTCGAATGGATTCCGCAGCCTGCAAGAAGGTCAGCAAGTGTCATTCGATGTAGTCAAAGGCCCGAAAGGGTGGCAGGCCGAGAACGTGAAGGCTGTCTAACAACCACTTACAATTAGCTCAAGGGCGGCCCGCAAGGGTCGCCTTTTTGTTTTGATACCCTCGTTGGTCGTTCGTCGTTGGTCGTTGGCCGAAACCTTCCTTACCGCCCTATTTTCGTCTCGCTTGAAGGGTGACGGCTGGAATCAACAACAGGGTAATCAGGGAGATCGTGCCCAGCGAGATCGCGCAGTACACGCACCAGACGCCGAGCACGTGGTTTTCGATGTGGGCTAGGTAGAGGGAGAAGGCCAGACCGGCTGCGGCCCCGGCCAACATCAGTTTGTAGGCGCGGCGCAGGGAGAGGATTCCGAGAAGCAGATAGCCGGCGATTCCGATCACGGCGACTGGAACTCCGTGAATTTCAGCGTAGGGGCTGTGGTTGACGATGCCGCAGTCCCAGCGCTCATTGATGTCACAGGGCGATTCGCCGTAGGGGCGATATTTCTCGCGCAGGGCGAGAGAGGAAGCGGCAATGCCGAGGATCGCGAGAGCTAGCAAGACCCATTTCATTGTGATTTCCCCGGCGGCGTAGTGTGTCCGGTGACGACGACGTTTTCGATCCAGGAATCATCGCCTTGCACGACCACGTCGGCGGTGATTTTGTCGCCGGGAGTGAGTTTGTCGAGCAGGGTGAGGTCTTTGACGGTGTAGGGCATGGTCATGGGGGCCATGAAGCCGGGGATTTCGTCGCCGTCAATCAGGACTGAGTTGGCGCGTTTGTCGGTGGAAACGACGCGGCCGGTGAAGTGGTAGCGCTTGGCGGCGGGCTGGGCGGCAGTCGGGTTCGCTGCGGATGGGGCGGGCTTGTTGCACCCAATGGAGAGCGTTAGGCAGATCAGGATCAGGAAGTATTTCATGGGTCCTCTTTCACCCTTTCGGGGCGGGTCACATGTCGGGCTAAAAAGCGTTGGCCTGCGGCCCAGGGGTAGGTGGGGGCACCTGCCCCCCCACGAGCTGAGCCGTTGAGAATTCAATAGTGAAAACGATACCGAAGTTCGACATAAATCTCACGCGGATTATTCCAGTGGAATCCGCCGAAGGTCTGGCTGTTGTCCAGCTCGACCCGGCGGTTGGCGACGTTCAGGGCGTTCAGTGAGGCCGAGAAACGCTCCCCGAAATCCTTGCCGAGGGAGATATCAAAAGTGGTGTGGGGTAGCAGGTGGTTGCCCGGATAAGGCTGCCCGATGAAAGCATTGCTGAAGCCAGAGCCGTAATAGACATTGGTGGAGGCAAAACTGCGCCAAGGGAGGGTGACGTTCCCACCGAGGTTGAGAGTGTTGCGCTGGTCGTGATCGAGAGGGCAGTATCCCGGGTTCGGGTCGCAGACATTGGTGGTGAAATCGGTAAAACCGCCATTGATCGCGCCCGCGGCCTGGGCGACCTGATTCGAGTACGTCAGATAAATCTGACCACGCTGGGCAATGCGCGGAGACCGCAAGGTCAGCTCCCAGCCTCGAACTTTGGCCCGCTCAATGGTGATAGGCAGGCACAGGCCCGATCCGATGCAGCTGTGGTCGAAGAAGTTGTGGGCATTGGTCTGGAAGTTGTCGGCGTCGAGCGCCCACCCGCGGTAAGGGATGGACACTCCGAACTGATGTTCTTCGTCGCGTTCTCCAAACAAGGGAAGGAACCCGCAACGGTTGGCGCCGCAAAATTGCTCCAGCGGCCCTGAGACCGTGAGTAGAGGCGGCGCCTGGTAGTAGTGGCCGTAGAAGGCGCGGAAGGTCCAAGTCAAGCGCGGGATAGTAACCGTGGTCCCGAATCGCGGGCTGATGGAGTTCTCCGTCATTGCGCCGCTGAAATGGGTCGGTCGCATTCCGGCAGAGAGAGTCAGCCAGGAAAATGGCTTGAACTTGTCGTCGAGGAAGAAGGCTTCCAGTCCGCCGGATGCGTCATCACTTTCAGTAAGAGGCGGCGTGCCGCTGCCGTCGTTGAAAATGATCCCAAAAAACTGGCTGTCATCCTGGTGAAATCCGTAGAAGCCGGCTTGCAGGCTGTTCTTGGCGACGTTGGCGCTGAAGACTCACTTGTCCACCCGCGTAGGCTGATGTGTGGTGATCGGTGGTGGCAAGATTAATGTCAGCTGGCGAACTGTCGTAGTTGGCGACGTTGCGGTGATAGAAAGGCGAGACGGTCAACAAGGTTTTCGAGTTAACTGTGTGCACCCAGGAAAAATTCACCAGCGCGTCAGATTCGTGGTTGCCGTCGCGAAGTCCGATGGTGGGGTATTGCGGGGAGAAGCCGTTACCGGCAATTGATCCGTTCTCCAGGTCGTTGGGAAAAGGATCGTAAGGGATCTGATAATAATCCTGGCGGGCGGAGGTCACCAGGCGCAACTGGTTGGAAGGATCGAGCGTTAAAAATGAATGATCCGAAACCGCCGTAACCATTGGCGGCGTCATGGACCACATCGGCAACTGGGGGTTGCAGGCCAAGGTCGCTGCGGTTCCCATTGAGGCTGGCGTAGTAAGCGAAACGCTGGGTGTGACTGCCGAAGCTGAGCTGGTCGTTGGTCTGATTGAAGTTGCCGGCGCTGAGAACGAGCTCGGCTTCATTGTTGCGTTCGAAGCCGGAGCGGGGAACGATGTTGAATGAGCCATACGTCCGGTCACCGAGTTCCGCGCTGTAACTGCCCCGATTCACTTCCATGTAGTCGATGTCTTTGGGATCAAACTGGGGGCCGAGGTTGGAGGCGATATTGGTGTTGGGGACGGGAACACCGTCCACCAGCCAGCTGGTCTGGTGGCCGCCGCGAATGTGCAACTGGTCGTGGGTGACATAGGCGCCGGGGACGTAATTGGTGATCATGGCCATGCTATTGCTGCGGTCGGCGCCGGGGGTGCGTTCGACATCGAGGCGGTCAACGATCGTGGTGGGGGTGGCGGAATCGGTGGGCAGGATTTCGGGTGCGCCGGAAACATTGACCGTCTCCTTCGCTCCAGCGACATTGAGCGCAAGGTGTACGACCGGCTCGGTACCGGATTGCACGACTACGTTCTCCATGGCCTGACGAAAGGCAGGGGCAACCGCGGTAACGGAATATTCCCCGATGGGAACGGCGTTGAAGGTGAAGCTGCCGTTCTCATCGGTGTTCGCGGTCATGGAGAAGTCGGAATTGGCGGCGCGGAGGGTTACGGTGGCGCCTTGGACGGGGCGATGCTGGGGGTCGTGGACGATGCCGCGCACGGAGCCGAAAATGGTGGCGTAAGCCATTCCCGAAATCAGGATTGCAACCGCTACTGACAGAACAATCTTGGGGGCCATGAAGCCTCTCTGGAGCTATGTATCAGCATGCAGGGTAGAATTCGCGCGGGGCGAGCTCTTGCGGCCGCGCAGAATCTATCGCAACTCAGTTTCGACTAGAGGAGAGGCAGAGGAGGGCCGCGCGCGCTGCGTTCATAAGCGGCGGAGGTGTAATCCCGATCAAAAGCAGTAAGAGCAACGAATCCTTCGATCAGCGGAGTAGCGAGGCTGAACTGCTTGGACTCGAGGCCGGGGAATCGCGCAACCGTGATCGGGGTAGAGTACGGGCATTTGGCCTGGGGAGCGTGAAATCCGGTTTCGCCAGAGTCCTTCTGGCAGCGGTGGATGCCACTGCGCCGGCAGCACGCGGGAACGCTCGACATCTGGGCGGCGGCCAGAAGTGGGCTGAGAGCCCCGGCACAAATCAGCAACAGTGCGAAATAGGCTGAGAGCCGCCGCATGATGCCAAAATGCTACCACATCGTTCCGGATTGAGAGCGGGAGGTGGGATTGGTCGAATTGGCGCTGAGAGATTGATCCAACCCGGCCGGCGGTGGGTTGCCGATTGTGGTGTGGTTCCGCTTGTTACATTTTCGGAACAAGAATGCCAATTCCAGCAGGAATTCCATTTGGGGCTATACTTTGGGGCATTCTGCTGCGGGAGGTTTCTATTATGTCGGCTGTTTCCACCGGACCGGGGGGTGCGCCCGCCACCACCGATGTCCAGGGCCGGGTGTCCGCTCTGGAGAAGCAGGTCGAGAAACTCAAGCCCGCGGGGAAGGACTTCTGGGACAAATTCGAAAAGGTTTCGACCATCAGTTGGAGCGTGGTAACGCTGCTGGTGTCATTATTTGTGACCAATCGAATCGAGAACGCGCTGAAGGAGCGGCAGCTCCATCTGGAGAACGTCAAAGACATGCAGCAACTGATGCAGGACCTGGACAAGGCCAACGCGAGCACCGCCATGTCTGAGGCTTTGGCGTTGGGCGCGCACGGCCGGTACGCGGTCGCTCCCCTGATCCAGGTGCTGCAAACGGGAGTGGTGGAGCATGAGGACGCGGCGGTGGCGGGGTTGCGGGCGGCGGCGGCGGTGGACAGGGATTTTGTCTGCCAGCAGTTGGTGGGCGTGATTGGGAACCACACGCGTCTCTATCAGATGGAGGTGCACGCGAGCGCAGCCAAGTTGCTCGGGGACCTGGATTGCAAAGATGCAAAGGAACCGTTGCAGGGATATATCGGCAAGCTGGATCGGGCGATCCCGCAGGCCGCGCCGTTCACCGCGGTGCCGGGATCCCAGGGACTAACTCAGGACAATATTGTCAGTGTGAGAAAGCAGGCGCAGGATTCCCTCGACGCACTGAACCAACCCTAAAGACAGGTTGCAGGAGGTTTCGCGTGAGCCAACCCGGGCGACGGAAGCGATGCTTGATGTGCTGTATAGCCGCGCTGGCGTTGAATTTCACAGCGCGGGCGCAGGACCCGCAACTGTGCACCGAGATGAACACGGTCATCGGGTACAAAATCCTGCTGGACGATATCCGCTTCAGTTCCAGTGCAACCGATGCGCAGGAAAAGCAACTGATGGATTTGCTGAATTTCCAGTTGCAGACCCGGCTGGAAGGTCTCGACCAGGACCCGGCGATCCGCTATCACCTGGTTCGTTGCATCGGCAAATTTCCCGAGGGGGAGACTTCTTTTCCCCCCACCACCATGCAAGGCCTGGTAAACCGCGACGTGGTGCTGGAGGTGTGGGGCGAGATCTTTCCGCCCAGTGGTGGCAAGCACAACGTGTTTGTGAAATACGCGATGCTGCCGTTGTCCACGGCCAGCGTCAGCCCGTTCCTGCAACGGCAGTATCACCCCAGAGTGGGGAGTTCTCCGGATGAAATGGCGGAGTGGCTGGCCAATCTGGATGAACTGGACAGCTATGCCACGGTTGCCCGGGCGGTGCGTTTGCTGAGCCTGGAGGGCCCGGCGGCGTATGACAGCGCGAACCGCGACTTGCGGGCAGCGTCGGATTCTCTGCGTCGCGCCTTTGGAGCTACTCCCACTCCGCCACAGAAACAGTTGCTGGCATTCGTGAAGGCGAAGAAGTGCGAAGTTCTGGCCGACGCCCGAACCAATACCAACTATCACGGGCCGCTGCAACATCTGCCGGACGCGGTGGTGGCGCAGGAGTGCCCGGGTGGAGGTGGACAATGACGTGGCTGCGATGGACCCGCGGCGGAGCCGCAACGGCGGCGTTCCTGACTCTGTTGCTGAGTCATGCGTTCGCAGGAATGATCACTCCGTGCACAGCGCCGGGCATGTTCCCGGATTCCGATGTGACGGTTTTCGTACTGCCCTACGTCGATTACACTTCGGACGAAACCAGCCAGGTGGAATCGCCGGTAGGGACTGGTTTGGCGGGACTGATCCAGGCCGACACCTTGCTGGCGATCAGCCGTTTCGGGAAGGTGGCCTCCATTCGTTTGATGGGAAGGCCTTCGGAGTGCCAGCCCGAGGTGGTGCAGAACAGCGTTATAGGTGAGTTCGGCTGGCAGAACCGCTCCCGGGGAATAGTGATAGTGTGGGGCCGCATTTTTCGCGTGGAGAACGAGATCTACGTACAGAGCTACGCTTCGTTTGGCCGCCTGACCCGCTACGATCCCGGGGAAATGCTGGAGCTGCCGTTCGGTGACCGAAAGATCGCGGCGCACCTGGTTTCCCAGACCCTTACCTTCGCGCCGCATCACGTCAGCGAAGACGACCTGAAGGCCATCCGGAAACGGTTTGAAGAAGCGAGTATCGTGCACCAGAAGCCGGACCAGAACTCGCCGGGGAAGCCGCTGATGGTGCTGTTCCCCGAGGCGCGACATCCGGCCTATTACATGACCGATTCACAAGGGGATTGGATCCGAATTCATACCCAGACGGGCCAGGATGGGTGGATCCTGGCGAGAGCCATGGTGGGACAAAAATCATTGAGCGAGCGGCTGCCGGAGATGAAGTTTGTAGAGGGGCTGGCGGGATACTTTGTGGTCCGCAACCAGTCCGGCGAAACGCGGGCCGAGTCGGCGGCGGCAGCTTTGCAGTCGTTCGAAGAGAGTCCGCTGAGCGCCACCGCGCCCAGTGCATTGGCGGTGTCGAAGCAGTTGCGCGGCATGCTTGAGCTGCTGAAAGGCAAGCAATCCGACGAAGCCTTCGCCCGGGCGGCCCCGCTCTTTTCCCAAGCCGCCGAGGCCGCCCCTTCCAGCTCGGCAGCCAGCAACATGGCGGCCGTCGTATCCCTGTATCAAGAGTGGAAGAAGCCGGACGGCAAAGTAAATTTCCAGGGGAACGTCAATCGCTTCTGGTCCAGCATCTCCGCCGATCCCTATGACCAGACCGCGCTGACCAACTGCTGGACCATGTTTCTGGTTGCGCGCTCGCCGGATTTCCGCGGGCGCTTCGTCTTCGACCCGCCGGTCAGCCCGGACGAGATGGACCGCACGTTACAGGAACTGGAGGCCGTGCAGCTTAAGGGAAGCAAGGTAGTTTTAGCGCACGCCGTGCCGGTGGTCGCCTGGCCCACGCCGTAGCTCGAGCTTTGACCGCAGGGGGTTATATCAATGGGGCTGTTTGAAGCCAAGCAAAACTGTCGGAGATCGTAGAGCGGGCCTCTGGAGGCGAGCGCATCGGCATCACCCGCCACGGCAAGCTGGCCCCCATCGTCATTCCCGCCCAGCCCGAAAACAGCCTGAAAGATGTCTTTGCTGAGATCGAGCGGACAAGAAAGAGAGCGCGGCGGCCCAGGGGTTTCAGGGTGAAGGACTTGATTGAAGAAGGCCGGGTGTGACGCGTTTTGTGCTGGGCGCATCCGTCGCGCTGGCATGGTTCCTCGAGAACCCGTTGCATTAGACAGCACCGGGGGTCGAAAGCCTCGAAGATTTACGACAGCATACGCGGCCCTGGAAGCGCCACTCTTCCACGGTGACGCATGACTTCACGAGTGCAGCCCACGGTAAAGCTCCAGTCACCACGATATAATCCTCCCCACACATGGCTTTGAACTCCGGGATGAAACTCGGTCCCTATGAAATTCTCGCGCCGCTGGGCGCAGGCGGCATGGGAGAGGTGTATCGGGCGCGGGACACGCGGCTGGGACGCGAGGTCGCGCTCAAGATTCTTCCCGAGTCGTTCGCGCGGGAGCCTGACCGGCTGCACCGCTTTGAGCAGGAAGCTCGGGCCGTAGCCGCACTGAATCACCCCAACATTTTGGCGATTTTCGATACCGGGCAGGAGAACGGCTCGCCGTATCTGGTTTCGGAGCTGCTGGAAGGCGAAACCCTGCGTGAGATTTTGGACGGCGGAGCTTTGCCGCAGCGCAAGGCCATCGACTACGGAGTACAGATGGCGCAGGGGCTGGCGGCGGCGCACGAGAAGGGGATCGTGCATCGCGACCTGAAGCCGGAGAATATTTTCGTCAGCAAAGATGGACGAGTCAAGATTCTGGATTTTGGGCTGGCCAAGCTGGCGCAATCCGGATCGGTCAGTGACAGCGTCACGCTCACGCATTCCCACACCGCTGCGGGAGTGGTGCTGGGGACCGCCAGCTACATGGCTCCGGAGCAGGTGCGGGGCGGCGGAGTGGATGCGCGCACCGATATTTTCGCGTTTGGTGCGGTGCTGTACGAGATGCTTTCCGGGAAGCGGGCGTTTCGCCGCGATACTACGGCCGAAACCATGACGGCGGTGCTGAAAGAAGACCCGGCGGAGTTGGCCGATCCCGGGCATGTGGTTTCACCGGCGCTGGACCGGATTGTGCGGCGCTGCCTGGAGAAAAATTCCGAGCAGCGGTTTCAGTCAGCGAAGGATTTGTCGTTTGCGCTGAGCGCTCTTTCGGGATCGGATACGGCGGCAGCGCGCATTGCAGCGGCGCCGAGCAGAATCCCGGCTTACCTTTGGATTTCCGTTCTGGTCGCAGCTGCGTTGGCCACGGCAATCACTTGGTTCGGAGCGCACCGATCAGAACCCAAGATACGGATGGAGTTCTCAATAGCGGTTTCCGGCGAGGTCAGCCACTTGGCGCTTTCCGCGGATGGCTCGACGCTGGCTTTTGTTTCTCCGAGTGAAAACTCGGGTCAGCCACAGATTTTCGTGCAGCGGGTTGGCTCGCCGAATGCCACGCTGTTGGCGGGGACTGAGGGCGCGTCGTATCCATTCTGGTCGCCGGACGGGGCGAATCTGGCGTTCTTCGCCAACGGCAAGTTGATGAAAGTTGCGGTTGCCGGCGGGGCGCCGGTGGCGCTGGCCAACGTTGAGGCCGCACGCGGCGGCAGCTGGGGCAGCAGGGGCGTGATTGTCTATGCTCCGGATTCCGGCAGCTTTCTGTGGCGCATCAATGCCGATGGCAGCGGCGCGGCCGCCCTCAACGACCATCCCTTTTCCAAGGATGATCAATCCCACCGCTGGCCGGTCTTTCTTCCCGACGGAAATCATTTTTTATTTTGGGCGGGCAACTTCGGAAATGCCAGAGACGATCATTTCAGCGCTATCTATGCGAGTTCGCTGGATGGCAAGGAGATGAACCTGGTGCAGATTTGCCATTCCAGTTTCGGCATCGACTCCGCCCACTTGTTTTATGCCGACGATGAGCGCCACCTGGTGAGTGTGCCCTTCGACAGCGGCAAAGCTGCGGTTTCCGGCGCCAGCACCCAGATTGCGAACGCGGTGGGGTTTCAGCCCTCCACCTATTGGGTGGCTCTGACCGTGTCTCGGAATGGAACGTTGATTTACAACACCAGCACCGGGGCCACGTTGTCTGCACTTACCTGGATGGACCGCGCGGGAAAGGAACTGGGACGGGTGGGAGAGCCGGCGGTGCAGTGCAACCCCTCGCTGTCGCCGGAGGGAAATCGGGTCGCGGTGGATATCAGCGACCAGAAGGCCAACAACGTGGACATCTGGTTCGAAAGTGTGAGCGCGGCCGGCAGTTCGCGTTTCACGTTTGATCCCGCCGAGGAAGTAGTGGGAGTGTGGTCGCGGGATGGGAGCAAGTTAGCCTACCGGTCAGCCGGCGGCAGCACCGGGCGAGCAGGCCTGTTCCTGAAGGCAGCTAGCGGCCTGGAGCCCGAAAAAGCAATCCATCAAGTTACCGCCTCCGATGACATTGTTCCGAATTCCTGGACGCCGGACAATCGGCGAATTTTGTGCACCCACCAAGCCGTGGCGGGAAACCATCTGGAACTGGTGCCCGCCGATGGCACCGCTTCCCTTCCGTTCATGGCAGGAACGGGAAATCAAAGCAACGGCCAGATTTCTCCGAATGGAAAATGGGTGGCGTATGCTTCGGACGAATCGGGGAACTGGGAGATTTACGTGACCACGTTCCCGGGCGCAGTGGGAAAATGGCAGGTCTCGCGCGGCGGCGGGACCGAGCCGCGCTGGCGCGGTGATGGCAAGGAGATTTTCTATCTGGGGCCCTCGGGGACAATGACTGCGGTGCCGGTCAGCACGGTTGGGACGTTTTCCACGGGCACGGCCACGCCGCTGTTCCAGTTTCACGGGCGCGCCGCGATCTCTTCGACCGACGTGTTCAGCTACGACGTCAGCAAAGACGGCAAGCGGTTTCTGGTGAACCGTTACGTGAAGCCGGCCAGTATCACGCCGCTGACGATTGTGCTGAATGCGGGAGCGCAACCGTAGGGCCACCAAGAGATTTTCTGCATTCTGGAGCGGCGCCGAGAATCACGCAGAACGAGCAAACGCTTCTGCTGACGCCAGCATTTCTTCGACCAACTCCGGGGAGGCAGCTTCGGCGTAGATGCGCAGGAGCGGCTCCGTGCCCGAGGCCCGGAACAGAACCCAGGCTTCGGCGCCATTTCCGTTGGTGGGCGCATCGAGAAAAAATTTGATTCCGTCCATCCCCTGCTTTTTCAAGACCGCATATTTCCCCAGTCGCGTAGTTTGCTCGGATTGGGCGCGTTCAATGGCGCTACTCTTTACGTCGTCGGAAATGTGCAGGTCGCGGCGGCCGTAGTAGTGCGGCCCGTATTCCTTTTGAAGCTCTGAAACCAGCACGCCCGAGCGGCTTTTGCTCTTCCGCCATCACGTTGGCCAGCAGCAGGGAATTCAGAATTCCATCGCGTTCGGGAAGAAACCGCGAGTAGCCGATGCCGCCCGATTCTTCGCCGCCGATCAGGATGTCGCGCTCCATCATGAGGTCGGCAACGTACTTGAAGCCGATCGGGCACTCGATCAACTTGCGCCCATACTTGGCGGCGATGCGGTCAAGCATGCGCGTGGTATTGAAAGCGCGGACGACCTCTCCGGACCACTGCTTGCGGCGCAGCAGCCATTCGCAGCAGAACGCAGAAAATCTTGTGCGCATCCACAAAGCTGCCGTCTTCGGCGACCGCGCCGATGCGGTCGGCGTCTCCGTCGGTCGCAAATCCGGCATGGCATTTTTCGCGGACGACGATTTCCTGCAGCATGCGGACATGCGGCTCGATCGGCTCCGGGTTGATGCCGGGGAAAAGAGGATTCAACTCCTGGCGGATGGCGACGAACTCGATATTCGCTGTTCGCTGAAGATCTGCGTCAGCACGCCGCGCCCGGCGCCGTACATGGAATCGATTGCGAACTTGAAGCTGGGCTTTGCGAATCAGCTCGATGTCGGCAAATGCGCAAATCGCCTTGATGTACGCGGGCTTCAGATCTACTTCTTCAATCGCCGCGCGATTACCGTTCGGCATGGATCCGGCGGCGGTTTCTTCGCTAATCACTTTCATGATCGCCGGGGGCGCCGAGCCTCCGAATTTGGCTTTGAACTTTACGCCGTTCCAGTTCCAGGGATTATGGCTGGAAGTGATGACCACGCCGCCCGCGGCTCCAAGGTTCTTAACGGCGAGCGAAATCGCAGGAGTCGGCACTGCAGTCGTTGGAAAGCTTGACTCGGAATGCCGGCCGCTGCCAGGACTTCCGCCGCAGCCCGCGCAAAAGCGGCGAACCGAAGCGCGTGTCGTAACCGATGATGAGCCCGCGCGCGGCGTCTTCATGCTTCAAAACGTAAGACGCAATGCCTCCGGCGACGCGGCGAACGTTGTCGAACGTAAAGTCGTCGGCGATGACCGCACGCCAGCCGTCGGTGCCGAATTTGATGAGCCGTCGTTGGTCGTTGGTCGTTCGTCGTTGGCTTCGCCGGCGGTTAGTCATTCGGTTGTGGTGACTTGTGAAAGGTGGGGCCGGGCGGGGTTGGCAACGACAACGACCAACGACCGATGCTTCTTCACACCAGTTTCTTCAACTTCTTCTCATCCAGATGCTTCACCACTTTGCCTACGTCCTGCGAGTTTTCGCGGGTGGTGACCAGCAGCGCGTCTTCGGTTTCCACGACGACAATGTCATTCACGCCGACCACGGCGACGAATTTGCCCGGCGCATGAACATAATTTCCGCTGGCGTTCAGGGTAAAGATGCCTTGTGCGGAAATCAGGTTGCCGTCTTTCGCCGGGCGTCGCGACGTGTGGTGTTCATGCAGCGCCGTCCACGAGCCCAGATCGTTCCAGCCGAAATCGGCGGGCAGGCAAAAGATGTTCGAGGCCTGCTCGCCTTTGGCAGAGCGCGGTTCGAGGATTCCGTAATCCACGCTGATGTTTTCGCACTTGGGATACAGCCCGCGCAAGGTGCTAGCGAACGCTCGCGTGCCGTAGACTGGCGGCGATTTTCTCCAGCAAGAGCGCCGTCTTCGGCAGATGCTCTGCCAGGGCATTGGTCAGGGTGCGCGCGCTCCACAAAAACATTCCGCTGTTCCAGAAGAAATTGCCCGCGCTCAGAAATTCCGCAGCGCGCTCGGCGTTGGGCTTCTCGGTAAACCTGCGCACGCGGCGGGCATTGCCGGTGGAAGGCGACCCGACTTCGATGTATCCGTACCCGGTTTCCGGGCGAGTGGGCTGGATTCCAAGGACCACGATGTTTTCGCCCGCCGCCGCGATGTCGATTCCCTCCTGCAAAACCTGGTGATAACGCTTGTTGTCGGCGATGACGTGATCGGAGGGGAAAAGCCCGAGGACGGCGTCCGGATCGAGCCTCTGCAGAATGAAAGCCGCCAAACCGATCGCCGGCGCGGTGTTGCGGCCTACCGGCTCGGCAACGACTTGCTCGCGGCGAAGCTTGGAAGCTGGCGCAGGATCTCGGGACGCGAATCGTCGTTGGTGATGATCCAAAACTGTTTCGGTGGAGCCAGCGGGCGCAAGCGCGCGACCGTCTGCTGAATCATGGTCTGCTTGCCATCGAGTGCGAGCAGTTGCTTGGCGCGCTTCTTGCGGCTGAGCGGCCAGAAGCGGGTGCCGCGGCCTCCGGCGAGAATCACGGGATAGAAGTTCGAGGGCATGAAGGAGATTTCAGACTGTAGATTTTAGATTGCAGATTGAAACCGACATACCGAAATCTGCAATCTACAAATCTGCAATCTTCAATCGGAAGTGATCTCCGGGTCCGGCAGCGGCACTCCTGGCACAAACGATTTCAGAAAATCGCATACTGCGGCTGCGCTTGAATTCTAAACTGCGGCGATCGCCGCCGGGACGACCACGGCGTCGCCCTTGGCGAAATGAACCGGATCACAGTCCGGCGCCTGCAATACTCCGGCTCCATCGATCGCGACCACAATCTGCACCGAATGGTGGTCGCGCGCGGAGAACTCGGAGACCTCTTCTTTCTTCAGATCGAATCGCTGGACCACAAAGTAGGTCGATGCCACCAGCGGATCGGGTGATTGCCATTTCGGTCCAGATTCCCGGAAACGATCGCGGCTTCACTTTTCCCGATGCGGCGTTTTCCTTGATCACGCGCAATCCCTGCTGCAAATGCAATTCGCGCGGACGGCCGTAATCGTAGAGACGAAATGTGGTGTCGGACTGCTGCTGGGTTTCGACGATGATCGAGCCCGGCCCCAGCGTGTGCACCGTGCCGCCGGCGACGTAGATCATGTCTCCGGTAAATACTTTGATCCAGTTCAAGAATTCTTCCGCGCGATTTTCGCTGATCGCCTGCTCGAATTGCGCGACGGTGACGCCAGACTTCAGGCCCAGCCCAATTTCCGCGCCCGGCTCGGCATGGGCAACGTACCAGCATTCGGTCTTGCCGCAGGGCTGGCCAAGGCGCGCGCGCGTCGTCATCGGGATGCACCTGAACCGAAAGCTTCTCGTGCGGAAACAAAAATTTTGCGAGCAGCGGGAACGCGATTGTCGTCCGGCAGGCGCGTCGCCCACGAGTTCGCGTTTGTACTGCGACGCCAGTTCTGCCAGCGACTTCCCCGCCAACGGGCCGTTCTGCACTTTGCAGTGATCGCCAGTGAGCCACGACTCGCCGATTTTTTCTTTGAACTGCTGCGGATAGATGGGCGAGAGATCGTGCGTCCCCCAGGGGCGCGGGTCGAACAACGGCGTCATTAAGAAGTGGATACAAATCGGTCATGGTGTGATTGCCCAGCCGCATTGGAGGACTAATTCTGCCGGAAGATGCCAGCGAAAAGCTTTAACCACAGAGGACACAGAGGATCACAGAGGAACTACTTTCCTGATTTTTCCTCTGTGCTCTCTGTGTCCTCTGTGGTTAAAGGTTTTGACTTTAGAGCGCGCCCAGAAATTCGCGCAGCCGCTCCAGCCCGCGATCCAGTTCCTTCTGCGAAGTCGCGTAGGACATGCGAACGTGCTCGTTCGTCCCGAAGCCTTCGCCGGGGACGACCGCCACGTGCGCCTCGTGCAGCAGTTTCTTCGCGAAGTCCGCAGGAGAATTGATTCCGCCGCGCCCGAAGAACGCCGACACGTTCGGATACACGTAGAACGCGCCTTCCGGCTTGGTGCACTTGATGCCGTTAATCGCGCGCAAGCCCGCCAGCATGTGATCGCGAAGCTGAATGTATTCCGCGCGCATTTCCGCAACGCAGGCCTGCGATCCGGTGAGCGCCGCGACCGCTGCCTTCTGCACCACCGACGTTGGATTCGACGTGGACTGGCTTTGCAGCTTCTGCATGGCGGCGGTCACGGCCGCAGGGGCGAGCGAAAAGCCCATGCGCCATCCGGTCATCGCGTAGGTTTTTGAAAGCGATCCCACGACGATGATTCGCTCGCGCTGCTCCTGCAACGATCCCAGCGAAAACTCGCGGCTGCTGTAATTCAGATAAACGTAAGTTTCGTCCGACATCACCCAGATGCCGCGCTCGGCGGCGAACCGCGCAACTTCGGTCAAGTCTTCCGGCGACATTACCGCGCCCGTCGGGTTCGACGGCGAATTCAGAATGATCATCTTCGTCCGCGGAGTGACCAGGCGCGCGACCATGTCGGCGGTCACGCGGAAGCCGTCGTCTTCGCTGCTCTGCAACAGCACCGGATTGCCGCCGGCGTAACGAATGATGTCTTTGAACGAAACCCAGTACGGCACCGGCAGGATGACTTCGTCGCCGTGATCGACCAGCACCTGAATGGCGTTGAACAGCACATGCTTGCCGCCGGTCGAGGCCATCGCCTCTTCGCGCTTGTAGGCCGAGCCGAAATCGGCCGCGTGGCGCTTCACGATCGCGTCCTTCAATTCGACGGTGCCGCCGACCGCGGTGTAGCGCGTGAAATTGCCGTTGATGGCCGCAATGGCCGCGTCCTTGATGTGCTGCGGGGTGTTGAAATGCGGCTCGCCCACGCTCAGGTCAACCACGTCCACGCCCGCCTGGCGCAGCTTTTCGGCCTCGGCGACCACCGCCATGGTGGCGGAAGGCTCAATGCGGTTGATGCGTTCGGTCAGTTTCAACGCCGCCTTGCTCGGGCTGCGCGTTACGGTTTCGGTAACTGGAGTCATTATTTCCCTGCCTTTACTTTTTACTTTCCCTTTTCGATTCGCCAGCTTGTATGCCGGATCAAGTTTTTCCTTGAGCCGTTGTTCCACCATCTCCGGGACCAGCCCGCTGACCACGCCGCCCAGCCGCGCCACTTCGCGCACCAGCCGCGAACTCAGATACGAATACTTTTCGGCCGGCATCATGAACACGGTCTCCAGTTCAGGACGCAGCTTGCGGTTCATCATCGCCATCTGGAGTTCGTATTCGTAATCGCTCAGCGCGCGGATGCCGCGCAACACCGCGCTGGCCTTGGACTCGCGCCGCGTACTCGACGGTCAGCCCGTCGAACACGTCCACGCGGACGTTCTTGAAACCCGCAGTCAAGTCCTCAAGCATCTTCCGCCGCTCGCCCACGCTGAACAGCGGAGTCTTCTCCGCATTGCGCAAAATCGCCACCACCAGCTCGTCAAAAATTCGGCTCCCCCGCCCAATCAGATCCAGGTGCCCGTTCGTCGGCGGATCAAACGAGCCGGGATAGATGGCGATGACTTTTTTCATGGCGCTTCTTAAAGAAACTCGTAACCTCGCGGGGCTACGCAAGCCTCAGCTTATTCGTTTTTCCACGCTGAAACAGGGCGGGCCGGAGGTGTACTGATTTTATTCGGCAAGGGAGGTAATGGCAATTCGCGGCTCATGCGACACTCGGAGTTCTCAGCCACACATTCCAAATAAACAACGCTAGATAGCTAGTAGCAAGGGAACAAAACAACGCTGTTAGCAGCGCGTGACCCACAGCGAACTGCTTACCTTTTGGCCAGTCCTCATGGGAAAAATAGAACGCGTCCACGAGGACCCTCGCCGTCCAATAGATTCCAATAAAAGCTGCAAGTCCCATCGCGGCGCGGTCTCCACGCAGGAGTTCCATGTGTAAGACGAACGTCAGCGTGCCAAACGCGACAATCGTGATCACGGTGAAGCCGCTCTGCACCCAGAGTAGCTTGCGGTTAAATGGCATTAACTGTTGAAGATCTTGTTTCCATCCCAGGCGGTAGGGTACCTGAGAACTAGCGATCAGGATCACGAAATGTCCCAGCCCCGCCAGCCACAGATCGAGGTCAAAGAGCCGTTCCGCCAAGGTGTTGGTCATAGCGCGTGGATAGCCTTCATGAAGGGAAGTATCACATTGTGCACAAACGGTGGGTGAAAGAGCCAGAACGCGGGTGCCGCCGTAGTCACCGCCATGAAGAGCCAACCCCTTGCCCCCTGCCGCAGGCCGAGTTGCTTGCCAAGGCCAGAGCGCTCAACCGCAACGCCAAGTCCTTGGAGCATGAAATAAAGCGTGGGAAGGCCGTAGCCGCCTCGGGCCGGCACCGAAATTACAAGATCGTGGATGAGGCCGGACAAAACAAACACCAGAAACCCCGCCCCGCCGGAACCCAGACTTCTACGCAGCGGGCGAAAGACGAGATCATACGAAAGTTGGCGAAATCCAAGGTTCCACCGCTTTCCCCAGAATTCGCTTAGCGAGGTCGACCGGAGTGGAGCAGACATGATTGGTGTTGCCGCGACTCCGCGACTCTGCCAGAAGAAAGCAAGCATTCGGAAACTGCCAAAGTGAAGCAGCAGAATCAGTCCCAGCATTCCGACCCATCCGCGCAATGGCGATGCGCTCTGGGGAATTTCTCGCGGGACTGCCCAAAGCAAGGCCGCGCCCAGCGCGGTTTCGAATATCGCCCAGAACCAGGCACCAAGGGCAACGCTTTCCACCACCTTCGTCGGATCAAGGAACGATTCCGCATCCATTCCAGGCCACGCCCACAGGTAAGCCAACGAACGCCATCCTGCATGACTGAATCGCGCGCGCACCTGCCACCAAGTCAGCCACTTGAGCGCGGCGTAGATGGCAAACGCTAGAAGCCACATGAATCCCCAGGGCGGCAAGGCATTGCGTGCGAGCACCGCGCTCGGGGGAAGCACGACCAATGGCAGCCAGCCAACCCAGTTCAACTTGGCGGCGATGTCCATTTGCTCATCTCCGGTCGTCGCAGGTGGCGGTGTAGGAATATTCATCGGATGAACGCTAATCTACACTGAGACAACACCGTGGCCGAGCCTCACAATCCCCCGGACGCAGCAAACCGTAACGCGACGCCGATTCTCGACACCGGCCATCCGGAAATCCAACGAGTGGCCGCAATGCTACTACAACAGTCTCCACCGGCGATTTCATTCTTGCGCAACGCTCATCTTCATCTGGTGAGAACGCTTCGCCCGGTGTACAGCGTTGACGAGCGACAGCCCGCATCTGAGACAGTGCAGAAAGGACAAGGCTCATGCAGCCAACGCACCGCTGTGTTGGAAGCGATTGCCCGGGCAGCCGGAATTCCCACCCGAGTGCGCGCCCTCGCCGTGAAGGGAAGTTTTTGGTATCCACGTTTTCGGCTTACGCGGATGTTCATCCCCAGGAGCGTCCTGCTGGTTTGGCCGCAGTTCTACGTCGAGGACCAGTGGATTGATTTCGACGAACTACATGCTCCCGCAGAACAAATGGCGGCCGGCGCTGCCGGTGGATTTACGAACTCCGGTGAATCGCTTTTTGAAGCGGTGCGCAGCACTCCGGTGGATTTTCTAGGAAAAACCTGTGGCCTTGCCTGCGCAAAGCCAGAGCAAGATCTTTCGAGGTTTGTACCGGCCAATCAGGGCTACTTTGACACGCGTGACGAAGCATTCGACCGCTTCGGTTCTTTCCAGCACACGCTGCGGGGCCGTGCGTTCGAACTCGTTTTCGGAGGGCAAAAAAGCTCGTAACATCTTTTGGCATCGAGCCGAGGGTAACAATCTATGGCGCCGAACAACTATCCCGATGAAGTCCCTTCTCCGCCGCACGCGTGAACCCGCATGATCACGAACTTCCCGGCCTCCCGCGCGTGGTAGTAGAGCGACAATCCATCTGGCGAGAGGATTGGACCTTCGGCGAAGCCGGTGATGGCGCTGACCAACTGCGGCTCGCCGAAAGGTTCATGAATGTTTTTTCGCGCGGCGCGCCAGATTCGCGGCTCGGCGGTTGCGGTGATTTTGTCGACTCGGGTGAAGAACAGCTCGAGGCCGTCGGATGAAATTGCTGGAGCGTATTCCAATGCTTTAGTGTTGACCAACTTCAGCACGTCATCGCTGTCGGGCACGCGCTCGAAAACGTCGCCGTGCTTCTTGGCGATGAAAATGTCCGCCGTTGCCGGCATTCCGTTTTTGAACTGGCTGTCCACGGAGTAGAGTGTCTCGCCGCCGGCGCTGATCTCGGCGTCGAAATTGACCCAGCCGGGAGTGCGCCGCGAAATTCTGGGCACCAGCTCGACGTTGATCGCGACGCCTTTTGCAAAGCGCGCCCGATAAATCGTCGAAAACGTGCTGCCGTAGCTGCGCGTCGAAACGAAGTACAGCGTGCCGTCGCAGCTCAGCGAGGGCACGCCTTCGAGCGCGTCGGTATTCACCCCTTGAATCTCGCCGCGATAGGTAAAGTGCAGGTCGAACCCGCTCGGCGTAATGCAGGTTGGTGTTGACGCTGGGATCATTGCGATTGTTGAAAAGCAGATAGCGGCCGTCGTGGGTGACGAACGGCTCCATGGCATCACCGGAGTAGCCGGCGATGGTTACGCGCTCGGGATGCTGAAACGCGCGATATTCCGGGGGCGGAGCCGGATTCTGTGCGCGGCAAGACGCGGACACAGCAAGCAGGACGAGCAAAAGGAATCGCATCGCGCTCTTGGCGAGAGGTCTTCTCTGTGCCCCTCTGTGTTCTCCGTGGTTATCCAGAAAAATCATTGAACCACAGAGAACACAGAGAGCACAGAGGAATTATCGCCTCGCCGCCGCCGGCGCTTTGGCATCCGTCCCCGTAGGCATGGTCGTCACTCTGGCGCCTGGGCCTGCGGCTGGCGCGCGGTGGCACTGCCGCCGCCGGCGCGGCGCTTGCGGTCCCGCCGTCGCCAGGCCGAGGTTCTTGCGCACTTCGGCCTCGAGCTTAACCATGGTGTCCTTATTGTCTTTGAGGAACTGGCGGGCGTTTTCGCGGCCCTGGCCGATGCGCTCGCCTTTGTAGCTGTACCAGGAGCCGGATTTCTCCACGATGTTCTGGTTCGACGCCAGGTCGAGCAGATCGCCCTCCTTCGAAATTCCTTGACCGTAGAGGATGTCGAATTCGGCTTCGCGGAACGGGGCGGCGACTTTGTTCTTGACGACTTTGACTTTGGTGCGCGATCCGACGACCACGTCGCCTTCTTTGATGGCGGCGATGCGGCGGATGTCGATTCGCACCGACGAATAAAATTTCAACGCGCGGCCGCCGGTGGTGGTTTCGGGATTGCCGAACATCACGCCGATCTTTTCGCGGATCTGATTAATAAAGATCAGGCAGGTGCGCGACTTTGAAACCGTTCCGGTCAATTTGCGCAGGGCTTGCGACATCAGGCGCGCCTGCAGGCCCATGTGGCTGTCGCCCATTTCGCCGTCGAGTTCGGCCTTGGGGACCAGCGCGGCCACCGAGTCCACGACCAGCACGTCGATGGCGTTCGACCGCACCAGGGCTTCGGTGATTTCGAGCGCCTGCTCGCCGTAGTCGGGCTGCGAGACCAGAAGATTGTCCACGTCCACGCCGAGTTTCTTGGCGTAGCCGGGATCGAGCGCGTGCTCGGCGTCCACGAACGCGGCCATGCCGCCCAGCGCCTGCGCCGAGGCAACTACCTGCAGAGCGATCGTCGTCTTGCCGGAAGATTCCGGGCCGAAGATTTCTACTACGCGGCCGCGGGGGAAGCCGCCGACGCCGAGGGCGGCGTCAAATGAAATCGCGCCGGTCGGAATCACCGCGATGGGGACAATCTCTTTCGACCCCAACCGCATGATGGAACCTTTGCCAAACTGCTTCTCGATCTGGGCAAAGGCCATTTCAATCGCCCGGCCCCGTTCGTCCGCCATGAGTGCTTCTCCTGTGAGTACGATGTGGAAACTGGGTGGAGTATATCGCGTATGCAAAGCGAATAAAAGGCGAATCGTGAAATATTTGTGGATTTGTTCCCAAAAGAGAACTGCAAGGGCTTTTACCGCCGAGTACGCCGAGGGGACAAAAAGACAAAATGCACCTCCAGACGGCGTCATCCCGAAGTCCCCGCGTTTTCTCCAGCGGGGCGAGGGATCCCGCGTGTCGTGTCTCCGGAGCCGGGGAATGTTCATCCGTCACAGACAGGGGGAAGCCTCGGTGCTATAAACGGCGGCGGTGGCGATCCAACGCCAGATCCCTCACTCGGCTGAAGTACGCCGAGTTTCGGGATGACGCAGTGTAAAGGAGGAATGAGCATTGAGAAAACCCAAACAGTTTCGCGTTTACATCATGACCAATCGGCCCCGCTCGCATGTGCTGTACACGGGCATTACTGGAAATCTGGCGCACCGCGTCTTCCAGCACAAGAACAAGCTCGTCCCAGGATTCACGAGCCGCTACAACCTCACGCGCCTGGTCTACTATGAGTGCTTCGTTTATCCCGACGCCGCCATCGCCCGCGAAAAAGAAATCAAGGGATGGCGTCGAAGCAAAAAGATTCGCCTGATCGAATCCATGAATCCTCACTGGCACGACCTGGCTGAATCGTGGACGGACGTGTACAAGCCGGGGGTTGACCGTACAGGTCTGATGCACCCCGCGCCGAGATCCCTCACTCGGCTGAAGTACGCCGAGTTTCGGGATGACGCATTCGTGGGGAGGGCGGCTCTCGGCGTGCTCGGCGGTGAATGCTTTTCCTCACTCTCCAACGTGCTACAATCTCTAAGTTTTTCCCCTGCCGCACGTCGCAAGGCACATCGTAAACGGACGCACCGTGACCCAAAATTCCAAATCCATCACTTACGCGGACGCGGGCGTCAACATCGATCAGGGCAATCGCACCAAGCAGCGCATCAAGTATCTCGCCCATAAGACGTTTACCAAGGGCGTCCTGAGCGAAATTGGCGGATTTGGCGCGCTTTTCGCCATCGATAAGACCAAATACATCGACCCCATCCTGGTTTCGAGCGTGGACGGCGTCGGCACCAAGCTCAAGCTGGCCTTCGAGATGAAGGTCCACCACACCATCGGCGCCGATCTGGTGAACCACTGCGTCAATGACATTGCCGTGCAGGGCGCCGCGCCCATGTTTTTTATGGACTACCTCGCCACCGGCCGCCTTCAGCCCGAGGTCGCCGAGAAGGTGATCGAGGGCCTGGCCGACGCCTGCAAGCACAACGGCTGCGCCCTGATCGGCGGCGAGACCGCCGAAATGCCCGGCTTCTATCCCGACGGCGAATACGACCTTGCCGGATTCATCGTTGGCGTAGTCGAGCGCGAGCGCATCATTACCGGAAAAACTGTCGAAGCCGGCGACATCATCCTCGGCTTGCCTTCGACCGGCCTTCATACCAACGGATATTCCCTCGCCCGCAAGCTGCTGTTTGAAGTCGCCAACTACGAGCCGGAAACTTACGTCAACGAAATCAAAGGCAAAGTCGGCAACGAGCTGATGCTGACCCACCGCAGCTATTGGGCGATTATCAAGAAGCTGATCGCGGCCGAATGCGTTTCCGCGCTGGCGCACATCACCGGCGGCGGCATTACCGAGAACCTGCCCCGCGTCCTGCCGCGCGGAGTCTCCGCCATCATCGAATACGGCACCTGGCCGGTGCAGCCCATCTTTACTCACATGCAAAAGCTGGGCAACGTCCCCCATGAAGAAATGATGCGGACATTCAACATGGGGATCGGAATGCTGGCTGTGGTCCCCGCGAAGAAATTCAAGAAGGCACAGACCGTTCTCGACCGCGCCGGAGAAAAGTATTACGCGGTGGGGCGGATTGTTAAGGGCGAGCGGAAGGTTAGTTACAGCTGAGCTTTTAGCTACTAGCTCCTAGCTTCTAGCTTCTAGCTAGATCACGTTGTGCCGGCGCTTGTGGTTCCCACGCTTTCCTGCCTCGGCGGACGAAAAAACTCCCACGGTTAGTGGTCGGTATTTGGCGCTACACGCGGGATCCCTCGCCCCGCTGGAGAGAACGCGGGGTCTTCGGGATGACGCCGTCGGAGGGAATGATGGCGTCTGTGGATGACGCTTCTGGGTGCGCCTCGTGTCACAAATGCGTCATCCCGAAACCTCGGCGTACTTCAGCCGAGTGAGGGATCTCGCGCGCGGATTCTATCACCGCCGTCCGTCCATCGACGGCCGTAATTCATCTAACCTATTGATAGTAAATAACTAAGTCGTAAAACACTCAATCTCTAAAGTGACATCATAATCGTATATTGACATCATCCACAGCACAGCGTAGCCTATACCCATGGCTCGAACTGCTTTTACCTTGCGGATTGAAACTGCGGAGCGGAACGCCCTGAAGAGCCTCAGCAAAGTTGAGGGCCGCCCGGTCAATCAACTGCTGAACGAAGCCATCAAGGCCTACCTGGGGCAAAAGGGCCGAAAAGAGCGGGCTTTGCACGATGATATGAAACGCTTGGAAGCCTATCGCAAAAGAGACCCCAAGTTCCGCCGCGCGATTGCGAAATTTGTGGAAGCTGAAGCCACCACGCAGGACCCTCTGGAAGGCGAGTCTTTCGAGGAGACCGAAGAGTCGTGATCTCTGCGCATGGGCTCCAGGTTCAATTTCCGTTTTGCCGCCTGGCGATCCCGACTTTAATTCATTCGTGAATTACTTCCGAAGCGCGTAGTTACCTGGACTTCTAAACTCGATCAATCCAAGATCACGAAGTACCTGGAGTTGTTGGCGTATCTTCGGTCGCACATTCTGATTGCGCGGATGAATACGCTGTAGATCGGGTTCCATTCGATAGAGTTCCGGAAGCGAGAAACGGGTGCTCCCTAGCTTTCGTATGGAAGCGAGCACATCGAGCGTCCATCCCCTCACCTCCGGAGGGACCTCAGCGAGTCCTCTAACACGGGAGTACTCCTTTCGAACTGGTCGCTCAGCGACAATGGTTCCATCGGATACGACTGCGATCTTTCCGTCCTCAGGGATTCGATGCAAAAGGATGTTGCATCCAACCCAGCCAGCCCGCTGCGCTTTGGAACCCAGTGGGGCTCGTTTCTCGATCACAGTTTCCGAGAAAAACACGCCGGGGACAAGCATTAGATTTCTGATCAGCCAGTCAGATGTGTACTGTAGGACAAGGAGGTTTGGCACGCTGTCGGAGCGTATCGCGCAAATCATTGACTCATAGCCAGCATCGGGAATCTTCCTTTGATTCCAGGTCTTGAAGCCCTTCAACTGGAAACGCTGATCGCACGTAGGACAGACGAAGTCAATGGCAGGAGTGTTCACCCTCGCAGACAATAATCGCTCGGAGCCGCAGGCGGCGCAATATAGCTCACGACCACACCAGTCTTCGCTGATCACGCGGGCGATCTGCGAGCCGGACTTGTAGGTATTGCCCAGTGCCAACCGACCTTGCAGGTTCATCGCCGCGATGCTGGTGGAGGTTCATATAGATCGTGCTTTGTGCAATATTCGCGGGCTTCCGCCGATGGGAAGCTGTCGCCTGCTTCGATGTTGTCGAAGTCGATAACCTCCACTGCGAAACCTGGTGGGACGGTATCTTCCATTACATAGGCACACCCGCCAGAGACTGTAACGAATATCTTAATTCATTCGAACTCTCCCATTACGCTCCCGACGTGCAGAAGAATATCACGCCGAAAATCATCCACTCTGCGCTCTTCCGATCTCGAGAATCGCTGCCGACAAATCGCACTGTATCTCTGGTGTCCGAATGCCCTTCTCGCGTGGGTCTTCAAACGATGAAGGCTTGGGGATTTGAGTACAAGACGAACATCGTTTGGTTGAAGGTCAGGAAGGACGGAGGACCCGATGGTCGTGGCGTTGGCTTCTATTACCGCAACGTGACGGAACTCGTACTCTTCGGCACCCGCGGGCATTTGCGAACCGCACAGGCTGGCCGGAGAATGGTGAACATCATCGCGACGATGAAGGAACATCATTCGAAGAAGCCCAATGAACTCTACGACATGATTGAGCATTGCAGCCCAGCACCTTTTCTGGAGCTATTTGCCAGAGACCACCGCAGAGGCTGGGTGCAGTGGGGTGATGAAATCCCACCAGGAAGTGCAAACGGCAGCAAAGAGAAGGTGTCACCCCGTCCGATGGAAGGCGGGATGATACGTCCCTATCGTATGCCGCAGTTGCCGCTTCCGCTGCGCTAGGCCGACGCCGCGTTCCCCGCCCTCACCCCGTCCGCCTGCTCATGCGCGTGATAGCTTGACCGCACCAGCGGCCCGGACTCTACGTGGCGAAATCCCAGGCGCAACGCTTCTTCTTTCAGGTAGGCGAATTCTTCGGGGGTGTAGAAGCGGGCGATGGGGAGATGATCTTTCGAGGGACGCAGGTATTGGCCGACGGTGAGGATGTCCACTTTGCGGGCGGCGAGGTCGGCGAAGACGTCCACCAGTTCGGTCATGCTTTCGCCGAGGCCGACCATTACGCCGGATTTTGTAATCATGTCCTCGGCGAGAATTTCTTGGCGTTTTCCAGCAGCCGCAGCGTCCGCTCGTAGCGCGCGCCGGAACGGACCACGCGATAGAGGCGCGGGACGGATTCGGTGTTGTGGTTCAGCACGTCGGGGCGGGCGGCGAGGACGATCTGCAAGGCTTCGTCGAGTCCCTGGAAGTCGGGGATGAGGACTTCGATGCGGCACTCGGGCGCGACTTCTCTCACCTGGCGAATGGTTTCGGCGAAAATTCTTGCGCCGCCGAGGTTGTCGTCGTCGCGGTTCACGCTGGTGATGACGGCGTGCTTCAGTCCCAGAGTTGCGACGGCTTCAGCGACGCGGCGGGGCTCATCGAGATCGAGCGGCTGGGGACGGCCTTTGGGGACGGCGCAGAAACCGCAGCGGCGGGTGCAGATGTCGCCGAGCAGCATGAAGGTTGCGGTCTTGTGGTTCCAGCATTCGCCGATGTTGGGGCACTGGGCGGATTCGCAGACGGTGTGCAGTCCCAAGCCGCGCGCCAGCTTCTTGAGCTGATGAAAGTTCTCGCCTCCGGGGGCTTTGGCGCGCAGCCAGGAAGGCTTGGGTTGGCGGACCGGCGGGCCGACATCAATCTGGACCAGTTGTGACGCGCTGCCCATGTGATTTCATTCTACAGGCGGCTGCCGTTGCCATGCCAACCCGAGCGGGATATTATAGTAACGGCGGCGGCCGGAACTGACGCTGGTCCGCCACGGGCGTGGTTTTGCGATGACCTACTCTCACTTCGAGGCATTGCGTGGACGGCGTTCGCACTCGCCGTGGCTTTATTGATCGGCAGCAGTGTGCTCCTCTATCGCGCCACGCAAAAACTCACCGCCAGCGAAGTCCTGGTGGCGCATACCCATGAAGTGGAGACCGTGCTGGAAGACCTCGGACTCGGACGTTTTCCAGGCCAGCAACTCGGGCCGGGCTTTCGTGCTCACCGGCGACGATTCGCTGCTGCAAGGGCTATCGCTCGGCGGTCGGGAAATATCCCCGGCGACCTTAACCATCTTCGCCGTCTGACCGCGGACAATCCCAACCAGGGCAGAGAACTGAAAGCCGTGCAGGCCGACATCGACACCGAGCTCAGTCTGATCTCGCAGTCGATTCAGGCCCACCACCGGGGCCTCTCCAGCATTGACTCGGACGCCGACGTCGCCCGTCCAGACCGAAGCTCTGGGAGACGCAGTGCAGCAGACGTTGCAGAAAATGCGGGATGAAGAGGACCAACTGCTGGAACAGCGGCAGGCGGCTTCGCGGGCCAACTATCACCACACCCTGAAGCTGATCGGGATCTCGTTCCTGGTGGCGTTGCTGTTGCTGGGAGCGCAGATGTTCAGCTTGAACTACGCCTTTACCCAGTATCAGCGGACGGAAAGGCGGCCCGGCGAAGCCAGGAAATTGTGGACGCATTTTTCTCCGGCTCCACGGTGCGCTTCGGGATTCTCGATTCGCCAGTTTCGCTACACCCGGGTCAATGAGGTGCTACCGCGAATGCTGGGCGTCAAGGCGGAAGATCTGCTGGGGAAGTCGGTGTTCGAAATCTTCGGCGAGCGTGGAGACCGCACGGAAGCGGTGTTGCGCGAGATGCTGCAGACCGGCCGGCCGATCCACGACCACGCGGTGTCCGCCGAGTTGCCGGGAAAGCCGGGCGACATCCGGCACTGGCTGGTGAACTACTTCCCCATTCCGGATGCCAGCGGCACATTTACCCAGGTGGGGCTGATTGCGGTGGACGTGACGGCGCGGCGCAATGCCGAAGAGGCGCTGCGCAAGCTGAGCGGGAGGCTGCTGGGAATTCAGGACCAGGAGCGGCGGCGCATCGCGCGCGAGCTGCACGATAGTCTGGGCCAGTATCTGGCGGGGCTGAAGATCGCGATTGAGATGCTGAGCGCGTCGCCCCAGCCGCCAAGGAATGCGGCGCTGCTGGTGGAATGCAGCGACATTCTGGAGAAATCGATCGCCGAGACCCGGACACTGTCGCACCTGCTGCATCCGCCGCTGCTGGATGAGGCCGGGTTCGCGTCGGCGGCCAGTTGGTTTGTCAACGGATTCTCCGAGCGCAGCGGCATTCCGGTATCGCTGGACCTGCCGCCCGATCTGCCGCGCCTCTCCGAGGCGATTGAGATTGCGCTGTTCCGGGTGCTGCAGGAGAGCCTGACCAACGTGCACCGTCATTCCCACACCGCGTCGGCAGAGATCAAGGTGGAGGCCGACGCCGAAGCAGATCAGCATCGAGATTCGAGACCACGGACGCGGAATGCCGCAGCAGGTGCTCGCTCAAATCGAGGATGGCACCAAACTCGGGGTGGGGCTGGCGGGAATGCGGGAGCGCATTCGCGAGCTGGGCGGGGATTTCAGCGTCACGTCGGGTGAGGAGGGGACCACGGTCCGGGCCACCGTACCGCTGATCGTGCGCGAGGACACGCCGAGCGTCGCAGCCGCGGCTTCGGAATCTGAGGAGCCGGTGGCCAACGCGTTCTGGCGTCCGCGAGGCGGAGTCTTGTGATGCGCCGCACGGCTTGAGAGAAGTACGCCGCGGCTCAGATGGACGCGAGGTCGGCCATCTTTAGAGCATCCACCGCGGCTTTTACATCATGCGTCCGGATCAGGTGCGCGCCGTTGAGGGCCGCGATCACCTCAGCTGCAAGCGTGGCCGCGGCGCGTTGATCCACGGGCGCGCCCTGGCTGTGATCGTGGGCATCTTGGGAGAGCGCCCTTCCGAGAAACGACTTGCGCGAGACGCCGGCCAGCAACGGATACTGCAGTTCCCGGAACTCCCCAAACCGGCGCAGCAGAGGAAAATTCTCCTCCAGGCGCTTGCCGAAACCGAAGCCGGGGTCGAGCACCAAACGGTCGCGTTTGATTCCGGCCAGCAGCGCGGCGTCGGCGCGGGCGCGAAGCTCGCGCTTGACGAGCAGAACCATATCTGGCACCGGAGGCAGCGACCCCCACTCGTCGGGGAAACCGCGCATGTGCATCAGCACGGCGCCGCAACCCAGCGTGGCCAGGGTCTTGGCCATGCCCGGGTCCCACTGGAAACCGGAAACGTCGTTTACGATCTCCGCTCCCGCCTCGACCGCCTTCTGGGCAACTTTGGACTTGTAGGTATCGACGGAAACGATGGCCTGCGGTCGGGCCTGCTTTACTCCCTTAACGACCGGCAGGACGCGGCGGAGTTCTTCTTCCGCGGTGACGCTGGCGTCTGCCCTACCCACATGCGCTCCCGGGCGGGTGGACTCTCCGCCAATGTCAACCACGTCCGCGCCTGCGTCGAGCAGCCTGAGAGCGTGCGCGACGGCGTCCTCGGGCGTAAAGTGCCGGCCACCGTCGGAAAACGAATCCGGCGTGACGTTCACGATTCCCATCACCAGCGTGCGCTTGCCCAGTTCGAGGGAGCGGGTACCGAGGTTCCAAGTGAAGACGGGACGCATTCCAGCGATTTTAACCGGAATCTTCCGGGAACGACCGGTGCTACAATCAGGCTTTCAAAATGCTCCGCCGAGCGCGATTGCCGCAACTGCTGGCCCTGTTGACGGGCACCCTTCTGACTTGCGCGGGGTTGACGAACCCGGCGCAGGCAGCCCGCAAGAAACAGCCAACGCTGCAACAGCAGATTGACGCCATCCTGGCGCAGCCAGAGTTCGCCCGCGGCTACTGGGGAATTCGAATCACTTCGCTGGCGAGCGGCAAGACACTCTACTCGCTGAACGCCGACAAGCTGTTCACCCCGGCTTCCAATACCAAGCTGTTCACCACGGCAGCGGCGCTGGCGCTGATTGGGCCAGACTACAAGTTCCGCACCACCGTAGAAGCCAACGGATCGCTGGACAAGTATGGCCGCCTCGCCGGGGACCTGACGCTGGTGGGACGCGGCGATCCGACGCTTTCCGGGCGCGAGCTACCTTACTCCATGCACACGCTGCGCGACTCGGACCCGCTGCAGGTGTTGGAAAAACTCGCCGATCAAGTCGCGCAAAAGGGCGTGAAATACATCGACGGAGACATCGTCGCCGACGATTCCTATTTCGCCTTCGAGCGCTACGGCGAAGGCTGGAGCCAGGACGATCTGGTGTGGGCAGAGGGCGCTCCGGTTTCGGCGCTGACCATCAATGACAATGTAGTTTTCGTCAACGTGCAGCCAGGGACGCACCCCGGGGACAAAGCGTTCGTCAGCCTCACGCCGTTCTCCGGCTACTACACGATTGATAACCGCGTCCTGACCACACCGGCGGGCACCGGGCGCAGGCTCTATATCAACCGCGAGCCGGGCGCGACCATGCTGACGCTGTGGGGTTCGATGCCGACCGACGACGCCGGGGCCAACGAGGGACTGGCCATTGAAGATCCGGCGCAATTCGCCGCCAGCCTGTTCCGCCACCTGCTGGAAGTGCGCGGCATATCCATCTACGGCAAGCAGCGCACCCGGCACACGGAATTGGCCAGCCTATCGACCATCAGCACGATCGTCATCGCTTCCAGTGGCGGAGGAGACGATCATTCGCTCACCTCGCCGCCCCGGCCGTTGGTGCTGGCGGAATATCAGTCGCCTCCACTTTCCCAGGACATTGAGGTGATCAACAAAGTCAGCCAGAACCTGCATGCGGAAATTCTTTTGCGGCTGCTGGGCCGTGAGAAAGGCACCGGGGGCACAGTGCAAGCGGGACTCGAGGTGCTCCACGGTTTTCTCAATAACGCAGGCATTTCCGCCGATGATTATTCATTCCACGACGGATCGGGATTGTCGCGAGAGAATTTGGTGACGCCGCAAGCGCTGGTCCAACTGCTGCGCTATGCGCCCACGCAGCCGTGGGGCAAGGAGTTCCACGATTCGCTCCCCGCCGCTGGCGTGGACGGATCGATGGCGGACCGCTGCAAGGACCTGGATCCGGCTGCGCACGTGTACGCCAAGACCGGATCGCTCGACGGCGTAAAGACCCTTTCCGGTTACGCGGTCACGGCCAAGGGAGAGCCAGTCGCGTTCTCGATTTTCGCCAACAATCTGAGCCTGCCGGGGAAGGCGGTGAACGATGCCATTGACCGGGTGATTGAGGCGGCGGTCAATGGGGCGGGGAAATAGCCGTGCAAAACCGGATGTCATCTGGAACGAGAAACTCCCAACTGTTTTAGCAGCTCGGCGGTGGTGAACGACTCAACGCCGCTCTCCTCAAAGTCATTGTCATTGGACCAGAGGGGTGTTCGCATATGCAGGGCGAGGGCGAGAATATCAACGTCATCTGGATCGCGCTTTCCCATCAGCCTGCGGGCTTGGGACATAGGATTCGCGTAGGCGGCACGCTCTACCACGGTCACAGGCAGCGCTGCCACTGCTAGCAGGATCTGGTCGATGGGCACGCGTCGCTTGGGGGCCAGGATAATTGCGTACTCCTGTACCTCCCCCAGCGTTGGTTCAGCGGTAAAGACTCGTTCAACTTCGGGGTGGTGCAGCACAAGGCGGGCGCGATCGCCAAGCACCGCCGAAAGCAGGACGTTAGCGTCGGCGACCAGCTGCACGCTTGCTCTTTCGCCACAACTCGAAATCAGCGACAATCTCTTCGGCTTTCAGCCCGCGCTTCTTAAGCTGCCGGCCGATCTCGGAACTAAGTACGGCGAACAGTTCTCGCTTCAGCTCAATCGGAAGACTCTGTTCTGGGCGGGGGAAGAAAACGCCGGCAAGACGACCGCGACGGGTAACCGCTGGCATTGTCGCGAAACTCGCGGACGGTGCTAATTTTCATGTGGTCACCCGTGTGGCTATAATTATACAGCGCATGCGCAAGGTCCCCGAAAATCGGCCTAACGTCGCGGCCGCCGTTTTGATGGGCTGCCTTCTTTTCTCCCTCCTCGGGTGTGAGGTCGAACGCCGAAAGAGCGACGCCGAGCTGGGCCTGAATCCGCGGCAAATTTCGGGACGCCACGTCTTTGACCAATACTGCGATCGCTGCCACTCCGCTTATTCGTCCAAAGACAGGAAGGGCCCGAGCCTGCAGGGTGTTTTCAAGCATCAGTACCTGAGCGAGAGCGGAATGCCCGCCAACGACGACCGCGTCAGCGACATCGTCCGCATGGGCCGCAACAAAATGGAGGGCTTCAGCCAGGTGCTGACCCAGGAACAGATCGATGATCTGCTGGCCTATTTACATACTTTGTAATTTCCATCCCTACGATTAAGATTCAATCTCTTTCACTTTTCATTGAGGGCCCATGGCTGATACAAACCCTTCCGTTCCGGTCAACGGAAACTCATCCTCCGCGAACGCTCCTTCTTCCGAGGTCTATGCCGTGTTCGGCGCTGAGCCGGAAGTTCAGGCTTATGCCATGGCGAAGTATTCGCGCTCGGCGCTGTCGATGAAGGAGTCGCTGAAGGAAATCAGTTCGCAAAAAGCTGAGAAGTTCCTCAACACTTTTTATTTTCAGTACGGGCATCGCTCCATCGCTGACCTGGCCCACATTGCGCTGGCGATTGAGCGGCTTTCGATCCTCGCGGCCATCGTTGTGGCCGACGAGCAGCGCTGGGACGGGCAGGAACGTTCTACGCGCTACCAGGATTTCCGCAAGAGCGGATACTACACGCCCGATTTTGCCGGTGATGACCGCGCCCAGCAACTGTACAAACGCACGCTCGACGAATTGCTCTCCGATTACGAAGCGCTTTCCGAAAAAATGTTCCGCTATTTGGCCGAGATCACGCCCAAGCCAGCCGAGATGAAACAGGAAGCCTATGAGCGCACCTTGAAGGCCCGCGCTTTCGATATTTCGCGTTACCTGCTGCCGCTAGCGACCAATACCTCGCTGGGCGAGATCGTCAATGCGCGGACTCTGGAGTCGCAGGTCTCGCATCTGCTCTCGCACACGCACAAGGAAATCCGGCATGTAGGCGAACTGCTGAAGCGGGCTGCGACTTCGGCGGCCTACAACGTGAATCACGAGTCGCAGCGCAGTTTGGTGGAAAGCATTCGGGAAGTGTCGCCGGAGTTAGGGGCGCGCGCGGAAGCCGAACTGTTGAAGGAAGTTCGAGTCTCACCGACGCTGGTCAAGTACGCTGACCCCAACGCGTATGAAATCGAGACGCGGCGCGAGTTGCGGCAGATTGCGTCGGAACTGATGCGCCATGCCACTGTCGAGCAAGCTCCATCCGTTGATCTGCTCGACGATGAGCCCCTCGACGTGGAGCTGGTGTCCACCCTGCTTTACGAACATTGCTCGTACCCGTACCGGCAGGTCCGTCGCGCCGTCGAGGGCGTCTCCGGCGCGCGCCGCAAAGAAATCATCGATGCCGGCCTGCGCCATCGCGGGCGCCACGACGAAATGCTGCGGCCGTTCCGCGCGGGGCAGCAGTTCCGCTTCGACATTCTCATGGACATTGGCGGCTTCCGCGACATGCACCGCCATCGCCGCTGCATTCAGATCGAGCAGGCGTTTACAACTCAACATGGGTACGAAATTCCACCGGAGCTGGAGCCAGCCAGCGCGCTCGGCACATACAAGGCGACCATGGAGCGGACTTCGAGCGCGGTTCGAACGTTAAGTACCAGCGCCGCTCCGGAAGCCGGAGAGAATTCGCAGTATGCCATCCCGCTCGGCTTCCGCAAGCGGACGTTGTTTAAGATGGATTTCGCGGAGGCGGTGTACATTTCCGAGCTGCGCACTGGCCCGGCCGGGCACACGTCCTACAGGAACGTCGCCTATGCGATGTTCGAAGAAGTGCAGAAGAAGCATCCCGCGCTGGCGCAGTATTTCCGCGTGCATGACGTGCGGCAGCCGGTGGATTTGCTGCAGAGGTAAGGGAGAGCAGTTTCGGGTTTCAAGTTTCTAGTTTCGAGATGCGACTTGAAACCTGAAACTTGAAACTGCTTCAGAACAACTTCAAATGGATGGTCAGATACTTCTTCGGGTTCTGGCGAACCGCCTTGATCAAATCCTGCGTATCCAGCAACAGTTGATTGGTGTTGTTATACAGTGCGGGATCGCGCAGGAACTTGCCGGCACTGCCTTCGCCCGCATCCAGCCGGTCGGACAAGTCGGATAAGCGGTTGATGGTGTTTTGCAGCTTGTTGGCAAACTCCTGGTCCCTTGCCATCTTGCCCAGCGCGCCTTTGCCGGCGTTGATGTCCTCGGTCAACTGCTTGACGTTGGCAACCGTCTTGTTTGCGTTGTCGTAGAGCGTGGGATCTTTCAGTAGCTTGCCCGCCGTCCCTTGCCCCGCATTGACGTCGTCGATCATCTTGTTGACTTTGTCGATGGTCGCATTCGCCTTCTGATAGAGATCGTCGTTGGCAATCAGTTTCCCGATGCTGCCTTGGCCCTGAGAGATCTGGTTCACCAGTCCCTGGAACTCGCTCACCGTTGAGTTGACCCGGTTGTAGAGGCTGGGATCGTAGATCAGCTTGCCCACCGATCCCTGGCCGCTCTCGACAAAGGCGATGATGCGGTCCATGCGCTTGATCAACACATCCATGTTTTGCAGGCTGCTATTGGCGGCGACCATCACGTCGTTGTAGCCCTTGACCTCGCCGCTGGGCAGGACGTCCCCGTCATGGGCGAGCGGGCCGCTGGCGGAAGAGCTGTCAATGTTGATTAAGGTCTCTCCCAGAACTCCGGCAGTGGAAAGCAGAGTGTTGGAATTCTTGTACAGGTTGAACCCGTACTGGGTGATGACCTTCATGGTGACTTCCACCGGGGCCTGGGGATGGTCCTGGACCACGCGAATGGATTTCACATTGCCGATGTCCACGCCGCTGAGCCGTACCGGCGCACCCACGCGCAAACCCTGGGCGTCGGCGAAATAAGATTTCAGCGTGATCTTAGGGGTGAAGATGCCGCCGGTGCCGCTCATGAGGGCGATGAGCACCGCCAGGGTAATGGCGGCTACAATCACCGTGATGCCGACCTTCAGTTGCGACCACTTCAACTGTTTCTGACTAGGCAACGAACCTCCCAAGCAGACAACGCAGATCGAGCGATCGGATCATCCGGCTATCGGCATCGGCCAGCACCTGAATCGGCAGCGTGGCTGATGATTTTCCCGATAATATCAGAACCGGCCGCAGATTAAGCCGCGGATGTGCCCGGACCCAGCCTGCCGCGCAGAATCAGCGCCAGTAGATAGGTGGCCGCTCCGCAGCACAGTGTGACGTTCAGTCCGAACTGAATTGCAATAACGATCGCCAATACTGAACCCAGCACGCTGGAAGCAGCGTTCATGGCCCAGGCCCATTCGATGGAATTGCCGCTTGCGCGCTCGTGGGTCAGTGCTGCCAGGGCGCGGAGTCCCGTGGGGAAAGGCATCCCCATGGCGAAGCCGAGCGGCACCAGGAGCACGCCGCTGATGACCAGTTTGGCGGCAAATGGCACGCCCACCAGGCGATCGAGAATCACGGGCAATGCGCCGACGTACACCAGCAACGCCAAAATGATAAAAGCCAGGGGGGCCCAGGCCCGGTTGCCATCCCGGAACCACTGTGAGCAGGTCAGACTGCCGGCGCCGCTCGAGAGCAGCATCAGAAATACGACAACCGTGAGCGCATAAGTCGGATGCCCCAGGAACAACACGAAACGCTGGATGAACGTGACTTCCACCATGATGTAGCCCAGCCCGATGGCCACAAAGTAAAACAATCCCGAAGTGGCCTGCGGCCTGGTTCTGCCGTGCAACAGCAGCGGCAGCACTAAGAATGCCAGCACCGCCAGCAGGGAAAGAACCAGCAGCATGAGCAGCACGGCCACGCCCAAATTGACTTTCCAGTCGATGGCTGACGAATGCGGATGCGGCCCCAATAAGCGCCCGGGCTTGAGAGTGAAGAAGAAGAAAGGAGCGTTGTCGTCAACCGGGGCGACGTTGAACAGATAGCTTGCGCTGAAAGCCCGCGGATCGTTGCTTTTGATGAGCTGCGCGAAAGCGTTGCTTCCCTTCTCCGACGGCGCGTACAACAGCTTCAGCGGCGGATAGTCGCGCAGATGATTCCGCACCGTCTCTTCTTCCTCCGGAGTGAAGGGGCTTTTCTTGGCCAGCACCGCCACCGGAATCCCATCTTCATTGAGGTCCCCGTCGGAGACGACCAAGAAATTCCGCGAGGTGTCGGTCACTCCCATCTGATGCAAGGCTTCCATCGCAACCGAAACCACACGCAGCGCCTCGCGCGGCTGGCGAAATTCCCAGCGCGTCACCGCGATCATGCCATCTGGCTTTAGATGATCAAAATATTCGCGGAAAGCCTGCGTCGTATAAAGACTGTTCTCGCTGAGCGCAAACGCCCCGGCGGCGGTCGAAGCCCAGGTATCGACCAGCGTCATCTGCACCACGTCGTACTGCCCGGTCGCGTTGCGGATGAAGGAGCGTCCGTCGCCGACATGCATGTGGACCTCGGGCCGCTGATAAAGATGTTGCGCGTAGTCGGCGTAGCGGTCGCGCATGATAGTGGTGGCAATGATGGGATTGATCTCGATACCGGTCACGCTCGGGCTGCCATTGGCCACAGCGCGCAGTACATCCACACCGCCTCCCGGCCCAATAATGGCGTAAGAGCCATGCGGACGCAGGGCATTCACCACGGCGGGCGGCGCCTCCATCAGATTCTGCTGCCACTTCGATCCCTGCCAATGCTCCAGGTCGGCATTCATGATGAAGGTATTGGCGTCGGCATCAATCACGATCACCTTGCCGCCGGTATTTGTGCGGTCCACCTCCACACGGGAAATCGCATTCCAGCGCGCGAACTCGGCGTTCTGCCTGCGAACGCCCTTCGCCCAAACGATGTCGGCGAGCCGTCCATTGAAATTCAGGGCAATCCCAATCGCCAGCAGCACGCTCAAGCCAAAGGTCCAATTTCTGGCCCGTGGCGTCGGACTCCACACCATGGCTGCGATCGCGGAGACCAGCCCGGCAACAATGATCGCGTTGGGACCGCCCACCCAGTTCAGGACCGGTACAACTGCCAGGCAAGCCAGCGCACCGCCGCAAAGATCCGCCGCGTAGAGCCTTGGGATTCGCGACGACTCTCTGGCGAAGACCACTGAAAATTGCAATCCAGTGAGGAAAAACGGCACTGCCGAGCAGAGGTAAATCACGGTTAGCCGCAGAAAATTTCTGGGCGTAAACTGCAAGGCCACAGGAGTGTGGAGGACAATTTCCAGTACCACGGGAATGACGATCGCGCTCAGAAGAGCTGAGGCGGCGGCAATCTCGCGGGTACTCCGCCGGACCAGCCGGTCCCTCCATAGATGCGCAAACACTCCGCCCGCTCCCAGCCCTAACAGCGCAATCGAGATGGCCAAAAACGCAAAGTGATAAAAGAGGATCACCGAAAATAGTCGGGTGAGGGAAAGTTCCAGCAGCAGCGCGGAAAAACTGCTGAGCGCGATCGCGGGCAGCAAAACCCTCTCGCTGGGCGATAGTGTCGGAACAGGTCGGAGCGGCGTGACTGTTTCTTTAATGGCAGACATGAAAGGCGAAAGTCTAACAGACTGGGCTAGCTTTCCAGAATCACGCTGGCAATGGCCTGCTCGGGCGTGTGGGAAAGTGAGAGCGCGATGTTTGTGGCGTTGAGTTTGGCGGCAAATTCCGCCGCTTTACCGTGGAATTTGATCGTCGGACGGCCGCCGGGCTGGCGGACAACCTCGATGTCGCGCCAACGCACACCGCGGCTCCATCCCGTGCCCAGGGCTTTCATCGCGGCCTCTTTGGCGGCGAAGCGGGCGGCGTAACGTTCCACGCGGTTGGCTTTCGAATCGCAATATTGGATCTCGCCTTCGGTGTAGATTCGTCGCAGAAACCGCTGGCCGAAGCGCTGAATGGATTCGGCAATGCGCGGCACTTCGGCAATGTCGATTCCGGTACCGACAATCATGGGGAGAGGTTAGCACAGGGCTTAGAACAACCTGTCGCCGTGATAGATCACTTGCCCATCAACCAGCCTCGCTTCCTTCATCAGCTTGTGCGGCTTGGGTGGCTTCTCGTCGTCAATGTGCAGTACCGCGTGGCCGTGCGCCACCAGCCAGTCTGAAACCAGCATGCGATGGCAGTTGAAATACATGCGCTCGGCGCACATATAAGCCGTTCGCGATTGCTCTCCCAGCTTGATCAGTTCCGCGACGGCGCGCTCGAACTCCGGCGTGAGCATGTAGTCGGCGTAGTTGCGAAAGCTCTGATTCCGCAGCGCGACATTGGGCGAATCTTCAAGCAACTTTTTCCTGCGGCCACCCAGGTCTTTCATCCATACATATTGAATACCGGCCGCTGGCACGGCTTTCTCCAGCGATTCGCGGTTGAAATGCGGCAGGCGTCGCGACATGGGGAAGGAACGAATGTCCACCAGGGTTTGGATGGCATGGGCCTGGAGAACGCTAACCAGTTCATCCAGGCTGCGGGTGGAATGGCCGATAGTGTAGAGAGTGGCCATGAGACTTACGCCCGCCCAGTGCGCGAGCTGACTGCCTCCAATACTTAAGACCGGTCAGTCCGTCGAGTAGGGGAATCCGGAGTCACGCAAAGCAGCGAGAAGCCGGCGAATCGGGTCCATATGAAAGAGAGCAAGAGTCGTTCGAAAAACCGAGAATACCAGAGCAAGTGCCTTACAGTAGGTCCAGCGCACACGCCAAGGCGCGGTCGAGAAGAGCAAGTTTCGCAGCAGAGAGCGATCCAACATATTGCGTCAACTCGGCCTTGCGAACACTCGCGAGAGCATCACAGATAATCCAGCTCGGGTGCTTTAGGCCTTCCTCCAGACCGACGGCGACTTGGGTCGTTAGGCCGTCTCCTCGACTGTAAACGGGAGCACAGATCACCGTTGAGAATTTCGACTCAACCAAGATGCGCCGGCTCACGACGACAACCACGCGAAATCGTTTGGGATCGCCTTGCGGCTTGTAGATGCGGTAAAGTTCTCCGCGCCTCATTCGCGCTCATTTTCCCAAGGATCGGCCTGGTATTGCAGCCAATCCTCATTTTCAGCATTCAGGCGGTCTGCTGCTCGGTTCAGAATTTCAAGATCGCGGGCATAGATGCGGGCGCGTTCCCGCTGGCGCAGGTAAACTCGCAAGACATTTTCAATGACCGCCGAGCGCGAGCGTTTCGCGCCAGGCAGCCGGTCAATGTCCTTTAGGACATCTCGCGACAGTGTGATAGAAGTCTTCTCTTTCATACTACCAATATACTACTATAATTCCAGCCAACGCGGCCCTGAAGGGCCGCTCTTCCACAAAAAAACAGAGGGTTTGCAGTACGCAGATGGGCCTCGGTACCCGCCAAACATTGGTTCGTTATGGCGTAAGGCCTACCCCCGGAAGTACAAATACCCTCCCAGGATGCAAGCCAACACCAGCCCCGATGCCGCCACTTCTCTCCAGCCCCAACTGGCGCGAGTGTCGGCCTTGTCGGCGCCGGTCGTCGTGGCAAACGTGAGGTTTTGAATCCGCTGATAATCCGGCGCGGCGGTCATGTGGCTTACCACCACCATGACGATCGCAGACACGATTGTGATCAGCACGCTGAAGTACTGGAAATAAATGTTGTTGACGATCCAGAGAAACGACCCGTGCTGATATCCATCAGCCAGACCGTTCAGCCCCAAGGTCACCGGCGTATCCACGACCATGCGGAAGATGCCGAGTGCGAAGCCGACGATCATGGCCCACAGCGCACCTGCAGCGTTGAGCCGCTTGAAGAAAACGCCGAAGAAGAAGACCACGAAAATCGGCGGAGCCAGGTATCCCTGCACGGCTTGCAGGTAGGCGTAGAGTCCTGACGCGCCTTTGATGACCGGAATCCAGGCCAGTGCCACTAGCACCATGGCTCCGGTCGCCATGCGGCCCATGCGGACGATCTGATGCTGCGACGCTCCCGGCCGCCACTTCTCGTAGAGATCCACTGTGAAGAGGGTCGAGCAGGCGTTGAACACTCCAGCCAGCGATCCCATCAGCGCGGAGAGCAATCCGGCGACGACCAGGCCGCGAAGTCCGGGCGGGAGCAGATACTGGACCATCATGGGAAACGCGCCTTGTGCGATTGCAGGAACCGCCTTCCCGTCGGGACCCACGATCCCGGCCAATGCTGGAACCTTGCCGCTCCGGGCCAGGGCGTAGCAGATCAGGCCGGGAATGATGAACAGATAAACCGGGAACAGCTTCAGGAATGACGCAAAGATCGCGCCTCGCCGGGCCACTTTCTGATTCGGCGCTCCCAGCGCGCGCTGCACTATGTACTGGTCAGTGCACCAGTACCAGAGACCGATAATCGGAGCGCAGATCAGCATTCCCACCCAGGGGAAATTGTCGTTGAAGTACCACGCCTCTTTGACCACGTGGCCAGCGGCGTCGGACTGCATCACCGGCGCCCACGTTCCCTGAACTCCGGCGGGAATCAGCGGCTTCCACAGATTGAACATGTCCGATCCGCACCAGTAGCGCAGTTCATGCCAGCCACCAAGCTTCACTAGGCCGTAAGCAGTAAGCGAGAACGATCCCAGAATCAGTACAAAGGTTTGCACCGCATCGTTATAGGCCACGGCGCGCATTCCGCCCAACGCGGTGTAAAGGCCGGTGAGGACGATCACCAGAACTGAGCCGATCCAGAAACTGTCGATGGTTGTTCCGCCGATGGTGATATGCAATTCAGGCAGTAGCGTTCCGAAGACCACGCCGCCAGCGAAAATTCCCACTGCTATTTTCGAAACGATGAACGTCAGGATAGAAACAATCGAGAGCACGTAGCGGGAGGCCACGCTGAACCGCCGCTCCAGAAACTCCGGCATGGTGAAGACCATCGACCGCATGTAGAACGGCACAAACACCCACGCCAGCACCAGCAGGCACCACGCATGCAACTCATAGTGGGCCAGGGCCACGCCGCTGGTTGCGCCTGCACCTGCGAGGCCAACAATATGTTCCGAGCCGATATTCGACGCAAAAATCGAAGCGCCGATGATCCACCATCCCAAGTTGCGGCCAGCAAGGAAGTAATCGGCCGCGGAATCCTTGCCCCTCTTGACCACGTACCATGCCACACCCAGCAGAATGCCGAAGTAAATCGCGATCACGAGCCAGTCAATGGGGGTGATCTGGGATTCCAAGGGAACGGCCAGTAAGGCCGCAGCAAAGGTAAGGTTCATCATTGGTGCGAAAGGTCCTCCGCGTGAGAATGCACAAAAAGGTTGCGCTAATTTCTACACTGGCGCGCGGCGGAATTCAAAGGAAAAACGGTTTAGCAGGGCTGGAGACTCCATTAAGTGATATAAGACGCGGCGAGCACGTTTGTGGGTGGAGCAGGCCTTTCAGGCAGCATTTCCAATGCGGACTAAACGGGGCTTCCAGCCCCTGAAGTACTTCGCCAGCGGACCGTAGGTACCTCAGCGGCTGAAGCCGACGTTCAGATGGGCGGCCATATGCAGGCCTCTAAGGCCTGCTCCACACTCTCACTCTCCATCCTCTGTTGCGAACCGCGGAGAATCCGGGCTAGCCGTTAAAGCGGACGAGGACTCTGCTTAACAACTGGTCCTGCTCAGGAAAAACTGTGCGGAGGTCGAGCAGCACCCGTTCTTCCTCCACTCGCGCGATGACTGGCGGATCAGAAGCGCGCAGTTGCGCCGCAAGCTGTTTGGCGCTGAGATTCCTGCAGGTGAGGACGATCAATGTTGTCGGCAGAACCGCAGATGGAGCGGAGCCGCCGCCGAGGAGAGACTCGCCATCAACCAGTTCGGTCTTCAGATTCAGGCTTGGGTTCGCCACCAGCGCCGCGGCTCGCTTCGTAATTTCTGCCTTGGGAATTTCCATCATGCGCAGCACCGGAATTGCTGCGTAGTCGCGCTTCACGTAGGCCAGCAACGTCGCCTCCAGCGCGGCATAAATGAGCTTATCCACGCGCAGCGCACGGAAGAGCGAATTGCCGCGCATCTTCTTGACCAGGTCTTCGCGGCCGCTGATCAACCCCGCTTGCGGGCCGCCCAGCAGTTTGTCGCCACTGTAAGTGACCACGTGAACGCCGGCCCGCAAGCTATCGAGCACACCGGGTTCGTCGTTGACGCCAACTTGACGGAGATCAAAAAGCGCGCCGCTGCCGAGGTCTTCCATCAGAGGAAGTTTGCGCTTTTGCGCGAGGGCTACTAATTCAGCAACAGATGGCTGCTCGGTGAACCCGGTAATCTCAAAATTCGAGCGATGCACTCGAAGCAAGAGCTTGGTTCGTTCATTGATGGCGCGTTCGTAATCGGCGATTCGGGTGCGATTGGTCGTTCCAACTTCGCGGAGAATCGCACTGGATTTACCCATCACGTCAGGAATGCGGAACGATCCGCCGATTTCAACCAGCTCACCGCGGGAGACGATGACCTCGCCGCCTTCGGCTAGGGTATTCAGCGCCAGCAATACCGCGGCGGCGTTATTGTTGACCACGATGGTGGAGGCTGATGGGGACCTGGGCTCGGCGTCTTCGGTCAGCAGCTTGCGAAACAACCTGTCAAGATGCACATCGCGCTTGCCGCGTTCACCGGATTCGAGATCGAATTCGAGGTTGGAATATGTCCCCGCCGTTTCGCGAATGTGTTCCAGCGCAGAGACAGACAGCGGCGCTCGGCCAAGATTGGTGTGCAGAATCACTCCCGTCGCATTGATGACCGGGCGAAGCGAGTAGCGCAGGTTCTCCCGCAGTTGCCGCTCCACAGCTGCCACCATCCCGGACAACGCAAGGTCGACTCCGGCGGAATCGAGATGCCCAGTAGAAATCTCTTCGCGCAAGCGGTCTAGCACCAGCCGGCACGAGTCTCCGACCGCAGTCCCGCCCTCCTCGGAAATGAGGGCAGCAAGCCCCGCATCGCGCAGGAGTTCATCAACTCCGGGTAGTTTTCGATAAAGCTCGGGCTGCACCGTCATGAGCGTTGATTATCCATTCAGGGCAGGCATTCCAGCAAGCCCGGGAGGGCATTTCACCCCACTCTGAGCTGCTCCCGATGAGGTGAAAAATTCTTAGTTTTTGGCGTAGAAAAGGGGGCAGAAGTGGTTGAGGTTTGCCATGAGAATTCGTCACGACTCTGTTTTCATTTCGAGTGTACTCTTTACGGCTGCCCTGCTTGCGCTCGTACCATGGTGTTGGCAGGACGCGCTCGAGGGCGGCGGTGTGCTCGGAGTGATGTCGCGCGGCCGACATGTTGCTTATCTCGAGAGTCGGGACGCAGGTGAACGGATTGCGGCTCAGGCGATGGGCGATCGCGGAATCGCTTCCCTGACAATCATCTGCATCGGACTCATTGTAACGTGGATGGGATACGTCAAGAGACTGCGCTGGACGTGGTTTGTCCTGTTAATCATCGTGTGGGGTGGGCGTACCCCTTCCTGTCCATAAGGCTCCTGATCTTCAACCTGTCGGTGAGGTGGATCATAGAGTTGTTCCGCGGCGCTATTTACGATCCGCATCCGCAGTTGCCTCGGACATTGTTAGAGATGATCCTGGTTTTCGGTTTGATGCTGATTGCCCTGGTCCTGCCTATCAGGTCATTCCTGAAAAGCCCGGCTCTCGCTAAAGCGCCCTAACCCACTTCCACCAGGCCATAGGTTTTCTGCCAGCGCGTGCGCATCTGCCAAAGAGCACGGTCGATTTCGATTTGCGAGATTTCTTTGTTGGGGCCGGAGAGAACCGCTGCCGCTTCTTTCTTCGCCAACTCCAGCAAGTCGCGGTCGCGGATGAGGCTGGCGACCTGAAAGCTGGGCAATCCAGCCTGACGAGTGCCGAAGAATTCTCCAGGGCCGCGCAGTTCGAGGTCAAGCTCGGCGATTTCGAATCCGTCGTTGGTACGCACCATGGCTTCCAGGCGGCGCTTGCCTTCTTCGGAAACTTTTCCGCCCGTCATCAGGACGCAATACGATTTCGCTGCGCCGCGGCCGATGCGTCCGCGCAGTTGATGAAGCTGCGCCAGACCGAAGCGCTCGGCATGTTCGATGACCATCACCGCGGCGTTCGGGACATCCACGCCGACTTCGATGACAGTGGTCGAAACTAAAATCTGAATGTCGCCTTTCTGGAACAGCTTCATGGTCATCTCTTTGGTTTCGGGATCCATCCGGCCATGCAGCACCGCCACGCGCAGATCGGGAAAGACTTTCTTGCTCAGCTCGCCGTACATTTTCATGGCGGCTTTGAGTTCGTTCTCTTCGTTTTCTTCGATCACGGGATAGACCACGTAGGCCTGATGCCCGGCGGCGACCTGCTTGCGGACAAACTGCCAGACTTCGTCGGAGCGCTCGTCGCCGACGCGGCGCGTAACGATGGGAGTGCGGCCCGGCGGCATTTCGTCGAGGGTGCTGAGGTCGAGATCGCCGTAGAGCGTCAGGGCAAGGGTGCGCGGGATGGGAGTGGCGGTCATGACCAGGACGTCGGGTTCGCCTGCAGGCTGGCTTGTCGAGCTTCGCTCGACCGGACGGGCGGGGACGCCCGTCCCTCCATGTTTTTGTAAAGTGTCAGCTTCTCCGCTCTTGCTCATCAGCTTGAAGCGTTGCATCACGCCGAAACGGTGCTGTTCGTCCACAATCACCAGGCCGAGCTTCGCGAATTCGACTTTTTGCTCGATCAGGGCGTGGGTGCCGATGACGAGTTGCGCGTTCCCTTGCGCGATGTGGCGGCGGGTTTCACGCTTGCGGTCGTCTTCGAGCGAGCCGGTCAGCAGGACGATGCGGTATCCCGAAGGCTCCAAAATTCGCCGCGCAGAAAAATAGTGCTGTTGGGCCAGAATTTCCGTGGGCGCCATCAGTGCGACCTGATATCCGTTCTCAATGGCGATGATGGCGGCTTCAAAAGCAACCAGAGTTTTGCCCGACCCCACATCGCCTTGTAACAGGCGGCGCATGGGAAACGGCTTCTCCATGTCCGCGGCGATTTCTTTCAGCGCGCGCTTTTGCGCGCCGGTGGGATGGAACGGCAGGATTCTTTTGATCGCTTCGCGAACCTGATCATTCAGCCGAAAGGCGATTCCCGTCTGTGCTTTCTGCTCGCGGCGTTTGAGTTCGAGGCCCAGCTCGATAAAAAACAGTTCTTCAAAAATCATGCGGATGTGGGCAGGGGTGCGCGAAGCCAGAAGATCGTGCCAACTCTCGCCCGCTTCCGGCCAGTGCACTCGCTTCAGCGCCTCGCGCGGCGGAAGCAGACTCAGGCGCTTGCGTACCGCGGAGGGAATCGCCTCGGGCAGTTCCGGCGTGAGACTCTCCAGCGCAGCATGGATGATGCGGCGAAACCACCGCGAGGTCAGTTTTCCCTGCCCGGCGGATTCGTAGATGGGAACGATGCGGCCGATTTCGAGCGACTCGGCAACTTTTTTCTCCGCCTCGCCTTCGCTTTCGCCGGATCCGTCGCCGATGATTTCAAACTGCGGCTGGGTTAGCTGCAGTTCGCCGCGATTGTCTTCGACCTTGCCGTAGAGCGCCACCAGTTGCCCGGGTTGAAATTTGCCTTGCAGGTAAGCCGCGTTGAACCAGATGCATTTCAGCCGCGTCCTGCCCTGGCCTGCCGTCATCTGAAAAATCGGCATACGGCGGGTGCGGAATAATCCCGAGGTACGGACTTCGGCGATGACCGTCGCCATTTCCCCCGCCCGCAGCTCGGCAATCCCGCGCGGGTTCAGCCGGTCTTCATAGCGGAACGGAAGATAGTGGAGCAGATCATCCACGGTGTGGATGCCCTTGCCCGCCAGAATCTCGGCGAGCCGGGGGCCAATCCCTTTCACATACTGCACAGCGGTGGAGGGTTCCAGCATCTCAAGGGATGGTAACAAAAGCAGCATTTAGCAATTAGCACTTAGCCAAGTGATCTTGATTTCAGGCCAAATGCCAAATGCTAAGTGCCAAACGCTGGTTCCCGGTGTCAAAACCAATGATGGTGAATTTCGCGCAGTCGCTGATCGCCGTCGTGGCGGGAAACATCGCCTACTTTCTGCTGATGCCGCACCTGCCGCTGGCGGCGCGGCATGTGCCGCCACGGCTTGATCTGGGCGTTTTGGTGGACTTCTGGTTTTGCCTGGTTGCGCTGGGCATCGTCAAGACTCTCGCTCGCTGGGGACGAGGTTCGCGCGAACCGGAGGGTTAAGCGGGTGACGAGAGAGGAAAGCCAACCGCAGCGGCTGGAAGCCGCTCAAATCTTGCAGCTGTAGTTGGCACGAGTGGAACTCGTGCCCTTCCCCGTTTTCTTAAAGGGCGAGAGAGCGCGGTTCGGTTTTTTCTTTCTCTTAGGCGACACCAAAACTGGGCCTGCGGCCCAGGACGGGCGGGGACGCCCGTCGCTCCACTTGCGATTTTATTTCACGACTTGAATGATCTGATCGTCGGGGTCGGTCCAAGCGGCGGCGCCGTCGTGGGTCAGCGCTTTTGCGGCGTCATCCCAGTGCAGATGGGTGATGCTGCTCTTTCCTTTTTCATAGTCGTAAGTCTTGCCGTCGTCGGAATAGAGAGTGAAGTCTGAGTTGGCACCGGGATAGACGAGGACCTTGGCGATCTTTTGGTCCTCATTTGTGCTTAGGACCGGTGCGCCGGTGGGAATAATTGATCCGGCGCGGACGAAAAGCGGGATCGTATCGATGGGAGCGGCAACACGAAGCAGCCGGCCTCCGGTGAAGCGCTGGTTGGTCCAGTAGTTGTACCAATCGGCGCCGGCGGGGAGATAAACTTCGCGGCTGGTTGCGCCTTGCTCGGTGATGGGAGCAACCAGGAACGCGGGGCCAAACATGTATTCATCGCCGATTTCGGCGACGCGCGGGTCGTTGGGGAAATCCATAAACAGGGCGCGCATGGACGGCGCTCCGGTTTGGTAGGTGTTGTATCCCAGCGAATAAATGTAGGGCATGAGCTGGTAGCGCAGCTTGAGATATTTTTCGAGAATCGGCTCAGCCTGTTTGCCGTAGGACCAGACTTCGTTGGCGTTGCGGCTGCCGTGGGTGCGCATGATGGGCAGGAACGCGCCGTATTCGAACCAGCGAGTGAAAAGCTCGGGATAGTCGTCGTAGCCGCCGACGTTATCGCGGGCGTCCGAGGGATCGAGCAGCGGCGGGTGCGCGGGATGATGCACGGCGGGAAGGTACTGCCAGCCGCCGACGTCATTGGTCCAATTCGCGATGCCGACTGGCGGTGAAATCGAGGCCGGTGGGAATCTGGCGCTTGAAGGCGTCCCACGTGGGATAAATATCCGACGACCAGAACATGGTCCCGTTGCGCTGCGCGCCGAGATAGGCGTCGCGGGAAAGAATTAGCGCGCGGTGGGGGACGTCGCGGCGGTAGCCGTCATAGAGCGCGCCGGTGTGCACCAGCGGATAAATATTGAAGTAGCGCGTGCCCGGCCCGACCGAAAAATAGCTGCCGTTCGGAGGCAGGTCAGGCTCGGTTTCGTCGGCCCACAGTGCGTCGAATCCTTTGCTGATGATGTTGTCGCGGATGGTTTCCCAATACCAGCGGGCGGCGTCGGGATTGGTCGTGTCAATGTCTGATCCAGCGCGGTCATAAGGCAGACCGTCAGTCGGCGTGCCGTCGGCGAGATGCTCGAACCATCCTTTCTGCAACAGGAAATCGTAAAAGCGCGAGCCTTTGGTGAAGCGCGGCCACACGCTGATCATGGTTTGGAATCCCATGTCGTGAAGCTGCTTGTTCATGGCGGCGGGATCGGGAAAATGCTGCAGGTTGAAATCGAACTCGCCCATCTTCGTGTAGTAGAACCAGTCGAGGACCAGAACGTCGGCGGGAAGGTGGCGATCGCGATAGCCTTTGGCGACGGCGAGCATTTCATCCTGCGTGATGTAACGCTGCTTGCACTGCACGAATCCGTAGGCGGCTTTCGGCATGAGCGGAGTTGCGCCGGTTAGCAGACGGTAGCCGGAATAAATTTCGTCGGTATTCGAGCCGGCGATTACGAAAAACGAAACCCGGTTGCCGACTTCGGAAGTCCACTTGGTGCGCTCGTTGAATCCCGGCTCGATCGTCGTTTTCGAGGGATTGTCCCAGATCATGCCGTAGCCGTAATTCGTCACCACGAACGGGATGCACACGCTGGGTGCGGCGGTTGCGGTGTAGTTGTGCCAGCAATCGACGGTGTGCCCGCGATGGTCGAGATAGCCTTCGTGATTTTGGCCGAGGCCGTAGTAGTGCTCGTCGTCGGGGGAAACGAAATCGGCGCCCACTTGGAAGAACGGCTGGTCGCCGGGGCGGAGGTCATTCAGGATTCCGGCGTTGCCGTCTTTGTGATTGGGGACGGACATGGACCAGTCGGTCATCTCGAGCAGCTTTTTGCCATCGGGCGTGGTGATGGTGATGTGCGCGCCGGGCGTGGAGCCGTTGAAGAACTTTGAGATATCAACAATGGTCAGCGGAGGCGGCGGGCTGGGGTGAACGCCTTCGACGGTGACGATCATGCGCGGCGATCTGTACACGTCGTCGCCGTTGGCTTGGGTGCGGGTCCAATCCTTAAATGCTGGAGCGCCGACGAAACCGTATCCCGGCGCGGCGGTGGCCTGATCTTTTTGCAGGCTGAGCGTGACGCGGATGATGTTGGGAGCGTACGGCTCGAGGACGATGGTCTCGCCGCTGCGGTCGATGATAAGAGGCTGCTGGGCGGTGGCGGGGAACGCGAAATTTAAGAAGCCGAACATTCCGGCCGAGAAAAGCAGCGCCTTGCGGACCTTAGCAGCGGCCCTGCAAACGGAAGCGGATAGACAAGTCAGAGTCAGCATTTCAGCCATGCATCCTACCATGCCTGGCGGCGGGCGGATGCAGATTTGGGTTGGTCTTGGCCGGCTCCGCCTTTATTTCGTTGGGCTTGTAGCGCTCAGGCATCGCCGCGGTCACCCGCAGGCATCGAAGTACGGAATTTAGAGCCGCGTTCAATTACTTTGGCACGTTCACTTTGGCACATCGAGACGAGAGGGGAATGAACACGTCAAAACCGGCGGGGGAAGTCATCTTGCGGCCGGGCGCGCAGCGGCGCTTGACCGGCGGGTCAGATGACCAGCGGGTGGAAGACGCCGTGGCGTTGGAAGGGCAGCGGCAATTTCCCTCTTTTTTTGTGGTCGGACCTCCGCGCACCGGAACCAGTTGGCTGCACCAGGTTTTGGGAAAACGCAGCATCCTGCCCGACGAGGTCAAAGAAACCCGCTTCTTCGACTTTCACTTTCACCGCGGTACGGATTGGTACCGCGCCCACTTTCGCCAGTCGGACGGAGACGCGATCGTCGGCGAGATCGCGCCCACATATTTCATTTCCAGTTTGGCGCGTGAGCGGCTGGCGCGCACCGTTCCCGAGGCCAGAATCGTTTGCATTTTCCGGGACCCTGTAGAGCGCATCTTTTCCCACTACCGGCTCAAACGCGCTTACGGAATGATTCCCTGGGACCTGGAACCGGCGATTCTGAACGATCCCGAATTGATGGAAGCGAACCGATACGCGACGCACCTGAAGGAATGGAGGCGAACTTTCGGGCTGGACCGAGTGCAAGCCGCAATCTATGACGATCTTCGCGATCAGCCCCAGGCCTTTGTGGACACGCTTGCCGACGGCGTCGGCATGCCGCGTTTCACTTTGACTCAGCTGGAGACCGAGCGCGTGTGCTCGTCGAAAACGATGACGTTGCCGCGCAGCTACCGCCTGACGCACGCGGCCATTGTAACCGCGGATTGGTGCAGGGCGCGGCGGCTGCACTCAATTGTCGGATGGCTGAAAAGCTCGCCACTGCGGAAGATTCTGCTGGGCGGCGGGCCTCCGTTTGCTGAGATGCCGGAGCAAGTCGCGGCACGGCTCTATGAGAAGTTCAGGCCTGAGGTCGAGGAACTGGAAGTCATGCTGAATCGAGACTTGTCGGCCTGGAAGGCCCCGAGTAGGACAGGAGGAGTCCGGCTGGATGATGCGGCTTAGAGTTCTTTGCGTTCGACGGATTCGATCTCGGAATCTGGCACTGACTTGCTGCGGTTCACGCTGAAATCCTTCACATTACTTAGGGCGAAGACCGGTTTGCCTGGAACGCGCGGGGCGGTGACGCGGAAGAAGTCTGCACGGGAAACATCGTCGAGGACGAAGGCGGGGCGGGCGTCTTCTTTCGCGCTTTGGATCTCAACGTCGTTTATTTCCACGCCCTTCGCGTGGCGGATGAAGAATCCGTGGGCTGGAGTGGCGCCGAACATCGACGGCTCGGGATAGTCATTTTCTTTTTCGGCGAGCTTCAGCTGGGGCTGTCGGTCTGTCCGCCTTGGTGCTGGATGAGGATGTTGCTCAGCTTTACGTCTTCGATTTCGTGGCCGGGGACTCCGCTGATGATCGAACTTACCGGCGATCCGGCATTTGAGCAGACGATGTTGCTGATCAGCACTCGCCGCAACGTTCCGACAGGGATGCCTGCTGGTCCTCTCATGCGCGCGCCCAGGCGAAGAAAAATCGGCGCGCCGACGAGATCGCGCATGGTGATGTTCGATGATCGTCACGTCTTCGAGCAAGGCGCCGTCCACGGTTTCGAGAGCGAAGCCCCAGCATCCGTCGAACACGCAGTTGGTGATGGTGATGTTTTTGAAGCCGCCGTTGGATTCGGTGCCGAATTTTATGCGGCCGGTGCGGTTTACTTTCGCGTCGGCGGCAAAGCGTTTGTAGGTGGCGTCGAGCAGCGTGCCTTCTTCGAAACTGCCGGAGACGACGCAATCGCTGATGGTCACCATTTCGGTCGAGCGGGCGTAGCCGAGGGCGAAAGAACTTTTCAGGCAGATGGCGTCGTCCCAGGGCGAATTGACGCTGCAATTGCTGACGCGAACGTTGCGGCAGCAGTCAATGTCCATGCCGTCGCGGTTGGTGTCGATCTTCAGGTTGTCGATGGTGAGGTTGTCCACGCCGGTGGCGAGGATGCCGAAGTGTCCGCCGTGAAGAATGGAAAAATCGCGCAGCAACACGTTGCGGCAATTCTTCAGCGCGATGGCTTTGTTGCCCACGCCCGGATGCTCGGCGATTGGCCCCGCGCCCCATCCGCGGCTGAGGCCTTTGCCCCAGATCAAGCCGGGGCCGGTGATGGAAACATTTTCGAGGCCCTCGCCCCAGATCAGGCTGTTGTGCCAATGATTGTGGCCGAAATCCTGGTAGCTCTCCCAGGGGGCGTTGGATTCGGCGAGGTCGTAGGCAGGAGCGCTGGACGGATCGGAGGGAGGACTTGCGAGGTCGGAAGAAAGATCCGCCGCGAGGATGGTCGCGCCCAGCGCGAGATACAGCGCGACGTTGCTTTTGAGGTGGATCGAATAAGAAAGATAGGTTCCGGCGGGAAAGCTGACGGTTCCGCCTCCGGCTGCGGCGGCAGCTTCAATGGCGCGGTTGATGGCGGGGGAGTCGAGGGTGTGGGCGTCGCCTTTGGCGCCGAAGGCGGTGACGTCGTAGGAAGTTTTCGCGGCGGCGGATTGCGTGGCGGCGTTGCGGGGAGAGCCACCAGGGCGCCTACTCCGGCGGTGGCGGTTTTCAGGAAGGTGCGGCGGGGGTTGTTGGCGAACATGAGGAGACAGTATAGCGGCAGTTTGTGTGTGCGGAGTTCATGGGCGAGGCAAGCGAACAGCAGGTTCCTCGCTGACGCGGATCGCGTTCGCGCTCCGCTTCGCTTCGGATTGACATCGTTTTTTTGAATGGCGGATTTTAATAAGTCATTCTTTATTAAAGTCGACTTCTAAACAGAATGATGTCATTCCGAACGGCTTCAGCCGTGAGGAACCTGCTTTTCGCCGGCGGCGCCACGAAGCTTGAGTTCTACGCGTTTTCCCCAGTCTGCGGCCAGGTCTTCCCACGTAGGATTGTTTTCGCGGATCAAAGCGACTCTCTTTTCCCGCCGCCAGGCTTTGATCTCGGTCTCCCGCGCGATTGCGTTCCCGACATGTTCGAAGGTATGAAACCACACCAGGCGGTTGACGCGATACCTGCTCGTGAAAATTCCGCCTCGCCCTGCTTTGTGCCGAAGTACCCGCGCCATGAGCGCTCCGGTCACGCCGACATAAAGCACGCGGCCCTTGCTCGACAGCATGTAAACGTAATAGCGCCGTTCTCGCGGCATGTCCTACTTGTAAGCTTTGTTTCGGATTTACGCGGTGACACACATCACACGATTCCGACAGTTTGCCTGTGGAAAGCTATCGGCGGCGCAAGCGGACAGCAGGTTCCTCGCTGACGCTGATCGCATGCGCGCTCCGCTTCGCTTCGGAATGACATGGCTTTTTTATTTATGTCTCATTTAGGGACTTACGCCGACATTGTGGCTTTGCTCTGGTTCTGTTCGCGCCGCATTCGCGCCACCACCAGCCGGATTTCATCGTACGTGATTTCGGGCGGGAGTGAATCTTTTAGGTTCTTGAGTTTCTCCATTCCGACTTGAGCGCAGGCGGCTTCGATGATGGATTGGCGGGTGGCGTCGATCCACGACGGATCGAATTCTAACTGACCGGATTCGACCAGAGTGGCGACGGCGTTGACCACCGTGGTGAGTTGGCGGCTGCGAATTTTGGCGATGTCTTCGAAGGTGCGGCCTTCGGCCAGCAGGCGCAGGGTTTCTTCGGCGGGGAGAGTCTTTTTCGGCGGGAGCGGGGTGGCGCGGGCTCCGGCGCGGAAGCGGGTGAGGGCGTCGAGGACTTGCTGGCCGAACATTTCTGCTTTGCGCTCGCCGATTCCGGTGATCTGGCGCAGGTCGGCGATGGACTGCGGGCACACGGCGGCAGATTTCGTCGAGCGTGGTGTCGTGCAGGATGATGTATGCGGGTGAACGTTGCTCTTGCGCGGTCTCGCGCCGCCACTCGCGCAGGTATTCGCGGAGTTCTAGTTCTTCGAAACTCGGCGGCGCGGGCGAACCTTCGCTGCGGGCGGCAGTGGTATCCCACCTTTTGAAAACCGCAAAAGGTGGGGCAGCCGACGTTGGGGACGGTCGCGTGGCTCGCCCTCGGCACACAGCGCCCAGCGGCAACTGCGGCGCGGAGTCTGGATCGCAGCGGGGGATGATCGCGACTCGGTCGTCCGATGCAACTCGGCCCGCATCGCCAAACTTTCTGCGTCTTCGCGGATCGGGCAGGCAATTCATCTTCAGCCACTCGGGGGTGCTGCCGCAGACGTCGCAGGCGCCGCAGGTCGTGCCACTTTGGGGTTTCTCCAAAGTGGTTGCAGATTTTTTTGTGGCGGCAATCGTGCGATTCAACAAACGCGCGGATGGTGTGATAGCGCTGCCAGGCGCGGTCGCGCTCGGCGGGGTCGGTGATCTGGTTGGCGAAAAATCCGAGCAGACCGGCGTCTTGTTTTTGCCAGAGCATGATGCAGTCGGCGGGCTGGCCATCGCGTCCGGCGCGTCCGGCTTCCTGGTAATACTGCTCGATGGATTTCGGCAACGATAGATGAATGACGGCGCGGACGGTGGCTTTGTTGATGCCCAGGCCAAAGGCGATGGTGCCGACCAGCACGCGCACTTCGTCGGACATCCAGCGCTCCTGATTGCGGCGGCGGTCGTCCGAGTCCATTTTCGCCGTGATAGCCGACGGCGGCGATGCCCTGGTTCTCGAGAAAATCGACCGTCTCTTCCACGCGATTGATGGTGGGCGAATAAACAATGACGTTGCCGTCGGGATAATTGCGCAGGACTTCGAAGAGAAGCGGAAGCTGCTCGACGCCCTCGCACGCGCGGACTAGATAACGAAGATTAGGACGGTGAAAGCTGGCAATGTATTTATCCGGCTCGCGGAGATGGAGCTGGGTGAGAATGTCGGCGCGGACATGTTTGGTTGCGCTGGCGGTGAAGGCGGCGATCGGGCGGTCGGGAAAGCGCTCGCGCAGGCGGCTGAGCTGGCGGTACTCGGGACGGAATTCGTGTCCCCACTCGGAGATGCAGTGGGCTTCGTCGATGGCGAAAAACGCGATGGGCACTTGCTGGAGCCAACTCAACGTATCGGCGCGGGCGAGGCGCTCGGGAGAAAGATAAAGCAGACGATAAGCTCCGGCGCGGGCGTCGCGGATGACTTTGGATTGCTGGTCGTTACTGAGAAAGCTATTCAAGACGGCGGCGGGGATTCCCATTTGCGCGAGCTGCGCGGCCTGGTCCTGCATGAGCGCGATCAGCGGAGAGACGACGACCGTGGTGCGCTCGGAAATTACTGCGGGCAACTGGTAGCAGAGAGACTTGCCTCCGCCAGTCGGCATGACGACGCAGGTGTCGCGTCCGGCGAGCAGGCGTGCGGACGACTCGCTCTTGCAGCGGGCGGAAGGAGTCGTATCCCCAGTAGCGGCGGAGCGGAGTGAGGAGGTCGGCTTCGGGGGACATGAAAGGACAGTATAGGCGGTGCGGGGATGGGTGCGATCACTCGATTGGAGGTGGGTTCCGAAGTGGGAAGAGCGACGTCGTGCAGCCCGCGCGGGGTGCCCCACTTCTCGCGGGTTTCGAGCAGTGGGGCCTTTCCCGAGGCTGGCATGACCGCTATCGAAGTGCTCAAGATGAAAACTTGCGAACGCACGACGTTCACAAGCGCGAAACCCAAGACCGCGTAGGGGTTGAGGAAAGCCCATGTCTCGAAAACCGCGAGACATGGGGCACCCTCGGCATGGGCGCTGCAGGCGACAGCAGGTTCCTCTGCGGCTGCGCCGCTTCGGAATGACATCGCTATTTATAGGGAATGCAAGAACTACTTCTTCGCGCGCGCCGCGGCGCGCTCGGCGAGCGCCACGCTCACTATCCGCAGCATGTCTTCTCTCGGGGCGGGCTTGCCGGTCCAGATTTCGAATTGGCGGGCGGCCTGGTGGACGAACATTTCGCTGCCTTGAATGGTCTCGCAGCCGCGGGCTTTGGCTAGTTGCAGGAGGCGGGTTTCGGCGGGGTCGTAGACCATGTCGAAGACGATCTTGGCTTTGATCTCGTCGGCGTTCAGCGGAGAGTCTTTGGTGTTGCCCATGCCGACGGGCGTGGCGTTGATGATCACGTCGAAGTCGAGCTTCTTCAGGTCGGCGCGCTTGATGGTGCGGGCTTTCGCCGAGCGAGCGAGTTTGTGGGCGGCGGCCAGGCTGCGGTTCAGGATGGAGATTTGCGCGCCGCGGTCTTTCAGTCCGAAGACGGCGGCACGGGCGGCGCCGCCTGCGCCGAGGACCAGAATCTTGGCGTCGGTCAACGTGATGCGCTGCTCGAGCGGGCGGACGACACCGGAAGTGTCGGTGTTGAAGCCGTAGAGTTTTCCGTCCGCCGATCGCACGACTGTGTTGCAGGCGCCGGTTTTCGCGGTGTAGGGATCGGTGTTGTCGAGGTGCGAAAGGATCGACTGCTTGTACGGCATGGTGATGGAGAGGCCGTGAATGGGAATGTCGCGGATACAGGCGAGCAGGTCTTTCAGCGTCTTCGCGTGCAGCGCGAGATAGACCGCGTTGACGTTTTCGCGGCGGAGGGCGGCGTTCATGATGGCAGGCGAAAGCGATTGCGAGACCGGATCTCCGGCAACGCCATAGACTTTGGTGACGGCGTCGACCTGATCGATGCGATAGGTGCTTTGCAACTCTTGCGCGGTGACTTGCCCGGGAGCAGTTTTTTCGTCGGCGGTGAGGGCGCCAAACGTGAAGACGCTGCCGGCACGGACTCCGAGGACGCGGCTGATGATGCCCTGCTCGCCCATGCACACGCCGACCAGGGCATGCTCGTCGCGATGGCGCTCGAGGAACTTCATCATGGTGACGTTGTCGTAGAGAGTGGTGGCGGTGCCGACGATCTTGTAGAAGTCGGCGGGATAGGCCGTCATTTTGTTCAGACGTTTCGTCGAGCTTCTGGGTGGCGCGGAAGTCATGGAACGAAAGGACGATGGCGGCCGGGCGCGAAGTTTGGCCAATTGCGCCGGTTTCAGGCGGCTGGCGGTTTGCAGTTCTACGTCAACGAGCTGACAACCGGCGTCGGCGGCTTTGCCGAGGATTTCGATTTCCGCGGCGATGGAGCCTTTGAACTTGCCTCCGTTGGCCACGCGGCGGCAGGTGGCGATGGCCGACGACGTGGGGGTGGGAGTCGGTGAATTCTTTGAGCTTAGGGAACGCCAGTCCCGGCTGCGGAAGGTAGTCTAACCTGAACTCAATAAAGGTGTTATCGCGAACGATGGCCTCTGCCTTTTCGACCATGTCCGACGCGTCGGAGCCAGTGACGGCCACGCAGATCCGGGGCAGGCGCAGGTGCGAGACCCGGGATAGGTAGTGGTTGGTGGCCGCCGTCATAGACCGCGCGATATTACAGGGACATAGCCGATATGCAACTTTTTCAGTGCTTTCAAGGCAAAATCGCAAACTTTTTATCAGGGCTGGTAATGCGACCTGCGTAACCTTGACCCTGGCGTGACGGCTTGTTACCTTCCTGACTGGTACATTCTTTGTTTTAAGCAACTTAGCAATGCATCCGGCCGCGGATTGCCGCCGGAGGAGAACCATGAAGAAAGCAGTGATTTTCCTGATGTTGCTGTCGCCAATGGCGCTGGTGGCACAGCAGGCGGCCAGAGCGCCACAGCTCCGGATGGCACGGTCCTCACCTCGGTGAATTTTCCGACCGAGCGGCTGGTCACGCCTACGCACTGGCGGACCTTTATTGCGCAGGCTTTGTCAGCAAGCCGATTCAGACCAAACACCAGTATGTCGCCGGCGGCCTGGAGTCGCCTTTCACCACGCGATTCGCCAATGGCGAAGCCATTTTTCTTAAACGGGAAGTATGAGACGGGACAGCGCTATACAGCATCGTACGCGAGACGGTGGATTCCGACCGTTATGAATTGTTCCCGGGACAGTGGTCGGCACTGAAAGCTGCCGGACAACCTTATGAAGAGCTGGCGCGGGTGCAGGTGATTGATACCCGCGGCAAGATGGCGGTGGCAAAAATGGAATTCAGCTGCGACACCGTTCTCCCCGGCGACTATGTAGTGCCGTTTGTGGAGAAGCCGGAGGGCGCGTTTCACGCTCCCATGCGCTTTGACCGCTTCGCACCCAGCAATGGACAGCTCAGCGGCCGCATCATCTGGCCAAGGATTTCGATTCTGAGTTGGGAACGGGCGGAAAAGTTTACCTAAACGTGGGCTGCGAATCAGGGACTGAAAGTGGGAGACTTCGTGCGCGCTACGCGGACTTATGAAGTGACGGCCCACGACGCGGTGGACTCGCTTTCGTTCATCGCCAAGACCCAGGATCCAACCCAGACCAAGGGCCTGACCTTGAACCCCAGCTTTCTGGACAGGACGAGCGGGCCGGTGGCTCATACCTCGGACATGCCGCGCCGCGCGGTGGGGGAAATCCTGATCATCGGCGTGAATCCGGGAACCGCGACGGGAATGATCGTTTTCGCGATGGAGCCGGTGCACATCGGCGATCGCGTGGAACTGGACCGGCAGTAGGGTTCTAGGAAACTGGAGTAGAGAACGGGAAGGAGAAATCCTTCCCATTTCTTGCGTGTATTGTCACACATCACAATGTGTAATACTATACACATCATGGCAACCAACTTAGCCCTCGACGACGCACTGATCGAAGAAGCTCGAAGAACTGGCGGCCACAAGACCAAGAAAGAAGCCGTCACTGCGGCCTTGGATGAGTACGTACGCCGGCGGAAGCAGCTTGAGATTCTCGATCACCTCGGCACCTTCGATTTCGATCCCAACTACGACTACAAAGCGGCGCGGCGTAGAAAACGTTGAAAGTCCTAGTGGATACGACGGTGTGGTCGCTCACCCTTCGGCGGCGGCCGCAGGATTTGAATGCGGCTGATTTTAGCCTCAAGAAAGCCCTGGATGAATTGGTGGCGGAGGACAGAGTCCTCATGATTGGCCCGGTAAGACAAGAGTTGTTGTCGGGACTCAGGGATCAGGCACAGTTCAATCGCCTGCGCAGGCTGTTGGAGCCATTCCAAGACGCCACAATAACAACCGAGGACTACGAGAATGCCGCCCGAATGAACAACCTTTGTAGTGCTCGCGGGGTCGCAAATACGGATGTGGATATGCTGATCTGCTCCGTGGCGGTCGCCTCCGATGCTGCCGTGCTTACGGCCGATCGGGACTTCGTGATGTATTCCAAGATGCTACCCATCAAACTATTCGAGCCGGCGTGAGCTACTCAGCCTTCACATCCGTCATCCGCAAAAACCTCCGCAGTGAAAGCCTCAATCCTAATTTGCGGGTTGCGCCAGGCATCGTGCGGAAGGCCTGCCTTGGCGCAGGTTTGCTCCAGGAAGGTAATGCGGTCCCAGCCGTGCTCAACCGGGACCTGAGGCAAGAGCAGGCCGCGGCGTGAGCCGCCGGTGATCAGCAGGCCGTGGCGGCCGACGTCGATGGCATCGGCAGAGATGGGGAGGAGCGGGGAGAGCACGCTGATGGAGATCCGAAGATCAGGGGCCTCAGGCAGCGTGACCGCGACAAAGCGGGGATCGTCGAACGCAGCGGCGCGCGCGGTTTCGATCACGGTGCGAAAGAGCGGCAACAGCGCAGTGGGATAACCGACGCAGCCGCGCAGTTTTCCATTGGCGTACAGAGTGGTGAATGCGCCACGCGGCTCGGAGAGATGCTCCGCGAGATGCGGTGGAAGGGACGCCTCCGGTTCACGTTTTTCGAGTGAAGAGACAACCGCCGCGTGGGCAAGGCGCAAGAGAAGTTTTCGCTCTTCGGGAGGGTACTCTGGCTTTGTCCCCGGAAGCGCGGAGTGCGAGATTTCAGATGGCAGCGGCATCGCGCTTTTTGCGGCGGCTGAGAATAAAGGCGCGCCTCTTGCGCTTTACAACGTGACGGTCAATCTTGCTCCAGAAGGCCAGGAAGTAATCTCCAGCGGAAACCAGCGAAAGCACGACCATGAACCAGATGGCGGCAAAGGCGATCCAGTGAACGGGGAAAAAGTACGTCTTATAAATCGGCCACTCCTGCCAGCGATGATCGAGGATCACGGCAACGACGGAGAAAATCTGCACCACCATTTTGAATTTGCCGAGATCGCTGGCTTCGATAGTGAAGCCTTCCGAAGCAGCGATGGAGCGCAGGCCGCTCACCAGGAATTCCCGGCCGATGATGACGACGGCGACCCAGGCCGGAACCAGGCGGGGATTGAACTGCACCAGAGTCACGAAGGCGGCGGCGATCAGCAACTTGTCGGCGAGGGGATCGAGCAGCATGCCCATGGTGGTGATCTGGCCGCGGCTGCGGGCCAGGTAGCCGTCAATGCCATCGGTGATGGAGGCGGCCAGGAAGAGCGATACCGCCAGCCATTCCTTTTCGCCGTTCACGCTGGAAAAGCGGCCGCTCGAAAGCACCCAGATCAGCAGCGGAATGCTGAGAATACGGATGAGCGTGATGGAATTGGGCAGATTCACGGGAACGGAGGCGTCCGGACGGGCACACCAACACGACATTAGATTATCCTCCGCGGGAATTGCGAACGCAATGAGCGGAAGGTGCAGGATGCTTTGGGCGTTCGCGATGCAAACCTCACCCTTAAGAGCGCCAGGCAGCCGGGACTGGATGCTTCGATTCGTACGCAGTGATTTCGGCTTGGTGCTGGAGGGTGAGGCCGATGTCGTCCAGGCCTTCGAGCAGGCAGTGGCGGGTGAATTCGTCGATGGGAAAGCGCGTGGAGAGGCCTTCACTGTCCTCAACGGAGCAGGTCTCGAGATTAATCGTGAGTTTGTAGTCGCGAATGTCCGCGGCCTTGCGGGCGATTTCGGAGGCTTCGGCTTGGCTGAGCACAACCGTGAGCACACCGTTCTTGACGCAGTTGTTGGCGAAGATGTCGGCGAACGAGGGCGCGATGACGGCGCGGAAGCCGAAATCGGCGAGCGCCCAGACGGCGTGTTCGCGGGAGGAGCCGCAGCCGAAATTTTTCCCGGCGACCAGGATGCTGGCGCCGGAGTATTGCGGCTGATTGAGGACGAAGGCCGGGTCGGGGACGCCCTCGGCGGAACGGCGCCAGTCGTTGAACAGGAATTCGCCGAAGCCGGTGCGTTCGATGCGCTTCAGGAATTGTTTGGGGATGATCTGGTCGGTGTCAATGTTGGCGCGGTAGAGCGGAGCGACTTTGCCGGTGTGGGTGCGGAATGGATGCATGGTGTTTGGTTCCGTTTCTTTCGCCCTTTCAGGGCTGGGCCATTAACGATTCCTACCCAGGGCTTACGCCCTGGGCTGCAATCTATCGCCGCTTTGCGGCTGGGGCGTTGCTCCTCCTAACACTCGAGCGGTCCTACAGATTCTGCGAAAACCCTAGTTGAAGCGCCAATTCCGAATATCCGTGAAATGCCCCGTGATCGCGGCGGCGGCGGCCATCATCGGGCTGACCAGGTGCGTCCTTCCGCCACGGCCCTGGCGGCCTTCGAAGTTACGGTTGCTCGTCGAGGCGCAACGTTCGCCGGGGCTCAGGATGTCGGGGTTCATGCCCAGACACATGGAGCAGCCGGATTCGCGCCACTCGAAGCCGGCGGCCTGGAAAATCTTGTCGAGGCCTTCCTGCTCGGCGGCGTGCTTTATGTGTTGCGATCCGGGGACCACCATGGCTCGGACCCCATTGGCGACTTTGTGTCCCTTGGCAACGCGGGCGGCGGCGCGCAGGTCCTCGATCCGCGAATTGGTGCAGGAGCCGATGAATACACGGTCAACGCGAATCTTCTGCATGGGCGTGCCCGGCTCGAGACCCATGTATTCGAGCATGCGTTGCGCTCCGGCGCGGTCTCCGTTGGCGGGAAGCTCGGGGACGCTGGCGGTGATGGGAACGACCATGCCGGGATTCGTTCCCCAGGTCACGAACGGGGCGAGGTCGGAGGCGTTTAGTTCGACGACGGCGTCGTATTCGGCACCGGGATCGGAAGCAAGTGATCGCCAATGTGCGACGGCGGCATCCCAGTCGGCGGCTTGGGGAGCGAAGCGCTTTCCCTTTACGTACGCGAACGTGGTCTCATCGGGGGCGACCATGCCGGCGCGGGCCCCGGCTTCGATGCTCATGTTGCAGAGGGTCATGCGGCCCTCGACGGAGAGGGCGCGCACGGCTTCTCCGGCGTATTCGATGACGTGTCCGGTGGCGCCGTCGGTGCCGATTTTTCCGATGATGCCGAGCGCGAGATCTTTGGCGGTGACGCCTTCGCCGAGCTTGCCGTTTACCTGGATGAGCATGGTCTTCGGCTTGCGCTGAGGGAGGCACTGAGTTGCGAGAACGTGCTCGACTTCTGACGTGCCGATGCCGAAGGCGAGCGCGCCGAAGGCGCCGTGGGTGCTGGTGTGGCTGTCGCCGCAGACAATGGTCATGCCGGGCTGGGTGAATCCGAGCTCGGGGCCGATCACGTGGACGATGCCCTGCTCGGGCGAATCCATGTCAAAAAGGCGAACGCCGAAGTCGCGGCAATTTTGCTGCAGGGCTTCGATCTGCTTTTTGGCGATGGGATCGAAGATCGGTGTGCCGCGGGGCTCGGTGGGGATGTTGTGGTCCACCGTAGCGACGGTGCGCAACGGCTCGCGGACTTTGCGTCCAGCCACGCGGAGGCCCTCGAATGCCTGCGGAGACGTCACCTCGTGGACGAGGTGCAAGTCCACATAGAGGAGCGACTGCTGGCCGTTCGTGGAGACGATGTGCTCGTCCCAGACTTTTTCGAAGAGAGTGCGGGGCATGTGACGCTAATAGTTTAGCAACAAAGCGACACCGGGTTCAGGGCCGCAGCCCGCTTCAAAGGAAATTGCGTCAGTCGCCGCTCTCAATCGCCAAAGTCGATGCGGTCGGCCGTTGGGGGATGTGGCGGATGGTTTTACCCAGTTGCTGCGGGCAAGGTCGAGTTAGTAGTTTTTTTGCAGATTCATCCAGAGATCGGGGCTAGTGCCGAAGTAGCGGGCCAGACGCAGGGCGGTGTCGGCGGAGATGGCGCGCTTGCCGGCGATGATCTGCGAAATGCGGTTGGGCGGGACTGCCAGAGTGCGGGCCAATGCCGGGGCGGAAATGCCGATTTCTTCCAATTCGTCAGCGAGGATCTCACCGGGGTGGATGGGCGTGCGTGCCATGGGCAAACTCCTTAGTGGTAATCGACAATCTCGACCTTTTCCGGGCCATCGGCCCTCGGTGGCTGCTTCGACGATCCGCAAAAATACGCTGTACGTCAAGCGTACAGATTAGACGCGGTGGAGTGACGGTTCGCGGGACGATCCCTGAGCAGTGTAAAACGCAAGCATTGCCGCCACGCCCACCAACGGCACGATGAATCCTGAGCGCAGGCTGCCGGTATGAGTTGAGACCATGCCGACCAGCCACGGCAAGATGGCGCCGCCGGTGTTGCCGCTGGCGAAGACCGGGCTGCTGATGCGGGTGACGGAGTCCCCGAACCAGCGGGGCAGGAGCGATACGCTGATGGGGAAAATCGAGGCTAGTCCGAGGCCGGAGAGAACGGCGCCGGGGACCAGCAAACCTACGCTGTGCGCAGAGAGGATGGTGAGACCTCCGGCAAGGGCGAGGGTCAGGCCGATTCGGGCGATGACCGTTTCTTTATGGAACCTGAGGGCCAGGGGGGCAAAGGCGCGCCCAGCCAGGAGCCCTCCCCAGAACAGGGAGGGAATCAGGGCCCAGAAGGTGTGTTGGCCGGCGCTGCCAGCGCTCATGCGATGGGCGTAGGAGGCGAGCCATCCGTTGAAGCACGTTTCGGTCCCGACGTAAGTGAAAAACAGGGCGCAGATCACGGGGAGCATGGGCTGGTTCCAGACTCTTTGTCCGGATGCCGATGAGTGCCGGGTACGGAAGCGGGTGTCGGGTTCGAACCGCGAGAAAGCGAATGCGAGCATCAGCAAGATCAATGCGGATGCAGTCCCGTAGAGAAAAAACGGGAGCCGATGCGCGCGCTGGGCCATGGCAATTAGAAAAGGAGAGCCGACCGCACCGACACCCCAAACGGCGTTGATTACGCTCAAAGCCGAGGCGCTGCGGCTGGGATTGACTTCGGCGGTGCGCAAATTTCCAGCTGGGGTCGTGACTCCGTGTCCGAAGCCCAGAACGCAGACCGCGATCATCCCAACCAGCCAGGGGCCGGAAACCAGCAGTGCCATGCCGGCGGCCATCAGCAGCAGGCCGAGGATGAACGTCAGGCGGTAACCCACGCGCTGCACTAACACACTCGATGACAGCATGCCGAACATGGAGCTGAGGAACTGCGCGAACAGCATGTAGCCGGCCCGTTCGTCGGTCAGGGACCAGCGCACGGAGAGGCCGGGAAGCATGGGCCCGAGAAAAGTCATTACGATGCCGGTCAGCAGGAAGTCGAGGTGGACCAGGGTCGCGCCGCTGGTCAAAACCGGCAATTGCAGTCTGGAAGCTGAGGTGGACGTCGAACCCATGATTTATGATGAGTGTAAATCAGTGCCTATACCGGCCCGGTCTTGAGGGTGAAATGCTGAACGGAAAACGCATCGCCGTGGTTATGCCCGCGTACAACGCGGAGAAGACCCTGCGCGCCACGGTGGGCGAACTGCCTGAAATCGTGGACATACGGATTCTGGTGGACGACAACAGCACGGACCGCACCATGGAAGTGGCGCGCGAGCTGGGGCTAGTGGCCTTTGTGCATGACCGGAATTACGGGTACGGACGCAACCAGCAGACTTGTTACCGCGAAGCGCTGGCCGAGGGCGCGGACGTCGTCATCATGGTGCACCCGGATTATCAATACACGCCGCTGCTGGTGACGGCGATGGCCAGCATGGTGGCGTATGGAGTGTATGACGTGGTGCTGGGGTCGAGGATTATTGGCGGCCAGGCGCTGCGTGGCGGGATGCCGCTGTATAAGTATGTGTTTAACCGGCTCCTGACGGCGTTTGAGAATCTTTTTTTGCGGATTAAAGTTTCGGAATATCACACTGGGTATCGCGCCTTCAGCAAAGAAGTGCTTACCAAGCTTCCGCTGCTGGAAAATTCCGACGATTTTGTTTTTGACAATCAGATGCTGGCACAGTGCGCGTTTTTCGGTTTTAAGATCGGCGAAGTTTCCTGCCCGACAAAGTATTTTGCGGAAGCCTCATCCATCAACTTCCGCCGCAGCGTGAAATACGGGCTTGGGGTGCTGGCGACCACCATGCAATTTGCCTTGCAGAAGTGGGGGTTGGCGAATTTCCGGATTTTCGCCGAAGCCGGGCGCAAGCTGGAACCGGGCGTGGCCCAATACTATGCCCGCGGGGCAGCGGGGATCCCGCAAGGATAGCGTGGCCGAAACTACCCAGGCGAGAACTGCCGCCGTTCATCCATCCCGGGCAAGAACTCTCACCCTTCTCTTTTTTCTGACTTGCGCCGCCGTCCTGGTGCACGGATACCATCCTTTGGTTGAGGACGCGGAAATTTATGTCCCGGGAATCAAGAAGGCCATTGACCCGGCGTTATACCCCTTTAACGACGGCTTTTTCGCATCGCACGCGCGGCTGACGCTGTTTCCTAATCTGATGGCATGGTCGGTGCGCATCACGCACTTGCCGCTGGAATGGATCCTATTGGCCTGGCACTTCGCCTGCATATTTTTGCTGCTGGCGGGGTGCTGGAAGCTGGGGCGAGCCTGCTTCGGAAGTGTGCGGGCGGCGTGGGGCGGGACGGCGCTGGTGGCGTCTCTGCTAACGATCCCCGTCGCGGGGACGGCACTTTACATCATGGACCAGTACGTGAACCCGCGCGGTTTTTCGACCGCGGCGAGCGTTTGGATCGTACTGGCGGTGGTGCGGCGCAAATACCTGCAGGCGGGCGTGTGGATTCTGCTGGTGGCGCTGATTCATCCGCTGATGGCGGGGTTCGTGCTGGCGTATGCGGTGTTGTTGATTGCAGGCCGGCGCATGCAGCAGGCGCTTTCCCTGCAGCCATTCGCGCTGGTGCTGCTGCCGATAACGCTCTTTCCTCCCGTGACCGGCGCCTACCAGCAGGTGCTGGAGAGTCACTCCTACTTCTTTCTTTTGCGCTGGGCCTGGTACGAATGGCTGGGGATAATCGGGCCGCTCCTTCTGCTGTGGTGGCTTGGAAGGATCGCGCATCGGCGAAAGCTGGTGTTGGTGGAGCGCCTCTGCTTTACCAGCATTGTCTTCGGCTTATTGTTCCTGCTAATCGGGTTGATGATCACCATCCCGCCGCAGTTTGTGCGGCTGGCGGAGTTGCAGCCCATGCGCAGCTTGCTGCTCATCTACGTTCTGCTGTTCGTGATCTCCGGTGGGCTGTTGGTCGAGCATGTTCTCAAAGCGAAGCTGTGGCGCTGGCTGGTGTTCGTCCCCGTGTGCGGGGGGATGTTTTATGCGCAGCGGCAGTTGTTTCCGGCGACTCCGCACCTGGAATGGCCGGGGAGGCGAACCGGCAATGAGTGGGTACAGGCATTTCTATGGATTCGCGGCAACACGCCGGTGAATGCGTACTTCGCGCTTGATCCCGAACACATGCGGTTGCCGGGAGAAGACCAGCATGGATTTCGCGCGATCGCGGAGCGCGCCATGCTGGCCGATCGGGTCAAGGACAGTGGCGCGGTGACCATGTTTCCGGCGCTGGCGCAGACCTGGCTGGAACAGGTCAGCGGCCAGCAAGGCTGGAAAGACTTTGGCGCAGAGGATTTCAGCCGGCTGCACCGTCAGTTTGGCGTGGATTGGGTGGTGTTACAGCAGCCGGGGGTGGCGGGGATGGACTGTCCTTACCACAATGCTGCCCTACTGGTTTGCCGGATCCCTGACGCGCCCCAGCCGGGTTCACAGTAAAATATCCGGCATTGGCATTTTAGAGTTTTTCGGGACGAAATTTTCTTAGTCAGGGTGCGCTTTATGAAGTTGCTTCGGCCAGTCACGATTGCGGTGTTGCTTGCCGGGATTTTCTTTTACTTCACCACCTACCGTTCGGGGACATTCCGGACCGTGAACGATCCCGGCGCAAAGGTGGAGATCACGGAAGCCGCCAGCAATCAATCACTCGATTCGGAAGAGCAGAACAATATTTCTCTCTATCAGAAAAACGTTCGAGCGGTGGTGAACGTGACTTCGCGGGCCGTGGCTTACGACTTTTTCTATGGAGCGGTGCCGCAGGAAGGCCAGGGGTCGGGGTTCATCCTGGACAGTTCCGGCCACGTGCTCACCAACTACCACGTCATTGAGAACGCCCGTCAGGTGGAAGTCACGTTGCACAACCGCAAGAAATACAGCGCGACCGTGGTAGGCACCGACCGCTCGCACGATCTGGCGATCATCCAGATCAAGGCGCCTGACCTGACGCCGATGACGCTGGGCGACTCGCGAAATCTTCAAGTCGGGCAAAAAGTGTATGCGATTGGGAACCCGTTTGGACTTTCGGGAACGCTGACCAGCGGAATCGTGAGTTCGATCCGGTCGGTGCAGGAGCCGAATGGAGTGAACATTGAAGAGGCCATTCAGACCGACGCGGCGATCAATCCCGGGAACTCGGGCGGGCCGCTGCTGAATTCGCACGGCGAGGTGATCGGAATCAACACCATGATCGCGGGAAACCCTGGAGTTGATCAGAGTGCGGGAATTGGGTTTGCGATTCCGATCAACACTGCAAAGGCAGTCCTGAATGACCTGCTGACCTTGGGACGAGTGCGGCGCCCGGCGTTGGGGGTCATCACGTTGCCGATCAGCCCGGAGCTGGCCGATGAACTCGGACTGGCATCGGGTTCGGGGCTGCTGGTTATACGGGTCACTCCCGGCGGCGCGGCGGAGCATGCCGGCCTGCACGGCGGCACGGAACGGGCGTATCTGGGAAATATGCCGATCATGGTCGGCGGCGATTTGATTGTCGCGGTGGATGGCGAAGAGATCAACGACCAGCGCGACCTGGCGCAGGTGATGAACAATCATCGCGCGGGGGACACGATCAAAGTCACCGTCTATCGCGGAAAGAAAAAGATGGATGTGAATGTGACCCTGGGCGAGGCGCGGGAGCAGGTGTAGCAGTGGATTGCGGCGCTGAGACACGAGAACGCCGGACGGCCTTGTGAACGTTGATGCGCTTAGAAAATTCTGCCTGAGTTTTCCCAATGCTACGGAAAATCTGCAGTGGGGAGACGATCTGTGCTTTAAGATCGGCGGAAGATCTTCGCCATGGTTGGGCTGGAAAGCGTTCCGCTGAGAGTTTGCTTCAAATGCGACCCGGAGACATTTGCGGAACTGACCGAGAGAGAAGGAATCGTTCCTGCTCCGTACGTTGGGCGATACAAGTGGGTGCTGCTGGAGCGGCTGGATGCGGTGACGGGCGCCGAACTGCGGAGCTTGATCGAGCAGTCCTACGAGATGGTGACGGCAAAAACGAGGAATGCGGCGCGCCGGAGACGAATTACAAAGAAAATCCCGCGCGCAAAACGCAGTTGACGCCTGCGTTGCCTGGCACTGTGGGGATTTGACTCCGCCGATGGGCTAGGCTAGCCTCAGAAGTCCGGCCCGAGAAAAGCATGCTGAAAGCGATCTCCACCTACATTTACGTCAAAGAGCGGCTGCACCCGGGGCTGCTGGACCGGTTGGTCAGCGGCGGGGCACAGGCGATTGAGATTTTCGGCGCCCGCCAGCACCTGGACTACGCCAACCGCAAGCAGCATGTGCGCGAGATCGCGGATTGGTTTCGCAGCAGCGGGGTGCCACTGCATTCCGTCCATGCGCCGCTTTATGCCGATTATGAATGGGGACGGACGGGCGCGCCTCCGGTGAATGTGGCTTCGACCGACCGGGCCACGCGCATCGAGGCCATGGATGAAATCAAGCGCGCCATTGAACTGGCGGAGCAGATCCCCTTCCGGTTTCTGATTCAACACGTGGGTGTGGGGAGCGAAGAGTTCAGCGAGCAGAAGTTTGAAGCAGCCATGACTTCGGTGGAGCATCTGCGGGCGTTTGCCAAGCCGCTGGGCGTGCGGCTCTTGCTGGAGAATATCCCTAATGAGCTTTCGACGCCGGAGCGGCTGGTGGAGCTGATCCGCACCATGCACTTTGATGACATCGGGGTCTGCTTCGACGTCGGGCATGCGCACATCATGACCGACGTGGAGCCAGCGTTTGAGTCGGTGAAGGGCTACATCCATTCGACACATATCCACGACAACGCCCGCGACCGCGACTCACACCTTTGGCCGGGCGACGGCACCATCGACTGGAAGCGGACGCTGGAGTTGTTGAACGACGCTCCGCACAAGCCGCCGTTGTTGCTCGAGATTGAGGACAACGAGAAGATCAATCCGGTCGAGAAGATGGGCGAGATCTTCGGCAACCTGGTCCCGGCGCAGAAATCCTTCACTGCCGAGAGCGCGGAGAACGCGGAGAACGCGGAGAACGCATCTTAAGTCTTTAGTCTTTCTCGGCGACCTAGGCGTACTCGGCGGTGAAATGGTTTGAGCATGAACTCTCCTGTAACCACAATCGCAGAAATCGGCAAGCACGAAGGCCAGGCTGTCACCATCCGCGGCTGGCTATACAACCTGCGCGAAAGCGGGAAGCTGCTGTTCCCCATCTTTCGCGACGGCAGCGGGACTATTCAGGGAGTGGTGCCGAAGAACGCGGTTGCTCCGGAAGTCTTCGACGCACTGAAGGGGCTGACGCAGGAATCGAGCGTCATTGTCGAAGGCAAAGTTCGCGCCGACAAGCGCGCGCCTAGCGGATACGAACTCGACGTCATGAACGTTGAAGTCCTGCAGCGCGTTCCCGAGAATGAGCCGTTTCCGATTTCGCTCAAAGAGCATGGTGTTGATTTTCTGATGGAACACCGTCACCTGTGGATCCGCACGCCGCGCCAGGCGGCGATTCTGCGGGTGCGGGCAGAAATCATCAAAGCGGCTCGTGATTTCTTCGACGAACGCGGGTTCACGCTGACCGATCCACCGATTCTGACTCCCGCGGCCTGCGAAGGCACGACCACGCTTTTTCCGGTGGATTATTTCGATGAGCAAGCGTATCTCACGCAATCCGGCCAGCTTTACATTGAAGCCACCGCGATGGCGCTGGGTAAGGTGTATTCGTTCGGGCCAACGTTTCGCGCGGAAAAATCGAAGACCCGCCGCCATTTGACCGAGTTCTGGATGGTGGAACCGGAAGTGGCGTACGCGGAGCTTGCTGACCTGATGGAGCTGGCGGAAAATTTCATCAGCTTCATCGTGAAGCGCTGCCTCGACAAGCGGCCGGCGGAATTGAAAACGATCGGGCGCGACACTACGAAGCTGGAAAAGATTACCGTGCCGTTTCCGCGCGTCAGTTATGACGACGCGGTGGCGATACTGCAAGAGGCGCACGCAAAAGGCGCGCTGGAAAACAAATTTGAATACGGCGGCGATTTCGGTTCGCCGGACGAAACTTATCTTTCCGCGCAGTTTGATAAGCCGGTGATTGTGCATCGATATCCTACGAAGGTGAAGGCGTTCTATATGGAGCCTGACCCACAACGGCCTGATCTGGCGTTGTGCATGGACGTGCTCGCGCCCGAGGGCTACGGCGAGATTATCGGCGGGTCACAGCGCATCGGGTCTTACGACCTGCTGCTGGCGCGCATTCGCGAGCATGGGTTGCCGGAAGAGGCGTTCAAGTGGTATCTCGACCTGCGCAAGTACGGCGGCGTGCCCCACGGCGGATTTGGGATGGGAATTGAACGCGTGGTGGCGTGGGTCTGCGGGCTGGAGCATGTGAGAGAGACGATTCCGTTTGCAAGGACGCTGCACCGGCTGTACCCGTGAGGAATTGAATCATTGAATCATCGGGGGATTGAAGCATTTTGAACCCGACGCTGAGATTTTCAATGATTCAATCTCCCGATGATTCAATGATTCAATTTGTGACTTCATGACCGCCCGTATCACCTCCGACACCAGCATTGCACCCAAGAAGATCCGCGTCATTGGCGTGCCGCTTGATCTCGGTCAGTCGCGGCGGGGTGTGGATATGGGGCCGTCCGCGGTGCGGGTGGCGGGGCTGGAAGCGCGTCTGGAAGAGATCGGGCACGTGGTCGAGGATGCGGGCAACATTGTCGTCGCGATTCCGGAGCAGAAGAAGGAAGGCGATCCACACGCGAAGTATCTGAAAGAAATTACTGCCACATGTACTAAGCACGCGGAACTAGTAGTCAAAACGTTGGAAGCTGGGAAAGTGCCGCTGGTGCTGGGTGGAGATCACTCCGTGGGGGCGGGGACGGTCGCGGGAGTGGCAGAGTTTTACCGCCGTCAAAACCAGAAAATTGGTTTGATCTGGATTGACGCACATACCGACATCAACACGCCGGAGAGTTCTCCCAGCGGCAATGTGCACGGGATGCCGCTGGCGGCGATCATGGGCCTGGGGCCGCTCGACCTCGCCAACATTTTCAATTTTTCTCCGAAGGTTGCGCCGGAAAACTGCGTGCTGGTTGGGATTCGCGATATTGACGCCGTCGAGAAGGCCAACGTGCGGCGCGCCGGAATTGAAGTTTTCACCATGCGCGACATTGACGAGCGCGGCATGCGCACGGTGATGGAGGAAGCTTTGCGCGCCGCAGGTCGCGGGACGGCGGGGTATCACGTGTCGCTCGATATGGATTGGATTGATCCCGAGGACGCGCCCGGGGTGGGAACTCCGGTGCGGGGCGGCGCGACCTATCGCGAGGCGCACCTGGCGATGGAGATCATCGCCGACCACGGGCGCATGGTGAGCTTTGAGATTGTGGAAGTGAATCCGGTGATTGACGAGCACAACCGTACGGCTGATCTGGCGGTGGAGTTGGCGCTTTCGGCGTTTGGGAAGAAAATCCTTTAAACAGATTGAATCATTGAATCATCGGGGAATTGAATCATTAGAAACCTTGACCCGGGCGGGTCAAATGATTCAATCCCCCGATGATTCAATTCCTTCTCCCCTATAATGTTGGTTCCTGCTTCCGATTCAGATGATTCGTCCTGACTACAAAGAATTCTCCCGCCTCGCGCGCGAGGCCACACTCGTTCCGGTGGTGAAGTCCGTGATGGCGGACTTGCTGACTCCGGTGTCGGCGTTTCTGGCGATTTCTCGGGGTGAGAAGCATGCGTTTCTTCTTGAATCCGTCGAGCGGGGCGAGCAGATTGGGCGGTACACGTTCCTGGGGGCGCGTCCGTATATGCAGTTGCGCGCGCAGGGAAATGGGAATGCGGTCGTCGTTGAGACGGGCAAGAAGCGGGAACTGCGCCAAGGGAAAGTTTTTCAGATTGCGAAAGAGCTTTTGCAGCAGCACCGGCCCGCGATTGTTCCTGGGATGCCTCCATTTACAGCGGGGGCGGTGGGATTCTGTTCGTACGACATTGTTCGGCAGCTGGAAAACATTGGCGACGACACCAAAGACGATCTCCATCTTCCCGATTGCGTGCTGATGTTTTTTGACCGGCTGCTGGCGTTTGATCACCTGCATCATCAGATTCACATCATTGCCGCGGCGGATGTTTCGGCGGAGAGTCCGCGGAAGGCGTATGATCGCGCCCTTCGCGACATTGGCGTCCTCGAAAAGAAGCTGGCTTCGGGTTTAAGCCCGCGCATCTGGCAGAAACCTGCTGCGAAGCCGCGCGGGAAGCTCAAAGTGCAATCGCGCACATCACGCAGGAAATTTGAAGAATCGGTGAAGCAGGCGAAAGAGTACATCAAGGCGGGAGACATTTTTCAGGTCGTGATGTCGCAGCGGTTGGACTTCACGCCGCAGGTCGCGCCGTTCGATATTTATCGCTCGCTGCGAGCGGTCAATCCGTCGCCGTATATGTATTTTTTGCGAATGGGCGACACGCACGTGCTGGGGTCGTCGCCGGAGATGCTGGTGCGGGTGACCGGGCGCAAGCTGGAGTACAGGCCGATTGCGGGGACGCATCCGCGCGGGCGCGACGAAGCCGAAGACCAGCGGCTGGAAGAAAAGATGTTGAGCGACGAAAAAGAACGTGCCGAGCACGTCATGCTGGTGGACCTCGGGCGCAACGATCTGGGGCGGGTGAGCGAGTACGGGTCGGTGAAGGTGAAAGACCTGATGTACGTTGAGCGGTATTCGCACGTCATGCATATTGTGTCGGCGCTCGAAGGCAGGCTGCGTCCTGAGTTGCATGCATTAGACGCGTTTGCTGCATGTTTCCCCGCCGGCACTTTGAGCGGCGCGCCGAAAGTCCGCGCCATGCAGATCATCGAAGAGCTGGAGCCGACGCGGCGGGCGATTTACGGAGGCTCGGTGCTCTATGCCGACTTTGCTGGGAACCTGGATTCCTGCATCGCGATTCGCACCATGCTGATGCAGGGGAAGAAGGCGTCTCTGCAGGCAGGAGCGGGGATTGTGGCGGATTCGGATCCGGCGAGTGAGTATCAGGAATCGTTGAATAAGGCGCAGGCGGTGCTGAGGGCGGTGGAGGCGGCGAGAGGCAGGGGTTAGTGGTTAGCATCCGCCCATCGGCTGGCAAGTTGCCATCCCGAACGCGCTGACAAGCGCGAGAGGGACCTGACGTGCGATTGGGCCACCTCTGCACGGTGGCAGCGCGAAGATTAGCGCGTACAGTTCAGGTCCGCAGTATCACAAACGTTAGTGGTGTCTCCTTACCACGTCAGATTCGACGCACGCCCAGCGTGAGGTCCCTCTCGCGCTTATCAGCGCGTTCGGGATGACACCGGGCATGTGCGGGGGAACAGCGGAGCGGGAAGTAAAGAATGTCCTACCGTCAATGACGGCTGAGGGTCAAAAAATTTCCGACTAACTTTTTCCCTTCGCTCGTCAGTACGCTCTCCGGATGAAACTGCACGCCTTCAACCGGAAATTTCTTGTGCCGTAATCCCATGATCGTTTTCGAGCCTTCCGGCTCCGTGGTCCAGGCGCTGATTTCGAGTTCGGCGGGCAAGTCTTTTTCCCGAACAATCAGCGAGTGGTAGCGGGTGGCGGTGAATGGGGACTCTAGATTCTGGAAGATCGTCTTGTTGTCGTGGGTGACCTGGCTAGTTTTGCCGTGCATCAGGTGGGGGGCCCGGACAACCTTGCCTCCGAAGGCGGCACCCAGGGCTTGGTGGCCGAGGCAGACGCCCAGAATCGGCAGCTTGCCGGTGAAGTGGCGAAAAAGGTCAATGCTGATGCCGGCTTCTTGAGGAGTGCAGGGACCAGGGGAGATGACGATGCAGCCGGGGCGCATGGCATCGACCTCGCCGACCGTGACCTGGTCGTTTCGGCGGACAACCACCTCGGCACCCAATTCACCTAAGTATTGAACCAAGTTGTAGGTAAATGAGTCGTAGTTGTCGAGGACGAAGACCATGGGCGGTGCCATCAGGGTATCAAAAGTGGCGGTCGTGGCGCTGCCAGCGGAAAGCAGCTTCCCTTCGACTTCGCTCAGGGCAGGCTCTCTCCGCCTGCGGCGGTTCGGAATGACATCGGACTTTTGTGGGGTTGATTAGAAGGTGGGGCTGGGCTCCGCGGAAGTGCCGGGGCGGACGGATTGGGCGGCTGGCACGGCCTTCGGTTTCCAAGTCCCACTTGACACGGGGGCGGTGAGGTCTCATCCTTACAGGGGTTTAGGAGACTCCCCCCTATGACAGTCGAAGTTCAGCAAGCGGAAAAGCGGGCGACCCGCAGGTTTGCGCTGCGGCTTCCGGTTTCGGTCATTCAGAACGGGAGTGCGGTTCCGGCGATGTCGGCGCAGACGCGCGATGTCAGCGCGCGCGGCATTTGCTTTTATCTGGAGGCCCCGCTGGCCACGGGCTCCGAGATTGAGTTCACGTTGACCCTTCCCCCGGAAATTACCCTGACCGAAAGCATTCGGGTGAAGTGCAAGGGGAAAGTGGTTCGCGTCGAGCCCGAGCTGGCAGATACCAAAGTGCCGGTGGCGGCGGTGATTGACGAGTACGAGTTTCTCGCGGAAGCGTAAGAACCGTCGTCGGTCATTGGTCGTCGGTCGTCGGCAAGGCCGGCATTTACTGGCGCTTCCGGTGCCATCCCCTGAAGGGGACTCGATTTTACTCTCCACAAACCTTCCCTCTCCCGGCACTTCCGTGCCGGGCTTTCACATGCCGCCGCCGAAGCGGCTGGGGCGCAGGGAGCACCAACGATCGGGTTTGGCCAACGACCGACGACGTTCTCTTTCTAATCCTCCGAAGTAGTGCTACTCTCATCGCAAGATCACTCCAACTCTGGATCAAACTGTGTTCAGCGTCCGAGCCCAATGCTGTGTGGCGGTTCTGGCTGCCGTGGTAGCTGTGTCGGCCGGGGCGGCTGCACAAGCGGGCGATTCTTCTCCGCACTCGATGGCAGATGTGCAATCGGTCATGGTCGTCCCGGGGGACAACGGGCCGGTGGTGCAGGTGGTGGCAACGCGCCCGCTGACGCCGAGTTTTCAAACTTTGGTCGGGACCGTTACGTCTGGTGATTGATCTTTCGGACGCCAGGCTGACCACCGCTCGCCGGCGCATTCCGTTCCGCAATGAGCAGATCAAGGGGATTCGGATCGACCAGTATCAGACCGATCCGGCGGTGGTGCGGGTGGTCGTCGATCTCTCCGGGCCGGTGCTCTACAACTGGGACGCGATGGGAAACCGTCTGCGCATCCGGTTGCACGCCGATCAATCGGCCACGGCAAAACCGGATTCGGTCCCGGCATTGACACCTGGGGCGCAACCGGCGGCGGTTCCGGTTGCGGTGGGCAGTTCGGGAACTCTGGTGGAGGCCGGAAGCCGGGTGGCGTCAGGAGCGTCGATTACGGCGGCGGACGAGCCGGCAGTTTTACGGCTGGCGCGAGGCGGCGAGGTACGGGTGTGTCCGGGGACCACGGTTTCGGTGGCGACTTCGGCCAACGGGCAGGACCTGATGCTGGGCATGAGCAAGGGTGCGATGGAGACGCACTACCGGCTGCTGGAGTCGTCGGATTCGGTGCTGACTCCGGATTTCAGGATTGTGCTGCCGGGGCCGGGAGAGTTTGATCTGGGCATCAGCGCGGACGCGCACGGCAATACCTGCGTGAGCGCGATGCCGGGGAATACTTCGTCGGTGGTCGTCGCTGAGTTGATGGGAAGCGGGACCTACGAGGTGAAACCGGACCAGCAGATTGTGTTTCGCCAGGGGAGTTTGGAAACGGTGGAAAGCCCGGTGGCGCCGTGCGGGTGTCCGCGGGCACCGGAGCCGGTGATGCGGGCGGCGAATGAGAACGCGACCGTGGTTCCCGAGGGAAAGGCCGGGGCGAAATTGCAGATGTCGAATTCTTCCGGCGCGCAGGTGGCGCAGGCGCAACCTGGCGTGGGTTCGGGGGCAAGTCCGGTGGCGGTTGATCCGGGGCCGGAGACGCAGGTTCCGCAGACAAAACCGAGCGACGTGAAGGTGGAGGTCGATGCGCCGCTGGTTTTCAGCGGACGAGACGTGGCAAACGCACAGCGGGCGAAGGCTGAAGCTCCTGCGGATCCAGTTGCCCAGGCTGCGCCGCTGCCATCGCCAGCCCAATCCGGGGATCCGAAGCCGGCGACGGTGGTTCTTCCGCCCGCGCCAGCCCCCAAGCCCGCTCACAAGGGATTCTTCGGGAAGATTAGGAGCTTCTTTGCCTCGATCTTTTAAATGAAACTCGTACTCTTACGCGAAACTCGTAAGCGTTAGCGAACCGGCTTTCGCCGACGACCGACGACCGATTCTTCACTACCGGCGAATCGCCCGCGCCAGCGGCTTCACGCGGTCGCGAAGATCATCGGCGAGATCGGACCCGCGTTCCATGGCTTCTTCGGCGAAGTCCTTGGCGTTGCCTTTCCATTCGTCGAAGGTATCGAGGGCATTGTCGTATCCCTTGCGCAGGTCGCGGCGCATATGGCGGCCGGCTTTGGGAGCGAAGAGCATGCCGACAACCGCTCCGGCGCCCAGTCCGATTAAGAGAAATGTAATAGCAGTTCCGACGTTGCCGCTGGATTCGTATTTTCCTTCGCGCATGAGTGCACCTCGTTAGAAGATTCTAGTCCCGGACGGTTGTCGAATGCCATTGTAGACTCCTGGGTTTGGGGGATAACTGCCCATTTTGACAGCGCATTCCCAAATTTGGGCAAGCCGTATAAAATACAGACGTTAGCCCTCGTGGGCGCGAGCGGCGCTCGATTCTACCGCTTCGGCCGGCCGCAAGTCATTTTGCTGCAAAATCAGTTTGCTGCAAATCAGTCTTAAGGAGAGCAATTCCAGCAATGTCGATTCCAGCCACCCAGCTACGTCCGGGCATGATCATCAAGCACAATAATGATCTGCACTCGGTTTTCAGCGTTGAGCACCGCACGCCGGGAAATCTGCGCGCGTTCATTCAGGCCAAACTGCGCAACCTGCGCACCGGGGCCATGTTCGAGCACCGTTTCCGCTCGCCCGATCCCATTGAGAAGATCAACGTGGACGAAGTGGAGATGGAATTCCTCTACAGCGACGGCGACAGCTATTACTTTATGGACACCAACAACTACGAGCAGACGCACCTTACCCGGGAAATCCTTGGCGACGCGGTGGATTATCTGATTTCGAACCTAAAGATTCAGGTAGAGTTTTTTGACGGCAAAGCGGTAGGGATTGAGTTGCCGCAGACGGTGGAACTGAAGGTCATCGAGACCGAGCCCGGGCTGAAGAGCGCGACGGCGTCGAGCGTAACCAAGCCCGCGAAGACCGAGACCGGGCTGGTGGTGCAGGTACCGCCGTTTATCAACGAAGGCGAGACCATTCGCGTGGATACGGCTGAGGGAGCGTACCTTTCGAGAGCGTGACGGATCGGGCCATCGGGCGATCGGGTCATCGGGTGATCTGAAAACTGCACGAGCTTCAGAGATGAAATCATCAGCAGAAGATTTGCAGGCGCGGCGGTTTGTGGTGCGTGGACGGGTGCAGGGGGTGGGCTTCCGCTGGTTTGTGGAGCGGGAGGCGCATCTGCTGGCGATTGCCGGTTGGGTGCGGAACAACTCCGATGGCAGCGTGGAAGTGCTGGCCATGGGGACGCGGGAGCAGTTGTTCGGTCTGCGATCGAGGCTGCGTGAAGGACCGCGAGCGGCGCGCGTGGATGATGTGGAGGAGTTGGAAGCGAAGCCGGTGGAAGGGTTGAAAACATTTCGCATTGAAGGAGCCTGGTAAATGAGCACTGCGAGAACGGCGATGGACTGTGAGCCGCTGAAGAAGCTGATCCGCGAAGTGCCGGATTTCCCCAAGCCGGGGATCTTGTTTTACGACATCACCACGCTGCTCAAGGACCCCAAAGGCCTGGCCATGCTGATTGACGCGCTGGCCGAGCACTACATGGATAAGAAAATCGACCTGGTGCTGGGGATGGAGGCGCGCGGCTTTATTTTTGGCCCGGCGCTGGCGTATCGGCTAAATGCGGGTTTTATTCCGGTGCGCAAGCCGGGCAAGCTGCCTGCCGCGACGACCAAGTACGACTACGCGCTCGAATACGGCACCAACACGCTCGAGATCCACAAAGACGCGATCCAGAAGGGCCAGCGGGTAATCATCGTGGATGACTTGCTGGCTACCGGCGGGACCGCCGAAGCGACGGCGAAACTGGCGGAATCGCTGGGCGCCGACATTGCCGGGATGGGGTTTGTAGTCGAGCTGGACTTCCTGCATCCGCGGGCCAAGCTGGGAAAGTACGACGTGTTCTCGTTGCTGCACTACGATAAATAGCTGTCAGCCATCAGCTATCAGCCGTCAGCGAAGGCCCTCGCTGCTGGCAGCTTGTTGCCTGCTCGCATCTTTCTCGCTTCTGGCATTCCGATCATTACTGTTTAGGCCCCCAGCTGGTTTGGCTGACGCCTGCCCTAAAGTACTCCGCCAATTTCCCCGATGTAGGCTATGGCGCGTGCCGCGCGGGAGAACCCATGAACAGTGTGCGGGCCCTGATCATTGACGACTTGTCCGACCTTATTAAGTATGTTGAGCAAAGCCCGGATACCGTCATCACCCTGCTCAACGGGGAAAAGCTTCTGGTGCGCGAGTCGGCCGAGGAGATCCTTGACCGCATCATCTTGTTTCGGCGACGGCTGCTGGCGGGAATCAGCTTGGGTGGCCATGTGCCCGCTGCCGCTTTGACGGCAGCCAGCCCGGCCACGCCCACGTCCGATGAGAGCCAAGGGTAGCCACCGTGGATAGGGCGAGCGTTAGCGGAATTCTGCTGGGGACCACAGGCATCGTCGGCGGCCTGCTGCTCGAAGGCGGGAAGATCTCGCAGGTGTTGCAGCCCACCGCCGCCATGATTGTCTTCGGAGGCACCGCCGGCGCGGTGTTGCTCCAGTTTCCCCTGCCCGTGGTGGTGCGCGCTTTCCGCAGCCTGGTTGAAGTTTTTTTCGAACCCAAGGAAGACTTTCAGTCGGGCATCGAATTGCTGGTGCATCTGGCCAATCTGGCGCGGCGCAACGGAATCGTGAAACTGGATTCCGAGTTGGACGGAATCCCCGATCCCTTTCTGAAGAAATCGCTCATGATGGCGGTGGATGGCACCGAACCGCAGGAACTGCGCAACATTATGGAGCTGGAATTGGACAATCAATTCGAGCGCAGAGAGCGGCTGCATCAGGTGTTCGAATCAGCGGGCGGGTTTTCGCCTACGGTGGGGATCGTCGGCGCGATTCTGGGATTGATCCGAGTGATGCAGCATCTCGACAAAATCGACGAGGTTGGGCGCGGAATTGCGGTGGCGTTTGTGGCCACGATCTACGGGGTGGGGGCGGCGAATTTGTTATTTCTTCCGGCGGCGGGAAAGCCGCGCATCCGCCTCCGAGAAGACCAGATTCGCCACGAGATGCTGCTGCAAGGCGTGATTTCGATCCTTGAGGGCATGAATCCCTTGATGCTGCGGAACCAGCTCAGCGCTTTTCTGGTGGAGACTGAAGTCAAGGCGGGCGCCGCCAAGGTGCGCGAAGCCAAGCCGGAAGAAGAGAGGGTCGCGCCATGAGGCGCCGGAGGCGCAAACGAGCGGAGCACCATGCCAGTCATGATCGCTGGCTAGTTTCCTACGCGGACTTCATCACCTTGTTATTCGCATTTTTTGTAGTCATGTATTCCGCGGCGCAGTTGGACAAGCGGCGCGCGGGCCAATTGGCAACCGCCATCCAGACGGCGTTTTTGCAGTACGGCTCGCTGCCGCCAGAGCCTACTGATGTCGGCGGACTGTCAGCCAATGGTGTGCCGTCCAAACTGCCGATCGGCAATACCGACGACGATGAGTTCGCCATGTTGCGGGCCCAAGTGGAGAAAGCCCTGGCGGGCGAGATCGCCGCCGGCAATGTCGCCATCCGCCGCACTTCGGAAGGGCTGGTCATCAGCCTGCGCGAAGTGGGATTCTTCGACAGCGGTTCGGCCGACATCCGCGCCAGTTCGCTGCCGGCTTTTCAGCGGCTGGCCGAAGTCCTGCGTGCCACCAACGCCGACATCCGCATTGAAGGCCATACCGACAATGTCCCGATCCATAACTCGCGATTCCGGCCAACTGGGACCTCTCCACGGCGCGGGCCACCACCACCATACGCCTGCTGATTGCACAATATGATTTCCCTCCCGAGCGGCTGGCGGCCTCGGGATATGCGGAGTTCCGGCCCATTGCCAGCAACGATGACGCGGCAGGAAGGGCGCAGAACCGGCGCGTGGATATTGTGGTTCCGCGGAAATCCATCGCGAAGCCCAGCCCGGCAGTATTGAGAGCTCCGAGTCCTGGGGGGACGACGGGCTTACAATGATGGTCGTGGCGAGGGCAACTTCATCGAGCCGGGGTTCGCGGCGCCGCCTGACGGGCGGGGCGCCCGCCCCACACAGGCAGATAGAAACTCTCGGATTGATCGTGATCGTCATTCTGATTCTGGCGCTGGTTGTTACCCGCTCGTGGCATCTCATTGCGTGGAGAGCGCGCTGAGTGGCTCCTCGTACTCCTGACCTTTCTTCGGATCCCCTGCTGGTTGCGATTCTCGGCCCCACGGGTAGCGGCAAGACTGCCCTTTCTTTAGAACTCGCCAGCCGCTTTCGTGGGGAGATCGTCAACTGCGATTCGGTCGCGATCTATCGAGAATTTGTTATCGGCACCGCCAAGCCGACAGCGGAAGAACGGGCCCGCGTTCCGCACCACTTGTTGGATGAGCTTGATCCCATCGGATACACGACCGCTGGAGAATATGCTCGCGAAGCGAGAAAGGTGATCCAGGAAATCCGCGAGCGCGGGGCGTTGCCCATTGTGGTTGGGGGGACGGGCTTGTATTTACGGGCGCTACTGGATGGGTTGTTTCCAGGGCCGGAGCGCTCGGAAGAGTTGCGGGAGCGGCTGCGCATCCGCGTTGCAGAAAAAGGTGCGGGCTATCTGCATCGCATGCTGCGGCGAATGGACGCAAAGGCGGCGGAGAAGATTCATGCCAACGATGTTCCCAAACTCATTCGGGCAATCGAAGTGTCGCTGAGCGCGAAGCGGCCGATGACCGAGCAATGGGAGCGTGGGCGGGACGCGCTGCAAGGCTTCACCATCATGCGCATCGGGCTCGACCCGGACCGAACACGGCTGTATGAGCGCATCAATCAGCGCGTGGAGAAGATGTTTGAAGCCGGGCTGATCGAAGAAACCTGCCACCTGCGCGAGAAATATGGGGACGCCGTGCGGCCGCTGGCGACGATCGGATACAAACAGGTGGTGCAACTTCTCCGCGGAGAACTCGATTTGAAGCAGGCGACCGCAGCGGTGCAGCAGGCGCATCGCAACTACGCCAAGCGGCAGATGACCTGGTTCCGGCGTGAGCCGGAGGTGGAGTGGATTGCGGGGTTTGGGGATGAGGCGGGGGTGGTGGAGCAGGCCGGAAGCTTCATAGACAAGCGACTCTAGCCCATTCACATGATTTTCCAGTGGTATTCTCCTCGCATGGTTCATCGCGCACTCTTCTTCCTGATAATTGCCTTCCTGACTTCTCCTGCATTCGCCAAGACCAAATATCAGCCGCTGCCGGTCCACCTCGACCGTGACGGCGAAAAATGGGCACAGAAAACGCTGCACAAGATGTCGGTGGAGGAGAAGGTCGGGCAGTTGTTCATGATCTGGACGCGGGCGCAGTTTTTCAACGTCAACAGCCCCGACTATGTGCAGTTGCGCGACACCATGAACAAGTATCACGTGGGCTCGTTTGCCATGACGGTGCGCTACGAGCCGCCGTTTTTGTATCGCAATGAGCCGTTTGAAGCCGCTGCGTTGCTGAACCGCCTGCAATCGGATTCGAAGCTGCCGCTGCTGATTGCGGCGGATTTTGAAGTTGGCCTGAGTAACCGCTTGCACGGGACTGCGGCGTTTCCTAACGCGATGGCGATTGGCGCTACCCGACGGGTGGAAAACGCTGAGGCTTTTGGGCGCATCAGTGGTGAAGAAGCGCGGGCCATCGGCGTGCATTGGAATTTTTTTCCCATCGCGGATGTGAATTCCAATCCTGACAATCCAATCATCAACACGCGTTCGTTCGGCGAAGATCCACAGCTGGTGGGCGACATGGTGAGCGCGTACATTCGCGGTGCGCATGCTTCCGGCATGTTGACCACGGCCAAGCACTTTCCCGGACACGGCGACACCGCGACCGACTCGCATCTTGGGGTGGCGCAGGTGAGCGGCGACCGCGCGCGGCTGGACTCAGTGGAACTGCCGCCGTTCCGCAAAGCAATCGCGGCGGGCGTGGATGCGGTGATGGTCGCACACGTGACAGTTCCAGCGCTCGACCCAAAGCCGAACACGGTGGCGACGGTTTCGCCGGCGGTGGTGACTGATCTGCTGAAAAAAGACCTCGGTTTTCACGGAATCGTTGTTACCGACGCTCTCGACATGGGTGCGCTGACCCGGCTACACGCGGGCGACATTGGCCGCGAGGCAGTAGATGCATTCAAAGCCGGTAACGATGTGTTGATTATTCCGCCCGACCTCGACGCCGCTGATAAAGCGATGGACGCGGCGGTGCGCAGTGGAGAAATTCCGGAAGCGAGGCTGAATGAATCGGTACTCAAGATCCTCAAGCTCAAGGCCTCGCTCAGACTGCACAAGGCGAGGTTGGTGGATCTCGCGGCGCTCGAAACCGCCGTGGGAAAACCTGAGAATATCGCCGCGGGCCAGCAGATGGCAGATGACGCCGTTACCCTCGTCCGGCAGAACGGTGCCGTATTGCCGTTGAAAAAGACTGGAACCGCTGGCAGCGGGTTGCCGTACCAGTCAGTAGTAGAGGTGCGTAATCATCTGCTGGTGGTCGTGTTCACCGACGACCTCCGCCTGGAAGCTGGGCGGGCGCTGGAGCGGCAGATTAGGGCCCGCGTGCCGGATGCGAACGTGATCTTCACCGACCCGCAGCTCTCGGCGGTGATGGCAGACAGGGTTCTGCGTGCCGCAGCGGCGGCGGACAAGATCGTGGTCGCGGTGTACGCGTCACCGACGGCGGGGAAGATGGTCAAAGCCGACGGCGGGGTTCAGAACTCGGTTTCGTTGCCGGAAGAGAGCGCGAATCTGCTGCGGCATATTCTGTCCACGGGCTCGGCCAAGACCATCGTCGTGGCGATGGGAAACCCGTATCTGGCAAAAGATTTCCCCGGGGTGCAGAACTATGTTTGTACTTTTTCCGCCGCCCAGGTTTCAGAGGTCAGCGCCGCCAAGGCGCTGTTCGGAGAGATGGAGATTCATGGGCATCTGCCGGTGACCATCCCCGGCGTGGCGGCGCGCGGCGAAGGGATTGTGTGGTCGATCGAGAAATAGCTATAGAAATAATGGAGGTTCCCCCATGCGAAGAAAACTTGTTGCCTCTTGCCTCACGGCGACGGCCCTGCTGCTGATTGGGTGCAGTGTCAACGTCAAGAAAGCCAACAACGGTGAAGACAAGGACGTGAACATCAGCACCCCGTTTGGCGGCATCCACGTGAACAACAGCGCGGACGTGCGCGATACCGGCTTGACGGTGTACCCCGGCGCGCGTGTGAAGCCGAAGGAAGGCGACCACGACGAGAAGAGCGCTAACGTTGAATTATCCGCTGGCGATTATGGGCTGAGAGTAGTTGCAGTTCAATACTTGACCGACGATCCGCCGGCGAAGGTGGTTGCGTATTATCAGGGCCAACTAAAGAAGTACGGCCACGTCCTGGAGTGCCGCAATTCCCACGGGACCAACTATTCCTACAACAACGACTCCGACGAGTTGAAGTGCGATGGCGAAGACAGCAGCGGCAAGACGATTGAACTGAAAGCTGGGACCAAGGGCAATCAGCGGATCGTGGCCGTGAATCCTAACGGCAAAGGATCGGACTTCGCGCTGGTGTATGTGCACATGCGGGGCAAGGACGACAGCATCTAGATCCACTTTCTGGCGGTCTCCTTTCTGGCAGCCTTCAAAGAATGGCAGCACCGTGGAAGATCGGCCATTCATGGCCGCGTACCTGGAGTTTTGTGAGCGGGCTTCAGCCCCTGGGTTTGCCTGAACCCATCGGCCTGAGATAATCATTGCCGGTGGAACATCTTTGTCACGGGTGCGGGGCGGCGGTCGAGGATAGCGCTCCCTTTTGCGGGAACTGTGGCGCGCCGCAGATCCGCTTCTCGGCCCCCGACCCTGAGTCAAGCGCGATGATCGCCAGGTCAGGCCCTGCGATAGCAAACGCCCCTTCCAGTCTCCCTTCCAACCCCTCCGCGAGTGTTTCTCGTCCCGGCTCTGGCCGACTGGAAAGCGACGACGCTTATGGACGCCGAGCCGGTAGCCTCAATCGGCAGGCGGAGCTGCGGTCCGCGCTGAACGCGGGTGCGATAGCCGCCGTGGCCAGTCTCATTCCTTTAGCTTTCTTTCTGGCGGCGCCGCTGGCCGGATACTTTGGGGTCAGGCTTCTCCAGCGGCGAGGCGGGATGCAGGAACCTTCAGGGGGCGCTGGGTTCAAGTTCGGCGCATTGGTCGGGCTCTTCGCCGCGCCGATATTCGCCGTGCTCAGGGCGGCGCAGATTGTGGTGTCTGGCGCGCAGGGTGAACTGCGCCAGGCCATGATTGAGAAGCTGCATCAGGCGGCGGCGAGCAGTCCGGACCCGCAAGCCCGCCAGTTTGCCGACTATTTCGCCTCGCCGCAAGGCATGGCGGTCCTGATGATTTTCGGGTTGGTATTCATTTGTGTGGCGTTCGTGCTGCTGGCGGGGATAGGAGGGGCAATTTCGGCCTCCCTGGTACGGCGGAAGAACCTTTAGTCTCATTTTGAGCCGCGGCTTCGTCGTCTTGCTCTCCACCGCCTGCCCCGCGTATGATGCAGCGTTTATGTCTTCCAAGATCCAACCCCGTTCGCCGAGTCTGCACCAGAAAGCGCAGCTGATGTCCGCGTCGGAAATCGAGCGGACGCTGGTGCGCCTGGTGCACGAAATCATTGAAAAGAATGACGGTGCGAAGGATTTGGGGCTGGTGGGAATCCGGCGTAGGGGAGTGTTTCTGGCCCAGCGGATCGGGCAGATGATCAGCCGTATCGAGAAAATCCCGGTGCCGGTAGGAACCCTCGACATAACGCTTTATCGGGACGATCTGTCACCGCTGGCCAAGCCAGTGGTGCAGAAAGCGGACATCGGGTTCCCCATCACGGGGAAGAAGATCGTGCTGGTGGACGATGTGCTCTACACCGGGCGCACCACCCGCGCGGCGCTGGAGGCATTGTTTCGCCACGGCAGGCCTACGCGGGTGCAGTTGTGCGTATTGATTGATCGTGGCCACCGTGAGCTGCCGGTTGAAGCGACATTTGTGGGGCGTAAGGTGCAGACTACGCGCGACGAGATGATCGAGCTGCTGCTGAATGACGTGGATGAAACCGAGAGAGTCCTGCTGGTAGAAAAAGACAAGAACTGAACTCCGACCATGCAAGTTGCCAAACCACAGGCCGCTAGAAGATCTGCTGCGCGGGGATCGCTGCTCGGCATTGAAGGTATGCCGGTGATGGAAATCAACCGTCTGCTGCAGTTGGCGCGCAAGATGAATCCGCAGAAGGCGCGGCCGCTGCTGCGCGGCAAGCGGGTGCTGTTGTTGTTTTATGAGGCGTCCACGCGGACGCGGGCGTCGTTTGAAATTGCGGCGAAGGCATTGGGCGCGACCACTACGCTGATTCTCTCCAGCGGATCGAGCATTGAAAAAGGCGAGTCGCTTCTGGATACGGCGTACACGCTGCGGGCGGTGGGCGCGGACGTGATCGTGGTCCGGCATCCGAATGCCGGCGCGCCGCACCTGATGGCCAGCCACTTGGATATTCCGGTGATCAATGCGGGTGATGGCATGCACGAGCATCCGACGCAGGCGCTGCTCGACGCTTATACGATTCTGCGGCACAAGAAGAAACTGGCTGGCCTGCAAGTAGCCATTGTGGGCGACATTTATCACAGCCGGGTGGCGCGGTCGGCGATTCATCTGTTGAGCAAGGCGGGCGCGAAGATCACTCTGTGCGGGCCGCCAGAGCTGCTGCCGGAGATCACGACCACTCTGGCGCCGGGGTTGCGAATCACGCGCAGCTGCGAAGACGCTGTGCGCGGCGCGGATGTAGTCATGGTGCTGCGGGTGCAGAAAGAGCGGTTGGCGGGGCTGAAAGTTTCGTTGCCGGATTATGTGGCGCGTTATCAGATGACCATGGCGCGGCTGCGGCTGGCCAAGAACGACGCCATGTTCATGCATCCGGGGCCGATTATTCGCGGCTTGGAGCTGACCTGGGAAGTGGCGGACTGCCCGCAGTCGGCGATTGTGGAAGAAGTGAAGAACGGCGTGCCGCTGCGCATGGCGGTGCTGGCGCGGGCGGTGGGACGAAATTGAATGATTGAATCATCGGATCATTGAATCATTGAAAGCACGATGATTCCGGCGTTTTTTCAATGATTCAATTCTGACTATGTCGAGAGATGCCAAATCCGGTTCACTACTGATTCGCGGCGGGCGTGTGATCGATCCGCTGGCGAAGGTGGACGCGCTGATGGACATCCTCTTGCGCGATGGGCAGGTGGCAGAGATCGCTGCGCCCAACAAAATCCGCAGCGGTGCAGATGAAAAGATTGATGCGAACGGTCTGATTGTCGCGCCGGGGTTTATTGATCTGCACGTACATCTGCGGGAGCCGGGGCAGAGCTATAAGGAAACGGTTGCCTCGGGAACCGCCGCCGCCGCCGCGGGCGGGTTTACCTCGGTCTGCTGTATGCCCAACACGCAGCCGGTGCTCGATTCGCCGGAGTGGGTCACATGGCTGCGGCAGCCGCAGCGGGGGGCGGTGGTGAATGTGTTTCCCATTGCGGCGGCGACCCAAGGCAGCAAAGGCGCGGTGCTCACCGACTTTCGCGCGCTGCAACGCGCCGGGGCAGTGGCCGTCACCGACGATGGCAAGCCGATTCTGAGCGATACCACCATGCGCGACGCGCTGCGCGCGTCCGCAGAAATCAATTTCCCGATTGTGCAGCACGCCGAAGACACGCGGGTGACGCAGGGTTGCTCGATGAATGAGGGAGCAACCTCATTCCGGCTCGGGCTCCGCGGCATGAACACAATGGCCGAGGCGGCGATCGTGGACCGCGATGTTCAGCTGGCACAGCAGTTCAACGGCGCGCGCCTGCATGTGGCGCATCTTTCGACCGCCGAGGCATTGACGCCGGTGCGCCGCGGAAAGCGGAACCGCGCTCGCGTGACCTGCGAAGTCACGCCGCACCACTTCGCGCTTACCGACGCCGATGTCCGCGACTACGACGCGAATTTCAAAATGAATCCGCCCCTGCGCTCGAAGGAAGACGTTGAAGCTGTAATTGCTGCGTTGGCCGACGGCACCGTGGACGCCATCGCCACCGACCACGCGCCCCACGCGCCGCACGAGAAGATCATCGAGTTTGAGCGGGCGGCGTTCGGCATCACTGGCTTGGAAACGGCGCTGGGCCTGGCAATCAGCGAGCTGCACTCCGGACATCGCATACCGCTGGCGCGCATCGTTGAGCTGTTCACGTCAGGGCCGGCGCGGGTGATCGATCTGCGCGGCCGCGGGACGCTGCTGCGCGGCAGCCATGCCGACGTGACCATCTTCGATCCGAAAAAGCGCTGGACGTTTGATGCGGCGAAATCAAAATCGAAATCGCACAACACGCCGTTTGATGGCCAGCAGCTCACGGGGAAAGTAGTGGCCACGATTGTGGCGGGGAAGATTGTGCATCGCGCGGGATGATCCATCCGCCGCGGCCAACGGCGGCGAGATGGCTCACGCAGGTTTTCCAAAGATCGTGGTGTAGTGCAGCTTGATGACTCCGCATGTTCCCTGTTCCGGCGAATAAACCACACAGGTATCAAATGGGCGGGAATAAATGTGCAGGCTGGCCGCCCGCTGCCCGAAATGTTTAGGGTTGAGCACGCGATGGACCGGGTCGCGGGGATCTACCGCGCAGGGCTGTGATGGATTCATCTCCACGCTGTCTGTGGCGGTGAGTTCGCTGCGGCCTTGCTCGACATCCTGGGACACGAGATGAAAATTCTCCACCTGTAGCCGGCCGATGGGCACCGCCATCCAGCAGTTCTGGTCACGATGATTGTGCACTGAGCTGACCTGCCCCACATCCCAGCAAATGGCAATCAGCTCATAGAGCGGGGTCTTGTCGATCAGATTGCGGGTGTAGTGTTGTGCGTTCCAGTTCAAATAAGGAGCCAGCGTCTCAGGAGAAACGGTGACGCGTTGCAGGAAAGATAAGATGTCGCTGACATGGTCGAATGCCGGCTCGGGAAATTTGCGCAGCTCGGAAATAAAATCTGGGAGCGGAATTTGCCGTGGAAGGATCTCGGTGGCCATGGGGCCTCCTGCAAGAAAAGTCTAGCACTCTATCAACATGCAATCGCCGTATGAATAAAACCGGTAGCGCTGCCGGACCGCGTGGCGATAGGCGGCCAGTACCCGCTCCCCGCCGCCGAGGGCGCAGACCAGCATCAGCAGGGTGGATTGCGGCAGGTGGAAGTTCGTCAGCAGGGCGCTGACGACGCGAAACTCGAATCCCGGGTAGATGAACAGTTCGCTCTCGCGGCACCCGGACTGCACGCGGCCCAATGACTGGGCCGAATGTTCCAGAGCGCGCACTGTGGTTGTCCCGATCGCGACCACGCGGTGTTTTTGATCGAGCGCGCGATTGATTTTCTCCGCGGCTTCGTCGGAGATTTCATAACGCTCGGAATGTAGTCGGTGTTGCTCGACGACTTGCTCCCGCACCGGCTGGAAGGTCCCGAGGCCGACGTGCAGCGTGATCTCCGCGGTTTCGATGCCGCGCGTTTTCAAGCGGGCGAGAATTTGCGGAGTGAAATGCAGTCCCGCCGTGGGCGCAGCGACTGATCCGCGCTCGCGCGCATAGACGGTTTGGTAGCGTTCGCGGTCAGTGTCGCGGTCTTTTCTCGCGATGTACGGTGGCAGCGGCACGTGTCCCAGGCGCTCGACCATTGCGACAAAATCCGGCGTCGGTTCAAAGCGGATACAGCGCTCGCCGAAGTTTCCGCGTGATATGACTTCGGCGGCGAGCTCGGGTGACGTTGATGTTTCCCCGCCGAAATACAATTGCTCGCCAACGCCAATTTTCCGGCCCGGGCGCACCAGGCATTCCCACTGGTTGGGATCTTGCGATAGCTGTTTGGTCAGTAGCACTTCGACCCGGCCTTGCAGAAAATCCCGTGACGCTGGATTTTGTGCGCTCACGGGCTGCGACTTGGCGCCGCTTCTCCGCCCGAACAACCGTGCGGGAAATACGCGGGTGTTGTTGAAGACGATCAAGTCATCGGGACGCAGCAGATCCGGAAAATCGCGGAAGGCGAGGTCATCGAAGGAATTCGAATTTCGGCCTACCCGCAAAAGGCGGGAGGCGGCGCGGTCTTGCAGTGGCTCTTGGGCGATGAGTTCTTCGGGGAGATGGTAGGTGAAGTCAGAGACGAGCACGCTGAGTCTGATTATAGAAAAAACATGTTCTGGGACGGCGCAGGCCAACAGCAAAAGCCCGGGCCTGCGGCCCGGGGACGGGCGGGGACGCCCATCCCTCCACGTGCAGGTTCGTCAGCGGTCCGCCCCCTGGAAAAATAAAAAGCCTCCCTTGCGGGAGGCTTTTGGGAGAGGGCTTTCGGGCGTTGGGTCCCGTATCCCTTGATGCTTAAATCTACTTCGCAGCCAGCTGTTCGAGATCGTTCTTCATCAGGCTGATTTCGACGCGGCCGCCGCTCATGCGCTTCGGCTTGGCGCCCGCTTCGTCAGTCGTGGTCGGCATCGGAGCGTTGCCCATGCCGAGAACGTAGATCCGGTAAACCGGAATCTCGTGGTTCTCAACCAGGTAGCGAACGACCGAGTCGGCCATCTTGCGTGAAGTGGCGATCGCGGCTTGTCCCTTGCCGGCGGAGAAGCCCTGCACTTCGACAATGTATCCGCGCTGGCCCTTCAGAGGCTCAGCGAGTTGGTCGATGGCAGTCTTGGCGTCGGCGCTCAGAATGCTCTGTCCCGGGCGGAAACGGATTTCCGTCTGGTTGGTGGCCTTGTACTGGTCGATGTTGCTGACCACACCTTCGACTGTGGTCAGGCGGTTGTTGGCCTGGGTCGCGGTCTGCTGCGCGGCGGTCGCCTTGTTGCCAGCGTCAACTGCATGCTGATCGGCTTCGTTCGCCTTCGCTGAAGCCATTTGGATCCCGGCCTGGGCGCGCGAATCGACGTCTTTGATCATCTTGCTGTTGGCGGCGGTCAGTTCATCCAGCTCGTTCACGCGGTCGCGGATCGGCTGAGTCTGGCGCTGCACGTACTTTTTGCGGGCGAACGGATTCACCTTGCCCCAGAAGCCTTCGTGGCTCTCATATTGCAGAGGCGCTTTGCCGGTGGCGTTGTCGGCCGCGGGCGCTGGAGTGCTGGACGGGGTTGATGCTGCCGTTTGGGAAAGTGCCGGCAGCGCGAGTAAGAAAGCTATGAACAACGCTACCACTGCGCGATTTTTCATTTTTTACATCCTCCGTGGGGAGCCCTGGAGCGGCCCCTCGCTGCACGCCTTACGCGGGCGTGATCGCGGTTTGGTGCGTCCTACCTACCAATCGAAGCCAGCCATTTGGGGCTGCCGGCCAGCGCTGACGCCACGCATGGCCAAAATTCACGGCGCCTTAATATTCCCACGCCTGTACTCGTCTATATCACCTGGCGTGCCAAACTCAGGGGCCGGATAAGTCGTTGATTTACCTGCCTATTCTATTCCTTTTGGGAGGCTTTTGTGCGCCCGGGGAGAAGTAAATTTGGCGGGACTGGTATAAAAAGTTCGCAGGCACATTTTGTCAGCGGGTGCGTTTCAGCGGCCTGATAAGCCTTTACCCCTTGACGACCTTGCCTTCACTTTGTAACATCTATTTCACCAGTCAGGTCTTCGGATCTGACCTTGGATTTCATGCAGAGTGGCTGAGGGACGAGCCCTGTGACGCCACGGCAACCGGATCGGGATCATCTATCCCGGCCGCCAGGTGCCAACTCTCGACCCGGCGACGGGGGACATGAGATTCGGGATGCGCGACTTTTTCATGCATTTCCTGAGCCTCTTTTCCCATTTCCGGGCAAAGAGGATTTCGTTTTTTGGGCTCGTTTTGCTTCGCGAACTTTGCGTTATCTTTGCGTCCTTTGCGGTTAAGAGCTTTAAGAGCCTTTAACCGCCGAGGTCGCTAAGGGAACGCGAAGAGCGCTGAGAAACCCGGCCGCTCGGATTGAGCAGGCGATGCGTTACGAATTGCGCTGTCGGGAGTGCAACAAGAGTTGGGGCAACGTGCCCAAGTCCATTTGCGAGGATTGTTTCTCGCCGCTGGAAGTTTTCTACGACTACGACTCCATCCGTCCCGACTTCACCCGCGAAAAAATCTCTCAGGGCCCTCCCAACATTTGGCGCTATTCGGCGCTGCTGCCGCTTCCGCAGGATTATTCGCCAACGCTGCCCGTCGGTTTCACGCCACTGATTGCTGCTCCGCAGCTCGCCCGGCAGTTGGGCGCAAAAAATTTGCATGTGAAGAATGATGCCGTCTGCCTGCCGACTCTTAGCTTCAAGGACCGCGTGGTCGCGGTCGCTCTGGCCAATGCCCGCGCTTTCGGGTTCGATACCGTCTCGTGCTCTTCCACCGGAAACCTTGCCAACGCCACCGCCGCACAGGCTGCTCGCAATGGGTTCAAGTGCTGGATCTTCATCCCCGCCGACCTTGAGCAGGCGAAAATTATCGGCACCCAGGTCTTTGGCGCGAAGCTGGTGCGCATCGCCGGCAGCTACGATCAGGTGAACCGTCTCTGCTCGCAGATTGCCGACGAGCACAACTGGGGATTCGTTAACGTCAATCTCCGCCCCTACTACGCGGAAGGCTCGAAGACCTTCGGATACGAAATCGCCGAACAACTGGGCTGGCGCTTGCCCGACAACGTAGTCTGCCCGATGGCTGGCGGTTCGTTGATTGTGAAAATCCGAAAGGCATTTGATGAACTGATTCAACTCGGCCTGGTCGAGCCGAAGCCGGTGAAGTTTTTCGGCGCCCAGGCCACTGGGTGCTCTCCGATCTCAACCGCCGTCAAGCTTGGCAACACCGAGATTGATCCGCAGAAACCCTCGACCATTGCGCGGTCGCTGGCCATTGGCAATCCTGCTGACGGGCACTATGCGATCAAGACCATCACCAAGAGTGGCGGCTGGTCGGAGGACGTGTCTGATCCAGAAATTGTGAAGTCCATTCAGCTTCTCGCTGAGACCGAAGGCATTTTCACCGAGACTGCGGGCGGCGTGACGGTTGGCTGTGCGCGCAAGCTGTACAAGAGCGACCGCATCCTGCCGGATGAGACGACGGTGCTTTGCATCACCGGAAATGGATTGAAGACCACCGACGTGCTCACCGGCGAATACGAAGCCGAAGAGCCGATCGCGCCGAAACTGGCCGAGTTCGAAAAATACCTCGGGCAAACGTTGGATGTGCGGGAGCCGGTTGTAGCGTAAAAGAAGGCCTTCACCGCCGAGCACGCCGAGAGCGCCGAGAAATTTCTTCAAAAAGATTTTCTCTGCGATCTCGGCGTTCTCGGCGGTTAAAGATTTTGATTTTGATCTTGCTTAAGCCATGAACATAATCGTCCAAATTCCCAGCGCCCTGCGCCGCCACACCAACGGCACCGCCAAGGTGACCTGCGCCGCCACCAACCTGAATGAACTTTTCTCATCTCTGGATGAGCAATTCCCCGCGCTGAGGCCGCACCTGCGCGACGAGGCCGGCCAAGTCCGCCGCTTTCTGAACGTTTACGTCAATGAAGAAGACATCCGCTTTCTCGGCGGAGCGGGCTACGCCTTTAAAGATGGAGATGAGGTGCTGCTGGTGCCGTCGATTGCCGGCGGAAGCTACTAGGTTAGCCTCATTGCTGGACCGGGTGAAACATGCCCATCGCGATAAACCGCGTAATGACGGCCGCGAATGTGGTTCCGATCATAAACAACGCCCAGCGGGAGCGTTGCCAGACTTCACGGAACCCAGAGGCCTGGACGAAGACGTCCACCAAGTAGGCCGCGCAGTAGACAATGTTTGCTGCCACGGCGAGCAGAAACAGTCCTAGCGCGAAATCCATTGAAAGCATCGCTTTCGAGGATGGGTAGCCGGTAGCGAAGTAGAGGATCACGATTGCTGCTAGAACCAGGTTGTAGATTATCCGCCTAGGCTCCCAGAACTTGATCGCGTCGGTGAAATAGTCCCGCACCGCAGAACCGTCCATGAGTGGTAAGTTTACTTTAGTTTTTCGGGTCAGAGTAAGGATCTGAGTAGAACTGCGGTGGCGACTTGCATACGCTTGGTTCAATCGTGTATATATAACTAACTAGTTAGTTAGTTATGAACACCGCTCGCACAGTCCGCCTTGGCACCCGCGGCCGCCCCGAAGAGAGCCGCGCCGCCATCCTGAAAGCCGCGGCCCGCGAATTCGCCCAACAGGGTGTGGCTGGCGCGCGGACCGAGGCCATTGCTCATTCCGCCAAGGTGAACAAGGCCCTGCTCTATTACTACTTCAAGGACAAAGAAGCCATTTACCGGGCCGTGCTTGATCAAGTGTTCGGAGGAGTACGCGCCGCCATCCAAACCGCGCTGGCGCAGGACCTTTCTCCGCGCGAAAAACTGGCCAGCTACGTCCACGCCCATTTTGATTACATTGCGTCGAATCCGCTTTATCCGCCCATTGTGCAGGCGGAGTTCCTGCGCGCCGGACATGGAGACCCGTCCCGGCTGGAGCGGTTGGTGAAGCAATATTTCCGCCCGGTATTTCAAGATCTTTCTGCGCTTTTGAAACAAGGTGCGGAGAGTGGTGATTTCCGGCGCGTGGATCCGCAGCACTTCATACCGTCAATGATTTCGGTTATCGTTTTCTACTTCAACACTGCTCCCGTCATGAAGATTATGACCGGGGGCGATCCCATGTCGCCGGCGCGGCTGGCTGAACGCCGGGCGGCGGTTCTGGATTTCATTTCCGCGGCGCTATACGAGAAAGCACCCGGAAAAGGAGAGCGCAAGTGAGCGCCCGAAATAAATTCGCCATTGTTCTAGGTATCGTTTTCGCGATCTCTCTTACCTATTACCTGCTCTCGACACCGCGCGGCTCCGACTTCGATTTGGTCGGCACGGTCGATGCCAATCAGGTCATCGTTAGCCCGCAAGTTGAAGGCCGCATCAACAAGCTGCTGGTGGACGAAGGCACCAGGGTGAAGCAGGGCGACCTGATCGCCACGCTCGACCCTTCGGAACTCGAAGCGCAAGCGCGCGCCGCCGCGGCGACCATTGACAGCTTGCGCTCGCAGGTTTCCGCGACCGAAGCGACCAGCACAGCCATGCAAGGCTCAACCACCAGCAGCGTGGCCAGCGCGCAAGCCCGCTTAGAGGCCGCACGCGCGCAACTAGTGCAGGCAGAAGCGACGCTCACGCGCACCGAGAGCGACAGCCTCCGCACCATCGAATTGGCGCAGCAAGGCGTCGCATCCGATCAGGAGCGGGTACAGGCGGAAACCAATCTCAAGGCGCAGCAGGCGGTGGTGCAATCGCTGCAGCAGCAGGTCTCTGCGGTGCAGGCTGACTTGAATACGGCCGTCGCCAACACGCACCAGGCACACGCCGCCGAGAGTACAGTCGCATCCACTCGCGGGCAGTTGCTGAACGCCGAAGCGCAACTCAAGGAAGCCGAAGTCCGGCTGGGCTATACGAAAATCTACGCGCCGGTTACCGGCACTGTCTCGGTGCGCGCCGCGCGCGAAGGAGAGTTCCTGAATCCGGGGCAGGCGATTGTCACCATTGTCGATTTCACCGACACCTGGGTGCGCGCCGCGATTCCAGAAACGGAAAGCGATCACATCGGCATGGGAGAAACGCTGCGTGTGCGCCTGCCCGGCGGGACGCTGACATCTGGCAAAGTGTTTTTCAAGTCCGCGGAAGCCGATTTTGCCACGCAACGAGACGTCAGCCGCACCAAGCGCGATATCAAGACCATCATTTTGAAAGTCCGCCTCGACAATCCCAACGGCGCTTACGTACCGGGGATGACCGCCGACGTGCTGGTCTCCAAAGCACAATTGAAGGGCACAGCCTCAAGCGCGGAAGCCGCGACCGCAGGAGACAAGCAGTAATGGCGCTCCCAGACTTCCGTCCAGCCGTGCCGCCTCCGGAGACGCCCAACGCGATCGAGGTAGAGCACATCGTCAAGAAGTTCGGCGAGTTCACCGCCGTGGACGATGTTTCGTTCTACGTGAAGGAGGGCGAAATCTTTGGCCTGCTGGGGCCGAACGGTGCTGGCAAGTCCACGCTCATTCGCATGATGACGACGCTGATTCCGATCACCGGCGGATTCGCCAAGATTGCCGGGCACGATGTTGCGACCGACCCCGACGACGCGCGGCGGTCGATCGGGGTGATTCCGCAGGCCCTGACCAGCGACATTGATCTCACTGTCGAAGAGAACATGAGCATCTACGCCAAGCTCTACGACGTTCCCGCGAAAAAGCGCAGGCAAGCCATCGCGGAGCTGCTGGAGCTGGTGGACCTGACCAAGTGGCGCGACGCGCAGACCAAGACTCTTTCCGGCGGCATGCGGCGGCGCCTCGAAATCGCCCGCGGACTGGTGCATAGTCCGAAGATTTTCTTTCTCGATGAGCCGACCACGGGCCTCGACCCGGTTTCGCGCGTGGCGGTCTGGGAAATGCTGATGAACATCAAGAGCCAGCGCCAGCTCACGATTCTCATCACTACTCACTACATGGACGAGGCCGACCGGCTGTGCGACCGCATTGCGATTGTGGACCACGGCAAGCTGGTCGCGCTGGATACGCCGGCAGCGCTGAAAGCCAGCGTTCCGGGATCGAATGTGATTGAGGCGCAGTTCGAACATCCTACGGCGGATTGGGAGCAGAAGCTGCAAGGCTTGACCGGAGTTACATCCGTGCAGCATGAGGGCGCGGATATGTACCGCGTGCTCACAGGCAACGGCTCACGCACCACCACCGAACTGGTTGAGGCAGCTGTGCAAGCCGGGGTTGGGGTGAAATCGCTTTCTGTGCAGAACACCACTTTGGACGATGTCTTTGTCCACTACACCGGCAGGCAGTTGCGCGACGAATTGGTGAAAGCCCACGCCTTCACCATGCCGCAACGGCCGGGCTTGCAACCATGAGGATTAGGTCACAGCCATGAATCGAATGATGGCCATCATCGAGCGCGAAATGCGCAAGTTCTTCCGCTCGCCCGCACTCATGCTGGTGGCGATGGTTTTCCCTCTGGTGCAGCTCATTATTCTGGGTAATGCCTTCGGTGGCAAGATTCGCGACCTCAAGCTTGGTGTAGTCGATGAAGACGGCGGGACGCAATCGTTGCGGATTCGTGAAGCTTTTGATTCTGTACAGGCGAACATCCGGACATTTCAGCCGGTCTATTACAACGATGAAGTCACGGCCAAGAACGATTTGCGCAACGGCAAAATCCAGGGTGCAGTCGTTATTCCGCCGCAGTATTCGCGCCGGGTGTACGCGAAGAACCAGCCCCAGATTGCCCTGCTGGTGGACAACAGCGACAACTTTATCTCTGCAACCATGGAGGGTGAACTTGCGGACATCACAGCATCGCTCAACAATCCCACAGTGCAGCCTCGCCTCCTGCAACAGACGGTGTTGCAGATTGTTGAGTTGTATCCCTACATCGAGTACATGAAATTCCTGCTTCCCGGCTCGATCACCCTCGCGATGTTTGTGTCAGTGATGATCGGCGGCGGCATGCTCTACATTGACGATAAAGCGCGCGGCGTCCACGAAGGCTATCTGGTCACGCCGATCACCAAGGCCGAATTGGTATCAGGCCTGGTCGGCGCTGGCGCCATCAAGGCGGTGATGACTGGGATTGTCATCACGTTGATTGGGTCACTCATTGCCGGCGTGAGCACGATCTTCAATCCAGGGACCATCCTCGGCCTGGCACTGATGATCCTGCTGACTTCGCTCGCGCTCAACACCATGATGTTCCTGCTCATGGTGCGCGTGGAAGACCCCCTGGTGCCGCGGGCCATGTTCGGCATCCTGAATACGCTGCTGTTTTTCCCCAGCGGCTCGGTCTATCCGATTCAGGCGTTTCCGCGCTGGCTGCAGGCCATCGCCAGGGTTGACCCATTCACGTTCGCAGTACACGGATTCAAATCGCTCCTGCTAAAAGAAACCAGCATTTCGGCCATTGCGCCGGATCTGATGTACATGTCGATTTTCGCGATCGTCACGTTTTCAATTGCCGTGCCGCTGTTCAAGCGTACGCTGTAAAACCCTTTTACCGCCGAGCACGCCGAGAGCGCCGAGAAATTCTTCTCATATCTTGAATCGTAGTTCTCGGCGACCTCGGCGTGCTCGGCGGTAAAAAGCCCTGCTGGAACTTTTTCTATTGCTGCGGATTCAATTATGCTTAGAAGCCTATGACGCTAATGGATGCCAAGGAATACGACGAGTCGCGCGACCGCCGCCGCAGAAACCTGGTCTTGACCCTGATCTTGGCCGCACTGATGCTGGGGTGGCTGGGATATCACTTTCGCCACCATTCGGAGCGCCACGTCGTGCAGAAATTCTTTGCCGCGCTTAAGCAGCAGAACTTGGAAGGCGCGTTTGCCATCTGGTATCAGGACCCGGAGTGGAAGCAGCACCCGGAGAAATACTTAAAATACGGCTTTGGCGACTTCCAGCAGGACTGGGGCCCGTCCGGCGAGTGGGGGATCATCAAGTCATACTCGGCGGACTGCTCGCTCTCGAGCGGCAGCGGCGTGATCGTGCAAGTGACGGTTAACGGACGTACGCAACACGCTTACATCTGGGTGGAGAAGTCGGACAAGACTTTGCACTTCCCGCCGGGCGACGAAATTAACTGTGGAAATTGGTGGGGATGGGTGACGGAGTGAGGATGAGGCAGGGTGGGCAGTGAACTCAGAAGGCTCGATGACTGTCGTTGTATTTATCAACAAGGTCGGCGAGGTCTTCGAAATATTCATAAAATTCATTGTCCAATGACTCAAAGGCCTTGCAAGAGGGGGACACAGCGCGTAGAACCTTAAATCGCGCCAATCGCTCCTTAGGGGGCATCCCGCTCGGAAACATGGCTGCAGCACGCTTCACAATATCGGCCGTTCTTGTCGCTCCGACTACTTCAAGCGCGAGAATGGTGTCCGCAGTATTGTCGCCTGCACTGTTATAGAAAAATTGGTCGAAGCCGCCGTTATTGACCTCTCCTTCCAACGTCTCTATTAAATCGGCTACCACGTCCGCACTCATTGCAGGAGCGCGATTAACCGTCGGAACCCGCGGAGCGGGTTTCTTGGCTCGCGATCTCACTACACAGCCCCCGCAGGAACTCCAGGGCCTTGGTTAGAGAAGTCTCATCTTCCATATTCACGCACTTCTTCGAGCGGTCGATCTGCCGCATCAGGCCGCACAGCACTTTGCCGGGACCTACTTCCACAAACACCTCGACTCCCTGGGAAATCAGCCACAGCATGGACTCGCTCCATCGAACTGATCCGGTGACTTGTCGAACCAGGGCTTCACGCGCATTTTCTGGATTTTCCACCGGACGCGCATCCACGTTGCAGACTACGGGAAATTTCGGGGGCGCAACTTGCAGGCCCGCGAGCACCACTGCCAGCCTTTCCTGCGCGGGCTTCATCAGCGAACAATGGAAAGGAGCGCTGACCGGGAGCACCTTCGCCCGCTTGGCGCCACGCTCGTCGGCGAGCTTGACGGCCCGTTCGACTGCCGCGACGTGGCCGGAGATCACAATCTGCTCCGGAGAATTGATGTTCGCCGGCTCGCAGACTTCGCGTTGCGCGGCGTCGTTGCAAACGCTCGCAACCGCTTCCGGAGCCATTCCCAGAATCGCCGCCATCGAACCCGTACCCACCGGGACCGCTTCCTGCATGAACTGGCCGCGGCTGCGCACGGTGCGCACTGCGTCGGCGAAGCTCATAGTTCCCGCGGCCACGTGCGCCGAATATTCGCCCAGACTGTGCCCGGCAACGAACGCGGGCGTGATTCCTTTTCCCTGGAGCACTCGCCATGCCGCCACCGAAGCAGTCAGGATCGCCGGCTGCGTGTTCTCGGTCAGGCGCAGCGCATCTTCCGGACCCTCAAAGCAGAGCTGGGAAATCTTCCCACCCAGAGCTTCGTCGGCTTCTTGGAAAGTTTGGTTCGCTATCGAATATTTCTCAGCCAAGTCTTTCCCCATGCCGATTGCCTGGGACCCCTGGCCGGGAAACAAGAATGCAGTTTTCATAAATGCCGTTTTCTGTGTGCCTCTACTTATGGATTGTCTAACAAATCAGACCGGAGTGGTCTCCAGATGGGCCGGGCGCATCTTCGCCATCTCGCTCTCAATTTTACGATTGGTGTCGCGCTCCACAAACTCCGAGGCCACGCGAATAGCGTTCTTGATCGCGTTGACGTTCGACGAGCCGTGGGTAATGAAACATGCGCCTTTCACTCCCAGCAATGGCGCGCCGCCGTATTCGGTATGGTCAAGCCGCTTCTTGAAATCTGTAAATGCGCTGCGCGAGAGCAGAAATCCCACTTGCCGCGTGATGGTTGCGCGCAGAGTTTCTTTCAGCGTGGCGCGGACCAGGTTGACCACGCCCTCCGAAGTCTTGAGCGCAACGTTCCCTATAAAACCGTCGGCGACGATGACATCGACCTTTCCGGTATAGATGTCGCGTCCCTCGACGTTGCCGATGAAATTTAGAGGAAGCTGCTTCAAAAGCTGGTAAGCCTCGCGGGTAAGTTCGTTGCCCTTGCCTTCTTCTTCGCCGATGGAGAGCAGCCCCACGCGCGGCCGCTCGACGCCGAACATGCTGCGGAAATAGATGTCGCCCATCACGGCAAATTGTTCGAGGTTGTGAGGCTTGCAATCGACGTTGGCGCCGACATCGAGCAGGGTGGAAACAGTTCCGGTCGCGGTGGGCATGATGGCAACCAGCGCGGGACGGTCCACGCCGGGAAGTCCGCCCAGCACCATCTTCGCCGTAGCCATGGCTGCGCCGGTGTTGCCCGCAGTGATGAAGGCGGCCGCGCGGCCCTCACGGACCATGCGCAGGCCCACGCGCATGGAGGAATCCCGCTTGGCGCGCACCGCCTGCAGCGCCTTATCGTCCATGAGGATGACCTCGCTGGCGTGGACAACGGAAATCGGCAACAGGCGGGCGAGCGGATGCCGCCACAGTTCGGCCCGAATCTGTTCCTCGGGGCCAACTAATGCGACAGGAATACCGAAGCGCCGCGCTGCCTGGATGGCGCCTTCGACCTCAGGCTTGGGAGCGCGGTCCGAACCCATTGCGTCCAGAGCTATGACGCCAGGCATGGAGAGTTACGAGGATTCCTTCACTTCAAGTACTTCGCGACCCTTATAGTATCCGCACTTACCGCAGGCACGATGCGGTAATTTGCGCTCGTGGCAGTTCGGGCATTCAGAAAGTGACTGGGTGGTCAGGGCATCGTGGGCGCGCCGGGTGCTGGTGCGCCGTTGCGAATGCCGCCGTTTTGGATTAGGCATTTAGAATTCCTTTCAGTTAGCTGCAAGCTTCGAGCGATGAGCTTTGAGCACCCCAAGTCGGGATTGCTCACAGCTCATCGCTCACGGCTCGCCGCTGTTATTGCAACTTTTCCCGCAAATCTTTCAACGCCGACCAGCGCGGATCTTCCATCGGTTCGGCGCAATTACATTGTTCCTGATTCAAATTCTTGCCGCAGTGCGGACACAATCCCTTGCAATCTTCGCGGCAGATGGCCTTCAGCGGCAGCGCCAGCAGAACCTGCTCGCGCAGAACGTCTTCCAGCAGCAACCCTTGTCCGTGATAGTACGCTACTTCGGCCTCGGCGGCGGTGACGGAAAGCTCCTCTTTGCCGGCGTCAGCACCCTGCGGCCGGTACAGCAGATCGAACTTTCTCGCCACTTCCTCGACCACCGGCTCCAGGCAGCGGGCGCAGGTGACTTCCACCTTGGTGGAAAAATCTCCCGCGATCCGTATGTCCTTGAGAAGCAGGTGCTTACCGTGATGCTCTTTGACTAGTTGCGCCCTGCCGGCAGTCTCCAGGACGCCGATCTGGCGGGCCTCGCCTCCCAGGTCAATCACACCCGGGTCAAACTGCTCCTTGAAATCGACCGCGTGGGTTTCCAGTTCGCGAATCTCGATGAGCACTTGAACCCCCGCGCCCCCCCTGATGCCGCGCAGGCCGCGGAGGCACGCACTGAGGCGTAAGTAGTCCGGGGAGCTACAGTTAAGGATAAAAGCGGATGACTGGAGTGTCAAGAATGCCTGGCCAACGAGAGCAGCAGCATCGTGCGGTATCCTCATTGCACGGCGGCGGTGCACCACAGCGAAGCTGCATCGGACCTGACGCATGGCGCAAACCTCAGAGACTCCAACCGCGACTCCTGCAGGGCGAAGCTTTTCTGACTTGGCGATCCAAGAGCATTCCACGCTCTGGATTTCCATCTTGCTGCTGATCGGGTTCGCGGTCCGCGTGTGGCGCGCCAGCGGTACCTTTCTCAATCCCGACGAAGCCATGCACTTTCAGGCTGCGAATCAAACCTCATGGGATCTCGCTTACCGCGCAAGCCTGACTCTGGCTCATCCTCCGCTGCTGGTCTTGTTCCTCCACGCCTGGCGTTGGCTCGGGACATCGGAACTCGTTCTGCGCATGCCTTCGGTGGTGGCGGGGACTATCTTCTGCTGGCTGGCTTATAAGTGGGCGTCAGTTTTGTTTCCTCCGGCGGTCGCTTGGATCGCGTTGATTCTGACGATTTTCCTCCCCTCGACCATTGATCTTTCCAGCGAGGTCCGCCAGTACGCCCTGATGCTGGCCTTCGCCATGGCGTCGGCGTACCTGCTCGAACGCGCGCTCGAAACCGATTCCGCAGCGGTGATGCTTGGTTCCGGCTTGAGCCTGTGGTTGGCGCTGGGCTTTCACTATTCAGCTTTCTTGTTCGCCACCGCGATAGGCGTCTATGCTCTTGTTCGCATGGCGGTGCGCCAGCCCTCGGCGAGAGTGGTCGTTGTCTGGGGCGTAGCCCAGGCCCTCGGGATCGGGCTCGGTTATTTCTTTTATGTGACCCAACTCTCGAAGCTCAACGCGGGGGATGCCGGATCGAGCCAGGTCTATGATTGGCTCAGCGCGTACCTTCCAAATTCCTACTTTGTTCCCGGCAAGATCAATCCGCTGGTGTTTATTTTTGCCCGCACCGGGGGCGTTTTCCAGTACGCCTTCGGACAGGCGGTCGTGGGCGACGCGGCCTATCTTCTGTTCGCGGCCGGAATTATTCTGGTACTCCGCAAACGCAGCGGCGCCCAGATCAGCGCACGCCATTTGAGCCTGTTGCTCATCCTGCCTTTTGTAGTGAATTGCGGTGCCGCGTTCGCGGCCGCCTACCCCTATGGGGGCACGCGCCATTCCGCCTTCTTGCTTCCGTTTGCTCTGGCGGGAGTTGCTCTCACGCTGGCGCATGTGCTGCAGTATCGGGTCGCCGCGGGAATTTCTGCGGCGCTGATGGTGGCGCTGTTCTGTAATTTGTTGGCGTCGCACCGGCAACCTTATATGTCGCGCCAGGACCAAAGCATCGCCCACATGCAGGACGCGCTCGCTTTTGTCCACGGCCAAATACCATCTGAAGACACCATTTTCACCGACCACCAAGGCAGCCTCATGCTCCGCCACTATTTGTGCCAGCAGCGGCCCGTCACCATTGACCTTCAGGTTCCGGGGTTTCGCAGTTACGAGTGTGGCGGCCACCGCGTGGTTACTCCGGAGACCGCGGTAGGGTTCATCTTTACGCCGCGCAGCTTTAGCGACCGATGGCAAGCTTTCGTGCTGAACTACAATTTGCAACCGGGGGCACGCGTTTGGGTGGCGCAAATTGGATGGAACACGCAGCTCGCAGCTGAACTTGAAGCGTTTCCCGAGTTTCATCTGTCTCCGCGCTCTTTTGGCGGTCACATTCAATTCTTCGATTTGACCGTGGGCCAAGCCATGCCCGATCCTAAGTTGCTCCCCGCCTCATGAAAATCGTTCACAGCATCGCGGAGATGCGCGCCCTGTGCCGCGCCACACGTTCGCGTGGCGCGCGGCTGGGACTGGTCCCCACGATGGGCGCACTCCATGAGGGACACTTGTCGCTGGTGAGAGCGGCGCGGGAAAAATCGGGCCTGGTGGCCACTTCGATTTTCGTGAACCCGACCCAGTTCGGACCGAACGAAGATTTCGCCAAGTATCCGCGCACGCTGGAAAGCGACTGCGCCCTGCTCGAGCGTGAAGGTGTTGAGCTGGTGTTCGCGCCGGCCGTCGAAGAAATGTATCCCAAGGGCGCGGCAACGTGGGTGACGGTCGAAGGACTCAGTGATCGCCTGTGCGGCAAGTCGCGGCCCGGCCATTTTCGCGGGGTGACCACGGTGGTCGCCAAGCTGTTTCACATCGTGGAACCAGACTTCGCCTTCTTCGGGCAAAAAGACGCGGCGCAACTTGCCATCATCCAGCGCATGGTGCGGGATCTGAATATGCCGGTCGCGATTGAAGTCTGCCCCATTGTGCGCGAGGCCGACGGCCTGGCGATCAGCTCGCGCAATGCCTATCTCAGGCCGCAAGAGCGGAAGTCGGCTTTGGCGTTGTATCGATCGCTGATGCGAGTTCAGAAGTCATTTTCAGACGGCGAGCGTGACTCCGCGAATTTAATTTCCGCTGCCAAGCTGGAGTTTAACGCCGAACCCGCCGTACGCCTGGATTACGTTGAGGTCGTCGGTCCCGAGACGCTCGAAGCAGAGATCACCGTGACCAAGCGCGCGCTAGTTGCAGTCGCGGCGTTCGTCGGCCAGACCCGGCTGATTGATAACCTCCTGCTGCAACCCTGAACCCCAATGCCCATCGTGCTCGCTTCAGCTTCTCCGCGCCGGCAAGAGCTTCTGCAGAACGCAGGCATTCGCTTTGTCGTCCGTCCGGCAAACATTGATGAAGTGCAGCACACTGGAGAAGGATCTGTGTACTTCGCAGAAAGAATGGCTCGAGATAAGGCAAGGGCGGTTCGCGCCCTGGCTCCAGAGAGCGTCGTTCTCGGCGCAGATACGATCGTCGTGGCCAGGGACCAAGTTCTCGGCAAGCCGACGGATGCGGCAGACGCAGTCCGCATGCTGCGCTTGCTATCCAACCGCCAGCATTTTGTGATTACAAGTGTTTGCCTGCTCGGCAATGATTCTCAGGGCAAAGACTTCGAGGATGTCCGCTCGGAAAAAACCGCCGTCTATTTCACTCCGCTCACCGACGCGGAGATTCACGACTACGTGGCCACCGGCGAGCCCATGGACAAGGCCGGCGCCTACGCCATTCAAGGCGGGGCCGCGCGTTGGATTTCAAAAATTGAAGGCGACTACAACAACGTAGTGGGACTGCCGGTTGACCTGGTGTGGAGAATGCTCCGCGAGCACGGAGTAGAATCAGTGGCTAGTGGCTAGTGGCTAGTGAAATCCGAAAGCGGTCCGAGCAACTACGATTTCTTCGGCTCGTCGTCGGTCTTCTTCATTTCTGACTTGAAATTGCGGATGCCTTCTCCCAGGCCCTTACCCAATTGCGCGAACTTACTGGGGCCGAACAGCAGCAGGGCGATGCCAATAATCAAGAGAATATGCAGTGGCGATAACAACTCCATGAAAGCTCCGTTTCCGGCGGCAGATGCTCCGCTATCAATATTTTAGGCTTCTCAGGGGTGAAGTTCAACTGATCCGGGTGCTCAAGTTTTCTCTACCTTTTAGATGGCGTCATCCTGAGCTTGCGAAGGATCTGGCGCGGGGCGGATACGCTCTGGTTCGCGGCGATTGTGCAGTCTGCGCGCGAGATCCCTCGCCCCGCTGGTGAAAGCGCGGGTCATCGGGACGACGCACGAGTTATTTTCTTGAACTGAGCCTCCACCGGTCATCCGCTCCTCTGTATCATCCCCGCCAGCAGCGCGGCGCGGCGCGCCAGCTCGGCGATCACCACTGACTCATGCTCGGCGTGCGCACCCTCGCCAACCGCGCCCAGCCCGTCCAAGGTTGGAATCCCCAAGGCCGCCGTGAAATTTCCGTCCGAGCCGCCGCCGACTGCGGCTTCTTTTAGGTTCAATCCCAACTCTGCGGCGATCTCCCGCGCCCGAGCATAGAGGCCCGCGACCCCCGCCGACCGTTCCATTGGTGGACGATTGAACTCTCCGCTCACCTCAACTTTGCATTTGCGGTTGAAGGGCTTCAGCCCCAGCAGCTTGCGCTCAATCCTCTGTCCGTCCTTCACCGTCGCGACGCGCAAATCCAAAAGCGCCGTCGCCTCGGCGGGGACAACGTTCACCCGTGTGCCTCCACTGATTTTGCCCACGTTCAGTGTGATGCCTCGTTTCAGGTCTACCAGCGTCGCGATTTCACAAATCTGTTTCGCCAGTTCGAGCACCGCGCTTTGACCTTGCTCGAAGTCCAATCCAGAATGAGCGGCTTTCCCCGTAACCTTGATCGTGTAATCAGCCACGCCCTTCCGCGCAGTCTTGACCGCGCCGTGAAGTCCGTACGCCGGCTCCAATACCAAAACGGCCGCAGCGCCCCGCGCCAATCGCTCCGTGATCGCGCGCGAAGTCTTGCTGCCGACTTCTTCATCGGAAACCAATAGCAGCGTCACCGGCCGGGTCAGACCCCACTTCGCCAGCGCCTCCATCACATGCAAGGCCAGCGCAATCCCCGACTTCATGTCGAGCACGCCCGGGCCCCAGACGCGCCCTTTGGCCACGCGGCTCGGCATTCTCGAGATAGTTCCGATCGGATAAACCGTGTCCATGTGGCCGAGCAGCAGTACTGGCTTCTGTTTGCCGGATCTCCGCACGGGGAAATCCACCTGCAAGTGATTGCCGGCCTTTTCCGCTGGATGAACGCTGATTTGGCCGCCGATGTCGTCGAAGCGCGATGCGAGCACCGAGCCCAGGCGGTCCACTGCCGCCTTCACGTCGCTGGGCGACTCGATCTCGACCAACTGCTGAATGGTCTCGACCATCGGCGTTTGCTGCTTGCGGAAATAGCCGATCTGCTCGGCGGGGCTGGGAATGCTCATAGTTGGGATGATGCGATAAAGTATAATCTGCGCCTGAGTAGATCAACGCCCGACTGAACCAGAATGGCCGACACCACCGTGACCGACGCGCCACAAACCGCTGAAACACCAGCAGCCTCTCCCGCGTCTACAACGCTCGATATCCAGGAAATTTTTAAGATCCTGCCGCACCGCTATCCGTTTCTGCTGATCGACCGCATCGTCGAAATGATGCGCGAGAAGCGCATTGTGGCCATTAAGAACGTCACTATCAACGAGCACTTTTTTGCCGGACATTTCCCCAATCTTCCCATCATGCCGGGAGTGCTGATCGTTGAAGCCATGGCCCAGGCCGGCGGTGTGCTGCTGCTCAGCGAATTCGAGGACCGCAACGAAAAGCTGGTGGTCTTCACCGGAATCGAGCGCGCCCGCTTCCGCCGCCCGGTGGTTCCCGGCGACACTTTGCGGATCGAGGTCAATGTAAAAGTCTGGCGCGGCGACGGCGGCAGGATGGAGGGCATCGCGTACGTGGAGGGTAAGAAAGTTGCCGAGGCGACTATCAGTTGCCGGTTGCTGGCAAGAACGCGGATGAAAGGCTCATCGAGCGAGCCGAGCGTGCCACCCGCATGAGATCGGGTGCTAGCAGTCTGCCCCGAATAGATCGTGCAGCGACAGGTGCCCTCACCTGTCCTGGGCCGCAGGCCCAGATTATGCAGCACCCATGCCTTTGAGTAACTACCAAGAGCCCGGGCCTGCGGCCCGGGGACAGGTGAGGACATCCGTCCCTACACGAGCAAAAGATGATTCACCCCACCGCCATCCTCGACCCCACCACAAAGATTCATCCATCCTGCAAAATCGGACCCTACTGCGCCGTAGGCGCGAACGTCGAACTCGGCGAAGGCTGCGAACTCATCTCGCACGTCGCCGTCGAAGGCCCGACGAAAATCGGCGCCCGCAACCGGTTCTTCCCGTTCTCTTCCATCGGACTCGCGCCGCAAGACCTGAGCTATAAGAACGAACCCACACGCCTCGAGATCGGCGACGACAACACAATCCGCGAATTTGTCACCATCAATCGCGGCACCGCCAAGGGCGGCGGCCTGACCCGCATCGGCAGCCACACGCTGATCATGGCCTACTCCCACGTTGCCCATGACTGCGTGATCGGGGACCACGTCATCCTGGCCAACGCCGCAACTTTGGGCGGACACGTCATCGTGGAAGAGTGGGCCACGGTGGGCGCGCTTTGTCCGGTGCACCATTTTGTTCGCATCGGCGCTCATTCGTTTATCGGCGGCGGCACCACCATCACTCGCGACGTGCTGCCCTTTTCCAAAACCGTTGCCGCCCGCGACACCCACGCCTACGGACTCAACGCCACCGGCCTCGAGCGCCGCGGCTTTACCAAAGATCGAATCAGCAAGATTCACCACGCGTATAAAGTTCTACTGGCCTCGAAACTGAACACGTCGCAGGCGCTGGAAAAGCTGAAATCGGAGGCAGACCGCGGCGAAGATGTGGAGATGCTGATCCGGTTTATTGAGGAGAGCGAGCGGGGAGTGATTAAGTAGGTGTGTAATCGCGGACATCCTTTGAACTATGATGAACGCATGCCGCGTGTGTTTGCGCTTTTCCTAGCCATTCTCATGACGAGTTCGACTTCTTGGGCGCAGGACTGCGTTGGCCCGATGCCCGGCTCACGCTCGCTGCTCAAAGGAATGAAAGCGGTTTTCGTCGGCACCCTGATCGAGAGCGCTGCACTGCTCCGTTTCCGGGTCGATGAGAACATCAAGGGAGCCGGGGGCGGCTACTTTGAAATTGAGGGGTCTCCGCTTGGCCAAGGCCATTTTGAGGTAGGCAAGGCTTATCTTGTATTCGTCGAATCAATACGACTTCAAGATGGCGAGCACTTAGCGGCTCCCAAATGCGGGCGGCCGTCGCGCGAACTAAAATATGCGTCGGCCCTTTTGGAGCAGGTGCGGGCCGAGAAAACAGGCAGAAAAAACGCCTCTGTATATGGAATGCTCCTGCGGAGATCAGAGCTTCCCGACCTTTCGGGAAGGTATGCCCCTGCGATTCCCAACATCGTCGTCAAACTTCAATCGAAATCTGGGTCGTTTACAACCATAACTGACGGCCAAGGCGCGTATGCTTTCGAACGGCTGCCGAAGGGCACTTATCAAGTTTCGGCACAGCTGCCGCCGAACCTGCAATTGGCCGAAACGATTACCCATAGGGCACCTTCACCTTTTGAGCTGCCGCGTGGGTCTTGCTTTGAAAACGACATCACAGCCCTACCCACCGGCAAGATTAGTGGGCGAGTAATTGGACCTGATGGTGTGCCTCTTGATGACTTGGTCGTCAGTCTCTACCCTGCCAGTCTCTACGACCCCTCAACCGAAGGTGAGTGGGGATACCAAGGCGCATCGAGTCCCTTTGTGTTTGAAGGACTGCCTGCCGGCGATTACATATTGATCTTTAACAGAAGTGGTCGGTTAGACCCCAATGCCCCATTCCCGCGAACGTTCTACCCCGGCGGGTCTGATCTCCACGCTGCCAAAGTCATTCATCTCGGCGACGGGCAGGAACTCTCGAATGCCGACATCCAACTTCCAGAGTCCGCGGTGCCGACTCGCAAGCTTATGGTTCGATTGGTATGGGATGGCCCAAAGCCGGACGATTATTACGCACCTCAGATCATGGGACAAGCCACTCAGGGCGTGTCTCACGACGCCACAAAAATCGCAGACGTCAGCTACGCACTGAACCTTCTTCTGCAGGCGAAGTACACAATACAAGGCAAAGCCTATTGCAGGATTGGTACGGGACAAGTAGAAACTGGCTCTATAACCGTGGATGGTAGCGACACAGCAACGACGCAAGTGACCCTCACATTTCGGAAGGGGGAATGCCTGAGGAGATAGTCGAGGAGCCGCTATTCCAAGTCGGTCGCTCTCAGCAAACGTTGCGCCGCAGCTTACTTGTCGATTCCAGTCCTTGTTACTCATGTCTCCAACCTCCAAACTCGGCATCATCGCGGGCAACGGACGCTTCCCGTTCCTCGTCCTCGACGCTGCCCGCGCGCAAGGCTACGAAGTTGTGGTCGCGGCGATCAAGGAAGAAACTTCCCCGGAGATTGAATCCCGGGGCGCGACCGTGCACTGGCTTTCGCTGGGAGAGCTTTCCAAGCTCATCGAAACTTTCCGCCGCGAAGGCGTGACTCGCGCTGTCATGGCCGGACAGGTGAAGCATAAGCAGATCTTTTCCAGCATCCGCCCCGACTGGCGCCTGGCCAAGTTGCTGTTCTCCCTCGACCTGCGCAACACCGACGCGCTGCTCGGCGCCGTCGCCAAGGTTCTGGCCGACGAAGGCATCGTTCTCGAAAACTCGACTACGCTACTGGCGCCTCTGCTTGCAAAGACCGGCGTGTTGACCAAGCGCGCCCCCTCGCCGCAGGAAAGAAAAAACATCGCCTACGGACGCGAAGTTGCTCATGCCCTCGGCCTCTACGACATCGGCCAAACGGTGGTGATCGCCGAAACCGCGTGCGTGGCCGTCGAAGCCATGGAAGGGACTGACGCCACCATCGCTCGCGCGGGGCAAATCATGGCGTCTTTGGAGCCAGATAAATCAGTGCTAGACCGCAGCCTCACCGTGGTGAAGATCGCGAAGCCGAAACAAGACATGCGCTTCGACGTCCCCGTAATTGGAGTGAAGACGATCGAAGTGATGCAAGCCGCCGGAGCCACGTGCCTGGCCCTCGATGCCGGCAAGTGCCTGCTGCTGGATGGGGAGGCAGTGATTGTGGCAGCAGATGCAGAGGGAATTGCGATTGTGGCGGAGTAGCATTGCCCGTGTGGGTCGGACACTCTTGTCCGACCTGCCTGCAGCACATGTGTGGCCGGGAGCTTTTCTGCCACCTGAGGCAACAACAACATCAAAACCAAAGTCAAAGGTGTCGGACAAGAGTGTCCGACCCACATGGGCAGTGCTTTATCGCGGGCCTTGCTCGACCCAAAGCCATCGGTAGTCTTCCGGCCTCTTCACCAAGCCTCTTCTCACGGGATTTTGCCTTATGTACTCCAGCTTTTCTTCCAGACTCTCTTGCGAACGAAGCACATGGTCGAAAGACTCCTCTTGCCACACAGGGCCGTTGGAGCCGAGCAGTTTGTTGACGCTTCGGGCTGAGGAGCCCTTGAGCAGTTTCAGCGTCGCCGGAAGGCCGTAAGACCAGCCTTCTTCATCCTCAAGAGGAGTGAGCAGTAGATGGACATGCTCAGGCATCACGGCGGCGGCGTGAAGAAGGTATCGCTTGCCATCGTCGTTCAGACAGTGCCGGAGAATTACGTCCCGGGCATTTGCAGTGAATGGCGTTGGGATTAGCTTGCAGAATGTGACGAAGAGAGCGCGCCCGGCCTTTTGATAATGCGGCAACATGCGGCGGTAGTCGTACATTCGTTCCAGAGGGATACGCTGGGACATAGATGTTGCTCATGTGGGTCGGACACTGCTTCGGCTTCGCTCCGGGCAGGTTTTGTCCGACGCTTTTGACTTTGTACTTGAGCCTCGACCCTGGCGTCTGTGATGGATGAACATCTGGCTTGTGATGATTCCCGGCCGGGTCGGACAGGAGTGTCCGACCCACACGGGTAGATTTGGGTACAATCTCTGTACTCGCACTAGGAAGTTTATGTCCCAGATCGAATTCATCGTTGACCAGCTCCATCGCGCCTTCGATGGCGAGGCCTGGCATGGGCCGGCGCTGATGGAAATCCTCGACGGCATTGACGCCCACACCGCCGCCGCGCGGCCGATCTCCACCGCGCACAGTATTTGGGAACTGGTGCTGCATGTCTCAGCGTGGGAGGAGGTTTGCCTTCGCAGAATTCGTGGCGGGAGCGTTTCGCTCAGCGACGAAGAGAACTTCGGCCACATCGCCCACGTTAGCGACGCGGCATGGCAGCAGGCGGTCGCAACCCTGCGGCGAAATCATCTGGAACTAATCGAGGCGGTTTCAAAGCTCCCGGAATCCCGGCTGCACGAGCCGCTGCCCGACAAAGACTACAACCTGCTCTTCATGCTCAACGGCGCGGTGCAGCACGCTGCGTATCATGGCGGGCAAATCGCCTTGCTTAAGCGGGCACGCGCATAGTACCTTCGGTGGCGGGTTTTTGCTCCCGTCGCTAATCCCCTGTCGCAGTCTGCCGTTCTAACTACTCGGAGAGGAATGCCGGACATCATCCCAGTCGCGGTCGTCGGCGTTGGCGCTTTTGGGCGCAACCACGCCCGCGTGTATCACGAGCTCGAGCAGCAGGGCGACCCGGTGCGGCTGGTCGGCGTGGTTGACGCAAACCCCGAGCGCGCCGACGCCGTCGCCAAAGAATTCAACTGCCGCGCTTTCGGATGCATCGAGCAGCTCGCCTCAACTCACAGTGAAGTGCAGGCAGCGTCGGTGGCTGTGCCCACTATTCATCATCTTGCGACCGCGCGGGCACTCATGCAGGCGGGAGTTGACGTGCTCATCGAAAAGCCGCTGGCTACGTCACTGGCCGAGGCCGATGAGCTGATCGCGCAGGCGAAAAAATCAGGCCGCATAGCGCAGACCGGGCATCTTGAACGCTTCAATCCTGCGGTGCAAGCCACCGTTCCGCTCATCACTAAGCCGATGTTCTTTGAAGTCCACCGGCTGAGCGTTTTTAATCCACGCTCGCTCGACGTGGACGTGGTCCTCGACCTGATGATTCACGATCTCGACGCGGTGCTGTCGTTCGTCAACTCGCCGGTGGCGGAAATTCACGCCGTGGGAATGCCGATCCTCTCGACCAAAGTGGACATCGCCAACGCGCGCATCGAGTTTAAGTCCGGGTGCGTGGCAAATTTCACCGCCAGCCGGGTCTCGACCGAGCGCGTCCGCAAGATGCGCTTCTTTCAGCCGCACCAATATATTTCCATCGATTACGGCAGGCAGGATTTGCTGGTGTTCACCGTGGGCGGCGATCACGCCGGAGCGCCGTCGGTCAATCCGAACATCAAGGTTTCCAAGCCGCCGATTGCGCAAGAAGAACCTCTGCGGGCGGAGATCCGGTCGTTCCTCGATTCGGTCCGCAAGCGGCAGACGCCGGTGATTCCCCTGGAAGACGGCCGCCGTGCGCTCGCCATAGCGCTGGAAGTGAACGCCCGGATTGCTGAACATGCTGGCCGGCTGCAACTTGGGTAGGTCCCGTCAATGCACCGTGCGTTTCTCCCGTGTCTCCGCATGACTCCCTAATCGTAATTGTGACGATTCCCGGCAGGGTCGGACAGGAGTGTCCGACCCACACGGGCAGATTTGGTTACAACCGCTGTACCCACACGAAGCTAACGTGTTTACACTTTTTGACAGCCCCAGCTCCCATTCCCCGGTAGCCTTGAAGAGTGGGCTTCAGAGGTTCCCTCGTCGTAAGTGCTTGTGCCGTAAGAGCCGCTTGGCGCCGGCTTAAAAGATGAGAGAATACTGAGAAGGTCTGTGCATCCAAAGACATAAGCCGTGCCGCTGATTCAAATCCCGTTACAGGACCCGCCACCAGCCGAGACAACCCCCGAGCAGGGAGACCTGTTCGCGTCGAATGCCTGGGAATCTGCCTACCGCGAGGTCCACGACTTTCCTACGCTGCTGATTCAGGCCCGCGATGAACTGACGCGGTCGAGAAAGCGCGAGGCGTTTTGGATCTCGGTGGTGATCCATATTCTGCTGGTCATCGCGGTCCTGAATGCCGACCGCTTGAGCAAGTATTTGCCGCACCGGGCGGTGATGCTGGTCAATACCAGCGACCAGGACAGGAAAATCACTTTCCTCGAAGCTCCGCCCGACACGCAGAAAGTCAAGCCGCCGCAGACTGACAAAATGTCGGACAAGAACCGGGTGGCGATGTCGAAGCAGCCGCGGCTGGACCGCGAGCAATTGAAGAAATTGTTGGATGCGATGAAGGCGGGACGTCCGGGACAGCAGGCGGCGCCGCCGCAGGCGCCTCCGCCGCAGGCAGCGCAGGGCACGACGCCGCCCGAGGAAAAACCGCAGCCCACGCCGCCGCCACCGCAGGAAGCGCGGCTGCAGACTCCGCCGCAGCCCACGCGCAAGCCCACGTTTAACACTCAGCCCATGTCGGCCAGCCAGTCGATTGCACAGGCGGCACAGGCCGCCGCCGCAAGCCGGAACCGGTACGCCGGCGACAGCGGCGAACTTGGCCTTGGCCAGCGCCAATCCACCGCGCGCATGGGCCCGCTCGAAATCACGTCAGACACCATGGGCGTAGATTTCGGCCCCTACTTGCAGCGGGTGCTGCATGACGTGAAAGAACACTGGTACCAGATCATTCCCGAGTCGGCGATGCCGCCGCTGCTGAAGAAGGGCGAGGTCTCGATCGAATTTGCCATCACCAAAGATGGCAAGGTGGCCGGCCTGCGGTACATCAGCGGCTCCGGCGACGTGGCGCTCGACCGCGCCGCTTATGGAGGCATCACTGCCTCCAACCCATTCCCGCCGCTGCCCGCCGAGTTCGGCGGACAGTATCTGGGCCTGCGCTTCACCTTTCTCTACAACCCCGATGTGAACGAATCCGGCAACCGGTAGAGTCCGCTAAGTGGACTGATGAGCTTCCGTCCCTGTTTGACGGCCGACCGGTAACCTTAGTAATGGCGACTCCGTGAGTAATGGCGTCCGCCATGGCGATGAAGGCTAGGATGGTGGGGGAAGGAGTATGCAACCCATGAAACGACTCAGCTTCGTTGTCGCCCTCACCAACAACGACAATGACTATCAGATCGAGCAGGCTGCGGCGGCGGAAGAGACTTCGCGCCGGCTGGGCGTTGACATCCAGATTATCTACGCCGACAACGATGCGGTTCTGCAAAGCACGCAGTTGTTGAAGATCATCCAGTCGGGATCCGAACCGCATCCAGATGGCATCATTTTCGAGCCGGTGGGGGGAACTGGGCTGCCCCAGGTAGCGGCGGCGGCGGCGGCGGCGGGAATCGGATGGGTGGTCCTCAACCGCGATGTTGACTATCTGACCGAACTGCGCAAGACCTTCCGTGTCCCGTTGTTTGAGGTCACTTCTGATCATTTGGAAGTCGGGCGCATTCAGGGACGTCAACTGGCGGAACTACTCCCCAAGGGAGGGAGCATTCTATACATTCAAGGACCCAGCGAGAGTCTGGCCGCGAAGCAGAGGGCGATCGGAATGCAGGAAACCAAACCGGCCAGCCTGCAGGTGAAGGCCATCAAGGGGAACTGGACGGAAGCCAGTGCCCACAAAGCTGTCTGCTCCTGGTTGCGCTTGGCAACTTCGCAACAGAGCATGTGCGACGCGATCGCCTGTCAGGACGACAGCATGGCCATCGGCGCCCGAAAAGCATTCCAGGAGCTGGGCGACGCCGCATTGCGGGACCGCTGGTTAAGCTTGCCCTACCTGGGTTGCGACGGCATGCCAAAGACCGGGCAGGCATGGGTAAAAAGCGGGCTGCTGGCAGCAACCGTCGTTATCCCCGCCAACACCAGCCAGGCCCTTGACATACTGGTTCGCGCACTCCAACAGGGTGGATTTCCACCGGCGAGGACTATGACCATACCTCTGTCTTTCCCCGAGCTCGGCGTCCTGGCGAAAGCTCATGCCAGCAAGGCCCGCGCCGGGGCGAGCTAACGAAGGTCAGTCCGCCCAAGCGAGATAGCCGGGAACTACAAGGTTTGCGATAGGCACGATCATCAGAACGCCCCACCAGTTGGGCTTGCCACGGGCCTCGGCCACCGCCATCCAGACCATGATCGCGATGACAATGTTCACCAAGGGAATCAGAAACAGGATGAACCACCACATCGGCTTTTTGGCGACGCTCAACATTAAGAACACATTCGCGATTGGAATCCACGCCAGCCACGAATTTGCGGTGCCCGTTTTGTCGGCGATGGTCTGAAGCGCCAGCGACATGTAAACGTATGCCGCCAAAATAAACCCCAGGAAAAATATCAAAAACATGCCGCCCGCGAGGGCCGCGAAAGGACTGGGCTTCTGCGACTCTTGCGCGAAGGCCGCGCCGCCCAACAGCAGAACTGCAACCAAGGCAAGATTCAAACCTGCAAGTGACCACGGACTGAATCGCATTTTCATTCAAAGTCCCCTCCTGAGGACTGGGAAAACGCACGTCACCGCGGACGAATGACCGCGTGTCGCGGGAAGTATACGCCGGAAGGAGAAACGAGCGGCTGGAAATTTTGGGGATCACCGGAGCAAGGAAAGAATGCCGCTACGAAACATGGTCGACCAGCACATCCGCGATGCGAAGCGCCTCTGTTCTCATTTAGAGAACAGGTGTACTCGATTCGAGAACATGGCGCAAGGCGGAATGTCTTCGACTCTGTAGCCTGCTCTGAGCGAATCGAAGGGCGCGGGAGCGCAGCCTCTGCAGCCCTTCCGTCAGCATTAAGATGGAACACGGAGGTCTTATGTTCACTTCGCGGCCGATTGGATTCGTCAACACTCCGTACAAGGACGCCAGCCAAGTTCCCAAGGGTCTCGGCGCCAAGCACGAGGTGGAGGGTGTGATCAAGATTCTGCCTGAGTTTGAGCCGGGGCTCACCGATATTGAGGGGTTCTCGCATCTCATCGTGTTCTGGGAGTTTGATCGTGCGCCAAAGCTCGATTTGCGTGGGCCCGACTTGCTCGCAACGCCGCCTTCCGACAATCGTCCTCACGGCGTGTTTGCAACCCGGTCGCCGCGCCGGCCTAACCCGATCGGAATGACCGTCGTCGAGTTGAGCCGCCGCGAAGGCATCCATCTTCACGTTCGCGGCGTTGACATGCTCGATGGGACACCGATTCTTGACATCAAACCTTATTTGTCCAGCATTCCAGTTGAAAAATTACGCCGCGGTTGGCTGGCCGAAGCTGAGGCGCGACAGAAGACCTAAGCCGTCCTAACGTCTCGGATACGCCATCCTCACCAGGGTGCGCTCGGCAAAGGGAACGTAGAGCAAGGCGGCGGTGGCGGCGAAAGCGGCGCCAAAGCCGATGCGGTCGAGAAGAAGAAACGGGGCTACCGCCCACAGTTCATCGAGCGCCAGAACGGCGAGGAAGATCTTCCGGAATTTTTCTCCCAGGCGGGCGTAATCAAACCCCGCCGCCGACAAGAAATAAAACCGCACGGGAATTCCCACGCCAGCAGTGAGCAAGACCGCGATTGAAATCAGCGGCGCCCGAGTGTCGAGCCAGGAGATTTTCTCCACCGCACTCCAGTGAATCAGCGCTTCGACGTAAAAAATCAGGTACATCACCTGGATTAGCCCAAACAGGGCACGCGGAATTCCGCGATGCACAGGCGGGACCTCCAGATCGGCGTGTCCAGGCTTTGCGGCTTCGGCTGATTGGTTTGGGGCAGCTTTGTCGTCCTGCTCCCAGCGCACTTCGCCCAGAAAGCGATAGCCGCGGCGGGCCACGGTCTCCACAAACCGTGGGCTGCTGGCGGAATCGCCAAGAACTTCGCGGATCTTGTTCACCGCGGTGTTCAAGCTGTGGTCGAAATCCACGAAGGTATCGGCGGGCCACAGCCGCTCCCGCAGTTCTTCTCTTGTGACCACGCTTCCGGCGCGCTCCAGCAACATGACCAGCATGACAAAGGGCTGGTCTTGAAGGCGCAGGCGGCGGCCCTGCTTGCGGAGCTCGCGGGCCTCCAGATCGGCTGCAAACACACCGAAGTGGGCGACGGCAGGCTTACGGCTGGCGAGCGGAAGCGGAGGGAGTCCCGGCACGGACGCTAGTTTAGCACCGCATCTTCATCGTCTTGGAAGGGTTCGCGCGGGCGTTTCCGGCCTGCGCTGGCCTTCGGCCCCAGCAACACGGCAGTTACTCAAGCGGGTTGCCCAAATGCCGATGTAACCCATGCCACGGCACAAAAGGGACCGCCTCGCATGGGACCACAGCACATGAGTTTGCCATGACGGCTTCGGCACCGGCAGCGCGGCAAGCCCCACTCGCTCCACCGGCGATGGTGGCGTTGATCCACATTCGCGACCTCATCTACCAGTCTGCCGGCATTTTTCACGCCGATAACAAGCTCCGGCTTTTGGAAGACCGCTGCCAGAAGCGGATGCACGCGCTTGGCATCGGCAGCCTGCGCGAGTACCACGATTGCCTGACCACCAAACCCATGCATCAGGCCGAACTGGTGAGCCTGCTGAATGAGATCACCGTCGGCGAGACCTGCTTCTTCCGCAACCGGCCGCAACTGGATGGCATTCGCAACATCATTCTGCCGCAAATCATGGAGGCCCGCGACAAGCTGTGCATGCGCCAGATCCGCATCTGGAGCGCGGGTTGTTCCACCGGCGAAGAACCTTACCCGCTCGCCATTCTGCTGATGGAAGAATCGCACTCCAAGCTCAAGGGTTGGACGTTCGAGTTGCTCGCGACCGATCTCAATGACCGTTCCATCGCTCACGCCAAGGCGGGCAGTTATGGCGAACACAGCGTGCGCAATCTGAATCCGTATCTGCGCAACAAGTATTTCGATCTGCAAAGACGACAAATTCTGGGTCAAGCCCGAGGTCAAACAAGCCGTCAGTTTCAGCCGCCTCAACCTGCTGGATGATCCACGCATGATGTTCATCAAGGGAGTGGACCTGGTGTTGTGCTGCAACGTGCTGATCTACTTCGACCTGAATTCCAAGCGAAAAGTGATCCAGCACTTCTACCGCAACCTGCTGCCGCACGGGTATTTGTTTCTGGGCCATGCCGAATCTCTGTACGGGATCACGCAGGAATTTCGCCTGGTGCATCTGCCCTCGGCCACGGCTTATGTGAAGTCGGGAAAACGAATCGCCGATCAGACAAGGTAGCTATGCAAACCGAAAACCGGCTGCTGGAGAAACTGCGATCCACGCGCGAGTTGCCCACCATCCCCGCGGTGCTGGTGCCGCTGTTGCAGTATCTCGACCGGCCCCTGGAAAGCGTGGACATGCACAAGGTCGTGCACATGGTTTCGCAGGACAAATCGCTGGCGGCGCGCTGCCTGCAGGTGTCCAACTCTCCGTTGTTCGGCTCCAGCCACGAAGTCGAGAGCATTCAATCGGCGGTGGTTTCGCTGGGCATCATGAAGGTCCAGGAAATTGCCGTGTCCTGTTCCCTGCTCAAGCTGCTGCCCGGAATTTCCTTGAACGTAAGCCCATCGGTTTTCTGGGCGCACTCGCTGGGCTGCGCCCTGGTGGCGCGCGAATTCGCTTGCAAGATCGGCTATCCGGATCCCGCCAAAGCCTACACCGCCGGCCTGCTTCACGATCTGGGCGTGGTCGCGATGCTTTGGGTGGTGCCGCACGACTTTCGCCGCGCCGTGGAAGTGGCCCGCGCCGAGCGCATTCCCCTGCACGAGGCCGAAGCCAAGACTCTGGGCGTCACCACGTGGACAGCCGGCAAAATCATCGCCGAGAACTGGCATCTGCCGGCAGAGTTGGTCACCGTCATTGCCCAGCACCATTCGCCGGAAAAGGCCACCTCGGCGCGCGCGCTGGTCAGCATTGTCCCCTCAGCGACCTGTTGTGCCGGGTCAGCGGCATGGGATACGGCCACGCGAAGACCGGCTGACCAACTTCGCCGACGAGCCCGCGTTCGCCGTCTTGCGGGAACAGTACTCCGCGCTGCAGCCCTTCGACTTCGCCCGCTTCACTTTTGAAATGGAAGGTCTGCTGGAAGAAGTACAGAGCGTGGTCGCGCAGGTTTACAGAATCGCACAATGAACTTCACGCCGGAATTGCCCCCGCCCATCCGCGTCGCTCATCGCCGACGACAGCGCAGTCATGCGCACGGCGTTGTTGCGCATGCTGGACGCCAGCCCGCAAATTCGCGTCTGCGGCACTGCGCGCAACGGACAGGAGGTAGTGGAAAAGACCAAGCTATTGCAACCCGACGTGATCACCCTGGACGTGGAAATGCCGGTGCTCAACGGAGTCGAGGCGCTCAAGCGCATCATGAGCGAGTGCCCGCGCCCGGTCATCATGGTCAGCTCCGCTACCTGCGCAGGAGCGGAAGTGACTCTGGAAGCGCTCGCCGCAGGCGCCTTCGATTACTTGTCCAAAGAGAATTTCCATCCCGGCATGGAAGCGCTCCAAATGGGCGCCGACTTGATCCAGAAAATTGAGGCGGCCTCGCACAGCCGGCTGGCCCGTGAGCGCGCTGCCTTGCAGGCGCCGCTGCCCCCCTCGCTGGTGCACGTCACTCTGGCGCACCGGTCCGGGGTCGTTCCCAGAATCGTCGTGTTGGGCACATCCACGGGCGGCCCCCCCCGCGCTTCAGGAATTGTTGCCCGAATTGCCCGGCGATCTGCCCGTGAGCATCATCGTCATTCAGCACATGCCTCCGGGCTTCACCGCGCCCTTAGCCAAACGCCTCGACGGTCTTTCCCGGGTGAAGGTCTGCGAGGCCCAGCACGGCGAGGCGCTCGCGCCGGGGACTGTCTATATCGCTCCCGCGGGCCAGTACACAACCGTAATGCAAGAAGGTTCCAGGGTATATATCAACCTCACCGACATGCCCTCCGGCACCCCTCACAAGCCTTCGGTCGATGTCACCATGCTCTCGGTGGCGGAACTATTCGGCCCCTTTACGATGGGAATCATTCTTACCGGCATGGGCTCGGATGGCCTGCAAGGCATGACTGCAATTCACCAGGCGGGCGGGCTCACCCTCGGACAGGATGAGGCCAGTTCGGTGGTGTATGGAATGCCACGCGTCTGCGCCGAACATGGCGTCCTGGACCGGGTAGTGCCGCTGCAAAACGTCCCCGGACACATTTTGCAGGCGATCCACTACCACCCGCGGTTGTGACGTCAAGCCACCCGCCGCAAGGCCATTTGCACCTTCGCAATCAGCGCACCCGCGCCGAAAGGCTTGGCCAAAAACGCAGCGCAGCATTCGATTTGGAGGGCTTCGCACCTGACGGCAGCCGGATACCCCGAAGCCAGAACCACCTTCAGCCCCGGCGACCGCTGTTGCAAAGTCTGCGCAAGTGCAACGCCGCTGCCGTCGGGCAATACCGCATCGCAGAGCAGCAACTGGATTTTTCCTCCGTCCTGCAAAAATATGGCCCGCGCGGCGGTGGCGGACCGTGGGCCCACTTGCGTGACTGACGCTGCGTGCTGGCGGCGGTGCGATGCATTGCGGGCATCCGTTGACCTTCCTCAAGAAGGCGTTGCACCGCGGATTCCATCGCGTGGCACGATGGTACAGCCGGCCCACAGCAAGGAATCAGCAGTTTAGGGGTGCGGCGCCGAAGCCGGCAAGGCCGGCACATGCGACAGTTCCATTTGCGTCCAGGGGATCCAAGGTTTCGGGAATTATTTCCTGAAGTGAAACGGCTTCTATCTCGAGCCCGCCAGCAAGGTCTGCTCTGGATCGACCAACAGTTTCCGCGCGCCCGCGGGCGCGGTCAGGCGAAACGCCGTCTCTTTGCCTTCGGCAAAAACGTGGCCCAGGAAAACACTCCTGCCTGCGAGGGAGGCGTAGAGCGGCACCGCGGTCACCAGGCTGTCAGGTGCGTGATTCTGCACGATCGTTCCGCTGACCACGGTCGCACCGGCCTTATCGGTGAACTTCAGGCCGCGCAGTTCAAAACCCGGGATCGCAGTCCCGTTCACCCAGCTTTGGTTAAACCAATCCAGCGATTTGTGCCCTTCGAAGCGCAACGACGGCGGCAGTTCGGACTCGAATGCCGCCATGACCTGCGCCGTGTTGACCGCCTTGCCTTGGTATTGGGTGCGCAGCGCGCGCAAAGCCCGCAGAAACGGCTCGTCTTCCAGCTTCTTCGAACGCGCCGTCCCGCTTTTGCGCTCGGCATCGCGCATCATCGTCCGCAACATGTGGAACAGCCAGGTGCCGCGTCCATAGCTGATGGCCTCATAAGCGCTCGGGGAACTCCGATGAGGAGAGCCGCAGCCCCAGCGTAACCGGGCCGGCATCCATGAGCGGCACGCCGTCTTTGTTCTTCTCCAGCAGGTCGTCACGGTATTTCTGCATGACCAGGCGGAACTGCGCCGGATTGTGCGATTCCAGCAGCAGGAGGGCACTGTAGTTGGCCAGCGCTTCCATGACCCATTGGTCGCGGTAGCCGCGCCAGGTCACCAAGTCGCCCCACCACTGGTGGGCGGTCTCGTGGGCAATCACCTGCTCGGAAATCAGGCGCAGGCTGGGGTCGCTTTCGATATGCTCCCTTTGTTCGGAACTCAGGAAGCCATAGCTGGACAGAAATACCAATCCGGGCCAACCCTGGCTGGTGCTTCCGGGGAACTGCGTCAAGTCCAGTTCGCCGAAAGGAAATGGTCCGAAGCACTGCTGATAGAACTCCAGCGCCTTGGCCGACGTGGCCCCCACCATTTGCGCGTTTTCCCTGGGAGAGGGCGCCGTGGGAGCAAAGGTACCCAGGGAGACCGCCGAGCTGGGCATTTTGAAAATGTCAGGAATTTTCGTCTCAGCCGAGGTCGTGCCTGCAAACCCGCGCTCCACGCTGCTGGTCGCGTAGGTCACCACGTCCACGTTCCCGGCGCGGGTGGTCGTCTGCGAGTACTTGCCCAGATTGAATCCGGCCACGGGGACTGGGCGTTCAGAGAGCCACCGGGATGTCTGCTGCTCACCCGCTGTTTCGAGGCCGGTACGATGGCCCGTCGCCACCAGGGTCCACCCGCTCGGATAGCGAAACTGCAAATCGAAAAGCGCCATCGCCATTCCCAGATTGGGATACCAAGTCCCGTGCTCGCCCACGTAGAGCAGCCCGTTCCCAGCCTCGGAAAGCACGGGGCCCGAGTAATCAAAAGCTCAATTCAATTTTTTGCCCGGCTTGCAGCGGAGCCGGCAGAAAAACCGCGACCACATCATTGCCGCGCCGGGCCAGTTGCGATCCTTCAATGGCCGGATTGTGAATGAATTCGACCGGCCGTGCTTCCTCGGTCACTTCCTTCACGCTCAGGAACCGCGACAGCTCAAACAGCATCATCCTCCCGGCATCTTTCCGGGCCTCGACGGTCAGGACCGCGTGGCCGTGGAGTTCGGTTGGAAGTTTGATTTCGGCCTGTATCTTGAACTGGGATATTTCAATCTGCGGGGTGGGATCGGCAACGGCGTCGCGGTCTTCGGCCGCTTCCCCTGGTCGCGCCGCCAGCGGAAAAGGAGGCCCATACGTTGTAGAAGTCCTGGCCTTCGACGACGCGGTGTTGCCCGGCGGCAATCTGCTCGGTACGCAGCGAGTCGTAGCGCACATCGAAGGCTCCCAGCTTGATGCCCTGGAGATAGGCATGCAGCATATGATCGGGAACCGATGACTCCTCGGCCGGCGGCAGGTCCCGGCTAAAGGAAAGCAGCAGGCGCAGCGCATCCTCTGGCGCCAGGACGTGCGCCGTGGTGTTCCATAAGGAGGCAAATTCCGCGGCGTTGTCGGCGGGCCTGAGGGCAGACTGCAGCTCGCCGGGAACATCGTCGTTAAAGCGAAAATACGCGGTGGAAAACTTCTCTTCCAGAATCGCCGCCCCGGTGAACAGCGCCAGCGACGCCCGCTCGGTGGTGTTGGGAGGAAACAGCAAGACTTCGCCCTCGCCCTGGAAGAACGCTCCGGTGATATGGCCGCCGGCGTCTTCGGTGAAGGCGAGGGTACCGTCGTCCAACGAGATATGCAGCGCGCCCCGTTGCAGTGAGCCGTCGCGGACTTTGAAGACCCGGGCGGGATCCAGGCCAACGGAGCGGAGCTTCAAATAGAGCGACTCCGCCGGGCCGGGCACAGGAGTGGAACCGGCGGCAAGTGCGTCCACGCCGCTCCCCAGCCCGCACAGCACCAACGTGCACACCGCCAACCTGCCCAATCTCTGCATCAACGCGTTACCTTGGACACCTTCGAGACCCTGCCGTGTGCCTCTAGAATGCTCCCGAGTGCGCCCATTTGTCACCCTTCGCTGGTTGCTGCCGCTGGCCCTGGCCAGCGCGACGGTGTTTTCCGCGTCGGCGGAGGTCATTCACTTGAAAAACGGCGACGTGATTTACGCGGATTCGGTCCGGGACGGCGCCAACCGGGTCGAGTACTCGGTCGGCGACAATACCTACGCCATCCCCAAATCGCGAGTTTTAAGCGTCGACAGCGGGACCCGGCCCCAGGCCGCGCCGGAAGCCCAGTCCGAGATCGCCACCTACACTCCCGACGCGCCCATGGCTGGCGACCAGGAGATCCTGAGTAAGATCGTACGCGACGGCCACGTGGACCGCGTTGCCCTGGAAGCCATCGCTTCTGGACAGGACCGGAAGCAGACCGCGACCGCCTTTTATCTGGCCGGCAAACAAGACTACATAAATGCTAAATACAGTGATGCCCGTCACGATTTTGAAATGGCCCTGGCCAACGATCCGGAAAACCCCGGCATCCTCAATTATTACGCCGCGCTGCTGATTCGAATCGGTAGCGCACGCGAGGCTGTTCCCTACGCCGAGCAAGCGGTGCATCTGGCCCCCGACTCGCCGACGCCTTCGCCGTTCTCGGCTACGCGGAGTTCGGCGCAGACCATCCGAAAGACGCCATCCAGCACTGGAAAAAATCCCTGGCCTTGCGCCCGGATTCGTCCATCCAGCGGGTGATGGCGCGAGCCGAACGCGAAGCCTCCACCGAAAACGATTACGCGGAGCGCGAAACCGGGCACTTTGTTCTGCGTTACGAAGGCGGCCAGAGTTCCGGCGCGTTCCGCAATCAGTTGCTGGCGACGTTGGAATCCGACTATCAGGAGCTTTCCAGCGAGTTCGGCGGTGAGCCCAAGTCCAGCATCCAAGTGGTCCTCTACACCGACCAGGCATTCTTCGATGTCACTCAGTCCCCGTCCTGGGCGGGCGCGCTGAATGACGGCAAGGTTCGCATTCCCTTGCAAGGACTGGATTCGGTGACTCCCCGGCTGGCCCGGGTTTTGAAGCACGAGCTGACCCATTCCTTCGTGAGCCAGATTGCATTGGGCCGCTGCCCGCAGTGGCTCAATGAGGGCATCGCTCAGATGATGGAGCCGAAATCGCTGGTGGCCGGCCCCCAGCTGGCACAACTGTTCCAGCAGCAGCGGGAAGTCCCGCTGAACTATTTAGAAGGCGGCTTCACTGCGCTTTCCCAGATGCAGGCCGTTCTCGCCTACGATGAGTCCCTCGCCGCTGCGCAACATATCCGCGACCGCTACGGCATGAGCGATGTGGTGCGCATCCTGGAAAGGCTGGGGCGTGGCGAATCCATCGAGACCGCATTACGCGGCACCATCCATTGCGACTATCGGCAGTTGCAGGACGAAATCCGCGCTGACCTGGTACGCCAATACGCCCGCTGAGGCCTTCCCTTCGGCGCACCCACCCTACTTTCGTATGCCCCGGGACCAAAACGAATCGGTTGGCGGCAGCGGGAATCAGTGTTAATTTCTTGGTGCTGACTTATGCTGCCGGCTTTGAAGCTTCGTCCTTCCGTCATGCCCTGGATCGATCCGCTCCAGTCGAAGATCCCTGAGATCCGCGACGGATTGATGGCCGCCGTCTATTATGGGCAGCGCTGCAGCGGCGATTTCTACGATTTTCTCCGCGTCAGTCCGGGGCGGGTGTTGTTCGGACTGTTTGACGTAGCCGGCGACTTGCAGCGGACCCGCGCCATCGTATGCGCGGTGCAGCAGAAGTTCCGCTCGGCGGGCACCGCCTTGTTGCAGTCCAGCGACGCCAATGAGTCGGAGTCGATTCTGGAATTGTGGCTGGAACTGAACCGGGCGCCTGATGCAGGCCGCCTCCGGGGTGCACTCCTGCCCGGCCTTTATCGCCTGCTACAACGAAGAACTGCGTACCCTGTGCTATGTAAATTCCGGGCACACTCCCGGTCTGGTCCGCGACTCCGAGCGTATGCGGGAATTGAAGGCGACGGCGCTTCCGCTGGGGCTTTTCTCCCATAGCGTGCCCGATTCGTCGCTGGTCGCCCTGCAACCCGGCAACGCGTTGCTGCTGGTTTCAAAAGGCATCGTCGAGGCGAAGTACCGCGGCGAAGAATATGGCATGGAGAGGGTCAAACAGTATTTCCAGTCGTCGGCCTTCGAAACCGCGCACGAGACCTGCGTGGGAATTCTGGCCAGCATCCAACAGTTCATGGGTACCGCCCCCACCCACAATGATGTGACTGCGCTGTCGGTGGTCCGGTCGGGCGTAGGCCCCCGGCGACTGGTGCCGGGTGCATCCCGCGAGTTACAATTTTGTTCAAGCGGGGTGGCGTGCCTCCCGCCTTGGTGTTTTGTCTATGCTGCAAGAAGCTTTTCTCCCTGCCTTCCTGATCGCGGCAGTGTTCTTGCCGGCTTCTCCTTTCCGCCGACACCGTGGTGGAGGAGATCATGGCCCGCGTCAATAGTCAGATTATTACCCGTTCGCCAATACCAGCACGAGCAACAGACGCTCAAGGACGAGGCCCAGCAGCAGGACCCGGCCCACGCCGACCGAGATTGCCGCCGATGGCTCCAAGGACGTGCTGCGCGGCCTGATTGACCGCGAGTTGCTTCTGGAAAAAGGTAAGGAACTGGACATCAACGCCGATAGCCGAGGTCATCAAGCGACTCGACGAACTGCGCAAGCAGATGAAGCTTGACAGCATGGAAGACCTGGAAAAGGCCGCCCAGGCCCAGGGCATTTCGTTTGAGGACTTCAAACAAAACATGCGCACTGAAATCATCACGCAGCAGGTGATCCAGCGCGAAGTGGGCGGGCACATCAATGTCAGCAAGGACGATGAAGACGCGTTTTACGAAAAACACAAAGCGGATCTCGAACGGCCGGAAGCGATCAAGTTAAGCGAAATCCTGGTTTCGACCGATGCCGGCGGGCGACGACCCCCAAAAACTGGCAGCCGCCGAGGCCAAGGCCAACGACCTGCTCAAACAGATTCGCGCCGGGACCAGTTTCGAGGAGATAGCCAAGAAGAACTCGCAGGGACTTTCGGCGGCCCAGGGCGGAGAACTCGGCTACTTCGAGCGGGGTAAACTGGCCAAGCAACTCGAAGACCTGACCTTTGGCATGAAGAAGGACCAGGTTTCCGACGTGGTACGCACCAAGCAGGGTTTTGTGATCCTGAAGGTCACCGATCACGTCGCAGCTGGAATTCCGGCCAAGAGCGAGATCGAAAGCCGTCTGCAGGAAGCGGTGTACATGCAGAAGCTGCAACCGGCGCTGCGCGAATATCTCACCAAGCTGCGCGAACAGGCATTCATTAAAATCGCAGCCGGCTACGTGGACAGCGGCGCCAGCCCGAATCAGACCCAGCCGGTGGAGACAACTGCGGCCAAGGAAACCAAGGCCAAAGAACTCAAAAAGAAGAAGAAACTCGGGGTGTTTTAGGTTAAGCTGGCGGGAAACCGATGCCTGACCGCGGCTTGCGCCCAACTCCATGAAAGAATTTTTCCTCTCCGACTGCCCGCAGTTCGAAAACAAAATCATCACATCCAGCTTTGTGGTCACCACCAAGCAGGTCAAACCTAAAAAGAGCGGCGAACCTTACCTGGCGCTCACCCTCGCCGATCGCGGCGGCCAAATCGAAGCCAAGATGTGGGACAACGTCGAGGAGGCCCTCGACAGCTTCGAGCAGGAAGATTTTCTCAAGGTGAAGGGCTTGCTCAACAAGTACAAGAACCGTTTCCAGATCACGATCCACAAGCTGCGGCGCTTGTCTGACTCTGAGGTGGATTTCGCCGACTACCTTCCGAAAACCACCAAAGACGTTGACGAGCTGTGGAGAACGCTCGGCGATTTCGTGATCTCGTTCCAAGACCCACACTTGCGCGCCTTGGTGCAAGCCTTCATGGCCGACCCGGAAATCGCTGCTGCCTATCGCAACGCGCCCGCCGCGAAGACCCTGCATCACGCCTACATCGGCGGATTACTCGACCACGTGGTCTCGCTTTTTCGCTCCTGCGACCTGGTTTCCCGCAACTATCCGCAAATCAATCGCGACCTGCTGCTCACGGGAGCGTTTCTTCACGACATTGGAAAAATCCACGAGCTGACCTACATGCGCTCGTTTTCTTACACCACGCGCGGCCAGTTGCTCGGCCACATGATTATTGAACTGGAAATGCTGCAAGCGAAACTCGCTCACTTTCCAGATTTCCCGCCGGAGCTGAAGACGCTGCTCGAGCACCTGATCATCAGCCATCACGGCCAGTACGAGTTCGGATCGCCCAAGCTGCCCATGTTCCCAGAAGCGCTCATGCTGCATTACATGGACGACCTGGATTCAAAAATGGAAAGCATGCGCGCGCATTTCGAACGCGAAGCAGGGAGCAATTCGAGCTGGACCAGCTACAATCCGTCTCTCGGCCGGACTTTGCTGGACACCGCAAAGTTCCTCAGGAAGGAAGAACCTGCCGAGGACCCCGAACCGCCGGAGGGTACTGCCGCAAGTTCATCCAATGGTTCCGGTTCGGCGCTGCCGTTTGAAGAAGAAAAGGTCTGACCATTTCCTGGAGGCGGACATGTACCGCGGTGCTTTGCTCGTACAGGTAGCTCTAGTCCATCATTGTCATTCCATACAAACGGAGGATCTATGAGATCGCGCATAGTTGTGCTCGGGATTGGTTTGCTGCTTATGTTCGGGGTCGCCTGCAACAAGCCCAGCCAGACCCAGGACCAGAATTCCGCGCCGGGGAGCGACAATTCGTCGTCAGCCGGCGGCAGCATGGCTCCCAACGGCGGCCAAGCTATGTCGCAAAACACACCGCCGGCACCGGTGACCATCACCATTCCCGCAGGTAAAGTCGTCACCATACGCCTGGCGGATGAGGTCGGGTCCAAAGTCAGCCAACCCGGTCAAAGTTTCGGCGGATCCCTGGCCAAGGCGGTTGATGTTAACGGCGAGACCGCCATCCCCGCAGGAGCCAAGGTCGAAGGCGTGGTCGTTGACGCCAAGCCGCTGGGCCGGTTCGCCGGCGGGGCCCTGCTGCAACTTAGGCTGAATTCCATTCAAGTGGATGGAGAACAGATGCCCGTGCAAACCGCGACCTTCACCCAAACTCTGAAAGGAAAAGGCAAGCGGACCGGAGTCATGGTGGGCGGCGGAGCAGGTCTTGGCGCCCTGATCGGGGGCCTGGCCGGCGGAGGTAAAGGCGCTCTGATCGGAGGCGCCGCCGGAGCAGGAGCAGGGACGGCGGGAACCGCATTTACCGGCAACAAAGAAATCGTGCTGCCGGCCGAATCTGCGGTGTCTTTCAAGTTGACGCAGCCGCTGAAGATCACACGATAATTTCGCGGCCAAAACCAACACCCCACAACTTTGCGTTCTGGGGTGTTTCGTTTTATCGTGCGTCTTTCGAGAGTCCGTCAGGGACCCAGCGCAGCGCCCTGGTATCCATTCCAGCTTTGCAGGATCAGGACCGCAGCCACGCGGTCTACGGCGCCCGCGCGCTTCCTTCCTCCGGTCAGGTCAGGTCAATGAGTGTTAACGCTGATTACAACAGTTAACTTCCGAACATGCCCGTAATCCGGGCGCAATCCAAGAAAATCTCAGACAACTCCCCTGAACTGGAATTCTTGCCAGTTTCTCGGAGCAGTGCGGTGGTTTTATCATCGTGCGTTGTTTGCAGCGGGCCGCGCGGGCTGTTAAGGATTAGGAGAAAAAGACAAAATGGCATCCGTACAAAAAGGAACGCCGACTCGACCGAACATCGTGTTTATGCTGTGCGACAACACGGGCTGGGGGGACTTCTCGTGCTACGGCGGAATCAACAAGACCCCTCGCATCGACAAGCTTGCTAGCGAAGGCATTCGCTTCAACAACTACAGCGTCGAGTCGCAGTGTACGCCGACACGCACTGCGCTGATGACTGGGCGCCAGTCGGTGCGTTGTGGCACCTACAAGGTGGTGATGCCAGGTCAAGGCGAGACCGGAATCGTGCCGTGGGAGTATACAATCGCGGAACTGCTTTCCGACGCTGGCTACTCCACGTCGCTGTGGGGTAAGTGGCATCTCGGTGAAGTCGAGGGACGACTACCCAATGATCAAGGCTTCGATGAGTGGTGGGGCTATAAGAACAGCGTTGATGAGGCCGGTTGGACCTCATACGCCACATTCAGGGCACTGGCCGAGGCGAAGGGGATCGAGACGCCCAAGATTTGGGAGGGCAAGAAGCGCCAAAAGTCCACAGCGGTCCGCGAGCTGGATATCAAGGTGCGTCCCTTTTTGGACGAGTTGATCGTTGGGAAGGCCACGGACTACATCAAGCGAGCTGCCGCTGGTGGCAAGCCGTTCTTCACCTACGTTGCCTTCTCCAACTTGCACCCGCCCGCGATAGTGCACCCCGATTTCGACCAAACTGATCCCTCGCGGCTGGGTGAGTACGCGGATTTCATGGCCGAGATGGACTACCGGGTTGGACAGATCGTGGACTGCGTGGACGAGGCAGGGATCGCCAACAACACCATCATCGTATTCTCCAGCGACAACGGAGCGGGCTTGATCCACGTGTCCCTGGGCGGAGGTTCGAGTGGGCCATGGCGTGGCGGATTCATGACCCCTCCGTGGGAAGGCTCGATGCGGGTTCCGGCGATGGTCCGCTGGTCGGGCAAGGTGCCAGCAGGGGTTGTCACCGAGGAGATGCTCTCGGCACATGACTGGTACAAGACTTTTGCCGCCCTTGCCGGTGCCTCAGACAAGGTGCCCACCGACCGACCGCTGGATGGCGTCGATGCCTCCAAGTTCCTGCTCGTACAGAGCAAAAAGACTGGACGAGAGACCCTCCTGTTCTTCGGCCCTGACGGCTCCCTCATGTCCTCGAAGTGGCTCAACGTCAAGGCAGTGTTCCGTCACAGCGAGGGTATTGACCAACCATTCTTAGACTCCCAGTTCCCAATGTTCTTCGATCTCGGCAGCGACCCCGGCGAGAGGTACAACCTGTTCGACACCAAGTTGGACATGGGCTGGATGTTCGGGGTCACGTTCCATTCCATTGCGGACTATGAGAAGAGCATCGCCCAGTACCCGAACATCAAGCCGGGCGAGGAGTTCACCGGTTATAAGAAGGAACCTCTGAAAGCGGCGTGATTGAACATTGCCTTAATTCCTAAATCGGCATGATTGCGACTCGCAAGTTGGCGAATCGGTCTAGTCGCTTACAGAATTCTAAGGTTCTAGGAAGGGTGACAGGACCATCGGGTTTTCAATGAAATCTCGAAACTACTTGCTGCTGGTCAATTGGTGTTAAATCGCCATTACACTCATTGACCAGAAACCCGGACGCGAGCGGACCGCACCCGCTCTGGCGGTCTTCGCCTGGACTCGTTGAAAGCCACGGCCAAGCTATGTATGATCCCGCACGGAAAAAAACAGAATCTCGCAAACTCGCCATGGGCCTTGAAATCACCACACGAGAGTTCAACCGAGTGGTTGTAGTGGACGTTGTTGGCAAACTCACGACAAGCGAGGGCCGCACCCAACTGCGTGACCTGATACACGTTCTCTCCGGTACCGGCCACAAAAGATTCCTGATCAATCTCGCGGGAGTGGAGTACGTGGACAGCAGTGGCATGGGGGAACTGGTGAGATGTTTCAGCACCGTCCGACAGAGGGGAGGCGAGATGAAACTTGTCCAGGTCAACAAGAGAGTAGCTGACCTTCTCCAGATCACGCGCCTGATCACGCTTTTCGAGATCTACACTGAGGAGAAAGTCGCGCTGGGTAGCTTTCAGGGACACCCATGACTGTTGCAAAATCGCCATTACACGCAATATAAAAAGGCGCCCACTTTTGCGGTAAGTTGTGAGTCGTTGGAAAACCACACATACCGAAAAGGAGCACCTTTATGAATCAAGAGAAGTATATCGGCATGGACGTGCATGACGCCACCATTTCCGCAGCGGTGAAGAATGCGGAGGGCAAGTTGCTCATGGAATGCGTGCTGGAAACCAAGGCAGCCACGATTCTGGACTTCATTCAAGGACTGCGTGGAACCCTGGCATTGACCTTCGAGGAAGGGATCTTAGCGGCCTGGTTACACGATCTGCTGAAGCCCCATGTCAGCCGGCTGGTGGTCTGCGATCCGCGCAAGAACGCGCTGATGAGGGATGGCAACCAGAACGATCGGGCGGATGCACGCAATTTGGCGGAGCTACTACGCACCCACCAAGTCAAGGCGGTATACCACGAAAAGCATGGGACCCGTGCCTTAAAAGAGTTGGGGCGGAGCTATTTGACGCTCACCAAGGATAGTACCCGGGTGATGAATCGGATTAAGTCGGTGTACCGAAGTTGGGCCATTCCCTGTGCGGGCACCAGCGTCTATAGCCGCCGGCATCGTGCCGAGTGGCTAGCCAAGCTGGTGGAACCAGCGGTAAGGATTCGAGCCGAGCATTTATACCAGCAACTGGATAGTCTCGAACCCGTGCGCCAGGCAGCACGACGGGAGCTGTTGACGGAAAGTCGCAAGCATGCACCGGTGAAATTACTTCGCCAGATTCCTTCGATCGGTCCGATTCGCTCCGCCCTGCTGGTGGCCATCCTGCAGACACCCCATCGCTTTCGGACCAAGCGCCAGCTTTGGGCCTACAGCGGTTTTGCCGTCCAGACCTATGACAGCGGCGAGTACCGCATGGTGCGCGGGAAACGGCAACGCAACCGCGAGCGCATCACGGTGCGTGGTCTGAATCGAAACCATAATCACGATCTGAAAAATCTTTTGAAGGGGGCGGCCATCTCCGCCATCCAACGTCCCGGGCCACTGCAGGATTTTTATGCTGCCCTGGTGGAGAAAGGGATGCGGCCCAGCATGGCCCGTCTCACCCTGGCACGGAAGATTGCCGCCATCACTTTAACCATATGGAAGAAAGGAGTGAGTTTCGACCCCCAACAGTTGCAGCGACAAGCAGCTTGAGCATCGCTGAGGAAGAGCCTTCCATTCGAAGAGTTCCCTCTGCTAGTGGTCGGTCGGTTTCTCGAGATGCTCGGTTCGAGGGAAGTATCAGTCAATGAGATCTGGCCCCGCGTGCCTTGGGCACCGAGTCACTCATATCACGTTATGCCCCCTCGGATAACCAGAAATAGCCATAGGCCACGAGCCTCGGATAGAACCATGGTTGACCTTGAGTCGCCATTCGCTTGTTGCTCTCGCAAACTCGACGGCGGCCGCTAACTCACCGGAGGAGACTGATCAGAATGGGCACAAGTCACACTTCTTCAGGGAAGCCTAATTCCAGTGGGCTGGATCTCGAGAAAACATCTCGACTCCGGTCGAGGCAGAAGTTTTTTCTTGACATCCCTTTTGATAGAACTCATTGATCAGAAAACTGGACGCGCGCGAAATCCGCCCATCCAGAGGGTCGTCAGCAATCGAGTAGTTTAAAGTCCTCTGACGCGGTACAGGACGACCCCATGCGACGGAACAACAGCACTGATGGTGCTGCTTGTTTTCTTCGTCTCGCCGGTCCACAGGTCGTGTAAGGAGTAGCCGCCTTTGTTTTCGGGCAAGCCCACGGTGGATGCTGGAACGGAGACTTCCTCTGCCTTCCCGCAGGTGTTGAACAAACCAACGATCGCGTCTCCGTTCGGCTCCCTCTTGGCGAATACCTGCTGGTTGCCGGTCTTGAGCACCCTTTTCGCGGCGATCGAATCCTGGTCAACCGCAAGGACTGCCGAGTTCTTCAGGTATTTCTGCAGATCCGTTGGATCCAGGTGAGTAACATCGATGCCGAGGATGAGGGGTGACGATCCAAGGGCCCACAGACTGATCTGAGTCCGGCGCTCGACCGGAGTCAGCCCGTCGTTGCTGCCATTTCCTATCTCGATGGAGTCATAGTCGTTGAATCCACCTGCACCAGCGTAAGGGTGCCACTCCGCCACGTAGTCGAAGCGATTGGCAACGTCGGCCCAACTGGTCAGCGGGTAGCTGCTACCGCCCTTTTCGCAGCGATAGCATTCGACGTCGGGCGCGAATTCCCATTGATTGGCATACTTCATCAATGTTGGGGCGATAGCGATTGTAAAGTCCCCCTGCGTAACGTCCAAGACCATGGGCCGCCCGCTTTGCCGCATAGCATACGACCATGCCTTAACATCAGCGACGCTGCTGTCTTTCATGCCGTCAATTTTGATGTAATCGACACCCCACGCCGCGAGCATATCTGCCCATGAATTCGTATACTCCTGCGCTCCAGGCTTCCTGTAGTCAATGCGGACCATGCCCTTGCAGTTGTAGTTGTTCTCCGCTACAGACGGGTCCGCAATCTGGGCGGCCGTGTACGATGTGCCCTTAATCGGCTTGTTCCGGCTGACTGCCTGCTTGGAAATACCGGGCGTAACATAGATCCCGAACCTCATCCCGAGACTGTGCATGTAGTCAGCGACGACCTTTATGCCATCGGTATCTCCCTGGGGTGGGAACCTCGAGGGGTCTGTGATCCAGCGGCCATAAGAGTCCACATTCGGACCCTCCGGTCCCGGACACTGATACCAAAAGTCGTCGAGGTTCACGTATCGGTAGCCCAGTGTTTGCAATCCGAAATTATGCAAGGCGAGCGCCTGAGCTTTCATTTTGTCTGCCGTGGGCTGTTTGCGCAGGAAGCTCCAGCTACTCCAGCCGAGAACCGGCGTGCGCTCGAGACCATTATCCTCTGCGCTGGCATTGTGCAGAGGCCCGCCCGCCAATAACGCGATCAAAAGTGTTGCCCTTAACCTGTGCGTCCATTCCCTGAAGAAATTCATTCGTTTTCTCTATCACGAGCGGCGGGACAAAAACAACTCGCGTGTGCAAGCGGTGCACACATATTCGTGATTGCTCCTACGGCCGTGGAGCACACTGGTCAATTGACGTGTCAATTGACGTTAAATCGCCATATCACTCATTGACGGCGTTCATGGCCTGACTTTCGCCGCTCCGGGCTTTCTAATTCCTCCCATAGGCGGTTCGGGCGGTTTTCAATCTGCGGCTACGAACCGTAGGGTGTTTTCATTCGTTGGGAGGGAGGAGGATTTGGAAAATTCCCAGTGTTGCTGCTGTGAGAGGAGCCGCGAGGGCCACACCGAGAGGGCCCGCAATGACAGCAAGCAGGAGTTGCACAGTCAGGGTTAGAGCTGGGGGCAGACGCACGATCTGGCGTTGGAGAAGAGGTGTAATGATGTTGCCCTCTAGAAAATGCACGAGGACAAATAGGAGGACAGTGAGCAGACCTTTTCCCGGACTGATCGCGAGTGCAATCAGGGCCGCGGGGACGACGGAGAGGATCGGCCCCACGTTCGGGATAAAGGTCAGGAGCGCAGCAATGATTCCGAGGGTCCCGGCCAGGGGTACCCCCAGAGCCCATAGTCCGAGTGTGACTAGAGTGCCGACTGCGGCCATGGAAAACATTTGCGCCAGCAGCCACCAGCGCAGGTTGCGGACGGCATTGGCGGCGCAGGCATCAAGGGTGGCTCGATAATGCCTGGGGGTGGCGCGCCGGATTCCGGAGAAATAGACTTCTGGCTCTGCAGCCAGATACAGGCCGAGAAACGCGACAATGACGATTCCGGCCAGCAGGCCGGAAGCGCTGAGGACAATGCCGCCGATACGCGTGAGGGCATAGCTGACGTTGTCTGACGACTGGGAATAGCCCGACCATTGGGCGAGCAGCCACCGGCCCCAACCCTGTCCCTTCACCCGCTCGACCAACTGGTGCGCCGACTGGGGAAGGTCAGTCTGAAGACGGGCAAACTGTTCGATGATGTTAGGGCCACTGATCCACAGAGTGAGAACGACGAAAACGGAGGCGATGAGCAGGGTGAGGCCCAGCGCCAGCCCTCGCTTAAGTCTTAGCTTCGGGCCTACCCAATCGACGATGGCCGTCAGAAAAACTGCAACCACAACTGCTGCAAAAAGCAGCAAGAATATGACACGACCGAGCCAAGCCAAGATGACAGCCAGGACGACTCCAACCGCGAGCAGCAAGATAGAGACGGCGGGATTGTTGGGTGCGCCGCCAGCCGAAGATGTTCCTCCTTCGCTCATGGCGGCCCTAGTATATCTCTGCGCGCACAATGTCTCCTGTTTCAAGTGCACGCCTCTTTAGCGAAAAGCTCTGTAAACTTCGAGTGGAGAAGTTTGTCTGGCACAAACCAGCCCACTTGCGAAATGGCTTAGCAGTCCGGCGGCCCCAATTGCCACCGCGATCTTTATTGCGTCGGGGATGCTGGCAGCACTGGCTGCGAGCCTCCTGTTGCACGACCCGCACGTCGTCAACACGGTGCTTTGCGTTGCCATCGCGGGTGCAAGTACGCCACTCCTGATTTCGCTGGCGCAACAGTTGATCAAGAGGAATTTCAGCGTCGATATTCTGGCGCTGCTTTCGATCGTGACCTCGCTGATTCTTGGACAGTATTGGGTGGCTGCGATTGTTGTGTTGATGCTTTCGGGCGGAAAAGCACTGGAGAGCTATGCGACCGATCGGGCGAACTCGGTGTTGAGCGCTCTGGCCAAGCGGATGCCGCGGACTGCCCATCGAGTAGGCGAAGTGGTCTCCGATGTGTCTACCGATTCCATTGCTGTGGACGACCAGCTAGTTGTGTACCCGCACGAGATCTGCCCTGTGGATGGAGTGGTGGTGAGCGGACGAGGGCGCATGGACGAGTCTTACCTGACCGGAGAACCGTTTCAGATCGCGAAGGCCCCAGGCACGATCGTTTTGTCGGGATCCATCAATGGAGATGCGGCACTGACGATACGAGCGACGAAGATAGCGAGCGATTCGCGCTATGCAAAGATTGTGGAAGTGCTGCACGCGTCGGAGGAGAATCGGCCGCAGATACAAAGGCTGGGTGATCGCCTGGGTTCCTGGTATACGCCGATCGCAATTGCCATTGCGCTCGCGAGCTGGTTCCTGAGCGGAGATTCGGGGCGATTTCTGGCTGTGCTGGTGATCGCAACGCCGTGCCCACTGTTGATCTCGATTCCGGTGGCGATCATCGGAGCGGTCTCCGTGGGAGCGCGATTTGGGATCATCATCAAGGATCCGTCGATTCTGGAAAAGATGGAGAACTGCCAAGTGCTGATTGTGGACAAGACTGGGACGCTGACATACGGGAAGCCCAGCCTGAACAAGGTCGAGTCTTTTGCACAAATAAAGCGAGAAACAGCTCTGCAGTATGCGGCCAGCCTGGAGCGATACTCGAAGCATCCCCTGGCCAGCGCAGTACTGGCCGCGGCTGAGGCGGATGGGTTGCCCCTGCTGCAGGTAAGGGATGTTTCCGAGGCTCCGGGTGCGGGCTTGATCGGACATGTGGACGAACATCTGGTTGCGGTAACAGGGCGCGGGAAGCTGGCGGCAAAGCTTGCGGCGGCCCTGCCGCCGGTTGCTCCGGGGCTGGAGTGCGTGTTGCTGGTGGACGGCAACGTGGCTGGAATTTTTCACTTTCAGGATGAGCCTCGGCGAGAGAGCAAGTCCTTCCTGAAACACGTCCAGAGAAAGCACGCAATCAAACAAGTGATTCTGCTTTCTGGCGACCGGCCGGCGGAAGTGGAGATGTTTGCCGCTGGAATGGGGATCACCGAACCTTACGGGGGTAAGAGCCCTGAGGAGAAGGTCACGTTTGTCCGGGAGATGACGGTGAAATCGCAGACCCTGTATTTGGGCGATGGAATCAATGACGCTCCAGCCATGATGGCGGCCACAGCCGGAATTGCGTTGGGAGTGAACAGCGATATCACGTCGGAAGCGGCCGGGGCGGTAATCCTGCAATCGTCGCTCAAGAGTGTCGATGAGTTGCTGCACATTGGACGAAGGATGCGAGGAATCGCCCTCACCAGTGCGGTCGGCGGTATGGGCCTGAGTTTGATTGGGATGGGCGCAGCGTCCTTTGGCCTGATCAGCCCGATTCAAGGGGCAATCGCTCAAGAAGTGATCGACCTGCTGTCCATTCTCAATTCGTTGCGAATGATTTTGCCGACGGGCTCGTTGAGCGACTTTCAAGCGCCAGGATCCGATGGGTATGGGTCCGAGACTGGATCTCCCCGCACGCCTGCGGCGTCGTTGGCGTCTGGAACCCGTTGACCTGCTGCACTTGGAAGCCGGAGTTGTGCCCCTTTCCAGTTCGGTGAGCACTTAGCCGAATGCGCCCTTGGGGTGACCGATCATAGAGCGACATTACCGAGGCGACTCCGGCTTCTCCTGCCGCGTGAACATCAGTTTCGCTGACGACAAAGTCACCCTCAAGCAAAGCGCATCGCGCAGAGAGTCACGGCGTTCGTTGCGCTCCACCTTATGGCTGTCGTTAAATCGCCATTTCACTCATTGACGGCGTTCATGCCCTGACTTTCGTCCCTCCGGGTTTCTAATTCCTCCCATAGGCGGTTGGGGCGGTGTTTACTCTTGTGGCTAGAGTGTAAGAGCCGCAGCTAAGAGCCAAGCGCAGCGTCCCTCGTATCCATCCAGCTTTGCAGGATCAGGATGGCAGCCATGCGGTCCACGGCGCCGGCGCGCTTTTTGATCGAAAGATCGAATTCGCGCAGGAGCCGGTTGGCCTGGGTGGAGCTGAGGCGTTCGTCCCAGAGGTGGATGGGGAGGGCGAACTTCTTGCGCAGGTCTTCGGCGAAGAGCTGCATTTTTTGGGATTGGATGCCTTCGGCGCCGCTAAGGCGGAGAGGGTATCCGACGACGATTTCCGAGACTTCGTACTGGCGAATGATTTCTTCCAGCCGCGCCAAGTCGGTGCGTTTATTCTTACGGCGGATGGTTTCAAGTCCCTGAGCGGTGATGCCGAGCGGGTCGGAAACGGCGAGGCCGATGGTTCTTGAGCCTACGTCGAGGCCGAGGACGCGGGGCTTGAGGCCGGGAGAATGCATGTCGGGGATTATATGGGCAGGCACCGGATGCGATGCTTTGCGGCCTAATTCACCACAGAGACACAGAGTCACAGAGAAGGCAAAAAAACAACATGGTTTCTCTGTGTCCCTGTGTCTCTGTGGTGAAAAGGTTTTGCCTAGGCTTCGAGTTCGCCCGCTTCGGGGAACTTCAGATTGTTCTTGGAGAGGGTATCTGAGAGCAGGACTTCGATCATCTCTTCTTCGCAGTTGCGGGCCATGGCCAGTTCGCTGACCAGCAGGTAGCGGGCGCGCTCCAGCATCTTCTTCTCGCGGAAAGAAAGGCTCTTGGATTCTTTCAGTACCAGCAGGTTCTTCATGACCGCCGCGACTTCGAGCAGCGATCCAGTGCGCATGCGGTCGGAATTGTCTTTGAAGCGGTCTTTCCAGTCGGCGGCGTTTTCGCTTTTGCCGTCGCAAAGGAAATTGAGGATCTTCTGGATGTCGCCGTTCTTCACCACCCGGCGCAGTCCCACGGTGATCACGCTATGGAACGGGACCGTCACTTTTAGATTGCTGGACTTGATATTAAGCAGATAGTACTTCTCGACCTGCTGGCCGAGAGTGCGGGTGCCAATCTGTTCGACGATTCCGACGCCGTGGTTGGGATAAACGACGCGGTCTCCAATGTGGAATTCACCGTTACCGTTGCTGCTCATACGAGGAACATGGCCACCGCGCCAGAGTACCCTCCTATTCTACCCCAGCCGCTGGCAGTTAACAATTTGCAAAACATACAGGGATGCATTTTCAAGAGGTTAGGCGAGCGTGGGCACAGCAAGATTCAAAAAGCGGCGCGGATTTCCGCGGATTTGGGATAAACCCTTTGGAGCCGAAGGAGCTCACGGTTTCCAGCTTTGGATTTGGAGGCCTGTGATTTTGGTTTATCCGTGCGATCTGTGAAATCCGCGGCTGGTTTTGTTTTGGGAAGGCTGCGGGATCGGTTTGTCCCGGCAGCAACGGTTTATAATTCGGAGCGAGCATGACTGACGCAATCAAACGAAAGCTGCGCGATGAGATCGAGGCGCTGGAGCACGAGCTCATCCACGAGCTTCCCAAAGAGATCAAGAAGGCTGCGGCGCTGGGCGACCTGAGCGAAAACGCTGAGTACCACATGGCCAAGCAGCGGCAGGAGTTCGTCAAGGCCCGGGTGCGGCAACTGGGGCGGCGGCTGGCTGACCTTTCGATGGTCAACATGAACAATATCCCCAGGGATAAAGTTGGCCTGGGCTCGACAGTAAAGATTTTCGACAACACCAAGAACGAAGAAATGGAATACAACATTGTGACCAGCGAAGAGTCGGACGTGGCCAAGGGGAAGATTTCGACCAACTCTCCGATCGGGCGGGCCCTGCTGAATAAGAAGGTGGGCGATACGGCGACCGTGGTCACTCCGAACGGCAGCCGCGAGCTGGAAATTTTGACGCTGAGCACGATTCACGACGTGGCTCCGGCGGAATGATGGGATTGAATCATCGGGGGATTGAATCATTGAGACCCCAACCCCCGACATGCCGCAGGCTGCTTGCGCATGTGGTTTTTAATGATTCAATCCCCCGATGATTCAATGATTCAATCCCTATGACCTGGACTAGCGCTTTCGGGCGGGCATGCGCGGTTTTGCTGCGGACCATTGTCCGTTGGCTGGCGCTCACGAAAGTTAATCCCAATGTGCTGACGTTTATGGGGCTGGTGGTCAACGCCTGGGCGGCATTCTTTTTCGGATACGCCACGGCGCAGACCCAGGCGCGCATGTTTTTCTATGCCGGGCTGGTGATAATTGCGTCGGGATTTTTCGATTTGGTGGATGGCGAAGTGGCGCGGGCGCAGGGCACGGTGACTCGCTTCGGCGCGTTCTTTGATTCGGTGGTGGACCGCTACAGCGACGCGGCGCAGTTCTTTGGGCTGATCGTCTTTTGCGCACGCGGGGACCGGTTTTTCTACGTTGTCCTGAGCGCCTTTGTGATGATCAGCTCCATCATGGTCAGTTACACGCGGGCGCGGGCGGAGTCGCTGATTGGATCGTGCCGGGTGGGATTCATGGAGCGGCCGGAGCGGCTAGTGCTGGTGATTCTTGGGGCGCTGTTTAACCGCATGGCTCCGGTGCTGTGGCTTATCGCCGTGCTCTCGACGATTACCGTCATTCATCGGATTCAATACACCTGGGCGCGAACCAATGGGCCGGAAGCGGTGAAGAGCGGGCAAGCGGCTTAGGCCCCTCTGGTTACTGTGGGCCGCTCTTCTTTTTCCTCGCTGCTTCCATCGCCTCATCTGTCATCGGCGCAGTCTTAGCCATTCCGTTGACGATTTGCAGCGCTAGTAGAATCGCGACCTTCTTGTCGAACACTTCTCGGACCGCAATAAGAGCTTCTGCCAGGGCAAGCACCGCCGCTTGCAGCCTCTCTTGAGGATTCATGAGGGGCTGGAAGATTCTGTCAACTGTTGGCCGCGTTTCATAGGCGACCTGTAGGGGAAGAATCGAGGGAATGTTCTCTTTGGGCACTGACAAAGGCACGGTTCCCCAGTCAGTTGGCTTGCCGATGCGGGCCGCGAAATCCTGGAAAATCATCCTCAACGACGGGAAATCTGACTTTTCGTATCCAGACGCCAGAAGCTTATCTCTGAGCATTCCAACAATGGAACCGGCGGGAGGGGCGTCGATGCTCTCCTCGGGAGTGTCACCGGAAAAGAGCTCGTTAACCTTCGTGGAAAACGCTCTCGATCCTGGAACCAAGTGGTGCTTCCGAGGGTTGAAGTCACCCGCAGCTTCAATGCAGACTTCGGCAGCTATGCTGGCGGATGCCGTGATTATGTCTTCGGCGCGTATCCGACCACCCTGCTTCAGGCCATCCGCCAAGGCCTGAAAGAGATGGTGTGCGCAGGTCTCTACGGCGGCCTTGCGCGGCGTTTCCTTTTTCCAGAACATCTTTCGAGCTCCTGCCAGGTTCAAAAACGTTTAGCAAATCTTGGGGGATTTTGGCGCCAAATATTACACGAGCCATTGGCTAAGCCGGGCTTCTACCTGCTCTTGCGAAAGAGTGCCGTTCTGGCGCGCGTCGTCCAATCCGTGGCGGACTTTTTCCAGGACGCAGAGGTGGTATTGAACATCCTCGAGCGAACAATCGTCGGGAAGCCTGTGCAGTAACTGTTCGACGGCTTGTTTTGCGGAACTCATTGGGTAGAGGATACCATTTCCCGATTTCTGGACGATACGAGTTCCCTGAGTGAGATCGTCTAGCCCTTAACCGCAGCAAATGCCGACTTGGCGGCCACTATCGTCTTCTCCACATCTTCTTCTGTATGCGCGGCACCGAGGAATGCCGCCTCAAACTGCGACGGCGGCAGATAGATTCCAGCATCCAGCATGCCGCGGAAGAAACGTCCGAAGGCGGCGGTGTCGGACTTAGACGCGGACTCCCAGTCGGTGACTTGGTCTGGATTGAAGAACCACGTGAACATGGAGCCGACGCGGTTGCAGGTGACAGGTACGCCGGCATCTTTCGCGGCGGCGGCAACGCCTTCGACCAGCTTCGCGCTCAGCGCTTCGAGCCGCGGATAGATTTCCGATTTCTGATCGCGCAAATGCTTCAGCTGGGCGATTCCGGCGGCCATGGCCAGCGGATTTCCGGAAAGTGTCCCGGCTTGATACATCGGTCCAAGCGGCGAGACCAAGTCCATAATCTCGGACGGGCCTCCGTAGGCGCCGACTGGCAATCCTCCACCGATGATCTTGCCGAAAGTGGTCAGGTCAGGCTTGATACCGTACAACTCCTGTGCGCCGCCGTAGGCCACGCGGAAGCCGGTCATTACTTCATCGAAAATCAGAACGGTGTTTTCGCGCTGGGTAATGGTGCGCAGGTTCGCGAGGTATCCGCCATTGCCGGGAACGCAGCCCATGTTGCCGACCACCGGCTCGACGATCACGCAGGCGATCTGGTGGCGATACTTGCTGAAGGCCTGCTCCAGAACTTCGGTGTCATTGAACGGCAGCGCGATGGTGAACTGACTGATTTCTTCGAGGACTCCGGCCGATCCGGGGATCGCGAAGGTGGCAATGCCCGAGCCCGCTTTTACCAGCAACGAGTCGGCATGTCCGTGATAACAGCCTTCAAATTTGACGATGTATTTGCGCTTGGTGTACGCGCGCGCCAGGCGGATGGCGGACATCGTGGCTTCGGTGCCGGAGCTGACGAAGCGAATTTTCTGGACGGTGGGAAAGGCTTCGACCACAAGCTCGGCGAGATCGGCCTCGGCGGGGGTGGACGCGCCAAAGCTGGTGCCGTTTCCGGCGGCGTTGAGGATGGCGTCGAGCACTCCAGGGTCGGCGTGGCCGAGGATGAGCGGGCCCCACGACCCGACGTAATCGATGTATTCGTTGCCGTCGGCGTCCCAGACGTGGGAGCCGAGTCCACGAACGAGGAATGGAGCTTCGCATTCGACGGCCTTGAACGCGCGGACAGGGGAGTTGACGCCGCCGGGGATTAGCTGCTCTGCGCGTTGTTGCAGGCGGCGGGACTCGTCGAGCTTGTGCGGCATTTCTTTCGGTGAACCCTTTCCGGCTTCGTTTTTTGGAGCGACGGGCGTCCTCGCTCGTCCACCACGGCCCTCGATGGCTACCAATGTTTCGCAACGTCGCCGGCGAAAGGCAACTGGGCCTGCGGCCCCGACGCGGACGAGGGCGTCCGCCCCTACACGAGCATGGCTTGCGAATCCATAAATATAGCAGCGGATGCAACTCGGGCCACGTGCCCGGAAGGGCAACAGGATTTACGGAGATTTCACGCCGGTTACATCGTCCTGAAACCTGCGCTGGGTATGATTTCGGTTGTAGGGCCCCCTTCTAACCGGGAGGGGTGGGATGATCCGGGCCAAGCCCGATCATCCTTACGTGTTTTTGGGGGAGATTCTGATATTCCTTGTGGTATTCCCGGGTCTGGTCCGTTCTCTTCCAGCGGCCGCTCTCGTGTCAAACTAGCCTGCCTGAATAAGGATGCCGGCTTACTGAAGCTGATGCCAATCTGCGTCTTGCGGTTGACGGCAAGATCGAGTCGTTCGCCCACACCGGCATTAGCAAGATCACCAGATCTATCTCGCCGACGGCGGCTACGGCTTCCTGATCGGCGACGGCAAGCTGAACTACGGCCGTGAAAATATTTTGGAGACCTATTACACGCTGCACGTGTGGCGGGGGATTTATTTGGCTCCGGGAGCACAGTACGTGGTGAATCCGGGATAAGCGCGACCACGGGTCGGTGTTCGTGGGGTCGTTCCGGGCGCACGTGGAGTTTTGAGGGGCGGCTTTTCAGTTTTGGGGCGCCAGCTCCGCGTTTATGTTGATGTGGCCGCTTGAAACGGTAATTTTCCCTGTGAACCCGTTTTTCTTGACGACGACGTCGTGCTCCCCAGATGTAACCCCTACAGTAGAAGGTGTGCTGCCAACGAATTTACCGTCGATCTCGATGTCGGCCGCAGCGGGCGTTGAGACCACTTGCATCGTCGCCTTGTCGGTAGAGATCGGCGGGGAAGTGATCGAAGTTGTTTGCGCGAGAACCGGCCGCGGCGGGTTTGGATCCGGTCGGTTCTTCTGAATCTGCTTCACGATTTCGATAACGTGCTCCTTACCGTCGTCGTCGAGTACGTGGAGTTTTCTCTTGTCTACATAATATTTAACCTCACCATTGACGGTGACATGGGCTGCCTTTGACCATCGCCACCGTATGCGCTCCTGTGTGACGTAAACCATGTCATCGCCTTCAATGATGAAATTTTCATACACCTTGTAGAGGGGCATGTCAGATCCCGAATAGTCGGTCGAGCTTGTACCTGAGTAGGAACCGTCAACGTTTGTTGTTGTGTTGTCGCCAATTGTTGTGCTTTGGCCTGTCGCATTTACACTTCCGTTCGTCGACGTGGCGCTATGACCGCTGTGGTAAATCATTGCCAGATATCGAGCGCGGCTCTCGTCGATGATTTTCCCCGTGAGCCACTCGTGGTCCGAAGTGTGGTCAGACGCCAGTGCCAAGACGGAGAGGGCCAGCAGAGTAGCGACCACGCAAACAGGAAGGCCGATCGTTCTCGGGATGTCGCCTGAAGAAACCCAGCGGTTTGGTTTCAAGGCGCTACTTCCCCTCTAGCGTCAGCTCCGCGTTGATGTTGACGTGACCGCTCGAAACGGTAATTTTCCTGTCCCAAGCCGCAAATCCGCTCTTCTTGACAGAAATCTCGTGATCTCCAGGAGCAACGGTGATCGATGACGGCGTGTTGCCGACAAATTTGCCGTCAATTTCGATGTCGGCTCCCGGCGGTGTTGAAACGATGTCAATCTGACCTGTCGCCGCCACAGTGCTCGGAGCTGTCGAGTTCGACATCGCAGGTTGGAGCTTGGCCTGGTCAAGCCGAGTATCCCCGTTAATGTAAGCCGTGATCTCAGTGCCCTTCGGAATAGTAATGTCTTTGCCATGCATGAAGAGGAACAGTGGAGCTGCGGGAAAGAACACAATTGCGGTTCCCACAATGGCTCCCGTCATCGCGCCGGTATGCCCTCCACCCTTTACGTCCTTGACCGCTCGTAAGGGGACCTTCTCACCATCGATCAAGCGAACAGAATCAATATTTACGTCGAGCTTGCCGCCTCGCGCCATGCGACGCTTTGCCTGCGCGTCGGTCACCGTTCCCCAAGCGATGCCACCTTTGGGAATCACAAGAACATCTTTCGCGAACACGTCCTCGAGGACTTCGAAGTCCAGGGTATCGCCGGTATGCGCGTCGGCCGACGAAATCGTGCGAGCACTTCGAAGTTTGACCGGAGTTCCGTCCTCCAGACCGAAGCTCTGCATTGCGGACTTGGGAGCAGCTACCTCCGGGGTTGTGGAGGGTTGCGATGGAGGGGTTGACGCAGAATTGCTCGATGCGGATTGAGCGATTGCAAGCGGGAAGCTGACGGACACCATAAGGACGGCTGAAATGAGTTTCTTTAGCATTTTGATGTCTCCCTTGGGCGCAGGGACTCTCGGGAATGGAAGATTCCGGGGGAAGGAGTCCTGGAAAGCCCTGAACGCGACAGGGGTATTATCCGCTGATCCGAGTGATTGTCAACCGGAATGCGGGTTCGCTTTCGGGAATGGAATGAGACTTTTGCATTTGTGTCGCGCCTCTGCTGAGAAATTATGGCCGATCTGCGCGCTTTGGGAGCATAATGTGAAACCGGGGGAGGATACAAATGCACATCAGGAGTTCGCTTCACTCTGTCATTCTCTATGGACTGATCCTAAGCTTGGGGTCTTTTGCGCAGTCTTCGTGGTCTCAGACATCTCCTCAAGACACCAATTTAGCCCCAGACCAAACCAAGACAGCTTCCGCCGAGCCAGTCAAAGCGGCCGCTCCAGACTTGAAGGCATCTTCGGCTGACGAAGGTAAGCTTGCCACAGTCAACAACGCTAAGATGCCGTCTTATGCAAAGGTGTACGTCGCTCCCATGCTGGGCGGGTTCGAAAATTACATTATTGCTGGGTTGCGAAATAAAAAAGTGCCTCTGATCGTTGTCGTGGACCGAACCAAGGCAGAATACGAGATCAGTGGCGTCTCGGAAAGCGACAAGGCGGGATGGGCCAAAATGCTGTTCATTGGTTCCGAGAATTCCAACGAGCAGGCAAGCATTAAGATCGCCGACCTTAAGACTGGGGCGGTCATCTTTGGCTATTCCGTCCACAAGACAAATTCCGCGCGCGGCAGGCAGAGTGCAGGCGAAGCATGCGCCAAACACATCAAGCAAATCGTGCTTGAGTAGCTGGTCGTTCGAATTCGCGAAGAAAATTAAGGGGGACTCATGTCCTATAAAAGCGGTGCGGTAGGCGTGCTCGCGCTTTTGATTGTGGCTGCCGTTTGCCCGGCCTGGGGCGGCGAAAAAAATACGCCACCTTCGCAAAAGATCTCCAAAGGATCGAAGGTGTTCATTGCGCCCATTGCCAACGGCTACGAAACGTTCTTGAAGGATGCGATGGCGACCAAAAAAGTCCCGGTGGAGATAGTTGCCAACCGCGATCAGGCGGAATACGAAATCACGGGCACCGCTGAAAGCCAGAAAGCCGGCGCCGCGAAGATCATCATCATGGGCAATTGGCACTCGCGGGAAGAAGCCAGCATCACGCTCAGCAACATTAAGAGCGGTGAGGTAGTCTGGGCCTATTCGGTGCATGAAGAAGGCTCCACACACGGCAAGCGCAGCTCGGCTGAAGCTTGCGCCAAACATCTGAAGGAAGCGATCGAAAAGGAATAGCGTCCGCTGGCTCAGCGCGCCCGCAACAGGCACCACTACAATCGACGGTCTGCCTGATCCCTGCACCGGCATTCCGGTAACATGAGTTGGTGCAGCTCATGACCAACAACAGCGCGCGGGTGCTGGAGTTTGACGCTCTGCGCGAGCTTCTGCGCGGATACACCGCCTCGGACCTGGGGCGGACGCGGCTGTCTGAACTCGCGGCTTCTACTGACCTTGCCTGGATACAAAATCAACAACAACTGACAGCGGAGGTGCGCGAGTTTCGGCGCGCCGGCGGAAGCTTTAATTTTTTTGGGTTGACCGCGATCTCGGAGCTGCTGGAGAAGGCGGGCATCTCGGGCGCGGGGCTGGAGGCGCTGGAGATTGTTAGCGTCACTACCGTGGTGGAGCGGGCGGCGGAGTGGCGGGAGATTGCGCTGCGTCCTCCGCAGGGGATGCGGCAGGAGTGGACGGCGGTGCGGCGGCTTTCTTCGGGCATTGCCGACTTCGGCGAATTTCTGCGCGGCTTCGTCAACAAGATTCTTCCTGACGGCACGCTCGACGACAAAGCTTCGCCGGCGCTGGCTGCGATCCGGCGCGAGATTGAAAAGCAGAAGCGCGGGATTCAGGAGTCGCTGCGCGGGCATCTGCGGCGGCTGGCCGAAGGCGGCGCGGTGCAGGACGAACTGATCACCATCCGCGGCGAGCGTTTTGTGATTCCCGTGAAGGCGGAGCAGAAGCGGCGGGTGCAGGGAGTTGTCCACGGAGCGAGTTCGAGCGGGCAGACGGTTTTTGTGGAGCCGCTCGAAACCATTGAGCAGAACAACGAGCTGGTGCGGCTGCTGGAGGATGAGCAGGCGGAAGTGCGGCGCATTCTGCTGGAGATGACGCGGCGGATTGGCGAGCGGGCGGAGGAGATTGCGGCGGCGCTGGAGATATTGGCGGAAGTCGAATTGCAGTTTGCCAAGGCGCGGTTTGCGGAGGAGTACGACTGCGTGGCGCCGGAGTTTATTGCTGGAGATTCACGCCTGATTCTTCGGAATGCGCGGCATCCGTTGCTGGAGAGGAATCTGAAGTCAAAGTCAAAGGCGCCACTTCTCGCAAAGGATGCGAGAAATGGGGCACCCAGGTCGGAGAAGTCCCCGGCGGAAGCGTTTGACAGGAGTGTCCGACCCACACGAGTTATTCCAGCCACAATCGAACTTGACCGGGAGCGGCGGGAGCTGATTATTACGGGGCCGAACACCGGCGGGAAGACCGTGGGGTTGAAGACTGCCGGGTTGCTGGCGCTGATGGCGCAGGCGGGGATTCCGGTGCCGGCGGTGCGGATGGAGGCGCCGGTGTTTGATGCGGTGCTGGCCGATATCGGCGATTATCAGTCGATCGAGCAGAATCTTTCGACGTTTTCGGCGCACGTCACCAACATTGATTTCATTTCGCGGACGGCGACGGCGCGGTCGCTGGTGTTGCTGGATGAGTTGGGGTCGGCGACCGATCCGGAAGAGGGCGCGGCGCTGGCGGTGGCGATTGCTGATCATTTTTTGCGCGTAGGATGCATCACGATTATTTCCACACATCACACGGCGCTGAAAGTTTTCGCGACAACTTCGGCGGGAGTGGTGAATGGCGCTGTTGGGTTTGATGAAGCGACGTTGCAGCCGACGTATGAGCTGAAGATCGGAGTGCCGGGGGCGTCTGCGGGGATCAATATTGCGCAGCGGCTGGGGCTGAATCCGGAAATTATTCAGTCGGCGCGGTCGCGGTTGGGGACGCAGGCGCGGGATGTGGGGCAGTTTCTCGACCGGCTGCATCTGGAAATCCGCGAGGCTGAGGCGGAACGATTGCGGCTGCGTGCGCGGGAGGAAGAGTTGACGCGAGAGCGAGCACGGCTGGCCACGGAAGGCAAACGCGAGCAGCAGGAAAAAACGCGGGAGATGGAAAAGAAGCTTGAAACCTTGCTGCGCGATTTTGAATATCACGCGCGCGAGGCGGTGAACGCGGTCCAGGAAAAGGCGGCGGGGCAGAAAGTTTCGAAAGACGCCGAGCGACGGATTGCAAAATTGCGACGGGATTTTCGCGAGCAGTTTGATTCCACAGTGGTCGCGCATGTGAGCGGGGCGGACCGTGGCGATCCCAATGCGCAGCCGCAGATGGTCCAGCATGTTTCCGAAGGCGATTTCGTTAAGCTGAAATCCATGGGGCGGAATGCGCGGGTCACGCGGCGTCTGGACGATAGCCACTTCGAGGTGGAGGTCGGCAACATGAAGATGCGGGTGGCGCGGGAGGATATTGCGGAAGTTGTCAGCCGGGCGGCGGATACTCCGGTGCAAGCGGCGCGGGCGCGGGGAGTTTCGGTGCAGCTCGAAAACGAATCGGCGAATGCGCCGATGGAGATTAATGTGATCGGGCAGAATGTGGATGACGCCACGCACGACGTGGAGAAGTTTGTGGATCGCGCGTTTATGGCAGGATTGCCGCGGGTGCGGATTGTCCACGGCAGCGGCATGGGAATTCTGCGCAAAGCGCTGCGGCAGTTTTTGAAGGAGCATCCGCATGTGGAGTCGGTGGCGGAGCCTCCACAGAATGAGGGTGGCGGCGGGGCGACGGTGGCGGAGTTGAAGGTGTAACGATGCTGAATATCCGGCCTGCAACTCGCGAAGATGTTCCGCAACTGCTGGCGTTCATTCGCGAGCTGGCAACTTACGAAAAGAAGCTGCATAAGTGTTTGACCACGGAAGATGATCTGCTGCGTGATGGGTTCGGGCCGCAGGCGAAATTCCGTTCGCTGATTGCAGAGTGGAACGGCGAGGCGGCGGGCTACGCGGTGTTCTTTTATTTCTATTCGACATTTCAGGGGCGTCCAGCGCTGTTTCTCGAAGATTTGTACGTGCCGGACCGATTTCGTGGCAAAGGGATCGGAAAGGCGCTGCTGGCGGCGGTGGCGAAGCTGACGATTGAAGAGAATTGTTTTGGGATGCGGTGGGAAGTGTTGGACTGGAACGCTCCGGCGATTGAGTTTTACAAGCGGCTGGGGGCGGATTTTCTGCATGAGCGCAAGGTGGTTGCGCTAGTGGGGGATGCGTTGAAGAAAGTGGCGGGCCAGTGAAACCTTTTTCACCACAGAGACACAGAGTCACAGAGAAAACAAATCAAGAAAAGGACTTCTCTGTGGCTCTGTGCCTCTGTTGAATGATCTTGTTATGGACCCAGTGAAAATCATCGGTGCGGGGCTAGCGGGAGCTGAGGCGGCGTGGCAGTGTGCGCGGCGGGGAGTGCGCGTCGAGCTTTATGAGATGCGCCCGGTGCGGCAACTCCGGCGCATCAGACGGCGGACTTTGCGGAGCTTGTTTGCTCGAATTCGCTGAAGTCGGAGAGCGAGAATACGGCGCCGTGGCTGCTGAAGGAAGAGATGCGGCGGGCGGGGTCGTTGCTGATTGAGATTGCACGCGAGTGCGCGGTTCCGGCGGGGCATGCGCTGGCGGTGGATCGGGCGCTGTTTTCGGCGAAGGTGACGGAGGTGATTTCACAGGAGCCGTTGATTCGGGTTGTTCGTGAGGAAGTTGCTGAGATTTCCGAAGATCAACTTACGATTGTCGCTACGGGACCGCTGACTTCGGATGCGTTGTCTTTGGAGATTGCGCGATTGAGTCAATCAGGCAGTGCGTCCGAGATTGGGGCGCTGCCTGGTCGGACAGGAGTGTCCGACCCACACGGGCTTGGGAGTTCCGTGCGACCGGGGCCTCAACATCATCTTTACTTCTACGATTCGATCAGTCCCATCGTCGAGGCCGACTCGATTGACATGACGAAGGTGTACCTGGCGGCGCGGTATGACAAGGGGACGGCGGATTACATTAATTGTCCGATGTCGAAGGAGGAGTACGACCGGTTCCTGGATGCGCTGCTTTCGGCGGAGGCCGTCGAGGCCAGGGAGTGGGAGAAGCTGAATTACTTTGAAAGCTGCCTGCCGATTGAGGAAATTGCGCGGCGTGGGCGGGACACGCTGCGCTTTGGGCCGATGAAACCAGTCGGGCTGCGGGACCCGCGGACGGGGCGGCCTCCGTATGCAGTGGTGCAGTTGCGGCAGGAAAACTTGCGTGCGGATTCTTACAACCTGGTGGGATTCCAGAATCATTTGCGGTTTGGCGAGCAGGCGCGGGTGCTGCGGCTGATTCCGGGCCTCGAGAATGCGCGGTTCCTGCGGTTTGGGCAGATTCATCGCAACACGTACATCAATTCTCCGATGCTGCTCAATGCGACGCAGCAGATGAAGGCGCATCCGGCAATTTTGTTTGCGGGGCAGATTTGCGGAGTCGAAGGATACGTCGAATCGATTGCGACCGGGATGCTGGCAGGGATTCATGCCGCGGTGCTGGTTGCGGGGGAAGCTCCGGTTGCGCCTCCGCGGGCGACGGCGCTGGGGTCGCTGGTGAACTACATCACGCAGGCGGATGCGAAGAAGTTTCAGCCGGCGAATATCACGTTTGATCTGTTGCCGCCGCTGGAGAAGAAGGTGCGCGACCGGCAGTTGCGGCATAAGATGCAGTGCGAGTTGGCATTGCAAGAACTCGAGAATTGGTGGAATACGAAATTATCTTCAGCAACCCTCACTGAAGTGTCCTAGGTAACTTTCCTCTGTTGCCAATGTTGCCAACGAACTTCAATCCGTCTTCCAATTGCAAGCCATTGCAAACTGCCTGCGACTAGGAATCCACCAGCGGCGACGTAGGATGCCTCGAAGGTTCCGAGATGAGTGATTTGCATTAGTGGGGATAGAAGCAGGCCTGGCAACACGGCCATTATTAGCGCCGGCAAATCCACCGCCCAAAGTAGCTTTACGATCAAAGGCTCGTAATGAAAGTGAAACGGGCGCCGGCGAAGATCGTCCAGTCAGCTCCTTGAAGACCGTCCCAAAATTGAGCCGCGGTGCGAGACGGTGGGCCCATCGCGGCAATAGCCGCGAAAAACAACACGGCATGAAGGCCGACCAAAACCCAGCCAAGAGGGCTCCGGACATAGCCCTCGAACCAATTCCAAAACCTAACCAACATTCTCATCGGAGCTTCAGACACCAGGCTCTACATCATAGTTCCAGTAACCATCCCGCCGTGAACAAAACGCTTGCCGCATGCGTACTACCCTGAGGATGCCTCCCCGGCTTACTTTCCGCCCGGGCGAGCGTCCAATCTTGAGCCGCACGCATAACTATGGTCCTGCGCGATCTCATCCGCGACGTGTTTCGCACGCTTTGGTCGCACAAGCTGCGCACTTTCCTTACCATGTTTGGAATTGCCTGGGGCATCGTCTCAATTGTGCTGATGGTGGCGGCGGGCGAGGGGCTGCGCAAGGGACAGGAAGAGCAGACCCGGAACCTCGGCAAAGACATCATGATCGTGTTCCACGGGCGCACCAGCCTGCAGGCCGGAGGCACGCGCGCCGGACGCGTAGTGCACTGGGAGGATCCCGATGTGCAGGCGGTGCACGAGCAAGCGCCGGATTGCGAGTATGCGATCCCGGAACTGGAACAGGAAGACGTTCGCACCCACAGCAACTACAACAACGCGGCGTTTTTGATCACGGGGTCGTATCCGGAGTTTGGATACATTCGCAGCCTGAGTGTCGGCTCGGGACGCTTTTATAACTGGGACGATCAGCGCGAGGGGCGGCGTGTGGTCTTCCTGGGGAGCGATGCGGCCAAGCAGCTTTTTCCTGAGGGGCGCAATCCGCTGGGCGAGAACGTTTACCTGAACGACATCCCGTTCATGGTGATCGGCGTGATGGCCTCGAAGAAGCAGGATTCGAGTTATGACGGCTGGGACGTGAACAAAATCTTTTTGCCGTTTGCGGCCATGCGGCGCGATTTTCCCGACAAGCCTCCGGGGACGGCGCGAACGTTTGATCAACTTCTGGTAACACCAAAATCCATTCAGCAGCATGAAGCTTGCAAGGGCGAGGTACGCGCGGCGCTGGGCAAGATGCATCACTATGATCCCACGGACAAGGAAGCGTGTCCCATCTGGGACACGGTGCAGAATGCGAAGGCATTCGCGCAGATGACGGACGGAATGAAATATTTTCTGGGCGCGGTCGGGTTGGTGACGCTGTTCTTGGGCGGCATCGGGGTGATGAACGTGATGATGGTGGCGGTCCGCGAACGCACACGCGAGATTGGAGTGCGCAAGGCGCTTGGCGCTCCGGCACATGCGATCATGAAACAGTTTTTCATCGAAGCCATGATCATTGCACTATTCAGCGGCGCGGTCGGTATGAGCATCGCCTACGGGCTTTGCTGGATGGTTGATCTGCTGCCCATGCCGGCGTTTTTCGCGGGGCTGGTACCGACATGGCAATCGGGAGCGCTGGCTTGCGGAATGCTGGGCGCTACTGCCGTGCTATCGGGTCTGCTTCCGGCGCGGAGAGCGGCGTCGGTGGATCCGATTGAGGCGTTGCGGTTCGAGGCGGGAGGGTAAGGAGCTGCTAGCTACTGTTCTCATGCTGACTGAAATCATTCGCGAAGCCTGGGTGGCGCTGAAGCGCAACTACACGCGCACGCTGCTGACCATGCTCGGCATTGTCTGGGGAATTGCGACGGTGACGCTGCTGATTGCCTATGGCAACAGCTTTCGCAGCATTCTGGTTGGCGGTTTCGATGCGTTCGGCAAGAGCGTGGTGATTGTGTGGCCCCAGCAGACCAGCGAACAGCCGGGCGGGCAGCGCGCCGGGAAGAAGGTTGTGCTGGAGCAGGCCGATATCGACATGATCAAGGCCAACGCCTCGCTGGTGAAATACGCATGCCTTGAAACCGTGCGGCGGCCGGGGATTGCCTATGGCGACCGGCTGGTGGGGACAGCGGCGGTGCGCGGAGTCTGTCCGGAATATGGCGAGATGCGCAACGAAGTTCCGTCGGAAGGCCGCTGGATCAGCGCAACCGACGAGCTGGAGCGGCGGCGGGTGTGCTTCTTGGGAGGACGAATTCGCGAACAGCTTTTCAGCGGGCGTCCGGCGGTGGGCGAATACGTGAGCATCGGCGGCGTGCGGTTTGAAGTGATTGGCGTGATGCAGCGCAAAATTCAGCTCAGCAATTATTTTTCGAGCGATGACGAATCCACCTGGATCCCGTATTCAGCGGCAGGGGATTTGTGGAATACGCGGTACGGCGCGGTACTGGTGTTCGCACCGGTGGCGCCGCAGTTTGAAAAGAAAGCCATGGCGCAGGTGCTGGAGGCGATCGCCACGCGGCAGAATTTTTCACCTACCGACCCGAAGGCCCTCCAGATGTTTGGACGCGACGAGTTTCGGCCGGTGATTGATGCAATCACCATCGGTCTGGAAGTTCTGCTGACGTTCGTGGGCGCGCTGACTTTAGGCATCGGCGGCGTGGGCGTGATGAACATCATGCTGGTGTCGGTCGAGGAGCGGATTCGTGAAATCGGCCTGCGGCGTGCGCTGGGCGCGAAGAGGATCCACATCAAGCTACAGTTTTTGGCCGAGACTTTGCTGATCATGCTGCTGGGCGGGCTGATTGGCGTGATCGTTTCTTATGCGGTCGCCGCTGCGGTGGGGACCCTCCCTCTGATGGGGCCGCTTTTTGAGGACGACTCCGGCAAGGGAGATATTCATTTGAAGATCTCAATGATGACGCTGGCCGTCTCAACGCTGGTATTGCTGTTTGTCGGCGTGATCAGCGGGCTGGTTCCGGCGATGCGGGCCTCGAAGCTGGATCCGGTGGACGCGCTGCGGTATGAGTGAAAGCATCGGGTGATCTGCTGATCGGGTCATCGGGTGAAGTGAAAGATGCGTAGCATCGGGTATTTCGGTTTCAGATCATCCGATGACCCGATCATCAGATCGCCCGATGACTCACCCGATTTCCATTGACCTGCATTGTCTCCGGGCGTTACCTTCATCGCATCTCGACAGCGTGAGGTGCGCTCGTGCCCCAGTCCGCCGTGGATTCCGTCAGTCCGGCCATTGAACATGCCAAGACGCAATTGTTCCGCCCATTCCGGCTGGGCCAGTGGTCGCGGCTGGCGCTGGTGGGATTGTTTGCCGGGGAGATGAGTTCGGGCGGCGGCTGCAACGGTAGCAATTTCCAGATTCCCTCGCACACCGGCGGCGGCCATCACGACTACCTGGTGAGCAACTTCCCCGACCCTTGGATCTTCGCTCCCCTGATCATTGGGCTGCTGATTGCGATACCGTTCCTGTGGCTGTTGTTCATGTATTTGAACAGCCGGCTGCGGTTTGTACTGTTCGACAGCGTAATTGCCAAGCGCTGCGAGATTCGCCGAATGTGGGCGCAGCGTGGGGAGCCTGCGTTGCGATATTTTCTCTGGCAGATCGTGTTTGGTCTCGTAAGCCTGGCGGCCATGGCCATCATTCTTGGAGTTCCCGCGCTGTTCGCGCTTGCATTGGGCTGGTTCAGTACGCCACGGGAACACCTGGTGGGTTGGATTTTGGCAGGGATCGTCGTTTTCTGCGTTCTCATGGCGTGGGCCGTACTGACCATCGTGGTTCATGTCTTCACCAAAGATTTTGTTGTGCCGCAAATGGCCCTCGAAGGCATTTCCGCGTTCGAGGGCTGGAGCCGTTTGTGGAAAATGGTGCAAAACGAAAAAGGCGGCTACGCGGGATATGCGGGGATGAAACTGCTGCTGGCAATTGGCGCGGCGTTTATCTTCGGCATTCTGACTTTTGTTGTGCTGCTAGTTTTGCTGATTCCGTTCGGTGGCCTGGGTGCAATCGGTTTGCTCATTGGACATGCCGCGGGAGTTGGCCTGACCTGGAACGTTTTCACGATTACTTTGGCAATCGTCGGCGGTTGCGTCTTTCTGATTGTATTTTTGTACGTGGCGTCGCTGATTTCCGTGCCCGCCATCGTGTTCTTTCCGGCGTACTCGATTTACTTTTTCGCGGGGAGATATCCGTTGCTGGGCAATTTGATTTACCCGCCGGCTCCGCCGGTTTTACCACCACCGGTGATACCGCCGGCTGCGCCGGTTCCTGAGCCTGGGATGTAGTCGGTCCGGGTGGGGCGGACCGCCCGGTCATTTCTTCCAATCGAATCTTCTTCCGACGATGCACTTCACGATCAAGTGATCGGTGGAAGCGGTCAGACCAATGCCGACTCCGAAGTTGAACTCCCACTGCGGTCCGAAATCGATGTCGATGGCGGGGACGATCTGCTGCTGTTGATCCTGTAGGGGGTCAAATCCGGAGACCGGGCCGTAGCTGCCGTAATACTCAAGCCCGCCGGCGATCTTCTTGGTGAAGTCGTAGCTGACCTTCGCGTTCGGGGAGAACACCACGCCTTGGTTGACGCCGGGCCCATGGAAGGAGCGGTCGAGCGTGGGATTGAAGCTCAAGTACCAGGGGCCTAGTTTGCGGTCCACGATGGGGCGAATTTCCCATGTCCAGGTGTCGGCGGAGAAGGCGGGACGCTGGTATCCAATTTCGTTTGACAAGCTCACGCCGACCGGCCAATGCCAGGATTCGGGAACTCTGACGCGCGGGCGAATGTGATCACCCACCCACTGCCAGCCGCCGTTGGGTTGAATGCTGGTGAAAATGTAGAAGCCGGTCTCAAACCAGTCGTTGATTCCCTGCGTGATTTCGACGGTCTCATGCTCGGCGTGATTGGTGGGCAGCACGCCGTCGATGACGGTCTTCGATCCGTCCACGGTGAAGTTGGAGTGCAGCTCGAGCATGGTGCTGCCGGCGGGGACGGTGTCGGCGCCATAGACCTGGATTTCGTAGTTGTCCTGGGCGAGGGCAGGCAGGGTAATCACAAGCAGGACGAGCACCGGAATGAACCATCTTATTTCGAATGTGGCTTGCAGATACATGGACTCGTCTCATCATGCATGGATTCATGATTCGAGAGCAAGGATATTTGGAACTTGTGGACACGTGGCATTGTCCAATCTCTCAGACACGCGCGTGCTTGAGAGGAGCTTCACATGGCATTCTCGACAGCAGGCGGTCGTCCGTTTCAAGCAGAGATCAACGTGACTCCCATGATTGATGTTCTGCTGGTGCTCATTATTGTGTTCATGGTTGTGGTTTCGATGTCGCAGGAGAAAGGGCTGCACGCGGAGATTCCGCAGCCGGCAAACAGTCCGCAGACCGTGGTGGCTCCGCGGACCGTTGTGATTCAACTGAACTGGACGGCGGAGGGTCAGGCGCCGTCAGTGAAAATCAACGACGACAGCGTGAAGTGGGAAGACCTCCACGACCGGCTGTTCGATGTCTTCAAGCAGCGAGCTGAGAAAGTGGCATTCGTGAAGGGCGACGACGACGTGGACTTCCAGTACGTGGCGGACGCGATCTCGATTGCGCGGGGCTCGGGAGTGGAGAGGGTGGGGCTGCTGACGAAGACGGGGCCGGAAACGCCGTGAGTCATCTGACTGCGCTCTCCTCAATCCACAGCAGTCCAAAGCGGTCGGACAAGAGTGTCCGACCCACACGAGCAGGGGTGCTATCGCGCCTTTACCTTGATCCAGATCGGCGAGCCGACGAAGCCGAATTCCTCGCGAATCTGATTTTCCAGGAAGCGTTGATAGGAGAAGTGCAGCTTCACCTGGCGGTCGGTGAAGAGCACGAACGTCGGCGGGGAGACAACGGCCTGGGTCAGGTAGAGAATGCGCACGCGCTGGCGCATGGGGACGGACGCACGGTCGAAATCAATGTGCTTGAGGAAGCGGTTCATCTGACCAGTGGTGACGCGCTTGCGGCGTTCGGCGGCGACTTGCGCCAGGGTGAGGAAAATCTTGTCGACGCCTTTGCCGCTGGCAGCGGAAACGAACATCACCGGGGCGTAGCTGAGAAACTTGAGTTCGTCGCGGAGGCGCTCTTCGTAGGCTTCACGGTCGCTGGGGAGTTGCTTGTGCGGCCTTCGCTTGTTTTTCTGTGATGAACTCTCGGTCTCGCTGAGGTCGGTGCTCGGCCCCGACTTTTGGCGGTTGAACGCCCCCGGCCCACACAAGTCCCACTTATTAACGACGATGATCACCGATCGTCCGCTCTCGTGGGCGTAGCCGGCGATGGCGGCGTCGAGCGCGCTGACGCCTTCGGTGGCGTCGATGACCAGCAGCGCGATGTCGGCGGCTTCGAGATGCTTGCGCGCCATCACGACAGAGAGTTTTTCGGCCATCATGTGAGTCTTGCCTTTGCGGCGGATTCCCGCGGTGTCAATGAAGCGGAAGTTCTGGCCGTTGCGGGTGACGAGTTCGTCCACGGCATCGCGAGTGGTGCCGGGGATGGGCGAGACGATAGAGCGTTCGGCTCCGGTAAGGCGATTCAACAGCGTGGACTTGCCCACGTTGGGGTGTCCGATGATGGCGACGCGGGTTTCGGTGGGGGAGGGTTCTTCGACAAGTGGGGCGCCGTCGGTCGGGAGATCGTCGTCGGTCGTCGGTCGTCGGTCGTCGGTCTCAAAACCGTCGTTGGTCCCTTCGCGAGGCTCATGGCGGGCTAAGAGCCGTCGTTGGTCGTTGGCCTTCTTCTTGAGTTCATCCGCCGCATCTTCCAGCCTTCGAGTCGATCGGGAAGAGCGCGGTTTCTGCTTCTGAAATTCCTCTGTGCTCTCTGTGTCCTGTGTGGTTAAAGCTTTCGCAGGCAGCGCCGCAATAACAGCGGCGAGCAATTCCTCGACCCCGCGGGCGTGTTCGGCGGAGATAGGGAAAATGTTGCGGATGCCGAGGCGGTGCAAGTCGTCGGCGAGCGATTCTTGTTTGGGGCTGTCGATTTTGTTTGCAGCTAAGAAAAGAGGCTTGCCGGTGCGCTGGAGCAGGCGGGCGAGTTCCAGGTCGGGGGCGGCGAGTTCGGTGCGGGCGTCCACGACCATGATGATGGCGGCGGCTTCGTCGAAGGCGACGCGGGCCTGGCGGAAAATTTCCGACGGAATGAAGTCGGTGTCATCCGGCAAGATGCCGCCGGTATCGACGATGCGAAGATCCTGTCCTCGCCAATTGGCCTTGCCATAGAGGCGGTCGCGGGTGATGCCGGGCTCGTCGCCGACGATGGCGCGGCGGGAGCCCACGAGGCGGTTGAACAGCGTGGACTTGCCTACGTTGGGCCGGCCGACGATGGCGATGAGAGGAGTAGGCTGCATGAGAGGCTGCATGAGAGTTTGTCGAGCGTTGCTCGACCGGACGGGCGGGACGCCCGTCCCTCCACGAGCCGTACCGTTATTATAGAGACTCTGTGTCCCTCAGTTCTCAGCCCGCGTCTGTCGCAGCTTCTGGCCGTCCTGGCACGGGAACTTCACTGTATCAGTTCTTTGCCCCCGGAGGGCTGCTCTCGCGCACGCACCCCGCCTACGAATTCCGGCGCGGGCAGTTGCAGATGGCGCAGGCGGTCGAAGCGGCGATTGAAGAGAAGCGGCACTTGATCGTGGAAGCGGGGACTGGGACCGGGAAAACGCTGGCGTATCTGATGCCTGTCATCCGCTCGGGCAAGCGCGTCATTATTTCTACGGGAACCAAGAATCTCCAGGAGCAGCTTTTTCACAAAGACATTCCGTTTCTGGAGCAGGCGCTGTTTCCCGAGGGAAACAAGAAGCTGAGCGTGTGCTACATGAAGGGGCGGAACAATTATTTGTGCCGTAAAAAGCTGTATGACCTGACGGGGCAGCCGGTGTTGAGTGGCCTCGATGAGATCGAGCAATATCGCGCGATTGCGGCGTGGGAGCAGACGACCGCGAGCGGCGACCGCGCCGAGCTGACGCAACTGCCCGAGGCCAGTGCGCTGTGGCACAAGCTGGACGCCCGCGCCGACACCTGCCTGGGGCAGAAGTGCAGTTCGTGGGACAAGTGCTTCGTCACCGAAATGCGGCGGCGCGGGATGGAGAGCGACATCATCATCGTGAACCATCATTTGTTTTTCGCCGACCTGGGGATCAAGCAGCAGGCGGAAGGCGCGCCGGATGCGGGAATCCTGCCGGATGCGGGCGTGGTGATTTTCGACGAAGCGCATGAGTTGGAAGACGTCGCTGGCAGTTATTTCGGGATTTCGGTGAGCGCGGCACGCCTCGAAGAACTGTGCCGCGACGTGGAAGCGTCGCTGCAGCGGAATAAGAACTATACCGTGACGCTTTCGGGGGCGATCCAAAGTCTGCATGATCGTTCGGGATTTTTCTTTTCCCTGCTGCCGCCGGGCGATGGGCGGTTTGCGTTTGAGAACCGGCGCGAATTTCTGGAAGAGAACGGCGATGAGTTTATCGGACTGAGGCAGTCCCTAGCGCGGCTGGGCGCGGAAATCGAGAATCTGCCGACGAAGCCGGAGGAAGTATTTGCCTTTGCGAGGCGGGCGCAGGAGTTGCAGGTGCAGCTTGGCTTCCTGATGGAATCGGAAGACAAGAACACCGTGTTCTGGATTGAGCGACGGCGCGGCGGCGGGCGGGAGAAGATCTCGCTGCAAGCCACGCCGATTGACGTTGGTCCGATTCTGCGCGAGTGCCTGTGGACGAAGCTGGAAAGTTCGGTGCTGACTTCGGCGACGCTGGCGGTGGGCGGTGGGTTTGACTACATTCGCGGGCGGCTGGGGGTGGAGCATGCGCGCGATCTCGTCCTGCCCTCGCACTTCGATTACCAGACGCAGGCGCTGCTGTATGTGCCTCCGGATTTGCCCGCCCCGCGAACGCCCCAGTTTGCGGCGAAGGCGGCGGACCGGATTCGACGGCTGCTCGAAATCACGCGCGGGCGGGCGTTTGTGCTGTTTACAAGCTATGCGCAGATGAGAGACGTGCATCAGCGGCTGCTGGGTGAAGTTGAGTTTCCGATGCTGCTACAAGGCGACGCTCCGAAGAACGCGCTGCTGGAGGAATTCCGCTTGACGCCAAATTGCGTACTGTTTGCGACGTCTTCGTTCTGGCAGGGCGTGGATGTGCAGGGCGAGCAGTTGAGCTGCGTGATTATTGATCGGCTACCGTTCGCGGTGCCGTCCGACCCGGTGGTGGCGGCGCGGATCAAGGCGATTGACGCTGACGGCGGGAACGCATTTTTTCAGTACCAGGTGCCGGCAGCGGTGATCACGCTGAAGCAGGGGTTTGGCCGGCTGATCCGGTCGCTGAATGACCGCGGGCTGCTGGCGTTGCTGGATAATCGCATTCTGAAAAAACAATACGGACGCGTGTTCGTGGAGAGTTTGCCGGATTACCGGAGGACGACGGAGTTGGGGGTGGTGGAGAAGTGGTTCGGATGACGAATCGCCCTACTGTTTGGTTATTGGCGTTCGAGTCCGGATGTCCGCCTCAGCCACGGCTTTCATCACTGCTTCGTGCATCTCCTCTATAGACGCGGGTTTCCGCTTCGGGTCGTAGAGAATCCCCTTCAAGTGCTTGACGGAAACCGAGCCTGTGACGCCTTTCGCGTCAGCTCTCCTTCGTCGCGAGGCCATTTTCCTCTCCTTTAGCTCGGGGGGCATTACAATTATAGAGAGCTTTTTCCCCGAGGGTCCATGTTCGAAGTTACGGTTGAAGATTCGTTTGCGGCGGGGCACTACCTGCGGAATTACAAGGGCAAGTGCGAGAATCCGCACGGGCATAACTATAAGGTGCGGGTGACGCTGGCGGGCAAGGACCTCGACAAAGCCGGGCTGCTGCTGGATTTCAAAGACCTCCGCGAAGTGATGAAGCATGTGATTGACCGGCTCGATCATCAAATGATCAACGATGTTGCGCCTTTTACCGAGCTGAATCCGTCGGCGGAGAATCTGGCCAAGTATTTCTACGATGAGACAAATGGGCGGCTGCGCCAGGTTACCAGCGGGCGCGTGCTTGTGAAGGATGTGACGGTGTTTGAGACGGATTCGACGACTGCTAAGTATTCCCCGTAGCAGTTGCCAGCCGCCGGTTGCCAGTTGCCAGTGGAATCAAGGAGGTCTCCGGGAATGGGCCGATCCTCCAAGGACTTGGTTGTGTGGCAGAAGGCGATGGACTTGGTTACCACCACTTATCGCGCGACTGCCGGGTTTCCGAAGGACGAATTGTTTGGACTTACGTCGCAGGCGCGACGAGCAGCCGTTTCGATTCCCAGCAATATTGCGGAGGGACAAGGGCGGCTTTCGGAGAAGGAATTTAGACATTTTCTCGGGCAGGCGCGCGGTTCGCTCATGGAGCTGGAGACGCAGGTGCAGGTTGCAGAGAACCTTGGATATCTGGAGAAGGAAGAGGTCGTCGAATTACTGCAATCGTGTGGAGAAGTGGGGCGTTTACTCAACGGACTCATTGCGTCAATCGTGAAGCAGTTAGGCTCTTAGGACTGGCAACCGGCAACTGGCGGCTGCATCCATGCAGATCACAGAAATCTACAAATCGCTCCAGGGGGAATCCACCTACGCGGGGTTACCGTGTGTGTTTGTGCGGCTCACGGGGTGCAATCTGCGCTGCGCGTGGTGCGATACAGAATACAGTTTTTACGGCGGCAAGAAAATGACGCCGGAACAGGTGTACCAGGAAGTGGAGCACTTGAGTACACCCGGCGGGCTGGTAGAGATGACCGGTGGGGAGCCGATGCTGCAGGAGCGGGAACTAGTTCCGCTCATGCAGCGGCTGTTGGACGGCGGGTACAAAGTTTTGCTGGAGACCAGTGGGGAGCGTCCGCTGGAGAATGTGCCTGCTGGTGTGGTGAAGATCGTGGACGTGAAGTGTCCAGACTCCGGCGAGGCGGATGCCTTTCGCATGGAAAATCTTGCGACGCTCCGGGCACATGACGAAGTGAAGTTTGTCATTAGCGACCGGGTTGACTACGAATTCGCGCGCGAGTTCGCGTCGCGGCATCAGTTGGCGGGGCGGGTGAATGCGGTGCTGTTTTCGCCGGCGTTTGCCAAGGATGCGGCGGGGGCGCGGGATGCGTCCAAGTGCCTGCTGGATCCGCAGCAGCTTGCGGAATGGATGTTGGAGGACAACGTTCCGGCGCGGCTGGGGTTACAGATCCATAAGCTGATCTGGGACCCGGCGATGAAGGGGGTTTAGGAATTGAATCATTGAATCATCGGGGGATTGGATCATTGGATGCCGATGCAATGATTCAATCGCTCAATGATTCAATTCACAAAATCCCGAGCCGTGGTTCTTCTCAGCGGGGGGATGGATTCGTGTGTGTGCGCGGCGTTGGCGGCGCGCGATCATGAGGTGGCGGCGGTGCATGTTCAGTATGGGCAACGTACCCAGCATCGTGAGCTTCAATCGTTTCTGGCGATTTGCGACCGGTTAGGGATTCGCGAACGGTTGGTGGTACGGAATGATGCCCTGAAGCTGATTGGTGGCTCGGCGCTGACGGACGAAAAGATTGCCGTGCCGGAATCGCATGCGCTGGGGCGCGAGGTCCCCGTGACTTACGTTCCCTTCCGCAACGCGCATTTTTTGTCGGTGGCGGTGAGTTGGGCGGAAGTGCTGGGAGCGGATAAGATATACATCGGCGCGGTGGAGCAGGACAGTTCGGGATATCCGGATTGCCGGCCGGCGTATTACCACGCGTTTAATCAAGTGATTCGGGCGGGCACAAAGGAAGGTGGCATCGAGATTGTGACGCCGCTGATTGCCCTGCGTAAGGCGGAGATTGTGCGTCTGGGCCTTGAGTTGGGTGCGCCGTTCGATTTAACGTGGTCATGCTACAGCCGGGAAGACCGGGCTTGCGGAGTGTGCGATAGTTGCGTGCTGCGATTGCGGGCGTTCCACGAGGCGGACGCAGTGGACCCGCTTCCCTATGTCTCACTAGCACAAACAGTTTAGAATCGGCCGCGGGTTTTTGTCCGCGCGGCGCAGCCGGGAGGCTTGAATGAAGAGAAATCTTAGTTTTGCAGTTCTGCTGGCAATCTTATGTGCGATTTTTGCGGTTCCGGCGCTCTCCCAGTCCGCCACGGTAAAGGGTGTCTGCAAGGATGTGGACGGGAACCCCATAGCCGACGCCCAAGTGGTCTGGCACAACAATGACACGGGGCGCACGTTCAACCTCAAGACCGACAAAAGGGGCGCGTATTTCTCCCTCGGCCTGGATGCCGGCAAGTACACGGTCACCTTGAGCAAAGACGGCAAAGAACTGGACTCCGTCAAGAATTTCCAGATTGGACTGGATGAAATAGTGCTCGACTTTGATCTCAAAAAGTCGCAAGAGGAAACCGCCAAGCAGAGCGGCATGACTGCGGAACAAGCCAAACAGGCGCAAGAGAAGGCGGCAGGCGCGGAGAAATACAACGCCAACGTGAAGACTGTGAATGACAAGATGAATGCCGCTAAGGCGGCGGTTCAGCCACCGACTCCGGACTACGACAAAGGGCTGGCTCTGATGGATGAAGCCGTGGCGCTCATGCCCAACGAGAACCTGGTATTTTACCGGCGCGGAGTGATCTATTTGGACTCCGCCAAGGCTCAGACTGATCCCGCGGAGAAGACCAAGCGGTACACTGCGGCCTACTCTGACGTGCAAAAGGCGATCGAGTTGAAGAAGAGCGCCATGGCCTCGGCTGCGCAGAGTGGAAAACCTGTGGCACAAACCGCAGTTCCCGACAACGCTTTGCTTGCTGCCTACAACGACAATCTGGCAGCGGCGGCGGCCAAAATCGGCAAAAGCGACGAGGCCATCGCCGCCTACAAACAAGCGATCGAGCTTGATCCTACAGGCGCCGGACATTATTACCTGAATCTGGGGATCCTGCTCACCAACTCCAACATGAAAGGCGATCCGGAAGTAACGAAGCAAGCCGTGGATGCGTTCGACAAAGCCATTGCGGCGGACCCCAAGAACGCGGAAGCGTACTACCTGAAGGGGACCGACCTTATCGGCCTGGCCAAGACCGACAACAGCGGCAAAGTGATTGCACCGCCGGGAACTGCAGAGGCATTTCAGAAATACCTAGAACTGCAGCCCAACGGGGTTCACGCTGCCGACGCCAAAAACATGCTCGCCTTGGTGGGCAGCACGGTGGAAACGAACTACGGGAACAAAAAGAAGAAGAACTGAAGGGACATCGAATCGAAAACAAAGCGCGGACATTCGTCCTAGTTACGAAGGTCTATGACCAGGCCGTTCTTCCTAGAAGCAGGCGGACAAATTCGCTAGAGTGGATCTGAAGTGCGGGCTTGGAAGCCCGCGCAAGCAGAGGCGCAATTGGCCGCAACCGGCACCGCTCCAATCCAAGTTTCGCTCGACCCGATTTCTGCCAACGCAGCGACCGACGATCTACTAGCCGCGATGCTGCGGGCCAATCCGCGCGTCAGCGACCTGATTTTCTCCCCCGGCCGCCATCTCCTGGTGCAGGTCAACGACGAGTTCGTCACCGTGGAGCGGCCGGGAGTTTCGTTTCTCACCGCCGATGATACCCGGCGCATTGCCTCCGACTTGATCGGTAACAGCAAAGCTGCGATTGGGATGTTGCGCGAGCAAGGCTACTGCGATGTTTCCTATGCCCTGCCGGGTTTGGCGCGGTTTCGCGTGAATGTGTTCATTCAGCGCGGCAGTTGTGCGGTGGTGATGAGGGTGATTCCAACCGCGGTGCCTGACTTCAAGTCCTTGGGCGCGCCCGAGCAGTTGCGGCAAGTGGCGGCGGTCCGCGACGGACTGGTGTTGATCGCCGGGCCGCGGGGATCGGGCAAGTCATCGACTTTGGCGGCACTTCTCAATCACATCAACCAGACTGAGACTTGCCACATCATTACCATTGAAGATCCTATTGAGTTTCTCCACAACCACCAGCGGGCAACCATTCACCAGCGGGAATTGCACAGTGACACCCCGAGCGTGGCGTTTGCCATGCGGGCAGCGCTGCGGCAAGTCCCGAATGTAATTGCCGTTGGCGAACTCAAGGACCACGAAACCATGGAACTCGCGCTCGATGCTGCCGAGACCGGTCACCTGGTTCTCTCCACCATGAACACGCTGAACGCGCATAAGACGGTGGAACGTTTTGTGGGAGCGTTTCCGGGTACAGAGCAGGCAGCGATCCGCGAACGCCTGGGCCTGATGTTGCGTTGTGTCATATCGCAACGCCTGCTGCCGCGGACGAATGACAGCGGCCGGGTTGCGGTCTTCGAGATTGTAAATTCTGGCCCAGGACTACTGGGCGATTTGCTCGATTTGCGCAGCGGCGGAAAGCGAGATACTGCCGGACTGCGTTCGTCCACCGAAACCAACGGCCTTGACGCCCAATTGGAGCGGCTGGTCGCAAGCGGGACGGTCAGTGCCGAGACAGCTCTTGCCCACGCCTCCGATGCGCGCGGGTTTGCAAAACGGCTGGCTGCGGCGCAGAAGTAACCCTACCTGACCGCGCCCTTTATCTGATCTTCTCCCGTCGGTATTCCTTTATCATTCCAGCGTGGCCGCCCCATCGGAAGCAATCATTCTGAGTTTCGAAGATGCACGGCACACGGTTGAGGAACACGCCGCGCAGTTGCGGCCCAGAGGCCGGGAACTGCTGGGACTGTTGGACGCGAGCGGGCGAGTGTTGGCCGAGCCGGTCCATGCCGATCGGGATTTCCCTCCGTTCCCACGCGCAGCCCGTGACGGATACGCTGTCCGCGCGGCCGATTTGGAAACTCTGCCGGCCGATCTGGAGGTCGTGGCAGAAATCAAGGCCGGCGCGCACCCGGAGCAGATGCCGGAAATCACCTCGGGCAAAGCGGCGGCGATCATGACCGGGGCCGCGGCGCCGCTGGGGTCCGACGCTGTCGTAATGGTGGAGTACACGACTGGCGGGGGCAACCGTGTAGAGATTGCGAGGAGCGTAGCGGCGGGAGAAAATATCGTTCCCGCAGGATCGGAAGCGAAACGGGGCCAGCGGCTGCTGGCCGAGGGCGCGCGCATCGGTTACGCCGAGATTGCGGTTGCGGCTGCCGTGGGGCGCTCCCGTCTCCTGGTGTACGGCAAGCCGCGGGTGGCTGTGCTTGCGACCGGCGATGAAGTGGTGGACATGGATGTTCCCCCGGGACCCCATCAGATTCGCAACTCCAACAGTTATTCGCTGGCCGCACAGATTCAGGCCGCTGGGGCCGAGGCGGTGCTTTTGCCCATCGCGCCGGATGAGCCTGCCCGCCTGCGCGAACTGCTTCAAGAAGGATTCGAGTCAGACCTGCTGCTGATCGCTGGTGGCGTCTCCATGGGGAAGTACGACCTGGTCGAGCAGGTGCTGACGGAAATGCAGGCCGAGTTCTTTTTTACGGGCGCGAAGATTCAGCCCGGCAAGCCGATTGTGTTTGGAAGGATCAAGTGTGGCGCGGAGCCTGCCCTGAGCGACCGACTGGAAGGAGGAAGTCGAATGGGCGCCCGCAAATCGACGGGCTCTGGCGATCAGCACAAGTATTTCTTCGGTCTGCCTGGAAATCCGACTTCCACCATGGTCACGTTCGAGCTGTTCGCGCGCCCAGTCGTCGAGGCCCTGGCCGGCATGGGAGTCCGCAGGTTGACCTTCACGAACGCGAGACTAAGAAACATGATTCAGACAAGAACAGGTCTCACTCGCTTTCTGCCCGCTTCCCTCCACGGAGAGCTTGAGAGAGGGGAAGTGGAACCGGTTGGCTGGCAAGGTTCCGGCGATATTGCCGCCGTCGCCCGCGCGAATTGCTACGTGGTTGTGCCGCCCGACCGTGAACGGATTGAAGCCGGCGAGTGGGTCGCCGTGCTACTGCGGTAACCCGTGCGGATCGTTTTTTGAAACAAACGATTCAACCGCGTCTGCCCCGAAAATCCAGGGGCTGTAGTAAAACTATAGTTGCCGGAGAGGTGGCCGAGCGGTTGATGGCACCGGTCTTGAAAACCGGCATACCTTAACGGGTATCGGGGGTTCGAATCCCTCCCTCTCCGCCAGACCTTTAATTTCTGCTCTACGGTGCGTGACTGCCAGCTGACTACCAGGTTCCGATCATTTGCTTCCCACGCGGTGCCGTCGCTGCTCCCACATTCGTTCGGTTCGGGTCAGCCTACGCTTAAGAATCTGCTTCACTGCGACCCGGATTTGAGGTTGACTCTACTGCAGCGCGGCGTATTCCTTTTTGGCTTCCTGTAGCCGGGGAAAGCTGGAATCGGCGTCCTTGCAGAGAACAAAGAATGCTTCGTAGGCGGTTCGTGTTTTGCTTGAAGCGTCCTTGCTCTGGTTATGGTCGGCGAGCTGCCGCGCGTCGGCGCGAGCCAACCCGAGATGAGCCAGCGCCCACTCCGGGGCTTCCGGGCTGATGCCGCGATGCTCGATGATCCGGCGAAAAGCACTGGCAGCTTCATCGGATTGACCATTCTTCAAACAAATCAGGCCGCGAATGTACAGTATTTGAATCCCGAACCACCGCCCGTCTTCATAACGCAGAGTTGGCTCCAGATCTATCATCGCAGCCTCGGGATGCTCCCCGTCCATATCGAGGACCGCTTTCACTAAAGGCAGAAAAATCCGTTGGACAGCTGTATTCGCGGGATATCGTTTTGCGAGTTCGTCCGCAATGCTCTTCCCACCCTTCAGATCTCCTGCCTGAAGTAGCGCCAGAGCTGTCAGCATGGAGTTGTCACGTCCCCGAAATAGATCGCGGCTGTGTGCGGCGTATTCTCGAGCCGAGGTGGGATCGCCCATCTCAGCTTCCCAAAATGCCATCAGCGCCGCGGCGCTGGCCGCGTCTTCGGCATGCCCTTGGTCCCGTAATTCTGCAGTCTGGCGGTCCATCATCTGACGCGCCGCTCTGACTTGCCCTCTCTGGACCAGGGCTGCGGCGATATCGGTTGCGATGTTGCTGATTGCAGGCTGAGCTCCCGACCACTTGATTTGCGCTTCCAATGCGGCTGCGTCGTCCTGCATTAGAGCGGTCTCGGAAAGGACGGCATGTACATCCGGAGAGTCAGGATTCTCTTGCACGCCTCGGTCAATCGAAGTCCGTGCCTCTTGGATTTGGTTCAAGGCGAGCTGACAACCTGCAATCCACGACGAGGAATAAGGTTGCTTCGGCTCCAGCTTCAAGGCCCGTTCATGGGCTTCAATGCACTTGTCGTACTGCCCAAGATCCGAATAAATACCGCCCAGTTCGTGGACTGGAATATAGTCTCGCGGGAACTCTTCGCTCCATTGTTGGTCGAGCTTTTGTTCCTCTTCCTCATCCCCGGTAACCAGAAGATGGTAGGCATCCGTGATCAGAAGCCTCTCGCGTTCACTCACACGATTGCGGAGAGCATAGGCCTTGGTCTGGTAAACCGCTGCGCGATCCTCGTCTCCCATGTGGTGATGGGCAATGGCCAAATAAGCATAGGCCATAGCAAATTGAGGGTCGAGTTCGATTGCCCGTTCCAGCATTTTTGCCGCAGCAGGCTCGTTCCGCTCTTCGCGGATCATCTGGGCCGCCGCGCTAGATGCCTTCAGCGCTTCCAGGGATGAGGTGGTTACCTCCCGCAGAGGACGATCAAACCTTTGCACGGATGGCAGTGATTCACCCAGCTTGACTCTGATCTGCGAAACATTATGACTGAGAGCATCAAGAACTCCTTCTCGGCTTGGGCTGCGGCTCTGCGCACTGGCCAGCAGTCCGCCATCGCTGCAGTCAAACGCCTCCAGGGTCAACAGGTATTCCTTGCCGATGCCGGCGACGGAACCGGCTGCCACTGCCTTGATATTTTCGCGTTGGCATACTTCCATGGCCAGCGATCGCGTAAGCCGGGATTCCGGCTGAAGCTTCATCAACTTCAGCGTGTCATTCACTCGTTCGTTGGACAGGACCTTAAGAAATGGGGATTGTTCCAGCCCGATGACAAGGGCTTGGGTGAGGGTGCCATCAAACACCGGGTCGCCCGTCCTGTTCTCAAAATCCGCGACTACGATAGTGTCCTTCTCGCTTGGCACAGTTTTGACCGGGTTCCGTCCGAAATAGAGCGTCCCGGCGGCAGCGATAAGAACTGCGGCTGCCGCAAGCATGCCGAGGTAGGGCCGACTCCGGCCCGTCGATTCCTGGCCTTCGACGGGGGTGTCCGGCCCGGTGGATTCGGTCACGACCTTGCCGGAGCCGGTTTGGGAAATCTCCCGGACCTCCTCCGCAAACCGGTACCCTGTCCCTCTTACCGTCACGATGTAACGTTGGTCCTGTGCGCTCTCCCCAAGCGCCTTCCGCAAGACAAACAGGTTTTGGCTCAGATTGGCCTCATCCACAAACGTGTCGGGCCACAAGCGATTCATCAATTCTTCTTTTGGAACCACTCGATTGCGGTTTTCGATCAGAAGCAGGAGGATGTCAAAACCCTTAGGCGTGAGCGCGACGCTCTTGTCCCCGCAGAGCAAAATCCTTCTCGACGTATCCAGCCGAAAAGCCCCGAATTCGTACAAGTGATTGATTCGGTATCTCCTTTTGAGCGATGAACCGATTTTGAGCCAATCTTGAGCTGCGCTTGAGGACGCCCCCGGCGTTCTCGCTGCATGCTCGCTGAGAAAAAAGGCACCTTCGGCAGCCCAAGCAATGTAGCACCGGAGTTCGACGCTATTCAATTGCCTCGAACCCGGTCAGACCGAGGGACCCACTGGGGAGGAAACATGTCCACAACGCAGCCTGTTGTCCACGTAGATACGAGGTTCAACCGCGAGTCCGTCATGCAGTGGCTCACCAAACCCTGGGTGGATAAGTCACTCGCACTGGTCGCAATCTCGCCCTTTGTCTGGGACGTTGTTGCGCACTACAAGAGCTTTCACTTCGAGATTCCGTCCCTTGCGTACCTGGCGGATGTACTGATCATTGCCGGCACCATGGTTTTTCGGAAAACTCCGACGCGGGTTACACCCAATCCGTGGTTCTGGCTGCTGGCATTTGTGGCAACCTACTGGGGGTTCGGCGCCTATACCTTCGGCAATGAGGGCCGGGAATTGGCTCCGAAGTTCTTAGTCATCGGCCTGGGAATCCTGAGTATCCTGGTGGAGCTTTGGGGCCGATTCAGTTTGGGCCGCAACATCGGATTCGTGCCCGCCCAGCGCGACATCGTAGTCCACGGTGCGTATCGCTACATGCGACACCCGATCTACACCGGCTTGTTCATCGGTGCTCTGGGAGATGGTCTGGCGTATTTCTCCGCACGTAACCTGCTGTTGATATCTTTGGGCGTATTTTGGTTTGTGATCAAGAGTTTTGTCGAAGAGTCGTTCCTCAGCAAGGATGCCGCCTACGCGGCGTACATGCAACGTGTCCGTTGGCGCTGGTTTCCTGGAGTTGTCTGAAAGACAGCAGACGTTATCACTATTGCCCCCGGCGAGCCCCGAGTGGCGTTCTTCGCTCCCCCGCCAGCGAATCGACGGGAGCTGCCTATCAGCACAAGTATTTCTTCGGTCTGCCCGGAACCCAACCTCCACCATGGTCACGTTCGGGCTGTTCGCGCGGCCAATCATCGAAACCCTCGCCGGAATGGGAGTCCGCAAGCTGGCGTACGTGCGCGCCACGAAAACTGCGATCCGGACGAAACCTGGGCTGACCCGCTTTCTGCCGGTGTCGCTAACCGGAGAATTTAAAAAGGCGGAAGTCGAACTTGGTGCGCGCTGGCAAGGCTCGGGCGACATTGTCGCGGTGGCGCGCGAACTGCTACGTGGTTGTCCCGCCGGATCATGAGCGCATCGAAGCCAGCGACTGGACGGCAGTGCTGCTGCGTCAATGCATGGTCGTTTTAGCGTGCGGGAAAGGCACTCTTGCTAAACTGTTAGCAACCGCGGAGGGATGCGTGAGCGGTTGAAAAGGGGTGGTCTTGAAAACCCAGTACCGGAAACCGTACCGAATCCCTCTCCCTCCGCCACTCACTCAATGGATGTGCAACCAGTTCGGATGTGCAACCAGTTCCCGCCGATGTCGACCACCCACAACCACAAAGTAGCCTGTCGCCGTAGCCCGGCCAAGGCCGTGGGAAACTTTATGGCACTTTTGTGCCACGAGTTACAGCCCGGGCGAGGCGCTGCCTGTAGCGTGTTGCAGACAAAAGGGAATCTGCGCCCATAGGTGGCCGGGAATGGAACTCAATCTGCCCCATTCTCTCCTAAGTGGTGGCATTGGTTCCGATGATCCGCCTGGCAACCTCGTTCTTTGCCGGGGGATGGGCCCGTGCTACAATCCAGCACTTGTACGGGTTTAAAGACCCTGGGAGTGTTCCAATGAAGTCTCCTCGAAAATTTCCCGTTTTTGTTCTCGTTGGTTGTTTGTGCTTTGTATTCATGACCATACCGGCGTATGGCTACACTGACCCCAATACGGTGGGCTTGCTTTCCCAGGTTCTGACGCCTTTGCTGATCACCGCTGGCGCCTGCCTGACCTTCCTCCGCAAGAGCATCGTGGACGCTTTCACCGGAATATCGCGGCGCTTCCGCCGGCGATCCGATGTCTGATGACTCCATGTCTAAGGAATCCGCCAGCCGCTCGACGGTAGCCTTGCTCTGGTGGCGTCTGATGACTCTGGGGATCGTCGGCTTGGTATTCGCCGAGGCCCTGCTGCTGGCAGCGAACAAGGTTCAGGGCTGGTCGTTTTATCTCACTCCCTCCGAATTAGTCTTCGAACTCGTCGTACGCCTCATTTTCGCGGCCCTGGCGGGCATGCTTTTGGGGACTCTCTGCACTGCTGTCGTGGGCCCGTTCCTCTGGCTATTTCCATCCTCGGGCCAAAGTATAGCCACCTGGGTCACGAAGGCTGGGGTTGTGCTGGTGTTGTTTTTGGATTCCCGGTTTGCGTTAACGACGCTCATCAAGTGGTCGAACCGCGGCGTGCGATTTACCTCGGCGCTGCTGGTGGCCCACTTCCTGGTTTTCGTGATCGCGCTGCTGATCCCGCGCGGCAGGAAGGAGCTGGTAGGCAGCCTGGATGACTTCATGGGCGAGAAGATGTCACGGCGCACGGCGATTGCGACCGTGGCCGGCGCTGCTGCGCTGGCGGGCACCGAATTTGCCATGGGATCGACGGCGCGCACGGTGAAAGCGGCCCTGGCTACACCGCGGCCCAAGTCCAACTTCCTGCTGATCACCTTCGATGCCCTGTGTGCCGAGGATTTGTCCCTCTATGGGTCCCATCTGCCCACGTCACCAAACATCGATGCCTTCGCGCGGAAAGCAACGGTTTTCTCCAATTACTATTCCGCGTCCACCTTCACCACCCCGAGCGTGGCGACCATGTTGACCGGAGTTTACCCTTCCGAAAGCCACGTGCATCAGCTGCAAGGCCGGGTGCGGGCGGCGGTGGCCGGGAGGACCTTGCCGCACGCAATGCGTGCCGGCGGCTACTACACAGCGGCGTTTGCTTCCAACCCGTTTGCCTACTATCTGGCGCAAAGCGTGGAGAACGGCTTCGATGAACTGCCGGAACCAACCTTCCAGCCGGGTGGGCTGGCGCATCTGTGGAGTGCGACCGCACCGCTCCACCAGGATTCGGGATTCGGCAGCCGCATCGACGAGTACGCTGATCTCGAAGGTATGTGGAATCTAGTGTTCGGGATGCCGGGCAATCTTTCGATGCGGCTGCGTCCCGAGACGACCTTCGGGCACGCGCGCGAAATGTTCGCCAAGTTGCCCGACGGATTCTTTTTGTGGGTACACGTGATTACTCCCCACCAACCCTATATTCCCGATCCCGCGGACCGGGGACGCTTCCTCCCTTACGACGAACAGCGGCGTTTTGAAGAAGAGGAGTCCGAAACGCTTTGGAAGCCGCACTACTCCCCCGATCGCCAACCCCTGGTGGACCGCCGCAGGCTTCTCTACGATGAATTCGTTTCGACGGCCGACCGGGCCTTTGGCACCTTCATGTCGGAATTAGAGAATAGCGGCAAGCTGCAGAACACAACCGTGGTTGTCTCCGCCGATCACGGGGAGAGCTTTGAGGGAGGAGTCTATCAGCACAGCAGCCCGTATCTGACGCGACCGGTCGTGCATATCCCGCTGATCGTCCGAACACCAGGCCAGCAGGACAGCCGCCGGGTTGACTTCACCGCAGACCAGACCGCGCTTGCGCCCACAATTCTTGAACTTGCCGGACAGCCGAAGCCCGACTGGATGCGCGGCCCATCGCTGGCGGGATGGCTCAGCCGGAAGGGCCAAGGCGCGGGCGAGGGGCTGGCATTCACGCAATATCTTGAGAAAAACAGCGAGTTCCGGCCGTTGCGGCACGGCATGGTAGGTGCGATTGATGGGCAGTACGAATATGTCTTTGATCTGGACTCCCAAAAGGGCGCGCTTCGCCCGCTGCAGGAAGCGCATATCTGGAACCTCGACCGTAGTGCCGAGAATCCTGCCCAGGCAGCGGCATTGCGCGATGCGATTTTTTCCCGATTCCCCGAGTTAATGCAAAAACCGTGAGCCGACACTATCTAAACCTCACTGCGGGTGCGTGGCGGCAACTGCGTCACAACTGGCGCTTGCGCCCCAATCCCATGCTGCTCTGGCAGACTTGGGCGACCGGCTCGCTCTTGTCCACGCTGGCGGGGCTGCAGCAGACGGTTTCGCGCGAACAACTGGGCAAAGCGAATCTCGCCAGCGCAGTCGTGGTGCTGGGCTACTGGCGGTCCGGAACGACGCTGTTGCATGAGCTGCTTTGCCTGGATTCACGGTTTACCTATCCGACCACGCACGCGTGCATGAACCCGCACCACTTCTTGCTTTCGGAAGCCTCGGCGCTGGCTCGCGGCGGCGCCAGCACGACTCGCCCCATGGACGAAATGGAAGTTCGGGCCAGTTCGCCGCAGGAAGATGAGTTTGCGTTGTTGTCGCTGGGCGCGCGGTCTCCGTATGAAGCGCTGATCATTCCGAAGATTTTGCCGGAGGCGCTGAAGCTCACCGACCCCCGCGATCTTTCGCCCCAAGACCGCCAGCAATGGCGGGAGGTTTTTCTCAGTTTTCTCAACGGCGTTTCAGCGCGCGGAGCAGGCAGGCCGATGATCCTGAAATCGCCGACGCACGGAGCACGCGTCTCAACGTTGCGCGAGTTGCTTCCGGACGCGCGCTACGTCTTGATCCTGCGCGATCCGGTGACCAACTTCGAGTCGGTGATCCGCATGTGGCGCAAGATGTTTGAGACGTATGCTCTGGACGCGATTCCTACCGACGACGAAATCCGCGAAGCGGTCTTGGTTGATCGGCCGCGGTTTGAGGCGAAGCTGGCGGCGGACACTGCTGACCTTCCCGCGAACCGGTACGCCGCCTTGACCTACGAGTCGCTGATTGCGAATCCCGTCGGGGTGATTGAAGGACTTTACCAGCGCCTGGAGCTGGGGGATTTTGGCGCCGTGCGCGAGGCGCTGGTAGCGGAGACGGGCCGCCGTAGCGGATACAAGGCCAAGGGCAGCTTGCCGTCAGAGGCGTGGCGCGAGCGAATCAACAAAGAGTGGTTGGGAATCATCGCGCAGCACGCGGCCTTGAGTTAAGGCGTATCCTCTCTGCGCGGCATTTCTTCACTGCCGCACTTCAATCAACGGACTACAAACATGGATAACGCTCAGCCGCGGTTCCTTCCCTTAGCTGCCAAGACTGCGGTTTGCCACACCATCACCTACATGTTCATGGGAGTGTTGGCGGCGCACTTTCTCAACTATGCAGAACTCCTGGCGCGTCCTGACTCTGGGATGCGCCACATGAACGACCCCCTGGTCATTGCGGGTGGACTGTTCCAGCCGCTTCGCGGTCTGGTATTCGCGGCGGTGTTTTATCCGTTGCGCGATTGTTTGTTCGGCAAGAAAAATGGCTGGCTGCTGATGTCATGGATGCTGATTGGTTTGGGTATTCTCGCCACCTTCGGGCCGGTTGCGGGATCGATGGAGGGCATGATCTACACTACGGCGCCAATCCGGTCGCAGATCACGGGCTGGCTGGAGATCGTGCCGCAGGCCCTATTGCTCTCCGCGCTACTTTGCTACTGGGTGAATCATCCGGAGAAGAAGTGGCTGAACTGGGTGCTGGGAGTCATCTTCTTCGTGGTGATGGCGCTGCCGGTGCTCGGGCTGCTGGTGCGCAAGGGATAGGCCGCGCGGAACACGAACAACAACACAACCTAGCGGCGGCGCAAAGTTAGAGTTCTTCGACTTCCTTCTGGAGCCTTGCCGCAATCGTTACGGGATCGATGTCAGCTTCGAATCGAACCGGCGAGCCGATCTTTACTTTGACCTGAAAGGGACGCGCGGTACGGCGGCCGGCCTGTTTCAGCTCGAAGAGGCCGTCGATGCGCATGGGGACGACCGGAATCCCCAGGTTCTTCACCAGCAGGCCGATGCCGGAACGGAAGGGGTGCATCTTCCCATCTTTGGTGTGGCGGCCTTCGGGAAAGACGAGAATGCTGAAGCCGCGGTCCACGGATTCTCCGGCGAAGGCAAAGCTGTCGCGGAATCCGGCTTCGCGCGGGAGCGGGAATATATTCAGCAGCGAGACGCCGAGAGACCATTCGACACGGTCGAAGATTCGGAGAAATAAATTCCGGCTCACGGGCGGAGTGCGCAAGGCCTCCAGAGCTTCGCCTCCGGCGGCAGTTGCCAGTTTGTGGCGGAGGCGCGCGGGCAGCGCGGTGAGGATGAAGCCGACATCCACGTCTCCGATGTGATTGCAGATGACCAGCACCGGGCCGTTGACGCCACGTAGATTTTCGCGGCCCCGAATTCTCGGCCATCCCAGAACAAGTACCGACGGGCGTAATAGAAGGTAGTGGACGAAGAAGCGAATCCAGGTCATCGGCCAGCGCTGCGCCCATGCGGGATAGTGATATTGCGCTCGCGGCGGGAGATCTCCTTTCAACATGCGTTGCAGGTCGCCGACGGTGTTCACGGCGGAGAATCGGGTCTCGCTCAAATCAACCTGGTAGCGGTCTTCGAGCGCGCTGAGCAGTTCCACGCGGTCGAGCGAGCTGAGGTTCAGGTCGGCGTCGAGGTCTGCACTTTCCGCTGCATTGTTCACCGAGCGTTTCGTAATGCGGGAGATCAATTCTGCGAGTGGAACGTCGGGCGCGGGAGATGTTTCTCCTCCGCCGGTGAGCATTTTCTGTGCGGTTTCCGCGATTTCTTTTCTGCGCGGTTTTTGCGTGGAGGTGCGCGGAAAGTCTTCGCCTGTCCACACGACCCAGCGGCGCATGCGTTGGTACTCGGCCAGAGTCTGGTTCGCGGCTTCGACGACTTGCGCGGGATCAACTGGCGCGGCGTCGGGTTGACTCCGCAGCAGCAGGACGGCGCAAGGCTCCGCGTTTCCTCCCACTGCGATTGGGATGACAACGCAATCTTTCACCGCGGGCTGTGTTTTCAGAGCATTCTCAAGGTCTTCGGGATAGACGTTCATCCCCGCTGGAGTGACGATGACGTCTTTCTTGCGGCCCTTGAAAAAGAGATTGCCTTCGGCATCGAGTTCGCCGATGTCGCCGGTGTGATACCAGCCCTCGTCGCGATCGCTGGCCACCGAATGCAACTCGCCGGCGGACCAATATCCGGAAGCGACGCCCGCGCCGCGGACCAGGATTTCGCCGTCGGAAGCGAGCTTCACTTCGCGGCCGGCGATCACTTTGCCGATCGAGCCTTTGCCGACGCGGAAGGGATTGTTGACGCTGATGAGCGACGTGGTCTCGGTCAGGCCGTATCCCTGGATGACGGCGAAGCCGAGGCGCTGCCAGAATTCTTCGGATTCGCGGTCGAGGGCTGCGCCGCCGGAGATGAAGGCCCAGAATTTCCATCCGAACTGGCGGTGGATGCGGCGGAAAATCCACCAGCGGCGCAGGAAGTGTTTGCCCGCAGCGGCGGCGAATTTCTTTCGGAAGCTAACTAGCTGGCCAGCGTCGTCCAGGTCACGTTCGATCTTCTCTTTGAGCGATTGCAACATGCGCGGGACGGCCACCAGCACGGAAACCCGCTCACGGCGGATGGTGTGAATGACCTCGGCGGGCTTCAGCGTTTCCTGAAACACGACCGTGCCCGGCCATCAACGGCGGAAGAAACATCCCGAGGAACTGGCCGAAGACGTGGCTGAGCGGAAGCAGATTGAGGAAGCGGACGGGATGCACGAAGCGCTCATATTTCAGATAACGCTTGATCTGCTCTTCCAGCGGGGCGACGTTCGCCAGAACGTTGCCGTGGGTGATGACGACGCCTTTCGGCTCGGCGGTGGTGCCGGAGGTGAAGACGATTTCGAGGGCGTCTTCGCGGGCTGATGTTTTCAGCGCGCAAATGCCGTAGCAGAGTGACGGCCGATTGCCTCGTGGAATTCTTCGAAGAATAAAGACGGCAGACCTGGCAGGGCGTGGTCGCGGGAACATAAAAGCAGTCGGGCGTTCGACCTGCTGGAAGACCCGCAGCACGAAGTCGGGCGACGCAGCGTAATCCATGGGGACAACGATCACGCCGCGGTGGGCGCATCCGAAAAACGCTGCGACCCAGGCGGCGGAGTTCGGCGCCCAGAGCACGACGCGGTCGCCTTTGCGGATTTTGCGGGCAGTGAGTTCGCGGGCGAAGCGGTAGGCCGCGTCAGCGATGTCGCGATAACTGGATCGGACTACCCGGTATCCGTTCGACTCGGCGAAAGCGGTTTCCTGGCCGAGGCGCGCCAAGTCCTGCAGGTAGTCGGCGATGCTGGCTCGCTCCACCACGCAAGCGTAACTCATTTAGCTGCTTGGGTTAACGAAGGAATTGAATCATCATCGCGGGGTTGGATCATTGTGGTCCGCCGCCAGAATTGTCCCAAGAACCCCTTGCGCCGACGACAGCCTTCGCTTAGAATCCCGCCGTTCCAGGTTCCCAGCTTTCCGGTGCCCGTTTCTTACCCGACCGATTCGTTCGCGGGTTCCCCCCGCGCGGAGGATCGCCTATGAGTTTTGTGGCGTGGAAAATTCTGAGGGTACTGCCTAAGCCGGTGTTGCTGGTGCTGATGATGTTTGTACTGGTGGCCGCGGCGCGGGCGTAGTGTTCCTCACCAACGGACTTCCGCACCCATTCGTACACTCCCTTCCGGTAACCCTTAGTAACCATACGATTCTGGCCATCCAGCCGTAGAATGACCATGTCCGAACGGCCATCCCAGGGATGCTCCAGGTGCAACCGGCCGGATGGTCATTCGTTCTCCCGGCAAGATCGGGGAGAAGTTCGGAGCCGGCAATCTTATGGCGTTTGGTTTCGGGTTCAATAAACAGAAGGTACTCAGCTCGGCGGAGAAATTCGTCCAGCAGGGCAAGCTGCCAAACGCTATTTCCGAGTACGAAAAAATTCTCAAAGCTGATCCCAAAGACCTGACCGTGATGAACACGGTCGGCGATCTCTACTCGCGCCTCGGCGAGACCGACAAGGCCGCCGATGCCTTCAAGAGCGTGGGCGACGCCTACGCCTCACAGGGCTTCACGGTGAAGGCGATCGCGATGTACAAGAAGCTCAGCAAGCTGAAAGCTTCCATGGAGTGCGTGCTGCGGCTGGCCGAGCTTTACACCCAGCAAGGGCTGTTCAATGATGCTCGCGCGCAGTATCTGCAAGTGGCGGAAGATTTTCTGAAGAACGGGCAACTCGATCAGGCAGTCCGGATTTTCGAGAAGACACTCGAAATGGATCCGGAAAACGTCGCCATGCGCACCAAGCTGGCGGAAGTTTACGTGAAGCTGGGCAAGAAAGAAGAAGCGTGGAAGATCCTGACCGCAGCCGCGGAAACCTTGCGGGCTAAGGGACAACTTGCCGCCGCTGACGAAATTCTGCAACGGATGTTGAAGCTGGAGCCGGGCAGCAGCTACGCCCTGGTGCTGCGCGGCAAGGCAGCGTTTGAAGCCGGGGACGCCACTGCCGCGATCGAAGCCCTCACCAAGGTTGCCGACCTGGATACGAACCTCGAGGGCCTCAAGATCCTGTTCCAGGCTTATCTGAAAGCAAAACGACTGACCGACGCGGGAGGCCTGGCCAACAAACTGGCGACCGTGCACGATGACATTGGCGCGGTGGACGAGTACGCAGCGGCCCTGGTGGCCGCGCAACAGCATCGCGATGCCTTGCAGGTTTACGACCAGTACTCTGAACCTCTGCTTCGCCACGACAGTGGGAAGTTCGTGGAAGCCGTGCAGGGCATGATCCGCCACGTGCAGGATGACCCTCAGGCGCTGGAGATGGTGCTGGGATTGTTCAGCAAGGCGGGCGAGACCACGCACCTGACCGAAGTCTATGAGTTGATGGCGCACGCTTATGTGCAGTCCGGCGACCTGGAGAAGGCGCGGGCATACTACCTGAAGTTGACGCAGCTGGAGCCCGCCAATCAACTGCATGCACAAAACTATCGCCAAGTAGTCGACAAGCTTGGAACGTCGCAGGTGGCCCGCTCCATCACCGCCGAAGAAGGTGCCGCGATGGTGGACGAGCTGGAGGCTACGGCCCCGTCCATTGAGCAGCGCTACGATGACGACGTTGCCCTGGCCGTGCGCGCGGCGTTGACGGATGCCGAATTATTTATCTCTTACAACATGTCGGCCAAGGCGCTGGCGCCGCTGATTGCCGCGCTGCCGAAAGCGCCTCGTGACCTGCAACTGAATCAGAAACTGGCGTCGCTGCACACGCGTGCCGGCAGGTTCGCCGAAGCCGGAGCATGCTGCCGCACGCTGGAAAGCGTTTACCACGAAGCCGGACACGCGCAAGAAGCGTCGCGCTATGCGGAATTGGCGAGCAAGTACGAAGAAAGCGGCGGCGCAGTTGCACCTGCCGCTGCGATGACTGAACCGACGGTGGTAGAGGCTGCCACTCCGGCTGCCGCAATCGCTACGGCCGCACCTGTGATTGCCAGGCCTGCGGTAGCTGAGTTTGAAATCTCAGCTCCTACCCACGAGCCGGAGGTTGAAGTAGCACAAGTTCCCGTACCTGAGCTAGCCCTCGTTGTGGAAGCGCCGATTGCGGCTGCTGCCGCCGCCGGTGCAGCGCCTAGCGCTGCACCCAGACCAGCGTCGCGCGGAGGACTGTTTTTCCATGCGCCGGCAGCAGCGGCAACGCCCGCGCCCGTGGCGCCGAGCGCTGAGGCCCCGGTAACAGTTGTGAAGGAGGCTGCCGAAGTTGCCTCCGCGCCTGCGCACAAAGAATCCGAAGTAGATCTCTCGAACGAGTGGGAGCAGGACCTCGAGGTGCAGACCTCGTCGGCAACCGACGCAGCTGCGCCCGTCGCCGAAGCGGCGGAGACGAGTTCCTCCGATGCGATTGAACTTGTTGTCCCGTCGAACCTGGACGAATCGATTGAGGAAGTCCGCTTCTATCTCGGCCAGGGCATGGTCGAACAGGCCAACGAGACGCTGATCAAACTGGAAACCCTGGCGCCGGAGTCTCCCGAAGTCGCGATGTTGCGGCTGGCGGTGGATTCCGCCAAGCAGGCCGCGGCTCCGGTTGAGCCGGAAGCCGAGGTTTCGGTTGAAGAAACCCCTGCGCTCGAGCCGGTCGTCGAGCCGTCTTTCGAGCCCGAGCCCACGTTAGAAGTTGCGGAGGAGAAGACAGCTCTCGCCATGACTCCGCAGCCCTGGCCGCAGCCGCGCCCGGTACTGCAGGAAATGGTTTCCGAGCTTGAAGAATCGCTGGGAGAAGAGTTCCCCGCCGCGCCGGGGAAAGCCTCAGCCCCGGAACAGAAGCCGGAAGTGGCCGCCGCGCCAACTAGCGAATTCCGCTCCGGCACGTTGGACGATTTTGTTTCCGACCTGGAGGCTTCCCTGGGCAACGATTTTCTGCCGGAAGCAGCGGCCCAGCCGGCAGCGCACGTCGAAGCTCCGATCGCCAGGGCTGCCGCAGCCAGTGCCGCAGCGCCGGCACCGCAACCGCCGGTCGTGGTTCAACAACCCCAGGTTCAACAGCCCCAGGTTCAACAGCCCCAGGTTCAACAACCCCAGGTTCAACAACCCAAGGTCCAGCAACCCCAGGTTCAGAAACCCCAGCCTGCGAAACCCGCGGCGCCGGTTATGAGCGCTGCAGTTCAGCCGCCCAAGGCGCACGCCGCTGCCACGCCTGACTTGGGGGTTGATCTCTCCGACATGTTCGGCGAGCTGAAACAGGAACTCGAATCCGGGGTCGCCAGCGCGGACGAAGATCCCGAGACCCATTACAACCTCGGCGTGGCCTTTCGCGAAATGGGACTGCTCGACGAAGCCATTGGCGAGTTGCAGAAAGTGGTCCAGGCGGTCGAGCGCGGTCACGCATTCCCGCAGATGATCCAGACTTATACCTGGCTGGCGCAATGCTTCCTGGATAAAGGCGTTCCAGAAGTTGCGGTGCGCTGGTATGAAAAAGCGCTAAAGTTGCCCAGCCTCGATCAGGAAACCAAGACGGCACTTTACTATGAGCTTGGTTCTTCGCTGGAGAGCGCTGGAAACAAAGCCGCCGCGCTGAACAATTTCCTGGAAGCCTACGGCAGCAACATCGACTATCGCGACGTCGCCGAGCGGATCAAGGCCTTGAGGCCGTAGAATAACCCGATGGGACTGAATCCATCCGGCTGCTTCACCGGCGAACGGTTTCGCGGCCCGCATCGTGGGAGCGCGGTGTGACCGCCGACCCCAAGACCATTCCACCGGCCCCGGTTTCCGATTCCAACTCTGCCCCCGAAAACAGCCGGACGGAGGAATTTCACGGGAACGATTTGACCGGCAATGCGCCGCCGGTTCCGGCGCCGGACGCTTGGCGGGTCTGGTTGCAGCGCTTGCGGGCGCTGTTGTTTGTGACGTTGTGCGCGACGTTCGGGGTGTTGCTCGTGATCCTGCCCTGGACTCCGAGATGGACCGACAATCCGCTGCTTCTCAGTTCTGCCGCCCTGCGTGACTTCGTTTCCAGCGGGTTTGCGCGGGGGTTGGCCAGTGGCTTGGGGCTGCTGAATCTGTGGTTGGGGTTTCGGGAAGCCATTCTTTATCATGAACACCCGAAAGGCAGTAGCTAGTGGCTAGTTGCTAGTGGAAGTGGCTGGGTGCTAGCGATCGTGGTTCTTACTAACCACTAGCTACTAGCCACTAGCCACTAGTTTTGAGGTTCTAATGAGTCCGAAAGACGATTCCAAAGACGGATCTAAACTGCTGGAAGCTGCGCCGCTGGCGTATGAGAACCCACTATTTCTGAACAGTCCGGATGGGCGGGTGCTGCGGATCATGTCGGAATATGTGGAGCCGCTGTCGCGCTTTCGCCGCGAGCAGATCCAGGACACAGTGGTGTTCTTCGGCTCGGCGCGGTTTCCCAGCCAGGACGGCGCCAAGCTGGCCATGGACACGGCCCAGTCTGCAGCGCCCGCCGAGTTGCAAAAGCTGCGCGCGGGGGTAAGCAGCGCGCGTTACTACGAAGACTCGCGGCGGATGGCCTTCCTGCTCAGCGAATGGGCCGCGACCATTCCGGCGCGGCGGCGGCGTTTTGTGGTCACCACCGGCGGCGGGCCAGGAATTATGGAAGCAGCCAACCGCGGGGCGCGCGAGGCGGGGTCGAAGACCATCGGGTTAAACATCAAGCTGCCGTTCGAGCAGAATCCGAATCCCTACATCACGCCTTCGTTGAATTTCGAGTTTCACTACTTTTTCATGCGCAAGTTCTGGTTCGCCTATCTGGCCAAGGCGCTGGTGATTTTCCCCGGCGGATTCGGAACGCTGGACGAGCTGTTTGAGATCCTCACCCTGGCGCAGACCCAGAAACTGGCCAAGAAAATTCTGGTGGTGATCTACGGGCGCGAGTACTGGGAAAAGCTGATTAACTTTCAGACCATGATCGATGCCGGCGCGATTTCCCCCGAGGACCTCGATCTGTTCCAGATAGTGGACACTCCCGAGGAGGGCTTCGAGTTTCTCCGCGACGGGCTGACGAAGTATCACCTAGGACAGGACCGCCCACGGCACGTAAGCGAGGTTGCGCCGGAGATTGCGAAGACTAATCCTTAGAGGCAGTGGCTCGTGGTTAGCGGTTAGTAAAACCCTTTCTCTTTTAACTTCTGGTCTGCTTTTGCGGTTCACAGCTACTAGCCACTAACCACTAGCCACTGATTTCCGTGCTTCTCTACTACATCACCGACCGGACGCAGTTTCCCGGAAACCAAGCGGAGCGCCGCGAGCGGCTGCTCGACAAAATCGCCGAGGCTGCCCGCTGCGGCGTTGACTACATCCAGCTGCGAGAGAAGGACCTTCGGTCGCGGGATTTGGAAGCGCTGGCGCGGGAGGCGAAAGAAAGGGTTCGCGCGTCCGGTGGTAAGACTCAGCTGCTGATCAACTCACGCACGGATATCGCGCTGGCGGCAGGGGCGGATGGCGTGCACCTCCGATCACGAGATGTGGCCCCGGATGAGGTGCGGAGAATCTGGCGCGCGGCTGGCCGTTCGACGAAGCCGGCTGTGGCCGCCTCGTGCCACACCGAGGCGGAGGCGGCAGCTGCGCAAGAATCCGGCGCGGACTTCGTAGCATTCGGTCCCATGTTTGGGAAGAAAGATGCTCCTGCATTGGGCGTGGCGGGTCTGGAGCTGCTGCAAACCGTTTGCCGGAACAGAATTCCGGTTTTCGCACTCGGGGGCGTTACTTTGGAGAATGCCGCCGTGTGCGCGGACGCCGGCGCCAAAGGCGTGGCGGGGATTCGGATCTTCCAGGAAAACGACGTGGCGGCGATCGCCGCGAAACTGCGCGGCTAGGCGCGCGCCGAAAGCATGGTCAGAATTTCCTGCAGGCCATGCCGGATGCGGCGCAAGTCCGACGCGGAGTGAGCTGGGAACGGCAGCGGAACCTGGTTCTTGACTGCCGCTACTTCGCTGCGCAGGTGCTGCCGCGCGCCGGCGATGGTGAAGCCTTCCTCGTACAAGAGCTTCTTGATGTGCAGCGCCGACTCCACATCCTTGCGGCGGTACATGCGCTGGCCGGTGCTGCTTTTGACCGGCTTCAATTGCGGAAATTCGGTCTCCCAGAAGCGAAGGACGTAAGCGGGAAGCTTGGTGAGGCGGGCAACTTCTCCGATGCGAAAATACAGCTTGTCGGGAACGATGACTTCGTTGGACTTTGATTTAGTGCGGGCGCTCATTCTTGGCTCCGGGCCTTGCCGCGCGGTGGCTTCGCGCAACAACTGCCCCCTGCGTTTCTAGCATGATCGGGCGCGGCAGACAACCGTTTCTTGGCCCAAAGTAAAAAACCTCCCGAGAGGTGCTCTTCGAGAGGCCGTGCAAACTCTTAATACCGCGAGACGAATCTCGCGTTCGGTCTTAGTGCTTTTTCTTTTTTGCCTTTTTCTTTGCGGGCATCATTTCCTCCTGGACGATTTTTTGTCGCAACGTCGGACAAAGGACCCAACAACTTTACAGATCGCTACCAACATTTTGTGCTAGCAGGATCACTAACTCAAGATATTGCGGTGTATTAATTGTATTGTCAACATAATTCGTGCGTGGAGAAGGGGTTAGGAACTTGGTTTCAAGTCTCCGGTTTCGAGTTTCAAGCTCCAAGCCCTCACCATGCCACCGGCATCGAAAGAAGGTTCAGCGGCGAGAACTCGAAACTTGAAACTGGAAACTCGTAAGCGCCTTCTTTGCTAGAATCGGATGTTTTGCGGGAGCGTGCCGGATGCAGAAGACCATGCAAGCGGTTGTGAAAGCCCATCCCGCTCCCGGGGCAGAGATTCGCGAAGTCAAAGTTCCCGAGTTCGGCCGTAACGAAGTTCTGGTCAAAGTCAACGTCGCGTCCATCTGCGGCACCGATCTGCACATTTATGAGTGGGACCGCTGGGCGCAGGGGCGCATTCATCCGCCGCTGATTCCGGGGCACGAGTTCTGCGGCGAAGTGGTGGCTTGCGGCGATGAAGTCACCAGCGTGAAGGAAGGCGATTTTGTTTCGGCAGAAATGCACGTGGCCTGTGGCAAATGTTTGCAGTGCCGGACCGGCGAAGCCCACATCTGCCAAAACGTGAAAATCATTGGCGTGGACGCCAATGGCGCGTTCGCCGAGTATGTGGTGATTCCGGAATCAAATGTCTGGAAACTCGATCCTGCGATCCCGCAGGAGTACGCGTCGATCCTTGATCCGCTCGGGAACGCAGTGCATGCCGTGCTGGCTGGAGAGATTGCCGCCAAAACTGTCGCCGTCACCGGCTGCGGCCCGATCGGTTTATTTTCCATTGCGGTCGCGCGCGCGACTGGCGCCGCGCAGGTGTTCGCCATTGAGGTGAACGAGCACCGCCGCAAGATTGCCGCACAGATGAAAGCCGATGCCGTGCTCGATCCTTCCACGCAGGACGTGAAAGCGGAAATCCTGCAGCGCACCGGCGGGCTGGGCGCCGACATCGTTCTGGAAATGGCCGGGCATCCCAAGGCAATCCGCACCGCGTTCGACATCGTGCGGCGAGGCGGAAGAGTTTCTCTGCTGGGTCTCACGTCGAAACCGATCTCGCTGAATTTTTCCGAAGACATCATCTTCAAGGGCATCACCATCCAGGGAATTAACGGCCGCAGGATGTACCAAACTTGGTATCAGATGACCGCGTTGCTGAAGGCGGGAAAACTGGATTTACATCCCGTGATCACCGACCGGATTGCCATGAAGGATTTTTCGTCGGCGATGGAAAGACTGAAAACCGGCGAAGCCAGCAAGATTCTGGTGTATCCAAATGGAAGAAACTAATCAGGCGCTGCGCCCGAACGGTATCGCCCAATGCCTCACGCGCCGGCCGGCATCTTCACAATTTTCTTCTGAATTGCGTACATCACCAATTGCGCCTTGTTGTGGATGTCGAGTTTCCGCATCAGGTTGAACTTGTGCGCTTCGATGGTTTTCATGCTCACCCCCAGGATGCCGGCAATCTGGCGCACGGAGTGCCCTTCGGCGAGCATTTTGACGACTTCCCGCTCCCGCGGCGTCAGGTTTGGCCCCTTCGGCCCGCCGGAGGCGGTGCGCGAACGAAAGTCGTCCACCAGTTTCCCCAGCACTTGCGGGCTGAAGTATTTGCGCCCTGCGCTTACGTCGCGAATCGCGTCCAGCAGGTGCGGGGCCGCGGCATCTTTCAGGATGTAGCCGGAAGCGCCCGCCTCGGAACATTGCAGCAGGTATTCTTCATCTTCGGAGTCGGCAAGAAAGATCACGCGCCGCCCGGGCGCTTCGCGCGTGATGCGCCGCGCCGCTTCCAAACTGTCAGGCAGGGAAATGTCCATGAGGACAACATTCGGCCGCAACTGCCGTGACATTTCGACCGCTTCGGCGGCGTCCCTGGCTTCTCCGGCAATCTCCAGACCGGAATCGGCCTCCAGAACTCGGCGCAGCCCCTGCCTGAACAGCGGGTGAGCGTCGACGATGAGGCAGCGAATGGCCATGACGGTCTGAAACATCGGGTGCTCGGGTGAATTCCATATCAAAATGATTCAGGAATCGCGGCCAGTCTGCCGGTGCTTACCGCGTGTGCGCAATAACCTGCTCACCGGTCACCCAATGAATCCGACTCGTGCAATTGGATGAGACGCCCGCCCCCGGGGTTTGCCCAAAGAATCGGCTACAATCGCAAGAAGTGCTCAAATACTTCACGTCTGGGGAATCTCACGGTGAGGCACTGGTCGCGTTCCTCTCCGGCCTGCCGGCGGGCCTCGAAATCTCGCTGGAGTTCGTGAACCGCGAGCTTTGGCGGCGGCAACAGGGCTTTGGGCGCGGCGGGCGCATGAAGATTGAGCGCGACACCGCTCACATTTTGTCGGGAGTACGGCACGGAAAGACGATTGCTTCCCCGATTGCGGTTTTACTCGAGAATCGTGACTGGCAAAACTGGCAGGGGCAGCTTCCGGTGGAAACGGGCGATCCCAAGCTGCACAAACGGGTGGCGTCGCCGCGGCCTGGTCACGCCGATCTCGCGGGCGCCTTGAAGTACAACTTTCCGGAAGCCAGATACGTTCTTGAGCGGGCGTCGGCACGCGAGTCGGCGGCGCGGGTGGCGATCGGCGCGCTGGCGAAATTGCTGCTCCGCGAGTTGGGAATCGAAGTCTTGAGCCACGTAGTCGCCGTGGGCGCGGCCAATGTGGAGCACGAAGTCCCGTGGGAAAAGATTGTGGCGAGTTGCAGCAAGGAGGAAGTCTTGCTGAACTGCGCTGAGCCCGAAGCTGAGCTGCGCATGAAAGAGGAAGTGGACAAGGTGTTGCGCACCGGCGATTCGGTGGGCGGGGTGTTTGAGGTGGTGGCGCACAATGTTCCGCCGGGGCTCGGCACGTACGTGCAGTGGGACGAGCGGCTCGACGCACAACTGGCGGCGGCGGTGATGTCACTGCAGGCGGTGAAGGCGGTCGAAATCGGCGCTGGGGTGACGGCGGCGTATGCTCCGGGGTCTGCGGTTCATGATGAGATTGGGTACTCGCGATCTTCGGAAGCAACACCGGAATCAACGCCGGGATCTTCCTCGGGATCCCAGTTCGCCGGATTCACACGTACGCGCAACAACGCGGGCGGGATCGAAGGTGGCGTTTCGAACGGCCAGGAGATTCGTGTGCGCGGATACCTGAAGCCGATTTCCACCTTGCGGCGTCCGTTACAATCGGTGGACTTTGAAACTCGCGAGCCGGTCAAAGCCGCCTATGAGCGCTCGGATGTTTGCGTGGTCCCGGCAGCAGGGGTTGCGGGCGAAGCCATGGTGGCGCTGACTCTGGCGCGCAGCGCGCTGGAAAAATTCGGCGGCGATTCCATGACCGAGACGGTGCGGAATTTCAAAGGATATTTGGGGCAGTTGAAGAATTACTGAGCGTTTCGGGTTTCCAGTTTCGAGCTACAACTTTTTCTGGAAACTAGAAACTAGAAACCGATCAATGATCTATCCCATCGTAAAGTTTGGAAACCCAGTTCTGGAAACGCTGGCTGCTCCGGTCACCGAATTCGGTGACGAGCTGAAGAAGCTGGTCGAGGACATGTTCGAGTCCATGTACGCGGCCAAAGGCGTGGGGCTGGCTGCGTCGCAGATTGGTATCTCCAAGCGGCTGGCGGTGATTGACGTCAGTTTCCGCGAAGATCCCAAGGCCAAGCTGGTGCTGGCCAATCCCGAAATCATTCACAAAGAAGGCAAGCAGCGGCAGAGTGAAGGTTGCCTGAGCATCCCCGATTTCCGTGAAGAAGTCACCCGCGCGAACAGGGTCACCGTCCGCGCTCAGGATGTGAACGGTAAGTGGTACGAAAAAACCGGAGAAGAATTGCTGGCCCGCGCGTTCCTGCACGAAACCGATCATCTGAACGGCAAGCTTTACATCAGCCATTTGAGCGCGCTGAAGCGGGATTTGATCAAGCGCAGGATCAAGAAGCTGATGAAAGCTGGGGAATGGTAGGGCACCGTATGCCTGATGTACATATTCACCCGTGTCATCCCGAACTCGTTCGCCGCAAGGCGGGCGAGAGAGGGACCTTACGATAGGTTCGCAGCGTCTGCGTCGTAAACGGGAATGTCCCACAATTCGGCCGAGAGGCGGCCTTGTACACTGCACAGGTGGAAACCTGCCCACGTAAGGTCCCTCTCTCGCCCGCCTTCGGCGAACGAGTTCGGGATGACAAGGTAAATTGATCACTCAATGACCCGATCACCCGATCACCCGATTGTTTTCTGCGGAACCCCTCGGTTTGCCGTCCCTACTCTCGAAAAGCTGGTCGAGGCCGGATTTAGCGTGCCGCTGGTACTGACTCAGCCGGATCGTCCCAAGGGGCGGGGGCTTGAAGTTGTTGCATCTCCGGTAAAGCAGGCCGCTGAAAGACTCCAACTCCCGATCTACCAGCCAGAAAAAATCAAACAAAACGAAGAGCTGCGGGCGAAGCTGGAGGCGATTCGTCCGCAGGCGATCATTGTGGTCGGCTACGGCCGAATCATTCCGCCGTGGATGCTCGAACTGCCCCCGCTCGGGAACATCAATCTGCATGCGTCGCTGCTGCCGAAGTATCGCGGTGCGGCACCCATCCAGTGGGCCATCGCCCGCGGCGAGACGGTCACCGGCGTCACCACTATGCGTATCGACGAAGGCCTCGACACCGGCGACATCCTGTTGCAAAAAGACATGGCAATCGCGGACGAAGACACCGCTGAAACTCTGTCGCCAAGGCTGGCCGTGATCGGCGCCGACTTAATGATCGAGACCTTGCGTGGACTGGAGGCGGGTACCATTCATCCGCAAAAACAAGATAACGCGCGCGCGACTCTGGCCCCGATTCTGAAAAAGGAAGACGGAAGAATTGATTTCACGCGCAGCGCGCAGGAAATCTACAACCGGCTGCGCGGGTTTCAGCCCTGGCCGGGGGCGTTTACTACGTTTCGCAGGAAAGGGCTGGGCATAACCGCGATCAAGCTTGCGGCGGAGCAAGTTGCTACTGCGGAGATCCTCGTGAGGGACGGGCGTCTCTTTGTGGGCTGCGGGATTGGAAGCGCGATTGAGCTACTGGAAATACAGCCAGAGGGGAAGAAGCGGATGGCTGCTAGGGACTTTGTGCAGGGGTATCGGCCGCAGCCAGGTGAGAGACTTGGGGACTAGTCTGCCTCACGACAACGATTCCGCTGTCACGGTCCCACCGCCGCCACGCTTCATCTGATGGAGAGCACGGTCGGCCGCTTCCAATAGACTTTCGATTGTCCCGCCATCGCTCGGGTAGGCTCCGATTCCAATCGCCACGGTCATCCGCGGCTCTTCCGGGTCTGCGGCAATTCCCTTGAAGACGCGCCCAGCCACTTGCTGAGCCGCAGTGCCATCCGTGTCGAGCAAGAGCATGGCAAACTCGTCTCCGCCGAACCGTGTCGCTGTATCAATATTCCTTCGGCAACTCAGCAAGACCTTGCTCAAGCGGCTCAGCACCTGGTTCCCTGCCAAGTGTCCGTGGCGGTCATTAATCTGCTTCATGCCGTCAAGGTCGAGGAGCAAGACGGCAAACGGACGTCCGGTGCGCTGCGATCGGCTAATCTCTTCCGTCAGAACTTCCATGAAACGGCGGTAGTTCGCGAGGCCCGTGAGCGGGTCGGATGCAGCCAGGTGCTGGAGTTTTTCCTCGATTTCCTTGCGTTCTGAAACCAGCGCCGCAAGAGCCAGACCTGTCACCGCCAAGATTCCCACATACACCTGTAACAGGATCAGAGACTCATTCTTGGTACCCCTGACAAAGGGACCGAATCCGGCGAGTGTGCCCGAGATTGCAATTGCGGCAATCACGAAGGCGGCGGCCGCTGTCTCGCGCGGGCCAAATCTGAATGCCGCCCAGATCAGGAACGGGATGCAGAGGAACTCCAAAGGGTAATTCCTGGTGCTTGACGGGAGGAATCCACCAAACACGCTCTGGCCGATCAAGAGGATTCCCGTGAGCAAAATGACAGCCTCGGCAAGCTGGGCTCCGGTCCAATGTATGCGAGGACCCCGGAGCCAGAGTACGAGCAGCGGAGCGACGACCAGGGCGCCTCCTGCGTCGCCTAACCACCACGTTGACCAGATCGTGCCAAACTCGGACCAGTGCGCCAATCCGCCGAGTGAAAGGCTGGCAACACCGAACGTTGCACTTACGGAGGTGCTTACGAGACCGGCAAGAGCCGCGAATTTGAAGATGTCCTGCGCCCGATTGAACGCCTTTTCACCGAGGGCAAACCGATTGACCAGGTAGCAGCCCACTACTGCCTCGAGAGTATTTCCCAAAGCGATACCGGTGGAAGTTGCCACCGAGCCTGCAGTTGTGACGTTGACCAGGAATGCGCCCAGGAAGACGCCGGGCCAGACTTCATACCCGAGAACTAGTAAGGCCGCAAGTGCGATTCCGGTGGGGGCCACACGGCGGTTGCGCTCGGATTCACGAACGCCAGACGGAGTCCCAGCTTACCGGCAATGAAGTAAACCACAGCCAGGAGCAGGACTCGGGCTAGTCTGCGGAAAGATCGTGAACCATTCATTGCAGATTGCGCGCAATTCGGGTGGTGACGTGATTTGGGGAGTACTCGCCTTACCTTTCAGATGGCCAAGCTCGATACGCGAAAATCTTAGGCTGGATCGTCAAAACAGTCAAAGCGGCGCTAGCCTGCAAGAATGTCTGCCCGCAATCTTGTTCATGGGTATACGGGCAGGATCCTATACGCGGTCACCCGCTGACTTAGCCATCAGAGCACCCGATAGAATAGATGCTCATGCCCGTTTCCCCTGCGCGCGCAGCGGCGTTTGAAATCCTGATGCGGATTGAGGCTACCGATGCTTACGCGTCGGAGATGCTGCATTCGTCCCGCTTCGCGAAGCTTTCTCCCGCCGACCACGGATTGTTGACGGAACTTGTGATGGGAGTGCTGCGCTGGCGCGGGGTGCTGGACGCCAAGATTGCGGAGCTCTCCAGTCATTCGCTGCCGAATCGGATGGGCGCAAATCCAAAGGGAAATTCCCCACTTCTCCCAAAAACGGGGAGAAGTGGGGCACCCAAACTCGACTTGGAAGTGCTCACGGCATTGCGGCTGGGGGCTTATCAGATTCTTTTTCTTGATCGGATACCGAGGCATGCGGCGGTGAATGAGAGCGTGGAGCTGGTCAAGAGCGCGCACAAGCGCTCGGCGGAAGGGTTGGTAAATGCGGTGCTGCGCAAGATCGAGCGGTCGCCAGCGGGATTGAAGGATGTCGTGGCTCATCCGGAATGGCTGGTGGAGCGGTGGGTAAGGGTCTATGGGGCGGAGGCCGCGCGGAGGATTTGCGACTACGATCAGGCGGCGCCGGGGCAAGCCGTTCGTATCAGCACAGCGCAACAAAATGTGGGGACAGCCGCCCCCGGCTGTCCCCGGGCCGCGGGCCCGGATCCCGGGATTCAGAAGGGCGCTGAAACCAGTCGAGCTGCGCTCGACGGACAGCCGAGGACGGCTGTCCCCACATCGCTGGTGGATGATCTTCGGGCCGACGGAATTGAGCTTGAACCCGGAAAGCTGTTGTCTTCGGCATTCACGGTGAAATCCGGCGACATCACGGCCACGAAAGCATTTCGTGAGCGGCGGGTTTCCATTCAGGATGAAGGCTCGCAGCTGGTCGCGCTCCTGGTCGGGGAGGGCAAGAACATTCTGGATTGCTGCGCGGCGCCGGGCGGGAAGACGCGGATTCTGGCGGAGCGGAATCCGGAGGCGGCGGTGGTTGCGATGGAGCTGCATCCGCAACGCGCGGCGCTGCTGCGTAAGCTAGTACCGGCCGAGAATGTGCGCGTGATTGCAGGGGATGTGCGGAAGATGCCGCCTCCTGGGAGTTTCGACCGGGTGCTGGTGGACGCGCCGTGCTCGGGTACGGGGACGCTGGCGCGGAATCCGGAGATTAAGTGGCGGCTGCAGCCAGAGGATTTGTTGCGCCTGCAGAAATATCAGGTCGAGATCTTGCGGGCGGCAATGAAGCATGTTTCACCCCGCGGGCGGATTGTGTATTCAACGTGCTCGCTGGAACCAGAGGAGAACGAGCAGGTCATCGAAAGGGCGCTGGTGGGCGAAGGTTCATTTCGTGTCGTGGATTGCGATGATGAGATCAAACGCCTTCGCCACAGTGGGGAGTTGGTCTGGGATGGAGGATCGCTGCTAAGCGGCCCCTATTTGCGGACGATTCCGGGAGCGCATCCATGCGATGGTTTTTTTGTCGCGATCCTCGCCAAGGAGTGACCGTCCGGGCTGGAGAATACGAGTCATTCTTGAACTCTGAATCCGCAAGGACGCTCCTTCCCTGGAACCCCGGTTTACCTGACGGCTGATAGCTGACAGCTGCTCTTACGCGTAAATCCCGCGCTGCTTGATCGTGTAGGCCACACGGTCAATCGCCAGCATGTAGGCCGCGATGCGGTTATTCACGTTGTGGGTTTCGGAGTAGCGCACCACGTCGTCGAAGGCGTTGACCATGATGTCTTCGAGCTGCTCGTTGACTACGGACTTCTTTCCAGAAATATCCCTGGCGGTCCTGCACCCATTCGAAATAGGAGGTGGTGACGCCGCCGGCGTTGCACAGAATGTCGGGGATCACGAAAACTTTTTTGTCGGCCAGGATTTCGTCGGCTTCGGCAGTGGTGGGGCCATTGGCGCCTTCGGCGAGGATGCGGCACTTCACGCGATCGGCATTCTGGCTGGTGATTTGGTTTTCGGTCGCCGCGGGGACGAGGATTTCGCACTCGGTGAGCAGCAATTCGTCGGGATCAGCGGCCTCGGCTTCGGTGAAGCCTTTAATCCCCTTGGTGCGCTCGCGGTGCTTCATCAGCGCTTCCACGTCGATTCCGTTCTTGTTGTAGATGGCGCCGTCCACCTCGATCACGCCGGTGACTTTGTATCCCGCTTGCGCCATCAGCAGGGCGCAATTGGAGCCGACGTTGCCGAAGCCCTGCACGATCACGCGCGTGTCTTCCGGGCTTCAGGCCCAGCTTCTTGATCGCCTGGTCGCAAACGATCATGATGCCGCGGCCGGTGGCTTCGCGGCGTCCGCGCGATCCGCCCATGTTGATGGGCTTACCGGTGACGACCGCGGTGACCGTCTGCCGCATGTGCATGGAGTAGGTGTCCATCATCCAGGCCATGATCTTGCTCGTTGGTGTTCACGTCGGGCGCGGGAACATCTTTTTCCGGGCCGATGAATTCGACCAGCTCGGCGGTGTAGCGGCGGGTCATGCGCTCCAGTTCGCCCATCGACATTTTGTGGGGATCGCAAATCACGCCGCCCTTGGCGCCGCCGAAGGGAATGTTGACCACGGCGCACTTCCAGGTCATCCACGCGGCCAGGGCGCGGACTTCGTCGAGCGTGACATCGGGGCCGTAGCGGATGCCGCCCTTGGCCGGGCCGCGCGCGATGGAGTGCTGGACGCGAAATCCGGTAAAGACTTCGAGCTTTCCGTTGTCGAGCGCGACCGGAATGTGCACGATCAGCTCGCGGTTGGGATACTGCAGGACCTTCCAGAGGCCTTCATCCAGATTGAGCTTCTGCGCGGCCAGCTTGAAGCGGGTGGATTGCGCCTCCCAGGGATTGATTTCCTGCTCCAGCGAAACGGTCTTCATATGACTTCTCCGATTATGACGGCGATTCGTTAATAACTACGGATGCGCGCAGCCGGGAAGGGGCTGGGGCCAGCGCGCAAACCTATTAATAGTAAGCATCGGCGGGAAGGCAAGCAAGAGGAGGGGGTGTGGGGGTCGGGCACTCTTGTCCGACGCTTTTGACGTTGGTCTTCGATGACACTCAGATCGCCGCGGAAGCCGCTGACAAGTTGACCTTGCTCAGCGACAAGGGGTCACGAGGGGCTTTTCGAGCTCCTGTAGATCTCCTTCCTTGTCGAGAGTTGCAAAATGCACGTCCTGGCAGGCGGAGCGAAGATATCTTGAGCCGTTAAACTTGTAAGTCTTCACAGTGCTTTCGGTTGCTGAGCCGTGCATCGTCAATTCTATGTTGCGGAAACCCTCGGTTCGGTCAGGGCGAATGGTGAACGATTGGCCAATCCCATCCAATACAACTCGGTATCGACCATCTGCGGATCGCAAAACCAATATCGAGCAGTTTCCAGTTGGGCTGCAAGCAGACTGGTCAGTCACAACAAGATCATTCTCGTCGGTGGGGCCGAGGCGGACAGCCTCAACCGAAGCGTCTCTAATCGCGCTCTCTGGACCGTTGCCAGCTTTCCACTTGAACTGACGATCCGATCGCTTAATCGCGCCGTTTATCTCCGATTGCTGCGCGGCAGGCAAAGTGGACATACTAACGCTCAGATGTTCTGGCGACTGGGCCACAGCCAGAAATCCCAACAGACCTAGGGCACTCAATGGAACGCGGATTTTCAAGTCAGTGTGCTGCCTCGTGGGCAGGATACTCCGAGTAGCCAGGTCGGACAAGCCTTGCACGCGCACGGGGTCGTGACCGAAACATAGTCTGATGGCCGGTTTGACGAGTTGAGCGGCCATTTTTCCTGTGTTAGATTCTTGGCTTCTCTGCGAGGGATAAACCCATGAAGGTTTATGAAGGCGCAAACGTTAGGAATGTCGCGGTGGTGGGACACGGGCATGCGGGCAAGACGTCGCTGATCTCGGCCATGCTGTACACCGCGGGGGCGACCCCGCGGCAGGGGCGCGTGGACGACGGCACCGCCACCACCGATTACGACGAAGAAGAAATTGCCCGCAAGATGTCGATCTCGGCCGGACTGGCCTTTGCCGAATGGGGCAATACGAAGATCAATTTCATCGATACGCCCGGGTTCAACATGTTCGTCCACGAGGCCAAGCTGGTGCTGCCGGTGGTGGATGCGGCGGTCGTGGTGGTGGACGGCGTGGCGGGCGTGGAAGTTGTGACCGAGCGCGTGTGGAACGATTGCGAGGAATATAAGACTCCGCGGGTGATTGTGGCCAGCCGCATGGACCGCGAGCGCGCCGACGCCGAGCGGGTGCTGGAGTCGCTCACCAATGCCTTTGGCCGGTCGGTGATTCCGCTCGAATTGCCGATTGGCAAAGAGAAGAATTTATCGGGCGTGGTGGACCTGGTCCGCATGAAGGCTTACACCTACGAGCTGGGCGGAAACGGCAAGGGCAAAGAAGGCGAGATTCCCGCCAACATGAAAGAGGCGGCGCAGGCAGCGCATGAAAAGCTGGTGGAGATGATCGCCGAGGGCGACGACGCGCTGATGGAAGAGTTTTTCGACAAAGGGACGATCCCCGAGGAACATCTGATTCCCGCACTGCACAACGCGATCCGCGAGGACAAGATTTTTCCGGTGCTGTTTGCTTCCGGCCTGGGCAACGTGAGCGCCGACCGGCTGATGGACTTCATCGTGGAATTTACTCCGGCGGCGACCGAGCATGATGCGGTTCGCGGCGAGGCGGTTTCAGGAAGCGGCGAGGCCGTGCGCAAGGAATCGGATACCGAGCCAGTTTCGGTCTATGTGTTCAAGACGGTTTCCGATCCGTTTGCGGGGCGCATTTCCTATTTCAAAGTTTTCTCCGGGGTGTTGAAGAACGACGCCTCGCTGCAGAATTTTTCGCGCAACTCGGCCGAGAAGCTGGCGCATATCTCTATCATGCAGGGGAAGACGGCGGTTCCGGTGAACGAACTGCACGCGGGCGACATTGGCGCGGTGGCGAAATTAAAAGACACGCTCACCGGGGACACGCTGGGAGACAAGTCGGCGCCGATTCTGTATCCGCATGTGAAGCTGCCGGAGCCGGCGATTACGTTTGCGGTTGAGCCGAAGAGCCGCGCCGATGAAGACAAGCTGGGGCCGGGCATCCATAAGCTGATGGAAGAAGATGCCATGCTGCGGAATTTCCGCGACCCGCAGACGAAAGAATTTCTGATCGCGGGCACCGGGCAGCAGCACATTGAAGTTGTGGTCGCGAAGCTGAAGAAGCGGTATCACACGGAAGTGATTCTGAAGGCGCCGAAAGTGCCGTACCGCGAGACCATTCGCGCCAAGGCCGACGTGCAGGGAAAACACAAAAAGCAGACTGGAGGCCACGGCCAGTACGGCGACTGCAAAATCAAGATGGAGCCGATGCCGCGCGGCGGGCAGTTTGAGTTTGTAAACGATATTTTCGGCGGCGCGATTCCGAAGAACTATATCCCGGCGGTCGAAAAAGGAATTCGCGACGCGGCCGCGCGCGGATATCTGGCGGGATATCCAGTCGTCGATTTTCGCGTGATCCTCTACGACGGGTCGTATCACGACGTGGATTCGAACGACATGTCGTTTCAAATGGCGGGGCGCATCGCGTTTCGCAAAGCCATGGAGCAGGCCAAGCCCACGTTGCTCGAGCCGGTCATGCTGGCCGAGATCACGGCCCCGGACGAATTTGCCGGATCCATCATGGGCGACCTGAACTCGCGGCGCGGACGCATCCAGGGCATGGACAACAAAGGCGGCAACACCGTGGTCAAGGCCGAAGTGCCCATGGCCGAAATGCTGACCTACGGCGTTGACCTCACCGCCATGACCCAGGGCCGCGGCAGCTTCAACATGGAAATGCATCATTACGATGTGGTCCCGGCGCAGCAGCAGGAGAAGATTATTGAGAAGGCGCGGGCGGAGCGTGGCGAGGTGAAGGAAGAAGAGGAGTAGTAGTAGTCAAGTCGTATAATTGCTTTGCTATGCCTGATCGCTTAAACGGACGCATCGTCCGAGCGCGCAAAATCTGCAACGGGGAACCCACCTTCAAGGGGACCCGCGTCACACTGCGCACGGTGCTCGCCAGCTTGGCGGAAGGGGATACCGCCGAAAAAATCCTTGCGGATTTCCCTAGTTTGACGGCTGAGGATATTCGGGCAGCGATCGCCTTTGCTGCTGCTTCTGCTGAAGAAGACCTGCCCCCGCCCGCTCTTCCTGATTTTCGATGAAGATCAAGTTGGACGAGAATCTGCCGTTACAACTGGCGAGGGCGCTGCAGAATCTCGGACACGACGTACACACAACATCCAGCGAAGGTCTTACTGGCCGCGCTGATCTGGACATATGGGGGCGGCGCAAGCGGAATCCAGATTCCTAATTACCCAGGACTTGGATTTTTCCGATATCCGCCGATTCACTCCTGGATCTCACGCAGGAGTTCTTTTGGTTCGCCTGCATTCGCCCAGCCGACGGAATCTCATCGCTCGGGTACTGTACGTTTTCCTGACGGAGAACGTCGATCAATGGCCGGGCTGCTTCGTGGTTGTAACCGAGCGGAAGGTTCGGCTTGTCAAGCCGTAAGCATCGATCAACCTACTTGGCGGGACGAACCTGCGGTCTTTCGGGGATGATATGCGCGATCACTCGGTTCCGCTCTCGCGGTTCCGCCGTCTTGCCCGCCCTTAGCCAAGCCTTGAGGCGACGGGTGTCGCGTAGCTGGCTCAGGGTCATCGATGGCATGATGGCGCGGCGCATTTTTACCTAAATCGGCAGGGAATCCAATCGCACTAGCTTGGGAGGCCGTTTTCGTCGTAGCCCAGGATCTCGTCTGCCGCCCGAGAATCAATTGTAGGAAGTGCGTCGACCCGGCGCAGGAGTTCGTCCACGCTGTTGCGCTTGTGCTCCGCCTCACTTGGGCAGTCTTCGTTATGAGGGTTATCAGTCATCGGGACGCCTCATTCGATTTTACTCGTCCCGTCTGCGACATCGACGGTACGAAAGGTAGTAAGGTCCCTCTCTCGCCCTTGCGGGCGAGCTCGGGATGACACTCGCGCGCAGAACGAGTGCTGCGGGGCCGTTCACATCGGCCGGTTCGCCGCAGCGATCTCGTGGATTGCGCTCTCCGCTGCCCGCAAAGGGACGGAGACGTGCACCGTCTCGTCGGGGTCGTTTACGTCGATGACGATTGAGCCGCCGACTTTGGCGACCAGGACGTGTTCGCCGGGGTCGGTGACTTCGACGAAGACGCCGTCGGGGCACTGCTCGAGGGCGGGGAGTGCGGCGTCGATGATGGCCATATTGGCGCGCAGGTTCTGCCCGGCCTCGGCAAGGTGCTCACGAGGGACGAACCTCAGGCCCACGGGAACCAGCGCGGCGGGGACGATCAGGTTGATGTGATGGCCGTCGGCTTTCTTTTCGTTCACGTTGACGTGGATGAAACCTTCGCTGGAGAGTGCGGCGCGCGCCGACCATGGCGGTACCGAGAACTCCGACGCCGAGTTTGGCTAGAAGAATCATGGAGATTTCCTTTTGTTGAATTCTCGGGGGCTAAAGCCCGCATTGATTATTAGAGCTCTTGCGCGGCGCTGAAGCGCCGCTCTTCCACATCACGTACAGACCATTCTTCCGCGTCGCGACACACACTACTCGTCGCTACTGCGCGAATCAATCCAGATGCGGACGGTTTCATCGTGGCCGACCACGCTGACCAGGTTGACGTCGCCGGCAAGATTCTCCAGCGCCTTGATCGCGGCTTCGATGTTGAGCTGGTTCTCGGTGGTGTCGGCGATGAGCGCCTGGGCGACTTCCCAGGGAATGGTGACGTCGACTTTCTCTTTGCTGTTCTTGTCGATCACGTGGACGACCAGCTGGCCGTGCTCTTTGGCGACGTGAACGTCGCTGTCGTTCTGCTGCACGGTCACGAACTCGCCTTCAGGCGCGGTTTTCAGGGCTTCGAGGATGGCGCGCACGTTCACGTTGTTCGGCGTCGAGGCCTCCGACGTGGACCTTGCCGTCGCGGAGGTCGCCGTCGTTAATGGCGGGGATAATCTTTTCGGCGAGCGAAAGCGGGAGGTTGACGCGAACATTTTCGTGCGTGGTCGGGTTGGTGACGCGCACGTGCAAGATAGCGTTCCGGGGTGGCGGCGAAGGTCATGGTGCCGGCCAGCAGCAGTACGGCCAGCAGCGGCAGGGCTTTTTTCATGGCGTTCTTTGGCATGGGACTCATGGTGATAGTCCTTTCAGGACAGATTTTCGTGCGTCTTTTTTCGTGCATCCCCGGGACGCGGAGGCGTGGCTCCGCGTCTGGAAATGTTACGCAGGGGGTGGAGCGAAAGTTCCGGGGATTTTCGCCTCAGAATCTCGGGCGGGAGTGATCCCGGCGGCATTTTCCGCATTTAGGGCAGACCGGAGCTGCGCTCCGGGGGCAGGTGGGGGCACCTGCCCCTACACGAGCAGTTCTGTGGTGGTGCACGGAGGAAACCCATCCGCCCGCCGACCCCGATTCACAATTGCTTGAATCGCGATTTCCGCTTAGTATCCGGCCAGTGGCTAGTCTCAAGAACATTCCGCAGCTCGACCAGCGTGACCGGGTGGTTTCGGCGGCGCCGGTTGAGGACGATTCGTCTTTTGAGCTGAAGCTGCGCCCGCAGCGGCTCGGGGAGTTCATCGGGCAGGCCAAAGTCAAAGAGAATCTTGCAGTTGCGATCGAGGCCGCGCGGTCACGGGGCGAGGCGCTGGACCATGTGCTGCTGTACGGGCCTCCGGGCCTGGGAAAGACGACGCTGGCGACCATCATCGCCAACGAAATGGGCGTTCCGTTCCAGCAGACTTCCGGACCCACGCTGCAAATCAAAGGCGACCTGACCGCAGTCCTGACCAACCTGCGCGAGAAGCAGGTCTTCTTTATTGACGAGGTGCATCGGCTGCAGCCGGTGCTGGAAGAACTTCTGTATTCCGCGCTGGAGGATTACAAGCTCGATATTCTGATCGGACAAGGCCCGGCGGCGCGCACGCACACCATGGACGTGCGGCCGTTCACGTTTATCGGCGCAACCACGCGGGCGGGACTGCTTTCGGCCCCGCTGCGGTCGCGATTTGGGATTGTGCTGCGGCTGGAATTTTACGGGCACGAGGATTTGCGGATCATCGTGGAACGCTCGGCGGAGATTTTGGGCGTGGAGATCGATCGGGAAGGAGCGCTGGAAATCGCCAGCCGGTCGCGGGGGACTCCGAGGATTGCGAACCGGCTGTTGCGGCGGGTGCGCGACTTTGCCCAGGTGCGGAGCGCGGGAAAGATTGATCTGCCCACGGCGCAAGCAGCGTTGCAGATGCTGGAAGTGGACCGTTACGGGTTTCGACGAAGTGGACCGCAAGCTGCTGCTGGCGATTATCGAGAAGTATCAGGGCGGGCCGGTTGGCGTGAACACACTTGCGGCGGCCCTGGCCGAGGAGCCGGACGCGATTGAGGAAATCTACGAGCCGTTTCTTATTCAGATTGGATTCCTGAACCGTACGCCGCGCGGGCGAGTGGCGACGCAGTTGGCGTATGAGCATTTTGGGATTACGCCGAACCGCAGGCAGAGTTCATTGTTCTGAATTTAGCTCTTGGCTCTTGGCTCTTAGCTCTTGGCTCTTAGCCGTCAGGTTTAACCCACAATCTTCAATACCCTTAGTACAATTCCCTTCGATGATTGCTCACCTGCGCGGCAAGCTGCTGGAAAAACATCCGAATCAGGCGGTGGTGGAGACGGCGGGCGTCGGCTATGACGTGACGATTTCTGTGCCCACGTTTTCTGAGCTGTCTTCAGTCGGCGGCGAAGTGGCGCTGCACATTCATACTCATGTCCGCGAGGACCAATTTGCGCTCTATGGATTCGCGCATCCAGAAGAGAAGCAGCTTTTCGAGAAGCTGATCACGGTGAGCGGAATCGGGCCCAAGCTCGCGATGACGATTTTGAGCGGGATGGCGGCGGACGATATGGCGAATGCCATTCGGGGGAACGATATCGCGCGCCTGACCAGGATTCCCGGTATCGGAAAGAAAACCGCCGAGCGCATGGTGCTGGAACTGCGCGACAAGCTTCCGCCTGCGGGCGCGGGGCAGGTGCGGGAAATGCCTTCGTTTAGCGCCACGCAGGAAGATGTGCTCTCGGCGTTGGTGAATCTGGGCTATCAGCAGGCCGCGGCCGAGAAAGCATTGAGTTCGGTTGAGAAGAACGGGCCTTTTGATGCGATGTTCCGCGCGGCGCTGGCGGTAATGGCGAAATAAGCGACTGCTAGACTCCCGGCGAGCACGCTTACATTTGCCTGCTCAGCTCCTCCATCGTGAAGGCAGCCTTTCGTAGTGTTGCGATCTCCGATTCAGCCAGTGCCGCCACCGCCCGAGCCAGCGATTCCACCCTTCGCATGCGCGCCCAGTGCATGAGACGAATACCCTTCGGAGTTGGGTTAATCACAACCGCCCTCCGGTCGTCCTGGTTCGTAACCGTGTGCACAAGCCTGGCCCGCACCAGGCCGGCCACAATCCGGCTCATGGTGGGTGGCTTCACCTGCTCAGCTTGGGCAAGTTCGGCCAGCGACTTCGGCCGGCCAAACACAAGCACCGAGAGCGCCGAGAGTTGCGCCGGGCCGATGCCACTCTCCCGATCACGGATGCGTAGCCCACGCAGCAGATGAATCGCCGCGGAATGCATGCGGTCGGCGGTTTCGAATGCTTGCTTACCGGCCCTCTCTGGTCTCGGACGCGCTTGCATACATTAGTTAGCTATGCTAATTATACCAACTGGAGACGCAGTAAGCTACGTGTCTACAGGTATGCTTTGAAAGCGAGGCGAAACATGACAGCACCAGCCACGACCGATATCGGGATCGAGCAGATCGGCCAGATTGCCATCAACGTGCACGACACCAACCGCGCGGTAGAATTCTATCGTGACATCCTCGGACTGAAGCTGTTGTTCACGGCAGGACATCTTGCCTTCTTCGACTGCGGCGGGGTGCGGCTGATGTTGAGCCCTCCGGAGAAGCCGGAATTCGACCACCCGTCCTCAATTCTGTACTTCAAAGTCGAAGACATCCAATCGGCCTATTCAGCACTCGCGCGGAAAAATGTGAAAACCGAAGACCAGCCGCATCTGGTCGCGAAAATGCCCGATCATGATTTGTGGCTGTCAGCATTCCGCGATTCCGAAGGCAACCTGATGTGCCTGATGTCGGAGGTTCGGCCCTAGGACTTCACTTTCCGATGCAGAATCTGCTGAAAATCAAATTGAGGATGTCGTCGTTGGTGGTCGCCCCGGTGATTTCATCCAGCGGGCGCAACACGCTGTAGAGATCGAGCAGCAGCATTTCGTGAGGTGTGCGATTACGGACGGCGGCCTGCGCGGCCTCGAGCGCAGTTAGCGAATCGCGCACTAGGGATTGATGGCGCACGTTGGTTAGGAAGCCGGATTCCGCGCTGGGGACGGCGTCTCCGGTGACGAGACGGAGAATGGCGGCGCGAAGTTCGGGGATGCCTTCGCCGGTGAGAGCGGAGGTGTGGATAGCTTCGGGGCGGGCGGGTGATCCACGCAAGTCGGACTTGTTTTCCACCACGATGGCGGAGCGATTCTTGATCTGATCGAGCAGGGGCTGGTCTTCGGCGGTTTGCGGTTGCGAAACATCGAGGACCACCAGCACCAAATCCGCGTCGGCCAGGGCCTCCATCGATTTTTGGATTCCGATGCTTTCGGCTTCGTCGAGCGCGCGGCGGATGCCGGCGGTGTCCACCAGCTTGACGGGGATTCCGCCGAGCGAAACGGTTTCGGTGACGAGATCGCGCGTAGTGCCTGGCGTGGCGGTGACGATGGCGCGCTCGCGTTCGACCAGGCGGTTGAACAGGCTCGACTTGCCGACGTTGGGGCGGCCGACGATGGCGAGAGTCAGGCCTTCGTGGACAATTTTTCCGTATGCAAACGAGCGGGCGAGTTCTTCGAGAGGGGCGCGGACCGTGGCTATGTGTTGGAGTATTTGGTCGCCAGGCAGAACTGGCACGTCGTCTTCGGCAAAATCAATTCCGGCTTCAAGCAGCGCGATCAGCTCTACCAATTTCTGTTTGATCGGCTGCAGGCGGCGGGAGAGCGCGCCTTCGAGCTGCTGGGCGGCAATCTTGGCTTGGTAAAGCGTCTGCGAATCGATCAGGTCGCGAACAGCCTCGGCCTGAGTGAGGTCGATGCGTCCGTTGAGGAAGGCGCGCATGGTGAACTCGCCGGGCTCGGCCAGGCGGGCGCCGCGAGCGAGGGCAAGTTCGACAATGTGCCGGAGGACGACCGGCGATCCGTGAGCGGAGATTTCGATGATCTCATCAGTGGTATAGGAATGCGGCTTGGCGAAATAGGTGACGACGACTTCGTCGATGCGGCGCTGGTGGGATTCCAGCCCGTGTGGCGCGGACACTCCCGTCCGAGGGGCAGCGGATGATATCTCGACGCCTGCCACGGAATGGTCTTGGGCTGCCGGGGTTCCAGACTGAGCCGCCACTGCCGCATCCGCTGCCGGTCGGACAAGAGTGTCCGACCCACACGAGTTGTGGTCACCCGGCTCGATCAGCTCTCCGAAGACAGCTCGCCCGGGCTCCAGGTCGTGCTTCATCCGAAGCATGGGCGTCGCAATCGAGCGGGCCTCCGGGCCAGCAAGGCGCACCACGCCGATTCCCCCGCGCCCGGGCGGAGTGGCGATAGCGACGATGGTGTCATCAAGGTTCAAAGGAAGTGGGTAGTCGGGTAATTTTGTAATTGGGTAATTGAAACCTGCACCGCTAACATGGAGCGAATTTTCCCAATCCTCCACTCGCGGCCCATTGTATTTGACCACTCTTGCCGTACAATCAAGGTTTGGCTTGTGGACGCTGGCTTCGCTATGTCTGACGTGCGCCGCGGTCTGATTATGGTGAATACGGGGCCGGGGAAGGGCAAGACCACGGCCGCCATGGGCACGGCTTTGCGCGCGGTCGGGCAACGGCATGCGCGTGCTCATGCTGCAGTTCATCAAAGGCTCGTGGCACTACGGCGAGCTGGACGCGGTCGAGGCCTTCGGCGGCAAGTTTGTGATGAAGCAGATGGGCCGCGGCTTCGTGAAAGTGGGCGCCGAGAAGCCCGATCCGGAAGACGTTCGCATGGTCGAGGAAGCCTGGGCCGAAGGCGAGCGCGCCATCCTCTCCGGCGAATGGGATTTGGTGATTCTCGACGAGATCAATTACGCGATCAGCTACGGCATGCTCGATCCGGCGAAGGTGGTTGAGGCGCTGAAGCGTAAACCGGAGATGGTGCACGTAATCTTGACGGGACGCAACGCGCATCCGACAATCGTCGAGGTTGCGGACACGGTGACCGAAATGCGCCAGGTAAAGCACGCGTACGAAAAAGGCGTGATGGCGCAGCGAGGGATCGAATACTGAATCGTTGAGGATTGAGATCACGGATCATGGAAAATCGGAACGCAACCGCGGAAACTGAAATTCGAAGCCCTCAGATGCCTCAATCCGCTTCAATTCTTATGGCTTGGTTTCGACGACAATCCGGCGAGCTGGACGCTTCGGGCGAGAAGAACGTTCGCACCGAGGGGCTGTGGGTGAAGTGTGAGCAATGCCGGCAGGTCATCTGGAAGAAAGATCTGGAAGAGAACCACAACGTTTGCCCGAAGTGCGGCAAGCATTTCCGGATTGATGCCCGGACGCGGCTGGCGCTGCTGTTCGATGACGGCGAGTATGAAACTTTCAGCGACAATCTGGCTTCGACCGATCCGCTGAAGTTTACCGACTTGAAGTCGTACGCGGACCGGTTGACGAAGGCGCAGGAAGAAACTGGCCTGACCGACGCGGTGATCAACGCCCGCGGCAAGTTGAACGGGCGGCCGGTGATCATCAGCGCCATGGAGTACGGGTTCATCGGCGGCAGCATGGGAGCGGTGGTCGGCGAGGTGATTACGCGTGCGATCGAGTTGGCGCTCGATAGCAAGCAGCCGCTGATCATTATTTCTGCGTCGGGCGGGGCGCGCATGATGGAAGGCGTGATCAGCCTGATGCAACTGGCGAAAATCTCGGCGGCGCTGGCGAAACTCGACGAAGCGCAGGTGCCATATATTTCCGTGTTGACCGATCCGACGACGGGCGGCGTGACTGCGTCGTTTGCCATGCTCGGCGATTTGAATATTGCGGAACCGGGCGCGCTGATTGGGTTCGCCGGGCCACGGGTGATCGAACAGACCATCCGCCAGAAGTTGCCGCCCGGATTTCAGCGCAGCGAGTTCTTGCTGGAGCATGGAATGCTGGACGCCGTCGTGCATCGCAAAGAGATGAAAGCCTACATTGCGCGGGCGCTGGAGTTTATGAGCCCAGCCGTCAGCCATCAGCCATCAGCCGTCAGCTAAAAGCGTCGTCGGTCTTCGGTCTTCGGTCGTCGGCCAACCCCTCCTTGCCGATACTGCTTAACTTATTTCCAGAGCCGTTCGACCGCTAGAAGTCGAATTCCTCCCACCCAAGCTGGTACCCTAGTGCTTTGGCCGACGACCGAAGACTGACGGCCGACGACGTTTTTATGCCTTCCTACCAAACCGCTGTTGCGCGCATGTATGCGCTGGGCCACGAGCTGGCGCAGACGCCGTCGCACAAGTTCGATCTGGCGCACATGCGGGTGCTGCTGGCGGCGCTGGAAAATCCCGAGCGGCGCTTTCCGAGCGTTCTGATCGCGGGAACGAACGGCAAAGGCTCGACGGCGGCGACGCTGGCCTCGATCCTGCAGGCTTCGGGTTTGCGCACCGGCTTGTACACTTCGCCGCATCTGCTGCGGATGAATGAGCGCATCCGGATCGACGGCGAAGAGATTGCTGACGACAAATTCGCGCTTGCTGCACGACATGGTCGAGCGCACGGCCGAGCGGCTGATCGAAGATGGTGAACTGCCCTGGCATCCAAGCTTTTTTGAGATGCTGACCGCGATGGCGTTCGAGCACTTCGCCACCAGCAAGGTTGATATTGCGGTGCTCGAAGTCGGCATGGGTGGGCGGCTGGACGCAACCAACGTGATCGAGCCGAGGGTCAGCGTGATCACCGACATTGCGCTTGGATCATCAGAAATATTCTCGGCGAGACGGTCGCGGAGATTGCGCGGGAGAAGGCTGGAATTATCCGGCGAGGCGGGGTCGTGGTCACGCTGCCGCAGAGTCCGGCGGCGAATGATGTGATCGGGAATGCGATTCTTGATCTGGACGCGACCGCGGTGAGCGCAGTGCCGTACGTGCCTCCGGTTTCTCCGGCTGCGCCTCGCTACTGACACGTCAAAAGCTTTTACCACAGAGAACACGGAGGATGCACAGAGGAACATCGAGGGGCAATTTCGCGTTATCCGTTGCAGGTGATGGGAAAAGAAATCCTGGTGGAGACGCCGCTGGTGGGGCGGCATCAATTGCGGAACGTCGCGTTGGCAATTGCGGCGGCGGAGGAATTGTCGCAAACAGGGTTTCGCAATCACTGCCGATACGATCGAACGCGGTATTCGCGCAGACGCGCTGGCCTGGACGCTTTCAGGTCATCCCGGCGAAAAGCGGGCGCGCCGGAAATTGTGCTCGATGTGGCGCATAATCCCGCGGGAGCGTGGGCGCTGCGGTCGGCGCTGTCTTCTTATTATGAGGACCGGCGGATTATTTTCGTGTTTGGCGCCATGCGCGACAAGGCCATCGACGAGATGGCGGAAATTCTGTTTCCGCTGGCTGAAGCGGTGATTGCCACCAGTGCGGACAATCCGCGGTCGGCGACCCCGGAAGAGATTCGCGACGCGGCATCGCGCACGGGCTCGGAAATCATACTCTGCCGCGATGTGGAGTCTGCGCTGGAGCGGGCTCGCGGGTTGGCGGCAGCGGACGGCATTATAGTGGTGACGGGATCGATTTACGTGGTGGGCGAAGCCATGCGGGTGTTGGGGAGAGTCGGGTGGAAAATAGCAGGGTGATCGGGATCGTTTGCCGGAAAATTGCCTGAGAGCGAGAACGGGGTGGCGAAAGGAAGTCAAAGGCGGCGGACGAGGGCGCCGACCTCCACCGAGCCCAGCTCCAAGAAATACGGGCTGGCTCAGCCGGTTGCGGTCTTATTTCTTTTTCGATCCGCTGATCTGGTTTTACACCGTGGCGCTTCGGACTGGTTTCGATTCCCTTCGGGTTCTTCGACAAGGACGGCAGCATTCTGCACTGGTTTGCGCAGCTCTGGGCCAAGGCCATCATGAAGGTGATTTTTTCGCCGGTGCGCGTCACCGGGCTCGACAAGATTGATTTCTCTAAGGCGCACGTTTATGCCGTGAATCACGGGTCGGCGCTCGACATTCCGATGCTCTACGCGTATCTGCCGTTTCAGTTCCGCATTTTGCACAAGAAAGAATTGCTCTCGTATCCCATTGTGGGATGGCATTTGAAGCGGTCAGGGCAGGTGTGCGTGGACCAGCAGCATCCGTCGCGGTCGGTGGGGCAGATCAAGTCGGCGGTGCGGACGCTGAAGAACGGAATGCCGCTGGTGATTTTTCCCGAAGGCGGCCGCTCGGCCGACGGTCACATTCAGCCTTTTCTCCCTGGCGCGTTTTTCATGGCGATCAAAGCCGAAGTGGATATCGTCCCCATCGCGCTGGTCGGCACCTATGAGCTGCTGCCGATGGATACGTATCACATCAAGAGCGCGTCCGCTGGAGATGCGGGTAGGTGCACCGATCTCGACTGCGGGGTTGACTCTGCGGGATATGGAGACGCTGTCGGCGAGGGTGCAGAGGGAGACTGGAGGGGATGTATTACGCGCAAGTTTCTGACGCGAACTAGGATCGGGGTAGCAAGAAGTGCGCCTCGATGGTCGTCTGTACGTCAATCGGCTGGCCGTCCAAAAGGAACGGTTTGTATCTCCACTGCTTGACCGCACCGAGAGCTGCTGTAGCTAGCAGGGGGTGCCCGCTGATCGTCCGCAGGTCCTCGATAGAGCCATCCTTGCCAATTACCGCGAACATCACAACTGTGCCCTGAACTCGAGCGGCCTTGGCAATGAATGGGTAATCGGGCTCAACTCTATGAACAACCCTCTTCCCCGAACCTCCGCTCGTGAGCCGGACAGTGATGAGCGCCCGTGGCGTGTCTCGCGAAATGGTTTCAGCCGTGACGTCAGGCCGCGAGTCCATATCAAGCAACACAAACGCAAATGGCAAGTTGACCGCCGTTTTCGCGGGTGAACCGTTCTTAAGGTAGGGTTTGAATTTCCATTCTTTCGCGGCATCAATCGCGGCCTGTGCTAGCACGGGATTGCCATTGATCACCTCGGTGCTCTCTACATCGCCGTTTTCAGAAACGCCCACCCTTACGAGAACTTTCCCTTGGAGCTTATCTCGATCGGCTGCGATCGGGTAAATCGGCCTCACGATCCTTGTTGGAGTGCTTCCTGCTGACGTGATGGCCGGTTCGGAAGCGGGTTGGAGGAGTCATCTGGGTTAACTCTCGCTTGACCTGCAAGGTTCGAAGGCGAGGAACCTTGCTGCGCATTCGAGTTGGAGGCCGGTGCCGCGCTGTTCTGCGCCCACAGACCGCAAGCCAACATGGCTATGACGGTGACATATCTGATCCTCAACATCCATGTCATTGTACAACGCCAGAACATAAGCCGAAGTCAGCCAGTCCAAGCGGACGATTTGAAGAACCCCACTTCTCTTGTGCATAATCCTTGCGGCGGAGGCGGCATGAAAATCATTGCGGTTGCGCTTTTGTGTTTCACTCTTAGCATGGTTGTCTCGAAGCTCAGACTTCTCATCCTCCCACGGTCGCTGAAGCGGAAGCCTTCATGAACAAGGCAGAGGCGCAACTGGCGGAGCTCAGCGTCGAAGGTCAACCAGGCGAGCTGGGTGCACGACAATTTCATCACTGACGACACCGAGGCCCTGGCCGCCGACGCCAATGACGAACTTACCGCGCTCACCACCGACCTGGTGGAGCAGAGCAAACGCTTCGACGGATTGAAAATGCCCGTCTGATCTTGTCGCGCAAGTTTCTGCTGCTGAAGCTTTCGCTGACGGCGCCGGGGCCGAAAGATCCGGCGCTGCGCAAGGAGATGTCGAGATCGCGGCCTCGCTGGAGTCGGATTATGGAAAGGGAAAATATTGTCCGACGCCGGATAAGGATAAGTGTCTCGACATCACCGAGATTGAAAAGATCATGGGCGAGAGCCGCGATCCCAACGAGCTGAAAGATCTGTGGGTGGGATGGCATGCGGTGGGCGCTCCCATGCGCAAGAAGTACGCGCGGTTTGTCGATCTCTCGAACCAGGGCGCGCGCGATCTGGGATTCAAAGACACCGGCGTGTTGTGGCGCGCGGGGTATGACATGCCTCCGGATCAATTCAGCCGCCGAGATGGACCGGCAGTGGGAGCGGGTGCGGCCGCTGTATTTGTCGCTCTACACGTTTGTGCGGGCGCGGCTGTCGCAGAAGTATGGCGCCGCAGATTGTGCCTCCGGATGGGCCGATTCCGGCGCATCTGCTGGGAAATCCGTGGGCGCAGGCCTGGGGAGATATTTTCCCGATTCTCGGGCTGCCGGAAAACAGCAGCGGCTACGATCTGACGGCATTGCTGCAGGCGCAGAACCTCGACGCCAAGGGCATGGTGAAGTACGGCGAGAATTTCTACAAGTCGCTGGGCTTCGCGCCGCTGCCGCAGACTTTCTGGGAGCGGTCGTTGTTTGTTAAGCCCAAGGACCGCGATGTGGTCTGCCATGCCAGCGCGTGGGACATCGACAACAAAGATGATGTGCGCATCAAGATGTGCATTCAGATTCGCGATGTGGATTTTGTGACCATCCATCACGAGCTGGGGCACAACATGTATCAGCGCGCGTATAAAGACCAGCCGTTTTTGTTTGCAGAATGGCGCCAATGACGGATTCCACGAGGCCATCGGCGACACCATTGCGTTGGCCATCACGCCGGAATATCTGCAGAAGATCGGCTTGCTCGACAAACTTCCGCCGCCGGAAGCCGACATTCCGCATTCTGCTGCGGCAGGCGCTGGATAAAGTTGCGTTTCTGCCGTTTGGATTGCTGATCGACAAGTGGCGCTGGCAGGTTTTCTCCGGCGAAGTCAAACCGGAGGATTACAACAAAGCCTGGTGGGCGCTGCGGCTGAAGTATCAGGGGATTGTGCCTCCGGTGGAGCGCAGCGAGGCGGATTTCGATCCGGGCGCGAAGTATCACGTGGCCGGGAATGTGCCGTACATGCGTTATTTCCTCGCCGACATTTACGAATTCCAGTTCTATCGCGCGCTCTGCCGCGAGTCGGGATATACAAGGTCCGCTGAACCGCTGCACGTTCTTCGGATCGAAGGAAGCCGGCGCGAAGATTCAACAAGATGCTCGACATGGGCCAGAGCAAGCCCTGGCCCGACGCCATGGAAGCCCTGACCGGCCAGCGCGAGATGGATGCAGGCGCGATCCTGGAATATTTTGCGCCGCTGCAGAAGTGGCTGGATGAGCAGAATAAGGGGATGAAGGTGGGCTGGTAGCTTTCTCGGCTCCCCAGCACTGTCATCTTGAGCGCAGCATGAGGATCGCTAATGCGATCCTTGTGCGGAGTGCGAAAGACCTTGCGTTCAGTGTGGAGCGTTCGAGTGTGTACGGGCGTTTCCACCGTACTCCTGCGCGTTTGCTGATTCCCGCCGCAACACAAGGTCCCTCGACTTCGCAGGACGGCTCGTTCGCGAGCCGTCCAACTCCGCTCGGGATGACAGATCGAATAAGATCGCGAGAAAAAACCGCGCGTACCCTTCCATGTACTTCTCATTCTCGCAATTTCCCCCGATGATGAAACCATCAGTTGATTCGCAATCATTCTTCCCTCGTCCGGGCCAGCCTCCTTCAAATCCGGTTGCGGGAAACAGTCAGGCAGGTCTGCGTTGAATCAAGAAATGGATCCCGAGAGGCGCCATGCGCTTCGCCAGAAGGTCAACACCCCGGCATTCGCCAGCTTTGACGGCGCCACCGGAGGCATGGTGCTCGACTTGAGCGAAGAGGGCATGGCCATGCAGGCGCTGGCTCCGCTCGAATCGCACAGTCTGGTGCCGCTGCATTTGTCGCTGGGCGAGCCGACGGCGTATCTCGAGACCACTGGCTACGTCGCGTGGGCGGATGCGCTCGGCCGCGCCGGAGTGCGCTTTTCCGATTTGCCCGACGACGCCCGCGGCCGGTTGCGCGAGTGGCTGACGGTGAACGCCGGCGCGCCCAGTTGGAAGGCTCCGCGCTGGGTGGTGAATGATTCGGTTTTCGCGCGGGGCGCGGCCTCGGCGAAAACAGGCACGACCACGGGAGTGGCCCTCAGTCTGGAGGCTGTCACCGCAGGTTTCCGGCACGGCGTTCGATTCCTTCCCGTTCGACGACCGTGCAGTACGAATTCAAGTCGCTGCATAAGGACATCAATGAGTCGCTGAGGTTGATCGCGAGCCGCGCCTGTTCGCAATCACGCGCGGCAGACGGAGCGGCGGTGGCCCTGATCGGCGAAAACGGGATGACCTGCCGGGCCGTGGCCGGAACGCGCTGCGCCGGAGCTCGGCGCACGGGTTGACCTCACTGCTGGATTCACCGGCGAGTGCATCCGCCTCGCGCGCCCGCTGCGTTGCGACGACTCGGAATCCGACGCCTTCGCCGACGCCGAAGCCTGCCGCCAGCTCGGCATCCGCTCAATTCTTGCCGCCCCGGTGCTGTATGAACGCGATCTGGTCGGCTTGCTGGAAGTGTTTTCCGCACGTCCATTTGCGTTTGACGACGGCGATCTGGCCGTGGTGGAGCGCTGGCACAGACGGTAGTCATGACGTTGAGCCGGGCCGAAGTCCTGCAAAGGGACTAAATCTAATTGTTGCTGAAGGTGAAATCGGGTTTCTGGTCGTTTCTGCCCCACCGACATTTGCCATTGAAGACTCTGAGAGTTCTGCCGCTCTCGGGCTGGAGAATTCTCAGCTGCACCTCAACTTCATCCCATCTGTCGAGCTGTTTAAGCTGTATTTTGTTAGCTCCTGGGAGAACGTCAGCGCGTGGCCGAAGATTGACCGGAACCCTCCACTCGCCCGGCGGGGCAAATCTGCTTGCCATGTAAGCCGTGAGCACGACGTGTGAAGGGTTCCCCATTTCGATGCTCACAGTATGAGAGGTAGCATCCGTCCATGCCAGTGGTCCGAATATTTCTTGCCGGTCGCCATGCTGGATCACAAGTTCTGCTTTGATGTTCCTCGCTGGTCCGACCGACGCATCTGTCTTACTAGCATTCATAATTTCAGCTAAGATCACACGAAATAGCGGGAAAGAATTCTCCAATCCCTGCCCAACGTGAGCGCAGAACTGATCCCCAACCCGATAGAGTTGCGGGGAATGGATCTGACAGAAAACTAGATTAGGATCGGGCAGTGATGGTGGTTTCTGCGGCGCCGCCACGGTCTCCGGGTTTTCTCTGAGTTGCCGGAGAAAGGCATCACCGATATGAACGTGCTGCTCCTGTTTTGGATTAGCTTCCTGCGTGACACGTTGTTCATTGTGCTGACTTGAGGCGGCGATGGGAGGACGGGCCTTGTCTTGTTCTCGCCCAGAGCCGGAAACTGCATTTATCGCGGCCCAAACGAGCAAGAGCACGGCGACACTATAGAGGCACCAAGCAATCCATGTGTGACCGCTGAAGACATTATTCGCCGACAGAATTGCGGTTGCGATTGCATTAGCCATTGCTGCTATGACCAAGATTACCGGGTTTATGGCTCTCATCTTCTGCAGATTTCGCTGCCTACCTCATCGAAAGCTGGCGCTCTTAAGCTTCTGCCGGAAATCTTCGCCTTCCATCTTTACGATGCGGCACATTTCGTGGAGGCGTGAGCGCATGCGGTCGCCGATCCGGTCGCCCAAGCGTTTCACCGCGGACGGCGCGCTGGGCGCGGGCGAATTCGGACGTCTCCGTTTGCGTCCCGGGCGGCATCGTCAGGATAGTTCGTCGTAATAATTGTGGTGCGATTGTCGTTGTAGCGGCTGTTCAGGATCAGGCTGACCGTGTCCCAAACCCATTCGGTCGGCTTCACGGCGCCCAGTTCGTCGAGCACCAGCACCTCGGCTTCGAACACCGGGCGCAGCACTTCCAACTCGGTCGCTCTTACGGAATCGTTGTAGGAATTCTGGATTTGCTTCAGCAGCTCGCGGTAGTCGTAGAAAAGACACTGGGATGCCTTTGCTGACCACCAGTTCTTTGATGATTCCGACAGCGAGATGGGTTTTCCCGGTGCCGATGCTGCCGATCAGAAGCAGGCCGTGTTGTTGTCGAGAGGATATTCTTCAACAAACCTGCAGGCGGCCATGCGCGCGCGGCATCAAGTTGCGCGTGGGGGCCGTCGAATTCAAAGTTGGAGAGCTCACAGTGCTCGTAGCGCTTGGGGATTCGGGCGGCGGCGAGCAGGGTTTCTCCGCGGAGCTTCAGTGCGGCACTCGCAGCGGGTCACGCGATTCTCTGACGCCGGCGGATTTCCATCCACTTCCACCACACATCGGGCAAACTTCAGCGGCTGTCTTCATTCGGATAATATCTTCTTCTTCCAATTTGCACTGCGCGGAGCGTTCGCGCAAGTGATCGCGGCGGTTGCGCTGTGTACATCCTGTGAAGGTGAGGACATCGTTGTGGAGAACGCAGGCGAAAACCTCTTTCACCACAGAGACACAGAGCCACAGAGAAGCAAGTAGAAACTTAACGCCAAGGATTTTCGCGGATTTGCACGGTAATCTTCGGATGCATTAGGAAATGTTTGTTGCATATCTCTGTGACTCCGTGTCTCTGTGGTGAACGGTGTTGACTTCCGGCGCCCGTCGCGGGGTTTACGGCGCAGAGGTGCCGAATCCGGCATCTGGCGCGGATTTCCACAGTTGACTTTCGCAGAGCGCGGGAGCTAAATAGCTTGCGTTGGGTTTCCAGATCGGCGAAGGTGAATTCCTCAAAGCAGGCAATCGCCGAAACAAGATGAGACCCGCCAGGAGCTACGATGAATAAAGCAGATTTGATTGACCGCATCGCTGCCGGCGCCGGCATCAGCAAGACCCAGGCCGCGAGCGCCATTGACACTAGCGTGGAGAGCATTACCAGCGCGTTGAAAAAGGGAGACCGGGTCGCGCTGATCGGGTTTGGGACGTTTTCCATTTCGCAGCGGAAGGCGCGCAACGGACGCAATCCGCAGACCGGGGCGACGATTAAGATTCCCGCCCGCCGGGTAGCGAAATTTTCGGCCGGCGCAGAACTGCGCAAGGCCGTGAATCGCGGGAAATAAGGGTTCGAGTCAGAATTAAGAGAACGGCAGGGGGTCGGCCCTGCCGTTTTTGTTTTGGGCGGCAGAGTTTGGAACATTGAGCGCGGGAGTGCGGCGTGTGGACGGTTTGTATCAGGGCACGTCCTTCAGGCGTGCCGTATTCGGCGTTCCCCCGGCAATGCGCGCCTTGAGGCGCAAGCGGCTTAAGCCGCGAAATCATCTCAGGGCTTCCGGTTGCGATATGGCTGGCAAAGCCATATCCTGACGACGAACGCCGGGCCTGCGGCCCGGAGATCCGACTGAGGCTACGACCGTCCCCCCACGACTCGACCCTCGGTTTGCTGAATCCTTCGCCTATCCTTTAGAATCAAATGATTCGCAAGGATTAGGGAGTATTTATGAAGGCAGCCATTCATCCGGCATATAACGAAATTCGCGTGCAGTGCGCGTGCGGCAACTGCGTTTACCACCCGGTCAACGCACCGGGGCGATATCCATGTGGAAATCTGCTCCAGTTGCCATCCGTTTTTCACCGGCAAGCAGAAGCTGATGGATACCGCAGGACGCGTCGAGCGCTTCCGGCGCAAGTACGGCAGGCCAGGCGAAGCGAAGCCGCGAGCAGCCGGTCGCCGAGAAGAAGTAAGCAGGGAGAGCCATTGCCGCTCAGGCAGTTACACAACCTTTGGCCCTCGCTTCGGCGGGGGCTTTTCTCTTTTAGAATCCGGTTGTGACCGACCTGGGGAAGACGCTCGTCTTCGTCGGCGTGATTGATTGCCGCCGCCGGGATTTGTGTTGATGCTGCTGGGCAAGACCAACCTTCCGCTCGGCCGGCTTCCGGGGGACATTCTTTATCGCGGGAAGAATACGACCTTTTATTTTCCGCTGGCGACTTCGATTGTGGTGAGCGTGGTGCTTGTCGGCGGTGTTGTATTTTCTGGGGCGAATCCGGCGGTAAGCTCTATGGGCGGCTAGCGTTCGAGGATGCTCATATGCTCGCCGGACCTGAGGTTTGGCGTCCGATAGCGGCATAGTAGTACAGCGCTGGGCCAACAGTCGGGAGAAGGTAGAGCGGCGTGAAACTAGCAGGCGTTTCCTGATTCGAGAAGAATTCGGTCATGAAGTCTCGAACCAGAAATACCACATCGCAATACTCAGATGCAGCGGTTCCCAACACTTCTGGAAAGCGCAGCTACGTTGACATCGACACAGCAGTCGGCGCGCCAGCCAAAGATCCGAACCTGCTGGAAGCAACCATTGATGGTTCACGGCGACCAGGGTTCCGAACAGGGCGATGGCTAGAAGGGCGCATACCGAAGTAAAGGCGGCTCTGCCAGCGGCGATACGAATCCAGCCCTTAGCGAATTGGAAGGTACGAGCATTTGCGGACACAGACTCAACGACGGTGCCAGGGGACTAGCTGCTCCTTGAGAACGGCGTCTACCGTCTGCCGCCGGAATTCCGGCTGTGGCGCCGACTTGTAGTCCTTGGGATAGAGCACGACCGAGCGGCGCATGCCTTCTCCGGAGCTTTCGGTGCGCAGGTCTTGTTCGTCGCGCAACGCCAGGTGCACGATGCGGCGTTCGCGGGACGACATGGATGCGAACTCGTAGGGCGTGCCGCTCTGGCGGACTCTCTCGGCGGCGACGCTGGCGGACAATCGCAATTCTTCGAGCCGGGCCTTTCTGTGTCCCATGCAATCGAAATTGATCTTTTCGTGCTCGTTGCCGGGCAAGTGGAGCATTTCCATGGCCAGCAGTTCCATCGAGCGCAGCAGTTCGGCGCCGCGTTCCAGCAGCAGGCCGGAATCGGGGCCGGCGAATTCGACGAGAATTTCCGGGCGTTCCCAGTCGCGGTCCTCGCCGAGTGGCGGGTCGACGGTGATGCGGTATTTGAGCTTGAGGCCGGCGTATTTAATCACGCCGCCGAGGAAGTATTGAGCTGGTTTGCGGATTCGATTTTGTTCATAAAGAAAGCTGTGAGCTTTGAGCTGTGAGCTTCTAGCAACCAAATTCCCGCACTGCGGCTTGCTAGAAGCTCAGTAGCTCGCCGCTAGAAGCTATTTATCCTTCTTCCTCGCCCTCTTCGCGGCCAGTTCTCTGCATCTCGCGGCCTAGGCTGGTGCGATTCATGATCGCCTGCTGGACAATCATAATCAAGTTGCTCTCGGCGTAGTAGAGGTTCAATCCGGCGGCGAGCCGGAAGAAGATGAAGCCCATCATCAGCGGCATCATCACCGTCATCATGCGCTGCTGCGCAGGATCCATGCCGGCCTGCGGCGTCATCTTCTGCATCAGGAACATGCTGACCACCATGACCAGCGGCAACACGAAGGGAAACGATTCGGACGCGGACAGATCGTGGATCCACAGCCAGTGCGCCTGGCGCAAGATCGATCGCCGTGCTCAGCATGCGGTAGTAGGCAAACAGGAACGGCAGCTGCACGATGCAGGGGCAGGCAGCCGCTGATCGGGATTCACGTTCTCGCGCTTGTAGAGGTCGGCGATTTCCTTGTTCATGTCCGCTTTGCGCGGATCGCTCATGTTGTACTTCTTGTATTTTTCCTGGATGGCCTTGATCTGCGGGCGCGGCCTTCTGCATTTTGAGCGCCGACTTCATCTGGAAAATACGCAGCGGCAGCAGGATGACGGTGATGAGGATGGTCTGCAGAACGATGGCCCAGCCCCAGTTGTGGACGTAGCCGAAAATCCAGCGCAGGCCGATATAACGGCCATGCGAACAGCGGGCGCGCGATCAGCCGAGCGAGCCGAAGTTCACCAGGCCGCGCAGATCTTTGTCCGCGCCAATGATTGTCGGCACGGAGACGGACTCGGTCGGCGTCGAGCGATTTCGGCCCAACGAACAATGCGCTCCGCGGATTCGACCCGGCCGGCCGACCGCGAGCGCCCAGGACGTCGGCGGGCTTGGTTTCGTTCGGCTTGCTGGGATCGGGGACGACGTCGATCGGCGTTGTGCAGCGTGACCACGCTCAGGTTGTCGGGATTATCGGGAATGAAAATCGCGGCGAAGTAGGATCCGCTGATGCCGGCCCAGTTAAACGAACCGTGGCGGGTGTCGCCGCCGGGGATTTTCTTCGGCGCCAGGTGCTCGGTGTCGCTGTTGAACTGATATTCGAACTGGCTGGCGGCGTAGGCGGCAAGCGTTGTCTGATCGCCGAAGCCGGACGGCCATGCCGGGAAGGCGTACAGCGGCGCATCCGTTCTGGAAAACAGAAACATCCAGGCTGACCACGTAGCTGTGTCGAAGTGGAAGGTCTTGCGGACGGTGAGGCCCGAATCGGGGTCGGAGTATTCGAAGACATGTCGCAGACGCGCAGCGGAGCGTGGGGTCGCGACGCGCCGGGAGCATGGACGTCGAATTTCGCTCGGCACATACAACGCCGAATTCAGCTTATCGCGCAGCGCCGTGTCGTAGGTCCACAGCGAGAGCGGAAGCCGTAGCTTCGCGGACGCGGCGTGCGTTGACCAGATCGAGCGGCTTGCCGGAGTCATCCTTGAATGTCTTCAGCACCCAGCTCTTCACCTGCGCGCCGCGGTTGGTGAAGGTGATGCGGTAGAGGCCGTTCTCGACTACGGTTTCGGATTCGGTAGCAGCCTGAACGGATTTGGCGCTGCCGGTTGCTGCCCTACTTTGCCGGGCTTTTGCGCCGAAACCGCCGCCGGAGACAGCGACTGGCGTACGGGCTGGAGGTTCACTGGCGCGTGGGAAGCTTGCGCCGGTTGCGCGTCGTGCTCGGCCGGCGGCTGCGGCATGGAACTTCTTCATGAAGAACTGCGAGCCGAAGATGACGACGGCCATCAGCAGAAAGACGAGCAGAAGATGGCGCTCGGTACCGGGTTCGTTTGCGGGCTTTTATATTCGGGCATCTAGACTTAGTGGTTCACGTGGTGACAGCCGCCCCCGGCTGTCCCGTGGAGTGAAGCTCGGCTGTTCTCGGACCGTTTCCAACGTTCAGCACCGGCACCGGATCGTATCCTCCGCGCACAAACGGATGGCAACGCAGCACTCGCCAGATCGCCAGCGCCGATCCGCGCAACGCTCCGTGGCGTTCGATCGCCTCAGCCGCGTACTCCGAACAGGTCGGAACATAGCGGCAGGCCGGGGGAAGGAACGGCGAGAGCGCCCACTTGTATCCGCGCAGCAGAGCCAGAAGCAATGTCTTCGGAAAGCCGGGTCATAAAAAATCAGGTGCTGATACTCTATACGGATTTGGCGGCCTTTTCGGCGTTTATTCGGACATCTTTCGCGACCGATTTTTCGATCACCTGAAAAGCCCGGGCGACTTCATTCTGTACTTCGGCAAAATCTGCGCCGAGCAGCAGACCGTTTGGGATTGATGACGACGTCCGCCGAAACCTTCGGCGGAAAGCCGCTGAGCCGGACCGCCTCGCGAAGGCGGCGCTTCATGCGGTTGCGTTGTACGGAGCCTCCCAACACGCGCCCCACGGTAAAGCCGACGCGAAGTCCTTGCGGGCGTCTTTTCTTGTTCTGTACTCCGACGCTATCGCCGTCGCGCCGCAAATAAAAAACCGTCATGTGCGCCGCAAAGTGGCGGCGTCCCTGCTTGTAAACCTGCTCAAAATCCGCATGCCGCAAAAGCCGCCGCTGCTTGGGAAACCGGGCTTCGACTCTAGGCTTCGGGCTTCGGTCTTCAGGCTTTCTGGTTCTTGGCACTTCGTATCACGGACTCTGGCTTTTCCCGAAGCCTGAAGCCTGAGAGCCTGGAGCCTGATTTATTCACGGAATCCGGGTTTCACGGAAACTCGCTTGCGGCCCTTGGCGCGGCGCCGGGAGATGACCGCGCGTCCGCTCTTGGTCTTCATACGGGTGCGAAAGCCGTGCGTCTTCGAGCGGTGACGACGGTTCGGCTGGAATGTACGTTTCGGCATGAAAAGTCCTGCGCTCCTGATGTCAGCAACTGGATTCGAAGCTGCGATTGGTGAATCAAAAGTATAAATGACGTTGGGCGGGAGGTAAACCGGTGGTCTAGTGGTTAGTGGCTAGTTGCTAGTGGGCAGAGAAAAACCGGGGTTGCTCTTTGGCTAGCCACCAGCAACTTAGTCACGAGCCACTTTTTCAGTTCGCCGGAGTCGACTCCGCCGGATTTGTGCTTCCGTTCCCGCCCTGCCACGTCTGCCCAAACTTCGGGTTCCTGATCTTGCAGATGGCGACTATCTTGGGATCGATCTGCGGCAGGGGCAGGACCGCCGAAGCCGGTTGCGGCGTTCCCTGCATGATAGGGACAATGCAGTCCGTACCCAGGCCTTTGCCTCCTTTGGCCCGGCCGAACATGAATCCTGCGTCTAGGCACGCCTGCTTGATCTTTTCGCACGGCCCTCCCTTGGAAGAGGTGGCCTCGGTGGTCGCAGCCGAGCTCGTGCTGGCAGCAGTGGTGGCAGCGGTTTCCGCCGGAGTGGGGACTGCTGCGGGCGATTGGGGAGACCGCGCCGGAGCGGAGCTAACGGCCAGCTTGGTCGGGAGCGCCGGGCCAGGCAGGGGAGCCGCCGGTGCAGGGGTGGGCTTTGGGGGGACCGCGTTTGCCGAATTGACCGGATTCGATTGCGTCGACGCCTGCCATTGTGGCCGGGGCGGTGCGGGAGTGGCTGGAGCCGGCTGTCCGGTTACGGCCGCCGCCTGCGGGGCGGAAGGTGCAGCAGTAGCCTGGTTCGCCGGTGCACCGGCGGTGCTTTCCGCAGGTGTGGCCTGCTTTCCGCGGCGCGAAGTAAAACCCCGCGCCGCCGGCCAGCGTAACCGCCATCAGAACCCCAACCACCACAACCGCCGCGGAACTCTTTTTCGCTGCCGGGGCGGCAACCGGAACCACAGCGCTCAGTGCCGCACCAGCGGCTGCGCCGGTTGCTGTTGCCACAGCCGCGGTCGCAGCCACGGAGCGCCCAGAACCTGTATCGCGGTGCAGGCGCTTCAGATCGGCGCGCAGGTCGGCTGCGGTCTGGTAGCGCAAGTCCACGTCTTTTTCCAGCAGCTTGCTGATGACCTGATCGAGTCCCGGCGGCAACGCCGCATTCACCCGTCCCGCAGGAATGGGAGAGGTGTGCAGGATGGCATCGAAGATGGCGGCCGAAGTAGTCCCAACGAAGGCCTGCTTGCCAGTCGCCATTTCGTAGAGCACGATGCCCAGCGAAAAAAGATCGGTGCGCGCATCCAGCGGTTTGCCCAGAGCCTGCTCGGGCGACATGTAGGCGACGGTCCCCAGGGCTGTGCCCGGGCTGGTCAGTTGCGGATCATCCAGGGTCGCATCCAGTTCGCCGCCGGCGCCGGAAGAGCGGCTGGTGACTTTCGCCAGTCCGAAATCGAGCACCTTGGCGTGACCGCGCTTGGTCACGAAGATGTTCGCGGGCTTGATGTCGCGATGAACAATGCCCTGGGTATGGGCGGCGTCCAGCGCGTCGGTGATCTCGATGGCGAGTGCCAGGATGCGGTCGGTCTCCAGCGGTTTGCCGGCGATCAGATGGCGCAAGGTCACGCCATCCATAAACTCCATGGCGATGAAGGCGCGGCCGGCTTCTTCACCGATATCGTGAATGGTGCAGATATTGGGATGATTGAGCGCCGACGCGGCCTGCGCCTCGCGCTGAAACCGCGCCAGGCTCTGCGGATCGTGCGCCATGTCTGGCGGAAGAAACTTCAGCGCCACAAAGCGGTGCAGCCGGGTGTCTTCGGCTTTGTACACCACGCCCATTCCGCCGCCGCCCAGCTTCTCGACGATGCGATAGTGCGAGATCTTCGCGCTTTCCAGTGCAGCCAGCCTTGTTGGAAAGGGATGTTAGGCGGAAGCGAGAAGTAAGTCAACGCAGAGTCAGGTTCAAGGTTCTTGTCTTACCTGACGGCTGATGGCTGACGGCTGAGGGCTGCTTCTTGCACCACTCTCGCGACAGTTATATTTTCGCCACTTGACAGATGTTTTTCTGCAGCGGTTAAGAAATATGCGCTGCACAGAAATTTTCGCGCGAAAAGATTTCCACAAACAGAAATATTTTGTGCTAGCATGACGCTCTGTTGAAAGTGATCTGATTTTGTCCGCGCCAGTTTTTATTCTGGCTTCTCTGCTGTAAACGAAAAGCACCATCGGTTGCAAAGCGGTATACAGGCGCTGCTCCAGCCGCGGCCCCCTTTTAAAATTTTATGTCCGTACCGACTCCGACACTCAGCGCGAACCCGTGGCTGCGCATCCTGGATGCGCTGGAAAAGAAAATCAACCGCCATTCCTACGACACCTGGCTGAAACCCACGCGCTACAGCCATTCCAGCAATGGGATCATGTACGTTCGTGTGCCCACGGCCGACTTCCGCCACGTCGAGGACAAATACGCCGACCTGATTCAGGAAGCGCTCGATAACCTGAACATGGATTATCAGGACGTGGAGTTCGTCACGCCTGACGACGATCCGGCTTCCACTCCGGTGCGGCACGATGGCGGACTTTCCGCTCCCGCCCCGGCGACTCCGGTGCACCATGTTTCGCAGGCTCGCTTCGATTGGGACGGCGCGGCGCAGTTGAACGCCCGCTATACGTTCGATGCGTTTGTGATCGGCAGTGGCAATCAGTTCGCGCACGCCGCGTGCCAGGCAGTTTCTCAGCGGCCGTCGAAGGCGTACAACCCGCTGTTCCTTTACGGCGGAGTCGGCATGGGCAAGACCCACCTGATGCAGGCCATTGGGCACGAGGTCAAACGGCTGCAACCGCAGGCGGCCATCTGCTACATCTCCAGCGAGAAGTTCACCAACGAGATGATCAACTCGCTGCGTTACGACAAGATGACCACGTTTCCGCGACAAATTCCGCAACGTGGACGTCCTGCTGATCGACGACATTCAGTTTCTGGCGCAGAAAGAGCGCACCCAGGAAGAGTTCTTCCACACCTTTAATGCGCTGCACGAGACGATGAAGCAGATCGTGATCGCCAGCGACCGTCCGCCGAAGGAGCTGCCGGAGATCGAAGACCGCCTGCGCAGCCGCTTCGAGTGGGGACTGATCGCCGATATCCAGCCGCCCGACCTCGAAACCAAGGTCGCGATCCTACAGAAGAAGGCGGAACAGGAGCGGGTCACGCTTCCAACCGATGTGGCCTTGTTCATCGCATCCAACATCCGTTCGAACGTGCGTGAGCTTGGAAGGCGCGTTGATTCGCCTGGTGGCGCATTCGTCTTTGATCGGCACCGAGATCACTCTGCCCTACACCCAGCAGGTGCTGAAGAATTTCATCGATTCGCAAGCACGTAAGGTCACGATCGAATCCATTCAGAAAGCGGTGGCCGAGCAGTTCGGTCTGCGGCTGGTTGAAATCAAGGCCAAGAACAACGCGCGTGCGATTGTCTATCCGCGCCAGATTGCCATGTATTTGTCCAAGCACCTGACCGAGGCTTCACTGCCCGAAATTGGACGCCAGTTCGGCGGCAAGCATCATACGACGGTGCTGCATTCAGTCGAAAAGATTGAAGGGACGCCGCAAGAACGACAAGGATTTAAACAGGCTGCTCAATAAGATGACTGAGCAGTTAGGCGCATAACTCGGTATTGCGGACGTGATTTGCGGTTTGGAACTGGTTTTGCGACAGGCGTCCTGTGGGTAAGCTGTGGACGCTGTGAAAGAGTTGGGATGGAGTCTCTGGGTCGTCCAAGTTGTAGAGTGGTGAGCGCGGTAATCGGGCCTGATCTTGGACACGAAGGTAGCGGCTGGATTTGATGGCATGGTTAGAGTTGGATCAATTTTCCACTTTTCCTACGTCCCTACTGCTACTGCTGGTTATTATGTTTTCTGTTTTGATATAAAGAAGTAATAAGAGTAAGCGCACAGGTCAGGGGTCTTCGTTCTATGCCGGTTGAAGCGATCGCATCCGCAGCGGGAACGGCCACAATGGAAATTACGGTCAGCAGATCGGAACTACTCAAAGAACTTTCGGCGACCCAGGGCGTGGTCGAGCGCAAGACGACGATTCCCATTCTGTCGAACTATTTATTTGAGGCTGGTCGCCGACCGTCTCTCGCTCACCGCCACCGATCTCGACCTAAGCTTGCGGACTTCGTGTAATGCCAAAGTAAAAAAAGAAGGCTCGTGCACCATCCCCGCGCGCAAACTTCATGATTACGTGAAACTGCTTCCCGAAGCTGATATCACCATCAAGCTGCTGGAAAATCACTGGGTCAGCATTCGCTGCGGACGTTCGAATACAAAGATGGTCGGCATGGCGCGCTCGAATTTCCCCAGCCTGCCGGTGTTTCCGACCGCGGGCGTGGTGAAAATTCCCGCCCACGTTTTGCGGGCCATGATCGCGCGCACCGGATTTGCCATCGCCAACGAAGAATCGCGCTACACGCTGAATGGCGCGCTGATGGTGCTCAAGCCGGAATCCATCACCATGGTTGCGACCGATGGTCATCGCCTGGCCCACGTAGAGCGCAGCGGCGAAAAGTTTGAAGGCGTTTCGGGCGAGCTGAAGACGCTGGTCCCCAAGAAAGCCATGGACGAGCTCAAAGCGCTGGTCGATTCCGCTCCCAGCGACGTTGAGACCATCGAGTTCGCGAAAGATGAGTCCACGCTGTTCTTCCGCATTGGCACGCGGCTTCTAACCTCGCGACAGCTTACCGGGCAGTTCCCCAACTTCGAAGCTGTCCTGCCCAAGGACAACAACAAGAGCATCCCGCTGCACGGTGACGACCTGGCCGCGGCCATCTCCCGCGTCGCGCAATTCGCCGACGAACGCTCGCGCGCGGTGCGCCTGAAGCTGGAAAAAGGCGAGTTGAAACTTTCCGCGTCGTCGGCCGAAACCGGCGAGTCCGAAGACTCGCTCGAGACCGACTACAACGGCGAGCCCCTGACTATTGGCTTCAACGCCCAGTACATCATCGACTTCCTCAAGGCCATCGGCTCCGGCGACGTAAAACTGGAGCTGAAAGACGCCCAGTCCGCCGGCCAGCTCCGGCCTGCCGAGGGCGAGGAGTATAAGTACCGCTACATTGTGATGCCGATGCGGATCTGAGGCAGGTGTGGCACGGGCGCCCCCGTCCGCGAGTCGCCACCACTGCCGCTTGACCCGACACCCCCTGTAGAACTACAGTTTCCGCTCTGGAGGTTCCCCCATGCTCAGCGGATTCAAGCAATTCATCCTGCGCGGTAACGTTGTGGACATGGCGGTCGGCGTGGTCATTGGCGCGGCTTTTGCCGGAGTGGTTGGCGCGTTCACCAAAGACCTGCTGACGCCGCTGATCGCCGCCATCGTGGGCAAACCTGATTTCTCGGCGATTCTGTTCACCATCAACGGCAGCGTGTTCGCGCTCGGCGACTTCCTGAATGCGGCCATTTCTTTCCTGCTGGTCGCGGCGGCGGTTTACTTCTTTGTGGTCACTCCGGTGAATCTGCTGGTAGCGCGCATGCGCAAGGCACCGGCACCGGCCGACCCGACCACCAAGAAGTGCTCCGAGTGCCTGAGCGAGATCCCCATCGACGCCCGCCGCTGCGCCCACTGCGCGCAGCCGGTGGTACAGGCCGCGCAAGCGGGGGCCTGAACATTAAGCCCCACTCTCTTTTTCCTTGGCTATGCCCGTTTAAAATCCGCGGATTCCCCCGCCGTTTCCCTTGCGCTAATTTTCGGTTCCTTCGCGGTTTCGATAGGATGGGTGGGTGATTGCCTTGCGAACATGGCCGAGACGGACGTTGCTGGTGATCGGATTGGGATTGCCGTTTTTGGGGATCGCCCTTGCGGGCCAAGCACCTCTTCCACCCAAGACAAAGTCCAGTACGGCCGCCCAGGCTTGCGGCCCCCTTGCGGAAGGCGTCCTGAAGTGCCCGCGCTTTGGCTTCACCTACAAAACGACTGTCGGATGGGTGGACCGCACGGACGAGATGCAGCCGGATGCTGACGCGGGCACACCGGAGAGTGGCGATGCGGGAAATCCGAAGGGCGGCAAGCCGGAGACCTTGCTCGCAGTGTTCGAGCGGCCGCCGGCGGCGCCGGGTGACACGATCAACTCCGCGGTCGTCATCGTGGCCGAGAGCCTGGCGGATTATCACGGTATTAAGACCGCCGCCGACTATTTTGGCCCTATCACCGAACTGGCCGAGCAGCGCGGGTTCAAAGTCGAGAACGAGCCGGACGTTTTTTCTGTCGGTACAAAGCAGTTGGTCCGCGGCGATTTCAGCAAACCGCGAGGCTCGCTGACCATGTGGCAAACCTCGCTGGTGATGATCGAAAAGGGATACATCGTGTCGTTTACGTTCGTGGGTGGAAGCGAAGATGAAGTGGATGAACTGATCGAGAACCTGAGTTTTGGCGCGCGTCCGGCGACGACCCACTAAGCCGTCCATTCTCCTGATAAAATCCGTTGGCTATCCATCGAGACAGGAAAAGAAGGCGGAAACATGAAAAAAGTTTCTTGCGCCCGAGCGTTGCTTGGCGTAGCTCTGATTTTCGCCAGCGTTTCGGGCTTCGCGAAAGCCGGATTTGCGAAGACCAAGAGCTACATCCTCTATGTCGGCACCTACACCGGGCCGGAGAGTAAGGGAATCTACGCTTACAGCTACGACGCCGCGTCCGGCAAGCTGACGCCGATCGGCGTGGCCGCCGAGACTTCGAATCCGTCGTTTTTGGTGATTGATTCCACCCGCAAATTTCTCTATGCGGTGAACGAAGGTCACGATTACAAAGGCGAGAACAGCGGCGCGGTGACGGCGTTTTCCATCGACGACCGCAAGACTGGCAAGCTGACTGAGCTGAACGAAGTCTCGTCGCACGGCGCCGACCCCTGCTACATCTCGTTCGACCGCACCGGAAAATACGCGCTGGTCGCCAACTACAGCGGAGGGACGGTCGCCGTATTTCCACTTTCCGCCGATGGCCACATCGGAGAAGCGTCGTCGGTAGTGAAAGACGCCGGCGAATTAGGCCCGAACAAAGACCGCCAGGAAGCGCCGCACGCCCACTTCATCCAGGCTTCCGCAGGCAACCGCTTTGCCTATGTCGCGGACCTCGGGCTGGATCGCGTACTGATCTACAAATTCGATGCGGCGAAGGGGACGCTGACTTCCGGCGCCGCTCCCGTAGTGGCTGGATCTGCGCAGAATGCAACGGAGTCCGGCACCAAGGACTTCTTCTCCGCGGCCCTCGTTCCTGGCACCGGTCCACGCCACATCGCGTTTTCCGCCGACGGAAAATTCATGTACGTGATGGGCGAGATGGATTCCACCGTGACCGTCTTCGCCAACCGAGCCAACGAAACCTACCGCTCAATACAAAAAATTTCCGCGCTCCCGGCTGGATTTTCAGGAAACAATACGGCGGCGGAGATCGAGATTCATCCCAGCGGCAAATTTCTCTACACCTCGAATCGCGGCGATGACAGCATGGCCGTCTTCACAATCAATCGCGCGACCGGCAAACTGACGTTTCTGCAACGCATCTCCAGCGGAGGCAACGCGCCGCGCCACTTTACGATTGATCCGACGGGCACGCGGCTGTTGGTCGCCAACCAGGACAGCAGGCAACATCATTGAATATCGCATTGATCCGGCGACGGGGCGGCTGAAGCCGGTGGGCGAGGTGGGGAAGACGGCTTCGGCGGTGTGCTTGGTGTTTATGGCAGTGGATTGACTAAAGCCCAGAACTACTCTAGCGCTTCCGGCCGAAGCCCGATGTTCTTCTCTCCCGCCGCCTTCTTCTCGTTGTACTTCTTCATCCAGGCTTCCCAGCTCTTGCCGGCGGCGGTGTCTTTGCCGGTGAAGGCCAGGGCGGCGATCTCGGCGTAAGGGACGGAAATCTTCTGCGTGCCCGTCTTGGGGTAGAGGCGGACGAGGGAATCAGCGAGCGAGGTTCCTGTGCGGCGGTCGAAGATGTAGCCTTCGATTTTTTCGCCGGACTTCAGAGTGATGGAAACATCGCCGCGGTAGTCGAAGGCTTTTTCTAAAGAAGCCCGGATTTCTTCGTCGCGTGGCGAGTTGCGGGATCCAGCCTTCAAGGTTTTCGCGCTCGCGGCCGGGCGCGTGTTCGAGGGTGTCGGCTTCCTGGGCGGTGATGTTTCGTTGTGGAACGCTCATAATGAATCGTGTGGGGTCGGCCACCCTTGTCCGACCGCTCTTGACGGCGGCTAAAGCCGCAGTCTCATTTCATCGCTTTGCGGCACGACTAAAGTCGTGCCCTGATACTGCCTTGGTAAAAACCATCGCGAAACGCGGAATTCATCGCGCTGCTGGTCGGACAAGAGTGTCCGACCCACACGGGCCGTGCCTACGCCCGCGTTTCTTCCAGCGATTGGCTTTCAATCTGCACCAGCGGCCCAGCGTGTTCCGCGCGAAATTTCATCCAGCAGCGTGGTCGCGCCAGCATCGGGATAGCGATTGAACAGCGTTGCCTTCACGGTGTCCACGAATCCGCGCAGCGAACCAAAGGTGTCGTTGACCGCGGACGCTTCGTACCCGCTGTGCACCATGCAGTTGGCGCAGCGCGGGTTGCCGGACTCGGTGCCGTAGTTGGCCCACTCGGTCTCGCGCATCAGCTCGGCGAAAGTGTCGGCATAACCGTCTTGCAGTAGGTAGCACGGCCGTTGCCAGCCGAAAATGTTGTAAGTCGGCATGCCCCACGGGGTGCAGGTGTAGTGGCGCTTGCCCATGAGGAATTCCAAGAAGAGCATGGACTGATTGAACCGCCAGCCCTTTTTGCGATTGGAAAGAATCGCGCGGAACATTTTGCGAGTGCGGGCGCGACCCAGGAAATGCTGCTGGTCAGGGGCCTTGTCGTAGGAGTATCCCGGCGAGAGCATCATGCCCTCGACGCCGAGCTCCATCATTTCGTCGAAGAACGCGCGCACGCTATTGGGATCGGCGCCGTCGAACAGCGTCGTGTTGGTGGTCACGCGGAAGCCGCGCTGCACAGCTTCTTTCACGCCTTCAAACGCCTTGTCGAACCCGCCCTCCAGGCAAACCGACATATCATGATGCTCGCGCTGGCCGTCCATGTGAATGCTGAAGGTCAGGTATTTTGACGGCTTGAAGAGGTGGATTTTCTCTTTGAGCAACAGCGCGTTGCTGCACAGGTAAATATATTTCTTGCGCGCGACCAGGCCTTCGACGATCTCGGCGATCTGCGGATGCAGCAGCGGCTCGCCGCCGGGGATGGACACCATGGGCGCGCCGCATTCATCGACCGCCTTGAAGCATTCTTCCGGCGTCAGTTGGCGCTTCAGAATGTGCGCGGGATATTGGATCTTGCCGCATCCGGCGCAGGCCAGGTTGCAGCGGAACAAAGGCTCGAGCATGAGGACCAGCGGATACTGCTTGCGGCCGGCAAGCCTCTGCCCGACCACATAGCTGGCCACGGTCCACATCTGTGAAACGGGAACACTCATAGGGTGTCTCTGTAGTGTTATCAGGGTCTGGCCGCGCTGGGACTAAAGCCTTTAACCGCAGAGTTCGCAAAGGCAACGCTAAGGACGCAAAGAAACCCTTACTCTGCGTTCTTTGCGGGCTTTTCTTTGCGACCTTTGCGGTTAAAAGCTGTGCCTCTTGCTCCCTTCCAAGTGCTCTAAATCGAGCGGTTTACCGTCCGGATTCAGGCCTCGAAAAAAGGTTATTTTTGTGATAAAATCTAGATAATCCAAAGATGCCTTAAGTTGTTGGAATTTCAGTAATTTGTGGGTCATTTTGCGGGCATCGAGAAGGGCAGTTGGAAGACGGCGAAAGTAGCCTGCTTTTTGCGGTCGATAACCGCGGGCGAAACAGCGCTTCCTCACATCTGAATGGCGACGAAAGAAATCAGCTCCTCCGCAGTTCTCGATAACAAAGCCAAAAACGGCGGCAACGGCGACTACACCGCCGACTCCATCAAAGTTCTTGGTGGCATGGAGGCCGTGCGCAAACGCCCCGCCATGTACATCGGCTCGACCGGCGACCTCGGGCTGCATCACTTGGTCTATGAAGTCGTGGACAATTCGGTTGACGAAGCGCTCGCCGGATACGCCGACAAAATTGACGTCACCATTCATATCGATAATTCCATCACCGTAGTGGACAACGGCCGCGGAATTCCCACCGAAGACATGAAGTTGGAAGATGGACAAAAACTTCCCGCCGCGCAAGTGGTCATGACCACCCTGCACGCGGGCGGAAAATTTGATTCCTCGACGTACAAAGTTTCCGGCGGATTGCACGGCGTCGGCGTCTCCTGCGTGAACGCGCTGAGCGAAGAGCTGGAACTGGAAATCTGGCGCGATGGTTTCACCTGGGAGCAGACCTATTCGAAGGGCGAGCCAACCAGCAAACTGAAGAAAACTGGCGCTGTCAAAGCCAAGACCGGAACCAAGGTCCGTTTCCTGCCCGACCGAAGCATTTTCACCGGCAACGTCGAATACAACTACGACACGCTGGCGCAGCGGCTGCGCGAACTCGCATTCCTGAACAAAGGCCTGCTGATTACGCTCACCGACGAGCGCACCACCGACTCGAAGTCCGGCGAAGCCAAGTCCGCTGAGTTCAAATACAACGGCGGCATTGCGGAATTTATCAAGCACCTGAATCGCGGCAAGGCGGTGTTGCACGACAAGCCGATCTACATGGAAGCCGAGCGCGACGGCGTCGCCATGGAAATTGGCCTGCAATACAACGACGGCTATTCCGAAAGCGTTTTCAGTTTCGCCAACAACATCAATACGGTGGATGGCGGATCGCATCTTTCCGGTTTCCGCACGTCGCTGACCCGCACCATCAATTACGCGGGCCAGCAGATGGGCCTGTTCAAAGACGTAAAAGAAAACCTGACCGGCGACGACGTGCGCGAAGGATTGGTCGCGGTCATCAGCGTGAAGCTGCCGCAGCCGCAGTTTGAAGGCCAGACCAAGGGCAAGCTGAATTCCGATATCGCCGGAGTTGTGCAGGCGTTCGTCAACGAGCGGCTGGGCGCGTTTCTTGAACAGAACCCTCCCGTCGCGCGCAAGATCATCAACAAGGCTGTGGACGCGGCCCGCGCCCGCGAAGCCGCCCGTAAAGCCCGCGACTTGACGCGCAGAAAAGGCGCTCTGGACGGCGGCGGCCTGCCCGGCAAACTAGCGGATTGCAGCGAACGGCAGCCCGACCGCTGCGAACTGTTCCTGGTCGAGGGCGAGTCCGCCGGCGGAACGGCGAAGCAGGGACGCGACCGCCGCTTTCAGGCCATCCTTCCGCTTAAAGGAAAAATTCTCAACGTCGAAAAAGCGCGCTACGACAAGATGCTCGGCCACGAAGAAATTCGCGCCATGATCACCGCGCTCGGCACCGGCATTTCGAAAGAGGATTTCGATCCCGCAAAATTGCGCTACGGCAAAATCATCCTGATGACCGACGCCGACGTGGACGGAAGCCACATCCGCACCCTGCTGCTGACGTTCTTTCTTCCGCCACATGCAGGACCTGATCAAGCGCAACAATATTTACATCGCGCAGCCGCCGCTGTACTCGATCAAGAAGGGCAAGTCGCAGCAGTACATCAAAGACGACCGCGAGTACGTGAAGGTCATGGTGAAGCGCGCGTCCGAGGGATTGATCGTCCGCTACGGCGAAGGCGCGGCCAAGCTGGAAGGCACGGCGTTGGCCAAGTTCATCACCGTGCTGAAAGAGTTTCTCGATTTCCACGAGAAAGTGGATAAGCGCCTGCGCTCCGAGCGCGTGACCGATATTCTCCCCAAGCTCGATCTTTCGAAGCGCGCCGATTTTGAAGGCGACAAGAAGACCCAGCCGAAGAAAATCGAGAAGCTGGAAAAAGAATTGAAGAAGCTGCAAAAAGAATTGCAGTTCAAAGAAGTTGACGCTCGCTTCGACGAAGAGCACAACCTCTGGGAAGTGCGCTACGTGAATTCGCAGGGCGCCGAGCACATCATCAGCTGGGAGCTGGCATCCACGCCCGAGTACCGCCAGATGCTCACCAAGTTCAAGCAGATTGAAATCTACATGGAGCCGCCGTTCATAGTTGAAACCGTCGCCAAAGGCGCGGGCTTCACCACGAACGGGGGCGATGGCGCGAACGGAGACGAGGTTGAGTCCGAGTCCGAAAACGGAGATGCTGCGCAAAAGAAGGCGGCGAAACCCGCGCCGAAGAAAGCTGCCGCCAAAATCGAAGTAGAAAAAGCCACCGCGCGCGAGCTCTTCGACCACGTGCTGGCCGAAGGCAAGAAGGATTTCACCGTGCAGCGCTACAAAGGCCTGGGCGAAATGACCGCTCCGCAACTCTGGGAAACCACCATGGACCCCGAGCGCCGGACTTTACTTTCGGTAAAACTCGAAGACTTGGCCGAGTGCGAAACTATCTTCACCACCCTCATGGGCGAAGACGTCGAGGCGCGCCGGAAGTTTATCGAAGAGAACGCGCTGGATGTGAAGAATTTGGATATCTAGCTTGTGTGGGGCGGGTGCCCTCGCCCGCCGCTGGTGGCCGGCGCCTTTCGTCCCAGCCTTGCAAGAAACCCTGCAACTCTGCCTCCATCTCACGTTCCTACACCAGCCGAAGAACTTTTCTGGGGAACAAAAAGCCGGCAAATTCGTAAATCTATTCAGTGCGAGGAACATCATGAACGCGCAGCTTAGGTCTGTTCTGACACGGCAGTTTTGGGCAGGGGCTGCGGCAACACTTGTCGCCTGCATGCTCGTTGCTTTCGGAATTCCAAATCTGATGAGGGTATCGGACTCGCGTTATGCGCTCCGGACGGATCAGCATCTGATCGCTGCTGGTCAAGTAGGTGAATACAAGGAAGCCAGGCTTTCTGAGACCGTTGGCGGCGCCGAGCGTAGAGCAATCCGCACTGGTGCGATGGATCTTGTTGTGAGGAATCCGCGAGAGTCCTCAGAAGCGATTCGGCAGCTGGCCGAGCGAGTCGGCGGATTTCTTGTGAATTCCGAGATTTCCGGCGGCGAAGACGCCTCGAATGCATCCCTTACCATCCGCGTTCCCGCCACCAAATTCGAAGAAGCCCGCACTGCAATCCGCAAGCTGGGCTTGCGCGTGGACGGCGAAAAACTCGAAGCCCAGGATGTGACGAAGCAGTACGTGGATCAATCCGCGCGGCTGCACAATCTGCATGCGCAAGAAATACAGTATCTGGGAATCCTGAAACAAGCGAAGACGGTCAAAGACACGCTCGACGTAAGCGACAAGCTGAATGAAGTCCGCGGCGAGATCGAGCAGCAGCAGGCGGAATTCGACACGCTCTCGAAGCAGGTGGAAACCGTGGCGCTGACGATTTCATTGCGTGCCGAAGCGGACGCGAAAGTTTTCGGATTGAACTGGCGGCCGCTGTATCAGCTCAAGTACGCTGCGCGGCAAGGGCTGGACAGCGTGGGCGACTACGCGGCGGCGATGGCGGCGTTTGTGTTTTTTGTCCCGACAATTCTGTTGTGGCTGGCGACGATTCTGATTTGCGCGGCGGGGGGATGGAGAATTCTGCGCTGGGCAGGGAAGGCGCTGTTTGTACCGCGCAAACCGTCCGTCGCAGAGCCGGTGCCGCGCTAGATGGGGCTGTAAGCAGCAGGGACGACACCGCTGTTCGTGTCAAAAAGACAACCTGTAATGAACCTCAATGACGGTTTCGGTATCGACAGAATTTCCATCGCAAGTGGCTGACTGATAGCGCCATTGCCGAATCGCATCAAGGCTCGCTTTATCCAAACTTGGGCCGGCGCTCGAGACCACTCGAAGTCCCTGCGGCACGCCGCTCTTATCAATTATCCCGTAGATTGCCACCGTTCCCTGCCTATGTGCGTACTTGTCTTCCTCGGGATAGTGGGGTTCAACTCTGTGACTTACCTGACTCGGATTTGGGTTCATGCAGCCGGGTCTTGAGATTGCACCTGGGGGAGGATCGAATACCGAAGCGGGAAACTGCACGTCCGTCTTGAGTTCTGTGACCTGTACTGAGGCAACAGATTTTCCGTCTTCAGTCAAGGACAAGGAGCGCGGAAAGACCTTCGATCCGATTGGCATCAGATCCTTATCGCGAAAGTTCTGGCGTATCAGAGTGCCTATGGTCTCGGCGATGCAGACTTCCCGCGTGTGCTTTTCCGCGGTGAGGATTTCCACGCATTCGGCCTTGGCGCCATCTATTGTGCGTTCGTGAATCTTCTTAATCGTCTCGTTCGTGCGCGGCGCATCACTGAAAAATGACGCTTGGGTAAAGACAGACCCGGCACTCAATTCCTCGGAGCCGTAGCCCAAAGCAGAATGCAACTGGAAGATTCGGAAAGGAATAAAATCTGTGCTGCGCTTGATGTAGACGACGCCCCTGCTGCCAACTTGAATCTCGCTGTAACCAGGGAAACTGATTTCTTCTTTCCACTGCTGGGGACCGTTCCAAAGAAGCGAGTACAAGCCATCCAAAGGATTGCCTTTGATGTCGACTCGGATGTTCGCCTTCATTTCAAAAGATTGGAGCGCGAATATGTTGGTTTTTGCCGTCGCCTGCTCAATGAGGTCGGCGCCGCTCTGGGTCGAGTTGTCCGACGCGATGGCTGCGCTCGCAGAAAACAGAGCTGAGAGGAGTATGAAAGCGCTAAATTTCATGGCGAAATCATATACGACTCGCCGGATGGAGAAGCACGAGAAGTAAGCTCGGTGAGGCGCCTAGCGCGGTTTAGGTTTGATGATGGACAGTCACAGTCGCCCGCGCCGCCAAATCCTCAACCGCTCGTAACCGCACCGTCGTCCTATCTTTCCCCAGGGTTCGCATCACCGCGAACAAACTCGGCGCCACGCTCTGCCCCGTCAGCGCGACGCGCGCGCCGTTGATCAGGGCGCCGGCTTTCATGCCTTTTTCGGCGGCGAAGTCGCGGAGGAGTTTTTCGGTTTCCGGTTCGCTGAAAGTCTGCAATCCAGCGTAGCGCTCGCCGAGTTCGATCAGCAGTTTCCTGACGCTTTCGTCTTTCAGGAATTTTTCGACTGCTGCGGGGTCGGGATCGAACTGGTCGCTGAAGAACGCGCGGAAGGATCCGGCGAAATCTTTCAGGCTGCGGGCGCGGGACTTCAAAAGATCAATCGTTGCCAGCAATGATTCGCGGTCTGCGGCCGGAGCCAATTCAACCTTCTTCCATTCTTCTTCAATCAGCGGCAGTAGACGTTCTGCAGAATACGCCCGGATGTATTCGGTGTTGAACCAATCCAGCTTGGCGCGGTCGAAGACGGCGTTGGAGCGGGAGATGGAATCGAGGTTGAAGAGGCGAATCAGTTCCGCGTCGGCCAGAATTTCTTTCGATGGGCCAGGCGTTTTTCCGGCGGAGGTTACGGCGGGAGACCTTCCGAGGGCTGAGCTTCTTCGGCGAACGCGCCCTCGGGCGGAGTCCATCCCAGCAGCGCCAGAAAATTCCGGAACGCCTCGGGGACGATTCCCTCTTCGCGATAGGCGATCACGCTGGTGGCGCCGTGGCGCTTGCTGAGGCGCGTCTTGTCGGGGCCGAGGATGAGCGGCACGTGGGCAAACACCGGCAAAGCCGCGCCCAGCGCCGATACAGCAGCACCTGCTTGGGCGTATTCGAAATGTGGTCGGCGCCGCGGATGATGTGCGAGATGCGGAGATCGATGTCGTCGGCGACCACGCTCAGGTGATAGGTCGGGCTGCCGTCGTTGCGCAGCAGGACGAAATCTTCGATCTCGGTGTTGGCGAACTCGACTTTGCCGAAGACGGCGTCGTCGAAAGCTGTGCTGCCGGTTTCCGGAACGGCGAAGCGGACGGCGGCGGCTTCACCGGCATTTTTTCGGCGCGCGCCTCGGCTGCGATCCATCTTGCGGCAAACGCCTTCGTAGCTGGGAGGGCGTTTCTCCGCGGCCGCTTTGGCCCGCATGCGTTCGATTTCTTCCTTGGTGCAGAAGCAGTGGTACGCGGCGCCGGAGTCGAGCAGGCGGGCCGCGGCGGCGCGGTAGAGGTCAACCCGCTGGGTCTGGTAGTACGGACCCTCGTCCCAGGAGAGCCCCAGCCACTGCATTCCCTGCAGGATGCCTTCGACCATTTCCGGGGTGGAGCGCTCGAGGTCGGTGTCCTCGATCCGCAGGACCAGAGTGCCTCCGAAATGGCGGGCAAAAAGCCAGTTAAACAGGGCGGTCCGGGCCCCGCCGACGTGCAGGTAGCCGGTGGGGGAGGGGGCAAACCGGATCGCGGTGGGGCGGAATCTGCCCTTCCGAACCTGGATTTTGGGATGAAATGCCGGACATTCCTGATGACCCACCTGGATGACCTAACTCTTTGACCAGACTGGATGTTACGGCCCGTCAAGGCAGCGTCAAGCAGTGGCGCAAACGCGCGATTTGGCAAGTGACGGTGGTGACTAACCAAAGGCATTACCTCGGGCAAAAGCTGTTGTTTTGCCCGCAAACCTATGAAAGCATAACACATAAGTTTCCCTGCCCGGGAATGCGGAGAGGCCGTGGTCTCTGTCGCCTCATCATGAATAGCTTCGTCATCAGCACGGCGGTATTGCCCGGAGTGGTCGCGCTCCTGCTTTTTCTGGTATTTACCTACCTGCACGAGCAGAGCCGGCAGCCGTATTTTCGCGCCTGGCAGTTCGCCTGGGCGGCCTACACCCTGCACTTCCTGGTGTGTGCCCGGTGGCAAGGTGTGGCCACACAGCTCCCTGCCGCCGATGGCGTCGTTGCTGCTGGTAGGTAATGGCGTTGTGCATTCTGGTGTCCACCCGCCTCACGCGGCGGCTGACAGCGCTGAACGGATCGGAAGCCTTCCGTCCGCGCTGGTACGAGATCGTGCGTCGGCGTAGCCGCGAGCCGCGCTGGCGTTCTGGACCTCAAGCAGCAGCTGCTGGCAGGACTGCCTGCCGCTGATCACGCCACTATGCCGGTTGCAGTTCGGACTGGCCGGCGTGCTCGGCTACAGTTCGTTTCATTTCTATGTCACCGCCAGCGCAAGGGGTCGTTGGCCTTTCGCACGCTGTCCGTTTCCTGGCATTCTGGACGGTGGTGATGATGCTGGTGCAGTTTCAGTCGCCACTTCAGCGCGGTGCCGCAGATGCTTGCTCGGCGTCGCCATGGTGATGGTGCTGTTCGAGAATGAGCGCAATGCGGTGCAGGAAAATGCGCTGGCGTTTTCAACTCTCGGCGTGGACCGCATGCGGCTGCTGTCCGCGAGCGACCTGGTGCCCAGCATGCAGAGCATTCTCGACCGGCTGGTGGCGCCGCTGCCCACCAGCCACGCCGTGATTTGCATCTCCGAGCGCTGGCGCGCGGTGCTGCCTTCGGTGCAGATTGGTTTTTCTCGCCGGAGTTCGTCGCCAACCTCGACGCCAGCGGCGCTGGAGAATACGTCTGCGAACTGGCCTATCGCCGCGGCGGATTTTTTACTTTCCGCAATGTTGCGGAGATGGCCGAGCCGCTGCCGGCGTTCCCCGGAGGCCGCTTCGACCAGTTCCGCCAGTCCCTGATCGAACGAGAATATCCACAACCTGACCGCGGTCAGCCTGCAAACCCGCGAGCACAACTTCGGTGTGGTGCTTGTTTCCTCACGCGGAACGCCATTTGTTCGGAGCGTCCAATCTGCGGCTGCTGATCGGTCTGGCATTGCAGATCGGGCTCACGCTGGAAAATTACGTGATCATGCACGACGCCCAGCGCCGCACCAAGGAATATCAGCTGCTCACTCAGATCGGGCAGGCCATCAGCTCGCGACTGAATCAGCAGGACGTGCTGCGCACGGTGCAAAAAGAACTGGGACAGATTTTCGACACCTCGAATTTTTACGTGGCTTTCCAGGAAGGGCGACTCGATTGCCTTCCATTTGGAAGTGGAAGACGGACAGCTTCGGCCGCGCAGGCAGCGCAAGGCCGATAACGGACTGACCGAATACGTTCTGCGCACCGGGCAGCCGCTGCTGATTCGCTCCGATCTCGAGCATGTGCGCGAGCGGCTGGGCGTAACCACCAAGCCGGCACCGCCCGCGAAATCGTTCTGTGCCGCGCCCATCCTGGTGAACGGAAAGGCCACCGGGGTCATGGTTGCCCTGAGCACCACCCACGAATACATCTTCGAGCCGCGCGACCTGGACGTGCTGAAGACCGCCGCCGGCCAGGTTTCGGTGGCCATTGAAAACGCCCGGCTGTTCGGCGAAGAGCAGCGCCGTTCGCGCCAGTTTGCGTTCCTGAACAGCGTTTCCAAGACTGCGATTTCCAGCGAAGACGCCGAGCAGATGCTGGCCGAAATCGTCGGCCACATCCAGAAGAATTTTCGCTTCGACCACATCGGCATCGGCATTCTCGACTATGCGACCAAAGAGATTGAGATCAAGGTCGAGGCCGGAACTACCGCGCGCGAAAAAGGAAAGAAGATTCCCGTCACCGCGGGGATTGTGGGACGGGTGGCCCGCACTGGCGAAATGGCCATGGTGAATTCCAGCGAGGCCGGCCAGTTGCAGGGCCTGCTGCCGGGTTCGCGCAGCGTTCTTTGCATCCCCATCAGCTACGGCGATACTCTTCTCGGAGTGCTCAACGTCGAGAGCGAGCAGGAGCTGGCCTTCTCCACCGAAGACGCGCTGGTGCTTGAATACCCTGGCCGACTTGCTGGCCACCGCGCTGCACAATTCGTTCGTATTCCAGAAGCTGCAGCAGCAGTCGATCACCGACGGCCTGACCAACATCAAGACGCGGCGTTTTTTCTGGGAAGCGCTTTCGTCAGAATGGAAACGCGCCTCCCGCTCCGGCCGCCCGTTCTCGGTGGTGCTGGTGGACCTCGACAAATTCAAGGAAGTCAACGATACCTACGGCCACCTGGAAGGCGACATGGTTCTGGCCCGTGTCGGCCGCCTGCTGGAGCAGAAATGCAGGCAATCGAACGTAGTCGCACGCTACGGCGGAGACGAATTCGTCATCCTGATGCCGGAAACCGGAGTCGAGCAGGCCCAGATCCTCTCCGAGCGCCTGCGCTTGTGGCTGGCGACGGACCCCATGCTCAGCGAGCACCACATCACAGGGAGCTTTGGTGTGGCCAGTTTCCCGGTGCACGGCCTGGCCGCGGAAGACATTATCCGCGCCGCCGACGCCGGCATGTACGTTTCCAAGAAAGCCGGAGGTGACCGGGTCGCCACCATCGAAGAGCCGGGCCGGGAGCAGGGCAGTTCGGTGCAGCGGCAGTTGGTGACCGGTTACATCGAGGGTTTCTTGCAGCGCGAGCGCACCGGGTCCGAGCATGTTGAGGAACTGGTCAGCACGCTGCGCAAATTGTCGTCGGGCGCGGACCAGAAGAATATTCCTATCCTGCAGAGACTCGATCGAGGCCCTGGCCCGCGCCGCCGAGTCGCGCGAATTGAACGTTGCCGGTCACGGGGACACAGTGGCGCAGTACTCAGAAATGATCGCCCGCTCGCTCAGCCTGCCGCCGGAGGAAGTCCACGAATTGGGCTTTGCCGGGCGCGTACACGACGTGGGGAAACTCTTCGTCTCCGAGCGTATTTTGAACAAGCACCACTCGCTCACCGACGAAGAATTTCAGCAATTAAGAACGCACCCCAAAACCGGCGCGGAAATTGTCGGCACCCTGCCCAACAGCGAGCGTACCCAGAAAGCGGTGGAGTGCCACCACGAGTGGGTGGACGGCAGCGGCTATCCGAACGCGCTGCGTGGAGAAGAGATTCCGCTGTGGGCGCGGATCATCACCGTCGCCGACGCCTACGTAAACCTGATCAGCGACCGCGCCATGGCCCCCGGCAAAACCAGCGACCAGGCGCTGGCGGAACTGGAAAAATTCAGCGGCGTCCACTTCGACGGCATGCTGGTCCGCATTCTCGCGCGCGAGCTCAAGTCTGAGCGCAGTTTGCCGAATCTGTAAGGCCCTGGTTTCAACTCTTGGGCCCCACCCTCGCGTACTTGGCGGTTTTTCTCAGCGACCTTTGCGGTTAAAGGCTTTTGCTCCGGCATGAAGAAAAGTCAGAAGCCCTTAACCGCCAAGGTCGCCAGAAAGCGCCAAGGTCGCGAAGAAGACGCCTCCGGATTTGCCAAATCATCCTCACAGGCCCGAAACTATTTGCTTATGCCAGTGCCTTTGTCTCTCGAGGGGAAAGTCGCGCTGATCACGGGCGGCTCGCGCGGAATCGGCGCGGCCGTGGTGCGCATGTTCGTCCAGGCCGGGGCCAGGGTTTTCTTTAACTACGAAAAGGCCCAGGCGGCAGCCGAGAAACTTGTCCGCGAATGCGGCGAAGCCAACTGCGCGGCGGCTCAATGCAATCTGCAGGGGACCGAGTCGGCGCAGAAATTGGTCAGCGCCTGTGTCCAACGCTTTGGCCGTCTCGACATCCTGGTGGCAAACCATGGCATCTGGCCGCCCGCCGACGTGTCCATCGACAAGATGACCGACGACCAGTGGCGGCGGACGGTCGCCATCAACCTGGACTCGGTTTTTGGACTGGTGAAGCACTCCGTCGGCGAGATGAAGAAAATAGCCAGCGCTAAATCACCATGCCACGTCGTGCTCATCAGCTCGACCGCCGGGCAGCGCGGCGAAGCCTTCCACTGCGACTACGCCGCCAGCAAAGGCGCGCTCATCAGCATGGTCAAAGGCCTGAGCAGTGAGCTGGCGTCGCATCATATCTACGTGAACTGCGTGGCCCCGGGCTGGGTGGACACCGACATGTCGCGGTCCACACTCGACGATCCAGCCTCGGCGAAAGAGATTTTCGATACCATCCCCATGGGACGGGTCGGCACGCCGGACGAGATCGCGGGCCCGATTTTGTTCCTCTGCACGCCCCTGGCCGGGTTCGTCACCGGAGAAGTATTCAACGTCAACGGCGGCGCGGTGCTTGTAGGATGAAGAGAGCAGGTGTGTGGGCAGCGAATTGCCCGCCGGCCGCGTCTAAGAACTAAGAAACAGAACCAAGAACGGAAGAGATGAAATATGCCTTCATCGTGCTATTGCTGACGGCGCTTGCCTTCCCACAAAGCGCAGCCACAGACTCATCTCAAAGTTCCGGACCGGCGCCGGGCATTTCGTCTCAGGCGGCCCCCGCGGCGATTCCGACCGACCAGGAGAACGTCCGCAAAGCACGAGCGGTCCTCGACCAGGCCATTCAGGCGCTGGGTGGACAAGCGTACCTCAACGTCCAGGACATGACCCAGGAAGGACGCAGCTACACCTTCCATCACGGACGAGCCGAACAGCCTCGGCACTCTATTCTGGCGTTTCCGCAAGTTTCCCGACAAAGACCGCATCGAGCTGACCAAGAAACGCGACGTGATCGAACTGTACACCGGCGACAAGGGATACGAGATCACCTACCGCGGTGTCCGCAACATGGACGACAAGGAAATGGATCCCTACCTGCGGCGCAGGCATTTCGGTCTCGACTCGGTGCTGCGCGAGTGGCTCAATCAGCCGGGCGTGGCGCTATTCTATGAAGGGCAGACCGTCGCGGCCCAGAAGCAGGCCGACCAGGTGACGGTAATGAACGCGAAGAATGAGGCCGTTACCCTCTACCTCGACACCAACACGCACCTGCCGGTAAAGAAGAGCTTCACTTGGCGAGATCCGGTGGACAAGGAGCGGAACGTGGAAGAAGAGATCTACGACAATTACCGTCCAGCGCAGAGTGTGATGGTGCCCTACGACACTACGCGCTTTTTTAACGGTGAGATGTCGGCGCAGTTCTTCATCACCTCGGCGAACATTAACCAGGGGCTGAGTGACTCTTTGTTTGACCCCAAGAACGTTGACACGAAACACCATTAATCCCGCGGACCGACAGCTAGCCGTAGTGACTTTGTATGTAACACTTTCGTGACACTGGCTCTCAGCGTGGCATTTGTAAACAAATGTAAATAAAGCTATTTGATGATCTTATGCCGTAGATTTTCGCTGCAAAGTGTGGCGGATTTGCCACAGACAGAAATCGGGTTCTGCGCCTTACCCTGATAGCTCGGGGAAAGGCCTTTCTGGTCCAGGAACAGACAATTCGCGCAGCCGTAGAGTGCCGCGGAGTCGGCCTGCATTCCGGCGCTCCCGTCATCCTGAGAATCCTTCCTGCCCCTGCCAACACCGGCATTATTTTCCGCCGCACGGATCTCGATGACTTCGAAGTGGAAGCGACGGGCCGCAACGTGGCCCGGGTCAGCTACGCCACCAGTTTGATGAAAAAAGGCGTGCTGATTTCCACCACCGAGCACTTGCTTTCGGCGTTCGTTGGCATGGGCATCGACAACGCCTTCGTCGAACTGGACAATCTTGAGTTGCCCATCCTCGATGGCAGCGCGCGGCCGTTTGTGGATTTGATCCGCAAAGCCGGCATCCGCAAACAGCGCCGCCCGCGGACCTATGTCCGCATCCTGCGTGCGCTGGAGCTTCGCGAAGGCAACAAGTTCATGGGGATCTATCCGGCGGAAAACTACTCCGTTTCCTACACCATCAACTTCCCGCATCCGCTGATCGGACGCGAGACTTTCTCCCAGATCCTGACCAACGGCCACTACGTCGCCAACATCGCGCCCGCCCGTACCTTCGGATTCCTCCACGAAGCCGAAGCCATGCGCCAGCAGGGCCTGATCCGAGGCGCGTCCGAGGAGAACGCAATCGTTCTCACCCGCGACGGAGTGGTGAATCCTCCGCTGCGGTTCGACGACGAATTTGTCCGCCACAAAGTCTTAGATCTAATCGGAGACCTGGCGCTCATTGGCCACCAGATTTTGGGGAACGTCGTCGCCGACCGCGCCGGTCACGCCATGCACACCGCCCTGGTATCGCGCCTGCTGCGCGATCCCTCGCTGTGGGAAGGAACCACGCTGTCGGAAGAGAGCGTCGCGGAATACGTTCCGGCTGAAATGGCGGCAGCGCAGAGGATCTAGGCGCGATTCAATATTGCTTGTGGAGGGACGGGCGTCTCGCCTGTCGGCCGGGCGGGACGCCCGGCGCTCCAAAATCATGGGTGACTAATCCGCCGCTTGTGGACTAGTCACAACCGACTCGGCGAACGCCTTCTCGTCCAGCAGCCGCTTCAACTCCGCGCGCGCCTGTATCGCCAGCATCGCGGCATAAGACTTTGTGGACTCCTGATGCTCGCGGGAAAGCGGCGCCACCCGGACAGCCAGCAGCGGCGCGTCATCTTCGATCATGCGGACAAGGCGTTCAGCTCGGTCAATTCTGAGTTCGATGGGTAACATAGCTGGTATCACGAAAGCATGACCGAGGCTTGCGGCACAGGCAAGTCATAAGCTGGATTCCCCCGAACGGTGCGCAGATGTGTGAAACTAGCCGCGTGCACAAGATCGTCTATCTTTCTCTAGGGTCGAACCTTGGCGACCGGGCCGCCAATCTGCAAACGGCTATCACGCAGTTGGGAAACCTGGGTCAGGTCGCGGCCGTTTCTTCTTTCTACGAAACCGAGCCGGTGGAACTGACCGCCCAGCCCTGGTTCCTGAACTGCGCCGTCAAACTAGACACCGAGAAGATGCCGCGGCAACTGATCGCCGGGATCCTCGCGCTGGAGCGGAGGATGGGTCGGCAGCGCCAACAGAAAAACGGTCCGCGCATTATTGACATCGACATCCTGCTATTCGGCAGCTCGATCGTCGAACTGCCGTCGTTGACCGTTCCGCATTCGAAGATGCATGAGCGCCGGTTTGTACTGGAACCGCTGGCGGAAATCGCTCCGGAGGCGCGGCATCCGGTGCTCAAGCGCACGGTAAGGGAACTGCGTGACGCGCTGCCGCCGGGGCAGACGGTGAGACGAGTCGCTAAGGCACAATAATCCGGCTGGCTTCACTCGACTCCGGCGCGGCAATCGCCGATTGCGGCTCGGGAAACTGCGCTAGGAGGAACTCCACAAATACCCGCGACTTCGGCCTGCCCGAAGTCCGCGTCAGCCCCATGCGCAGCAGAAAAACCAGCGCCCGCAGAACATCGGAATCCCGCAGGCGGCTGCGGCCCATGTGCTTCTGTTCCGCTTCGCGATATTCCTTCACCATCTTTTGGATCTCAGCCGCGATCGCTTGATGAGTGAGGTTCGTCACTGGACCCTCGTAGTGCAGGCCGGAGTTCGCCAGAGTCTCGTAGCTTCCAGCTAGCGTGGTCAAAGCCGCGAGCAAATCCGAATCGCGGATGCTGCGGTCCGCCTTCGCACTCTTCGCCAGTGCAAAGCTCAGACCCAGAATCAGGTGCTCCTGCTCGTAGAGAAATTGCTCGCCGATCTCGACATTGGGAAACAGCGCGTTCCGATCCAAAGTTTCCAGCGAACGCGGCTTCTCATATTGCCGCGCCTGCTGCAGATAAACACAGTCGCTCGGACAATCGAGCGTGATCTCACGCTGCTCGCCGCAGCACTGCGGGCAGATGCGCCTGTGCACAGCCGGGCAGAAGCGCTTCTCCTTGCGGGTTTCACAGAGGGAACAGCTCAAGAGTCTCTCCACATTGATTATGTCATGCGAAAAGCTGCTCGGCCCTCGACGACAGGGGAACCAGGCTTCGAGATCTGGATGGATTCGAGTAAGCTGGTTCGCGATGTTCCGCTGCCGCAGCATCTTCGGAATCCTCCTACTATTCGTCGCGGTTTCTTTCGCTCATCCGGCGAAGGCACAACACACAGCCCAAATTTATAGCTATCAGATCGTCCATGTGTATCCGCATGATCCCGACGCCTTCACTCAAGGCTTGGTTTATGTGGACGGGCATCTATACGAAAGCACCGGCCGCAATGGCAAGTCATCGGTGCGGATGGTCGATCTCGAGACCGGGCGGGTTCTGCAGCGGTACGATCTTGCTAGCAAGTACTTCGGCGAAGGTCTCACGAACTGGGGCAGCGACCTGGTGCAACTGACTTGGAAGACGAACGTAGGCTTCGTTTACGACCGGTTCAGCTTCGTAGAGAAACACATCTTTCGCTACAAGGGTGAAGGGTGGGGCCTAACACACGACGACAAGCAACTGATTTTGAGCGACGGAACCCCTATCCTTCGTTTTCTGAATCCACAGACCCTGGCAGAGATCAAGCGCATTCGCGTTACTGATGAGAAAAGCCAGCCAGTTCTTAATATCAATGAACTCGAATACATTCACGGCGAGATTTACGCCAACGTCTGGGAGACAGATCAGATCGTCCGGATTTCTCCGCGTACAGGGAAGATTCTTGGCCGGATCGACTTGAGTGGGTTAATCGACGAAACTGAGCTCACGGACCCCGATGCGGTCCTTAATGGCATCGCTTACGACGAAAGGAGAGACAGGATTTTCGTGACAGGAAAACTCTGGCCGAAGTTGTTCGAGATCCGGGTTGTTCATCATAGTCGTCAGCCTAAACCCTGAAGCCCAGAGCCCGAAGCCTGTTTTACCAGCCCTTTCTCGCCCCCACCCCCTCCGCACCCGCATTTTCTGTGGTCGTTTGTGGTTCCAAAGTGAGAAACCCGCATAAAATGCGGCATTTCCCCTACTTTTCCACAGGCGGAGAGGATTAAGATAGCTTGCGCATTCCGCAGAAAATCTATTTTGTAACTCAAAGAGGAGGATTCATGGCAGTCGGATTGACCAAAACCCAACTGGTTCGCCACTTGGCTGAGAAGGTAGAAGTGAACAACAAAACCGCGGCGGCGTTCCTGGAGCACCTGGCCGACACCGCGATCAAAGAGACAAAGAAGAACGGCTTGTTCGTGGTCCCGGGCATCGGACGCCTGGTGAAAGCGCACCGCAAGGCGCGCGTCGGACGCAACCCCCAGACCGGCGAGCCCATCCAGATCAAGGCGAAGACGGTCGTGAAGTTCCGCGTTGCGAAAGCCGCGAAAGACGCCATCGCCCCCAAGAAGTAGTTCTTTCCCTGATTTCACGAAAGGCCGGCCTTGCGCCGGCCTTCCGCGTTTATGGGATCGCGCATCAGTTTTTCGGGCATTACCTCCGTGTGGTATCATCCCGCCGATTGAGGGTCTGTAACTGGAGAAAGACTCATGCGACCAAATCATGGATGTGTGCGCCTCGCGTTGCTGATTATTTCGTTGGTGAGTGTGTTGACGGGAACTTCTCTCGCCAAGAAGCCGCCCAAGACTTATCCCGAAGAAGGAAAAGTAATCGGGACAGGCTCTCTAGAACATTACGTGGGAAAATTTAGCCACATCTACAAAGTGGAAACCGCGACCACGCTCTTAGTGCTGGACTGTGGAAAGGTGCCCGCCATGTTCCCTGGAACGGGCGACGAGTGTGGTGGAAACCACAAGATCAAGATCGGGGATGTAATCCGCTTCCCCATCGAAAAAGACTGGGCCTATATACCCATGATGGGGAACGCCCCCGACGATCCCTATGACAGCTCGAATCACAACACCCATCAGGAACAAACCGAGCAAAAGCTGCGCATCCTGAGCCAACAACTCAGCCCTGACGCGGCTGCTCAGGCGCCCTCACCGGCATCGGGAAGCACCGACCCAAACCCGCCGGAGGCGAAACACTAGGCGTTCCTCAGTCCAGGCTCCATCGGTAGCCATCATCGATGATCAAGAAAAGCCGGCACTTGTGCCGGTTTTTCCATTGCCGCGTTTTCCCAGCAGAATTTCCTTGACAAACTACTACTGTGCGGTACATAGTATGTACCGTACACTATATGACACAAGGTACTAATAACGCCACCGGCGAAAACGACAGCCTGCTGGAAAACCTGCGGCTGGAGCTGCGCCGCGGATGCCTGGTGCTGGCCGTGCTGGCCGAGCTGCGCACCGAGCAGTACGGATACACCTTGCGCAAAGGCCTGGCCGACCGCGGCCTGGCGGTGGATGAAGGCACGCTCTATCCGCTGCTGCGGCGCCTGGAAAGCCAGGGCCTGCTGGCCAGCGAGTGGCGCGAGGAAGAAAAACGCAACAAGCGTTTCTACAAGATTTCGCGCGACGGCAAGCTGGTGCTGAAACAACTGCTCGCCGAGTGGCAGGGCATCGGCAATTCGCTCGAAGAAATTCTGAAGGAGTCGGGCCATGGAGCTTCTTGATCGTTATTTAAAAGCAGTGAAGTTCTGGCTGCCCAGCGAACAGAGGCAGGACATCATCGCAGAGTTGTCGGAAGACTTGCGCTGGGCAGATGGAGGACAAGGAATCCGACCTCGGTCGGCCACTCAATCGATGCCGAAGTTGACGCCATCCTCAAGAAGGTCGGGCCGCCCATGCTGGTGGCGCAGCGCTATCTGCCGCCACGCTATTTGATCGGCCCCGCGTTGTTCCCCATGTACTGGTTTGTTCTGAGACTTGGCTGGCTGTGCATCTACGGGCCGTGGCTCATCATTGTGATCGGCCTCAAGATTTTCGCCTCATTCGGCGCCGCTCATACCGGCGCCGTCGCCACCGGGATGTTCGAGCCCTTCTTCCGGTCTTTGTTCATTCAGTTTGCCGTGATCACGGGCGTTTTTGTGGCGATCGAGCGCACTCACGCCAAGGCAGCATGGCTGCAGAACTGGAATCCGCGCAAACAACTCAAGGTGCGCGATCCCAACCGGATCACGCGCAGTTCTTCGATCAGCGAGCTGGCATGGTACGCGATGCTGCTGCTGTGGTGGGCCAATGTTCTGAGGCTCCCAGCGATCTCCGAGGTAGGCATCACCATGGCGCCCGCGGTCTCGCGGCTGTATTGGTTGGTTCTGGTTTTGATCATTTGCCAGGGAATCATCGGCTGCGTGAACGCCTTTCGCCCGCAGTGGAATCCCCGGCGTGCGGCTCTTCGCGGAGTCGTTGATGGGCTGAGTTTCCTGGTGGTCGGGTACTTTCTCCTGATCTGGGCGCACGGAGGCACGCTGGTCGCCGTCTCTGGCGCAAAGCTTTCCAGTGCGGACATCGCGGCCGCACAAAAAGGGATCACCTATGGATGGTCGGTGGTGCTCTCGATCTGGGCCGCTGTCAGTTACGCCGCGCGAACGATTCAGGATGCGCGTCGAGTGGCTGGCAGACCGCCGATTCGTAACTGGGCGATGCGGATGTTGGTGGGCGACTGAGCCGCGCGCGGCGGGATTTTCAGTCGCCATGGAACGGACGAATTCTCAACGAGGTGCAAGTCATGGAACTCATTGATCGCTACTTACAGGCCGTGAAATTCTGGCTGCCGAAGAACCAGAAGCAGGACATTGTCGCCGAGCTGTCGGAAGATCTGCGTTCGCAGGTCGAAGACCGCGAAGCCGAACTCGGGCGCCCACTGAACGAAGCGGAAGTCGGCCGACCTGCTCAAGCAACGAGGCCGCCCGGTGCTGGTGGCGAACCAGTTTCGGCCGCAGCAACACTTGATCGGCCCAATGTTGTTTCCGATTTATGTATTCGTGCTGAAGATCGTGGCCGCGTTCTATCTGTTGCCCTGGGTCCTGGTGTGGATCGCGATGGCGATCTACCGTCCTGCCCATCCGAGCCTGATCACGGCCATTGGATTGTTCTGGACGTCGTTCTGGCCCATGACGTCTTTCCATGATTGGAAGTGTCACCATCGTCTTCGCGATTCTCGAGAGAGTTCAGCAAAAGTCGAAGTTCATGGAAAAGTGGGACCCGCGCAAGCTGCCGGCAGTGCGCGATCCCAACCGGATCCCGCTTTCCAACTCGGTCATGGAGTTGACCGTGAACATGGTGCTTTGCGGCTGGTGGCCTGTGGTGGGCAGGTGGCCACTGGTACCCGACGTCAAGTGCACTTCTGCCAGCGTGACCGTCACCCTGGCGCCGATCTGGCGATACTTTTTCTGGGGATATCTGGTCATGGATGTGGGCAACATCGATCTCTCCAGCGGTCAATGTTTTCCGGCCCTACTGGACGTGGCAACGCGCCGCGTTCGCGTTCTGTCCAGCAAGCGTCGGAGTAGCGATTTGCTGGGTGATGAAGGCTCAACATCATTGACGGGAATCAGCGTGGTGAACGTGGCCCCGGAAAAGACCGCCGCCATCGCCCACATCATCAACTGGTGGGCGGCGAAACTCTTTCCCTGGATGATCGTCTTTTGCGTGCTCCTCGCCGTCGTCAACGCATATCGGATTATCCGCGTGCGGTCGAGCGCCGTCAGGGCAGTCCGCTGAGCGCAGCGACCGGAATTCGCTAAGCGTTACGAACCAAACAAAAGGAGAATGAATCATGAGCAGCATCGAAACAGTTCCACCTCGGGGGCGAAACGCAGGCCTTCGCAAGGCCAACCCTGGCCGCCGCCCCTGACTCGCAAGTACAACGTCAGCATCGGATACTTGCGCGCGTTCATCACCGTGCTGGTGGTAGCGCATCACGCGGCGCTTGCGTATCATCCGTTTGCACCGCCATCGCCGGCCAATCTCGTGGCGCAGCCGCGCTGGTGGCAGGCGTTTCCGGTGGTTGATAGCGCGCGCTGGATCGGGTGGGCTTTGCTGGTGGGCTTCAACGACGTGTTCTTCATGTCGCTGATGTTCTTTCTCTCCGGCTTGTTCGTTTGGAAAAGTCTGCAGCGCAAAGCCGCCGGCGCTTTCGTGCGCGATCGCGTAGTCCGGCTCGGAATTCCGTTCGCGGTGGCGGCGGCCCTGATCGCGCCGCTGGCTTACTACCCGACTTATCTGACGACCTCGTCGCATGCCGGCGTCGCCGGTTTCTGGCAACAGTGGCGCTCACTCGGCAACTGGCCCGCAGGGCCGGCGTGGTTCATCTGGGTGCTGCTGGCATTCGGTTGCGTGGCGGCGGCGCTGTTTCTTGCGATGCCAAAGTGGGGCGATATCCTGGGCCGAATGACCGCCGGCACGTCGCGGCGTCCCGCTGTATTTTTCGGATTGCTGGTTGCCGTTTCCGCGATCGCCTACATCCCCATGGAGCTGAAATTCAATTCCATCGCCTGGGCATCGTGGGGTCCGTTCGTCTTTCAGACCAGCCGCATCCTTCACTACTTCGTTTACTTCATGCTCGGCGCAGGAGTAGGCGCTCTCGGCATGGGCACAGGCCTGCTCGCGCCGGATGGAAAACTTCCGCGACGCTGGGTCCTCTGGTCAATCACTGCGCTGATTGCGTTCGTTGCAGAAAGCGCGGTGGCCATCGCAGCCTTGTCTCCCCATGCCTCGCCGCGTGCTTGGGAATTGGCCGCTGACTGCGGCTTTGTGCTTTCCTGCGCTGCGTCCAGCTTTGCGTTTCTGGCGTTGTTCCTAAGGTTCGCAAAGAGCCGAAGCACGATGTGGAACAGCCTGACCGCGAATGCCTACGGGATTTACCTCGTCCACTACGCCTTCGTGAGCTGGCTGCAGTACTCGCTGCTGAAGATCACGCTGCCCGCGATTGCGAAAGGATCGCTGGTGATTCTCGGGAGCGTTGGCTTTGAGCTGGGGCACGGTCGCTGCCCTGCGGCGCATTCCCGCAGTTGCGCGGGTCATCTAGAAGGAACGAGATGGCAGAGCGTTCTCAGTGCCGTGGTGCGGATTAACAACGGAGGCCGCTGGTCGCGGCCTCTATTTCCCATACTCATTCTTTACCACTTCGCCGCCCTTCATCACGAAGCGCACGTGCTGTAGCGTGGTGACGTCCTGCAGCGGGTCGCCGTCAACCGCGATGATGTCGGCCCATTTGCCGGTTTCAATGGCGCCGACCTTGTCTGACCAGCCGAGCAGGTCGGCGTCATTGATGGTGGCGCTTTGAATCGCCTGCAACGGCGTCATTCCCAAACTCACATACACCGCCAACTCATGTGCGTTTAAGCCGTGCGGATAAACCGCGGCATCCGTTCCCATCGCGATCTTCACCCCGGCCGCAAAGGCTTTTTTGGCGGCCTGCTTTCCCTGCGCCGAAACCAAATCCATTTTCTTCCGCGCAAAATCGGGCAGATTCGCCTGCGCCGCATTTTCGCGGTTCCAATCCATCAGATACAGGGTTGGCACCAGATACGTGCCATTCTTCTTGAGCGTGGCAATCGCCTCATCGTTCATGAGGTGACCGTGCTCGACGGAATCCACGCCCGCTTCCGAGGCCCAGATCACGCCTTGCGCGCCGTGGGCATGGGCCGCCACTTTCCTTCCCAGGCGATGCGCATCGGCGACAATCGCCTTCATCTCTTCTAGCGTGTACTGCGAAGCGTTGGGATCGTCCCCCTTGGAGAGCACGCCTCCGGTGGCGCAAACTTTTATCAAGTCGGCGCCGTACTTGATGACCTCGCGGACTTTATGCTGCACTTGCTCCACGCCATCCGCTACGCCGTCAGCGGTGGCGTGGTATTCGTAAGGGAGCAGATCGTTGTCGCAGTGGCCTCCAGTAATCCCCAGCGCAGGCCCGCTCACCAGCATTCGGGGACCGGGTACGTCACCGGCATCGATGGCATCCCTGAGCGCGACATCGCTGTATCCGTCAGCGCCGACATTGCGCACCGTGGTAAAGCCCGCTTCCAGCGTCACCCTCGCGTTGCGCGCACCGATCAGCGCCTCTCGGGGTATGGAGATCGCCAACGATTCGTAGCCAAACTGAGGATTGAAGGTGAGGTGCGTATGGGCGTCAATCAGGCCCGGCAGTACAGTTGCGTTTGGCAGATCAATCACGCCGTCTCCGGGCGATGGCTTGATTTCCGAGACAGGGCCTACACTGGCAATCTGGCCACCTTCGACGACGATGACCTGGCCGGCAAGGATTTTCCCCGTCTTCACATCCAGCAGGTTTCCCGGACGAATCAGAGTACGTTTGGCCGGCTGCTGACCTGCGGCCAGGATACACAGCGCGATTGAAAACATGCACACCAAACCGCAAAAGCCGGTGCTGTTCCTTTTGTTCAGGCCCATTCTCATTGCGTCATTTCTCCCTACTGCCCATTGGAGACTACAGCATCGGCTTCAATTTCGACCAGCATGTCGGGCGAGACCAGCGCCGTGATTCCGATCATCGCTGTCGCCGGACGGATGTCGCGGAAAAACTCGCCGTGGGCTTTGCCGACCTTTTCCCATTCGGCAATGTTGGTGACGAAGATGCGGGTGCGCACCACGTCCTCCATTTTGGCCCCGGCTTTTTCGAGAGCGGAAGCGATGTTCTTCAGAGTCTGCACCGTTTGCGCATACACATCGCCGCGCCCTACGATCTGCCCGTCCGGCCCCGTTGCCGTGGTTCCCGCCACGTGCACGTAATTGCCGATCTTCACCGCGCGCGAGTATCCGACGATCGGTTCAAACCGCGTCCCACTCGAAATATTTGTTCGCTGCATCAGTTTTGTTTCTCCTTCACACGGGTTGGAATCTCGCTGCAAGTCCCTATTTTCTGGACCGTGGGGAATCGATTGTAATCGCTACTCCGCAGATTCGTCTTGAGACACAGGCACTTGCGACGCGTTTGCGATCGTTAGCAGCCGCATCGACGTGTTTGCCAACAATCGCGCAGTGAAACATTTCTCCTGCCCGGTGTTTCTAACTAGTAGCAACGAGCGCGGATGCACGACTTACGAAAGTCACTTGTTTTTGCTTCCGGGCTGCTATAACACAAGCGCATGGCTTGAAACTGGCAACCGGCGCGCGGTTCGAGGAGGGCATCATGATTCCCGAAGATCATCCGCTGCAAAAGTTCTTCACGGAGCTGGTGGGACAGCACTACGCCCACGAAATCGGGATTCGCGATCCGGAGCTGGTCGCGTACGTCGCTCATCTTCTTGCCGAGTTCTGCGACGTCGATCAGCTGTTCAAGATTCACGGCGCCGCCGACAAGCCCATCACCGATGTCGGAGAAATGCTGCTGCAAGCCGACCCGGTCTTCGGCCCCGCGCCGTCGTTCGATCGCGAGCGTCAGATCCGCAAGCACATCGGCGACTACACCCTGTTCTTCACTGGGATGTTCCCCGAGAGCATCAATCATCTGCGCCTGCGCCGCCACCGCCTGGAAAATTTCGTGGACTGGATGAAGGCAGGCAAAGAGAGCTATTACATCGTTTCGAAATTCGATTGCTTCGAATACACGAAAGTCGCGCCGCTATTCGAAAAGCTGTCGTCGCGCTTCGAGCAGTGCGTGTATGGATTGAACTGCGTGAAGAACGACTTGCAGGAAATGCAGCATCCCATCATGCGGCAAGCGAATGAGTTGTTGATGTAGTGGAAGTGCATTTACCCCAGAAAGCGTGTCATCCCGAACCCGCCGCCAGGCGGGAGAGGGACCTTACGGTAATCACGCAGCAGCATGGACGCACGCCAGATCGGCGACCCTCTCAACGGCACGCGCACTTCCCAGCTTCGTCAGGTCCCTCTCTCGCCCGTTGGGCGAGTTCGGGATGACAGAGGTTAGAGAGTCTGGTCTTGCGCGCGGCGGTAGAAACTCAATCCCGCATCGCCCTGCAGCAGCTTGCGAATCCGCTGAAGATCACCGAACTTCTCTCCGGGATCGAAGCTCTTTTCGTGTTCTGCAATCACTAGCGCGCTGGTGTTTCCGGCACTCAACATTTCTACAGTTTGCTGATATGCATCGCGCGCGGCGTACGGCGGATCGAGGAAAATGTAATCCGGCGTGATCTGCTGGCGCTGGAGCTGAGCGATAGCCTGGCGCACATTCTCGCTGCAAGACTCTGAAAGCCTTGTGTGACACCGAGGGATTGCAGGTTCTGCCGAATTTGTTCGGCGGCAGGCTGTGCGCTCTCGACGAAATAAACCATCGCCGCTCCACGGCTTATCGCCTCGATTCCTACCGCGCCGGTGCCGGCGAACAAATCCAGCCAGACCGAGCCTTCGAGCGCCTGCGGATTTCCCGCCGTCAGTACATTGAATAATGTTTCACGCAGCCGGTCCGAGGTGGGACGGATGTCCGCACCGCGCAAGGGCGCAGTTGGCGGCTGCGAAATTTTCCGGCAATGACTCTCATGGGATGACTCTCGGGGCTGCACCTGCCGCGCGCAGCCAATGCTCCAACCGTATAAGATTACATAAGCGCAATGAGAAGCTTGTCCATTCCCGCGGGGCGCATTTTCGGGGTTGATATTCGCATCGACTTTTCGTTCCTGCTGCTGCTGGCGTTCGTTGCCTTTAGCCAGCAGTTGGCGCACTCGAACAGCGAATCCGTGGCGCGGCGGCGCGCTGGTGGCCATCGTGTTTGGCTCGGTGGTGCTGCATGAACTCGGGCACGCGCTGGTGGGAAGGCATTCTGGAGTACCTCCCCGGGCTATTGTGCTGATGCCGATTGGCGGTGTCACCATTTTCGACGAGACCCAGCCCGCTCTGCCGGCCAACTGGCGGCGCGATGCGCGCATTGCGGCGGCCGGCCCGGCGGTCAATTTTGTGGTCGCGGCAATTGCCGCGGTCTGTGCTCAGCCTCGCGATTCCCAACCCGCACCTCTGGGCGTATCCCTACGTCACCTCGACCAATCTGCCGCACAGCATTTTGTGGACGAACTTGTGGCTGGGGCTATTCAATCTGCTACCCGCATATCCCATGGACGGAGGCCGGGTGCTGCGCGCTATTTTCAGCCGCACCATGGACCCGGTGCGGGCCACGCGCCGCGCCATCAGCCTGGGCAAAGGGTTTTGCGCTGGCGTTTCTGCTTGGCCGGCATGTGGAGCCTGGGCTCGCACAACTCGCTTGGGCGACGCCGGATGGTTCCTGATGATCGGCGTTTTTCTGCTGCTGGCGGCGCAGACCGAAGAGCGCTCCGCCGTCTTTCATTCGGTGCTGGAGACGGTCCATCTCGAAGACATTATGCTGACTGACTTCGCCATTCTCTCGCCCGCCGACACTCTGGAAGACGCGCTGGAAAAGGCGGTGCACTGCCTGCAGGATGATTTCCCGGTCATTCGCAGCGGAGACATGGTGGGCGTGGTCTCGAAGCAGAAAATGCTGCAGACCCTGCGCAGCGATGGCAACGGTTATGTGCAGTCGGTGATGAGCCGAATGTTCGACGTGGCTCCGAGATCGGACACCCTGGCCTCGGCGTTTCGCAAATTAAGCGCGCGCAATCTCGAGCATTCTGCCGGTGGTCGAAGGCCAGCAACTGGTGGGAATTGTTACCTTGCAGAACCTGATGCACTCCATGGCGCTGCTTGCCGAAGACCCGGAAATTGCGCAAGGTAGTCGCTCGAATCCTGATCAGAACTTGAAAACGAGTCCCGCCGCGGGCTCGGCCATGTGCCCATACGCCCCGGTAAAGAGTCGCGACTGTGAAAAGTCGGGAGCTCTGTAGAGCAAGCCACGATACTGGAGGCGCAGGGCCAGCGACCTCCACAGGCGGTAGTCCACGCCTCCGCCATACAGGCCCGCCAGCGCCGTCTGATTCTTGGCGCCAAAACCCGACAGGAAACCGTCGATGTATTGACTGCCTACGCCGAAGCGCAGCATTCCCCCGCCCGCAAGAAGAAAGGGATCGATGCGCTTGACGTGAAACGGGCTCAACACGTAGGCGCCGCTGAATTCGGTGATCCCGGTTTTCACCCGAAACGTATCCGGAGGGATGGTAGAAAACCTGCGAATTATTGGTATGGCCAATAGTTCACCTCGATCCCATTTCTGTGGTTGAAATGAAATCGAAAGCTGCCCAGGACTCCGCCCGAAGTGGTCGGCTTCAGCGTCGTGCTGTCGATCGAAGAGGCCGAGGTCTTGCTGAAAACCCCGGTATAGCTAAGACCGAGACTAAAACGGCCATCGTCCTGCGCCGTCGCGCAGGCAACGACTGCCAGAACGACGGCCGCCGCCAGCACGGCTTTCCGCATTTGCAGCATTGGCCTCACCCCTTCGTTCCTTTCCGAGTTAGATGCGCCGCCGCGGCTAATCCAGATGGACGGCCTTGGCCTGCTGCACCGCGGGAATCCCGCGCAGTTCGCTGACTACGGCTTCGGGCACGCTTCCATCCACCTGCACCACGGCGATGGCCTCCTGCGGAACCCCGGGCTGGGCTTCGCCGCTGCGGCGTCCCAGAGAGAAATTCGCAATGTTGATGCCGTGCTTGCCCAGCATCGTGCCGACTTTGCCGATCACGCCGGGAACGTCCTGGTTGCGCATGTAGATCAGGTTCTCTTCCAGCGGAGCTTCGATGTCGATGCCATCCACGTGCAGCAGGCGCGGGGTGTCTTCGCGCAACACCGCGCCTTTGACGACGATGCTCCTGCGTCTGCGTCTTGATGGAAATGGAGAGCACGCTGCCTACGCCGCCGGTGGAGGCTTTCGGCTTGCGCTCTTCGCGGACGGTCAATCCCCGCGCAGCAGCCAGGCTGGCGGCGTTCACCAGATTCGCCTTTTCCTCGACCGCAACGTTCAGAATGCCTTTGATGGCGGCGTTGCGGATGAGTTCAGTTTTCCATTCGGCGATGTGCCCGGTGTAGCTGATGGAAATTTCTTCCAGCGAGCTGCCGCTGATCTGCGCCAGAAACGCCCCAGTGCGCTCGGCCAGCTTAATGTACGGCGTCATCACCAGATATTCTTCGTGCGAAACCGACGGGACGTTGACCGCGTTCTGAATCACTCCATGCTTCAGATATTCCTTCACCTGCATGGCAATCTGATGGCCCACGGCTTCCTGCGCTTCGTTGGTGGAACCGGCGATGTGAGGAGTGAGGATGACGTTGTCCAGTCTTCTGCAACGGCGAATCCTTCAGCGGCTCCTTCACAAAAACATCGAGCGCTGCGGCGGCGACTTGACCTTCCTGCAATGCAGCGGCGAGAGCGGCTTCATCCACCAGTTCGCCGCGGGCGCAATTCACCAGCCGGACGCCGCGCTTCATCTTCTTTACTGATTCCGCATTGATCATGTTCTGGGTTTGCGGAGTCAGGCCGACGTGCAGGGTAAGGTAATCTGCGGCTGCATAGACTTCATCGAGCGTGGCCAGGCGGATGCCGTTGTCTTTCGCCAGGGCGGAGGAAACGAACGGATCGTGGGCGACGATCTGCATCTCAAAGGCGCGCGCGCGCTTGGCGACTTCCAGGCCGATCTTGCCGAGGCCGACAATGCCCAGCGTCTTGCCGCGCAGCTCGGTGCCTTGCAACGACTTCTTTTCCCACTTGCCTTCATGCATCAACTGATTGGCGCGGGGGATGAAGCGCCCCATGGTCAGCATTAGACCCAGTCGTGATTTCGGCCACCGCGACCGCGTTGGCGCCGGGGGTGTTCATGACCGCGATGCCCTTGCGGGTGGCGGGTTCGAGTTCGATGTTGTCCACGCCGACGCCGGCGCGGCCGATCACACGCAATTTGCCGGCGTTGGCCAACAGCGCCGCATCCACCTGCACCGCCGAGCGCACCAGCAGACGCGTCGGCGTTTTCCAGCTTCCTGACCAGATTGCCGTTCAGCTGGTCGGCGGTGATGACGATCCATCCCGGTTCGCGCAGCAGGTTCACCGCGGAGGAAGACATTTTTTCTGCAACTATGATTTTCATATACGATGATTCCTTTACAAGAAAATGACAGCCCTTAGACACCCTGAGATTGCCTGCGCTTCTAGACTTTTTTTCAGCCACTCCCCCAGGAGGATTTTATGAAACTTTTCTGCAGTCTTGTTGCTTTGCCACTCTCGTCGTTGGATGCGGATACTCGGCATCCACAATCACCGCGTTAAGCCGCGGCACAGCGCCGCGTTATTACTGGACTGGTCCCCAACAGTGCAGACTGCCGGCGGCTTGCTTTCACCTTCGAAGTCGATGGCACTAAGCTTCGCCTCGGATGCAGTCATTAACTTCAATGGCGTAGCCCAGGCCACCAACTTCGGTCAGCGTCGACCAAGCTTCACGACCACAATTACTTCCGCCATGCGATCGCGAATCCTGGCACCGTGCCGGTTACGGTGACAAATCCCGGCACTCGCCGGCGACCCTTACGGTGGCGGCACTGCAGCTGTGACTGTCGGCGCCGATGAACTTTACCATCAACTAGAGCGGAGGACTGCCGGACCGGCAGTCCTTTCAAGCTCCCACCAGTTGTCGTTTATCAGCCAGGCTGCGCGCATAGACTTGCTGTGCCGCGCGGACCGCTGTCCCGTACTCGACCGGCTTTCCCGTGACCGTGGCCAGCACCTGCTCGAGCGCTGCCAGAATCCCGACCGTGTCCAGATAATCGTAGTAGCCGATGTGGGCGATGCGGAACAGCTTGCCTTTCATGTCGCCCTGACCATTCGCCACCACCGCCGAAAACGTCTCGCGGAATTCCTTCACGATCTTGCCGGAGTCGAGACCCGCAGGAGCATTGATGGCGGTCAGTGCGGCGCCCGGCGCGGAGCTGAACAAACTCAAGTCCGAGCGCCTTGACGCCGGCGCGAGTCATTTCCGCGGCGAGTTCGGCGTTATCCACCAGCGCCTTGCGGCCGGTGGCGAGATCGCCGTTGCCCATCTGGCGAATGAAGTCGAGCGCCGCGCCCAGCGCCGCAAACAGCGACGTCGCGGGAGTGTAAGCCGTTTCTCCCTTGGCCGCCGACTTGCGCTCTTTGCGGAAATCGAAGTAGTAGCGCGGATTCTTCGCCGTTTCCATCCGCTTCCACGCGCGCTCGCTGACGGCGCAATACGCCAGGCCCGGAGGAATCATCAGCGCCTTCTGCGATCCGCCGATGATGACGTCAATTCCCCATCCGTCCACGTCGAAGTGCGTGGTGCCGAGGCCGGTGATGGCGTCCACGACCAAAAGCGTGTCGCCACCGTTCTCGCGGACGAGTTTCGCAATTCCTTTTATGTCGTGACGCGCGCCGGTCGAGCTTTCGGTTCGCCTGCACGTACACGGCGCGAATCTCCGGCGTGAGCCGGGCGCGCACTTCATCCAGCGAAAACGTCTCGCCGTAGGGCTTCTCGAGCACGTCCACTTTGCAGCCGTACGCTTTGGTCAAATCGCGCCAGCGCTCGCCGAATTTTCCGGCGGTAAGAACCAGAACTTTGTCGCCCGGAGAAGTCAGGTTTGAGACCGAACCTTCCATCACGCCGGTGCCGGACGAAGCCAGCACCAGAACGTCATTCGACGTCCCGATAAAGTCCTTCATGTCGGCCAGCACGCGGGTAAATAGGGCCTTGAAATCCGCGGTGCGGTGATGCGCCGTATACGCGGCCATTGCAGTCTGGGCCGCCGGCAGAAGCGGAGTGGGGCCCGGAGTGAAGAGACGGTTTTTCAGCAGCATGGTAGTAGTCCTTTGAATGAATTCGGGGAACTTAGGAATACCTACTAGTGTATCGCGGAAGCAGGGGTTCGTGGATCGGTATCTGTTATGGCAGGCATCAGGGAAAAACGATGCGACCGGAGTGTGAATTTGGCCCCGGCTCGCGAGTTTTCCATCGCTGGTTCGTGGATTTGCAGTGCCATCGAAATAGGTTTGTGCCTTGGCCCACGCCTTCGCCGCCGCAAGGTGACCTACTTGCCTTCCCGCCAAGTCTGCGCGAGGAAAATGGACGCCCCCGTAGCGGCGCGACAGGCCAGCTTCAGCAGCAGCCCCGGTGAAGGTCTGCCACTTGAGAACTATGGGATGCGCGGGCGTGATTCCGGGCTCGATTCTTGAACTTCCTGCTGGGAGCACCACGCCGTCGCCAAACGCATCGCTTCCCGTCCACACCGTCAGGATAGACGCCGCTGCCGCAGCAAAGGCGCTTTCTCCGGATACGTATTCGGGAGATGCCGGCGTCGGGAGGCTTGCCTCTTGATACGGAATCCAATCTGCGCCGTCCATCTCGACAGTGCCCTTGCCGGGACCTCCCCAGGCCCGGATCTTTGTCCCGTGAAACAGCACCGGCATGGCCGTTACCGGGCGAACGGAGTCAAATTCCCGCTTCATGTCCCAGACGGCAATGCTGGCGTCAAGCAGGGCGTTGTTCAAGGCAAAAAACATCTTCACGTCGTCGTCGAGCGAATGATGATCTCTCGCTGAGACCCACTGCGCGAACTGGTTCCACCGGGCGGGGCACCGACTCCGAATCCGGTCCGTCCGACCAGTATTCCGCCATCATCTTTTGCTCGTCGGTAAGTCCGGCGCTCAACTTTATGAGTTCTTCCTCTTGCGCTCGATATTCGTCCGAACCGTAAAGCGCTGGAGGCTGATCCTTCACCCCGTCGCGGAATTCATCCCCGGAAGACATGGCAAATGGCGTTACGTAGCACCATTGTGCAGCGACAAACATTTGGGTCGTGAAGTCGCCCGTGGCGCCGACGTAGATCAGCGGCTGCCAGTGGTTCAGGTCGATGGGATGAATCACCGGCAGGCGGATGGGAAGAGGGGTGGGCATGTTGACCGGCCTGAAATGCGTCCAGTCGGAGTATGGGCCTTGCGCGAGGTCGCCTAATTGATTGGATTTGTCGTGATGACGAAATTCCAGGACCGCAGCGCAGGCGACATTTCCGATGCCGGGGGGCGTCTCGATGTCGGTGGAATTGTCGTTTGGATCGTAGCCAAGTTGCTTCATCAACGGCTTGTAAACCGACTCAGCGTCGGCAGGCAGAAGGTCAACCAACGCGCGGTATGCAGCGTAGCTGACGGCTTTCTCTTTGTTGGCTAGCGTTCGCTCGGAAGTGGGGCGGCGAAGGGCGGATTGCAGTTGCGTTCCCACGGCCTTGTCGTCATATGCCGACCAGGCGTCATACATGCAGGTGTGAACGATTGCCAGCGTTCGGGCCACCACAGGCGCGGGTTGCTTGGCGTCGAGCATGCCTTGAAGAGCTGCGGTGTTCCACTGGACTGCAATGGTGGACTGGATGGAAGCGGACTTGGCAGTCGAGCCGAATAGAAGCAGTGAAACACCGAGAGCAAGCAGCAATCTCATGCCAAATTCACGGCCTATTCCTTTGAAACCTTACCATCGGGCAGATTCACTCGAACCGTATTTCCCCAACGGGTCTTGTAAATCAATTGCTGGTTGTCAGGAGAGAATTCAAAACTCCCTCCTTCATACCACAGAGGCCGGTCTGGGATCACATGCGGCGCAGCCAACGGGGCCACCTGGTTCTGCGGCCACAGATCTTGGAGTGAATGCGTTCCAATGAGCGATCCGCTCTGTCCGGTGGATTTTCTGTAGATCCTAATGACATCCAGATTTGCATCGACAGGCGAAGTGACGGCTATAAGGACGAGATAGTCGCCGTTGTTACTGACGAGGGGCAACCAGCCACCCGGGCCGCCGAAGTTGCCTTCCACTGTGACTCCCCACGAGGCTGCAGTGGTAGACCAGTGTGTGCCTGGCCTGCTGAAGCGGTCCTGTGGAAAGATCTCTTTCGCGAAAACATGGTAGGTAACCTTCTCAAGTGTCTGCCGCGTGCCGCCTCTCGGATCCGTGTATTCGTATTGCGTCACCGCCAGAAACACACCGTTCGATGAACTTGCTGCCACGAGGTACGGAAACCAGTTCTGCTCTTGGCAGACAGCACTGGGGCCGGAAACAAGAATGGTCGCAACCAGCAAAGTGATCGAGATTAGCGGCATAAATCTGGATATTCGCACAATATCCTCAAGCCTCATCTCCATATCCGCTGGACTATTGGGTTACTTGTATAGTGAGCCAGTTCGACTTTACTAGGCCACCACCCAAATCCTTCGGCGCTTTGCGCGCCAATTGTGCGGAATAGAATCCAGGGCGAGTCATATCACTTAAATCGCTCACGACGACTTCATCCTCGGTGGATTCGCCCGGTTGCAGACTGACGATGATGTTTCGACCTTCCACCGGCCCGCCACAAGTAATCTGCTTTTTTTGCGGAGTGTCCGGGGCGAGGTTGCCCTTCTCGTCACGGACTTCAACGAGATAGTCGCAGACCCGGTTAGTATCGGAGAAACTGATCGCATGGCTTGACGTGTTTGTGATGGTGACTTTCAGCGTCAAGTCCGACCCGCTCTTGACGACGCCCTGCGTAGTGGCAATTGTGATAGAAAATGGCAGCTGCGCTGACACCGCATCCTCTGCAAATGCGAGGGTAAAGACTAATACCAAACAAATCGCCCAGTCGAGAATCTTCATAGCTCCTCCTCAGTCTGTCAGCGGCAAAATTGTGGGGGGGGGCGCGGTGTAGGAAACAAAGCTGTTCCAACTCGGATAGGAATTGCTTGCCGTAAATGAGTTGCTGCTTCCACTTCCTGATTTTAAGCTCCATTGATTTGTCTGCGCGTTTGTCAGGGTCGCATCACCCGAGAACTGCCAGTTCACGTAACCGAGAGGAACCGGAATCGCATTCGCAAGCCCCGAACTCCAGAGCAGATACATCGTCGCGGTGAAAGTTCGAGTCTCTTCCTTGTTCGCGGAATTAAGGGCGATTGAAGGGTTGTCATTGGTGGAACTTGTGACGGCGTATGGGTACCCCGTGTCTAGACCGGTTCCTGTGGAGGCAATTGGTTGGGTTGTGGGAACACAGGTTTGAACGGCACCGCCGTTGGCAGGTGTAAGCACCCTCGTGTCATTTGTGACTAGCTGCACCCACTTGAAATTGTTTGAATAGCCAGAGGGCGGCGTTGCGGTTGCAGTGAAAGTGATGCCGATATTAGACAGTGACCCACCAAACTGAAGCACAGGCCCCGAGTTAATCACCACTTGCCCCGTTGTGGTGCCAACGGATACAGCCGTAGGTCCGCCGACGTTGAAAGTCGCGGTCGCGACCGGGCTGGAAACGCTGCTTCCGCCCCCCGACATTGTGTATTGATATGTCATGTTCAAAGGATTCGCTGTATAAACCCAGTAGAACGTGTAGGTCGAGTTCGTGTTGCCCGGCAGGGCAGTTACTGAACCTGAAAGAGGCGCCGCCGAGTAGCCACCCACGGCGGTCCCTGGGGGCGTGGACCATTGCTGAGCTGATACGCTGGTGCACGCTGGGAGCGAAACCGAGGCACTAAGGGCAATCTGCTGGCCGACCACGACTGACTGGGTCGTGCCGGTAACGTTGTTTCCACCAAACATGATCTTGGGCGAAGGGGCCTGTGGCAAGACCACGGATATGGCCATGGGTTTGTAGTGACTTGTCCGCCGTCGGTCGTGGCCGAACTTATCGACAGGTTTTGAGTGCTAATGGGAGGGCAGTTCATGGCGTAAGTAGCTTGAATATGCCCGTCGTCGACGACTGACACGTTGTTAGAGTTCACCGTTATTCCACTGCCATCAAAGTTCACATTGATCGGCGCGGATAGCAAGGTGAATCCAAAACCTGTGATGGTCAGTGATCCCCCGGTGTTGCTTTGAGTTAGTGACGAGGGATTTACGCCGGTTATCCCTACCACGTTCCCTGTTCCTCCCATCGTTCCACTGGCGGGCGGCGCGGGGCAAAAAGGAGCACCCCCGGTGAAACACGTTTCCCCGGTGTAGATAGGGTCGGGCCCGTAGGGGGGGCGCTGAATGTCGCGACCCCCGCGGACACCCCGGTGGCAAGACCACTGCCGTTAACCGTTGCGATCGAGGTGTGATTGCTGCTCCAACTGTTGGCAACGTTGTACTGTGTCCCCGAGGACCAAGTTCCCAGAGCTTGGTATTGCTTCGTGTTCTGAATCGCAAAAGCAGCGCTGCCGGGGAACAAGCCGCTGAAGCTGGTATATCCGTCGCAATAGACACTCCAACGTTACGTCCGGCAAGGTGAACCTGTTCCCGTTGCTGAGATACAAGATGGGCGTCACAGTAACGGCGGAAATCTCGACCACATTCTTCAGGTAAAGCGACGACTTAAGATTCGGATCGGTCATCCAAAGGCCGCCTACTAACGAACCTTGTTTTGCCGGGGGCAATGGCTGCTCCTGCGATTTGGGCACTCGCGTCGGAATCCGGCGATGCGGGGCCATTACCTTGGGCTGTTGAGCGAAACATGTTGAGGCGAGAAAACTAATTGCGAGAGCAATCAGTACCATTCGACGAGGCCTGGGACAACCTCCGCAAACAAGGCTTCAGCGTATGAATTGCATGAACACACCTAGGGCTCGATACCGGGGCCTACTTGCGGGGAAGAACAAGTTATCGCGAGGAGATAATTTCCCTTAAGACATCCCCCGAGAAGATCGTCCACTTGCGATAGGGCTGCAACCTTAAGGGAACGACCGTAAGAAGTCAAATCAAAATTCAAATAATCCAAATTGCTTTCTTATGCCTGCTACCTACACCCGCGCCAGATGCAGCCCAAACCACTCACGCCGGTCGTACCAGGTCTTTTCCAGTTTGAATCCCGAGGCGCAGAGCAGGCGCTCGACCATCGGCAAGGTGTATTTGTAACTGTTTTCAGTGTGGATGCGCTCGCCGGCGGCCAGCTTCACTCTCAATCCCAACGTTCGTAAGAGTGCAATCTGCGGGCGCGTGCTTTCGAGGAAGATTTCCATGCGGGATTTGGCCGGATTCCATTCGGCGATGTGGCGGAAGCTGTCGAGATCGAAGTCGCCGTCGAACTCGCGGTTGAGGCGGCGGAGAATGTTCTTGTTGAACTCGGCGGTGACGCCTTGTGCGTCGTCGTAGGCGGGGAGGAGAATTTGGGCGGGCTTCACCATGTCAGCGCCGAGCAGGAGCGCGTCGCCCGGTGAGAGATGCCCTTGAACTTTGCGGAGCATGGCGACGGCGTGGGACCAGTCGAAGTTGCCAATACTGGATCCGAGATACAGCACCAGCTTTCGGCCTGAAATATTTTGCAGAAAATTGAAGCCGTTGCTAAAGTCCGCGATCACGGGATGGACCAGGACGGCCGGACACTCATCCACGACGCGTTTCTGGGCTGCTGCCAGTGCGGCGGGAGAGATATCCACCGGAAAATAGTTGACCCGCATTTGCCGCCGGGCGAAGGTCCGCAGCAGGGTGCCGGTCTTGGTCGCGGTCCCCGCCCCCAGCTCCACAATCGAAACTCCTGGCCCCGCGGCCTCGGCGATTTCGCCGGAACTAGCTTGCAGAATCTCCAGCTCCGTCCGCGTCGGGTAATACTCGGGGAGTTCGGTGATCCGCTCAAACAGCTCCGAGCCGAGATCGTCGTAAAACAATTTGCAAGGAAGAGTTTTCTGACGGGAGATCAGGCCGCGCACAACTTCGTCAGCGTGGTCGGGGAGCGCAATCAGCTCACGGGCAGTGGTTTCGCGGGGATCTCTGGAATCATTCCACGGGGGTCATTTGGCCAGCCTTATGCCCATGAATTGCCAGCGCGCGTGCGGAGGAAAAAAATTGCGATAGCTGGCGCGAATGTGGCTCTCCGGCGTGGCGCAGGATCCGCCGCGCAGCACCATCTGGTTGCACATGAATTTTCCGTTGTATTCGCCGACCAGGCCCGGCGCCGGCTGAAATCCGGGATAGCCGAGGTAAGCACTCGCGGTCCACTCCCAAACATCGCCGAAGAGCTGCCGCAAGCCGCTCCCGCGCGCAGGCCGCGGATGAAAGACACCGTCTTCCTGCAAAGTGCCTTTCGCCGACTCAAACGAAGCCTGCACCGCGGCGACTTCCCATTCTTCTTCCCGCGGAAGCCGTGCCTCGCTCCAGCGCGCGAAGGCGTCGGCTTCGTAGTAAGCTCACGTGGCAGACCGGCGCGGAGAGATCGACTTCCTTCATTCCGGCGAAGGTGAATTCCAGCCAGGTTCCGGATCGCTGTCCGCTCCCAATACAGCGGCGAATTCCAGCCTTGTGCGCAGACCGTGTCCCATCCGTCGGAGAGCCACAGTTCCGGCTTCTGATAGCCGCCGTCGCGCATGAATTGCAGATACTCGGCGTTGGTGACCAGCCGCGACGCCAGATTGAAAAGGACGCAATAGAACTTCATGCCGGGGGCCTTCGTTGTCGAAGGAAAAACCGTCGCCCGCGTGGCCGATCTCGTGAATGCCGCCTGCGAAGTCGATCCACTCCGTGGAGAAACCTGCTCACCGCGCGCGGACGGCGCACGCCGCTCCGGGCGCAGCGGCATCGACCACAGCGCATGCTTGAGGTCAGTGAGGATCAGCTCCTGATGCTGCTGCTCGTGATTCAGGCCCAGCTCGATCAGCGCTGCCAAGCCTTCGTTCACTTCCTCGTTTTCCAGAAAATGGCCCATGGCGTCGTCCACCCAGGCGCGGTAGGCGTGGACCTCTTCGAGGCTCGGGCGCGACATCAGCCCGCGCGAGCCGCGCACAGGATGCGCTCCCAACTGCTTGTAATAGGAATTGAAGAGGTGTTTGAATGCGTGGATCGAAGGGGCGGTAGCCCGGTCCGCGCTGGCCCAGGATGAACGTCTCGAAGAACCAGGTGGTGTGCGCCAGGTGCCATTTGGCGGGGCTGGCGTCGGGCATGGATTGCAGCATCTGGTCTTCGGCGGAGAAAGGCTCGGTCAACGCCAGGGTGGCGACGGCGAATCTGCTGATAGCGGCGGCGAAGAGAATTGGAATGCAAACTGGTGCGCGTGGCTGGCGTGCATAGCGTTCTCCGATTCCTTGCATTCGTACAGATGACTTCCAGCCCGGACGCGATCCGCAACAACTGTTCTCAGCATGGATGCTGGGGTGGGCGATATTGTTACACTTTTTCGTGCAGGAAGTCAGATAAGAAGTACAGGCCGGGGGTCACGAAGGCCGAAGTTTTGGAATCAGCCAGTTAGGCCGTCAGCGGCACAGCGAATCAAGCTGTGGAGCGGGCATGGCGTGGGCAGGCGGAGTGAGATGCCGCGCCCACATCACTCCCTCCAGACTGGTTGGCCCCGGAGGCTGATTGAGATCAGTGTCAATGCGATAGAACTCGTCACGCTCGGCTTCCTCCAGGGTTACAAATTGGACGCCTTTGGAACGGTACAGTTCCAGCAACCGCGGCAACATCTCCGCGTCAAATGCGCCAATGTGCATCAAGAGCACGTACGGAATATCGCGGCCATACAGGGTGTGCGCCATGCTGCGGGAGTAGCTGATGCTGTCGTCCGCCGCCGCAAGATAACTATCTGCCAGTGACGCGATGGCCTTGTCGCCGTCCTTGCCTTTAGCTTTGCAGCGTGCATACGGATCGTTCCACATATAGTCGCCGAAGCTCATGGTGACGGCGGCAACCTTGTAGCCGCGTTGCGCCAGAAAAGCGCGAATGGCGGCGTTCTTTTCCGGAGTGTCCCCTTCGGCGAGAAACGGGAAGCGGAACCAGTGCCAAGAGTCTTTCTGGACCTCGCCACCGTTCGGAACTTCGCCGCTCTTATCGTCGTTCTTGTCCTTCATCAATCCGCCGAGCAGCGGTTCGTCACGATTAACGTCGGCCTCGAACTCTTCCAGCGTGTGCTGGTTCAGATTCATGTGCGACCAGGAGTGGTTGCCCAGCGGGATATCCGGCATCGAGCCAGGCCTGCAATACGGCGGCGTCCCCCGGAGACTCTTCCACACGCACCCCGTTTACGAATCCGTAGAGGGGCGGCACATGAGCGTCACGCAGTGCGGCGATGATTTTCGACGCGACCTCGATCCGGGTTTCGCCGGGAGGCAGCGGACCGTGCGCCGGGAGGTCGTCGAAGGTAAAGGCAATGCGCAAGTTTGTGTCGCTCGGTTGTGGAGACGAGACGTCGGTTTGGGCTTGGGGCGAGGATGACGGCGCGGTGGGAGCGCTGGTCTGTCCACCGGCAATTCCAGCTGTGACCAAGAACACCACGAAGATCAACGCAACGGACATCTTGCAGTTTGCGAGCACCATAGGAAACCAGCCTCGATGAATCGGACCACCCAGTTAGGTGGATATTGTCGCATCTTTTTCCAGCCGGGGGGACCGGTTTCAGAACTCTCACCGCGCGCGTGAATAAAAAACTCGCTTGCGCCTCGCCTATGGTATCTTTTCTCGCACTGAGCGAAGCCAGTCATTGCTTCAACCTTCGAGGGGAGTCGGAGGACACTCATGAATCAGCCACCCGCCCCGGGCGGTCCCCTCGTACTCTCTTACTTAAGCCTTCGGAAGGCGGTCGGAATTATCGGACTCGCTCTTCCTTTCGTCCTGGCCCTTGGGAAAATCCTGTTGCAGGGCCGGGGACTGCAATCCTCGATCAGCAGCTACTACTACACCGACGTCGGTGGCGTCTTCGTGGGCGCATTGTGCGCCATCGGGGTGTTCCTGATGTCAGTCCGAGGATTTGACTGGAGAGACCACGTCGCAGGGGCGCTGGCTTCTATCTTTGCGATCGGCGTTGCTCTATTACCTACGACCCCGGAAGGAGTAGCGACTTGCCGAGAGCAAATCATCGGCACCTTTCACTTGGCCTTCGCGGCGCTGCTCTTCCTAACGCTGGCCTACTTCTGTCTCAAGCTGTTCACGCTGACGGATCCACTGCGGACGCCGACGCGCCGCAAGCTGCAAAGAAATACTGTCTATCGCGTGTGCGGGTATCTGATTCTGGCCAGCATTTTCCTGATTGCGGTTGCCGCGCTACCACCGGTTAAGGACCTTGTGGCCGCGCTGAAGCCCCGCTTCTGGCTCGAATCGGTCGCCGTGGTCGCCTTCGGCGTGGCCTGGCTGGTCAAGGGAGAAACGATCCTGAAGGACGAAGTAGCTCCGGCTCAGGGCGCGCAAAACGGCGCGAGTTAGGCCGACTGCGGGGCCACGTAGTCCGGCGGAGGCGCGGCGCCGGCGCCGAAGAAATACTGCTCCATCTGTTTGACGATGACTTCCTGATCTTCGCGGCGGGCGGGGTTCAGGCGGTATTCATTGAGCAGCATCTTGCAGAATTCCGTCCACTGGTTCCAGGCCTGCTGGGAGACATTGGCGTAAATCTTCTGGCCCAGTTCGGTGTCAAAGGGAGGCTCTTCCAGGCCGGGAAGGTCTTTACCCAACTTTACGCAATGCACCAAACGCTCCGCCATGTTTCCGTCCTCGCTGTCGGAGAAAATTATCTCACAGCGGGCGGAAGCCAGTGAGGCCGAGGAACGGCGCGGCGCCACACGCTGGATTCAATAATCAGTGAATTACAATACATCCATTGAGCCCTGACTCGCAGTCTTAGATCAGGAGGGATTCTGTGGGTTTCGCTCGGGCAGTCGCTGCGCTTTTCCGTCAGTGTGCTTTGAACAACCCTATGCGCTCCAGCCACTTTCGGCGGTTCGCCCCGGCTGCGATTGTCCTACTGCTACTGGAGGGGACAGGGCGTTGCGCAAAACACGACAAGCCCACGCTGATCAGTCTCGACCAGGCCATCGATCTGGCCCTGGCGCACAACCATACCATCCAAGCCACGCGCACTCTGATTCTTGCAGAACCAGGCGCAGGAGATCACCGCCAATCTTCGCCCCAATCCGACGCTGGGAGCGGACGCCCAGTTCATCCCGATTTTCAGTCCCGCAGGATTTTTCCGCGGATGAAGTTGAATGAAGAGCCAGCAGTTCGACATCGGGCTCGGTTATCTTATTCGAGCGCGGCCAGAAGCGCCAGCGCCGCCTGCAAGCTGCCAGCGACCAGACCGCCGTCACTCGCGCTCAGGTCGCGGACGCTGAGCGGACCCTGGCTTTCAGCGTCGGCCAGCAGTTCGTCAGCGTGTTGCTGGCGGAATCGACGCTGCAATTCGCGCAGCAGGATCTGCAGAGCTTTTCAGCAGACGGTGGACATTGGCGAGGCGCAATTCAAAGCCGGATACATCGGCGAAGGCGATTATCTCAAGATCAAGCTGCAGCTGCTGCAGTTTCAGACCGACGTCTCCTCCGCCCGCCTGGCGAAAGTGCAGGCACTGGTTGGCCTGCGTGCAGTTACTGGGCTACAACGCAGTGCCGGCCGATTTCGACGTAACCGGCGATCTGGCCTACCAGCCGATTGAAGGGCAGCGTGGAAGACTTTCAGATGAAGGCCATGCAGGAGCGTCCGGATTTTCACGGCCGCGGAGATGGGAGTCACCGCGGCCCGCAGCCAGATTCTTCTGGCCAAAGCCAACGGCAAGGTGGACGTCAACGGCACCGCCGACTATTCCCACGTGGCGGCCCAGAGCACGGCTTCAATCTTTGTGAATTTTGCGCTGCCCATCTTCAATCGCAATCAGGGAGAAATCGCGCGTACCGGTTACGCGCTCACCCAGGCGCAGCAGCAGCAGCAAGCGGCCAGCGATACCGTGCTCTCCGACGTTGGGATTGCCTACGAGGCCGTGAAGAGCAATGACGAAGTGGTGCAACTCTACACTTCCGGTTATCTTAAGCAGGCGCAGGATTCGCGCGACATCAGCGAGTATGCGTATAAACGCGGCGCCGCCAGCCTGTTGGATTTTCTCGACGCCGAGCGCAGTTACCGGTCGGTGCAGTTGGCCTATCGCCAGGCGCTGGCCTCTTATATGACCGCTTGGAACAGCTGAAAGAAGCGGTGGGAACGAGGAACCTGCCATGAGCTTGCAGAATGCGTTGGAAGGATTGGATGCGTCTGCGCCGCCGTATCGGCGATTTTGCTGGCGCTCTCCGGCTGCGACTCAGGGTCGACCACGCAAACTCGAGCGCGAAGAATCCGAATGACGCCGAGCTGTTCACCATTCCGCAGAATCAGATGTCGCATGTGCAGGTGCTGACCGTTGCAGCCCACCACGCTGACTCGCTCACTGCGGCTGACGGGCGCGGTGGCGTACAACGGTTTTCGCACCACGCCGGTGATCACGCAGGTCAGCGGCCCGGTCAGCCGCGTCGTGGTCGTTCCCGGACAACGAGTGAAAGCAGGGCGAGCCCATGTTGTACGTGGCGAGCCCGGACTACTCCCAGCTTCGCACCAACTATTTGAAGGCCAAGGACGCCTACGCGCTGGCGCAAAAGGCGAACGCCCGCGCCCAGGACCTGTACCAGCACCAGGCCATTGCCGAGCAGAATCTGGAGCAGGCGGAATCAGCCGAGGTGCAGGCCGAACGGCGATCTGGCTGCGGCGCAAGCTGCTCTGAAGGTCATGGGCATCACCGATCCGGACGATGCTGGTCAAAGGCCCGCCGTCGTTTGAAGTGCCGGTGAAGGCGCCGATCGGCGGCCTGGTGGTGGAGCAGGATGTCGCGGTAGGGCAGCTGATTCAGCCCGGCAGCACGCAATGCTTCATGATCTCCGACGTCAGCACCGTCTGGGTGCTGGTCAATGTTTATCAGAAAGACCTGCCTTACGTGCGCGTCGGAGATACCGTCACCATTCAGACCGATACTTATCCGGAAACTTTTCCACGGGCGCATTTCCTACGTTGCAGCCTCGCTCGATCCAAGCACGCGCACCTTGCAGGCGCGCATCGAGACCGGCAATCCCGGCGAGAAGCTGAAAAAAGATATGTACGTGACGGCGACCGTGAACGCGGGCGCGATCAAGAACGCGATTGCGCTCCCGGATGCCGCTGTCCTGCGCGACAGCGACAGCGAGAACCAGCCTTTTGTTTACGCCGCTGCAGGCTCAGGCCAGTTTGGCCGTCGCGCCGTCACCGTCGGGGAAAGCCTGAACGGCCAGACCGAAATTACCAGCGGACTGAAGGCCGGCGACCAGGTGATCGGAAACGGCAGCTTGTTTCTTGCAGTTCGCGAATTCGCTGCAGCGCTAACGTTGAGAAAGTGGAGCGACGGGCGTCCTCGCCCGTCCAATCTGGAAGGCGACTACAGCTGGGCGGGGACGCGGCTCTCCACAAGCAGCAATGGGGTTAGCACAAGAACTTTGACGACTGAGCCCAGAGAATGATCCACCGAATCGTCCAAGCCGCGCTGCGCCAGAAGTTCGTGGTGCTGATGCTGACCGCATTCATCACCGTCGCCGGCATCATCTCGTTCCAGCGCATGCCGGTGGACGCCTACCCCGACCTCGCGCCGCCCCAAGTCGAAATCGTCACCCAGTGGCCCGACCACGCCGCCGAAGAAGTCGAACGCCTGGTAACGCTCCCGCTCGAACTCGAGATGAACGGCGTCCCCCACATGGTGGTGATGCGTTCCATCTCGCTGTACGGCTTGTCCGATCTCCTGCTCACCTTCGACGAGAACACCGACGATTACTTCGCGCGGCAGATTGTTTTTGAGCGCCTCGCCGGAGCCACACTGCCCGCGGGTGTAACGCCAAGCATGGCGCCGCTGTTCAGCCCCAGCGGCCTGGTGTATCGCTACGTGCTGGAAAGTCCCGACCGCAGCCCGCAGGACCTGAAGACGATTGAAGACTGGATTGTCGAGCGCGCCTATCGCTCCGTCCCCGGCGTGGCCGACGATTCCGGTTTCGGTGGCACCACTATGCAGTATCAGGTGTTGCTCGACCCGGCGCGCATCTACGGATACCACCTGACCGTTCCGCAAGTCACCGCCGCATTGGCCGCCAACAACTGCCAACGCCGGAGGCGGATTTTATTCCCAGGGCGGACAGTTCTATTACGTGCGCGGCATCGGACTGGTGCGCAACACCGAGGACATCGGCAACATCGTCGTCGGCGCGAATAAAGGCGTGCCCATTCGCGTACGTGACGTCGGCGACGTCACCATCGGCCACGCGCCTCGCCTTGGCCAATTCGGCTTCCAGGAGAATGGCGCCGGCGAGGTTCGGAAAAACGACGACGCCGTCGAAGGCGTCATCCTCATGCTCCGCGGCGAGCAGACCCAGAACGTGCTGAAAGCGGTTGAGGCCAAGACAGAAGAACTCAATCGTCAGATCCTGCCTCCCGACGTCAAGATCCATCCCTTTTACGATCGCAGCGAGCTGGTCCATCTGACCACCAAGACCGTCGAAGCCAACCTGCTCCGCGGCATGGTGCTGGTTTTGATCGTGCTGATCTTCTTTCTGGTCAGCATCCGGGCAGCCGTCATTGTCGCCATCACCATTCCGCTCTCGTTGTTGTTTGCGTTCATCGTGCTGCACGCGCATGACGTGGCCGCGAATCTTCTTTCAATTGGAGCGATTGACTTCGGAATCGTGATCGACGGCACAGTGGTGATGGTCGAGAACATTTACCGCGAGCTCGCGATCCGCGAGGGGCGAGACTACAGCCTGCACGAAGTCATTCTCGCGGCCGCCAAAGATGTGGATCGCCCCATTTTCTATTCCGTGGCCGTCATCCTCGCTGGATACCTGCCCATTTACGGTCTGAGCGGGCCCTCGGGAAAGCTCTTCCATCCCATGGCCGAGACCATGTCGTTTGCGCTGATCGGTGCACTCATCCTGACGCTTACGCTGGTCCCCGTGCTCGCCTCCTACTGGTTCAAAAAGGGTGTTCGCGAGAAGCCGAACAAGGCCTTCGAGTGGATGAAAGAAAAATACGCCGTGCAGTTGGATTGGGCGCTGGAGCGGCCCAAGACCACACTTACCATCGCGATCCTGCTTTTCGCCGGCAGCCTGCTGCTGGTGCCCTTCATCGGAGGCGAGTTCATGCCTCACCTTGACGAAGGCGCGTTGTGGGTACGCGCGACCATGCCCTACACGATTTCATTCGAAGAGGCCAGCCAGATCGCTCCCCAGATTCGCGCCATCCTGTTGTCCTATCCGCAGGTCACGGTGGTCGGGTCAGAACTAGGCCGCCCCGACGATGGCACCGACGCCACCGGATTTTTTAATTGCGAGTTCTACGTTGGCCTCAAGCCCTACAACGACAAATCCTGGAGCGGCGACATCAGCAACAAGAAGCAGCTCGTCGAGTCGCTCGACAAGAGACTCTCGGCCTTCCCCGGAATTATCTTCAACTACACTCAGCCCGCTGAAGACGCGGTGGACGAGGCCCTCACCGGCTTGAAAAGTTCTCTGGCGGTCAAAATTTATGGCGATGATTTAAATGTCCTGCAGGACAAGGCCATCCAGATCAAGAACACGCTCTCCAAGGTCCGCGGCTTCACCGACCTTACTGTAGTTCGCGAACTGGGACAGCCCAGCCTGCTGATTGACGTGGACCGCGACAAGATTGCCCGCTATGGAATCAACGTTGCCGATGTGGAAGCGGTGATTTCCGCAGCTGTCGGCGGAGAGGCGGTCACGCAGGTCATTCAAGGCGAGAAGCTGTTCGATCTAGTCGTCCGCATGCAGCCGCAATTCCGCAGCAGCGCGCACGAGATCGGGAACCTGTTAGTCGGTACCCCCGACGGCCAGCAGATTCCGCTCAGCCAGCTTGCTGACATCAAGCAGGGAAACGGCGCGTCGTTTATTTATCGCGAAAACAACTCACGCTACATCGGCGTGCAGTACAGCATTGAAGGCCGCGACCTGGAGCGAGCCGTGCAAGACGGCCAGGCCGCGGTCAAGAAAGCCGTGAACTTGCCGCTGGGCTACACCATGCAGTGGGGCGGCGAATACAGCCAGTTTCTCGAAGCCAAATCGCAGATGTACTTCACCGGCCCGCTGGCCGTGGTGCTGATTTTCATGATTCTGTTCGCGCTCTACGGCAATTTCAAATTCCCCGTGACCATCGCCATCGGCGTCATCATGACTCAGCCCGTCGGGGCGCTGGTCGCGCTTAAGCTGACGCACACTCCGTTCAGCGTCTCATCGGTCCTCGGCCTGATGGCGCTGCTCGGCGTTTCCGTGCAAACCGCGGTGATCCTCGTCTCCTACATCAACAAACTGCGGCAAGAAGGAATGGACATCCGGACCGCCACCCGCGAAGCATCGCTCTTGCGGCTGCGTCCCATCATGATGACCGCCCTGGTCGCCTGCCTGGGCCTGCTCCCCGCCGCCCTTTCCACCGGCATCGGCTCCGACACGCAAAAGCCCTTCGCCATCGTCATCGTCGCCGGCCTTATCTCCCGCCTGTTCATCGGATTCTTCGTCAATCCCGTGCTGTACGAGATGGTGGCGCGGGAAGGGGATGTGCTGCAGGTGTGAGGCGGAACGGCCAGGTTCCCGCGATTCGATTGGCCAACGCTGTGACCACCCCTAGACACTCGTCGCGCACCCTCGCGGGACCTCTGCGAGTTTTCCTAGTAGCGGCGCGCAGAATGAAAATAGAGAATTTTGTAGCAGACGACCACCTCGACTTTCGCGCAGTGCCTGACGCGTTCGTCTAGCCGACTGCGGAGAGTGGACGTACTCGCCACGCTTGAAGAAGGCTGGGCGGGACTTCCGCTTGAACTCGAAATCAAGGAATGGAGGTAGCTATGTCTAGAAATCGGTTAGCGATTGTCGCGAATCTTATGGTGGTGTGCTTACTAGCGTGGGCCTCGGCTCTGGCGGACGATAACGCAAAAACCACTAAAGTCGAAGGCATCATAATTTCTAGCAGCGGAGACACTTTGATCGTGACCACTCCGGAGGGAGGCAAGACGACAATAGTCCTCACGAATGACACGAAGGTGCAAGAGTCGGGGATCTTTAGTGAGAAAGCGGCGCCCTCAACCGTGTTGATCCCCGGACTCAAGGTGAGTGCCGAGGGAGCGAACGATGACCAGAATCGGCTCGTAGCCACGGAGATCGACTTCGATAAAGGTGATCTGGAAACGGCCCAAAAGATCCAAGCCGGCTTGCATCCCACCGCCGAGCAAGTGGCGGCCAACAAAGAGCAGACTGAACAGAACAAGCAACAGATCGAACAGAACATTCAGGAAACCAGCAACCGCTTCTCTGATTTGAGCGAATATGACGAAAACGCCGATGTAAACGTCAACTTCGCAGTCGGGAGTTCCGACATCTCAGAACAGGACAAGGCAACCCTCACGAAACTGGCCCACGATACCGCCAACCTCACGGGATACATCATCGAAGTGAAGGGCTATGCCGACTCGAGTGGCAGCCCTGTGATGAACACAAAGCTGAGCGAAGACCGCGCGCAAACGGTGGTCGCCTATTTGGTTCAGCAGTGTAATGTGCCGATGCGGCATGTCGTGTCGCCGGCCGCGATGGGCGAATCCCACGCCGTGGGTTCGAACGAGACAGCATCCGGGCGGGCGGAGAACCGCAGGGTTGAGGTGAAAGTCCTGCGGAACAAAGGCATCGCCGGTAAATAAATAGGGGCTCTTGCGGCGATAGGCGGGTTCCGCACTCATGCCCGTCCCGTCTTCATCGGATGAGGCTCATGGTTCATACTTGTTTCTTGGATCGTTCCTCTTCAATCGCCTCAATCCACAAGCTCAAAGTCTGATCCTCGCGCGTAGGCACCCCGAGATATGGGCGGAGTTCTTTGTCATAGCGATCTTGAAGTACAGTCAGATCGAGGGGAACGGTCTGCGCGAGGTGCTTTACATCATCCCTGTCCACCTGTTGGTTGCGCTCCAACTTGCTAAGAGCGAGATCGTACGGATCGAGCGCAAACAGTCGCAGGTGGGTAAAGGCTCCCGGGAACATCTCCGTCAATCGCCCGTCGTAGCTGTCTGGCACTTGCGCGACGGTCACACAATCTAGATAAACCCCGTGGTTTTGGTGGAGGGTCGAGCCCCTGCCGCCAAATTCAACGAGAGCAGCCAATCTCTTATCCGTGGTCGCCATGACCAGGACGTCAAAGTCCGAGGTCGTGCGCGAGAATAGTTATAGGACGGTCACGACAAATCCGCCCATGCAATGGAAGTGAAATTCATCCGACAGCGTCCCATCCAGTTCTTTCAGGAATGAGAGCCACGGTTCCGGAATGGTTTCAGGCGGCATAAGGCAACTGCTCCACGGTCAGATCGGTTAACAGATTCCAGTGCTGCGCTTCGGGCGGGCGCTTTTCGCGCAACCAGCGCTTTTCTACCTCGGTGAGCGAGGCGTGGCAGAAAGTATCCTCGCGAACTAAGCGAGAGCGTTCCAGCAGGGTTTCACATTTGTTCAATGGAGACACTTTGGATTCTGCACGAGTTCTCTCCGCTGCCTGCCGAGCCAACGTGACAGCAAAACCGAGTCGATTTTGTAGATCATGAAGCTTTGCGTTTCTGACAAGCCAGTCCCAATTCAGATCTGTGTATTCGAAGACCAGCCAGGGAAGACCTTTTGCCACCCGGCTGTCCAGATCGGGTTGCATCAGCGCATCCAGCAGGAACTCTGCAGGGTTCCGCTCTGGTCGCTCTTTCACATAAGAAAACCCAGGATAGCCGAGGGCTCCAAGACCGCGTGCCCACACTTCGACCTTCCTTCCGAAACTCTGATTTGCAGGAGAATGCAAGGGCAGAACAGTGGGTGGGAGTTCGTATTCTTGGAGCAACTTCTGAACCAGTTTGCGGGAGACTGGCCGTCGTTCTTTTTCAAGCAGCGAGAGATAGCCCTGCGACACACCCAGACGGCAAGCTGCATCCTGCTGTGTCTGCTTCCTCTCCAGTCGTGCCCGTTTTAGGTCTGGGCCATTCATGGTGACTTTCAGTTATTGCTCTCCTCGTAATATTACATAAATTGTAATAATTTTACAATGCGGCGATTGCCTTTAGATAAGAACGTGTATTATTAATAGTTTACAAACGAGAACGCCTTTACCATTTCTGGGTCCTCGGTTTCTTCGGTGAACCCACTCTTCGTCAATCCGCTGCCTATGAGATGGTGGCGCTGGCGGGAACTAGGTGCGAGCGAAGTACCCTCCTGTGGAATCGACTGCGTGGTACGATCGCGAATGAAACGAATCAGGGGTTGGCTGCTGTCCCTACTCGCGCTTCCTGTCGCTTTCCTGGTCCTTCAAGGCTGTAACGCGCTGAATCCCTTGTGCGGAAGCGCCCGCCCCACACCGGTCATTGGATCTCTTTCTGCCAGCACCATTACCTTCGCTCAAGTGCAACAAGGCTTTGTTCTCACGGTGAATGGCAGTCAGTTCGTTTCGGCTTCGGTGGGGGATGTCAACGGGAAGGCGCAGAACACCACGGTTATAAGCAGTGCGCAGCTGAAAATCACGATCACCACCGCCGTGATCTCCGCCCCCGGCACCGCTAAGGTGACCGTCAACACCCCGAGCGGGAACTCGGGCTCTCTGGGCTGCACCAGCGGTGGAACCAGCCATGCTTTAGTTTTGACGGTCACTTAGATGTAAGACCTGGCGTCAATCCGGCATTGCATGAGATGGGTGGCGCATGAAGGGACGTGCTGCAGGTGTAAGGGATGGTCGTTGATTCCAGATTTCCGTGAAAGCCGCCCAGAGAAGCGCGTGAAGCCAAACGACCTAGACCTGGTGGGCCCTCTAGGATTTGAACCTCGTCCCATCCAGCTCTTTCAGGAATGAGAGCCACGGGCTCCGGAATGGTTTCAAGCGGCATAAGGCAACTGTTCCACGGTCAGATCGGTTAAGAGATTCCGGTGCTGCGCTTCGGGCGGACGCTTTTCGCGCAGCCAGCGCTTTTCTACCTCGGTGAGCGAGGCGTGGCAAAAGGTATCCTCGCGAACCAGGCGAGAGCGTTCCAGTAGGTTTCGCATTCTGTCAATGGAAACACTTTGGCTTCCGCATGTTTCCTTCAGCTACCTGCCGAGCCAGCGTGACAACAAGGCCGAGCCGATTTTGTAGATCATGAAGCTTCCCATTTTCAACCAGCCACTCCAATTCAGATCTGTATATTGGGAGGCCAGCCAGGGAAGACCTTTTGCCACCCGGCTGTCCAAGTCTGGTTGCATCAATGCGTCAAGCAAGAACTCTGCCGGGTTTCGCTCGGGTCGCGCCTTCACGTAAGGTTCCCGGTTCTGCCGACTGAGTAGAAATGGCCGGTTTTACCCGGCCATACGTTGCGGTCTACTTAGCCGAGCGGAAATTATGCTCAAGTACGTAGTGGGCGACTTTCCTGCCCAACACGTTCCCCTGGATGACGGAATTGCGATAATGCATGCCCCCGTAAATGCGGGCTACGTCAACTTCGCGGACCACGTCCCCGAAGCTAGTGAAGTTGTGCGTCGTGCTGGTCACGCTGCTGGTAACGGTATACGGCACCCGATCAGTTCGGAAAAATGCCGTCAGCGCGTCCATGAGGGCCTGGGTAACACATCCGTGGGCTGCTGGATACTCGGGATGTCCCGGGGTTGGGTCGAGCGGAACCCAGTTGGGGTCAGCAACTGTATCCGGATTTCCATCCGTGTCCGCGTCGTGGATGGCGGTGTAAGGACGCCAAAAGGCGAAGTGATATTTGGCATTCAGGCAGGCAGTAATAGAATCGGACATCGTAACGTTGGCCATGGCTGCCAAGCGCGCGCTATCGGAGGTGCCCAGATGATGCGTAGCTACCAGATTGCGAAACGCCCGGCTGTATTGAGCACCGGGATGATCTGACCAGAACAGGCCAATTTCAGTTTGTGAGGGAGTGCGAACTGTGCTGTTCAGCGCCCCGTAGGCTTTGGTCAGCCTGAAATCTTCCACCCACTGGTGGCTGGATAGGGCCGGCAGCGGTTCTACTTCGGAAAGGAATTGGTCCGCGCTGTGCAGGGCGAATGGTCTGAACTGCACCTGCCACGGAGCGGCTGGAGGTGGTGGGGTGTTCGGCGGCGGAGCGGGAAAGGTTGGCACGGGCTCCCAAATTCCAGGGCCCTGTCCTGGAGTGAATACGACCGGAGCTTCCACGCCATCGCCAGCCCGGATTGCCAGCCAGTTCGCGGCAACGGCCACTCCGACCGCGATGCCGTCAATCTTTGACTGCCCATCTGGGAGTGCGGCCAATGACGTCGTTTCCGCCGCATCGAGCGTACTTTGTTGCAACGGGAAATAGTGCGCCAGCACGTCGTGTGCGGCAACTATTACCGCGGCATCCTGAGAAGCTCCGGCGGGAGCGTTCAGCGACACAGCGAATGGAGTAAAGCGATGGTCAACGGCGTTTGCGGCGTCGTACATAGCGACGCTCACGTAAGCGAAATAGACTGGCGCGACAGGGGGGGCTTTTTTTGCCGTCACCACGATGGTGTTCAGCGCGATGGCGTCCCAGTCCGCGACTGGATTCTGGGCTTGGGCAGTCAGCAAAAAGAGAGTGTCAAGTACGAAGTGAACAACGAATAAACGAAATACGATGGGTCTCATTCAAGTCCTCCTCAAATTGACCGCCCTCGCGGCTCCTGCTTCCTGCAGTGCGTGAATATCACCGGTGGCAGCGCTTCACGTCCCTTTTCGGTCAACGCAGCCTGGCCGAGGTGCTTTGGTCATCGAGAGGTTTATCAGCCACACTCTGAAGCGACAATCCCGAACAACTCACATCGTTCTCACATGTGAATAACAACGCAAGACGCTGAAAGTATTAGTGAAATTAATCGACGGTCCTGAAAAGACGGGCGAGACAGCGACTCTGTGGTAAGCTTTCGCTCCAATAATGTAGAGGCGGTATGGAGAAGCCAAACGCCCGTGGCGTGATTCGGTTTGACCAATTTGAAGCCGATCTGCATGCTCAGCAGTTGCGTAAGTCTGGCGTCCGGGTGAAGCTACCTCGACAATCGTTCCAAGTCCTCCAAATTCTCGCCCAGCGGCCCGGAGAAGTCGTCTCCCGGGAAGAACTACACCAAGCATTGTGGCCAGACGACACTTTCGTTGATTTCGACCATGGATTGAACAATTCGGTGAAACGGATTCGGGACGCGCTGGGAGATTCGGCCGAGACCCCCCGTTACATTGAGACTCTCCCCAGGCTTGGCTATCGCTTTGTCGGGTCGCTACTCGGGGTTGAACGAGTCGAGGTTCGATCCATAGCGGTACTACCCTTGGTGAATTTGTCCGGCGATCCCGAACAGGAGTACTTCGCCGATGGGATGACGGACGAATTGATCACGAGCATCGCCAAGGTCACGCCACTGCGGGTGATTTCTCGGACTTCAGTGATGCGCTACAAGGGAACGCGAAAACCGCTGGCCGAGATCGCGGAAGAGCTGGGAGTGGAAAGGATCATAGAGGGCAGCGTGCTTCGTTCCGGTAACCGCGTCCGCATTACAGCACAACTAATCGACGCGCGAACTGACAAACATCTTTGGGCCGAAGCTTACGATGGCGATCTTCGAGATATTTTTACCCTGCAAAGCGACGTAGCCGATGCCGTCTCAAAACAGGTGACTACAACGCTCGCACGACCAGCCCACACCCGTGCCGGACGAGCGGTCAATCCCGAGGCTCACGAGGCTTACCTTAGGGGGCGCTATTTCCTGAACAAACGCGTTGAAAATAATCTGAGGAAGAGTGAGGCTTACTTTCAAGATGCCATCGACAAAGACCCGAACGACGCACTTGGCTATGCTGGATTGGCCGATGTTTACCAGGTTATGGGATCCTGGGAAGGTGGAACACTGCCCCCCAAAGAAGCATTTCCGAAGGCACGGGCGGCCGCCACGAAGGCTTTGGAGATCGACGACACACTAGCTGAGGTCCACGCGTCACTCGGCTATGCCAAACTCTACTACGAGTGGGACTGGACCGGCGCTGAAACTGAACTTAAGCGCGCCATCGAACTGAACTCGAACTCTGAGACCGCCCACCACTGGTACTCTCACTACTTGCTGACTATGGGGCGGACAGAGGAATCTCTGGCCGAGAGTAGACGGGCGATCCAACTCACACCCCTCGACCCCCTCCTCAACGTGCATCTTGCATGGCATTACTGCTTTGCGCGGCAGTACGAGGCAGCCATTCAGCAGTCTCGAAGAGCGCTGGACATGGACCTTCCGATGTACGCAGCGCCTTTGTTCGGTGGGTGGGCTCTGGAGCAACAGGGGAAGTTTCGCGAAGCCATTGCCTTGTTTCAAACGGCGATATCACTTTCCGAAAGAATCACGCACGCTACGGCGGCGCTAGGACATGCCTATGGAGCTTCGGGTGACCCAGTACGCGCACACCAGGTGTTGAGTGAGGTCAAGGGACTTTCGCAACACCGGTATGTGCCAGCCTACGACATTGCCATGGTGTACCTGGGCCTCGGCGATAAAGAACAGGCGTACCAGTGGCTGGAAAAGGGTTTTGAAGAGCGCTCCTCGTGGATGACTTACCTGAATCTCGACCCGAGGCTCGATAAATTACGACATGAGCCCAGATTTCGGGAACTGGTGCACCGTGTGGGTCTGCCCCTATCGAACTAGCGACACCTGCGAACGTCAGGGAAATGGGACTTGGTGGGCCCTCTAGGATTTGAACCTAGGACCAACGGATTATGAGTCCGCTGCTCTAACCGCTGAGCTAAGGGCCCCTTTCGCGATGACGATGCGCTGCCGATATCATATAGGATGCCATCGTGATTCCCCTGCGCGAAGGCCCGGACGGCGTCAGCTTTGCGGTCCGTGTCCAGCCCCGCGCCCGGCGCAACGCCATCGTCGGCAAGCTGGGCGACGCCCTGAAAATTGCCCTGACCGCGCCTCCCGTGGACGGCCGCGCCAACGAGGCGTGTGTGGAATTCCTCGCCGAGCTTTTGGACATTCCGCGGTCTTCGGTTACGATCGCTTCCGGCCAGAGCAGCCGGAATAAAGTGATCCGCGTGACCGGAATTTCGGCCGCGGACGTTGGCCGACGCCTGAAGCTGTAGCCGACCGCCGCGCAAGCCCCGTTTGACTTGTCATCCCGAACTCGTCTGCCGAAGGCGGACGAGAGAGGGACCTTACGATGCGACGGAACTATCACCGGCGCGAGCAGGATTGCTCGCCCTCGCGACGGCAGGGAATACTATCAACTCGCGTAAGGTCCCTCTCCCGCTTACCAGCGGGTTTGATTGCATAACGACGTTGGCCCGTCGCGAGTAGATTGGTTGCGATGAACAAGACCAAGGCTCGTGAGAGGAGCCAACGTCAGGTTGATTATAGGCTGTGATTTTCATCCTGGGTTTCAGCAGGTCGCGATCTTTGACAATCGAACGGGAGAGATAGAAGAAAAGCGGTTGCAGCACCGGGAGGAAGCGGAGCAGTTTTACGGTTCGCTGGCGGGCCAGGAGGTGCGGGTGGGGATGGAGGCTTGCGGGCACTATCCCTGGTTCGAGCGGTTGCTGGCGGAGTTGGGGATGGAGCTGTGGTTTGGAGATGCGGCGAAGATGCGGGCGTCGGTGGTGCGCAAGCAGAAGACGGACCGGCGGGACGCCGAGCAGCTTGCTGCATCTGCTGATCGAGGAGCGGTTTCCGCGGATCTGGGTGCCGAGCCTGGAGGTGCGCGATGTGCGGCAGTTGCTGGTGCATCGGCACAAGCAGGTGCAGGCGCGGACGCGGACCAAGAATCAACTGCAGGCCATGGCGCTGAGCCAGGGAGTGCAGAAAAAGCGGAAGCTGTGGACGAATGCGGGACGCGCGGAGTTGGAGCAGTTGCCCTTGCTGCCGTACGCGGCGGAGCGGCGCAAGCGGTTGCTGGAAGTGCTCGACGGGCTGGAAGCGGAGATCAGCGAGCTGGACCGGCGGGTGGAGGAAGAAGCGCGGCAGCGGCCGGAGGCGGTGCGGTTGATGACGCATCCGGGAGTGGGGCCGGTGACGGCGTTGGCCATGGTGCTGACGCTGGGACCGGCGGAACGATTCGGATCGGGCAAGCAAGTGGGCAGTTACTTGGGCCTGATTCCGAGTGAGGACTCCAGCGGCGGAAAACAGCGGCTGGGCAAGATCAGCAAACAGGGCAATTCGTTTCTGCGCTTTTTGCTGGTGGAAGCGGGACAGACGGCGGCGCGGCTACGATCCGCAACTGAAGCGCTTCTATCGCCGCCTGGCGATGCGCAAGAATCGCGGCGTCGCCAAGGTGGCAGTGGCCAGAAAGTTGGCCACGCGGTTGTACCTGATGTTGCGCGAGGACTGGACGTACGCGCAACTGTGTCAGGCCGTCATGCAGGTGAGCCCGAGTCATTCCGTGGTCGGCGAGTAGAGCCGAGCGCTTTGAGTGGGCAGCCTGCCTCCCTGAAGGAGTCAGGGAGTTCGAAGTGAGTAATCATGGGTGCAAGTCCCGAAGAGATGGATGGTGGGACCTGAAGTCCCGCTGCACGATTAAATCGAATGACGAGCCTTGGTCTGGACAGTCCAAAACCTTCTACGAGAGCGAAATGGCGCTTCTTCGGCGTCCACGCCGAAGTGTCGCTACAAAACCCTTGACCGGGTATAGCGTCGTTAGAGACGGGATGACAATCCCCAGAAGAGTTGGTCAAGCGTTTACAATAGCCACGCGCCATGAACCTCGCCGCCATTCAGTCCGCCCTGCGCGAACGCAATCTCGACGCCTGGCTGTTCTATGACCACCATCATCGCGACCCGATCGCCTATCGCGTGCTCGGACTGCCGGAAGATTTGATGGTCACGCGGCGCTGGTTCTATCTGATTCCCGCTGAGGGCGAGCCGCAAAAGCTGGTGCACAAGATTGAAGCCGGGCATCTCGATTCGCTCCCCGGCAAGAAGCGCACCTACGCGGCGTGGCAGGAACTGTTCGAGTCGCTGAAGCAGATGCTCGGCAAACAGCGCGACATCGCGATGCAGTATTCGCCCAACAATCTGGTCTTCACCATCTCGCTGGTCGACGGCGGCACCCTCGACCTGATGCGCGGGCTGGGGAAAGAACATCATCAGTTCCGGCGACCTGGTTGCGTTGTTCGAGGCGACGCTGACCGAAGAGCAGATCGCCACCCACTTCGCCGCGCGCGATTCGGTTGACGCGATCACCGAAGCTGCGTTCAAGGAAATCGGCCGCCGCGTCCGCAATGGCGGCACCAACGAATACGAAATGCAGCAGTGGATTCTCGAAGCCTTCGGCCGCGAGAACCTGATTACCGTGGACGCACCCATCGTCGCCGTGAACGCCAACAGCGGCAATCCGCATTACGGGCCGGACAGTTCCCACTCGGCGCCGATTCGCGAAGGCGACTTCGTGCTGCTGGATATCTGGGCGAAGAAGAACGTGCCCGGCGCGGTGTTATTACGACATCACCTGGACCGGCTTTGTCGGCAACGACTCCGTCGGACCACATGCAGGAGGTTTTTCGTATCGTCCGTGACGCCCGCGACGCGGGAGCGAAGTTCGTCCAGGAATCCATCGCCGCCGGAAAAACCATTGCCGGATGGGAAGTGGACCGGCCGGTTCGCGCGAGCATCAAAGCCGCCGGCTTCGGCGAATACTTCGTGCATCGCACCGGACATTCCATCGCCACCGAAATCCACGCCAACGGCGCCAACATGGATGACCTCGAAATCCACGACGAGCGCCGCATCATACCCAACAGTTGTTTTTCCATCGAGCCGGGAATCTATCTGCCGGAGTTCGGTGTGCGCAGCGAGATCAACATGCTGGTGCGCAGCGGACGCGCCGAAGTAACTGGTAGAATGCAACGTGAGATCGTGATCATCTGAATGGCAGACGCGCCGGTAAAACCCATAGCCACTAAACCAGGGGATCGCAGGCAACCATACCTTCGACCATGTCGGTGCTGGCGCCGGCTGTCGCCTGGCTCATTCCCGGCGCTGGCCACCTCATCCAGAGGCGCTGGATTCGCGGCTTCCTGCTGATGGGTTCGGTGGTGACGATGTTCGTGCTCGGCCTGCTGATGCAGGGCCGCATCTACAAGCCGAACGGCGGCGACATTCTCGACATTCTCGGCTTCGTCGGCGACGTTGGCTCCGGCGGGCTTTACATCGTGACGCAGCGTTTTGGATATGGGCCAGTGCATTGTCGCCCACGCCACCGCCGATTACGGCACCAAGTATCATGATCGTGGCCGGCCTGCTGAATTTCATCAGCGTCGCCGACGCTTATCACATTGCCATTGGGAAAAAATCTTGATCCTCGCCCTCTCCCATTTCAACGCCGCACTGATGTTCTCGGTTTTCGCTTCGGTGGTCTTCGGAATCACCCAGCGCGAAACCCCGCGCGAGCAGGTCCGCTACGGCGCCTACTGCTTCGCCATGTTCATGGGCGGATTGCTGGTGGCGGGCTGGCTGATGTGGGCGTTGCGGCACTAGCAAGCTTCCTCGGGAAAGCAATCGAAAACCGGCGATCCACACCGTACAATCGTTCGTTTATGGCGATCCCTGTCCGATCCTTTGCGAAGATTAACCTAGGCCTACGGATCGGCACACTGCGGCCCGACGGGTTTCATGAGCTGCGAACGGTCTATCAGACCATCGCGCTGCACGATGAAATCCGCGTCTCGGTCGGGCGTGGCTCGGGGATTGAGATCCGCTGTGACGATCCGCGGGTTCCAAAAGATTCTTCCAACACTTGCTTCCGGATCGTGGGGCTTGCGATGCCGGTGCTCAAGGCGCGCGGGCGCGTGATCATTCAGATTGAAAAGCGGCTGCCGGTACAGGGTGGGCTGGGCGGCGCTTCAGGCAATGCCGTCGCGACGCTGCTGGCGCTGGAACTTGCTCTCAAGAAACAGCTTTCCGGCCCCGAGCGGCTGCGAATCGCGGCGCAAGTCGGTTCTGACCTGCCGCTGTTTCTGGTCGGTGGGACTGTGCTGGGAGTCGGGCGCGGCGAGGAAGTTTATCCGCTGCCGGATTTGCCCGCGACTCCGTGCGTAGTGGCGACTCCGGAAATCGCGGTTTCGACCCCGAAAGCGTTTGCGGATTGGGACGCCCTAATCTCATCCGAATGCTTCGAAATTGACGCCCTCCATCCCCTCCGATAGAATGAATGTGTGCAGCCGTGAGATTTCCGCGTGGCTGCTTGCGGGGCCGGGAAACATCAGGCGCCGCAGATCCGGTGTCTCCACTCGAGGTGGAGGCCGGGCCGAGACCCTGCAACTCGACCTTGTCCGAACCGGGATTGAAAACGACTTCGAACAGGTCGTCTTTCCGCAGTATCCCGAATTGCTCAAGGTCAAGCGTGTGCTCGAACGCGCGGGGGCAATGTATGCCTCGCTTTCCGGGTCGGGCTCGGCGATTTATGGATTGTTCGAGTCCAGCGAAAAAGCCGCGGCGGCTACGAAGAAGTTGAATAAGGCTGGCGTTCCGGCAGTGGCGACAACTACCTTGACGCGGCGGCAGTATTGGAAACAGCTTCTAGCCACTAGCTCTTAGCTGCTAGCATACAAATGCTGGAAGCTAGCGGCTAGAAGCTAGTCGCTGATACTGGGCCGTCGACTAATGGTAGGTCAAGTGCCTTTGGAGCACTTTGTCTAGGTTCGAATCCTAGCGGCCCAGCCAGAAATGCCGTCGTGGGTCGTTCGTCCTTGGTCGTTGGCCTGAACCGCCAGCGGTAAAGGATTTTGCGTACGACCTACGACCTACGACGAACGACCAACGGCGATTCTATGGCTACTCTCGTCACAACCACGGAGAAGAAAGTGCCAGCGGGCCCCGAGGAGAAACACGACCGCAAGCCGCATCGCCCCCGTGTGGACGATAAGTTCAAGATATTCTGCGGCACGGCCAACCAGCCGCTGGCGGATGAGGTCTGCGCGTTTCTCGGCATGACGCGCGGCCAGGCGCTGGTCCGGCGGTTTGCTGACGGCGAGGGTTACGTACAGATTCAGGAGAACGTCCGCGGCGCGGATGTGTTCGTGATGCAGCCCACCTGCCGCGATGTGGACAAGCACCTGATGGAATTGCTGCTGATGATTGATGCGCTCAAGCGGGCGTCAGCGCGGCGCATCACGGCGGTGATTCCCTATTACGGCTACGGGCGGCAGGACCGCAAAGACAAGCCGCGGGCCCCGATTTCGGCCAAGCTGGTGGCAGATTTGCTGACCACGGCTGGTGCAGACCGTGCGTTGCTCATTGATCCGCACGCACCGCAGATTCAGGGATTTTTTAATATTCCGGTGGACCACCTGTTTGCGTCACCGGTATTGGTGGACCACTTCAAGAAATTGCAGTTGCCGAATTTGACCGTGGTTTCGCCCGACGCCGGCGGCGTGGAGCGCGCACGCTTCTTTGCCAAGAAAGTGGACGCAGCCCTGGCCATCGTGGACAAGCGCCGCGTGGAAGCCAACGTCGCTGAAGTAATGAACGTCATCGGAGACGTAAAAGGCCGCACATGCTTGATTATTGACGATTTGATCGACACCGCGGGAACGCTGGTCAAGACCGCCAGCGCGTTGATGGAAAGCGGCGCCAGCGAAGTTTATGCCTGCTGCTCGCATCCGGTGCTGTCGCCGCCGGCGGTGGAAAACATTTCGAATTCGTGCATCAAAGAAGTGGTGGTTACCAATACCGTCCCGCTGTCGGCCGAGGCCGAAGCGGCAACCACGGCGCATGGCGGAAAGATCAGGTGCTCTCGATTGCAGGATTGATTGGGCGCGCCATCCAGTCGATTCACGAAGAGACGTCAGTCAGCAAGCTGTTCTTATAAATTAGACATCAAACGTAGGAATCAAAATTATGGCTACAGCAACTCCTGAACAAAGCGCACTCGATGCCCAGCCCCGGACTCCCGGCACTAAGAATGACGCCCGCCGGGTGCGGCGCGAAGGCAAGGTCCCGGCCGTAGTGTACGGCGCGGGCAAGCAGGCCATCTCGGTCAGCGTCGATCCGCGGCAAGTCTCGCGCATCCTGAACTCGCGCACCGGCCACAACACGGTATTCGACCTGGCTATGGACGGCGAACGCACCAAGGCCATGATCGTGGACTGGCAGTACGAGCCGATCAAGGGAAGCCTGCTGCACATCGACCTGAAGCGCATCGCCATGGACCAGAAACTCAAAGTCAACGTGCCCATCGCGCTGGTCGGCGAGCCCGAGGGCGTGAAGACGCAAGGCGGCATCCTCGAGCAGATTTTCCGCGAGGTCGAAGTCGAGTGCTTGCCCGGCGACATTCCGAACTCGGTTGAGTTGAACGTCTCGGCACTCGTTTTCGGCATGGTGCTGCGGGTTTCCGATCTGCCGGCGAATCCGAAGGTCAAATTCACCAGCGATCCCAACCAGCCGGTCGCCCACGTCATCACTGTGAAGGAAGAAGAAGTTCCGACAGCGGACGCGGTGGCAGGCGAAGCGGCAGCGGCTCCGGCGGAGCCTGAGGTCATCAAGAAGGGTAAGCAAGAGACGGAAGAGGAAGGCGCAGAAGCCGCACCTGCCAAGGCCGAGAAGTCCGAGAAGAAGGAAAAGAAGTGACGAAAGGCGTCGTTGGTCGTATGTCGTCCGTCGTTCGCCAAGGCCACGACGCCGACAGAATGGGATTCTGCCAACGACGTACGACGAACGACGTACGACGACTTAAAACAGCGTGAAGCTGATCGTAGGTTTAGGCAATCCGGGCATTGAGTATCAGTTCACGCCGCACAATTTGGGCTTTTTGACTGTCGATCGCATCGCCGACGATCTGAAAATCCAGGTCAGAAACCGGCAATGCCGGTCGCTGACAGCAAGAGCAGTCATCGGGCAGGAAGAAGCGCTCCTGGCCAAGCCTGAGACGTTCATGAACTTGAGCGGACAGGCGGTGCAGGAACTGGTCGCAAAGCTTGAGATCAGGCCGGAGGCAGACTTGATCGTCATTTACGACGAGCTTGACCTGCCCATGGGAACGATCCGTATCCGGCAACGGGGCAGTTCGGCCGGGCACAACGGCATGAAGTCGATTATCGGCGCGCTGGGCACGCAGGAATTCACGCGCATCAGGATCGGGATCGCGCCGGAAGAAAAGATCCTGAAGCCGTTCCGCAAACGGCAGTTGAAACAGGTGGATGAAATGCTCGACACCGCGGCGGAAGCGGTGAAAGTGATTTTGACGGATGGCATCGCGGTGGCCATGAATAGGTTCAACAGAAAGCCGGAAGAAAGCAGCGACTAGTGGCTAGTAGTTAGTGGCTAGTTCCTAAAGCCAGCGAATTTACTAGTCACTAGCAACTAGCTACTAGCAACTGATTTTGGAGAGTGCAATGGCAATGAATCGTACTTACGAAATGATGTTTATCGTCCGTCCCGACATGGCGGAAGAAGACCAGGACAAATTGATTTCCACGCTGGAGACGGCGGTCACGTCCTCAGGCGGAGCCGTCAAGAGCACCGAGAAAATGGGCAAGCGGCGGCTGGCTTACATGGTGCGCCGCTTTCACGACGGTCTGTTCATCCTGCTCACCTTCGAGGGCAGCGGCGGACTGGTGCACGAACTAGAGCGCCGCCTGCGCGTGACCGAGCCGGTGATCAAGTTCCTCAGCGTGCGCATTGACGAGGAGCAAAAACGCCTCGACAAGATCAAGGCCATCAAGGACTCGAAGAAGAAAGTGTCCGCGCAGCCTGCGCCCGCTCCAGTAGCGGCAGAGCCGGCCGGAGAAGCGCCGGCAGTAACGGCGTAAACCCCGTCGTTCGTCGTACGTCGTCCGCCAAGAGAGCCATCGGGCTTGATGGACAACCGACGATGCCAGCGCCGAAAGGCCAACGACGAACGACCAACGACCAACGACGATTTTGATTTTCTAAGGAGCATCATGGCAGACGAAACCAGACCAGCACCATCCGGCGACGCGCCGGCGAGCACCGGCAGCAGCGAACGCCCGGCACCAAGCGGCGGCGGCGAGCGCCCGGCAACAAGCGGAAGCGGCGGAGAGCGTCGTCCTTACCGATCCGCCGGCGGGCCCGGCGGGCCGCGCGAAGGCGGCGGCGGTGGCGGACGGAAATTTTTCCGCCGCAAGAAGGTGTGCAAGTTCTGCACCGAAAAAATCGAGGCCATCAACTATAAAGACGTGCGCCTGCTGGCCCAGTTCGTGGCCGAGAGCGGCAAGATCACGCCGCGCCGCCTGACCGGCGTCTGCACGCCGCACCAGCGCCGCCTGAGCCTGGCCATCAAGCAGGCCCGCAACATCGCGCTGCTGCCGTTTGCAGGAAGAGCGAGCTAACAACAGTTGCCGGTCACCAGTTGCCAGTTGCCAGAGATTCCCACTCGCGGCGTTACTGGCTACCGACAACTGGCCGCTGGCAACTGATTTCAAGGAGCCATCATGGAAGTCATTCTTAAAGAAGACGTCGTTGCACTCGGATCGCGCGGCGATGTAGTGAAGGTCGCCGACGGCTACGGACGCAATTTCCTGCTGCCGCACAAGCTCGCCATTGAAGCTTCGGCGGGCAACAAGAAAGTCATCGAACAGATGAAGGCCGCCTCCGTCCGCCGCTCGGCCAAGGAAAAAACCCAGGCGGAAGAATTGGCGAAGCAGTTCGAAGGCCTGTCGGTTTCGTTCCAGCGCAAGTCGGGCGAGAACGACCAACTCTTCGGCTCCGTGACCTCGGGCGACATTGCCGACGCGCTTGCGAAAAAGAGCTTCAACCTCGACCGCCGCAAGATCCAACTGCACGAACCGCTCAAGACCCTGGGCGAATTCGTTGTCCCCGTGAAGCTGCACAAAGAAGTCACGGCACACCTCAAGGTCGTGATCGAAAAAGACGCGGCGGAGTAATTTCCGAATCTGATCGTGGAGAAGCGGGCGTCCTCGCCCGCTTTTTTCTGCGCATCATCATCTGTCCGCTCCAGATCCGCCCACCCGAGGACGCGTACCGGGAAGGGCACGAGTTTCCACTCGTGCCAATAATGCTCCGCAATGGCTGCGGCTTCAGCCGCTGAGGTCTGCTGTCCTGTCCTGTGCCACGCCCCAAAGCTCACCCCAGCGGCTGGAAGCCGTCCCGACCCGGCGGTCTAGTCGGCGCGAGTGGAACTCGTGCCCTTCCCGGTTTTCACTTGAGGTCCTTCCTCCCCGACACGAACCGGCTCCCCGCCACCACATACCGGAACGGCATATCCACCGCTTTCTTGATCCCAATCCGTTTCGTGGTCAAAATCCGCGGCGGCGTCGCCCCATCATCCGCGATATATAGATCCGACCGTGAATTCGTCAGATCTTTGCCGTTGTCCCACTCGCGCGTGATTCCGAACGCCTGCGCCATCCTGCCCGGCCCGCTGGTCAACCGCCGCAAATCGGAATCCAACGCGATCCCGCGCAGCTCGAACATTTCCTTGACTCCCTCGATCGGCTCGACAGCCCGAAACAAGATCCCTCCCGCGACCCCATCCGGCAAGCACGAAACATTCAGACAAAAATAATTGCCGTAGATGAAATACACGTACGCGTGCCCCGGGGGCCCGAAGAGGACGGCGTTGCGCGGTGTGCGTCCGATGAAGGTGTGCGACGCGGGATCGCCGGCGCCCGGGTAGGCTTCGACCTCGACGATGCGTCCGGTGAGCAGTTTGCGGCCCTGTCGGCGGACGAGAATTTTCCCGAGCAGATCCGGGCCGACGAGGCGCGTGTCGCGGTTGTAGAAGGCGCGAGGGAGGATTTTCATTCCGGGGAGCCTTCTGCCGCTCGCTAACGCAAACTCACAATACCGGGAAGGGCACGAGTTTCACTCGTGCCGACGAAGACGCTCTAGGAATGAGGTTTTGGGGCGCGGGACGAGAAAGCCAACCTCAGCGGCTGGAAGCCGCTGATTCGGGGCCGCCGCGATCGGCACGAGTGAAACTCGTGCCCTTCCCGGACCCGCGCACCCAAAAACTGGCCACCAACAACTAGCCACTAGCCACTGCTCCTACGCCGCCCCCTTCTGCGCTTCCTTCAACCACTCCAGCACTTGCTTCCGCGTGCCCCTCCGGCTTCACCTTGCTGAAGATATGCTTGATCTTCCCGTCCGGCCCGATGATGAACGTTGTCCTTGCCACGCCCATCACTTTCTTGCCGTACATGTTCTTTTCCTGGATCACGCCGTAGGCATTGCAGATTTTCTTGTCGGCGTCGGCGACCAGGGTGAAGGGCAGGTCGAATTTGTCCACGAATTTTTTCTGCGCCGCCGGCGTGTCGGGCGAGACGCCCAGCACCACCGCGCCAATTTTCTCGACGCGCTTGAACGAATCGCGGAAGCTGCAGGCCTCTATGGTGCAGCCCGGCGTGTCTGCACGTGGATAGAAATACAGCACCACCCACTTGCCTTTGTAGTCCTTCAGCGCGATCTTATTGCCGTTCTGGTCAAGCGAATTAAAGTCCGGGGCTTTATCATTGACTGCTATGGGGATTTCCATGGGGACCTCTCTGAATTCGTACCGACCACGGTTATACCGCAAATGGGCGCGCGCCGTCACCTTGGCCTGTATCGTCGCACTGGCAGCGGCATTCGTGGTCCAGTTTGCCGCCGCCCAGTACGCCAAGAAGCGCAAGCCAGACACCGGGCCGCGCGCCGTGGGATTGCTGCAAGATCGACGCCAAAGGCCGAGCGCAACTCATTCCGGTCGCGATCTGAATCGACGGCAAGTTCTACGACGCCGGAGCCTACAAAGCCGATCCCGTTCCCATGGCCTTGCAGCCGGAGACGGTGTACGAGGGCGTGAAGTCCGGCGTCTCGCAGGGGCTTTTCACCACCGCCGGCGCGCGCGCGGACGCCCGAAGGCTGGTTCGCCGACGGCAAGTGGCGTACCAATGCTCAGATCGATGCCAACAAAGCCCGCGCTAAAGCCGAGGCCGAGAAGAAGGCGCAGAAGGCTTCGGATGAGCCGGTCAACGGCGGCCCGCCGCGGCTCAGGCGGCCGGGGGACGCGCCGCCGCCGACCTCTTCCAAGGCCCCTGACGCCCAGAAGACTCCGCCTCCTAACTCCGCCGGAAGCGCCAGCCCACCCGCGCCTCCGCCCTCTACTTCTTCACCGTCATCTTCTTCAACCTCATCGGCCAAAGATTCAACGCCGCCCCAGACCGATGCTGGTCGCCCCGTGCTTCACCGCCAGGATCCATCCGAAACCTCGCACGAGCAGACCAAGGCGACCCCGGAAGACATGAAAGGCCAGTTGCAGTGGGTCCCCGCGATTTCTGACGCCGGCGGCCCGGAGGCCCGCCCCTACAGCTATCGAGATGAAGCCTGACGAAGAGGCCGCATTCCTCAAGAAAATGCTGGCGCTGGCCGGGCCGGAAGTGACGGCGCGGGCTGGGGCCTCCGAACAGGGAGCGGGACCCAAGCGCAAAAGCTGCCGGAAAAGAGTGTCCGACCCATACATGCGCCTCAGTTCCAAAACGTGCAGATGCGCGTGTTCGATCTTTCGAACTCCAACGAGCCGGTGCTTATCCTGACTGCCAATGCGACCGTGCCATCTCGCGCGGACGTAGTATTTATGATCGCCCTGGTCGCGCGCGAAGATATCTACGGCGACTTGCACAAAGTCTCAGCCATGCTCACCGACAGCCAGCACCTCGACGCAACTGCCGAAATACGATTTCATCGACGCCGTGGATGCCGACGGCGACGGCCGCGCCGAACTGCTGTTCCGCCTGACCTCCGACGCCGGCTCCGCGTATGCGATCTACAGCGTGATCGGCGACCGCCTGTGGCCGCTGTTCGAAGGCAAACCGGGGACGTAAATCAAAAGCATCCACCGCTGAGATCGCCGAGTACGCTGAGAAAAAATGAGAATAAGAAAAAGATTTTCTCTGCGATCTCTGCGTACTCGGCGGTAAAAGGGTTGACTCTTGCCTGAGGAAGCACAACCGCCTGCTCTACTCTTGACGCCGGGGATTCGCCAGTATTAGATGGAGCGGGGGACGATTCCGTGACTCTTGCTAGATCGGGGCTTGGCTATGCATGCACAACGGCGATGCTGACAGCGATTTTCGTGTTGAACGCCCTGCTGTCGGATGCGGTGGAGGCAGTGGATACGGCGGCGGAGGTGGGAACCCGCCAGCGACTCCCACCGGATTGACGGCCACCGCAGGACCAGGACAAGTGGCTTTGACCTGGAACAACAGCGCCGGGGCCACTTCATACAAAGTAGGTCGCTCGACCACAAGCGGGGGACCTTACAACACGATTGCGTCTCCGGCCGCGAGCCCGTACACGGACATGAACGTAACGAGCGCCACTGCCTACTATTACGTAGTGTCGGCTGCAAATGCCAATGGAACCAGCGCGAATTCTTCCCAAGTCTCGGCGACGCCGACTCAGCCGGTTCCGCCACCAACCCCGACTGGTTTAGCGGCTAACGTGACTACTGGACAAGTGGCTTTGACCTGGAACAGCAGCGCCGGGGCAACGTCCTATGACGTCGGTCGCTCGACTACGAGCGGCGGACCTTACGCCACGATTGCGTCTCCGACCGCGAGCCCATATACAGATCTGACGGTAACGAACGGGACTACCTATTACTACGTGGTGGCGGCGGTGAATGCCAATGGAACCAGCGCCAATTCCACGCAGGTCTCTGCAACGCCGGCCGCTGCACCGACTGTCTCCACCACGGCCGCGCAGAATGGCGCCGTGATCGTGAGCCTGGCATCAACGACTCCCAGCGCGACCATTTACTACACCGTCGATGGCAGCACGCCCACGACAGCTTCTCAGCGTGTACGAGGCGCCGTTTCTGGTGGCGTCGAACCTTACCGTCAAGGCGATTGCCACGGCCACGAACTATACAGCCAGCACGCGTCACCAGCCAGGGCTTTCTCTGCCCAACATTCCTCCCGGCACGCTGGTTTGGAGCGACGAGTTCAACGGCAACACCGGGCTCCAACCCCCAGCCCGATCCCAGCATCTGGACTTACGACACCGGCAACAGCGGCTTCGGCAACAACGAGCTCGAAACCTACTGCGCCTGGGGGTCGAACACTTCTCCGTGCAGCGCGGCGAATCCCAGCGAGTTCGTGGGGATTGACGGCGTATTTGCACATCGTCGCCCAGCAACCATCGCGCCGGCGTGTACACCTCGGCGCGGCTGAAGACGCAGGGCCTGTTCAGCTTCCAATATGGCCGGCTTGAGTTCAAAGCCATGGTTCCGGAGGCGCAAGGTTTCTGGCCGGCAAACTGGCTGCTGGGCAACAACATCAGCACCGTGAACTGGCCCGCCTGCGGCGAGATGGACGTGCTGGAGCGGGTCAACGCCGCCCTCAACCCCGATTGGAACGCCGGATCGGTTCACGGCCCCGGCTTTACCGGCGGAAACTTGGGCACCACGTTCTACTTCCCCAGCGGCCAAACGCGCGGGGAGCGCGTTCCATACTTACGACATGGTCTGGAAGCCGGGAAGCGTGCAGTATTACGTGGACGATCCGAACATTTACGCACCCTACGCTTCCTTTACACCCTCCAGTCTCAACGGCCTCCCCGGCGCGGCGTGGCCGTTCGACGCCGGGCAAGCCAATTTCATCATCCTGAACCTGGCCATCGGCGGAAATTACCCCGGACCGCCTGACGGAACCACCCCGTTCCCGTCCGAGATGGTGATTGACTACGTGCGGATCTACACGAACTGAAAAAACGTTTCACCGCCGAGTGCGCCGAGATCGCCGAGGAAGAACGCGAGAAAAAGATATTCTCGGCGATCTCGGCGTCTCGGCGGTAAATTAGTTCTTGCCTGTGACTGACAAAAATCTCAATTCAAAGCTCGAATCCCTGCGCGAGAAGATTCGGCATCACGAGTACCGCTATTACGTGCTCGACGATCCCGAAATCAGCGACGCCGAATTCGATCGTCTGATGAACGAGCTGAAAAAGCTCGAGGCCGCGCATCCCGAGCTGGTCACGCCCGATTCTCCTACGCAACGCGTCGGCGGCAAGCCGCGCGAGGGATTCGTCAAAGTCGCGCATTCCACGCCGATGTTGTCGCTCGACAACGCTTACAGCGAAGAAGAGCTGCGCGATTGGGAGCGGCGGGTGCAGGAACTCAGCGGGCGCACCGACATTGAGTACGTCTGCGAACTCAAGCTCGACGGCATGTCGCTGGCGCTGCGTTATGAAGGCGGCAAGCTGGTGCGCGGCATCACGCGCGGCGACGGCTCGACCGGAGAAGACGTTACGTCCAACGTGCGCACCGTGCGCTCGGTGCCGCTTGTCGTTTCTCCGGAGAAACTGAAGAAAGCCGGCATCCCCGCCGATTTCGAAGTTCGCGGCGAGATGCTCATGCCGACTCGCTTCGTTCAAGAAGATGAACGAAGACCGCGAGAAGCAGGGGCTGGCGGTGTTTGCGAATCCGCGCAATGCCACGGCAGGCACGGTGCGGCAGCTGGAGCCGAGCATCACGGCGCAGCGGCGGCTGGATTATTTCACTTACATTCTTCTTGCTGACGCAAGCACGGGCGGGGACGCCCGTGCCTCCACGAACCAGGGTGGTGGAGCAACGGGCGTCCCCGCCCGTTCACTGTCAGTCTTCGACAATCAATGGGCAACGCTGAACGCGCTCGAAGCCGCCGGATTCAAGGTGAATCCTCGCCGCGCGCTGGCGACCAGTTTCGACGAAGTCTGGAAGTTTATCGGCCAGTGGGAAGAAAAGCGCGAGACTCTGCCGTATGAAATCGACGGAGTCGTCATCAAGGTGAACTCGACCGCCATGCAGCGCCAGTTGGGATTCACCGGCAAAGCTCCGCGCTGGGCGATTGCCTACAAATATGCGGCGCGGTCGGGAATCACGCAGATTGAAAATATCCACGTGCAGGTGGGACGCACCGGAAAACTCACGCCAGTCGCGGAGTTGAAGCCTGTCCCCATCGGCGGCACCACGGTGAGCCGCGCCACCCTGCACAACATGGACGAGATCGAGCGCCTGGGAGTGAAGATCGGCGACTGGGTGGAAGTCGAGCGCGGCGGCGATGTCATTCCCAAGGTCGTGCGCGTTATCGATGACAAAGCCCATCCACGCGGGCACAAATCATTTCACATGCCGGAGAAGTGTCCCGTCTGCGGCGGACACGTGGTGCGCGCCGAGGGCGAAGCCGATCATCGCTGCGTTAACCAGAAGTGTCCGGCCAAGCTGCGCGAGACGATCCTGCATTTTGCCTCGCGCGGAGTCATGAACATTGACGGCATGGGCGACGCGCTGGTCACCCAGCTCACCGATCGCGAAGCTGGTGAAAGATGTCGCCGACATTTACAAGCTGACCAAAGATGATCTGCTGAAGCTCGAGCGCATGGGCGACAAGTCCGCCGAGAATGTTCTGAAAGAAATTGAGAACTCCAAGACGCTGCCGCTGGAGCGCGTGATCTACGGCCTCGGCATCCGCATGGTTGGCGAACGCACCGCGCAATTCCTGGCCGAGCATTTCGGGGCGTTGGACGCAATCGAAACCGCCGGCGAAGAAGAATTGCAGCAGGTGGAAGAAGTCGGCCCGCGCATCGCGAAGAGCATTGTCGAATTCTTCGCCGAGCCGAAGAACCGCGAGCTGGTGGAGGAACTCCGCGCCGCCGGCCTGACCCTGCGCGGCAAGAAAAAAGAACGCGGCACCAAGCTGGCGGGCAAGACGTTTGTGCTGACTGGAACTCTGGCGACCTACTCGCGCGACGAAGCCAAGAAGATGATTGAAGACGCGGGCGGAAAGGTCACGGGCTCGGTCAGCAAGAAAACGGATTACGTGGTGGCGGGCGCGGACGCAGGGTCGAAGCTCGACAAGGCGAAAGAGTTAGGGGTTGCGGTCATCGACGAAAAGGAAATGGAAAAGCTTGTCCGCTGAAAGGCCCACTTTAGGCCTTACCGGCGAGCCTTCGCAGATGACTATGTCACACAAATGGTGCAATCTTAGTACCATGAATATCCCGTTGTAGACGCGGGATATTCATGGTACGAATTTGGCGTGATTCAGCGTCTGATCGATCTCGCCATGGTGCACCAGGCCCTCCGCCGCAGCCCGGTGACGGTCCTGCTCGGCCCCCGGCAATGCGGCAAAACCACGCTGGCCCGGCAGTTGGTTCCTACCAGCTCGCTGAACTATTTCGATCTGGAAGATCCCCAGAGCCTGGCCCGGCTCAACGAACCGGATACCGCGCTACGCCCGCTCAAGAAGCTGATGGTCATTGACGAAGTCCAGCGCCGTCCCGAGCTGTTCCCCTTGTTGCGTGTTCTGGCTGACCGGCGGCCGGTTCCGGCGCGCTTTCTGCTTTTGGGCAGCGCCTCGCCCGAGCTTCTCAAGCAGTCCTCCGAGACGCTGGCTGGCCGGCTTGAAATTGTGCCGCTGGAAGGCTTTCGGCTGGCCGACCTGGGCGCCGCCGCCCAGGACCGGCATTGGCTGCGCGGGTGGCTTTCCGCGCGCCTACACCCCACGCCGCGAACCCGACTCCGTTTCCTGGCGCAGGCAGTTTCTGCAAACCTTTGTGGAACGCGATCTTCCCCAGTTGGGCATCCGCATTCCGGCCATGGCGGTTCGCCGCTTCTGGAACATGCTGGCGCATTACCACGCGCAAACCTGGAACGCCGCCGAGCTGGCCCGCGCCCTGGCGGTCAACGAAGCCACCGTGCGTCATTATCTGGACCTGCTGACCGGTGTATTCATGGTCCGGCAGTTGCCGCCGTGGCATGAAAATCTCGGCAAGCGGCAGGTAAAGGCGCCGAAAGTCTATGTGCGCGATAGCGGGCTGTTGCACTAGCTGCTCGGAATCGCGGACCGGCGCGACCTCGAAAATCATCCCAAGGTGGGCGCTTCGTGGGAAGGCTATGCGGTGGAGGAAGTGATCAAGGCCCTCCAGCCGGATGAAACGTACTACTGGGCGACTTACAACCGTGCCGAGCTGGATTTGTTGCTGTTCAAGAATGGCCGGCGCATTGGGGTCGAATGCAAGCGCGCCGACGCGCCGGTGTTGACTCCGTCCATGCGCATTGCCATGGCCGACCTCAAGCTCGACCACCTTTATGTCGTCTATCCCGGAACGAAAGCCTATACGCTGGCGAAGAAGATTGAGGTTGTGCCGCTGGCGAAGTTTGTGAAAGCGGAGTAGGCGATCGCCGGATATGCACCGAAAACTCGCACAATTCTAGTACCATGAATATCCCGTGCATAGTCGCGGGATATTCATGGTACGACTTTTCTGGTCGCCAACGCGCCCTTGATCTTTCTCCACGTCTCTTCCAGCGCCTCCGGCAGCACCCGGCTCTCTCCGGTCACGGTCATGAAGTTGGTGTCTCCAACCCAGCGCGGCAGCACGTGCATGTGGACGTGGCCGGCGATTCCGGCTCCGGCGGCGCGGCCGATGTTCATGCCCAGGTTGATGCCGTCGGGGGAGTAAACCTGGCGCAGGACGCGCTCCATCTTTTGCGACAGCGCCATCATCTCCTGGGCGGCGGCTTCGGGCAGCTTTTGCAGTTCATCGAGATGCGCAAAGGGTACGACCATCACGTGGCCGGAGGTGTAGGGAAAGCTGTTCAGGATGACGAAACAATGCTGGCCGCGATAGACGATTTTGGCCTCTTCGTCCGGGAGTTTGGGCAGTTCGCAGAAGACGCAGCCATCGGGCTTGCCGTCGTTCTTGCCGGCGGTGGTGATGTAGGCGTACCGCCAGGGGGTCCAGAGATAGTCCATGCTGGGAGAGTAGCAAAGAATCGGGGATCGGGATCTGGTGATCGGGCCATCGGGCGATCTAAAGTCAAAACCGTACGGTGCCAGGGTTCTCCGACTCACCCGATGACGCCGATGTACCAGTACTTCGACCCGATTCTACGTCACCAAATTGTTAAACTTCTGCTTGTCTGATTGACACCCTTTCCGAACGGTTGTTATAGTCAAAGAGTTCCCTTTGGACGCGGGTTCGATGTTTACGACCGCTGGTCACGTCCATCCGCCAGGGTGGGCTCAACCTTAACTAAGACTCATACCAGCCGTTCGCTAGCCAGCCCGCTTCCTTGATCGCCAGCTGAGAGGCAATGACCTTGTTCGAAGACGCCAACGCCCCGTATTCCGACTCCAACACCACAACCTTAACCGAGCCCCAGCCTGTTACGGAGGTCCAAGCCGCGCCGCAGAGCCGTCCGCGGACGAGCCGCAGAGCCACGCCCAGAGCCCGATCACGCAGCGCAGACCAGGGCTGAGGAGCAGCTCAGCCCGGCCGACGAGAAGCACGCCGCCGAGGACTTCGGCTCCGTGCTCGACAGCTTCACCGCCGAGGCCGAGGAGGCCGCCAGCGACGACCACGTGCTTAAGGGCACGGTGCTCAAGCTCACTTCCACCCACGTGGTGGTGGACATCGGCGCCAAGTCGGAAGGCATGTTGCCGCTCGCCGAGGTGTTGGACCACGAGGGCAAGCCCCGGTTCAAGCCCGGCGACGAAATTGACGTCATGCGCGACAAGGGCCCGGAACGAAGAGGGATACATCAATCTCTCGTTCCTGAAAGCCCAGCGACTGCGCGCCTGGGACGACATTGAAAAGGCCTACAGCGAAAACAAGCCGATTCACGCCGTCGTCGTGGAGCGGACTAAGGGCGGCGTCACCGTGGACATCAACGGCGCGCGCGCCTTCCTGCCGGGATCGCAGATTGATCTGCGCCCGGTGCACAACCTCGACGGCATGAAGGGCCAGAGTTTCGACGTTGCCATCGTCAAGCTGAACAAGAAGCGCGGCAACATTGTGGTCAGCCGCAAGCAGCTTCTCGAGGCTGAGCAAAACGAAAAGCGCGCCAAGACGCTCGAGCACCTCGCAGGAAGGCACGATCCTCACCGGAGTGGTCAAGAACCTGACCGAGTACGGCGCGTTCGTGGACCTCGGCGGCATTGACGGCCTGCTGCACATCACCGACATGTCCTGGGGACGGCTGACTCATCCCAAAGACCTGGTGAATGTCGGCGATCAGATTCAGGTAAAAGTTCTGAAGTACGACAACGACAAGCAGCGCGTCTCGCTGGGATTCAAGCAGCTCACGCCTGATCCCTGGCTGGATGCCGAGCATCGTTATCCGGTCGGCGCGCATGTGCATGGGCGCGTGATCAGCGTGACCGACTACGGCGCGTTCGTTGAGCTGGAACAGGGAATCGAAGGCCTGGTGCACGTCAGCGAGATGACCTGGTCGAAGCGCATGAAGCATCCGTCGAAGCTGGTGAACGTCGGCGATCAGGTGGATTGCGTGGTGCTGAATGTGAATCCCGGCGAACGCCGGATTTCGCTCGGCATGCGGCAACTGGCGGCCAATCCCTGGGATTCGCTCATCGACAAGTATCCGGTGGGCGCGACCGTCGAAGGCCGTGTCCGCAACCTGACCGACTTCGGCGCGTTTATTGAAATCGAAGAAGGCATCGACGGCCTGGTGCACGTCAGCAATCTGAGCTGGACCAAGCGGGTGAAGCATCCTTCGGAAGTCTTGAAAAAGGGCGACCGCGTGAAAGCCATCATTCTCGCGATTGATACCGAGAAGCGGCGCCTGTCGCTGGGCGTGAAGCAGCTGCAGCCGGACGTGTGGGAGTCGTTCTTCGCCAGCCACCACATTGGCGATGTCGTCCACGGCAAAGTTCTGCGGGTGGCGACTTTCGGCGCCTTTGTAGAAATCGCCGAAGGCGTCGAGGGCCTGTGCCACAACTCCGAAGCCATCGACGGCAACGGGCAGCCGCTACACCTGGAACCGGGTCAGGAGCACGACTTCAAGATCATCAAGATGAGCCAGGAAGACAAGAAAGTCGGGCTCAGCATTCGCGCGGTCGGCGAAGAAGCTTCGCGGAAGGAAGTGGAAACCTACAAACAGCCCGTCGTCGAGCACCGGTTCTACGATCGGCGAGTTGATGAACGTGGAAGCGCGCGGGGAACGAGAACGGGTAGAAAAACAAGCTCTGGGCTTCAGGCTTCAGCCAACACCGTTGTGGGTCGGGACACTCTTGTCCGACGCTTTTGATTTTCCCGAAGCCCGAAGCCCGAAGCCCGAAGCCGGAAGCCCAACGCCGTTTACTTCGTATCAATCCGCAAGTCGATTTTCACCTGCTTGCGGTCATCGAACTGACTCATCTTTTTCGTGTCGCTGTTCTTGCCATTCAACTGCGCGTAGATTTCGTAATCCACGTTGGCGGACGAGGGCGGGAAAGCGGTAGTTGCCGTCCGCGCCCACAATGTAGGTCTTCACCGCGCGGGTGCGCGTGTCGGTGACATACACCACGGCGTTGGGCACGGGGTTATCCTGCTTGTCGAGGACCTTGCCGATCAGCAGGCGGCCCAGGAGTGGTGTCTTTGTCCTTGGCGAAGACGGGGCAGCGCGGCGAGCAAAGTCAGCGCCAGCAAACCGGTCAAACAGAATTCGTGCAGTTTTCATGTGAGCACCTCCCCTTCTAGAGCTACTGCTATTTTAGATGCACTCCGGTGTCTACGCGCTCGTTGTCCTCAACCTCGACCGTAACCTCGGGCCGAGCTGCAACGGTTTGCCGTCGCGGGTCTTAAGGCCCTTGGTGTCCGCCCAGAGGATGTAGGTCTGTTTGCCCGCCGGGACCAGTTGCTCGAATTCGCCCAGGTGATTGGAGTAGACTTCCCACGCGCGTGCTTGGGTTTGTCCTGGCGCGGCGAATCTTTACCGTCACGCCATACACCGGACGGTCATCCGGACTCCATACCGTGCCGAAGATCACCGCAGAGTTCTTCGCCGTGAGCGGCTGCTCCGCGCGGGCCGCTGCGGTGCAGAAATCAGAAGAACGGCAACTGCGAAACAGGAATAGATACGACACCATCGCAGGCCGCGGGCAGAGGAATGCCACTAGGAATCATCGCCGTCTTCGGTCTCTTCCTCCTCGTCGTCTTCGTACTTTTCTTCCTCTTCGACCGCCTTCAGTTCCACGGGATTGATGGTCGACGACTTCGAAATCCAGCCCACACTCCGGGCAGGAAAGGATTTCGCCCTCATCGACTTCGTCTTCCTGTACGTCCAGGCTGGTTTCGCATTCAGGACAATAAAGCACTTTGGCCTCCGGTCTTAGAATTGCACCCTGTTATTTTTAGTTTCTTTCGGGGATGCAGGTCAAGTGGCCCTTTTCCTCCGCCGGGTACGGATGGCTGCGAATCCGTCCTACTCTGCTAAATTGTTGCCAGCGCAAGCCTGACCCCTAAAGTGCTATTGCTGGAGACTCCGCGCGAGTTAAGATGAGTCGATTCGGCTCGCAGTTTAGGATGCAAGTTTTTATGCCGAGAAATACTTCTTCCGTGATGGGCTTCCCGCCGTTCCGCGGCGCGGTCCGCCAGATCATCCTGGCGCAGCCTGGGAATTTACGTTGTCATTCTGCTGTTGATGTCCTTCGCGCAGCCCGTCGGCTTGGCGGTGTTGGACCACGGCATTCTGGATCCAGCGCATATTCGCCAGGGCTGGTTGTGGCAGTTCGTGACCTACGCCTTCATGTACGTGGACCCACTGCAGTTCGTTTTGTCTCTGCTGGGCGTTTACTTTCTGGGCTAGCGCAGTCGAGGAGAGAATTGGCTCGCGCACGGTTCTACGGATTGTTTTTCGGCAGTGTCATTCTCTCGGGAGTCGCTGGATACGCGCTCTCGCTCTCACCACGTATTCGCGCAAGGGCCGGCGATGGGTTCTGGGGCGGCGGCCAACGCGATCCTGATGGTGTTCTATCTGTTCAATCGCGATGCGCCCATCATGCTGTTCCCTATTCCGATCCAGATTCCGGTGAAATGGATCGTTCTGTTCACCGGCGGCCATCGAAGTGGCGTACCTTCTGCTCAGCCACTTTGCGCTGTTCTATTTCATCCTGCTGCTCGGCTTGGGTGCGGGATACGTCTGGTACTCGCTGTTCCTGACCCGCAAGACCACGCTCGGCCTCTCCGAAAAATATTTCAGCCTGCGCAATTCCTACTATCGCTGGAAACGCCGCCGCGCCGCCCGCAAATTCGAGGTTTACATGCGCGGCCACGACCGCACCGTCAGCTTCGACGAGCACGGGAATTACATCCCTCCGGAAGATTCAGACAAGAAAAACGGCGGCGGGAAGTCGGGCTGGGTGAATTAGAAGCAGCTCTCGGCTCTCAGCTCTCAGCTCTCAGCTGTCAGTTAACCCAAACCCAAAGCATTGTCATCCCGAACTCGCCCGAAGGGCGGGAGAGGGACCTTACGATGGCTTCGCAGCTGCGTGGGAAGTACATAAGATCGCCATCCACGCTGGCGCTGCCCGAGCACTGGGCGAACCCGCCGGACGGCAGGGGCCAAGCAGACCGTTGTAAGGCCCCTCTCTCGCTTGTCGGCGAGTTCGGGATGACAATGCATTGGGTACCTGAGCTGATGACGCTGATGGCTAATGGCTGACTTACGCACTCACCAGCGACCCAATCTTTTCCCCGCTCACAACTTTGCGGATATTCCCGCGCTGGTTCAGATTGAAGATGATGATGGGGAGATTGTTGTCCTGGCAGAGCGAGATTGCGGTCGAGTCCATCACTTTGAGGCCGCGCTTGCAGGACGTCCATGTAGGTGATGTGCTCGAACTTCTGCGCGTCTTTCACGACCATGGGATCGGCGTCGTAGATGCCGTCAACCTTCGTGGCCTTCAGAATCACGTCGGCCTTGATTTCCATGGCGCGCAGCGAGGCGGCGGTGTCGGTTGAAAAATACGGATTGCCAGTGCCGCCGGCGAAAATCACGACGCGGTTCTTTTCCAGATGGCGAATGGCCCGGCGGCGGATGAACGGCTCGGCCACCTGCTTCATCTCGATGGCCGACTGCACCCGGGTGTGAATGCCCTGCTTCTCCAGCGCGTCCTGCAGCGCCAGCGCGTTGATGACCGTGGCCAGCATGCCCATGTGGTCGGCGGAGACGCGGTCCATGTCCTTGGCCTGCTCGGCCACGCCGCGGAAAAAGTTTCCGCCTCCGACCACGATCGCGATCTGGACGCCAAGCGTGTGAACGTCCGCGAGTTCGGCGGCGATTTCGTGAATGCGGGGGGAGTCAATGCCGAAATCCCTGGGAAGCGGCCAGCGCTTCACCGGAGATTTTCAGCAGCACGCGTTTGAAAATCGGCCCGGGCATCATCTTTGATCCTGTCATCCCGAAGGCCCGCGCTTTCTCCAGCGGGGCGAGGGATCCCGCGTGCAGCGTCTAATACCTTGGAACTGTCGCGTCTATTATCGCAAAACTAAAAAGGGCACCTTTCGGTGCCCTTCAGTTTACTCCGGTTTTTGTTCCGGCTTGGAGATGGCGATGGTTTCGCCGGCGTCGCCGACTTTGAATCGGGCAAAGCGCTTGACGGAAATATTCTCGCCCAGCTTGCCGATCTTGGTCGTGATCAGCTGCAGGATGGTCTGGGTCTGGTCCTTGATGAAGGGCTGCTGATACAGGCAGACCTCCTCGTAGAACTTGCCCATTTTGCCGGCGACCATCTTCTCGGCAATCTCCGGCGGCTTCCCGCTGGCGATGGCTTGCGCGAGATAGATGTCCTTCTCGCGCGCGAGGTCCGCTGGCGTGACGTCTTCCTTGCGGACGAACTTCGGGTCGCTGGCCGCGATGTGCATGGCGATATCGTGCACCAGTTCCTTGAAGTCATCGGTGCGGGCCACGAAGTCGCTCTCGCAATTGACTTCGACCAGCACGCCGATCTTGCCTCCGGCGTGGATGTACTCTGCGACCGAGCCTTCGCTGGTGACGCGCGTAGCTTTCTTCGCGGCCACCGAGACGCCCTTCTTGCGCAGCACGACCACAGCCTGCTCAAAGTCGCCTTTGGCTTCGGTCAGGGCCTGCTTGCAGTCCATCATGGGCGCTCCGGTTTTTTCGCGGAGCTCTTTTACTTGTGCGGCGGATATATTCACGGTAGTTGTGCTCATAAATTTAAATTCGTCGTCGGTTCAGTCGTGCTTCAGTCGTTGGCCTATTCGATTAGATGCGGTTGTATAAATTTCGACCCGCGCCGGGACGCGCACGCGGGTCAGGATCTTTCGCCCCGATGGGGCTTTGATCGTCTCGCAACTATCCCAGTGGTCCCTTAACATGCGGCACTGGGCTACATTCTCACGCCGCTCCGCGGCAAAATCCTGGGTCCCGCTCGACAGTCTCTGCCAAGCGGTTAGGCCGACGACCGAAGACCAGAGCCCGAAGCCGTGCCTAGTACGTTTGCTGCTCGACTTCCGGCGTCTCGTCAGCTCAGCCGGAGTCTCTGACGCAACGGCTTTCTTGCGCGTTCCCTGGCCGAGCACTTCTTCCATGTTGATGTCTTCGGCTTCGGCCGGCGGAATCTCTGCGGCGCGACCACTTCCGCAGGCACGCCATCGGCCAATGCTTTCGCGGCGCGCAGCTTCAGCTCGTTCGACTCCGGCGGCCATGTCGGCGGCCTGCTTGTCGGTCAGCAGCTGCGAGCCTTCGACCACCGAATCGGCAATCTTCGACGCAAACAGCCGGATCGCGCGCAGACGCATCATCGTTTCCGGGGATGATGTAATCCACTTCGCTGGGATCGCAATTCGTGTCCACGACCGCAACGACCGGGATGCCCAGCTTGCGGGCTTCGCGCACTGCAATCTGCTCTTTGTTCGAGTCAATCACGAAGACCGCGTCCGGCAACCGGCTCATGTTCTTGATGCCCGCCAGGTTTGCCTGCAAGTGCTTGCGCTCGCGTTCCAGCTTGATGACTTCTTTCTTCGGCAGCAGCTCGTAGCGGCCGTCCGTGGCCATTTCGTCGAGTTCCTTGAGCCGCTTCACGGACTTTTGCACGGTCACCCAATTGGTGAGCAGTCCGCCCAGCCAGCGCTGGTTGATGTAGAAACTTCCGGCGCGGGTCGCTTCTTCGGAGACCGCGTCCTGGGCCTGCCGCTTGGTGCCCACAAAAAGAATGATTCGTCCCTGCGAGGAGAGGTCGGCGATAAATCGCGACGCTTCCTTGAACATCTTCAGCGTCTTCTGCAGGTCGATGATGTAAATGCCGTTGCGCTCGCCGAAGATGTATTCCTTCATCTTGGGGTTCCAGCGCTTGGTCTGGTGCCCGAAGTGAACTCCCGCTTCGAGCAACTCCTTCATGGTGATGTTCGCCAAATAACCTCCTCTTTAAGTCTGCATCCGTCGTTCCAGTTGCGAACTCAGGATTGCTTTCCCGTCCCCGTACCGGAGCACGGGAAGAATTGGTGAAACAGCTTCTAGCTATTAGCTCCTAGCTATAAGCCAAACGCCGAACCAACTTCAAAGCCTCTGTCATTCCGAACCCGCGAAGCGGGAGAGGAACTTGCTTTGGGCGCCATCACTGAACTCGACGCCGAAGCCTAAGCCTGAAACCTGAACACTTTATCTCTTCGAGAACTGGAAGCGCTTTCTCGCGCCCTTCTGTCCGTACTTCTTGCGCTCTTTGCAGCGCGAGTCGCGGCTGACCAGTCCTTCGGCTTTCAGCTTTTTGCGCCAGTTCGGCGTTGAACAGCATCAGGGCGCGCGCGATGCCCAGCTTCACGGCATCGGCCTGCCCGTTGACGCCGCCGCCGGAAACGTTGGCGATCACGTTAAACGTCGCCGACGAATCGGTCGAGACCAGCGACATCTTCGCGGCTGGAGCGCTGCGCCGGGGTCACAAAATATTCTTCGAAGGTCCGTCCGTTGACTTTGAAATCGCCGCTGCCGGGGCGCAGAAAAACCCGCGCGATTGCGGTCTTGCGCCGTCCGGTTCCGTAGTATTGAACTAATTCAGCCATTAGCTTTTAGCTCTTAGCTCTTAGCTGATTCGCCAAGCGCGAGCTCTGTGCCTTTCCTCAAATTCTCGAACTCTGCAAAAACCAAAACTCAGAAGTGTGCTTACGTTCGATTTAGCTAAGAGCTGAAAGCTAATAGCTAGAGCTTTCTTACGCCCTGGCGATCAGCGCCTTCGCTTCCGGCTTCTGCGCCTGATGCGGGTGCTTGTCGCCTTTATAAACCTTCAACTTGGTGTACATCTGCGTGCCCATCTTCGTTTTGGGCAACATGCGCTTCACCGCGTCTTCGATCACCAGTTCGGGCTTGCGGGCAAAGCGCTTGCGATAATCCTCGGTCCGCAGTCCGCCCGGATAGCCGGTGTAGCGGTGGTACTGCTTCTGCTCCGACTTCATCCCGCTGATCTTCACCTTCTCGGCGTTGATCACGACCACATGGTCGCCGGCGTCGATAAACGGCGTGTACTTCGGGCTCTCTTTGCCCATCAAAATGCGGGCGACTTGCGACGCCAGCCGGCCCAAGGCCTGGCCCGACGCATCGACGACATACCACTTGCGCACAATATCTCCCGCTTTGGGGAAATAGGTTGACATCAGAATTCTCCCAGAAAAATGAATACTTGTATGAAGACCGCTGAGCACCCACTACAACAAGCGCCGAAGGCGCAGGGCCACCAGGCGGGCAACCGCAGAACTGCCGAAGCGTTTAATGATAGCAGGAAGTGTTGGATTGTCAACGCGCGAACCACGCGGGCGAGGTCATTTCTTGCTAGATTTGACAGGGGAGGTCTCCGCCTTGGGCTTGCTTTCCTTCTTCGTCGCAGAATCCGAACCGGAGTCCTTGCTCGACCCAGAATCCTTCCCTGCATCGCCCTTGCTTCCCGAATCCGCTCCTGAAGCCGGCAGCGTCGATGACTTCTTCGCGTAGTCGGTCACATACCAGCCCGACCCCTTGAACTGCACCGCAGGCGCGGAAATCACCTGCTCGATTTTGCCGCCGCACTCCGGGCACTTCTTCAGCATGGCGTCAGAAAATTTCTGGATTTTCTCGAAACGGTGGCCGCATTTCTGGCAAAGATATTCGTAATTGGGCATGAGTCTCGAACGCGAAGTCTGTGTTGATTCTAGGGGTCGAGCGAGAAGCGCGTCAATTTTCCCAGTTGCTTAGTAGTGTCCTGATTGGGGTTCTTCGCGACATTCGAGAAATTCTCTGCGTTCTCTGCGGTTAAAGGCTTTTGACTTCTTTCGGTGCCAGGCAAAATACCACCTTGACGAAATAACGTCACCTGCCTCCGCTCTTTTTCAGTTACTAAAGTGCAGGCCAAGCGGTCAGGGTTTTCCGCGGCGCAAAACTCAGGTGCTATGGTTTAGAGGTTGTTCACCAGAAGGATCCTGCAGGGCGCGTTGCGCTCCTAACAGTCAGGGGAGGCCGGAAGAAAGTTTATTTTGATTTTGGTTGCTGGCGTGGAGCTGCGCACTTGGGCGGCTGGCTCGCCGGCGGCTCGCAAGGACGGGTCTAGCGCCCTGTTTATGACCATTCGCAAGAAGATCATTCTATTCTCGGCTCTCGCACTGGGCGCGTTCTTCGTGGCTCTCTACCTGGTCTCCCGTTTCGCTCTGCTCAATGGTTTTGCCCGCCTCGAAAGCAATTACGCCCACGAAAATGTGCAACACCTGCAGAACGAGCTGGAGAAAGAGCAAAAGCAGGTACAGCTGATGGCGCGCGACTTCGGCGAATGGGACCGCACCTATGAATTCATGGATTCCAGAGATCCGGCTTATGTCCGCTCGGAATTGAGCGACGACACTTTCAAGATCATGGGCGTGAATTTATTCGTTTTGTTCGACCCCTCGGGCCAGCCGGTCGTCCACAAGAGCGTGGGTAGTTGGATTCCAGGTCCGAGTGATCTACAGGCCATTGCCAAAGCCCGGCTCAATACTCCTGACTCTGCCCACCTCTCTGCATCGGACGGGGTTCTGGAACTGCAGGGTCGAATCTTCCTGCTGGCTTACCAGCCGGTTCTCACCAGCCGCGGCGGCGGAAAATCCAGAGGCGTCGTAGTGATGGGGAGAGAATTGAACCAGGGTATGGTCTCCGAGTTCTCTAAGTCGATCGGGGTTCCCATTTGGTTGGAACCAGCCGACCAGGCGCCCCAGCCTACTGCGCCAGGCAGCGCATGGAGCGACGGCACCAATTCCGTGCGCTTCGAAACCGACTCCACCATGCTGGAGTATGTTGCGATCAAGGATTCTTACGGAGTCACCCGCCGCCTGCTGGTCGGCCGCATCCCACGTTCGCTGAAGCTCGAAGGCAGCCGGGTGACGCGCTATCTTCTGGTTCTCCTGATGCTGGTGGGCGCGGCCTATTGCGGCGCCCTGTTCTTCTTTCTGGAGGAGATCCTGCTCAAACGCATGGCATCGCTAAACCACGAGATCACCAAGGTGACAGTCAGCGGCGACTTGTCGTTGCGACTCAGTGCCAGTGGACAGGACGAGCTGGGCGCGCTGGCCAAGGCCGTCAATGCCATGCTCACCGCCATCCAGAAAACCAAGTCGGATTTGCTGCAAGCCCAGGAGTCCTTGCGCTTCCACGCCGAGCACGACGCCCTGACCGGCGTCCTGAACCGGCGCGCTATTCGCGACCTGTTGCGCAAGGAGCTGGCCCGCTGCCGTCGCGAGCGCAATAGTCTGGGCGTCATCCTCGCCGACGTGGACCACTTCAAGAAGATCAACGACCGCTACGGTCACGCCGCCGGGGACGCGGTGCTGGTCACCGCCATGCAGCGCATTTCGTCCTGCCTGCGCTCCTACGACGTGGTCGGGCGCTACGGCGGCGAGGAGTTCCTGATCATCGCTCCCGGCTGCGATCTCGAATTTGCCCAGAAGCTCGCCGAACGCATCCGCGCCGCGGTCAGCGAACAACCGGTCGACCTGGGAGACGCCAGCACCGACATTACTTTAAGCCTCGGCGTGACCCTCGGCACCGCCGAAAGCGACCCCGAATTCCTGGTCACCCTCGCCGACAGCGCCATGTATCAAGCCAAGCGCAACGGCCGCAACCGGGTAGAAGTCAGCCTGGAGTTGCCCGTGACCGAAGGATTGGAAGTCTCCAGCTAGGCGCGGCTCCAGATCCTTAACCAAAACTCCCGGACTGGGTTACTCTCTTGTTTACGGGTCAACTTGTCGATGAGAAAAAGGCCAAAGAAAGACGCTCGCGGGAAATCGCTCCACGCCACAGATGCTTTTATCGAAAGCATGCGAGGAATCTTGGCCGATACCATGCCTAAGAACCTGGAACGTGATCCCGACTGGGAAGGTCCCGATTCGCCGGAAGGATCACGTCCGTCCACACAGGCTTTGAGAACATCCCGGCAGAAGGCCGTCACGTCGCCACGGAGCACGCCCTGAATCGTTTCTAGTCTTCGCGGCCAATCCCCGATTTAGCGCGGAATTTGCCCTCCCCGCAGTTTGTCTTTTTCGGCGTCGCGGGCGTATTATTACGTCTGGAACTGTTGTGTAGTATCAGGATTTGGCGGAGCACACCAGTGGGCGCAAGCCCACTTTTTACTTGTACGGGTTTTTCGAGGCGTGAAATTGCTTCTAAGTCGCTGTTTTTATGGCAGTTGATCTGGATCAGATACACGCGATCGTGGAACGGGTGGCGGCGTCCTCCGGGCTTGAGGTGGTCGAGACTGGAGCTGCGCGGCGGCGGCAAGTCGCGCATGTTGCGGATCTTTATCGACAAGCCGGGCGGCGTCACGCACGAAGACTGTGCCAGCGTGAGCCGCGAAGTCAGCACCATCTTCGACGTTGAGGATGCGATGCCGGGCGGCGCGTACACGCTGGAGGTTTCGTCGCCGGGCCTGGACCGCAAGCTGTCTCGCGCAGCGGATTTTGAGCGCTTTCAGGGCAGCCGGGTGAAGCTGACCACGAGAGAGCCGGTGCAACGGCAACCGGCATTTCGAGGGACGCCTGGAGCATTTTGCCGGCGGCCGGTTGACGCTGGACCTGACCGAGGCGCGAAAGAAGTTTCGCCCGAAGCAAGATCCGAAGCACGACCAGATCGAGAAGCTGGAAATCGAATTGGCCAACGTGGAAAAAGCCAATCTGGTGCCGGAGATTTAGAAGCAGTGGCAGTGGCTGTCAGTAGAGCTCTAAGCCGGATGCACTGAAGCCACTGAAGCCACTACTACTGGAAACTGATTTTATGGCAAGCGAGCTTTACAACACGATTGACGCCCTCAGCAAGGAAAAAGGGATTGATCCGCAAATTGTGGTCAGCGCGGTGGAAGACGCCATCGTTGTGGCTACGCGGAAGTATTACAAGACCCAGGAAAACCTGCGCGCACAGCTCGACAAAGACACCGGCAAGATCCGCGCGTTTGCGGTGAAGGCGATCGTCGAGACTCCCGAGCAGGTGGAAGACCCGACGCTGCAAGTGACTTTGGAAGACGCGCTGAAGAGCGATCCCAACGCGCAAGTCGGGCGGCGAGTTGCAGATTCCCAAAGAGACCGAGGGAATCCTCGGCCGCATTGCCGCGCAACTGGCGAAGCAGGTGATTTTTCAGAAAGTGCGTGAGGCCGAACGCGACACGGTTTACAACGAGTACATTGGCCGGGTCGGCGAAATCGTCAACGCCACGGTGAAGCGCATCGAAGGCCCGGACGTGATTTTCGATATCGGCAAGGCCGAAGCCCGCGCGCCGCGCAAAGAACAGTCGCGACTGGAATCGTTCGCCATCGGCGAGCGTGTGCGCGTAGTCATCGCGCGCGTGGAAAAAGCTTCGAAAGGCCCGGCGGTCGTGGTTTCGCGCGCCGCGCCGGAATTGGTGCAGCATCTGTTCCAGACTGAAGTTCCGGAAATTTACGACGGCACGGTCGTGATCCGCGCCATCGCGCGCGAAGCCGGCGAGCGCACCAAGATCGCCGTCATGTCGAAAGACAAAGAAGTGGATGCGGTCGGCGCCTGCGTGGGCATGAAGGGCATGCGGGTGCAGTCCATCATCCGCGAACTTCGCGGCGAAAAGATCGACATCATCGAGTACCACGAAGACTCGGTGACCTTCGCTGAGAAGGCGTTGCAGCCCGCGAAAGTCAGCCGCGTGACCATCGTTGACTCGGCGGAAAAGCATCTCGAAGTTGTCGTGGACGACAGCCAGCTCTCGCTTGCCATCGGCAAGAAGGGCCAGAACGTCCGCCTCGCGGCCAAGCTTCTGGGATGGAAGATTGACATCAAGAGCGAAGAAGAGAAGCGCCAGGAAGTCGAGCTGCAGATGGCGGAGCTTACCAGCGCGGTCGCGACTCCTCTTGAGAGCGTGACCGGTCTCGGCGAAGGCTTGGTGGAAAAACTGAAGGCGCGCGGGCATCACCACGGTCGAAGCGCTGGCCGACATGACACCCGAGCAGCTTGAGGCGATTGAAGGCATCGGCCCCAAGACGGTGGAAAAAATCAGTCTGGCAGTCAATAATTACTTCGCCGGATTGGAAGGCGGAGAGGCCGTAGCCCTGCCCGAGAATGAAGGTGAGGCTCCGGCAGAGGGTGAACCGGCGGCAGCGGAAGAGTCGCGCTCCCGAAGGCGAGGCCGTAGCGGTTGAAGCCGCCGCCGAGCCGACGGAAGCCCAGCCGGAATCCGAAGCGCAAGCACCAGCGTCGCAAGAAACAGTTGAAGCGTCAGAAGAGTCGAAAGAATGAAGTGGCCGGTCGGAGTTGCGGTCTTACTAGCAACTAACGACTAGCCACTAGCCACTGATTTCAAGAGGCTGACATGAAGACCTAGCGGGTAAGATTTCGGAGGCACAAAGAGGCGGATGAGCAAGGTTCGAATCAACGATCTGGCCCGAGAGCTGGAAGTCAAGAGCAAAGCCATTCTCGACGTATTGACCGAAGTAGGGGTGACCGAGAAGAAGACTCATTCCAGTTCCTCTGGAAGAGCATGAGGCGGAGAAAGTCCGCGTCCGTCTGCGCGGCTCCGGCGAAGGCGCGCCGCCAAGTCCGCCCGCAGCGCGCGCGCTGAGCCCGAAGGCATCAAGACTAAGATTGATCTATCGCACATCTCCAAACCCGGAGATGTGCTGAAAGCCATCATCGGAAAGGCGCCCGGGGCCGCTGTGCCGGCGGCCGCGCCGCCGAAAGCCGTTGCTCCTCCGCCGCAGGAAGCGAAGCCACTGGCTGCTGCGCCTGTTGTGAGACCGCCCGCGCCGACAGTTGCTCAAACTCCCGCGCCGCCTCCGCGATTGATTGTTCCGTCAACCACACCGAGACCAGCGCCGCCAATCGTGAGCATGCCTGCTGCGCCGGCCCCACCAGTGGCCGCTGCCCCGCCGGCAGCTCCGGCTGCGCAAAGTTCCGCAGCGCCACCGCCAGCGCAGACCATCGCGCCGCGTCCGCCGATTGCTTCGCAGCCACCACGGCCCGCGCCGCCCGCAGGCCCGCGCATGATCATGCCGCAGACCGGCCCGCGCCCCATTTACAAAGCGCCGCCGCCGGTGGCAGGAGCGACCGTCAGGCCCGGCCAGCCGATCGCGAACCGCCCCGCACCGGGAAGGCCCGTTCCCGGCCAGCCAATTTTTCAGCGTCCGCGCCCGGCATCTGCCGGAGCCCCCGGCGCGCGTCCGCCATTGCGCCCCGGCGAACGCCGCCCCATGCATCCGACTCGCGCTGGCGCGCCCGGCACCCGTCCCATGGGCGTTGGCCCCGGACTTCCGCCGCCCGGCACCACACGTCCCGGCGCGCGTCCCGGCGGCCCATCGCGACGTCCCGGTCAGCGCTACGTTCCTCGTGGAGTGAAAGAAGGCCCGATGAAGGGCTTCACTCCTCCGCCGCGCCTGTCGCTTTCGAACGAGCCGCTGCCGATCACCCGCGCCATCACGATTTCAGAAGGCGTCAGCGTAAAAGATCTCGCCGAGAAGCTTGAAATCCGTGCCAAGGATTTGATCGCGCGCCTGCTGGCCAAAGGCGTTTTCGCAACTATCAACCAGACCCTTGAAGCCGAGCTGGCAACTGAGATGGCGCGCTTCTTCGGAGCGGAAGCCAACGTCATCACCTTCGAAGAACAGAACGCCAAAGACATCGCGGCCAGCAACGCCGGAGAAGAAGGCGCAGCCACCGAAGGCCTGCCGCGGCCGCCCGTGGTCACCATCATGGGCCATGTCGATCACGGCAAAACCACGCTGCTCGATTCCATCCGCTCCACCAACGTTGCCGGAGGCGAAGCCGGGGGAATCACCCAGCACATCGGCGCCTACAAAGTTTCGATTCTCGACAAGAATTCTCCCGCTTACGGCCGCGAGATCGTGTTCCTCGATACGCCCGGTCACGAGGCCTTCACCCGCATGCGTTCCCGCGGCGCCAAATCTACCGACATTGTCGTGCTGGTTGTCGCCGCTGACGACGGCGTGATGCCACAGACCATCGAAGCCATCGACCACGCCCACGCCGCCGAAGTGCCCATCATTGTCGCTGTCAATAAAATTGACAAGCCCGGGGCGCTACCCGAGCGCGTGAAGAAGCAGCTCGCCGACCGCGGCCTGGTCCCGGAAGAGTGGGGCGGCAAGACGGTTTTTGTGGATGTCTCCGCTAAGCAGAAGACGAATCTCAACCTGTTGATGGAAATGATCTGCCTGGTCGCCGACCTGCAAGAATTGAAGGCGACTGCGGACCGTCCCGCAACCGGTGTGGTGCTCGAAGCCAAGCTCGACCGTGGCCGCGGCCCGGTGGCGACAGTTCTTGTCCAGAACGGAACCTTGCGCAACAGCGACAATTTCGTGGTCGGCAACGTGTACGGAAAAATCCGTGCCATGTTCGACGATCGCGGCAACTCCATCACTTCAGCGCCGCCGTCAACTCCAGTCGAAATCCTCGGCATGGAGGGCCTGCCCCAAGCCGGAGACCAGTTCCTGGTGGTTGCCGACCGCGACAAAGCCCGCGGAATTTCCGATTACCGCGAGCAGAAGGCCCGCGAAGCCACACTGGCCAAGAGCTCCCGCGTTTCGCTCGAAGGCCTGGCCGAGCAGCTCAAGACTGCCGGCACCAAAGAACTCAACATCATTCTGAAGGGCGACGTTGGCGGTTCCATCGAAGTACTCAGCGACCTGCTGGCGAAGATGTCGAACGATAAAGTCCGTCTGAAAGTGCTGCGTGCCGGCGTGGGCGCGATCACCGAGAGCGATGTGCTGCTGGCGTCGGCGTCGAATGCGATCATCATCGGATTCAGTGTGCGCCCGGAACGCAAAGCTCAAGAGCTGGCGGACCAGGAAAAAGTGGACATCCGCCTGCACTCGATCATTTACGAGCTGCAAGACGAGATCAAGAAAGCCATGACCGGCCTGCTCGAGCCTACGATCAAAGAAACTTATCAGGGACGCGCCATCGTGCAGGAGACTTTCCGCATCCCGAAAGTCGGGACCATCGCCGGTTGCCGCGTTTCCGACGGTTTCATCAAGCGCGACTCTGATGTCCGTCTGCTGCGCGACAATGTAGTCGTCTTCACCGGCAAAGTCAGCTCCCTGCGCCGCTTCAAAGACGACGCCAGCCAGGTCACCAACGGCATGGAATGCGGCATCGCCATCGCCAACTACGCCGACATCAAAGCCGGCGACGTGATCGAAGCCTTCGTGACGGAAAAGGTCGCCGCAGAAGCAATGGCGTAGGAGCAGTAGCTAGTGGCTAGTGGTTAGTGACTAGTAAGAACGGTTTCACTAGCAACTAGCCACTAGTCACTAGCCACTAGCCACTATGGTCGCCTTTCTCACCCTCGAACTCAGCATCGAGCACGCGCAATCCCTCAAAGACAAACGGCAAGTCGTCCGCAGCCTGAAAGACCGGTTGCGTGCGCATTTCAACGTCGCGACCGCAGAACTCGATCCCAGCAGCCTGTGGAACCGTGCCACCATCGGAGTGGTCAGCGTCTCCGACTCCCGCGATTATCTGGATGGGCTGATGAAGAACGTGGAACGCCAGGCGATGCGGATTGCCAACAACGCGGGGGCCGAGGTTACGGATTCGTGGGTGGAGTTCTTGTAAAGCGTTGTAGCGGCCGCTGGATCTAAGGTTCTATAAACTCATCTCCTAGCATTTCCGACAATTGTTCGGTGCTCACAAGTTCAGTTCTAACCGCATCCATAAAAACGAACGGAACCAGTAATGGGTCGGCAAATCTGAACCTATAAGCACGCGCCTGGCCGATCCTTTCAAGAACTTCGCCGCGCTTCTTTTGGGAGAACTCATCGTTGACGCGCAGGCTCAACGAGTGCTCGGGGTCTCGGGAGCGAAATTCATCTCAAACTGGAAGGCTGGGAAATACCGCAAGCTCGATTCCGATGCTTGCCCTGGGGTGATTGAGCTCGGCGCTCATTGCTCCCCTTCCGAGGCGGGCGAGTGGCCGGAAAAAGTCCAAGAGAAGCCGCTGAGAAATTTGTAGGTTTTCTTCAAGAAACTATCTCGTGCATAAGTGCAGACGCTCTGACGGCGTACCGCCAGTCCAATAAGTTGTATAAGGTTTGGACACATCCCCATTTTGAGCTTGAAACGAGATCGGGCCAAAGACTGTTCATCTCCATAACCCAGGTGTTCGCAATCGGCCCCCATCCAACTGAGGCAGGTCAGTTCAAGGCCAGGACGCGGGAGTACAGTTACCGTCTAACCAAGCGTGAAAATGTAGAAGCTGCCGAGATTCTGGCCTACCATTGGCACCCGCACGACTTCGATGTCCGCCATCCACATTTGCATGTAACCCGAGTTCCCCGTGTGCATTTTCCAACCTCTCGCGTTTGTCTGGAAGACTTCATTGAGATGGTCATCAAGTACTACGGGGCCAGACCCACGAGGAAACATTCCGAATGGACTACCATTCTAGACAAGAACAAACGAGCCTTTGAAAGGCTGGCTACCTGGAAGATCCAGCATCCATAAGCTGAGAAACTCAAACCGATTTCGCGCATCACTCCTTTGACAAACCCTTAGCATCAATATCTGATATTCTCATCCGTTTTACCTAAGAGGAAGAGGTGCGCGTGGAGAAGCGAGGCGCCAAATATCATCGCCAGCGGCTGGGAGAAGCCATGCGCGAAGAGATTGAAACCATCGTGGAAGGCGAGTTGGGCGATCCGCGCATTGGGCTGGCCAGCGTGACTGCGGTTGAAATCGCCGAGGACTCGCGCTCGGCGCGGATTTACGTATCGGTCGAAGGCAGCGAAGAAGATGCCGCGCGGTCGCTCGAGGGACTGACGGCCGCGGTGGGGTTCATCCGCCGCGAGGTGGCCGAGAACCTGCATCTGCGCCGCCCTCCCGAACTGCATTTTCAGCTCGACCGTTCGCACAAGTACGGCCCCAGAATTGACGAACTGCTGAAGCGGACTCAGGGAAAGCGAAAAAGGTAAAAGATTTACCCTGTGAAACTCAGTGTCCTCTGTTGTGGTTAAAGGTTTTAAAGGCGTGAACCACAGAGGACACAGAGGTTCACAGGGTAAGGCGCGAACAACCATGCTGAACGAAGTCCTCCAACAGATCGAGCAGCGCGAGCGGTTTGTGCTCACTTCGCACGCCCGCGCCGACGGCGACGCCGTGGGCTCCACGCTCGCCTGCGGAGAAATCCTGCGCCGCATGGGCAAGCAGGCGGAAATCGTGCTGCGCGATGGAGTGCCGCGTGTCTATCAGCAATTGCCGTTTGCTTCGAGCGTGATTCAATCCGAGCGCGTGAACGGCAACTACGATGCCGCCATCCTGCTCGAATGCGACAGCATTCAGCGCACTCGCCTCGAAGGCCTCGAAGGCCAGTTCCTGATCAACATTGACCATCATAAGAGCGGCCGCGCGTTTGCCGATGTGAATTGGATCGATCCAAAGGCCGTCGCCACCGCGGAGTTGGTGTACCGCCTGGCGCGGGAAGCTGGCGTGAAGATTTCTCCCGAGATTGCGACCTGCCTTTACACCGCCGTCCTCACCGACACCGGCGCGTTCATGTTCGAAGGCACCAATCAGCACACCTTTGAGCTGGCGCGCGAGTTGGTGCTGGCCGGCGCTGATCCCGCTAAGTGCGCGCGACACGTTTACTTCGGACACTCGACCGCAAAGCTCCGCCTGCTGGGCGCCGCGCTTTCTGCCTTGCAGCGCGAAGGCCCGCTAGCATGGATTTGGGTGACGCAAGAGCAAATGGAACGCGCCGGAGCCAAAGAAGAAGACTGCGAAGGCCTGGTGAACTACGCGCTCTCCATCGGCGACGTGGAAGTTGCCGTCTTCTTTCGTGAGAGTCCCGACGGCCGTTTCCGAGTAAGCCTTCGCAGCAAGGGCGGCATGGATGTCTCCACGATTGCCGAAGAATTCGGCGGCGGCGGTCACGCTTGCGCCAGCGGCTGCGCGGTGGATGGCCCTCTGCACGCGGCCGTGGAGAACGTACTGGCAAGGATCAGGAAGGCAGTAGCTAGTGGCTAGTTGCTAGTAAATTCGTCCGTTCCATCGAAGACCGCAATTTCGTCGGTTTCACTAGCAACTAGCCACTAGCCACTAACAACTGCCTCTATGACTCGCTACCGCATCCCCGACTGGCTCCTTCTGGGCGCATTCTGCGCTTTCTTTTTTTTCTGGGGACTCGGTTCTTTCGGCCTGATCGGCGCGGATGAGCCACGCTATGCGCAAGTCGCCCGCGAAATGCTGGCCCGCCATGACTGGATCACACCGGTCCTGAGCGGCAGCCCGTGGCTGGAAAAACCTCCACTCTATTACTGGCAGGCAATGGTCGCGTACAAGGTTTTCGGTGTCAGCGATTGGGCAGCGCGACTGCCTTCTGCGGTCGATGGCTTCGCGCTGGTATTCGCCATCTATTTCTTCCTTCGCCGCTTCCGCCCAGGATTCGAACTCGAGGGCGCGCTGATGCTGGCCAGTTCCGCGGGAATCATCGGCTACGCCCGCGCCGCGTCCATGGACTTGCCACTGACCGTCGCGTTCACCATCGCAATGCTCGGTTGGTACGCATGGCTCGAAAGCGGGAGCCGCGGCCATCTCACGGCGTTTTATGCGTTCATCGCCATCGCGATGCTCGCCAAAGGCCCGGTCGCTCCCGCGCTTGCTGTCGTCATCATCGCAGTCTTCGCAGCCACCGAGCGCAGCGCGCAGATCATCTGGAAAACGCTCTGGCTGCCCGGGATTCTTCTCTTCTGCGCAGTCGGCCTGCCGTGGTACGTGATGGTGCAACTCCGCAATCCTCAGTTTTTCCACGAATTCATCGTCGAACACAACCTCGCCCGCTTCGGCACCAATCTTTATCACCACCCCGAGCCGTTCTGGTACTACATCCCCGTCACTTTTTTGGGATGGGTCCCCGCGGCAGTGTTTGTCGTCGCCGCTTGCGTGTGGGCCATTCGGCGCCTTAGAAATCGCGACGCCAACAACCTGAGCTGCATTCCTGCTGATTTGGATCGGAGTGACGATCGCATTCTTTTCCATCTCGCAGTCCAAGCTTCCGGGATACATTCTGCCCGCAATTCCCGCCGGGATATTGCTGCTCGTCGAATTCCTGAGCCGACGGAGTACGTCCAAACCCAATCTCTCTGTCATTGCCCTGCACGCCGCGTTGTCCGGCGCTTTGGTTTTCGCCGCCTCGGTCATTTCTTACCTGGCGCTGCAACACTGCGTCCCGTGGAGTTCCGCGATTGTCGCCCCGCTGGCGATTGCGGTGATCATCGCCGTCGCGATGTTCGCCGCGCTGCGCCGCTATGGATACGCCGCGGTGCGCCTGGTTACGCTTGTGCCCGCGGTCCTCGCGGTCGGAATCACGCTCCGCCGGGGCGCGCCGGCTCTGGATCAGACCCTTTCGGCGCGACCCGCCGCCGTCGCGTTGCAGTCGTTCGATCCGCATCACTTGCCGGCCGCCGTTTATTACATCTCACGCGAGAGCGAATTCGGATTGCAGTTCTACCGCGATCAGCCCCTGCCACGTTACGAACTTGGGCAGATTCCCAGCGGCGAGCATCTCGTCGTCGCCAGCGAAGGACACCAGCGCGGGATCCTCAAGCGGAACCCGAATCGAAGAGTGACTCTATCTGGGGAATTTCCCCGCACAAAAGCTGGAGTTCTTCTACGTAGCCGCCACCCCAACGCAGCCGTAGTCGGGCTGGCCCAAGAGCCTGAAGCCTGGAGCCCGAAGCCGGTTTTAGTACCGTTTCATGTTCGCAGCAGTTTGCCTGCGCTCGCGCGCTGCTACTACACTCGATTTTGTCCGCTGCCCAATCCGGCGCAGCCTCTCAGGAGTCGGTTTGGAAATTCTCGATCTCAGGCATTTCACTTCCGCCGACCTCCGGCCTCTGCTGGAGGACGAGATCAAGGTGTGGGCGAACCTGCTGTGCTGGGACTACAGCGGCTCGGCGGAGATGATTCTCCGCTACATGGACGCGAAATTTCTTCCCGGATACGCCGCCGTTTCGCGCGGCAAAGTTTTCGGCTATTCGTTTTTCGTTTACGAAAACAATAAAGGTGTGATCGGCGATCTCTTCGTCCGCGACGGGGAGAATGGAATGCATCAGCAGGAAGTCGAAAGCCGCCTGCTGACACACGTGATCGAAACTCTGCAGCAGTCGCCGGGAATCCACCGCATCGAAGCCCAGTTGCTGGCGCACGAAGCCGGCGCGGCCGCGCAACCCTTTCTGGACCAAAGCTTCAGCCGCCACGCCCGCCTGTTCATGACCTTTCCGCTGGCGAACGCATCGGCGCTCGATCTGAAAATCGCTCCCCAGATCTCGAAATCCGCCGCTGGACCGAAGCCGATTATCAGCCCTCCGCGCAGGTCATCACCGCCGCCTACCGCAATCACGTGGATTCCGAAATCAACGACCAGTACCGCACGCTGAGCGGTTCGCTGCGCTTCCTCAACAACATCGTGCGCTTCCCCGGCTGCGGCACTTTCGATCCCGAATCGTCGTTCGTGGCCATGGACAACGCCGGTCGCAGCTGGCCGGAATCATTCTGTGTTCCCGCGTCCGCTACGACGTTGGCCACGTGACTCAAATCTGCGTGCTGCCCGAATACCGTTCCCACGGACTTGGCAAGTCCCTGCTCGCGGCCACGCTGCACAACTTGAAGCAGAGAAAATTCTCGACGCTTTCACTCACGGTCACTGAAGACAACGTGCGCGCAGTCGAACTCTATCGTCATCTGGGATTTGAGACGCGGCGGGTGTTTGATGCGTTCGTGTGGGAAGGGTGAGGAAGGCGGCTCTTGGCTGTTGGTTCTTGGTTCTTGGCCCCGAATCAAGTGCGAGGAGCTTAGAGCGTTACGCTTGAAGGCTGTCCTCGGACCGTCCGCGATGGTTGGCGTACTGCGATGTTACAAAACTATTGCCAAGGATAGAATTCCCTTCCAATGCGAACTCTTGTAACTGGAATCCTCCTGCTCGCCTCCGTGCTCTTCACCTTTGGGGAAACACCGGGTGCCGCTGTGGACCGTGTCGTCGTTTACAAACATGAACGCAGGCTGGTGCTCCTGTCACGCGGAAAGGAGTTGAGGTCGTATCGGGGTGCTCTCGGTGGCGAACCCATTGGGCCGAAGACGAGGCAGGGAGACCATCGCACTCCAGAGGGTTCGTACGTACTTGATTCACGAAACGCCAACAGCCACTTCTACAAGGCGTTTCATGTTTCGTATCCGAACTTAACAGACATCGCGGCAGCAAGGAAATTAGGCATCAGTCCAGGCGGTGACATCATGCTTCACGGGCTCCCCAAGGAGTACTGCCTTCGTGGAAAAGGCCCAGGCTTTACATGACTGGACCGATGGATGCATTGCGGTCTCGAACGAGGAGATGGACGAGATTTGGAGACTGGTTCGAGTCGGCACTCCGATCGACATTAAGCCTTGACCCAGATTTGTTGACAGACACAGGCGACTTAAGCATTGAAGAGGCGAGTCGATGATATCTGGACGTCGCGCTGCGCGACTACGATCTCCAATCTGTTCCCGAGTACGCGCGCAAGGTCGAAGCAATTGGCTACGGCTGTCTCTGGACATCCGAGACCCAGCACGACCCTTTTCTGCCGCTGGCAGTGGCGGCGACCGCGACCTCTTCCATCAAGCTCGGGACCTCGATTGCCGTGGCGTTTCCGCGCAGTCCCATGGTGATTGCCTATACCGCCTGGGACATTCAGAAAGCGTCGGCGGGACGATTTATTCTTGGGCTCGGGTCGCAAGTGAGGGCGCATAACCAGCGGCGTTTCTCGGTGAAGTTCGAATCGCCGGGTCCGAAGTTGCGTGAAGTGGTGCTCTCGCTGCGCGCCATCTGGGAATGTTGGCAGAACGGAACGCCGCTCAAGTTTCAGGGCGAGTTCTACAGCTTCGATTTGATGACGCCCGTTTTTCAATCCGGGCCCGATTGCGCATCCGAAGATCCCGATCTTCATCGCTGGCGTCAACCAATACATGTGCCGGATGGCGGGAGAGGTTTGCGACGGCCTGCACGTTCATCCGTTCCACACTCCAAAATACCTGCGCGAGTACGTGCATCCGGCAGTTGAGGAGGGATTGCGAACGTCGGGCCGATCGCGCCAGGATTTCGAGTACGCGACCGCGACCTTCGTAATCGTCGGAGACACCGATCGCGAGCGCGCCGAGAACCGGGAAGCCGTGCGGCAGCAGATCGCGTTTTATGCCTCGACCCGGACGTACGAACCGGTGCTGGCGGCGCATGGCTGGGAGGGGATCGTCCCCGAGTTGCACCAGAAATCGCTCGCCGGCGACTGGAAAGGAATGGCGCGGCTCATCCCCGATGAGATGCTCGACGCCGTCGCGGTCAGCGGAACCTACGAGAGCATTGGCGCGAAGTTGCGGGAACGTTACGCCGGCCTGCTCGACCGCACTGCCCTGTATCAGCCGTACGAGGCGTCAGTCGATGAACCGCGGCACGCCGCGCTGGTGAGACAGCTGAAGGCCGGATAATCAGAGATCACCAGCCGAATAGTTCCCGGTGCAATCGGTCCACTTCAGGATCGGACCGGAAATTCTCCAGAAACCGGCCGTTGATGACGCGAACCGTCAGCGGCGCTACCATCTCTGCTATGGCCTTGGACAATTCCCCGCGGATCCCCGGGAGATCTCGCAGGCCTAAGTAGATGGTCATCAAAGCGACCGCCGGGATGTATTCCCCGCGGCTGCCGCGATCTTCCAACTCGTGCAGCAGGCGAATCGCGTCCTCAGAACGTCCAGCCCACCCGTATCCGAACCCCACCATGCCCACAAAGACCGGTGCGCGAGATTGCAAGAGCACTCGTTCGAACGAAACGATTGCCTCTTCGTTGCGTCCCAGGCCACAGAGCGCCAGCGCGTGGGCCCACAGGCCGAACAAGTAGTCGGGCTGCAGTTCGAGCGCGCGACGGCACCAGACGTTCTGCTTCCTCAAAACGCCCCAACGTGGAAAGAGTGGATCCGGCCAGACCGTGAATGATCTGCGACAAGGGATCCAACTGACACGCAACCGTCGTGTGCGTGACCGCCTCCTCTGCGCGGCCTGCAGCCGACAGAAAAAGCGCATAGTACGCGTGTGCCAGAGAAGAACGGGGATTGATGGCGATGGCCTTTTCGAAATGCGGGTCGGCGTCTCGCCACTTGCGCTCAAAGTAAAAGATGTAAAAGGCGCGAGAGAAGTTCACTTCCCATAGCGCGGGCGCCAGCTTCACGGCTTGCGTCATGGCGTCATGGGCAGGCGCTTGGCCCGCTTCAGCCGAAATCCAGCCGTAAAAGCGAAGGATGCCATAGCAGTCCGCCAGCCCCGAGTAGGCAAGCGCGTACTCGGGGTCGAGTTTGATGGCCTGCTCGAAACACTGAATGGCGGCCCGCAACGTGGCCGGCGATCGCTGATGCCAATAGTGACGGCCCTTCAGGTATAACTCGTAGGCTTCCAGATTGTTGGTCGCGCGCTTGGCTCCTGCATCAGGGTGACCTTGAGCCGTCCAGTAATCGCTTTGGCGATTTCGTCCTGAATCTCGAAGATGTCTTCCAGCTGACGGTCGTAGCGCTCGGACCACAGTTGGAAGCCGTTCTTGACGTCAACCAGCTGCACCGTGACGCGGACCCGGTTTCCGGCACGACGCACGCTGCCCTGTAGCAAGTTCCCCACCCGAAGGCGGGTTGCAATCTCGCTCATCTCGGCGGCCTTGCCTTTGAAGTAGAACGACGAGGCGCGGGCGGCGACACTCAGGCCTTCGACCTGGCTCAGCGCATTCAGGATTTCCTCGGCCAGCCCCTCGCTGAAGTATTCGTTCTCAGGGTCAGGGCTCAGGTTCTGGAACGGCATGACCGCAACCGACGGCCCAGACTCCGTCATTCTGGCGGCCGAAGCTCCGGACGACGTGCGCGTTCCCTCCGTCAGGTTGCGGAATTCGGTAGTGACCTCGCGCGCAGTCTGGAAGCGTTGACTCGGGTCCTTCTCCATGCAACGCCGGACGATGTGCGCCAGGTCACCGGGCAGATCGGGCCGGATATCGGTGACCAGCGGCGGGGTGTCACGCAGAATGGCGGACGCCAGCTCCGCCGAGGACGTCCCCTGAAACGGCCGCTTTCCAGTCGCCATCTCATGGAGCACGACGCCCAGCGAAAAGATGTCGGTACGGTAGTCGGCCTCGCGGCCCGTGATCTGTTCGGGTGACATGTACGCCGGCGTCCCCATCACGATTCCGGCCCGCGTGTTTCCATCCGAAGTCAGCGTCGCGTCGCTGGATTTCCCGGCTCTTCACGTCTTTCGCCAACCCAAAGTCCAGCACCTTGACCCGGCCGTCGCCGGTAATCATCACGTTGGCAGGCTTCAGATCGCGATGCACGATCCCTTTCTCATGAGCCGTAGCGAGCGCGTCGGTGAGGGCCACGGCAATCGCCACGATTCGCTGCACCGGCAGGCCGCCATCTGGAATGAAGCGGTCGAGCGATTGCCCTTCAACCAGTTCCATGGTCAGGAAATGAATGCCATCTGCCTCCTCAACGGAAAAAATTGTGACGATATGGGGATGGTTCAGCGCGGCAACCGCTCGCGCTTCACGCTGAAAGCGCGCCAGGCGCTCGGGATCACGGGCCATCTCAGCGGACAGAACCTTCAGCGCCACCTCGCGGCCAAGCTTGGTGTCAGTGGCGCGATAGACCTCCCCCATTCCGCCGGAGCCAACCGCGGCGGTGACCTTGTAATGGGAGAGCGTGCGGCCGATCAGTGGGAGCCTCCAGGGGGCCAAGCAGGGGTCAGACGGCTTCATCTCTTCTCACGAAAGCAGCGGCGATTCTACCATTAGGCCTCGCCTGCGACCCACTATCTAACTCACTTTGAATAGCTTAGCGCACAGGTAGGGTAACGTTCCCTCGCTGGCATCTTTTTCATCCCCTCGCCCGTATATCCCGGTAGCATGAACGCCGCAGCTTATTACTTCACGAACGCGATGGAATCGGAAACCAGCGCAATTGCCCGCGGCCTTCGCCGGCGCGATCCCGACTTGCTCGACCATCTCATCGAGCAGTATCAGCACCGGCTGCTGCGTTATTTGATTTACCTGTCGGGCGATCGCGAGCTGGCCGAGGACCTGTTTCAGGAAACCTGGATTCGCGTGCTGGAACGTGGCCATCAGTACGACGGCAAGCACGAGTTCAGCACCTGGCTCTACGCGGTGGCGAGAAATCTGACCCTTGATTATCTGCGGAAGAAAAGCCCTGTCAGCCTCGACGGCCTGATGGGAAGACGAAGACCACGCGCCGTTCGAGCCCGCTGACCCGCGGCCGGCGGCGTGGGAAGTTGTACAGCAGCACGAGCAAGCCGAACGCATCAACTCGGTGCTGGTCGGCATTCCGGCGGAGTATCGCGAGACCGTGGTCCTGCGCTTTCAGGAAGGCATGGCGCTGGAAGAAATCGCCACCGTGACTGGAGCGCCGGTGGGCACGGTGAAGTCGCGGCTGTATCGCGGATTGGATTTGCTGATGGCACGGCTGAAGGGAGCAGAAGCATAGACATGACACGGAATGTACATGACGAAGCTCGCGAGCTGATCGCTCTGGGCGAAGGCGTGCCAGACGTTCAGCAAGCTTTGGCTGCGGAATCACCTGCAAGAATGCGAAGCCTGCCGCGATTATGCGGAAGCAGCCAACGTCGTAGTACGTGCTTTGCGCTCCCAGCCGTTGGCCGCCGATTCCCGTCTGGTGCGGGCCACGCAGATGCGGGTGCGCTTTCACGCCGCCAGGCTTCGCGAGGCACGGGAACGTATGTGGATGGTGGGCATGGCTTGCCTCGGAGTGGGCCTGTCGGCGACGCTGACCCTTCCTTTTCTGTGGCGGCTCTTCGCTTGGATGGGCGAGCGGGCCGGAGTTTCCGCGATCGTCTGGCAAGTAGGCTTCATGGTCTTTTTTGTCGCCCCCGCGCTGGTAGTGAGTTTGTTGCTGATGGCCCGAGGCACGCATGTGACAGGCCACGCAGAGGAATCGCGGCGTTCGCGATAAGGGGAAGGGAAATCTATGCAGCTAAGAAACGAAACCCAATCTGGACTAACTTCGGAAATCAAAATCATTCCGGCCTGGGCCTGGGCGCTGGCGGGGATTGTATTCATCGCCGCGCAGTGGCTTTTCAACATTGAGCTGGCTCGCCAGGCGAATGCGCCGCCGGCATGGTCCAGACCGCTCTTTGGCCTGCTGGCTGGCGTTGGCGGCGGTTGCTATCTGCTGTTCATCGGGTACATCAATCGCGACGCCAAACGCCGCGGCATGAGCCCCACGCTGTGGACGATTGTGGCGGTCATTATCCCCAACGCTCTGGGCATCATTCTCTATTTCGTGCTGCGTCAGCCGCGCAGCTGCTTCTGCCCACAATGCAACTGCGCAGTGCAGACGGGATTTAACTTCTGCCCCCTGTGCAGTTGCAAACTCAGCCCCAGCTGTCCGCAATGCCAGCGCCTGGTCAGCGCGAAGGATGTTTATTGCCCTTACTGCGGCACAGCGATGAGCAACCCGGCGCCCCAGGCCGCCGGCCTGCCTGCTAAATGAAAAATCCTTCGCTAGCGTTCCGCCCCCCCCCCGGCCCCCCATGTGGTATAACTGTTATACTCATGCGATTCCACTTTGATAAGCGGAAGAGCGAGCGGCTAAGAGCGAACCCCAAGCGGGGTATTGGATTTGAAGAGGCGCAGGAGGTTTTTGCGCATCCATATTACCTCGACCAACGTTCTGATCGGCCCGAGCAATACCGGGCCATCGGTTGGGTGGGGCAGCAGCTCTACGCCGTGATTTTTGAAGTGCGGGAAGACGAGGAGGGCGAATGCTACCACCTCGTGACGCTTTGGAAGGCCACTAAGCAGGAGCTGAGAATTTATGAAGAGCACTCGTAAACGAAAACCGCTGACCGCCGAAGCCATCGCCCGGCTTGCCGACCAGGGGAGGGATGTGTCCCGGTTCTTCACCAATGCCGGCCGAATGATGGCACCGATCCAGCGAGTGAATGTTGATTTGGCGCAGGGCCTTCTGGAAGAACTGGATCGCGCAGCGAAGGAGTTGAACATCAGCCGGCAAGCGGTCATCAAGACGCTCATTCGCCAGGCTCTTGATCAACAGTATCTCGCGCGCCAGTATCGCCCTGCGGCCAATCGGCGCTAACTTCCTAGCGCGTCTCTCCGCTCACCATGCGCAACGCATCGGCCAGCGCCGGCCTATCCCCATTCTCCTTCGATCCGCCGTTCTCCGAGCCCCCAGCGTCATCGCCTTCGCCGGGAGCGAGGAACAGATTGCTCTCCAGCCCATGCTGCTTGTCGTACAGCTCGCGGTAGCGCCCTTGCAGCGCGTAAAGCGCTTCGTGCGTCCCGCGCTCGACGATCCTGCCCTGCTCGACCACTAGAATCTGATCGGCGCGGCGAATGGTGGACAGGCGGTGCGCGATCACAAACGTCGTGCGCCCGCGCATCAGGTAGGAGAGGCCTTCCTGGATCATCTGCTCCGATTCGGAATCGAGGCTGGAGGTCGCTTCGTCGAGAATCAGGATGCGCGGTTCGGCCAGAATCGCGCGCGCAATCGAAATGCGCTGCCGCTGCCCGCCGGAAAGCTTCACCCCGCGCTCGCCGACGATGGTGTCGTACTTGTCGGCAAAGCTCTCGGCAAATTCGTCCACCCGGGCGATGCGGCAGGCGCGCATCACGGCTTCTTCGCTGGCATCAGGCCGTGAGAACGCCACATTGTCGCGGATGCTTCCGTCAAACAAGAACGATTCCTGCAATACCACTCCGAGCTGCGTGCGATACGAATCGAGCCGGACCGTGCTCAGATCAAGGCCATCCACCAGCACCGCGCCTTCGGTCGGAACGTAGAACGCGGAAATCAATCCGATCATCGTGGATTTGCCCGACCCCGACGATCCGACCAGCGCCGTGACCGTTCCCGGCTCAGCGTGGAAAGAAACATCGTTCAACACGGTGCGGGCCCCGTCGTAGCTGAAGCTAACGTCGGCAAAATCAACGTTGCCGATGATCGCGGGTAGGGAAACGGTGCGCCGCGGATCGCGATCTTCCGCCGATTCCTTCAAGAGTTCATGGGTGCGCTCGAGGCCGGCGAGCGCCTCGGTGAGCTGGGTGCCGATCGCAACAATCTGCATGATGGGGGCGATGAGAAATCCCATCAGCAAGGTGTAGGTAAACAATCCGCCGATGGTCAGCGATCCCGCAAGAATCTGCTGCGCGCCCACAAACATGGTGACCGCCCCGACCACGCCCAGCAACACGCTGGCGGAAAGGCCCATGACCGAAGTCGCGGTCAGCGTGCGCATGACGTTATCGAGCAGCCGCCTGACTCCGGTCGAGAAGACGCGATCTTCGCGTTCTTCCGCGTGATAGCCCTTCACCACGCGAATTCCACCGAGAGATTCGGCAAGACGTCCGGTGACCTCGGCGTTGATTTTGCCGCGCTCGCGAAAAATCGGGCGGATGGTCTTAAACGCTTTCTGCAGCGCCAATCCAAAGACCAGCAGAAAGCCAAACGCCAGCCCCGTCATCAGCGTGCTGATGCGGAACAGAAACACCAGCGCAATCACGGCGGTCAGCAGGCCTCCTGCCAGATCGACCAGGCCGGTGCCGATCAGGTTGCGCACGCCTTCTACGTCGCTCATGATGCGCGAGACCAGGACTCCGCTCTTGGTCGAATCATGAAACGAAACCGACAACCGGGAGACATGCGACTGCACCTTTTGCCGCAGCTCCGTGATCAGCCGCTGCGCCGCCTTGGAAAGCAACTGCGTGAGGCCGAAGGACGTGACTGCCCTGAATCAGCGTAGCCAGCAACACCGCAAGAACCAGCGGCTTCAGCAGTTGTGTCTGCCGCTTGGTGATGACATTATCAATGAGATATCTGGTGGAACTAGGAAGCACAAACGCCGCGATCCGGTTGATGGCCATCAGCACGAACCCGATCGCGAGCAGCCCGCGCCGCGGGCGAACCAGTTCCCACACCAGCGGCATCACTGTGCGCAGTTTCGGCTTCGCCTTTGACGAAGCAGCGGAATAAGAGATTGGATGATGATGGGCCACGGTTATGCATTAGATACTATGCGGCGGGGCGAGGCTTCATTTCATTGGCAGGGCAAAATCCAGCCCTCGAAACTTAGCCGGGTGTTGTGCCTTAAAGAACCCGGCTCCCAGAATTCATCGCCCGTTAACACGCCGCGAATATGCTCGAACGTGTCCAGTAGAATTGTGGAGTGCGAGCGCATTGCCGCCCGCCGGGACACATCGCTTTCATGCGCAAAGCCGCCCTCTTCTACAATCCCGTCTCGGGTCGCAGACTCAAGCACAGGCTGAACGACATTGAAACTGCCAAGTCTGTGCTGACCGGCGCCGGTGTCGAGGTCGAAGTCGCCCCCACCCGCGCCGCCTCCGACGCGGCGGCCCAGGTCCGGATGGCCATTCGCGACGGCTTCGATACCATCGTTGCCTGCGGCGGCGACGGCACCATCCACGACGTGCTGCAAGGCATGGCCGGAAAGCAAGCCTCGCTGGGAATCATTCCTCTCGGCACCGCCAACGCCATGGCCCATGATCTCCGCCTGCCCCTGACTCCGGATGGTGCGGCCCGGGCCCTCCTCACCGCTGTCCCCAGGCGAATCGCCGTGGGAAGAATCGACTACCGCGACTTCGCTGAACTCCCCACCTTTCGCTATTTCACCGTCGCCGCCGGCGTCGGCGTGGACGCGCATTTGTTCTACAAGCTCAACCGGCTGATCAAAGACCGCATGGGCATGCTCGCCTATTACAGCAAAGCCACGCATCTGTGGATGACGCATCGCATGCGTTATTTCGAAGCGGAATTCTCAGGCAATGGCAGCGGCCAGCAGCGCGAGGCGCGGCTTTCCGAGATGCTCGCAGTCCGCATCAACTACTTCGGCGGTCTGTTGCGCGAACTCGCCCCCGGTGCATCACTTGGCCGCCACGACTTGCGCCTGGTGTTGTGCCGTACCGGAAATCGCGCCATGTATCTGGCTTATGTTTTTCGCGGCATTCTCGGCATGTCGAATGGCGTTCCCGGAATCGAGTTGGCCCACGCCGACCACGTCACCTGCCGCGCCATTTCCGGAGAGAAAACTGAGCGCATTTATGTTGAAGCCGACGGCGAACTCCTCGGCCACTTGCCCATCACCCTCTCCATGGTGCCTGACGCGCTGACCGTGCTGGTGCCGAAGACCCATCCTTCTCTGCTCACGCCAAGTACATAAGCTGGCCATTTCGGAAGGCTGTCCGGACCAGAGACCCAATCGTCTATTTTCTGCGACCGAGCCCGCGCCGCCGCCATCTCAGGATTCGTGACCAACGACGCATCCCTCCGAAAACACCTCGTCGCCCTCCTCGACGGAGGCCACGCCTACGCCCCCTTCGACAAAATCATCGCCGACTTCCCGCCCAAACTCCGCGGCGAAATACCGAAGGGCATGCCGCATTCAGCCTGGATGCTTCTCGAACACCTGCGTCTCGCCCAACGAGACATCCTCGATTTCAGCCGCGACCCAAAATACGTTGCGCCGAAATGGCCCGACGACTACTGGCCCAAGAATCCCGCGCCCCCCAGCGCCGCCGCATGGAGCAAAAGCGTTAAATCATTTCAGGATGATCTAAACGCAATGAAAAAGCTTGTAAGCAATCCCAAGACAGATTTATTTGCGAAAATCCCCTGGGGCGACGGCCAGACCATCCTCCGCGAAACCCTGCTGGTCGCCGACCACAACGCACATCATCTCGGGCAAATGATCGATATCAGAAGGCTGCTGGGAATTTGGGGCAAATAGCGGTGGTTGATTTTCAGATCACCCGATGAACAGATCACCAGATCACCCGATTCTCTCAGGCCGCTTGCGAAACACAACTCTCACCCCCGACCTCCACCGCTCATCAATCCCCAGCAGCGTCCACTCAATCTCCGGCGAAATGTACCGCAGCAACGTATCCGTCGCCGGATGCACATGCAGCGCCGGTGCCACCATAATCAGCAATGGCGCCCCCGCCGCCAGCTCGACGCCCCGCAAAATATCCGAACTTCTGAAATTCCCCCCGCGCATGATGCCACGCCACCCGCGCCCAGTAATCAATCCCCTGCAGCGGCAGATGAATGTCCTCATCCGCCTTCAGCTCCAGCACCGCCAGCCGGCCATCGCGATTCACCGTCAGCACGTCAATCATCGCGCGGTCCGCCGCCGAAAACGCAGGCACCTGCGAATAGCGCCATCCGCATCCAGCGAATCATCCAGCGCCGCCACATTCTTCACCACCAGCGACTCCAGCCACCGCTCCGGATGCAACCTCCACCACCGGCTCTCCCTCGGCCCGTCCGCGTGCCGCACTTCGCCCACGCTGCGAATCAGTTGCTCAAATTCTCCGAGATTCCCGTCATTCACTACCCGTTGCGCCGGACCCACTCCAAACAGCAGCTCCGGCACGTTGCGAAGTTTCCCCGATTCAACCGCCAACCGGCCTGACAGTCGCGCCCGCGCCACTTCCAGCCCATGACACCGAAACGCAATCTCCGCCGGAGAAAGCACCGCGACTTCCGCCTCCGCCATCAGGCTCCGCACCAGCGCGATCGGCCCGCCGAACCGCTCCTGAATCTCCACGTCATTCGGACAATGCACCAGCCGCGTCGAAATATTCCCGCGATCCAGAATCTCGACCGCCTTCAATTCCTCCGCGCGCTCTTCCAATTCGTACAAGCTCCCACTTCGCCGCCCCGCGATTCAAATGCGCCATCCGCTCCCGCACCAAAGCCGAGCATCCCGCCGGAACAAACAGCTTCAGCCCCTCCACCACCAGCTTTCCCGCGTTCGACGTCCGACAAACTTCCAGCCAAAGAATTCCGAACGTCAGTGCCGCGTCAATCGATCCCTGCGGTTCCTGCCCATTCACTCCCAGCACGGCGAATCCCGACTGCCCGCGCTTCAGCAGCCCGCGCGAATAGATTGGCCCAAACGATTTCTCCAGGTCCACCGCGTTGCTCAGATGCGCCAGTGTCAATTCCGGAAAACTCTTCCCCAGCACCCGCTCCAAAATATGTTGATAAACCGCCCGCGACTTTCTCCGCGCCGAAACCGTCCGCGCATCCCGCTCCCGGCAAATCTCCAGCTTCGTCGGACGCACCTGCCCCATCTTCTGCACCGTCACTCGCAGGCTCTCGCCCTTGCTCTCCACCTCGAGCACCCGCCGCACCACGTTCCGCTCCTCCGACCACAAATGCAGCAGGCATTTATTGCGCTCCCCAGAGACCGAGTACTTCGCCTGCTCCAGGTTGAACATCACCGCCCCATCTTCAATCACCACCGCCCCGCTGCTGCCGGAAAGAAATCCTTCCAGCGCGGAGGTCAAACTTTCAGTTGTCATGCCGAGAAGTGTTCCAGAACCGCGAACACTTTGTCTGTGACGGATGAACATAGCCATCGGGAGATCTGGTGATCGGGTCATCGGGTGAAGTTAAAACCTGTGGATTCTGGGGTTTTCAGATCACCCGATCACCAGATCGCCTGATCACCCGATTCTGCGGTTTTCAGATCACCCGATGACCCGATCTCCAGATCACCCGATATTCTGTGGGATAATGAACCTATCTCCCGAGTCCTTCCTGGTAAAGGGACATCAAATCACCGTGGACAGAAATCCTTTCTTCTTTCAGCATTACGGCGTCACCGAAAACGACCTCGAGCGCTACCTGGCAGCCGCGCTTTCCGCCGGGGGCGACTACGCCGACATTTATTTTGAATATCATTCTTCGACCTCGCTGACCGTCGATGAATCTCTGGTTAAGTCGGCCTCGCAGGGAATTTCCGTCGGCTGCGGGATCCGCGTCATCTCCGGCGAGCGCACAGGATACGCCTATACCGACGACCTTTCTTCCGACCGTATTCTGCACGCCGCCCGCACAGCAGCCTTGATCGCCAGCGGTCCGGCCAAAACCCTGAGTGCAGGATTTCAACAGAAACCGGCCCGCAGTCTCTATCCCGTAACCCTGCCCTCGGTGGACGCCGAAATCACCGCCAAGGTCGAACTGGTCAATCGCGCCGACCAGGCCGCGCGCGCCTACGACGTTCGCATCAAAGAAGTCCGCGCCAGCTATGCCGACGAACTGCGCACTATTCTCGTCGTAGGTTCCGACGGAACGTTTGCCGAAGACTCGCAGCCCCTGGCGCGCATGAATGTCTCCTGCATCGCGCGCAACGAAACCAACTCTGCCCGCGGAACTTCCGGCGGCGGCGGCCGCGTCGCTCTGGATTTCTTCTTCGGCGACAAGACCCCGGAATACTTCGCCCGCGAAGCCTCCCGCCAGGCCGTCCTGCAACTCGACGCCCGCGAAGCCCCCGCCGGAGACATGGAAGTCGTCCTCGGCCCCGGCTGGCCCGGAGTGCTTCTGCACGAAGCCGTCGGCCATGGCCTCGAAGCCGACTTCAATCGCAAGACAGACTTCCGCATTTGCTGGCCTGATTGGCAAAAGGGTCGCCAGCGAGAAAGTGACGGTCGTGGACAACGGCACCATGCCCTGGCGCCGTGGTTCGCTCAACGTTGACGACGAAGGCCACCAGACCCAGGAAACCGTCTTGATCGAGAAGGGAATCCTCAAGGGCTATTTGAGCGACAAGCTCTCCGCCAAGCTCATGGGCATGGCCGACACTGGCAACGGCCGCCGCGAAAGCTACGAGCACATCCCCATGCCGCGCATGACCAACACTTACATGCTCGCCGGTGAGGACGATCCCGGCGACATCATCCGCTCGGTGAAGCGCGGCATTTACGCCGTGAATTTCGGCGGCGGCCAGGTGGACATCACCAACGGCAAGTTCGTGTTCTCTGCCTCCGAGGCGTACTTGATCGAAGACGGCCACGTGACCGCTCCCATTCGCGGCGCAACGTTAATCGGCAACGGCCCCGACGCGCTGACGCACGTCTCCATGGTCGGCAACGATCTAAAACTCGACGAAGGCGTCGGCACCTGCGGCAAAGACGGCCAGTCGGTCCCGGTAGGTGTCGGCATGCCGACAACAAAACTCGATCGCATGACCGTAGGCGGCACCGCAAGAAAAGACCCCGGCGGGTTCATGCAGTAAGACCAGCAACGCAGCCACGGCATTGCACCGATCGAGACTGAGGTATCACAAACTTGAAATAATAAATGACGAAACGATCCGTGTTAATCCGCGCAAGTCCGTGGGTGCTTTTGAAGGTGGTTTTCTCCGTGCCTCCGTGTCTCCGTGGTGAATAGATTTTGACTTATGCCTGAAACAACTCTCGAAACTCGAAACCCGAAACTCGAAACTGATCTAAAAGAGCTAGCCAGCGACCTCGTTCGTCGCGCCATGTCCGGCGGCGCCACCGCCGCCGAGTGCGTCGTTCGCGAAGGCGACGAATTCTCCACCCTCGTCCGCCTCGGCCAGGTCGAAACCCTGAAAGAAGCCGGCTCGCGTTCCATCGGCGTCCGCGTGTTCAACGGACAGCGCGCCGCCAGCACCCACTCCAGCGATTTCTCCCGCGACGGCCTCGACCGCATGTTGAAGTCCGCGCTCGAGCTTTCGAAGATCACTTCCGAAGATCCTTTCGCCGGACTCCCCGACCCCGCGCAACTCGGCTCGCTCTCCGGCGACCTCGATCTTTATTCCAGCGACGTCTATTCGCTGCCCGGCCAGGAGCGCATCGCCTACGCCCGCCGCGCCGAAAAGGCCGCGCTCGATTCCGACCCGCGCATCAAGAATTCCGAAGGCGGAAGTTTCGACGCCGCCACCGGCCACAAAATTCTCGCCAACTCCCTCGGCTTCGTCGGCGAATACCGCCGGTCGTATTGCTCGGTCGCCGCCGTCCCCATCGCGCAGGATGAAAAAGGCGCCATGCAGCGCGACTACTGGTACTCGGTCGCCCGCAGCCTGAATCGCCTCGAGTCTCCCGAGCACGTCGGCAAAATCGCTGCCCAGCGCGCCCTTCGCCGCCTCGGCGCGCGCAAAGTCAAAACTCAGCAGGTTCCGGTCATCTTCGATCCGCATGGTCGCCACCTCGATCCTCGAACACATTTTCGAAGGCGTGAACGGAGACTCCGTCTATCGCGGCGCGTCTTTTCTCGCCGGAAAACTCGGCCAGACCATTGCCGCCGTCCGGCGTCACCGTCATCGACGACGGCACCATCGTCGGCGGCTTCGGCACCAGCCCCTTCGACGGCGAAGGCGTCCCCTCGCGCCGCACCGTGGTGATCGAAAACGGCGTTCTCGCTTCCTACCTGCTCAACACCTACACCGCCAAAAAACTCGGCCTGCAAACCACCGGCAACGCCTCCCGCGGACTCGCCGGAACTCCCGGCATCGGCCCCGGCAACTATTTTCTGCAAGCCGGTCGCAGAACTCCGCAGCAGTTGATCGCCGACGTCAAAGAAGGTCTATACGTCACCGAGTTCATGGGCATGGGCGTCAACCTGGTCACCGGAGACTACTCCCGCGGCGCCTCCGGCCTCTGGATTTCCGGCGGCGAGCTGGCGTATCCCGTCGAAGAAATCACCGTCGCCGGAAACTGAAAGACATGTTCCTGAACATTTCCGAAGTCGCCAGCGATCTCGAATTCCGCGGCGCCATCGCCTCGCCCACCATCCGCATCGACGGCCTCACCGTCGGCGGCGAATAGCAGCGGGGAATAGCAGCCATGAAATTTGCCAGGATCGTCTTTTGGATTGCCGGCATTTGGGGCGTACTCGTCCTCACACCGCTCTATTTCATGTTTGACGTAATCGGACGCCAGGATCCTCCGCCCATTACCCATCCCGGTTTCTATTACGGGTTCTTAAGTGTGGGACTGGCCTGGCAGTTCGCATTTCTCGTGATTGCCAGAGACCCCGTGCGTTTCCACCTCATGATGATTCCCGCGGTGCTGGAAAAATTCGGATATGTGATTTCTCTGACTGCGCTTTATCTTCAATCCCGCCTCCATGCCAGCGATCTCGTACTCGGCGGCGCTGACCTGATACTCGGTACCCTTTTCCTCGTCGCGTTCTTCAAGACCGCAGCTTTGGGGTCCCTCGAGTAAGTCCGTAGGATATCTTCCCCTAAAGTCGCACCTTCAAGGTCATACCCTCGCTCATCGGCGAACGTTAAGATGGGGGGACGTTTCTCAGTTTGGCGCCAGAGAAAGGACCGGCCATGAAGTTGGCACTGGTACTCACCGTTCTGATCATTTCGAATCCACTGGCTGCGCCCAGAGCTCGCGCTCCGACATCGAAACCAACATCCTCGCTCTCGAGAACGCCTGGACCCAGGCCCAAATCCGTCACGACGCCGCTGCCCTGAGCACCTTGCTCGCCGACACTTTCGTCTACACCGGATACACCGGCGCCGTCATGACCAAGGCCGAGTTCCTCGCCGACCTGAAAGACGACAGCTACGCGCCGACCCTGGTGGCAAATCAAAATGAGAAGGTCGTTTGCTTACAACCACGCCGCCGTGGTGACCGGGATTTATCACACGAAAGGCACATATAAAGGCAAGCCCTTCGAGCGCTGGGGACACTTCACCGACATCTGGCTTTTCCAGGACAATCTCTGGCAATGCGTCGCCAGCCACACCAGCCCCATCAAGTGAGCGTCGGCCGGCAGACCAACTACAATCCTCTTATGGACGGCCTGATTCAGCACCGCCTCGCCGAGCACGATCCCGAATGGCTCCCGAAAGTGCTTGGCATCGTGGCCATTCTGATCGTCTTCGCGGTTGTGGTTTTCGTTCATCGCCCCAAGCCGCACCCGCCGGTTCCCGCCGAATCCCTACGCCACCCAGCTAAAAATTTCCGACGTCACCATGAGCACATCGCAAAACTTCGTCGGCGCCAAAGTCACCTACATTGACGGCACCCTGACCAATCCCGGCAACAAGACCGTCACCAACGCAATCGTTCTCGTCACCTTCCGCGACTCCTCGGACCAGGTCGCCCAGATCGACGACGTCCCCGCAAAAATCCTCCTGACCTCCGGCCCCTATCCCGACACCATCGACCTCTCCGCCGCGCCGCTCGGCCCGGGCCAGAGCAAACCCTATCCGCCTGATCTTCGAACACATCAGCGAGCAATGGAACCAGGCCTATCCGGAAATGCAGGTCGCAGATGTGACGACGGAATAGGACGGCTCTTGGGTCTTCGCTTTGGTCTCCGGACTGTGGGCACCACCAAACACTGCTCGTGTAGGGGCAGAGCTTGTCCTGAGCGAAGTCGAAGGATGCCCTCACCTGCCCCACCACAGAACTGGAATGGAGCACAAGGCAACGGCTCCAGCCACGTGGTGCCAATCGACCCCGAACCGCTGATCTCGTCAAATCCGCGCGTTCTGCGCCGCAACTGGGGCTCAAAAACCCTCCAGAGCAGTTGCCCTAAGCTCCACCACGCACCCGTGGTGGGGCAGGTGGGGGCACCTGCCCCTACACGATCAGCTGCGGTTCATATTTCTCTCGCCCGAAGCCAGAAGCCCCGACGCCCGAACGCCGAACTGTTCCTCTACAATGTCCCCATGCCCGAGACCGAAACCGTCCGCCTCACCACCACCGTCAAAGCCGGAGGCTGCGCCGCCAAACTCAGCCCCGCCGCGCTCGACAAGGTGCTCGGCAAACTACCCCGCCAGCATGATCCCAACGTCCTGGTCGGCTTCGACCACGCCGACGACGCCGGCGTCTATCAACTCGACCCCGATCTGGCACTCGTCCAGACCGTCGATTTCTTCACCCCCATCGTGGACGACCCCTACACCTTCGGCCAGATCGCCGCCACCAACGCGCTCAGCGACATTTACGCCATGGGCGGACGCCCCATCACCGCCCTCGCCATGGTTTGCTTCCCCGAAAAAGGCGATCTCGAAATCCTCGAGCACATTCTCGCCGGCGGCCTCTCCAAAATGATCGAGGCCGGATGCGTCGTAATCGGCGGCCACAGCATCCGCGACGAAGAAACCAAATTCGGCTACTCGGTTACGGGCTTGATCGATCCGAAAAGAGTCTTCAAGAACGGCGGCGCGCAACCCGGCGACCGCCTGCTGTTCACCAAAGCCCTGGGCACCGGCACAATCGCCAGCTGCCATCAAGAAAGGCGTAGCCAAACAATCCTGGATCGACGCCGCCGTAGCATCAATGACGACCCTGAACAAAACCGCCGCCGAAGTGATCACAAAATTCCAGGGGGGACGGGCGTCCCCGCCCGTCCGGCGGAGCGAAGCTCCGCAGCCAACGACCAACGACCGACCGACGGACGACGGGTTTCCCATCCACGCCCTCACCGACGTCACCGGCTTCGGCCTCATCGGCCACGCTCCGCGAAATGCTGCTCGCCTCCGAAAACGTTTCGCGCATCTCCACGCCAGCCACATCCCGCTGCTCGAAGGCGCCCTCGACTGCATCCGCGCCGGCCACATCTCCGGCGGACTCAGGGCCAATCGCGAATTCGCCGAATGCGTCGTCGAATACGAAGGGCAGGTGCACGAGAGCGATGCAGGACCTCCTGTTCGACCCGCAAACTGCGGGAGGCTTGTTGATCTCCGTTTCGCCTTCGCAACTCTGCAGCACTGGCAGCCGCACTGGAAGCAGCGGGCGTGCCCGCCGTCAGAGATTGGCGAGATTCGCTCCGGCTCGAGGCCGCTCATCACTGTTCTGTAGCCGCTGAGCAGATTCCAGATTTGCGCCAGATGATGGTCTCGTGCTCGGTGAACACAGAATAGGTGGTCCACCAGTCCGCATCGGCGGAAATCTTCAGTCCGTGGATCAGCGGCCGTCTTGCCGATTCCATTGCCAACGGATTGAGTTCAGAGACGCCGCTGAGTGCGTCGATCGTGCCGGCGCGGGAGTTGCTTACCATCGCGATCCTGTCTGCTGAATTCGCGCCGTCGATGAGCGGGGCCACATCCGTTTTACGATTGCTCAGGTCGGCATCGGCGAGTTTGTCGACGTCCCGGCCACAAGATCCGGTCTACCCGCGTCAGCCACAGGGGCTCAAGATCGACGGCAGATGCCCGGCGGTTTCTTGCGTCGACCACTTTTCGCCATGGGCCTTCCTGACGGCAGGCGCTTCCCGCCCGGCTGGACGAACTAGTTCCTCCAGCCGCGCCGGAGTTCCGCGCAGTCGAACGCAAATGTTCGGATACATCTCCACCGGAAAGGAGAAATCGAACCGCCGCTCAAACGCACGGCGCCACTTCATTCATTGCCGCACCCCTGCTCGCAGGCATCTATACTGTCGGTTGATCACTGTCGATTAGATCGAAGCACGCTTTTCCGCGCTGCTATTTTTGGTCCAAATCTTTTCACTGAAGGAGGCTGACATGCAGACTCGCACGACTCGGCCTCAGCGGCCTCACCGTTTCCGCCGTTGGACTCGGCTGCATGGGCATGTCCGAGTTCTACGGCCCCGGCGACGAAACCGAATCCATCGCCACCATTCATCGCGCCATCGAACTCGGCTGCAATTTTCTCGACACCGCCGACGTGTACGGCCCGTTCAAGAACGAAGAACTCGTCGGACGCGCCATCAAGGGCAAGCGCGACAAAGTCGTCATCGCCACGAAATTCGGCATCGTGCGCGATCCCGCCAACCCCAAGACGCGCGGCGTCAACGGAAAGCCCGAGTACGTTCGCGCGTCCTGCGAAGGCAGCCTCAAGCGCCTCGCGATCGATCACATCGATCTTTATTACCAGCACCGCGTCGATCGCAACACGCCGATCGAAGAGACCGTTGGCGCCATGGCCGACCTGGTCCGCGAAGGCAAGATTCGCCACATCGGACTTTCCGAAGCCAGCGTTAAAACTATCCGACGCGCCGCCGCCGTCCATCCCATCGCCGCGCTGCAAACGGAATACTCCTTGTGGACGCGCGATCCCGAAGACGAGATTCTCGCCACCTGCCGCGAACTCGGCATCGGATTCGTCGCCTACAGCCCCTTCGCCCGCGGATTCCTCACCGGCCAGATCAAACGCTTCGAAGACTTCGCCCCCGACGATTTCCGCCGCGGCATCTCCCGCTATCAGGGAGAAAACTTCCAGAAGAATCTGGATCTAGTAAAGAAAGTCGAGGAAATCGCGCGCGAGAAAAACTGCACGCCCTCGCAGCTGGCTTTGGCCTGGGTCCTGGCGCAGGGCGAAGACATCGTCCCCATCCCCGGCACCCGAAAACGCACTCGCCTGGAAGAGAACCTGAAGTCACTGGATATGAAGTTAAGTCCCGCCGACCTGCGCCGCATGGAGGAGGCTTTCCCGAAAGGAATCGCCGCCGGCCAGCGTTACTCCGAGAATGGCGATGCAGTTGATCAACGGGTAAGAATTTCCTCGACAACCAACATGAAGATGTCATCCCGAACTCGTCAGCCGAAGGCGGACGAGAGAGGGACCTTACGATCGCGTGAGGTGCCCGTGCTGTCGAGAGGATTGCCGGTCCACTGACATCGTAAGGTCCCTCTCCCGCTTGCCAGCGGGTTCGGGATGACAGTCTGTTGGAAGTTGCTCGGAGCACGACAGAAAATAAGAAAAGGGCGGCCTTGAGGCCGCCCTGGTTCTAGCGGAAAGCTGAAAGCTGCCTTACGCTGGCGCCGGACTCTCCCCGCCCTTCAACCCCGGCCGTCCCGGCTCCGGCTTCAGCACCTGCTGAATCCCGCCGCCGTCGTCCGATTTCGGCGGAGGAATAATCTTGGGCAGGTCCTTACCGTCAATCAGCAACTTGATTTCATTCGCGTCCAGCACTTCGCGCTCCAGTAATGCCAGCGCAATCCGGATCAGCGTGTCGTGATTGGCACCCAGAATTCCCTTGGCCGTTTCGTATCCCTTGCCAATCAGGCGCTTCACTTCATCGTCGATCTTGATCGCCGTCGCCTCGCTGTAGTCGCGGTGCTGGCTGATCTCGCGGCCCAGGAAAATCTGCTCTTCTTTCTTGCCGAAGGTCAGCGGTCCCAAATCGCTCATGCCGAACTCGCAGACCATTTTGCGAGCCAGTTCCGTGGCCCGCTCAATGTCATTGCCCGCGCCGGTGCTCATCTGATTGAGGAAAATTTCCTCCGCCAGCCGCCCGCCCATCATGATCGCGATTTCGGTTTCCAGATATTCCTTGGTGTAGTTGTGCTTGTCGTCAATCGGCAACTGCATGGTCACGCCCAGCGCCATTCCGCGCGGAATGATCGTGACTTTGTGCAGCGGATCCGAATTCGGCAGCTTCGACGCCACCAGCGCGTGTCCTGCTTCGTGATACGCCGTGACTTTTTTCTCTTCGTCCGAGAGCAGCAGCGACTTGCGCTCCACGCCCATCAGAACTTTGTCTTTGGCCAGCTCGAAGTCGTATTGCAGAACCGCTTTGCGATTCTGCCGCGCCGCCGCCAGCGCCGCTTCATTCACCATGTTGGCCAGGTCAGCGCCGGAAAATCCCGGTGTACCGCGCGCCAGCACCGAAAGATCGACATCGTCCGCCATAGGAATCTTGCGCGTGTGCACGCGCAGAATCTCTTCGCGTCCGCGCACATCCGGACGATTCACCACCACCCGCCGGTCAAACCGCCCCGGCCGCAGCAGCGCCGGATCCAGCACATCCGGCCGGTTCGTCGCCGCCATCAGGATCACGCCTTCGTTCGACTCAAACCCGTCCATCTCCACCAGCAGTTGATTCAGCGTCTGCTCGCGCTCATCGTGTCCGCCGCCGAGCCCAGCCCCGCGGTGTCGTCCGACCGCGTCAATTTCATCAATAAAGATGATGCAAGGCGCGTTCTTCTTTCCTTGCTCAAACAGATCGCGCACCCGCGACGCGCCCACGCCCACGAACATTTCTACGAAGTCGGACCCTGAAATCGAAAAGAACGGAACGTTGGCCTCGCCCGCCACCGCCCTCGCCAGCAAAGTCTTCCCCGTTCCCGGAGGCCCCACCAGCAGCACGCCCTTCGGAATTCTCCCGCCCAGCTTCTGGAATTTTTGCGCCTCGCGCAGGAACTCGATAATCTCCTTCAGCTCTTCCTTGGCTTCATCCACCCCGGCAACGTCTTTAAACGTCACCTTTTTCTGCTGCATGGAGAGCAATCGCGCCCGGCTCTTGCCAAACGAAAGCGCCTTATTCCCGCCCGTCTGCATCTGCCGGACCATGAAAAACCACAGCCCCGCGATCAGCGCAAACGGCGCCACGGTCGTCAAAATCCATCCCCAGCTGCCGCTGTTCGCGTCATGGAAGCTGGCACTGATTCCCTTGTCCTGCAGCTTCTTGATCATTTCTGGAGTGAAATAAGTAGCCGGCGCCGTGGTGTGAAAGCTCGACCCATCGGCCAATTTGCCCTTCACTTCCATCCCGGTTACGTCCACCTGTTTCACCGTGCCGTCATCAACCTTGCCGTTGAACTGCGTCAGGTTGAACTCCGCCTCTTTCGGCCCTGCAGTTGACGTTCTTCAGCACCTGAAACAGCGTGACTAACGCCGGCTACGATGAGCACCCAGAAAATGATCGTCTTAATCGTTGAATTCACTGAACAAACTCCTCAGGAGGGCCCCGGAGACGCGAAAACCGGTAGACCTACAGCAATCCCTTCAAATTAGATGCCGAAGCCAGCATTCGGATTGACAAAATGCCGCTAGCCCTATTCTACCCCGCTGGCGGAAGAAAAGTTCTAGGATGTTGGCGGAACTTAGGTCATAAGGGACAACTCGTCGTCGGTCTGCGGTCGTCAGTCGTCGGCCAAACCCACAGCGGTTAAGCGAAAAATGGGCTTGGAGCGCCGGGCGTCCCCGCCCGGCCACCACGGTGGCAGACCCATCCCGCAACAGCGTGGTCCTGGGTTTTTGGCCGACGACCGACGACCGCAGACTGATGACGGGCTTCAGCCCCTACCCCACCGCCAAATACGGCAAATTCCGCTTCGTTTGCTCCGCCGACCCCAACCCGTACCCCATCAAAAACGCCCCATCCACCAGAAACCCAAAGTAGTCCGGCTGCAACTGCACCCGCCGCGCCGTCTGCCGGTCCAGCAGCGTCGCCAGCTTCACCGACGCCGCTCCCCGCCCCGCAAGTCATTCATCAGAAAATCCGCCGTCACCCCCGAGTGCACCAGCCCCTCCACCAGCAGCACATGCTGCCCGCGGATGTCCAAGTCGTGGCTGAAAAAAATCTCCTGCCGGTCGCCCGCCTCGATCACCGTACTTGCGGCTTGATGAACTGGCAAATCACCGGCCCTTCCATCTCCCGCACCAGATCGGCCAGAAACACGAACCCGTTCTCCAGAATCCCCAAGCACATGCACCGTCTTTCCGCGATAGTCATCGGAAATCTGCCGCGCCATCTCCCGCACCCGCTTCTCAATCTGCTCCGCCGGAATGATGATCTTTAATTTCTGTTCCGCTTCAGTCATAGTTTCTTTTCGTGATGAAAGGTTCCCTGGGTCGCTTCCGAATCCGGGTTATATCGATGATTGTCATCCCGTCTCTAACGACGCTATGCCCGGTCAAGGATTTTGTAGCGACACTTCGGCGTGGACGCCGAAAGAAGCGCCATTTCGCTCTCGTAGAAGGTTTTGGATGTCCAGACCAAGCTCGTCATTGATTTAATCGTGCAGCGGGACTTCAGGTCCCACCATCCATCTCTTCGGGACTTGCACCCATGATTACTCACTTCGATCTCCCTGACTCCTTCAGGGAGGCAGGCTGCCCACTCAAAGCCTCAGCTCTACTCGCCGGCCACGGAATGACTCGGGCTCACCTGCATGACGGCCTGACACAGTTGCGCGTACGTCCAGTCCTCGCGCAACATCAGGTACAACCGCGTGGCCAATTTTCTGGCCACTGCCACTTTGGCGACGCTGCGATTCTTGCGCATCGCCAGGCGGCGATAGAAGCGCTTCAGTTGCGGATCGAGCCGCGCCGCCGTCTGTCCCGCTTCCACCAGCAAAAAGCGCAGAAACGAATTGCCTTGTTTGCTGATCTTGCCCAGCCGCTGTTTCCCGCCGCTGGATTCCTCACTCGGAATCAGGCCCAAGTAACTGCCCACTTGCTTGCCCGATCCGAATCGTTCGGCCGGTCCCAGCGTCAGCACCATGGCTAACGCCGTCACCGGCCCCACTCCCGGATGCGTCATCAACCGCACCGCTTCCGGCCGTTGCCGCGCTTCTCCTTCCACCCGCCGGTCCAGCTCGCTGATCTCCGCTTCCAGCCCGTCCAGCCCTTCCAGCAACCGCTTTCGCCGCTCCGCCGCGTACGGCAGCAAGGGCAACTGCTCCAACTCCTCGCGCCCCGCATTCGTCCACAGCTTCCGCTTTTTCTGGATTCCACAGCTCAGCGCCATGGCCTGCAGTTGATTCTTACTCCGCGTCCGCGCCTGCACCTGCTTGTGCCGATGCGCCAGCAACTGCCGCACATCCCGCACCTCCAGGCTCGGAACCCAGATTCGCGGAAACCGCTCTTCGATCAGCAGATGCAGCAGATGCAGCAGCTGCTCGGCGTCCCGCCGGTCCGTTTTCTGCTTGCGCACCACCGACGCCCGCACCCGCGCCGCATCCCCAAACCACAACTCCATCCCCAACCCTTCCAGCAACCGCTCAAACCAGGGAAACCCGTACGCGAAAGCGGCGTGTGAGGGACCTTACGATGCGCGGGCAGCGCATCAGCGCAGAAAAGCTCAAACGCTGCTGTGTTGAACCGTCGAACAGGAACTGCCGCCTCCGCGAACTCACGCTAACGCAACATCCTGAATCAACACGCCCTTCCCATTTTTCGCCTGCAAATCCCGACGCACCCCTAGCCCCCGCACCCAAACAATTTCATCCCCGCTCGCCACCACCGGCCACAGCTTTTTCTCATCCCCGGTGATATGCCGGTCCTGCAACAGCTCTTTAATTTTCCTGGGTTCTTTGGTATGCGCCGGCCAGAACCGCTCCCCCGCCTGCCAGTTGCGGACAATAAGATTCTCGTGCGTGCGCTTCCCATCCAACAAGTGCTCGGGATTATACCCTTCGCTCCCAGATTCCATGCGCAACGCTTTCACCGTGATTCCCGCCTCGGAAACCAAAACTTCTCCAGGCACCGAAAGCTCATACCGGTAATCCGAAGGCGCCTGCGAAGTCACGTCAAACCTAAGCTCACCCTTCTCCAGCGATACCACCCAGCCCTCCGGAAGCGAAGCGCGCCCGCCCGGATCATGCAAACCCAGCACTTCCTCCACCTGCCGAAATTCCAGATTCAATCCCAGTGTTTCCGCCGCCGCCCGCACCAGCCTCCTGCGCACGGCAAGCCGAACTTCCGCCAGACGATCGCAATGCAGCTTTCCACTCCGTTCCGTCCGCGCCCAAACCACCGGCATCAACCGCGCGATTTCTCCCGCCCAATATTCTTCTTCCCCGCGCGCAATCTCCGCTGCCTGCGCCAACGCCTCGCGCACCGCCGGATTCACATTCTCCGCCAGCCGCGGCAAAATCCCATGCCGCACCCGGTTCCGCGTATGCCGCAAATCCCGATTGCTAGAATCCTCCCGCCACGGCTGTCCCAGTTCGGTCAGATAGTCAATGAGCCGTTCCCGCCGGATAGCAAGCAGTGGCCGCACAATAGCCTTAGCTGAATGCTGAGTGCTGAGTGCTGAGTGCTCCATGCTGATTTCCGGATAAATCCCCGCCAGCCCCCGCGTCCCCGCCCCCCGCGCCAGTTTCATCAACACTGTCTCCGCCTGATCGTCCAAGGTATGCGCGGTCGCGATCCGATCCAGATTCCCTAGCGCCTCACCGAAAAATTCATACCGCACCGCCCGCGCCGCCGCCTCCAAGCTCAACTTCTTCTCCGCCGCATGCGACTTCACATCCCGGCTCTCGCAAATGACTTCAAGCCCATGCGCCGCCGCCAGCGAACGCACGAATGCCTCATCCGCATCCGATTCAGCAGCCCTAAGTTTGTGATTAAGATGAACCACCGAAAGGACAATCCCCAACTCCGCCCGCAATTCCAGCAGGATCCTCAACAGCGCAACCGAATCCGCCCCCCAGAAACCGCAGCACCAACGCGGTCCCCCGCCCGCAGCAGATCATGCTTCCGGACATACGCGAACACGGATTCAGCCAGCTTATGCACCGCTCAATGTTACATCCATGCCCATGTGGGCACTCTCCTGCTGAGCCCGCAGCCTTTTCGTACCTGTCATCCTGAGCGAAATGGGCGACCGCGAAGCGGACGCCAATGCAGTCGAAGGACCCCGTGTTCGCTCGGGACGGGCACGGAACTCTCAGGGAATTCTGGCCAAGCTGTCATGGACAACCAAGTCGCCGACTCGCGAATCGCATCCTCCAGCTAAGATTCCCCGCAATATTCTTAACTCGCACCGTTCATGAGCCAGGAGGCCCAATGAAATCCACTCTTTGCGTTGTTGCTGTCTCTGTGTTTCTCACCTGTTCGGCCATCGCACAAACTCCCGAGCCGAAGTTCATCGCCGATACCCTCGTCGTCCAGGCCGAGGGCACCTACGAAGCCGACCCCGACCTCGCCACCATGGAGTTCCGGATTTTCTCGCAAGAGAAGGAACTCAAAAAGGCCTACGATGCCGCTCTCTCTCCATGCAGCGCATCGTTGATCTGGCGGAAAAGAACAACCTCAAAAAGGAAGATGTCGTCACCGGAGTTCTGACCGTCTCGCCCTATTACGAAGGCGACCGCAAGAAACGCGCGCGTTCGTACTCAGTGCAAGGCGAAATCAAGTTGCGCATTCACGATTTCTCCAAGATCGGCCCAATTCTTGAAGGCACGGTCGATGATGAGGTCACCGATTTCCGCTCCCTCACCTACTCGCTGGCAGATGAAGAGGCCGCCAAGAAACAAGCCGTCGCCGAAGCCATGCGCCGCGCCATTGGCCGCGCCAGCATCGCGCTGGAACAAAAGGGTCAGAAGCTAGGAGGATTGCGGTACATGAGTCTGGATGTAAAACAACTCTATGGGGTGGCCAATCTCGGCTACGAATACAACGCCGGGACACAGGAAGTTGAGGCATCTCGGAGCGAAATTTTCTCTCTGAAGAAAGCGTTGCCGCCACCGCCACCCCCGCCGTCACAGCCAGAGAAGATAACGGTAGCGGCCAGCGTACAGTGCGCATTTCAGATCCAATAGGAATTCGAGTCCAGAGGGCTCCCCATTTCTCGCGCACTCTGCGAGAAGTGGGGTCTTTGACTTCAGATCGCCCGATGACCCGATCACCCGATCGCCCGATTCCCCACCCTCTCCACAAACTTCCCCACGCTAACCACCGCCCGCCCCACCGTCCCCCGCCCAATCTCATTCTCATCATCCCGCGCCGCCACCCGCACCGTATAGAACTTCCCATCAAACGATTCCACCACCGCCTCCGCCCGAATCCGCGCCCCGATCCCGCTCGCCGCACGATGCTCAATGTTGATCGCCGTCCCCACCGTGATTTCATCCCCTTCGCAAAACGGTTGCAGCGCATGAAACGCCGCCGTCTCCATCAGCCGCATCATGTCGGGAGTCGAATACACCGGCGGCAACTCGGGATGATGCGAGGTCAAAGTGTGTTTGAACTCGACGGTCTCTTCCGCCTCGCCGCGCGCGCCGATGGGAACTGGTCTCATGGGACTTGACCGCAAAAGCTTGACCGCAAAAGGAAAGAGCCACCGATTCTATCCGAATCGCCGGCCCTAAACTCCCGATGCCCACCACTACCCGTGTGGGTCGGACACTCTTGTCCGACCGCCTTTGACTTGATCTCGGCCGAGAGCCGTTTACGCCGCCCGCTTTACCCGCGCCGCCTCAATCCCGTCCAGCGCCTTCCACAGCGCCTTCGCCGCGTTCTCTCCCGCATTCAGCGCCCTCTCGGCCGCCTCCGGATTCCCCTCCACAATCTTCCCCAGCTGATGCTTCCAAATCCGCGAATGATAAACATCGGCCGTCGTGTGCAGCGTGAAGTACTCGCAAGTCTTCTCGTCCGCGCCGTACACTCTCGCGCAGCCCCTTCGCCTTCTCGGAAGCCACCCGCGGCACCTGCGATTCATACGCATAAAACGCCGCCAGCGCTTCCTCGGGAGCGCCTTCGCTCGCGACAGAATGGAACCATCCCGTCAACTCGCTGATCTCTTTCACCGGCACGTCAGCCCTCGCGCGCACCCCGCCCATGCCCTCCACAAAATCCAGCCACAGCTCGGCATGCGGACGCGACCCGGCGCCATCCTCCAACTCATCTTCTCCCAACTCGTCTTGGCGATTCACCACCACCGCGCGCCGCAACTGGCCGTCCTCAACCCGCGCGCGCAAATTCCTGCAAATACTCCGGAAACTCAGCCACATGATGAAAATAGTCCCGCCCATAATTCCGCAGGTCTTCGCGCGTCAGTTCTCCCGCCGCCCACGCCTTATAAAACGGATGGCAAAGCAGGTCATACTTCGCGATCCGCGCGTCCATCTCGCTGAAAAATTCCTTGGTCGTCATTTTCCCTCCGTCACGGACTCAATATACGAGGAACAATCCTGTGCGAGCAACCGCAAAGTCAACTTCCCGCCACGGATTTACGCGGATCAACACGGATAAACCTTTCTTGTTCTTGAGAATTTCTTCTTGCATTTCTATCCGTGATGATCCGTGAAAATCCGTGGCCAAGCCTTTCTTCGCGTCCTCCGCGTTCCCTCGGCGTCCTTTGCGGTTAAAATCTTTAGCAGTCCCGCGAGGCGACCCGTGCGCCAACTCCGCCAAATCCTGCTCTCTCTTCTGCATTCCTGTCCCTCGCCCAAACCGACCCCCGCATTCCCGACGAAGTCCGCTACAAATCCGGCTACATCAATCCCGTCCCCAAGCCGCCGGATTTCACCTCCGCCACGCTCTGGGGAATCGCCATCGCCGACACTCGCGTCCCCGGATACGAGCACGCCCAAGTCGAAATCGCCCGCACCCAACTCACCTGCCGCGTTGATGGGCAAAGACGTCATCCTCAACGACGACCGCGCCGACGTCCGCGGAGGCCTCTACTCGCCGTCATCCCTGGTTCGGCACCGACGCCCACGACCCCCTCCCGCTCGCGTATTCGAAAGATCGCAACGCAGTAATTCTCCGCGTCGGCGAAAACCCCGACCGCGTCTGGCATTTCTGGAGCGCCTCCCCCCGCGCCGCTCTCCCCCGGGTCATCTCGAAGGCTGCACGGTAACCGCCCGCGTCCGCATCTCCCGCGGAGCCTTACTGCAAATGGGAATGGATTACTGGCGCAATCCCACCATCGGCTACGGCTCCGGCGGCAACAACCACGAGGCCGGCGCCAGCAATTGGTATTTCCCGTCGAAGAATTGGCAGGAAGCAATATTCACGGATGTTCAACACCACTAACCGTGTGGGTCGGACACTCTTGTCCGACCGTCTTTGACTTTGATTTGGTTCGGATCGCACCCCCAGCAATCCGCCTTAGGGATTGTCATCCCGAACTCGCCGAAGGCGAGAGAGGGACCTTACGTCAGCGTACGGAGCGCGTGCAGTGGTCAGGACCAACCCAAGAAGCTTGCAGCAGACTGCTCCTGTGCACACCGCTGCCCCTGCACGCCATCGTAAGGTCCCTCTCTCGCCTTCGGCGAGTTCGGGATGACAGGGTTTTCAAGTAACGAAGGCGGGGCGGAGGGGGGAAACGAGTAGATCAAAACCAGCAGCGTCGGACAAAAGCCTGCCCTGAGCGAAGTCGAAGGGAGTGTCCGACCCACACAAGCCTGTAAAATAGAAGCCCCGTGCAGTTCACCGAACATTTCGACGTCGTCATCGTCGGCGCCGGACACGCCGGCTGCGAGGCCGCCGTCGCCTGCGCTCGCATGGGACTCAAGACCGCCCTCTACACCCTCAACGTTGACCTCATCGCGCAAATGTCCTGCAACCCCGCCATCGGAGGCATCGCCAAAGGCCACCTCGTCCGCGAAGTCGACGCGCTCGGCGGCATCATGGGCGAAATCACCGACGCCGTCGGAATCCAATTCCGCCTGCTGAACACATCCCGAGGCCCCGCCGTCTGGTCCCCCCGCGCCCAATGCGACAAGCAAGCCTACCGCCTGAAAATGCGCGAGGTCTTCGAAGTCGCAACCGAATCTGCAAATCAAGCAGGCCGAGGTAGCGGATTTAATTCTGGAGAACCCGTCGTTGGTCGTTGGTCGTTCGTCGTTCGCCGAAACCGCGAATTCGGGAGGGCATGACTTCAGTCGTGCCGAAAGACCTGCTTATGATGAAATGGCGGCTTCAGCCACCAAGGGTGACTTTGCCAACGACGTACGACCCACGACCGACGACGCTTTTGCTTCAGGCCAACGCCACATTCCTCGGTATTAGAACACCCTCCGCGACGGCCGCACCGTCGGCGCTGCCGCCGTCATCATCACCACCGGAACCTTCCTCAACGGACTCATCCACTGCGGCGAGCAACAATATCCCGCCGGACGCTCCGGCGAACCCGCCGCCGTCCTCCTCGGCGAGTCATTGAAAAAACTCGGCCTCCGCGGATGCCGCCTCAAGACCGGCACTCCTCCCCGCCTCGACGGCCGCACCATCGACTGGTCAAAATTCCAAATCCAGCCCGGCGACGCCGACCCCACGCCCTTCAGCTTCCGCACCAAGCGCGTCGCCCATCACGATTCGCAAGTCCCCTGCTACATCGCCTGGACCACGCCCGAAACTCATCGCATCATCCGCGAAAACGTGCACCGCTCGCCGATGTACAGCGGCCAGATCCAATCCATCGGCCCGCGCTACTGCCCGTCGATCGAAGACAAGATCGTCAAGTTCCCCGACAAAACCACGCACCAGCTTTTTCTCGAGCCCGAAGGCCTGAACACGCACGAAATTTACGTCAACGGCATGAGCACGTCGCTGCCGGTCGAAGTCCAGCTCGAAATTCTGAAATCCATCCCCGGACTCGAGAATCCGCCGAAATGCTGCGCCCCGGATACGCCATCGAATACGACGCCATCGATCCCACCGAACTCGAGCGCACCCTCGAAACCAAACAAATCGCCGGCCTCTTTCTCGCCGGACAAATCAACGGCACCTCCGGCTACGAAGAAGCCGCCTGCCAGGGCCTGATGGCCGGCATCAACGCCGCGCTGAAAATCAAGAACCAGCCGCCGCTGATCCTCGACCGCACCGAAGCCTACACCGCGATCCTGATCGACGATTTAATTTCCAAAGGCACCAACGAACCGTATCGCATGTTCACCAGCCGCGCCGAGTTCCGCCTCCACCTGAGAATCGACAACGCCGACCGCCGCCTAACCCCCCACGGCCGCCGCATCGGCTTGATCGACGACACGTCGTGGGACGATTTCCAAGCGAAGCAAGACCGTCAAGCAAAAACTAACGCGCCTGCTGGAAACAACAAAGCTGACCAACGAAATGGCCGCAAGTATCTCACCCGAACTAGCATCGTGTAGGGGCAGAGCCTGACCTGCAGCGCGAAGGATGCCCTCACCGATCGCCACGGACGCCGACAAGACGCCCGTCACCGACCTGACCCAAGCCGTTGGCCAGCCCCTGGCCCAACTCCTAAAGCGCCCCGAAATCACCATCGAGAATCTAGTCCCAATCCTGCGCAACCTAGCTCCAGAGTTCTTCGCGGACGCCAACGATCGACGACCGACGACCGACGACAGGGGTTTTGCGAACGACGAACGACGAACGACGAACGACGCTCTTTCTTCTGCCCTCCGCAACCAACTCAAATCCGTCGAAACCGAAATCAAATACGCCGGATATCTCCAGCAGCAATCCCGCGCCATCGACCGCCTGAAGAAAGCCGAGCAGCGCCCCATCCCCGACTGGTTCGACTACAAATCCGTCAGCGGCCTCTCCCGCGAAATGCAGGAAAAGCTGACCAAAATCCGCCCCCGCACCATCGCCCACGCCAGCCGCATCCCCGGCGTGACCCACGCCGCCGTTTCCCTGGTGAACGTCTTCATCGAGATTCAAGGCAAGCGCCGCGAACAAGCCGCCGCCGTCTGAGCCATGTTCTTCACTATCTGCTCGTCGCCAATCGGATCGCTTCTGCTTGTCGCGGACAATAACCGGCTCCGCGAAATCACATTTCCGAAAAATGGCGCGCCAGCGCCCCCGCAGCCAGCTTGGATCGAAGATCCATCCGCCTTCACCGAACCCATCCGCCAGCTCCGCGCCTACTTCGCCGGAGAGCTCGAAAGCTTCGATCTTCCGCTCGCACCCCAAGGCACACCATTCCAGCAACAAGTCTGGGACGAACTCCTTGAACATCCCCTACGGCGAAACCATCTCTTACGGCCAACTCGCACACCACATCGGCAATCCCAACGCCTCGCGCGCCGTCGGACTCGCCAACGGATCCAATCCCATTCCCATCATCATTCCCTGCCATCGCGTAATCGGCTCCAACGGCAGGCTCACCGGATACGGCGGCGGTCTGCCCATCAAAGAAAAACTTCTCGCCCTCGAACGCCGCCAGCTTCGCCTGCTGTGATTCGGAACACAGACCCACATTCCCCATCAGAGTTAGATTTTCTTTGCGGCCTTCGCCTGTTTTCTCGGCGACCTTTGCGGTTAAAAGCTTTTGACTTTCCCGATAGCAAGGCAAAGCCTGTAACCGCAAAGTTCGCCGAGAATGCCGCTAAGGTCGCGGTGGGCTTGAATTCGAGACCGTGCCCCGCGCCTCTGCTAAGATGTCGCTTCCAATGGAAAGCCCGTCTCCCATCGGCCAGACCGTCTCTCACTATCGCATCCTGCACAAAGTCGGCGGCGGCGGTATGGGTGTGGTTTACAAGGCCGAGGACACTCAACTCGGCCGTTTCGTCGCCCTCAAGTTTCTACCCGACGACGTTGCCGGAAACCAGCAGGCTTTCGAGCGCTTCCGCCGTGAAGCCCGCGCTGCTTCTGCGCTGAATCATCCCAACATCTGCACCATCTACGAAATCGGCGAGCATCAGGGCCGTCCCTTCATCGCCATGGAATATCTCGAGGGCAAGACGCTGCGCGAGACTATTTTCGGACGCCCGATGGAATTCGAGCGGCTCCTCGATTTCAGCATCGAAATTGCCGACGCCCTCGACGCCGCTCATCACAAGGGAATCGTCCACCGCGACATCAAGCCCGCCAATCTTTTCATCACCGATCGCGGCCACGCCAAGATCCTCGACTTCGGACTGGCCAAGGTGAGTGCGCTATCACCTGAGCTGCCCAACTCTGCGCCGACCATGTCCGAGGAGCACCTCACCAGCGCCGGCAGCACTCTCGGGACCGTAGCCTACATGTCACCGGAGCAGGCGCTCGGTAAAGAACTCGACGCCCGCACCGATCTTTTTTCCTTCGGCACCGTGTTGTACGAGACTGCCACCGGCCTGCTGCCCTTCCGCGGCGACACCTCCGCCGCCATCTTCGATGCCATTCTGAACAAAGCTCCCGCCCCGGCAAGTCGAATCAATCCAGACCTCCCGGCCGATCTGGAGCGAATTATCAACACTGCCCTCGAAAAAGATCGCGACGTCCGCTACCAGAGCGCCGCCGAACTCCGCGCCGACTTGAAGCGCCTGAAGCGCGACACCAGTTCCGGGAAAATATCGGCCGCCACCCCTGCCGCCGTGACCACTGTCCGTTCGAAAAGGCCTGTCGTGCTTTGGGCAGCAGCCCTGGCGGCGGTTCTAGTCCTCGGATTCATTGCATTCCGGTTTCTGGCGCCCTTGCCGCCGCCGCGGATCACCGGCTCAACCCAAATCACGCACGATGGAAATGGCGGCTGCTGTGCGGTCACCGACGGTTCCAGAATTTACTCAAACCGTTTCACATCAGAAGGGGATACCTCTCTGGCTCAAGTGTCCTTGAGCGGTGGGGATGTCCTTGAAACCCCCAGCCCGATCAGAGGCTCTCGCATTATGGACATGTCGCCGGACCATTCCCAACTCCTCATCGAGTCGGGCGGAGAGGTCGGCTTGAACAATGTCCTCTGGACCGTGCCTTTGCCAACGGGATCTCCCCGCCGATTGGGTAGCATCATCGCTGACGGCATTGCCGGTGCACGCTGGTCGCCAGACGGGCAAAGTCTCGTGTTTGGCAAGGGGGCGGATCTCTGGATCGCTAAGGGTGATGGCCGTGACCCCAGGCGCGTTGTTACGGTGCAAGGTCGTCCCTCCGAGGTCATGTTTTCTCCCGATGGCACGCGAATCCGCTTTACCCAGGTGGACGACGCCTCCCACACCTATTCTTTGTGGGAAGTTCGCCCCGACGGATCCAATCTTCATCCGTTGTTGCCCGGCTGGCATACGCCCCCGCATGAATGCTGCGGCATCTGGACTCCCGATGGCCACTACTTCCTGTTTCAGAGCACACTCCGCAATGACAGGTTTGGTGACATCTTCGTTTTGCCGGACGCGACCGGTCTCTTTCGCAAGTCTGCAACTACGCCGGTTCAGTTGACCTTTGGCCCCTTGGAGTTCAACTTGGTCGGAATCGCCCCCGACGGCAAGAAACTGTTGGTGGGAGGCTATGATCAACGCGGTGAACTCGTTCACTACGACTCCGCGTCAAAACAGTTTGTCCCGTTCCTCGGGGGACTGGCCGCTTATGACGTCGCGTTCTCTCGCGACGGCAAGTCGATTGCTTACATCAGCCTCGTGGACGATGCGTTATGGGTCAGTCGTACGGACGGCAGCGAAAAAGTCCAGCTGACTTACTCGCCGGATCATGCCGCGCTTCCGCGCTGGTCTCCTGACGGGAAGCAAATTGCTTATATGGGATCCCGGCTGGGAAAGCCCTGGAAGGCTTACGTGATTTCGGCCCAGGGGGGTACTCCTGAGGAGTTAGTCCCCGAGAGTCCGACCGAAGGTGACCCTGCATGGTCACCCGACGGCACCCGCATGGTGTTCTCCACCGGCGAGCCCAGCTCAGCCCAGAAGTCCGAAATCAGAATCATGGATGTCGCAACCAAGCAGGTGACAACCGTTCCCGGTTCCAGCGGCCTTTTCAGTCCGCGCTGGTCCCCCGACAGCCGCTATTTGGCAGCTCTGGATTTTCAGCAGAGGTCCAAGACCCTTCGCATTTTCGATTTTCAGTCCGGCAAATGGTCCGATTGGGTCACCGATCCCATCGCCATCGAATATCCCGCATGGACCTCGGACAGCCGCTACCTTCAGTACTCAACCGATATTGAGGTCAAGCGAATTAAAGTCGGCGAGTCTCATCCAGAGAGTTTGTTTAGCGTTAAAGGACTACACCAGTATTCCACGTCCGAGTTCGGGAATTGGAACGACAACGCCGCCGATAACTCCCGCATGTTCCTTCGCGACGCCAGCACCCAGAACCTCTACACCCT
>CAWFXO010000009.1:0-31286 GCA_963819825.1 uncultured Acidobacteriota bacterium
GAAACTGGCAAGTCTGCCACTTGTAGGTCGCATACGGGCATTCGATGATTTTCTTGTTGCTTCAGGCACTGCCTCCCCGGTTCGCCGAGCGGCGGGTGGCGGTATTCGCCTCGCAAACAACCGGAGCCAAGTTCCTCAACGGTAAACACAGGAGACAGGAAATGACACATTTTTCCGCACGGCCAATCAAGACTCTTATGCATGGTGTGATCGTAGCGATGGCAGCCCTCGTTGTACTGACAGGCACGAGAGCGGTCGCCCAGAACTCGCAGATGGAAGACAGGGTGATGGCCCTTAAACAGGCGCAGGAGGCCAACAAGCAGAAGCTGGCTCAGTACACCTGGCAGGAAACCGAAACCATCAGCATCAAGGGCGACGTGAAGGACACTAGAACCTATGAGGTCCAGCTGGGACCGAATGGCCAGCCGCAGAAGAATGAGCTCGGCGATGAGAAGGCGCAGTCCGGCGGGCACGAGGGCCGCCTGAAAGAGCACGTAGTCGAGAAGAAAACGGAGGAATACCAACAGTATGGGCAGGAGATCGGGGCTCTTGCCAAGCAATACACCACTCCCGATCCTGACCGCTTGATGCAGGCCAAACAGCTGGGCAACATTTCGCTGCAACCCGTCGGCGGCACGATGAGCTTGGTGATTAGAAATTATGTAAAACCTGGCGACTCAGTCACGATGGACGTCGATGAACAGACTCATTCGCTGCAGAGCCTCCAAGTGTCTTCCTACCTCGATGACCCAAAAGACGCTGTCACAATCTCTGCCCGGTTCGCGCAACTGCCGGATGGCACCAACCATGTCGCAACCACCCAGATTGAGGGGGTCAGCAAACGCCTCACCATCAACCTGCAGAATTCGAACTTTCAGAGACGGTGACGAGCAGCTGCCCATGATCCGCGGCCCTCTCGCCAACAATTCAACGCGCTCACCTCTCGAGAGAAACGAACCGCCCCAAAGAAGTCGGGCAGAGCTTAAAGGGCGAAAGCCGGCCATAAAGTCACACGACTCTCGACTGCAGCACTTTCACGAGATCATGGTCTGGTTAAGCGGCGAGTTCCTCGTCACCCAGGTCAGCACGCCGCGACAGGACTCGCTCGTAAATCTGTTTCATGGTTAGAACTCCCTTGTCATCACCCTTCGCGACTACTTTTGCCTTTCCCCATCGTCCCGGGATCCCCTCCACGGTTAGAGTTCCCATCCACTCGGGAAGCACAGGGTCCGGGGCAGAAGTGAGAACTTCGCCTTGCGGTTCGAGACCAAGCAAGGTACGGAACCCCAACATTGGCGATCCCGCGGCCCATGCTTGCGGGAGGCAGGCAGTAGGGTACTGCACCGGGAAACGCGTTTTCGTGCGCTCGTATCCGGCGAAGACTTCAGGCAAACGAGCCTGGAAGAACATGCTTGCTTCAAAGATTCCGGCAATGATCTGCATGGCGTCTTTGCGGAATCCATAACGCGCAAGCCCGGCGGCAACGATCATGCAATCGTGCGGCCAAATCGTACCGCAGTGATACTCAATCGGATTGTAACCGCCTTCACCCTCAGCCATGGTGCGAATGCCCCAGCCAGAAAACATCTCGGGGCTCATGAGATGGTTTCGCACCGACATGATCTTGTCATCATCAACGATGCCGCTCCAAAGCAGGTGACCTATGTTGGAGCACAGGCTATCTGCTTTCTTCTTGTGACCATCCAGCGCCACGGCGAAGAACTCCCGGTCTGGGACCCAGAAGTCGCTGTTAAAACGCCGTTTCAGCTCTGCAGCCTGTGCTTCCAGCTTGGCGGCGAAAGGTTCGTCTTTCCAGATCTCACGTGCCAGGCGCGCACAGCGCACCTTGGCGTCATAGGCATATCCCTGGATTTCACAAGTGGCACGGGGCGTCGGGGCCAATGTGCCGTCGTGGAAGAGAATGGAATTCCAGGAATCCTTCCAGCACTGGTTATCCAAGCCGAGGGTGGTTTTGCGCTGGTACTCGATGTATCCGTCACCGTCGCGGTCCCCCCAGTGATCAATCCACTCCAGCGCCGCCCGTGCGTTGGGCTCCAGCTGGCGCACCAGATTGACATCGCCACTCCATCGCTCGTACTCATCCAGTAACACGAGGAACAGCGGCGTAGTGTCGGCGGCGCCATAGTAAGGCGCCTGTGGCCGCTCGCGGAAATGAGTGAGCTCGCCAAAGCGCAACTCGTGCAGGATTTTTCCTGGCTCTTCTTCGGTGAGTTCTACTTCCTGCTTTCCTTGCGACTCGGCGAGGGCATGCAGCGTAGTGGACGCCAATTCCGGAGCAAAGGGGAGCAATTCGTAACTGGTGAGGACGCTGTCACGCCCGAACAGAGCCATGAACCAAGGCAGTCCTGCGGCGGGCAACGAGTGTTCGGACATGGTATCAGGATGAAAACGAAGCGCAGCGATGTCCACGAGATTGCGCATGTACACGCGCACAGCTTCGGGATGGCAGGTCACCGTCGGCGCTTGTTGGATCCATTCTTTTAGGTCCGACCGCATAGCGGTTCCGGCCGCCGTCGCGAACTTTGGTGCGTGTGCGGTTTCCCCGGTCACGGGGGTGACATGGAACTTGGTGTTCCACGCCGACTTCGGCTGGAGAGTTAAGCGGAAGATCACGTTGTTCACCGTGGCTTCCGTTACGGGCGTGGTTGAGCTGATGATCGTTTCCCGGACAAAAGACTCGCGCTTGTAGCCCAGCACCAGACGGCGGTTCTTAAACGCCTGATAAAACTCGCCCTTCTTTTGGAGGGCATCTTTGACTTCAAAAAGATCAGCGAAGTCGCAGCCGATGTCCAAGCGCAGCTGAATTTCTTGGGCTTCAGTGCCGTGGTTGAGCACGGTCAGATCTTCTACGAAACCATCGCCAACAAAGCGGCGGCGTACAACAGAAATTGTGGGGTTCTTGTAGATTGTGCCTGTGGGCGGAACGCAGAAGTGCTGGGCGTAGTAGTACTCAGTCGCGTCGGTGGAGAGCACATCCAACGGTATGCCGTCGACCGTGAGTTTCCACTTCGACAAGTGGCGCATGTCTTTGTAGAAAAAACCTTGTGCTTGATTGGGCCCGGCGTCAATATCGCCGTTGGGGCTCGAAACCAGGAAAGTTGATCCGTCAAGAATGCTGATCGTGTTGTCGCTCATCACTGTTCTCCTTTGCAGGGCGGCAGCGGCTCACAATGTTAGTTACCGCTGTGCATCTTGTGGCTGAATATCGGGATCTTTCCTCGGCTCTGTTCGATCAATTAAAGGTCACGCGGCGCGCGGACGGGGAATATCGTCGCTCTCGACGGCGGATGCAGCCGTTCTCAGCATCATGGATAGGGCAATGCGGGTAATGCCACGGATCAGCACCGCCACTCCGACCAGGGTTCCAATTGCCCACAGGGAGCTTCCCGGCCAATGCGCCAGGATCAGCACCCCGAGAAGGAGCGAAACCGCGGCATCAAAAAGCAGCCATCCCCAACCGGCAGACGGCCGCGTCTGGAAAGCCAGAATTATGGTTAGAAGACCTTCCGCGAGCAGCATGGCTCCCAACCCCACCGTCAGAACGGCAACACCAGAAAGCGGGAAGAAGAGGAGGAACAAGCCGCCTAAAAAGAAGGCAACGCCAAGGAGCATTCTCAAAAAAACTGCGCCAACCGTATGTGCGCGAAATGCTGCCACCATTTCGGCCACTCCGACCACGACCAGCACGCAACCAATCACGACCGCCGTCAGAGTTGCCGTTAACAGCGGATACAAGAGCAAAACGAGTCCCAGTCCTGTGATCAGAAAACCGAGAAAAATGCCCCAGCCTGCCCGGCTCTTCAACTCGCTCGACAGACGACCTGAACCAGAAGAGGACAATTCCATAAGACCCTTTCATTCGTTGCGGATGCAATACGCTCACAGGATCATCTGCAATGTCCCTGTGACCATTAAGGCAATTGTGGTTGAGGGCGAAGGGCTACGCATCTGTCAGAAGTACTGGCGGCAGCCACGTGGAGTCGTGAGATCCCGCGGCCCGGCGGGGTACGCTACTGCGGCTCGCCTTTGGCAAAATCCTCAGTGGCGGCGAGGATCTGTTCCGGCTTGCCGAGGTCGCGCCAGTAACATCCGTCGGCGCGGAATGCGCGGATTTCTTCTCTCTTGGCAGCCAGGCGCAGGTACACATCGATGATGGAGAAAACGCCTTGCTCAGTGATCATCGGTGAGGAGGTGGGGCGAGATCACGTGAATTCCGCAGAAGGCCAGGGCTTGCAGCTGCGCGGCGGGCCGAACCACGTCGGCTGTTGCGTCGCGGCCGATGCGCCGTCCGCACAGGTGAAGCGCGTCGTCAAACAATAGATAACGGGAGGTGTCGCGTTTTTGCACGGCCAGCGTCGCCAGCGCTTGATTTTCGCGGTGAGACTGCGCCATGCGTTCGAGATCGATGGTGCTGATCACGTCGACGTTGTGCAGAATGAACGGCTGGTCTTCGCCGGAGAATCGTCCAGGAAAAAATGCGCTGCCTTCTTCAGGCCGCCGCCGGTGTCGAGCAGCAAGATCGTCTCGCGCGAGATTTCGATTCGCATCCCGAAGTTGTTGTTCGCCTTCAGAATACTCGACCACCAAATGCCGGCGAAGTGATGCACGTTGATAATGACTTCGCGGACGCCAAATACGCGCAGGCGGGCGAGTGTGATCTCGAGCAGGGTGCGGCCGGCCGACTTCCACCAGCGCTTTGGGGCGATCGTCGGTGAGCGGCCGCAATCGCGTGCCGAGGCCGGCGGCAAGGACCATGGCTTTCATTCGGCCGGGCTTCTCCAGTTCGAGCTTCTCCAGTTCGCGGTGGTGGAACACGACTTCGATCCCGTTGCTGACCGCGTAAGATGTTTCGCCAGTTGCTCCGCCAGATATACCGAGCGATGTTGCCCGCCGGTGCAGCCGAACGACACCATCAGATTCTTAAATCCGCGGCGCTGATATTCGCTCACGCTGGCATCGACCAGCGACGCGGCGTTGGCGAAAAACCGGCCAACGCTTTCTTGCTGATTGAGATAGTCAATCACCGGCGCGTCTTTGCCGGTGAGGGCCTTGAATCGTTCTTCGCGGCCGGGTTGGGAAGGCTGCGGCCATCGAACACGAATCCGCCGCCATTGCCGGTTTCGTCCTTCGGCGCGCCGCCGCGGTGAAATGAAAAACTGAAAATCCGCACTGCCAGCGCGCGGGGCCGAGCACAGGCGTATGCGTCGCCGGCGCGTTCGATTTCCGAAGTGAGGGCCTGCAATTTCTCCGAGGCCAGCATCGCCTCGAAACGCTTCCATCAGAGTTGGCAGCGCAATGGGCAGTTCGACATTGTGGAGCAGCCAGCGCAGATTCTTCAGCGCGTAGGGAACACTCTGCAGAAAGAGCGGCTTGCGCTCGTAGAATCCGCGAAACCCGTAAGCTCCCAGACGCCTGCATGACGCGGACATAAACGTAGGCGTAGTAGTGCCGCATGAACTCGCTGCGATCGAGCGGGATAAATCCGCCGAGTTGGTCGAGATAGTAATCGAGCAATTGCTGGCGCAGTTCCGGCGGCAGGTCGGCCTTGGCATCAAACAAAATCGACGCAGGATCGTATTGCAGCGCGCCTTTGCGGCCGCCTTGGTAATCCACAAAAAACGGCTCACCGTCGCGCAGCATGATGTTGCGCGACTGGAAATCGCGATACAGAAAATAGTCCTGATCCGCAGTCGAGCAGGAAGTCGGTCAAGCGCACGAAATCGTCCTCGAGCGCCTGCTCGTTGAACGGGAATGCCCGGCCAGCCGCAGGAAGTAATATTTGAAATAGTTCAGGTCCCAGGCGATGGATTGGCGGTCGAAAGCGGCGCGCGGATAGCAGACCTTGTAGTTCAGGTCGCGACCGGCTTCAACTTGAAATCGCGGCAAAACGGCCAGTGCCTGGCGATACGCTTCAACCACCGGCGGAGCAATCTCGCGCCGTTGCGATTCTGCGAGAGAAAATCGAATAGCGTGGTGTCGCCGAGATCTTCTTCAAGGTAAGCGCCGTGGTCCAGGTCCTCGGCGTAAATTTCCGGAACCGGCAGGCCGTGGCGACGAAAGTGGCGGGAGAACTCGAGGAACGCGACGTTCTCTTCGCGCACGTCGTAGAGAATTCCGATGGCAGTGGTCCGCGCGCCAGCGAGCCGGATGATGCGGCGTCCCGAAGCGCCGAGTTGGCCCTGCAGCGGCTCGCACCTGCGTCGGCGGCGAGCCGAAATGCTGCTCAAATAATCTTTCGAGAACGTCCATGGATGGTGGAGGCGAACGTTCGCCTCCACCAAGATACCATCGGGCGCGGGAATCAGCGTAGCCGGACGTAAAGCCGGAAGGCGAAACTATTCCCGCGAGCTGCTTCTCACTTCCTCGCTAAGGACGATGGCTTCGGCAACCTCTTTCATGGTCTTGCGCTTTTGCCGGCTTTGCCGCTGGATGCTGAGATACGCCTGCTCTTCGGTCAGGCCCAGATCGCGTTGCAGGATTCCCTTGGCGCGTTCGACCAGCTTGCGGGTTTCGAGTTGCTGCGACAAGTCGGAGTTCTCGGTTTCGAGGCGGGCCATTTCGATCTCCGCGCCGGCCAGGAAGCCGACGGTGGAGATCAAGCGAATATCGCGCGGGCTGTACACGTGCGGCTCACGGTGCTGCAGGTTCAGCACGCCGACCAGCTGGCCTCGCGACAGCAGCGGCACGGAGAGGAACGCCTCGTAGCGGTCTTCGGGAAGTTCGTTGAACTGCTGGAAGCGGGGGTCTTTGAAAGCTTCCTGAAAGACTACGACCGGCTCACGGTGCTCGCCACCCACCCGGTAATGCCCTGGCCAATCCGCAGTTTGAGCCGATCGAGCAGTTCCTGGTGGGGATTCTTGGACGCTCGCAGGATCAGGTCCTCCCCCGCAAGCACGTAGATGAAGCAGGAATCGCACTTTACCATCTCTACGGCAAAATCCAGAATGCGATCTAACGCCTGATGAAAGCCGTCCGCCGAGGCGATGCGGCTGACGGTTTGGTGCAGGACATCAACATGAGAATCATCGGCCGGAATGACAGGAATAGGACTAGAAGAGGGCATGCCTCCACGCTAGCGACGGCGTCGAAGTCTGTCCAATTGCAGTTTTTTATGGAAGGAATAAAGGATTTCACGGCCCGCAGCGCGAACGATATGGGCGCAAGGGTTTAGGGCAACTTACCCCAGTAACACTATGGTTACTCTAAATGTGCAGCCAGTTGCAGTTCGGGTTCCACGGCGCTGACCGGATTCGCGAGTAAACCTTTCTGTATCAAATGGTTGCGGACCAACTTTACCAGTTTGGAGTGGAATCTGCTTTGCTACAGTATCCGCCGCCGCGCGGTTCTTGGGGAGAGCGAATGGAAACCATACAGATCCCGGCAGTTGCACACAAACCCAGGCAGACCATGCTTCCTCTGTTGGTGGTCTTGTTCCTGATTTCCTACGTTCTTCTGACGACTCTGGTGGTTTTGCAGAACCGGACCATTGATCGCAGACGCACCTTGATTCACGTGCTTTTCAAAGACAATCTTCACACTGGTTACGAAGGCGGGATTGCACCGGGCGCAAGCGTCACGGTTGAATCAGCGGACGGCGACTCCGTCAGCCCAGGCCCCATCAAATCAAGCTCCGTCGAACCAGGCTCAGTCGAACCAGACTCCGTCAAACCAGGCATTGTCCAGCACAGACTCCGTCAACCCAGGTTCCTGTAATTCAAGCAAAGCCCGAGGTCAGCGCGAAAGCGGCAGAAGTCGCGCAAGGTGCAAAAGTCGCTGCCTTCGCGGCCTCCGGCTGAAGTGACCGATCCGTCGGATATGCGGCGGGTCACGTTTTCAATCTAGCGGCGCAGTGAGGGTAGGCTCATGAACGTCGTTGCAGTTTTGTTGTTGGCTTCACTCCCCGTCCCCCAGGTACAGATGCGTGACGTGCACCCCGCGCTTGCACAGCCCCATTTTGCGCAGGCGGCTCCCGCAGCCACGCGCAAGGGCGGCAAATGGTACTTCGCCCGCACCGGACACGCGGTGTACTGCTTCGGCCCGGTCATGAACGTTAACGACCCCAACGGCGGCGTGCAGCGCGTCGCCACGTTCTGCAAGGGAAATCAATTGCTGGTGCCGTTGAAGGACTGAAGTCAGTAGCTGGTTGCTAGTCACCGCCCATCGCGGTCTCGAACATTCACTGGCCAAGCCACTAGCTACTAGCTCGCTCCCGATAGAAATGCATCAAGTCGGTTGCAATTGCCTTCGCGCCGAGCTGGCGGAGGAGCGTGGTGACCTGTCCGCGATGGTATGTGCCGTGATTGACCAGATGCTGCATGGATTGCCACAGCGGGTTGCTGTAAACGCCGAATTTCAGAGTTTTGTATTCCATGACGCGGTCGAGGTCGGCCTGCGTCAGTCCCGCAACGAAGCGCAGGAGTTTGGCTTCCTGTTCTGTCCAGAGCGTGCGCAACTCCTCGACCGTGCTGAGCGAAGAAAGATCCGGCAGAGTTGAAGGTGAGTTGCCACGAAAGCGTTCGTACCACACCAACTCAGCGCCGCAGATGTGCGCCAACGTATCGTGCACGGAAGAAAAGCTTGACCCCAATGTCTTAGTGAATTGCTCTGTAGGCAAGGCGGCAGCGGCCTCGAGCGAGCGGTGATTCGCCCAGGCGTTGTAGTCAAATAGCGAGCGCATTTCTTCCGGGGTCATAGGTCAGACTCCTGATCGAGATCAGGATATCGCCGCGCGCCATTTACCGCCACTCTTGTACGATATTTCCATGCCGAAATTCGAACGCCATATTTTCATTTGCGGGAACCAGCGTCTGGCGGGGCATCCCCGTGGATGTTGCGACCCCACCGCGAAAGCTGAACTGCAGAAGTTGTTCAAGGTGAAACTTGCCGAGCGCGGGCTAAAAGGCCGGGTGCGCGCCAATCAGTCCGGATGCCTGGACCAGTGCGAGCACGGGCCGAATCTCGTGGTTTATCCCGACGCGGTCTGGTACGGCGGAGTCACGCTCGCCGACGTGGATGAAATCGTGGAGGAGCACATTGTTGGAGGCCGTCCGGTAGAAAGGCTCCGGATTAAGGATGAGTGCCTGAATACCGAAACCTGTGAGCACAAGGGGAAGAAGTAGCTGGGAGCCAAGCGATCAGCGTCAAGCGCCAACCTCGCCCCGGCTGAATGCTGACTGCTGAGTGCTGAATGCTGGTTCCCGCGCCGCAGCACCTGCCAGACTGTTGGCCTCGGCGTTGTGTTCGCGCCGGATGTAGGAGATCGTGAAGTTCAGCGACCGCGCCAGCTTGCGGCAGGTCCAGTTGAGTGAATACAGGCGCGAGCTGCGGCAGTTGTATTCGCCGGTCATTTGCCGGACTACAACTTCCGAGTCCGAGTAAACGTGCAGCTTGCGAGCCTTCATGGTCACAGCACATTGCAGGGCTTCGAGCAGCGCAAGGTACTCGGCGACATTGTTGTCCTGGCGGCCAATCGCCTTGCCGATCGTGATTCTGCCGCTTTCCGAGCCTTCAATCACCACGCCGACGCCGGCCGGCCCGGGATTTCCCAGCGAGCCGCCGTCCACGTAGGCAACCAGGTCGAACATCGGGCTGTTTTCCACCTTCTAACACCATGCGGAAAATTCTCTTCTGCGTCAAGAGGCTGGGAAGGTTCGCTTTACGCAATCATCGATATTCCCGCTGCACTGTGGAATGTGCTGTGCAAAACGCGGAATGAATTCTCGGCCTATTAATAAAGGTAGGAAGCACAGCAGATTACAGCTGTGGAATTTCCTGTGCGAATCGCGGTCGTTGCACCAATAGCGGGCGTTGACATTCTAAACCGAAATGTTAAGGTTGCTCCCGTCGATGGCTGAAAGGGTTGGCGAAAATAAATCGTTGCCGATCCGAAGTAGGCTGAGTGATCCGCCAGCCGGGGCAACCCGGTAGGCTGCCAGACCCGAAAAAACCGACTGGATCTGCGAGGAACAGCCGGGGTTTGGAACTGCGAAAGCAGTGATCGCATCAGGGGTCGTGACGGTACATGCATCCACGTTGTTAGCTCCCTCGCAGGAGCCGGCGACTAGAGCATAACCAATGTCACGGCCCTTTTAATCTTTCTCGGCACTTCCTTCCTGGTGCGGAATCCTCTTCCAAGTGATCTTTAAGGGCGTTACATGTTATGAGGTTGCGGCCCTCGTTTTCGCAGCGGTCTCTTCCTCAAGCAGTCGTTGGATGAATCGTAGGAAGGTTCCGGTCAAATAGAGTACGAACTCGACCTCAGCGGCAGTGTAGTCGTCTTCGTGGTGCTTAACGGCGTCGTTCTGGTACTGAGTGAAATACCCAAACAGTACAGTGTGGTACATACCGCCGATGGTTCCGTGGACGCCATTCCTCTTGAGCCAGTTTTGAAATTCAGGTTTCTGATTCTCAAGCGTCTTCCCGTTGCCCAGCACGGCCTGCAGCATCTGCTCGACCGAAAACCGTAGGTTGTCCAGCATATTGCGGTACTGATGCGCGTCCTTGCTCGCATACAGCTTCAGAGCTTCTCCAAAATTCTTGAGAACTAGTGGGTAGCGACTCAGCCAGATGAGATTGCCCTCTATGGCAGCCTCGTCCCGCAGCTTGATGCCCGTCGGGTAGATGAATGCCTCGTTCCCGTTGCGCACGATCGAGATCAGGAGACCTGGGCTCAAGTCGAATACTTCTCGTAGACGTGCGCAGGTACTCTCAAGTGAAGTTGCTCGTCCTTCAAGAGTCCACAAGAGGAACTGGAGAGCTTCGGCCACTTGGAAGAGGTTTTCAGCCTCCTCAAGTAATGATCTGAGGCCATTCGTGTCATAAGTCGAAAACTTCGGGTGATAATCCGTACCTGCAAACTTTGCAAAAGTTCGTGGACCGTTGTACGCGGGGCGACACACTCTTCCCATGACTCTCTTGCGGTTTGAATAACTCGTGTTCGAAATCTCTTGAATTGCTCGGTCGTGTCAGGCTCATGCCGCCAATGTGCCCAAAACTCCCGAATTTTCGCGCTATCAACCATGAACGCAATTCTACTATCCAGAAAGCTGGCCGCACTGAGCCCTGCGCTACTGGGTAGTGCGTGACGCCTTCGAGTTGCTTGACCCGCGCTAGACGCGTACACCACCTAGAGGCGGCGGACATGACGAATCCTGTGGCGAAGCTGTTACGGATGTTGTGCGATGTTACGCAGCCGACGGTAAGGCATTGATTCTGGTAGGCGCGGCAGGAATTGAACCTGCAACCCTCGGATTAGAAATCCGATGCTCTATCCGTTTGAGCTACGCGCCCTCGGGGACTAGGCCATTTTACTGCATCCCACTCCGCGCGCAGGTTGGCTTCTCGGGATAGTGGCCGGAAGTCCTTCGCGTCCTCGGCGGCTTTTCCTGGCGACCTTTGCGGTTAAAGTCTTTCCGATTGCATCTCCGGAGAGTCAAAAGCCTCTAACCGCAAAGATCGCTGAGAAATTACGCGAGGGTCGCAAAGGAAATCATGCAGGACTCCCATGGCATCCAGGTTCGGAGAAGCTGGGCTAGAATCATCCCGTGGGGACATCCGCGGCTTCCAGCATCCAGAAACTAGAGTTCCGGCCGCGACGGTTCCTGAGCGGCGGACACGTTCAGACCATCGCCAGCTTTTTTCTGCCGCGGAAATTTTCTCTCGCAAAATCTGAAGAACGCTTGATCGAAGTTGAGCCGGGAATCCCCGTGCTCTGCCATTGCCACTGGCAGCCGGAGCGGCGCTCGGCGCTCACCGTGATCATCGTGCACGGGCTTGAGGGTTCGAGCGAATCGCAAGTACATGCTGGGGATCGCCGAGAAGGGCCTGGCGGCGGGAATGAACGTCATCCGCATGAACCAGCGCACTTGCGGCGGGACTGATGCGCTGGCGCCGACGTTCTACCACTCCGGGCGATCGGCCGATGTCGCGGCGGTGGCAAAAAACATTGTCGAGACAGGATGGCATTCGCCGCTTTGCGTTGTGCGGATATTCGATGGGCGGAAATCTGGTGTTGAAGACGGCGGGCGAGTGGGGAAGCGCCGGGCCAGCCGGAGTTCGCGGCGGTGGCGGCGGTTTGTCCGGCGATGGACTTGGCGGCGTCGGCGGACGCGCTGCACTCGCCTGCGAACCGGCTGTATGAACAATATTTTCTGTGGCAACTGAGAGCCCGCATGCGGAGAAAGGCCGAGCTCTTTCCCGGGCGATACGATTTGTCGCGGATCGAAGGCCTGAAAAGCCTGCGCGACTTCGACGACAAAATCACTGCCTTCTACTAGCGGATTCGACGGCGCCTCGGATTACTACGCACGCTCGGCGGCGGCGAACGTGATTGATAAGATCGCGGTGCCTGCCTACATCCTTTACGCCGCGAATGATCCGTTCATTCGCGTGTTGCCGGAGACGCGCAATAAAATCGCGGCGAATGCGAACATCACGTTCGTCGAAACCGCAGACGGCGGACATTGTTCCTATCTCGGCGAGCGCGATGGATACGACGGGCACTTCGCCGAGCAGGCGGTGGTGGAGTTCTTCAAGGGGTTACCCTGTGAAGCTCTGGTCCGCGCGGTCGAAAAGCCTTTAACCACAGAGGACACTGAGTATCACAGAGTGACGAACTCTGATTCCTGTACAATCAGCGGCGATGCGGGTGCTCAAACAAATCCTGCTGGCAGCGGCGCTGTTGTTCCCGTCGCTCTGCGCGGCTGAGCCCATCTCGCAACTCCATCCTTCGAATTACGTCAACGATTTTGCCCACGTGCTCAGCGACCAGACCGTCGCGGCACTGAACGACACTTGCCAGCAGATTGACCAGAAGGCGCACGCGCAGATCGCCGTCGTCACCATCAACTCGCTCGATGGATCGGACATCGATAGTTATTCCATTGCGCTTGCCAAGCAGTGGGGAATCGGGCTGGGGAGCAAGTCAACAAATCGCGGCGTTCTGATTCTGCTGGCAGTCAAGGACCATAAATACCGTTTTGAGGTCAGCTATGGACTCGAGCCGATTCTTCCGGACGGCAAAGTTGGCGGACTTTGGACGAGAAGCGGTTCCGCTGCTCAAGCAGAACGACTACAACGGCGCCGTCAGCTTGATGACGTTGCGGGTCGCCAACGTGATTGCGCAGGACGCCGGCATTCAACTGACCGGCGCGCGAGGCTCCGGCTCCGTCGAAGAGCAACCGCCTCGCCGGCACATTCCCGCTGCTTGGATTGCGGCCCTCGTCATTCATCGGGATCATTGTTCTGGTGACTCCTCCGCTGCGCAAGGCGCTTGTTCTGGATGTTGCTGTTCAGCAGCTTCGGCCGGGGCCGCGGCGGTGGAGGCGGTGGCGGGGTGGGGCGGTTTCGGTGGCGGCGGCGGTTTTGGTGGTTTTGGCGGCGGTGGCGGTGGTGGTTTTGGCGGCGGCGGCGCAAGCGGAGGCTGGTGAGGAGAAACAATGGCCCACGAAAAATTAATCAGCGAATTTGTTGAAAAGATCCGGGCGGCGGCGGGAGCGAACCTGGTGAGCGTGATTCTCTACGGCTCCGGCGCTGAGGGCGAATTCCATCCCGAGTATTCGGATTTGAATTTGCTCTGCGTGTTGCGCGACGCGTCGTTCGCGTCGCTGACCAAGATCACGGATGTCGTCGAGTGGTGGCGAAGCAAGAAGCATCGTCCTCCGCTGGTGCTGACTCTGGCAGAACTGAAGACGTCCGCGGACACTGTTCTCGATTGAGTTTGTGGACATGAAGCAGCGGAACCGAGTGCTCTACGGCGAGGATGTGCTGAGTACCCTGAATGTTCCAATGACGCTGCATCGCTCGCAGCTTGAGTATGAGCTGCGCGAGAAGCTGTTCCTGCTGCGCCAGCATCTTGTCTGGTCGCCGGAAGCAACGAAAAACAGTTGTGGGAAGTGATGCTGAATTCGCTGTCGTCGTTTACCACGCTGTTCCGGCATGTGCTGCTCGAAATGGGAGAGCCGGGCCGCAAGCATTCGCGCGAGGCGGTTGGCGAACTGGCCCATCGTATGAACTTCGATCCCGCCCCGTTCGTACAGATAATGGATGTCCGCGCGCAAGACGGCCGACCGGAAACAGCTTCGCGCGGCCGAGATTGCGAGCAAGTATTTGCAGGCCATCGAGCAGGTGACCGTGGCAGTGGATACAATGCAGAGTTCCGGGCGATAAAGGCCGCTTAAGGAGAACACCATGAGCAAAGGGATGATCTTTCTTGTTACGATTGTGGTCCTGATACTGCTGTCGGGTGGCATGTATGTCAGCACCAAGAACACCTTGGTGCAGAAAAACGAAGCAGTGAAGTCCACATGGTCGCAGGTGGACGTGGTGTTGCAACGCCGCGCGGACCTGATCCCCAACCTGGTCGAGACGGTGAAGGGCATCACCAAGCAGGAACTTGCGGTGTTCGGCGAGATCGCGCAGGCGCGTTCGCAATTGCTTAACGCGGGCACGCCAGCGCAGAAGATCGCGGCCAATGGCCAGTTGGATGGCGCTCTCGGACGATTGCTCGCGCTGAGGGAAAGCTACCCGGTGCTGTTGTCGAGCCAGAATTTCCTGCGCTTGCAGGATGAACTGGCCGGAACCGAGAATCGCATCGCTGTCGAACGGAAGAACTATAACGATACGTTGCAGGATTACAACACTTACGTGCAGCAGTTCCCGAACAGCTTGTTCGCCAAGTGGGCAGGGTTCAGCAAGAATGACGCGTACTTTGCGGCGTCGGAAGCGTCGAGGGCCGTGCCCAAGGTGAATTTCGGGACTCCGGACGCGCAGCCGGCTCCGGCGCCGGCGCGCTGAAGTGGGCGGGTAACTGCGTTGACGGGAGTAGTGACGTGGAAGAGCGGCCCTTCAGGGCCGCGTTTGGATGGTGTGCGGATTTTGCGAGCTTAAGCCCGTGGTAGCACTAAAGGGCGTCGGGGGGTCGCGCCTAACGCGGCCATAAATGGCCGCTCTTCCACGAAGATCCCACACATTCTGGTCGCCCGAAACCAACGTTGCTCAGGCGTGCGAGTTTATTTTTTCGCGAGAACAAGTCTCGCACGCTACCTATCCATTTTGTCCGCACGATGGACAGCGCCAGCATCGCCAGAAAAATGGTGATCAATCCTCGCGTGGCCCCGGCGATGGTCTGGCTGCGGTGCGGCAGAATCCTGAATTTGCCGTACACAAATTCGATGTGCACCCAATACACCAGCAGGGAAGTGTGGCCGAGCTGAATCATCGGACTGAATCCCCACTGGCCCAATCCCCAGCGGCACCACGCGTAGGCCATCAGCACAAGCAGCAGCAGCATGCCGAGTCGAATGGCGAAGAAACTCGGACTGGTGAGCCAGAAGTCGTAGACCGGATAAACCTGCCACGGCCGTGTGTCGAGAAATTTCGCGCCGTAGATAAAAATCAACCCGTAGCTCCGGCCACCAGAACGCGTCCTGCTCCCAGCTTGCGCGCCGAATCGCTCAGTAGCAGGAATCCGAAGGCCAGGCCGGCGAAGGCGAAGCCTGTCCACGGAAAAATTGGGAAAATCCCAGGCCTGCGGCATGCCGAGATTGTGGACTCCGTTGATGTAGGTCTCTATCTCCCAGGGCAGGAAGCGCGGCCGCCATGTGGTCCAGAGCAGCGGCGCAGCGCGGAAATCGCGGCGGCAACGAGGACCGAGGCGCTGATCAGCCTCGCGCGGAGGTTTTTTGTTCGAGTCGTCGCATCGGAATTCGTGCTAGCGTTCGTCGCGCCGAATGATCGCCAGCACCATCCAGCACAGCACTCCCATCAGCATCAGCGACACGCCGATGGTGTTGAGGATGTCCACGCGAAACAGATCGCTCCACGGCGCCCAGCCCATGGCGATCAGATATTCCTGCAACCGAAACAGCAGTCCCAGGACGAAGATTTCCGCGCCGCGCACGATCGTTTTCTGTGCGATCTCGCCGGGAGCGACGCCTTTCTGCAAAAGCTTGTCGGTGACTATGAGCGAAAGAAGTCCCAGCGAGGAAAAGAAACAGCGGCGCGGGAAACGTCCCGCCGAGCTGCGACCACATAAAAAATGTCGGAGGCGTGCCGCGCCGCCCAGCCACGCGTCGTAGCAATGCGTCTGGAACATGAGCAGGCAGGCGAGCCCGCGCAGCCAGTCAATGTACGCCAGCCGGGATGACGGCACAGCCATTCAGAGCAGTATAGGACGAGTGTTAGGTTGTTGCCGGATGAAGAAGGAGCTACGCGACACTGTCCAGGCTGCCCCACCCTTTGCGGTTTTCAAAGGGTGGGGAACCCGGACACCGACATCCAGGTGGTTTGCTGATCGGCGACTCAGGCCGGGTTCCGCCTCGGTTGGAGAGTCTAGGGAAGATCTCGTTGCGCAAGCTGTTGGGGTCCCCACCCTTTCGCAAAGAACGCGAAAGGATGGGGCAGCCTCGATTAGATCGGACCCCTTGGCATAGAGAAGTGTTCGAGACGGGATGGGGAATCCCGAGGAAACTACGCCGCTTTCGCCCGCGGCGTGCTCGCCGAAAACCTTCGCCGCTCGCAGCACCAGATACTTACCGCGCGGCCCGGCCAGAAACCGCGCCAGCAGTCCGGCGACTCGTTCGAGCAGGACCTGTTCCTCAGAGCCAAAAGCATATTCGCGGTCGCTTTCGACGTTCAGGAAGCCAAGCTCGCGTCCGCCCACCCGCATGGCGACCACAATTTTCTTGCGCGTCCCGTGCACCGCAATCTGGTTGGGCTTGATGAGAGCTTCCTGCAGCAGCGCCGACGACGATTTTTCGTCCAGCGTCAAATAAATTCCCACCCAGCTATAGCGCCGCCCCTCGCACAGCAGCCCGGCAATCTCTTCCAGCGGCGAGTGATGAAACGAAGGCCGATTCTCAGCCAGCAGCTTTCTTGATCGTCGGCAAGCAGGTCGCGCGTGGAGCGGTAAGTTTTCAAGGGACTCCTGAGGGGACAGTGGCGGTCGGAGAGTAGTTTAATGCGCGCGGGGATGGGGGTCAAAGGGGCATACCGACGGCAAAATGCTCCCTCCCCCTGGCAGGTGGTTCGCCAACCGCGAATGTGATTCTCGCGTTCGGTATAATCAAGCTCCATCCATGAACAATCTGAGGTTCATCCGCGTGCCGGTTGCGCTCATGTGGATTTACGAAGGTCTATGGTGCAAGATACTAGGCTTTGCACCGCGCCAAGCAGCCGTTGTAGGCTCCGTCCCTTTTCTGAGCCTGATAAGTGCACATCGTGTCCTGATCGGTATTGGCCTATTTGAGTGTGTTATCGCAATTTGGATTCTCTCTGGCTGGCAAGCCGTACGTGCTGCAATTGTCCAAATTGCGTTGCTGGTTGGCATGAACGGTTGCGGATTGTTATGGGCACGAAATTTCATTCCAGATCCAATCGGCATGGTTATTCAAAACTTAACGTTTGTTACGCTGATTCTAATTGCCACCGGTGAGGTTCCGATTGCCCGCCAGAGGGACTGACTCACAACTAACCGCGTGGAATGCGGGACGCTTCGACGGGCGTCGGCGCGACGCACAGCTACTCTTCGGTCAAATGTATGAAGACCCCTGCGTCGAAATTGATGCCTTTACTGGGAAGGAACGGATTTTCTGCATCGCCTCAGCTGGTTGTACAGCGATTGCACTCGCGGCGAAAGGACATCAGGTCACAGCCGTCGACGTGAATACGGCACAGATTTCGTATGTCGCGGCCCGGCTTCGTGGTGGTGACGTTCAAGAGGGGAAAGCTGATCAGCTCTTAGCGCGTGGGAGGCGTTTTCTGCCATTGTTCGGTTGGAGGGAACCTGTGCTGCGCCAATTTCTGGAGCTAGAGAATTTGGCCGAACAGGTTGAATTCTGGGAGGCACGTTTTAACACTCTGCGCTGGCGGTGTATGCTCGATTTGTTCCTCAACCGATCCTTGTTGCAAATGGTTTATGCGTCTGGTTTTACCGATTCTCTTCCGCAACATTTTGGTCGCAAGGTGCGGCAGCGAATTGAACGAAACTGGAGAACCCATGCCAATTGCTCGAATCCGTACGCGTGGCGTTTGCTAATTGGACCTCAAAATGGTTCCTCTAAAGTCGTCCCACCAGGGACCGGTCTAAAGTTGACGTGCGCAGACGCGGCGGCCTATCTTGAGGACTGTCCATCAGATCACTTCGATGGATTTACTCTCTCGAACATTTTTGATGGTGCTTCTACGGAGTATCGCAGTCGCCTGCTGAATGCCGTTCGTAAAACTGCTGCCAGAGGAGCGGTGGTGGTCCGCAGGAGCTTCGGGGAACCTGCGGATGCGCAGGAAGAACATTGGGCAACCCGCGATAAAGCAATGCTCTGGGGGTCGGTGTCTGTTACGACAATCGGCCCGGATTGAGTCGCATGCTGCATCTTCTGAAGAGGCATCCGCTGCCGGTTACAGCATTTTTCCGTCATTCGCTCGTACTGACGTTCGCCTATCCTCAAGAGCTGATGCAAACTCTCTTACCACCTGGGCTGGTTCTAGACACTTACAAGGGATTTGGCTTTCTGGCCATCGCAATGGTGCAAACGACGAATTTGCGCCCAGCATTTCTGCCCGCGCTTTTTGGTCAAGATTTCTTCCTTTCCGGATACCGCATTTTTACACGCCTGGATAAAGGATCTGGTTCAATACGCGGGTTGCGAATCTTGCGCTCAGATACGGATAGTCGCTTAATGGCCTTCTCGGGAAACCTCTTGACCCACTATGCGTACCAGCACTGCACGGCGGAATGCAAAGAGCAGGCAGGCGAATTGTATGTGAAGATCACCACGCCAAGCGGCAATGCTGACCTTGAGGTCTCGGCCGATCTGGCGGGAAAGCCAGCACCCCTTCCAGAAGGAACTCCATTTGAAAATGCAGAAGAGGCGCGGAGATTCGCTGGGCCCCTCCCTTATACCTTTGACTACGAGGTAGAGACAGGCTCGATCATCATGATTCGCGGTTTGCGGGAAAATTGGAATCCGCAGCCTGTGCGGATGAAGGTGATCAAGTGCACTTTCTTCAACTCAAAGCCATTTTGTGAAGCGAGTCCAGTTCTTGCCAATGCCTTTCATCTGCAAAATGTCCCGTATCGCTGGGAACGCGGAGTGCGAACTGTGGTGATGTCGAAATGAGTCCGGGCATGCCGAGATCGGAGCCGTTTGGCAAGTACGAGGGTGTGTTGCAAATCATTCGCTATAACTGGAGCCTATATGTGCTTACGTCGTTTGCCGCGACTTCTTGCATCGCTATGGGTTTCCTGCTGAAGGGCAGATGGTCACGGCTGATCTTCACAATAGGCGTGGTCGTGATTTGCTGGATGACGACATCACTGCTGGTCTCACACTACGTGTGCGACCGTTCCGGCCTGTACGACTTCCGATGGATGCTGGAGCGTATTCCAAGTCAACCGCGCACCTGGTTGAATATTCATTGCGGCCTTGACCAAACCAGCAACCTTTTACTTTCGGTTTTCCCTGGAAGCGAGAGCCAGATACTCGATATTTTCGATCCGGTCGAAATGACGGAGCCATCGATCGCGCGGGCTCGCGGCGGCAGCGCGGCACCGCCCAACACACACGCTGCCAATTTTCGCAGTCTGCCGGTGCCGGCCGGTACTTGCGACGCCGTGTTTCTGATCTTCGCGGCACATGAAATTCGAAATGGTTCTTCGCGCCGGGAGTTCTTCGGCGAGGTGGCGCGTATCCTTAGCGCAAATGGAAGTGTGGTTATGATAGAGCACTTGCGCGATCTCCCCAATTTCGTGGGTTTCGGCCCTGGCTTTCTGCACTTTCACTCCAGGCGCGAATGGCTCAGCGTTGCCTCTTCAGCCAATCTCGTCGCGGCTAGAGAGTTCTCTGTGACGCCTTTTGTTCGCGTGTTCCTGCTGGTCCACAAACATCGTGATTGAACTGCATCTCAAGATTGCGGGAGCGCTGCTGATCGTGCTCGGAATCGCGCACAGTACTTTTTCCAGGCGCTTTGGATGGAAGGATGAACTGGCGCGGCTCTCGCTGCTAAATCGCCAAATGTTTTTGGTCCATGTTTTTTTCATTGCGCTGACGCTAGTGCTAATGGGCTCAATATCCTTGTTCTACACAAAGGCGCTGCTACAGCCTACTCAATTGAGCCGAGTCATTTTGGTCGGCGTCGTCATTTTCTGGGTATGCCGCTTGTTCATTCAATTTCTAATCTACGATTCCAGCCTGTGGCGGGGGAACACATTTAATACCTGGATGCATGTTCTGTTTTCGTGCTTCTGGATTTATTTGGTGGTCACCTATTCCGTCGCGGCGAGGATGGTATGGCGTTGATTGGAGGCATTAGCCAGCGTGGGAATTCACTGTGCGGTTTTCAAGGGGTGGGGCCATCGACGCTGACTTCAGGGGGCGTCTCTTGCAGTAGCACCTCGGGTTCTGATTCATTGAGGGCCGAGGTCGTGAAAATCTCGTTGTGCAAGCTGTTGGGTTCCCACCGCTTCGCAAAGAACGCGAAAGGATGGGGCACCCTCAGTTCGGAAGGACGACAGGAGTCAACGCGTCTCTTGCGGCGACGCCCAAACCGCCCGGCCCCTTGCCCAGGCGCGCAGTTTCTCAACTTCCTCGGCGCGGGTGACGGACAGGGGCACGGTGGACGAGAGCGCGGTAAGCAGGTCTTCGGTGCTCAGTTCTCGCTTGCGGGCGAAGGCGGCGTAGAGCGCGGTTTGCACGCTGGATTCGATCTCGGCTCCGGAGAAGCCTTCGGCGGCGGTGGCCAGGCGATCCAAGTCGTAGGCGGCTGGACTGCGCTTGCGCTTGGCCAACTGGATGGAAAATATCTGCCGCCGCTCGGCGGCATTGGGCAGGTCCACGAAGAAGAGTTCGTCGAAGCGTCCCTTGCGAATCAGTTCCGGAGGCAGCACGGTGATGTTGTTGCAGGTGGCGGCGACGAAGACGGCAGGCTTGCGCTCCTGCATCCAGGAGAGAAACGACGCCAGCAGACGCGACGAAACGCCGGCATCGGCGGAGGCCGAATCGGGGCCGCTTCCGGCGAAAACTTTTTCCAGTTCGTCGATCCACAACACGCAGGGTGCAAGGCCCTCGGCTACCTGAAATACTTTCTGGATTCGCTTTTCGGTTTCACCGATGAATTTGTCGTACACGGCGGCGGTGTCGAATTTCACCAGAGGAAGTTTCCATTCTCCGGCAACAGCTTGCGCGCACAGACTTTTGCCGCACCCCTGAACGCCGAGAATGATTACGCCCTTGGGCGGGTCGAGGCCGAACTGGCGAGCGCGGTCGTCCCAGGAGCCTTCGCGCTGCTGGAGCCAGCGTTTCAAATTGTCCAGGCCGCCGACGCTCGACATGTTCGCGGTCGAGTCCACGAACTCCAGCATGTCCGACCTCTTCATCATGGCTTTCTTGGCTTCCAGCACATCGGTGATGCAGTCCGGGGAAAGCGCGAGGCGCCCAACCAATGTTTGCGAGACGGCGCGCTCGGCGGTTTCTTCCGTCAGGCCACGCAGATTGTCAGCCATGGCGTCCACGCCGTTCGCATCCAGCTGAAGTTTCAGGGTGTGGGTCGCGGCCATGCGGGTGTAGGTTTCACGGATGATCTCGCGCAGCCGATTCATGTCGGGCAGGGGCAGATCGAGAAATTCCACCAGGCCCGCGAGTTCGGGCGGCATTTCAATGGATGGGGCAGTGAGCACCAAGGTCCTTCGGTTCGCGGAGAACTTCTGGCCTACGTCGCGGAGGCGGCGTACAACAACCGGGTTATCCATGTGGCGATGGAAATCTTTGAGCACGAATGCGGCTTCTACGGTCAGAGTCTCGAGGTTCGCGAGCGCCTGCACCGGGTCGGCGGTGTTGTACATCGCAGATTTCGGGGCGGCGCCCGCATCGGAACCAGACGACGACAAAACGGCTCGGAGCAATCGATCGGCTTCGCTGTTGCCCTGCGGAAGTGAGCCTGCTCGATAGTCGGGCCGCAACGGCGTGGAATTAGCGACAGGCTGCGGAACGGCCATGCCGCTGCCGGAGCGGACAAGGCCATCGGCGATGCTCCATTCAAAGACCGCCAAGCTGAGTTCCGAACAGGCCATACGCACCAGAGAGACGGCGCGCATTTCCTCGACCGTCTCCATCACCACGATGGGAGTCGAGGAGTTGAGCAGAACCTTCAGCCGTTCGATTGGACTTTGGAGCGAACTCATAATGGTTACGATCCGATACCCTTCAATAGTAACTGCGGTCCCGTCCGGATCGTCCTGCTGGCGCACCCTGCGGTAAACAAAGGTAATGAGCCGCGTTTGAAATCGTGCGGCCTTCAACGAAATGTCCCGGAACGAATGTCACCACAGGCGGCATGTCGCCAGGTTTCGCGATGGCGCGATGGCCACAATTGACCCAACCCTCCCTAAGATGTTATAAAAGCTAGTTTTGTGCGGTCTGCCGGGGAGGTTTTAGCTCCCACTCGCGGCAGACTGCACGGAACGTCCGACGCGGCCAAGCTCAACAGTCCTCTAACTAGTCTTGCTTGCGTGGAAGCGTGTTCGGAAGGCGGCAGTGCGCTCCCGTGCCTGGCTTGCGAAGGAGCCGCGCGCGGAAATCGGCCGCCAGGGAAAACGGGCAAATCGGTCTGAACGCGTGGTCATATTCATAGTCATCATCAATTGTGGTCATAATTGGAGGAACTCCCATGCGCAACTGGCTCACCAGCGGTGCGTCCCAAAGCTCCCAGATGTCCCTACTCCAAGGAACTCGGATGTTCAAACTTGCGGCGATTGCCGCTTCGTTTGTCGTTCTTAGCGTGTCTTCGGCGGCGCTGGCCCAGGAAGCACTCGGCGGCGAAGCCAACCTGAAATTGCCTGATCCTCCACAGCGTCACTTTCTTTCAATGGCTGGGACGGGCACTTCCTGCTGCTGATCGGAATCCTGTTCTGCATCTTCGGGCTGGGATTTGGGCTGGCGATTTATTCCAAGCTGAAGAGCCCTGCCGGTCCACAAAGCCATGCTCGAAATTTCTGAGCTGATTTACGAGACCTGCAAGACCTATCTCGTCACGCAGGGGAAATTCCTGCTGTTTCTGTGGGCGTTTATCGCCGTGATCATGGTGCTGTACTTCGGAGTGCTGGCGCCGGTGCATCCGGTGGCCACGACGCTGCCGATCATTCTGGCGTTCAGCCTGGTCGGAATCGCGGGCAGCTACGGCGTGGCGTGGTTCGGAATCCGGGTGAACACGTTTGCGAATTCGCGGACCGCGTTCGCCAGCCTGGGCGGCAAGCCGTATCCGATTTATCAGATTCCGCTGGCCGCGGGCATGAGCATTGGCATGATGCTGATCAGCGTTGAGCTGCTCATCATGCTGATCATTCTGCTGTTTGTGCCGCGCGAGTATGCCGGCCCGTGCTTCATCGGATTCGCCATTGGTGAGTCGCTGGGCGCGGCGGCGTTGCGTATTGCGGGCGGAATCTTCACGAAGATTGCCGACATCGGCGCCGACCTGATGAAGATCGTCTTCAAGATTAAAGAAGACGACGCGCGCAACCCCGGCGTGATTGCCGACTGCACCGGCGACAATGCCGGCGATTCGGTTGGCCCCTCCGCCGACGGATTCGAAACCTACGGCGTGACTGGAGTCGCGCTGATCACGTTCATTCTGCTGGGCGTAAAAAGTCCCGACGGTGCAAGTGCAATTGCTGGTGTGGATTTTCGTGATGCGCGTCGATGATGCTGGTGGCCAGCGCGCTGGCGTACTTCCTGAATGGCGCGATCGCGAAAGCCAAGTACGCGGGCAAGGACGAGATGAACTTTGAGGCGCCGCTGACCTCGCTGGTGTGGATCACGTCATTCGTCTCGATTGCGATTACGTTTTTCATTTCGCACCTCATGATTCCCGACCTCGGCGGCGACGGCTCGCAGTGGTGGAAGCTGGCGACCATCATCTCCTGCGGAACGCTGGCGGGCGCGGTGATTCCGGAGTTGGTGAAAGTATTTACCTCGACCGAGTCGCAGCATGTGAGAGAAGTAGTGACCTCGGCGGACGAAGGCGGCGCGTCGCTGGGAATTCTTTCCGGCTTCGTCGCCGGAAATTTCTCGGGATACTACCTCGGCCTGACCATGGTCGCCCTGATGGCGACCGGGTACTGGGTGAGCACCATGGGCTTGACCGCAGCCGCCAGCATGATTGCGGCTCCGGTGTTTGCGTTCGGACTGGTGGCGTTCGGGTTCCTGGGTATGGGTCCGGTGACCATCGCCGTCGATTCGTACGGTCCGGTCACGGACAACGCGCAGTCGGTCTATGAGCTGTCGCTGATTGAGCAAGTGCCGGCGGCGGAGATCAAGCGCGACTTCAACGTGGATGTGAACTTCGAGCGCGCGAAGCATTTGCTCGAAGAGAACGACGGTGCAGGGAACACCTTCAAGGCGACGGCGAAGCCGGTGCTGATCGGTACTGCAGTTGTCGGCGCGACCACGATGATTTTCTCCATCATCATGGCGCTCACCAACGGGCTTACCGCCAACGTGGACAAGCTCTCTATGCTGCACGCGCCCTTTATGCTCGGACTGATCACTGGCGGCGCCATTATTTACTGGTTCACCGGCGCGTCCACGCAGGCGGTTACGACCGGCGCCTACCGCGCGGTGGAGTTCATCAAGGCGAACATCAAGCTGGACAGCAACAGCGCCGCGAAGGCGTCGGTATCAGACAGCAAGAAAGTCGTGCAGATCTGCACTCAGTACGCGCAGAAGGGCATGGTCAACATCTTCCTGGCGGTGTTCTTTTCGACGCTGGCGTTTGCGTTCGTCGAGCCGTTCTACTTCATCGGATATCTGATTTCGATCGCGATCTTCGGTTTGTATCAGGCAATCTTCATGGCCAACGCGGGCGCGGCGTGGGACAACGCCAAGAAGATCGTCGAAGTTGAACTGAAGCAGAAGGGAACGCCGCTACACGACGCAACCGTGGTCGGCGACACGGTCGGCGATCCGTTCAAGGACACGTCTTCGGTGGCAATGAACCCGGTGATCAAGTTCACCACGCTGTTCGGCTGCTGGCGGTCGAACTGGCGGTTTCACTGGCGAGCGAGAACAGCACGCTGACTCATGTGCTGGCGCTGGCCTTCTTCGTGGTGTCGTTCTTCTTCGTGCACCGCTCGTTCTACGGCATGCGCATTGGAGCGGACACGAAGAAGTAGATTTTCTTTGCGTACTTGGCGTTTACTTGGCGTCCTTTGCGGTTAAAAAGCTCTTAACCGCAAAGTTCGCAAAGGAACGCGCGAAGGTCGCAAAGGAAAATCTTTAGCGGCTTCAACGTGCGGATGTAGAGCACGATCTGCCAACGCTGCAGTTCCGGCAGCTTGCTGAAAGACGGCATGCCGCGGCCGGTATTTCCGTTGGTGATCTTCCAGAAGAGCGTGCCGTCGCTCTGCTCCTGGACCACGGGAAGCTGCAAGTCTGCGGAGTGCTTCTTCTCCATTCCGCTACCGTCCTTGCCGTGGCACTCTGCGCAGTTGCGGAGGAAAAGCTTACGACCTCCCGCGGCGGCTTCCGGCCTGGTCGCAAGTGGATTCATCCGTGCGGCGGCTTCAGCGGGAGCATGCCAGATGGGATCTTGCCGGTAGCTCGGATTCTGCGCGAGCAATGTGCCGCCCCGCAAACAGAACGTCAGTATCGCTAGTCTAAGCCCTGTCCGGCTAATTCGTTTCATTGTTTCCGCCCAAAGAGCTTTGCGACCTTGCTCCCGAAGTTCTGCACTTCATAGGTATATCCAAATCGAAGGAGCACGGGGTTGCTCTCCTGGTTTAGTCCAAATCCTGGAGAGAAGCGCAGAGTCGAGTTGTCGGTGACCGCCCATGACAAGACTGGTGCGATGTAGTGGGCGTTGTTCTGCACGCCAAAGCCCAGGGTGCTGCCCAGGCCGCCGTACATTTCCGCGCCCACGATGAAGTTCTCGCGGCAAAAGCGGCAATCGGCTCCGGAGGCGAGGGTCGCCAAAGGCCGGGACACACCGAAAGAATAGCCAAACTCCACCCCCTCGGATTGCGAGAAATTCTTCGCCACAATGAAATTCTCAGCAATGTTCCAGTCGTGATAGTCGCTGGAAAGAATTAATTTGGTCTCCAGCTCGTGATTGCGCTCGGGGGTGAGCAGCGCGTTGGGGGACGTAAGGTCCGGCCCTCCGCCTTCAATCTCGTTTCTGAATACGGCTGGCCTCGTTCAGGTCTTCGTACTCCAAATACAGTACGGGGTTGATCCAGTGCTCGCGTTTCAACGGCTTATAGCGGTTTTCCACATCGCCAGCCGGTGAAGACCGTACTGTCTCCCCAGGTGGATTGGCCTTCGAGGTAAAGCTCAGTCGTCCATTGCGCGGTGACCCCGTACTCAAATTCCATATAAGGAGCGAAATACGTCTGCTGGCCACTTCTCGGGACACCCGAGGTAGTGGAGACCTCAATGTCGAGGTTGCCGGGCTCTTCCATGTGGTGGTTATAGGTTACAAAGAAGGGGCTCTCCTGCGCGAAGCTGCGCGCCGAGAGGAACAGAAAACCGATAAGGGCTGCGTGTAGAATTCGGAGCATAGTCATTAGTTGCAACCCAGTTGCATCTGATAAGAGATCGTACCGGGGTGCTGCGGCATCAGTCAATGGCGCTGAGAAGATTCTGTTTCAGTGGGATTGCAACCAGTTGCAACCGTAGCCGGCAGACGCAGACGTCAGAGCGGCATTCTGTGCAATAACCGCCAATCTCCAGCCGGCTCACCACGATGTGGAAACGGCAGTCACGCTGGATTTGTCCTTTTAGGCGGTCGAACAGGTCGCTTTCGAATTCGGTGATCTTTGCCGCAACGCAGGCAGGCCATGTGAATGTGGTCGCGCTGGGGCCGCCGTTCGTAGAAGTGCTTCTCGCCCTGCATGTGCATCAGGTCGAGTTCGTCCACAAGGCCGTGGCGCTTCAGGAGCTTGAGGGTGCGGTACACGGTCACCCGGTCGATGCCGGGATCGAGCCGGCGGGCGTGGCGCAGGATCTGGCTGGCGTCCAAGTGTTGCTTGGCGGTTTCGACCACGCCGAGGATGGTGCGGCGCTGGTGGGTAAGGCGAACGCCGCGCGAAGTGAGCGCAGCCTGCAGACGTCCGGGAACTTCGGTTTCAGGAAGAGGCACGACAAAGACTCCTGTAGATGAAACTCAGTTGCAATTCTAACCCATTCGAACCGCCCGCGTCAGCCTCAGCAGTCTATGGGTCAGATGGGTTAGTAGTCGCCGCGCATTTTCATCTTTACGCTGTGCGCCAGTTTCTCGATTTCTTCGGCCTTATTGATCACTTGCACCGACATGACGTTCTCGTTGGTCTTGTCCACGTATTCCTTTAATTCTGTGGAAAGCTTCAGCAGTCTCTCGGTGTCGCGCTTCAGGTCGGCCTGGCGCTTATGGTTGGCCTTTTTCTCCTGCTCTTTCTGAATTTGCTCGGGGATGGCCGGTTCATCGTCGCCGTGGCGCGGGGCCGCGCTCGGTTCGGGCAGGGCTACACCCTGCGGTGAGGAGTAGCCGGAAACAGTGAACAGAAAAAAAATCAGGAAAAGGGAGAGGGTGGCTCGATGCACGATGGTCCTCGCTCGAGAAAGACTGTTCCTAGATTATAGCTGTCCGCCGCCGCGATGGTTGGCCACCGATTGCTATAATCAGGCACTGCAATGGCCTCTTGGTTCCTGCAAACGACGGCTCTCACCGAGGGCAATCTTCCTGCACTTGCTGCGCGAGTGGCGCGAAGATACCATGACCTTTCTCCGCCACGATGCTCCGAAGATCGTGTTGGTGCTGGTCGCTGGCCTACTTGCTGACCCGGATGGCGCGGGCCATCGCCCGAAGAAGCGCCGACTTGCACGTTCGCACGCCTCCCTCCCGGAGTGCGCGCGCAGCAGGTGCGGACGGTGACGAGCGCGGTGACCAGCATCGCGGTTTTCGCGATCTCTTTCGTCGCTGCTGCTCGAGGTGCTGTCGCTACTGGGTTTGAACCTTGGCCCCATGCTGGCCAGCGCAGGCATCGCCGGGTTGGCGATCGGTTTCGGGGCGCAGACACCTGGTGCATGATTTCATTAACGGATTTTTCATTCTGCTGGAAAACCAATACGACATCGGCGACGTCGTTCGAGTGGCGGGAGTGAAGGGAACGGTGGAGGACATGAGTCTCCGCCGCACGGACTCTGCGCGACGATGACGGGACGGTGCACTTCGTTCCCAACAGCGCCATCCAGATTGTCTCCAACACCACGCGTGACTGGTCGCAGGTTGCGTTGCGCGTGGTGGTCGCATACAACGAGCCAAGCGACAAAGTGGTGCAGGCTGTTGCGGGAAGTGGGGGAAGAGGTGCGGCAGGATCCCGCTTTCGCGGACGACATCGTCAGCGATGTTGACGTGCCCGGACTCGACCGCGTCGGCAACGGCGAGGCCGAATACCTCATGCTGGTGAAAACCCGCCCTACTAAGCAGTTTGGCGTGAGCCGCGAACTGCGCCGCCGCATCAAGGAATGCTTCGAGAAGAATAATGTCCAGGCGGCGGGGCCGGGACGCGTTTACGTGGTGGACCAGGGACGGGGAAGGCTTCGTAGACGTAGTTCTTCTATTTCTGGCAGCGCGGACAGTAGTGGCTGCTGCGCCCGGCGATGACGATCCGCTTGATCGGTGTCTTGCACACTCGGCACGGCTTCGCCCTCTCGTGCCGTAAACCCGGTGCTTCAACTGGAAGAAACCTTCTTCGCCGTCGGCGTCCACGTAGTCGGAAACGCTCGAACCGCCGAGCTTGATGGCTTCTTTGCAGGACTTTTTTCAAGGATGTGTGCAGCCGGCGAAGTTCGTCGCGGGTGAGCGACGAAGCACGGCGCCGGGGACGGATGCGGGCACGAAACAAGCGCTTCATCGGCATAGATGTTTCCCACTCCGCTCAGCAAGATTCTGGTTCAGCAGCGCGCTCTTGATGGGAGTCTTGCGTCCGTGGAAGAAGCGCCGCGAAATCTTCAAATGCGATTTGCAGCGGCTCGGCGCCCGGAGCCTCGAACTTCTCGATGACGCTGAGCCGTCCGAAGCGGCGGGGATCGACAAAGCGAAGTTCGCGGCCGGAGGCGAGTTGCAGAACCGCGTGTGTGTGTTTTTCCAATTCCTGTCCGGGCGCGCAGACCAGCAGGCTTCCGGTCATGCCTAGATGGACAATCCATTGTGCCGGACTGCGATCGCGTTGGAGGCCGATTCGAGGTCGAACACTATATGCTTGCCCGCGCGGCGAACGGTGGAAATGCGCTTCGCATTGCAGGGTCGCAGCGATTTCTGCAGCCGACGATTTCAGCGGCTCCGGCTTCGAACCCAGCCACACCGATTCGATGACGTCGCCAGAGATTCGTTTGGCGAGGCCGCGCGCGATGGTTTCGACTTCGGGGAGTTCGGGCATAGGAAAGCGATTTCAGATTGGCAAGACGTCTAGCAGATCTGGTCAGATATTCACTCGAAAGATTCCCAGACTCCTTCCGGAAACTCCGCGGCGTGATAGCTAGGATTATTCCAACGATGGCTGCCAATCGTAGGAGTACGTCTGCCATATCAGATCTGAAATCTACTCCATTCCCAACTGCCAGAACAGAAACGAATAAATGTCCGTCATGTCCTCGACTTGTTTGGCAATCGGCTTTCCGGCGCCGTGGCCGGCTTTGCTGTCAATGCGCAGCAGGATCGGGCGCTCGCGGCTTTGGCCGTTGGCGGCTTCGGCTTGCATCAGCGCGGCCATTTTCTTGGCGTGCATCGGGTCAACGCGGGTGTCAGTGTCCGCGGTCATGAAAAGAATCGCTGGATATTCCGTGCCTTGCTTCACGTGATGGTAGGGCGAATAGGCATAGAGCCAGTCGAACTGCTTGGGATCTTCCGCCGATCCGTATTCTGGCACCCACAGTTTCGCGATCTGGAAATTCTGATAGCGCAGCATGTCGAGCAGCGGCACCTGGCAGATGACTGCGCGATACAGATCGGGATGCTGGGTGAGCGCGGCGCCCATCAGCAGGCCGCCGTTCGAGCCGCCGCGAATCGCCAGGTGGTCTTTGTCCGTGTACTTCTGCGAGATCAGGAATTCGGCCGCCGCGGCGAAGTCGTCGAAGACGTTCTGCTTTTTGTCCAGCATGCCGGCGCGATGCCAGTCTTCGCCAAACTCGGCGCCGCCACGCAGATTGGCGACCGCGAACACACCGCCGCGCTCCAGCCAAAGATAGCGGTCGCCAACGAAATTCGGAGTCAGGCTGATGTTGAATCCGCCGTATCCGGTGAGCAAAGTCGGATTCTTTCCGTTGAGCACGAGTCCCTTTTTGTAGAACACGAACATGGGCACGTGCGTGCCGTCTTTGGAGTCAAACCAAAGCTGCTTGACTTCGTACTTGTCGGGATCGATTCCCGGAGCGCTCCACCTTGCTCCACAGCGACGTTCGCCCGCGTAGTCAGGTCAATCTGATAAATCGAATCTGGCACGGTGAAGGAATGGAATGCGAAGAAAACTTCTTTGCGGTCCCACTTGCCGCCCAATCCGAAAACGCTGCCAATGGCGGGAAGCTGCACATCGCCGAGCGGCTTGCCGTCGGTATCGCAGCAGAGTGAGCTGTGACGTGGCGTTCTTCTCGTATTGCGCCAGCAGCAGGCCGTTTACGATGGCCGCGCCTTGCAACACGGCGTCATTCTGCGGAATGATTTCTTTCCAGTTGGCGCGTGCGGGCGAAGTTGCATCAACCGCGAACATGCGATAGCGAGGCGCATCTTCATTGGTGGTGATATAGATCTTGCCGTCGAAAATTTCGCCGCCGTAGAGAAAGTTCTTGCCTTCGGTGATTTGTACTGGAGCCTTGCGTTCCACTCCCGTCCGCAAATCCTGAACGTAAAGGTCGGACTGGGTCCAGCCCTTCGAGACCGTGATCAAAAGCCAGTGGCCGTCGTTGGAGAGATCAACCTCCGGCCAGTCTTCTGCGCCCGAGGTCTTTGCCGAAAATCAGCGGGTCCTTGGTGGGATCGGAGCCCAGCGTGTGGTAGAAAACGTGACGGTAGTAAACTTCCTGGCCTTCGGCGACCTCACCCTTCTTCGGATAACGCGTGTAGTAGAAGCCGGAGTTGTCGAGCATCCACGCCATGCTGACCGCCCGGGTGCGCTCGATGGAGTCGGGCAGCAGCTTGCCGGTCGCAGTCTCGATCACATGCAGCGTGCTCATCTCCGAGCCGCTGGGAGACGTGCCGTACGCCACGTACTTTGCCGTCGTCCGAAGGCACCCACCAATCGAGCGCGA
>CAWFXO010000010.1:0-51355 GCA_963819825.1 uncultured Acidobacteriota bacterium
GCCACGGGTGATATCGACGTAGTCGCTGTGCAGTAGTAGTCCGCGCGGCAGGCCAGAACCGACGAACTCGCGGAGTGACATGAAGGGTGCATGTCCGTGCTTCATCAATAAGCCTGGTCCGAAAAGGCCAAGTTTACGGTTGCACGTTGACCAAGCCTCGTCGCGGACTGTCTAATGTCGGCTGTGAGAGAGAAGGACAGAAAGATAGCGAAGGGCATAACCACGGCGGCCGGATGAAGCCCGGGTTCCGGTCGCTCTCACAGTCGTGCTGTTAGCATTGCTCGCGGTGGTTTGCCTTTGTTCAGGTTGCGCCCAGCGGCTGCTGACCTGTCCCAGGGTAGCCAGGGTTCCGATGCCGCCTCTGCCGCAACAGCATCCGGAAACGGTTTTATTCGTAACCGACCGTGCGCAGGAATCGCCGCAGACCCTCAATTTTTCGGGCGAAATGAATCTTTCGGAAAACCGCATCACCTACGGCGCCCGATGCGAAGATCCGGTGAACGGCGCCGTGGCCGGTTGCGACCGGCCGCCGTGGCTCAAGAAGGAGTTGCCTGCCACACTAGGGAAGGCCGAGTTCATGGGTGGAATCAAAGCAGCTCATTCCGATGTCGTGTTGTTTGTGCACGGATTCAACTTTTCCTTCGACGAATCCACCCAGATCGCTGTCCGCCTGGTTCAGCGGGCCGGGATTCGGGCCGTGCCCGTCGCCTACAGTTGGCCCTCCGAGGGCAAGTTTTCCGCCTACGGCGTTGATTACGACCGGAATGAGTGGACGATCGAGCATCTGATGCAATTTATTCAAGACCTGGTCAATGCGCTGCCTGACGGGGCAGTCCTCCACATCGTTGGCCATAGCATGGGCAACCGGGCGCTTCTTGTGGGCACTGGCTGGTCTGAACCTGCCGCAACAACGTCTGGGGCAGCTTGTCATGATTGCGCCTGATGTTGACGCCGAGATCTTCAAGGACCTGGTTTTGCGCTCCGGCCCCTTCCGCCGAAGAACCCTCTATGTATCCAACCATGATCTCGCGCTGCAGGCCGCCAGTTGGCTGCGTCCCGACGCCCCCCGCGCCGGCAATGCCAGAAAGCAGTATGTGGTCGTCAAAGGAATGGACACGATTGATATGTCTCCGCTGAAAGTAGGCGCGTCTGGTCATTCGGTGTACAACTATTCGCAGTTGATGTTTGATGACCTGGGAGCAGTGCTGAAAGATGAAGACCCCACGGCAAGAAAACTGAATGCTTGCAGAGTCACAAGCATTGACACCTACAATGCTGCGCACGGAAGCGATCTACCTTGCGTTGTTTACCGATTTTCTCCTCCCAAGTGAGCGGCAAGAACAACTTTGGAGAACTCTTGAGCAATTGGTCGCGAAGGATCGCCCTGTTCCGCGGATTTCCTACTCTCCGCCCTTCTTTTCCTTCTCCGCTGGCTTCTCCGGCGGCCTCGCGGGCGTCCCATCTGCCTTCACATAGTGCGCGTACCATGCCAGGTACCGCTCCATCCGATCCTTCAAGTGCGTTGGTGTCTTGAATTCGTGATACTCCCCGGGATATACCACCAACTCCGTCTCTTTTCCCAGGCTCTTCAGCGACTGGTACATCTGCTCACCGCCCAGGATCGGCACATTCCAATCGACGTCCCCACCCATGAACAGCGTCGGCGTTGTCACGTTCGCGACCTTCCAGTACATCGACACGTGGTCCCATACCGCCCGCTTCTCCCACGGACGCCCCAACTCCGTCTCATAATCCAGAACGTACTGATCATGTCCGTACATGGAATCGAACTTCGTCGCACCCGCCCCTGAGATGGCCGCCTTGAATCGCGTCGTTTGCGTGATGATGAAATCCGTCGAAATCCCTCCGTACGACCAACCGCCTACCCCCAGCTTGTCCGGGTCAACCAATCCCTGGGCGATGGCGTAATCCAACATCGCCATGTCGTCCTGAAAATCCTTGTTGCCCCAATCCGCAAAGATCGCCTTCGCGTAATCCTGCCCGCGCCCCGTTGACCCCCGGGGGTTCGGATACAGAACCACATACCCGTTCGCCGCGAACAACTGCGCCAGGTCTGTGAACTCTGCGTAGTACGACCACACCGGCCCGCCATGCGGCCGCAGAATCGCTGGATACTTCTTCCCCGGAACATAATCCAGCGGCTTATACAAAAACCCGCCCACCATCGTTCCGTCCTTGCTCTTGAACTTTACATACTCGGGCATCGTGAGTTTCAACTGCGCCATGAATGCATCGTTGGTATGCGTGATCCGTATCGGCTCTCCGCCATTCGCACCCAGCGTGAAAATTTCCGATGGCCGCTCCGGCGTGGTAATCGTTGCTGCCACCGCGCCGTTCTTCGCCATCGTGTACCCATACAGCATCAGCCGCCCGCCAATCGGACGCGTCACCTCTCCGCCCGCCGCCGGCACTCGGCACAAGTTCTGGGTCCCCTCGTCGTCCGCAATGAAGTAGATGAATTGTCCATCCGGCGAAAACCGCGGATCGCTCGCCATCCGGTCGAACGCCTTCGTCAGGACCTTCGCCTCGCCACCTGTCGCCGGCGAAACCGCCACGTGCTTCGTCGAATACTCCAGCAGCATCGGATCCAGTTGCGTCACATACGCAATCCACTTCCCATCGGGCGACCACGCCGGCTGCGCATCCGACCCTGGATTCGTCGTCACCTGCGTCGGTCGCGCACCTTTATCCGTGTTGTCCGCCGCTACCACGAAAATGTTGCGATCGTAATTCCGGTCCGGATCGGGCATCGTCCGCTTGCTTGAGAATGCCAGCTGCTTTCCATCCGGCGACCACACCGGCTCCTCATCATCAAAGTCGCCCGACGTCACCTGCGTCATCTTCTTCGTATCAATCTCGAACACATACAAGTGCGTGCGCCGCCGGTCGAGATAGCCCACCTCATCCAACTTGAACGCGTATCGGTCCACCACAATGGGCCGCGGCGTCTTACTCTTCTTCGATTCCGAACTCTTGTCTCCGCTTTCGTCCGCCGCCTCGCCCTTCGTCTTCTCTTTCGCCGCTTCAATCTCTTCCGGCTTCGGATCCCGCAGCACCAACACCATCCGCTTGCTGTCCGGAGCCCACGCAAAGCTCTCCACGTCCTGGACCGTGTCCGTGATCTTCTCGGCCTCGCCGCCCTGCCGGTTCAGCAAATACACCTGCGTCTTTCCCTCATTCCGTCCGGACAGAAACGCCAGATACTTTCCATCCGGACTCCATCGCGGATACGTTGACGTCTCATCCTCCACCGTCATCGCAATCGCATCTCCGCCGGCTGCCGGAGCGATCCATATCCGCGTGTGGCTCTTGTCTTCTTTCAGCGATGAGGTCTCCACCGTGTACGCGACCCATGCCCCATCGGCGCTGATCTGCGGATCATCCACCGCCTTTATCTGAAATGCATCATCGACGGTGATCGCCCGCAGCGCAGCCGGAGCCTGTTGTCCACTCGCCAACGATGCAGCAACCCAACCGATCCATACTCCAGACACAGCGATCCGACGCAGGTTCATTCGTTCATTCCCAGTAGTATTTTTTGAGCAGAAGGCCAGCGGCGGAGAGTGTACCACACCCCCCCTGCACACCCGTCGCTTCCGTATCACATTGGGAATTTGGCGCATCATGGACGGACGAATGTCGCAGGAGCGAACTTAACTGCGATAAGCAATCAAGAGTGACCGCCTTCAGATGTAAGGGCCCGCCGGTCGATATGGACGCGGCCGAACCGGTACCACGGACTGTGCCCCTAATCCTGGATGCTGAGCCTGAATTACTAGCCGACAACCGTAATTACAGTGTGCGAAGGAACGGTGATGGTGAAGGTGCCATTGGTCACAGAGATCGGACTTCCCTGCGCTTGATTCTGGGTTGCCGACGTGGTGAACGGAGTCACGGTTGTCAGAGGGGAGGAAGAGTTCGTCAGGTTTACGGTGACCGTACTGGAACTGGCGGAAGTATCTGATAACACCAATGCCAGTTTTCCGGTCTCAGCAGAGGACATATTGGTCTCTCCTTTTCTGTCCCCTCGCGCCCCAACTTAATACGCCTGCCAAAACGATTTGTCAAGATATAAAGCGCAGTTTCCCGCAAGGGGAAATTCAAGAGCGGATTCAGTGGCGACCAAATCGCCTGATGGCAAAAAAGTTCGGCCGGAGCACCTTGCAATGCTCCGGCCGGGACCCCCTCAAAACAACAAATCAGACTAGAACGCGAAGATGGTGTCGAACTGCCAGCGTTTGAGGTAGCGTTCCAGGGTCGGGCTCTGGGCGGTTACCAGCTGGCGTCCGATCAGACCGGTGACGCCAACTTGCACATGCGGATAAGCCTGGTAATAGGCCTCTACACGGTTTTCCGCGACATTGGTCGGCTGCCGCAAGTCGCTAAAGTCGAAAGCGGCGAGAACCGCGTCGCGTTCGATGCGCATAAACGTGTAATTCAGCATCAAGTCGCCCTTGTTCTTGGTCTGGCCGACTTGGAATTCGGCCCAATAGGCGTGACGCTGGCGCTTGTCGCAAGGTGGAGGCGCCACCGCGGCGGCGATGAAAACGACGATATTGTCGCAGGCCTCAGTGTTTTGGGCGTAGTCGCCTTGGGCATAGATGGGCCAGCGTTTGTGTCCGGTATCGAAGTCCAAACGCGCGATCGCGTCCAGGATGCCGAACTGGGAAGCGAAGAAACGCTTACCGTTGATGGTCCCAAAATTGTTGGTGTCGCTAGATCCGCCAAAACCGAACGTGCCGCCAAAGCCCGTCGGGGTGGGAAGACCAGTGGTTGGCCAGCCATTGCCGCCGCTTCCGTTGACCTGGTTTTGGGCAATCGAGTCGGCGTTGGCAAAGCTATAGAAGGCGCCATCGGCGGTTAGTTTCAGCCTGGGGAGCAAAGTCCAGCCAGTTTGTAGCTGACCGCCCACCATGTAGCTATCCGGGCCGGCGCTGACCTCATTGAAGTCGGTTCCGACAGCAACCGCTGCCAGGTGATTGAGGAACCCCTTGTTCCAGTTGTACGCGACGGCGGCACTTCCGCCTTCCCAATTGAGGTCGCTGTCCCAGGTAAGTTCGGTGCGGAGGACCGTATAGGCGAACTTTCCAACGGTAAGGCTGAACGGCTTGTAGTAGTGCGGAGTGTAAGTGGCGTACGCCTTGTCAATAGCGATGGGCGTCCGAGTGAAAAAGCCGGTATTCGTGGTGTTGGTAGAGATCGGATCGCCGAAATCTCCAGAGGCGAGTGACAATCCGAGGGCGAAGTCGTTGTCAACTTTGGTATTCACGTTGAAACGGAGACGGTACCGCTCGCGTTGCCGGGACGGTGGGACCGCCCCGTTGGCCGGGCCGCCGCCCCAGAAAGGCTCGTAGCGCAGGCGCAGATCGCCGCTGAATTTCAAATTGCTAAGCGCTTTGATATCTGCCTTTTCGCCTCCAATGACCTTCTGTGTGTCTTGCATCGACAAGGCGGCGTTGGTGGAATTCAGCTTGAGGTCGGAAACGTCGCTCTTGAGCGCGGTGACATCCGCGCTTTGCTGGGCGGCCGCCGAGGCAGCGGAGTCGGCCTTGCCGGCGGCTTCCGTGGCCGCGGTCTGGCTCTGGTCGAGTTTCTGCTGCAACTGCTGAATCTGCTGATCGCGGCTCTGCACTTGATCGCTTAACTGCTTGATCTGCGCCTGTTGCGCATCCATGGCCTGCTTCAACGCGTCGAGTTGAGCGGTGACGGCCGGATCCGTTTTCGGGGCCATCTTCTTCCGGGTGGTCTTGGCGGGAGCAGTTGTCGTGCTTTGCTGGGCCTGCGCCGCTAACGCACATAGCGTAAGCAAAAGCGCTAAAGCCATGACTCGCTTCATTGTTTTCTCTCCTGGTCGAAATGAATAAACTGCAACAAGGGCTCTGGAAAATCTGAAAAACAAGAATATCGTCGCTGGAATTGCGGGCGATTCTAAGTGCAGGACGTTCAATGAATAATGAATTTCACGTGAACATCGTGTTAATATGGCCCGGGGAAACTCCGGGAAACCATCGGCCGGGCAGCAAAGCAACTTGAAACCACGGGGACCGGCGGATGCTCCTAGGTGGCGGTTTCGATCCTCCGGCGCCAATTCTGAACTCGATCCAAGGCGGAAAGCCCGCTTTCGGATGTACTTCTGATTCCGCGAAGTGATAGACACCAAGTCGGTTGCAGGCAACCTGTCTGCAATTTACAACCTCTATTAACCCGATCTGATTGAACACGAACCTGTTGAAAACGGCGGCTTTCAACTAAGATTAATCCCGGGACGGGGTTCAACTTTGGCGACCGAGGATAGTCTCGAAGGCGGATGGCGGAAGCGTTTAGCCGCTCTTCGCAACCTGCCTCCCATGCTGAAGATCGTTTGGCGGTCTGGGCCGGGGGTAGTGACGTTCGGGTTATCAGCTCGTGTGGTAGCAGCGCTCTTGCCGCTGGCCTTGTTCTGGATTCCTAAGCTGATCATTGACCTTCTGGTCCACCTCCGCGACACCCATAGTGCCGTTCCTCCCCGCCTTTGGTGGTTGGTGCTGGCCGAGTTCGGAGTGGCGGTCGTGCTCAGCGTTCTAAGCCGGATGATTGATTATTCCGACTCGCTTTTGGCCGAGAAGTACACCCGCTACGTCAGCATTCAGGTCATGAAGCACGCTTCCGAACTTGACCTGACGGCATACGAAGACCCAGTTTTCTACGACCGCCTGGAACGCGCCCGGGTACAGGCCACCGACCGTCTTGGAATGATCCAGTCCATCGGCCGTCTGCAATTGCAACTGATTACTGCCGTGAGCATGTCGATTGCGGTAATGATCTATTCGCCGTGGCTGATGTTGTTGCTGGTTGTTGCCGTGGTGCCGGCGTTTCTGGGCGAGACCCATTTCGCCTTCCTTGGCTACGCCAAAAATTTTCGCCAGACGCCCATTAAGCGGCAGCTCGATTACCTTCGCCAGGTGGGCGGAAGTAAGGAAGCGGCCAAAGAGCTCAAGCTTTTCAACCTCAGCGGGTTTCTCACTCAGAGGTTTGCCCGGCTCTCGCGCACAATCTACGAACAGGATGTCGAGCTGGCGCGCAAGAAACTTGGCGTTGGGTCGGTCTTGTCGCTGATCAGCACGGGCGGGTACTACTCCGCGTATCTGTACGTCATTTGGCGCACGGTGGGTGGAGGTCTGAGCATCGGTACCCTGACCTTCCTGGCCAATGCCATTTTGCAGGCCAGCAACAATCTGCAACAGGTTTTCTCGACTCTGTCCGGAATTGCCGACCAGGCCTTGTTCCTGACCGATCTGCTGGCATTTTTCGAAATGAGACCCACCATCCGCTCGAAACCAAATGCGTTGCCGACGCCACGTCCGATCCGGGAGGGGTTCGAGTTCCGCGAAGTTTCTTTTCGCTACCCCGCTACCGAACGTATGGTCCTTGACCGCTTGAACTTTCATCTTCATCCAGGTGAACGCGTGGCTTTGATCGGCGAGAACGGTCAAGGCAAGACCACGATCGTGAAGTTGTTGACTCGGCTTTACGACCCCACGGAAGGCCAGATTCTGCTGGATGGCGTGGACCTTCGCGAGTACGACCTAGAAGACCTGCACCGCGAAATCGGGGTCATCTTTCAAGATTTTATGCGCTATGAGATGACCGCCAGCGAAAACATTGCGGTCGGGCGGGTTGAAGAGTTGGGGAATTCCGCGCTGCTTCGGGACGCCGCGCACAAGAGCCTTGCCGACGAAGTAGTCGCCAGGCTTCCTGGTGAGTATGAGCAGATGCTGGGGCGCCGTTTCGAGGGCGGGGTCGATCTTTCCGGGGGCGAGTGGCAAAAAATCGCTCTGGCCCGCGCCTACCTGCGCGATGCGCAACTGCTGGTTCTCGATGAGCCGACGGCGGCGCTGGACGCGCGCAGCGAGTTTGAGGTCTTCCGCCGCTTCGCCGATCTCACTGCGGGAAAAACAGCGTTGTTCATCTCTCATCGGTTCTCGACGGTGCGCATGGCCGATCGGATTGTGGTGCTTGAAAACGGCCGCGTAATTGAAGATGGAAGCCATGAGCTCCTTACCCGTCTGGGGGGACGTTACGCGGAAATGTTTGAAATGCAAGCCGCCAGCTACCGCTGAAGGTCAAAGATGCCGCCAATGATTCAACCGCGGGCTGTGGACGGTGGGGGTGATCCCGCCCCGAGCTTTTCAGGCGACGAAGTTTTCACCGCCTTGCGTGTGCGCGCATCTGAGTTGAGCCGGGCGATGCTACGCCGTCCCGGCACGAATTCGTCGGATTACCTCGCCAGACGTTGGCGGTTGCTGGCGAGCATTTTTCGACCCCTGCTGCGTTCGCTTCGCCCCTATCGGTCCGATTCAAGCCAGTCGAATCGAAGCAGGACGCTTTATGAAAACTCCGCCCTCTTGTCTGCGGAATTTCACGGATTGGATGAAGGCCTGCCGTCTTTGCCCCGTCTGCCGCTGGCCGGAACCGCAACCTTGAACCAGGCGCCGCGGGCGATTCTCATCGCCCAAGACTTCCTGAGCGCCGTTAACTGCGAATTTAGCGAGCCGGCGTTCGCTTCTTATCTCGTCGCATTTCAGGAGCGCGCACCGCTGAAACTGGCCGAGCTGTGGGCGGTAGTGACTCTGCTTAAACTTGTTCTGCTGGAGGAGATCGCAAGCGCTGCATCGGCGCAAGGCAAACCTGAAACGGCCGATTCGTCGGATCGGTTGAACGCCAGTATTCGCAGTTTGCGCGACGTCGCCCAGACGTCCTGGAAGGAACTCATTGAACCCCTAATTCCGTTCGATCGCGTTCTGCAGCAGGACCCGACGGGCGATTACAGCCGAATGGAGTTCGACAGCCGCGAGTTATATCGCAAGGCCGTGGTCGAGTTCGCCGAGCACTCGTGTCTGACTGAGCCTGAGATCGCGCGGGTGGCTTTGCGGCTGGCGGAGCAAGTCAAGTCGCAGCAGCAGACCAACTCTGCTGGAGACCATCGGCGGGCGCACATTGGCTACTACCTTGTCGCCGAGGGCACGGACCAGCTTCGCCGGGAGATCGGATTCCAGCCGCCGCTAATCCAACGTTGGCGCACGTTGATCAGGGAACACCCCGACGAATTTTATCTGCCCGCGATCGCCGCCGTGACTGCGGCGGAAATAACGCTGCTGGCATGGCTGGTGACCCCGCCGGACAGTTCCCCAAGCCTGATGTTGCTGGCGATGTTGGCGCTGCTGCTGCCCTGCTCCCAGAGCGCCGTGCAGCTGATGAACTATTTCACCATATCTTTTTTGCCGCCACGGATTCTGCCCAAACTCGATTTCGAGGCCGGCGTTCCGGCTGACTGCGTTACGCTGGTGGCCGTTCCTACGCTGCTTCTGAACGAGAACCAGGTACGCCGGCTGCTGCATGACCTGGAAGTACGCTTCCTCGGCAACCACGACTGCAATTTGCACTTCGCGCTCTTGAGCGACCTTCCAGACTCGGCTGACCGCCCCGCCGAAGGCGACCCGTTGGTGAACTTGTGCGGCGAATTGATTGATGGTCTGAACCAGAAATACGCGGGTGAAGGCCGCGGCGGCTTCTTATTGCTGCATCGCCACCGCGTGTACAACCCGAAAGAAAAGGTCTGGATGGGATGGGAACGGAAGCGCGGGAAACTGCTGCATCTGAACTCGCTGCTGCGGCAGCAGGCCGACCACTTTCCCGTGAAGGTTGGAGACGTTTCGATTCTGCCCAGTGTCCGCTACGTGATCACGCTTGACGCCGATACCGAATTGCCGCGAGGCTCCGCCCGCCGCATGATCGGAGCGCTAGCCCATCCGCTGAACCGGGCGGTCATCGATCCTGAAGCCAACGTCGTGGTCGCCGGATACGGCATCCTACAGCCGCGCGTCGGAATCAGCGTGCAGAGCGCGGTGCGTTCCCGTCTGGCAAAAATCTACTCCGGCCAGACCGGACTCGACATCTATACCCGGGCAGCCTCCGATACTTACCAGGATCTTTTCGGCGAAGGCAGCTTTGCCGGCAAGGGAATCTACGATGTGGATGTGTTGCAGCAAGTCCTCGACCGGCGCTTTCCCGTGAACGCGCTCCTCAGTCACGATTTGATCGAAGGCGCTTATGCGCGCGCCGGCCTGGTCAGCGACATCGAGATCATCGAAGATTATCCGTCTCACTACAGCGCGTACAACCGCCGCAAACATCGCTGGCTGCGGGGCGACTGGCAGATTGCGGAATGGCTGGGGTCGAGCGTGCGGGTGGAATCGGGGCATCGTGTCCCCAACCCCATCTCGCTCATATCGTGGTGGAAAATCCTGGATAATCTTCGCCGCAGCCTGGTCGAGCCGGCGACTTTTCTGCTGCTGCTACTGGGATGGTTTGTTCTTCCCGGCTCGCCACGGGATTGGACCCTGGCAACCATTTTCATTCTCGTTCTTCCGGGCATCTTCCGATTCGCGTCTGATTTGCTGCGCGCAGCCATTGCTCAGAAGAGGGCCGCGGTCAGAGACGCCTTGAGCTCCGCCAGCACTGCCTTCGTCAACGTTTTTCTGGGGCTGACGTTTCTGGCTCATCAGATGTTGCTTTCCGGAGACGCGATCGTCCGGACTCTGGTGCGCAAGCGGCTCACCGGACGGCTGCTGTTGCAATGGGAGACCGCGGCCCAGGCGGAATCGGGCGGGCCAAGGTCCACCACTCTCGATTTCTACCTGGCGGCGACGCCGCTGCTGACCGTGGCGATTGCAGGACTGTTGTGGTGGTTGCGCCCGGCCGCGTTGCCGGCGGCCACGCCGCTGCTTTTGTTGTGGGCGGTCAGCAAGCCGCTGTCACTCTGGCTGGACCGCCCCCCCAGCGAGCCATCCCATCCCACACGCGAGCGTGACGAAGTCTTCCTGCGCGGAATTGCGCTGCGCACCTGGCGTTACTTCCTCGAGTTGAGCACGGAAGAGCACCACTGGCTGGTCCCCGACAACTTCCAGGAACCAGCCAAAGTTGCGGCGCGCGTCTCGCCCACAAACATTGGCCTTCTCATGAATGTGCGGCAGGCAGCACTGCGCTTTGGATATCTTACGGTTCCTGAGTTCGCGCAGTTGACCCAGCAAACTCTGGCGACGGTGACTGAGCTTCGCCGTTACCACGGGCACCTTTTGAACTGGTACGACACGCGGACCCTTGAGCCGCTGGCTCCTCGTTTTGTGTCCTCTGTGGACAGCGGTAACCTGGTCGCATCGCTTTGGACCCTGCGGCAAGGCTGTCTGGAGCAGCTACGTCAGCCGCTGGCGCAATTTCATCTGGCGGAAGGCTTTCTCGATCATCTCCGGCTGCTGGGAAGTTCGCAGCCAGTTCTGGACAAGCCTCGGCTGACGAGCAAAAGAAAATCGGAAAGATTCGACTGGCTGCGAGGGCTCCTGGATTTATCCGGTTCCCGTTTCGAGGAACCGGCTCGGCGGGTCGCTGATGCCGATTGGCTGACTGCTCAAGCCCAGCGGCGCCTGACAAGAATAAAGGAGCTAATCAGCCACTACATGCCCTGGCTTTTGCCAGAGTCCGATCCGCTCAGGGGCGACGTCGATCTCGTTGAGCTGATGGACGCTCAAAACATTCCCCTGAAGCTCATGCCGGATTTCCTCGCTCACCTCAGGGCCAGTCTGGAATTAAAAGGCCGGGCCGGCGATTTGACGGCAGAGAGTCGCGCCGCGGTGGACCAGTTGCTGGCTCGACTACCGGATGCGGAGTTCCGCGTCGGCAGCCTCATTGAGTCCTTGCGCGGCATCGCTGACACGGCCGCGAAATGTGCTGCGGAGATGAATTTCGGCTTTCTGTTGAACCCCAAGCGCCGGCTTCTCTCGATCGGGTTCGATGTGGAAGCCGGGCAACTTCATCCCGCTTGCTACGATCTGCTGGCGTCAGAAGCACGCACCGCGTTGTTCGTCGCCATCGCCAAAGATGATCTGCCACAGGAGACGTGGTTTTCACTCGGTCGCTCCCAGACTCTCGATCAAGGGCGTCCGGTTCTCCTTTCCTGGTCCGGAACCATGTTCGAGTACCTTATGCCTTCGATCTGGATGCGCACTTATCCCGATACGCTGCTGGAGCGCGCAAGCACTGCGGCGGTACGCGCCCAGCGCATCTTTGCCGCCGCCCGCCGGATTCCCTGGGGAATCTCCGAATCGGCCCATGCGCAGATCAATGATTCCGGCGATTATCAGTACCACGCCTTCGGGATTCCTGGCCTGGCGCTGCGCAAAGGGGAAGCAGAAGCCCTGGTGATCTCGCCGTATTCAACCTTCCTCGCGCTGCCCGTGGATCCCGCTGCCGCCTTGAGGAATCTGCGCCGGATGCACCGCTTGAAATGGTCAGGGCGATTCGGTTTTTACGAAGCCGCAGACTTTCGTTCATCCACCGCACCGCTGCGTCGCCATGACGTGGTGCGCTGCTGGATGGCGCATCACCAGGGGATGAGTCTGCTCTCCATTGCCAGCTTCCTGCACCAGGGAGTGGTGCAGCACTGGTTCCACGCGGACCCGCGAGTGCAGGCTACCGAACTTTTACTCCAAGAGAAGCCCGTAGCTTACGTGCGTCCGCCTTTCGAGAAATACGGCGCCACGGCGGCCTAATTTACTTTCGTGCCGGGCGCGGAGCGGGAGCTGAGTAGGCCACGAACCCCGCGCGCTCCATGCCGCGCTTGGCTTCCAGGTTCTTCATGAACGTGTCCCAGACAAACCCGCTGCGGGCATTTTCAGCCATGAGCAGGGTGATGCCGGTGTTGATCCCGACGACGTCGCTGTCGTACCAGTTATTAAGCGGGTTGAAGGCGTCCACAAAGCCATAACGAGTCCAAGCCCTGGCTCCGTATTTGTTTCTTATGTTCTTGAGGACGCGCATTGTTTCCTGCGGCAAGAATGGCAGCGATCCGCCGGCGGCGCAGGGTACTACGGTGCCGTCGATCGGCCCAATGGCAGGTGGGCCGCCCCACACCACATATCCCTTTTGCGAATCGGACGCCGTGATTCCCCACAGGTCGTCGCTATAGCTGGGGAACTGTCCGGCCAGCTCGAGGCAAAACCGGCGGTGCACGTCGGTGGCGATGCGCGAGTTCTCGAAGTAGTCCACGAACTTGTCACGCTTGCCGTGAAAATCAAACCAGGCCTGCGAATACTGATGCACAAACAGCGGGGCGAACGAACCGATGTAGCGCAGGCCGTCATATTCGAATGTAGTCCGCTTCCAGGCATTCCAGGTTTCCACACTCAGGGGATAGCTGGTTGACCCAAGGCCCAGCAGGTACATCATCATCAGTTCGCTGTAGTAGTCCCAGCGGTTGGGCAGGAAACCGACCTCGGGCATCCATCCATGGGGCAGCAAAGAGGTATCTTCGGAGAGCCAGGTCCAGTCCACCCGATTAAAGATTTGATACGCCAGATTGCTGATCTCGGAGTGCTCTTCGAAATGCTGGCGGCAGGTCAACACCCCGCACAGCAGAATAGCGGTGTCCACCGACGAGACTTCCGAGTCCCACATCCGCTCGCCACTGTTGAGGTTGGCGAAGTGATAAAAAAATCCGCGATGGGTCGGGAGTTTCTTCCAGAGGAAACGCAGAGCGGCAGCGCGCCCGGTTACGCGCCTCTTCACGGGTGACGAAACCGCGTTGGTCACCGATGCACAGCGCCGTCAATCCAAAGCCGGTGGCCGCAATGCTGGCCACCACGCCGTTGTCAGTGGAGCGGGTGTTGCAGCGGTCTTTTACCAGTCCCGTTTGCGGGTTGCCTTGTTCCCAGAAATAGAGGAAGCTGGCTTTCTCGACTTCGTCCAGGAACTGGTCGTCTTCTGGAGAAAGAACGGTGTGCAGGGGAGGCGGAGCCGGGCCTCGATGCGGTTGCGTGGATTCGGCAAGGCCAGACCCCACCCACCCAGTCAGAGGAAGGCAAGCGGCGGCGCCCCCGGCTGCGATTTGGACCAGGGCCCGGCGTCGCGAGAGCAGGCCGGCTTTCTGTTGTTGGTTTTCGCGCACCCTGAACAATTTTAGATGATATTCCAGCCATGCCGGGACAATTAGCATCACAAGAAAAGCCGAAGGTCCAGGTGGAAGCCTTTATGAGGAGAGGAAAAAAAGCTGTTGTGAGGAGGTTGCTGCTTGGGGTCCTGGGGATCGCGGCGGTGTCGCTATTGATCGTGGTCCACCGGCGCCAACCAGTGTTGCTGCGCGGCGCCGTTATTCGGCAGGACGACGACTCCAAGAAACAGACGCCGATTGCCGAGGTCCAGATTTCCGTCGCCACAGGTTCTACCCTGACGTATGCGAAATCCGATGCCGCCGGTTATTTTCAACTCGCTCTGCCCAGGTGGTTCCCAAAACGACGACCGATTACTCTTGCCTTCCACCATCCTGACTATCGGCCGCTCGTGCTCAACGAATTCCTGGGGGACGAGCTTCAGGTGATCCACCTCGAGCCTATTGTCCGCCCGGGCCCCGCGGTGGACGATGGGCCCGTCATCGTCGTCTCCAACGTGCGCGTCAGGTATTCCATGAAAGCGACCACCGAGGTCGAGGTCGGCAGCGCCGTGCGGATCTTCCAAGTAGCGAATACGGGAAATGTTCCCTGTCGCGGACAATCTCCCTGCTCGCCCGACGGAAAATGGAAAGCGGCGGAGGGATCGGCAACCCTGGAAGCGGGCGCGGGCAACGAATTCCGCAACGCGCGTGTCTCCTGCATCGCTGGCCCCTGCCCCTTCACCAAGATACAATCCGAAGGTCTGCTGCGTAACAGCCAAAGCGTGACCGTCGCTGCTCTCAATTGGTCCGACACCGCGACCTTTTTGATCGAGGCCGAGGTGGTGCATCCTATGGCCAGCGATCTGGTCCGCGAATCCTATCCCGTCATTTTCGGCCAAACCCTGAATTTCAGTCTGCCGTCGGCGGCCGAAGGGCCCAGCATCAAAGCTGAAGTGAACGGCGAGGCCATTGTCTTCCCTTTGGGGCCGAATCTCTTCTTGAGCTGGGCCCAGTGTGCCCTGGAAATGAGCAAAGAACAGAGCAAGCTTTACCGCTGCGAGATTAAGCGCGGCTATCAACTGCGTTGAGCAGGCCGTTTCTACCAGACTCCCTTATCGCTCCCAGTAATCTTCATGCCTAGCGCCGCAGCCGTGGCCAGTCCAGGAAGCAAGCTGAGGCGTGCGGCGTTTTTCATCTCGCCGAGGCGCAGGAGACTGGCGAACTGCGCCCGGTAAAGCCGGGCGGCGTGTGGCAGGATGGGAATGCGCAGAAAACCGCGCCGAAAGCCTACCTGCTCGGCTCCAAAGCGTTGCGTCTGGGTCACCATCGGTGGCAGATCCAGGGCTTCAGAATCGTAGCTCTGCACGTACTCGGACACCAGCGACAGGTAGGTGGCAACTCCCGGCCAGATGCCTCCAGCGAGAGAGGCTGACCGCAGATCGTCGTAGCGGATGATCTTCTGGCAAACCAAGTCCGCGGTGTCGGCGATGTCGCACAGCCGGATGTAGAAGTGCCGGTACATCCGTTGCAACGTTGAAATCATGACGCGGTGTTCGGCAGAGGGGACCCGAAACGAGTAATCTCCGACGCGCACGCTCCGGGATTCTGCGACCAGGGATTTGGCGAGGGCGGCCTGCTCGCCAGTTTGTCCGAGCCGCCCCACGTGGATCTCAACCAGTTCGGGCAGGCCGGGCAGCAAGAAATTCCATTTGTTGGCGAGGCGGTCTCCCCAGCTTCGCGCGGCCACTTGCGCCTGAAATCTCTCTCTCATGATGCGGATGATCTTGTCCGGCGCGGCGTTGGCGTACAAATCGAGGTCGCTGCCGAGGTCCGGCCAGTGATCGAGTGACTTGATCACCACAACGTGGCAGCCCTCGGAATCAAGAGCGTCGCAAATCGCGCGTAGAAAAGTCAGGGCTCGTGCGATTCGAGCTGCCTCCCGCTCCAGAGCTTCTTCTATCCATTCCACCGCTTCGCTCTCCCCGGCCGCCAGCAGGGAGCGGAACACCGGCAGAGTTCGCATGGTCACGTGGTTGGAGTCCGACAAAGCCACCGCAGCGTCAAAGTCCTCACGTCCAAGATTGGCTGCCGGTAGAGCGTTAGCCGACTCCGGTACGCCTTTCAGGGCGTGGTTGCCGAAGGTAGGGTTGAATAAGAGCTGCGAAAGAAAAGTGAGCCGGTCATCCAGCTCGAGGCGAGGCACAACCCCGGTGGTGGTCACGGTTTTTCCGCCCCCGTCGAAGGAGATGTGGGTGGCCGGGGAACTTGTTTGGACGGGGCTGTCGAGGATGGCGGGGTTATGGGTGTGCCGTCGCGGCGCTTCAGTTGGACAGGGCCCTGCTCACGGCGGCGGGCGGCGTTTTCCGCAGCCATTTGGCTGCTAACGCTTTGATCGCTGTCTTCGGCGAGGGAGCCTATCGGCCAGCCCTCCGCGCCACGCCGCGTCGTCAACGTCGCTCTTCGGTTTGCGTCTGGCGCTTCCCGCGCTCTCTGATAAAAGAACCGTGCAGTTTCCATGTCGCCGTTTCTCTCGGCCACGAAACCGATATTGTTCAATGCCGCAGCGGCCTCCGGATCGAGCGCATAGGCTTGCCGGAAGTCGCGCTCGGCTTCAGTCCAGTCGTTGCGGTTAACGGCGGAAACACCCTGCAAGGCTAGCCGCGCCGCTTTGGATGGATTGGCTTCTCCACTGCGCATGCGCTGCCGCAGCCGCTTCTCGCTTTTCGCGGCTAGTTCGCTGATCGGCTGTCCTCTGCCCTGGTCATTCAGCGTCACTACCACCGTGGCGGTGGAGTGGGTCTTGGCCGCCGCCGCGTAGTAGATCAACGCTTCCTCCCACTTGCCTTCGGCCTCGAGGGCGACACCCAGATTGTTCAGTGCGAAGGCATTGTGCGGATCGACGGCAAGCGTCTTGCGGATGAGCAGGTCCGCTTCCGAGGCGCGCCCCTCCGACAATATCCGGATGGCCTCCACGTTGTTACGGTTGGCCTGCATGGTAGCGTCGTGCAGCCCATTGAGAGCGGCACGCATCGGTTTTCCCTTCAGCTCTGGCAATTCGGAGCGGGCGATCACGGCGTCGGTGGCTTGCTTCGAAGCCAGGGCGTAGAACCTTTGGGCGCGATCCAACTGGCCCTCCCTCTCCGAGATGTAGCCCAAGTTGTACAGCGTGAACGGATCGCCGGGATCGTACAGGTAAGCTTTGTAGAAAAGGCTCGCCGCCCGCTCGTACTGACGCTTGTTAATCGCGGCGACTCCCTCTTGATTGAGCCGCTGTACCGGCGTCGGGCTGCTGGGGCGCGGAAGTGGGATCTTCACATCCCCAGCCCACATTTGTCTGGGTGCGAGGCCGAGGATCGCAGCCGTCACGACCAGCAAGAAAATAAAGGCGCCACGTTGTTCACTCATCGAAACGCCTCTCCGGCGGGGCAAACTCCGAGACTGCATTTGGATGCGAGAACAGGGATTTCGTTGCCATCGCCGGAGGCCGTTTTCCAGGCTGCTTTTCGCGCGCTTCAATCATCCAAAGAAGCTTATGAATTCCAGTAAAGGTGTGGGGTTTCCGCTGGCGGTGCTGGCTCTGAGTGGTGTGGTATCCGCGCAGGCGCCAAGGGAAGCGGCTCTCGAGCCCGTCCCGACGACACAGTTGGCGCGAGGGTCTGCCGCTCCACGGCCAGACATGCCGCCGCTTCCCAAGGGCGACGCTACCGTGATTGGCGGCGCCATTCATCGTCTGGATCGAGTGCGGGATGAAATTACACTTTCCTTGTTCGGCGGGTCGGACATGAAGATCCTGTTCGACGAACGGACGCAGGTGTCTCGCGATGGCCAGCGAGCTTCGTTGAAGGACCTCCAGATCGGGGACCGCATTTCCGTCGAAACCTTGCTGGACGGCACCCAGGTTTTTGCGCGTGCCATTCGCCGGCTTACACAAACCCCAGAGGGCGAATTTCATGGACAAGTCGTGGATTACGACCCGAAGAGCGGCAAGCTGACGCTGCGAGACAACCTCTCCCCAGACTCGGTCGTGCTGCGCGTTGCCCCCGGGACCGCCGTGCATGGGGAAGGACAGAAACCCTTGACCACTGCCGATCTGGTTGCCGGCGCGCTGATTTCCGCCAGCTTCCTGCCCGATAGCGGCAGCAAGGGTGTGGTCCGTGACATTACCGTGCTGGCGTTGCCGGGAAAGTCGTTCATGTTCAGCGGGAACGTCACGTTCCTCGACGTGCACGCCGGAGTTCTGGCGCTGATCGATCCGCGCGACCAGAAGCGCTACGAAATTCATTTCGATCCCGCGTTGCCAGCGGCCCGCCAGCTTCACGTGGGGGCAGAGGTGACGGTCTCAGCCAGTTTTAACGGGCAGCAGTACTCAGCCGCCGCGATCACAGTGAATGCCGCTCCCCGCAACTGAGTTGGTCCCAAAGCCGCCACTCCGAAACGGCCGGCTCCGCGCTAGGGCAGATGATCTAAGTAGCACTTCCCATTGGTAGGTTGGACTGGCGGAGTGGGCGGCGTCTTCCACGGAACATTCACGAAATCGAAAAACTCGGTCATGTCCATTTGTGCCGCGTCACGTTGCGTGAGGTTGGGAAGTTTGAATCGTGTCTCCACAAACTTGAGCCAGGCGGTATAGTCCGCCACGGTGTGGGAGACGTAATTCTTCTTCGAAAAGGGCGAAACGACGATTAGGGGCACCCGATAGCCGGTGTACACGAAGTCGCAGGTGGGGCCGGTTTGCGGAGGGGAGCAGATGGCGTTCGAGGTCAAATCCAACGGCTTGATGCCGTCCGGACTTACCGTTGGTTGGGGCGGCACGTGATCGTAAAACCCGCCGTGTTCGTCCACGGTCAGAATGAACACGGAATCACCCCACGAGGAACTCTGCATCAGCGCATTGATGAGAGATGAAACGTACAGCGCACCTTGCCGTATGCTTCCGCCGGGCCTGCCGTCATCCAACCCCGGATGTTCATCGAGGCCGCTGTCCAGGCCCGGCTCAATGTAGGCGACCGAGGGCAGAGTCCCAGCCTGCAGGTCGCTGAAGAATTCCGAAACCGGCACGATATTTTGCGGAAACTTGTGCGCGGTAGCAAAAAAGTCGATGGCGCTATCATGCCGCGGGTGTTTGGCATAGGTGAGGTCGGTCACATAGACCTTCCAAGTGACGCCGGCGTTTTGCAGCGAGTCGAAGATGGTTGGGACGGTCAGCACCGCTTGCCCCTTCTTGAGCGGAGACACGTGCCCCGCCGAAGTGCCGGCCAGCATGTACATGCGGTTGGGCTGAGTGCGGGTCATGACCGGAGAAAACCAGCGGTCAGAGGTCCCGAAACTGGAAGCCATGAAGTAGTAGTAAGGAAGATCGGTCCCGTCGTAGTAAGACATCGCACGAAGCCCGGCGGTGTCGGTGAACGGGGGCGTAACGGTTCGGGCATCGTGGGCCGCAGTTTTCACAAAACCGTCGAGCTTGGCCGTGCCGGAGAGTGGGGCCGCCACATTGAAATCCACGTGGGCCTCATTCCAGAAAGGGCTCGGGTTTTCCTCGCAGCTGGAAATCATGTGCAAGGAAGTGACGGAGGGGCTATTGCTGTCGATCGTGCAGTTGTTAGGGGGAGGAAACAGGGAGTCGCAGCCAGGGTTGCTGGCCACCGGACCCTGCAGCGGCGCGGCACCCGAGGTGGGATTGAATTGCGGAAGCCCGTCGAAGGATTGGTCTGGAATGTTGTTGGTGGCCCAGTACTGGCGCATGGCGCCGAAATAGTGATCGAAGCCACGGTTCTCTTGGGCCATAAAGATGATGTGATTGATCTGAGTGATGTCCCCGGGCGCAGGCGGAGGTGAAGTCTGCGAGTCCGTGGTAATCCCACGGCAGCCACCCAAAGCGATGATCGAGGCGGTCATTACTAACAACAACCACTTCTCAAGCCAAGCAAGGTTTGTTCCCACCCACGCCCCCTTTTGTTTCCCCTAGGGTTTTTCCGGGTTTTGAGATGAGTAGAAACGCTTAACCGTTGTTCGTGGAAACCGCTTGGGACGCGCCTTCCGAGCCCCCCGCAAAACTCCTGGCACTTCTGGGTTTTTCTCTAAGCCGTTCCCCTTATTGACCCTCGGGAAGGCCTGTATTACGTTCAATGAAACCTCTGAGGTAGTCAGGCAAGTCAGTAACTCAATCGGGCGGTTCGGAAGTGGAGTAAGCGACAGCCACCGACCGGTCTTTGCTGTGGTCGGTTTCCCGCGTTGCCGTGCTTCGGCCACCAACTCTTTGCGAAAATCTGGAGGAAATATCCTAGTGAAAAAGACTTACGTCTACATCTGTTTGCTTGCGCTCTTGGCCCTGCCTTTGGCCGGAACCGCCACTACCATCAAGAACATCCACGCCCACAGTGGATGGATTTCGTACGGGGAGTATCCGCCGAACTATAGCATTTGTCCGGGTCCATGCCCCGGCATCAGCTACTCCATCGCGCAGCATTTGCAATCCCCCGCGATGTCGGGGAATTCGACTAAATTCTCCTTGGGTGGAACCAAGTCCTACGTCGATGTGTTGTGGACTAAGGGGATGATTGGGCAAAAATCTTCCGAAGGTATGCCGGACTCTAATCACAGGCTGCTGACTACCCTGCACACCTTTGTTTACGATACGTACTTTTACGGTAAGAATTTGGAACTCTCGCAAGTCCTGGAATTCGACATAAACCAGTACTTCAACGGGGTTGGCTTGATCTGGGGAACCCAATGCCGGATAGCCGGGGGTCATGGATGGGACATCTGGAACAACGTGACCAAGCACTGGGTTTCTGCAGGAATACCTTGCCACCCAATCAGCGGCGGATGGAACCACTTGGTCCTCAGAATGAGCCGCACTGCGAATAACTCGTTGCTCTATCAATCCATCACGCTGAACGGTGTGACTTACAATCTGAACAAGATCTACCCACATGGATATTGTCCCAAGAGCTGGTGGGGTCTTTCGGTGAACTTCCAGACCGACGGGGACAAGAAGCCGACTCCGTACCAGGTGTATCTGGATAACTTTAACTTTACTTACCAGTAGGCAGGGCTTCGCGCCAGATCACTTCTGCCCGGCGCAGCGTGCAGCGGGTGGTCGCCCAGCAGTTGCAAGGCTGCTTGCGCGACCATCCGCTGCACATCCGCCATCGTCCCCGCGGGCACAACCGTGATCCCGCCGGCAATCTCGGCGAGGGCCAAATACGACATCCGGCTCTGGAACAGAAAATCGAGAGGATACTCCGGTTTGCGTGCTCGCGCCTTGACCGGATCCACGTCTAGAAAGTAGGCGACGTCGGGTCGCGGAACCATCCGCAAAAGCAGTCTTGCGTAACTGCGATTGATGCGCCGGTTCAGATCCAGGTTCGCGACCTCATCGAAAAGGTAGCGGTCGAAAATGATGACGTCGGCACTGACTTGGGACATCCGCGCAGCGCACGCGCGCAACGCCAGTGCGTCGATGAAATATAGAACAAAACGAACCGCGGTCATGGACGCCGAACGAACGTTCTTGTCCCGGCGGTTTACCGGTTTGCCTGGGGCCCCGACACCTTGTTCACTACCAAAGAGCGCATGCGTTGAGCGCTCGCGGAGATCTTTGAGAACTGCCACGTCGTCCCAGAAGGTCAGCATGCGAACCCTTAAACCCTCCTGCTCCAGCCGAGAGCGAAGGCCCTCAATCTGCGTGCTCTTTCCGGCGCCGTCGATCCCGGAAAAACTAATGATGACGGGACGACGTTTTCCTGATGTCGGCGATGGATCCATGGTCTTGAGCCCCCTGCGGTCTCTAGTGGCTCCCGGGTGGACGGCTGGGACTGCCCTTGGAAAGCGCGGCCACGGTTCCAATCGCGACTCCGGCCGCCAAAATCGTGCCGACTTTGATCACGAGCATGCGCGTCCGTTTTTGTTTGGCCGGTGCAATCGCACTGCCTACAGGATTGGCCGCAGCAACTCCAAGCGGGCGCCCCACGGCGGCTGCGGCGGTACCTACGGGTTCGTGCGTCTTAGCCTGAGCCGCCGGAGGAGGTGGAGCTTGCTGGGCCGGCGCCGGGGTGGCGGTCGCCGCCGGACTCTGACTGCCATCCGATTGAGTCGATCCTGGGCTCTCGGGAAGAGCGTCCGTACTCGACATCGAAGTGTCCGTCGTGCTCGCGGTTAGAGCTGGCGCAGCTGCCTTCGAATTGTCGTCGCCCGCCAGAGCCAGCGGCGGCGCCACTAGAGCCATGACCAAGCCCGAACTGATCAGTCGCATCCGCCAACGGCGCATGACTTCCATGTTGCCTCCAGATCAAACGTTGCTTAATCTGCGGCCAGCCCGGGGATTTCAGCCGCGGCCGGAAGTGGATTCGCGTAGGGCGGCGCCGGAACCGCATCTGGCTGGCATTCGGCGAGATAGTGAAAACTCTGCACCGCGTCGTCGGCGGTTTCAAAGATCTCGAAAAGGTGGTCAACACCCATGCCCTCCAGCACGACCGACGGTGCGGAAGAGACCGCAGCCAGCTTGATGTCTCCGTTGCGCTTCATGGCCTCCTCCAGACACTGCAGCAGCACGTGGACCCCGGCAGTGCCCAATTCGCGCACTTCCGAGAAATTCAACACGATGCGCGGCTGCCCATGATCGAGCAACTCCTGCATCTGGCGAAAGAATGCCGGGGCCTGTTCAGAGCTGAGTTTTTCCGGAAACAGTCTTACCACTACGGGGGTTGCGATCACCGGGCTTGGGTCTGTCATGTCTCACCTTTCTGCAAGTGCCAACCCCTTATGTTGCCCGCCCTTCCGGGGATCGGTCTATCAGGTACGGGCTGTAAAACGAGACGGCCTGTTGCTGTAGGCCCTTAGCATGAACACGACGCCGGCTGCGGATCTGGACTGCATTCGCGGTGCAGCATCAGGAACTCCAGGGGCCGCGCAACGACCGCGCCAACTCCGCCTCTGGATCGTACAGAGTGTGCTTGACGAGGTTCTTGCCATAGCGAAAGAGGGTCGCTAAGTTCGTTTCGTACCAGCAGCATTGGTCCATCTGGGGCGACAGGCCGCAGAAGAATTTGAGCTTGCGCAGGGCGCCCGGCGACGTGAGCGCAGCGGCCACCAGCCGATGATTGCCGTCCAAAATGGTGAAGGGGCCAGAGTCGTCCTTGCCGATGAGTAGAACGGAGCCGACCGCGGGGGCTTCGGTCAGCGAACGCCGCAAGTCGCCGATCTTTCCGAAGAAATCCTCATCCGTCAGTTGACGGCGTGCAGCCACGCTCTCGGCCACTTCCAGCAAAGAGAAATCTCCCTGCGCCAGCTTGCGCCATTGCGCGCGTGGGAATACTCGAATCTGCGCCAGGTCGGTGGGCCCGAGTTCCACTTGAAACCATTCGGTGGAAGCAGGGAGCTCTCTCCACAAGGCATCGTGACGCACAAAGAGGAGAGCGCGGCGCTTCGCATTTTCCTCGGCGTCGTCGAGGTTTGGCGTCTCCAGCAGCGGGCACAGCGCCTCCCGGTACTCCTCGAACTCGGGATCGGCGGAATCATTCTTCAGAAACTCGGCAATCACTTCCTCTTCCGGGACCCGCCGGGTGACGCGAAAGCCGCCAAACGTTTCTGCGACAGGCTGCACCGGCTCGGGGTAGTTGAACTGGCGCGCCAGGAAAGGCGCGGAGACCACCAGGATCAGGACAACCATCATCACCATTTGCACCAGGATCACCTGGTGCAGCGAGGAGTGAAACAAATAAATTCCGCCGATGAGGACGACACTGAATACCAACTGCACCCAGCTGGTGTTCGCGATTCGATAAGACATTTCGTATGCGATCAAAACCACGCTGATCGAAAACAGCACCGTGGTTGCGGCATACAAAGCAAGCAGGTTGGAAATGTTGTGACTGCCGGCCAATACGAACTGGGACCCGAACAGCACCGTCCACAGGTGCGCCGGTGCCAGCCGTAGCGCGGCAACGAAGGTCACACCGAGGGCCGCCACCAAGGCGAGCGCCGTGCCCAGAACGCCATGACCCTTTCGCGACTGTTTGCGTGTGCCGGCGGCGATGGGGAACATGGAGTTCACGACCGCCCAGGAAAAAGCGAAGACCACTCTCCCGACCAGGGCCACGGCCGCATAGAGTCCGGCTTCTGCGGGCGCGAAGAAATGTTTCACCAGCACGATGTCGCAGTTGTTGATGATGACTTGCCCGGCAAAAAAGACAATGGCCTGCAGAGCTTCGCGGAAGACATGAGGGACTTCGACTTCGAGAGTATCCGCGGTATTCGAGGTGGAAGGGACCGCGAAAAAATAAGCGGCGGCTTCCGCGCCGGCGATTGCAATGACGACCCCGGTGACTCCCCACCCCGATCGGACGAGGACCAGCGTGCCGCAAAGGCGCACGAAAGCCTCCAGAACCAGGCTGGTAGCGAGATGGCGGAATCCGAGCGCGCCGATGAGATAGCCGCGGCGAGCTCCCAGGGGAACGTAAAAGGCCACGCCCACCCCGAGCCAGACTACCAAGTTCGATCCCGGCAGATTCAGATAGTGGGCGATCGTTCCTCGCAGCAGAACTAAGAGCCCCCCCGAAAGCAAACCCCCAAGCCACGCGCTGCGATGCAGCTTGCGATAGGCAGCTGTTTTCGCTTGTGCCGAGGCCTGTTGCGCCACCACTTTCGCAGAAACAATCTGAAAAGAAAGCGTGACTGCCGCCATCAGAGTCAACAGGGTGTAAATGACGCTGGCATGACCGAAGGCGGCCGGCCCCAATATCCTGGCTACCGCGATGTTGTAAGTAAAGTTAAAAGTGGCGACCAGGACGAGCCCTGTCAGCAACACCGCACTGCCAGACAGGACTTGAGCCTTCGGAGTAGGCACGGCGGAAAGTTCTTCATTCACCACATGGTTGGGGTCTCTCATAGCCTAGCCAGAGGCGCAGGAGGTTTTCGATGCAGGTAACCAATGCAGGGCTGCTCGGTTTAACTACCGTCCCTCCTGCTCTCGCTACTCTCTCCGGCGTAAGTCCTGACAACCCCAGTCCTGCGTGCGCCCTCTAATTTGAGAGCAAGTTTCGTGATGGCCATTCTGGAGCGTTATCGGCTGCGCTTGGTTGTGGTTCTACTTGTCCTGCTGGAGGCGTGCACCCACCCCAATGCGCACCAAGCGGTTCGCAAGAATGCGGGGATCACTGATACCCAGATGCTGGCCGCGTACGAGCCTTGGTTCGGCCATCCCAAACACATCTCCGTCGGATATTCCTCGCTGGATCCGGCGGTGATCCGTAACCAGATGGACGAAGCCAAGCGGCTGGGAATCACGGGGTTCGTGGTGGATTGGTACGGCGATCGTGAGCCCTTTCTTGATCGCAGTTACGCCTTGATTCAAGCGACCGCGCCGGAGAAGAATTTTCACGTGGCCATGATGTATGACGAGACGGCGCAGGACATGGGCCAGGCCACCGACGAAGCGCTCGCGGCCTTCAAGAAGTTTCACAAGACCTATCTCTCCGAAAATGCTCCGGGCCGCGAGGCTTACCTTACCTATCAGCAGCGCCCGGTGATTTTTATTTTCCCCAAGCGCGGGCACACCGATTGGAACCGGGTGCGCGACGAAGTCGATCGATGGGACCCACAGCCTTTGCTTATCTACAAGAATCAGTCCCCCGAGTACGCCTCCGCCTTCGACGGTTTCTACGCCTGGGTCAGCCCGGGCAGGAAGGGTTGGGCGCCCGACGGCAGCAATTGGGGAGGAGATTATCTCCGCAGTTTCTACCGGACCATGCAGGCCAAGTATCCGAACAAGATTGTTGTGGGCGGCGCCTGGGCTGGTTTTGATGACAGCAAGGCTTCCTGGGGACTAGACCGCCGCATGTCGCAACGTTGCGGGAAAACGCTGACCGATACGATGGCCATCGCCAGGGAGTTTTATCCGCCTCAGGATCCGCTGCCGTTTCTGCTGATCGCCACTTGGAATGACTACGAGGAAGGCACTGCGATTGAACGTGGGCTGGCCAAGTGTGATTCCGGATCCAGCTCCGCAGGCAATTAATCAAGCCGCCGGGAAAGCCTGTTCGAGGCCGCTTCTCTTGCTGCGCGGACTTATCTGAACCGGGACCTGCGAGGTCCGGTACACGTGTCGAATGATGGAGAGGGGGCGACCACGCACTTCGTCATAAACTCGCGCGATGTATTCGCTGAGAATTCCCAGGCAAAAAAGCAGGAGACCGCCCATCAGGAAGACCGAGGCTGCCACGCCGTAGCCCAAAGGATTGCCAGTGGTCGCCAGCGCGGAAATGCCCAGGGCGGCGGAACCCAGGGCCGCGAACCCAGCCAGCACAAAACTCAGGCGAAGAGGTTTATAGCTGAAGCTGGTGATCGCATCCATCGCATACTTGATCCGGCTCACGAATGAGAGTTTGCCTTCGCCGCCGGCCCGGTCCTGGCGATCGTAGTAAACGATAGCGGTGGGATAGCCCACCCAGGCACGGAGTCCCGGAAGATAGCGATTGCCTTCGCGCAGAGAATTGATCGCGTCCACCGCCTGCCGGTCCAGCAGCCCGAAAATCCCGGCGTTCAGCGGAATCGGATAGTCAGAGAGTGTACCCATGACGCGATAGAAGAGTGGGAACAGCAAGGCCAGGATCTTGCGGCTCTCGTCCCGCTTGCTGCGCACAGCCGTCACCACTTGGGCGCCGCCACGCCACGCGGCAATCATTTTCGGCAGAACATCGGGAGGATCCTGAAGGTCGCCATCCATGAGCGCCACCGCGTCGCCACGCGCGGTCTTCATTCCAGCCCACAGCGCGCCCATGTGTCCCCAGTTGCGCGAGAGGTCCGCAACCACGATGTGCGGATCTTCGGCTTGCAGTTCCTGCAACAATTCCAGGGAGGTGTCGCGCGAGCCGTCGTTCACGTACACCACTTCCCACTCTTCGCCGGTTGCATTCATTACGCGAGACACTTCGCTGTGCAGCAGCCGGATGATTTCCTCTTCGTTGTAGATTGGGATCACCACTGAAATCATGCGCGGCTCCTGGGTGCGAGACAGAACTTGGATGACCGGCAGGAGGTCCGCGTTGGCGGGATCCGGGCCGTGGATTCCGTAGTGCTACTCGGGATGAGCCTGTAGAATGCGCACTTTCCAGCGGACTTCGGTCGGAGTCAACACCGCAACGTAGCGGCTGCGAATGCGGTGTGAGGTCCAGTGCTGGCCGTGGTCTTTGATTTGAATGTCGTATTCGACAATGTCGGTGAGCTGGACCGACAATCCCTCTGGCGAGTAGAAGACCAGGCTGATGTTGTGGGAGCGGTCTTGATATCGCGTCTGCAGGCCCAGTTGTTTTTGTTGGCGGATTGTATCAGCCAGCGTGTCGCGCGCGACGCCTACGAAGTCTGCATCGAGCAGATCAAGCCGGTTTTGTTCCAGCGCAGCGCTCAACGTCTGCCAGGAGTGCAAGTAGCCGCGCAGAACGGCTTTTTGAGTGAGGTCTTCCAACTCGCGAGGGCCGGCTGTGGTTGGCTCGATCCGGACGGCCGGCTTCTCGAAGCCCGAGAGCAGCACTACCACAAGCAGAGACGATGCGACTACAAGCGGCTTGGCGTGAAACCGTAGCGTGCGGCTCATGGGCCGCCTCGCCAGCGAATTTCATTTCCCAGGACCACCCCGCTGGCCACGGAAATGACAGCGCCGTTATACGCAGGCATATCTGTCTTGGCGATCCCTCGCTTCAAGGGCACATCGACCACGGATTGGCGGCCATTGGAGTTTTCAGTGAACGTGACAATGGTTCCGTCGGTGACGGGATTTCCGCGGCAGTCGCGGACTGGTTCAGTTTGCAGCGCGATTCGCTGACCCTCAGGGCGGGCGCTCATTTTCAACTTGCAGGGGTCGCCGGGCACTTGCTGCACCATTCTCTTCTCGGCGACGTCACCGGCCCGTGCCTGGAATACGGCCGGGCCGCTTTTCGTCGCGGAGTCCATCTTGATCCAGGCGATTCCGTCATTCGTCCGGACGGTGCGTGCCGCCTCGCCCGCGACCTGGAACGAGACAGGGGTGGGATCTAGGATCAAGTTATGAAATTTGTCGAACACATACACGACGCCACTGATTGCCCCTCGCAGATCAACCGGCAGGCGCGAGGGCTTGGCGAAGAAACTGATTGCCGCGGGTTCGCGGGCCGCCACCACATCCAACTCGGCCTGCTGTGACGACGATTCTTGTGTAAGCAGCGCTACATAGTGACCTGCGCCGTGTAGTTCACGGGCCTCAAAGTTCACCGCCTGTCCGAGCTGGATTTTGCGCCGCAAAACCTGACTGGTTCCGACGATGTAAAGCACTGCGTCGCCCGAGCCTGAAGTCTCAATCGAAAATGCAGTTCCGGCCACCACCGTTTTCGGAACGTGGAAGGTCTGCGGCGCGGCCAACGGCGCCAGGCCGAGCAGAATCACGCCCACGGAAAATGCGAATCGGCGACTCATTGGAATCGGGTGGTGCTGTAGGGAACCGCTACCGTCCGAAAGGTGGCGACCTTTGCGGCCAAATCCTCGGGCACGGGCATGGAGAATGGCAGGGGCTGCTGCGGAACCAGAGCGCGATGGGCGTAGTCCTCGGAGACCCAGATCAGCTGGCCGCGATTGTCGTAGAACGTGCCCAGGATATGCGCAATGTTCACGATCTGCCCGCTTTGATTCAGCAGTTCGCCTTTGAGACTGGCGCCGCCCTGCGAATTCATCTGCTGGTTCTCAATCTCAATCACGGGGTCGGCCGAAGCCGCGACCAGACTTGCGGACGGGTCCATCTGCACGCTATCCACTTGCGACAGCCGAACTTTCTTAAAATCGATGCGGAACGGAGTCACCTGCTTGGGTAGGAGGATATGCGAGATCTTGTCAAAGGCGTCCTCGCTGGCCAGAGTTGATCCATCCTTTGCCAGCAGGGAAGCTTTCACGGTAACGAAGGCCGGCACTACATCCTGATTGAGCAGTTCACCGAGGATTACGACTCCGCCGGAATGATCAATGGGGTGCAAATCCACAATCTTCACGTGCGGAGACTCGACGTCCTGCGTGCCCCAGTCGTCTTCCGGGCCACGGTAGATCACATCCCAGCGCAAGTAGTTTTCTGGAATTACTTGCGGAGGCACGCGGCTCTCTTTGACGATTGGCCAAAACGCCTGCCATTGATTTCCGGTTTTCTGCAGATGAAGATCGCGAAGCTCGTGGAAGGGGCCGACCACCGTGGACCAGTGCAGATTGGCGCGAACGTCGGCGTCGTCCCCGGAAATGTGCAGCGGGGCTACCTCGAAGCTGGCTAACGTCGCATAGCTGCGGAGGCTGGGGTAGCTGCCGGTTAGATCGCGCTCCAATTCCGCTTGCGTGAATTCACTGCGGTTGGCGAGGCTGTCGTAGGCGCGTCCCCAGTCGTGGCGGCTGATGGCTGCGAACAAGGTTTCAGCCGCCGCCTGCGGCGTTGCCGAAGAACTCGTCAGCCACGGCCGCGCCCCAGCCAAGGCAACGGCGGACGGACTCGGCCAAATGGTGCCGATCACAATCAAGGCGACGGTGACCGCAACGATCAGGCAGGCCAATAAACGGCTCACGATACCAGCCTCCCCACTTCCAATTCCTCGGCGGTGGAGACAGGCCGCGGGAGCCGCCGCTCCGCTTCTTTCTCATCCGGAATGAAAAGCATGAAGATCGCGAGCATGCTGCTGCCGATCGGCAGGATGCCCCACATCCAGCCTTGCCATGCCGGAGGAATTTGGGATGCGTTTACCGCCGTTGCCGGTGGGGTGCCGTCTTTGCCCCACACGCTGATCGTCCGGTCTTCGAGATCATCAACCTTGCGCCATCCGGCAAATACCAGAAGCGGCTCGTAATAAGAATCGCGCATGAAAACCCACTTGAGGCCATAGTGGTCGGCATGGCCCAGCATGTCGCGCAAAGCGGCCAGACCGGAATTGCCGAAATACTTGGAATTGTTCAGAGGGCCGGCGCCGTGCTCGTTCAGTTCGGGCAGCCGCCGGCCGGAGTTCCACTCGCCGTCCACGCTGCCGGCGTCCGTCAGCACCGCCAAGCGCGCAATGCGATTGCCGAAGCCGAGCGTGACGTAGCGATAGCGATCGTGGCCGTCGCGGTTGAGCCACGCAGCCACCGAATCTACCTGGAAGTCCACGACCTCGGCGGGCTTCGAGCTTCCCCAATTCAAAGCTGCGCCGCAACTCAGGCCGGCAATCGCGATCAGGGCAAACGCAGCGGGCCGGCGATAACGATCAACCAGCCTCGCGGCTAGAAGTCCAGCGAAGGGGAGCGCAAGCAAAGCGGCCCAATAGGTGAAGCGCTCCATGGTGATGACTTCATAGGCGCGTCCCAATAGAACGCGGCCAACGGGGGTGGTCCCACCCAGCCCCACTAGGAAAGCCAGCCAGAAGCCCAACAGGAGTGGACGCAAACGCGGCGTGGAACTGCCGCGCCACACGATGAATGGGAAGGCCAGAATGAGCGCGCCATAAGGGACGACAAAGTAGTTGAGGCCCCACTCGGGGCTGAGCAGGTAGTTGGCGCGGCTCGGATGGGGGATCGGAGTCTGAGTAACGGGATAGCGAATGAGCGCAATCCAGAATGGCAGGAGCACAATCGCGACCGCGACCATCACCAGCGCCAGCACGGCGGCCGCGCGCGCGATCCTGGAAATGACCCCGCCGACGGGCCGATCAGGATCACTGCCTTCGGAACCCTCGGCTTTGGAAGCATTTCCCGCAAGGATGCTGCTGACCGGAGCGCTGTCAGCAGAAGCAAAGATCGCCAGACCCAGCACGGGAAGCGCAAACAGGACCGCACCAAAAAGAAGAGTCGCATTGTGGGCCGCGGCAGCCGCCACACTCAAGACGACTCCTTTGAGAAAGGCCCGACAATTTGCCCGCCGTACCCATTCGTACAAATAGGGCAGCGCGTTCAGGTAGAGCGGGGCCGCGCTGGTGGTGGACAACTGCCCTGCGGAATACACGAGAAACGTTTGCGACCCGAGGAACACGCTGGCCAGGGCTGCGTAGGATGCCGAGCGCTCGTCCACCCAAAGCCGCGAGAAGCGAAACACTCCCAGCGCGAGCAGCAAAATGGCGACAAACTGCACCACCATGTACGCCATGTCCAAGCCGGTGATTTTGGAGATCAGGGCCACCCACTGTTGCGGCAGAGGTGGGTACGTCATCTGCGAAAAACCTGCGTACCATTTCGGGTTCCACGGATCGAACCAGTGGTGGGCGTAATGCGACGCGAAGAAGATGTGGAAATTTGTGTCGTACGACTTCAGCGGCAGCTTCATCAGCAGCAGAGGCGCGTGGACCACAAATGCAATCAGGAAAATCAGGCTGATGGGTATGGGACGCGGCTCGGCCGCAACCGACTGAACCCTCCGCATGGTGTTTCCTCCGAGGCCCATTTCGATTCCCCCGCGGCCACGGAGGTTGCTCACCCCACACGGCGCGCTGACAGCAAGAGATCAGCCAACGCCGCAGCCGGGTTCTGAATCGAAAAGACCAAATTGATCGAATCGGTTGGTGGCGCTTTGGGTTTCCTGCGGGGTCACATCAAAACGCTGGTGCTGCTGGTGAGCATTGCACTGGTACGTTCGGCCATGGGGCAGACTTACAAGGTGACGCCGGATTCCTCGCAAGAGGCTCCCAGCCAGAACAAGAAGCAGAATCAAAACAAGTCTAAGAAAGAAACAAAAGCCACCAAGGCCCCCACCGGGAACGGGAAGGAATCGCCCAAAAGCACTGCCCCGAAAAAAGCTGGCTCCGGACAGAAATCGCTGGGCTGGGGATCCAACATCCAGAATGCCCGCCTGGGGCGCGCCGCCGAACAGGCGCTGAAAAAGGGAGACTACTCGGCCGCCCTCGACTATGCGCAACGCGGCACCCAGGCCGCGCCCGATGATCCCAGGCTCTGGTTCTTGCTCGGCTACGTGGCCCGCTTGAGCAAGAGGGTGCAGCTCTCGGTTGATTCCTACAACCGTGGTCTTCGCATTGACCCTTCTTCGCTCGATGGAATGTCGGGCCTTGCACAGACCTACGGTACGGCCGGCCGCCTAGATGAAGCGGAGCGCCTCGTGACGCAAGTGCTGGCGGCGAACCCCAAGCGGAACAATGACGCCGCCTTTCTGGGCGAGATTCTGCTGCGCTCGCGGCAGTATCCGCGGGCAATCACGGTGCTGGGGGGGGCCGAGCACGCTAAACCTGCCGCGCGAACGGAATTGTTGATCGCGATCGCCTACGAGCGCATGAACCAGTTCGATCAGGCCAAGCGCTATCTGGACTTGGCCAAGAACCGCGCCGCGCACAATCCCGAGGTGCTGCGCTCGTTTGCGGGATACTACCGCCAGACCGGGGACTACGCCGCCGCCATCGCTTCGCTCAAGGCGATTCCTCACCGCACTCCTGAGATCACGGCTGAACTCGCCTACACCTATCAGCTGGATGGGAAGATCGAGGAGACCGCCAAGCTGTATGCGCAGGCGGCCAACGCTGCTCCCGGCAAGCTGGACCTGCAGCTTTCTGCGGCCCAGGCGGAAGTGCGCGCAGGAGAGCCTGAGGCTGCGGATCCGTTTCTGCAACGCGCCGCCGCGATTGATGCTGACAACTATCGCCTGCACGCCGTCCGCGGCCAGATTGCGCGCCTCGACGACAGTAACGAAGAAGCGGTCAGCGAATTCAACGCCGCCATCGATCGCCTGCCCCAGAATCCGCCGGAAGGGCCGCTCTTCGGTATTCAGCTACATATGAGCCTGGTGGCGCTCTACAAGACCTTGGAGGACGATAAGTCTGCCCAACATCATCTCGAAATCGCGCAACAGCAGATCGCTGCCCAGGAGCAGGGCCAGCCCAGTGCCGACTTTCTCCGTCTGCGCTCTTTGATCCGGATGAGTTCCGGCGACTTGCAGGGCGCCGAGAGCGATATCAAAGCCGCTCTCGCCATGAACCCGAACGACCCGAACTCTCTGCAACTCACCGGAGATGTACTGGTGAAGATGGGACGTCCCGAGGAGGCGCTTGCGGTTTACAAGAAGGTCTTGGTTCGGGACCCAAAGAGCCAGCCGGCGCTCACTGCCTTGGGAATGGTTTCCCGGCAGCTCGGTCACAACGAGGAGGCGGAAAAATACTTCCTGAAGCTGGCGGCGGCTCACCCGAAGTTGTACATCCCTTACCTCGCACTGGGTGACATGTACACCGCGCGCCATGATTTCGAAAAGGCGCAGGCCTCGTACGGCAAAGCCTTCGAGCTGTCGCCGCGGCGGGCCTTGATTGTGGCCGGGGGTATGAATGCGGGAATTGAAGGGCATCAACTTCCGTTGGCGGATGTGTGGTTGCGCCGGGCCACCCCCCCCATGCTGCAAGAGCCGCATGTACTGCGAGAGAAGGAACGGTATTTGAACTTGACCGGCGATTTCAAGCAGTCTGCCGAGGCCGGCGAGCTCGCCATCCAAAAGCTGCCACAAGACCGGGACGTAGTCGTCTATCTCGGTTACGACTTGCTGCACCTTGAACGCTATGACGATTTGCTGGCCCTGACGCGGCGCTATGAAGCTGCGCTGCCCAAAGAGGCGGACATCCCTCTGCTCGCCGGCTATGTGTATAAGCACTCCGGACAGTTAGATCAAGCCCAGCAGGCTTTTACTCGCGCCATTGACCGGAACGACAAAGTCGCGACCGCCTATGTGAGCCGTGGATTTGTACGCAACGATCTGCACCAGCCGACGGAGGCGGAAGCCGATTTCAAAGCCGCGGTACGTCTGGACCCAAAAAATGGCGAGGCGCACCTCGGCCTGGCGTACTCCAGCTTGAACTTGCATCGCTCGCGGGTGGCGTTGCGGGAATCGGAACTGGCCGAACAACTTCTGGGCGACTCGCTCGCCATTCATCTAATCCGCGCCACGGCCTACGGCGACGAGGGCCAGTTGATCAAGGCTGCGGCGGAGTATCGCGAGGCCATCAAGTACTCTCCGCACGATTCCGGATTGCGCCTGGCCCTCGCCGACATGCTGTACGGATTGCATTACTACCAGGAGGCGGTCACCGAGTTGCAGGCGGCGAAAGCGGATGCTCCCGATCGTGGCGGCATTTACGCCCGGCTCGCTCTGGTTTACGCGCAGCTTCATGAGCGGGATCCGATGATGCAAAACATCAAGCTGGCTGAAGACCATGCGCAAGCCGAGCCACGCGGGCAGAGCACGGTTTTTCTTTCCACGGGTGAGGCCCTGAGCCTGATGGGCGATCACGAAGCCGCCATGCAGCGCTTCGACCGCGCGCTGGAGACCGCCAACGGAGACCGCATGAGCGTCCGGCTGGCGATTGGACGGTTGATGGCGCGGGAAGAGCACGAGGAGGACGCTCGTCGCCAAATCGCCCTGGCCTACATGGAATCCGCGGCGGGAGAAGCCGACCCGCCCACCGGCCTGCAATTCCTGCAAACCGGCGATGTGTTTCTGGCGACCCGTGATTACCCTTTGGCGCAGGACTACTTCCACAGAGCTCTGGTCGCGGGCGCACCCGAGACATCCGTGAAAATTGGTCTCGCCAACAGCTACCTGGCGCAAGGCGACCCAGCGCGGGCGGAAGCGCAGATTTCATCGCTCAGCAATGTGTCCGGCGATGACCCGAACTATCAATACTTGCTTGCCAAGGCCAATATTCTGCGCCAGGAGCGGCAGACGGCCCAGGCCCTGACCGCGTTTGCGCAGGCCTCCGCCGCTGCCGGGGAAGACGAAACTGCAAATCAGGAAATGCTGCAGACCGCCGGAGATGAGGGCCTGCGGATTGACCGCAACCTGAGCTTGCTGTCCGATTTTTCGGTGGGCCCGATCTTTGAGGACACCACGATCTATCCGCTGGACGCGCAATTGGATGTGTTGCACCCGTTACCCGGCCAGGCGGGTTTGCTTCCTCCGCCGCGTTCATCGCTCCAAACCGAGTGGACGACCGCCTATCATCTGCATTTTCAGGGCATGCCCACGGCCACCGGCTTCTTTCAGATACGGAACGCCAGGGGTCAGATCTCGCTGCCCAGCGACAACATCATCGTCAATCGCAATACCACAGACTATAACTTCAACTTTGGCGTGAGTCCCAACCTTCGCCTGGGCACCAATGTCTTGAGCTTCAATGCCGGCCTGCAGGAAACGATTCGCCGCGATTCCGATGACCCGGTGGATATGGATCAAAATCTCTTCCGGCAATTTCTGTACTTGTCCACCACTTCCTTTTTCAACGTGATTTCGGTGAAGGGTTTCGCCATTCGCGAGGCCGGTCCGTTTACGCTCAAGAACCAACGTTCGCGAGACCTGGGCGGAGCGCTGGAGTTCCGCGTGGGCTCGCCCTGGGCCAAGACCGCGCTCATCACTGGATGGGGAGCGCACGATCTGCAATACTTCCCCACCCCCAGCGAGTACTACCTGACCTCGGCCTACCTGGGTTTCGAACACAAAATCTCTGAGCGGATCAGCTTTAAGGCCCTGGCCGAAGATGTTCGGTCCTGGCGAGTTGACGGGACACGGTTCGCGACCGCGCAGGCGTTTCGCCCGGCCGGCAGCGTGCATATTGTTCCCGCGCGTAACTGGGCCGTGGACGCCAGCTTTGCCTACTCGCGGGAAAATGATTTCCACGCCTACGATGCGGTGCAGAGCGGGTTCGCGGTGTCGTATGCCATGCCACTGCGCCACAACTTCAACGATGACGGTACGGACGTGGAGCTTACCTACCCGATTCACTTCTCCGCGGGCATGCAACAGGAGAATTTCTTCAACTTTCCAGGCAGCAACAGCCGGATGTTTAGACCGTACCTGAGCATAAGTATTTTTTGAGAACGGGCCCGATGAAAATTTGTTTAGTAGCGACGTTTCCTCCCAGCGGCCGGCAGTTGAACGAGTACGCTTTTCACATTGCGCGCGAACTGCAGCGCGATCCTCACATCGACTTGACCATTCTGGCGGATGAGTTGACGGATTACGAATTCGCCACCGACGCGAATGGGGTTCCCCTGCGAGCCAAGGAGCAAGCCGGTCCTGCCGGCTTCGATGTGATCCGTTGCTGGAGATTCAATGATCTGAAAACGCCGGTGCGGCTGATGCGTACCATCCGCCGCATTAAGCCCGATGTGGTGTGGTTTAACCTGGTGTTTTCAACCTTTGCCACTCCCGAGCATCCCGTGACTGCGTTCGCCGGCTTGTGTGTGCCGGCGCTGACGCGAACGCTCGGCTGCTACACCCACGTGACTCTGCATAACATCCTGGAACACGTTGATTTCGGCGCCGCCGGGGTTCGGCAGGAGAAAATGTTCCGCCTCGGGGGCGATATGGCTACCCGTGCCTTGCTGAAGGCGAACTCCGTTTCCGTGCTGCTTTCCCGCTACCATCGAACCCTGGTCGAAAGGTATTCGGCGGAGAACGTGTTGTTAGGCACGCACGGAATTTTCGCACAGCGCCCGACCCCGCCTGACTTCTCCCAGCGGGGCAATCCGGACCAGCGAATCCTGGCGATCGGACACTGGGGGACCTACAAACGGCTGGAGACACTGATGGACGCGTTCCCCGCGGTCTTGAGCGCGGTCCCCCATGCGCGCCTCGTGATCGGAGGAGCCAATCACCACACCAAGCCCGGTTACTGGGAGTCGATCCGCGAGCGGTACGGACAGAACCCGCAAATTGAGTTTCGCGGATACGTTGCGGAAGACGACATCCCGGAATTGTTCCGCAACAGCAGCATCGTAGTGATGCCCTACAATTCAGCCACCGGTTCCAGCGGCCCCGCCCATCAGGCCTGTGAGTATTCCGTGCCCATGGTGAGCGCCGACCTGCCCGACTTTCAGGCCATGGCGGTGGATGAAGCCATGGCCATCAGCTTCTATAAGACCGGTGATGCGGCGGATTTGGCGGGCAAGCTGATTGAGGTCCTGCAATCGCCGAACGTGCAGCGGCAAATGGCGGCGCAGAACTATCGTGCTGCCATGCGCATGACCATGCCCAGCGTGGTGCGGCACTACTTGCGCTGGTTCGAACTGGCCAAACGGAAACGGGCCCTCGGACATCTTGTCGAGCTGCCCTCGTTCCAGCGCTGGATTCGCACTCCCATCGGGGCCGCGGTCTCGCGGCTCCCCCGCGAGGGGGCGGCTTTACCCGCGGCAATGCCGACTCGCGCCACCGCCGTCTCGGCCGCCCAACCCCCAACGAAGGCCGGGAACGGCGATGACGATTACCTCGAAACCATTCGTGACTGGCCAGCCGGAGGCTCCAAGTCCTTCGACTGACGCGGTTGGCGGAGACCTGTTACCAGGAGGTGATGGTCTCCTTGTCGATGTACTCTTCGATGGTGACGTTTGCGATCGAGCTATCCAGTTGATGCTGAACTCCCATGGTTTGTGCCCAGGTGGGTTGCAGGGTCGAGTAGGCCAGACCTCCCAGATACACAGTCTGTCCGTCCACGGTCAGAGTTCCAAAGCGAACACTGCTGTTATTGTCCGTGGCGGGGGAGAACGCCGCCGGGATTTGCTGATAACCGCCCGCCGTGACCCGTTGCAAGAAGTACGTAATGTGGTGCCACGAGCCGTTGGAGAACTGGCATGGGGTCACATTCGTATCCACCCAGCCCAAGCCGGATCTCTTGGGCAGCCAAATCTGCAACCGGTTGGTGGCGTAGTTGCATTGCGTTCCGAACATGAACTCGTGCACTCCGTTGCTGAGGCGCACAGACTGGAACATGTCGAATTCCAAGGCCTGAACCCCGTGTACGAAGGTATTGCTGGGAAGGTAAAACCAAAAATCCCAGAGGAAATTGGTGTGATTCGATTGGGGCTGGCCAGAGTTTTTCCAAAAGAAAAGGCCGTCGGAGTAGCGGCAACTGCTGGTCAGCATGAAGTGTTGCCCGTGGAGCGAACCGTCGGGCGAGTTGGCGGTGTTTGGGTCCGACGGATTGGTGAAGGTACCGATGCTGCCATCGTTGCACTGCCCCCCCACATTCGGATTGTTGTCCACGGTCCAGGGATGGGTGGGGTCGGCGCCGGGAAAGATGCGAGTAGCGCTGGGCGGAGGAACGGGAGGCGCCGCGCCCGTGATGTTAATCCGATAGACGGGGGTTCTGAACGATGAGCCGGTGGCATCCCAGGACTTGATGTACACCGAGTGGGTACCGCCCGGCGGCAACACCATCCATGCGTCTAGCAGCGGGCCAAAGCCGCGATAGACAATTTGAGTGTCCACATAGACCACATATCCAGTTATGGGGGAGTCGCTTTCCGCGGTGGCTTCGAAGTGGACAGGCGAGGTTACATTGACCGTCCCCTGCGCCGAGAGGCGGGGCGCACTGATCGCGATTCCGCCGACGACCGCAGAGGCAGGCAAACTGCTGGCGATGCAAACCGCAAACGCCGCTGCGAGACACAGAAGCAAGCGCAAATTGCGTACAGTTCCGGGCTCGGCCTGATTCACTGAAGGCGCGAGCGCGGGCCGTAGGGTGAAGTCTTGCTTGAGACGGTCACTCGAAGTCTTGCGGCGAAGTATTCGCATTGGAGCCCCTGCCTACCGCGTGGAATTTCCATGCCCCCGGGCATGGAGTACCGTAAAAACTGTACGAAGGCTACAGTCGGCACCGCACCCGCGCCATCAGGCGAACACCCTAATTTTGTTAACCAGAAGGACGCGCCCTATAGTTCCGCCTGAGGGAGATTTCGGGAATTGAACCGGGCTAGGCGGGGCTCCCTTGCGAGCCCAGGAAGGAATAAAACGCGATGTAGATATATGCCGTCAGGGGAACGGCGTAGGCCCAAGCAATGCCGTGCGTGGCTTCGGCGATCAGGCCCATCAGTGGAGTGAGCACGGCGCCGCCGACAATGGCCATCACGATCAACGATCCGCCGATTTTTGTATTCGGACCCAGGCCTTTCAGTCCGAGTGCGAAAATTGTCGGAAACATCAAGGACATAAAGAAGCTGGTGAGAAACACGCACCACATACCCATCCATCCCGGTTGGAGCACGCCCACGGAAACCAGCGCGATATTGGCCAGGCTGTAGGCCCCCATCAGCTTGTTGGGCGCGATGGTACGCATCAGGTAGGCGGAGGCAAACCGGCCCACTCCGAAGGCGGCCAGCGTCCCGGTCAGGAAATACCCGGCGACTTTTTCAGGCTGATGGGTGTACTCCTGCACGTACTGAATGAAGTAGCTCCAGGTGCCGACCTGCGCTCCCACGTAAAGGAATTGCGCGACCACCGCCAGCAAAAAGTGCTTGTGGCGGAAGAGTTCGCCGAAATGTCCGTGGTCCTCTGCGCTATGCTCGTGCTCGCTTTGAATGGCTGGGAACTTGGTGCGCAGAATGATCAGCGCCCAGAAAATACACACAACTCCGAGTGCCAGGTAAGGCTTGATCACGCGCAGCGTTTCTGTCCGCAGGTAGGCTTCGTAGAGGCCTTGTGCCTTGCGCGCAGCTACTTCGTGAGGGCTGAGTTCTACTCCCGAGAAAATAAAAGTGGTGCCAATCAGCGCACCGGTGATGGAGCCAATCGGATTGAACGCCTGGGAGAAATTCAGTCTCTGTTCGGAAGTGTCGGGGTCGCCCAACTGCGCGATGAATGGATTTGAAGCCGTTTCTAGAAAAGATAGCCCGCTGGCGATCACAAATAATGCAAGGAGAAAAAACCAATAGCGCCCAACCAGGGCCGCTGGCCAGAACAGAAAACATCCGGCGCCAAAAAGAAGCAAGCCGGTGACGAACCCGAATTTATATCCCTGTTTCCGCATCAGCAATGCAGCCGGCATCGCGAGAAGAAAGTAACCGAGGTAGAAAGCGAACTGCACCAGTCCGGCTTCGAGGCGGTTAATCTCGAACGACTTCATGAACTGCCGGATCAGGACGTCATTCAGGTTGTTAGGAATTCCCCAGAGGAAAAACAGGGTCGTGACCAGGGTGAAGGGAAGCAGTTGTCCGGCCGGAAAAAGGTGGTGTCCGGGCTTGCTGATGGTCTTGACTGCGCTAGCGGAGTTCGAGACCTGCATCGTGGCACGCTCCTGAATTTCTCTTACAGCCCGAAACTGCGGAATATTAAGCCAAGTTCACCATTATCTTCGTGAAGCGGGACGGTTGTTCGCTCCACTCGCGCAAAAGCTGTGGCGCCGCTTCAAGTGGCACAATTGATGTGACCGCGTCATCCACCGGAAACCGGTGCGCTTCCAGCATGGCAATCACGCGGCGGAAATCCTCGGGCAATGCGTTGCGCGAGCCAAGAATGTCCAACTCCTTCTGCACGAACAAGCGAGTCTCATACGGAACCGGTTCTTTTGCGTAGCCGATATAAATCACTCTGCCGGCAAAGGCAACTTCCTCGACTGCGGCGCGGAAGGTGTTCGGCGACCCCACCGCCTCAATTACCACGTCCGGCCCCAGGCCGCCCGTCAACGCCGCAAGCTCGTCATGCATGGAATCTCTTGTGGTATTGATGACGTGCGCAGCGCCGGCTTTTTGGGCTAAGGCCAGTCTAGTGTCGTCAACATCCACGGCAATGGTGCGAGCCCCGCAGAAATGCGCCGCCGAAATCGCTCCCAAACCCACCCCGCCACAGCCCAGCACTGCAACCGTGTCATCGCTGGTGGCTCGTCCGCGCGTCACCGCGTGGAATCCTACAGTAAGGGGCTCGACCAGGCAAAGCTCTTTCATGCTGAGGTTCGCGGGATAGAGTTTCTCCGCCGGCATGGCGATGAACTCGGTCATGGCTCCATCACGCTGCACTCCGAGAGTGTGATTGAACTGGCAAGCGTTGGGGCGATTGCGGCGGCAGGAGGCGCAGTTGCCGCAACTAGTGTAGGGGGAGAGGGTGACGTTCATGCCCGGGCGGAGCGTGGACTCCAGCGCGCTTCCTTCTACTATCGTGGCGGCAATCTCATGGCCGGGGATGCGCGGGAACGTCACCAGCGGATTTTTCCCGCGAAAAGAATTCAGATCGCTGCCGCACAGTCCCACCATCCCCACGCGCAGCAGCAGTTGCTCGCCTGAGCTTGTAGGTTCGGCGACATTTTCAATCGCCGCTTCTCCGGGTTTCCTGATTACTAGAGCCTTCATGGCGGCGCGGGGAACTCAACAGAAGCTGACGCTGAAGCATTGTAAGCGACTCGCAAGCTTACCAAGCTTACGATTTGACAAATGATACGGAATTTGAGAGTTTCGGTGCGCAAACAACGCCGTTAAAGCATAAGGAGTGAGGTCATGTCGAATTCTGGAATCTCGCGTCGGGGATTCATGGGCAAGCTAGGCCAGGGGCTGCTTGCCGCCAACGTCACCGGCGCGCTGCTGAAAGATGCATCTGCGCAGCTTTGGGTCCCCGAGCCTCCCGGCAAGAAGCTGGGCTGGGCGGTCGTGGGGCTGGGCAGTCTGGCCATCAATCAGATCTTGCCCGCGTTCGCCAAGTGCGAGAAATCGAAAGTAGTCGCGCTGGTGAGCGGACATCCCGACAAAGCCAACAAGCTGGCGCTGCGCTATGGCGTGAATCCGAAGAGCATTTACAACTACCAGAATTACGACAGCATTCGCGACAATCCCGAAGTGGACGTGATCTACATCGTGTTGCCGAACGGGATGCACGCGGAATATACCGTGCGTGGGCATCAGGCGGGCAAGCATGTGCTCACCGAGAAGCCGATGGCGAACACGCCGGCCGATTGCCAGCAGATGATCGATGCCGCTAGGAAAGCTGATCGCAAGCTGATGGTCGCTTACCGTTGCCATTACGAACCGTTCAATCAGGAAGCTATGCGCATTACCCGCGCCGGGGAACTGGGCAAGACGCAGACGATTCTTACCGACGCAGGCTTCCCCATCGGGGATCCCAGACAGTGGCGGTTGAACAAACAACTCGCCGGCGGCGGATCCATGATGGACATCGGCATCTATGCGCTCAACGCGGCGCGTTACTTGACCGGCGAAGAACCCACGCAAGTCAACGCCATGATGTCCACCACGCCGGGTGATCCCCGCTTCAAGGAAGTGGAGGAAAACATCAATTTCCAGTTGCGGTTTCCCAGCGGGATTCTGGCTAACTGTTCGTCGAGTTATGGTTACTTCCACCAGAGCCACTATCGGGTCATGGGAACGGACGCGCGCCTGTGCATGGACCCTGCCACCTGGTACAGCGGCCTGCGGCTGTGGATCGAACGCGGCAATGACATCGACCAGCGTGACCTGCCGCAAGTAGATCACTTCGCGGCGGAAATGGATCACATGTCCGACAGCGTGATGCAGAACAAGACGCCGCTGACCCCGGGCGAAGAGGGCCTGCGCGATATGACGATTATCTCGGCGATATACGAAGCGGCGCAAAGTGAGAGAACCGTAAAGTTATAGTTCGGTACCGGGCCGCGCCAATTTCTTGAGCGCCCAGGACCACACGTCTCCTTGTGCCACCACCGGAGCTCCGCCCTCAAGTTTTCCCCCATTTATCCGATTCTTAAGATTGGAGCCATTCGACTCAGGACTTCCTATGCGCTGTCGAATCGTTGGGGCACTTTTCTATCTTGCCGCGCTGCCGGCCGCCCTGCAGGCCCAGGAGTTCAGGCTTGTTCGACCGCAGCATCCAAGTCCACGGGTTTGCTTCCCAGGCATACGTCTACACCAATGGAAACAACTGGCTGACCATGACGACGAACAACGATGGCAGCATTGGATTCACGGATTTCGGGCTGAATGTGTCCACCCAGTTGACCGATAAGTTCCGGGTGGGGGCGCAGGGCTATGATCGTAATCTGGGTGAGCTCGGGCAATACCATCCCTCGCTCGACTGGGCGTTTCGCCGATTACCGCTTCACGAGCTGGTTCGGCGTTTCGGGCCGGCAAAGTCAAGACCACCCTCGGCCTCTATAACGACACGCAGGATCTGGATTTCCTTCGCGTCTTTGCCCTGCTGCCGCAAAGCGTTTACCCCACCGATATTCGAGACGCCACCATCGCCCACACCGGGGGTGACATCTACGGCGACGTCAACCTCAAACGCCATCTCGGCACTGATTTCCTACACGGCCTACGCGGGCCATCGTAGCGACAGCCTTTACAGCGGTTACGCCTACTTGGAGTCTCAATACAACGTCCACTTATCGAGTTATGGCGGGCTGCAGCATGGCGGTCGATCTCCGCTGGAGCACTCCCCTCAAGGGTCTGCTGATCGGAGTGTCGCAGATGAATCAGGACGTAACCGGCAAAGGCGAGATTCGTGAACCCCCTCAATCCCAGCGCCGGCCCCGTTCCGTTTTCTGAGGTTTCCAAGACCGACCGAACCCGCCAGTTCTACGCCGAATACGCCGTCGGAAAACTCCGCATCGATTCCGAATTATCGCCGTTTTGTGCACGACGGCGTCGTCAACCGCACGCTGCTTGAGACCGTGACCGGTATACGCGGCTGGTACGTCTCCGGAACTTACCGAGTCATCAAGCGGCTCGAATTTGGGCTCGTACTACTCCCACTACTCGATCACCGACGTACGCCATTGCGGGCCCTTTGGCCGCGTTCACGCCCTCCGACACCGACACCAGCCTTCCCGCCAATCACATCTACGACAAAGTCGTCACGACGCGGATTGATCTCAAAAGATACTGGAACGTAAAGGTCGAAGGCCACTTCATGGACGGCTACGCCGGCAGCGTATTTCCCAGCGGGTTCTACCCTCAGGTCAATCCGCAGGGATTCAAGCCCAACACCAACGCTCTGGTTCTTAAGACCAGCGTGAACTTCTGAATGTCCGGCTCAAGGTGACGGGGATGCAAGTGGACTGGAGAATACGATGAAGACCCAGAGACTGCTTTCCTTCGTTGTTGCGTTCGCGGTGCTCGGCTTCGACCCGCCGTCTCGCCGCCGAGGTCAAGGTGATTGCCAATCTGAGTGTGCGCGCCGACTCCATCAGCGTCACCGAACTCAAGCGGGTTTACCTCGAGCAGACTCGGCTGCTCGGCGATGGTTCGCACGTCGAACCGGTGCTGGAGAAAGGCGGCTATGCTCATGCCACCTTCCTCAAGGACTTCCTCGACATCAACGACGACGCCCTGCAAAGCTACTACCGCACGTTGGTCTTCACCGGCAGAGGCTCCATGCCCCGCGCACTCGATTCGGACAGCCGACGTGGTCGCCTACGTGACCAAGACCCGCGGCGCCATCGGCTACGTGAATGCCAGGGCGGCCGTGGACTGGGGTAAAAATCCTCCCCATCGTGGCCGAAGGCCGCCAGTACAAAGGACTCTGCTGATCCGGGTCGAGCCGGAATATCCTGAGACTCTGAAGCGCCTTCTGATCGGGGGCACGGTGCGGCTGGCGGTCACAGTCGCGCCCAACGGAACAGTGGAGAACGTGAAGCAGTTGGGTGGCAATCCGGCCCTGGTTGAAGCCGCAATTGTCGCTGTGAAGCAGTGGGTTTATGCCCCGGCCAACTCCCGCACAAAGCTACAGGTGGCAATTCCATTTGATCCGCATTGAAACCGCGTCCGCGACGCTTGCGACCGTTTGGCTCACGCCAACTGGAACGGGAGTTTCCTCAGGCGTTGGCCGCAGGCGGCGAAAATTGCGTTGGCTACAGCGGGCGCGATCGGGGGCAGCGCCGGCTCGCCCATTCCTCCCGGCTCATCTCCGCTCGGTGCAAGATAAACTTCGATAGGCGGAGCTTCGTTGATGCGAATCGGGTCGTACCCGTCGAAATTGGTCTGCTCGACGGCGCCGTTCTTAATCGTAATTGCGTTTTTCAGTGCCGCGCTGAGTCCGTAGATGATCGCGCTTTCTGTCTGCGAACGAACGGATTCTGGATTCACAATCGGACCACAGTCCACGGCTGCGACAATGCGGTCGATCTTGAACGTCTTGTCGTCGGCGACGGAGACCTCCGCCACTTCGGCAAAATAACTTCCAAACGAGCAAAACGTCGCAATGCCTCTCCCTTTGCCCTTCGAGAGAGGTTTTGCCCATCCCGACTTCGTTGCCGCCAGCTCCAAAACTGCGCGCAGGCGCTCGGGATTGACATCGTCATCCCCGGCGGGCTTGGTGCTCTTCTGCTTCACCAGAAAGATTCTTCCGGAACTGGAATGGATCCTGCCCTGCGGCCGAAGCCAGTTCGTCAATGAAACTCTCGACCGCAAACCCATTGAACGAATTTTCCACCGAACGCCACCACGCCCGGGGGACCGCGCTCGCGGCGGGATTGAATTCGAGGCGCACATTGGGAATCTGGTACGGCATTTGCAGCGCGCCGCCGACTTCGGATTCCTCCGGCTTGCCCTTTTCCGGATTCCAGAAGCCGCCGATCGAAGTGGAGGCAATGGTGTGCGACCACGCCGCGGGCTGCCCGTTCGCGTCCACTGCGCCGCGCATGTGATGACACGTGGCGGGGCGGTAGAAGTCGTGGGTCATGTCGTCTTCGCGCGTCCACACCAACTGCACCGGCTTCTGCACGACTTTCGCGATCTGTGCGGCCTCGGCAGGGAAGTCCGCCATGTAACGACGGCCGAATCCGCCGCCCATCAGTGTGGTGTGCACGATTACTTTTTCGGAAGGCACTCCCAGCACCTGCGCGATAGTCCTCTGTACCCAATCCGGCGATTGCGTCGGTGCCCACACTTCGCAGCCTCCCTCGCGCGCGTGAATGGTGATGTTCATCGGTTCCATGGTGGCGTGGGCAAGGAAAGGAAGCTCGTAAACAGCTTCGACGGGTTTCGATGACTTCGCCAACGCAGCGTCAACATCGCCGTCATTACGTACGCGGGTGCCGGGTTTCGCGGCAGCCGAACGGAGGGTTTCACCGAGAGCGTCGCTGGATTCCGAAGCGTGGGGGCCGTTGTCCCATGTGATTTGCAGAGCGCGCCGCGCCTTGATCGCCGTCCACGTGGAGTTAGCGACGACCACGATTCCGCCGGCAGTAAATTTGTCGGCTCCCAACGCGGGGATTTCGAAGACATTGATCACGCCGGGAACGGCTTTTGCCTGCGCGGCGTCAAAATCTCGCGGCCTTGCCGCCGAACGTGGGACAGCGGGCAACCACCGCAAACAGCATCTCCGGCACGCGCACATCGAGTCCAAACTGCGCGCTGCCGTTCACTTTGGATGGGATGTCAACGCGCGGGAAACGGATGCCCGAGCAACCGGAATTCGGATTCGTCCTTGAGCGGGACGGTTTTGGGGTCGGGAAGCGGCAGCTTTGCCGCAGCCTCGACCAACTCGCCGTAGGTCGCATGGCGCGACGAAGCGCGATGAAGGACAGTCCCGTTTTTCGCGGTGCATTGAGCGGGCCGAACCTTCCATTTCGCGGCCGCGGCTGCGATCATCAAAATCCGCACCGTAGCGCCAGCGCGACGCAGCGGATCGTAGTTCTCCATGGTGCTGCCGCTGCCGCCGGTTCCCATGTGCGTGTAAATGTCCGGACGGGTTTCCGCCTGTTCCACAGTGACTGAATTCAGATCGACTTCCGCTTCTTCGGCGAGCAGCATGGCAAGGCCGGTGCGAATGCCCTGGCCCATTTCCGACTTCGCTACGATCAGCGAAATTTCGCCGCTAGGCTTCACGTGGATGTAGGCATCAAACGGATTCGGCGGAGCCTTCTTGGCTTGTTGCGCAAAGGCCAGCGGCCCGGAGAGGCGCACACCGATGAGCAGTCCGGCTCCGGCGGCGCTGGTGCGAGCAATGAAGGCGCGGCGGCTAACGGGCATGGTTAGGCTCCCTTCGCGGCGGCATGGGCCACGGGATGACCTGCTGGGGTATGACTGGCCGCGCCGGAATTGGCCGCGCGATGTATCGCGCGCCGGATGCGCTGATAGACGCCGCAACGGCAAAGATTGCCGCCCATCGCGGTGTCAATTTGCTCGTCCGTTGGATGAGGAGTCTTCGCCAGCAGTGCTGCTGCTGACATAATCTGGCCCGACTGGCAGTATCCGCACTGCGGAACCTGCTCGGCAACCCATGCCAGTTGCACGGGATGATGGCTGTCGGCCGACAGTCCTTCAATGGTTGTGATTTTCTTCTCGCCCACGGTGGAAATCGGTGTCAGGCACGCGCGCGTCGCCTGGCCGTCGAGATGCACGGTGCAGGCGCCGCACAGGCCCATTCCGCAGCCGTACTTGGTTCCGGTCATGTTGAGTTTGTCGCGAAGGACCCACAGCAGCGGAGTGTCGGGCGCGGCCTCAACTTCGAGAGGGCGGTTGTTGATCAGCAGCTGAAAAGCGGCCATGGGGAACTCCTGCGGAGAATTGTACGAACGAGGCTAAACCAGTTGCGTTCGTTGGTGCAAGGTAGGAGATCGAGGGGCGGGCCTTCTTATTGCTCTCCTACGATTAATATGATATCATGATATCATTACTGGGAGGGCGGGCATGGCGCAACTGGTAGTTCGCAACATCGAAAACGGGGTCAAGGCGCGATTGCAACGGCGCGCCCGAGACAATGGCCACAGCATGGAAGAAGAAGTCCGGGATATTCTGCGCAGCGCCGTCAAGACTGAAGAAATGCCAAGCGGGGGACTCGGAACGGAGATTTCCGCGCTGTTTGCCAAGGCAGGTCTCGACTTTGATATTCCCGAGTTGCGTGGCCAGGAACTCAAGCCCGCTTCGTTCGACCGATGATCATTCTCGATACGAACGTGCTCTCGGCGCTGATGCGCCAAGTTCCCGACCCGGCGGTCGTTTCCTGGATGGACCGGCAGCCGCGGACGTCGCTGTGGACGACCTCGGTGACGCTGCTTGAGGTTAGATTCGGCCTGCAGATATTGCCTGGCGGGAAACGGCGGTTGGCCCTGATGCAGGCCTTTGACACTCTGCTCGAGAAGATCGGCCAGCGCGTCGCCGGATTCGATCTGGATGCCGCCGAACTGGCGAGTGGCCTGATGGCATCCAGGCACAAAAGAGGACGCCCGGTCGAACTGCGGGATACGATGATTGCCGGCATCGTGCTGGCGCGCCATGCGACGCTCGCGACCCGATATACCGTGCACTTTCAGGACACCTCCGTGCCGCTCATCGATCCATGGAGTGTCTGACTTGCGCGGCGCGAACGCCGTGTTGCGATACACTCCAGTCCGTGAGCCTATGCCTGGCCCGTATTCTCGCCTTTCTGTTCTTTTCCTGCGGGTTCGCCCTGGCGCAGGATGAGATCATCGCTGTCCCCAATCGCCCCACGGTTTCTACTCCGGCGCAGCCGGTGCAGCCGGGTGTGCTCGAAACCGAATGGGGCGTGGATGCTGCCGCTTCGCAGCAGGACATCAACGGGCTGCTGAAATTCGGGGTCAGCAAGAATTTCGAGCTGCGCGTGACCAACGATCCGATTATCGCGGATTCCGGAACGCACGGCGTTGGCGACACCGCTGTCGGTTTCAAGTACCGCTTCACGCAGGATTCAGGACACTGGCCGTCGTTCGCGTTTATGTACATGGCGAAGGTGCCGACGGCCGGAGATGTTCTCGGGTCCGGCGAAGTGGACCACGCGTTGACCTTCCTCGCGAGCAAAGACCTGGGCAAACATCACTTCGATTTCAACACCGTTCTGATTCTTCTGGGGCAGGCCGCAGGGTGGTTTCGATCACGAAGTTCTGAATGCGCTGGCCTGGTCGCATCCGATTCAGGCGGCAAGTGGGGCGCGACGGCGGAGTTCTCCGGCGTGACCTCGCCGAATGCGTTTACGTCTGCGGACGCGCAGTTCCTTGCTGCCGCAACCTACACCGTGCGGCCGCGGCTGGTGTTGGATTGCGGAATGGCGGCGCGGATCACCGGCGACATTCCTAACGCAACGTTCGTCGCGGGATTTACTTATTCGATCGCACGGCTTTATCGCGGTCATTCCCGGCCGGTCGCAGACGCTGGCGACAGCCCTGAGTGCTTCGCGTCCGCTGCGCATCAGCAAAGAACGATTACCTGCTGTAGCTTCTCTGCGGTACACTAACAGGCTCACTTCACTCCATCACTTCCCTGGAGGACGCATGTCCCGATCACGCCTGACTCGTCGTTTTGGTTCTGCTATTTGCTTCTTCTGTTGCCGCAGCGCGCAGCAGCTTTCCGATCAAGAAATTGAGAGCCGCGTCAACGCGCTGCTTGCAGAAGATGACGCTGGAGGAGAAAGCTGGCCAGCTCACGCAGTTCGCGGGAACTAGTCCGCAGACGCTGGATTGGTCAAGCAGGGAAAGGTTGGATCGTTGCTGGGAGTGTTGGGAGCGGAGCAGACCAATGAAGTGCAGCGAGCTCGCGTCGTGCAGTCGCGGCTGAAGATTCCTTTGATTCTCGGCTTTGATGTGATTCACGGATACCGCACGATTTTTCCGGTGCCGCTGGCGAGCGCGGGAAGTTTTGATCCGCAATTGATTGAGAAGGCCGAGCGGGTTGCGGCGAAGGAAGCCACTGCCTCGGGAGTGAAGTGGGTGTTCGCGCCGATGGTGGACATTGCGCGCGATCCGCGTTGGGGACGGATTGTGGAAGGCGCGGGAGAAGATCCGTATCTCGGCTCGATGATTGCAGCGGCCAAGGTCCGTGGCTTCCAGGGCAAGAGCATGGCCGATCCCGACAGCGTCGTCGCCTGCGCAAAGCATTACGTGGCTTACGGAGCGACCGAAGGCGGACGCGATTACAACACCGTGGATATTTCCGAGCAGTTGCTGCGCGAAGTTTATCTGCCGCCGTTTCATGCGGCGGTGGAAGCCGGAACCGGCACGCTGATGTCTGCGTTTCAGGATTTGAATGGAGTGCCGGCGTCGGCGAATCATCACACGCTTACCGACATTCTTCGCGACGAATGGAAGTTCAACGGCTTTGTGGTCAGCGACTGGGGCGCGTCGCATGAATTGATCGCGCACGGCACCGCCGCAGACGATGCTCAGGCCGCAACTGAATCGATCACCGCCGGCGTGGACATGGACATGGTTGACGGGGCGTACTCTCAACGAGCTGCCGGGTCTGGTGAAGTCGGGCAAGGTGCCCGGCCAGCGTGCTCGATGAAGCGGTGCGCCGCGTGTTGCGCATCAAGTTCAAGGCTGGATTGTTCGATCATCCTTACGCCGATCCGAATCGCGAGAAGACGGACATCCTGACTCCGGAAAATCGCGAAGTGGCGCGCAAGCTGGCGTTTGAGTCGCTTGTGCTCCTGCAAAATAGCAACGACGTACTGCCGCTGAACAGGAAGCAGACGATTGCCGTGATCGGCCCGCTGGCCAACGACAAAGCTTCGCAGCTTGGACCGTGGGCGGGAAATGGGCAGGCCGAAGATGCGATCACGCCGCTGGCCGCGATTGTCGCCAGAAGATGGGCGACGATCACGTGCTGTACGCCAAGGGCGTTGACATTCCGCCGTACGAGAGCGGCCTGGCGGCCGGAGTTGTGGCGCCGGCACCGCCTTCTGCGACGGGAGTTAAGGACAGCGAAATCGAGAACAAGCCCGCCAGCATTCGACGATGCGGTTGACGCGGCCAATAAGGCCGACGTCGCGGTGCTTTTCGTCGGCGAGCTGGCGGGAATGACGGGCGAGGCCAGTTCGCGCTCCACTCTGGATTTGCCCGGCGATCAGATGAAGTTGGTTGATGCAGTTGTGGCCACCAGGAAAGCCTGTAGTGCTGGTCCTGGAAAGCGGCCGCCCGCTCGATATTCGCTGGGCACCGCAGAAGGTTTCGGCGATTGTGCAGGCGTGGTTCTTGGGAGTGGAGGCCGGAAATGCGATCGCGCACACCCTGCTCGGCGACGCGTCCCCCAGCGGACGCCTTGCGATCAGCTGGCCGCGGTCGGTCGGCGAAATTCCCACCTACTACAACCACAAAAACACCGGGCGTCCGACCGCTCCAGACCGCTGGCACACCGGCTATCTCGATCAGAGCCCGACGCCACTGTATCCGTTCGGCTATGGGCTTACCTATACGAAGTTCGGCTACAGCAATTTGAAGGTCGAATCTCCAATTGTCGCAGCAGACGGTACTCTGCGCGTGAGCGCAGACATTCAGAACACTGGCGCGCGCGAAGCGTACCGAAGTTGTGCAGCTTTACGTGCACGACCGCGTCGCTCCAACTTCGCGCCCGGTGCGTGAGCTGAAGGGATTTGAGCGCGTCACGCTTGCGCCGGGAGAACACAAGACTGTTGAGTTCAGTGTGAAGGCGAAGGACATCGGTTCCTATGATCCGTCCATGCATTGGATTGTGCCGACCGGAACATACGATGTTTGGGTGGCGCCGGATTCGGCGAGCGGAATCCAGGAGACGTTTGAAGTGAAATAGCATTCAGCACTCAGCACTCGGCATTCGGCCAGCCGGGGCTTGTGCTGGCTCCATTGGGGGGGGCTTTGGAGGCGATTTTGGCACCTGGTATCTGGTCGGCCGGTCGTTATAGGCGGGCTGCTCGAAATCCAACTGGCTGAATGCTGAATGCTGAATGCTGAATGCTGA
>CAWFXO010000011.1:0-15496 GCA_963819825.1 uncultured Acidobacteriota bacterium
GTTTTGAGGGGGTCCCGGCCGGAGCATTGCAAGGTGCTCCGGCCGAACTTTTTTGCCATCAGGCGATTTGGTCGCCACTGAATCCGCTCTTGAATTTCCCCTTGCGGGAAACTGCGCTTTATATCTTGACAAATCGTTTTGGCAGGCGTATTAAGTTGGGGCGCGAGGGGACAGAAAAGGAGAGACCAATATGTCCTCTGCTGAGACCGGAAAACTGGCATTGGTGTTATCAGATACTTCCGCCAGTTCCAGTACGGTCACCGTAAACCTGACGAACTCTCCTCCCTTCTGACAACCGTGACTCCGTTCACCACGTCGGCAACCCAGAATCAAGCGCAGGGAAGTCCGATCTCTGTGACCAATGGCACCTTCACCATCACCGTTCCTTCGCACACTGTAATTACGGTTGTCGGCTAGTAATTCAGGCTCAGCATCCAGGATTAGGGGCACAGTCCGTGGTACCGGTTCGGCCGCGTCCATATCGACCGGCGGGCCCTTACATCTGAAGGCGGTCACTCTTGATTGCTTATCGCAGTTAAGTTCGCTCCTGCGACATTCGTCCGTCCATGATGCGCCAAATTCCCAATGTGATACGGAAGCGACGGGTGTGCAGGGGGGTGTGGTACACTCTCCGCCGCTGGCCTTCTGCTCAAAAAATACTACTGGGAATGAACGAATGAACCTGCGTCGGATCGCTGTGTCTGGAGTATGGATCGGTTGGGTTGCTGCATCGTTGGCGAGTGGACAACAGGCTCCGGCTGCGCTGCGGGCAATCACCGTCGATGATGTATTTCAGATAAAGGCGGTGGATGATCCGCAGATCAGCGCCGATGGGGCATGGGTCGGGTACACGGTGGAGACCTCATCGCTCAAAGAAGACAAGAGCCACACGCGCATATGGATCGCCCCGGCAGCCGGTGGAGATGCGATTGCGATGACGGTGGAGGATGAGACGTCAACGTATCCGCGATGGAGTCCGGATGGAAAGTATCTGGCGTTTCTGTCCGAACGGAATGAAGGAAAGACGCAGGTGTATTTGCTGAACCGGCAGGGCGGCGAGGCCGAGAAGATCACGGACACGGTCCAGGACGTGGAGAGCTTTGCGTGGGCTCCGGACAGCAAGCGGATGGTGTTGGTGCTGCGGGATCCGAAGCCGGAAGAGGTTGAAGCGGCGAAAGAGAAGACGAAGGGCGAGGCGGCGGACGAAAGCGGAGACAAGAGTTCGGAATCGAAGAAGAGTAAGACGCCGCGGCCCATTGTGGTGGACCGATACGCGTTCAAGTTGGATGAGGTTGGCTATCTCGACCGGCGGCGCACGCACTTGTATGTGTTCGAGATTGATACGAAGAAGATGACGCAGGTGACGTCGGGCGACTTTGATGATGAGGAGCCGGTGTGGTCGCCGGATGGAAAGCAGCTGGCATTCTCGAGCAAGCGGACGATGCCCGATCCGGACCGGAACTACGATCGCAACATTTTCGTGGTAGCGGCGGACAACACGGATAAAGGTGCGCGACCGACGCAGGTGACGACGAATCCGGGGTCGGACGCGCAACCGGCGTGGTCGTCCGATGGGAAATGGATTGCGTACGTGACGCAGCTGGATCCGACGTTGCTTGAGTATTCGACGAAGCACGTGGCGGTTTCGCCGGCGGCGGGTGGCGAGGCGAAGGTCCTGACGAAGGCGTTTGATCGGATGGCGGGTGATCTAGGTTTTCGCCGGATGGACAATTTATCTACTTTATTGCGGACGACGAAGGGACCCAGAAGTTGTGCCGGATGTCGGCGGCGGGGGAGAGGTAACGCGTCCGATGGACGGGCGGCTGATGCTGTACGGGTACTCGGTGGCGAAGAACGGCGCGGTCGCAGCGCGATCGATCGGATGGAGCGGCCAGCGGAAATTTTACGCGGTGGCAGGCGGAGAGGCCGAAGCGGATCACGCATACGAACGACGCATTCATTTCGCAGTTAAAATTCACCACGCCCGAGTACGTAAAGTTAAGGAGTAAGGATGGAACGATGGTGGCGGGTTCTTGTATAAGCCGCTGGATTATGTTGCGGGGAAGAGTATGCCGACGATTTTGCTTCCGCATGGCGGGCCGGTGTGGTCGTGGTACGCGGAGTTACAGACAAGATTCAGTGGCTGAATGCGGCGGGGTATGTGGTGGTGTATGCCGAATCCCCGCGGGTCGACGGGGTACGGGCAGAAGTTTGCGCAGGCGATTTTTGCGGATTGGGGCAATAAGGATTTTCAGGATGACATGGCGATTGTGGATTATGCGATCGCGCAGGGGATTGCGGACCCGGAGAAGCTGGGAGTTGGCGGGCACTCGTATGGAGCGATTTCGACGGATTTTATTATACTGGCAGACGACGCGGTTCAAGGGAGCGATTTCGGATGCAGGGAGCGCGAAGTTCGATTCCCTGTACGGACACGATCAGTACGAAGGACTATGAGACGGAGTTGGGGCGTCCTTGGGAGAAGGAGAATCGGGCGGTGTGGGACCACGTGTCGATGTACTAGAAGGTCGCGAACGTGACCACGCCGACGTTATTCATGGGCGGGACGTTGATTGGAATGTGCCAATTCTTGGCGGGGAGCAGATGTATCAGTCGATGAAGAGCCTGGGAAAAGAGACGGAGTTAGTGGTGTATCCCGGGGAGTATCACGAATTCAAGACACCCACGCATTTGAAGGACCGGATGGAGCGGTACCTGGCATGGTACGCGCATTATGTGAAGGCGGATGGGACGCCCGCGAGGCCGCCAGAGAAAGCCAGTCACTGAAAAAAATTGGCTCCTCAGGTAGGACTCGAATCAACACTTAAACGTAGTTTCAACACTATGCAGGCCAGCGGATGACACCTAAGGCCATGAAAAGCATTGTTAATCGATTAAACAGAGCGCAAATAGAGCGCGCGTTTGTGCGATGTCGTCTTGTCGCGCCCTCGGGGAACGCGTGACGCGACCACCGGTTTTGAAGATCACCTAAGGTGTTGACGCGTTTGGAAAATTTTTGTTCTGACACCTTCTGATCGAATCTGATCCGTTCTGAACGTGGAACTATCGCGTTTTTATCACGCCGAAAGCGACTCGTCCGGGGTCAATGAGTGTAATGGCGATTTATCGCCAATCAGGCTTCTTTTTCTGAGACAGCATGAGCATGAGGATGATCGGATCGGCAAGACAAGCCACTTGTATCCGAGCGGGTGCGGTAGTAGGCTTTTCTCCTTCCCAAAAGGTGTTCCTATGAACAGCGGGGTGTGTTACGTATTGTCCCTTCTGAGAATCCACAAGCCAGATTGTCAGCGCTGCAAGGCTCGCCACAGGTGCGGAGACGAATTGCGAAACCGGCTGGAGGAGCTGGAAAGCCGGCACCAGCCGCCTTCGCCCCAGAATCAGGACCATTTTCAGCTCCCGCGAGCCGGGTAGGAGTGTCGAATCGGCCTTTGCGATTCAGTACACTTCAGTTGTTAGACGGTCACAGGGCTCCGTCCGATCTTGGCGCTAAGTGAGCCATTGTGCACAGTATCTTGCTGGAGATTAAGCCATTCTTACTGTGGCCTCGGATTGCATCTGCGAGGTTACCCGGCGAAACGCAATGGAACACGAAAATCTAATGCGCCCCGACCTGCTGAGCGAAGTCATCCTGTTGAGCTTTGGCGCGCTCATCCTCGTCTCTCTGGCGCTGGTCGTCGTAGCCGTGATCGTCCGCGCTTGAGCGTGGCCAAAGTGACTCAGCCCATCTCAGTTTCACGGAATGCCATAGACCACGTGCTCGCTGGTGTGTACCTCATTCCTTTACGAAAACGACACAAGACGGCCTGCCCTTGGTCAATGAGTGTAATGATTCCATAACAATGTCGGCTCCCAGGCCCGAGTAAACTTTGGAGGCGCAAACCAGCCAAAGGCTCGGAGGAAAGGAGCCGAACATGCTGATTATAGGTTGTGACTATCATCCGGGCTTTCAGCAAATTGCATGTGTGGACACGGAAACCGGCGAGGCCTACGAACGGCGGCTGACTCACCGCGAGGAAGCCGAGGGTTTTTTCAGAACGCTCAAGGAACGAAGGGTGCGCATCGGGATGGAAGCCAGCGGACACGCACGCTGGTTTGAGCGTCTGCTGAACGACTTGCAGTTCGAGTTGTGCGGGACTTGCGGCAACTGCTCTGGCATCGGCATCGGTTGGTCCAGATGCGCACACGCATCATGAATCAGCTGCATGTGGTAGCTCTCAATGAAGGAGGGCGCCGCAAGAAAGCGTTGTGGCGGCCGGCGGGCCGCAGCGAACTGGAGTCGTTGATACTGCCTCCCTGGGCCAGTCGACGCCGCCAGGATTTGCTCGACGTACTCGACCAACTCACCCCGAAGATCCAGGAACTGACCCGAGCGTTGGAAGAGGAGGTGGAGAAACGACCGGTGGCGCTGCTGCAGTGTGCTCAAAAAGTGCTTGACGCCGCCGACATTGTTAGAGAGGCGATTTAACGACAATCATCCCCAATGGCACGAATCGAGGATTCTCAATTATCGAGACATGGAATGTAGATGCGTCCTCCGGGATCAATCTGCTGGCGATACTCCGCTTCGGAGCCGACGAAAAACCATTCGCGATCGGCGCGGTTCGAGTTGGCATCGCTCCCCATGGATACGCCCCAGATGCTCCCACCTCCGCAGGATTCGGTCTTATGAAGCGGCGTCCGGCGGCCACTTGAAACGTAATAGAACTCGTCCGCCGCGACGCCTCCGTCCAGCGGGCTCGACGTCTGAAGATGGCCGACCGAGTCCAGATTGAAGAGCCAGCGGCCGTCTTCGACGGGAAGCGGTTTGGTGTTGGGCACCTGGAAATTAATTCTGACCCAGCCTTTGAACCCATCGGGAATGAGAAAGCGGGCGGGGCGGCGGGTGTTGCAGGCTGAGATCGAAACCGCGATCGAAGCAAGAATTGCCAGCAGCCCGCAGCGAAAGATCATTTTTATTCCTACGTCTTCGGCACGAACGGGACCGCGACGCGCCAGACCTGGTTGGTCCCACACCAGAGACAAGCGGGCCCATTATACCCGCCGAAATGGGGACGGGGTTCCCAGGAGCCCTCAATGAGTGCAATGACGATTTTTTGCCATCTGAGGCTATGGGCACCCTGGAATCTTCTGGGCTAGAATTGCGCCGAGGAGGACGGCACAGCAGGTGTGCACCGTTGTGATAAGCCTTGCGCTTATGCTGGACTCCGACCCATGAGGCTTCCGACATAAATTGCAGCCGATTTCAGCTTTTGCAGATCGTAGCAGTGAAATCCGGTCCGGCTGCGGAAGGACTCTGAGCCTTTCGAGAAACCTGAATGATGCCAATCACCTCTTTGCCTGGTGAGAACACGGGTGCAGACATGAGTTTCTGAATCGCTTCTGCTCCCGTCTCAGCGCCCCCTAGCCTAACAACTTCAAAAATGCTGGAGTGCTGTACTCGCGTGAAGGCGTTGAAAGGTTCCGCCCGCTTCGTGCGGGCTGCGCGGGCGGCAACTGCGGAACTGGAGATAGGAATCACTCCGGTCGTCTTTAACTCTGTGGGGTAAAGAAACCTCAGCACGCTGCCACTCCTTTCAAGCAGCGCGACTTCGGTCTTGCTCACGCCGAACATTTCGGCTACGCGGGCACAGATTGCTTCTGGAGTGCAATCCTGAGGCGACAGGCCGGCAAGCTGCTCGAATTCCAACATCTCCCCAAAAGTATGGCGCGGCCCAGCTTCCTTAGCAACGTAACCAAGGTGACCTCTTGCTCGAAACCAGAAGCCCTCAATGAGGGTAATGGCGATTTAACGTCAACTGTGGTGGCTGGCGCTCGACAGTCACAATGGGATTGAGTAAGGAAATACGTACTCAATCCAAGGGGCAGACCTCAGCTCTCATTCTGCAGTTTGTGTGCTCCGCTTCATGTTCTAACTTTATGAACTACAGCAGACAGTCGGCAGAGAAAGATACATTTGGGAAAGATCAGGCGCCGTCGTCCGAGCGTTTTTGCAGTTCCTGCCACAGCTTGTCGAGAATTTCCGCGCGCTTGCCGCTGTTCAGCTCGCGTTCCAGTTCCGCCAGTGCCACTGCGATCACGTGGTAATGATGCGCGCCGGCGAAGCGGGGATCGGAAGTGATCTCCAGCCACAGGCGGTGCATTAGATCGAGGTCCTGATTGCGCAGGCGCGGCGCGTGGGGGCCGAGGTAGTATTCGCGGGATACGCCGTTCGGCAAGCGTACTTCCATGACCAGGCGCGGCTTGGGATCGGGCAGGCGTTCCCAGGCGTCGCCGGTGAGTTTGGACTGTTCGTCGGGAGTTAATTTGTTCGACAGTCCGCAGACGATGCGGCTGGAGTCGAGGCGCTCGGCGGTCACGATGATGGCGTCGAACACGTCGCTGGCGGGAACGACGAGCAGCGAAATCGGCTTGCCCTCTTTTTCCGCGGCGGCGACGGCAGCGGTGAACAACTCTTGTTCGTAGTGGTCGAAGACCTGGCTGGCCTCAAACATGGTGTTGCCGCCGAAGGAGTGCTCGCGGTGGTAGAGGCGGGCGGTCATGACCACGACGTCCTGCTGCTTGGTATCGGTGCGGCGCAGGACTTCGCGCAGGTAGTACAGGTTTTTGGGATCACGAACGGCGACCAGAATGTTGCCGGGGCGGACGCCCAGAGTTTCTGTTTCCGGTTGCTCGCTGCCATAGACACGGAATTGGTCGAGGCTCTCGGGTTTGCCAGCGCGCGCCTTGGTCACTCGCCGCTCGGAATAAGTAAAGATGGCAAAAAATACCAGGCTGAAGGTGACTCCGCCAATGGTGGCCGTGTACTTCGTGAAGAAGTTCACCAACGCGGTGATGAAGAGCACGGTCGCGATGAGGATCACACCCAGCGGCAGCTCGCGGCCGTTGCCGAGAGGGATGTTGCCGGGGACTTTCCATTCGCGTTTCGACGGCTCGGTGTAGCGCAGGACGAGCACTGCGAGTGCCATCAGGGCGAAGCTCCACACCACGCCGAAGGCGTAGAGCCCGGCGAGGGTGAAGACGTTGCCGCGGGTGATGACGATGGTCAAGCAGCTGCAGTCCGACGATGAGGTTGATGATGCGGTAGCTGGTGCCGTAGCGCGGATGCGGCTTCTGAAAGGCGTCGGTCAGGACGCCGTCTTCCGCGACGCGGTTGAGCACGCCGTTGGCGCCGACGATCGAAGTATTCTGCGCGCCGGAGAGAATCAGGACCCCGACCAGCACGACGAAGCCGTGGAAGATGAGCCGCGCCCAGAGCGGACCCCAGAGGTTCATGGCGATGCCGCTGATCAGGTTGCCGAAATATTCCGGGCGGACTTTGTCGGGAATAATCATCACCGCGAAGAAGGAAGTCAGAGCGGTGAAGAGAAGCGCATAAACGCCGATAACCACCGCTGCCTTCTTCAGGTTCTTCAGCTTGGGGTGGGCGATTTCGCGGTTGACCTGGGCCAGTGTTTCTTCGCCGCTCATGGCGAGCACCGAATGTCCGAATCCGACGAACACGATGAACAGGGTGAGGTGGCTGAGCCAGGTGTTCTTGAGGGTGGTCAGCCAGCCCAACGATTCGTGGTCCAGGGTGATGCCGTACTTCAGCGGATTGGGTGGAACCTGGAACGGAGTGTGAAAGAGGGTGACGGTGCACCACAGGATCAGAATGACCACCATGACGGTGGTGATCATCATGATCTGGACCGCTTTGGTCGAGGACTCGTGCATGCCCTGAGTGTTCTTCCACCAGAAATAAATGGTGACCAGGATGCCGAAGATCGCGGCAAAGGCGTTGTCGTGGAAATTATGAAACGGGTGGTGGAGATAGACTGCGGTGTCTTGAATGAAGCCGGCGAGGTATTGTCCGGCGACCACGGAGCTGAGCGGGCCGGTCAGGACGTAATCGAAGAGAAGCGCGGAGACCGAGAACTTGGCGAGGGTTCCGCCCATGGCCCGCCGCACCACGCGGTAAACTCCGCCGCGGACGAACATGCTGGTGGATTCGACGTAGAGCGCGCGAACGCAGTTCGCGAACAGCATGACCGCGAGGATGAACCAGGGTGCGCTCTTGCCGATGACCTTCTCGGCGTCGCCGCCAACGTAGTACGCGGAGGAGCCCAGGTCGGAGAGCACGATGGCCGCGGCACGCCAGAACGAGATGAAGCTCAGCAGCACGGTGGTCGCTACGAAGACGCGGACGGCAGGACGTTTTGGAGTGTTGAGAATGGTGGACATTCGACGGAGAAGGCCCTAAATCCCTACGCTACTATACTTCGGTACTTGTGTGCCGCAAACCCTTCACAAACTTGACGAACGATGAAGCGAGATCCGCCTACTTGTGCTTCGCCACCCAAAGCAACAGGGCGAAGATCACGATCGGAATCAGGGAAATGGCCAGATAGAGCAGTACCTTGCGGGTCCGCGGCTGCTTGCGGGCTTTCCAGTTGGTGAGTTCGTCGCGGTCAGCAACTCCCACATGCTCCTGATGCTCCAGATCGTCGGCGAACTCGCGCGCTGAAGGATAACGCTTGGTGGGTTCCCGCTCCATGGCGCGGTAAATGATTTCCTGAAGCTGCGGGGAGATGTCCGGATCCAGTTCGCGAGGCGGCACTGGATTATTGAGCGAGCCGATCATTCATGATCACAAAGGCATTGGGGCCGGTGAAGGGCGCTTTCCCGGTCAGCATTTCGTAAAGCATCACGCCCAGCGCATAGATGTCACTGCGGGCGTCGCCGCGCTTGCCTTTTACCTGCTCGGGGAAATGTAGTCAGGCGATCCCATCGTGCGGGATAAGTTGCCGAAGGTGAGGCGCCGCGCGCCGACGTTGTCCGGCAACCCCAAAATCGATCAGTTTGATGTGATCATTGGCGGTCACCATGATGTTTTCCGGCTGCAGATCGCGGTGGACGATGCCGTGACCATGAATGTAGTCGAGCGCGGCCGCAATGTGGAGGGCGATTTTGACGGCGCGCTCGGGCGGAAGTTTCTTCTGTTCGTTGATGAGCTGGCGAAGCGATTGCCCTTCCACCCATTCCATCGCCATGTACACCTGACTGTGGTGGGCGTTGTGGAAGACTTTCATCACGCCGGGATGATCGAGCTTTTCACCGTCTTCCACGACCTGCGTAGCAGCGGGGTGCGCGAGATGATATTGGCCGGGGTAAGCCCACAGGTGGCCAAGACCATCAGCGGTCACGAAACCGATTCGATGCTAAACCGCTATTGCATCCTTAACACCGACGACCAGCGCAGCGGGCAGCAGAAACGCGCCGAGTACGTCCTAGAGCAACGGACGGCGGCCCAGCCTGGGGCTGCCACGGTGCAGTAAAAAAGCAAAAGCGGTAAAAACGCCCCCTGAACACGGTTAAAATCGAAACCAGCAAAAAGGCCACCCACGCGGGTGGCCTTTATTTTGTAGCGGATAAGTTGGCTCCTCAGGTAGGACTCGAACCTACAACCCTCCGGTTAACAGCCGGATGCTCTGCCATTGAGCTACTGAGGAGTGTGCGTGCGGGTAACTCATCAATAATACCATCGGCTTAGCGGGGTGAAAACCGGATAACGCAGCTTGCCGACGGATCAATTGGTGCTTCGCCAGGGCGCCAACCGCCGCCCCCGTCTTACTGGATCCAGCCGCCGCCGACCACCAGATCGCCGTCATAGAAGACCGCTGCCTGGCCGGGGGTGATGGCGCGCTGCGGCTGGTCGAAGGTCACCAGGATTTCGTCGGCGCCGGTCTTCTCGATCGTCGCCGCCGCTGCCTCGTGGCGATGGCGAATCTTGACCGCCACCCGCATCGGGGCGCGCAGGTCGTCCACCGAGATCAAGTTGGTGCGATGGACGCGCAGACGTGTTGGAGTAGAGATTCTCTCCGCTCCCCACTACCACCTCGCGCGTGTCGCCCTTGATCTGCAGCACGTAGAGCGGCGAACCCGTCGCAACGCCGAGGCCCTTGCGCTGGCCTACGGTGAAGTTGTGAATACCGCGTGTGCTCGCCGATCACCTGGCCATCGGTGGTGACCAATTCTCCGGCGGTGTCGGGGAGCGACTCGCCCTGGTCCGCGAGATAAGCGTCGATAAAATTCTTGTAGTCGCCGCCGGGGACGAAGCAAATCTCCTGCGAATCGGGCTTCTCCGCCGAGGCCAATCCGTGCTTGCGCGCCAGCTCGCGGACTTCCGGCTTGGTCATGTGTCCCAGCGGAAACATGGTCCGGCTGAGTTGCTCCTGCGTCAGGCCGAAAAGAAAATAGGTCTGGTCCTTGGAACGGTCGGCGGGACGCTTGAGCAGCCAGCGACTGTTCGCCTCGTCGAACTCCACACGCGCATAGTGGCCGGTGGCGACGGCTTCCGCGCCGATCTGCTGCGCCACGGTCAGCAGTTGATCGAACTTCAGATGATTGTTGCAGAGGCTGCACGGGATCGGCGTGCGTCCGGACAGATACTCCTGCACAAAGGGCGAACCACGTCGCGCTCGAAGCGGTCTTCGTGATTGACAACATAATAAGGAATGCCGATGGTCTCGGCGACACGGCGGGCGTCGTACACGTCGTCGATCGAACAGCAGCGGCCCTGCACCGACTCCGGCATGCCCTCGTGCCCGGCCAGGCGGCGCTGGTTCCACAACTGCATGGTCAGGCCGACGACGTTGTGCCCCTCGGCGCGCAGCATGGCCGCAACGGTCGAGGAGTCAACTCCTCCCGACATGGCGACGGCGATGGTCTTCGAAGGAGCATTCAGCACTCAGCAGTCAGCATTCAGTTTAAATCAAGCCGCCTCAGCGTCGAGCTCCGACGCAACACTTGCTGCCATCTTGCGGTCCGCGACCTCGAATGGCTTCTCGAACTTTTACCCTTCCGCCATCGTGGCTGCAATCAGGCCAGGAACAATACAGATTGCTTTTCTCCCCAGTTTTTAATGCGAAATCACCGCGCGGCGTGATGATTCCGACCAAGTAGTGCCTGCAGTGGGGGCAGCGAAGGAGAACTTTTCCGCGCTTCCGCACACGAGCACGGATCTCACGAAGCTTGGCGTTGTCCCCGGGATGCTTACGCATGAGCTTTGTTGTGCAGAGGCGACAGCTCCCGCAGCCTCGCCACCTGCGCCGGCACCAACTCGATCGCGAAGTCCACGTCCTCATCGGAGTTTTGCTTGCCCAGGCTAAAGCGGATGCTGGCGCGGGCGCGGTCGGGACGGAGGCCCATTGCGGTCAGCACATGCGAAGGCTCAATCGCGCCGGACGAGCAGGCCGCCCCGGTTGAAACTGCCAGGCCTTTCAGGTCAAGAGCAATGATCAGCGCCTCGCCCTCGATGTAGTCGAAATAAATGTTGGAAGTATTCGGTACCCGCGGCGCGCCGCCGCCGTTCACCCCGGCGGATTCGACATTCTTCAAAATAGCGTTCTCCAGCCGGTCGCGCAGCTCCGCCATGCGAACAGTTTCGCCGTTCTTAAATCCTGCGATTGCCAACTCCGCAGCTTTACCCATTCCTACAATCCCCGGAACATTCTCCGTACCCGCGCGCCGCGAGCGTTCGTGGCTTCCGCCGTAGAGCATGGGTTCGAGAGTCGTTCCCTTGCGAACGTAGAGGGCGCCCACGCCTTGTGCGGCGTGAATCTTGTGGCCGGAAATCGACAGCAAATCGCATCCAATTTCCTGTACGCGAATCGGCACTCTTCGCGGCAGCCTGCACAGCGTCGGTGTGAAAATACACGTCCGCCTCGGCACAAACCTTTCCGATTTCCTCCACCGGCTGGATCACGCCCGTCTCGTTGTTCGCAAACATGATGGTCACTAGCTTTGTATTCGGACGCAGCGCGCGCGCGAAGATCGTCGGGATCGATGAGGCCCGCGGCCATCCACCGGCAGAGAAGTAACCTCAATTCCCTTCTCCGACAAGATGCTTGCAGGAATTTAGCACCGCGTGATGCTCGATGGTCGAAGTGATGACGTGGTCGCCGGGCTTCGCCAAACCCAGGTTCACTAAACCAAAGATGGCGAGATTGTCAGCCTCCGTGCCGCCGCTGGTGAAGACCACTTCCGCCGGCCGGCATCCCAGCAGCACAGCCACCGATTCCCGCGCACGCTCCACCGCTGCCCGCGTTTCCTGCCCATGATGGTGAATCGAGGACGCGTTACCGAAATGCTCGCCAAAATACGGCTGCATCGCCGCGAGGACCTCTGGCAACACTGGCGTGCTGGCGTTGTTGTCGAGATAAACCCGGCGCATGTGGATATTCTACGCTGCGGAGCTGTCCCCCGATCTTCTGGGGATTTGACATTCCGAAGCGCTACAAGGCGCGCGAGAAACCCGCCGCTGCTAGCAACATCCGGTAGGCCGAAAGATTCATCTCCGCCGGATCGCGGGCGGGGACCTCCGCCCCACAGTTCGTGACATTTCTGCGACGAACTAATTACCAAACCCCGATTCACAAATTACAAATTCCCGATTTCTTGCGGACATCTTCTTTCATGGCTTCGACTAGCTTTCAAAACAGCGCGGGCTTTCCTGCGCTCAAATCATCATCTTCAGAATCGGAGTGTGGAAAATGGCACGAGAAACTCTCCCAGCTAGTGTTTCGGCCGCAACGGACGTCGAATCAACCCCGAAAAATGACTCGCCATTGCAACGCGGCTTCGATCGCCGTTCCCTGCTCAAAGGCCTTGGTGTGGTGGGTGCAGCCGTGTCAGCCGGTTCGCTGCTGACGCTGGACGCCGACGCAGAGCCGAGCGGTGGCAGCTTGTCACGCGGCGACGCAGCCATTCTGCGCTTCCTGGCGGCGGCCGAAATCCTCGAAACCGATCTTTGGCAGCAATACAACGAACTGGGCGGCATCCAGGACGACGAGGTCCCGGGAGGAAGTGGAAGTCCGGACTACATCGAAGCGCCTGGCGCAACTGGATGAGGACATGGCCCAGTACATCCACGACAACACCGAAGATGAACTGACCCACGAAGTCTTCATCAACGCGTACCTGGTCTCGAAGGGCGCGGCCCCGGTCAATCTTGATCAGTTCCGCACTCTGCCCAGCAGCAAAGCAACCGGATCCCAGCAAATTGGACGCCTCACCAACCTGATGCAACTTAGCGTGGACACCGCCTGGTTCACGCGCTACCGGAGCCGCACAGGGAATCCTGACCTCGGCGACACCTTTCCTCAAGCCATTCCAACGATCGCGGTCGGACAGCATACGGCAATTCCTCGGACCGACGACGATTTGACCGATCCCGACTTCTTGCAGGTAATCGCCAACACTGCCGGCTTTCATTTCGCAACCATCGAGCAGGGCGGAACCAGCCTTTACCCCAAGCTGGCGCAGAGAGTGAACAACGTCGAAGTTCTGCGAATCGTGCTGAGCATCGGCGGAACTGAGATCTCTCACTTCCAGACCTGGAGCGACAAGGCCGGCAATGCGCCACCCCGGACCGCCGTGGATCCCGTCACTGGAGTGTCGGCGACCTTTCCAGACCTGAACAGCCCTCCGTTGGGTGGAGAGGATTTTCAAACTAATCTGATCATGCCGGAGCCGACGGCGTTCCTGCGCCGAAGTCTTCCGGCGTGTTCTATCATCCGACCCACGGCAACGGAGGGCGCGGCCATGGGAGCTCTTGCCGCACTCACCGCGGACGGACTTTTCATTGGCCAATCCCGGCGTTCTTTCATTTCATGCAAGAGTTGGCAACGCAGGCGGACAACGCGAGGCGCGGCTTCTAGTACGCGACGGCGCAACTCCCGGGGTGCTGGGCTTCGAACCTGGAGCACAGTACCCCTCTTTTTCACTTTGCATTTCATCCGGCCACAGGAGGTCATCGTGTTTGAAGGACTTTTTCAACCTACGCATTTGGTGTTGATTTTTGGGGTCGCGCTGCTGGTATTCGGGCCAAAGAAACTTCCAGAATTAGGCAAAGGAATCGGAGAAGGTATTCGCGGCTTCAAATCTGCGATGAAGGAATCCGAAAAACCGTCCGAGAAGACCTCACCGCCGCAACGCTAGTAGGCACCGCGCGGCGAACGCTCCGCCTGAATCTTTGCTACCCTAACCTTTGCTCTCGCGTGCGAATTCACTCCGAGGTGCTGAATGTCAGGAGGCTTGCGTTTGCTCTTGTTCTCGTTCCTGTTAGGGATTGGTGCCACGGCGCTGCTTGCCGACGACGCTTCTATAAAACCCTCTGCGGCAAAGGTTCCGTTGGCGCCGCAAAAGCCGGTCGTGGATGAAGTCCAGGGCCGCAAGATTACCGACAACTACCGCTGGCTAGAGGACCCCTCCAGCCCCGCGACAAAACAGTGGGTCAGCGATCAAACCGCCTACACGCGCAGCCTGCTTGATCCATTGCCCGGCCGCGAACAGCTTCATCAGCGGCTGACCGATTTGATGTCGATCGGCACAATTTCCGCACCACAGATCGGCGGCAAGTATTACTTCTACACCCGGCGCGAAGGCTCGCAGAATCAGCCGGTGCTTTTTGTGCGTGAAGGTGTTGACGGAAAAGATCGCGCTCTTGTGGATGTGAACCAACTTGCTGCCGACGGCACCGTCGCGCTCGACTGGTGGGTACCTTCCGACGACGGAAAGTACGTGGCGTATGGCACGTCCCCCAGCGGCTCCGAGATGAGCACGTTGCACGTGATCGAAACCTCGACCGGCAAATTGCTGCCCGACTCGATTGAGCGCACCCGCGCCGTCAGCCTGGCATGGATGCTCGACAACTCCGGCTTTTACTACACGCGGTATCCGAAGAAGGGCGAGGTCGCCGAGGGACAGGAAGTTTATTACCGCCACGTTTTTTACCACGCGCTGGGTTCCGATTCTGCCAAAGACCCGCTGATTTTCGGCGACGGCCTGGGCGCAGAAGACTGGCCGGAGGTTGATCTTTCCAATCATGGGGACTGGCTTTTGATCACTGTGGCGCAAGGCTGGACCAAGAGCGATTTGTACGTGCAGGATTTGCGGCCGGGCGTCGAGCGTCAAGCCACCAGTAAAGATCACCGAGGGTAAGAACTTTTCTCTACAGCGGCGGAATCTTCAACGGCAGGATTTACATCACCACCAACGAAGACGCGCCGCGCTACCGCATGTTGACGGTTGATGCAGCTTCGCCCGCGCGCCCCAACTGGAAAGAAGTGATTGCGCAGAATGACGCGGTCCTGCAGGGCGCGGCCATCGTCAACGGCCTGCTGCTGGCGCAATACGAGAAGAACGCGAGCTCGCAACTCACTTTGCTACAGATCGACGGCAAGCCCCTCGGCGATGTGCGGCTTCCCGCCATTGGCAGCGTGTTCGGGTTGGGCGGCAAGTGGGACCGCAAGGAGGTTTTCCTCGCATTCCACTCCTTTACCGTGCCGGACTCGATTTATCAGGTTGACTTGACGACCCGCGGCACGTCGCTGTGGAGCAAGGTCGAGGCTCCGGGCATTGATCCCGACAAGTACGAAGTCGAGCAGCTTTGGTTTGACTCCAAAGACGGCACCCACGTGCCTATGTTCGTGTTCCA
>CAWFXO010000012.1:0-40488 GCA_963819825.1 uncultured Acidobacteriota bacterium
ATGTAAGCCTACAGTTAACTGGACCGTATTGCTACACCTACGATGTGCTAGCGTTCACAAAATAATATGCGGCGGATCGTCGCTACTCTCGTACTGACGGTGATGGCAGGGAGTTTTGTGGCTCCAATCGCCTTGCGAGTAACTGGGAGGGCGACGCCGGCATGTTGTCGTCGGGACGGCAAGCATCACTGCACATCAGGGGTGTCCGGCACACCCGGAACATCGACTGACGATCTTCCGAGTGTTAGGGCGAATTCTTCTGATTGTCCTTATCGTTCGCAGATAGCAACACCGACCAGCACACCGCAACCACAAAGTCCAGCAGCCTCTTTGCTACAACCACCATCAGCGACCTTTGTTGGCCTTGCCAATTATCGTACTTTTGAGTCGCGCATCACCACGAGCAACTCCGAACGCGGTCCACCCTCCTTTTGGCTTTAGCCAAACTCCGAAGTGCGACCCTAGCCTGTTCTGTGGCTATTCCTCAATTGGCGATAACGGGCGATTACACTCATTGACGAGAACGAAGGTTTCGTGTGTCTCACTCATTCCACAACGACTGAGACTTCGGGCTGTGCTGGTTTCACGCGTACCGGGATTTCGGCCCCGACGACAATCTGGCCGACGTAATCTTCCGCAGAACTCTTCAGCACAAATGCTTTCGTATGAACGCCGGAGTAGTACTCCCCCTTGTGAATGTAGGTGTAGCCAAGCTCGGCGACTGGCCCTCCATACGACGCTAGCGGGCAGATTGCGCTTGAAATCGTGCCCTTCTCAACGGGCCATCCTTCGCTCTGCTGCATCTTGATGAACCGAACAAGAGTCCGAACCAGGTAGCCAACGATAATGTCTAAGTACCAGCCGCTGATCATCGAACACCAATGTTATCAATTGTTGTAAACAGGCATTAACACTCATTGACCCCTGCCAGCCGAGGGAGGGGGATAAGCGCAACGGCGATCTATCGCCAACCGCACGGAATCCCGCCAATTCAGCCTGGCGGGGGTCATATCCCTTTGGTCATCTTGATCGGGCGCAAGTTTTATATATATAGTCATTCTATATATAGGGAGAGTGAGACTAATGGCGTCAATCAACACACAAATCAAGCGGGGCAGCGCGGAACTGGCCGTCCTGGCTCTGCTCGCCGAACACCCGCTCCACGGATATGAAATCGCCAAGCAGATCGAGGCGCAAACCGGAGGCGTGCTGCGCTTCGATATGGCTTCTCTTTACCCCATGCTTCACCGATTGGAACGGAAGAGCTGGGTCAAGGCGGAATGGCAAACCTTGCCCAACGGCCGTCGCCGCCGCTGCTACCGGCTCTCGGCTTCTGGCAGAAAGCAAATCGCGCCGCTCCGTGCTCAGTGGCGTGCCTTTTTCCAGGCGCTGCAGAGCGTCACGGGGTTTCAAAATGCATGATTGGAAACAGATCGTCCGCAAGCGTCTTCCAGTCCTCGGGGTTTGTTCGCCGGAATTCACGGAGGAATTGGCCGCCCATCTCGAAGACAACTACGAAGCCGCTGTGCGCGGGGGCACGCCACCAGAAGCCGCTTTTCACCGCACTGTCGGGCAAATCAACCGCCGTTCTCAAATTTGCCTGACCCTGCGGATACTACAGGAGGTTCTTATGACTGACTTCGCACGCAAAGTAGGACTGCCAGGCCTGCTGACATTCGCTTTGGCGATGGTCATCGCCTGGGCGCTCGAAATGGCTCACGTCCAGCCCAAAACCATCCTCCTCGGCAACAACGGCTTGCCCTTTTCACTGCCGCCGATCGCCTGGCTATGCCTGCTTCCCTTTTGCGCCGCTGCCGGGGCGCTCGTCTCGCATCGCAGCGGGGGCTCCCGCCTTCAACGTATCGCGGCTGGCCTATTTCCAAGCGCAATCATGGCCGCTGTACTGTTGATAATCTTTGTCGCCGGTTTCGCGATATCCCTGTTTGTGCCGGACTCGGGATGGAACTGGGCGCTCGCCGTGCCGCAACTGGCACTGTGGCTGACGGGACAAGCGGTTTTGACAGCGGTTCCTCTACTGCTGGGTGCCGTAGCAGGAGAGCAAATTCAAAGAGGATGCGATTGTTGACGTAAACAGGCGACGGGATTGTGTACTTCACGCAAAACCGGGCGTACAATTGACGCCATGCATAACGTCAACAAAGAAGAGTTGCGGCTCGCTGAACACATTGCCATTGGCTGCGCGTGCGGGGCTACTGTCGTGGTAGTCGCCCTATTCTTAGTGCCCAAAACGCCGGGGGTAGTCGTGTTTAGCATGGTGCTTATATTCGTACTGATGTGCCACCCGGTGCTTGTATTGTTGCCAAAATTAACCAAGCGGATATGGCCCACAGTTATGGGAATGATGGCTTTGGTAATTGCATCCCTCGTGCTTGCAGCTTATGCATGGCCTGACACTGAACCTGTTTCCGATTTGGCGCTTGACGAAGAAGTGATCCACCAGCCCTATGTCATCGGCGAAGCACCAAGCGTCAACCTACAGTTATTTAATTATGGCCCGCACACGATTAACGGGATTCAGTTCCAAGGCGCGAATGTAAAAACAGGCGAGTTTCGCACACTTGAGGATGAAGTTAATTATGAAGAGTCAGTCTGGGCGGAGTTTGTGAAGTATGTCTCAAATTCCACAGAGACGATAACAGTTCCGTATCCTTCGCGTACAAAGACCATCTCAAGTATTGTTGGCAGCGGGAACCACAAACTTACTTCCGATCAAGTCCAAGATTTACAAGCAGGAAACAATCACACATATGTCTATTTTGTTTCCGCAATTTTATACAAGGACAGTTCCGGTGAGCACGAACTGGATTATTGCAGCTTCGTCGTGGATAAGACGATGATCCACAATTGCAGACATCATAACGGCCCCGCTGAGCCTATGGTGCACAAGGGGTTCTCCTTCCCGCGCAGATGGTGGATTTTCTAAAAGAGTTATGCCGCAGCCGTAAGTTCTTTGTATTCGAGGTTCTCAGAGTGAATGAGTCTCAGCATCGTGTCACGAAAGAGGTAGGGGTTCTTGCGGTTGTTAAACCGCCAAGTCATTTCGTCGAGGTACGCTGCCAGATGCTTTGCGGAAACACGATGCCACGTACCCATGATGCCGCGTTTGAGCAGCGAAAAGGCGGACTCGATTGTGTTCGTGTGCAGGTCGCCAATCGCATAGATCCCTCTAGTGTGATTGATGGTCTTGTGTTCTCCCAAGACACCAGCCGTTCGGAGTGCTCTGGGGTAAGAGGAAAAATCATCAGTCATTACGACGTCAACATCCTGACTCACGTTCTCACGGATGTACTTCGCCAGCGTTCCGCTCTTCACATCCTCAGCATGGAAGAATCGCAGATCGCCGTTTCGCTGCCGGATGCCAATGACAACTTCTTTTGGTGTGCCGCGTCCTGGCTTGCTTCCGCGTTTTGGTCTGCCGCCAACATAGGTCTCATCTACTTCGATGGTGCCGCCCATTTTCTCCGGGTTTACTTCTTTCATTGCTGCACGGATGCGATGGCACAAGTACCATGCCGTTTTATACGAGATGCCCAGAGTACGCTTGAGCTGGTTCGCAGACATACCCTTGCGGCTCTCACACAACAGATATGCACAAAGAAACCACTTCCACAGCGGCAAATGAGTATCGTGGAAGATCGTGCCGGACGTGGCCGAGAACTGGTAGTGGCATGAATCACAGTCAAACGTATCACGGTTGGCAACTGGTGTCGCGGGTTCTTCGCAGCGTGGACACTCAGGGCCATTCGGCCAGCGAAGGCTCTCGATACCTTTGCGGCACTTGTTGTCGTCACCAAACATCTCTATTAAAGACAGAAGGTTTACGTTACTCATCATAGGAGCACCATGCCGAGGAAGAAGAAGCACCCGAAGGACATGACCAGCGAAGAGCTACTAAAGCACTTGTTCCATCCCAAGATCGTGAAGCATGTTAAAGGGATTCTGAAGAAGCACAACGCGAAACCGAAAAAGAGGTCAGCCACAAAGAAAGTATAGTATGCGCCAAACTTTGTGTCAAGTATATAATCTCGACAGGCGATTACACTCATTGACCCGAGATGGACAAGAAGGTCTCAAGCCTCGCTTAGCTTCGTAAATTGATCTCGGGCGCCGGTGCTGCCCAAAAACCCCCTCTGCGCCAATCCGCAAATGGTTGACCCTGCACGGGTGCAAAGGGGTCGGACTCTGCCGCCCAGAAACAGATGTTTCTGGGCAAATGCGGCGAACTTCATTCTGCCGGTCCGACCGACGGCCGATAAGATGGAAACGTATCCAAACACTTTAAACTGCAATCACTTAGCTGGCCGAAGTGTTTCATCAGTGTGCCTTTTTGTCTGGCACTTACCAGTTCCGGGTGGGAAAGCACCAGCCGACAACTGTTGAACCATTGCATTAAACGGTTCTGTTGCAATCCCAGCATGAACATTCAGGTCTCATTCAGATAGCCCCTACCGCAGGAGGCTGACCATTTAGCGTGTCGCCCGCTCGCCATTTCCTTTTGACTGGATACACAGTCACCTCAAGAGCTATAAATGACCTTCCGTGATCGCGCCTTGCCCTGCTAGGAAAAGAGAGGGCAGGCGCAGGGTGATCGGCATGAAGGAGATCGATGGGAAAGGCAAGACAGTCCGCGATCTACTAAGCGGCAAGCGCTATTACGTGGACTACTACCAGCGTGAATACAAGTGGCAAACAAAACACGTCCGAGAGCTGATCGAAGACCTTACCGCAGCGTTTTTGGAAGACTACGATCCGAAGGACAGCCGTCGCGCAGTTGCCAAGTATGGCCACTACTTCCTGGGTTCGATTATCGTTAGCGATAAGGAAGGACAGCGGTACATCATAGATGGCCAGCAGCGTCTAACCACGTTGACCCTGCTGCTGATGTACTTGCACCGACGACAAGCTGAGCGGACCGATCGAGTGAAGCTAGAAGATTTAATTTTTTCGGAGAAATACGCCGAAAAAAAATTCAACTTGGACGTCGCCGAGAGGACAGGTGCCATGGAAGGCCTCTTTGCGAATGGTCAGGCTGAGGACAATGATCAATCGGAGTCCGTCCGAAACATCATTGGCCGCTTCGCAGATATTAAGGTGTTTTTTCCACAAGAAATCGATGACCCAGCACTGCCGTTCTTTGCCGATTGGCTAGTCGATAATGTGCACCTGGTCGAAATTACCGCCCAGTCTGATGATGATGCGTACACCATCTTCGTCACGATGAATGACCGCGGCCTTTCGCTGACCCCAACGGACATGCTAAAGGGTTACTTGCTGGCGAACATTCAGGAAGGCAAAGAGCGAAATCAGGCTGGAGAAGTTTGGAAAAAGCGCATTGGCGCTCTCATCGAGTTTGGTAGAGAAGAAGATGCGGACGCGGTCAAGGCATGGCTGCGCAGCCAGTATGCTCAAACAATCCGCGAGCGTAAAGCCGGAGCCTCGCCAGGAGACTTCGACCGCCTTGGTACGGAGTTCCATCGTTGGGTTCGCGAAAATGCGAAAACGCTTGGGCTGAGCAAGAGCTCCGAATTCGCCGCCTTCATTGACACTGATCTCGATTTCTATGGGCATCAGTACCTAAGGCTGCGGCAGGCCTCTCAGAAGATGACGCCCGGGCTGGAAACGGTTTTCTATAATGCTCAGCAAGACTTCACATTGCAATACCCTTTACTGCTTGCTTCGCTCAAAACATCTGATTCAAGCGAAGAGGTCGACCGCAAACTGCGGATCGTTGCCTCTTTCGTAGATATATTGCTCGCGCGCCGATTGTGGAACTTCAAGAGCATCAGCTACTCGACCATGCAATATTCAATATTCTTGGTCATGAAAAGTATTCGTGGGAAATCTTCCTCGAAGCTGGTATCGGCACTGGGAGACCGGCTAAAGGAAGAACCGCGAATCTCAGATACGCGATTCAGTTTGCATGAACGCAATCGCTCTGTGGTGAAGCAGTTCCTTGCGCGGATGACCGAGTACGTTGAGATCCAATCTGGACTCCCTTCGAACTACGTTCAGTACGCAACCAGCCGCGGCAAGAAAGGCTACGAAGTGGAACATGTCTGGTCAGATCACTATGACGAATACAAGGAATTCAGCCATCCCGCTGATTTTGCGGATTACCGAAACCGCATCGGAGGACTCTTGCTCTTGCCGAAAACGTTCAACGCGAGCTATGGCGACCTAAAGTATGAGAAGAAGCTTCGACATTACTACGGTCAGAACCTCCTCGCAAAGTCTCTCCACCTACTTTGCTATAAACACAATCCCGGTTTTTCGAAATTCGTGAAGAATAGCGGGCTGGCTTTCATCGCCCATAAGCATTTCAAGAAAGCTGACCAAGATCAGCGCCAGGCTCTTTACACTGCTCTGGCTGAACAGGTTTGGAATCCTAGTCGCCTCAAGGCAGAACTTGCGGGTTAATACCCCTGACAAAATAGGAACTCTACCTTCCTGTGGGCTCAGATCGTGCGCCTCGCTTTGTTTGTTTGTCCAGCTCTCCAGCTTGCGGCTCATGACGGCAACAGGCTGATGCCTACTGCAGGCCCAGTCACATTGTCGACAAGTCGACAATGTGGTTAGAATCGTAGCCGCCGTCGCGACTCGGCGACGTGGCGGTTTCTTTTTAGACGGATAAACGATAACGGCTTCGGTCTACAGGAGTGACTCCATGCCCCAACAGGCGCCCTTAGCAGTCAAGACCTTCTCATTCGGTGGTTGCGACTTCGGTCGGACCAGTCCAGTCATTGCAGTTCTGTCGCCAAATACGAAAATGCTTAATGTCGAAATCGATTTCGAAGAAGCACTAAAACTGCATTTGGCAATTGGGGAATGTATCCGAAAGCTCAATTCATATAAACGCAGCACGAGAGCTGGAAAGCGCACAGGCTTAAACCTTGCAATTCATCTGACCAAGCGGCGAGTCACGATCAATGAAGCTAAGCTTCCCGCCAGGACCCGGTGATAATCGTGTTGTCTCGTTGGAGTCTTCCTATACCGACGCGCCATTTCTTAGCCAGTCAGAAGCGACCGTCAGAAGTGGTTGCTATTCTTGGCGAGCAGGACGTTAAATCTGTCAGCAAGGCTTCTGCCGTTCTCATTGGTGATGAACGTGAGGTCTGACGAGATTCGGGATCCAACCTCGGCAGGATTCGCTGTTTTCATTGGTCTCTTGGTAGAAGTCTCAATCCGTCACGGACTAAGCCCCGTTAAGCTGATCGGGCGGATTCTCCGCTTTAGCACGTGATACAGAGCTTGAGAGATTTTACTACCACAGGATAGGACCTACGTCCTCAGCTTGGTGCAGAGCGATTCCTATTTCCCGCGTGGAGCCGACCCGGCTGTCGGCCAGCGGTGTAAGCTTCCCTACGGTCTGTTCTAGCTTCTTTCGATTCATAACCCTGCGGACGCTGGGTGCAGACGGATTTTGGGTCGTCGGTGTTGACATCTTGCTGCGTAGCCCCGGCAGTTTGTCGGGAGTCTCTTGAGTCCAGTCCTCGACCCGCCCTGGCACTCTTGCGGCTTCCCCTCACTCCATTCCTTCCTGCAAAGGCTCTTGGGGTAGAAGACCATATAAATACAAGCATAATATAGTTTCATGCGACTATTTACTTGATTTACTAGCTAATGTGTGGAACTATGCAAGCTATGGAACTTAACTTTGAAGACAAGCCGATTGACGGTAGGGTACGGTCTGGACAGGCCAGAATGTCGAAACTGAATCCAAAGGAACGCAGCGAACTAGCCAAGAAGGCCGCCGCCGCAAGGTGGCGATCGGTCGGCAAAGAAGAACTTCGATTCGCTACACACATGGGAGAGATTACGCTGGCCGAAGGCGAGATCGCGCTCCCCTGCGCGGTGCTGGAAGACGGCACTCGTGTGCTCACGCAAGGCGGTTTTCTCAGCGCGATTGGGCGGCGCGGGAAGCCCAAGAACACGTTCCAGAGTACGGAGCTAGGTGTCAGCAAAGTAGCGCCATTCCTGCAGGCCGAAAATCTCACCGAGCACATCTCGGAAGACCTGAGGGCGGAATCAGCCCCGATCGCCTTTAGGCTGCCCGGCGGGGGAAAGGCGTGGGGCTATCGAGCAGACCTGCTTCCAAAGGTGTGCGCCGTCTATCTGAAAGCCCGCGACAAGAGCCAGTTGCTAGACTCGCAAAAACCTACTGCGCTCGCATGTGACATTCTCGTTCGCGGTTTAGCTCAGGTTGGCATCATTGCGTTGGTTGACGAAGCGACTGGATACCAGAAGGATCGCGCAGCCGATGCGCTTGCAAAGATTCTTGAGGCATTCATCGCGAAGGAACTGCAGCCATGGGTCAAGACATTTCCTCCAGACTATTACGAACAACTGTTCCGGCTTCGCGGGTTGGACTATCCGCAATACACTGTTAAGCGTCCTCAATATTTTGGCGTGTTAACCAATGACATCGTTTACAAGAGACTCGCACCTGGCGTTCTCGATGAATTGAAAAAAGTGGTTCCAAGAAACGAAGACGGCAGGCCGACTGCGAAGTACTTCCAAAAACTCACGAGTAATGTCGGTTATCCGAAATTGCGGGAACACCTTGGATCGGTCGTGACGCTGATGAAACTCAGCCAGAATTATGGTGATTTCGCTGACAAACTAAATCATATCCACCCGCGTTACGGGCAGCAGATGCTTATTCCTTATGAGTATGACCCTGCTGCTGATTCTGGCAAAGGTCTTTAGCGATTCGATCTCGCGGCAGCGGCTTTCTTGGCGAGCCTTACTTTCGGCTGGCGAGAGTTTTTTCGGCCTGCCTTGTCACCTCAACCGTGTGGGTCGGCGACGCAGAGTTATGAGAGGATTTCGAACAGCCGTCGGCGTCGTGCCGAATTTCATCGAGGCTCTTGAGTACCACGAGCAAACTAGAAACGATCAAGCACAACTTCGGCACCTGACTCCAACCAATCGAACGCACGACATTTCTCGGGTGTGATGTTGTCGTTCATGATTTCGTAGTCAGTCAGATCATTGTCCCCGTCGTCATCTCCGTTTCCCACGAGGGCGCTGTCCGGTCCGGACTTCCACAGAGATAAGAACACCGAGCTAGTGCCACCCAGTAGTTCCGTGAGTAAGCTCACCACCTGCGGCCGGGCTTGATTTACCAAATGGTTTAGAGCTTCGTCAGGTTCTATGCGAACGTCCGTCCCAAGAATCTGCCCGAGAACAAAGGATTCCAGATCCAACTCCTGAGCCCAGACGGAGTACGTTGGGTCGTCAGACTCGTCCCATGCCATGTAGCAGAAATCCCGGTGTAACCCTACAAGTCCTAGAAATAAGAGCGCGACCCGGTGCCGCTCAATTTCGTTGGAGTAGTCGGCACGTCCCGCGGCCACTGTTCGTTCCCATACCTCCTTCGCCCACGCTAGGTCTCTCCCGGACTCCCAGACGCTAAAGGCTGCCTCGGCGGCACTCGCTACTCGTTCCCAAGTGAGGACCATCCGCCTCACCAGGGTGTCTTGGTCGGGTACGATGGCGCTTCCTGTCCCGCCGTCATCTGGCAGGCTGGCAGATTGAGTAGGTTGCGCTCTTGCTGTGGCCTGTTCGGCAGCTCCAGGCCCTGCTCCATGCCCGCACATGTGGAATACCTTCATCAGGTCATAGCCGAGGTGGTATTCCTTCGTGGCGGTATCAAAATCCATGCCTGCATATTCCTTGCACGCGGCTTCGCAAACTGGGACCAACTTTTCCAGCCCAAATTTGTTTTCAAATTCAAAAACATCCAGTAGTTTTTGATTTGGACCGACAAGGATGAAGTGAAGGTGCGTTTGTCTTGCTGTTTGCCTGAGCCCTTCCAATGTGCCCGGGTGGGTTGGATCCAATACTTGCTCGTACAGCGCGAGCGGCTCCCCATCGGTAATAGGGGTCATCCACCAGAGCAAGAAAAGAACGGGCCGACGCTAGCATGCACTGAGCCAGATTTGAAGCCCAGGTCTGACATCTCGAGCTTGAGTTGGTAAGCGAACGGAGTCGAGTCGGTTAGCATCACGACCGTCTCGGGGCCGATCTCGTCATCGAGTGTGACTGTCTCAAACCTCGTCCCAGATTTCGTCGGGAAGGTGTCGGCAAGCTCAAAGTAGGATTTGCCACGACGGAAGTGATTATCGAAGGTTGCCGCTGACATCGAAATCGAAATCCTTTCTTGCCCTCCGGACCTGGCCGCTGAGGACATATAGTGTTTACGGCTTTTAGTGTTTACGGCTTTTAGTGTTTACGGCTTTTAGTGTTTACGGCTTTTAGTGTTTACGGCTTTTAGTGTTTACGGCTTTTAGTGTTTACGGCTTTGAAAATGTCTGGCATACCAGACACACAGCGGGAATAGTATCTCCACGATGAGTGCATGTCTAGGAGCACTCATCGTCCTTTTAGCCCAGGTCGGAAAACGGATCCAAGCATTGCGGAAACAGAAAGGGTGGACGCAAACTGATCTATCGGTCCACCTCGATATGAATAGAGGCCACATCTCTGACATTGAACAAGGCAAGCGCGAAGCAGGAATCATCACCTTGCAGGTGATCGCCCGCGGTCTCGACACCACGATGGCTGCCTTGCTCAAGGGACTATAAAGCGGTTCCAGCCTGCTGGCTTTAAACCCCTCCGACTTCACTTTTGGGCAAGCCTGCAAAGGCTCTCTGCGCTGTACCCTTGCTGACCCCTATCTCGTCCTTGATCTGCGCCCAGGAGCGTCCCTGCGCGCGAAGAGAGGCAACCCGGGAAGCGTCCACGATCACTCGCGGCCTCCCGAGTCGTCTGCCCTTAGCCCGCGCGTTGCGAAGGCCAGCGCGGACCCGCTCCTGGATCAACGCCCGCTCGAACTCGGCCATCGCACCGATGATCTGGAACATCAGCCGACCCGAAGGAGTACTGAGGTCCAGGTTGTCCCTCAGGCTGACGAATGCCACTCCGAGTGCCGCAAGTTCGGCCAGCGCGTTGACCAAGTGCTTCAGAGACCTCCCAAAGCGGTCGATCTTCCAGACCAGGACCGCGTCAAACCGCCGTCGGCAAGCATCTGACATCAGCCGATTGAGCGCCGGCCGCGACTCCTTGCAGCCTGACACTCCTTGGTCTGTGAACTCTTCGACGATCTGCCAGCCGCGGCGCCCCGCATACTCCCGCAGTTCGGCGAGCTGCATTTCTGGATCTTGATTGTTGAGGGTGCTGACTCGGGCGTAGAGCGCAACCCGAGCGATTGGGCGAGTGGATTCTTGAGGGAATGAAGTGGTGCTACGTTGCTGTCTTTAGAATCTTCAGACTAAATTCTCTTTCCGCCGTTTCCAGATTTTCCGCCGTTTCCGTGACAAACGTGGCGAATTGGCTATGCTCGACTCGTGCGAAGGGGGTCTCTCCAGTGGAACATCTGGTGCGAGGCCCTGCGAAACCGGAGAGAGATATGACACAAGTGTCTGCCGAAATTTACATGCGTCGGGACGATTTTGGAGCCTATGACAGTTGGTTTCAAAACGTGCCCTGGCAATTATTTTGCACTCTGACGTTCGCGTGGAAAGTGTCTGATGCACAGGCAGAACAAGTCTTTAGAGGTTTTGTAAATCGGTTGGAAAAGCGGCTTCGAGCCCCGGTAGCCTACCTTCGCGGTGACGAGAAGAGGTTTTCAGGATGTGGCAAGCCTGCTGCTCCACGGCATTTTCACGCGCTACTTGCTGCTCACCTAAAACTTGACCGACATTTTGTGGCAGATCTCTGGATGGGCCTCGCAGGCCGTCGGAAGAACGGGGCCGGCGCGAATGTTCGCGTTTATGACCCGACTCTTGGTGGCTTGGCATACGTCCTGAAGTTCATCTTTGAACCGCTCGGGGACTGGGATTTGCGGAATGTCGACTTGTTCTTGACCGCGGTCGATCCACAGAGGATCAGATCAAGACAGCGTCGACGCCTGATTCGGCAATCCAAACGAACTCGAAGCGCACGTGCCGGGCGGGAGGCTGTCGCCAGCTAGGTCAACAGAAGCCGAATGATGTCGGAAGGACGACAATCCGAATGGCTTGACCTCAAAGCTCTGCAGCAATACGCTTGCGTGTCGGAAAGGACCATTCGGGAGTGGATCCGCCGGCCATTGAATCCGCTTCCGGCAGTACAGGTTGGTCGAAAAATCTTGGTTCGCCGCAGTGCATTTGATGATTGGCTTGAAAGTCACCAGCTCAAGCCAGTTGACGTGGGTTGTATCGTGGATGAGATCGCGGCCGAGGTGGTGCACGGATGAGCGTGAAGATTCGCAAACGCGGCGGCAAATGGTATGTGTTCGTGAATCACGACGGGCACAGGAAGGCTAAGTGCGTGGGCACTCGCCAGGCGGCAGAGGAAGTGCGCCGCCAATTGGAGGCCCGTTTCACGCTCGGCGATCTCGGATTTCTCCATGACGGCGATCAGATGCCGACGTTCGAAGCTTACTCGGAACGATGGTTAAAAGAATACGCCGAGATCCAGTGCAAGCCCTCAACCGTAGCGGGGTATCGCCAGATCCTCAAGTTGCGCCTCTTTCCAAAGTTCGGCACTTGCAGGCTCGACCGCATCGCCCGGGAAGAGATAAAGCGGTTCCTTGCCACGCTGGCGGGTGGGGACCTGTCACGGAACACCCTGCGCAACACGTTATGCACGATCCGCGTGATCCTGAACCAAGCTATCGAAGATGGTCTGATCGATAAGAATCCAGCCGCCCGCTTGGGCCGATTTACCAAGAGCGATGCACCGAAGTTTCAGGCGACCCCTCTCACGCGTGAGGAATGCAATCGATTTCTCGAATCCACGTTGCAGGTCTGCCCTGACTATCATGCGCTCTTTCTCACCGCCCTTCGGGCTGGCCTGCGCCGCGGCGAGGTCGTCGCTTTGCAATGGGGCGACATCCAGTTTGGCGCCGGAGAGCATGACTCCAATCGCTACATCCTGGTGCAGCACAACTATGTAGGTCGCCAGTTCACCACACCTAAGAGCAAGAAGAGCCGGCGAGTGGATCTTTCCCGACAACTGCGGCGGGCCCTACTGGAGCTCCGCGATCAACGCCTCCTGAAGGCCTTCGCCGATGGCAAGACCAGCGTTGCCGACGATCTCGTTTTCCCCTCCCCCGAAGGTTCGGTTCTCGATCCCGACAATTTCATCAAGCGGTACTTCTTGCCCGCGATCGAACATGCCGGGCTGCGGCGTTTCCGCTTTCATGACCTGCGCCACACCTTCGGCAGCTTGCTAATTCAGGATGGTGCCTCTATCACCTACGTGAAGGAGCAGATGGGCCACAGCTCGATTCAGGTGACGGTCGACACCTACGGCCACCTGATCCCGGGAGCCGACATCGCGTGGGTAGACCGCTTGGATACCGAAACAACTCCGCAACAAAATGCAACTCCCGCGCAACTGGCCTTGGAGAGGGAGCTGGAGATCCCTACGGAAGTTCTTGATTTAATTGGTGGCGGCGGGAGGACTCGAACCTCCGACCTACGGATTATGAGACCGTCGCTCTAACCACCTGAGCTACACCGCCACATTGCAGATTGTAAGGGAACGCTAGAAGGGCAAAACCGTTCACGTTCGCGCACACCGATTTTACCAGACCAGCCCATCTTGGTCGGGCATTCCCTCACCCGTTTTCACTGATTTGATGTCATCCCGTCTCTAACGACGCTATGCCCGGTCAAGGGTTTTGTAGCGACACTTCGGCGTGGACGCCGAAAGAAGCGCCATTTCGCTCTCGTAGAAGGTTTTGGATGTCCAGACCAAGCTCGTCATTGATTTAATCGTGCAGCGGGACTTCAGGTCCCACCATCCATCTCTTCGGGACTTGCACCCATGATTACTCACTTCGATCTCCCTGACTCCTTCAGGGAGGCAGGCTGCCCACTCAAAGCCTCAGCTCTACTCGCCGGCCACGGAATGACTCGGGCTCACCTGCATGACGGCCTGACACAGTTGCGCGTACGTCCAGTCCTCGCGCAACATCAGGTACAACCGCGTGGCCAATTTTCTGGCCACTGCCACTTTGGCGACGCTGCGATTCTTGCGCATCGCCAGGCGGCGATAGAAGCGCTTCAGTTGCGGATCGAGCCGCGCCGCCGTCTGTCCCGCTTCCACCAGCAAAAAGCGCAGAAACGAATTGCCTTGTTTGCTGATCTTGCCCAGCCGCTGTTTCCCGCCGCTGGATTCCTCACTCGGAATCAGGCCCAAGTAACTGCCCACTTGCTTGCCCGATCCGAATCGTTCGGCCGGTCCCAGCGTCAGCACCATGGCTAACGCCGTCACCGGCCCCACTCCCGGATGCGTCATCAACCGCACCGCTTCCGGCCGTTGCCGCGCTTCTCCTTCCACCCGCCGGTCCAGCTCGCTGATCTCCGCTTCCAGCCCGTCCAGCCCTTCCAGCAACCGCTTTCGCCGCTCCGCCGCGTACGGCAGCAAGGGCAACTGCTCCAACTCCTCGCGCCCCGCATTCGTCCACAGCTTCCGCTTTTTCTGGATTCCACAGCTCAGCGCCATGGCCTGCAGTTGATTCTTACTCCGCGTCCGCACCTGCACCTGCTTGTGCCGATGCACCAGCAACTGCCGCACATCCCGCACCTCCAGGCTCGGAACCCAGATTCGCGGAAACCGCTCTTCGATCAGCAGATGCAGCAGATGCAGCAGCTGCTCGGCGTCCCGCCGGTCCGTTTTCTGCTTGCGCACCACCGACGCCCGCACCCGCGCCGCATCCCCAAACCACAACTCCATCCCCAACCCTTCCAGCAACCGCTCAAACCAGGGATAGTGCCCGCAAGCCTCCATCCCCACCCGCACCTCCTGGCCCGCCAGCGAACCATAAAACCGTTCCGCTTCCTCCCGGTGTTGCAACCGCTTTTCTTGTATCTCTCCCGTTCGATTGTCAAAGATCGCGACCTGCTGAAACCCAGGATGAAAATCGCATCCTATAATCAACCTGACGTTGGCTCCTCTCACGAGCCTTGGTCTTGTTCATCGCATACCAATCTACTCGCGACGGGCCAACGTCGTTATGCAATCAAACCCGTACGCCGAAGGCGGACGGGAGAGGGACCTTACGATGCGCCCGCAGCGGCAGCGGCGTAAATGGGACGGCTCTCACTGCAAGCCCCTTTTGGTCTGTGCCGCTAGCACCCGCGCTGTACGTCCACGTCGGGTCTCTCTCGTCCTTCGGACGAGTTCGGGATGACACGGTTTTAGGAGAGTGAAGAGTTCGGAACCACAAAGGCAGCCCGAAAACACCACGCCCTTCCCACTTTTTACTTTTCTGATTCTTGCTTGAGCTGGTACCGCTAGTCTTCCCGGCCCAAAAGACTCAGCACCCGATCGAAGTCGACGAGGCTTTCGTAGCGGATCACGATCTGTCCCTTGTTGCCCTTGTAGTCGATGACCCGCACTCGCATGCCGAGCGTCTCCCTGAGCCGACGTTCGGCGTCGCGCACGTTGGGATCGACAACCTTTTCCGGGCGCGGTTCCGGCTTGTGCAATTCCGGATTGATCAGGTTTTCAACCCTATCTTTCAGATCGCGCACGGTGAAGTCCAGCCTGACGGCCATCTCCGCCAAGCCCTCGATCTCCTCGGGACTCACGTGCGGCAGCGCTTCCAGCAGTACCCGCGCCTCGCTGAAGCCCAGCTTGCCGTCGCCGATTAGCTCGAGCACGCCTTCTGGCAGCTTCAGCAGGCGCATGTAATTCGCCACCGACTCGCGCGAGACTCCGGTGCGCTGGCCGATTTGCTCCTGTGTCAGATTGAAGTCGCGACTCAGGCGTGAGAACGCCTGCGCTTGCTCAAGGCAGTTCAGGTCCTGGCGCTGCAGGTTTTCGACAATCGTCATTTCCGCGGCTTGCTCATCGCCGAGTCGGCGAACGATTGCGGAGACCGTTGTCTTCCCTGCCAGCTTCGAAGCGCGGCAGCGGCGCTCTCCGAGCACCAGCACGTAGCGGCCATTCGCTCCCGGACGCACCACAATCGGCTGCGCTAGTCCGCTGGCTTTGATCGACTCTGCCAGTTCCTTCAGCGCCGCCGGATCGAACGTACGTCCGCGTCTGGTAAGGGTTTTCGTCAATCAGGTCGAGCGGAATCTGCTCGACGACATCGCCTTCGGCACGCGCCTGCAGCTCGACGACACGCGCCGGACGCTGGCACTGGCGGCGGCATGACCACCGGCGGCGGCCGCCGTCAACCGCACGCGGCCCCGAAGGCAAACAGCGAATCCAATCCGCGGCCCAATGCCCGGCGTTTTTCTGTTGGCTTCTGTTCTTCGATAGCGGCCAGCTTCCTCCAAAGATATAGTTTGTGATTGCTAAGTATATCTTAAAGAATGTCAGCTTTTCAGATCCATCGTGATCAGTTTGTTGCGATCGCGCCAGCGCCGCCAGCGCGGAGCATTCACGACTTGCTTCTCTTCCCCTTCGGCGAGCGGCTCGGAAGATTCCGACTTGCGCCGGTTCCGCAAAGGCTTCGAAATCCGGCATGTGCTTGGCGATGATTTCTTTCGCCAGCTCAACGTAGCTTTCGGCGCCGCGCGAACGATCGTCGTAAAGAATGACCGGCTTGCCATGGCTTGGAGCTTCGGCCAGGCGAACATTCCGCGGGATCGTCGTCGCGAAAACTTTGTCGCCGAAAAAGCGCTTCAGTTCGGCCGTCACTTGCTGGGCCAGATTCGTCCGATCGTCGAACATGGTCAGAACCACGCCTTCGATTTCGAGCGACGGATTCAGCGCCGGCGCGAATGCGTTCAATCGTGTCGAGCAGCTCCGAGATTCCTTCCAGGGCGAAGTATTCCGCCTGCATCGGAATCAGGACCGAGTCGGCGCCGACCAGGGAATTCAAAGTCAGAAGATCAAGCGCCGGCGGACAATCGATGATGATGAAGTTGAAGCGGTCGCGCAGTGGCGCCAGGGCATCGCGAAGGCGGAATTCCCTGTTTTCGGCGTCAACCAGCTCGAAATTGACGCCGATCAGGTTCTTGTGCGCCGGAAGCAGGAAAAGCCGCTCGAGCGCAGTCGGCTGCAAGCGCGCTCATCGCGTCGCATTCGCCGATCAGAACGTTGTAGCTGCTGTTTCGCTCTGGATCTTTGGCCAAGCCGAGCCCGCTGGTGGAATTCGACTGCGGATCGCAATCCACCAGGAGCGTGTTCGAGTTGGCTGCAGCCAGCGAGGCCGCTAGATTGATGGCAGTCGTGGTCTTACCGACGCCGCCCTTCTGATTGGCAACAGCGATAATTCGAGCCATTGAGGTTTTCGAGGAGAACCCAGCTTTTCAAACCAGACTTGTTCGCAGCATAGTTCGGAAATGCCGCCGTTGGCAATGCCGGATTGCGGGCAGGCACTGTGAATCTTATTCGCTGAGTTTGGAGCAGGTTGCGAGAGTATCGGCCCGGCTTTCCACATCGCAAATGTTCCACGTGGAACTATCTGGTGACGCAGATCATGGGCGCTTTGTTCCACGTGGAACATTTCTCGGTCAAGCAGGCCGGGAAGCGACCGACAAGCAGGCTTCGGCCTCGCGACAACGGGAGCGCAAGCGGAGTCTTCCCAGTCGGACGTTCGGCGAGAGTGGATTTTGCGGTTTCGATCTGCGCATCGCCGATCAGGAGGGCGAAGCGGCCGGCTGGGCGCGACTAGCTTCGCGGCGACGGGGAGAGTCTTTTCAAAGCGCTCGACTGCTCTCAGAACCACCAAGCTTGCTTGCTCTGGAGGTTTTCGGCCCGGTCGGCAACGACCTTTACGCCGGAAAGACCCAAGGCTCGGACAACCTCGCGCAGAAACACGGCTTTCCTTCTGATTGGCCTCGATGAGCGTCAACGTCAGCTCTGGGTTCCAGATCTTTAGCGGAAGGCCAGGGAATCCGGCGCCGGAGCCGACATCGATCGCGGTTTGACTCTGCAGCGCATCGGTGGACAAGAGCTGCCTGGCGGCGAACAGAGATTCTCCGAAGTGGCGGGTGATGACTTCTTCGGGATCGCGGACCGCGGTCAGGTTGATGTGAGCGTTCCACTTCATCAGCAGATCGGTGTACGTCGCGATTTGTGCGAGCTGGACTTCGGACAGACTGTTGCGTCTTCCAGGAACGGAGCAAGAAGCTCAGCGATGCGGTCTGGCGTCATGCATGCGCGATTGTAGCTGATTGTGTGCGTTGGACGACGCTGGCAAATATTGCGAGTCGAGAGGAACCAAGAATATAAAAAGTGGATCCTGCGGGCCCATATTTGAAGTTGAGCCACTACGGTAAGGACCTTGACTTGTGCACTGTCGATACCGAGGTGGGTGGAAACGCATAGCGACCAAGATTGGTTAACCTCACGGTCGCGGTAAAAAGCCACTTGACAATAATCTATAATTCTGCAATTATCGAACTATGAAAAGGCGGTAGCACAGAGCAGAGTCACGAAGTACGCGGACATGTTTTCGGCGATGGGGACCGAGGCGCGGCTGCGGATCATGCAATTGCTGTTGACGGCGCATCCGGAGGGGCTGGTGGTGGGGGAGATTCAGGAGGAGTTGGGAATTCCAAGTTCGACCTTGTCGCACCATCTGGACAAGCTGCGCAACGAAGACCTGGTGCGGGTGCAGCGGGAGAGTACGTTTTTGCGGTACACCGCGAATACGGAGGCGCTGCAGGAGTTGTTGCGGCTTCTTGTACGCGGAGTGCTGCACGCGGAATCAGGCGGTGCGGGCGGAGGATGTGGTGCAGATTTGCGGGTAGGCGCGATACGTGAGAATTTGAGACGACGTCGGCGCGGATACTGGCAGATACGATGTTCGTCCAGGGGCACGTTTGTAATGGGTTTGTGCGGGCATTTGTGGTGGGGCAGGTGAGGGCACCTGCCCCTACACGAGCAGTTTCTGTTTAGGAGGCAGCAATGGAAAGCAGCAATGTTCGGGAAGTGGTGAAGGAGAAATATGGGCAGGCGGCGCTGCGAGTGAAGAGCTGGCGGCAGCAGCTGTTGCGGGGCGACGGCGGCTAGCGGGTCGGGTGTGCGATCCGATTACTTCGAATCTTTATGACGCGGCGCAAACGGGACAGATTCCGGAGGAGGCGGTGCTGGCGTCGCTGGGATGCGGGAATCCGACGGCGCTGGCGGAGTTGAATCCGGGAGAAATTGTGCTCGATCTTGGGTCCGGCGGCGGGATTGATGTGTTGCTTTCGGCGAAGCGCGTGGGGCCGACTGGCAAGGCCTACGGCCTGGACATGACCGACGAAATGCTGGCGCTGGCCAATGAAAACAAGCGCAAGGCAGGCGCGGAGAATGTTGAGTTTCTGCGCGGTGAGATTGAAAACATTCCGCTGCCGGACAATTCCGTGGACGTGATCATTTCGAATTGCGTGATCAATCTTTCGGCGGACAAAGACCGGGTGCTGCGCGAGGCGTTTCGGGTGTTGAAGCCGGGCGGGCGGTTGGCGGTTTCGGATGTGGTCACGCGGGGCGAGATCGCTCCGGAGATTCGGCAGAGCGTGCTGTTGTGGGTGGGGTGCGTGGCGGGCGCGCTGGATGAGAACGAGTATCGCGAAAAGCTGAAGGCGGCGGGTTTTGAGCAGATCAGCATTGAGCCGACGCGGGTTTATCGCGTGGAAGATGCGCGGGAGTTTTTGTCGTCGGCGGGCGTGGATGTGGATGCGATTGCGCCGCAGGTGGATGGGAAGTTTATGAGCGCATTTGTTAGGGCGGTGAAGGTGGAGGCGTGTTGCGGGACGGAGTGTTGTAAGTGAGATGTGAGTGAGAGACGGGTGCCGGCAAACAGGCTTCCAGAGCACGTCTGTGATGGGTCTTTGCAGACATTTGTGGTGGGGCAGGTGGGGCACCTGCCCCTACACAATCTAAGTTGGGAGGCGCGGAGAGTGCAAGATCACTACAACGTTTTGTTTCTTTGCACGGGGAATTCGGCGCGGTCGATTCTGGCCGAGGGGATTCTGAACTTCAAGGGCAAGCCGCGGTTCACGGCTTACAGCGCGGGGAGCCATCCCTCGGGAGCGGTGCGGCCGGAGGCGCTTAAGAAACTGGAGGCCGCGCATATTCCGACCGAGGGTTTGCGGAGCAAGAGTTGGGATGAGTTTGCGAAGCCGGACGCGCCCAAGCTGGATTTTGTTTTTACCGTCTGCGACAACGCGGCGAAAGAAGTCTGCCCGATCTGGCCGGGGCAGCCGATGACGGCGCACTGGGGCGTGCCGGATCCGGCGGCGGCTAAGGGAACGCCGCAGGAAGTGGAGCGGGCTTATCGCGAGGCGTTTTCGATTCTGGAGCGGCGGATCGGGTTGTTTCTTTCCTTGCCGCTGGCGTCGATTGACAAGTTGGCGCTGAAGAAAGAAGTCGAGAAGATCGGACAGCGATGAGAACTACCCGCCGGCTCAGTTTTCTAGATCGTTACCTGACGCTGTGGATATTCGCCGCCATGGCGGTCGGCGTGGGCGCGGGATGGCTGGTGCCGGGAATTGTTCCCTTCTTGAATCGTTTCAGCGTCGGAACAACTTCCATTCCAATCGCGGTTGGACTGATCGTGATGATGTATCCGCCGTTTACCAAAGTGCGGTATGAAGAGTTGCACGAGGTGTTTCGGAACAAGCGGATGCTCGGACTCGTCGCTGGTGCAGAACTGGATCGTGGGACCGCTTCTCATGTTCATTCTCGCCATCGTTTTTCTTCGTGGTTATCCCGAATACATGGCCGGGTTGATTCTGATCGGGCTGGCGCGTTGCATTGCGATGGTGATTGTGTGGAACGAGCTGGCGCACGGCGACACGCAATATGCCGCCGGGCTGGTAGCGTTCAATTCGCTATTTCAAGTTTTCTTCTACTCGGTGTACGCATGGATCTTTATCACGGTGCTTCCGGCGAAGCTCGGGCTGCGGGGCGCAGTCGTCAACGTCTCGATCGGAGAAATTGCAAAGAGCGTTTTCATTTACCTGGGTATTCCATTCCTGGCGGGATTCCTGACTCGCACGGCGCTGGTTCGGGCAAAGGGGCTGGAGTGGTATGAGCGCAGTTTCGTACCTCGGGTTAGCCCGCTGACACTGATCGCCCTCCTGTTCACGATTGTGGTGATGTTCTCGCTGAAGGGCGAATACATTGTCCGCCTGCCGTTTGATGTGCTGCGCATCGCAGTACCGCTGCTGATCTATTTTGTGCTGATGTTTCTGGTCTCGTTTTACATGGGGAAGAAACTGGGTGCGGACTATTCCCAGACCACCACGCTCTCGTTCACCGCGGCTTCCAACAATTTTGAACTGGCCATTGCGGTGGCGGTTTCGGTGTTTGGCATTAATTCGGGCGCGGCATTTGCGGCAGTCATTGGACCCTTGGTCGAAGTGCCGGTGATGATCGGGCTGGTGAATGTAGCATTTGCTTTCCAGAGGCGCTACTTCTCCAGTCCGAGGCCTGTGCAAGTGTAATCGCAGCAGGTTGCGTGCTTGAACCAAAGTAGTAAAAGGTGGAGCAAGACGGAGAAAATCAAGGGGCGTTGGTGGGCACCTGAGCCTTGGGAAGAGCCAAGCGTGTCGCGGGAGTGGGAGACCTGGAGGGAACCAAGGAAGATAATGGCCGAGAGGAAGTACCTCAGCGGCTAAAGCCGAATCAAACGCGGCGTTTTATGCAGCGCTGAAGCGCTGCTCCACCCAAAGGCTCGCTCCACCCCAGAAGCGCTGCTCCACCCAGAAGCAGTGCCCACCAAGAGCGTTGTTCCCCGGGGGTACATGCAAGCGCGATCACGGCGAATGGCCACGATTTCGCCAGAAATTAATGTGATCAGGGAATAATAACGGCGGCGCCGTCGATGGCGTCGCTTTTTACTGCAATCAGAGCTTCGTTGGCTTGATCGAGGGAGAACCGAGTTACCTTCGGGCGGAGGTTGATCTCAGCCGCCAACTGGAGGAAGTCGCGGGCGTCGATGCGGGTCATGTTGGCGACACTGCGGACCTGGCGCTCTCCCCAGAGCAGCTTGTCGTAGCTGAATTCGGGGATGCGGTCGAGGTGAATGGCATTGATCGCGACTACGCCGCCTTTGCGCAAGGTCGAGAGGGCGGCGATGACGACGTCGCCGCTCGGGGCGAAGGTGATGGCGCGGTCGAGTTCCTTGGGGGGACGATCGTTTTCGGTTCCGACCCAGGTGGCACCGAGTGAGGCAGCAAGTCTGCGGTGGGATTCGCCGCGAGTGGAAACGTAAACCTCACAATTCCATGCTTGCAGGACGGCGATGGCGAGATGGGCGGAGGCACCGAATCCGAAGAGGCCTACGCGATCGCCTTTTTGAACGCCGGCGATGCGGAGGCTGCGGAACCCGATGATTCCGGCGCAGAGGAGCGGGGCGGCGTGGAGAGGGTCCAGGGCAGCGGGGATGGGGAAGAGAAAATCGGCGCGGGCAAGAGCGTATTCGGCGTAGCCGCCGTTGACGGAATAGCCGGTGAAGGTGGGGGAGTCGCAGAGATTTTCTTCTCCGCGGAGGCAATAGGGACAGGTGCCGTCGGTGGCGCCGAGCCAGGAGACGCCGACGCGGGCTGCTGTCGAGCTTCGCTCAACCGGACGGGCGGGGACGCCCGTCCCCACATGGTTCGTGGTGGCGTCCGCGCCTGTGGCGACAACCTCGCCGACGATTTGATGGCCGGGGATGATTTGCTTGTGGAGTGGAGGGAGTTCTCCTTCGGCGATGTGGAGGTCGGTGCGGCAGACTCCGCAGGCGAGGACGCGGAGGAGGACCTGGTCCTCGGCGGGAGTGGGGATGGGGATGTCTTGGATTTCTAGCGGGTGGTTGGCGATGGGCTGCGGGGTGGTTAAGACTGCGGCTTTCATTTTCAACCATCATTTTAAGCCTGCGTGGAACATTAGTTCGTGATGGCGCAAGCGAACAGCAGGCTCCCATTCGACTCCTTCCCTTCGGTCAGTCGCTCAGGGCAGGCTCTCGACTGCGAATACCGTTCGCATTCGCGAACGGTATTCTTCGCTCGGAATGACAGAGTTTTTCTACTCTGAAATTGAAATCGAATTTGAAAAACGATGCTCAGCGGAAGTTGCTGAACAGAACTACGTCGCTGTCATTAACTTTGTAGCGGGTGAGGGCGATTTGTTTGCCGTCGGGGGAGAGGGCGACGTCAGCGATGCGAAGGGGCTCGGCATCGAAGTGGGTAATTTGAGTCGGGGCGGCGCCGTCGAGTGGCTGATAGAAAAGATTGGAGCCGGCGCCGGTGGCCTTAATCAGAATCAGGGCGCGGCCGTCGGGCGCCCACGCGGGGAAGTGGAGGACGCCGGTGGAGGGCAGAAAAGTCTGCGCGCCAGTGTTGACGTTTTGTAGCACCAGTTGAACTTTATGGGCGGCGCCGGAACCGGAGTACTGGAAGAAGGCAACCCGCTGTTCATCGGGCGATAGTGACATGCCGTTGGGCGCGTTGTGGGCAACCACCTGCGGCGTGCCTCCGTTGGTGGATACACGTTTCAACGCCGGGCCTTCGAAATTGTCGTCGTAATAGACGGTGCTGCCGTCCTTGCTGCATACAGGCGATTCGGCATCGCGCTCGAAGGTGAGCTGCTTCACTTCGCCGCCACTCTGGTTGTAACGAAAAAGGTTCAGGTTGTTATCGCGCAGCAGACCGACGACAAAAGCGCCGGGGCCGCAAGGGGTGGGGAAAGTGGCGTTGGTATCGCGATCGGGAAGGCGCACCCGGGCGCTGCCGTCAGGATTCATGCTGAAGGCGTGAAAATCATTGTCCGTGAAGAAAAGCTTTCCGTCGTTGCTCCAGCGGAGCCAGCTGCCATCGGTCTGGCCGGAACTGACGGCGGTGGGATTCAATTTGATATCCGAGGGCCATTTTCCGGGGACGTCACCAACGAAGATGGCGGACGAGGCCTGTTCTTGAATGGTGACCAGGGCCTTGCCGTCAGCGGTGACGCTGACGTTGCGGTATTCGTTGAGATCGTTGGTTACGTTCTGCACCGCGCCGGAAGGATAGGGCTGAAACTTGATCTGGCCGCGGTAATTGGTCTCGCGCGAGCGGCACTGCAGGAACAAGCCGCTGCCATCCGGGAGCCAGGCTACGCCATCGAGCAGGAAGGGGTAGGAGAATGATTTTACCTGCGCGCCCCCGGGAGTGAAGACCAGCAGATTACTGAGGCTCTCTTTGGTGAGCTGATATTGGGACACGGCGATGAGCTTGCCATCTCCCGACCAGGAGGGAGCCGAACCGTTGGCGATCATGGCGTCGCGCTCGGCGATGACGTGGCGGTTGGAGCCGTCGCTGCCGGCGATGACCAACTGCGGCTTGCCCTCGCCACCGTCGAAATGACCAAACGCGATCTGCTTGCCGTCGGGTGAGAAGCTGACCGGTGTGGTGATATCGCTAAGAACTTCCTGGTGCGTCCCGCCCAGACTGGGGACGGAGTACAACACCAGCTCATCTTCATTTTGCGGATCGCTATGCTGGAAGTAGATGTAATTGCCGTCGGGAGAAAACGTCGGACGACCGAAGAAGAAACCTGTCCCGGGCGGGACCACCTGAACCTCGCTACCGGTGGCGATTTGTTTGACCCAGAGACTCTGTTGCTCGCCGCGTTTGATGAACGCAACCCAGCGGCCATCGGGCGAAATCACGCCTTCGCTGGCTGCTCCACTTTCGGTCAGCTTGGTGACCTGCATGTTGAGCGGATTGATGGCAGTCTTTGTCGGAGTCAGATATTTGTAGAGGCCGTAGGCGCCGATGATCAGGGCAATGATGATGGGCGAGAGGATCAGGCGCAGCTTGTGGCGCTTGGCTTCGGCGAGGATGGCGGCATTGGAGACAGCGGCGGAAGGGCTGACCGCGGGAGCTACGGAACTGGAGCTGGAACTGGAAACCGCTGCGAAGCGGCCGGAGGAACCCGATCCGGAGCCGCGCTTGATGCGCTTTCAGGTCGGCGCGAATTTCAGCGGCGGACTGGGTGCGCAGGTCGGGATCTTTTTCCAGCGATTTCAGAATTACGTCTTTTAACTGCGGCGGGAGCAGCGGATTGAGATCTGTGGGCGGCGGCGGATTCTTTTCCAGGATGGCGTGGAAGATGACGGCGGAAGTGGGGCCGTCGAAGGGCAGGCGGCCGGTGGACATCTGATAGAGGACGGCGCCGAAGCTGAAGAGATCGGTGCGCGGATCGACTTCTTCGCCGCGGGCCTGCTCGGGCGACATGTAGGCGACGGTGCCGACGGTGGAACCGGGGCTGGTGAGCAGGGGGGAGTCGATGGTGGCGCCGACGCCGACGGCGGCCTGTTCGTGTTCTTTGGCCAGCTTGGCGAGGCCGAAGTCGAGGACCTTGGCGCGCCCGCGGGTGGTGATGAAGATGTTGGCGGGCTTGATGTCGCGGTGAATGATGCCTTTACGGTGGGCGGCGTCGAGGGCGTCGGCGACCTGAATGGCGACGTCGAGAAGTTGGTCGTTGGTGAAGGGGCGTCCCAGCAAGCGTGACGACAGCGGCTCGCCTTCGAGCAGCTCCATGGCGATGAAGGGCTGGCCGTCATGCTCGTTGACTTCGTAGATGGTGCAGATGTTTTCGTGATTGAGCGAGGAGGCGGTGCGGGCTTCCATGCGAAAGCGCTCGAGCGACTGCGGGCTCATGGCGACGTCGCGAGGAAGAAATTTCAGCGCGACGCGGCGGCCGAGGGTGAGGTCTTCGGCTTCATAGACGACGCCCATGCCGCCGCTGCCGAGTTTGGCGACGATCTTGAAGTGCGAAATGGTTGAGCCGATCATGGAAGAGGCGTCGTTGGTCGTTCGTCGTTGGTGGTTGGCCCTTGCGTCGCTAATTTGTGGTCACTGGCGAGCGCGGTTGTCATCAAACCCTAATTCTTTTCCAGGAAATCGGTGAAGGCGCCGACTTTTCCATAGTACACGCGGAGGTTACATTGCTTGGCGCTCATGTGCGCGAAGGAGAGCTGCAGCTCATTTACGGCGTCGGGAACTTCGCCGACCTCCATGGGAGCGCGGGCCACGTCCTGAGATGAATCATAGGCAGCGCCGGGGGTGACGTTGCGGTTGACGATGAGGGTCCAGCTCTTGCCGCCGGGGATGAGATAGACGGTGTACGCACCGAGGGGGATGACCGTGCTCCCCAAGGGTGAGGGGAACTTGAACGTAAAGCGTGATGCCGGGGGTCCAGACGTGGCCGTTCTTCGGCTCGTCCTTGACGGCGGCGGGTACTGCATGCTGACCTGATTGCCGTCTTCGAAATTGCAGTACGCGGTCTGCGGGTTCTTGGGCAAGGACGGCGGTGGCAAGGGTTACGCCGGCCAGCGCCAACAGGGGTACCTTCATGGCGATGTTTGTCACCGCAATAATGTAACACTGGGGAGCGGCCTTGGCTCTTGGATGTTGGCTCTTTGTGGGGGCCCGGCGGAGTGTGGAGGTTTGGAGTTAGCGGCAAATCGGTTTTGCTGGGTGCCTCAGGCCTGAGGTCGGGGCAAGAAAGATCAAAAACCCGGAGCTGCGCTCCGGGGACCGGCGGGGACGCCCGTCCCTCCACGGGCTTGGGGGTGGCGGGCGGCGACATAAGCGATGACCAGTGAGCCAAGAGCCGAGAGCTAAGAGCCACGAGCCAAGATCCGCTCTTTCGGGCGTGGTCTTCGGTTACGTTCTCAAGGCGGGGCGGGGTTGCTAACGTTTTGGGCAGGGGAAAGAGGGCCTCAACAATGTCCAAATCGTCATCGAAAGTTCTCTACGGGGAGTTGAACGAGGAAGTGCTCGTCAGCGCAAGCGGGGTCGTTGCAGAAGGCCGGCTACAGGTGCAGACCGCGGTTGGGCGTGCGGGCAGCAATGGAGGCCTTGAAGCGCGAGAAGTTTGATTTGGTAATTCTTGGGGCCACGCTTACGCGGGACGACCGGCATCATCTTCCTTACATGGCGAAGAAGGCGCACGCGGGGACGCGAGTGCTGGTGCTGCATACCGACGGATCGCGACATCCTTATGTGGATGGGAATATTGATACCGGTGAAGGCATTGAGAAGCTGATCGAGAGGATTGGCGGCTGCACAAGCCGAAAGCGGTGGCGGCGGGAAGATAGATTTTTTGTTGGGAATCGAAGCGGCTCTTCGGAGCCGCTTTTGTTTTTTGCGGGTTCTTCAGAGGCTGGCACCGCGAAATCAAATCAAAGGCCCGGGCCTGCGGCCCGGTGACAGGTGAGGGCACCTGTCGCTACACGAGTCTCAGTGTCGTATATTTCTTCTTTGATATTTTCTGGGGAGAGAGAAAGAGGACATGGCTCAAGAGCAGACTGCGAACCGAGTTTACGTCACGCTGGCGGGGCTCCCGCTTCAAATCGAGTTGAAGTGGCCGTTTCATATGTCGGGGTCGGGAGCGGATTTTTGGGTGCTGCATGGGGACATCAAGCTGGGAGGCTCGGAGGGATTGCATGCGCCGGTGGCGGTGAATTTGTCGGCGACGGTGCGCGAGGTGTTGCCGACGATGGAGCCGAAGGATGCGGAAGGGCCGGTCATCAATTCGCTACGCAAAGACGTGGACCGGCGGCAGTTGGAGTTTGTGAAATCGGGGAAGCTGGTGCCGGTGCAGTTTTCCAGCCGGCATTACGACTTCAAGCGTAGCAAGTGGGTGTTCGGCAAAGCGACGGACGAAGATATTTCGCTGCTGATTGCGCGCAAGGTTTTCTGGCAGCGGCGGCTGACTGAAGGCGCGGCTTGGATTGGCGATCCGACCGAGGCGTTGTATCTGGAGACGACGCGTGAGCACGTGTTGGAGTTGGCGCGGAAGCTGGCGGAAGACGGGCTGATGACGGTGGAGGGCGAGCGGGCGTCGGCGAATGCGGCGCTGATGGCGCAGGCGGAGAAATTTGAAGCGGACATGCGGGTGGCGCTGGCGGAGCTCGAGAAGAAGCACGCGTTTGAGAGAGGGTGAAGACATCGGGTGATCTGGCGATCGGGCCATCGGGTGATCTAAAACCGTAAAGTCGCCGGCGTCGGACATGCGTGTCCGCCCACACAAAAATCAAAACCTAAAGTCAAAGGCGGCGGGCGAGGGCCCCATTCGACTTCGCTAAGGGCAGGTCCGCCCCACACGGACTTTTCCGCTACTCGTTCTTCATCGCTTCGATGGTTTGGTAAAGCTCGGTGTCGGGGTTTTGAAGTTCCACGAAGGGTTTTGCTCCTGGCTTGCCACTGACGACGTAGATGGTCGGGCGTGTGCTGGATTCCTACGCGGCGGCCGAGTTCTTTGTCGTCGTTCACCAGCGCGGCCAGCTTTCCCTGAGGATCAACTACAAACGGCAGATCAACTTTGTGGTCGGTGGCGAATTTCTGGGCGAAGGACTGAAGATTGTCGGGCGTGACTTCAGGCTGGTGCTGAAACATATAGTCGCGGAACTGGTTCCCGAGTTCTTTGGAATGGGTGTCGAAATAACGCGCGATGACGGCGGCGTTGTAGGACCAGTTGTGCATGGGCAGGGGAAAGTCGTGGCGGATGACGGGAATTTTGTAGGTCTTGCCCGCGTTGGCGACGATGGGGGCTTCCTGGCGGCAGCGGGGGCATTGCAGGTCTTCGAAAACGATGATGGCCACCTGCGACCCTTTCGGGGGACGGAGCAGGGCGGGGTCCTGGGCGGGGGCTAGGGTGCTGAGCAGGAGCAGGGCTAAGGGGAACAGTACTGCGTTCTTCATAGTTATTGGGTTAGATGCGATGATCGTTTTTATGGTAACCGAAGAGGTTGTTTGAGGGGAATGAAGAAAAGTCAGAAGTTAGAAGGCGGAATGCAGAAGTAAGAACGCAGAAGTGGAGCCCGGTGGAGTGCAGTGCCGCTACTTCTGCATTCTAACTTTTGCCTTCTGCCTTCTTTCTACGGGAAATCCACGTCGAGGGTGTAGAGGTTCTGGGTGCTGACGTCGCGAAGGAACATGCGGGAGTTATCGGCGGCGTTGTCGTTCCAATTCCCGAACTCGGACGTGGAATACTGGTGTAGTCCTTTAACGCTAAACAAACTCTCTGGATGAGACTCGCCGACTTTAATTCGCTTGACCTCAATATCGGTTGAGTACTCGAAGGTAGCGGCTGTCCGAGGTCCATGCGGGATATTCGATGGCGATGGGATCGGTGACCCAATCGGACCATTTGCCGGACTGAAAATCGAAAATGCGAAGGGTCTTGGACCTCTGCTGAAAATCGAGAGCTGCCAAATAGCGGCTGTCGGGGGACCAGCGCGGACTGAAAAGGCCGTTGGAACCGGGAACAGTTGTCACCTGCTTGGTTGCGACATCCATGATTCTGATTTCGGACTTCTGGGCTGAGCTGGGCTCGCCGGTGGAGAACACCATGCGGGTGCCGTCGGGTGACCATGCAGGGTCACCTTCGGTCGGACTCTCGGGGACTAACTCCTCAGGAGTACCCCCCTGGGCCGAAATCACGTAAGCCTTCCAGGGCTTTCCCAGCCGGGATCCCATATAAGCAATTTGCTTCCCGTCAGGAGACCAGCGCGGAAGCGCGACATGATCCGGCGAGTAAGTCAGCTGGACTTTTTCGCTGCCGTCCGTCCGACTGACCCATAACGCATCGTCCACGAGGCTGATGTAAGCAATCGACTTGCCGTCGCGAGAGAACGCGACGTCATAAGCGGCCAGTCCCCCGAGGAACGGGACAAACTGTTTTGACGCGGAGTCGTAGTGAACGAGTTCACCGCGTTGATCATAGCCTCCCACCAACAGTTTCTTGCCGTCGGGGGCGATTCCGACCAAGTTGAACTCCAAGGGGCCAAAGGTCAACTGAACCGGCGTAGTTGCAGACTTGCGAAAGAGACCGGTCGCGTCCGGCAAAACGAAGATGTCACCAAACCTGTCATTGCGGAGTGTGCTCTGAAACAGGAAGTAGTGGCCATCGGGAGTCCAGATGCCGCAGCATTCATGCGGGGGCGTATGCCAGCCGGGCAACAACGGATGAAGATTGGATCCGTCGGGGCGAACTTCCCACAAAGAATAGGTGTGGGAGGCGTCGTCCACCTGGGTAAAGCGGATTCGCGTGCCATCGGGAGAAAACATGACCTCGGAGGGACGACCTTGCACCGTAACAACGCGCCGGGTCACGGCCATCACCCTTAGCGATCCAGAGATCCGCCCCCTTGCCAAACACGAGACTTTGCCCGTCTGGCTGACCAGCGTGCACCGGCAATGCCGTCAGCGATGATGCTACCCAATCGGCGGGGAGATCCCGTTGGCAAAGGCACGGTCCAGAGGACATTGTTCAAGCCGACCTCTCCGCCCGACTCGATGAGGAGTTGGGAATGGTCCGGCGACATGTCCATAATGCGAGAGCCTCTGATCGGGCTGGGGGTTTCAAGGACATCCCCACCGCTCAAGGACACTTGAGCCAGAGAGGTATCCCCTTCTGATGTGAAACGGTTTGAGTAAATTCTGGAACCGTCGGTGACCGCACAGCAGCCGCCATTTCCATCGTGCGTGATTTGGGTTGAGCCGGTGATCCGCGGCGGCGGCAAGGGCGCCAGAAACCGGAATGCAATGAATCCGAGGACTAGAACCGCCGCCAGGGCTGCTGCCCAAAGCGACGACAGGCCTTTTCGAACGGACAGTGGTCACGGCGGCAGGGGTGGCGGCCGATATTTTTCCGGAACTGGTGTCGCGCTTCAGGCGCTTCAAGTCGGCGCGGAGTTCGGCGGCGCTCTGGTAGCGGACGTCGCGATCTTTTTCGAGGGCAGTGTTGATAATTCGCTCCAGATCGGCCGGGAGGTCTGGATTGATTCGACTTGCCGGGGCGGGAGCTTTGTTCAGAATGGCATCGAAGATGGCGGCGGAGGTGTCGCCGCGGAAGGGCAGCAGGCCGGTGGCAGTCTCGTACAACACGGTGCCGAAGGAGAAAAGATCGGTGCGGGCGTCGAGTTCCTTACCGAGCGCCTGCTCCGGTGACATGTAGGCTACGGTCCCGAGAGTGCTGCCGGCGCTGGTGAGGTGCTCCTCGGACATGGTCGGCGCAGAGTTGGGCAGCTCAGGTGATAGCGCACTCACCTTGGCCAGTCCGAAGTCGAGGATCTTGGCGTGGCCGCGATCGGTGATGAAAAGATTGGCGGGCTTGATGTCGCGGTGGACGATTCCCTTGTGATGAGCGGCGTCGAGGGCGTCGGCAATTTCGATGCTGAAATCGAGGAGCCGCTCGAATTCCATCGGGCGTCCGAAAATAGTCTCGCGCAGCGTCTTGCCCTCGAGGTATTCCATCGCGATGAAGGGACGGCCCTGATGCTCGCCGATTTCGTAGATGGTGCAGATGTTGGGATGATTCAGCGCCGAAGCAGCGCGGGCTTCACGGCGGAAGCGCTCGAAAGCCTGCTGATTTCCGGCAACGTCATCGGGTAGAAACTTGAGGGCGACGAAACGGCCAAGCTGGGTGTCTTCGGCCTTGTACACCACACCCATGCCGCCGCCGCCGACCTTATGCAGGATGCGATAGTGAGAGACAGTCTGTCCGATGGGAGACGGGCTTCCATTGGAAGCGTCATCTTAGCAGAGGCGCGGGGCACGGTGTGATTTAAGCATCGGGATCTAGCGGCGATCTGGCGAACTTTGCGGTTACAGGCTTTGCCTTGCATCGGGAAAGTCGAAAGCTTTTAACCGCAAAGGTCGCCGAGAAAACGGCGAAGGCCGCAAAGAAAATCTAACTCTGATGGGGAATGTGGGTCTGTGTTCCGAATCACAACAGACGAAGTTGCCGGCGTTCGAGGGCCAGAAGTTTTTCTTTGATGGGCAGACCGCCGCCGTATCCGGTGAGCCTGCCGTTGGAGCCGATGACGCGATGGCAGGGGATGATGATGGGAATGGGATTGGAGCCGTTGGCCAGTCCCACAGCGCGAGAGGCGTTGGGGTTGCCGATGCGGCGAGCGAGTTCGCCGTAGGAGATGGTTTCACCGTAAGGGATTTTAACGAGTTCGCTCCAGACTTTTTGCTGGAATGGTGTGCCTTCCGGTGTTAGCAGGAGATCGAAGATTTCAAGTTCTCCGGCGAAGTAGGCGCGGAGCTGGCGGATGGGGTCTATGAAGGCGGATGAATTTTCGATCCAAGCTGGCTGCGGGGACGCTGGCGCGCCCTTCTTCGGAAACGTAATTTCGCGGAGGCCGTTGTTGTCCGCGGCAAGCAGAAGCGATCCGATTGGCGACGACAGATACGTGAAAAACATTGGCTTAGACGGCGGCGGCCTGTTCGCGGCGCTTGGCTTGAATTTCGATAAACACGTTCACCAGGGAAACGGCAGCGGGGGTTACGCCGGGGATGCGGCTGGCGTGGGCGATGGTGCGGGGGCGGATTTTGGTCAGCGTTTCCTGCATTTCGCGGGAGAGGCCGCTGACGGACTTGTAGTTGAACCAGTCGGGGATGTGGCGTTGCTCGGCTTTCTTGAGACGCTCGATGGCGCGGGTTTGCTGCTGGAGATATCCGGCGTATTTGATTTCGGTTTCGACGGACTTGAGTTGGTTGCGGAGGGCAGAAGAAAGAGCGTCGTTCGTCGTTCGTCGTTCGTCGTCGGTAAAACCTTGGCTGCCGGTCATCGGTCGTCGATCGTCTGCAAGGGCGTTCGTGAAGAACTCGGGAGCTATTGTGCGAAGGATCGAGACCAGATTCTCGATTGTGATTACTGGGCGTTTTAGTAGTTGGGACAGGGGTTGGCTACGGCTTGGGGTCAGGTCGGTGACGGGATGGCTGCGGGCTCGTGGCAACTCGGTGACGGGCGCTGTCGGCGTTCGGGGTGAGGCAGGTGAGGGCACCTGCCTCTACACGATCACTTTGGGAACAGATACTTGCGGCCATTCTTGCGTTGGTCAGCTTTGTTGTTTCCAGCAGGTGACGGTAGCTTTCTTGACGGGATTGTCTTCGCTTGGAAATCAGCCGCATGCCGTGTCGTCGATCAATCCGATGCGGCGGCCGTGGGGGGTCAGGCGGCGGTCGGCGTTGTCGATTCGCAGGTGCAGGCGGAACTCGGCGCGGCTGGGTGGAACATGCCGATAAGGCTGTCGTTGGTGCCTTTGGAAATTAAGTCGTCGATCAGGATCGCGGTGTAGGCTTCGGTGCGGTCGAGGATCAGCGGCGGGTTCACTCTTATTTCGAGCGCGGCGTTGATGCCGGCCATCAGGCCCTGGCAGGCGGCTTCTTCGTGAGCCGGAGGTGCCGTTGATTTCGTCCGGCGAGAAAGAGGCCGGCGATTTGTTTGGTTTCGAGGGTGCGCTCGAGTTCGGTGGGGTCGATGGCGTCGTATTCGATGGCGTATCCGGGGCGCAGCATTTCGGCATTCTCGAGGCGGGACAGATTTCAGGATCGCGAGCTGGACTTCGACCGGCAGCGACGTGCTCATGCCGTTGACGTAAATTTCGGCGGGGGTTCAGGCCTTCGGGCTCAGAAAAGCTGGTGCGTGGTTTTGTCGGGGAACTTGACGATCTTTGTCTTCGATGGACGGGCAGTAGCGCGGGCCGATGGATCGGATTTGGCCGCTGTACATGGGCGAGCGGTGCACGTTTTCGCGAAATGATGCGATGAGTTTCGGGCGTGGTCCAGGCGATGTAGCACGGGACTTGCGAATCGTGATGGGCGACGCGCTTGGCGCGGAAACTAAGGGTGGTGGATCGGCGTCGCCGGGCTGGATTTGGAATTTTGACCAGTCGATGGTGCGGCCGTCGAGGCGGGGAGGAGTTCCGGTTGAGGCCGGCATCCGCGGAGGCCAAGTTTTTTCAACGATTCGCCGAGGAGGACGGCGGCGGGTTCGCCGGGAGCGTCCGGCGGGATATTGTTGCTCGCCGCAGTGGATGGTCGTTGAGGAAGGTTCCGGGGTGATGATGACGGCGGGAGCGCCGACGGTGCGGCCGTCGCGGAAGGGTGATTCCGAAGAATGTCGCGGTCGTTGATCGTTGGTCGTTGGCCTGAAGCAAAAGCGTCGTCGGTCGTGCGTCGTACGTCGCCGCAAACCCTTCTGGTGGCTGAAGCCGCAATTTCATCATAAGGCAGCAGTTTTCGGTATGACCGGAGTCATGCCCTCCCGAATTCGCGGTTTCGGCGGAACGACGAACGACCAACGACCTCAACGACGGGTTCTCCAGAATTAAATCCGCTACCTCGGCCTGCTTGATTTTCAGGTTCGGTTGCGATTCGAGGACCTTCGCGCATTTTCAGGCGGTAGGTCTGCTTGTCGCATTGGGCGCGGGGGGACCAGACGGCGGGGCCTCGGGATGTGTTCAGCAGGCGGGATTGGATGCCGACGGCGTCGGTGATTTCGCCGATGATGCCGCCGAGCGCGTCAACCTCGCGGACGAGGTGGCCTTTGGCGATGCCTCCGATGGCGGGGTTGCAGGACATTTGCGCGATGAGGTCAACATTGAGGGTGTAGAGGGCGGTTCTTGCAGGCCGAAGGCGCAGCAAGGGCGACGGCGGCTTCGCAGCCAGCGTGTCCGGCGCCGACGATGACTACGTCGAAATGTTCGGTGAACTGGACGGCTTCTATTTTACAGGCTCGCGCGGGTCGGACACTCCCTCGACTTTGCTCAGGGCAGGCTTTTGTCCGACGAGGCTGGTTTTGATCTACTCGTTTCTCCGCCTGCCCTTCCTTCGTTATTGAAAACCTGTCATCGCGAACTCGCCGAAAGGCGAGAGAGGGACCTGTACGTACGGCGTGCAGGGGCAGCGGTGTGACAGGAGCAGTCTGTTGTAAAGCTTCTTGGGTTGGTCCTGACGACTGCACGCGCTCCGTACGCTGACGTAAAGGCTCCCTCTCTCGCCTTCGGCGAGTTCGGGATGACAATCCCCAAGGCGGATTGCTGGGGGTGCGATCTGAACGAATCAAAGTCAAGATGGTTGGACAAGAGGCGTTGATCCTGCAGCGGGCTGCAGTGGTGTTCGAACATCAGCGAACGTGGCTTCCTGCCAGTTCTTCGACGGAAAATACCAGTTGCTCGCGCCGGCTTCGTGATTGTTTCCGCCTGGACCCGTAAGTGATGGTCGGATTGCGCCAGTAATCCATGCCCATTTGCAGTAAGGCTCCGCGAGAAATGCGAACCCGGGCTTTTACGGTGCAGCCTTCGAGATGTCCCGGAGGCAGAGCGGCGCGGGGGGATGCGCTCCAGAAATGCCAGACGCGGCCGGGGTTTTGGCCGACGCGCAGAATTACGGCGCTGCGGTCTTTTGTATATGCGAGCGGAATGGGATCGTGGGCGTCGGTGCCGAACCAAGGGTGGCGGCGGTAGAGGCCTCCGCGAACGTCGGCGCGGTCGTCGTTCAGAATTACGTCTTTGCCCTCTACGCGGCAGGTGAGTTGGGTGCGGGCGATTTCGACTTGCGCGTGTTCGTATCCGGGGACGCGGGTGTCGGCGATGGCGATTCCCCAGAGCGTGGCCGAGGTGAAGTCAGGCGGCTTGGGGACGGGATTGATGTACCCGGATTTGTAGCGGACTTCGTCGGGGATGCGCGGGTCGGTTTGGGCGAGGGACAGGAATGGAATGAAGAGCAGCAGGATTCGGCGAACTAGACGCACGGGTCGCCTCGCGGGACTGCAAAAGATTTTAACCGCAAAGGACGCTAGCGGAACGCGGAGGACGCGAAGAAAAGCTTGGCCGCGGATTTCGCGGATTCATCGCGGATAGGACTTTCTTAGCTTGATTGTTCTTGAATTGCTCAGTTAAGGGTTTATCCGCGTTGATCCGCGTAAATCCGCGGCTGCTTTTGCTTTGGGGTTGCTCGCACAGGATTGTTCCTCGTATATTGAGTTCGTGACGGAGGAATCATGACGAACAAGAAATTTTTCGAGCAGATGGATGCGCGGATTGCGAAGTATGACCTGCTTTGCCATCCTTTTTATAAGGCGTGGTCGGCTGGGGAGCTGACGCGCGAAGAACCTGCAGGAATATGGGCGGGATTATTTTCATCATGTGGCGGAGTTTCCGGAGTATCTGCGGGAATTTGGCGCGCGGGTTGAGGACGACCAGTTGCGGCGCGCGGTGATGGTGAATCGCGAGGACGAGTTGGGATTGGATGGATCGGGGTCGCGTCCGCACCCGGAGCTGTGGTTGGATTTTGTTGAGGGGATGGGCGGAGATCGCGCAACGGATCATGTTCCGGTGAAGGAGATCGGCGAGTTGACAGGATGGTTCCATTCTGTGGCTCAGCGAAGGGGCTCCCGAGGAAGCGCTGGCGGCGTTCTATGCGTATGAGTCGCAGGTGCCGCGGGTGTTCGGCGGAGAAGGCGAACGGGCTGCGCGAAGTGTACGGCGCCGATGAGAAGACTTGCGAGTACTTCACGGTGCACACGACGGCCGACGTTTATCATTCGCGGATTTGGAAACATCAGTTGGAGAAGATTGTGGAGGGGAATCCGCAGGCTGCCGAGAGGGCGCTGAATGCGGGAGAGAATGCGGCGAAGGCGCTATGGAAGGCACTGGATGGGATTGAGGCAGCGCGGGAGCGTGAACGAAAAAGGCATTGGCACTTAGCATGTAGGCTTCTCGGCCGGTGCTGGCCCAAATGCTAAGTGCTAAATGCCAAGTGCGGAGTTCAGGGCCAGCGATTCGGATAGAATCGTTGGCTCTTTTTTTTGCAGATGAATCCTATGAAAACTGTTCCTATCGGCGCGCGCGGCGAGGCGGAGGAGACGGTCGAGTTCAGACATACCTTGACCTCGCATCATGCGGAGTTGCCGCCGGTTTATTCGACTCCGGATATGGTGCGGCTGATGGAGACGGCGGCGTTTCGTGCGACGAAGCCGTATTGCGAAGGGGATGAGATCACGGTGGGGACGGCGATCAACATTGAGCACCGGGCAGCGAGCGGGATCGGTGCGCGCATTCGGGCGGAGGCGGTGGTGGAGTCGTTTGATGGGAAGTTTTATACGGTCCGGGTGACGGCGCGGATGATCAGCGCGAGATTGGGCGGGGGACGGTGGGGCGGGCGGTGGTTAGCGTCGGGAAGTTTGCGGAAAGGATGAAGAATCGGGCGATCGGGTGATCGGGTGATCTGAAGTCAAAGGCCCCACTTCTCGCAAAGTGCGCGAGAAATGGGGCGTCTTTGGTCGTTCGTACTAATTAATCTGAAAAGCGCACTGTACGCTGGCGCTACCGTTATCTTTTCTGGCTGTGACGGCGGCGAGTGCTAAGTGCTCAAATGCCTTAAATGCCAGATGCGAAGTTCGGGCCAGCGACTTGGATAGAATCATTGGCTCTTCATGTTTTTAGCAATGGTCCACATCGAACTGGTCACGCGAGATTGCTGCGCCGATCGAACGCTGCTTTGACTTGGCGCGAAGCATTGATCTGGGCACATGGCCTCGACTGATTGGACCGGTGAGCGGGCCGTTGCGGGAGTTACGTCGGGGCTGATCGGGGCGGACGAGGAAGTTACCTGGAAAGGTCGTCACTTCGGCGTCTTGATTGGGCCGGCACGGGCCACTAGCAGGATCACTGCTCATGATCGCCCCAGGCATTTCCAGGATTGCATGGTTCGGGCGGTCGCTTTCCGCAGTTTTTGTCACGATCATTTTTTTGAAGTGCGCGATGGAGCTACTCTGATGAAGGATGTGATGGTGTTTAGGCGCCGCTCGGAGTGTTGGGAGTGGTTGCTGGAAAGGCTGGTTCTTAAGCGGCACATGCTCGGGCTGCTGACGCGCAGGAACCAGCAATATTCAGCGAGTCGCTGAGAGTGACGAAGTGGCGGCGGTATCTCGCATAGTCGGAAGGGGCGGGCGAGGGCGCTGGCCCCACACGTCGGACAGGAGTGTCCGACCCACATGGGCAGGGATGTACCATTGTTCCGTGCATAAGCTCGCGCAACAGGTGCTGGGGTATGTCCGCAAGCATGATCTGCTGCGGGCTGGGGATCGCGTGGGCGCTGCGGTTTCTGGCGGGGCGGATTCGGTCGCGCTGCTAGGATCCTGCTGGAATTGCGACCGGAGCTGGGGATTGTCCTTTCGGTAGTTCATCTCAATCACAAGTTAAGGGCGGAGGAGTCGGATGCGGATGAAGCGTTTGTCTGCGAGCTGGCGGCGGCGCATGGGCTTGAGTTCATCTGCGAGAGCCGGGACGCGAAAGCGTATGCGGCGGAGAAGAAGCTGAGTTTGGAGGCGGGAGCGCGGGAAGTGCGGTATGAATTTTTCCGCGAGGCGCTGGGGAAGTTAGATCGGATCGCGACGGCGCATACCTTGGACGATCAGGCGGAGACGGTGTTGATGAAACTGGCGCGGGGGGCGGGGACGAGAGGGCTGGCGGGGATTTATCCGGAAGTCAGCATTCAGCATTCAGCACTCAGCATTCAGCTCGCGGCAAAGGCTATTGTGCGTCCGCTGCTTTCGACTCGGCGAGAAAGGTTGGTCGAATATCTTGGGGAGATCGGGCAAACCTGGCGGGAGGATTCCAGCAATCGGGATTTGCGGCATACGCGGAACCGGGTGCGGCACGGGATTTTGCCGCGGCTGGAGGAGAATGTGAATCCGGCGGTGCGCGAGGCGCTGGCGGAGGCGGCGGACATCGCGCGTGGGGAAGAGGAATATTGGGCGGGAGAGATTGCGCGATTGTTGCCGCTGGTTTGGGAGCGGACTGAGCATGGCGGAAGATTGAATTGCGATCGGCTGGCGGAGGTTGAGCTTGCGGTGCGGCGGAGGCTGGTACGGGCGGCGGGCGAGGCTCTGGGATTGAATCTGGAATTTCGGCAGGTGGAGGAAGTGCTGGGCTTGGCGGCGGAGGGTGCTCGCGCTTCGCTTTCCGGGGGATGGGTGGTCTCGCGGCAAAAGGGAGAGCTTCGGTTCGAAGTGATTTCAAAAGCGGCTTCGGATTACCGATACGAGCTTGCGGTGCCGGCGAGGTGCTGATTTCTGAAGCGGGGATCACGGTGCAGGCGTTGCAAGTGGAATCTGCGGGCGGAGGGTATAATCCCGAACACTTGCTGGATGGGAAGCACGCGAAAGAGAATCTTGTCGTCCGGAACTGGCGGGCGGGGGAACGGTTCTGGCCAGCGCATACCAAAGAGCCCAAGAAAGTTAAAGAGCTGTTGCAGGACCGGCATATTACTGGGGACGAGAAGAAGCGGTGGCCGGTGGTGGCGAGCGGGGACGAAATTGTCTGGGTAAAGGGACTTGGGGTGCGGCGGGATTTGCAGGCGACGAATGGGTGCGGAGTGTTGGACGTTGGCCCGTCGCGAGTAGAGTGGTTTGCGACGAACAAGACCAGGGCTCGTGAGAGGAGCCAACGTCATGTTGATTATAGGATGCGATTTTCATCCTGGGTTTCAACAAATTGCGATCTTTGACAACTTAACAGGTGAGATTCAAGAAAAGCGGTTGCAGCACCGGGCGGAGGCGGAGGCGTTTTACCGGTCGCTGGCGGGGCAGCAAGTGCGGGTGGGGATGGAAGCTTGCGGGCACTATCCGTGGTTCGAGCGGCTGCTGGCGGAGTTGGGCTTCGAGTTGTGGTTTGGCGATGCCAGCAAGATTCGGGCCGGGGTGGTGAGGAAGCAGAAGACGGACCGGCGGGACGCGATGCATCTGCTGGATTGGCTGCGTACGGGTCGCTTTCCCAGGATCTGGGTGCCGAGTCTGGAGGAGCGGGACGTGCGGCAGTTGCTGGTGCATCGGCACAAGCAGGTGCAGGCACGGACGCGGACGAAGAATCAGCTGCAGGCGATGGCGCTGAGTCACGGCGTGCAGAAAAAGTACAAGCTGTGGACGAAAGCCGGACGCGTGGAACTGGAGCAGTTGCCCGCTGCTGCCGTACGCAGCCGAACGGCGACAAGCAGTTGCTGAAAGCGCTGGACGGGTTGGAAGTCGAGGTCCGCGAACTGGACCGGCGGGTGGCGGAAGAAGCGCTGCGGCGGCCGGAGGCGGTGCGGCTGATGACGCATCCCGGAGTCGGTCCGGTGACGGCGTTGGCCATGGTGCTGACGCTGGGACCGGTCGAGCGATTTGAATCGGGCAAGCAGGTGAGCAGCTACTTCGGCCTGATTCCGAGCGAAGATTCCAGCGGCGGAAAACAGCGGCTGGGCAGGATCAGCAAACAGGGCAGTTCGTTTCTGCGCTTTTTGCTGGTGGAAGCGGGACAGACGGCGGCGCGATTACGATCCGCAGCTGAAACGCTTTTATCGCCGCCTGGCGGCGCGCAAAAATCGCGGCGTCGCCAAGGTGGCCGTGGCCAGAAAGTTGGCCACGCGGTTGTACCTGATGTTGCGCGAAGACTGGACGTACGCGCAACTGTGTCAGGCCGTCATGCGGGTGAGCCCGAGTCATTCTGTGGCCGGCGAGTAAGAGCCGAGCGCTTGTGTGGGCAGCCTGCCTCCCCGAGGAGCGGGGAGTTCGAAGTGAAAAATCATGGGCGCAAGTACCGATGAGATGGATGGTGGAACCTGAAGTTCCACTGCAGGATTTAAATCGAGTGACGAGCCTTGGTCTTGGAGTCAAAACCTTCTGCTAGAGCGAAATGGCGCTTTTGTAAAACCGAAAGCGTCGACGGAGATGTGTCGCCTAAATTTCGCTTGACTGTGCACAGCGTCGTTAGAGACAGGATGA